>OZ220745.1:0-3218282 GCA_965116985.1 Dehalococcoidia bacterium | reverse complement strand
GCTGGATGTGCGGCTCAGTGGCGAGTCGACCGCAAATGTGGGATGCCGTGGGAGCCGCCCCGGGGGAGGTGGTGCTCCCCCGGGTCACATCGCAGGTCTAGTAGACCTGTGGGTTGATCGTTGCGATAACGAAGCGTCTTCGCAACTTCGGGTTCGCAGTGATCGTGCGGAAGATGCCTTCGAGGCACTCCCGGCAGGTGACTTCGGCGACGTCGGTGGTCGACTTGTAGTGGTCGGTGTCGAAGTCGATGCCGCACTCGGTCGGGCCGTAGCCCGCCTTGTAGTGGTAGCGCTGGTCAGCCATGGTGTTCACCTCCTTGCAGACGTGGTGAAGCGGCGCTCGTCACCGCCGGAGCAGGTCGGCGCAGTCATCCTGCCGGCAGATGGCTGCGAGGCAGTCGCTGCAGACCCAGCCGTGGCGTGGGCGGTGGCCTGGCGCCTTCGTGATGCTGGCTATGGTTCAACTCCTTCCTTCGTTCGGCGTCTCGCCGAGGTCCTCGTAGTAGATGCGCAGGCCGTACTCAGCCGCGTAATGGGAGCAGAGCTCCTCGAGCTGCGATGCGAGGTCGTCGACGCCTTCCGTGGTATCGCCGTCCTCGTGGTCGGCGTGTGCGGACAGGAGCCATTGCTTGATGAGCATGGCTAGCACCCCCTGTCGCGGAGCGCCAGGTCGTCGTTCCGGTGGACTTCGTCGATCTGCCGCTCGACTTCCGGCGGCAGCACAGCGTCGTCGTCGGCGCTCGCTTCGTGGTGCTTGATGGCGTCCTCGATGAGTGCCTCTACGAGGGCGGTGGCGTCCTTCCGGACGGCTGCCACGAATGCACGTGGCGATGTCTGGCCGTTGGCGTCGGCCAGCTCCTGGAGCTTGGCCCACACGGCGTCGGCTACCTCACGGTCCCACTTCGTTGGTCTTGGCATGGTTCAACTCCTTCCGTTGATGCGGTTGGTGATTCGGCGAGTAGCCCTGCGCTGCCTCTTCACGTCGTGTGAGGCAGCGCAGGGGAGGCGGGCTTCGTGTTGCGGCCCCGAGCGGGCCGTCTATGCTGCTCTCAGTGCCGCTATCCGAGCCTTCTCGGCGGCCCTGTGGTCCTCGTAGCAGCGCCCGCTGAGGTGGTAGGACTTCACCGGCGAGGAGAAGGCCCTGCCGTAGTCGTCCAGGTCCACCGAGGCGGTCTGCATGGCGGGCTCGCCGGGGGCGATGGGCTGCCCGCACTGCGAGCAGGGTTCCATCACCATGATGGTCTGCGTCTGCATTGGTTCACCTTCCTTTCCTTGTGTGGGATGTGGTGGGTGTCGTCCGGTCTAGGCGGCGATGTCCTCGATCACCCCGTCGTCCAGGTTGAGGGCAACGACGGTCGTTATGAGCCTCTCGCGGTGGACCTCCTTTTCCGGTGAGTCCTCCACCAGCTCCATCTCCTTCGACGTTCGCCCCTTGACCAGGATGCGCCGCCCGTCGCCTTCAAGGACCAGGTTGTTGAGGAAGCCCGCCGCCACCAGCATGGCTATGTGGCCCAGGCGAAGGGGCATCAGCGGACGGGTCCGGGCGTCCCCGGCGGGCCAGAGGGTGTCGGTGATGTCCGTGTTCGTCCACAGCCCCGACCGCCTGGCCTCGGTCGCCGCAGCGACGGGGTCGACGGTGCGTGTGGTGAACAGCACGTCGCCGCTGGGCGACGTGGCGGGGGTGTACTCCCCGTATGAGTAGGGGTCGCGCCGGGAGCGCAGCGGCTCCGGCTCCCCTATCGACCACTCGATGACCATGCTCTCGGCGGCCGCGTCGGGAACGGGGTCCTCCTTCCGGTAGCCCATCAAGACCACCTGGTCGAAGTCCTCCCGCTCCGGGTCGGGAAAGGCCCAGCACTGCAGCCGCCCGTAGTGGGTGGACAGGTAGCGGGCCGAGACCGCCAGGCGCTGCCTGGGGACGATGAAGACCAGCAGTCCGCTCTCGGCCAGGTAGCGCGTGCAGTGGGTCAGGAAGGCGTGCTCGACGCGCTTGTCCTCCGAGTCCCAATCGTAGGGAGGATTCAAGAGCAGCAGGCCGAAGGCCCCGTTGGCAATCGACGTGGCGAACAGGTCTGAGGCCAGGGTGCGGTGCAGCCGCTTCTCGGCCTTCTCGGCCCGGTCCGTGTGAAGCTCGACGCCGTAGGTCTCGATGGTCATCGAGTTGGGCCGGTCGAGGTTCTCGGCCAGCCTCTGGAGCGCGTCCCCGGCCCCGCAGCAGGGGTCGAGGATGCGCACAGTCTCCCGCTCCCGGTAGTAGTAGCCGGAGGGGGTGTGTATCAGCTCGGCGATGAGGTCCACCACCCGCTCGGGAGTCGGGTAGTAGCCGCCTTTCGCTTGGGCAGCGAGTCTCATGTCGTGCCTCCTTTCTGGCTGTATGCTGTCGTCGTGAACGTGCAGCAGTTGCGGGACGAGGTGCCGCAGTGGGTGCAGTCCTTCCTCGCCCTGGGCGGCGGCACGTAGTCCTCCGCCGTCACGGCGGTGAAGATCACCTGGATGCCGCACTCGCCGCAGTGGTAGGTCTCCCCGGTGTGGAGGTCCCTGTCGAGTTCTTCCACCCGGCAGAACCGCTCCTCGCAGCCGGGGCAGGTGAAGAACAGGGTCTGTTCGGTCGCCATGTTTCTCGTCTCCTTTCTTGCTTACTCTCGTCGTCTGGGGCGCACCCAGACGGACTGAGCCTTGCGCTCCCGCGTCTCGACGTCCCACTCGTAGGTGCGGCCGTCGAACGTGTCCCGGAGGGCACCGTCCACGATGGACGCAACGTGCTTGGCGGTGCCGACAACGCAGTCGCCGTACCGGCGGTGCGCCTCGGTGAAGGTGGGTCTCTCTCCAGCCGGCAGCCGGACCTTCGTGAAGCCGTAGGCTTCGAGGACGCGGTCCTGGACGCGCCGGGCCGTGAGCTGGCCCCTGCGGCGGGGCGCTTTGCGGTTGCGCTCCCGTGTGGCGTAGGCGTTGCCGCTGGCGGCATAGCCGTTGCGCTTCATGTGCTCGGCCATCGTCCGGTAGACGGCGCGGTAGTCCTCACGGGCGCATATGGCGATGGCCCGGACGACGCAGTCACCGGTCTTGCCCCGGTATCCCGCCGCCGCCCGGCCTCCGTCGTCGTAGCGGTAGCCGATCATGGCGTCGCCTCTACCGCCGCTGCGGTCTCCTCCCTGGGCAGCGTGAGCCTGCCCGACGCAACGGCGTAGGACAGGTCTTCTCGGAGCCTCTTCGCCTTCGGGGAGCACCGGTAGGCGGAGATACCTACGCATTGCAGCGGGACTATCTCCTCCTCCTCGATGCCCCGCTCCCAGAGCCAGCCGGCCCAGGAGCTGTGCAGGGGCAGCGGGCTGCGCCTGTCGAGGAAGCGGTGGTGGAGGGCCGGGGCCTCCCCTTCCGACTGTGCCAGGAGAAGGAACGAGTCCTTCTCGTAGAGGTACTCGGCGGTCTTGGTGTAGACCAGCGCGTGCCAGCCGCCGGTGGCGGACAGGCGGGCTATCTTGGTCGTCCAGGTCCCGATCGTCTCGTACGGGATGATGCAGCGCTGGTAGCCGCCTGTGAGGGCCATCCCGTCGGCGCCCCTGATGATGTGGGCGGTGTCCGGCGGCTGCTTCAGCAGCGAGGCCCAGATAGCCTTCAGCGCCGTCTGGGAGCCGACCATCGAGACGAACCAGAGGCCCTCGGTGCGGTCGTCCCGGGCGAAGGCGTCGACCGTGGCCGAGAACCCGCCCGCCGAGATGGTGAACAGGTCCTCGGGGTGTATGGTATGTGTCGCGAGCATTTGCGACCTCCTTCGTCGTGTGGGGTTGTTCGATGCGTGGGGGACGATGCCCCTGCGTTAGAGCCCCGGTAGGGGTCGAGTGGTTACGTGGCGGTTGTGGCCTAGCCTCTGTGGGAGAGGCGCCTGCCCTTGTCGAGCGCCTTGGCAAACGCCTTGTCGCGTGTCGGTCCATACTCCCCCCACAGCTTGTTCCTCACCTTCGCTTGGGCCATCCACCTGTTGCGAGGGAACCCGGACGCGCTCTTCCACACGTAGCCCGCCAGGCGCCCGTTGCGATACACGCGGTAGGCGTTCCTGGTCCACTTCCGGTATTGCATCTGTCGTGCTCCTGTCATGCCTTTCTCCTTTGGTCTCCGTTCCGATGAAGCCGGCGGCCCTATGCGGCCATCAGGCCCCGCTCCTTGAGGCTGACGAAGCGGTCGCCGCCGATGACGACGTGGTCGAGCAACTCGACGCCCAGGAGCTTTCCCGCCTGCGCCAGCTCCCTGGTGATGGCCGCGTCCTCCGGGCTGGGCGTTGGGTCCTGGCTGGGGTGGTTGTGACAGACGATGATGTTGGGGACGGACTCGACGACGGCGGGGCGCAGCACCTCGGCGGGCCTGACCATCGAGGAGTTGACGTTGCCCTGGTAGACGACGCGCTGGCCGACCACCACGTTCTTGGTGCTGAGCAGCAGCACCCGCAGCTGCTCCTGGGCCAGGCCGGACATCTCCGACGCCAACAGCTTGTGGACGTCACCGGGGGTGGTGATCGAGGGAGGGTCGTCCACGCGCTCCGGCTGGGTCTCCACCCCGTAGCGGAGGGCGATCTCGCCCAGGAGGTTCAGGTTGTTGCGCAGGGCGTCCAGCAGAGCCTGCCCCGTACTCGATACGGGGGCCTGTCCCTCGGTGTGGAAGAGGGGAAGCTGGGAGCTTGTCGAAGGGGTGTCGGCGGTGGTTGCTGTGGCGGTTGTCATCGTCGGCCTCCTTGCTTAGCGGTTACAACAGAAGCGGAGCCGCCTCCTGTAGATTGGAAGCGGCCCCGTGGGTGGTGCGCCCGGTTCGAGGGGGGCGTCGCTGTGCGCTGGCGGTGTGTCGCAGGCGTCTCGAAGAGTCGCTCAGCCGCTGCCGACCGAGTCCAGCGCCTGCTGCATCAGCTCGTAGGTCTGGGGCGCTGAGCCCCTTGGCTGAAGGGTCTCGCCGATCTCGGAGCGCAGCGTCTCCGACAGGCGGTCCCATGTCTTCACCAGCGCGGCCCACCTGGGACACCGCTTCGCCAGGACCAGGAGTCCGTTCTCACGGGTCTCCGGCACCGCCTCCAGGAGCAGCAGGCACCGGCGCAGGTCGGCGGGGTCGAGAGGCCACGACGCCCGCCGCCCGGTGGGACGCAGGCCCAGGGTGGTCAGGGCTATGGCCTCCGATGACAGGCCGCGCTCCCCGGTGGCCAGCCACATGGTCATGTTCGTTGTCATGTCGGCCTCCTTCGTACGGGGGTTGGGAACGAAAGCGGGGCCGCCTCCTGCAGATTGGAAGCGGCCCCGTGGGTTGGTGCGCCCGGTTCGAGGCGGGCGTCGCTGTGCTGTCGTCTTCGGCCTACTCGAAGGGAGAGGCGTCGGGCGCCTGTGCGCCGTTGCCGTTCCCGTTGCCTCCGTCGAGGAACACCACCTCGTTGGCGTGGACCTCGGTGCGGTACCGGCGCTGGCCGTCCTCGCCGTCCCAGACGTTCTGGACGATGCGGCCGGCGACGTAGATTCGCTGGCCCTTCGTCACGTACTGGTTCACGGCCTCTGCGGTCCCGTTCCAGATCACGACGTTGTGCCAATCGGTCTCGTCCTCGGCGTCCTTGCGGTAGCGGTCCGTCGCCAGCCGCAGGTTGGTGACGGCGGTGCCGCCCGGCGTGTACCTCATCTCCGGGTCGGTCCCGACCCGGCCCAACAGCTCTACGCGATTGATCGTCCTTGCCATCTTTCTTATCCTCCTTAGTGGGTGTGGCGCGTTCATCCCGCGCCCGTCTTCGTCGAAGGCGGGGCCGTCCGTGCTCTAGTGGGCAGGGCGGCCTCGTCCTGCGCTCCCGCCGGGGAGCGTCTATGTGATCCGCACGTACTCCGACTCGCTCTCGGTCACCACGTCGGCCCGGACCTCCGGGTCGAGCAGCTCGTTGAGCTTTCGGTAGTTCACGGAGTACCTCGTCGACTGCACGAGGCTGACCGTCCTTCCGTTCACGGTCGCCTTCGTGTCGCCCCGGCGGCGCATCCACGCCTTCAGGGTGTCCAGGGCCGTCCGCTTGGCCTTGTCGGGCTCCTTGACGGCGTCCTGGGCCTCGGCGTAGGCCGCCACCGCTTCCCGCGCCTCCTCGTCCGTCACCTCCTTTCCTTCGTCTTCCGTCTCCTGCTCAGCTTCCGCCCCACCCGGCAGGCAGACCGCCAGGAATGGGCAGCTTCTGCACTGCCATGAGTTGGCCGAGAAATCCCGCTCCGGCAGGGCGTCGGGGTCCGGCCCGTTCTGGACGTGGTGGGCGGCAAGCTCGCCGAGCCATGCGCAGGCCTCCTGCAGGGCGTTCTCCAGCCGTTTGGCGGGGATGACCTCGTGGTCCCAGGTGCGGTTGCCCGTGTCCATCGTGGCGATCACCACGTCACGCATCTCCCCGTAGGCGCCGAGGGTGTAGAAGGCGGCCTGGGCCACCGACGCCGGATGGCTGCGCTCGGCCCCAAGCGTCCGCCACCGGCGGAACGCCTCCGGACCCCGCGTCTTGATCTCGACCACCATCTCGTCGCCGAAGACGGGGCCGTCCGGTTCCCCATCGAAGAGGAACATCTGTGGCGGCGCATCGTCCCCGGACAGGGGCATTCGCACCGTGCCGTCCGGGTGTCCGGTGACCAGCATGTTGGGGCCGACTCTCACGGCCACCTGCTTCGGGTCCCGGGGATCGGCGGCGTCCACCCTCCAGCCAGCCCGATCCATCGCCCGCACCACCACAGGTTCCAGGGCGTTGCCCGCTTCCATCGCGGTCAGCGAGTCGTCGCCCGGTGGGTTCGTCGGCTCGTACTCCGTCGCGGCGTACCAGAGGGCGCGGCGGCAGCCCAGGGCCGCCGATGCCCGCACCTCGATGTTGCCGTCGCCATCGAACCGTGCAGCAGGGCGGGAGAAGACCTCCGCCCTGTTAGTGTCTGTCGTCTTTGTCATCGTCTTTGCCTCCTTGTGTCCGTTAGGTGAGGGAAGGAGCGGTCACGCCGCCTCCTTCACCTCCGTCTCGTGCTCCTCCTCAGCTTTCACCGCCTCGCGCTCCTCCTTGGCCTTCAGGTGGGCCTTGAGGATGTGAGCGATGCCGTCGCCGAGGCCGTGGATGGGGACGCTTCGACCCTCGCCCAGGTTGTTCCAGAAGGGTGCCATTTCCTGAATCCCTTGGATCTGGGCGACAATCTCCTCAATCGGCGTCCCCCTACGCAGGTGCAGGGAGATGAGCCGGCAGGCCAGCTCGGTAACGCCGTGCTGGAAGCTGCCGCCCTTCCCCAGGAAGCCGAAGACCTCGAAGGGCTCGCCGTCCTCGTCCGTTGAGACGGTGACGAACAGGCTGCCCATCTCGGTCTGGAGCTTAGTCGTGGTGCTCGGAAGGCTGCGGGGCCTGTCCCGCGTCGTCGTCATAGTTCGTCCTCTCCTCTCCTGCCAGCAAGTCCGTGGTCTCGCCGATAGTGGAGATGACCATCCCGCACCACCGGCAGTTAGGCAGCCTGACCACGGGCCCGCCGCAATAGCGGCAAGCGTTGGTGGTGCCGTCCATCTGTCTCGTCATGGCCTGCATCCCTTCCCGCGGCAGAGCGGGAGGCCGGCCTCGCACGAGACGGCCTTCCACTGTCCGGTGTCCGCGAACGCCTCGGCCTCCTCCGTGGTGTCGAAACGACCGATGGGGTCCGTCGCGTAGCCGCCCAGGTGGGCGACGACGTGGTAGTGAGGTGCCCGGTCCCGCAGGTAGGGGAGGGCCGGTGCGTAGCTGTCGAAGTAGCCGGCCACCTTCAGCGCCATCTCCCTGTCCCGTTCGTCGCCGATGCCCAGGAGCGTCCTGACGATGGGCTCCTCGCAGTCCTCCTCGGCGAAGGTGGCGTTCATCATCGTGTCGCGGACGGCGGCGGGAAGCTCGTTCCACCGCTCGCGGGTCAGGACCAGTCCGCCGTGGCCCGCCGTCGAGACTCTCAGGACGCCCTCGGCCAACTCCTCGATGTCCTGGGGAGGCCCCCACGGTGTGTGCATCGTTGTTCTCATCATGTCGCTACCACCTTTCCTTTCTTGTCCTGTAGATGGAGAGCGGGGCAGCCCCCGGGAAGGAGACCGCCCCACTCGATTCCGAACCGTCGATGCCAGATGGCGTGCTAGGCGGCCTGCGGCTGCCGCATCTGGTTGAGCTTGTTGGCCGCCGCCTCGATGAGCGACCCGAGCTCGTCGACCGTCAGGTCGTCGATGCTCTTGCCCGTCTGCCTCTGTATGGCGGCCTGTATCTGCGCATCGTCGAAGCCCTGTTTGGCGCACAGCTCCATGAGCCGCTTGCGCAGCTTCTCCGCCTGGGCCTCCTCCCGGCTCTTGGCCGGGGCCTGGGCGGGGTTGCCGTCGCCGCTGGCCTGCGCCGGAACCGGCGCCCTCTGGGGCTGGGCCGAGCCGTTGGACTGGGACTGGTCTCCGTAGAAGCCATTCCCGAATTGCAGCCCGAAGCTGCGGAACGCCCGCTTCATGCCATCCGTGACCGCGCCCTTGATGGCCGTGTCGTGCCCGTCGAAGTTGTCCTCCGTGACCGGGTGGACGCCGACGTCGGTGCGAGGCAGCGCGCCGGCCACGGTGACCCGCACCGGGGCGCTGTAACCGAGGGCGGTCTTGATCTCCCCGGTCTGGGGATCGACCGTCTCGACCCGGCGCAGGGTCACGTCGCCGACCAGCTCGTATCCCCAGCCGCCGAATCCGAAGATGCGGTTGGCCTGGTCGATGACGGCATGCCCCTCGAGGTAGTCGAAGGTCCTGCCGCCGCGCCCCTTGCGCTGGGAGACCAGCGCGGGGTCGATGGGCTGGCCGAGCGCCTGGGTGACTGCGGGCGAGAGCCCGTCCCAGGCGAGCGCGTGCTCTGCGGGGATGGCAGCGCCGGGCTTGTGCCCGTTGCCGTTCTTGGCCGCCCCGTTGACGTGGACGGCGCCGTTGTTCTTTCCGTTGTTGCCGAACATCTCGTATCTCCTTCCGTGTGTTCGTTCCTGTAGCGAATGAGCGATCGGCGGGTTCCCTCTACGGGAATCCGTGCGCGGGCGAGGCCCGTCGTGAAATGGGCATAGGTCCTCCTGGGTGGCGAGAGTGGAGGTGGGGTGAGGGAGGGGAAGCGGAGCCCGCTGGAAGAGCGGCGGGGAGCCGCTAGCGGGCGGAGCGGGCGGCCTGCGAGAGTAGGCGCAGGAAGGCGGCGCGCCCCTGGGGCAGAGCGGCCAACTCGCCCACGTCGCCGATGCCCGGTGGGAGGGTGACCGCGGCGGCCCTGCGTCCGAGCAGGGTCAGAAGCCGCTCCGTCGCCTCCCGGCCCGCGTCGTCGCCGTCGAAGGCGAGGAAGACGCGGGCGCAGCCCCGGAGGGCGGAGGCAACCCGCTCAACGCCCTGGGTGCCCAGGGCGGCGCATGAGGGGAGGCCCCATCCGCTAAGGAGGAGCCAGTCGAACAGCCCCTCGGTGACGACCACCCAGGGCGGGGCGGGGCCGAGCCTGCCGAGCCCGAGAACCGGCTTGGGGCCGGGAAGGGCCTGGAACCGGGGCTTTGCGCCGGAGTCCAGGGCCCGGCCCTTTAGCCAGCGGACGAGGCCGCCGGAGGCGTCGGGGACGACGATCATTCCGGCGAACCGCTCGGAGCCCCGCTCCATGAACAGCCCCGAGTCCCGTATCCGCTTCTCGGAGAAGCCCAGGGACTCAAGGGCCTGTCGCAGACCGCCGCCCGGCGAATAGCCGAGAGAGAGGCGGTCTGCGACGACCGGGCCGACGCCCCGCGAGGCCAGGTATTCCCGCGCTTCTGTCGAACGCCGGAGGCAACCGGCGTAGAAGCGCGCTGCCGCCGTCAGCAGGGAGGGGTCCCTTGGAGGCGGCGCGGCGGACGCAGGACGCCGCGCACCCGCTGGACGAAAAGCGGCCCTGGGCGCAAGCCCTGGGCTGCCGTCCAGCCGCGCGATGGCCTCGGTGAGCGTGAGCCCCTCCGACCTCTGCACGAAGTCCAGCACGTCCCCGCCGAGGCCGCAGCCGAAGCAGTAGAAGCGCTCCGAGTCGGCGTACACCGTGAAGCTGCCCTCAGCCTCGTCGTGGAAGGGGCAGACGCCCTGGCGGACCCTGCCCCTGCCCCTGAGACGAACTCCGGCCGCCTCGACCGTGTCGCCCAGCGGGTGACGCGCCTTCAGCGTCGGGATGTCCACGCTGGAGACGACCATCACGCACCTCCGGCCAGGGGCCGCAGGCCCCGCAGGCTACGTCCCGAGACGACCTTGCCCGGCCGCCAGCGCATCCCCAGGACCGCCACCGCCTCCAGCATCCCGGCGCCGCCGTGGGGCACCAGGGCGGCCGCCCGACCCGTGCCCTGGCTGTACACCAGGGTGTCCCTTCCGCCGAACCGCCGCTTCACCAGCTGCTTCCACTCGGAGAAGGCCCACCGGGCCTCCCGCGCGGTCGCCTTGCCCGCGTCCACGCCGCCCAGGACCGCCAGGGCGCCGTCGACGTCACCCGACTGCCTCATCCGCCGGGCCTCGTGGATCGAACGGGTCGCGCTCGGCGCCTCCGCCTGCGTCTCCGTCTCGTCCGTGAATCCCATCGCCGCAAAGAGCTGGTCCACCAGCTCCTCGAGGCTGCGCCTGGGCCGCCCGGTCTCCGTGTCCGTCGTCCGTCCATGAGTCACCAATGTCGCCGTTGTCATCACGCACCTCCTTAGTGCATCTGCTTTTGTGTTGCCTTGCCGATCTGCGCCCGACCTGCGGGCAAAAGAAGAGGGGCCGCCCCCGGATGGAGACGACCCCTGTGTGTTGGGAATGGGTTGTGAGAGGGCCGGAGCCCGCTCGGTCAGCGCCTGAACCTCCTTGCCGGCCGCTGGCGCACGAGGAACCGCCTGAGCAGCAGCGCCCCGATGCCCAGGCCGAACAGGTTCAGGAAGAAGAGCTCCAGGTCGAAGGTCAGCAGCGGCGCCGCAACGATTGCGACGACCACCGCCGGGACCACCACCCGTCTCTGCTTCCACCAGGGACGCTTCTCGGGGGCCTTGACCGCCGCCTCGCTGACCGGCTCATACGCCGTCCAGATGGGCAGCCCGACGAGCTCCTCCAGCTCGGTTATCACCACGCCGGCCGAGCAGCCTCCCGTGTGACACCGCGTGTCGATGCCGTTGCCGTCGGGCCGCTGCCGAAACGCCAGCCCGTCCGACTTGCCGCCGTGACAGACCGCCGTCGACGTCCAGAACCAGCCCCGCTCGAAGCTGACCCGTTGCGACAGCAGGTTGGCTATCTGTAGCGCGCTCGGTCCCACGTATCGCTCAGCCATGCCGGTACCTCCTTCGTCCGTCTGTGTCCGTGATTCGTCCATAGCCTTCGTGACCTCCTTCCTTTGACTTGCGTGCCTTGCCGAAGACGCAGCTCGCCCAGGGGTGAACAACCGCCAGGGGGAAAGCTGCAATGACGTGAAGCGGCCAGCCCGCTCGAACTTGCAGACCGGCGCGTGTCGAAGCTGCGACCCAACCGCGTGCCGGTTGTGCCGCAGGCATGTGGAGTCGGTCGGAGCGACAGACGCACTCCGACCGACTGACTGAGAACGAAGCCCAGGGCTCCGTCCCGGTGTCCGACGACTGGAGCGAACAGCCCCAGACCGCCAAGCCAGATGCCCAGCGGGAGAAGGACCTACGTCAAACTCCAACCGCCGGACGTGGACCGAGGACGAGGGACCAACGTCAACCCCGTCGATTCGGTCCGTGCTGCTTGCGGAGAGCTACGTCAATCCGCAGCGGCAGCATTCCCTCGTGGGCAAACCCTCCAGAGAGCGAATCATCCGTCAGGTCTGACCCGGGCAACAGGGATCGCGCCCCCAGGTTTCTGTGGTTGGAAACCTTGGTAAAAGCCAAACAGTGCGTCCATTATTACCGCGCCCGAACCCCGGCCGAAATCCCCTGCAAGACCCCCTTCGCCGATTTCGCCAACTTCGAGGCCAAATCGTTCACAAAAGTTCACAGGAAGAGTAGCCGTGTCCGCCCAGGTTATTTCCGCCGAAACCCGCCCCTCAGAAAGCGCCAGGCCCTGGGGACAAACTCCCGCCAAGCCAGCGCCCTCCGCGTGTCGGAGAGCGCTGTGCGCCGCCAGTTGACCTGGCCGTTGCGGTCGAAGCCACGCAGCGGAAACCTGGCTGGAGGAAGGGTCAGACCGTGCTCCTCCAACAGGGCCAGCTCCACCGTCATGAACCGCTCCTCGGTGCGCAGCCACGACAGGTCCTTGCCCTCGTTGGGATGCGTCGCCTTCAGATCCCGCCACTCCTCGATCAGCGGCCAGGCGTCGCCGAAGACGTCCTCGTCGTCCGGGGCCGGCTCCAGCGTCACCAGGTCGGGAAACTCCCGTCTCAACGTCTTCCTCCGTCCCGGCTCAGGGCCGGCGCCGTTTTCCTTGGGTTCCGCCTCGCCGTCGCCGCCGCTCCCGCCGCCAGTTCTGAGTTCCGACACCGTGCGCTCCAGCTGCCGCTGCGCCTCCGTCCACTCCTCACGCAGGCCCCGGATGGCATCCTCCCACGCCCTGTGATGGACCCGCATCTCCTTGCCCTGTTCCTCGACGACGCCCTTCAGTTCCTCCACGCTGTCCGCCAACTGGTCGTTGCGGTCCCGCTGCACCTGGGCGGCGGAGCCCACGCCCGACTGGAGAGCGCGCTCCAGTGCGCTCCGGATGCGCCTCGTAAGCACTCCCTCGTCGAGGCTGGCGTCCAGGGTCCTGCGGTCGACCCCCAGGATGGCTGCAGTCTTCTTGCGCCCGTGGTCCCGCTCCAGCTCCTGCAACAGCGACATCAGCCGCAGGTGGTGCATGTCCTTGACGCTGTTGCTCTTCTCGAGTACGCCCTGCTTCGGTTCCATGATTCTTCCTCCTTTTGACGGACCTTTCGTCCCAGGTATTCCTCGCAATTGCCGCCGTACATCTCACAGGCGGCTCCCTGTGCCCCCCTGTAGGGGAAGACGGGCGTTTCCGGCCCGACTCTCGTCTTCGACCCCGTGACCCCCTCTGTCCCGCAACGTCATGACCGACCGGACTGGGGCCTTAAGTCAAAGTGTTCACAAACTCTGGCCGTTTTACCCGCAATTTGTTCCTGTTTTAGCTTTGCATTCCCGCGTTGCAAGCCTTATTCACGAAACTCCTTTTCGTGTACAGGCCCATTACTGCATAGACCCGGCCCGCTTGACTAGAACCCTGTAAGGGCACTGCATAAGGGGCAACATTCTTGTCGTCCCCTATAGGCAGTTTTCAGACGGATTTCGTTTGTTCACACTCTTTCGCCAGACGCCCGATTCCGTGAATCGGACGAAACCGCACAGAGGTGAGCATCTTGGCGCTGAAATCGAAGCTCCGGTCTGCAAGACGACTGATTCCCCTGGCATCCGCCCTGTTCATGGCGGCCCTGCTGGCGATTCCGTCCAGCGGAGTCGCCCAGGCCCAAACCCCGCCCGGCGATGAGATCGTCCTGGTCAACGCCGACCGGGACTTCGTGGAGAGAAAAAAGAAAGGTGAGTTCGTCGCCCGTCCCGTCTTCGACCGGAAAATTGCGGACCTTCTCTACGCTGTCCGCGACGCAGACACCGGCGACTGGATCAGCGCCATGTACCGGGTCAGGGGAGGCGAGAAGAAGAGAAGCGACGGTTGGGAGTACTCATGGGACTACCCCAAGCTTAGCGAGCAGCCCGATCTCGACCCCGACAAGGCCTACCTGCTGGTGATGCTGGCCACGGCCGAGGACGGTAAGCGGAAGGACTTCTACGGCGTCATCCCCATCCACCAGTCGGGCAGGATCTGGGACAAGATCCTCGCCGCCCTCAACCCGGCCCGCTGGGCCAAGGCCTTCGCCGGCTGGGTGATCGAGGGAGTCCACGGGACTCTCTGCGGTGTCGTGGAGCGGGCCTCCGGCGAGAACGTCGCCAACTGCCGGGGGAGCTACGGTCCATGAGCGACATCCTCACCGGCACTCCCCCCGACCTCACCTACGCCCACGACATCGTGCGCCAGGCGTGGATGGTCGTCTGGGCCATTACGTCCGGCGTCCTGGTCGTCATCCTCGGCTGGATGGGGCTCTCCCTGATCATGTCCGAGCACCTGGGACGCCAGCAGGCCGGGTGGCGCGAGATGGTGCCCCGTCTCCTGTTGGGCCTCGTCGCTGCCGCATCGTCCCTGTGGTGGTGTGCATTAGTCCTGGACGTGGCGGACGCCGTGTCCGGCTTCGTCGCCGCGTCTCTCAACGTCACGGCCGGCGACATGCTCCGCTCCACCCTCCGCACCCTGCTGACCGCGGTCGAGGCCGGAAGCGTGGGCATGGGCCTGCTGCTTGCGGTCCTCTACCTGATCTACGGCTTCTTCGTCCTCTACGTCATCGTGCAGATGATCCTGCGCCTGGCCCTGATAGACATCCTTCTCGCCCTCGCGCCCATAGCCCTGGGGCTTTGGATTCTGCCTCACACGGCGGGCTGGGGCCGTCACTGGCTCCGCCTCTTCATGACCACCACCTTCCAGCAGGCCATCCAGCTCATCGCGCTTGCGATGGATCTGGCCTTCCTCAACCAGGTGGCCCAGATAGCGGCTTTCGAGCCGGTGCAGGACCTGATCTGGAAGCTCCTCCTGTCCATGGCCTTCGTCTACATGGCGACCCGTGTGCCGTCGATGTTGGGCAACGCCGGGACCTTCGACTCCTGGTTGTCGATGCTCTATTTCGGCATGAACCTGCCGGCATCTTTCGTGCGGTCCGCCAAGGTCATGGGGCTGATGGCGGGCGGAGCGGCGGGAGGTCCCCCGGGCATGGCGGCAGGCGCGATTGCCGCCAGCGCGGGCCTTTCCGCGGCCGCCGGCGGCCTCAGCTCGGCCGCCTCGATGGCGACCCCCTCTGCGGGGGGCGACGGCGGCGGATCTCCCAGGAGCAGCGGCGAGTAGCCGCCCAGACAACGAACACCCACGGTCGCGGGCGACACCCGCGCCGACCAGAACCACGAGGGAGGACGCGAGATGTGCAACTGACGGAGCCAACCGGATCCGACCAATAGAACGGGCGGAAGACTCGAAATATGAGAGGAGCGAAAGGAATGGAAGACCTAACTCAGACCATATCAAACCTGGTAGGAATCCTGCTGGGCATCGTGGGCGCGGTGGGCGTCGGCTTCTTCATCTACGGCGCGTACCTGTACCTGACCGCCAGCGGAGCACCGCACCAGATGGAGCGCGGCAAGAGCGCAATGATGACCGCCCTCGCCGGCATCGTGCTGGCCCTGGTCGCCTACGGCGTCGTGGAGCTGGTGATGAACGCCGTCGTGGACCCGGGAATCGACATCACCGACATCCCCGAACCGGAATCCCCGTAGACGGGCGTGAGGAGGAGAGACACATGAGAGAACACGAGGTCCCGACTCACGTGCAGGCCGAGGACAGGGTGCTGCTGTGGTTCACCTTCCCGCAACTCGTGGCGATGACCGCGGTGTGCGCCCTGTCCTACGGCGCCTACCGCTACGCCCCGGTCGGCCCGTCCGAGGTGCGCATGGCGATTGCCGTCGTCTTCGGGCTTGTGGGCCTGGCCGCGGTCGTCGGGAAGATCGGCGGGCGGCGGCTGCCCCTGGTGGTCGCCGACCTGCTCAAGTACCGGCTAGGGGCGCGGCTCTACACCGGTCCGGTGTCCCAGCTGGTGCGCACGGAGCCACCCGCGCCGCCGCAGCCCGCGAGGAGCGGCCCAGGCCCGCTGAAGCTGATGGCCAGGAGGTCGAAGCGTGCCCTCCGCAACCTGCGCAAGAAGAGAAACAGGCAGAAGGACCGGCGCAACGGAAGGATGCCCTTCCGTCCCCACGGCTGGTTCGGCAAGCGACGCCGCAAGGCAGACGCCAACCGGGGCGCTACCGGCCAGAAGGCCGAGACGCTTGAGATGAGAGGGCGCAAGCCCCGGACGGGGTGGAGCGCAGTCGTGGCCGCCGCCTTTCTTGCGGCGGCGGTAGCGACGGTCCCCCAGGCGGTGCTGGCCGACGACCACGAGCCCTGGCGCGACGAGATCGATTTCGAGCTCACCGAGCCGGTGGACGGACGCCGGATATTCGTCGAGGGACTGACCGTCTCCGGCGACCGCGCCCTGATCACTCTCCGAGCGGCCACGGATGTGGACATCCGACTCCGGGCATTCGGTGGGCCGGAGGGCAACTGGCTACGATTCTGGGCATCCGATCAACTCGACCAGGAGGAGATCGGCCGCTACAGGTTCCCCCTGCACGGCCCCGTCCCGTCCTTCACCGTGTCCTGGACGGACAGCCTCGGCCAAGCCGGCGCTCTCACGGTCGAGCACGAGCACATCCCGTATCCGCTGCCCGAAGCCGAGGGCGAGCTCTGCAACATCAGGCTCACGTCCCTGGGTTGGACGGTGGGCGCAATCGAGGGAGTGGTGGAGTCGGAGTGCGTGACACGCATCGAGCACCCGGTCGAACTGCAAACGGTGTCCGGGCACGAGAGCGTCACTCAAACGGCGCTGATGGACGCCGAGGTGACCGCGGTCACGGGAACTGTCTCGGCGGCGACCGGTGGGTCGACCGCCAGCGTCGCGTTCGTTCCCGACGGCGAGACTCGCTTCAGGCTTGCCGTGCCCGCAGGCGAGGCGATCCATCCCGTCAGCCTGGACGTGCGCCTTGAGGCCGTCCTGAACATCCCAATTCCCCCGCTGACCGTGCTCACCCACCACCCGGAGCGGACGGAGGAGCGCACGGAGACCGTGAGCCTGTACAGGCCGGGGGCGAGCGATAGCGACTACGACAGCGAGACCATCACCGTCACCCACGACGACGGCACCACTACCGAGCACACAGTTTCCGCCTCAGCCTACGCCTACGTGCCGGCCAGGACGATCCAGAAGAACGTGACCATCACCATCGTCCACCCCGAGCACGTCAAGGCCGAGGTGGTGGAGCGGGAGCCCGTCGGCGGGACCCGCGAGGAGTCCTTGTCGCTCGCCTCCGCGGTCGGCACGGACGACCCCTACGTCGTCCTGGTCCTGCCGGAGCCCGAGCCCGAGGAGCCGAGTGCCGAGCAGACGCCCGCAGGCGGCCTGCGCTCCTGGTTCGACCTTCTGGGATGGGAGTGGCCGTGGTAAGGCGAGCCGCGACCGTCCTGCTTCTCACCGGCGCGGCCCTCATCTTCATGGGGGCCACGCCGGAAGAGGAGATGCTGGAAGCCTTCGACAAGGTGCTCACCGCGATGACCTACGCCGGGTCCGGCCTGTGCTTCTTCGCCATCGTCTGGGCGGGCTTCGTCCTGATGGCCGAGGGCGCCCAGGAGAGAGGCGGCGACAGCGCAAAGACCGCCGTAGTCCTGGCGGTTGTGGGCCTGGTCCTTGTGCTCTCCGCCAAGGGCCTCGCGACCCTGCTGCGCCACGGACTCTTGCCCATAGTCCCTACCCCCTAAGCCGAGGAGGACACCCCGTTGAAAGAACTACTACAAACTGTGCGACGGAAGGCTCGAGACCTGTTGCGCAGGCCGGCTGCGTCCCGGTGGAAGCCTGACGTCGAGCCTCCTCTGCCGGACGAAGACTCGACGGGCCATCCCGGCGCCCAGCCATCGGTATCGGGAGTAGCGGGCAAGGTCCTATCCAGGCTGCCCCTGGCACTGCGGTCGCCCGCCACGCTCTTGGAGCGAGTGAAACGCTCGGCGAAGTGGGAGCCGAGAACTGCCCCGGACAAGCCCGACGCACAAGCGGAACCCGGCCCGACCAGATGGCTCTTATCCAGGTTGCGCCTGGTGCCGCACTTGCTCTCCGCGTTGAGGGAGCGCGTCCAACGCCTGGCGAAGCGAGTGGCGCGGACTGCCCCGCAGAGATCCGACGCATCGGCCGAACCGGGCGTGGAGCCAGCCGCTCCGGCCCCCAAGCCCCCGCCGGAGCTGCCCCTCTTATTCATGCTTTCGCACCTGGAGGACGACGGCCCGGTGCGGCTGGACGGCGTGAAGCTGGGAGTCTGCGAGGTGATGGGCCTTGAGATCGACGAGCCCAAGCTCGGAGCCTTCGCGGGAGCCCTGAACGCCCTCGATTTTCCCGTCCAGCTCCTTGTCAGGCAGCACCCCCCGCGCCTCGGACTGCTGCGCGAGAATCTGCAGGAGGCCCAACCGGGCAACCTCCCCCCGCAGACGAAGGCGGCGGGCGATTCCCTGGGGCGTCTTCTGGGAGACCTGGAGACCCGTGATGGCATCCTCGACCGGCGCTTCTACGCCGTCTGCGAGTTCCCCCGAATCGACGAGCTGCGCGGCCTGCTTGCCAGGGCCGGGCTCTCCGTCCATCCGCTGATTGGGCGCCAGCTTCGCATGTTCCTGGTGTCGGCTCTCCTCGGCGGCTCACCCGCTGAATTCGACGCGGAGACCGCCGTGGAGATCGAGGTCAACCGCCGCGATATGAGGATTGGCGGCGGCCTGGTGCGCTCGCTGCACCTGGGCCGCTGGCCCCGTTCCCTCGCCCCAGGGTTTCTCCAGGGGCTGATGGCGGCTGGGGCGCCCATGGACCTTTCGGTCCACGTGGGCCCGATACCTGCCGAGCAGGCGGCCAGGACCCTGGAGTGGCAGAAGGTCCGCTTCGAGTCGGCCCAGTCCCTCTCCTTCAAGCGGGGCCGCACCATGTCACCCGAGGCGGAGATCGCCCTGGAGGACGTGACCCGGCTCAGGGACGAGGTGCAGCGGGGCCGGGAGCGACTCTTCCACTCTTCGTTATCCGTGACCCTACACGCCTCCGACGAGGCGTCCCTGAAGGAGATGACCCAGAGGGCGAAGGGACACTTCGCCGCCACCCTGGGCAAGCTTGACAACCTGGCCTTCCGCCAGCGGGAGGGGCTGCTATCGACGTTGCCCCTGGCCCTGAACGCCGTGGCCGAGTGGCGCAGCCTCGACACGTCCAGCCTGGCGAGGCTGTTTCCCTTCTCTCCGCCCGACCTGGACACGCGGAGCGGCACTCTCTACGGCATCGACATGCGGTCCTGCTCTCCGGTGGTCTACGACCCCTGGGACGGGACCCACCTGAACGCCAACACCGCGGTGCTGGCACGCTCCGGCTCAGGCAAGAGCTTCGCAACCAAGCTGGGAGTCCTCAGAGGCCTGTGCCGGGGCGTGACCGCCTACGTCATCGACCCCGAGGGGGAGTACGCCGACATGGCCCGCGCCGCGGGCGGTCGCGTGCTCTCCCCCGGGGTCCCGGGCGAGGGGATGAACCCCTTCGTCATCGACAAGGGCGACTCCGAGGAGATGCTCCAGCGCATCGGCAGCCTGAGAAGGCTCATCGAGGTGATGGTGGGCGAGCGCCTCAGCGCCGACCGCCGCGCCTCCCTCGACCACGCCCTTGCGGGCTACTACGCCCACACGCGGGAGCGCACCGGCTTCCGCGACTTCTACAGGTTCCTGCAGGAGGACGAAGCGGGAGACCCCGACCTGGCCCGCCTGCTGAGGCCGTTCGCCACCGGCAGCCTCCGCCACCTGCTCTCCGACGAGGGCGACGATCTTCTCAACAACGAGGCGCTGGTCACCGTCTTCGACCTGCGGCTGCTGGAGCCGGAGCTCCGTCCCGCCGCCGCGATGGTCTGCACCGAGACGGTGTGGGCCGCGGCAGCCCAGGACCCAAAGCCCCGCCTGCTGGTGGTGGACGAGGTGTGGTCGATCATGCAGCACCCTGAGGGCGCCGCTTTCATGGTCAGCATGGCCAAGCGAGCGCGCAAGCACCGGCTCGGACTGCAATTCATTACACAGGACGTCCAAGACCTCCTGTCCGAGGACTCGTCCCGGGCGATCACGGGCCACTCGGGAAGGGCGCTCCTCCAGAACGCCGCCTTCAAGCTCCTGCTCCAGCAGGACGCCGCGGCCATCAGCACCGTTGGCGACGCCTTCGACCTCCCCGAGGACCTCCAGCGCTGGCTGCTGTCGTGCCCCAGAGGAGACGGACTGCTCCTGTCGAAGGGGCACCGCTTCCCCGTCCGCATCGAGGCCACTCCAGAGGAGACCGAGGTCATCGAGTGGCGGCCCGGACGCCACTAGAGAAAGGAGTAGACCCATGAGGCTGAACCCCAGACAAATCCTCTTCGGAGCCGACGAGAGCGCCAGGACCCCCATCCTGCTTGCGGTGACGCCGCCGAGGGCCGGGGAGCGGACGATCCTCGGCGTGGAGAACTTCCTCCAGTCCATCGCCGTCCCCGAGCCCTTCTCCCTGGAGCTGGCAGGGGACATGGATGGCGTGACCCTGATGGCCCGCTGCTTTGACGACCAGGTGGTGCGCGGCCAGCTCTCGGCCCACTACCCCCAGGCCCGCATCCAGGAGGTGCACCCCGGCGAGGACCCCCTCTGGGTCAGAGACGGGGAGCAGGCCTGGAGCATCACCCTGCGGGCCGACGCCCCTGAGTACGTCCCTCTCCGGACCTTCCGGGACGACGACCTGCTCGACCCCGGCTCCGACCCCCTCATCGCCCTGATGGGCGCCCTGTCCGAGCTGGAAGACGACGAGCGCGTCGTGGCCCGGCTGATGCTGCGCTCCCTCGGTCCCGACTGGTCGCAGCACCACATGGACAAGGCACACAAGCGCCCCGGAATGGAGCCGAGGGAACCGTCATACACCTATCAGACCAAGCCACTCCAGATGGACGGCGTGACGATGGCCGTACTGGGCATCGGGGCGTTCGTAGCCGTCAAGGGCTACCTCTGGGTGCAGGACGGCCAGGTATTGCAAGCCGCAGCCCTCGGGACCGTCACGGCCCTGGGCCTAGCGGCGGGCGGCCTGGCCTGGCACCGCTGGAAGAAGGCTAGGAGCCGGGTGGAGGACCCCATCCTGATACGGGAGAAGGTCTCCCGCATCGCCTTCGACGCCGAGCTCCAGGTCGTTGCCGTCCTTCCCGCCGCCACGAGGCCTCAGCGGGCGGCCGAACTCCTGGGTCCGGTGGCCGCCGCCTACCGGCACTTCGACAACCCCGCCGGGGCGCGGTTCAAGGTCGGCAAGGTCCGACCCGCGTTGCCCGACCCGGAAGTCCTGCATCCACCCGGCCCGGGGCTGTTCGGCAGGCGCAGTGTCCTCGGTGTCCGCGAGGTCGCATGCCTGTGGCACCCGCCCGGAGCCGGTGACGAGACGCCCCTCGTGGAGCGGTCCGGAGCGCGAGCCCTCCTCCCCTCGGCGAGGGGCGTCAGGGGCGGCGCGCTCGTGGGAGACACCACGGCGAGCAAGTCCCGCCCCATCCGATTTCCCGAAGACCTGCTCAGGAGGCACCACCTCTACGTAGCGCGCATACGCATGGGCAAGTCCACCCTGATGCACCACATAGCCGCCCACAAGATGCGCGAGAAGGCAGAGGGCAGGGACGAAGACGCCATCGTCGTCATCGACCCCCACGCCGACCTGGTGGCCGGGCTGCTCCGCCACGTGCCTGAGTCTCTGGAGGACCGCGTGCGCCTCATCGACCTCGCCGACCAGAAACGGGCGCCGGGCATCAACCTGCTGGACACCCGCATCTTCTCCGACCGGGACCGCACCGCTGACTCCGTGGTGCGCGTCGCCCGCGGCCTGTGGGAACAGTGGGGGCCGAGGATGCAGTCCATCCTCGAACAGACGGTGAAGACCCTCCACGAGGCAAATGAGCACCCCGAGACCGACGAGGGCAGCCAGCACACCATACTGGATGGGCTGAAGCTCCTCTCTGACCGCAAGTTCCGCGACGCCGTGCTCAAGCGTATCGAGGACCCCTATCTCCTTGAATGGTGGGCCCGCGATTTCGGAAGCTGGCACCACCAGTACCGCGCCGAGGCCCTCGCCCCCGTCCAGACCCGGCTCTCCTACTACGCATCCTCCAAGCGGGCCAGGGCCATCCTGGGACAGCGGCGCTCCACCATCGACCTGCGGGAGACGATCCTCGGCGGCGGAATACTCCTCGTTTCCACCGCCCAAGGAGCCGTGGGCAGGGACGTTTCGGCCTTGGTGGGGGCGTCCCTGCTCAACCTGGTCGACTCGGTCATCCGCGAGCAGGAGAGCGTGGCTCTGAGCGAACGGCGGGGCGCGCTGGTGGTGGTCGACGAGATGCAGTCCATGCCCGGCGTGGACTACGAGTCGATGCTCAGCGAACTGGGCAAGTTCGGCGCCAGCTTCGTGCTTGCGACCCAGAGCCTGGCCAAGCTCGATGACCTGTCCCGCACCATGCGGGACACCCTGCTCGCTAACGTCGGCTGCCTCGCCGTCTTCCAGGTGGCCGGCAACGACGCGAGGCAGCTGGTCTGGGAACTGGGCAAGGAACGGGTAACCGAGGACGACATCACGTCCCTGCCGGTGCACAACTGCTACGTCAGGGCAACCGTCGGAATCGAACGGATGCCCGCCTTCTCGATGATGGTCAGAAAGCCGGAGGATGGAGACCAGGCGGTCGCGTCCCGAATCCGCCAGGCCGTCCCCTCGTACACGCTCTCGGCCCAGGACCTGGACGACGCCGGCGCCAACGACAAGAGAAAGGTCCGGGACTTCAAGGACCGGGCCAACGCCATAGAGAACGAAAGCGAGGAGGCCAACCAGTGAGACCCCAAGGATGTGAACCCGAAACCCTTCGAGCCCTGGCGGCGATGCCGTTCCTCGACCGCGCGGACCTGGTCGCCGTCACCGGACGGTCCAAGGGCGCGGTCCACGAGGCCGTCGACAGGCTTGAGAGCGGAGGCTTCGTCTCCGCTGTCCCCCACACCACTGACCTCCTTCCCCAGACGCTGCGGTACCACCTGACGGCGGAGGGACTCAACCGGCTGGCCGCTGAGGAGCACAGGTCCGTCGACGAGATGATGCGCGACCAGCCCGTCTCCGCAAGGTGGCGGCGCATCCTGATGGAACGGATGGACGCCCTGGCATCCATCTACCGACTGGCGGCCTCCGTCGCCTCCCTCGCATACCCCGTGCGGTTCCGCTGGTACCGGGGCATCCCTCTCGACGCTGCCATCGAGCTACCCGGTGGGAGGACCGTCGGCATCGTCAGGCAGGGACGCACCGCCGACCGGTCGGTGTTCTCCAGGCGGCTCTGGCGAATGCGCCAGAATCCCCTGCCCGGAGTCGTGCTCGTGCTCTTGGCCGACGACGTGCGGCTCCGGCACGCCCGCAGGTCCCTGATCGGGGCGCCCGCGCCCTTCTACCTCGCCCTGGAGCACGAGGCGGTGGCCGCGTCGCCGGACGACCCTGTGTGGACTCCGCCCCCCGTCAAGGCGCAGGTCGAGCTACGCTCCATCCTCGACCGGATAGAGGAGGGGAGCCCGATTCCCGAAGAGGACGAGTTGCAGAACGTCTCGATCCCCCCGGACCTCGCCGCCGCAGGGCCGGGCTGGAAGATCCCCAATCACCTTCTGCCGGCGATTCTTCGGTCGGCTGAGAAGCGGGCACTGGACCTCATCTTCGACTGGCCCTGGATCGCCCTCACCGACCTGGCGGGGCTGATGAATGTGTCCGTTCCAAGGGCGTCCCAGATTGTCGCACCCCTCGAAGGCTTCAACCTCGTCGTCCGCCCTTCCGACACGGCCCGCCGCCTCACCCTCACCGACCGGGCGCTCGGGCTACTGGCCCGCAGAGACCGCACCTCCCTGGCCATGGCGAAGAACCGCTGGAGCGCCGCTCCCCTGTTCCCCGGCACGCCACTCGACTGGGCGAACGTGACCGGCGCGAGGAGCCGGCAGCTGCTCAGGAACCTCCAGCACTCCGCCGCCGTCCACGTCTTCCTGGCCGCGCTGACTGTCCAGGCCGCCCTCATCGAATGGGAGGTCGTACAGGTCGACCCGCCCAGAAGGGCCTCCCGCCACTTCCGGCACAAAGAGGGCCAGCGCTCCGTAAACCCTGACGCCTTCGGCGTGCTGCGAAAGGGCGACACTACGTTGCCCTTCTTCCTGGAGTGGGAACGCCGGGCCGTGCGACCCTCAACCATGTCGGCCCGTCTAGCCCCCTATCTTCGCTACTACTCATCTCACAGGCCCACCGACGACCATGGCGTCAGGCCCTCGGTCCTGGTCGTCTTCGACGACGAGATCGCCCACACCCACTTCCTGCGGCTGGCACGGGAGGAGATGCAGGCCGGAAACGTGATCGTGCCCCTGTGGGTCTCCCACTCGGGCGCCATAGAGGAACTCGGGCCGCTCGGCCGCGCCTGGCGCACCCCGACCGAATGGGACTCGCCCCAAGCCCTGCTCCCCCAGTAGAGAACGACTGACGGAGAAGACATGCCTTCACAGTCCAACCAAAGACCCAAAGGCCCCCGGAGGCGCAGGGGACGGACCGTTGTCCGGCTCAACACAGCGGCTCTCTGGGAGCGGCTCTCCCAATTGAATCGCTCCCAGAACTGGCTGGCACGGGAGATCGGGGTCAGCCCCGGATACGTGTCGATGCTGGTCAACGGCAGGCGCACGCCCTCCGGGCGCATTCGCCGCCGGATGCTCAAGGTCCTCCGGGTAACAGACTTCAAGCACCTTTTTGACATGGAGGTAGAAGAATGAACAACGGTAACACCGAACCTCGTTTCGACGAGGACATGGACGAGTTCACCGACGATCAGCCGTCGCAGCAGTTCCAGACCGGAGTCCTGCCGAGTGACTTCCCCAAGCGCCTGGAGAGGCTCAGGGAGGCGAGCGGGCTCAACTGGAGCGCATTCGCCAGGGCCGTCGGGGTAGACCCGAAGCAGATGCACAGGTGGCGCAAGGGTGTCGAACCGTGCGGGGGTGCCATGCACTCCCTACACCTGTTCGCTTCTCGCGTACCCGACGGCCCGGCGATCCTGAGGAGTGAGGCCTACCAGACGTCCTTCTTCAAGGACTGATAGGCACCCCCCGCCGCGCGCAACGCGCAACGGCGGCACGGCGGGGCCGGACCCGGTTCACACCGCCAGTGTGAGCCGTAAACGGGATGTCGCCGGCGCACGCTTTTCCGTCCCGCGCCGGCGGCCCTCACTAGAGAACTGAAACGAAAGGCCGGCGGTCCACCGAGACGCCGCTGCGATCTTGCAGGATGAAAGATACCACCGCACACAACAGAGACGACAGACCCGAGGAGCAGGAAAAGTCCTCGGACCGGCCCGCGGTCTCCCACACACCCCGGCAACGCAGGATGTATCTCAAGGGCCTCCGCGCCTGGGCGAGGGTCGCCGTGCGCTCCTACGTGAGTCGCCACGGCGCTCAGCGGAAGCCCCCAGCCACGCCCGGCGACAGCGAAGACGAAGAAGGTTCGAGCCGCTGAAGCGGACTTCCAAGAGGGCAGCGAGGTACTGATGAACGAGCAAGACACCCTCACGCCGGTGGCCCTGTACGCCAGGGTGTCCAGCGATCGGCAGGACGTGGACCTGTCCGTCGCCGCACAGCTCCGGGCGCTCAGGGACTACGCGGAGAAGAACGACTGCGTCGTCGTCCGCGAGTTCGTGGACGAGGCCGAGAGCGGGCGAGTCGCCAACAGGCCCGACTTCAAGAAGATGATCGACGAGGCCAAATCGTCCACGGTCCCATTCCGGGAGATCCTGGTCTGGAAGTTCTCCAGGTTCACCCGCAGAAGAGAACACGCCGTTATGTACAAGTCCCTGCTTCGCGACAGGGGCATCCGGGTCGTCTCCATCACCGAGCAGGCCGAGGACACCGCCACCGGCAGGCTCCTGGAGGCCATCATCGAAGGCGTGGACGAGTTCTACTCGGAAAATCTTGCCCAGGACGTCACCAGGGGGATGCGGGAGGCCGCGTCCAGGGGATTCTGGATGTCCAGCGAGGCTCCCCTGGGCTACAACCGGGTGATGGTCCAGGACGGATCCAAGAAGCGGCCCAGGCTGGAGCTCGACCCCGGCTCCTCCCGCATCGTCCGGCGCATGTTCGACATGTCTGAGGCCGGAAAGTCGACGCTCGACATCGCCCGAATTTTCAACGACGAGGGCATCACTAGCCCGAGGGGTAAGCCGTGGGGCAAGACCAGCGTCCACGCAATCCTCATCAACGAGACCTACACCGGCACCTTGATCTGGGGCATGAACGCCAAAGACGGGGCCGACCCCGTGCGGGTGGAGAACGCCTTCCCCGCCATCATCTCCAAGGACCAGTTCAATCGCGTTAGCAAGCTGCTGCGATCCCGAGCGCCCAAGGTCGTCAACCCCCGCAGGGTTGCAAGCCCCTTCCTCCTCAGCGGTCTGGTCAAGTGCAAGACCTGCAGGCGGGCGCTCACCGGCCAGGGCTCCAAGTACGCCCAGTTCACCTACTACGTCTGCCAGACCCTCATGAAGCAGGGGAAGGGGGCCTGCGACGCCCCGAGATTGAACGCCCGGCGCTTCGAGGAGATGGTGGTGGAGAAGATTCGCTCCAACATCTTCACAGTGGGCAGCATCCCCGACCTGTTAGAAGCGGTGGACGAGGAGATCGACGGCATGGTTGTTGAGCACCGCAAGAGGGTCCAGACCATCGAGTCGGAGATTCGGGATGTGAAGAAGCAGCTGGACCGCATCTGGCGCTACATAGCCACCAGGGACGAGGTCGATGTTGCCGGGACCTCGGCCCGCATGGCCGAGTACCATGACCGCCAGGATCGCCTGGAGGGCGCGGTGGGGAACGCAAGAGAGACGCTGGCCGGGCACAGGTCAGCCCTGGGCGACACCGGCGAGATTGCGGAGTACGCGAGGGAGATGGACGACTTTCTGGATAGAAGCGAACTGGCCGAGCGCAGGGCGTTCGTCGAGTCGTTCGTAAAGGAGGTCGTCGTCACGCCCGGGGAGGCACTGCTGCGGTACACCATGCCCATGCCGGACGACAGCCCCATAGCCGGAAGGGCAACCCAGACGGTGGCACTGGATGGCTCGTTCTCACACTCCTGCTAAAGGTTGAGTGTTCGCTCAAAGTTCGAGTCGGGTTCGTAGGGTGGTCCATAGCTTTGGACGAGTTGAGCCCCGAGGAGATTCTGCGAGCTCTGGCGGGCCGATGAACGCCCCTCCAACAGCCCGGGAAGCGCGTTCCAGCCAGAATCGCCGCCGTGCTTGGTTCGGCGTTATTCTGACCCTTCTGATCTTCAACAAACAGCGTCCAACCTGTGAGTCGCCAACTTCCGGCGAGTCAATCCATTATCGCAAATAGGCCCTGAATCGCCGCTTTGGAGCGACCGGCAACTCGTGCGCTAGCCGAGACTGCCGCGCGGTTATGCTTGTCAGTGAATTCCTTCAGGTAGGCGCCTATGTATATTTGTCCTGGCCCACCCGACAATGAAATCGCAACGTCGGGAGCTATTGGGAGCCAGCTAACTTGCCCTTGGGCAGTATCCATGATGGTGATGCCGTGACTACCTATGACAAACTCCGCAATAGTAGGGTCGATTACTGCCACAAGCAATCCGAGCGGAGCCAAGAAGTTCTTTTCTTTGCTAGTCAGAATTGGATGGTCGCCGGAGGCAAACTTGGCTCTTGTGTTCTGTGACAGAACATCAAACACTCCAGTTGCTAGAGCAGCCTCTAGGAGTTCTTGGTCAGTGGGCACTGGATGCTTGATCTCTTCAGCACGATTCTGATACAGATGAAGATAGAGTTCGGACTGGTCTTCGCCTAGACCCGCCCTATCCTGCGATTCCCTCGTTCTCCGGGCCTGGAAAGTGATGATCTGCTTGCAAATCTTCGCCTGCTCTGCCGACAACAGCTGGGTCATAGGGACGCCGTCTCTATGCCGCCTTGATAAGTCAATCAATGCACGGGCAGCGGTAGATGCCAGATCATCAAATCTCGCAAGGAGTCGCTCGTCTGGGTCGGATTTTATCTGCTGGGCAGCGCCGTCCTTCCGGCTCTGAAAGTCGGACCTCGTATTGGCACGCTTTCGAACGAACGCATCCCTTATGCCGATCATTCGGACTTCATGAGTTTCCTTGGTTCCCATCCACAGCCTCTTGCCGTTGTCCGGGGAAAAATGCTTCAAGAGCCATACAGGAACCTCGTGATGGTGTTCTGATCGAGCCTTCATGCGTACAACTCTCCGACACAGAGTCTGGCACGCGTCATACCGTCCACTCCCTAGTCACTCAAGTCTATCGACCAAGCTCCAGCGAATCAAAGCCCACTACGACGCAGTTAGTGGGGTACGGAAGCTGGCCCGCTCAAACACGTCCTTTCACTCCGAGGTGCAGATGCGCTAGGGAGACCAGCGGGCCCTAGGGGCCACAGTAACTGCAGATTCGGACTTCCCAACCGGTGTCGGCAGCAAGACGCCGGGCCGCCTCCGCCGTCTCGATGCCTTCACAGTACTCGCCTGTGGGCGGCGTCCTTCTACTTACACCACCATGCACCTTGAGGCGGGTGCAGGATTCCCTGTGTACTGCTGCATACCTGTTGGCTCTGTTCTTGTAGACCGTGTACTTCATTTGACCTCCACCAGTGTTGCCCTCCCACCTATGAATCGGGGAAAGCTGACCCAAGTCCAGCAAGAACTGTCTCAGGGGCGTCGACATTACGCTTCCGAACAAGACCCCTATGATGGTTACGGATGCGGCCAACCATATCTGATCATCCGTCAGGGCTCTGGGCATAAGAATGGCGAAGAGGATGAGCGGCAGGAACATGAAGAGCATTGAGAGACTTTCGAAGGCCGGTCCCCAGATGGGAACCTGGCGCCGTATTCGAGCCTGGTTTAGAAGCAACCGTGCGACATAGCTCCACGCCACACTGCCGATCAGAACGACAGGCAGTGGGATAAGCAGATATTCCAAAGGTATACTCGACGAATCCTCTGGGATGACCAGATAGGCCTCCGCAAGGATTGTCGAAGGCACCAGCGCCACTCCTGTCAGTGGTGTCCTCCGGATCAGTACCGCGAAATACAGTAGGAGCGGCGCTGAAATCATGAGGAAAAAGACATTCATCCCCAAGAGGTCCCAGTCTTGCCTGTCACTGATGACTATCAGCAACATTCCTACAATGAACAGCCCAAACCCAAGGTTCCACCACATGAATCGGCGACGCTCGGCATCGTCATCCGTTGTATCGAAAAGCGTTGCCAGTGGGATGGCGGCGTACAGCAGCATCAGCAGTATCCGACTGGACGTGCCTTCAATCACGTCAGGAAACCACATCAAGGCGGTGAACGCCGCCAGCCCGAAGATGCTCACCCAGAAATGGATCCCGGCTCGCTGACGGACTTCCGTCCAGGAAGGAAAGCGTATGCTCGATGCTGCTTCCCGTAGGAGGCGCATCCGCAATTCACTCAGTGTTGGGAATGACTCCAGGGCTTCACCGCAAAGCTTGCGAAGCCTCCTGAGTACATCTTTAGGTTGAGTGGACCACATCGCCCTCGTCTCTCCCGCTAGACTGTCCCACAAGAAAGGTAGTCCCGGTTGGCTACCGTACTTGAGTATCGCACAGATAACCCGTAATATGTATATGTGTTAATCGTCAGAAATACAAGTTCTCAGCCAACACTGGTTGACACCCACACGCGATACACATAGCTTATACCTGTGCAATCCGACAGAAGAGCAAACGATGCCGACTACCAAACACGACACGTTCTTTCGCCGACACCCGGTGTTCACCAGAGAGGAGTTGGCTGAACACCTCTCCACTGGTGGCCACGTCGGACCAAGAACCCAAGAGTCGCTGGTTGCCTACCACACCAGGACGGGACGGCTTGTTCGCGTTCGGCGTGGGCTGTTCGCAGTAATCCCACCGGAAGCCGACAGCGAGACATACCCCATAGACCCGTACCTGGTAGCGTCGAGGCTTACACCAGACTCGGTCTTGTCGTACCACACGGCGTTGGAGTTGCACGGTCGAGCCTACTCCGTATGGCAGCATCTCAGCTACCTGGCGTCGCGCCCGGTGGAGCCGCTGACGTTCCGGTCCCACGTCTATAGAGGGGCCAGATTCCCAGAGGCGCTTGTCCGTGAAGGTAAGGAGCACTTCGGAGTATCGACGATGGAGCGCGCCGGCATGACCCTGAAGGTCACGAGCCTTGAGCGCACCCTAGTAGATGTTCTGGATCGTCCCCTCCGTTCAGGAGGCTGGGAGGAGGTTTGGCGCTCTCTGGAGGCAGTGGAGTTCTTCGATCTCGACAGGATCGTCGAATACGTTCTTCTGCTTGGCAATGCCACGACCGCATCCAAGGTGGGCTTCTATCTGGAGCAGCACCGCGAGGCGCTCATGGTTGAGGAAGGTCATCTGACGACGCTTCGTAGTCAGCGTCCCAGGCAGCCCCATTACGTCGACCGGGGGAAAGGCGGGAACGGCAGTCTCATTGCCGAATGGAACTTGGTGGTCCCTTCCGAGCTGATTGAGCGGTCCTGGGCGGAGGTGACATGAGGTTATCTCCTGAGAGGCTGGCAGCTGAGGCAGAGGCGACCGGGTTCCGGCCGGATTTCCTGGAGAAGGCCATCCAGCTACTCGGTCTGCTCGAAGCAATCCAAAGCCATCCCTTTCTGAGGGGAAAGCTCGCTCTCAAAGGCGGGACGGCGCTAAACCTGTTCGTGTTCGACGTGCCGAGACTGTCCGTCGATATCGACCTGAACTATGTGGGCGCCGAAGACAGAGAGGCCATGCTAGACGAACGTCCCAGGATGGAGGAGGCGATTCAAGCGGTCTTCAGCCGGCAGGATCTTGGCGTCAGGCGGATTCCTCAAGACCATGCGGGAGGCAAATGGTCGCTCCGCTATCCCGCGGCTGCCGGACAGAGCGGCAGAATCGATGTGGACATCAACTATATGTACCGTGTCCCTCTGTGGCCTACCACGATAATGGACTCTCATTCGCTGGGCAGCTCGCGGGCTACCGGCATCCCGGTGATGGACATCCATGAGCTCGCCGCAGGAAAGATCGCAGCGCTGCTGGCCCGGCGCAGGGCCAGAGATTTGTTCGACACTCGCCTGGTCCTTTCAATGGGCGGCCTTGATCTTCAGAGGCTCAGAACGGCCTTCGTCGTCTACGGAGCAATGAGTAGGAGAGACTGGCGCACAGTTTCGGATCAGGATGTGGCATTCGATCTATCAGACCTATCTGGCCAACTCGTGCCCGCACTACGTATTGGCGCTGTCCAAGTTCTAGATGCGGTCGACTACGGCAACAGCCTGGTCGACAAATGCCGCAAGGCGTTGGATGCGCTACTGCCCTTCAATGACGCGGAACGGGCCTTCTTGGACCTGTTGCTCGACGAAGGTGTCGTCGATGCGACTCTCCTGACCTCCGATGAAGTGCTCCAGCGACGTATCCAAACTCAGCCTCTCCTCGAATGGAAGGCCCAGCACGTTCGACGTTACAAGGCGACGTCCTGATGGTGTTCACTGAGACTGCCACTGTCGTATTGATGGGCCATTCATTCCGCCCTAGATTCCCCCTCACTCTGTAGGGCAAAGGGCCGTCAGTTCGGAATCAGGTATGAGGGGCTATACCCTTCACCGGGACCCATGTCCTCGTATAGCTGTGTAACCGGCATACGATCCCACAAGTGGCCCAGCATCAGAATTGCGCCATGCGGCCCCGCCAGGAACAGGTGAATGCGTTTAGGTCTGTATTCTTGAACCAAGCGCCGGATCGAGTCACGTACCCCATAGGCCCAGCACCTAGCTTCAGCGGCACTATGGATTGCTTGATTGTTTGCACCGCCGGCTGGCTGCAAGCAAACGTACTGGCCCACGTCCATCCGCTGGTCACGGAGGAATGTCAGCACATCGGGAGAGAGATCGAATGCCAGAGCAATGCCAATTGCTAGATCCTCACCAGCTCCTAAGTCCGCTGCGACCGGCTCGATGGCGATGTCAGAGAACGCTCCTTCTGAGGACCAGGGAGTCTGGCCCTGAAACGACGTAACCTGAAAACCAGCGGTCCTGTTCAATTCTACTCCCACAGCGAACCATGTGGGCAAGCGCATGTAACCGCGGACGAGAACATTGGTTTGTCCTCGCCCCCTCAACTCCTGTGCTGCTCTTCGGAGTTCCGGTCGGAATTCGTCGTTCCATAGTGCTTGGTCATGCGGCAGACGGCGAACTCTCGCCTCATCCCCTGGGAACGAGTTCGCCCAGTCAAGGACGATTGTGGAGGTCTCTGGCATGGGGTCCCGATCAATTGCCTGTATGAGAAGCGAAGCTGCCGACGGCTCATTAGGGCGCTTCAAGTGCTCAACCGTTCTCCGCAGCTCGGCCGTCGTCAGCTTCCTCTGACCCCCGGTAACCCAATCTCGCACAATTCTCATGCCCTCAGTAACCGCACCTTCATCATGGCGAAGGCCTGCCGCGAACATAAGTGGCTTTGCCAGTTCCTTCCAATCGTCATTGATCTTCCCCAGATTGAAGGATAGGTCATCGAGAAAGAGGTATACCTCCTCCTCCCCGACCTGGAGATGATCAGCTATCCTCTTGCGGGCAAGGCCAGTCCCTGATTTGGGTGACGCCAGTTTGATCCCACGTGCGACTGCCCCATCACGCCCGTCTCTTCTGCTCAAGATCGGGTCGCCGTCCAAGGGGAGGCGGTTGGTGACTAGACTCACCTTGGGTCTACGCCCATCCACTTCACCCGCCCATAGGCTGTAGAATCCCTGCAGGATGCTAGGTCCGCCTGCCCGGCTGGGCGTCATCAACCACTCAATGTCAGCAGCTTCTCTCGTTTCGACCGAAGACTTCACCTGATAGTATTCGCGGCCTCCGCCATCTCTGTACACCGTTACGTCGTCAGCATTGCCCGCTTCGGGATCTTCTATTCCGATTTCGACGATATCACTGCCCACCTGAATCGCCCTGAGAACCTGAATCCATGCGAACAGATGCTGGTAATCGTCGCCCCTGATTCGGGCACCACTTGCGCTCAATCCGGTCGTCACTGTTTCACTCGGCCTTCTATGGCAACGAACGGAACTGTAGGTTCCATTTGGTCGAGAACCGACCTCGCCAACTCAATTGTCACCGGGCGGTCCGGAAATGCCTCAAGGAGCAGATTAGGTACAAACCGCTGTGCCACGTCCGAGAAGGTGTAACCGTAGTCTCGTCCATTCCTGTCTGGACCGGTTAGGAGTGCAAGTTCATGATACTGGGTGTCGTCGAATGTGTTCCCGAAGGCGTCGCGCAATAGCGATTCCCTCTGCTCATCAGTCGGCCGCTTGAACTCATGATGAACAGCTGCCCGACGCATGACTGCCGGGTCAAGTGATTCGACTCGGTTCGTGCAGAGCACAACCAGGCCGGGCAGCCGATCCCGCGCAAGCCGATCAATTCCTCTGATCAGCACATTGACACCGGCGCGATCCTCATGATGCATCTGTTCGGTAGCCCGCGACTCCGCAAGCGCATCGGCTTCATCTATGACAAATATGACGGCCGAGGTAGGCTTCCCAGACGGATTGCTCCCCTTCCTCGCGAGCTCCACCACCTCATCGAAGGCTTGCGATATGAGGTGGGTCATCTCACCTACAGCCCCTCTGCCACGGGTTATCAGACTCAGGCGAAGAAGCGTAACTCTTGCCAACTTCTCACTTCGCGCGACAGGATCGCCTAAGCTATCTGCCAGCGTTGTCTTCCCCGTTCCCACGTCCCCCGAAAACACTATTAGCGGAGGTCGTCGGCTGAAGTCCTCGACACACGGCAGGATGCCGTTGTGATGCTGCCTGCTCCACTCTTCCAGCAGTCCCGGCGTCAGCAAGAGACGTGCTTGCTTTACCAAGACAGTCTTAAGGTGGTCTAGCCCAATCAGGTGGCTGAACTGCCGAGCCGCCTCCTCATCGGGAAAATCTCTGATTTCATCGAATAGGTTTGGTGAGACCATATTGAGTCGCCTAGTAGGGACGGAATGTCCGGCGCTGCACGCCTAGGCCTTGCGAGGAGTAGGTGCGATCCGTACTCCAGTAGCCGTTGCCGTCTCCGGGAGCCTGCCCGTAGGTGCGCTTGATCGTAATCCGGTCCTCGATTTGCTGCTGAGCGGCAGGAGAGAGCGAATCCCATTTCCTGCTGTATTCGAGAAAGGAGAACCAGCTTGCTCCAGAGATGTCTGCCCTTGCGAAGACTCGGCCGGATCTCCCATCGGTCAGTGAACCATCCGTTCGCGCCTCGTAGTACAGGCTTACGACTCTCTGTCCGTTCCGCTTAAAGCCATACTCCACGCTTGCCACATAGCCGCCTGCTAGGAGTTCGACCAATTCTTCATAAAACTCCCATATCTTGGACTCGCTCGGCTGGCCGTAGTAGGCGCACAAGCCCCTGAGGTCTGCAATCACCTTCGAAGCAACGTACTCCACGTTGGTCCTGGTATACGTAGCGCTAGTTGTGTAAGTGTTCGTCATGTCCTGCTACCCTCTAAATGATGGTCCAAGAACTACCTGCCACAGCTCCACTGCCCGCCCCTTGGTGGTGGAATACAAAGCCTCTCGTATGGCGTCTGCCGCCTGTTCCGCAGCGTCGACGAGGGCCTCGCGGTCAGCCCACGTGTATTTGTCGGTGACATTGTTTTCGGCGTTGACCGGATCAAAGACTTCGATGGCGGCGCCGGTACGACCGGGAAGACGATTGGCGGGATAGTAGTCAGCAAACGCCACACGCTCCTCGAGGCCAGTCTTCACCACATAGCTGAAGAACCCTTCAAGGATCTGTGGGTAATCCTTTAGCTCGGCACCGTCATCGGCCAGGTGAGCAACAAGCAGTTCCAAGAGGAAAGACTTGCACTTGAAATTCGCGTTTTCCGCCTTCCGTTGGCTGGCCCACCATTTAACAAGGCGCACTACTTGGGCGAAGTGTGTCTGGTTATCGGCTTTTCGCTTGCGAACAAACTCAAGATGGCGTGGAACGCACGTAAGGAGTCGTTCGCCAGTGAACTTGTCCACCAGATATCCATAGTCGTCTTCATCGCCCTCGTAAAGCACAGGGACCACGTCGACATCCAGATCAGTTCCCCGGAAATGAATCGTCACGCAATGCGGTGATTCCGTGAAGTCGCTTGCATCTTTGGTGGGATACGCTTCACGGAGCCGTTCTGCCATCCACGGCACCAACTCCCTCTCGTCACCGGGAGTTTGGTCCTTACTCACGTATACGGCGGCATCAAGATCGTTAATGGTGCGAAGGGCAGTCCCCTTCGCAACGCTTCCGGCATGGAGCATCTTGACCAAAGCGAAGCCTGGGTTGTCCGCGATGTGCTTTGCGAGAGTCTCTCGCAGGCGGTTCACCTGCTCCCGGTATCGGCGCGCGGTGTCCGACGGCAGATTCACTCGTGCATCAGCAAAGTTGCGAATCTCTGCGTGTCCTATGAACGGGTCTCTCATTGAGATGTCTACCCCCGTGTCTGTGTCAGTTCTGTATCTTCGTAGTCCAAGATGTCAGAAGCCTGCTTCAGGACGCGGCATGCCACTCCCTGAATGATGGCCTCCCTGTTCAGAACAATTGGTTGATGTGCCCTGTTGGTAGATTCAGGCTTCAGGACCCAGTAGTTCGGCCCGGCAACCAGTCGCTTGACGGTAGCCTCACCGTCGATTACTACTACCACGATCTGCCCGGGTTCGGCCTGAGCTTGCTGGCGAATCAACAGCAAGTCTCCATCCTCGATTCTGCCTCCGCGGACTTTCGCACTGTTCATGGAGTCGCCCCTGACCCGAAGCAGGAAAAACTGGGCACTCGAAGGAGTGAGGACAGCTTCTTGGAGACGCACCCAGGCCTCAAAGTTCTCTTCAGCTAGCATCAGAGGCCCTGCGGGCACGGTGCCAACTATGGGGATCGGACGGGTATTCAGCTCGCCCCCAACCCCTTTGATGAGTCTTATGCCGCGAGCGCCAGGCCAACGTTCGATGTGGCCTTCCTCTTCCAACTCACGGAGGTGCCGCAGGACGGTGTTGGTAGACCCCACGCCCAGGGCCTTCCGGAGTTCTTCAATGGTAGGCGCCATCCCGCGACGCACTATCCCATACCTGATAGCCCGCAACATTTGCTCTCGGTCTATTACCTTTGGACGTCCCATGACAGTAACGGAATGGGTTTTGGTGGATACGTTCTCTTACGATAACTAACCGCCTCGGGAATGTCAACCTATAGGTGGTCAGTAGAGGCAGACCACCATATATTGTGTGCTCCTCCATTCGAGAGGGCAGCACGAGTTCAAGGAAGGCCCGTTGACAACGCTTCCCAAGATCGTTCATGATAAGGGTAAGACCTATTAGTACCCTGAAAGGCAGTCCACATGCCAAGGAACAGAAAGACCATCACCTTCTCCATGCCGCCGGAGATGGAACAACAGCTCAGGCAGGTGGTCGAGGAAGAGGATCGCTCCGTGAGCCAGCTTATGCGCGAGGCATTCCGTCTCTACTTGGAGGAGAGGGAATGGCGGATACAAGAACGGATGCAGAGGCGGAAATCACGTAAACCCGAACAACAGCGAGGAAGGGGAGGAAAGACAAATGACTGATCGACGGGACCTCAAGCCAGCGGCGCTCTACGCCAGGGTGTCCAGCGACCGGCAGGACGTGGAAAACTCCGTTGCCGCACAGCTCAGGGCGCTCAGGGACTACGCCGCCAAAAACGGCTACATGGTCTTCCGCGAGTACGTGGACGAGGCTGAGAGCGGCCGGGTTGCCGACCGCCCCGAGTTCCGCAAGATGCTGGATGAGGCCGCCAAGCCCAATGCCCCCTTCAAGGAAATCCTCGTCTGGAAGTTCTCGAGGTTCACTCGCAAACGCGAGCACGCCGTCGCCTTCAAGTCCATGCTCAGGCGCAAGGGCATCCGAGTGGTGTCCATTACCGAGCAGGCCGAGGACACCGCCACCGGCAGGCTGCTTGAGGGCATCATAGAGAGCGTGGACGAGTTCTACAGCGAGAATCTAGCTCAAGAGGTCACCAGGGGAATGCGGGAGGCCGCGTCCAGGGGATTCTGGATGTCCAGCGGGGCCCCCTTTGGCTACAGCAGGATCATGGTCCAGGATGGACCCAAGAAGAGACCCAGACTGGAGCCAGACCCCGATTCATCCCAAGTCGTCAGACGCATCTTCGACATGTCGGAAGCCGGCAAGTCCACGCTCGACATCGCCCGAACCCTCAACGACGAGGGCATCGCGAGCCCTAGAGGAAACCCCTGGGGCAAGACGACCCTCCATGCAATCCTCATCAACGAGACCTACACCGGCACCTTGATCTGGGGGATGAACGCCAAGGACGGGGCCGACCCCGTGCGGGTGGACGATGCGTTCCTGGCCATTGTTTCCAAAGCCCAGTTCAACCGTGTGGCCAAGCTGATGCGTTCACGTGCTCCCAAGGTGGTCAACCCCCGCAGGGTTGCAAGTCCTTTCCTCCTCAGCGGGCTGGTCAAGTGTCAATCCTGCAGGCGTGCACTGACCGGCCAGTACGCCAAGAGCGGCAAGTTTCCATACTACGTCTGCCAGACCCTCATGAAACAGGGCAGCGGGTCATGCGACACCCCGAGGCTCAACGCTAGACGATTCGAGAAACTGGTCGTCGATAAGATTCGCTCCAACATTCTCACCGAGGGAAACATACGAGACCTCGTGAAGACCGTGGACGAGAAGATGGATAAAGTGGCCGCAGGGCAGCACAAGAGACTGGAGGACATAGACGCGGAACTTGAGGATGTGAAGCGGCACCTTAGCCGCATCTGGCACTTCATCGGGGAAACCGACAATATCGATATGGCCGACGCCGGAAACCACATCAGGGAACTCAGGGACCGGCAGGAGCTCCTTGAGGACGAAGCATCGGCAGCCAGAGCGATATTGACTCAGCGCAGGTCGGTCCTGGACGAGGTGGACACCGTGGAGGCCTACACCAAGGAGATGAGAGACTTCCTGAAGCACAGCGAACTGACCGAGCGCAAGGCCTTCATCCAGTCGTTCGTCAAGGAGATCGTCGTCATACCCCGCGACGCCCTCCTTAGATACACAGTGCCTATGCCAAGCGACAGCTTGATTTCAAGGAAAGCAATTGAGAAAATGGCCCTGAACGACTCGGTACTTGTTTCAGTGCACCGGAGTCCACCATGTAGGCTTTGGCCCTACAGCGACAGCGTGCTCGCGTCTTCTGGTGAAGCGTGAGGACTTCCAGACCGGGACCTCTCGCAATCTGGCCTCGTCGATCATCTCTTGAACTAGGGCTTGTCATCTATGCGGCGGCTCTTGGCCTCGTCGACGTACTCGCGGACGATCACGTAGCCGTTCTAGTCAGCATAGCCTCTCAACGCCCGACGCTGAGCGCCCACCGGGAGGTCCACGTCCTGACGATCGCTGGACACCTTGGCGTAGAGGGCCACTGCCAAGGGCACAGATCGGTCACCAGTTTGCGTATCATCCAATCTGGTCACTGCCCATAGACGTGACAAGCGAGAAGCCGACTGATGGATTGAGAATCTGCAATTGCCCACGGCCTGGGTCCACATCACGGCGGCTCAAATCGAGGGCTTCTCTATTCCGCGATTCCTACTCCGGTGTGGTAACATCTTGTGTACCCTTTACGTAAGACATTACAATGATTCGAGGATTCAGAGATCGGAAAACCGAGAGGTTCTTTGGGGGCCAGTTGGTGCCAGCCTTCCATGGGTTCGCGGGCCAGGCGACGCGCCGACTCACGGTATTGGACAACGCTGGCTCCCTGCAAGACCTGGCTGGATTGCCCAGCAACAGGCTGGAGACTCTCTCCGGGGACCGAGCGGGCCAGTACAGCATTCGGATCAACCGCCAGTGGCGAATATGCTTCCGATGGGAAGATGACGGACCGTACGACGTGGAGGTCGTGGACTACCATCGATGAGGAGTTCGGCATGAGTACAACCAACGGAATGAGGCCGGTTCACCCCGGAGAGATACTGGCTGAGGAGCTCGAAGAGCTTGGGTTGTCCGCTAACGCGCTAGCCAAGTATCTGGATGTGCCCACGAATCGAGTCACGGCGATTCTGAAGGGACAGAGGGGGGTGACGGCTGATACGGCTCTTCGCCTTGCCCGGTACTTCGGCACCACGCCCCAACTGTGGCAGAACCTTCAGAAGGCGTTCGAGCTGCGCGTGGCGGAAATCGAATCGGGCCAGCGGATCGAGGAGCGTGTGCAGCGACGGGAAACTACCCCGGTGAATGGCGGATGAGGCGACAACTAGTCGCCACGTACCCACCAGCGGGACGGAACGTGGAGTTTCTATGCACCCATTTAAGGACGTTGGCAATGAGGAGTTGTGTAGAGCTTGTGGCTAGTCGCCTCGACGCCGAACTCCACATACTGAGTGTGGGGGCGCAGGAACAGTCTACGAAGTTAGGCGCAGGCCTTTCCAGAAGAGGGAGGAAGACTCTCCTGATAGACAGGTATGGACTGCGTTGTCAGGGCTGCGGGCAGCCGAAATCCGAGAAGGATCTTACGCTTGACCACATCAAGGCAAAGTCCGCTGGTGGCCCAGACGCAATCCAGAATCGCACACTTCTGTGTGAGCCGTGCAACCAGCTCAAGTCCGACAATTTGACGCTCGACGAGTTGCACCAGCGCCGGCTCGAGGACGGCCTCATGGATAGTGACTGGTGGAAGGCGTAGGAGCATGACCGTACCTCCTCAAATACCAGCGCATCGGAATTCGGGAATGTCTACCTCGCCGAATGAGGCGGCAAGCTGAGGGTGCGCGCCCTGACGAGACCAGAGAAGTGCATCCTCTGGAAGTTGCGGCGTGGCTTTGGGCCGCGCATTTATGAACCCGGAGGTGCAGCGGCGACGGCGGTGGCTCTTGCCACAGTGGACGAGAAAGGAAGCCCTGTGTTCACCGAGGACGACATACGGGCGCTAGGCAAGAAGTCCGCTGCACCCATATATCGACTGTACAACTAGATACTGGGCCTCTCTAGGCCGTAGGCTAGTGGCCAAGTCACGACGACCACGACAGTCAACCTGTGCATCCTGCAATGCGGACAGGGTAGTGACTTCAATGGTGCTGCCTACCGCCCACCACAGATTCACAACCTTCCCAGCCGCAGTTAAAAGACCGTTCTGTCTATCGTCAAAACAGGCCTACACGATCGAAGCTGTACTGGCCCCAGACTCGCATTAGCTGCTTTTCATGCGCGGCGACCGTCCCCGAGCAATAGGACGGCCGCCGGCAAGGCCTAGACTATGCCTATTGCCACAGGTCTGGGTCGGGGCGGTTCATCAGGCCGACGCCCAGATATCCGTACCAGATGACCAGGAGCACGTAGAAGCTCCGGGCCAGGGCAATGAATGTGTCGCGGCCGTCGTTGCTCAGTACGGCCAAGATGAAAAAGACCATCACTGCCAGGCTGACGAGTGCGGCCAACAGGGAAATGATCTGGTTGAAATCGTCCCTCGTGGAGAGGCCAAGCGCGAACAGGGCGCCTCCAAATCCTAGCGTGATGCCGCCTGCGTAGAAAAGCGCGGAGCCGACGTAGTAAACAGGAACGGTCCTCTGGATGTCGTCGCTGGACTGGGCGTCGGCCAGGATGAAGTCTATACCTCCTCCCAGGATCCAACCCGTCAGTCCGACGAAGACCATGAAGTAGCCCATCTGGACCAACGCCTTGCCGTTGCCCTGCAAGGTCACGTTTCGCATCAGCGCGTACAGGCCCGAGAGGATCAGGGTCAGGCCAAGGATTATCGCGATGTTTGTTACGTTGGTCAGCGCGGCGTTGTCACCCTTGGCGGTTATGGAGCCAACGGCGTCCGACACTTCGGCGCTGTCTATCAGCAGTCCACCCGGCTCAATTAGAAAGAAGACGAAGGCGACTATCGGGCCGAATATCAGGGAGAGACCTGCCAGCCTGTTCACGGAAATTGTGCCCATATTTGGACCTCCTGCCTGTGTAGTCATGAGAAGGGCCTATCGGGTGTAGTCCTTCTCTTCGCACATACTGACGAAAGAGAAGCGGCTTTGCAACAGGCACGCGATCTGCCGCGCCTTTCTGCGCTGCCCGAATTTGCCCGGGCAGGCGAATGTTGTCCTAAGGCGTCGAGGCAAGTCCACGGGTCTGGGCGCCCCAGCAGGCGACGGTCCCGTCTGTCCTTACTCCGCAGGTATGGAACCCACCGGCGCCGATCGAGTCGAACTCGCCGGACGGCGGGCTGGCGTGCCCTGACGCGTTGCCTTCCAGGTCAACGTCGGACCCCCAGCATGCGACGGAGCCGTCTCGCCTGACGCCGCACGTGTGGGACTCCCCGGCGCTGATCGAGGCGAACTCGCCAGACGGGGGCGTGGCCCTGCCATGTTCATCACTGCCCCAGCACTCGACAGAGCCGTCGGGCCTCAAGCCACAGGTGTGTACGTTACCGGCGCTGACCGACGCGAACTCGCCGGGCGGCGGCGCGGCCTGACCATATCCATCGCTGCCCCAGCACTCGACGGAGCCGTCGCGTCTCACGCCGCAGGTGTGGACTCCGCCGGCGGCCACCGAGACGAACTCACCCCACGGCGGCGTGGCCCGGCCATTTCCATTGCTGCCCCAGCACTCGACGGCGCCGTCGCGCTTCAACCCGCACGTGTGGATGCCTCCGGCGCTGACCGACGCGAACTCGCCGGACGGCGGAGTGGCCTGGCCATTTCCGTCACTGCCCCAGCACTCGACGGATCCATCGGGCTTCAACCCGCACGTGTGGATGCCACCGGCGCTGACCGAGTCGTACTCGCCGGACGGCGGAGTGGAGCGGCCGTCTCTGCCGCTCCCCCAACATTCGACGGTGCTGCCATTCGCCAGACCGCACGTGTGCCAGCGTCCAGCGCTAACGTAAGCGAATTTCCCGGAGGGCGGCGTAGCCTTGCCATGCCCGTCATCGCCCCAGCACTCGGCGGAGCCGTCGCGCTTCACGCCGCACGCGTGGAACGCACCGGCGCTGACCGAGTCGAACTCGCCAGGCACTGACAGGGACCTGGTAAACAAGAAACCGGCGGAGTCCGTGATCAGCCCCCAGCACTCTACGGCGCCGGTGGACCTCACAGCGCAGGACTGGGACCCACCGGCGCTGACGGAATCGAACTCGCCGGAGGGTGGTGCGGTCTGGCCATCCACACCGCTGCCCCAGCACTCGATGGAGCCGCCGCGCCTCAAGCCGCAGGTGTGGGCCCCGGCGGCGCTGACGGAATCGAACTCGCCGGACGGCGGCGTGGCACGGCCGGACCTGTCATCGCCCCAGCACTCCACAAGGCCATCGCTTTTGACGCCGCAAGTGTGCCAGCCGCCTGCGCTGACCGAGGCGAACTCGCCTGCGGGCGGCGCGGCCTGGCCAGACCGATTATCGCCCCAGCATTCGACGGCGCCGCCGCGCATCACGCCGCAGGTGTGCATTCCCCCTACACTGACGGAGTCGAACTCGCCGGGCGGCGACGTGAACTCGCGGACTATGTAGCCGTAGGAATCTACTATCGATCCCCAGCACTCCACTGAGCCGTCGGGCCTCACGCCGCACGTGTAGCTCGTTCCGGCGCTGACGGAGTCGAACTCACCGGGCGGCGGCGTGGTCCGGCCATCACCGTTGCTGCCCCAGCACTCGACGGAGCCGTCATTCTTCACTCCGCAGGTGTGGCTGAAACCGGCGGCGACGGAAGTGAATTTTGCCGTCGCAGATCCAGAGGGCGATGGGTCGCTGTCTCCGCATGCCGCAAAGGCGGCTGCCAGGAACAGCACAACGGCCAGCAGGGCGGCCGGCGGCGAGGCCACACTGCGACGCACTTTCGGCTCTCCGAAGCCGATCGGGGTTACTTTGGCCAAGCTAGCCATTAACGCCCTGCGCTCAATCGACTTCCGGCGGCGGCGAGGGTCGAGCTCTCTGCGATTCCGTGCCGGCCAGCCGCCTCAGCGGACGCCTTCGGGGTGGGCGCCATGTACCGGAGTGGCTTGCCGTTGTCGGAGAAATCTGCCTGCAGGGCCAGCAACCCGGCGCGGGGAATGCGACCGGACTCGCGGTCCGCAGTTCCAGATCCGACGCGATAGCTGCCGCCGCCAGTTAGGTGGCGGATTACCGTGGTCTCGAATGCGTGAACGTCATCGTCCGCGGGGTGGTCCGCGAGCCAAACGGCCGATACCGGGAATTTATGGTGCCTTAAGGTCATGATCAGCCGCCAGCGTGATGTCATCTTTAGTGAGCCAGCCCGCAGTCTAGCATCAGCATCACGCCGTGGGACGGCAGTTTGAAGCCATTCAACTTGGGTGGCTTAGTCTCATACGGGAATCTGCGCTGGCGTATGTGGCTGTGCATGAGGGCGTCCGCCGGTTGCTGAAGGCGCGGGACTTCGGGTGTGAGTCAGTTTTGGCGGGTGATTCTGTCTTGCGGGCCGGGCGCTACCGGGCTGGCGGTGGAAAAGTACGCGATCAGGGCGTCGAGGTCGAGAGCGCCGCCGGTACGGTCCGTGCCTTCCTGAAGAATCGTGAAGCCGTCTCCCCCGTCAGCGAGGAAGCTATTGACCGTGACCCGGTATGTCGAGTTGGGGTCGACCGAGACTCCGTCAATGGCGATGGTCGACGGATCGATCCTTGCTCCCACGGGGCGTGCCGCGTCCCAGGTATAACTGAACCCCTCTGAGACCTGGAGCACCTCAGTGTCGTAATCCCCGGATTCGCGAAACTGGGACTCGAGGAGCGCATCGATCTGGGCGCACTTGAGGGATAGGGTCACGAGGCTGTTTCCAAACGGCTGCAGCGAGAAGGCTTCCTCATAGGTCAGCTCGCCGTCCAATTCAGTGCCAGCGCTTTCGAAGCGGATGTCATCCCGAATGCCGCCCGAGTTCGTGAAGGCCACGACGGCGTTGGCGTCTCGCGTCGCCGCGAGCTGGGCGTCCGCGATGACGTCTCCCAAGGCGGACTCGCCTGCCGCGTTCTGCTCGCGCGTGATGCTAGCTGTGGTGGAGCCGATGACCACGTGGGCGCGGGGGGCCGCGAGGGCGGCATACCGGTCGATGAGGGCCGTGAGTGCCGGATCGGGGTCGACTCCAGCCTGGGAGTTGGGCCGGTTCTCGATGGACATGACGGCAAGGTCGCCCGTGGCAGGGTCCAGGGCGGCGTCGATGACGGTGAACAGGCGTCCCTGGTTGTCGGCCATGGTGACCCACTTCCCATCGACCTCGCAGATGAACTCGTCGTTGGTGTGGCCGGCGATGATTATGTCAACGGCGTCATCCAATTGCGCGGCGACATCAGCCAAGGGGCCGGTCAGGCCCGATCCGCAGTCGTTCCGGCCTCCATCCGACCAGCCGCCCTGGTGGAGCAGGACGACGATGGCCTGGACGCCCTGCTCCCGCAGGCCGGGGACGAGAGCGTTGATCGTTTGTGCCTCGTCCATGAACGTCATTCCATGCACGGCTGCCTGGGACACGATTGCGGGAGTGTCCTGAAGTGTCAGGCCGATGAATGCAACGCCAATGCCATCGAATTGCCTGACGGCGTAGGGCGGGAAGATGGTTTCGCCGGTGGCGTCTTCGATGACGTTGGCGGCGAGGAACTCGAAGTCAGCGCCGTCGAACGGGCCGCCGTCAACCGGATGGGGGCCGCCCTCCTGCATGCGCCGGAGCTCCGCGAGACCTTTGTCGAACTCGTGGTTGCCCACGGCGTTGAAGTCCAGCCCCATGAGGTCCATGGCCTCAATGGTCGCCTCTTCGTGGAAGAGGCCGGAGATCAGGGGCGACGCTCCAAAGAGGTCGCCGGCGGACACGAACACGGAGTTCTCGACCTCGGCCCGCGCGGCGCCGATGTTGGCAGCCAGGAAATCGGCGCGGCCGACTCCGCCAAAGGAGTCGGAGGTGGAGGCAAGATGGCCGTGGAAGTCGTTGATCGCGAGGATGCGAAGCGGAACTTCATTCGACTCGGGCGAAGTCGAGCCGGCGTCACCTGGGGCCTGAGTCGAGCAGCCTGGCGCCAGCGCTGTCACGGCCAGAAGGAGAGCAATCAGAACTACGTGTTTCACAGTTTGGCTGGGCTCCTGGGCTCGTTGTGTGGAAGAAATGCCCATGTGTGGCGGAGTGAAACGCCGTTAGGCGGCCTACCTATGCGCATCAAAACTGAATCCAGGGACATGGCGCAATCGTGGATAGTAACGTCTGGGAATCTCGCCGGGACGGTCACGACTGACGGCAGATCTCCGGTGGCTCGCAGGTTGGCGCGGACAACGGGGCAGCTCTCTGACTGCGAGAGCAGGTACTGCGTTGACGTCATAGGGTTGCAGGGCGGCAAGAACCGGGAGGTCAGGCCCGTCCCCTGTTCAGCACCAGTTCCAGTATGTCGCGACTGGTCAGCGCTCCCACGAAGCGGCCGGACTCCCGCTCGACCACCGGCATGGCGGTCAGATTGTTCTCCGACATGCGTTGAAGCACGTCTTCCACATGCTCGTCCAGCCACGTCACCGGCGGTTCGGTCCGTACGAACCTCTCCAGCGTGGTACCTGACCAGGCCTCTGCCGGAAGGTAGCGGAACATGCCGATGGACACGATCCCGGGCACGGCTTCCTCATCCAAGACGACGTAGTCGTGCTGGTTAGGGGTGGCCCAGTTCGAGGTGAAATCACGAACCGACAGAGAAGTGCGAGGATGCGGGCGCAACCGGTCCAGAATGTCGTCTACCTTGATGTCGTGCAGGACGAAACGAATGATGCCCTGTGGAATGTCGTCAAGGACGGGCTCGGAGGCGGTGGTCCGACCAGCCCTGCCTGCCGCGAAGCTGATGACGGAAGGCATCAGCAGGATGTAGCAGAACATGACGAGCACAAGGAATGAGAACAGCACTTCGTTAATGATGCCGGACTCACGCAGCACCAACAGCAGAGCTATCTCTGCCACTCCCTTTCCCATAAGACCCGAGGCGACGGCGTAGGGAACCTTCAGGCGCGACAGGTACGCTCCCAGGAAGGCACCTATGAAGTTGCCCAGCAGAGGGATGAAGGCGAGCGCCGCCATCGTCCAAAGGGGCATCTCCACGAAGGTCAGGCTGAAGTAGAGGCCCGCGGAGGCAAAGAACAGCGGCACGAAGAAGCCCTCCGCGACGCTGCGCAGTCCGGGCATCATTTCGGAGCGAACCTGGTAGGTCAGACCGGAAAGGGACGCGCCGAAGAGGAGCGCTCCCAGCGTGCCGTGCAGTCCCATGAGTTCTGCGGCGTCCACCATCAGGAACAGAGATCCCAGCAGCAGGCCGAGGGAGAGTTGAGGAACCTGAATCACGCGCTGCAGGAGCCCGACCAAGGGCGGCAGCACCCGAGAGGACAGGACCCACGCAACTGCCGCGAAGGCGGCGATCTTGCCAATGAGCAGGAAAATCCCTGTGACCGAGAACTCGTCCTTCTGCCCGCCGATGCTGAAGCCTATGATCAGCAGCGTGAGCAACTCGGCTATGACGACAACGGTGAATATCTGAAGACCGACGGGCTCTCGGAGCCGCCCATCGTCGGCGAGGACCTTGGCCACGATGCCGAGGCTGCTCATCGAGAGTATGCCCGCGAGGGCAAGGGCCTCGGTGAATGACAGCGCGAATCCAAGGTCGACTACTGTGCCGCTGGTCAACAGGACGGACACTCCCAATGAGAACAGCACTGAAACGATTGCGGCGAGGAAGTAGTGGCCGCGCAGAGTTGCCACGAAGCTGGAGATGTCGATCTCGTCCAGGCCGATGAGGAAGAAAAAGACGAAGATGCCCAGGGTGAGCAGCAGGTCGATGTGACCGGTGGGCTGGACCGACCAGCCGGTCAGCCCCTGCAGGACCGGCCCCAAGAGGATGCCCGCTGTGGCGTAGGCGAGTATGGAATTCAGGCGCAGGCGACGAAAGACGCCCTCAGTCAGCTTGGCGACGATTATCAACAGGCCCAGCGAAAGCAGCGACTGGTGTATGTCGCCTGTCTGGGTGGAGAATGAAATACTCTCGAATGGCATTCGGGGATTCTCTTAGGATTGACCGAAAGTCTCAAGGACGGCCGACGACAAGGCTATGCAATATATAGAAAGGCGAGACGCCGGCAGAATGGCTAGACCCCGGCGCATACCGGCCGGGGTAGCAGGTAGTCCACGCTTTGGAAAGAATCTAGTTGTCCACGATATGCGTGGCAAGCTGGCGGGGCGGCCGCTTGGCGGGGGCGCCGACGCGCGTGGGAACGAGTTCGGCCGGCGCTTCCGTGCGGAGGTCCCTGGACACTCTCGGTCTCGTCGAAGGACAACTGTCGGTGTTCAAGTTAACGTAGTTGGTCTCTACCTGCGGCGGAGAGGGCGGACTTACTCGCCTCGAAAGGCCCGCTCTAACTCGGCGATGTCCAGCTTCTTCATCTTGAGGAAAGACTCGGTGACACGCTCGACCGCGGCTGCATCGTCGCTTCCAAGCAATACTCCGAGGGCGGTCGGGACGATCTGCCAGGAGACTCCGAAGCGGTCGGTAAGCCAGCCGCACTGGCTCTCCTCCCCGCCGTCGGACGTGAGGCGGTCCCACAGCTTGTCCACCTCTCCCTGGTCAACGCACTTGACGTGGAGCGACATTGCGGGACTATGTGTGAAGTGCGGGCCACCATTGATAATGCAGAACTCCTGCCCCGCCAACTCGAACTGGGCGGTCATGATGTCGCCGTTCTCGCCCGTGCCAGCCTCCGCGTAGCGGTTGATACTCGTCACCCGCGCGTCATCGAAGCAGGACGTGTAGAGTTCGAGCGCTTCCTCGACACGTCCGTCAAACCACAGGTTCGTGACGATCTTCTGCATGGCATTGTCTCCAGGTTACAAGTAGACGCGGCAAGCCAGCCATCGAGAAATGGTGGTCAAGTCTTTCCGCATTGCGCAACTATCCGCTCTCCAGCTCTTCGCGCAATCGCTCCTCCTGATCGACCTGCTCAGGGGTCATTGCTTCGGCGAAGTCGGCCGCCTCATACAGCGGACGGATCTCTATTTCGCTTCGGCCTGGCATCGGATTTGGGCATCGCTTCACCCACTCCAGCGCCTCGTTCATGTTCTTCACCTCCCAGAGCCAGTATCCTGCCACGAGTTCGCCGACGGCGGGGAAGGGGCCGTCTCTGACGGTGCGCTCGTCACCGTCGAATGCCACTCTCATGCCCTCCGAGGAGGGTCTGATGCCGTCTCCGCCCTTCATGATGCCTGCGTTGTAGAGCTCCATATTGTAGGCGCCCATTGCCTCGATGAGGTCACGGGAAGGCAGTTGGCCCGCTTCGCTATCCGCAGTGGCCTTGATAAGGACGATCACACGCATCCGGGTGCTCCTTCGCTATGTCTGTGCTGTGCAGAGCATAATCTGCGATTGAAGATACACGTGTGCGGGATGATGCAGCAGGCGACTGGCAGCGAGGTCCAATCGCAAGATTGAGAGTGCTCGTGCTATATCCTCGAAACTTCGAATTATCTTCATGTCTCTACTTTAGACTGTAGGGATCGGGACGTGTCGCGGAGCCGATCGGCCATTAGCCGCGGAGGGACATTGCGCGTCAATAATGCGATAGCTACTACGGCCTTACTGACGGCGGTCCTGGCTATTGCGGCCTGCGGCGACGCTTCGCAGGACTCATCCGGCGTCACCGTCCCAATGGTTGGCGGCACTCTTGCAGATACGGCCGAGCAAGAGCCGACGGCCAACTCAGAGGCAATGCTCGACACGGGCACGGACGCCACTTGCGAAGTCACGCCCCAGCAGACCGAGGGGCCCTACTACTTCGACATTGGACAGCTCAGGCGGGAGATTACCGAGGGCAAGCCGGGCGTGCCGCTCGTGGTCGCAATCCGGCTCGTGGAGGCTGGTACGTGCGAGCCGATTAGCGGCGCCGTCGTGGACATCTGGCACGCCGATGCGGAGGGCCGGTACTCAGGGTACCGGGGACAGGGCGACGACGGCGCCGACACTTCCGGCGAGACGTTCCTGCGGGGGAGGCAGGTTACGAACGCCGCCGGGCTCGTCGAGTTCGAGACGATACACCCCGGCTGGTATCCGGGCAGGGCCGTTCACATTCACTTCAAGGCCCTTGCGGACGAACGGCATCTCGTGACGTCCCAGATGTACTTCCCGAACGAGTTCAACGAGAGTGTGTCTTCGGCAGAGCCTTACTCCGCCCGGCGGTCGCAGAGTCCCGCGAATGAGAATGACAGGACCTTTGCTAGCAGCCGGGGCAAGGATGCTCTGATGGCGCACGTCACGCGCAACGGGGAAGGGTACGTCGCTTCGCTGACCGTAGTTGTCGCTTACTAGGCGTTTATCGCCCCGGAGCTGTGATCAGTCGACCTCCAGCGGGAGCGATGGGTTGGCGGCGTACTCGGACATGGAGGCGTCGTAGACGGCGACGTTCCGGTAGCCAAGCAGCGACAGCACGAAGGCGTCGTTGGAAGCGGCGATGCCGCCTCCGCAGTAAGTGACAACGCGCTGCGACCTGTCCGCGCCGGCGTGCTCGAACAGCGCTTCCAACTCCCCGGGCGGGCGATACAGACCGGTGTCGGGATCGGTAAGCTCGGCCGCCGGCACGTTGACCGAGCCGGGGATGTGGCCGGCCCTGCCGTAGGTCCGGCCGCCGTCAGCGCCGGAGTGCTGCTCACGCCCGAGGGCGTTGATCAGGCAGTTACTCTCGGCGCCACGGGACTGTACTGAGTCCGTGACCTCAGCGAGGTCAGCGAACCTGGCGGGATCGAAGTCCGGGGTGAACGTCATTGGCGCGTACGCAACGGCGAGCTTCGACTCCGGCCTGCCTTCATCGGTCCAGCGACGCCAGCCTCCATCGAGGACCGCCGCGCGGCGGCAGCCCATGGCCTGGAACATCCACCAGAACCTGGCGGCCCACATCGAGCTTGAGCGGTCGTATAGTACGAGCTTCGAAGTCTCAGAGATGCGGTGCCGTCCGGCCGCCTCGGCGAACGCCTCCGGAGAGGGCATCATGAACCGAAGCGGCTTGTCGTTGTCGGAGAAGTCTTTCTGAAGGTCCAGAAACCCGGCGCGGGGAATGTGCCCCGACTCATAGTCCGCCCTACCCGACTCGACGCGATAGCTGCCTTCACCGGGGAGCCGGAGAATGACCGTGGTCTCGAAAATGCGAACGTCATCGTCCTTCAGGTGTTCGGCCAGCCAATCGGATGAGACGAGGAAGTCCGGGTTAGCGAAGGTCATTGTTCACTCCTGCGCGAGTAGCGCTGCCGAATGTGTTGTCGTTCGAAGTCTAGCATCACGGCGATGCGGCGGGTCACCGACATCTCGCAAGGGGCGCTCGAGGAGCTCCGCATCGCTCCGTGAGGCTTGGCCCCAGCAGCGGAGAGGTTGGACCTCAGCGCTGCCGCGACGTCAGACGCCGGAGGGCAGCGCATCTTCACTCCGGCATGCCTCACTCACGCGCGGACGGATGATGGAGTAAGACTCCTCTTTTCACGGCCACGGAGGTCAAGCATTTGCGCAATGGCGCGGCATGACACTTCACCGAGTCGGGCGTGAGCTAGACATGTCATTCAACAGCTCCTTCCATGAGATAATGTCTTTAAGAAATCTCTCTGAACAATGTCGATAGGGAGCAAGCAACTTGGTAGAAGAACAGAGTTACACGATGGGTTACAGCGATGAGTTCCTGCAACTGCTCGATCGCCGGAGCGCGCAGTCGCACGCGGGCTATCTGCTGCCGCATCTCAAGCCGGGCGATCGCGTGCTGGACTTCGGGTGCGGGCCTGGGACGATCACGGTCGGGCTGGCGGAGGCGGTGGCGCCGGGCGAAGTGCACGGTATAGACATTGAAGAGTCGCAGGTCGAACTGGCGCGAGGGGCTGCCGAGGCCGGCGGGCATGAGAACGCCACGTTTCACATTGGCGATGTGACGGCGCTGCCGTTCGAGGACGATTACTTCGACGCCGCCCACTGTCATGCCGTGCTGATGCATGTGCCAGACACCGCGTCAGCCCTTTCCGAGGTGCAGAGAGTCCTCAAGCCGGGCGGACTTGTTGGCTGTCGTGAGCTGTTCGTGTCTTCGTGTTTCCTGCAGCCTTCAGACGAAAATGTCGCGTCCGCCTGGAATGTGTTCGCGGGCCTTCTGACGGCAAACGGGGCTCATCCTGAGATGGGCAGGGAGCTGAACGGCGTGTTCCTCAATGCAGGTCTCTCGGACGTCCAAACGAGCGCGTCTTTCGACTACTTTGGAACTGCGGCGGACGTTGCCTTTCTCCGCGCGTTCATCGACGACTGGTTCTACATGCCGGAGGTGGTCGCCGCAGTCGTCAAGTATGGCTTCGCGACGCAGCAGCAACTCGACGAGTGGAGCGAGGCGCTGGACGTGTGGAAGGTCACTCCAGGAGCTTGCGGGGGACTTTCTTTTGGCGAGGTCCTGGCTCGCAAACCGCAACTTTGACTGGCAGCTTCAGTCTAACGGAGACTTATGCGGTCTCACACAGCAGTGAGCGCCCTGCAATAGCGCCGAAATGATTAGACTCTTGCTTGCACACCGGCATCCAGTGATATAGTGTTGAATTGCGGCGAAGCAGCTAGCAAAAGGTGGCAGCAAGGAGGCATTTTTGATGATTAAGGCTGTGAAGTGGACGATGCTATTCGCCCTCTTAGCAATGCTCGCTTTTGGAGTTGTTGCTTGCGGTGGCGATGAGGACGAGCCGGATGAAGCCATGACGGAAGAAGAGGTCATGGATGAGCCGGAAGACACCATGGCAGAAGAAGAGGCCATGGAAGAGCCTGCGGAGCCCTTCAGAGTGGGCGTCATGGAGTCGCTCACGGGCCCGGGCGAGACCTATGGAAACGTGGCCCTGCAGGCCAAGCAGTTGGCCGTGGACGAGATCAACGCCGCAGGCGGTATCAACGGCCGCATGCTGGAGCTGGTAGTCGAAGACTCCAAGTGCAACGCGCAGGACGCGATTACGGCCTACAACAAACTGACCGACGTCGACGGCATGAAGATCATCCTTGGTACCTCGTGCAGCGGCGCAATGCTCGGCGCGGCACCCCTGGCCGAGGAGGAGGGCGTAATCATGTTCTCCGGCCTCGCAACCAACCCAGACATCGCGGAAGCAGGCGATTACATCTTCCGCACCTCGATGAGCGACGCTCAGGTCGGCATTGACACCGGCAACGTGCTCTGGGCCGACGGCATTAGGACGCTTGCGACGATTACAGAGGCCACGGACTACGCAGAGGGCGTGAGGCGCGAATCTGTCGCGCAGTTCGAGAAGCTGGGCGGAACAGTCCTCGCGGCTGAGAGATATCCCTCGGACACGACTGACTTCAGGAGCCAGCTAACCAAGCTGCTTAACGAGAACCCGGACGCACTGCACGTCGCGGCGCAGGCCGAGTTCGCGGGCGGCACGATCGTCAAGCAGGCACGGGAGCTCGGTTACGAAGGGCCGATCTACTCTGACGTGGTAGTCATCGGGGCGACGGCGCTGGAGATCGCCGGCGACGCGTCGGCAGGCCTGATAGCCGTCACGGCGGACCTGGACCCCGCGAACATGAAGGCGCAGGAGGTCCTCAAGAACTTCAGGGAACGCTACGAGTACGTGACGCTCCAGTGGTACCTGGGATCGGCGTACGACGACGTGTACATCACGGCGGAGTGCCTGAAGCAGACGGGAGACGACCAGGACGCCGACGGGTTCAGGGACTGCATGTATGGAATCACCTGGAGCGGCGCAATTGGCGAGAACTACAGCTTCGACGACAAGGGCGAAGTGGTAGGCTTGTCCAACGTGGTTGTCGAGGTACTTCCGGTCTCTGAGAGGAACGAAGACAACCTGGGCTACAAGGTGCTGGGCCCGGCCCCCACCGAGTAGCTCTCGAAATCCGGGAGCCGACTCGAAGGAGTCGATCTGAGAAGATTGTTGGCCTCCTGCTTTGCGTCGAATGTACGCGGCAGGAGGCCGACTCTTGTTTGAACGAATCGACCTATGACGTTTGAAGAGGGTCCGCCGTGGTAGACCGTGTGCTTGCGATCCGTAACAGCCGGACGGACATGCTGGCAGCCGTGCTTGTCTTCGTGGCAGGCGCATACCTGTTATGGAAGATCTCAGAATCGCCTGACCAGGCCGTACAGTTTGCGTTCAACGGAGTGTCTGTCGGCGCAATCTACGCCCTCCTGGCGATGGGCTTTACCATCGTGTACAGCACCGTTTGGTTCTTCGACCTGTACTATGGAGCGGCGGCGGCCATAGGCGCTTACGGGGTCTTTTACCTGAGGTCCAAGGAGGCCGTGGGCGGGCTGTACGAGGTCAACAACCCGTTCGTGAGCGCGATGTTCGCCGCCGTTGCGGCAGGCGTTGTGGCGTGGGCGCTGCACGAGGCGCTGTACAGCAAGCTGAGTCCCCGCATTGGGCCGCAAGCCGTGATCGCCGGCGAGACCGCGCTGGCCGCGGGCGCCGGCGTGTACGTTGGCATTGTGCTGACGTACACGGACCACATGCACGTCATCCTCAGCCCTGCTGTGGGCATCGTGGCGGCGATAGCAATGGGCTGGTTCCTGTACCAGGCCCTGAGAAGGGCCTTCGTTGACGCTCCCTCTACCGCGCTAATGCCCATCGCGGCGGTCCCGGGGCTTGTGGTGGGCGGTTACTGCGGACTTCTGATCGCGGATGCGCCGGGTTCCAAGCTCTACCTGAGTTGGGCGGTGTCCTGCCTGCTGGCAGGTGCGGTCGGGCTGGCCTTTTATCGAGGCCTCTACATCTACATACGGCAGCGGGCGAGGTCGCCGCTCATCATGCTTGTGGCCTCGCTCGGAATTCTGCTGGCGATTACCGCGGCTACGTCGATTGTCTTCGAGAGCGCTCCGAGACCGCTGCCGGACGCCTTCGGCAGCGAGCCCTGGACGATCCTGGGAGGCAAGATCAAGGGCTTCAATGTATTCGCGCTTGGAGTCGCAATCGCCGGGTTCATCGGAATGCTGTATCTCCTCAAAAGGACGTCGTTCGGGCGGGCCGTTCGAGCCATAGGCGACGACGAAGAGGTCTCCAAGGTTGTGGGCATCAACACGACCGTGGTCATCGCCATCGTGTTCTTCATCGGCGCGGTCTATGCCGCCGCGGCTGGGCTGCTAAGCGGCCACGACACGGCGATACAGCCGAGGATGGGACTGCTGCTGCTGCTGAAGGGGTGGATTGCGTCCGTGGTGGGCGGAATAGGCAACATTTACGGCGCCATTGTCGGTGGCTTCGCGCTCGGAATGATCGAGCAGTTCGGCATATGGGACCTTGCCGGCGAGTGGAGGGACGTAATCTCGTTCATTGTGCTGATTCTCTTCCTGTCCTTCTGGCCCAAGGGCCTGTTGCCGAGGAAGTAAGCGATGCGCAAGTTCCCAATCGCGGTGGGCAACGTGCTCGGCCTCGCAGACCCGCAGAGTGGTATGAAGAAACTCGCCGCGGGCAACATCGAGCTGTGGGCAAACCTGCTGATCATCTCGTGGGCGGTCGCCTTCGTGTTCTGGAAGGGAGAGGGCTTCGCCGTCACGATCGGAACGGTGTTCTGCATCTGGGCGATCCTGGCCGTCAGCCTGAACCTGGTGGTTGGCTTCACGGGCCTGCTCTCCGTGGGGCACATAGGGTTCTTCGGGATAGGCGCGTACACCGTGGCGATACTCACCTCCGACGCAGCATACGAGCAGCTGCGCACGGAAGCGATTCCGACGTTCGGGCTGCCGTTCTTCGCGGCGCTCCCGGTGGGAGTCGTGCTGGCGGGGCTCGTGGCAATCGCGGTCGGGGTAGTCTTCAACCGGTTCAGGGACGATATCTTCGTACTCGTCTCATTCGGCTTCGCGATCATTGCCTTCAACGTGTTCCTGAACTGGCGGCCGCTTACCAGAGGCGCCTTCGGAATTCACGAGATTGCCAAGCCAAGAATCGGCAACTGGGTGTTCGACGGCGAGGTGGAGTTCCTTGCGCTGGTGGCGTTCTTCCTGCTGCTGGTCGTTCTGGTGTGCTGGTATCTGGTGACCACTTCGTTCGGACGCGTGCTGACCGCCATACGGGAGGACGAACAGGCAACCGAGGTGTTCGGCTACCAGGTCACGCACTACAAGCTAGCGGTGTGGGTGGTGTCCGCAATGATGGCGGCGCTGGCCGGCGGATTCTTCGCCAGCTGGACTACGTTCGTGGACCCGAACTCGTTCATACTGCTGGAGTCCATGCTGCTGGTCTCGATTGTCATCATGGGCGGACTGGCGACGATTTGGGGTTCCCTGCTCGGGGCCATGGCGTTCGTGCTGCTGGAAGAAGGCATGCGCTTCTTGCCGTTCCTGCCCACGGAGTACGTCGGGCAAGCCAGGCAGGTCGTGCTCGGCGTCCTGCTGGTGCTACTGATGCTGTTCCGGCCTCAAGGGCTGGTTGGGAGATACCGGCTATGAGCGCTGACACGCAAACAACGGGGCAGACGTATGCGATCGAGACGGACGGCGTGACCAAGCTGTTCGACGCCGTCAGGGCCGTGGACGAGCTATCGATCGCGATTCCGCGGGAGGGCATGACGAGCGTGATCGGACCGAACGGGTCCGGCAAGTCCACGCTCATCAACCTGCTCAGCGGGATGCTGCCGCTGGATGGCGGCATTGTGATCTTCGACGGGGTGGGACTCAGAGTTGTCCATGCGCACGAGACGCCGGACCACGGCATCACGCGGACGTTTCAGGACGTTCGCCTGTTTGACCAGATCAGCGTGTGGGACAACATCATGGTCGTGCTTACGGAGCGCAGCCTGCTTGGCGCGCTGATGGAGCGAGTTCGTCCGAGCTACCGGCGGAAGGCGCAGGAGATCCTGGAGGCCGTGGGCATGTGGGACAAGCGGGACGCGCTGGCCATGAACCTGTCCTACGGGCAGCGTAAGCTGCTCGAGATCGGCAGAGCAATGGCGATGGACATGCAGACGTACCTGTTCGATGAGCCGTTCGCCGGCCTCTTCCCACAAATGCTCGAGAGCGTGAAAGAGATAATGAAAGGCATGCGGGACGAGGGCCGGACAATCCTGTTCATCTCCCACAACATGGACATCGTTAGAGAGATGGCGGACCACCTCATTGTCCTGGACAGCGGGAAGCTGCTCGTGGAAGGAGAAGTGGAGGAGGTACTGGCCCGGCCCGAAGTGATTGACGCATACCTGGGAGTCTAGGGGGCTTCGAGGCCGACTACTCTAGAGGGGCGAGACCAAATGCAGCAAGAGACATTGCAGGGAGAGGCGGGGCCGGGGAACGGCGCCGCGCCGTTGCTGGAGCTGGAAGACATCTCAGTCAGATACGGGGCTGTGGTCGCGCTGGAGGACGTGTCGCTCGCAGTCCGACCGGGGGAGGTTGTCGCGGTGATGGGGCCTAACGGCGCGGGCAAGTCCACTGTGCTCAAGGCAATCATGGGGCTCGCGCCGGTTGTGGCGGGGCACGTGTACTGGAGACAGGAGCCACTCGCGGCGGCGACGCACGAGATAGTCAAGGAAGGCATCTCCTTCGTGCCGCAGGGCAGACGGCTCTTCACGCACCTGACGATCGAAGAGAACCTTGAGATGGGCTGCCTGTTCGTGAACGACAAGTCCGAGAAGCAGCGCCGCATGGATTCCGTGATGGAGCTGTTTCCCATCCTGCGCGAGAAGAGGCGCGATATGGCGAGCCAGATGTCGGGCGGTCAGCAGCAGATGCTCGCGCTGGGCCGCGGGCTGATGGCAAACCCGGAGGTTCTGCTACTCGACGAGCCGACGCTAGGGCTGGCGCCGATCGTGGTGAAAGAGGTCTTTCGGATGGTCTCACTCATCGGGGAGAGACTCGGCACGACCATCCTGATCGTGGAGCACAACATCAAGGGCGCGCTGGATATTGTGGACAGGGCCTACATCCTGGACATGGGCCGGCTTGTGTTCGAAGGCAGCCCCGAAGCGGTGCAGGCAACGAACATTCTGACCGAGGTGTTCCTTGGGAAGGTCAACCCGGTGGAAGACGCCGGGGAATAGCGGAGTCCAAACTCTGGCTACGGCCTGCGGCAGCCTAGGCGACCGTGCAAGTTCGTCTGTCCACCCCACCAAATCGCTCCCGTTGCGCATGGAAGGCATCCAAGAAAAGCGTGTGCATATAATTCTGAGACCCCGTAGCATAGAAGATGTTCGCGGATGATCGCCGTTGTAGGTGAGGTTACTCTTGACTGAGCGTCTGGCGCGCCTGAGCGCGCGAAAACCGTGGATAACAATCGCAGTCTGGGTCGTACTAGTCGTACTGGGGCTTGGAATTGTCGACAGGCTGCTGGACAGCGCCACGACCACCGACTTCCGGCTCGCCGGCCGCTACGAGTCCGAACGAGCAGGATCTCTGCTCTCAGATAGATTGCGAGGGCCTGCGAAGGCCAACGAGATCGTCATCGTGCAGTCGTCTACTCTTACGGTGGACGACGAGGCGTTCCGCGCAAAGGTCGAGGGGCTTCACGCAGAGATAACCGGACTTGGGACGGAGACGGTCTCGGGAGGCTTCAACGACTCCCCGCTGCTCTATCACTACTACCATGCGGCGGACGCCGGCCCTCTCATTACTCCGGAGCAGCAGGCCCTGCTGTTTCCTCTCCTAGTGTCAGAGGACCGAAACACCGTCCTCATGCACTACACGCTTGCAGGCACGGTGCAGGAGGCTACGGAAAGAGTCGAGGCGCTGTTCGACATTACGGAAGAGGCCGACGGAGCCGATGGCTTCCGTGTGCTCATTGGCGGGGACGCGAGCGTCGCATTCGAGCAGAACGAGCTGGCAACGCACGACCTCGAGAGGGGCGAGCGATTCGGCGTCCCGGTGGCGCTGCTTGTGCTGCTTCTGCTCTTCGGCGCTGTGGTGGCCACACTGCTGCCGCTTGGGCTTGCGATCGTCTCGATCGTCATAGCCCTGGCTGCTGTGGCGCTCGTCGGTCAGGTCAACCAGCTAGTCTTCTTCGTGACGCTGATGGTGGTGATGATCGGGTTGGCCGTGGGCATCGACTACTCGCTGCTGATCGTGTCCCGGTTCAAGGAGGAGATGGAGCGAGGGTTCGGGCCCAAGGACGCCGTTGCCAGGACTGGCAACACGGCCGGCCGGACCGTCTTCTTCAGCGGGGCTACCGTTGTTCTGGCGCTGGTCGGCCTGTTGATTGTGCCCGCTTCCTTCTACCAGTCGCTCGCTCTTGGGGCCATTTTCGTCGTGCTCGCCTCTCTGGCGGCCACTCTGACGCTGCTGCCCGCGGTTCTCGCTCTGCTCGGACATCGGGTGGACCTGCTGACCGTTCCGTTCCTGACCAGGTTCTCGCTCAAGACCCCGGAGGCGACCGAGCATGGATTCTGGGAGGCGATTACGAAGGCGGTGACGCGGTGGCCGGTCGTAAGCATCCTGGCCATCGGCGTGCCGATGATCATTGTCACGCTGTTCTACTTCAATATAGGCGCCCTGGGCATCGACGGCATTAAGACCGGCCTTAACGACGTCAACACCTACCCGGACAGCGCGAGGACCAAGGAAGCGTTCGTCATCTTCAAGGAGGAGTTCTCTCAAGGGGAGGTGAGCCCCGCGGGATTCCTGAGCCCGGCCGAGATCGTCATCGATGGTGACGTGAGCGACCCGCGCGTAACCGAGGCCATCGGAAAGCTGCAGGAGCTGCTCATCGAAGCGCCGGACTTCCCCGTGCCGCCCGAACTGACAGTCAACGACGCGGGCGACCTTGCATTGCTGACGCTGCCCTTCCCGGGCGAGTCCACAAGCAGGGAGGCGACCGCGCACGTGGAGACGCTGCGCGAGGAGCTGATACCGGCGGCGTTCGATGGAGTGCCGGCGGAGGTCCACGTGGGTGGCCTGTCCGCCGAGTCGGCCGACTTCTACGGCATCGTCACTGTGTACACGCCCATCGTGTTCGTGTTCGTACTGGGGTTGAGCTTCCTCATTCTTATGATGGTGTTTCGATCGATCGTCATACCGATCAAGGCCATCCTTATGAACCTGCTTTCGGTAGGAGCTACGTACGGATTGCTGGTGCTCGTGTTTCAGAAGGGTTTCGGAGCAGACCTGCTGGGATTCGACCGGGCGGAGGTGATCGACGCCTGGCTGCCGTTGTTCCTCTTCACGATCCTCTTCGGCCTGTCTATGGACTATCACGTGTTCCTGCTCAGCCGGATAAGGGAGCGATATGACGTGACTGAGAACAACACCGAGGCGGTCGCTTACGGTCTTCGCTCAACCGCAGGCATAATTACCGGCGCCGCGCTCATAATGGTCGTGGTGTTCGGGGCGTTCGCCACCGGTGAGACGATCATCAACCAGCTCATGGGGTTCGGTCTGGCGATCGCGGTCTTCCTGGACGCAACTCTGGTGCGCTCGGTGCTTGTACCGGCTAGCATGGAGGTGCTCGGCAGAGGAAACTGGTACCTCCCGCCGTTCCTGCGTTGGCTTCCCGACCTGAGGGTGGAGGCGGAAGAATAGGTCCACTTGCGCGCTGACCATGAACATACCAACTGACTATATTCAGGGCTACAAGGAAGGCCGGGCGGCGAACCCCGGGTTGGCGGACAACTACATTGCCCACACCACGGTTGGAGACCCTGTCGCGGACGAGATGATCGAGGAACTCGCTCCTCTTGGGCCAGGGAAGCTGAGCGAACTAATCGAGATCGGCATGGAGGCCCAAGAGGCGTCGGACCGAGAGAAACTGCCCGCCTCGGCCCGAGCCTTCTTCGAGTCGTGCGAGACGGTCCCGGACTGGGTGGACTTGACGTCATTCACTCCCGGCACCCGCCTGTTCTACCGGAACTCCAAGCTGGTACTCGGCGCGATGGTTGGGGGGACGCTGGTGGAAGGCTTCTCGACCAACATAGCCAAGTCTTTCTTCATCACTGGAAGGCTTCGAGACCAGGGCGTACGGCGGCTGAAGCAGAACAACCGCCACATGGTGGAAATCTTCCTGCCGTATGGCCTGGACCGACAGGGCGACGGTTGGAAGCTATCGGTCAGGGTCAGACTGGTGCACGCGATGGTCAGGCGTCTCCTCAATCGGTCCGGAGACTGGGACACTGAGGCCTGGGGCACACCTCTCAGCGCCGCTCACGTGGGGTTTGCGATCACTGCCTTCTCGGCGAGACTTCTCAGGCATCTGAAGAGCCTGGGCGCAAAGTTTAACGATGAAGAACGCGCGGCCTTCATGGCCGTGTGGCGTTATTCCGGATACCTGATGGGGATCCCTGAATCGATTCTGTTCGAAGATGAGGAGAGCGCGCTGGAGCTGTTCAGAATCGGAGGGCTGTGCGAGCCGCCGCCCGACTACGAATCGATTTCCCTCGCGAATGCGCTCGTGCACTCCGCTCCCCTGATCGCGGGCGTTACCGACACTGCGGGCCGCAGACACCTAGCGAGCTACGTGTTCCGCGTGTCGCGCGCGCTCATCGGCCCTGCGCTGGCCGACGAGTTGAAGTACCCGCGTTATCCCACGATCGGCGTGCTGTGGTGGTTCCGAATGCAGAACCGGTACGACGACTTCATGAACAGGCTGTTCAAGAGCAGGGTTCGGAACAACAACAGGATGACGGCGCTGTTGGATGTCTCGATTTTCGACGAAGAGGGCATCACCTACCGGATGCCTGACCACGTTTACGCCGAAGAGGCGAGCCGGTGGTGACTCGAAGGCGTCAGTAGCAACCTATCCCTGACATCTGACTCCAATCGAACATCTTCTCTTTCGATCTTTGTAGCCTGTTGTAGCGCATCAACCCCGCACTTGCCGGCTCACTACTTGGCGCTCTTGCCCGTGTGCCCGCTTGCAGGCGCCGTCAGGGTGAAGCCTAAAGATGTGAGTTACTCCGGGACACTTTGGGACATTTCGTAGCTGGGACGGCGCCGTGCGCGTCACTGCTTTGACTCGAAAGTGCTACCTGACTGACCCAATTCTGTCCCAAAAGCGCGCGATTCTGACCCAAACCTGTCCTAGCTGGAAGGGCTAGGCATGTACGCCGAGACTTGTTGAGTTCAAGGCGTTGTTTGGTATGCACGCAGTCATATTAGTACACTAGTTCCCTGAGGGGAAGGGGTGGGCTTAGGTCATCGTTCAGACGCCTTTGTTCCGAGGCGATGTGTCGAACGGCCCAGACTGTCTTCAATTCAAGACTCAGGGACGCCGCCTGCCCCTACGCAACGAATTGGCACAAGCGGTCTTGCGGTCAGTCGACACTTACAAGTGTCCCCGGTACGATGTTGGCTGTATAGCTAAGTTGAGGTAATTCAGTATGCAAGCTGACACAAACGGCAGGATATCCGCAGAGGACCTGTATCGGCTGGACCGCATAGCTGGTTGCGAGATATCGCCGGACGGCAGGCACGTTGCATACTGCGTGGAACGAGTCGACCGGGAGACGGAGAAGAAGTTTTCGAACCTGTGGATCGCCGCGACTGACGGCGGGGCGCCGCGGCAGTTCACCCGGGGCGATCAGCGCGACACGGGTCCGCAGTGGTCGCCGGACGGCGGAACGATCGCGTTTGTGTCGGACCGCTCCGGCGGCGCGTCGCAGATATTCACGATCCCGTTCAAGGGGGGCGAGGCGAGGGCCCTAACGGACCTTCAAGGCCAGTTCGGGGCGGTCCGCTGGTCGCCTGACGGCCAGACGCTCGCGGTCCAGTTCCGCAAGAAGGACGCGGACGTGCTCGCGTCTGAAGATGATGAGCGGGCCAAGCGTCTTGGCACCGTTTACCGCCACTACACGCGGGTGAATTACAGGGCGGACGGAGCGGGTTACATTCCCAAGGAGCGGTGGCACCTGTGGACAATCGACAGCAAGTCCGGCGATGCGAGGCAGATCACTGACGGCGAAGTCTTCGACGAGACTCAGCCCTGCTGGACGCCTGACGGCAAGAGCATCGTGTTCATTTCAAACCGAAGCGAAGACCCAGACTTCAATCCCGACCATGTCGACCTGTGGGCCTTGCCGGCAAGGGGCGGAGAGCCGCGGAAGATACCGACACATGTGGGGTCCAAGGGCCGACCCAGCGTGTCGCCGGACGGTCAACTAGTTGCGTTCGTGGGCCGAGAGCGGCGATCCGACTGGTGGCAGCACAGCAGGCTGTGGGTTGTGCCCATCGACGGCTCGAGGCCGCCCCAGAACGTCACAGGCCGATATAACCTGACGGTCTCCAACTCGCTAATCAACGACATTGGAGGGGCTGTCAATGTGCCGCCGGTGTGGTCTCGGGATGGGAGCTCGATCTATTTCCATGTCAGCGAGCACGGCAACACGGCTGTAAAGTCGATCGGCCTGGATGGAGGAGACCTTAGATCGGTGCTGGAGGTCGATGGGCTGGTTGGGGCGTTCAGCGTCGACGATGCCGAGAAGACGATCGCCTACTACCACGGACACAATAGCGACACGGGGCAGATCTGGACAAGCGACCTGGGAGGCGGTAACAGCAAGAAGCTCACAGACGTTAACCAGGGCTGGCTTGACGAGGTTGACCTTGGCCGCGTGGAAGAGGTGTGGTTCGAAGGGGCGGCCGGAGACGACCTTCAGGGCTGGATCATGACACCTCCCGATTGGGACCCGCAGCAGAAGTACCCGTGCATTCTCCAGATTCACGGTGGGCCGATTGGGCAGTACGGTAACGCCTTCATGCACGAGTTCCAGTACCTGGCCGCCAACGGTTACGTAGTCGTTTACAGCAATCCGAGAGGCGGGCTCGGCTACGGCGAGGAGCACACCGCGTCCATCTGGAATGACCACGGAGGGGCAGACTACGACGACGTGATGGCGTGGGCAGATTTCGCGGCTGCCCTGCCCTACATAGATGAGGAGAGGATGGGCGTGACGGGGGGAAGCTACGGAGGCTTCCTCGTAAACTGGATCGTGGGCCATACGGACCGGTTCAAGGCCGCGGTCACGCAGCGCAGCATCTTTAACAGGACGAGCAACTACGGCACGAGCGACATGAACTGGATCAGGGAGGAGACGTTTGACGATGAGCCTCCCTGGGTGAATCCGCAGAACTACCTTCGGCAGTCGCCGCTCACGTACATCGGAAACGCGAAGACCCCTACCCTGGTCATACATAGCGAAAACGACTTCCGGTGCCCTATCGAGCAGGGCGAGCAGATGTTCACCGCGCTGAAGAGGCTGGGCGTAGATACGGAGTTTGTCCGATTTCCGGAGGAGTCGCACGGCCTGTCAAGAGACGGCAGGACGGACAGGCGAATCGTCCGGCTGGAGCACATGCTTCGCTGGTTCGACAAGTATCTCAAGGTGTGAGGTCCCCGCCCCCTGGATTCCGGCTACCCCCGGTTCACGCTACCGCGTGAATGCCGGAATGACTGATGAGCGCGGCTGACTCTCGCGGAGTCGGCACAAAAGCCGAACGGTTACCAACGTATCTTCGCAATTGCCCGCAAACTAGCCCCAATGTATGCTAACGCCAAGCTATACAAGTGAGGAGAATCGAGTATGTCCGGATATGGTCATCTGAAGGAGCGCCTTGACAACAACGAGGTGATAATCCTCGACGGCGCAATCGGTACCGAGTTGCAGGCGATGGGCGTGCCCATGCATCCGATCGCGTGGTGCGCGGAGGCGCTGTACACGCAGCCGTACGTGGTGCGGCTGATGCACGAGCGCTACATCCACGCGGGCGCAGACATCATCAGCACCGACACGTTCTCCACCCTGCGCCACGTTCTGGAGGCGTCCGGTTATGGAGACTACGTAAGGGAGATCAATCTCCGTTCGGTCTACCTGGCGCAGGAGGCCCGCGAGCGCGCCGCCGGAGGTCGCCCGGTGTACATCGCGGGAGTCATGGGCAACTTCGGCGTCGGTCGCAGGGCTTCGACCGGCAGGCTGTGGGGCGGCAGCTTCAACGGCTACGAACTCACCAACGAGCAGGCGACGGAGTACTACGAGGAACTCGCCGATATCCTCGCGGAAGGCGGGGTAGACTTCTTCCTGCTGGAGAATCTGGGCAACCAGGACCACAGGATTCTGGCGCTGCGAGCCGCAAAGCGGACCGGCCTTCCCGTCTGGATGGGCTTTACGGGGGCTCGAACCGGAGATACGAGACCGGGCGCCATGAGCGATCGCAAGTACCACGACATGACCGTGGAGCATGGCCTCCAGGAGGTGATGGCAGAAGGAGGCGTGGACGCCGTTGGCGTGCTGCACAGCCAGATGACAGAGCAGACGCCGGCGGTCGAGTACCTGACGAACCACTTCGACGGCCCGATAACATCGTATCCGGACGCCGGGCGAAGGGACTACACGATCCCTCACCTGAACCGGTCGGTGCCGAACGAGTACTCGGTCGAGATGTTCGTGGACGAGGCGAAGAAGTGGGTCGACATGGGCACGCAGGTCATCGGGGGCTGCTGCGGGTACGGTCTCGACTACATCAAGCCGCTTCGGGACGCCCTGCCGGAGAAGATTGCGCCAAGGGGCTAGAGCACCATAGCCAACCCCGCACCCAGTAACGCATTGGACACCCGGAAGCTCTGAGAGCCGAATCGGCCAATCTCAGAGCTTCCGTGAATCTTGAGGAGGGATGCCAATGTCCGGATACGGCCACATGATGGAGCGCCTGAAGAACAACGAGGTGATAATCCTCGACGGCGCTATCGGCACCGAGCTACAGGCGATGGGAGTGCCCATGCACAAGATCGCCTGGTGCGCAGAGGCGCTGTACACGCAGCCGTACGTGGTCCGGCTAATGCACGAGAATTACATTCGCGCCGGGGCCGACATCATCAGCACAGACACGTTCTCAACGCTGCGCCACGTGCTGGAAGCGTCCGGTTACGGCGACTTCGTACGGGAGATCAACCTGCGCTCCGTGTACCTGGCGCAGGAGGCGCGCGACCGCGCTTCCGAAGGCCGGCCGATCTACATCGCGGGAGTGATGAGCAACTTCGGCGTGGGCCGGCATCCCGCAACCGGCCGGTTGTGGGGAAGCAGCGGCAACGGCTACGAGATCTCGAACGAGCAGGCTACCGAGTACTATGAGGAGCTGGCGGAGATCCTCGCTGAGGGCGGCGTCGACTTCTTCCTGCTTGAGAACCTGGGCAACCAGGACCATCGAGTACTGGCCCTGAAGGCTGCCAAGAAGACCGGCATACCCGTCTGGATGGGCTTCACTGGGACCTCTCCCCACTACGTCACAGACCGTACGGGCGACATGGGCGACGTTAAGTACTTCGACATGTCAATCGAGAAGGGTCTGAGCGAGGTCATGGCTGAGGGCGGGATAGACGGCGCTACAATCCTACACTCGCAGATACCAGAGCAGACACGGGCCGTCGAGTACCTTGTCAATCACTACGATGGGCCCGTGGCGTCTTACCCGGACGCTGGACGTTCCGACTACATCGTCCCTCACCTGGACCGGTCTGTGCCCAACGAGATCTCGGTCGACATGTTCGTTGACGAGGCGAAGAAGTGGGTCGATATGGGCGTGCAGGTAATCGGCGGGTGCTGCGGGTACGGACTGGACTACATCAAGCCGCTGAAGGATGCGCTGCCTGAGAAGATCGCGCCAAGAGGATAGAGGCGCTGCGGCAACCGTCCACAGCGCATCGCTGCAAGGAGTTAGATAATGTCGGCATACAGCCACCTGACGGAGCGCCTGAACGATGACGAGGTGATAATCCTCGACGGCGCTATCGGCACTGAGCTGCAGGCCATGGGCGTGCCGATGCACCCGATCGCGTGGTGCGGCGAGGCGCTCTATACGCAGCCGTACGTGGTCCGGCTCATGCACGAGAACTACATCCGCGCCGGCGCCGACATCATCAGCACTGACACGTTCTCTACGCTGCGCCACGTGCTGGAAGCTTCCGGCTATGGCGACTTCGTTCGCGAGATCAATCTGCGCTCCGTGTACCTGGCGCAGGAGGCACGTGAGCGAGCGGCGGAGGGACGTGCCGTGTACATCGCGGGTGTGATGAGCAACTTCGGCGTGGGCCGGCTGCCCTCGACCGGCAGGCTGTGGGGAAGCAGCGGCAACGGCTACGAGATCTCGAACGAGCAGGCGACCGAGTACTACGAAGAACTGGCTGAGATCCTCGCCGAGGGCGGCGTCGATTTCTTCCTGCTGGAGAACCTGGGCAACCAGGACCACAGGATCCTCGCTCTTAAGGCAGCCAAGAAGACCGGCATACCCGTCTGGATGGGTCTAACCGGGGCGTTCACGTTCGGAGGCAACAGAGACCCCAAGCCTGGCGAGATGGCGGACCGGAAGTACAGGGACATGACGCTCGAGCGCGGCTTCAACGAGGTCATGGCCGAGAGCGGCATTGACGCAGTAACGGTTCTTCACACGCAGATGCGGGAGCACACGCCCGCCGTGGAGTACCTCACGAAGCATTTCGAAGGGCCAGTCGCTTCATACCCGGACTCCGGGCGCGACGACTTCATCGCCAGGCATCAGAACCGCTCGGTCCCCAACGAGTACTCGGTGGACATGTTCGTGGAGGAGGCGAAGAAGTGGGTCGACATGGGCGCGCAGGTCATTGGCGGTTGTTGCGGATACGGGCTTGACTACATCAAGCCGCTGAAGGACGCGCTGCCAGAGAAGATAGCGCCCAGAGGTTAGTGCGCGGCGACCCCGGCGGCGGTCTCCAGCGCTTAGCATTTAGTATCACGGAGGAACCAGAGGGATGTCGAATTACAGTCACTTGAAGCAGCGCCTGGACAACAACGAGGTGATAATCCTCGACGGCGCGATCGGTACCGAACTGCAAGACATGGGCGTGCCTATGCATCCCATCGCATGGTGTGGGGAGGCCCTGTACACGCAGCCGTACGTGGTGCGGCTCATGCACGAGAACTATATTCGTGCGGGCGCCGACATCATCAGTACGGACACGTTCTCCACGCTCCGCCACGTGCTGGAGGCCTCCGGTTACGGCGACTATGTGCGTGAAATCAACCTCCGCTCAGTCTACCTGGCGCAGGAGGCGCGCGACCGGGCTGCTGAAGGGCGGCCGGTCTACATTGCGGGGGTCATGAGCAACTTCGGCGTCGGGAGGATGCCGACGACCGGCATACTGCGCGGCGGGAGCTTCAATGGCTACGAGACCTCCAATGAGCACGCTACCGAATACTACGAGGAGTTGGCGGAGATCCTGGCTGAGGGCGGCGTCGACTTCTTCCTGCTGGAAAACCTGAGCAACCAGGACCACAGGATCCTCGCGCTAAGGGCCGCCAAGAAGACTGGCCTGCCGGTCTGGATGGGATTCACTGGTACATATGTTGGGAACTGGCGGCGTGAGGAGCGGCCAGAGGGAGCCATGTCGGACCAGAAGTATAAGGACATGACGCTCGAGCGCGGCTACAACGAAGTGATGGCGGAGGGCGGCGTTGACGTGGTAACGGTGCTGCATAGCGAGGTGCCTGACCAGTCCAAGGCCGTCGAGTACTTGCTGGACCACTTCGATGGGCCGGTGGCCTCGTACCCCGACGCCGGGCGGAGCGACTACACGGTGCCGCACCTCGACCGGTCGGTGCCGAACGACTACACAGTGGACATGTTCGTTGACGTGGCCAAGCAATGGGTGGAGATGGGAACGCAGATCATTGGCGGCTGCTGCGGATACGGCCTGGACTACATCAAGCCGCTGAAAGATGCGCTGCCTGAGAAGATAGCGCCCAGGGGCTAACGCTCAGGTTGCAGAGGAATCGCCGGAAGAGAGCGTAGACAATCGAGGAGGATTGAGAGCAATGCCTGGGTACAGCCACCTGATGGAGCGCCTGAACAACAACGAGGTGATAATCCTCGACGGCGCGATCGGTACTGAACTGCAAGACATGGGCGTGCCTATGCACCCCATCGCATGGTGCGGTGAGGCGCTGTACACGCAGCCGTACGTGGTGCGGCTCATGCACGAGAACTATATTCGTGCGGGCGCCGACATCATCAGCACCGACACGTTTTCCACTCTGCGCCACGTTCTCGAGGCTTCCGGATATGGCGACTTCGTGCGGGAGATCAACCTCCGTTCGGTATACCTAGCGCAGGAGGCCCGCGATCGCGTTGCCGACGGGCGTCCCGTGTACATCGCGGGCGTAATGAGCAACTTCGGCGTGGGCCGAAGAGCATCGACGGGCAGACTGTGGGGCGGCAGCTTCAACGGCTACGAACTCACCACCGAGCAGGCGACCGAGTACTACGAAGAGCTTGCCGAGATCCTTGCCGAAGGCGGCGTCGACTTCTTCCTGTTAGAGAACCTGAGCAACCAGGAACATCGGATCCTTGCCCTGAAGGCCGCAAAGAAGACGGGCCTGCCGATCTGGATGGGATTCACCGGGGCGCACGTCGCCTTCCCCAGACCGGAAGATGACAGAGAGGGCGCAATGTCGGACATCAGGCACCATGACATGACCGTTGAGCGCGGACTGAACGAGGTTGTGGCCGAGGGAGGCGTGGACGTGATGACCGTCCTCCACTGCCGCATACCGGACCAGACGCCGGCAGTCGAGTATCTGCTGAACAACTTCGACGGCCCGGTCGCTTCGTATCCGGATGCCGGAAGGAGAGACTACACTGTGCCGCATCTGGACCGATCGGTACCGAACGACTACACAGTGGACATGTTCGTTGACGTGTGCAAGGAATGGGTCGATATGGGGACGCAGATCATAGGCGGCTGCTGCGGATACGGCCTGGACTACATCAAGCCGCTGAGGGAGGCGCTGCCCGAGAAGATCGCGCCCAGAGGATAGTTGGAAAGGTCAATTGGCTAGCATATGAGGAGGTGTGAAGTGAGACTTAACAAAGGGTGGAAGTTAGCAACTGTAGCGGCTGTTGCCGTTCTGGCAGCGCTGTCAGTGTTGGCCTGTGGGGACCCAGAGCCGGCGGAGGTCGACACGGACGCCATTACCGCCGCTGTGGAACGGGCGATGGAGTCGTTCGCGACATCGCAGGAAGACATTGCCGATATGGTCTCATCGCAGATCTCCTCTGAGATTGCGATGCTGGCGGAGCAGACGCCGGGACTTTCGGCAGAAGATGTGAGCGCCATGGTCGCTGACGCCGTGTCGCAGTCCCAGGCCTCGGCCACAGAGCAGATCGCCGAAGAGATGGCCATGATGGCGGCGCAAAACCCGGGCATGACCTCTGACCAGATCGACGCAATGATTGCGAGCGCAGTAGCGGAGTCCCAAGCAATGGTGGCCGAGCAGATCGCCCAGGCCGCTTTGGCGGACCCCGGCCTGACACGCGAGGAGATCGAGGCCCTAGTAAGGGGAGCCGGCCTCAGCCGTGAAGACATTTCCTCAGTGGTCTCCGACGCCGTGGACGCGGCGATGACCGGCATGGTCACGGAGCCAATGCCGGAAGAAGAAGAGATGATGGGCCCGCCCATCTACCAGATGGGCATCTTCGCGGAGCCGATTACCAGGAATTTCTGGAACTACTATGGCGGACCCGGCGGATCGGTTTGGACCCAGTACGTGATGGCAGGGCACTCGGCGTCGCTGTACGGGTACTCGGACCAGAGGTTTGACTGGGTGCCGAACGTGGCCGCCGCCCTGCCTGAAGAACTGGCAACAGAGACGGTCGATGGGACCGATTACTGGACCGTCGAGGTGCCAATGAAGCAGGGCATCCAGTGGAGCGACGGCGAGGACTTGAACGCCGAAGACTTCGTGTTCACGGTGAACACCGTGTTGGACCTGAAGCTGGGTTCATCTTGGGGCAGCGCGGTTGATTCCGCGTTCCTGGACAGGGTCGAGGCTCTTGATTCCTACACGCTGAAGATCTACTTCAAGGCAGCCGACGATGAAGGCAACCTCCAGACTCCCGGGCTCAGTGTTTGGCAGTATGGACTCGGCTTCATGCCGATCCTCGCTGAGCACTACTGGGCGAGCGTGGTAGAGGAGGCCAAGGCGGCCGGGGACGAGGCGGCGCGGGTTGAGGCGCTGTTCGCGCATGTGCCTTTGGGCGAACCGACTATCGGCGGCTTCACGTTCAGCAAGTGGGAGCCGGGCGCCTTCTTCGAGACGAATGCGACGCCAAACTACGCCTACACGGGCGCGAAGATCACGCAGTACGCCAACGGAGCGTACGTGGAAGAGATTCCCAGACTAGGCATCACGTCGACGCTGTTTGGCGACGCTACGGGCGACACTATCCTGGAGTTCGAGCAGGGGCCGCACGTCGATTCGACGCTGTTCAGCATCTACGGCAACCAGGACGCGGCCATCCTGTCCCTCATCAATGGCGACGTGGACTATGTCTTCAACCCGCTGGGCCTCGAGAAGGGCTTCCAGGACCGGATCAACAGCGCCGAAGACGTACAGATCGTCAGGAACCTGGACAACGGCATGTTCTATATGGGCTTCAACACACGAAAGGCGCCCATGAGCCACAAAGAGTTCCGGCAGGCGGTCTCGACTGTCATCGACAAGGAGTTCGTGACGCAGAGCATTCTGCAAGGTGCGGCCATACCAATGTACGCGATGGTGCCGGAGGGCAACGCTCTGTGGCATAACGCCGACGTGGTCAAGTACGGCCAGGGGCTGAGCAGGACCGAGCGCATGATGCAGGCCGTCGAACTTCTGAAGAGCGCTGGGTTTACGTTCGAGCAGGAGCCAGTGGTCAGCGAGGACGGTCTGTTCGTCGAGACGCAGGGCAGTGGGCTGAAGATGCCCGACGGCACCGACGTTCCTGAACTGGAGCTTGTCTCGCCGAGCCCTGGCTACGATCCGCTCAGGGCGAACTTCGCCATATGGATCGAGCGCTGGATGAATGACCTGGGAGTCCCGGTCCGAGTGAACCTGGCCGGGTTCAACGTGATCGTAGACAAGCTGTTCAGCCCTACGGTGGCCGAAGACCTGGACATGTGGATTCTGGGCTGGAGTCTCTCGCTGTACCCCGACTACATGGAGAGCTTCCTCCACAGCCGGAGGGCTCCTGAAAACCAGGAAGGCGGGCTGAACTGGGGTGGATACTCCAATCCTGAGTTCGATACGCTGTCCTTCGACCTTCTATCGGAGACCACTATCGAGGGGGCGATGACGAACGTCCACAAGCTGCAGGAGTTCCTGGCGGAGGACCTTCCTTACGTGCCGTTGTTCACCATTCCGAAGCTGGACTCGTACAGGCCTTCCAGGCTTGAGTTCCCGTACACGACCGTACTCGGCGGCATCGAGGGAACGAGCGGGATGCAGCAGGTGGTCGTAACGAAGTAGACACCTGGACCAAAAGGCAAATACAGGCTCTTAAGTACGTTGGGCGAGGTTACCGAGTTGCCTCGCCCAACTTTGTTGAATCTATGGGCGAATCGATCAAACGGCCGCGTCCGTCGATCTGTGCCTGAAGGCGATCGAACCGACCTCATGGTTATTGACTTGCGATGACCTCATACCTGTTGACAAGAACGGCGCAGATGGCTCTGACGCTGTTCGTGTTCCTGTCGCTTGTCTTCGTGATCGTCAACGCCCAGCCAGGGGACGTCAGCAACTTCTACGCCCTGGACCCTGACCTTCCGCCGGAAACCCGGGAGAAGATGCAGGGCCTCTTCGGCCTCAATGAGCCGCTATGGAAGCAGTACGTCGTCCACGTCAAGAACGCGCTGTCCGGCAACTTCGGGGTGTCGTTCGGACATTATCCGAGGTCGGTGATGGATGTCATTGGCGAACGGCTTCCCCGGACTGTCGTGCTGTTCCTGACGGCAACGGTGTTCTCGTTCTACATGGGCTTTGGGCTGGGGAAGATAATCGCATGGCGGCGAGGCGGGTGGACTGAGTACACGACCACGCTGGGCGGCGTGACGCTGTACACGGTGTTCACGCCGTGGTTCGCGCTGATGATGATCTGGCTGTTCGCGTTCCAGGCGGGCTGGCTGCCGATTGGGAAGTTCCTCGACCCGGTCATATGGCGCGAGGCCTCGACGGATGCGAACTCCGTTTTCCTTCGAATGATGCTGAGCGCGGCGGTGCTGTCTGCGGCGATAGTGGCCGTGATTGCCGTTACCCGGCGACTTGGGATGGGGCAAACGGCGCCCGTCCGGGCGGTTGCGGTCGGCTGCGTAGTGGTCGCAATAGGGGGCGCGTGGTTCGCGTCCGGCGTTGGACACCTGGCCTGGGACATCGTCAGGCACATGGTCCTGCCCGTCGCCACGCTGACGCTGATCAGCTTCGCGGGCACGATGCTGCTGACGCGCAACAGCATGCTGGAGGCGATGCGGGAGGACTACGTGACGGCCGCCCGCGCCAAGGGCCTGCCGGAGTCCAAGGTGCGCGACAGGCACGTTGCCCGCAATGCGCTGCTTCCTGTGGTGACCAGCTTTGTGTTCAGCCTGGCGTTCGCAGTTGACGGCAGCGTGATCATCGAGAGCGTGTTCTCGTGGCCGGGCATGGGCCAGACGCTGGTGGACGCGGCGATCAACGAAGACCTGCCGCTGGCCATTGGGGCGTTCGTGTTCGTGGGCCTGTTCGTGTTGATCGCCCATCTCGTCGCGGATGTGCTGTACGTGTACCTGGACCCCAGGCTTCGAGGATGAGGGAGACAGGGTACGCGCCAGCCCCGGTCGAGGCTTCTCTCTGGAGGGTGCGGCTGAATCTAGCCGCCAGCGCCGCCAGGGAGAACTGGGGGCTGTTCACCCGGACGCGCATCGGGGTCATCGGGCTGGTCATCATCGGACTGTACGCCCTGCTGGCGGGCGCTCATCCGATACTGATGAACACGATCTGGGAGGAGCGCACCTACGATCCGGTCGTCGGGTACGCGTTCGAGGAAACAAGGCAACCGGCGCCGCCCAGCCTGCGCCATCCGCTGGGTACGGATCCGCTTGGCCGGGACGTGCTAAGCCAGCTCATGTTCAGCGCGCGGACGGAGTTTCTGCTCGGTCTGCTCGCGGCGGTTGTGACGGTGAGCATCGGGACGATGGTGGGGGCCGTGTCCGCCTACTTCGGAGGGATCGTGGACACGCTGCTGATGCGGCTGGCGGACATCATGATCATGATGCCGGGCATCAGCGTACTGATAGTGCTGAGCGCGCTGATTGGAGTGGACCATCTCGAGCTTGCGCTCATCATCGGGATACTGTCCGGCTTCGGGGGAACCGGCGTGATATTGAAGTCGCAGGCGCTGTCCGTCGTGGTCAAGCCGTACGTTGAGGCGGCGAGGATCGCGGGCGGCGGGCCGCTGCACATCGTGTTCGTTCACGTGATCCCGAACCTGCTGCCGCTCTCGTTCCTGTACATGATGTTCACGGTGACGGGGGCGATCTTCTCGGAGGCGGTGCTCAGCTTCCTGGGGCTGCTGGACGTGAGAATGAGTTGGGGGCTCATGATCCACACAACCGAGTCCGCGGGGTACCTGCTGCAGGTGGTCGACTACTGGTGGCTGATCTTCCCCGCCAGCCTCTCGATCACGCTGCTGTGCTCGTCCTTCTACCTGGTCGGGCGTTCGATGGACGAGATTGTGAACCCAAGGCTGAGGCGGTCTTGAACGGACAGCCGGTCCTGAACGTCGAGGGCCTCACGATGCAGTACGAGACGAGCGCCGGCCTCGTGCGGGCAGTCGACGGCGTCAGCTTCACCGTCCAAAAGGGGCAGGCGCTTGGGTTGGTCGGCGAGTCTGGTTGCGGGAAGTCATCGATCGCGCTATCGCTGCTGCGGCTGTTGCCGGAGAACGCGCGGATCACCAGCGGCCGGATCCTGCTGAACGGCACGGACGTGGTGTCTCTGACAGAGGAGCGCATGCGGGGCCTGCGGTGGAGCAGCATATCGCTGGTGTTCCAGGCGGCGATGAACTCGCTCAACCCTGTCTACAGGGTGGGCGACCAGATCATCGAGGCGCTGGACGAGCATGTGCGGCTCAGCCGGGACGACGCCCAACGGCGGGTCGGCGAGCTGTTCGACCTGGTGGGCCTCGACCGTTCGCACATCGGTCTGTATCCGCACGAGTACAGCGGCGGCATGAAGCAGCGGGCGGTCATCGCGATGGCGCTCTCCTGCGACCCGGACATCGTGATCGCGGACGAGCCGACGACGGCGCTGGACGTCATCGTCCAGGACCGCATCCTGCGGGAGATGAAGCGCGTGCGGGCAGAGCTGAACATGAGCATGATCTACATTTCGCACGACATGGCGGTCATCGCCGAGGTGAGCGACGTGGTCGGCGTCATGTACGCCGGCAAGATCGTGGAGATGGGCAGCACGGCGGACGTGTTCGCGTCGCCGATCCATCCGTACACCAAGGCGCTGGTCTCAGCCTTCCCCAGCGTTTCGGGGGAGAAGCAGGATTTGGTCACGCTGCCGGGCGAGCCTCCCAACCTCATGGAGCCGCCGGCGGGATGCCGGTTTCATCCCCGGTGCCCTTTCGCGACCGACGCCTGCATGACGGAGGAGCCGCCCGTGGTCCGGCGCGGCGAACACTACGCCTTCTGCTGGAACCCTCTGGAGTAGGCTTCAGCTAAATGGCCTGGCGCAACGCCACTTTCCAGCCCGTCCCCCCTTCACTCTCACTCCTTCGACAAGCCCCTTCGACAAGCTCAGGACGCGGTCAGGACAGGTTCTAACTCTCTCCCATCAAGGGAGAGAGGACATGTTGGACGACCACACCGGCGGTGTGGTCAATGCCCCGCCAAAGCGTCACCCATGTGCCCGGTTTAGGTGTTACCAATGTGCCCGGTTGCACAATTGATCGCCATCCTTTGGCCTTAGGAATGGAGTCAAGCTGTTCAGCATGGTTGCCTACGCCTGTCAGCCAGCGGACTGGGGAAGTGGTACGACAGGTTGTTGATGCCAAGGGTCATTGTTGGCATGCGGCTGCTTCCCAACCCGTCCCCCCTTCACCCTCACTCCTTCGACAAGCTCAGGACAGGTTCTAACTCTCTCCCATCAAGGGAGAGAGGACATGTTGGACGACCACACCGGCAGTGTGGTCAATGCCCCACCAAAGCGTCACCCATGTGCCCGGTTAAGGTGTTACCAATGTGCCCGGTCCCACAATTGAGCGCCACTCTTTGGCCTTGGGAATGGAGTGAAGCTGTTCAGCATGGTTGCCTACGCGTGTCAGTCTGAAGATAGGGATAGGGGACGGGTACCCCGCATAACCCGCTGGATACCGGCCTGCGCCGGTCTGACGTTTAGAGCGCGAGGCTTGGTGCCTGTGCTTGATTAGGGGAAGCGGCGTTCGACGTTGTACCAGTGGAGGGTGCCGCCCTTATCCAGGACCTTCTTCTCGTGGGCGCTCAACTCGTCGCGGTAGAAGTAGCCGGGCTTTGACCACGGCACGTTGGTGTCTTCGTCCCGGACGGCGGGTCCGGGCTCCGGCTCCTCCTCAGGCGCGGCCTCTTCATCGGCTTCGGGGGCGAGGTCTTCGCGCTCCGGCTCCTCCTCAGCGGAGGCCTGGGGCCGGGGGCCGTCCTCAGGAAGCAGGTGCGGCTCTATGGTGATCCCCTCGGCCTCGGCTGCCTCCAGTATCGCCTCGCGCAGGGTGAGGGAGTTCTCGTCGACGAACTCCTCGAGGCCCTCCTGCCACCAGTCGGGCCTCAGTATCTGGATGCCTTCGGACTTCTTCTTCCTGAGATGTTCGACGTAGGACGGTATGTGGAAGAGTGTCTCGACCGGTGTGATGGGGATACCTCGCATCCAGTCTACGACAATGATGCCGTCCGGATCGAGCCTGAAGCCTTCGGGAACTTCGGGCTGGGGTTCTGCGTCTTGCTCGTTTTCGGGCTCGGACTGCGGTCCCGAGCCGTGCTGGGACTGGACACCCGGGCCGGACTCGGTCTGGGCGTCCGGGCCGCCGTGCCTGTCGAAGCCGCGGCGAAGCAGCTCCCTGGCGGCAGCCAGCCTGTGGCAGGGCTTGAAGTCCGGCACGTTGCCCTGCATGACATCGACGAGGAAGCGAATGGCTTCTCGTCCGCCGTCGGTCTCGTCGCGGGCGAACCTTGCGAGTTCGGCATCCAGCCTGGAGCGGTGGGCGCTGCCGCGCCGCCTCGGTTCGCCGGCGTCCGCGCGCGCGGGGGCGTTCGGGCTGTTGTCATCGGGAAGCTCTGCGTTGCTGAAGCCGAGCTTGATGAGTATGCGGGCTGCCTGCAGCTGGTGCGAGGGCGTGACGTCGGGGATGTCACCCTGCATGGTAGTGACGAGGAAGCCGACGATGAGCTGTCCGTCGTCGGTTAAACGGCGGACGATGTCTTCGAGCGGCTGCGGTTGCGGCCGCACGGCGTCGTGTTGTTGTTCCTCGCGCGTCACTGTGTGCATGTGTTCTATTATGGGGCGGGCGAACTAGTGTGTCAAGGGGGTGTTTGGGTTGGTGGGAGGGGCTAGTTCTTCGATGGCGCGGCGTGTGGAGGGCGTTGGGGGCGGACTTGGGGCGAGTGGCGGCTTGCGTAAGGCCCTTCGACAGGCTCAGGGCGAACGGGTTGGGTAAGGGCGCTTGGCGGACTTGGGGCAGGCTCTTCGACGGGCCCCTTCGTTGGTGGTCAGGGGGAACGGGTTCCTGTCGACGTCTTGGTGTGGCGCGTGGTTGGGCGGGCCGTTCGCGAACGGCCCCTACGCCTGAGGGATGGCGGCGGGGTTCTATCGCCGGAAGGTGTTGGCAGGCGTGACGTGCCCCGCCCCTCTGGATTCCGGCTGGCCCCGGGTTCACGCTGGCGCGTGAATGCCGGAATGACGGGTTTGCCGTGTGGGCTGGTGTTGCTGTGGGAGAGTTGTTCGCGAATCGGCCATGCGCGCGGCGTGTGGAGGGCGTTGGGGGCGGACTTGGGGCGGGGACTGGCTTGCGTAAGGCCCTTCGACAGGCTCAGGGCGAACGGATTGGGTAAGGGCGCTTGGCGGACTTGGGGCGAGGGCTGGCTTGCGTAAGGCCCCTTCGTCGGGCTCAGGGCAGGCTCTTCGACGGGCCCATTCGTTGGTGCTCAGGACACGTTCTCAGTCCTCTTCCATCACGGGAGAGGAGGGATTGTTGTACGACCACGCCGGCCTTCTACTCAATACGCCACCAATGTGTTACCAAGGTGCCCGGTTTAGGTGTTACCCATGTGACCGGTTACATTGTGCAAAGGTCCTCTGTTGTGGGAGTGCGGGAGGCCTCGGGGGGCGCGCTAATGGGTTGCTTGGAGCCTGGGGTTCGTGAGCGTGTGGTCCCCCGCCCCTCCCCATTCACCCTCATACTTCGACAAGCTCAGCACAGGCTCTCAGTCCCTTCCCATCAAGGGAGAGGAGGGATTGTTGTACGACTACACGGGTCTTCTACTCAATGCGCCGCCAAGTGTTACCCCTGTGCCGGGTTGCACGTGTTGTACGACCACACGGGACTTCTACTCAATGCGCCGCTAGAGGTGGGTCTCGGCGCGGGCCAGCAGGTGGCCTACGTGGTGGTCCTCGTGACAGCTGGACACGGAGGTCTCCAACTGGAACGTAGCGTGCATGATGTTGTAGTCCTCGTATGCGATCTTGCGCATGTGGGCCAGCATGTCGTTCACGTCGCCATCGTATGAGGGGTCGATGAGTACGTGCGCGGTGAGCGCGTAGTAGTTCGAGGATATGGTCCAGACGTGGACGTCGTGGATCACGGTGACGCCCTCAACGTCCTCGATGTCGGCGCAGAGCTTGTATGTGTCGACGTGAGAGGGCGTTCCTTCCAAGAGGACGTCGATGACCTTCTGGAAGAGCGGCCGCGTGCTGATCAGGATGAAGACGCCGATGAGCACGCTGATGATCGGGTCGGCGATGACCCAGTCGAATGAGAGGATCAGGATGCCGGAAATGATGACGCCGACCGAGCCCATCAGGTCACCGAGGACGTGGAGGAAGGCGCCGTGCACGTTGAGGCTGTGTCCTGCCTGGGCGTGGAGCACGTAGGCCACGATGATGTTGACCAAGAGGCCGACCGCGCCGACCGACAGCATCAGAACGCCTTCGATCTCCGCGCCGTGCAGGAACCGGTGGTACGCCTCATAGAAGATCCACGCGGAGATGAGCCAGAGGCTCACGGTGTTGATGAGAGCCGCAAGTACCTCGGTGCGGTGGAAGCCGAATGTGCGGGCGACGGTGGCTTCCCTGTTGGAAATCCACATGGCGAGCAGAGCCAGCGCGATGGAGGCGGCGTCCGTGAGCATGTGCCCGGCGTCGGCCAGCAAGGCGAGGCTGCCAGACAACAGGCCGCCGATTACCTCGGCGATCATGTAGCTGCCGGTCAGGGACAGCGCAATGATGAGGCTTCTGCGGCTGGCTTCCCGCAGGTCGTGGGCATGGTCGTGATGGCCATGGTCGTGACCGTGGTGATCATGGCCTGAGTGATCGTCGTGATCGTGGCCCGAATGATCGTCATGATCGTGCTCGTCGTGGTGTTCGTGCGATGACGTCAAGTCAAGTCTCCTGAACGGTGAACCGAGGACTGGCTTGGCCGGGGCGAAGGCGCCCCGTTGCACTTGCTGTTGGCGGCGTTATGGTAACTGATACCAGCGTATCACGCACTTGTCGGAAACGCAGGCCGCCGAGTGCCTGCGAGCGGTGTTCTTCACCCTTCCGCGGCGTGCGCTCAAGAGCGAGACATCGCTGAAAGTAAGTTTCAGCGACGGTTCAAGCAAGCCTTTCAATGCCGGAAGAATGCGGGTCTGAGGCTCTGGATTGGGACATTTCGACTTCCGGCACCCCGTTTTGTTCTACTAGTTCGCAGAAGGCAAGTGGGGATTTCGGGTGGGGCGAGTAGTGTCTTGCGTGAGGCCCTTCTACAGGCTCAGGACAGGCCCCTTCGTCGGGCTCAGGACACGGTCAGGGCGAACGGGCTGGGGCAAGGGGCCTTAGGCAGGCGGTGTCTCTTGACGGGGGTCTTGTTTGGATCTCGGCGTGGGTCTTGGGCGAGCGAGGGGGTGGATGGCGGACGTTGTCGTGCGTAAGGCCCTTCGACAGGCTCAGGGCGAACGGGTTGGGGCAAGGGGCGTAAGGCCGGAGGTGTCTTGGATTAGGCCCTTCTACAGGCCCCTTCGTCAAGCTCAGGACGGGGTCAGGGCGAACGGGTTGGGGGCGTGTGGTTTGGGAGGCAGGCGCGAGCGTTGGCGACGGGTTGGAGCTTGATGTTCTCAGATGAGCTTGTTTTGGTACCGGCTGAATGCCAGGTGCATACCAAGTGAGGAAGGCTGCGTAGAAGTGTGACGAGGCCAAGTGGGGACGCGGGTTGGTGACTCGGGGCAACATTGTCCCCTATCGTCTTGCGAGGCCACGGGGCGGCACATACCGGTTACACTATCGCCTGTGATGACGAGCCTTCGATTTGTGCACGCGGCCGACCTGCATCTGGACAGCCCGTTCACCGGCATTAGGTCTGAAGCCCCGCCGCATGTTGCCCAAGCGCTGTACCAGGCGACGTTCGACGCTTACGAGAACATCATCGATCTGTGCATCGACGAGCGGGTTGACGCGCTGCTTGTGGCGGGCGACGTCTACGACGGAGCGGACCGCAGCCTGCGCGCGCAGCAGGCGTTCATACGCGGGCTGAGGAGGCTGGACGAGGCGGGCATCCGCTCGTTCGTGTGCCACGGCAACCACGACCCGCTGGACGGCTGGGAGGCGCAGCTCGCGTACCCGGAGTCGTGCCACCGGTTCGGGCCGGAATGGGAGGCAGTTCCCGTTGTCCCGGACGACCCCGGCCGAGGCATGGTGTACGGCATCAGCTACCCGGAGCGGGACGTTTACGACAATCTAGTGAACACGCTGGGCACGGTGGATTCCGGCCTCTTCTCGATCGGTCTGCTGCATGCGAACGTCGGAACGGACACGGGACACGTGGCTTATGCGCCCTGCTCTCTCGGAGACCTGGAAGCGTCGGGGATCGACTACTGGGCGCTGGGCCATGTCCACACGCGACAGGTGATGCGAGATCGGTCTCCGGCGGTGGTGTACCCGGGCAATCCGCAGGGCCGCCACGTCAATGAGACGGGCGCGCGCGGCGTGTACCTGGCGGAGGTTGACGGCGACGATGTGCGGCTGGACTTCAGGGCGATGGACACGGTGCGCTGGGCGAGAATCGAGGTGGACGCATCGGACGTCGATTCCGACCAGGGCCTGCATGACATGGCCTCCCAGCGGGTCCAGGAGGCTTTGGAGGCGGCTGAGGGGAGATCGCTAGTGGCGCGTGTCACGCTCGCCGGGCGAACCCCGCTTCACGGGACGCTGCGCCGGGCAGACTATCTGGAAGACCTGAGGGAGTCGATTCTCAACGAAGAGTTCGCGAACCAGTCTCCGTTCGCGTGGTGCGAGCGAGTTGAGAACGAGACGTTATCGCCAATAGACCGCGATGAGCTTCTCAAGGGATCGGACTTCCTTGCGGAGGTGCTGCTGACTTCCAAGGGCGCCAAGCAGGACGAGGCCGGTCTGTCGCAGTTCCGGGAACGGTTGGCCGATCTCTACCAGCACCGCAGGTATCGAAGCTACCTAGACGCGAGCGGGCCCACGGACGAAGAGCTGCGGGCGCTGCTGGACGAAGCGGAGTCGCTGGCCGTGGAGCTGCTGGCAGAAGACCGGTCGTGAAGATACGGGACATCCATGTCGACGGCTTCGGGCACTTCGCCGACAGAGGCTTCGGACCGCTGGAAAGGCCGGTCACCGTGTTCAACGGCGCGAACGAGGCCGGCAAGAGCACCCTGCTGGAGTTCGTTCGCCGCGTGCTGTACGGATTTCCGGACGGGCGCACGGGCGCGAACCCGTACAGGCCCCTGTCCGGCGGCAACCACGGCGGCGCGCTGACGATCGAAGGCACTGACGGCCAGCGTTACAACGTCAGTCGACGCCACGGAGCAAGGGGTGGAACGGTGACGCTGACGGCGGCGACCGGCGAGCCCCTGCCCGACTCCGAGCTGTTCAGGCTTCTTGGCGGCAACCCGGAGTACATCTTCAACCGCGTGTTCACCTTCACGCTGGAAGAGTTGTACGCGAGCGATCTGCTGAGCGACGACAACGTGAACGATTACATCTACAGCGAGGGGATGGGCGTGTCCTCGCTGCCGGAAGCTCTGAGGCGCATCAGGCGAGACAAGGACGGCCTGTTCCGCAAAGGCGGAAGCACTCAACAGATCTACCACGTTGCCAACCGGCTGCAGAGCGTCGACGATTCCCTCCACGGGGTCGCCGACAACGCCGCGGAGTACGCGCGGCTGTCCGGCGAACTGGCCGCCGCAAACGAGCGATTGCAGGAGCTCGGCAATCGCCGCGATTCGCTGGACCGTGAGCGCCGCCGCCAAGCTCAGCTGAAGGCGTGCTGGAGCGACTGGGTCGCCCTGGACGTGGCCACGATCCGACTGAGCGATATTCCGAAAATCGAGAACTTTCCGACTGACGGCGTTAGCAGACTCGATGTGGCGGAGGAGCAATTCAAGAACGCGCAGCGCTCGCTGGCGAACGCGAAGGATCAGGTAAAGCTGCTCACGAAGCAGACAGAGGAGATCGCCCCTCCGGCAGCCGTGCTGGACAGCGAGGAAGAGATTCAGGGAATTGCGAGGGGCAGTAACTCTCTAAAGCAGTCGATCAAGGACTTTCCTGAGAGGCAGGCCGAGCTGCGTACCAGGAGGAAAAACCTTGAGGACATGCTGCGGGAGTTGGGGCCAACCTGGGACGTGGAACGGCTGGAGGGGTTCGATCTGTCCCTCGAAGTCAGGCAAGAGGTCGGAGCGCTGGGCGACCGGCTGGGGTCGGCTGAGGATGAGCATCAGAGTTGTGAAGCGGATGTTGCGCAGGCCGAGCAGGCTCTAGGCGAAGCGGCGGAAGCCGAGGAGGAGGCCCGCGGACAACTGGAGTCGGCGACCGCGCCCGAACTGGACGAGGCGCAGATCCGGGAACGGCGCGGTATCGTCCGGTCTGCAAGGGCCCTGCTTGGAGAACGCGACAGGGTGAGCGCCCAGAAGCAGGCTCTGGACGGCCAGCTCGCCTCACTTGGTACCGCAGACGCGGGAGGCGTCCCGCCGCTGCGAATTGCCGCAGGCGGCGGCATTGCGATCGGGGTCATTATCGCTTTGGCAGGATTTCTTGCCGGAGGCGACGCCATGGCAGCGGTCTGGACCGTCGGCCTGGTCTTGGCGTTTGCGGGAGCTGGACTGTTCATCTACACGTTGTGGGCCGGAGGCGCCGCGGGAGCCGGATCGACCCTGCTCTCCACAGTCAGGCGGCAGCAATCGGATGCAGAAGATGCCATGGGACGATGCGAAGGGGAACTGGCTGAGTTCGCGGAAAGACTGGACCTGCAAGAGGTCACGGAAGCGACTCTCTCCGACGTTGAAGAGGCCCTGGAGGATGAGACGAGGCGCATCCAGGCGCAGGCCCAACTGCAGGCCTCGCTCGACAGGGAGACGGCGATAAGGAGCGGGCGCGAGAACAGGCTGCGCGATGCAAAGCAGGCTCTGGCCAAAGCCGCCGAGAGGCAGCGCGAGGCGAGCGATGCGTGGCGCACGTGGCTGCGGTCTCGAGAGCTTTCAGACAGGTTCTCGCCAGACAACGTGGACCTGCTGGCTGGCCAGATAGCGAGGGCGCGCGACCAGCTTGGCACGGTCCGGGACTGGGAGCAACGAGTGAGCGCAATCGAGCGGGACCTCATCGAGCACTACGAGGCCGTCCGGCCGCATGCGCTGGAGCTTGGGATTCCGGTGAGCGCCAATGACTACAGGAGCGTGGAAGCGGCGGCAGACCGGCTTATCGTCCTGCTGGAAGAGGCGCGAGGCACGGAACAGGAGCGCAAGAGCCTGGCCGACCGACTGGCCGAAAGGCAGCGGGAAGTCGAGGAGGCCAGCGGCGAGTTGGAGTTGGCCCAGCATGACCTTCGATACCTTCTGGACCTGGGAGAAGCTTCCGATGCCGAGGAGTTCCGGCGCCGGCAGGAAATGGCCGACGAGCGTAGCAAGCTCGAGGGCAGCATTCGTGAGATCATGCAGCGCCTCACCGAGGCGAGCGGGCCGGGCCTGGCGCTGGAGTCGCTTCTCGGGGAACTAGAGATGACCGACAGCCAATCGATAGACGAAGAAATGGAGAGGCTGGAGGCAGCGCTGAGCGACGTAGAGGCGGAGGTGCAGCAGACGGCGAGCGACCGCGGCTCCCTCGAAACACAGCTGCGGGACATCGCAGGGGAGGAGGCCTCCTCCCAGCTTCGGCTGGAGCGCGGCCAGCTCGTGGAGGAGATGCGGGCGCACGCGTCGGAGTGGGCGAAGCTGACGCTGGCCGAGGCGCTGATCGAGGAGGCGCGGGCCAAGTTCGAGCGCGAGCGCCAGCCCGACGTCATACGCGAGGCGGAGTCGTTCTTCCGGGACACAACGGGCGGTCGGTACCAGACGGTGTTCTCGCCAATCGGAGAGCGTACGATTTACGTGACGGAGTCCGGCGGCACATCCAAGCAGCCGTCGCAGCTAAGCCGGGGGACGCGGGAGCAGCTCTTCCTCTCGCTGCGGTTCGGGCTCATACGGGAGCTGGGCCGGAGGACAGAGCCGCTCCCGGTGATCGTGGACGAGGTGCTGGTGAACTTCGATCCTGAGCGGGCGCTTCGAGCGGCGTCGGCGTTCGTACGCCTGGCCGAGGACAACCAGGTGCTCGTGTTCACATGCCATCCGAGCACGGTAGAGTTGTTCGAGAAGGCTTCCCGCGAGGCGGGGGTCTCTGAGCCGGAGGTGGTGGAGCTTTGACGCAATACAGAGTGGCGGGCACGGATACATTGCGGCCGAACGGCGGGCCCCTGCTGAGGGTCGACCAGCTCAGGAAGCACTACCCCGTGCACGCGAGCTGGTACAAGCGCAGCAAGAGCCTGGTGCACGCCGTCGACGGGATCAGCTTCGATGTGGCGCCGGGCGAGAGCTTCGGGCTTGCCGGCGAGTCGGGCTGCGGCAAGACGACCGCCGGCAAGCTCATCGTCAGGCTGTCGGACGCGACCGCGGGCCACATCATCTTCGACGACGGTACCGCGCCGCCGGTGGACGTGGCCACGCTGAAGGGCCGGGAGCTGAGGGCGTACAGGAAGCACGCCCAGATGATCTTCCAGGACCCGTACGAGTCGATCAACCCGCGGCGGACGGTGTTCGACACGATAGCGGAGCCGCTGCAGGTGCAGAAGATCGGCACCCCGACGGAGCGGATCGAGCGTGTCACGGAGATGCTGGGGATGGTCGGGCTGAACCCGCCGCAGACGTACCTGTTCCGCTTCCCGCACGAGCTGTCGGGCGGCCAGAGGCAGCGGGTCGCGATCGCGAGGGCGCTGGTTGTGGAGCCCACGTTCGTGGTGGCGGACGAGCCGACTTCGATGCTGGACGCGTCGATCAGGACGGGGGTCATGCGGCTGATGGACGACCTCGCGGACCGGCTGGGGATCAGCTACCTGTACATCACGCACGACCTCGCGGTGGCGCGATACGCGTGCACGCGTATCGCGGTCATGTACCTCGGCAAGCTCATGGAGGTGGGCGATACGGAAGAGATGCTGCGCGATCCGCAGCACCCGTACACGCGCGCGCTCGTGTCGGCTGCACCGGTGCCCGACCCTTCGGTCACGCGGCCGCCGGTCAACATACTGGGCGGCGTGACGACGGCGATCGATCCGCCGGCAAGGTGCCGGTTTTATGACCGGTGCCCCATGGCGGACGAGTTCTGCCGGGACAACGATCAGCCGCCGCTGGAGGACAAGGGAGGCGGCAGGCTGGTGGCCTGCTACAAGGTTTAGGGGGTCGAGTTCTTGCGGGTGGCGTTCGGTTGGCGGCGAGGCGTGAAGTATTGGCGGCCAGCATAGTTCCGGTTCGACCGTTGGATTCCCGCCTTCGGAGGGTCTTGCGTAACTGCGCTTTCCCCTCAACCTAACCTTCTCCCACAAGGGGAGAAGGGACAGGAAGGCGCCTTGGCCCAGGCCTGATTTCGGCTGACAATGTGACTCCCGTCACGCGTATGACAGCGCAGGATTCAGCGACTTGAGGGAAACGGTCTCTGGGGGACGTCAGGTGAACGATGCTGTCATGTGCAAGGTTCTTCGACAGGCTCCTTCGTCAAGCTCAGGACGCGGTCAGGGCGAACGGGTTGGAGCAAGGGAGCCTAGTAAGCGGGAGGTCTTGTTACGGGCTCAGGGCTGGGTTCTTCGACAGAGAACATCGGGGCCCAGTTTGAGCAGGATGCAGGGAGATTCCCAGAGAGATTCCAGGGTCTCAGGGCTGCGGTGGCGGGGTACTGCTATAATAGGTGTGATGTGGGGACGCGTGGATTCGACAGGGAAGTTGTTCAGGGTATTGCAGGCCGGGGCGCTATCGGACCCCGTTAACAAGGTAGCAACAAAGTAACTGGCGAACCTGAACTCGCCCTAGCCGCCTAAACGGGCTGCTACGTCCTGCTCCGGTTGTCCTCGAGACCGGGGATAGGGCGCCAACAATCGAGGCGCTGTCCGGCGTACGCCGATAGGCCGGGCCTAAGACTTTTCGGCTCAACCTCTTTGGATCCCATGCCGGCAGGGGACCTCGGAGGCGAATGCAACTTCCGGCTAAGCCTGTAGAAGTGCTCTCGTTAGCTTTCCTGGACGGGGAGTTCGACTCTCCCCCGTCTCCACCACATCTGTCGGTGGGCCGCCGCTGACCGTCAGCAAAGGCCGCCGCCTCGCCCAACGTCTGTTGGCTATGCTCGAAACTTTCCTCCAAGCCTAGCACCGCCGTAGCACAGAATGGTATCCAGCAAGGGCGCTTGGCCAATCCTCAGATTGCCGGTTTCAACAGGCTACCGGACTCTAACGGACACGGGCCGACCCGGGCGCAAGCTGCGTACTTTGAAGCGCTTTGCGGCTGATAGCGGGCGACTCTTGGCCGGTCGGTGTTTCAGTGATCGCCGGCGAAGTGGGGCATTACCTTCGCGGCAAATGTCTCCAGATTCTTCAGGGTCTTGTTCAGAGGGATCCCCATGTGCGTGAACTCGACCAGAAGATAGTCGAGGCGGCACACTTCCTGAAGCTCCTGGACCTTTTCCACGACGTTCTCCGGTGAGCCCACGAGAAGCGTTCGAGGCTCCAGGAAGTCCCAGTCCAGTTTCACGTCTGGGTCCAGTTCCTCTCCGGGATTTGTGAAGACCTGTCTGCCGCGAAAAGGATCGTTGAAGATGAAGGCGGACATGATGCCCTCTTCAGCATCACGTCGCGCTTCCTCCATCGAAGAGGCAACGTACGTGGAACGCATCACCGCCTGGTCTTCACCCAAAGCGAACGGCCTTCCCTCCAGTTCGCTCCTCACCTCGGCGTAGAGCTCCATCCGCTGCCTGATTCTGAGAGCGGGAGGCTGCCAGTAGCATGCTTTCAGGCCAAGGCCGGCGGCAGTAGAGACGGAGCGATCGGTGGAGACGGTCATCCACAGCGGCGGGTGCGGCTTCTGGAAAGGCCTCGGGGTCACGCGCAACTTCGTGACCCTGTCGCCGTCCTGCCAGGCGGGGTTCGATGGATACTGCGGATGTGAGAAGACCGTGTCCTCGACGGGAAAGCTGTAGTTTTCTCCCTGGTGGGAAAAGTACTCGTGTTTCCAAATCTCCCGCACTATCTCCACCGTCTCCTGGAACAGTTCCCTGTTTTCTCTGTCCTTGCGAGGGTCGGCGTTGGGATGAAACTGCGGGCCTTCGTAGGGCCAGATGCCTCTCCCAAAGCCAATCTCCACACGTCCCCCAGTCAAGTTGTCCAGAATCGCGAGGTCCTCGGCGAGCCGAATCGGGTGCCACCACGGGACAATGTTCGCCATCTGCCCGATGCGAATCCTGGACGTTCGGGCAGCAAGGTCGGCTCCGAGCAGGACCGGGTTCGGCAGGTCGCCCAGCCCGTAAGGACCGAAGTGGTGTTCTCCGAGCCACATGCACTCGAAGCCGAGCTCCTCGGCCAGAATTGTCTGCTGCCTGAGGTTGTCGATGAACTCGGCGGCGGTGGCGGCCTCTCCGGACGACGACGCTACAGTTGTGAAAGCCGCGAATCTCATTCCCCAGTCTCCCCTCTTTCCGGGCCGGCAGCACCAATCGGCGGATCGATGTCGAGAGATTCCAAAGGCAAGAGCGCCTCACTTCCGTTTGCGTGAGAGAGGCGATTTTGCAGCTTGGACGGCTCCTGTTAGCCTTGCCCTCCACAATACTATAAGGACTTCCGCCATGCCATCAGACTGCGAGCCAGGCCTGGTACAGACCGTGCTTGGCCCTGTACACCCTTCAGAACTGGGCGCCACCACAACCCATGAACACCTCCACTCAGACTTGTCCCTGATGTATCGCCCGGCCCAGGACTCCCCGCGTCCGGAGCTGGCGGACGCCGCAATAGGCCTGGACAACCTCGGATGGATACGGCGCAACTACTACAGCAACCGCTCCAACCTTCAGCTTACCGACGTGGATGTAACCATTGAAGAGGTCAAGATGTACCGGGAGCTTGGCGGCGGAGCCATCGTGGACGCGACCACAGCGCAGTTCGGACGAGCGCCGGATGCGCTGGCCCGACTATCGCTCGAGTCGGGCGTTCACGTGATCATGGGCACCGGCTTCTATGTAGCATCCGCGCATCCGGAAGACATGGATGAGCGAACCGAAGAGAGCCTTGCGCGGGAGATCATCGGCGACATCGTTCATGGTGCGGGGGGAAGCGATGTAAGAGCAGGCATAATCGGCGAGGTCGGCTGCACGTGGCCCCTGGCCCCGAACGAGCGCAAGTCCCTGGCAGCTTCGGCGATCGCCCAGAGCGAAACGGGCGCCGCGATACTGGTCCATCCCGGGCGGCACCCTGATGCGCCATTGCAGATCCTGGAACGGCTTGCGGGTGCGGGCGCGGACATAACCCGTGTGATCATGGGGCACCTGGACAGAACTGTGTTTGAGTTCGACGCGATCCTCAGCATCGCCGCGACGGGCTGCTACCTTGAGTGGGACCTGTTCGGCAACGAGGGGTCGTACTATCCACTCGCGGAAATCGACATGCCCAGCGACGCCCAGAGACTGGAGTTCATCAGGCGCCTTGTAGATGCAGGCTATTCCGACAGGGTTGTCATGGGCCATGACATCGCCATGAAGCACCGGCTGGTGACGTATGGCGGGCACGGCTACGGTCACATTCTCGAGAATATCGTTCCCAAGATGCGGCGCAAGGGATTTGCCGAGGATGCGATCAGAGCGATTACCGTGGACAACCCGGCGAGGGTGCTGGCCTTCGAGGCCTAGCGGGCATAGCGAAGTGTTACCGGGCCGCGGGCGACGGGGCCGCCCACTTCAGCAGACGGGCCGCCTTGCGCTGCCAGCGAAAGCAGCCGGCTCGACAACTGCGTTCACGCGGGAGGCATGGTCCCGGCGCCGACCTATGCCTGGGGCGCCGGCGAACCGCAGGTCCCAGCGGGGCCGCTCCGCCAAGCGCCAAGCCACTGTGCAGTCATTGTCTCGGCCAGCGATCTGCCGGGCCTAGACCAGCGGGCTGTTGTCCCGCTTTACGACCTGGCCAGCCTTCACCACCGTGTTGACGCTGTGCAGCGCACTGATGTCCGCAAGCGGGTCGCCGTTGATGATCAGCACGTCGGCGGCCTTGCCCTTTTCGAGCGTGCCGGTGACGTCGCTCAGTCCCAGGCATTCCGCCGAGGTCTTCGTTGAGCTGACGATGGCGTCCATGGGCGAGATACCCATGCCGGCAGGGGACCTCGGAGGCGAATGCAACTTCCGGCTAAGCCTGTAGAAGTGCTCTCGTTAGCTTTCCTGGACGGGGAGTTCGACTCTCCCCCGTCTCCACCACTTCTTCTTGCTGGACCGGGTCGGAGTCGGAGCGAAGACTTTGATGTCTGGTCAATAGGCCATTGCAAATATTGGCGCGAGGGACGGGGCTTTGGGCTACAGACCGAAAACGTTGCGACCTTTATAGTTGGACATTGTCGCTGCACATCAACACGACATCCGTAGCTGTTCAGCGATCACAATTCACCCTACCCGCCAGTGGCCACTTTGCATCCTCAAGGGGATCCAATGGCGCTCAGAATGTGGAGGAGAGAATAAGACGCGAGACGGGGGGGGGGGAGGGCTACTAGCTTCCATCATTTGCCTCCGTCACCGGCGCCCTTGCCTGACCGAAGTCCTCCCATCCCCAGCACGCCACCGTCCCATCATGCCGCAAGCCGCAGGTATGTGTGCTCCCGCTGCTAATGGAAGCAAACCTTTCGCCTTCAGGAGGTGACGTTGCGGTTGTCCAGTTACTGCCCCAGCAAACTGGCGTGCCGTCCTCTCTGAGGGCACAAGCGTGATCGGATCCGCTGCTTATGGACACAAAGGCCTCGCCCTCGGGGGATGAGTACCGGGCGTAACTGTTACCCCAACATGAGACGGCACCTGTCCTCTCTAAGCCACACGTATGGGACCCCCCACTGCTCAAGGAAGTGAACACTTTTCCTACGGGAGGGGAGGTCTGGCCACGATCCCATAACGGATCATCAATGAACAGGCGGCAAACTGCTGCGCCATCCTCCCGTAGGCCGCAGACATGGCCCCCTCTGCCTAGCCCAGGACTAACGTCAATGAGCTTACCCTCTCCTAGCTGCCAACGTTCTTCATAGTTGTCGCTCGGCCAGCAGTAGGCTTCTCCATTTTCTTGAATCCCACAAAGATGTCCACTGCCGCCAGCGACGGTTTTGAACTTGTCGCTTCGAGGTGGGTCCGGCGGCAAGGCCCAATGACCAGGAAAATCCAAGCGGACCAGCGACCCATCCTCCAGCAGCCCATAAGTGACCCCGTCACCCCATTCGTCCCCAACGGCGACCGAAGCCACTTTCGTATCTTTTACAGGTCCGGACCATGGTCCCCAACATTCGACGATCCCATGCGGTCGAACGCCACATGCGCGACCCTCACCGCCAGAAAGCACCGTGTATTGGCCCTCTTCCATTCCATGAGCATCAATCCCCCAGCACACAGGGGTACCATCTTCCCGAAGTCCGCATGCGTGCAAGCGGCCTAAACTAATCTCTGTAAAAGCCTCACCCGAAGGGGGTTCATTTTGACCGACTGCGTCTCCGAAAGTCCGACCACCGCCCATTACATTCAGCTCGTACTGACTCAGACCCCAGCAGACGGGTGAACCATTCAAGTGGAGAGCGCATCCGTATCCGTTGCCCATCTCGACAACTTTGAATTGCCCACTTTCGGGAGCGTCTCCCTGTCCACGGTCGCTACTATAGGTTAGCGTTTCTGGCACCCAGCAATGTATCGTTGCATCATCCAGAATCGCACATGCATGGCCTCCACTACTACTGAGATCCTCAACGCTCCCCATCCCGCTCGGTGAATCGATGATTTCGTAGTCGATGTGTACGCTCCAACAGACCACCCTCCTGTCCGTTCCAATGGCACAGACATGGGAGCGTCCGACACTGACTGAGTTGAACCGTCCATCTTCTCGCGGCTGCTCCCAATTCATAAAGTCCGCGACACCCCAGCACACTACGGTTCCATTTGTGCGAAGGCCGCATGCTTGGGAAGGGCTGGTGTCGATCGCAGTGAACCGTTCACCTTTTGGGGGAGAGAGCAGCACCGAGTAGTCCAAATTCTCAGTAACGAGGCGATGATCAGCGCCCTCCACTCCCCAGCAAACAGGAGTCCCATCCTGCCGTAGAGCGCAGGTGAAAACACCTGAACTACTGATAGCCTTGAACCGCTCGCCTTCCGGAGGCGATGACTGTCCGTACAAGTTTGATCCCCAACAGACTGCCGTCCCGTCCGTTCGGAGCCCACATGTATGAAGTTCTCCACTGCTGATCGCGATGAGCGTCCCATCGTCAGGCGCCGGAGGGTCGCTGGAACACCCGACCAACGACATCGCCGTGACCAAAACAACCAAGCCAAACCACCACAACACTGTCGAGCGTGCCAAAGGCCACCCCTTGCCTACAAAGGCACCAACTCCAGAAAGCTGACTACTCATTCCTATGTCTTCGCGTTCTCTATCTGCGTCGCCACTAGTACACGGTTAGGACGTTCGAGGCCCATTAAAATCCCCTATGACCTAGTACCACGGGCATTGAGCCGATAGAGACCTTCGCCATGCTGAGTTGGCCTGAGTGTTAGAGCCTCAGCTGAGTATCCGGTTCTCCCGTTTCACGACCTGGCCGGCCTTCACCACCGTGTTGACGCTGTGCAGCGCCCTGATGTCCGCGAGCGGATCACCGTTGATGATCAGCACGTCGGCGGCCTTGCCCTTTTCGAGCGTGCCGGTGACATCGCTCAGTCCCAGACACTCCGCCGAGGTCTTCGTCGAGCTGACGATGGCGTCCATGGGCGAGATACCCATGCCGTCGACCATGACCTCCGGCGTATAGGCGAAGTCGTCGAAGCGGGCGTACGGCACGCCCATGTCCATGCCCGTGACGAATTTGACGCCGCGGTCCCACATGTCCCTGAGGATCTCCATGCGACGGGCCGGGTCCCGCATCATCCTGGCCACTTCGGGGTCCGGCACGCGCCTCATTCTGTTGAGGTGGCCGAGGGCGAGAGTTGGGTCCACGTACAGCCCCTTCTCGGCGATCTGATCGGCCGTCCGGGGGTCGTAGTCGAACATCTCATTGGGGTCTTCAGCCAGCCAGGTGCAGTGGATCAGGTTGTGGACTCCGGCCTCCACGCAGTTCTTGACGCCCGCCGTTCCGTGGCAGTGAGCGGCCACCCGCAGCTCGAGGCGATCCGCATCGGCGATCGCGGCCCGCAGCGTGTCGGAGTCGTACTGCGCCTCCCGCATGTTCGTGCCGGGCGTGAGGCCGCCGCCGGTGGATATGATCTTGATGCAGTCGGCGCCCTGCTTGAACTGGTCGCGAATCGCCTTCACGACGTCGTCAGCGGTGTCGGCCTCCCTGCCGAACATGTTGCAGTGGCCGCCGGTGGTCGTGATGGGGAACCCGGAGGCCAGCAGCCTTGGGCCCGGGATCAGGCCCTGCTCGATCGCTTCTCTTATGGGGAAAATCACGTTGTTCTTGCTGCCGAGGTCGCGCATCGTGGTAATTCCAGAGTTCAGGGCGGTGCGCACGGCCTGCACGCCCCTCACGATCAGCGTCTCGTCGCTCTCGGTTGTCACCTCGTCGTAGACATTAGGCCCGGCGCTGAGGTGTATGTGCGAGTGCACCTCGACGAAGCCCGGCATGATGGCGCCGTCCTCTACGGAGATCACATCACAGTCTTCCGACTTCTCCCGTGACAGCGCTTCCTGGGAATCGACCGCAGCAATCACCCCGTCCTCGACCAGAATGGCTGCGTCTTGGAGCGGCGGCCGGCCGGTGCCGTCGATCAGTTGCGGGGCTTCAAGGATGAGTCTCATCAGGTACGCCGCTCCTCCGGGGATGACTGCGGGCGATTGTATCACCGGGCGTTCGGAGGGCTGCTGCCGGCTTCCTACAGAGCCAGTGCGCTTGTCTGTGCAGACATTTGCACGCGTAACTTGCTCAAGAAATCTTATGATCAGAGCAGCATGCTGCTAAAGTGATACCTCGTACTAACTGGGAGGCGCAAGTTGTACTTCGATTGGCGGCTGTTCGGCCTTACTCGCGGCGTCAGGCTGCGCATACTTTTTGCTGCGGCGCTGGGTCTCATCGCTGTGGGCGCGGGTGTCTCGCGGCTGGCGGTGTCCGGCGTGGTCATCTACCGGGTGCTGACCGGTCAGGCGAGCTTCTCTGCGCTTTTCATGGCGCTTGGGGCGATCGCGGGCATGATCGTCGCTCGCAGCCTGTTCCAGTACTGGCAGAACGCCGTTAGCCACCACACGGCGAACATCGTCAAGATGAGGCTGCGGCGCGAGTGCTATGAGCACGCGCTACAGCTTGGGCCCGGATACTTCGACAGGAACAGGACGGGCGAGGTTGTGCTGACGATGGTCGAAGGGATCGAGCGCCTGGAGACGTTCTTCGGTCAGTACCTCTCGCAGATCCTTGTGTCTGCCATAGCGCCGGTGGCGATCTTCGCGTACATGGTGACGCTGGACGTGTACATCGCGGTCATCTTCCTGGCGTTCGCGTTCCTGACGCTTGCGGTGCCGGCGACGTTCTATCGCTGGAACCGGGACAGGAGCTTCGCGCGAAGGAAGGCGTACGGCGCGCTGGGCTCGGAGTTCCTCGACAGCGTGCAGGGTCTTGCGACGCTGAAGGCCTTCGGGCAGAGCAAGGCGCGGGGCCGCGCGCTGGCGGAGCGGGCGCATAACATGTACCGCAGCACGATGGGCGTTGTGGCCGCGAACGGCGCGACGAGCGGGGCGTCGATTTTCTTCATGGCTACGGGCGCGGCTGTCGCGCTGGCCGTCGGCGCCGCGAGGGTGAACTCGGGGGACATGGAGCTGCGGCCGCTGCTGATCGTGCTGATGCTTGGAGTGGAGATCTTCAGGCCGATGCGGGAGCTCACAAATCTGTACCACCAGGGCATGGCGGTGCTGTCCTCGTCTCAGAGCGTGTTCGAGATCATAGACGAGCCTGTGACGGTGCGCGATCCGGCGCCGGGCAATGGCGCGCTGCCGGACAGCTTGAGCCCGACCGTGTCGTTCGAAAGTGTGACGTTCGGCTACGAGGGCGGGCACCGGAAGGCGCTCGAGGACGTGACGTTCGAGCTGCGCGAGGGTGAGACGCTGGGCGTGGTGGGCGCGAGCGGCGCGGGTAAGTCGACGCTCATCTGGCTCATGTACCGGTTCCACGATCCGCAGTTGGGCTTGATCAAGCTGGGCGGGCGCGACCTTCGGGAGCTGCCGCTGGACACGATTCGCGAGAGCATCTCCGTGGTGACCCAGGACACGTACCTGTTCCACGGCACGGTGGCTGAGAACTTGCGCTTCGGCAAGCCGGACGCGACGCAGCAGGAGTTGGAGGAGGCCGCGCGGTCGGCGAACGCGCACGAGTTCATCTCAAGCCTGCCGGACGGATACGACACGGTGGTCGGCGAGCGGGCCGTCACGCTGTCCGGCGGGCAGCGCCAGCGGCTGGCGATCGCGAGAGCGCTGCTCAAGGACTCCCCCATCCTGCTGCTCGACGAGGCGCTCTCCAGCGTGGACGCGGAGAACGAGGCCGCCATCCAGAGCGCGCTGGAGCGGCTGATGGAGAACAGGACGACGCTGGTGATCGCGCACAGGCTGTCGAGCGTGATCAACGCAGACCGTATCCTTGTGCTGGACGAAGGCCGGGCCGTGGAGATCGGCGAGCATTCCGAGCTGCTCGCGGCCAACGGCACGTACGCGGGCCTGATGCGCCAGCAGACCCAGTTGGGCGTAGAGGACGTCGGGCTTTGCGCCGATTCTCTTGCGACGGCGAGTGCTAGTGCCGAGCTTGAGCCTGAGCTGCCGCTGGTGCCGTCGGGCCACGGCCACCATCACGCGCCTCCCGCGCAGTCGTCGGATGCGGACGACGCGGTCAGCGTGCGTTCCCTTTCGGTGTGGTTCCGCCTGTTCGGGCTGGTGAGGCCCGTCAGGTTCCAGTTCCTGATCACCGTGGCGTTCGGCATGCTCCACCACGGCTCGGTGATCGTGCTGGGGGCGTTCAGCGCGCTGCTGGTGGGAGCGGTGTACCGCAACGAGCCGATCTCGACGCTCATCATTCTGGTGTGCGTGTTCGCGCCGCTGTCCGCGCTGCTGTTCTACCTGGAGACGTGGCAGGCCCACGACATGGCGTTCCGATTGCTGGCGAAGATGCGCGTCGAGCTGTACGAGAAGCTAGAGCCGCTTGCGCCGGCGTACATGGTGAAGCGCCGATCGGGCGACTTCGTGAGCGTGGTCGGTGGAGACGTGGAGACTGTCGAGTTCTTCTTCGCGCACGCAATCTCCCCGATGATCGTAGCGGTCCTCATACCGGGAGGGCTGCTGGTCGCGCTGGCGGTTCTGGCGTGGCCTGTGGCGGTCGTGCTCGCGCCGTTCCTTATCGCGGTGGCCGTGAGCCCGTACTTCGCCAACGCGCGCATCGAGCGGCTTGGCGGCGAGATACGTGGGCGCATCGGCGACATACATGCGTTCATGGTTGACAGCATCCAGGGCATGCGCGAGATATCGGCGTTCCGGCGGGGGCCCGACCGCAACGACGAGCTCACGGAGAAGGGCTGGGCTTACGCCGGGCACCTCGTGCGGTTCCAGAAGTCGCAGGCGTTCCAGATCGGCTTCATGGAGGCGATGATGGGCATAGGCGGCCTGGCCGTGCTGGCGATGGGCGCGTGGCTCGTGCTGGAAGGACAGCTCGAGCGCTCGCTGCTTCCACTCGTGAGCGTGCTCGCGCTGGCCTCGTTCAGCCCCGTGACGGAACTCGCCCGCACGATGAAGCAGATGATGGAAACGCTTGCAGCGTCGCGCCGCATCCTGGCCGTTCACGATGAGGCCGTTCACGATGAGGCCGTGCCGGTAACGGACGGGCCGGGAGTGCCGGCCGAGGCGGCTGCCAGGCTGGCATCGGCGCCCTCCGTTGCGTTCCAGGACGTGACGTTCGCCTACGCCCCCGGCGCTCCGCAGGCGCTCGACGACGCATCGTTCGAGATCGGGGCCGGGCAGACCGTGGCCGTCGTTGGGCGCTCGGGAGCGGGGAAGACGACGAGCGCCTATCTGATGATGCGGTTCTGGGACCCGGACCAGGGCGGCGTCGCTCTGGAAGAGCACCGCCTCGACCGGTTCCACCTGGACGACCTGCGCGGCCGCATGGCGCTCGTGGCGCAGGACACGTACCTGTTCAACGACACGGTGCGCGAGAACATCCGGCTCGGCAGGCAGGACGCGTCCGACGCAGAGGTCGAGGACGCCGCGAGTCAGGCGAACGCGTCCGAGTTCATCGAGTCGTTCCCGGACGGTTACGACACGTTGGTCGGCGAGAGAGGGATGCAGCTCTCCGGCGGCCAGAGGCAGCGGATCGCTTTTGCCCGCGCCATTCTCAAGAACGCGCCGGTGCTGATCCTGGACGAGGCGACGTCCCACCTGGACGCGATCAGCGAGGCGTCGGTGAGGACCGCGCTCAGCCGGCTCATGGAGGGCAGGACGACCGTGGTCATCGCGCATCGGCTGTCCACGATTCGCGAGGCGGACAACATCCTCGTGCTCGACAGAGGCAGGGTCGTAGAGCAGGGCACGCACGGTCAGCTAATCGAACAGGACGGCCTGTACTCTCAGCTCGTGTCCGCACAGATTGTCGGCGCGGCTCCCTAGGCCTACGCGTCAGTTCGACTTCCCGGCCTGATGCTGCGAGCGCTCGCGCGATTGGTGCTTGAACACCGATAATGGCCAACGTTCAGCCTTACCTCGCGGGAGAAGTGACGTATGTCGAGCCTCGAAGGCAGGGACGCAGAGGCGCTTGGCGGCAGGCGTGATGGCGCCGGCCACTTAAGCGCAGCCGCCCAGGGGCGACTGGACGATCTTCTCGAGTCGCTCGAAGTGATGGCCAGGACGGCCGTGGGGTACCCGGTCAACCTCGAATACGACTACTCGGCGCTCCTGCCGTTTCTGCAGCACTCCGCCAACAACGTGGGCGATCCGCACCACACGAGCAACTATGCCAGCAACTCCCATGAGTTCGAGCGCGAGGTGATCACGACGTTCTCGGACCTGATGAAGGTTCCGCGCGAAGAGGCGTGGGGCTACGTAACCTCAGGCGGGACCGAGGGCAACATGTACGGCCTCTACATGGGCCGCGAGCTTTTCCCGGACGGCATCGTGTACTTCTCGGAGGACACGCACTACAGCGTCGTCAAAATTCTTCGCCTTCTGAAGGCGCGCCACATCATGGTGCGAAGCCAGGAAAACGGCGAGATCGACTACGAAGACCTCTACCACACCGTCAGAGTCAACAGGGACGTTCCCGTGATCTTCGTTGCGAACATTGGGACAACCATGAAGGGCGCGATTGACGACCTGGACAGGGTGCAAAGCATCCTGGACGATCTGGCCGTAACCAACCGTTACATTCATGCCGACGCGGCGCTGAGCGGCATGATCCTGCCGTTCGTGGACGAGCCGCAGCCGTTCGGATTCGATTCCGGCGTCGACAGCGTTTCGGTGAGCGGCCACAAGATGATCGGGGCCCCATTGCCGTGCGGCGTGGCGCTGACGCGGCAGCGGTACGTCGCGCGCGTGGCCCGGTCCATCGAGTACATCGGGGCGCTCGACACCACGCTCAGCGGATCGCGCAGCGCATTCGGCCCGCTGATGATCTGGTACGCGTTCCAGAGGCATGGTCTGGAGGGGTTCCGGTCGATGGTGGCGGACTGCCTGGAGGTGGCGGAGTATGCCGTGGAGCGGTTCAACGATGCAGGCATCCCGGCGTGGAGAAACAGAAACTCGGTGACGGTCGTGTTTCCCAAGCCTTCGGATGAGACCATCAAGAAGTGGCAGATCGCGCCATTCAGAGACATTGCTCATATAATCACGATGCCGCACGTTTCACGGGAGCTTGTGAACGAGCTGGTAGATGAGATAGCCGAATCGTAGACGTCAAAGGAGGCCGGAGATGAACAGGGTGATAGTCACAAGCAAGAACGAGGTCGGCGTGATCGCCGACATAACCGCGCCGCTGGCAGCCGCCGGCGTCAACATACTGACGATCAACACCGAGAGCACGGACGAGACCGGCATGATCATTCTGACGACCGACAACAACGACGCCGCGCTCGAGGCGCTCACTGCGGCCGGCCACAGGGCTGTCCTGGATGAGACGCTGCTCATCCGCCTGCCGGACGAGCCGGGCGCGCTTGCCGGAATCGCCGAGAGATTCAAGAACGCCGGTCAGAACATCCAGAGCATTCACATCGTAGAGCGCAGAGAAGGCTTCACCATAATCGCGCTGGCCTCGGATGACGAGGACAAGGCAAGGGAGCTGCTCGGCGACCTGGTCGTGTAGCCGCGCTCACGCATCTGAATACCAGATGGGGCGGGGTCTCCGGCACAGAACTGCCGGACTCCCTGCCATATTTCCTCGCCGGCCTGCCAACCGAAGCGCCAGGCGGCGCGCCAAGTCAGCCTCGACGCCGTCGCCGGGGCGGCCCCAAGACTCTCTCGCGCATGCCTAGATGGCATCCTGGGCGGGCTGGACTTCGACACTTCCCTGCCTGGTAATCCTGCGAATCAGGCCTGGGATGCTTTCGTTCATCAGCGTGTACACGACCGGCACGACGATCAGCGTGAGCACCGTCGAGCTGACCAGGCCGCCGATCACCACCGTCGCCAGCTCGGCGCCGATGATGCCGCCCGCGTCCTCCACGAACGCCGCCAGGGGCAGGAGCGCCATGCTGGTAGTGAGCGCGGTCATCAGAATCGGCCGCAGCCTGATCCTGCCGCCGAGCATCAGCGCCTCGTGCACTGACAGCCCGCGGCGTGTCCGGAGCTGCTCCACGAACGAGATAAGCACGATGGCGTTGGTGACAACGATGCCGATCAGCATCAGCAGCCCCATCATCGCGGGGAGGCCGAGAGAGCGATCGGTGATCAATAGCGCAACCAGCGCGCCGATGATCGCCAGCGGCAGGCTTGTCACGATCACGAATGGGTTCCGGAGCGACCCCAGCGCCGCGACCATCACGAGGTACACCAGAATTATGCCCACGGTCATGGCGAGGAAGATCGCCTGGAAGCCCTCCGATATCTGCTGGAACACTCCGCCGTTGACCACCTCGACACCGGTGGGAAGGTCCAGCGCATCAATCTTCTCCTGTATCTCAACACCCACTGCCTGAGCGTCGTCGGAAGTGATGCTCCCGGTGATGCTGGCCGAGCGGAAGCCGTCCGTCCTCGTGATGGTGACCGGCCCCGGCTGCGAGCGTATCTCGGCGATCCGGCCCAGAGTCGTCGAGCCGAGCGGACCGGCTATCACCAGTCCGTCCAGGCTCGCCGGCCCCTGTATGCCGGTCGAGTCCATGCTGAGCGCCACGTCCAGGGAGCCGTCGTCCGTCTGGACGGTAGCAACGTCCCGCTCGACGAAGAACTGGTTCACCTGGAACGCGACCTGTTGCGCGCTGAGGCCGATTGCGGCCGCGTTCGCTGGATCGACGTCCACTACAACCTCGTCCCTAGCCTCGCTGACATCGCTCGTAACGTTGGCGATTCCGTCCAGCGTCGCGAGCTCGTCCATCAGTTCAAGTGCGATCGCGGATATGTCCTGGTAGTCGGAACCGGTGATGGTCACTTCCAGTCCGGCCGAAGGCGGGCCGTTGGCCACCTCCGCGATGTTCACGGTGCGCCCCTCGACTCCCTCAAGCTCGCTTCGCAGGGACGCCACCAGGTTGTCGGGCACGTCCTCCTTCAGCTTGACCAGCGTGTTCGACTGGTTGAACCCGCCCGGCGCGCTCGCGCCGAATGACGCGGCGGGGCTGCCCAGCGTGGAGAGGTAGACCTCCGCGTCTCCCTCTATCGCCGACTCGACCTCGGCAACTTCGACGAGCGTGGAACTCAACGGTGTGCCCGGCGCCAGCGTCATGTCGATGTTCACGTAACGCTCTCCGCCGCCGCCAAAGAGGTTGACGGGCACCAGAGCCACTACTCCCAGGCTGCCGATGGTCACCACGATTGCCGTGACGATGGTGATCGCCTTGTGCCGGAGCGCCCAGCCCAGAACCGGCGTGTAGACCCTCTGGAGCCAGGTCTCGGTCTCCGGAAGGTCGTCCGTCTCCCCTACCCCTTCCGGCAGGTCGCCCTGTCTCAGCAGATAGCTGCCCAGCACAGGCACCGCCGTCAGCGCGACGACGAGCGAGGCCAGCAGCGCAAAGCTGACGGTCAGCGCGAATGGGAAGAAGAACGCGCCGACAAGTCCCTCGATGAACGCCAGCGGGACGAACACCACGATCGTGGCCAGCGTAGACGCCGTGATCGCCGGCCCCACCTCTGTGGTCGCCTCCAGTGCGGCCCTCAAGCGCGGCCTGCCCGCCTGGATGTTCCGGTAGACGTTCTCAAGCACCACGATGCTGTCGTCAACAACCCTGCCGACCGATATGGCCAGGCCGCCGAGGGTCATGAAGTTCAACGCAAGGCCCTGCCAGCTCATGAGCAGCACGGCCGTGAAGATGCTCAACGGAATGGACAGGCCGATCACCATTGTGGGCCGCAAGGTGGTCAGGATGCCGACGACTGCGTTCGGGCGGAGCGTCAGGAAGAAGATGAACACCACGGTCACCGCCAGGAGAAGTCCGAGCACCGCCTCTCTTTCAAGAGTGGTGATCTGGTCCTGTATGACCGGCCCGTCGTTGGAGATCGTGACTATCGCAACTCCCGGGGGCAGGCTGTCGATGGCGTCCAGTCTGTCCAGGACCTCCCGCGTGACGTCGATCGTGTTGGCGTCCGGGTCCTTGATGACGGACACGCCGATGCTCGGCTTGCCGTTCGTGCGCGAGATGCTGGTCGCGGTCCCCGCGCTCAGCGAGACCTCGGCGATCTCCCCAAGCGTCACCTGCGCCGGCGGGCCTGCGGCTGTAGCTGCCGGGTCCATGGGAAATGTCTGAGGAAAGCCAACCGAGAGGTCCCTGAGATCGTCCAGCGACTCGTACCGGCTCGATGTCTTGATGGGAAAGACCTTGCCGTCGCTGTCGCTGACTACTCCGCCCGGCAGAGCCACGCTGTTGTCCGCCAGGGCCTGCGAGACCTGGAAGAGCGATATCATCTTCTCTTCCAGTTTCGCCGGGTCCACGACCACGTTCACCTGCCGCTGTACCTCGCCGGCGACTTCCACGCCGAACACGCCGGGAACGTCGGAGATTACTGGCAGAACGTCGGCGTCGAGGATTTCCTGCAGTTCGATAAGTTCGCGCTCGCCCGTGATGCTCAGCTGAAGCACAGGGAAGGCGTCAGGGTCGATTCGTCCCACAATCGGGTCTGCCACCAGCTCCGGAAACGAGACGGAACTGACGGAGGAGTTTGTCTCACTCTCAGCCTGGGCCATGTCAGTGCCGAACTCGAACGTTGCCAGCACTATGGACCTGTTTTCAGAGGAGAAGGTCTGGATCGTGTCGAGGCCTTCCAGCCCCGACATGGCGTCCTCGATCGGCTCGGTCACATCCCTGGCGACGGCCTCAGGATTGGCCGATGGGTAGAAGGTCGTGACCGTTACGAGCGGGAACTCGATCTCTGGAAACAGTTCCACGGGAAGCGAGTTGTACGTGAAGATTCCGCCCGCTAGCACCAGGACTACCGCCAGCGTGGTCACGGACCGCCGGCTCAGAGCCGTTCTAGTTATCCATTCCAATTCTGCTACCCCTTGTTCAACTGCGATCTGTTACGTATGCGGCGCGCGCGAGTTCTTCGGTTCTTTCGGCCGGCATTGGGCCAAAGAACCCCCACATTGCGAGATGCTCCCCTACAAATATCAAGGAATTGTGTGTTTGCGTTGCCTTGGCGAGATGGTCCGAGAAGCGAAGGGAGGCCGGAGAAGTGCGGCATTCAGGCGCGAACAACCCCGGCTCAGTGTTCATGAACGGGTGCCCGCCAGGCTCGCGATCTTTGTTTGGAGTTAGTACAAGTCGCCCGATTGCGGGCATCTGGCTGGGATTTGAACTCAACTTAGGCAATTTCGTCGTTAGCCGTCACATTCATTATGCCTGCAAGTCACGCCTGCGTGTAAACGGTTTGCAGACCGGGCTCCGCAGCTTGGACCTCAAGACTTCGGTATTGCATTCCACAGACCGGCGAAGCGCAGAGAACGTGAACCGTTGGACGAAAGCCACTCAAAGTGTGAACATGCTAGAGTGCCTGCAGATGAGCCGGTGAGAACACATCCGCCGCGTCATCGCTGAGTTAGCCGAATGCAAGACAGCCTGCCTGCAGACAGTTCAGAATCACGGACCTAGTTGGATGGCTACCAGGCTCAGGACGTTCGAATACGCTCGAACTCTCTTCCCATTCCCGGAGGGCTGGTACTTCGTCGCCAGCCGCAAGGAAGTGCTGAAGCGCAGGCTCATCCAGAAGACGTGGATGGGAGAGAACGTCATCATATGGTGCGATGACGATGGTCGCGTGTGCCTTGCCGAGGCCTACTGCCCCCACCTCGGCGCCGACCTTGGGCCTGAGGCGGGAGGCGAGGTCTGCCAGGGCCGGCTCGTCTGCCCTTTCCACGGCTATGAGTTTGACACGACCGGCCAGTGCGTTGCCACGCCGTACGCCGAGCCGCCGAGGACCGCGAGGCTTCGAGTCTTCGAGACGCGGGAGGTGCTCGGCCTGGTGTTCGCCTGGTGGGGGATCGACGGGCGGGAGCCGCAGTGGGACCTGCCGGAAGCTCCCGGGAACCAGGAGCAGTGGAGCGGGCTGGAAATCAGGACGCTGCGCTTTCCCGGGCATCCGCAGGAGACGACCGAGAACTCGGTGGACCTTGCCCATCTGCGCTACGTACACGGGTACGGGAACGTGGACCGCGAGGCTCCTGCCACGTTTGACGGGCACCGTCTGGTGAGCAAGTTCAACTTCAGGAGCAAGCGCAAGATCGCCGGGGTCGCCAACTTCTCGCTGGATGTCTCCGCCAGCGCGGACATCTACGGACTCGGCTATTCGTTCGTGTCCATCGAGGAACGTTCCATCGGAATGAGCATGAGGCTCTGGATACTGGCCACGCCCGTGGACGGCACTCTGATCGACCTTTCAATAGCCTCTCAGGTGAAGGAGATACGCAGCCCCAACCGGTGGGTCGCGGGTCTGGGTTTTCTTCCCGTCAGGCTCCGCGCGCCAATAATGAACAAGTTCATTGTGTCCTTCCAGCGCCATGACGTGCTGCAGGACGTAGTTATCTGGAGCCGCAAGCGGTACGAGCCGCGTCCTCGCCTCTGCAGGTCCGACGGCGAGATCATGCCCTTCCGGGCCTATTGCGCCCAGTTCTACCCTGACGAGCCGCGGGATTAGAAGACTGTACAGCCGCGGCTGATGGTAGTAATTTACGGTGAACGGTTGAGCCGGCTGCCTGGGAGGACTGGCCATTAGCAACATACTTGTCAGACTGAGTTGGCTGGTCACGGTGCGCCCGTGGGTCACCGTGGGAGTGCTTCTCCTCATTACCGTCGCGATGGCCTATGGGACCACAATGCGGCTGCCGCCGACAGAGGGCGCCGACGTGGCGTTCCTGCCCGAGGGGCACCCTGTAGCCACCGCGACGCGGGAAGTGGACGAACTCTTCAGCGACTCAGGCGATGTCAGAATCGCAACCCTCGTATTCCGCGGGGATGCGCTCACGCCCGACGGGCTCTCGCAGATGGACGCCCTCATCGGCCAGGTCGTCAGCGAGCCGGGCGTGGCAGAGTTGCTTTCGCCTTCCGACCCGGTCTTCGCGCCCTCGTTCTTCATCAAGGCCGCGCTTCAGGCGGACAGCTTCGGGTCGGTCACGCAAGAGCAGATCGACGCCGTCCGCAACGCGCCGGAGCTTCAGGCGGCCCTGGCCTCGATGACCGGCCTCGACGCTGACGGCACACCGGTTGCGATCGCCAACATCCGCCTGTCCGATACCGGCGACGAGAGCATCCTGGACGCGGAACGGAGAATTGGCGAACTCGCCGCGGCCGACGAAGGCCCGCTTTCAGTGCGCAGCCTGTCGCCCGCGATCATCGAGGACGAGTACACGAAGGCAACCGAGGAGGGCATGGCCCCGTTGATTGGGCTGGCGCTTCTGCTGATCGCGGCCCTGCTGCTGCTCTTCACGCGCACCCTCTCAGACATGCTGCTCACGCTGACGGGCCTGTTCCTGTCCATCATTTGGGTCGTGGGAGCGGAGGGCTGGCTGGGGCCGGACGGGATCGGGCTGATAGGCCCACCAAGCTCGCTCACCGCGCTGGCGCCGGTCATCATCATCAGCCTCACGGTGGACTACGCGATCCAGACGATCTCGCACTACCGGGAGCGGCGCCTTGAGGGCGAGCAGGTGCTGGTGGCCGTGCGCACCGGCCTGCGCAACGTGACGGTCCCGCTGACGCTTGCCGCCGTTACGACGATTGTCAGCTTGTTGGCGACCCTCTTTTCGCCGATCGGCGTGATTGGCGATTTCGGCATCGTCGCGGGGCTGGGAGTGGGAATGAGCCTCGTGGTCATGCTGACGCTGATCCCGGCAGGACGGACGATCATCGACAGGAGGCGCGAGGCGCGAGGCACTCTGGGGCAGACTCGCCCGATCTCGAACGCGTTGCCAGGCATCCCGCGGGCGGCGGAAGTGCTTGGCAGATCGGTCACGCGCCGGCCGGCGCCCTACCTCATCGCCGTGCTCGCGGTCACGGCCGGACTGGGGTTCGCCGCCACAGGGCTGGAGTCTGAGTTCAGCATCAAGGACATCCTGCCCCGGGACGGGACCGTGCTGGAAGACATGAACACCCTCGAAGCGGCCGTGGGCGGCTCCACGGAACTCGCCAGTCTGCTGGTGAAGGCTAAAGCGACGGAGACCCGCACACTGCTGAATCTCCAGGACCTCACGGCCGCCTTCGACGACGAAGCCCGCCGTCCTGGTGCGGCTGCGGGCCCCATTCAGGCGTCGTACTACTCACTCCTGAGCGACTGGATCGACGACAGCGGAGAGCCCGGCGACAGGTACGACCCGGACCTGGCCGAGATCGTCCGGGAGGCCTCTGCCGGGGTGGAGCTCGATCCGGCGCTCATGGAGGAGTTCTTGGACAGGCTTGCTGAGAGAGAGCCCGGCTTGGCGCACTTCCTGGTCAACGATCATGAAGGCGTGGATACCTTGCTGCTCCAGTTCCCCATTTACCTCGACGATCCATTGGAATCGAGGCGTCTCCAGGAAGAGGTCGAAGAGCTGTGGCTAGGCGATGACGATGCCATCACAGCGACCTCGGCCAGCGTAGTCGCGGTTGCTGTAACTGACCAGATCACGGAGGGACAGACGGAGTCGATCAGCACAACCATCGCGGTGGCCCTTGGCATCCTGGCCATCTTCTTCTGGGTGTCCCTGCGCCAGCCCGCGCTGGCGGTCATCGCCGTGGGGCCGATCGTGCTGGTCCTCATCAGCGTACTGGGCACAATGGCGCTGCTGGGCATCCCGTACACGCTGATCACCTCCATCATCACCGCGCTGTCCATCGGGATCGGCGTGGACTACACGATCCACGTGATTCATCGATACCGGGAGGAGTACTCACACGTGCGAGACCCGGAGCGGGCGGCGGTCCAGACGCTGTCGACCACCGGCTCGGCGCTGCTGGGGTCGGCGCTCACAACGGCGTTCGGCTTCGGGGTGCTCATGGCCTCGCCGCTGCAGGCGTCCCAGCAGTTCGGCATCACCGCGACCATTACGATCGTCTACTCCCTCGCGGTCTCCATCCTGGTGGTGCTGCCGGCAATGGTCGCCTGGGGCGCGTACCAGAACATGCGGCTGCGCTCGACCGTCCAGCGTTGGGAACTGGAGCTCGACGAGGAGATCGAAGCAGTGTTCCGGCGGCACGAGGAGGCAGCGGGAGGGACGTAGGACGTAGGCCGGGAGGAGAGAGGTCCGGCTGCGGGCCTACTTGGTCAAAGCCTCCCTCAGGCAAAAAACTCCCTTGATTCAAAAGCACTGAAGGGCACTCATGCAACTCAGCAAGCTATACAACGGGCTGAAGACCGCATACCGCGAATCGGACGTAACTGGCCGCGTGCAGCACTTCGATGGATGGACCGGCCGGGCATCTTCCAATAATGCCGAGGCAACCGGCTACAACCACGCCGAAACAGTGAGGGAGTACTACGACCTTTGCAGTGAGTTCATGGTGTTCGGCTGGGGCGAGTCCCTGCACTTCGCGCCGCTGTCACGCGGGGAGAGCCTTGAAGACTCCAAGGTCCGGCATCAGCGGCTGATGATCTCCAAGCTTGACCTGCGTGAGGGCATGACGGTGGTGGATGTCGGATGCGGGATCGGCGGCCCGATGCGCCGCGTCGTCCGTGAGGCCGGCGTCAGGGTCGTGGGCGTAAACAACAGTGAAATCCAGTTGAACAAGGCGAAGAAGCTGAACGCCGAGGCGGGGGTCGAGCCTATGGTCGACTACCTCGCGTGCAGCTTCATGGACATGGGCGCCGTCGCAGACGGCACGTTCGATCGGGGCTACGCGATCGAGTCCACATGCCACGCGCCGGACAAGGCGGGCGCGTTCGCCGAGATATTCCGCGTTCTGAAACCCGGAGCACTCTTCTGGGGTCAAGAAATGTGCATGACGGACAGGTACGACCCTGATGACAGCCGGCACCGGGCCCTCAAACAAGACCTGATGCACGGTATCGCGCTAAGGGACATCGCGACCACGAGCGAGGTTGACCGGGCGCTGGAGGCGGCGGGATTTCAGGTCATCGAAGGGATCGACCGGGCCGTCTCGGAGAATGGCGCGGCCATCCCATGGTATCGGCCAATGGAGACCCGGCACGGAACGCTGGGCAGTGCCTTGTACAGGATTCCAATGGGCCGCAAATGCATCCATTGGGGAGTGAGACTGTCCGAACTGCTGCGAGTGATACCGAAAGGTTCAGGGGACGTCGTGAGGCTTCTGGACGGCACCGCCAATGCCTATGTCGCTGGCGGCAGGGCCGGGGTCTTCACGCCGTTGTACTGCTTCCTGGCCCGCAAACCCCTCTAGCCGCTTTCCACTCCCAGCCTCCCTCGGAGCGTCAAGAAGGTCCCGTTCGCTCTTGGGCGTTCGGGCGGTCCTATGGCTCGTCAGGTCCTTATCAGGCGCCGCCGCCCGGCGATGTGGAACTTCAGCTTCTTGCTGGGCTTCATGGATGGCAGCGGGTTGATCTTCATCTTGTAGTTCGCTGGCGAGACCTCGATGTTGAAGTAGTGCGCGATCATCAGCACGTTGACAGCCAGCTGAAGGTCCATCCACCGCAGGCCAAGACACGTGTGCGTGCCCAGCCCGTACGGCGCGTAGCCCGGACCGTGATGCTCATTGCGCGGGGGCAGGTAGCGGTCGATATCGAACTTGAGGGGTTCAGGGAAGATGTCTTCCATGTAATGCGTCGCCGACTGCGCTATGTAGATGCGTGCACCCACCGGCATCTCATAGTCCTCGACCACGCAGGAGTTCATCACATTCCGAATGGACATCGGCACAATCGGGTAAAGGCGCAGGCACTCCATCAGGAACCGGTGCGTGACGTCCATCGTGGATGGGTTGATGTCCTTGGGGCCCGGGTCGCCGTTGTCGAACAGTGCGTCGGCTTCGCTCTGGATTTTCCTGTAGAACTCAGGCTGCGAAGCCATGGCGTAGAGTACGAAGCTGAGCATGTCACCGAGGTACACGCTGGCAATCAGCGCTGCCGCTAGCTGGAAACGAATCGTGGTCTCCGGGACGAACTGCGGATCGCTCGCGTGCAAGCTGAGCCAGTCGTCCGCGAGATCCCTGGGACTGCCGGCCCGCTGCGCAGGTGTATGGACGCTCTGGATCCGTTGCAGCAGCCTGTCAACGGCCTTCGCCTTGCGTCTCATGCCCGGAGTGCTGAGCATGAACTTGGGCATGACTTTCACGATGTGCGTGAGAAGCGCCCGTTCCTTGTACTTCGCCAGGTCGTCGAAGAGGTCCTGGGACTCCACGCTGATGAAGAGCGGCGAGAGCTGCGAGTTGACCAACATTCTGCTCATGCTCGTGGCGGGGAGGTGGTCCCCAACAGGCCACTCTGCCATATGCTTCCGGGCGCTCTTTAGGAGCGTATCCAACTGACCTTCAAGCCTCCCGCGGGAGTACGCCGGCGACATTGCCTTTCGAAGCCGAAAGTGCTCCGCACCGTCCAGTGAGGGCATCACCCCAGACGCGCCGTAGACCTTCTCGAAGTCGCTGAAGTAGTCCTTGGCCCTCAAGTACATGCGCCCCCGACGATGCACCCACCTGTTCGTCTCCAGTCCGGCCAGGAAGATCATTGGCTTGGACAGCGGCGGCTTGAGCTCGAAGACCGGGCCGTACTCCTTCGCCAGGTCCGCGAACAGCGCTGGGATGTTGCCGCTGCGAACGTGCGGATTGAACAACAGCTTTCGCAACGAGATTCTGGGAATCTTCTTGGTCAGCGCCGACCGTCGAAGCAGCGGCCCGGCGAGGTTGTGCGAGACCGCTTCTGCAATCGACCTGCCGATCAGGTCCATTCTGCAGATGAACTCGATTCGCTTCTCTGCCTCCTCATCAAGCTGGAACATGAAGCGGAACACATCGCATGTGTTGATCAGACATATGATGATGACGTCTTTGGGGTCGGGGATCTCGTTCTGGAAGATCGCCCTGCTGATCCGCGTTTTGACGAACTCGGCCCGGGAGTCTTCCTGCGAGCCGTTCAACATGTCCATCTGCGCCGCGGTTTGGCTGAGTGTCCAGAAATCGCCCTCGTGGTGCTCGAGAATCTTCAGGTCCACGAGGCGCTCCAGGGTCAGATCGATGATAGTCTCCGCCTGCGGAGCCAGCCGCTCGATCCAGTACTGAGCATTCCGCTGTGCCGGCGCCTCGGCAATTTGCTTGAGGATGGGATCCAGCGTGGGATCTCCTGTCGGCGTGTGGTCAAGAAGGAACAGCGAGTCCTTGTCCGTGTCGATACATGACCTGAGCGAAAGCTCCGCCAGCACTGCCCCGGCCACGGCGCAGTTCAGGTCCCATCCGGGCACCTGGTGAAAGTAGCCGCTCTCCTCGTTCAGAAGCGACAGGATGAGTTCTTCAGTCAGACTCAGTTCTCGGGTTGAGACACGATCTGCTGTAGCAGTCATTAGCCCAGTCCCTCCGCGCTAGCTCCTCGCTCTCTGGCCGCCAAAAGTCATCCTATTGAATAGAAGTATACCTACGCTGCAAGAGGCAGAACAAGCAACACTCTGTTGCGAACTGCCGAACAATTGTGAGTTGGACGTGACGGCATTCGCCAGGGCGGCGCCGAAACCTGGGTGTTGCGTCCGCGTTCGCTGCTGATGGTCGACCGCGATGCGCCTTGGCCGGCTGGCTTCAGCCCTTCGCCCTCTTGAAGCGCCGCCCGTACAGGATGCTGCCGTAGTAGTTGAACGTCCGCCGCGCCGCCGGATCGTCGAACGGGTAGTCCGCGCCAAGCTGTCTGGCAGCGGCCAGGCCGCTCACGAAGCAGGTCTCCTGGCTGTTGATCAACGTGTGCGCTCCGCAGTGCCACGTGCGTCTCTTGCCCTGTATGAACCGGAACAGGTGCATGAGCAGGGCGACATGCTTCACATCGTGGACGACATGCTGGAACTGCCATCTTCCGATGACCTTGTCCTCTTCGATTGGGTTCTTCGCGTTGTACGTGACGAGGCACGGTTTGTCGGAGCCTGCCGCCCAGGGCTGCTGATTGTGCATGATGTACGTGATCTCATAGTTGTCCGGCCAATCGCCGTACTGTTCGATGTGATTGCTCCTCGTCGCCAGCGGCTTCGCCGCGTTGTCCGGCAGCACGGAACCGTCTGAATGGACCACCGCCTGATTGTGCAGCGAACGGTCGTAACGGATCGAAGACAGTATGCGCCTCTCCAGCCATGTTGGACTGTCGAGAATCTCCAACGTCTGGTCCGCGTTGCATGCGAACACCACGTCGTCGAACGACTCCCGCACGCCGACTTCGTCCTCGATAACGACCTCGGACTCCCGCCGGTAGACTCGCCGCACCGGGCGGCTGAGGTAGGTCCGGTCGCGGAAATTGGCGGTCAGATTCTCGTAGATTCGCCGCGTGCCCTGGTCCCATGTCTGCATGGCAGTGGCCCTCTCGATATCGAAGAACTCCAGGTACCTGGAAAAGAGTGCCGCCGGCAGGTCGAACACGTTCGTCGCCAGGACGAAGTTGACGAACATGGGCTTGAGTATCTTGTAACGGAACTCGTCGGAAACGCCGGCCGCGTTCAGGGCCGTGCCCATGCTGACGTAGTTGAACGGGTTAAGCACGTTCAGCAGCTTCGACCTGGAGCGCGTGAGAGGGCCGAACCGCTTGAGCCGCCTGAGCGTGCGCTGGAACTTCTCGATGTCCGGCTGAAGCCGTCTCCGCAAGTCGGAGTCCAGATCGTGCGCGTAAGTCTCGCCGCCGTACTCGACGCTGTAGCTGAACTTCGTATCGAGCACTTCAATGCCGAACTGCTCCATCAGCAGGACGATGTGCTCATAGACTGACGGTATGAGCGCCGTAACGGATACATCGAACGGTATGTAGGTGCCGTCGTCCTGGGGCATGTCGGCGGTGGCGGCGTTGCCGCCAATCCGGTCGCCGGCTTCGTACAGCCTGAAGTCGAAACGGTCAGCGTGGTGATGCAGACCCCACGCCGCGGCGAGCCCGGCGATCCCTCCGCCAACTATCGCTACACGCCTCGGCCCGGTCGCGCTTCCGCCGGATGACATTGCCTACAATCCAAACAACGAGCTGGGCCGCGAAAAGATCAAGACGTCCCTGCCTTCGCCTCGCCTCGTAGCGTCGCCGCGAGCCCGGCCTGAATCGCGTGCCGGGCGGCGGTACCCGCGCCGCGATCGTGGCCTAGGCCTTGAGCAGACGCTCTGCGAGGTCCCTGGCCTCGTCCAGTGTGGTCACATAGTGGTCTTCCGGCACCTGCTCCAGGGCGTTCAGCCCGTGGAGCGTATCGGCGGGCGGGCCTTGGAGCCCCATCACTATGCACTCGGTGTCCTCTGAGATGGCCGTGTCCACCAACTGCTCGATCACAAGCGCCGCGCTGTCGTCCATGTACACCGTCCCCGTAAAGTCCAGTATGACTATCTCGTGATCGCTTATGTCCACGCTGATCGTGTTGATCATCTTCCTGGACGATGCAACGGTGAACGTCCCCCGGAGCGCAACCAGCCCCACGCGAGCCGAGAAGGCGTCGTCCTCTTCACCGTCTTCATCCTCCTCATCGCTTCCGGCCTCGCCCGTAGACAGGAATGTCCTGTCCAGCAGTGGCACCGACACCACGCTGTCAAGCTCGAACCGCTCCAGCTGGCGCGCGCTGGCCATGCCGGCGGCTATGAGCCCGATCGCCACCGCCGTCACAAGGTCGAGGAAGACCGTGAGCAGGAAGGTGATCATCATCACCAGCAGATGGGCCCGCTGAACGCGATGGAGCCTGGTCAGGAACCGCCAGTCGATGATGTCCCAGCCAACCTTGATGAGTATCCCCGCGAGGGCCGCGTGCGGAATCTCCTCGACGAATCTGCCGGCGCCCAGGACTATCGCCAGCAGGATCGCCGCCCGGATGACGCCGGAGACCTGCGTCCTGCCGCCCGCCCTGATGTTGACCACCGTGCCCATCGTGGCCCCGGCGCCGGGCAGGCCGCCGAACAGACCCGCCATCGTGTTCCCGATGCCCTGCCCCACCAGCTCGCGGTCCGGCTGGTGCGTCGTGCGCGTCATGGAGTCCGCGATCAGCGACGTAAGCAGGCTGTCGATGGAGCCCAGCAGCGCGATGATCAGCGCCGGCTGTACGGCACTGGCCAGCAACCCCGGCGAGAACTCCGGCACCTGGAGTCCCGGCAAGCCGGTCGGGACCTCGCCTATGACCGCCGATTCCGTAAGCCAGAGCACCCCCAGCAAGGTCCCGGCTATGAGCGCCGCCAGAGTCGACGGCAGGAACTTGCTGAAGCGCGCCGGCCACGTCACGCCGACCACAAGCGTCAGAGCGGCGATTGCAACCGCGTTCATGTTGATGTTGCTGAGCGCGTCGGGCCACGCCTGTATGGCGCCAACGGGCCCGCCGGAAGCCGATTCCGCGCCCATGAACGGCAGCGTCTGAAGCAGGATTATGATTACGCCGATCCCGGACATGAACCCTGAGATGACCGAATACGGCGTGTAGCTCACGAAGCGGCCGATTCTGAGGACGCCCAGTAGTATCTGGATTACGCCGGCCATCACGACGATCGTGAACGCCTCCTGCAGCGTCTCGGCGTGTATCGTGACTATCACCGCCATCGCCACTGCCATCGGCCCTGTGGGGCCGGAGATCTGCGACTTGGTTCCGCCAAACACTGCCGCGAAGAATCCGACCGCGATCGCTCCGTACAACCCGGCGACCGCGCCAAGACCGGACGCCACGCCGAAGGCCAGCGCCACCGGCAGTCCGACTACCGCGGCCGTGACGCCCCCGAATATGTCTCCGCGCAGCGTCTCCAGATCGTAGGTGAAACCGGACGGCGCGAGCCTGGATATCGCGCTCGACAAGCCCGGTATTTCGACTTTGTTCAATTCACACTCCGGCCGCTCACACTGCTTCCCAGCAATGGCCGTCCGGCCCTGAACGGAGGCCGCATGGAGATCGCGGCTCGCCCGGCAATCCAGGCGTTCAGGGACCGGACCTCAGGCCCGCAGATCACTCCGTCTGCGCGTTCAGCAAGGGAAGCAATGAAGGATGTGGGCGGCGTTAGTTTTTGCCCATTGACACCGTGCAGTTTATTCCTTACGCTAAACGCGCTCAACTGGCCGACCTCGGCTAGCCTTAAGCCAAAGTGAGATTCGCTATCAATTATACGAGGGGCCCGCAGACGCAGGTTTAGTGTCCACTAGTCGCTGAGTTGCACAAGCGCAACAGAGGCGGTGCCGGATCAGCCCCTAGCCCGTTCACCAATCAAAGTCAAGTGGAGTAAAAGAATAGCAAGAAATGAGAACGCTTCTCATTACTTGGCTGTGCGAGGAGATGAAGGGCAGCTCCAACCCGGAAGCCCTGCCTGCGTGGCGCCTTGCGCGTACCAGCCCGACCTCGCCGCCACCGTCATGCGTGTCGGCTGCCGGAGACCGCCTGGCCTCCTCCTTCTATTCAAGCTGAAGTTCTAAATCGAAATCCCCAGCGACCAACATAGCTACTGATATCTAGGAGAAACTTAAATTGAGACTTCACATCATGCCGAAACAATGGAACAGCGCCCTCTATCGCATCCTCCTCTTGGGTGCGATTGCGGCCCTGGTGTTCGCCGCATGTGGCGACGACGAGCCGGCGCCTGAAGCGGCGGCGACCGCTGCTGCGACACAGGAGGCCGAGACGCAGGAGACCGAAACCCAGCAGACCGAGACTCAGGAGACCGAGACCCAGGTGGATGAAACGGTCGCTGAGACGGTCGCCGACGAGCCGGCAGAAGAAGCCGCGCCGGTAGTGCAGGTCGTCACGACCACCAACTTCGCAGCCGACTGGGTAGAGAACATCGGAGGCGATCGCGTTGAGGTGTTCAGCCTGCTGCCCCCGGGAAGCGACCCGCACTCCTTCCAGCCCGGCGCCAGGGACGTGGCCAGAATTGCCGACGCAGACCTCGTCCTCACCATCGGGTTGGGCCTTGAGGCCGGCTGGCTAACGGAACTCGTGCACAACGCCAACACGGACGAGTCGAAGATCGTCGCTCTCGGCGATTTCATCGATCCCATTGAGTTCGAAGAGATGGGCGGCCACGATGAACATGAGGAGGAAGGGGATCACGGCCCGCCAACCGGCAGGCTGATAATCGCCGACCGCGAGCAGGCTGCGCTCTCAGTTCTTGACCTGACCACAGAAGGCCTTAGCTCACTGAATCTTGACGTCGCGGCGCCAGGAGCGAGGCTCTACTCCAGCCCAAGCGGGCGCTTCGCATTTGCATTGGCACGCGGCCCCGAGGACGGAGACGACCGCGTTCACGTCTTCGATGGCGGCGTGTATCTGGAAGAGCACGATGGCCACATGGACCTCGAACTGGAGCCTGTATCGCAGCTCGAGGTCGGCACCAGCGACGAACGGCCGGTACACGTGAGCGTTCACCACGGGTGGACTGCGATCTACCACGATGGTTCTGGGCGAGTAGCCCTCTTCGAAGAGCATGACCTGGAAGAGGAACGCAACGAATACGAACCGGCCTGGCTGGAAGCCGGATTGCAGCACGGCGCGGTCGTGCCGCTGGGTGAGGACTTCTTCGCGGTCACCTTCGCCAACCCGGACTACCCTGAGACGGCTCAGAGCAGCTTGCCGCTTGGCGTTGAGGTGTGGACCCTGGACGGCGAAGTTGTCTATGACGCCAGCGCGCGCGAGTGCCCCGGCCAGCACGGTGATGCCGCCGGTAGCCACGGCGTCGCATTCGGCTGCACGGGCGGCGTGCTGTTCCTTGAGGGCCACGACGGCGAGTACGAGCACGAGTTCATCGCTAACCCGGCGGACATGAACGAGGCCGCCCGCATCGGCACGCTCTGGGGCCACGGCGATTCGGAGCACTTCTTCGGCTCCGCGTCGTACAGCCAGGATGGAGCGCGAGCCTATGACGGACTGTGGCTGATCGACGCTGAGGGCGGCGAGATGTCACGCGTCCTGCCGGCGGGCGCAGAGGGCAGGGTGCTGTCCGCCGCGTTCGACGGCCACGGCGAAGAGCTGTTCGCGCTCACGTACGACGGCATGCTCCACGTGATAGAGACCGGCACGGGCGAAGTAGAGGAGTCGCTCCAGTTGATCGACGCGTTCGACTCCGACACCTCGCCTTCGTTCATCGTCATCGGCGAACTGCTCTACCTGTCGGACAGGGCGAACGGGCGCATCGTCGAGTTCAGCATCGCCGAGGGCGAGATCGAGCGGGAGTGGTCCATAACTGGGCAGCCCGGCAGCCTGGCGTTCGTTGGAGTTGGCGTTGCGGAGACCTTCGAAGAGCATGACCATGGTCCGCTGGACCCGCACTTCTGGTTCGACCCGCTTCGCGTAAAGACCGTGGTGACCGAGATATCCGCACTGCTGTCCGGGGTGGACCCGGGGAGCGCGGACAGCTACAGCGCCGCCGCGGACGCGTACAACTTCAAGCTTGACGACCTTCACGACTGGACGCTGCAGCACATCGCTCAGGTCCCGCTGGAAAACAGGCTGCTGGTCACGTCGCACGACAGCCTCAGCTACTTCGCGGAGAAGTACGGCTTCCTGGTCGTTGGCACCGTGATTCCGGCCGCGGCCTCCACGGACGTTGAGCCCACCGCGGAGGAGATGACCGAACTAGTGCATGAGATCGAGGAGTTTGGTGTTTCCGCGATCTTTGGAGAGACGACCGTAAGCGAGCGTCTCGCAAAGGCCATAGCGGATGAGACCGGCGCTGAGTTGGTCCGTCTATACTCCGGCTCACTCGGAGAAGAAGGCAGCGACGCCGAGTCGTTCATCGGAATGCTGCGTGTGAACATTGAAAGGATTGTGGCGGCTCTGCAGTGACCGAGTTCTCAAGTGCGCACCAAGCCTCGCTCATAGTTGACGGGGTATCAGTTGAGTTTGGCGAGCACAAGGCTCTCAGCAATGTGACTTTCACAGTGGGCCACAGCACGCTGATGGGCGTCGTCGGCCCAAACGGGGCCGGCAAGAGCACGCTCTTCAACAGCATCGCTGGACTGCAGATGCCAAGTGAAGGCACGGTAACTGTCTGTTCGTCAAGAGAGGGCGGGCACAAGGGTGCGCTCGCGTATGTACCGCAGCGGGAAAGCGTGAACTGGCGCTTTCCCGTTTCGGTAATGGACGTGGTGCTGATGGGAAGGACAGTCAACCACAACTGGCTTCAGCGGCCCGGCAGGCAGGACCGGGAACTCGCGCAGGAGTGCCTCGAGCGAGTGGGGCTGTGGGCCCAGCGTTCGAACCTAATGACCGAGCTGTCGGGAGGCCAGCGCCAGCGCGTCTTCGTCGCTCGGGCGCTCGCTCAAGGCGCGGACGTTCTCCTGCTCGATGAGGCGTTCAGCGGCGTGGACGTCGGAGCCCAGGAGGGCCTGGTAAAGGTCCTGCACTCACTGAGAGACGATGGCCGGATAATTGTCCTCGCCACGCATGACCTGACAAATCTGGCCGAACGGTTCGACATGATTCTCTGCCTGAACCATCACGTTTGCGCATACGGCCCTCCGGCCGAGGCCTTCACGCCCGAAGTGCTGCAGGAGCTGTACGGGGCCCACGGCGTCCACTTCGCGCAGACAGGGGAGCAGTTCGAAGAGCCCGAGGCGTGATGGACTACATCACCGAACCGCTTCAGTACAGCTTCATGGTGCGCGGGCTCGTGGTCTCGCTGCTTGTCGGGGTGATGTGCCCCCTCATCGGGGCATACGTGATAACGCGCGGGCTCTCGTTCATGGGCGACGCTCTCGCGCACGCAGTGCTGCCGGGCATGGTGGTGGGCTTTCTGCTAGGCATCGGCATAATCGCCGCTGTGCCGACTGGGATTGCGGTGGCGCTACTGATCGGGTTCATAAGCAGGCGCTCCGGAGTCAGCGAGGACACGGCCATCGGCATACTGTTCGCGGGCATGTTCGCGCTCGGTCTCGTGATGCTGTCCGTGTCCACGGGGATCAAGGTGAACATCGAGGACTTCCTGCTCGGACAACCGCTGGGGGTCTCGTGGTCCGAGGTCTACACTGCCCTCTCCCTCACGGGAGTCGTGATCCTGGGGCTGTACCTCTTCCACCATCAGCTTGTCCTGACAAGCTTCGATCCGGCGGGCGCCAGGGTCGTGGGAATGAGGACGACGACGATCGAGAACGTGCTGCTGATGCTGCTGTCGTTGGTAATCGTGGTGGGCATCGTCGCCGTGGGCATAGTGCTCGTGATGGCGATGCTGATAACGCCCGCGGCCACGGCCTATCTGCTCGTAAGACGCTTCGTGTCTATGATGATCGTCGGGGCGATGATAGGCGCACTATCGGCGCTCTCGGGCCTGTATCTGTCCTACCACCTGAACCTACCGTCCGGCCCCGTCATGACGCTTGTGGCCACCGGCATCTTCAGCCTGGCCGTAGCGGCCAAGCGCGTGCCCCGGCTGAGCAGATAACGCATGAATTAACGAACGAGGGAAACTGACATCTCCGGCCGACAATGGTATGCCGACGGTAAATCTGCGCAGGGTAGGAGTCTCCGCTCCTTCTCCTCCCATCGGGACAGTCTCACCCGGTGTTCTGGCCCGGAGTTGATTCGCCGAGCCGCACTAGGCCAGCGCAGGGCTACAGGCGGCGCTCGAGAGGCTCGGTATACCGATCGGCCGGAGTTGTCAGTCTCCCTCACACCTTAGAGCGTAACAAAGCCCACCGCAACCACACGCCTTCAGCCCGCACTCCGCATCAGCGCAAGCTCGAGCCAACCCAACAATGCTGCGCGAGCAGTAACTCCCCTCCCAAGCCTGAGCTTTCACAAGTAAGCACCAGCGCCCTGCAACCTCAACTGATTACCGACACCATCGAACGGAGAACAACAAGTCCTCTCTCCCTGTGATGGGAGAGAGTTAGAGTGAGGGTGAAGACGTGACGGGCGGGCAGCTACCGTTCTCCTCGCGCCCATGTTCTCGGCCGCCGAATGCTTCCCCACAGTCACCGCCCAGTTAGCTCAATCCATCGCCGGCAACTCCAGCTAACGTATCGGCCGCGCCACTCATCGCACCCCGTCGTGGCTCCAGTCTCCGTCCCCTCCCCCGTCATTCCCGTATTCCTGCGACAGCAGGAACCGGGGGGCAAGCGGGGATCCAGTGGGGCGGGGCACTCCGCCAGCCATCCCCAGCGGCGACACAGCCCCGAGCATACCGGGGAAGGCAAAGCATGCTCTGCAACATCAGTTCACCACAAGCATCATGAATTGAAGAACAACATGTCCTCTCTCCCTTCGATGGGAGAGAGCTAGAGTGAGGGTGAAGGGGGGACGGGAGGACAGCTTGCGTCCTGTACCTCTGCAACTTCAGTTCACCACAAGCATCATGAATTGAAGAACAACATGTCCTCTCTCCCTTTGATGGGAAAGAGCTAGAGTGAGGGTGAAGGGGGGACGGGAGGACAGCTACTGTTCTCCCCGCGCCCATGTTCTCGGCCGCCGAATGCTTCCCCACAGTCACCGCCCAGTTAGCTCAATCCATCGCCGGAAACTCCAGCTGACGTATCGGCCGCGCCACTCAAAGCCCCCCCGTGGCTCCAGTCTCCGTCCCCTCCCCCGTCATTCCCGTATTACTGCGACAGCAGGAACCTGGGGGCAAGCGGGAATCCAGTGGGGCGGGGCACTCCGCCAGCCATCCCCAGCGGCCCCACCCAGCCCCGAGCATACCGGGGAAGGCAATGCATGCTCTGCAACTTCAGTTCACCACAAGCATCATGAATTGAAGAACAACATGTCCTCTCTCCCTTTGATGGGAGAGGGCTGAGGTGGGTACAGACCGGGTACCTTGGTAACACATAGACCGGGCACATGGGTAACACATTGTTCCACCATAAGAGGGAGACCTTATGAGGAGTATTGTGATGCCGTGGAAGGAGTCCAGCGCCGCCTGTGAGCAGAGGGTGTTCATAGAGATGTGGTTGACGGGAGAGGAATCGGTGTCCGGGCTGTGCCGTCTGTTCGGGATCAGTCGAAGGACGGGGCACAAGCGTATCAACCGGTACAGGGAGTGTGGGTTCGAGGGTCTTGGGGACCGCAGCAGCGCGCCTCATACGCATCCGAACGCGACCAGTCCGGAGGTATCCAGGCGATTGATCGAGGCCAAGCGAGCCAACCCGACATGGGGTCCCAAGAAGCTGGTGGCCTGGTTGCGAGCTGAGGAGCCCGAGGTGGTCTGGCCGGCGCCCAGTACGGCAGGAGGGATACTGGACCGTGCGGGGCTGGTCAAGCGGAGGCGTCGCCGCAGAAAGGCCTCTGCGTGGAGTGAGCCGTTCACCGAGGCGGTCCATCCCAATGACGTGTGGAGCGTTGACTTCAAGGGTTGGATTAGAACTAAGGACGGCAAGCGAGTGGACCCGCTGACCGTGCAGGATGCGTCCTCTCGCTACCTTCTGGCATGCAGGGGTCTGGCTCAGCCCAGGACGGCGCAGGTTCACGGGGTGATGGACAGAGCGTTCAGAGAGTACGGACTGCCGCGGGCGATACGCACGGACAACGGGCCGCCGTTTGGAAGCGTTGGACTGGGAGGCCTGACCACACTGTCGATCTGGTGGATCAAGCTGGGGATCACCCCGGAGCGCATCGAGCCGGGGCATCCGGAGCAGAACGGGAGGCTGGAGCGTCTTCACAGGACACTCAAGGAGGAGACGGCAGCCCCACCCAGGGCGAGTCGCAGGAGCCAGCAGAGAGCGTTCGACGCCTTCAGGGACAGCTACAACGAGCGTCGTCCGCACGAGGCGCTGGGACAGCAGCCTCCATCTCGAGTGTACCGGCCGTCTGTGCGGGAGTACCCCAAGCGAGTGGAATCTCCAGAGTATGGAAGCGCAGTGACCGTACGCAGGGTGAGGACGAACGGACAGATCAAGTGGAGGGGAGAGTTGGTATACCTCAGCGAAGCGCTCAGAGGCGAACCGGTGGGCCTGGTGCAGAAGAACTCCAGGTACTGGACGCTCATGTACGGACCACTGAGCATTGGGCTGTTGGACGACCACACCAGTCATGTGCTTAGTACCGCGACCAAAGTGTTACCAAGGTGCCCGGTTTAGGTGTTACCCATGTGCCCGGTTGCACAGTGAGAGTGAAGGGGGGACGGGCGGTCACCTCGCGTCTCATAGCTCAACAACCTCGACTCATTGCCGAAATCATCGAATCGAGAACAACATGTCCTGTCTCCCTTTGAAAGGAGAGAGCTAGAGTGAGGGTTAAGGGGAGACGGGCGGGCAGCTTGCGTCTCATAGCCCTGCAACCTCAACTCGTTGCCGAAATCATCGAACGGAGAACAACATGTCCTCTCTCCCTTTGATGGGAAAGAGCTAGAGTGAGGGTGAAGGGAGGACGGGCGGACAACTGCCGTCCTCCTCGCGCCCATGTCCTCGGCCGCCAACTGCCTCCCCACAGTCACCGCCCAGTTAGGTCAATCCATCGCCGGAAACACCAGCTAACGTTACGGCCGGGCCATTCAACTCACCCCGCCGTGGCTCCAGTCTCCGTCCCCTATCCCGTGATTCCCGCATTCCTGCGACAGCAGGAACCGGGGGGCAAGCGGGAATCCAGTGGGGCGGGGCACTCCGCCAGCCATCCCCAGCGGCCCCACCCAGCCCCGAGCATACAGGGGAAGACAAATCATGCTCTGCAGCTTCAACTCGCCACAAGCATCATCGAACGTAGAACAACATGTCCTCTCTCCCTTTGATGGGAGAGAGCTAGAGTGAGGGTGAAGGGGGGACGGGGGACAGCCCGCGTCTCACAAATCGCGAACTGCTAACGAACAGCGCCCCGCACTGCCTTCCCGCTCAGCCCCCTACCCCGCCCACGCAGCAGCGTGGCCGCGCCCGCAGCAGCCAACAGCGCCCCACCGAGACCGACGCCCATGAGCAGCCACGCCGGAGCCGCAGGCCCGCCCACGACCGGCAGCGACGGCGCAGCAGCGCAGTACGCCAGCCCAAGCTCGTCGAGGTCGCTGCTTGCAACGTCGCTCAGACCGTGAGGTATGCAGCCCCAGAAGTAGTTCGAGCCGCCCAGGTAGACCGAGTCGAGTTCCAACGACCCAAGCTCCGGCGGAATCTCGCCGCTGAGCAGGCTGTCGCTCAGGTCCAGCGAGGTCAGCTTCGGAAAGCCGGTCAGTCCGGAAGGGATCTCGCCGGTCCAGAAGTTCTCGCTGAGGTCAAGTTCCTCGAGCACTGGCGCCATAGCCAGGTGAGTCGGCAAACTACCGCTCAGGTAGTTGTTCCGCAGGTAGAGCCTCCCCAGCTCCGGGAGACCGCTGACCCATGCTGGAACAGTGCCGGTGAGTCCATTGTCGGACAGGTCCAGTTCCTGCAGCTTCGTGAGATTGCTGAGTTCTGACGGTATCTCGCCGGTCAGCTCGTTGCCGTTCATGAGAAGCTGCTGAAGCTCAGTTAGCTGCCCAAGCTCAGCCGGAATCGGCCCCGTGAACCTGTTGCCGCCCAGGAAAAGGTCCATCAGGCCGGTAAGATCGCCGAGCCATGCCGGCACCTGCCCCGACAGGTCGTTGTCATGAAGATAGATGTACCGAAGGCTGGTCAGATTCGCCAGCTCGTCCGGGACTACTCCAGTGAAACCGTTGCCCTCGAGATGGAGGTCCATAAGGCTTTCGAGATCGCCAAGCGAGGAAGGTAGCGAACCGCTCAATTCGTTGTTGTTCAAACGCAAGTACGCCAGCCTCGCCAGGTTGCCCAGCTCGTCCGGGACTGGTCCGGTCAGTTCGTTGTTGCCGACGTCCAGCCTCAGCATGAACGGATAGCCGCCTATCCAGGACGGGATCTCGCCGGTCAGCTGATTGTCACTGAAGTCCATTCCCAGGATGCGCCGGAGGTTCCTGAGCTCGGACGGGATCCCGCCGGTCAGTTCGTTGTGGTCCAGGTGCACATGCAGCATGTTGCGCAGGTTGCCAAGCTGCCCGGGAATCTCACCCGTGAGTTCGTTGTAGTCCAGGTGCAGGTCTGAGAGGTTTCGTAAGCTGCCGAGCCAGGTCGGAACAGCGCCCGTCAGCCGGTTGCCCCCAAGATCGAGACGCTCCAGCCGCGAGAGCGATCTTAGTGCGCCCGGAATCTCTCCCGAGAGACTGTTGTCGTCCAGAAAGACCCAGCTCAACTCTCTCAAGCCGCCGAGCCACGCGGGAATCTCGCCCGTAAGGCCGTTGTCATACAGGCCCAGCCTCTCCAGCTTGATGAGGGACGCCAGCTCGTCGGGAATCTCGCCCGTATGGTTGTTCTCGTGCAGGTAGAGCCACTGCAGCTCCGTGAGGTCCCCGACCCAGGCCGGAATAGGACCGCCCAGACCGTTGCCCCCCAACACCAGCCTCTGCAGACCGGCCAACTTTCCGAGTTCTTCCGGAATCTCGCCGCTCAGCTCAACCTCGTTGAGATATAGCCACTTCAGGCTCTGCAGGCTGCCCAACCATCCAGGTATCTCGCCGCCTATCGGGTTTTGGCCGATGACCAGCCTCTCCAGCGAGGTCAGTGCGGTCAGGTCCGGGACGGGCCCTGCAAGCTCATTTTCGTTAAGGTAGAGCCACTCTAGGTTGACGAGGCCTCCCAACCACGATGGCATCTGTCCGGCCAGCTCGTTGTCGCTGAGCCGCAGCCGCCGCAGCTCGGTCAAGCTTCCCAGCTGCTCCGGCAACTCCCCTTCCAGCCCGTTGTCATGCAGGTAGAACTGCTGAAGCGCCGAGAGGTTCCCCAACTCCGCCGGCACTTCGCCTTCGAGCTCGTTGCCGTCCAGCCGAAGCTGCTCCAGCGCCGTAAGGCTGCCCAGCTCAGGCGGGATGACGCCGGTCAGCATGTTCCTGCTGATGTGAAGCTCCTCCAGGTGGGCCAGTCCACCCAGCTCAGCCGGCAGGGGGCCCGTAAGCTCGTTGCTGTCTAGGTGGATTATTCGAAGGCTGGTCAGGTCGCCTAGCTCGGGCGGCAGCTCGCCTTTCAGCCCGTTGGATGTCAGCACCAGTCCCTCGACGAGGCCGTCATCTCCTACTCTTACCCCAAACCAGTCGTCAACCGGGGCCTCCAAGTCCCACTTTCGTCTCCAGTTCACACCGTCTGTCGCTTCGTGGAAGGCGAGAAGGGCCGCCCTGTCAGACTCGGCTGTCGCGTCCCGGTCGTCCGCCAGGGCCACGGCCGGGCCGATCCCCAAGCCGAACAATGCGCCAAGAGCCAGCGCCGCGGCTATCGCGGCCGTCGAGCGGCGGAGTCCCCATCCCAACCTGCGGACCAGCCTGTTCAAGGCTGGCATGGTCTCGGCTGCGGCTTGGTGATGTCTCCGGCTCATAATGCGCCTTTCGCGTGGTCCGGTTGTGGAGAGTAAGTGAGTGTGCCCGCGAGTCGCCGCCTCCCCCAGACGCCTTGGCCGCGACGTACTCCCCGGAATTCCTCGGCGGGGACTATACCACTCGACGGCAACACGCCGCCATGAACAACGACGATCGCAAAGGCCCGTCTGTCTCCACTGCCCTCACCCGGCAACATCGGCCGACATCATGCGACCCATTGACAAGGACGTACACCTGTACTAATCTATTTCTATGCATACAAATGATCTGCCAAGACGGCAACATCCTCCGCTGCACGCGGGCGCCCTAGCCCCAGTGTTGCATTCGTGTTGCATTCCTGCCGTGAAAGTGATGCATGCAGGTTGCACAGACGTTGCGGTCACGTTCTGCCACCCAATCATCACCAGCTAGGAGATGCATCAAAATGCAACATAATGCAACACAAAAAACGGAGAACAGCCTCCGCAGCCTGAGCGCGAGCACCGCCCTCTCCCTCTCAGCTACGACGTCCAAGTGTACAGACCGGGTACCTTGGTAACACATAGACCGGGCACATGGGTAACACATTGTTCCACCATAAGAGGAGACCTTATGAGGAGTATTGTGATGCCGTGGAAGGAGTCCAGCGCCGCCTGTGAGCAGAGGGTGTTCATAGAGATGTGGTTGAACGGGAGAGGAATCGGTGTCCGGGCTGTGCCGTCTGTTCGGGATCAGTCGAAGGACGGGGCACAAGCGTATCAACCGGTACAGGGAGTTTGGGTTCGAGGGTCTTGGGGACCGCAGCAGCGCGCCTCATACGCATCCGAACGCGACCAGTCCGGAGGTATCCAGGTGATTGATCGAGGCCAAGCGAGCCAACCCGACGTGGGGTTCCAAGAAGCTGGTGGCCTGCCTCCGAGCAGCCAGGTCTAACCGCCGTTACAGCGAAGGACCTGCCCAGCCCCTGCCGGGAACCGTGGGGCGAGCGGGAATCCAGCGGGGCGGGGCGCTCCGCCTGCCAGCCCCTTCCAGCGAAGCGCACCCTTCCGCTCGCTGGCCCCTGCTTTGGGCCAGTCCTGACCGTGTCCTGAGCCAGTCAAAGAGGCAAGCGTCTCGAGCCTGCGTCTCATAGATCGCAAACAGTCAGATCAGCCCGCGTCGGTTGACCCTCATAGTCGCGCATGCCTAGAATGAAGTGGCCCGGAACAAGTATGCAACTCCAAATCGATGGCAACCCAGACTACGGACAGCTCCGAGTCCACCTGAGCCCGGGAGAGACCTTCCTCGCCGAGGGCGGATCGATGTGCTGGATGGACATCGGCATGAGCGTGAAGGCCCGCCTGATGGGCGGGTTCCTGCGCGCGCTCGTCCGCAAAGTCACCGGCGGCGAGTCCCTCTTCGTCGGCGAGTACTCCAGCGACCGCGAAGGCGAGGTCGCGTTCTCTCCGGCCCGCCCCGGCACCGTGATGCAGCGCACGATGGTCGGAGACACCATCACGCTCACAGGCGGGTCCTTCTTCGCCTGCACTCCGGGAATCGAGTTGAGCACGAAGTTCGGCGGGCTGAAGTCCATGTTCTCCGGCGAGGGCCTGTTCTTCATGGAGTGCAGCGGCACCGGCGAACTTTTCTTCAACTCGTTCGGAAGCATTGTGGAGAAGGAGATAGACGGCTCATTTGTGGTCGACACCGGGCACGTCGTGGCTTGGGAGCCCGGCCTCAACTACTCGATTCGCGGGATGGGCGGCCTCAAGAGCACCATGCTGTCCGGCGAAGGGCTGGTAATGGAGTTTTCCGGCAGGGGCAAGCTCTATCTCCAGACCAGGACGATGAGCGGAATAGCCTCCTGGCTGACACCCTTCGTGGCGTAGGCGGGCTGATGCACGTTGAAGCAGTGGAGAGCGGGGCCTTCGGCTGGGCGCTCGTGACGCTCAACTCGGGAGAGCAGTTCGTCTCCGAGGCCGGCGCGATGTTCAGGGTATCCAGCAACATCGATATTGACGTCACCACCAGAAGCCGCGGCTCGGGCGGTCTGCTGTCCGGAGTCAGGCGGATGTTCGCTGGCGAGAGCTTCTTCCTCTCAAAGTACACGGCGGGCGGCGGACGGGGCGGCGAGGTCGGCCTCGCGCCCAGGCTCCAGGGCGAAGTCGCGGTCGTCAACTGCGACGGCCGGAACAGGTGGGTCTGCGCCGGCGGCAGCTACCTCGGATCGTCCCCGGACCTGGAAATCGACACGCAGTTCCAGGGACTGCGCGGAGTCTTCTCCGGCGAGTCGCTGTCGTTCCTGTCGGTGGAGGGCGCAGGACCTCTCGTCGTCAACGCGTTCGGCAAGCTGACGGAGGTGGACGTCGAGGGCCACCTCACCGTCGACACCGGCCACGTAGTCGCCTTCGAAGAGTCGCTGACGTACTCCATAGACAAGGCCGGCGGGAGCTGGATACAGTCCTTCCTGACCTCGGAAGGCCTGACCCTGAAGTTCTACGGCCACGGACGCCTGTACCTGCAGAGCCACAACCCTGACGAGTTCGGCAGAAACGTCGGACCGCTGCTGCCGCCACGGAGCTCGTAGTGCATTACGAGATTGAATCACAGCCCAGCTACAGCATCCTCGAGGTTACGCTCAATCCCGGCGAGCAGATCGTCGCCGAATCGGGCGCCATGACCTGGATGGACAGCAACATGGACGTCGAGACATCGGCGCGCGGCGGCATCCTTTCAGGTCTGAGCCGGGCCGCGCTGACGAAAGAGAGCTTCTTCCAGAACACGTACTCGGCGCGCGGCGGGCCCGCCACGATCGGCCTCGGACCGGGACAGCCCGGCGACATCTGCGCTTACGAGATGTCCGGCGGCGAGCTCTACCTCGAACGCGGAGCGTATCTGGCCTCCACGGAAGGCATCGAGACCAGCTCGGACTTCCAGGGCCTGCGCGGGCTATTCAACGAGGGCCTTTTCATTCTGAGGCTCTCCGGCGTGGGCACCGTGTTCTTCAACGCATACGGAGACATCCAGGAGATCGACGTCAGCGGCTCCTACGTCATCGACAACGGGCACGCGGTCGCATGGGAGCCATCGCTCGACTACAGGCTGACGCGCGCCGGCACGATCCGCTCGTTCCTGTTCTCCGACCAGATCATCATGGAGTTCTCGGGACGGGGCAAGCTGTGGGTGCAGTCCCGCAACCCCCGCTCGATGGCCGACTGGGTCTACCCCTTCCGGCGCGTCCAGAGAAAGTCCAGCAACTAGCGCCTGCCTCCCGCAGAGACAGAGCACACGTTAGCTCCGGCCAGCTTCCGAGAATAGGGCCCAGCGCGGCCACCCGCGACTGACACGCCGCCGCCGTCCGTTCAAGAGGCCTCCGGCCAAGCCCACGCCGCCAGGCGGGCCCGAGTGTCGGCCGGCTGCATTGCGCAGTCGCTCTCAGGAGATCGCGCGGCCTCTTGCGCGCCCGTGGATCACTCTAGACACTTGCAGGCCATGATCGACTGGTGGCTGGTGTTCGTCTTCAGCGCCTATTTCGCTGCCCTCATTGCCATCGCGCTTGCGGGGGCGAGCCGGATGCGCAACATGTCCGAGTACGTGCTGGGCGGCCGGACGCTGGGCAGCTTCACCGCGGCCCTAAGCGCCGGATCCTCGACCACCAGCGCATGGACGATGCTCGCGCTCCCGGCGCTAATGTTCACCAACGGCGCCGTCGAGATGTGGGTCCCGATATGCGCCGCCATTGGCGTCTGGCTGAGCTGGACCCTCCTCGCAAGGAGGCTGCGCAGGTTCACCATCGCGGCGAACGACGTTCTCACCATCCCTGAATTCTTCGAAGTCCGCTTTGGCGATCGGACCGGGATGCTCAGGGCATTGACAGCGACGGTAACGGTCTTCTTCGTGGTCTTCTACGTCAACTCAGGCTTGGTCGGAGGCTCGAAGCTGCTCGAGGAGTTCTTCGGCATAGAGGCCAACACCGGCGTGATGATCACCTTCGCGGCAGTGGCCACCTACACCCTGATCGGCGGCTTCCTTGCCGTGTCCAGGACGGACGTGTTTCAGGCGCTCATGATGCTCGTAAGCCTTCTGATCATTGCGTCCTCGATCGCCGTCTCAGGAGACGACCCGCTCTCCGAGATTGGGGACGAGCATCCGGGCTTCTTGAGCCCGTTCACGGACAGGGACGGTGGCGCCGTGTCCTACGTCCTCGCCCTCTCGGCGCTGGGATGGGCGTTCGGAGCCTTCGGCGCCCAGCGGATCCTTCAGCGGTTCATGGCCGTCGAGCGGGAAGACAGGATCAACACGAGCCGCAACATTTCAACGGTCTGGCTGGTGTCTGTCTACGGCCTGGCTCTGGCGGTGGGCCTGGTGGCGCACACCACACTATCGCACCCTGACGTGGCCATGGAGGTCGCCGACCCGGAGCGCATCTACCTGGTCGTATCCGAGGTCTACTTCCATCCAATCGTCACCGGGCTGCTGCTCACCGCTGTCGTCGCCGCCGTCATGAGCACCGCCGACTCGCAGCTGCTTCTGGCCTCGGCCGTCGCAACGGACGATATGCCGGTACTAAGGAAGCGCGCGCTCAGCATGACCGCCAACGGCAGGGTCTGGCTGGGCAGGACCCTGCTGGTTCTCGTAGGCTTCATCGCGGCAGCCATCTCATTACAGTTCCCCGAGTCCATATTCGACCTTGTCAGCTACGCCTGGGGCGGCATGGGAGCAGCGTTCGGGCCAACGATGATACTCGCGCTGTACTGGCGCCGGTTCAACCTCTGGGGAGCAGCCTCATCCGTGGTTGCCGGCACTGTCGCGGCAACCATCTGGTATCTCCTGAGCGGAGGGCCGGCCGGCATGTGGGACATTGAGCCCGCAACCCCCGGCTTCACCATCGCGGCCGCCGTTGCGATCGTCGTTACTCTTGCCACTCCCAGGCCGCACGAGTCGGTGCTGTCGCTTTTCGACAGAGTCAACTCCACGGCCGGCTCCACCATCGGCTCCGAAACATCCGCCGCAGTTTCGCCGGAGTAACGGGGCACGGATCTGGATGCCGCGTTTAGAATAGTCCCGCACACCCCGAAGGGAGAATAGGCCAGATGCCCAAAGTCCTGCTGCCCGCTGCCGTTCTAACTGTCTTGATACTAGCTCTCGCGTGCGTCACGGTATCTTCGACGACCACAATTGACACGGAGTCGGACGAGTTGATCTCCGAGCACATGGTCGCGCAGGCGATGCTGACAGCCCATTACATCGACGCCGCTCTCAAGGCGGGGATGTCGACTGAAGACATTACCAGCGTTCTGACCAAGGTCGCCGAGGAGTCCATCATCAGCGAGTTCTGGATAAGTGACGCCAACGGAAGCATCGAGTTCACGAACGTGCCGGGAGTGGAGTTCGCGTTCCCGTACGATCCCGAAGCCGGCACTCAGGCCGCTCCCTTCGCCGCCCTGCTGACCGGCGAAGAGTCGGTCGTGGTTCAGGGCGTCCAGCCCCGCGAGGCCGACGGCGAGCTCTTCAAGTACGTGGGCGTCGCCGGCGTCGACCAGCCGCGCATAGTACAGGTCGGCATCACAGGCGAATCAGAACTGACTGAATAAGACTCTGGAAAGTAAAGCGCCGCTTATCGAGCACTGATGAGCCTGTCGAATTGGCGCAACGTACTGAAAGGACAAGGGAGATAAACACAATGCGGGTGCTTCAGGACTGGCGGACTTATGCCTTGGCGCTGGCAACAATTGCCGCCATTGCCATAATCGCGTGCGGCAGCGAGCAGGGCGACGAGCCCTTCAGGATCGGCGTCATGGAGTCGCTGACCGGCGCGGGCGAGACGTACGGCACGGTCGCGGTCCAGGCCAAGCAGATGGCGGTCGACGAGATCAACGCTGCGGGCGGCGTCAACGGCCGTCCGTTGGAACTGGTCGTCGAGGACTCGCGATGCACCGCGGCGGACGCCATCTCTGCCTTCCACAAGATCACCGACGTTGACGAAATCAAGATCATCCTGGGGACATCCTGCAGCGGCGCTATGCTCGGCGCAGCCCCGCTCGCGGAGGAGGCCGGCGTCATCCTGTTCTCAGGCCTCGCGAGCAACCCGGACATCGCCAAGGCGGGCGACTACATATTCCGTACGCAGATCAGCGACATACAGGTCGGCATCGACACCGGCAATATCCTGTGGGCCGACGGCGTTCGAAGGCTCGCCACCATCACCGAGGGCACCGACTACGCTGAGGGCGTAAGGCGCACCACCGCTGAGCAGTTCAGAAAGCGCGGCGGCGCCATCGTGGCCGAAGAACGGTACGCGCCTGAGACCACCGACTTCAGGTCGCAGCTCACCAAGATGATAGCCGCCCGTCCGGAAGCGATACACGTCGCGCCGCAGTCCGAGTTCGCCGCCGGCACGATCATCAAGCAGGCCCGCGAGATCGGCTACGAAGGCCCGATCTACGCCGAGACCGTATCGGTGGGCACAACCGCCCTGGAGATCGCGGGAGAGGCCGCCACCGGCATGAAGGCCATTACAGCCGACCTGGACCCGGACAACGAGAAGGCACAGGAGGTTCTCGCCAACTTCAGGGAACGCTACGAGTACGTCACCCTGCCCTGGCACCTCGGCTCCGCCTACGACGACGTCTACATCGCGGCCGAGTGCCTAAGCATGACCAACGACGACCAGGACGCGGACGGCTTCCGCGACTGCATGTACGAGATCACATGGAGCGGCGCAATCGGAGACAACTACAGCTTCGACTCAGACGGCGAAGTCGTAGGCCTCTCCCGCGTCGTAGTAGAGGTCCTCCCCGTCTCCGAACGCACCCCGGACCGCATGTTCAAAGTCCTCGGCCCAGCCCCAAAGGAGTAGGCTGCACCTGGACTCGAACCATGAGAAATGTCACTGCCACGCAGCCAAGAACTCGGCTAATTCAAAATCCAACTTTGAAATAGCCGCAATTTCTCAGCCCCTCAGAGCATAATGACAGACGCACCGGACGCCATATCCCACACAGGCCACCCGACCTCCGAAGCCCTGGAAGCCAAGCGCATCGAGTCCGAGCGAAGACTCTCGGACGGCCTCGGCCTGCGCCTGCGTCGCTCGTTGAGTTGGCTCAGCAGGGCGGAAAAGGAGATGTCGACCGGCGATCACGACGCCGCGTTCATCTTCAACTGGATCGCTTTCAACGCCGCGTACCAGCGGCAGTACACCCCCAATGATCCACTGGAGCCCACCGAGAGAGAGCTGTTCGCCGAGTACTTTCACAGCGTCACCGGATTGGACTCGCAGAACGCAATCCACAATGCGGTGTGGCAACGCTTCTCAGCATCCATCGAGGGTTTGCTCGAGAACCAATACGTCTTCCAACCGTTTTGGAATCATCTGAACAGAAGAGGTCGATTCCCCCGCTGGAGGGAAGACTTCGAGCGAGACAGGATGAAGGCGCGAATGGCGGTCGCTGGCCAGGTCACATCGGACGTGCTGGCTATCCTTTTCGACCGCCTCTACGTGCTGCGCAACCAGCTCATGCACGGAGGCGCGACATGGAACGGCTCGGTAAATCGAGCACAGGTCGGCGACGGCGCACGGATCATGGCCTTCCTCGTCCCGCTATTCGTTGAGTTGATGCTGGACAACCCCAGCGAGCCGTGGGGCGCGCCTCGCTACCCGCCGGTCGATAGCTGACGGGATGCGTGCGCTAGGGCGCCAGGACCGTCAGTGGCTCTAAAGGCACGTTCCTAAGCGTCCAGAACAGCGGCACCGCCCCAAGCAGTCCCCGGATCAGCCGGTGGTCGACAAAGATGGGACGCGGCACTCGAAGTCACAACTCTCTCAAAGACCATCTGCTCATGGAGTACGCAACGAACGGCAGCGATGCGACCGTCAGCACGTTGTATCCGATCGCCCCACTCAGGTTGCCCCGAAGCAATCGATGCAGGGAGCGGAGCCATCGGCAGCCGGGGCAAAAGCAGCCGGTCAGGCTCAGGAATGGACACCTGGGATAGAAGTTGAGCTCCGCAGGATCGAACGCGCATATGACTCCAACGCCCGAAAGCGCGAGAGGAACCAGCCCGCCCCTCCAGACGTCCGAGACCCGTAGCTCCGCCGGCGCCACTGGATCACAGCCCCGCAGATTCCGAACGAGACAAACGCAACCGGAATCAGACCGCAGCCAAACGCCGCCCACGCCCACATCTTCGCCTACTCCTAGGCGCCCCGGGCGCCGCGAACATCGCCCGCGGCAACTTTCCCGTTCACCTGGGCCGCGAAGACGATGGACACGATGCCGAAGGGCAGACAGCAGAAGGCCGTGACCAGAATCGCCTGCACAAGACAGTTCGGGATCTCTTCCGCTGGCCCGAACTTGGGCCCTTCAGCACCGCCGGGATGCGTCGCAGTTGGACGCTCCAGTGTCTCTTCAATCGAGTTCCCGCAATTCGGGCAGAAGCGGGCCTGCACGACTACCTTGGCTTCACAGTTTGAGTATTACACTCTCTGATATGCTCCTGAAGCCCTTCGCTGTGCATCCGCCGGCTATTCCGATGCCTTCCGGAGCAGCCGCACCCCCGTGGAGACAAAGAGCAGAGGCAGTGTGGAGTCGATGAACACCCACACGAGAGGCTCGGAGTTAAGGGGGTCCGAGAACTCGACGCCGAACCAGTTCCACAGCAGCGCCAGCATCAAGGCCGCCGCAAAGTAGAAGATTACGTTCGCCTCCAGGTACGCCCGGCTCACTGGGCCGTCAGGGTCCAGCCTTCCCTTCTTGACGAACCCCACCAGCATGACAATCGCCAGACCCGCAACCATCATCGGGTCCAGGAACCGCCACACAGTCAGCGAATCGCCTTCCAGCAGCGGGTCGTACAGCTGGTTTACTACAAAGTGCACCGCAACGGCTGTCCCTGCCAGGAGCAAGTAGACCGCAGCCAACCGCATCAGCATCGCCATTCTCGACCTCCGCGATTCATTAGAGACCTTAGTACTGGCACTGTCGGATCGTCCGGGATGTTAACAGACTCTCCCCTAGTCAGATATCGGGTCTCAATCGTGGCGATGCCGCAGTCGACGCCCACAATCCGCAAGCAGCAAGGCTCCGACGTATAATGCCGCACAACCGGTTGGACCGAGAAGGAGGAGTAAGCCCGTATGGAGATAACGAAGCACGAGCCTGGCATGCTGAGCTGGGCAGATCTGACAACGCCTGACCTGAGTGCATCCCGGAGCTTTTACACAAGCTTGCTGGGCCTCGAACACGAGGACGCCCAGGTCGCGCCCGGCGTCGTGTACACGATGCTGAAGAAGAACGGGAAGCCCTGTTTCGCTATGTCCGGGCCGCCCGGAGGCAGCGAAGACGCGGACGGGGGCCGCGCCTCGTGGCGAGCCTACTTTACCGTGGAGAACGTGGACGAGACCGTTGCCAAGGCCGGAAATCTGGGCGGGTCGGTCGTTGCCGAGCCGATGGACGTGTTCACCGCCGGACGCATGGCTGTCATCAGCGATCCCACCGGAGCCGAGTTCGCAGTCTGGCAGCCCAGGGACCACATCGGCGCAAACGTATTTTCGGAGCCCGGCGCCCTGTGCTGGGCGGAGCTCTGGACGAACGACACTGCTGCGGCCACCGAGTTCTACTCCGGCCTGTTCGGCTGGTCGCCGAACGTGAACAAGTCCCCCACAGGCGCCGACTACACCATGTTCAGCATTGAGGACAGGCCCGCATGCGGCATGCTGGCTGTCCAGCCGGAGTGGGGCGAAGTCCCGCCAAACTGGTCCATATACATCGGCACAGATAGCCTGGACGCATCTCTCGAAAAGGCAAAGTCCATGGGCGCCAATGCTTACATGCCAATCATGCAGGTCCCGGGCATAGGCAAATTCACAGCGCTTCACGATCCGCACGACGCCAACTTCACTCTCATGGAATTCGCCGGCGCTCCGCCGGCCCACTGATCGCGCGGAGGCGAGAGAGATGGGCACGTACAGGCAACTGAAGTCGCGACTGGACAACGGCGATGTCGTCATCCTCGATGGCGCAGTGGGCACGCAGCTTCAGGACATGGGCGTGCCCATGCACCCAGTGGCGTGGTGTGCGCCGGCCAACTACACCCACCCGGACACCGTCGAGCTCATGCACGAGCGTTACATCAGGGCCGGCGCTGAGATCATCACGACCAACACCTTCTCCACCGTTCGCCCCCGCCTGGAGGGCGCCGGATACGGAGACAAGGTCAACGAGATCAACATTCGCGCCGTCAGGCTTGCCCAGCAGGCCCGGGACCGCGCCGCATCGGAGGACCGCCCCGTGTACATCGCCGCCTCGATGGCGGGCCACACCATCACCCACGACCCCTGGTCAGGCGTCGTGAACAGCGGCTCATCCACGGCACGCTACACCGCCGCTGAGTTCCGCGCGTACGCCAAGGAAAAGGCTGACGTCATGGCCGAGGCGGGAGTCGACTTCTTCCTCATCGAGCTCATGGGCGCGGACAACGAGGTCAGGATCATCCTCACCGAGGCGGCTAGGAACACCGGTCTGCCCGTGTGGGTGGCATTCACCTCGTTCATCGATCCCGTCACGGGCGACGTGACTGCGAGATATCCCTTCACGAGGCGGCCGTCGCCGCTGAACATTGAGATACGTGAGATCGACTTCAGCCTGTCGCTTGCCGACGCCATTCAACAGGTCGCGCCCCTCGAGCCGGACGTGATGGCCATTTTCCACTCCCGGTTCCGGGACACAGTCGCAGGCCTGGAAGTTCTTTCCAGGGAGTGGTCAGGCCCCCTCGGCGTTTACCCGGACGCCGGCAGGCACGACTACACCGCCGCTTGGCAGGACCGCCGTTCCCCAAACGAGGAGTCGGTTGAGGACTTCACTAAGGAAGCGCTGAAGTGGGTGGACATGGGAGTCCAGGTGGTCGGCGCATGCTGCGGCTTCGGGGTGGACTACGTCCGGCCGCTTCCCGCCGCGCTGCCGCCTAGAATCGAGGGCACGCGCGCCGCATGAAGAGAGCGCGGTCGCCGGCTGCACCGTACCGCCTTGAGTCTCCGCAGTCCGCACTGCCCGCCTCGTCGTGAGACAATGCCCGATGACAACAAATGGAAGGAGACCGCTCCGTGATACAGAACTCAACGTACGATGCCATAGTGATAGGCGCAGGCCACAACGGCCTCGTGGCCGCCGGATACCTCGCGAGATCAGGCATGTCCGTCCTGGTCCTCGAGCGGCTGGACAAGGTAGGCGGCGCCTGCACGACCGACGAAATCCATCCCGGCTTCTTCGGCCCGATGTGCGCGTACGGCCTGCATCTGCTCCAGGGCAAGGTGATCGACGATCTCAAGCTCCGCCATCACGGCCTGGAGACCTTCAACTCCGTGCCGGAGGGCTCATACCCCGGCGTCCACCCTTTCCCGGACGGCACGTTCATCAGGGGCGGCGGGCCCGAGATGAGGGTTGCCCAGGAGATCGCGAAGTTCTCGGACAAAGACGCCAGGGCCTTCTTTGAGTGGAACCGCTTCCTGGATGAGGCAGGCAGCATTATCCAGTCCACATTCCTCGACGATCCTCCCACGATCTCGGAACTGATGGACGAGGTTCGGGGCACCCGCCACGAGGAGGTCTTGGAGAGGATACTCACGTGGAGCCTCATCGACCTGCTCGACCACTACTTCGAGGATGAGCACGTCAAAGCCTTCGCCATGATCCAGGTGGAAATGGACCCACGCGCGGCCGGCAGCGCGCTGTGCATGGCATACCTCCGGTGCGGCAAGGCCAATCGCGAAGAGGACAAGGGCGTCCCGCGCGGCGGCATGGGCGCAGTCACGCAGTTGCTCGCTGCATCTGCGAAGGACTTCGGCGCTGAGATCCACACTGGCACGCTCGTCGAGAAGGTCATCGTCGAGAACGGCGAAGCCCTCGGCGTACAGCTCTCGGACGGCAAGGAGGTCCGTAGCTCGATCGTCGTCTCCAACGCTGATCCCAAGCGCACGTACAGGACGCTTGTCGAGCCGGAGGACGTCGGCGAAGACATGATGCGCCGCGTCGACTCATGGAAGATGACCGCCGGATCGATGAAGTTCCTCGCCGCTCTCAGCGAGCCGCCCGACTTCTCGCACTACCTCGGAGACGGCTACAACCGCCATGAGCAGGCGTACATGCACGTCTGCGACAGCGTCGACTACCACATCCAAAGCTGGGACGACTCCCAGGCCGGCAAAACGCCGACCTGCCCGATCATGTCTATCCAGATGCCGTCGATGATAGGCCCGAACTTTACCCCCGGCGGCGGAACGGTTGTCATGTCCGACTGGGTCCTTTACGCGCCCAGGAACCCGAACGCCGGCTCTTGGAACGACATCCGCGATGAGGTAGCGAACACGATCATTGACAAGATCAACAGCTACGCGCCCAACTTCAGGGACAGCATCCTGGAGTGGACACTGCAGACGCCGCTGGAAATCGAGACTCGCGTCGGCATTACCGAGGGCCAGATTCGCCATGGCAACTTCATCCCGAAGCAGATCCTGGCAGGCCGGTTCCCGTACAGGACCCCGATCAGAAACCTGTATCTGTGCTGCGCAGGCACGCACCCCGGCGGAGAGGTTTCCGGTGCCCCAGGCCACAACGCCGCACAGGCCATCCTGAGGGACAGAAACTAGGCTCATCCGCAGGACCACCCTTAGGTTCGTCGCTAGGCCCTAATCTCAGAGGGTGTCTGAAAATGAATCCGTTCGCCCTGAGCCTGTCGACGGGCCAAAGCGCCCCTGCCTCTTTGTGGGTGCAGGGCCACGCCCTGCCTATCTGAATCGGCCAGACACGTTCCGGACGTGCCGCCAGTCCTGCCGCAGCTTGACGATCGTGTTGTCCGGAACGCAGCCGCTCACCACGGCGTTCGCGTACACAAGCACGCTGCGACCCAGCACGGTCCCCGGATTGAGGACGGAATTGCACCCTGTCGCCGATCCGTCTCCTATGACAGCTCCCAGCTTTCTCAGGCCGGTGCTTATCGAACCGCCGCGCTGCACGACCCGGATCTCCTTGTCGGCGCCGATCTTGTAGTTCGACAGCTTCGTTCCGGCGCCCAGGTTGGCGTCATTTCCCAGGATTGAGTCGCCGCAGTAGTTGTAGTGTGGAGCGGCGGCGCCGTTGAGCATGATCGTATTCTTGAGCTCCGTTGAATTGCCCACTACCACGCCGTCGCCGATCAGAGCGTTGCCCCGGACATACGCGCCGCTGCGTATCTCGCACTCGCTGCCAATCACCGCCGGACCCCGCACGTAGGCGCCCGCCTCAACGACAGTGCCGGACCCTATCGAGACCGGGCCGATCACGTGCGCGCCTTCCTCCACGACCGCGTCCTCTGCCACCCCGTCCTCGGCCTTGCTCAGCGCAAAGTCCCGCACTGCGTGCAGCGCTTCCCACGCGTACTCGCACTCCTCGAACACTTCCCGGTGCTCGAATTCGCTCAGGTCAAACAGATCGGCTGGTGCTAATTCCATTTCGACCTCGCAGTTGCAGAAAGTTTGCGATCACCCACAAGAACAAGTGGTGATGACGGAGAGGCTTGCTCGCCTTGAGACGCGCCGCACGTTGCCTGATTCGCCGCGAAGGCGAGCACTCGGACGAGGACTTCCTTGAAATGAAAGATGTTCGGGGTCCTCACCCCGATGCCGCCGCGATCGCCCTGTACACTCGCTCCGGGCTCATCGGCAGCTCCTCCATTCGAACTCCCACTGCATCATACACCGCATTGCCAACTGCCGCTGCCGGAGGCACTATCGGCACCTGCCCAACGGCCCGCACACCGTAGGGATGGTCGTCGGACGGCGCCTCCACCACCACCGTCTCGAAGAACGGCACGTCCAGCGCAGTGGGCAGGCGGTAGTCCAGCAGCGTGGCATTCTCCACGACGCCATCCGGGCTGAACACGTACTCTTCGGACAGCGCCCAGCCCAGTCCCTGCGTCGCGCCGCCCTGTATCTGTCCCTCAACCTGGTCGGGGTTCACGCTCAGGCCAACGTCCTGAAGCGCAGCGTATCGCGTCACGTCCACCTTCCCGGTCTCCCTGTCGACGCGCACCCTCGCGACGTGGACCGCCGCGTTCGGAGCTATCGCCACCGAGTCGGTCACCTCCGTCACCCGGCCCGCGCCGAACAGAGGCGTCTCGTCCGCTGCCGCCCGCTCGGCGGCCTCGGCGAGCGTCATCTGCGAGCCGTCGTCGCCTTCCGCGGTCATGCGCTTGTCCGCAAATTCCACCCTGTCCATTGGCACGCCAAACTCCGACGCCGCAAGCGACTTGAGCTTCCCCGTCAGCTCCTGAGCCGCCTCGTACACCGCCTTGCTCGTGACGTAGGTCACCTTGTCCGCGCCGGACGACTCCGAGAACGTCGCGGTGTCCGTGTCTCCCATCACCACGTTCACGTCCTCTAGCTCCAGTCCCAGCGCCTCTGCCGCGATCATCGCGAGGCTCGTCCGAGTCGCCGACAGGTCCACGGTTCCAAGCACAAGATTGACCGAACCGTCGTCAGCCAGATCGATCCGGCAGCTTGTCGTCCCGCCGGGCATCGTCCACATGCCGACGGCGATTCCCCTGCCCTCTCCCTCTTCGACCGGGTCTGTCCAGCACGGGTGAGCCTTAACTTGCTCGAGCAACGTAGCAATACTGACCGATGGCAGCGTGACACCGTCCGGCATCGGATCGCCGGCCCTCGATACGTTCTTCAGTCTGAATTCCAGCGGGTCGATCCCCAGTCGCTCCGCGGCCTCGTCCACTACCGACTCTAGCGCGAACGCGGTCGGCGTCGCCCCGGGGGCTCGATAGAACGAAATGTGCGGCTTGTTCGTAACCACGTCGTACGCGTCCACTCTGAGGTTTGGCGTGCCGTAGTGCGAGTACACCCGCCTCAGCGCGGACCGCAGAGGAGCGCCCGGAAAGGCCCCGGCGTCGAACACCATCCGCGACGAGATCGCGGTAATCGTTCCGTCGCGCTTTACGCCAACCTTAATCTTGCTAACCGTCGCGTTCCCCGGCCCTGTCGACCGGATCACCTCCTCGCGCGTCAGCTCACCCACCACCGGCCTACCCGCGCGTTGTGACAGCGCGGCACACACAGCGCTCAGTCTGACAGACTCCTTGCCGCCAAACGCCCCGCCAACCTCCGTTGGGATGACAGTTATATTCTCGAGCGGCACCTCCAGCGCATGTGCCAGGTCCTTGCGAACGTCGAAGATGCCCTGCGTGTTCGCCCACACCTCGATACGCCCGTCCGGATGCGCCCACGCCGCCTCCGCGTCCGGCTCGACGTACCCTTGGTGCACGACTTGCGTCTTGAACTCCCGCTCAACGACCAGGTCCGCCTCCGCAAACCCTGTCGAGACGTCGCCGCGCTCGTACACTAGGTGCTCGGCCACGTTCCCCGACACCGCATCGCGGTCGACGTTGCCCTCCGGAATGAGGTCAGGGTGCAGCACAGTGGCGCCCGGTCGCATCGACTCCTCCGGGTCCAGCACGTGCGGCAGCAAGTCGTACTCCACGTCGATCAGCCCCAGCGCTTCTTCGGCGGCTTCCTCTGACTCCGCCGCAACAGCCGCGACCGCCTGCCCGTGAAAGAACACCCGCCCCCGTGCCATGATCGTCCGAGCCGCCGCGCCCTCCTTTGAGAAGTCCCCCGGTATCGGCGCAGGCAGGTCGGAGCCGTCGATGACTGCAGCAACTCCCGGGTGCGCCTCAGCCGCACGCGTATCGATGCGTCTGATCACCGCGTGGGCATGCGGACTGCGAAGAATCCTGGCGGTCAGCGCGTTCGGCAGCCGAACGTCCGCCCCGAACTCCGCCGCCCCAGTCACTTTCGCCTCCGCGTCCAGCTTCGGCGTCGCCCTGCCAATTACCCTGAATCCCGTTCGTGTCGCCGTCATCCCGTCTCCCGCTTGCCGTTTCTCAGCGCGGTCCCGCGCCTCCCCGCAATCTTACGCTAAGAGGAACACCGACGGCAGGATTGGAGACGCTGTACCTGTCCCGAACCCAAACCGCTCAACTGTAAAACAGCATACGATCGTCACACCGGCGAAGTCCGGTGTCCGAGGGCGCGGCTGGTTGCTATACCTACTATCCCAAGCCGATTATAGAGAGTATACTTCCGCATCAAGTGGATTCTCGCCGGATCAACATTACGAAGTACAATCCCATTGACATTAGCCATCTGCATGTCAATCAGTGGAGACCTAAGTGCAAACTAACATTCTAAGCCCAACCGCCCTCTTTCAGCAACAAGTTCGGTACACAATTCCTACATTTCAGCGACGTTACGTTTGGAACCAAGACGATCAGTGGGAGCCACTCTGGGAAGATGTGCGTAATGTAGCAGAGAATTATCTGGAAGAATTACAGCGTTGTGGAAACGACAGCGTCAAAGCTGAACAGAACACAAAACCTCATTTCCTCGGTGCTGTCGTTCTTCAGCAAGTTCCAACGGCAGCTAAGGACATCAACAAGAGAGAAGTCATTGACGGTCAGCAAAGGATGACTACTCTTCAACTCCTGTTGGATGCAATTCAACTCGTCTGCATAGAACTGAAATTGAAGCCACCCGCTGTTCGTTTGTCAAAGCTCGTTACAAATGACCATGACTTAGTCAGCGATGATGCTCAACACCATGCCTTCAAATTGTGGCCTAGCGAGACAGATAGACAGGCATTCAGACATGCCATGGACAATGGACTCGCCGTCAATGACTTTGAAGACTCACTGATAGTCCAGGCCCACACATTCTTTCAAGACCAGGTTCGAATGTGGCTAAAAGAAGCGCCGCCATCCGAGGCCCTCGGAATGGAAGCGTTAGAAACTGCTGCTACCGCCATGCTCCAGATGGTAGTAATCGATTTAGGTACATTGGACGACCCGAACGTCATATTCGAAACTCTCAATGCCCGTGGTACGCCACTCGAACAATCTGACCTTATCAAGAATTTCGTTATCGCTAGACAGGCTGAAGATGCAGCAAAGGAGGCCGATGCATGGGGCAGTCTAGACGATGAATGGTGGTGGGCGACGGTTCGTCAAGGGCGGCTACTCCGACCAAGACTGGACATGCTCTTCAATTATTGGCTGGCGATGCGCTCTGGGAGCGAAGTATCGCCATCTAGGGTGTTTGTAGCATTCCGTACGAATGCGGAAGGCCAACAAATAGCAGACGTTATGGCCAATGTGCATAGGGACTTTTCGCATTACCGTCGCTTTGAGGAAGGGGAACGCACAGAAGAAGAGGACATGTTTCGTTATCGGACTGGTGTAATGCAGGCTGGGGTATTAACTCCCGTTTTGTTAATACTGCTGTCAGCCAGTCACGATGTTCGTATTGGCGCCTTTCACGCTTTGGAGAGCTTTCTGATTCGCCGTATGATATGTCGCCAAACAACAAAGGATTACAACAGGCTAACTCTGGAACTTGCCACAAGACTAAAGGATAGTAACTTAGAAACGGCCGACAAGGTCGTCGCAGGATTCCTCCAGGACCAGACAGCATATTCACGAGAATGGCCGAGTGATGTGACGATTGCAAGGACTCTTGAAATTTCCCCACTCTACCGACTGCTGACGAAGGGGAGATTAAGATTGGTTCTTGAGGGAATCGAAAGCCGCTTACGATCATCGAAAGCTGAACAACCTGAAGTTCCCAAGAGTTTGACAATAGAACACTTGATGCCAATCAGTTGGGAAGCAAACTGGCCTATTCCGGACGGCATGGAACGGGAAGACAGAAACAATATCGTTCACACAATCGGCAATCTTACACTGGTCAACCAGAAACTTAATTCCGCGATGTCGAATGCCCCGTGGGAAGCAAAACGGGATGCACTTCTTGAACACAGCATTATGACACTGAATAGTGAACTTATAGGCGAGCCCTCTTGGGACGAGGAAAGTATCCACACCCGCAGCAAGCGAATGGCAACTTTGGTCGCTGAATGCTGGCCAGGGCCGAATTCCGACAAGTGGCTCTAGCTAATCGACAAACTAGTCTGCAACCTTCCTCATGTAGTGCCTGACCACACGGCTTGCAGAATATACCCTCTCCCTTCCACGCCGCCATCGCCGGCCTCCGCTTCCGCTACCTCGACTGGGGCGGCGACGGCCCGCCCGTCCTCGCGCTGCACGGCCTCGCGTCCTCGGCCCACTGGTACGACATCGTCGCGCCGCTGCTTCGCAATCGCTTCCGCATAATCGCGCCCGACCAGCGCGGCCACGGCAGGTCCGCGCAGGCCGGCGACGGCTACGACTGGCCCACGCTAGCCTCCGACGCCATCGGCCTGCTGGACCACCTCGGCCTGGAGACTGCCGCCGTCATCGGCCACTCGTGGGGCGCAAACGTCGCGCTCAACGTCGCCGCCCTGCACCCCGACCGCGTCACCGCGCTCGTCATGATCGACGGTGGCTTCTTCGGCCGGCGCATACGCGGCGGTGCAACATGGGAGGAGTTCCGAACGCGCCTCTCCCCTCGCGACGTCTCAGGCACCCGCGCCGAGTTCCTCGAGCGCATGCGCGGCCAGCTAAACATCTGCTGGAGCCCGGATGTGGAGCGCATCGTGCAGACCATGGTCGTGGAAGATGAAGACGGCCAGATGCATGACATCCTCCGCCCGGAAAACCACGCCCAGGTCATCCGCGCCATGTGGGATCATCCCGCCTCAGAGACTTGGCCTAAAGTATCAGTGCCCTCCCTCCTGGTCCCCGCAGGTCCGACCCCCGAACGCCGAGGCACCCGCTTCGCCGAAATGCGCCGTGAGATGGTCAATGCCGCGGCAAGCGCAATCCCCAACGTCCAGGTCCACTGGATCCCCGAAACAATCCACGACATCGGCTACCACAAGCCATCAGAACTAGCCGATGTCATCGCCGCCTTCCTCGATTGACCAGGTGGACTAACGAGGTTCCCTGAAATATTGGACGGGGCTTGAGTTGGACGGTGGACGCCATCCGATTGGTCTTGATCGGTAAGGAGAAATGCAGATTAATCAGCTTCTGCAGCAAGCATTCAGGAGAGCTTCCGAACTCCCGCACAACGAGCAGGAAAAACTTGCCCGTCTCATCCTCGCTGAGTTGGAGTCTGGAGAACTGTGGGAGGATCTATTCGCTCGTCCCGAATCCGAGGCAATGTTGGAACGTCTCGGTGATGATGCCCTGACTGCTCACAAAGCAGGACTGACCGAACTTCTCATTCTGGACAACTAGAAGACCTTGCGTTCCTGCACACAAGACAGCTTCTGGAAAGCCTATCGTCGCCTTCTTCGGCTAATCCCACACCAACGCGAGGAAAGATTGGCACAATTCCCTTCCGAAGTAGGGGCTGTTCGCGAACAGCCCGCCCCACTCATTCCACAGGCTCGGCCCCATTTCAGACAATCGGTGCGAGAATGGGCCAAGACCAAGTTCGCTGTGAATTGGAGCCTCCCATGAATCTCGTCGTCGTCAACGCCAGCATCGCAACGATGGACCTCGCCAACCCCTCGGCCGAGGCCATCGCCGTTAGAGACGGCGTCATCGCCGCAGTCGGCTCGAACGAAGACGCGTTGGCCCACCGCGGCTCACGCGCCACGGTGATCGACGCCGGCGGCCGCCGGGTGCTCCCCGGCTTCATCGAGCCGCACAACCACATGGTCGGGTTCGCCTCATCCACACTCGAGGTCGACGCACGCACGCCGCCGAACCACTCGATCGAGGACATCGTTGGCCGCCTGCGAGACCGCGCCGCCGAGACCCCGCACGGCGGCTGGGTGCGCGGCACGCGCTACGACGACACAGGAGTCGCCGAAATGCGCCACCCGACCCGCCACGACCTCGACCGCGCCTCGACCGACCATCCCATTGCGCTCGTGCACAACTCCGGCCACATGATGTGCGTCAACAGCCGCGCGCTCGAACTGGCGGGAATCACCGCGAACACCGCCGATACTCCGGGCGGACGGATCGGCCGCCTCCCCGGTATGTCGGAACCGGACGGCATGCTCTACGAGACGGCCCAGGACCTCATATATCGTCACATCCCGGAACACGATGATGACGTGCTGCGCGAGGCCTTCCAGGCCGCCCAGGACGAGTACCTGCGCCAGGGCATCACCACCTCGCACGACGCCTATGTCGGCGCGCCCATCCTCGAGGCCTACCGTCGCGCCCTCCGCGAAGGCAACCTCAGGCTGCGCGTGAACATGTACCTGGGCTGGGACCTCCTGCAGGACACCGGCTTCGAGCTGCGCACGGGAGACGTCGACGGCCGCCTGCGCGTCGCCGGATGCAAGCTGATCTCGGACGGCTCGATCCAGGGCATCACCGCAGCACTGAGAGGACCGTACCATTGCGACGCCGGCGAGCAAGGGTGGCTGATCTACGAGCAGCCTGAACTGAACGAGATCGTGGAGACCCTGCACAGCCGCCGATACCAGGTGATCTCGCACGCCAACGGCGACGCCGCAATCGACGCGGTCCTGGACGCGTACGAGAGCGCCCTCGGCCCGCAACCCGTTGAAGACCACCGCTACCGGATTGAGCACTGCCAGGTCTGCCACCCGGAGCAGCTTCAGAGAATGGCGCAGCTGGGCGTCATCCCGAACTTCTTCGCAAACCACGTCTACTACTGGGGCGACAGGCACAGGGACCGCTTCCTCGGCCCCGAGCGCGTCCTGAATCTGGACCCGATTGGCACAGCGCACCGCCAGGGACTGCGCCCCCTGCTGCACTCCGACTGCCCGGTTACCCCTGTCAGCCCGCTTTTCAACGTCCAGTGCGCCGCTGCCAGGGTTACCAGCTCAGGAGTTGTATTGAACCCGCCCGAGCACGTCTCGGTCGAACAGGCCCTGCGCGCCATGACCGTCAACGGCGCGTTCGCCGCCTTCGAAGAGCAGAGCAAGGGAACGCTGGAGGTTGGCAAGCTGGGCGACCTCGTAGTTCTCGAAGAGGACCCGTTCGAGGTTCCACCGCATGAGATCGGAGCAATCGACGTTGCGGCAACCGTGATTGGCGGCGAGGTTCAGTACGCCTCAGGCACCGTGAACATCTGATAGCCTGCAGAGACTCACACCCATAGAAGCCGCCAGAGGAGGCATTCCGTGGACCTCAAAAGCACCCTGGAGAAACTCGAGCACGAATACTTCAACGCCAGCATCAGCGCAGACGGCGACTATTACGATCGCAACCTCACCGAAGACGGCCTGCTGGTCTTCGCCGAGACCGGCGCCCTCGACAAGCAGGCCTGCGTCCAGGCCGTCAGCGGCAGCCCCGGCGACACCACCGGAGCTTCATGGCGTATCGAAGACTCCCGCCTCGTAACGCTCTCACCCGACTCCGCCGTACTCTCGTACCGTGCCGAAGCGACCCGTCCCGGCGGCCAGCCCGCCACCATCCTCGTAGCCAGCGCATACAGTCGCCAGGACGGCGCATGGAAGCTCGCCTTCCACCAGCAGACCGTCATCTAGGCTGCTACGCAGGCCTCGTCCAGCCTCCGTCACTGCTTAGCACACAAGAGGGGCCTTGCGCAGCCCGCCGTTCACCCTCAGTCCGCCGGCCCAACACCCGCATTCGCACTCGGCGCACAATAGTGCTGTCCCTGGCACATGAAGTCTACTGCCGTTCCCGCAGCGCCCTCAGCCAACGCGCATTCCATGCCGCGCGCAGCCACGGCCCCGCCGTCACATTCCTACCAGTCCCGTACTCACTCTTATTCAGTCACCGGAACTTCCCAAGCAGCAGACAGAACGTCCCAGATCGTCTAACTTTCACCACACCCCCTAGCTTCTGAGAGTTACAGAATCGAACAGAATATGACACTTTCAGCGCTTTCTTTCTCTTCGAGTTCGGGGAATGTTCAGTCCCAGAACAAGGCGGAACCCCAAACCCAATAGCTGGCCTACCCTCGTCTCCCGTGATATCCTTGTTCCGACTCTTGGACCTCAATGACTTCGCTTAACCAAGTGGACCACGCTTCTAGTTGCCCCAGTGTTCGAAGCTGATTCGGTCTGTGAGAAATAATCTCGTAGGAGCGCCGAATGCGCATATATGTTGGCAATCTGCCATATGAAACGACAGACGAACAGCTCAGGGCCCACTTTGAGGCACATGGCGAAGTATCGTCCGTAGACGTCCTGATAGACAGGTACACCGGAAGGCCGAGAGGCTTCGGCTTCGTCGATATGCCCGAGTCCGCCCAGGCCGAGACCGCCATTAGGGAACTGGACGGCAAGGAATACATGGGCCGAGTCCTTAAGGTGAACGAGGCCAGGCCACGTCGCCAGGACGATCGCGACCGAGGCTTCGGTGGTGGCGGCGGTGGCGGTGGCGGTGGCGGCGGCCGGTACGACAGGCCCCGCTACTAGGCTCAGCAGCGCGGTGCGGACCGGCTGGTCCCGCTAGCGCACGCCGTTCCAACTCAGTCAGGTTACTCCCCGCCCAAAGCGGCGCATGGCCAGGGAGTGGCAAGGTTCGCCATTCCACGCCCCAGTCCTTGACAGGTGAGTGAGCGTACTTTAAGGCGCCCCGTAATCGTGGACGCCTTACCGGTCGCCCTCCACGCCGTTACAATGCCATAGGCGGCGGTTGGCCATCGCTCCCGGCATCGCCTGAGAGCGGGCCGGAAGCGCCGCCTCCGTTAACGAGGAGTAGCCATGGCATACGTCAACAGCGTCCTGGGGCCGGTCGGCACGGACGAGCTCGGCTTCACGCTGTCGCACGAGCACGTGCTCGTCACGTCCGCCGGCATCCAGCACGTCTATCCCGAGTTCATTGACCGGGACGGCGCCATCGAAAGGGCAATCGAAGACCTGACGGAGGCCCGCGCCGCCGGCGTGCACTCCATCGTCGACGTCACAACGCTCGACCTCGGCCGGGACGTGAGGCTCCTGAGGACCGTTTCGGAGGCCTCCGGCGTCAACATCGTCTGCGCCACCGGCACCTGGCTGGACATACCAAGGGCTTTCTGGAACGCGGACCCTGACGATGTCGCTCGCCTGTACGTCAGGGAGATTGAAGTAGGCATCGAGGGCACCGGCATCAAGGCCGGCATTATCAAAGTCGCCAACGATCGCGGTGGCGTCTCCCCCGCGGGCGAGGTTATTCTCCGCGCCGCTGCACGGGCCCACAGGGAGACAGGCGCCCCAATCTCTACCCACGCTTGGGCGCCGGAGAAGGTCGGGCTGCAGCAGCTCGGCATCTTGGCCGAGGAGGGCGTGGACCCAAGCCGCGTCTACGTGGGCCACAGCAACGACACCACAGACCTCGAGTACCACGACGCCGTTGCTGAAGCTGGCGCGTGGATCGGCCTCGACCGGTATCCGGGCTCGAAGACGGTCGAGACGCCGGACTGGCTGGAGCGCACCGAGACCCTCAAGCTCATGATAGACAGGGGCCACGCCCAGCGCCTGATGCTTGGCCACGACTGGTCGGTGGAGATCCTGATAGGCCCCCGCTCAGAAAGGGACGCGGACAAGAGCTACAACCCTGACAGCTACCTGTTCATAACCCGGCAGGTCCTCCCAAAGCTCCTGGATTTGGGTGTGCCGCAAGCCGTGATCGACCTGATGATGGTCCACAACCCCAGGCGCTTCTTCGAAGGCGCATAACACACGCTCCCGAAGGTCAGTCCCCGGCCCCGTCTCCCATTCCTCGCTGCCTCCGAACGTGCAGGCCCGCTGGGATGAGTTAGGCAAGTCCCTCAGTCTCGCCTTCCTGATGGAATGACGAGGGTTGCGCTCGTGGCAATTACAGAAGACCTATTGGCGGCAGTACCGGTACGCAGTTAAGCTGTCGCGCCATGACACAGGACTCTGGCACAACAGCAGCGCCGGTCCCGCAGACCGTCGGCCCTCCGACCCGAAGTCGGGGCTGGCTGCGGATGTTCGAGTCCCTTGCCAATCGCCAGTTCCTGCTGCTCTGGCTTGGCATGGTCGCCTGGATGTCCGGCATGAACATGCAGTTCGTCGCCCGGGGTTACCTCGCCTACGACATCACCGGCTCTGCGACCCTGCTCGGCGTCGTCAACGTCGGCTCATCCCTCACGATCCTTGCGTTCGCCCTGCACGGAGGCGCTATCGCCGATCGTCTGGAAAGAAAGCTGATCATCCAGGTGTGCCTGGCGCTATCGATCCTGACCACCCTGCTCGTCGGCATCGCAATCTCCTTGGGCATCATCACATGGCACTACCTGCTGATCGCCTCGGCAGTCCAGGGAGGCGTGTCCGCCTTCCAGATGCCGGCGCGTCAGGCAATCATCAGCCAGATCGTCCCCAAGGAGCAGTTGACGAACGCAATGGCCCTGAACGGTGCCGCCATGAGTGCGACAATACTGTTGGCGCCCGCGGTCGGCGGCGGTCTGTACGCTCTTGCGGGGCCGGACGCCGTGTACTACCTCATCACGGCCCTGGGAGTCGGCTCCTTCGTCTTCACGTCGTTCGTCGCTCGCACTGGGGTTGGCGCTGGCCGGAAGGAGCCCGTCGGCTCAGAGATCAAGGCAGGCCTCAACTACATCAGGACCAATCGGATGGTGTTCATCCTGGTACTGGTCGGCGTGGTTGGCACGATCCTGTCCGAACCGTTCTGGCTCATGGTCCCCGTTTACATCGTGGACGTCTACGGGCGCGGGCCCGAGGCGATGGGCTTGCTCGTGTCCGTCGTAGGTGCAGGCTCGCTCGGTGGCTCGCTTGTCATCGCCGGCATAGGTAGGAAGCTGCGGGGCGCGATGCTTCTGCTGAGCGCGCTGCTCTCGGGAATTGGCCTCATGATGATCGGCGTCTTCCCTTACTACTATGCGGCGGCGGCGCTGATGATTCCCATCGGCCTCGGCGAAGCCGGCCGATGGTCCCTGAATCAGGCGCTGGTCATGGAGAACACCGAAGATCGCTTCCGGGGCCGCGTAATGAGCATCTTCTCACTGACCTGGGGCCTCATACCCCTTGGCGCGCTCCCGTTCGCGGTCCTGATCGACCTCATCGGAGGCCGCATGGCGATCGGCATCCTGGCCGCCCTCCTGATCGCCTTCATACTTACCGTCAGCGCGGCCAGGAGAGACTTACTCGCCATGCAGTAGCCGGCGGCCTGCTACTCCTGAAGATACGTCTGCGGCTACAGGTTAAGGCCGGAGATAATGCCCGACTTCAGGGAGCCCGGCCCCCACTGATCGCCGCTCTCAAGCACCTGTATGTTCACCGCGCACGGCACCCCGGACGGTGAATCGACGACCTCGTACTCAACCACTGCGCCCGGATCGACTGTCCGGTAGCCCTCGCCGGGAATGCCCGTGAAGTGCATGAACACCAGCTTCCCGTCCTCCTGCTCGATGACGCCGTACCCGTCGTCCAGGCTGAACCACTGGACAACGCCCTTGAATCCCTGCCCGCTGCTCTTCACCGGCTCCAGCCACCTCTCTGCCGGCACGCGAATCGCCTTGACGTCCTCCCTGTTGTACTCCTCGTAAGCGTAGTTCGACCGGCGGGACATTAGCTCCCGCAGGTCCATCCGGAGCTCCTCCAGCGTTGGCCTCCCCACGAAGAACCAGCCGTTATAGATCTTGTAGATCGTCAGGTCGGGCGAAAGCACGTACGTCATCGGGATGGCGCACCCGGGGTACTCGCCTTCCGTCTGGTCCCGTATGCCTAGGAGATCGATCGCCTCCCTGTTCTCGTCGCTCAGGAATGGGAACGAGGCTCCCAGACCGTACCGGTAAGCGCCGCTGACCTTCGGCTCATCCACGCTGACGCACACAAGCCGGCAGTAGTTGACGGACAACTCCTCCTGGTACTGGACTAGCTGGCGCAACTGCGCCCCGTCCCTCGGTCAGTAGAAGCCGCGATAGAAGACGATCACCAGCGGATACCCGTCATCGAACCCCATGACCTTGTCCATCGTCGTAGCGGCTGTCAGCTCGGACAGCTTCGTCAATCTGCCCCTATGGTCCGGCAGCTCCAGGTCTGGAAATGCTCCGCCCGCACTAATCTCTACACTCATACGCGGCTCCTTGGAATATCGTTGCTGGAAGCCAGTTTACAGCAGCGCCGGATCCGTCGAAGTCGCCAACGGTTTGCCGCTACCATTTACGGAGCGCATATGATTTGGTACATTCGTACCCGATTTGTGGCCCCCCTTCCGGGAGCCTTGCAGTGGAGGAAAACTACACATTTTGGAGGCCGGAATGGCATCTCGCATGGTCGAGTATCTGTGGATTGATGGAACGGAACCAACAGCCAAGCTGCGATCTAAGACGAAGGTCGTGCCTGAGGGCGAAGAGTTGCCCCTTTGGGGCTTCGATGGCTCAAGCACAAACCAGGCGCCTGGCGAAGACTCCGACTGCGTCCTGAGGCCTGTGTACTCATGCCCGGACCCAATTCGTGGCGGCAACGCAGAGATCGCAATGTGCGAAGTCCTGCTGCCGGACCTCTCCCCCCACCCATCCAACACGCGCGCAGCCTGTGCGGAGGTGGCGGAGAAGCACAGTGATCACGATATGATCTTTGGGATCGAGCAGGAATACACGCTGTTTCAGGGCCCGACCAGGCCGTTGGGGTGGCCGCAGGACGGCTTCCCGGCTCCTCAGGGCGGCTATTACTGCGGAGTGGGCTCTGACGAGGTGTTTGGCAGGCCGATGGTCGAACAGCACATGGTTGCCTCTCTTGAGTGCGGGCTGATGATTTCTGGCATCAACGCCGAAGTCATGCCGGCGCAGTGGGAGTTTCAGGTCGGCCCCGTCGGAACTCCGGAAGTCGCTGACCAGCTCTGGGTCGCCAGATGGCTGCTTTATCGCATCGGTGAAGACCACGGCGTGAACGCGACACTCCATCCCAAGCCAATGCGAGGCGACTGGAACGGCGCGGGTGCGCACACGAACTTCTCAACCAAAGAGATGCGAGAGAGCTACGATGCCTGCATCGCAGCCGCCGAAGCTCTTGCCACCCGCCACGATCTGCACATCGCCAACTACGGCCACGCCATCGAGGAGCGCCTTACGGGTCTCCACGAGACTGCCTCGTATACCGAGTACAAGTACGGCGTATCCGACCGTGGCGCCTCCGTGCGCATACCCTGGCAGGTCGCCCGCGACGGCAAAGGGTACATCGAAGACCGCCGCCCAAACGCCAACATGGACCCGTACGTCGTGACTCGCCTGATTCTCGAGACTGTTCTAGACTAATAGAAGACCCTGCAAGTGGAAGCGGGCGCTTTCGCAGGCGCCCGCTTCTTAGTTCCATGGCAGGCGTCCCCACTCCATAGCTCCGGACAGACTGATATGCCCAGGTTCGCAGCAAACCTAAGCATGATGTTCAATGAGGTCGGCTTCCTGGACCGCTTTGAAGCCGCACGTCAGGCTGGCTTTTCGGGCGTCGAATACATCTCCCCGTACGAGCACGAGCCGGCGGCGCTCGTGGAGTTACTGAACGCGAACGGGCTTAGCCAGGTCCTGTTTAACATGCCCGCCGGAAACTGGGATGAGGGCGAGCGGGGCATTGCTTGCCTGCCGGACAGGGCCAATGAGTTCCGCGAAGGCGTCGAGATGGTCGCCGAGTACACAAACGCGCTTGGATGCCGGCAGGTCAACTGCCTTGCGGGCATAGCGCCGGACGGAGTCGACCCCCAAGACTTGCACCGCACATTCGTGGAGAACCTGCGGTTCGCCGCCGGGAAGCTGGAAGCAGCCGGCGTTCTCCTGCTCATTGAGGCCATCAACTCGTTGGACATCCCCGGCTTCTTCCTGAACACCTCAAGCCAGGCACGAGCCATCATCAACGAAGTTGGCTCTTCGAATCTCGCCTTCCAGTACGACGTTTACCACATGCAGATAATGGAAGGAGACCTCGCCCGCACCATCGAGAACAATCTGGACATGATCAAACACATCCAGATCGCCGACAACCCGGGGCGGCACGAGCCCGGCACCGGCGAGATCAACTATCCGTTCCTGTTCGATCGGCTGGACGCGCTCGGCTACGATGGCTGGGTAAGCGCCGAGTACATTCCGGCACAAGCCACAACGGACGGCCTCTCATGGCTATCAGAGTACCTGCGATGAGCTGCCGAGACCTTCGTTCAGACCTGGCCCACGTAGTAACGGCCGAATGCCGGCAGGGGTTCCGCTCGCGCCGCGAGAGTCTCCGCACTTCTCGACGCCGAGAAACATCCCTACCATGTAAGGTACCGGCATGACCACGACTCAAGGCGCCCAAGTCGACGCCCTCCTGCAGAGAGATCAGGTGCTGTCCGAGATACAGGACCGCGTGCTCTGGCTTGCGATGCAGATCGTGGACTACGCGAACAACGTCCGGCCCAACACGGACGGCGTCAAGGTTGGCGGCCACCAGGCTTCAAGCTCGTCCGTCGTCACGGTCCTGACGTCACTTTACTTCGACTTCATGAAGGCGGGCGACAGACTGTCCGTGAAACCGCACGCATCTCCCGCCTTCCACGCCGTCCAGTACCTGCTGGGCAACCTCGAGCCTCACCACCTAAAGACCCTGCGAGAGTTCCACGGCCTGCAGGCGTACCCCAGCCGCACCAAGGACCCAGACCCGGTTGACTTCTCCAGCGGCTCGGTAGGGCTCGCTCCGGTGGCCACCAACTTCGCCGCCCTCGTGGCAGAGTACCTGCTTGACGGACGCGGCGAAGGACAGGCGCGCAACCAGTCACGGTACATCAGCCTCCTCGGTGATGCGGAGCTTGACGAAGGCTCGGTGTGGGAAGCGATCGCAGAGCCCGTCATGGAGGACGTTCCCAACCTGCTCTGGATCGTCGACCTCAACCGCCAGAGCCTGGACCGCGTCATCCCCGGCATCCGCGTTCGCGCCTGGCGGGACATGTTCGCCGCCAACGGCTGGAACGTCATCGACGCCAAGTACGGCAGGAAGCTCGAGACCGCATTTGCCGAACCCAACGGTGAGTTGCTGCGCAACGCCATCGACGGCATGTCCAACCCCGTATACCAGCGGCTGCTGAGACTTCCAAAGGAAGCAGTCAGGGAGTGGCTGCCGAAGTCCAGCCCGTTCTCCAGGGACATGGCCCGCCTCATCGACCGCTGGAACGACGACGAGTTGGTCGACTTGCTGAGCAACCTCGGCGGCCACGACTTCTCGACTCTAAGGGAAGCGCTCTCGCGCGCCACGGTCCGCACGGGGCCGCACGTCGTCTTCGCATACACACTGAAGGGCTGGAAACTCCCGTCCGTGGGCGACCCGCAGAATCACTCAGTGATCCTCTCCCGGGAGCAGATGAACAACCTCAGAGTCGGGCTCGGCATTCCGGAAGAGGAAGCATGGTCGAGGCTCGAAGGCGACGGGCCCGGCGCGGCGCTGGTCAAAGAGGCCGCCCGGCGGCTTGCTCCAGCCGAGTCGCCTCCTGCGATTCCCCGGATCGACGTGCCCGTGGAACTGGGCTCCGGGTACCGCGGCCACATGTCCACTCAGCAGATCTTCGGCCTGCTCCTCACTGAGATATCCCGCTCCGTTCCGCAGGTCGCCGACCGCATCGCCACCGTGAGTCCTGACGTCGCCAGCTCGACAAACCTCGGAGGCTGGATCAACAAGGCAGGCATCTGGTCCCGCACCGTAGGCGAGGCCTTGCCCGAAGAGGACATCATCCGCGCGCTGAAGTGGGACGAGTCTCCGAGCGGTCGGCACATGGCGCTCGGAATATCGGAGAACAACCTGTTCATGATGTTGGGCCAGTTGGGCCTGACCCACGAGATGGAAGACGAGCTGCTATTCCCGATCGGCACGCTGTACGACCCGTTCGTACGGCGCGGTCTGGACGCGTTCGTGTTCAGCGTGTACTCCGGCGCGCGCTTCATCGTCGTCGGAACCCCATCCGGCATCACCCTCGCTCCCGAGGGCGGCGCCCACCAGTCGCTCATCACGCCAAGCATCGGCGTCGAAATCCCCGAAGTCGCCTTCTACGACCTGTGCTTCGGGCAGGAGCTTGAGTGGGTGATGATGTCCGCCCTGGAGAACGTACGCAATCGGACCGAGTGCACGTACCTCCGCCTCACCAGCAGGCGAGTCGACCAGAGCATCATGAATGTCCCCGCTGACGCCGCCGAGCGCGACGTACTCCGCCGCCAGGTATTGGCCGGAGCGCACCGTGTCGTGGACCGCAGGAACGCCGCCGGTTACCTTCCCGGCGAGAACGTCGTGCACATCATGGCGTCCGGCGCGATCATCCCGGAGGCGGTCGAAGCAAGCAGTCGGCTGCTCGAAGAGGGCGTCTTTGCCAACGTCGTCAGCGTCACCGGCCCCGGACCCCTCTACCAGAGCTACCAGGCGTCGGTGAAGGCCGCGCACGGCATCCGGCGCGAGCTCACGGGCTTCCTGACGGACGTAATACCGCTCGACGATAGCGCGCCGGTCGTTACCGTTGTAGACGCGCATCCGCACTCATTGGCATGGCTCGGCGCGGCGCTGAACGCTCCGTCGTACCCTCTCGGCGTTTCGGGATACGGCCAGTCGGGCGGGCTGCAGGACCTCTACCGCGAGTACGGCATAGACACCGACAGCATCATGAACGCCTGCTTCTGCGCCCTCGACTGCTGACCGGCGACAGACCGGCACGGCGGCGCCTGCGCCGGCTCACCACAGCCCTGTTTCCATCCCCTCCGTGCACCGCTCCGGCCAGGCTTGGTGAAACGCCTCGAACGTAAACCCCTCCTCCTCCATCTGCGACGCGACCTCGATCGCGTCCTGCTGTGAGACGTACAGCCGCAGCGCGCTTACCTTGACGTCCATGACCTCCATGATGTCGATCGTCAGAGTCGGCTCCGCCTCTGGGCCATCCACATCCAGGCCGAATCTCTCGGCGAGGTCCCTGGGTATCGCCACATAGAACAGTCGCGGCGAATTCGCCGCCGTGGCCCTGTATCGGTGGAACGCTCTCACAGCGGCCTCGTGCACGGCCACGTGGTCAACGTGGCCGGAGATCCCGTTTGGCCCCCACGTGATGACCACGTCCGGCCTCGCGTCGCGCATCACCGCCAGCATCTGAGCGGACACCTCCTCCACGTCGGCCTTGTCCAGCTCCTGGTCCCGGTAGTCCAGCACAACCGGCTCCCGTGCTCCGATGTGCCTCATGACCGACCCCAGTTCCGCCTCCCTGACGGCCGGCAGCTCCTCGCGAGTGAAGCTCTCGCCGTCCTGGCCCAGTGTACCGAGTTCCCCGCGCGTCGCCGTGATCACCTGCACGCGCGTGCCCTTCGAAGCGTACATGGCCATGGTGCCGCCGGCCGAAGTAGTCTCGTCGTCCGGATGCGCGAATATGCCAAGTATGCTCCGCACCGTCTTGTCGCTGTCCGTCAATTGGTCCCCCTCAATGGAGTTGCTCATTCTATAATGGGCGGGCCTCTCGTCCGGGGCGCTTGGTCCGGGGCGAACGCGGCACCGCGAACACCCGGAGGAAGATTGTGAATTCAGTGAAGAGAATCGGCGCGTTGAGTCTGCTGATGGCGCTTGCCATGCTCGTCGTTGTTGCCTGTGGCAGCGAGCAGGTGACGGAGCCGCTCGAGACCGGCGAGCCTGAGCAGGCCGCGCAAGAGACCCCGGAGCCCTCCGCGGCTGCAGAACAAACAGAAGAACCTGAGGAACAAGGAGATAAAGAGTTGCAGTGGAACAACCCGCCCAGCATGGAGATAGACACATCCAAGTCATACGCCGCCGCGTTCAAGATGGAGAACGGCGCCGAGTTCGTCATTGAGTTGTACGCCGACAAAGTACCGAACACAGTGAACAACTTCGTCTTCCTCGCCCGCCAAGGCTACTTTGACGGCATCACCTTCCATCGGGTCATCCCCGGCTTCATGGCCCAGGCCGGTGACCCTACGGGGACGGGGACCGGCGGCCCCGGTTACACCTTCGACAACGAGTTCCATCCGGACCTCTCGCACGATGGCCCTGGCATCCTGTCCATGGCCAACGCTGGCATCAGGAACGGCCAGGGCACGAACGGTAGCCAGTTCTTCATCACATTCACCGCAACTGAGTATCTCGACGGCCTCAACCCTAACGGCACTCCCAAGGACTGCACCGTGAGGGGCGCGTCGTGCCACTCCGTCTTCGGCAGGGTGACCGATGGAATGGACGCTGTCCTGAATATCTCCCCGCGAGACCCGCAGAGCGCGAGGGAGCCGGGCGACAGGATCGAATCCGTAACGATCACCGAGCGTTAGCCCGCCGGCCTCACCGCCGTAGATCGAGCCCAGCAACGCAGAAGGGGCCGCCCGCTTGTCAGCGGGCGGCCCCTCTTTTATCTAGCTCGGCTTCGCTGCGCGAGACTTAGTCCGCGCTGGCCTCCGCGAAGACCGGGCCCTCCGACGTGATGTAGGTGTACAGCTTGCCGTGCGCTCCGATCCAGGACCGGTCCGCAACGTGCGCGGCGTCAACCAGCGGCTGGTTGTTCACGCGAAGCAGCGCGCCCCCGCCTCTCTGAACGATCTCCATACCGGCGCCCGAGAACACGAAGTCCACGCCATCGAAGGCAGCCGCTCCGATCTCCTCGCCGCCGATCTTGTCCCTGGAGAACAAGGAGAGCATGAATGGCCTCTTCAGGCTGCCGAAATCTACGATCAGCTCGTTGCGGTCGTTGTACAGACAGCCCTTCGGCTGGGTCCGCGTGGCCCAGTAGGCCAGCACCACCAGCATCGCTAGGACGATCACGCCGCCCACGGCAATTCCGGCGATGATCAGCGCCGTCGCCCAGACCGGGAACTCGGCCCTGACCGTAGGCGTCTGCGGCGCGGGCGTCTCCGGCGCCGTCGGATCGTCAAGCTGGAAGACTATCGACCCGGTGCCGTGCGTGAAACTCTGCCCCGCGTAGCCGGTCTGCAGCCAGAACACGAACCTGTGCTGGCCGTAGTCCGCCGGTGTCAGGAACACGTCGTAGATCCACGTCGTGTTGTCCTTGAAGTCCACCTGCGGGACTATATCGACTTGACCCTTGGTAACCGTCGGCCACGTGGCGTCGATCGCGATCGATTCGAGCGCCACAGGGTATGGCTCGTCCTGCACGTGGATGGACAGCGTCCCCACCTGCACGCGCTCGTCCTTGACCAGCTCTATCGAGTCGGCCTGCTCGTACCTGAGCGTCGGGAAGGCCTGCACCTCGAAGCTCGCGCTTGTCGAGATGGAGTGGTTGTACTCCGGCCACGCCATGGTCAGCGTGAGGTCGTAGTTGCCCATATCCTTCAACTCGGGAATCGTCGTAGAGTGGTAGCCGTCGCCCGCTCTGCGGTCGCCCAGCAGACCTTCGTCGTTGAGCTGGTACATGCGCGACGTGCCGTCCGGGTCCGTTACCGTACCGAAGAGCCTCGTGCCTTCCACAATGGCGTGCTCGTTGTTGTCCAGCACGTGGGCCACTACCAGGATCTTCTCGTTGACAGGCGCAAAGTCGCCAATGTCATGACCGACCGTGTAGCGGTTCTCGGCGTTCTGCCAGAGCGACGTCCGGCCGGTGACGCCCACCGTCTCAATCAGCCACGGGCCCGGCTCAGGCTCGAACAGCCTCATGACCACTATGTGTGGCGACTCTACGATCAGGAAGGAGTCGGCGTCGGTCCTGGAAATCTCCAGTCCCGCGGGCGTCTCCACCCTCAGGTCGCCGGCGCTGTCCGGCTCCTTGAACATCGTCACCGTAACGTGCTGCGTGCCCGGAACAACCTTCAGCTTGGAGCTGAGCAGGTCGCCGGACCTTAGTGTGGTGCCCGCCAGCTTGCTCATCGAACCGGCAGAGCCGATCTTCAGAATGTGGTCGGCCACGCCCTTGATTCCATCGTCGGAGCCCAGGTGGAACGTCCGGCCATTCGAAATCTCGGAAACCTGGGCCAGGAATTCAAGCTCCCCTGCCGAAGAACCGGGCAGCGCGATGGTGTGTATCGGCCATTCACTGCCCTGGAACCGGCTCAGCGCGGGGCTGATCCTGTCCGCGAGGTTTCCGTAGTCATTTACACTGCCGCCGCCGGATAGGAAGTAGACCTCGGATCCGGAGTTGCCGATCTGCTGGCCAATGAAGTTGTGAACTTCGACCAGCGCCTCGAGATGTCCACCGGGTTGCGGAAGCCCCCGGCTTCCAATCAAGGCTTGGACCGCGTCATTGGCGGCGGCATATTCCCACTGTGAGATCTCAACAGGGCCTATCACGTTGAGCGGCTCGTCCATGGCGACGAACGCGTATCTCCTGTCTGGGTCCAGCGCGGAGGTGAGCGTGTGCACGGAGCGTGCGTATTCCACACCCTCGTGCGCCGAGTGGATGGCTCCGCGGTCCACCAACACGACGACTAGCGACTTCTCGTTATCCGCTGCCAGCATCGCCGTGGGCACGGCGAACAGCGCAACAGCCGCAATTAATACCAGTACTCTTTTCAGCATCGCAGCATCTCCTAGATCGGCAACTAACTACTTCCAGATTCCTAGACATAAGCTAGTCACTGTATAAGAAATAGGTCAACCCAAATTTGGGTCTCTTTGCGTGTGAAAAAAGGTAGGCGGTAGCGAGATCCCGCCCTCGAACGACAGCCTGGCCGGATGCGGCGCTCAGCCGCTCTGCGCGGAACTGCCTCGCTCGCGCTGGGAGCGCCGGATCGCCAGCGTCACGTACACGCCGCCGCCGATCAGCACGGCCACGATGCCGGCCCACAGCGCGGTGCCGAGCCGGCCGGCGTTCGGCTGGTCCTCGGTCACCTCCAGCGTCAGCTCGAACTCGCCGACGCCTTCCCCTTCCTTGGCGACCGTGACCTTCAGAGTCCATGTCCCGGTGTGCTCGATCAGGAGGTTGCCGTCGTAGTACTGCGGCTCCTCCGGTACGCTGACCGCAAAGGTGTGGTACGCCTCTTCGTCCTCCGAACTGGTCGCCAGGATCTCCACCTGCGCGCCCCCGACGGGCTCCGAGTTCTCCGTATAGACGGGCGTGACCGTGATATGCACGGTGCCGACCTTCGGCTCCTCTGGAAGCACGCCGACCGTGACCGTGAACGGCCCGTCGCTGCCCTCGAACACCTTGATGCTCTCCCCGTTCGCGTGCGCCGTCGGCGCGAGCAGCCACCAGGACGCGGCCAGCAGCGCTGCCGCCGCCAGGGCCGGCGCGAACAGCCGTCGAAGTTCGAGCCGGCGCGCTATGGAGATGGCAGCACCTCGATCAGCGCCGACTCCAGCTCCTCTTCGTTCACGAAGCCCTCGAACTTGCCCGCCACAAGGCCGTCCCCGCCAAGCACGAACGTGACCGGCTCCGTCGCGAGGCCCCATTCACCCATCACCGGGCTCAGCCGCCCGTTGCTCTGGTTCGTAAACATCTCGTGCGGGTTCTCGTACACCTCTATATGTATGAAGTTCACGCCCGGCGCGTACCTGTCCTTCAGCTCGGCCAAAATGTCCACCTGCGGGCCGCACGTCGCCGTCGAGCAGAACGCGGGCGTAGAGAACGATACTACCGTAGGCAGTCCGCTGCCAACCGCGTCCGCAATCGACATCCTGTACAGGTCCGGATCGGGCGAGAGAGCGCTCGTCAGCTTCCCCAGGTCTCCGGCCGTGTCCAGAGTCCTGCTATCGCTCGGAGGCACGGCCTCCCCGATCCCTGGCGATGAGCTCTGCTCCTTGACCGTGACGCCCGTCTGGGCCAGCGCCGCGTTGCCGTCATCGTCGGTGAACCTGCCCAGCATTCCCCACGGCCCTGCGCGGTCGAACTCCACCATCACCGAGTACACGCCCGCGTGCCCCGTGGGCCACTTGCGGAAGACCGCCTCGGCCGTTCGCTCCTCCCTGTCCTCGCCGCTCAGCGGCAGGTACGTCACGTCGATCTTCGCCACCCGCACCGGCGTGCGCTCCTCGTCGAACACCGCGAACGCAAACCGGTTCGTGCCGACCGCCAGATCGCTCGTGACCGGCACCATCCGGAGCGGAACCGCTTCCTCCCGCTCGCCCGCCTGCGCCGTGACGTCATCGGCGGCCTGCGTCGAAGTTGCCGGCTCAGTCGACTCTCCCCCACAACCGAAAGCGAGTGCCATGACCGCCGCCGCCGCAAGCAACGCAGCCAGCGGCCATCCGGCCCGTATTTCCAGGCACGATCTTCCCAAGCGCAGTCCCCTCCCAACTCCTGTCTATATCGTACATGAGGCAACCTTCGTGAAGTCCCCCTGTACCGCATGTCTGGCTGCACATTCGTCAGCTGTCTGAAGGGCCAGAAAGCCGCCGGCCAGACCCTCTCATGTTCGCCGAGGCAGTGAGAGATTCAGCCAATGGCACGTCCAAACAGCCACATCCCAACATACGAAAACGCCCTCAACCTGACATCCAGCCGCATCCCATCTTGACATCCGGACGCACCTGAAGTTGACATCTGGACGCAGTGTGGAGGCCTGTCACCAGCTACAATTTCACTGCCCTCGTGCGTTAGAGTGTTGGCATGGCAGCAACCAGAACAAAACTCACGGCAGCGGTCGAGACTTACCTTTCCGATCTACGCCTCATTTGCACAACCGGTGCCGCAACGGACGAATTCTCGTACCACGTTCCGTTCTCTAATCTGCTCAACCAACTCGTGTACTGGCGCAATTTCCCCGCCGCCGTCTGGCACTGCAAGCTGGGCGGCTACCAGGTCCTCAAGAAGTGGCTCTCCTACCGCGAGCAAAAAGTCCTCGCCAGACCAATGCAGCCCGAAGAAGTGCAGCACTTCTACGACACGGCTCGGCGCATAGCGCCGATCCTTCTGACGACGACCAAGTGAAGTTGCCCGGATGGGTACAGCGAGCTACTGGCCGGGATGGGTTCTGGTGGGTTGCCTCAATTATCTTCGTGCTGGTGGTAGGGGGCCTGCTGTCGTTGCTGTTCTGGGACGAACTGGGAAGCGACACAGAATCTCTCAGCACAACCATACGCAACGTGGCCCTTGTGATAGGCGGAATCATCGCGATGATACTCGCGATGTGGCGAAGCTTAGTTGCTCAACGACAAGCTGATGCCGCTCTGCGCCAAGCAACCACTGCCCTTGTCCAAGCGAGGACGGCAGAGCAACAGTCAACAACGGCTTTACGGAGCTTTCTAAATGAACGGTACGAATTAGGCAGTTCGAAACTGGAAAGCGACGATCCCATTACCCGCATCGAAGGCATAGACGTGCTTGAACGATTAGCAAGGGAACATCCTGCAGATTACCACGTCCAAATACTGAAGCGACTATGCATGTATGTCCGTACATCAGCTAATTCAGATAGAGGAAACGAAGAGATCAGGGCTGCCATGACGGCGATCGGTTCTCGCAATAGGGAGGACATTGAACTTGAAGCCATGGATTCTTATGAATTGAACCTTGGAGGTTCAGTTCTTAGGAAGGCGTACTTGCCTAACATAAACTTATCTGGGGCAAATCTGATCCATGCAGATCTTTCCGGCGCTTGGCTTCGGGCTGCCGATTTGTCCAATGCTCGTCTATTTGGGGCGACGTTGAAGGACACTGACCTCACTGGGACAAATCTTTCGGGTGCACAGTTCTCTATCGGTGAAGGCAACTATCCGGCAAGCGGGATTACGCAGATCCAACTTGACGTGGCTGCCTCCGAAAAGGACAACTTGCCAAAGCTTGATGGAATGCTAGATGCCGAGTCTGGGAAGAAACTCATCCCACCCAGGAATGAGCCGGGATGGATGGATGCACTGCGTGCACTTGTAAGCCAAACGAAGCAAGGCCAAGCTGATTCCCCACAGGATGGGCCATAGGGTCTTTCTCTGGTACAGCCTGTCCTAAGAGCGTCCATGCACTTCCGTTCGCCCTGAGCATGTCGAAGGGCCGTGCGCAAGACGCCGCTCGCCTATGGCATGCGTATCTTTGAACAGCAGCATCAGCCCCACACGTTGAACCGGAGGACACCCCAATGCCTGCCCGAACGTACAAGTCGGGTGAGATATCAGCCTTGGGCGAGGCGATCTTCCGCGATCAAATCGAGAACCGAGTCAAGTCCGCAAGAGTCGGGGACTTCGTCGTCATTGACATCGAGACTGGCGACTACGAAGTCGCCCCCGGTGACGCCATAGCCACTCGTCGGCTCTTGAAGCGAAGTCCCGAAGCGGTAACTTACGGCGTCCGAGTAGGCCATCGCGCCGCGTACAGTCACTCAGGCGGATTTCGCAACCACGACATCCACCTCTCCCTTGATGGGAGAGGTCGCCGCGAAGCGGCGGGTGAGAGCCTGCCCAGAGTCTCTCGAAGGGGTGAAGCGCGCGGCCTGAAGACCGTCGACAGATCGCGCTGACAGCTCGTGCTCGGCCTGAACAGGCACCACAAGCCCACTCGATCGGAACGGCCGCCCGGCGAGCACCTGCTCGTGTACGACGGCGAGTGCGCCTTCTGCAGCCGGTCCGCCGCGTTCGTGCGCCGCAGGGCTCGCGCCCCCGTGAAGCTCGTGCCGTTCACAGAGCTGGACGGCCTGGGCGTGCTGACGTCGCTGGACGCTGCGCAGGTCGAGCGCAGCGCGCACTACGTCACGCCCGACGGCGTCGAGTACCACGGCGGCGAGAGCATCACCCGCTCCCTGCGCCTCGTGCGCTTCGGCGCCGCGGCCGGCCTGCTCGACCTTTGGGGCCTGAAGCTGCTGCGCGAGCTGCTGTACGCGCTCGTCGCGGGCAACCGCTCGCTCTTCTCGACGCTCCTCGGAAGGCCCTCGCGCTAGAGGCAGCCTCGCGCCGGCGCGGCGCGCGAGGCTACTCGCCCGGCAATGGCGACTGTCGCGGGGTTGCTCGCGGCGTCGGCGCCTGCTCGGGCGTCGTCTCGGAGGCTGTGCCTGGCTCGGAAACTGGGGACCTGTCCCCGGGCGCCGGCGGCCGGTAGCCCGGCATGAACGTCTCGACCTCGTCGGGCTGGTCTGGGACGCCCGCGGGGTCGACCACATCGTCGGGCGGAGCCTGCGCCGCCCGGCTCGTGTCGCGGAAGAGGAACAGCGCCACGCCCATGAGTATCCGCAGTACGAACTCCACGCCCACGAGGAACAGCAGGTAGTACAGGATGAGCTCCCGGTAGTCGTTCGCCTCCCTGAGGACGTTCAGGGACTCGCCTATCTGGAAGAACGAGGCGTCGATCAGAAAGATGCCGAGGACCGCGAACGGCAGAATCTTCGCCAGGTCGCGGGACAGGTCCTCGTTGTAGTAGGCCGCCACGCGTATGGCGCTGACCGTGGCCAGCGCGATCAGCAGGACGTCCGTGATCGGCCGGTCCTTGGACAGGAACGCCAGGATGAGCGTGAGCACCGCGAACCAGAAGAACGCGAACGCGGGAAAGACGATCAGATACTTCGCGATGTACGTGAACACGTGAAGAACGCGCCGCAGCCAGCGATAGCGCGACTCTTCGTACCTGGAAAAGTCCAGCGCGAACATGTCCCGGGAGGCCACGAACCGGTAGAACTTGAAGATGAACATCGCGTAAAGGGCCATGCTGCTGACGTATATGGCCACCGGCCACAACATCTCGTAGGCGTCCTGGATATACAGCCCGTTGGGGAAAATGGAGTCGAGGTTCATAAGCAGCACCTGGCCTCAGGGCTCCGCACCGGGACGCGGCCGGCAAATGGAACGGGACCCGAAATTGTTCGAACGCGAACGATTGTGGCGGCGGCATCGCCGCGGGAAGCCTGCGGCAGCGCCAACGCATTCGGCCGCAGAGCGGAAACACTCCGGCAGCCTGTCATCGCGATTTTATGAAAGTACTAGACTGGTTTCAATTGACTGGGAGCTTGCGTCGCAAGTGATCTGTGGCAGAGAGGCTGGACCGGCGCCGGTGACATTGGCCGCTCCACTATAATGACGGCCTGCGGAATCGGCGCCCACCTCAACTCGCAAAGGAGCAGTCATGGAGCAGAGGCAGTTCGGAAACAGCGACCTCTACACATCGCCCATTGGTTTCGGCACATGGGAGATGAGCATCACCTCGTACGGTCATATCGACGTCGACGAGGCGGCCGAGGCGGTCCGCCAGGCGATCGATCACGGGATCACCCTGTTCGACACCGCCGAGGTGTACGGCCCCTACCACTCGGAGGAGCTGCTGGCGAAGGCGCTGGGAGACAGAAGGAAGGACATCGTCCTGGTCAGCAAGGTCGGCTTCGACTACGACGATGAGGGCAACAACCTTGGCCGCAACTCGAAGCACGACCACGTCATCGAGCGCACGGAAGGCTGCCTGCGCAGGCTGGAGACCGACTTTCTCGACCTGCTGCTGATTCACTGGCCGGACCACGACACGCCGTTCGAGGAGACGATGGCGGCCCTCAACAAGCTGAAGGACGACGGCAAGATCCGCCACTACGGCGTCTCCAACTTCACGCCGGAAATGATGGACGAGTGCGAGAAGCACGGCCACCTGGCCGCAAACCAGGTCGGCTACCACATGTTCGACCGCCGCATGGAGTCGGCCGTCCTCCCCTACTGCCTGGACAAGAAGATCGGGTTCATGGCATACGGCTCGCTGGCGTTCGGTCTGCTCGCCGGCGCCTTCACGCCGGAGACCACGTTCGGCGAAGGCGACTGGAGAAGCGGCGGGGCCGCGTTCGGCCTGCCGCTGTTCCAGCAGGAAGAGTTCGCTAGGGAGCTGAAGGTCGTCGAAAGGCTGAAGGCCGTGGCCGCCCGTCACGACAGGTCCGTCGCGCAGCTTGCCATCGCATGGACCGTCGGTCACCCGGCCGTTACCGTCGGTCTCGTCGGCATGCGCAACGAGCGCGAGCTAAAGGAGAACGTGGCCGCCGCCGGATGGGAGCTCCCCACCGAGGTAAGGGAAGAGATCGACGCCATCTTCGCCGACGAAGGCGTCCCCACCCACATAGACACAGACCAGGCCACCTAACAGCCATTCCCCAGCCTGCGCAAAACGACCACACCAAAACCCCGCCATTCCAGCGACAAGAGAACCCCGAAAAACCAAATCGCCTGCGCAACATCCCCTCCTCTCCCTTTGCTAGGAAAGGAGGGGCCCCTACCCTGAGCCCACCGAAGCGGCCCGTCCTGACTCCGTCCTGAGCCCGCCGAAGGGGCCTTGCCCCAACCCGTTCGCCCCCAGCCTGTCGAAGGGCCTTACGCAAGCCACCTCTCGCCCCAAGTCCGCCAAAGCGCCCTTACCGAATCCGTTCGCCCTGAGCCTGTCGAAGGGCCTTACGCAAGCCACCTCTCGCCCCAAGTCCGCCAAAGCGCCCTTACCGAATCCGTTCGCCCTGACCCTATCCTGAGCACCGACGAAGGGGCCCGTCGAAGGGGCCTTACGCAAGCCAACTCACGCCCCAAGTCCGCCATCCCTCAGGCGTAAGGGCCGTTCGCGAACAACCCACCCAACCACGCGCCACACCAAAGCGTCGACAGAAACCCGTTCGCCCTGGGCCCGTCGAAGGACCTTGCCCCGAACACCACCCGCCCCCAAGTCCGCCCTCCCTCAGACGTAGTGCCCATTCGCGAACGACCCGCCCCCTACCCCGAAAGGACGAATCCAGCAAGCAAACCCCGCCGCTCCCGGCACACCAAGGCGTAGCGCCCCAATCCGCCATAACGTAGCCCCCAACCCGTTCGCACTGAGCCTGTCGAAGGGCCTTACGCAAGCCACCTCCCGCCCCAAGTCTGCCCACCCTCAGACGTAGGGCCCATTCGCGAACAGCCCGCCCAACCACGCGCCATACCAAAGCGTCGACAGAAACCCGTTCGCCCTGAGCCTGTCAAAGGGCCTTGCCCCGAACGCCACCCGCCCCCAAGTCCGCCAAAGCGTAGCCCCCAATCCGTTCGCCCTGAGCCTGTCGAAGGGCCTTACGCAAGCCACCTCCCGCCCCAAGTCTGCCCACCCTCAGACGTAGGGCCCACTCGCGAACGGCCCGCCCCGGGACGCCACGCCGGCGAAGTAGAACCAGCCCACACCAAAACCCCGCCATCCCCGCACTCCCGCGACAGCGTGAACCCGGGGCCAGCCGGAATCCAGTGGGGCGGGGGCACTCCGCCTATCGAACCACTCGCCTCGATTACAGAAATCCACACGGAACTGTCATTCTGAACGAAGCGAAGCGGAGTGAAGAATCTAAAGCCGTTGCCCGCAAAACAAAGTTGTTCCCAGACACCAACCCACACCACAACCCCGCCATCCCCGCACTCCCACGAAGGCGTGAACCCGGCGCCAGCCGGAATCCAACGGGGCGGGGCACGTCACGCCCTCCAACACCTTCCGGCGATAGAACCCTGCCGCCCTCCCTCACGCGCATGACCGATTCGCGAACGGCCCGCCCAACCACGCGCCACACCAAAGCGTCGACAGGAACCCGTTCGCCCCAAATCCGCCAAAGCGTAGCCCCCAACCCGTTCGCCCTGAGCCTGTCGAAGGGCCTTGCCCCGAACAGTACTCGCCCCAAGTCCGCCGAAGCGTAGCCCCCAACCCGTTCGCCCCAAGTCCGCCAAAGTACCCTTACCCAATCCGTTCGCCCTGACCCCGTCCTGAGCACCGACGAAGGGGCCTGTCGAAGGGCCTTACGCAGGCCAGCCCTCGCCCCAAGTCCGCCAAAGTGCCCTCACCCAATCCGTTCGCCTCCACCCACACCCTCTTGACACACTAGTTCGCAGTGCCTTAAACTAGAACACGTGTCTAGCGAAACAACAGCCATATCACCAATACAGAGCATCGTCCGCGAAGAGACAAAGGACGGCAGACTCATCGTGCGATTCCTCGTCGCCGCAATGCAGGACGAGATACGCGACGCCAAGCCTCATCACAGGCTCGACGCCGCACGCCAGCTCATCAAGCTCGGCTTCGACGAAGCAAAGGAGTTCGCAGGCCTGCCCTCGTCTTCAATGAAGCGCGCAGAGCAGCCGAAGCCCGAGGCCGACACCATCGACACCGCCAACCTCAACCCCGACCTCGCGCTCTTCATACGCGCAGAGACCGACGGAGGCCGCCGGGCCGTACGCTTCCTCGTCGACGTCATGCTAGGCTTCATGCCCGGGTTCGGACCGCACCATCGCATCGACGCAGCCAAAGAACTGCTCCGCCGCGGCTTCGACGAAGCCCCCGACGACCTACCACTCTTTCCCCAGCCTGCCCAGATCTCGTCGAACGGCAGGGATGACGAACACGACTCTTCTAACCTCTTCCCCAGTCCGCTGGGGAAGATTGAGATGGGGTCCTCCGCTGAAGACTCCCCCGCCGATGCCGACATCCTCCTCGACTACGAACCCCCGTACGTCAACACCTACGGCCACAGCCGGGACGACGGTCTGAACACCCGGGCAGTCTTCAAAGCGTCGGACGCCCTGATGGACGCCGTGGGCAGGCTCCCGCCGCCCGAGAAGCCCGGAGCATTCAACCCCGACGAGACGAGCAGCATCATCGTGCACAACGGAACGGAGCACTACTTCAAGGAACACGCCCGCACAGCGGTCGAACTGTCCATCGCCGCAGGCGAAGTCATGGACGCGATCAGGCGCATCCGTGATTCATGCCGGACGCCCTCCGCCTTCATCGCCCAAAACACCAAAAAGGACTCGGACCCCGGGGAAGAACCTGCCGATGACGACGGGAGCCTGTCCCAACCCCCTCAAGGGAACGCCGACGCTCCCCCTTGATCCCCGACTGCCATGCCTCAGGCGTAGGGGCCGTTCGCGAACGGCCCGCCCAACCACGTACCACACCAAAGCGTCGACAGGAACCCGTTCGCCCCCAAATCCGCCAAAGTGCCCTTACCCAATCCGTTCGCCCTGAGCCTGTCGAAGGGCCTTACGCAAGCCAGCTCTCGCCCCAAGTCCGCCCCAGCGCCCACATCAGGCCGCGCGCATGGGTCTTTCGCGAACGACTCTCCCTCACCAACACCCGCCCCACCCCGCAACCCCGTCATTCCGGTATTAACCCGAAAGCGTGAACCTGGGGCAGCCGGAATCCAGAGGGGCGGGGGGCATCCCCGACCGCCATCCCTCAGGCGTAGGGGCCGTTCGCGAACGGCCCGCCCAACCACACGCCACACCAAAGCGTCGACAGGAACCATTCGCCCCCAAATCCGCCAGAGCGTAGCCCCCAACCCGTTCGCCCTGAGCCTGTCGAAGGGCCTTACGCAAGCCAGCTCTCGCCCCAAGTCCGCCAAAGTGCCCTCACCCAACCCGTTCGCCCTGAGCCTGTCGAAGGGCCTTACGCAAGCCAGCTCTCGCCCCAAGTCCGCCCCAGCGCCCACATCAGGCCGCGCGCGGGGGCCGTTAGCCCACGCCAACCCCGGGCACCAGCCTTCCTCGGAGCCATTAGAGACTCCAACGTACCAGCACGCGAGGCCAGGCTGGCCGCTAGCCGGGCCCGCCCACCGTCACCGTGACAATGTTCACCCCGTGGTACTTCTGGTGGCGCACAGAAGACGCGTAGTGCCTCAGCAGCCGGAACGATATCTCCCGGCCGTCCGTGATCTCGGGAGCATCGCCGGCGTACGCGAGCCTGTCCTCCAGGTTCTCGCCCTCCGAGCCAGAGATGAACTCAAGCTCGGCCTCGCCGGCGCCGGCGCGGGCGAGCACGACAAGGCGCCGCGGCCTGCCACCATTATCAGAGCCGTCGTCCTCCTCAAGAAGGCTCGTCAGCGTCTCCTCGCCCACCAGGACCAGGCGCTCGGCCGAAGCCGCGTCCCAGGCCGCTCTCGATGCGAAGCCCTGCAGGAACTCACCGAGCCTGGGCAGCGAGTCGGGTGTCAGCTCGACCTCCAGCCGCCTGCGCCGGGGGCCGGTCAGCTCCATGAACACCATCATGATGACCGCGACGAGAGCGCCGGAGGTCATGCCGTTTCCGAGGAGCACTCCAAGGAAGCCGTCGCCAAGCAGGTCCGGGAAAATCCACTGGTTCTCGAAACCCACACCGATCCAGAACGCAAGCCCCGTCACGGCGGCCTTCCTGTGATCGACCCCGTCCTGGATGACGATCCGCATGCCCTGCACGAACAGCAGCCCAATGAGGATCGTGATGTATGCGGCGGCCACCGGGCCTGGAATGGCGATCAGCAGCGCCGTGAACTTGGGGAAGAACGCCAGCGCCAAAAATATCGCGCCGGAGACGACCCCGACGCGGCGGGCCGCGATTCCAGTGATCTCGGCCAGCGATATGCTCGAAGAGTACGTCGTGTTCGGCAGCGTTCCAAGCAGGCCGGACAGCAGGTTGCCGAGGCCGTCCGCGTTGAGGGCGCCCTGCACCACCCTGAAGTCGGTTGCCGGCGGATTGCGCCTCGACACCCTCTGGATGGCAACGCCGTCCCCCACCGTCTCGATCGCGCCGACCAGCGTGACTACGATGAACGCAGGCAGGAGCGCCCCAAACGTCGCGTCCGGCGTCAGATCGAGCCCCGGCCAGGAGCCGAAGGGAACGCCGAACCAGGGTGCCTCCACGATCTGCTCGATGTCGTATAGCCCGAAAGGCGCCCCGACTGTGCATCCCACCACGATGCCGATGATCGGCGACCACAGCCGCAAGGCGGGGGGCCCGCGCAGCACGAGCACAGCCACGGTTGCCAGCGTGGCAATGGCCGCGACAGGAGCGGCGGCCGCCGATAAGCCTTCAGGAGTCTCAGTCAGAGTATCGAACACGATGGGCATAACCGTTGCCGCGATCAGCATGATCACCGTGCCGGATACGACGGGCGTGAAGATGCGCCGCAACAGCGAGAGCCGTGCGGCCATTGCGAACTGGAAGAGCGAGGATATGACCACGAGGCTCGCCATGGTCGACGGCCCGCCCTCGTCGAGGGCGGCGACGCACACCGCAATGAATGCCCCGGACGTTCCCATCATGAGAACGTGCCCTGCGCCGAACCGCCCAACTCTGACGGCCTGCAGGATCGTCGTGATGCCGCTTACTATCAGCGCGGCGAACACGCCCCAGGACATGTAACTGTCCGACTGGTCGGCAATGCGAAAGACGATCACCACCGTCAGGACGATGGGCGCCACGATCAGCAACGCGGCCTGCAGGCCCGCGCCTACGGCTACCGCGTGGGGCGGGATTTCATCCGGCTCGTAACGTACGTTGTCGTTCCCGCTCGCTGAGGCCATTCCTTAGGAGATCGTACCTCTTGCCGGTCTGATTCAGGCTACGCTGACACGTGACGCACTGCTCCCCATCTAACGCGGAGGGAACACCGTGGGCCCGGCTAACGTATCTCGCCGGCTAATCGGCTACGAATAATACTTCGTCTTCGGAATTAACGCTAACCTTGTACTCAACTCCGGACTTGAAGTCCGAGCCCAATGGCACGACCGTCTCTACCACCGGATAGTCCATCGTGCACATGACATCCTGATCGACCACTTCGTGGTGAGTGATCGTCACCTCAATCCTGTCCGATTCTGCCCGCCGGATCTCGTAGCCGTCGAACTGCGAGCAGCTGCTGCCCGTTGGCATTCCCGAGACCACGCGCAGGAGGTACTCAGCGGGTTCGACTTCAGAAACAGTAACCTCTACGCTCTCAATCGGAGACTCGGCAATAGCCGAAAACGGAAATCCCTCCCTGGTCAGCGAGAACTCCTTCATGAGCACGCCGTTGACAATGACCCTGTAGGACTGTCCAGGCTGGAGAGTTGCCGGAAGCTGCAGCACCGTATCCAGTTCCACCAACTCTTCGTCGCATGGAATGGCCCATTCGGTCTGCGGCGGCTGCATCAGCGTGACGCTGACCTGGATGTCATTGCCTTCCAACGCCAGCCCTTCATTGCCACGCCTGGCGCAGCCCTCGATCGTCGACTGGTAGTAGTTGACGCGCAGGTACTCAGGCTCCCTGGGAATGAAGTTGGCCGAGACGACCCGGGCCGGGACCTCGACCCACGTACGCCAGTCCTGACCCTCCTCAACCATATCGGGAGGCGGCTGGACAAGAACAAGCAACATGTCCACCTTGCTGGGGTTTCCGCGAGTGATCACGTCGTATGCCGTGTCGTTCGTAAACGCGAGCCGGTCATCCTCCTCGATGATCCTTGCGCTGATCCCGTAGACATTTCTGGAGTTGATATCGTCGCGGTTGTACTCGACCTTGAACTTGATCGGCACCTGCCCGGGATCGGATATCGTCTGGCGCGCAATGAGAGGCGCCGAAGCGTCCTGCAATGAGACGTCCCGCAGCTCCACAACAAGCTTCGCGCCGGGCGTGAGGGCCAGCCGCTCCCGGTACGTGACGGTGCCGCTAACCGACGCGTTGGCTTCCCGGCCTGACGTGACTTCCAGGACAGAGTTCACGGGCCCTTGCTCGTCCCGGCATGAGGCAAGCACACCCAGAAGAAGCGTCGTCAATGCGACGCCAAACATCGCAGCCACCAGTTTCCTGTTCATTCGTGGACCTCTCTGTCGGTCTTTACTCATTCCTGTACGTAAGACGCCGGCCTTAGCCGATAAGTTCCCTCGTACGATCGGCGGCTCCTGCTCCCTTCCACGACGATAGCCGATAGGCAACGATCAACTCCACGGCGCAATACAGACCTGCGAATGTCGCTCGTTCCCATTCCTGCGATGCACTGCAGGAGCTCAGGGCCGCAATCCCTGGTCTTTGGCCCATTCGTACTATAAGTGTAGAATCCGGTTAAGTTCCGTCCTCAGAGTGGCATCCATCTATTGTCAGTCGCCGAAGACAGCCCAGTAACCCAGACCAGTACAGCCGCGCAACCTGAAGCAGCGACTGGACCGCGTCTCGTCTGCAGGAACATTTGGAAGGTGTTCGGCGACGGGGCCGCGGAGCTGGCTGACTCGGTAGACCCTTCTCTTTCGCGGGAGCAGGTGCTTGCGGAGACAGGCTGCGTGCTGGCGGTCAGGGACGTCTCGTTCAGCGTTCGCGAAGGGGAGACGTTCGTGATCATGGGCCTTTCGGGCAGCGGAAAGTCCACGCTCGTGCGCTGCCTCAGCCGCCTGATAGAGCCGACTCGCGGCCAGGTCATCATCGACGGGGAGGACATGCTCGCGATGAACAAGACCCAGCTCCTCGACATCCGCCGCCACAAGATGGGCATGGTGTTCCAGCACTTCGGCAACTTCCCGCACAAGAGGGTGCTGGACAACGTAGTTTATGGCCTGCAGATCCAAGGCATGGAACGAGAGGCGCGCCTGGAGAGGGCTGCCGAGGTCATCGAACTGGTTGGGCTGTCCGGATGGGAAGAACGCTACCCGCACGAGCTGAGCGGAGGCATGCAGCAGAGAGTCGGACTGGCCCGCGCCCTCGCCGTCGATCCTGAAATCCTTCTGTTCGACGAGCCGTTCAGTGCGCTCGATCCGCTGATCCGTCGGGACATGCAGGACCAGCTGATCAGGCTGCAGCAACTGGTCCAGAAGACAATGGTCTTCATCACTCACGACTTTCTCGAAGCGCTCAAGGTCGGCGACCGCGTGGCGATAATGAAGGACGGCGAGTTCGTGCAGGTGGGCACGCCGGAGGAACTGGTATCCGCGCCGGCAGACGACTACGTACGCGACTTTACAAGAGACGTACCCAGGTCCAAGGTGCTCACCGCGCGCTCTGTCATGAGCCCGGCGAAGGTGATCGCCACCCCGGAAGAAGGGATCGACGGCCTGTTGGAGAAGATGAAGCGGGAGGATAGCGACTGTGCCGTCGTAGTGGACGGATCAGGTCACTTTGCCGGGATCGTGCAATTGTCCGACATCGCCGGCGGAAGCCACGGGCACGCCAATGCTGCCTCGGCAATGTGGGCCTCGAGTCCAATCGCCGAGCCTGACACGACCCTCGAACTGCTGATCCCAGTGGCCATCGCCGTCGACGCTCCCATCGCGGTCATGGATGAAGAGCGATGCCTCGGCACCATAACTCGCGAGGCCGCATTGGCAGCCCTGGTTAGCGATGAGGGCGTGGCCACGTGATTGGCGCGCAGGCGATTCAGCACCGGCTTCCTTGGGATCTACGGCACCAGTGGATGCTTTGGGCGGCGATTGCCGTTGCGGCATACGTGTTGGCCTACTCGCTGGCGAGCGCCAACGCGGACACTGCCTTCGCGGACTGGCCGAGCCAGTGGGAACTGCCCGTACAGGAGCCCATCGATGACGCCTTCGACTGGGTCGGCGACACGTTCGCCTGGTTCTTCAATCCCGTCTCCGATGTCATAGACGCGGGCATCGCGGGAATAGACACGTTTCTGCTCTGGCTCCCATGGCCAGTGGTCGTGGCAGGCGTCTCGATGCTGGGCCTGAGGCTGGGCGGCGCGTGGCTGGGGCTGTTCTGCGCGGCAGGCACGCTGTTCATCGGGTCCAACGGTTACTGGGACTCGGCGATAGTCACGCTCAGCGTAGTAGGCGTGTCAGTGATCGTTGCCGTGGGAATCGGCGTGCCGATAGGCATACTCGCAGCGTTCAACGACCGCTTCGAGTCCGTGGTACGGCCGGTCCTGGACACGATGCAGGTGCTTCCCGCGTTCGTCTACCTCATCCCTGCCGTGGTCCTGTTCGGCGTAAGCGGCACCCAGGGCGTGTTCCTCACAGTGGTCTACTCAATACCGCCCGTCATCCGGCTCACCAACCTTGGCATTCGCCAGGTCCCGCAGGCTGCGATAGAGACGGCCCAGTCCCATGGCTCGACGACGCCGCAGACCCTGTTCCAGGTGCAACTGCCCCTGGCTAAGAGCTCAATCATGATGGGCGTGAACCAGACCATAATGATGGCCGTCTCCATGGTGATCATCACCGCGCTCGTGGGGGTCGACGGGCTAGGCAGGGACGTTTGGCTCTCGCTGAGGGAAGTGGACGCGGGTGAGGGCCTCGAAAGCGGGATCGCCATTGTGCTCCTCGCCATCATTCTGGACCGGTTCAGCTACGCCATGGTGCAGACAGGGCCCCATTCCTCCTCTGCCACGGGGGAGACCACTACAGGCGCCCAGGAGAACGATGGCCGTAGCGTTCAGGTCGTGGCTGCCCGCTATGCGCTTCCCATAGCAGGCGGCGGCCTATTGGCGGTCCTGTTGGTCGCAGGCAATCTGGTTGGGGCTCTCAAAGACTTCCCGGATGAGTTGACCTTCACGATGGCGGGCCAGGTCAACCAGGTATTCGACTGGATGGCAGTCAACCTTCACTTCATCACTGGCTGGATCCGGGACACTCTGTTCCGCGAGCTTGGGTATTCACCAATCCATACGCTGTTGCTCTGGCTTCCATGGCCGGCACTGATGGTACTCGCCGTAGGGCTCGCATACATGACAGCGGGATGGCGTGTGGCCCTCATCGCGTTGGGTGGCCTGCTGCTGGCAGGCATAGGCGGGATATGGGACATCACCATGGACACCTTGAGCCAGGTCCTGACCGCTGCGGCCTTCACAGTCGTCGTTGGCGTTTCCTTGGGGATCCTCGCCTCACAGAACCGGAAATTCGAGTCGGCCCTGCGCCCCGTACTCGACACGATGCAGACCATGCCGATCTTCGTCTATCTGATCCCGGTCATTATGCTCTGGGGCGTCGGCCCTCTGGTCGGGATCATCGCCACCGCGGTTTACGCCCTGCCTCCCGTAATCCGCATGACCACCCTTGGAATCAAAGAGGTTCCCATCCAGGTGATCGAAACGGCGCACTCACACGGCTCGACCTCCTTGCAGACGATGCTCCAGGTTAAGATTCCGCTGGCAATTCCGACGATCATGATGGGCGTCAACCAGACGATCATCATGGTGCTTGCGATGGTGATAATCGCGGGACTTGTGGGCGGCGGCGGCCTGGGACAGGAAGTCTTCATTAACTCCATTTGGCTCAGGATGGGCCACGGCCTGATCGCCGGCATGACCATAGTACTCATGGCTATGGTGCTGGATCGTATGACCCAGCGCAGTGGCGGCGGCGCGATGCCTTTTGCGGCGGTGAGGTAGCGGTCCTGGCCCAGCCTCCGGGTACTTGCGCCCCTGTGGTACGATTAATTGTGAAACATTCGGCACAGTTGTTCCAGCTGCCTATCAAACTGGAGGTATGTTGACAATGGGATCATTCAAATTTAAATGGGTTGGTCTCTGTATGCTTGCTGCATTGGCCATGGTCCTGGCTGTGGGAGTAGCGTGCACTGGCGACGAGGGCGATGAAGAAAAGGTCCTTGTGATAGTGGAGCAGGACTGGAACGGTCAGCTTGTCACCACGGCCGTGGCACAAATCCTGCTGGAGCAGGAGATGGGCTACACGGTCGCGACGAGATTCGCGCCGGCAGACTCAGCGCCCCTATTCATCGGCTTGGAAAAGGGCGACTTCCACTTCGTCTGCTGTAACTGGCCATCGTACAGCGCCGCACTTCTGGACGAGTATGTGAACGCCGACGACGCCACTGTGGACCGCATGGGGCCCGTGGGCATAGTAGGCGAGACCGGCTGGTACGTTCCTTCATATGTCGTTGAAGGCGACTCCGAGCGGGGCATCGCAGCCGCAGCGCCCAACCTGAGATCAGTTGGAGACCTGGACCAGTACAAGGCAGTGTTCGCCACAAGCGACACGGGTGACAAGGGCAGGCTCCTGGAGTTCACGGCGGCGTGGGACACGAGGCCGGAGGAACGCCTCGAAGCCTTCGGCGCGGACTACCAGGTTGTGTTCGCAGGTTCAGAGGGAGCGGCACTCGCCGAAGTGGACGCCGCTTTCCAGAGGGGTGACCCGGTCCTCACGTACCTTTGGGAGCCCCACTGGGCGCACGCAAAGTACAACCTGGTCCAGATCGAAATGCCGGACTACTCCTCAGACTGCTATCCGGATGGGACGAGCTACAACTGCGGGTTCGCGACCGACACCGTGGCTAAGCTGGTCTGGCCGGGTCTCGAGGATGAGTTCCCGGAGGCATACGAGTTCCTCTCCAACTTCCAGATTACAAACGAGCAGCAGAACGAGATGGTGCTCAATCTTGTGGAGAATGACCTGACGGTGCGGGGAGCGGCGCAGGCGTGGGTCGACGCCAACGAGTCGATCTGGAGGCCTTGGATTCCCTAGTTACCGACGCCGCTGCCGGGCGCCAGGCGTAAAGGCGCGGCCTCAGGTACGTAACAATTGCGGCCGCGGGAAGAAGTCTGACTTACTTCCCGTGGCCGTTACTTTGTGTTGCGTCCGGAGTCTTCCTTGGAGTCAGTACTGCCGAACGCCACTTGCGATCAGTTGAATCATAGATAGCGACGACGACGTCAGACGGTGGCCAACTCAGCATTCACATTGAGATTCACAGAGCGTTGGCTTGCTGCCTGAGACATGCCAGGCACAGGTTGACTGAGTCGTGCCACCCCGCCATATACCCCACTGCATTGCCGCCCGTGTTTACCTGACTGGGAGTTGTAGAGCCGACCGTTGAATCGGGTAGGAGCTCCGTAGAATCATTCCAATCATTCTATTGCTCCTCTCGTCTTCCACGTGACCTCAACATCAGCCATCAAGTCTCGTTGACGCTCCAAATGCACGTGGCCCCTTCCTCGCCAGACTAACTGCCATCGAGCAAGTAGACTCAAGCTTGGTGGTTGCCCATAACCTCAGAATCTGCTGCCAGCCTGGCACAAGACTCTGTGAAACACTCTCGTCGCTCCAGCACTAGCCTCTCAGGCCTTCCTCACTTGAGACGATAGCGAGACTATATGTAGCTTGACCAAAAAGACTCATAGTCAGCCACTTCACCTTGTTGCCAGGTGCCATGTTTCCGACCATCAACATGTTCTCCGCTATTTCACACCTCGCTCGCCTGGCAGCCATGCACTCATGTATCGACGACTCTGCTCCATACAAATCAACTTCCGTCCGCCACGCATTGGCGTACTCTCGTGCTTGCGAATTGCTTCGAATGTAGTTTCCTGCAGTAGGATCATCCTGGAGAATTCTCTGCCAATTCTCGTAAGCCTGATAGTTTGCTTCCCTCAACATGAGGCCAACGCTCTCTTTTCCCGCACTTGACATCCCGCTGTCTGTCAAGCCCAAGACGTGGTCCGTCAGTAGGCCGAGCCAATGCACACTAGTCAGTGAATCTAGCACGCTCTCATCGGGTGGAACGCCCAGCACAATCTTGATCTCTACGATGGCTCCCTCGACCACCACGTAAGTGGGCCACTCTAAAGTCGGCATATTCACAACCGACACACTTTCGTCTGTTCCCCAGATAGTAGATGTAGCAATGACGCCTGCTCTCACTCCATGGGGCAGCAGGCCCAATGCGAGGGTAACGTAGGTGTTGTCGCCCGAATCCGTAAGGTGCCGGGAAGAGATTTCAAACGCCCACTCCGTGTCGCCCGGATAGAATTTTGCAATTTTCCCTGTATGGACTCGTTCTGCCGTTGTCGAGCTCGTTTCGCCAACGATGACGATTGGAATGTCGAGGCGACGATTCGTAGACCTGTCCAGCACAACGTTGACCGTTGTTGTGGAGCCATCGACTGTCGTGTATGCGGATTGCTCAAAGCTGACAGTGACCAGTTGCGGTTCGGTATCTACTATGACGACGACTGCATCCGCGTGTTCACCGGCAGTGGCTGTACTGGGAAGGTCACCGAGGCGGACCCTTACCGTCTCCCCATCGTCATCTACATAGTCTTCAACGGCAAAGAAGACGATTGAAAGCTCAGTCTGGCCCTGTTCGAAGGTGACGCTGTTCGGTATTCCAAAGAAGTCAGTCGATGTGGCGCCTTCTTCAAGTGCAATCTCGAGTGGGACGGATATGGGCACTTCAGGCGCTCCGGTGAGTAAGATTCTGACGGTGGTCGTGCTGCCTTCAGCCACTTCGTACATTCCGTGTTCGAAACTTACGGCAGGCAACGTGGATTCAAAGTCTGCGATCGCGACAATCGTTTCCGAGAATCGGCCGGTTGAGACTTCTGCCGGGAGAGGTCCGAACGAGAGCTCGACCACCTCATCTTCTTCTTCCCGGGAGTCCTGAATCGCAGACATTGTGAACGACTTGCGAGTGTCTCCCGATCGGAAAGTGAGGTATTGAGGCACCCCCGAGAAGTCACGCGGGGTCGCCCCGTTCAGGCCGGTGTGCAAGATTGGAATCCGGATGGTTCGCTTTGGATCTTCGCTCAGCCTGACCCGTATATTGACATGACTTCCCTCGGTGACTTCGTAGGAGCTATGGACGAACGTCACCTCGACCGGAATAAGGTCGTCATCAACGATTGTCACAATGGAGTCCCCAAATGTGCCTTGCGACACACCTTCAGGAAGTCCAACCAAGGAGAGTTCAACCGCCTCGTCTCCTTCGACCAGGGAGTCTTGAACGGCGGCAAAGGCAATGGACCTCTCAGTCTCCCCGCGGCCAAATGTGAGAGTCCGGGGCACACCGGAATAGTCTCTAGTGGTGGCCCCACTTCTGTTGGACTTCTCTATTGCGATCGTTAGAGTGCGTTCAGGGTCAGCGCTGAGTACGACTCTGACGGACACCTCTTCACCCTCACCGACTCGGTAAGCGCCGCTCCCGAACGTCACCGCGACCGACGGCACTTCATTGTCAAGTATGGCGATCGCTGTCTCCTTGTAAGCGCCGAAGGACACACCATCAGGCAGGTCAATGAAGGAGAGCTTGACCAATTCGAAGTCGTCATCCAATTGGTCTTCATAGGTGGAAACGAGGAAGGACACCACAGTGTCGCCGGCATTGAATGTGACACTATCTGGTACGCCAGCAAAGTCGGCGTCGGACACCCCTCCCTGATAGGTCGTTTCGAGTCGAATCGTTAGTGACCGCTCGGGGTCGGCGCTCAGCGTTACCTCTACGGTGACATCATTCCCCTCTTCGACTCGGTACGTGGCCTTGCCGAAGGTCAACGTGACCGCCGGCACATCGTTGTCAATGACATTGATTTCCACACTGTCCGGAGCAATGCCATCGTAGATCTCGTCAAGCGAATCGGTGGTGTGCGTGATGGTCCCTTCGTCATCAACGGTGTCTTCATCTGCACCGGCAAGGACAGTCACCATTTGGGGCAAGTGCCAGGTAGAAGTGGAAAAGACTAGCCTGGGTTGGTCTGTGCTTATCTCAGTCCCGGCAGGCCCCTGGACGCGGACGGTGACGCCATGGGTCGGTTGACTGTCCAGCACGACCGTGTAGCTTGAAGTTGCGCGTTCTTCGATTGTGAGTGAAGTGGGTCCCACCGTGACGCCCGCGGAGTCATCGTCGACCAGCACCACTATGGTCTCTGCCTGTCCCACTGCGGTGACGCCTGGCGGCAGAGCAGGACCCAGGGTCAGATGGACTGCTTCCGCGTCGTCATCGATGTCATCCTGGCTGGCGGAGATGGTGAAGGATGACTCAATGCTGTCTGCATCAAATGCGACTCTCCCTGGCACGCCGAAGTAATCGGCGCTAGTGATTCCGTTTTGATGGGTTATTCCTATCGGAACCTCCAGAGCACGTTCGGGCAGTGCGCTCAAGCGGACTGCAATCGTTATGTCGCTGCCCTCGTCCAGGGTGTATCTTGCTTGCCCGAAGCTCACGTCCACTTGAGGCAGGTCATCGTCGATGATCTCAAACACTGCCTCCCCATGCAGTCCGAGCGACACCTGAGGTGACAAGTCAGTTATGGAGAGCCGGACCGCTTCATCGTCATCATCCATGGAGTCTTGAACGGCCCTGAAGGTGAAGGACTTCTCCGTCTCCCCTGGGTCGAAGGACATCTGGATGGGCACGCCGGAAAAGTCTGTGCTGGTTGCACCATTCAGGGGTGTTTTGATTATCGACACCACCACGTTGCGTTCGGGGTCCCGGTCTAAGCTCAACCTCACCGTGGTAGTAGCGCCTTCCATCACGGAGTAACGTCCAAGCTGGAAACTCACGGTCACGGAAGGCAGATCATCGTCCAAGATGTTCACAGTGGACTTTGACAGCGTGCCCTCGGATACTCCGTCAGGCAGGTCGCCAAGTGTGAGTTGGACAGACTCGCCGTCATCATTGACAGTGTCCTGCAAGGCATTGAACGTGAATGCGTTCTCCATCTCACCCCCAGCAAACTCAATGTGGGCGGGTACACCTGAGAAGTCAGTACTGGTTGCTCCGCCGACTTCAGTGATCACGATGGGGATGGTGACAGTCCTGTCTGGGTCCTTGTCCAGAACCATCTTTACTGTGGTCGTTGCGCCCTCTTCGACACTGTAGCTAGAGTGCTCGAAACTTACGGCGACCGCAGGCACATCGTTGTCGATGACAAGCACTGACACTGCGCTGGGAGCATATCCGTCGTATTTGCCGTCGCTTGAGTCGACTATGTGGGTGATCTTCCCTTCGTAGTCGTCAGTGTCACTGTCAGGGTTTGCAGTAACTACCACCTTCTTTGGCACGTGCCAGTCAGCAGCTGTGAAAGTCAGGCGAGGTTTGTCTGTGACGATCTTGGCCCCGCTGGGTGAATTGATTGTGACCGTGACGGCGTGTGTCGGTTGGCTGTCCAACACGACGCTGTATGAGGTAGTCGCACGTTCCGACACCCGGAGCATGTCCGGGGCCACCGTCACTCCGGCGGTGTCATCATCTGCGATGTGAATGGCAGTTTGGCCGTGAGCCCCAACATTCACCCCGGCAGCCAGAGGCATAGAGAACGACAACATAAGGGACTCGCCGTCATCGTCTGTGCGATCTGCGGACGCCGTGAACGTGAAGGTGCGCTCACTTTCGCCAGGTCCGAAAGTGATGGCATCTGGGATACCAGAGTAATCGTCAGAAGTGATTCCGCCCTGCGGCGATTCCTCGAGTCCGATGGTCACGGAGCGTTCGGGATCGGCGCTTAGGCTGACCTTGATCGAAGTGGTTGCGCTCTCCTCTATCGAGTACATGGCCTGTCCGAAGCTCACGCTGACCAAGGGAACATCGTCGTCTTCGATGCTAATCGTTGCCTCGCTCCTGGAGCCGGATACGACGGCATGTGGGAGGTCGCCGAAGGAAAGCCGGACGGACTCGTCATCGTCGTCCACGGAGTCGTCAGTTGCGAAGAAGGCGAAGGATTTGGAGGTATCCGCCGGGCCAAAAACTACACTGCCAACGACACTGGTGTAGTCAGCGCTGGTTGCTCCGCCCAGGTCCGTGATGAAGATCGGTATTGAAACGGAGCGCTCCGGTTGTTGGTCCAGTACCACCGTAATGGTGGTTGTAGAACCTTCGGAGACAGCGTACGTCGATTGCTCGAAGTTTACGGCTACTGAGGGCACGTTGACATCCACGATGCTCACAGTTGTCGTCCCAATTGCCCCTAGGGACACCCTGTCAGGGAGGTTGCCAAGCGTGATTCTTACGGATTCACCATCATCATCTTCACCGTCTTCAAATGCCGTAAAGGTGAAGGATCCCTCGGTCATGCCAGGACTGAATTCAATGCTGGGCGGAATGCCCGCATAGTCGCGTTCGGTAGCCCCGTCGAGTTCATTGCCCATGACTGGGATAGATATGGTCCGCTCCGGATCCTTATCCAGCACCACTCTGACGGTGGTTGTGGAGCCTTCCGTGACGGTATATCTCCCCCGCCCAAAGCTGACGCTGACGGTCACTTCATCCTGGTCAACAACCATTACCTTTACAGGACTTGCCTCGAAGCCGCTGTAACTGGGGTCTGCCGATGTAACTGTGTGCGTAACTGTCGCAGTGTCATCGTCGCCGTCGTCATCTTGCAGTGACGAGACGGTTACTCGCCGCGCTTCACTCCAATTCGAAGTCGTGAAAGTTAGACTTTCGGGAGTTGCGGTTACATCTGAATTGTCTGCAGGCTCATTGACCATGACAGTGACTTCCGACTTTGGTTGTGACTCGAGCGCAACGAGGTAAGTGGAAGTGGCCCCTTCCTGCACACGTAGCTCCCGAGGTTCCACATACACGCCCGCCACATCGTCGTCTACGATGCTCACGGTCGTCTCGGCTATAGGACCCTGTGTAACAGCATCGGGCAACTCACCGAATGTCAGAATCACGGACTCGCCATCGTCGTCGATATCGTCTTGGGCGGCCATAAACACAAACGTGATTTCAGTCTCGCCGGCACTTGCGGCAACGAAGTCGGGGACTCCTGAGTAGTCAATGCCGGTCGCGCCGCCATGTAACGTCGTCAGGACCGGTATGGAGAGGGTCCTCTCGGGATCCTCATCCAAGACAACCTTCACTGAAGTCGTTGAGCCCTCCGCAACCGTGTAACTCGCCTGCCCGAAGCTCACCGCAACAGGCGGGACATCGTTGTCAATGACAGTCACATTCAGCGGGCTGAGGGCATACTGGTCATAGTTGCCGTCACTCGAGTCGATTGTGTGCGTAATCGTTCCTTCATAGTCCTCAGTGTCACTATCTGGATTCGCGGTAACGACTACTTCCTGGGGCGTATGCCAGTCGTTGGACGTGAAAGTCAGGCGAGGCTTGTCTGTCACCAGCTTCGTACCGGAAGGTGAGTTGATCGTAATCGTCACATCGTGTGTTGGCTGGCTGTCCAACACGATGCTGTACGTTGTAGTGGCTCGTTCCTCCACTCGCAGCGGTGCCGGCTGCACCGTCACTCCTGCGACGTCATCATCGGCGATGTGGACGAAAGTCTGTCCGTAAGTACCAACTGTGACGCCCTCCGGGAGAGGGGAGGTGAACGCCAGCCTGAGCGCCTCGCCGTCGTCGTCTATGCGGTCTCCGGATGCAGAGAACGTGAAGGTGTGCTCCCTTTCGCCAGGTCCGAACGTGATGCTCTCCGGCACGCCTGAGTAATCGTCCAGAGCTATTCCGCCCTGTGGCGATTTCGCGAGCACAATATTCACGGAGCGTCCGGGATCGTCGCTGAGTCTGACCTTGACCGATGTGGTCGCCCCCTCCGCCACCGAATATGTTGGCTGCTCGAAGCTAACGCTCACAGAGCGTGCGTCGTCGTCCTCGATGTGTACGGTCGACTCCTTCATGGAGCCCGCCGCGACCTCATCCGGAAGATCACCGAATGTCAGTCTGATCGACTCGCCATCGTCGTCCACAAGGTCCTGCGTAGCAACAAACGTAAAGGCGCTCTCAGTCTGTTCAGCATCAAACGACACAAAGTCTGGCACCCCTGAGTAGTCAGCTGCCGTTGCCCCTCCCTCTTCGCTTCTGTTGATGGGAATGTTCAAGGTCCGCTCAGGGTCTTTGTTCAGCAGCACTTTCACAGTAGTGGTGGAACCTTCCGCAACGAAGTGCTGGACTTTCTCGAATCTGACGGTTACGGAAGGCACATCGTCGTCCATGATGCTTACGACGGCCGCATCTGGAGTTCCGGCTGTTGCACCTTCCGGTAAGATGCCGAAAGTAAGGGCCAATGACTCACCATCGTCATTCAGCGAGTCATTGACGGCTGTAACCGTGAAGCCCTTCTCCACCTCACCTGGGCTGAAAGAGACGCTGTCCGGCAACGGTACATAGTCAGCTGCCGATGCTCCGCCCTGTTCCGAAACGGTAATGGGGACGGTCAAGCTTCGTTCAGGATCTCCGTCCAGCAACACCTTCACTGTGGTAGAAGCGCCTTCCGCCACGCTGTATTGCGCCCGCCCGAAGCTGACTCTGACCGAAGGCACATCGTCGTCCACTATGCTCACTGTCGTCTCTTGCCTGGCCCCCTCGGAGACAGCTTCCGGCAGTTCGCCGAATGTCAGAGTCACCGACTCGCCGTCATCATCGACGGTGTCCTGGGTCGCTGAAAAAGTGAATGCAACCTCCGTCTCATCTGCGTTGAACTCAACGAAGTCCGGCACTCCAGAGTAGTCAGTGCTGGTCGCACCGCCACTTCCTGTAGTCACGATAGGCATAGCGACGGTCCTCTCTGGGACCTTGTCCAAGACAATGTTCACCGAAGTCGTCGAGCCCTCCGCAACGGTGTAGCTCGTCTGACTGAAGCTGACAGCCACCAAAGTAAAGTCGATGTCGATGACAATCACTGCCAGTGGACCAGGCGTGTACCGATCGTACTTAGCGTCACTTGAATCAACCGTGTGTGTGATCGTTCCTTCGTAGTCATCAGCATCTCTGTCTGGATTCGCGGTAACGATCACTTCCTGGGAAATGTGCCAGTCGTTGGGCGTGAAAGTCAGGCGCGGCCTGTCCGTTACCACCTTCGCCCCACTTGGCGTGTTGATCGTAATGGTGACTTCGTGCGTTGGCTGGCTGTCCAACACGACGCTGTATGAAGTCGTGGCACGCTCTACTACTCGCAGTGGGGCCGGCTCTATCGTCACTCCCGTCGCGTCATCATCAACGATGTGGAAAGTTGTCCGGCTATGAGTCGCGATAGTGACACCAGTCGGCAGGTTAGAGGTGAACGACAAGCCGAGCGATTCGCCATCATCATCCATACGGTCATCTGTCGCCGAAAAGGTGAAGCTCTGCTCCGTATCCTCAGGGGCGAAGTCAATGCTCTCTGGGACTCCCGAGTAGTCGTCCAAGCTGACACCACCTTGAGGTGACTTCACGAACGTGATGGTGACGGACCGCTCGGGATCGGCGCTGAGGCGTACGTTAACTGAGGTGGTTGCGCCTTCTGCAACCGAGTACATCGCTTTCTCGAAACTCACGCTGACAGAGGGAACGTCATCATCCTCGATGCGTACGGTCGCCTCCGCTATGGACCCCGCCACGACACCATCCGGAAGAACCCCAAATGTCAGTCTGATGGACTCTCCGTCGTCGTCCTGATTGTCCTGGACCGCTGCAAAGGTAAAACTGCTCTCAGTCTGTCCAGCGCTGAACGATACAAAGTCCGGCACTCCCGTGTAATCTGCTTCCGTTGCTCCTCCCTCTTCGATCCTGTTGATGGGTATCTTCAATGCCCGCTCAGGATCCTTGTCCAACAGTATCTTCACGGTAGTGGTTGATCCTTCGGCAACGATGTATGCGGATTTCTCAAAACTCACGCTGACCAAGGGCACATCGTCATCAACGATGCTCACCATCGCCTCATCAATCGTCCCGGCGGCGACTCCGTCTGGAAGATCGCCGAACCTCAGAGCCACTGACTCGCCATCGTCATTCAACGAGTCATCGACGGCTGTGAAGATGAAGGCCTTCTCAGTTTCGCCTGCGCTGAATCCGACGCTGACAGGCACCCCAATGTAGTCATCAGCCGTTGCTCCGCCCTGTTCCATCTTGGCTATGGCGATGGTTACCCTTCGCTCGGGATCCCTGTCCAACGACACCGTCACCGTGGTTGTTCCGCCTTCCGCCACGCTGTAGCTCGACTGCCCGAAGCTGACTGCGACGGAGGGCACATCGTCATCCACGATGGTTACGGTCGTCTCGGTGGTGGCGCCCTCTGAGACAGCTTCCGGCAGCTCTCCGAATGTCAGAATTGCCGACTCGCCGTCGTCATCGACAGTGTCTTGGGTAGCCTCAAAAGTGAATGTGACCTCCGTTTCACCTGCAGAAAAGTCAACGAAGTCCGGCACTCCAGAGTAGTCGGTGCTGTTCGCACCGCCACTTCCTGTAGTCACAATCGGTATAGTGACGGCCCTCTCCGGGTCCTTGTCCAGCACCACCTTCACGGAAGTTGTTCCGCCTTCCAAAACGCTGTATGTCGACTGTTCGAAGCTGACTGCGACGGACGGAACATCGTCGTCAATGACAGTCACTGTCAGTGGACCAAGTGTAAGGAGGTCGTATTTGCCGTCGCTTGAGTCGACCGTGTGCGTGATCGCTCCTTCGTAGTCATCGGTGTCGCTGTCCGGATTCGCGGTCACGATTACTTTCTGGGCCGTGTGCCAGTCATTGGGCGTGAATGTCAGACGAGGCTTGTCCGTGACGATCTTGGACCCACTTGGCAAGTTGATCGTGATTGTGACATCGTGGGTTGGCTGGCTGTCCAACACCACCGAAAACGACGTGGTGGCTTGCTCGACTACAAGTAGGACTGGCGGCTCAATCGTCACGCCAACCAAGTCGTCATCTGCGATGTGTACTGTTGTAGCGCTAGGAACTCCAAGAGTAATGCCCGGCGGCAGAGGGGTTACGAACGACACCATGAGCGCCTCCCCGTCATCGTCGATATGGTCTCCAATGGCGGAGAACGTGAAGACTTGTCCAGTATCGCCCGGACCAAAGGCGATGCTCTCCGGGACACTCGAATAGTCGTCGAGGCTGATGCCGCCCTGGGACGATCTCGAGAGCATTATGGTTACGGAGCGTTCGGGGGCTGCGCTGAGGCTCACCTCTATCGAAGCGGTCTCGCCTTCAGCAACCGAGTACATGGATCTCTCGAAGCTCACACTGACTGTTGGAAAGTCGTCGTCTACTATGCTCACAATAGCTGAACTTGTGGCCCCGGCAACAACACCGTCCGGGAGGTCAGCTATCGACAGCCTGACTGACTCGCTATCGTCGTTCAGAGAGTCGTCCGTTGCGGAGAAGGTGAATGACTTCTCAGTGTCCGATTGGCCAAAGACTAGGCTGTCGGGCACGCCGGAATAATCGGTGCTGGTCGCTCCGCCCAGCGCAGTGCTGATGATCGGAATGGCAATGGACCGGGCGGGCGGGTCACTCAACTCCAGCTTCACTGACACATTACTACCCTCTTGCACGCTGTAGTTGGACTTCTCGAAGCTCACACTCACAGCAAGAGAATCATTGTCTTGAATTGCAATTGTTGTCTCGCTCTCCGTTCCCACTGAAACACCGTAAGGCAGCATCTCAAAGCCTAGGGTGACCGACTCTCCGTCGTCGTCGACGTCATCGTCTGTGGCAAGTAACTCGAATACCAGCCGAGTGTCGCCGGGCTCAAAGGCGACGCTATCGGGGATGCCCATTAGGTCGGTTGTCGTCGCCCCGCCCAGGTACGTCCTCGTAATGGGAATCGTCAGCGCACGCTCGGGGTCAGCACTCAAGACAACCTCCACCGATGCGGTGCCGCCTTCGGTCACGGTGTAAGCACTCCGGGCGAAGTTCACCGTAATTGAGGGCACATCGTCGTCAATGATTGTGACGACGAGACCAGCCGGACTTATCCTCCCGTAGCTGTTGTCGAGCGAATCGATGGAATGGGTAATGGTCCCGGAGTCATTCACTTTGTCCCTGTCAGGGTTGGCAAACACAGTCACTGACTGGGGCATATACCAATCGGTAGATTTGAAGCTGAGGCGAGGCAGCAGTGCCACGATCTCTGAAGCAGGAGGCGAATTGATCGTGATCGTCACATCATGAGTGGGCTGGCTGTCCAACACCACAGAGTAAGAGGAACTGGAGCCTTCCAGGACTTCCAGATCCGGCGGCGTCAAAGTAACTCCAGCAGTATCGTCATCGACGATGTTGACGATGGTCTGCATCGGAGACGCACTGGATACCCCTTCAGGCAGCGACGGCCCTAAGGTGATTTTCAGTCCTTCGCCATCATCGTCGATGTCATCCTGAGTTGCGGCGAAGGTGAACGTGCTCTCAGTGTCGCTAGCCCCAAAAACGATGTTCCCAGGAACGCCCGAGTAGTCGTCCAGGGCTATCCCCTGCTGGCGGGAGCTAGTCAGCGGTATTGTCAGACTGCGCTCTGGAACCTCGCTCAGGACTATCGTTACGGTGGCAGTTGCACCTTCAGCCACATTGTAGGAAGCAGCCTCGAAGCTCACTGTGACTGACGGCATGCTCTGTTCGGCAAGTTTTCCCGGGCTCTCGAAGACGCCGCCGCCATTGTCTGATTCCGGCTGAGTCTTGGCGTCTCCTACGTGGCTTTCACCTTCGGAATTCCACATTGCCAATCTGATATGCGTGCCAAGGTCGGCCGCTCTTGAGCCATTGGAGTCTGTGCTCGACAGATATTCGAGGGACGAGAATGCCGAAGTGCCAAAGAATGGAACGGAATCCTCTGAGTGCCCGAGTAAGGTCTGAGTCTTGAGCAAGAGGAGCACACCAACCAATGCTCCCAGGAGCAAGACCCGGAAGAGGTTGAGACTACTGCCGTCATGCCAACTTGAGCGGCCAGCCAAAAGAGGCGCATGGCTTGCCACGGCTGCGCTCGACAGTGAATGGGTGTGCTCGCGATGCTTGGGCACTAGCTGCGGGCACGCCGGCGCTCCGCGTTCTGACGGAGGTCTACGAGCTATTCGGAGCGTCGGCCCTCCAGCTGTTAGTGCGCTTTACAGCCGCAAGTCACAACATAGCAACCGTAGACTTCAGAACAGCTAACCGGGATTGGATGCAAGCCAGAGCCTGCCCAATTGACTCGAGGCCCTGTAGGCAGGCTCCAGCTTGCCCTACTCCCTCCTGTCCCAGGAATTATGGATCAGGTGAATGCTGTCGCCCGGAGGCATGAGCGAAGCACACCATCACCACGGCTACCATAGGCGCGTCGCTACCAAGAGTCTGTGCGAATGGAGTCCATTCAGAGAAACGCACAAGGTTGTACCTGGGACGTACGTTGCTAGCTAGCTACGAGGGGCAGTGTGCGTAGTTGCAGGCAGTCCAGCCTACGAGATGTAGGGGTCCAGTGAGGGAAATGTAATAGGAGGAGCCTGCTCCGTTGGGCTATTCCTACCAATATGCGGTCCCGAGAAGGTTCTCGACGTAGAGAGGGCCGTTCACGTTGACTGGAAAGTCCTGTGATCTGCGCGCGCCAGCAGGCAATGATTCCGTCATGCCTCGTCGCGCGGCCCTGATGCGCGCCAGCGCATACGGACGAGAACCTCCCAGGCAGCGATGCGGTCCTTGTGGCCGACTCGGAGCTTCGACTGCTGGCGGATCTCTCCGTCCGCGGCGGGCAGGCGCTGAGGATCGATCATCTGGCTTCAGCGGATCTGGGGCGTTGTAGGCGCGGGCCACTTGGGCCCGACTCGCACGACGATGGAGAACTCCACGGCAAGATCAGCGACGCTGCGGAGTGCCTCGCCTATGTCGTCAGCACGCCTCGCATAGCCTACCGAGAGCCGAAGGCGGATGTGGGAGGGACCGGACTGCGGCTTGTACCACATTGTGTACCACATGTACCACGGGCGGAGTGTGTTTCCTTGCAGGAGATGGGAGCCTGGCCTGCGCCTATTGAGACTCCACCCAAGTGTGTAAGCAGCAATTATTCAGACTACCAGGGTCGCGCTGCGGGCATGTGGGCGCGGGAATGTGTGGAGCTGGGGGGACTCGGATCTAGCTACGAATCAAGGCTGTCTTGCCAAGGCTTCCCACACGAGTTACCACATATCCGTTGAGAACACCGGAGGCATTCCGCGCAACCGATACACCGCCCCACACTACATCAGTCGGCTGCCCAAGAAATTTTGGGTTTCCGCATCGAGCCCATATGTGCCATCAGCTTAACCCTCATCCGGCAGACAGAAGAACTGCGGCTACTCGATGCTGAAGACGGCCTGGACTCTCATGCTGACCTCGGTCTGGCCCCCTCTGATCTGGGTGGAATCGTCCAGACTTTCTTGCACCATCGTAGGAGAGTCTCTGCCAAAGCTGGTGGGGGAGACCGCGCCGACACGCCCGATGTATGTGAGCTTCCCGACGCCTACACCAGCAAGCTCGGCCAGGTGGTCTGCCTCTTTTAGGGCGTCGGCGACGGCTGACTCCCGGAGGCTGTCCTCATACTGTTCCGGGTATTCGATTGAGAAGCTGATGCCGTTGATCCGGGTTGCATCGCCGCCGGCCTCCGCAGTGTCGTCAATGATCTGGCCTATGGCGTCGAGGTCGCGCACGGTCAGCCTTGCCGAGTTGTTGACTTCGTATCCAACGAGGACCTGCTTGCCAACGCGCTGGCCGTCTTCTTCGCTCTCGACCCAGTCGTACTGCGTCCAGATGTTGAAAGACGTGGTCTGGATGTCATTGTCGGTCAGCCCGTGCGCCTTCACGGCGGCGATGATCGCGTCCATAGCGGCGGCGGCCTCGCCGCGCGCCTCCGCAACTGTCTCAGCTAGGGACGAGACGCCTACATTGATGTAAGAGACGTCCGGCTCTACCCTGATGCTCGCTTCGCCGGTCACCCAAATGCCGCCGGACGCGGCGTCCCCGCCGGAGGTCGTGCTCTCGGACATCGCGGCAGTCGTTTGGGCATTGGCCGCGGCCGCCGGCTCCGTACTTTCAGCGATGTCCTGCGTCGCGTCGGAGTCATCGGTGCACGCCACGCCGACTACGAGCAACGCTGCCAACACCAGTCCGGCAATCAACCATCCAAGCTTCATTTCACTTCCTCCAACATTCATTTTCTCATTGGCCCGATAGGCCGCGTTCCTGCACTATGGACGCGACTCGGGCCCCAATGGTTCCCTGACCCACTCTAAGGTGCTCATCGACGCAGGCGACAGGACACTCCGATTGTCATGGCCTCAATGGCAACAAGGTCTACTTCAGAACGCAGTTGTATCTGCCAGAGCGGAAGCGCCAATGCTTCCGAGTCGGGCTTGGCCGGGTCCTCAGTGACGGCGTCGATAAGTGTAGCGGCGTCTTCAGGCGAGATTCGCCTCTGCAAGTCTTCAGCTTCTGCTGCCGAGATGTCCACCAGTCTTGATAAGACCAATAACTTTCATTCTTCGGACACAATAGCAAGGGAAAACTCCGTAGCTCGTGGGCTGTCGAATTGCGTCCATGCGTGTCAGTTCGGATGGTAAGGCGATAGCGTCACCTATCCGAGTCCGCTCGGTGGGAGTCAAACTTAGCCATGCAATGAGACTGTTACCCAGATACTTGCCACATTTGTCACCACAGAATCGATGCCTCTGAATCGAGTCTGCGCCGCATCCTGAGGTTACTAAGGAATCAATACGGCTGAAGCTCTTTAGAGTCCGTCGAGCCTCAAGTTCGAGTCCTGACTAGTTGGCCTAAGTTGACGGTAGGCAGAACCATCTTCGAGTTGGCGGTAGACTTGTAGGAAGCGAACGGTCAGGACATATGGGAGAACATCATGTGGGGTCATGGACCGACCAAGCCCGTAGCCCGTCGTAGCTAAATCCCAGATAGAACTCAACCTCCCGTCCAATGTCCTGCCCAGAAATATATCCGCCCGATACTGCACCACTGGAAGGGACGAAGAAGGCCCGAATGCCTGATGGCAACTCAATCTCCCCACTACCCTGATGTCGAATCTGAGCTATGCGACCTCGGACCACGCTGAGATGCTCGGTGTTAGGCCAGAATCTCCTAGTATCGTCCCAAGGTCCCAAAGTAGAGACGTGTACTAACGCGGCCAGACCATTCTCTTTCCCCAACCACTCAAATGATGTCGTGGTTCGCGACAGGTCCCGAGCGAGTCTGCTACATTCCTCAATAAGGTCAGGTACCTCACGGGCAACTGCCAAGTCGCCTGATTCAAGCTGTAGGAACTTCATGATATATAGGTAGTAAGTCGTATCTACGCTCGGACTCTGTAACCGCTTGTACGAGAGTTGCTCGGCAACACCATTTACACTCAGAGTGTTTTCAGTTCTCGCAGCCCTGAGCCAGAGTCTTAGGTTGTAATCCGACGCCGGCTCTTCCACGATGTTGTCCCTTGATAGTTCTACCACTCTCGCCAACTCTCGGTCAGTCAGTCTGCTCCAGTCGTCACCGTGCCGAGCGGCATATGCGCGGATGATGGCTCGTCTTATTGGAGGGCGGTAGGACTCGCGTCGCTCAAGGGCATTAGTAAGATGCTGGATAGCCTCAGAATGCCGTCCATATATTCTTTCCAGGCTGGCCTGAAGCGTCGCTTGGAGTTGGCTCGGGGTTTCACTCCCCTTCACCAGCGCTAGGTCAGATAGCAAATTCTGCGCTTGGTCAACTAACTCACGGTAGGAGTCGTTCCCTGGGAGAGTAAGGAATTTCATGACTTCGTGCTGATAGCCCTTCGACCTGCTGGCAGTGCCGACAACTCGTAGAATCATTTGTACCTGGGAAATGTAACTGTACTCGCTGCGCCTATCCAGGGACCTGGAAGACTCAAACTCTCTGGATGCTTCGTCGACAATCCCGAGTATCTTGGCTTCGTAGTCGCGGCCGAAGTCACCGTTACCTGAATCGAGTATGCTGTAGAGTTCTGCACGCCATCCCATGCCCGCCATATGGTGTAGTAGAGGATCACTCGGCAGCAATCCGAGTGCTGTCTGGTGAGCGGTGTGCGCCTTTCCATGATCCCTATCAATTCGACTGTAGAAACGTCCCAGATGGGCCCAGAAATGAGGCTCCCCTGGAAACGCGTCTGTCAGGTGCTCAAGTACGCGCCTGCGACCATCCACGCTAGGGACATCTTCAAGTAAAGGAGAGAATTCGGTGTCCCAGGGTCCTGCTGGCGATTGTGCGGAACCTCGCTCGATTAGCATAGCCCGGAGTATGTCACTCATTATTCCTCGGCTTCGGTGTGGCAAATCGGCTAAGAGGTCGATAAACTTGGTGGCTAAGTCGGCCAACCCAACACGCCAGTTGCGCCAGTCACTGCTTGTCTGGCCCAACTCTTGATGAAGAATCTCTTCGGCGATCAAGTAGTGAGCAGGTCTGACTCCGGTGTCAGTTTCCACTAACAACTCTCGCACATAATCAGGAATCACCGTAGACATGGTGATGAGCTTTGATGCAGGAATGCCGAGTACTGGCCCGAATGTTTGAAGAGATAGAGAAACCTGCCCGTAGTAGTAGGCAAAGGCCATGAAAAGGACAGCATTCTTTACAGGATCGGAAGCCTTGGACAGGCGAGCTTCCACGTATGGTTCGATCCCCTGAAAGTCCCGGCCGTACGCGGTGAGTCCGTAGTAGAACGGACTCCTCTTTCGACGGTCTGGCTCGTCGATGAGGGACTCCAACTCGGATCTGCGCTCAGGGACACGGGAGGCTAGCACTCCAGATAGTGCGAAAGCCTCTCTAGTTGTCAACATGGCATCAAGATAGTGAGTGCCGGGGTCCACGCCAGAATCGAACCGACGCTCGACGTTGAACAACACAGCATGAGTATGAGAACTTCTAAGCTCGTCATACAGACGATCAACGACCTCTTTGGTAACCCCCGGTAAGTCGATGACCATTAGAATGGTCAGACGAGTCTCCCCAAACAAGTGTCGGAGCCGCTCAGCTGTTTCCTGAGGCTGGATTTCTCGCGCTACGACAGTCGGGAACTGGCGGTGCATATTCCAGGCGATGCGACGGGCAACGGTAGTGCCGCCCGCGCCTGGCAAATGCCACAGATTGACTCGACGAGTTGCTCTTGCTTCGATATCCTGGCGAATTCGCTGTTCGAGCTTGGCCGTGACGTCTCGATCAATATCAACGGCTCCGATGTTGAGGTCATCCCAGCCAACAGTAGTGCCCTTTAGAAACAAATCTCCATCCGTTTGTTCGCCAGCACTCAAGCCGACATCCCAGTGAACCAGTTCAAGTTGTTCTTCCATCCACCGGGCCCTTTCGGGAGACATTGCGATGGTTCCGCCCCCCAACTTGGGGAATAGAGTCTCCTTGATCGGCCCAGAGTTCTGCTGGAGTTCTCGTAGACCTTGGCAGGCTTCTGAAAACATAATGGAGACAGAGGATGCACCGAAGCGCTCTGCGATGTTGATATATTGCTCCAGGTCTGGGTTCGCCAGCACATAGTCGACCCTGTGAGCGAAAGCCCTGTCCACGATTTCGCAGATTGTCGAGATGTAACTTTCCTCACCCCCGAATATGACAAGAGTGGCAGGCGAGGGTTCTGTTATGGTGGCTAGGTCTCCTATGGTTCGCTCTAACTGTGGAACTTTAGACCGGTTCCAGTCGCGCCAGTTGTCAGATGGTTTAGTAGTTGGTCTTGAGTCAAGCCCAGCGGCGGCCACCCATACGGTAGACCGCCGTGTCATGGCAACAGAATCATCCAGGGTAGAGAGTTGCAAAGCATGGCGCTGGCCAAATGGTTCCCTTGCCACTGCATGGTTGCCACCTGTGTCTGTTCCCGTGTCGAGGTCTACGATGATGTTCCAGTGGATTCCTGCCATCGCGATCCAATCACGAATGTGGGCGTTTGGCTCTCTATCGAGAACCGCTATGTAGACTCTCCGTGGGTCGAAGCCATCGCATGCACGGTAGAATTGTTCCCATGCTCCACTCGGTATACTAGAGTTGGAAGTAGGCTCACCTTGGCCTTGACGCCATTCAGCAATGCGAACAATGTCCTGGCCGTCAGCTTCCACGTTCTGTGTATTTCGTCGAATATACACGGCCCCCTGTCTCAAAACTCCATAGTCTCCGCGAGGTATAACCGGGACGGGCTGGTCGGGAGGAATCTCGATCAGCCCCAACTCTACGCCGTCATACGATACTTGACGGTATGTGAATCTGGGAGTGGGATCTACTTTGCCAGAAACGACACTCCCCAACATCGCCTCGTCAGGATGTTCGGTCACTCCCACGGTACGTCCCGCCTTGCCAGACTGTTCCTGAACTCCCACAAGTATGTACGCTGAGCCACTCCTGGGGGTGTTGGCCATAGCCACAATGTCTTTGATGAATCTCGACTTGCCATGATTATTTCGCAAGTTATACTGACCCGACTTGAAGTCCAAGTCGTTAGACTCTTGACGCTTGAGCAAACTCTCTATTTGTTGTCGATCTTCCATCAGGAGGACCTCATTAGAATTGTAGCGTTCCGAGCACCCGTCACTTGGCTCCAATAGGTGCATCCTCAAGACCTAGTATGGCGACCTTCGAATGCTTCTGCAGGATGTCTTTGATGTCCCCTGGGCTATATGACACGTCGGAAGACCACTGACCGAAGCCTCCGTGCTGATTGACGGCCTGAACCCATTGTTCCAGAGCGCGGCGCTTGGAGTTGCTCTGTTCGTCTGGTTGCCCCTTGGTCTCCAGGACCACTACATTGCCCGACTTCAAGCGGACTATGAAATCAGGGCGGTACTTCCGCACCACGCCCCGATAGACGTAAAGCACCTCAAAGCCCAAGTGGTCGTTCTTTACCCATGCGTCTACCAAGGAGTTGTGGTCCAACTCGAAGGCTTCCGAGGCTTCCCACGTGCTATCGTAGACGCACATGTTGATATGGCTGCGGTCCGTGAGGTTGCACGGCTTGCCTGTGTACCAGGTCGCCATGTTCGCAGTAGAACGTATGGGATGGTCACGGTCGAACACAGGCTCAAGCCTTTCCGTGTTCTCGATACGAACGGCATCCCAAACGTGCTGCACCACCTTCGTCATGTTGAGGGTGATCATAAGGCGACGGCGCATGTCGTCCTGATAGAACAGGGGAGGACTAATGCCCAGCCTGTCCGATAGGAGGAACTGCTCTACCAGCTTCACCAGCTGGGCAATGAGCGACTCACGGCTCCCCGACCAAGACGGCTTCATCTGGTCAAAGACGTCTCGCGCCGCCTCGAAGATGATCTTCTGGGTTCGGTACTCGCGGGCCAACGCCTCTAGGTCGATGCTTGTGAGCTTGGACACGTCGGGCTTGCCATCCACTATCGGGGCTAGCTCGGCGACCTGCGCTGTCTCACTGGCATTGACTTCCAAACGTTCTGCTTGATTCCAATCCAAGGTCAGCCTTGGGCGGTACACATGCTCGATGCGGATGATGTTGGGCCACTTGATCTCGAACTGGGCCTTCTCCGGTACTGGCTCGATGGCCGTCTTGGGCGAGGGAGGCTTCGGAGGCCCGCTCTCACCTCCTTCGTGGGGGAGGAAGGTGAACGGCACGCCGAAGATGTTGACATACTCAGGGTCGAACATCTCTGTCTCTGGGTTCACGTCGTAAGACGTGCGTCTGAGGCCTCGCCCCACCACCTGCTCGCACAACAGCTGGCTTGTGAACGCCCTCAGCCCCATGATGTGTGTCACGGTCTTGGCGTCCCAGCCTTCAGAGAGCATTCCCACTGATATGACGTTCTGCACCTGCTCGCCGGGCTGTCCCGGCCGTCCCACGGTATCCACCATCTTTCGCAGATGCTCGGCCATCTGGTCTCTAGTGAGCTTGGGACTGATAGCACCGTTGCCGGGGTCGTCTTCGTCGTCTAGTGCGACCTTGGCTATCGGTTCCTCGGACTCCTCCGCTCGCTTCAGAACGCCGGAATCGATGTGCAAAGTTCGGTCCGGGTCACAGAGCTCGTCTATGAGGATTCTCTTGCGGTCGAACGCGTGCTTGACCCGGGCCGCAGTCTCAGTGCGATTGGCGACAGTGATCATCACCGGCGGCGTCTTGAGCTTGGCCTCTCGCCACTCTTTGGCAGCCTCTCTCCAGTCATAGCCAAGCAGGTAGTATCCATTGGCTACTAGGTCAGGCAACGGTTCGTGGGGCTGGGCGCGGCGGTTCAGATCGTCCTTTACATCTGGGTCACTGTAGATATGGTAAAGGCGGGACTTGTAGGTCTTGGCATCAACCGGTGTGTCGTCCCGAACCACGACCCTCGGCGTCTTGACCAACCCGGACTCGATGGCGTCGTTCAGTCCAAAGTCACTAACTATCCAGTCGAACAGCGCCTCTTCGGAGCTTCTCTTGCCCGAAGGAGCGAAGGGTGTGGCCGAGAAGTCATAGCAAGTGAGGACGCCCCGCGCTCGGTGAATCCGGTCCAGGCCCCCGACCCACTTGGTCGCCTCCTCTATGTCCGCCTTGGCAACGCCCTTCACCTTGGACTCGGCGGGCACTCTCCAGGCATGGTGTGCCTCGTCGTTGATGACTAGCAGGTTTCGTGCTCCGGCTATGTCGCCCAGCACATCGCGAACATAGGCTTCGTCACTCTTTGCCCCGCGCTTGTCCACGCTCCGCTTTCTCCCAATCTGTTCCTCGGTCTCCCAATTGAGGGCGTGCCAGTTTCGGACAATGACCTTCCCCTGGCGGAGCCGGTCCAGTAGGGAGGAAGGTACAACACGGAAAGCCTCGTAGTAGTTGTCCTCGTGGGATGGTTCCAGGACCGCAAGACGGCTCCTGATGGTGAGGCCTGGGGCAACCACAAGCACGTTCTTGGCGAACCGGGTGTCCTGGGGATAGGAGACCTTGTTCAGAACGTGCCAGGCAATGAGCATCGCCATTACAACGGTCTTGCCCGTCCCGGTGGCCATCTTGGCGCATAGGCGCCAGAACTCTCCACCGTCGCCAACAATGTCGATGCCCACCTTCTCGCTGTCTGGGGCTTCGGTGAGCCAGATGAACGTCTCGGCAGCCTCGATCTGACAGAAGAAGAAGCGACGGCTCTCGAACTCTTCCGGGTCTGTCCAGTACTCCAGCAGGCGCTTGGTGATGGCCGTGACGCCGGGATACTCAGCTTCGCGCCACGCCTTTACCCGAGGCCGAACTTGATTGACCAAGGGGATTTCGACGAATATACCGGGATCGTCGAAGGTCTTAGAATCTCCCGACGCTATGAGGTAGCCCGCAGAACGGCGGCCATGTTTCCGAGAGAACTTCCGTGTCTCCCGGTTGTAGCTCCAGTGCTCCGTCGGCTCCTCATACGGCTTGTTGATGATGAGCCTGTCTATTGTTGACTGTTCCACCGTAGCCCCTACCCGTCCTGCTTCATCAGGATGGTAAAGCCTTCCTGCTCGAAGTTGTGGTCGCTGGTGAGAATCTCGGCAATTCCCTCAGCCTCCATCACGTTCATCGAGATGCAGTCCTGAAGGCTATAGTCTTTATCCAGCCGCCTCTGGTATCTATCGAGGCCGTCAAGGAATGACTGGCGTGTCTGAGCGACAATCCTAATTGCGCCAGCCTCCAAGATTTCTCTGACCGTACTCGCGGCATCCTCTCGCAGCCCAGGACCGGAGTTCGACATTGCGGTCAGGAATTCAGTGAGCACCTCGTCCGTAGTCACCAAGGGTACTTCACCAAGCCTATGCCGAGCGGCGACCGCCGTATCGTGCCACTGGTCGTTACGCCTGGCTAGGGCGACAAGATATGCGGTGTCCACGAAGACTTCGGTCATCGACGATCCGCGCCGGCAGTGTAGTGGTCCAGGTTTTCGATCAAATCATCCGGCAGCCGATCCCACTCCTCTTGAGGGATGTCATTGAAGCGCGAGGCGAAGATGTCTTCCAGAGTTCTGCTAGATGTCGTGGCCGGAAGTTCGGCGTCCAGCCCGATCACCTTCAGGCTCTCGATCCCTCGGTCGTCGATGATCTTGACGGCTATGCGCCGGTTCTCTCCCGGCTCGAAGGGCAGGGATGTAGCTCCCCGATACGCCTCGATTAGCTCCTCTTCTATCTCCGCTTTGAGGTTCCTGGCCAGGCGCGTCCATCCGTCGTTGCTGCCAGACATGGGGAAGAACACCTGTCGAGGGTACAAGCTACGACCGTCGTAGTCCGTGTCCAGCATCCACATGGCTATCTTGTCCTGGCCTCCAGACTCAACATCGCCGCTCTTGGTGTTGTAGTAGTCGAACCCCTGGACGGACACCCGGACTTTCCCTTCTGTGAACGCCTCCACCGCGACGTCCGGCTGCCCAATTAGCCAGAAGCTCTCGTTGCTGGCCCTCTGGCGCTTCAGGTCCTCGGTGAGCAGGTCGGCGTTCATCTGCGCCTTCAACAGAGTGATTCCTGGCCAGTTGGTCTCGTCGATGTCCTTGGAGGCTTCGGGGTCGAACTGGAAGGCCGCAAAGACGATGACCTTCGGCTGCGGCACCAGGGTTTGGGCCTCTTGGAGGGCCTGGTTCACCTGACGCTGCTCCAAGGGTGCGTGGTCGGGGCCGAACGACACCACGATGCGCTGTGAGGACCGAGCTGGTCCTTCTCGAATGCTTTGAGCGCCGTCGGCGTTGGGCAGCGACTCGCCATCGGCGTGGAGGTGGCGATAGTCGGGCAAAGGCTCCAGCCTCGCGAAGCGAATGAACTGTCCTGCTTTGCCGCGGATGCCCGTCTTTAGCAACTCATCACGCCAATTGGATTGGCGTAGCGTTTCGCCGGAGCGGGCTATCGTGTCATCGGCAGGCAGCGGCTCGGCAACGTCAATGTCGTCTATGGGCTTGACCGCCGGGGCGGGGACCGCCTCGACGCTGAATGGGCCAGTTACCCGCCTCTTGCCCGTGTCCACCAACGGCTGGTCATAGATCGTCTCCTGTGGCGCGTGCTTGGCGATGGCAGTGTCTATCTCCTTCTGAGTCATCCCCTCCTTGATATCCGGGTTGTTGGCGATGGAGCCTAGGGTGACATGAGGAACGGTCTTGTACTTGAAGCCGCTGCCAACGCCCTCGTCGGGATGGGCCAGCTTGTAATAGTCGAAGAGGGCAGTCATCAGCCGTTGTTTGGCTAGAGATATTGCTACGCGGGAGGTGTCGCAGGTTATCCAGCGGCGCCCCCACTGCTCGGCAACATGGGCAGTGGTACCAGAGCCACAGGTCGGGTCGAACACCAAGTCACCCGGGTCAGTGGCCATTAGCAGACAACGCTTCACCGCTTCGTTTGCTGTCTGCACAACGTATCGTTTCGGGTCTGTCCGACTTTGAATGCCGCCAATGTCGTCCCAGATGTTGTTGATTGGATATACAGGGAAGTCGTCTAGGAACCGGACGTACCTGATTGAATTCCCTTCCACCATTATCCTGCCTGCCAAGGACAGTCTGTGCATGCCTTCAACGGTGGTCTTCCAATGAAGCCCCGCTGGTGGTAACCACACTCTGTCAACGAAGGTGAATTTCTGCTCAGAATTGGCCGACGCGCCTTGCGACGTCAGCTGATCTGACGTCGCAAGGCGCGTCGGCTCGAAATTCGATTCCTTGAGGGCTGTTATCTCTGCTACAGGTCGATATTTTGTTGCTCCCTCTTCACCAACCTGTTTCTCTGAGGTGAGCTGGCGATACTTGAGTTGGGTATGGTCTTTGGCATACCAGACCAGGTAATCAGTGACTGAAGACAGGTACTTTCCCGAAAACCCTGTCGTCTTGGAAAAGCTGATAGTGCTTACCAGATTACTTCTGCCGAAGACCTCATCCATCAACTCCCTAATGTAATGTAGGTTCTCATCTCCGATCTGCACGAAGCATGACCCACTATCAGTCAGCAAATCCCGTGCCAATAGCAAGCGATCCCGTAGGTAGGACAGGTAGGAGTGGATGCCCAGCTCCCAGGTATCTCGGAAGGCTTTGATTGTCTCCGGCTCCTGAGTCAGGTCCTCGTCGCGGCCGTCCCGCACATCCCGCCGATTGACGAAGGGTTGGAAGTTGGAGCCGTAGCGGATGCCGTAAGGCGGGTCGATGTAGACCATCTGCACCTTGCCTGCCATGCCCTCCTTCTCCAGCAGACTGTTCATCACCAAGAGGCTGTCGCCGGCCACGAGGCGATTGGTCCAGTTGTGGCGGTGCTGGTAGAACTCGATGGCGTTGCGGACCGGGGGGTTCTCCTCCGGCAGTTCGAAGAGACTGCCCTGTACCGGAGTGCCGTTGCCATTGCGCCGGCGGGTGGCCTCGATGATAGTGCGGGGGTCGATGCGCTCGTGGACGTGGAGCGAGACGGTGGGGACCTCGAAGGAGGAGTGCTCTGCCTTCCCTGCCCATTGAAGCTGCGGGTCCAGGTGCGGGTCGTAGGCGTAGGTCTTCCGTCCCGCGTCTTGGTCGGTCTCCGGCGTGACGAGGCCGACGGGCGGGTTGTTCAGCCTATCCTTGTCCCGGTGGTCGTAGGACTCGATAGGACGCTTGGCCGGGTTGTTACCTCTACGGCGTGGTGGCATAGTGTACTCCCGGAGTTCATTCTACAACCAACTGGTGATGCGCTGAAATACATACGTTAAGTCAGCGACGGCTACGCTACGGCGACGGGCTTTTCTTGTGGGGATGACTCGGCTACATAACGAGCGTCTCACAATTGCCCCGTCTTCATCGTCCATTAGTCGTTAGCGTTGCTTTGTCTTAGCCTATCAGCAGCAGGCCACTGCTGTGGAGTCACTACTCCCATCCACACCAAAGAGTCCTCCGCTGCCTCCAATGCTCGCTCAGCTTCATTCTCTCTGACTTCCTTGCCATCGTGGATGACCGCATTCCGCAAATCATAGAGATCGTTCTCCCACCGACTATGCTCGTCGGTGCCAATGAATTCTCTTTCTAATGCTACCGGAATATGGCTGTTGATTAGGTTCTTCAGGCCAGCATCCAATAGTCGGCGAACACCCTCTCTTGAATAAGCTGGCACAACATAGCCTTCAGGGGCTTTTGTGGTCCGTGACAAGTAGTATCGTGTGAGTATCAGGTCTACTCCTACTTCGAAAGCTGTCTCTGCCTCAATGACAGCGACGCGATACTCCTCGAAGAGGAACGACCTCCTGGCGTTGAGTACCAAGAGGTCCACAACGGGGAGGGGACGCTCGTAGGCCAAGTCTAGTATAGAGTTGCGATCCAACTCTTGCGTCCGGGCTAAAGTCAAGCCAGGGCCCATATCGAATCGAAAGCTGTTGAGTTCCCACACACTTCCGTCGTCTTTGACATCAAACACGCCATGCGAGGTGTTTGAGGAGCCAAGTTCTTGAATAGGAATGTGTCCGATATGAGACTCTTTGGTAGCGCACCGATACACGTCCAGTAATCGGTTGATGGCCTTATGACTTACCCTTCTCAATTCTTCGGCATCATCGCGTGTCGTTGCAAATGGGAATCGCACCGCCACCTTCGTGTATGACACGCGACCCAACCAGTCGTATTTGACTTCATTGCCAGAATTGCCAGGACGCCAGACTCGCTCGAATGCAATCTCATGGTCCCTGCCTTCCAGTCGCAGAGGCAACCAGCCTGCTTTATCCCACATTAGAGGGTACGGAATCTCCGCTTCGAATACGGTGTATGGCATCCGCCCTCCTTTCTGGCGAGGCTATATCGAAATCGTGGCACTTGCCTGTTCACTCTACCGACACTCATATTCGCATGGTCATAGTTCCCTGGGCAACAGGCGACAGATATAGCGGACTGACAGAGTCGAGAGTCGTGCTTTCCATGCTATTCGCGAATTAGAACGTCCACCTGAATAGAGACGCTATAACGTGCAGGGGCCTCCGCTCGCATCGGACCCTAGACTAAGCACTCGTCCAAGAGAAGAGTGCCATGCTTGCGGTTGCCTTCGCCCGGTTGCCCCGCCTACGCGGGGATAGACCTCTGATGGCTTCGCTTAATCACCGCCATATCGCGGTTGCCCCGCCTACGCGGGATAGACCCGCCCCGTACTGAGCTAGGACGTCGTAGGGGATGGTTGCCCCGCCTACGCGGGGATAGACCGGCCCGCGAGAACGCGGAGAAGGTCATGGCGGTGGTTGCCCCGCCTACGCGGGGATAGACCGATGATGCAGGCGGTCGAGGCGCGGCTCGGCGCGGTTGCCCCGCCTACGCGGGGATAGACCGTAACTGAAGCCGCGGAGAAGATGGGCGTCAGTGGTTGCCCCGCCTACGCGGGGATAGACCCGCCCAGTTTGATATGAGGGTCCTGCACCACCAGGTTGCCCCGCCTACGCGGGGATAGACCACGCGCTTGCCGAGCGCCTCCTCGTGCGCTCCGGGTTGCCCCGCCTACGCGGGGATAGACCCCTGACTTATGCTACGGTAAACCTGCAGGTCGCGGTTGCCCCGCCTACGCGGGGATAGACCGAGGACATTGACAGCTGCCGTAAGTGTGGCGCCGGTTGCCCAGCCCACGCGGGGACAGACCGCTAGTATTCCTTCCTGTAGACTGCTATCCGCCGGTTGCCCCGGCCACGCGGGGATAGACCTCCGGCGTTGTCCAGGTAAGACTCGAAGTTCCCGGTTGCCCCGCCCACGCGGGGATAGACCCGCGACCGAGGCGTTTGCTCTTTCCACCTCGTCGGTTGCCCCGCCCACGCGGGGATAGACCCGAAACCGAAAATCGGTACCGATGCCGGCAATAGGTTGCCCCGCCCACGCGGGGATGGACCCTTGACCACATCATTCCGCTTGCTAAAGGCGGGGGTTGCCCCGCCCACGCAGGGATAGACCGCAGATCTGCTACTTCGAATGCCACGTCGCATGCGTTGCCCCGCCCACGCAGGGATAGACCTGCTCTTGGCACGGCACCCACACGTCACTCCCCGGTTGCCCCGCCCACGCGGGGATAGACCCATAGCCGCCGACGGCGTGACGCGCCGGTACAAGGTTGCCCCGCCCACGCGGGTATAGACTATTTCCAGGCTGCCCGTTCTGGTGTACGTGAGGCCGAATCAGTGCGAGGTATCGCAGATCGAGGTCTTGGGGTCCGGCGGATAGGTGCGGCTTCGAGCCTGCGCCGGGCAACGGCGAACCCTGGGGGAGGACTCCGACCCGCAGTAGCGAGTGCAGCGGCCCGCATGGGCAGGCGCGCAGACAGGAGCAACGAAGCGGGAATCACATGGACGGGCGAGGCAGGCGGCCCACCGGAAACCGGAGAGAAGGGAAGTCAGGGACGGAGGCACCCGGGACGCCTACGCCCGCTTTGAGATAGTGCGCGGCCTCGCTCCGGAAGGGCATGCGCAATGCCGAGACAGCGCATTGACCACTACATCAGACCTGTGACTTCCCCGACGAATTTCCGCAGCGCTTCAAGCGGTTCCATAAGGAGTCGGGCCTGTCATGGTCGGAGATTGCCCGTCGAATAGGCTCCTACCGCCACACCGTATGGCGTTGGAAGGAGGGCAGGACCCGTCCCATCAATCAGCACTGGCAGGCGCTGCTGGAGCTGGCTGAAAGCGTCGGCCTTCGCCACATCTTCACGGAGTGAGGTGGCGGGACCGCGGGTGCCATAAATGCAAAAAAGGCCGCATACATCGACGGGGCGGGGTAGGCCGTCGCCTCGTGTGCGACGGCCTACCCCCGTGGACTGCGGCCTAGCGTCCCGCGCCGACCGGCTCCCTTTCCTGCTCCTGCTCCATCGCCCACTCGAACATCGAGAGGGTCGCGGGCCGGGGCTTGCCGTTGCGCCGCTTCGGCTCGACCGGCTCGGCCATGAACTCGGCCCATGAGAACAGGGACCGCTGCGGCTCGCCGGCCTCGCCGTGGTGGCCGTTTCCGTTTGCGGGCGTCTGCCCCTCTACCTCAATCAGCTCGACCATGGGGCCGAAGGGGTCGTCATGGCCGCTGCCATTGCCGTTGACCGGGACCGTCTCCGGCTCGACTTCGACTGCCTTCCAGCCGTCGTCCACCAGCAATCCCTCAGCGTCCGCCTCGGCGTCCCGCGCCTGCGCGAACACCTCCTCCACCGTCTCGGCCTCGTCTTCCTCACTTCCGTTGACGATCTTGCGGGCCAGCGCCATCATCATGTCGTCGCCCTCATCCCCGTATGCGGCCAGCCCGTCCTCCGGCAGCTCACCCTCCACCGCCAGCGAGCTCTGCAGCTTCTTAGCCACCAGCTTCAGCGCGTCCGCCTGAAGCGTATTCCGGTAGGCCATGTAGACCACCTTCACCGGCCTTGTCTGACCGATGCGCCACGACCGGCGGGAAGCCTGCCGTGACACGTAAACGCTGTAGTCCGTCTCGAACCAGCAAAGCGTCGGGAAGTCGATCAGGTCGAGTCCCGTCTGCACCAGCCGGGGGTGACAGATCATCACGTCCAGACCCTCCCCCACCCTGTCCGCCACCCACTTCTCCCTTCGTTTGGGCTCTACGGCGTCGGCCTTCATCACCGCCACCCTGAAGCCGTGCCGGGTCAGGATGTCCTCCATTCGCCCGGTGATGTCACGCGTGCCCGTGTGGGTCGCGTACACCAGCACCCGCCTTCCCGCAAGCCGCTCGGCGGCCACAAGGTCGACAAGCGCCTTCTCCTTGGGATAGAGCTTCTCCTCCGTAAGCGGCGGCACAGCAGCGATCACGTCGCCAGACCGTGGGTCGAACACCGTCTCCCCCCTGGTGCAGCCGTCCGGGTAGGCCAGCAGCGTCTGAAGGTAGGTCGCCAGCAGCCTCTTGGAGCCCGACTTCAGCGCATTCGCAAGCTCCTTGCGAAGCTCCTCGAACACGGTGCTGTAGGCCGTGCGCTGCGAGTAGCCCGTCGCGTCCTCAACCGTGTCCATCGCCGACAGCAGCACCTGCTCCTCGTACTCCGGCAGCCCTGACGCAACGTCGGACAGCCGCAGGAACACCGTGTTGGCGATGATGTGGAAGAGAGCGCTCGGCACGAGCCCCGGCCTCTCCCTGGTCACCTTGCGGTAGCTGCGGCGGCGGCTGTTGCGCCCGTCCTCCAGGGCGTCGTCGTCAGGCTTGCCGACCGTGACCTCCTCGAAGCCGTACCGCTTGATCCAGCGGCCCTCGTCGGAGCGTCCGAACTCGGTCCTTATCTCCGGCGAGAACCTGTAGAGCAGATGGAACAGCGTCGAGGCGTACCCGCCCATCAAGGTCCCGCTAAGGCTCAGAGACCTGCCGCATGCCTCGGCCAGCACCCCGGCGGCGATGCCCTGCGCCGATCCCCTACCCTTGTACTCGTGGACCTCGTCGGCCAATAGCAGGTCGAAGAAGCCCTTCATCCTGTGCTTGACGTGTAGGGTAGGCCGCCGGCGAGTTACCCCGAGTTACCGGAGCACTTTTCCGTCGGCCCCCCTCCGAACCGGACGTGCGACTTTCGCCGCATCCGGCTCTCCAGTGGTTATTTCTGCTTCTGCGGAGTCGAGCGGCCCGCATGAATGGCGGTGTGGCACGGACGGCAGACCACGAGGGTCTTGCGCCGTCGGGCTGCCATTACCTGTATCCATTTGGGCTTTTCGCCTTGGCCTTTTACGTTCAGGTCGCGGAGCGCGCGGATGTGATGGACGTGGATGTCCGCCGTTGACCCGCACAACTCGCACTCTTCCGCTAGGAGCCGTGTTATCAGCTCATTGCGGTTGAACCTGTACCGTTGAGGCTGTTGGTCTACGATGATGGCCTGCCGTTTCCGCTTCAGGGGGATGCCACCGAACTGTGCCACCAGTGGGCGTTTCCCTTCACCCCGCTGAACCACGACCTTGAGGCAAGCTCGTTCCCCATGCTCAGTCTGTGTGGTGCTCTTGTAGCGCCGGAACACTTTTCGGCATGTGGTCTGGTGCTTGCCCGCCAGAGTCTTGGCCAGCGACCACTCCATGACCCATTGCAGCCTTCCGAAGTGGGAGACGTTGTGGGCCAGTAGGTAGTACTGGACGATGCCCCGGAACTCCGACTGATACTTTGCGACGATGGTGAAATCATCGTCGCCTAGCAGTTCGTTGCGGTGTGCCGGTTTACCGTTGGCCATGTAGTCTTGACAGTGTTGCTCGATGACTTTGGTGGGAACCCGCAACGCGATGCGGCCGTTGACTTTTCGCCGTCCATTACGGTCGTGCTTGTCGTTGGCCTGCTGGTTTACGAGTTCGTAGCCGAGGAACTTGGCCGCCTGGCTGGTGGCATGGGTTATGAGAGTCTTTTCCTTGGATAGCTCCAGCTTGAGTGAATCTCGCAGGAACGTTCCCAGGGACTCTCGTATCTGCTCGGCTTCGGCCTTTGGCCCGCTGAAGCCCAGCACGAAGTCGTCCGCATAACGGACGTAGCGTAGCCGTCGGTACCCAGGGTCATGGGGGTCAACTGACGGGAGTTGCTGCATCTGACGACGCAGCGTCACAGCCAGTTGGTGGTTCCCCTTATTCCGTTGGGTTCGCATTTGGCGTTGCAGTCCTGCCCATGAAGGGTTAGGTCTTCGCGCTTGGCCGCGGGTGTGTGCTGGAATAAGCACCGTTTCGACGTATCTGTCCAACCGGTCTAGGTAGACGTTGGCGAGGATGGGGCTGACCACTCCACCTTGCGGCGTACCGCTCAGTGTGCGGCCATACTTCCAGGCCTCCATGTAGCCTGCTTTCAGTAGATACTTGAGCAAGCGTAGGAATCGGTTGTCGTGGAGCCTCTCTTCGAGCACCGACAGCATGACGTCGTGGTCGATGTTGTCGAAGCACCCTTTGATGTCGCCCTCGACGAACCAGCGGACACCGGTCCAGTGAGTAACCACATCGCTTAGGGCGGTGTGGCATCCCCGGTCGGGCCGGAAGCCGTGAGAGTGGTCGGAGAACTGCGGCTCGTAGTAGGCTTCCAGAATCATCCGGATGACCTCTTGCAGCAGCTTGTCCGTCCATGTCGGTATGCCCAGAGGACGGGTCGTGCCGTTAGGCTTTGGGATGTTGACCCGTCGCACCGGCGTCCATCGGAACCGCTCATGACGGAGTTCGTCGATGAGATGGTCGATTTTTGCCAGGGACATGCCGTCCACGGTCTCTGCGGTGATACCTTTGGTCATCGCCCCCTGGTTTGAGTAGAGACGACCGTAGGCCCGCAGGTACAGGTTCCGGTTGTACAGTTGCCGATAGATGTCTTCCAGCGGCAATCCTCGTTCTCCGCGATCTCGAATGACGTTCAGTACAGTTTCGGCAGTTCTCATCACGAGTACCTCTCTGTTATATTCCGTCTAAACCACCTGCCCTCCTTCGCCATGTACCGGGCTTTCCCCGGCTCGGACTACTACGAGGGCTCCGTGACCATAGGGGTCTCCCCCCGTAGGCCATCCCGTGTTTCGGTGACATAGGACGTTCTAGCGCGACTGTAGGTGCCCCGTTCATCCCCTTGAATAGACCACGTTGGTCATCGTTCACTCATCGGAGTTGCACCGTCCCAGACTACCGTCCGGTGCAATGAGTGACGCCGGGTTTCAAGCGTTCTACCGACGGGTGCCCTGATTCACCATCTGGGGACTAGGGTTCAAGCAGTCAAGCCTTCACCGTATCGCGCGGGTCTTGCGGAACCGGTCTTACAACGCTTTCAGACCGTAACCGCTTTACCGACATGCTGTTGTTCCCGTCGGCTTTCGCCTAGAGGTAAGTCGGTTGACCCAGGAACTTTCTCCGAGTTCCTCCTAGTTGAGCTAGGTATCCTATGCCGCGTCACACGGCGCACAGTCGGCCAATGGGTAGCGGGCGGGCCCGGAGTTGTCGGCCTGCCACAGGGGCGCGCCGCAGCTATCGCAGAAGTGCTTGCGGCGGTTCAGCACGCGGTCCGTCAGGGGCACGCCGTCCCTGTCGACGACCTGCGCCGTGCAGGTCGGGCAGCAGGGGACGCGGAAGGGCTCCCCCGTCTCATCTTCCCGTATGAGCCTGCCCTTTGACACGGCCCACCGCTCGATGACGGCGGCCTTCCAGCGGTACGACAGCTTTGCCCTCTCCCGGCTCATCACGGCGAACAGCAGGCCGGGGCCCACGGAGAGCCGCAGCCTCTCCAGGTCGGTGATGGACTCTACGACCACGGCGCGGGCGCCGGGCACCGTCTTCTCAACCTCCCGCTTCCACTTGGGCACCAGGTGCGGAGGTCCAAGCACCAGCACCCGCTTGAAGCCCGCCATGTGCGCCGCCGCCGCTCCGATGAACGTCTTTCCCGTTCCCATCTCGCCGACGATGGTCGTGCCCCGGTGCGCCTTCAGCGACAGGGCCGCGCCCCTGATGGCGTCGGCCTGCGCCCCCAGGGGCTTTCTCAAGAGCCGGGGCAGGATGCCGCCGTTCTCCGAGGGGCGGTAGAGCGGTGGGTAGGACTCCACCACCCGCCGCGCGATGGCGTCCTTGAACGTGTCTATGAACTCTCCGAGGTTCACGTGGTGTCTCCTTTCGTGACGACATCCACGGAACCCAGGATTCACCTCTTGGCTGGCCAGGCCGCATGAGCGGTCCTGTAGCAGGGCGCACCTCGCCCACTGCGCCCCAAGAGGGTGAGAGTGGAGTTTAGGGCGCCCCAAAGGTGGGGTTCATGGGAGCGCCGCGGAGCGCCCTCTCGTGCTATATGGTCTCGGGGCAGTATTGCACTGCCCGGTTCGCTCTGTGCGAAGACCCGCCAGGGGCGGTCCCCGTTGTGCGGCCCCGTAAGGGCCGTCCGTGTTGCTTCGAGTGCGGACCGCCAGGCGCGGGGCCGGACGTCCATCCCTGCTACGCGGCAGCCGCCTCCGGCTGCATCAGCAACGCGGAGACAGGCGGCGCAACTATGGGGTCCATCGATACCCGGCCCGCACCGTCGTACCCGGTGCTGTACGCGTACTCCACCTCCGCTCCCCAAGGCACATGCCCGCCGATGCGGACCGCGCCTCCACCGGCGGTGCCGTCACGCCCGCGCGCGCCGCGCACGACTGTCCCGGTCCGCTCGCCCTTCCGCCAGCCCAGCACCCTCACCTCGGCCGGCGTGACGCGCTCATCAGTCGTAGCCCGCCTGAACAGCACGCCGTGCAGCTTCTTGAGAACGTGCGGGGACGGCCTGACGTTGCCGTTCACGATATTGGACATGTGGGAGGCGCTGATGCCAGCCCTCCGCGCGACCTCGTTCTGGCTGATCTCGTGGGCGTCCATCCGGTCCCAAAGGACACCGGAGTCGACCCCGGCGCACGCGGCGTCCCCGACCTTCGCAGGAGACCCCAGCGTCGCCTCCAGCCGGGCCTGCAGCTTCACGCCCATGTTCGTCCGGCCCCTGGACACCTGCGAGAGGTAGCCGTGGGACACTCCCACCCGCTCCGCCAGGTCCTGCATGGACATGCCATACGTGCGGGCTTGCTCGCGGATGTGGCTGCTCTCCCCGGACACGCTGCCGCCCTCGCGGCTGACTGTCCCCTGCCCTGGCACCTCTCCCAGCAGCTCCGTCGCCTTCTCGCGCATAGTGTCCGTCCAGGGCTTGTGCCCGTTTGCTATCTGCGACAGATAGCCTGTGGAAACCTCCATGCGGCGCGCGAGCTCCTTCAACGTGAGTCCCCTCTTTCGTGCCGCCGCCCTGAGCTCGCTCTCCCGTCCCGCCGCTTCTGCCTTCCGTCCTCCAGTTGCCGTTGTCATGTCGCTTCCTCCCGTAGTGAAGCAAGCGGGACGGCCCCCCGGAGGGAGACGGTCCCGCGTGATATCGCGTCCCGACAATCGGGACCGTCTCTCTGGGTGTAGTTGTTGCGGCCAGGGGCCGTCGGGGGCTCTCGTGAGCGGGAGCCGGGTGCGGAGCAGGCCTTCTGATCAGGTCAGGGGCGTGCTCCGTCGTAGCTGGGGCTTAGTGCCTCCTGGGCGTGGGGATCTGGGTGTTGGAGGAGGGGTCGGCACCGGCGGCCAAGGGCCGTAGCCCACGCAGGCTGCGCCGCGACACGACCCTGCCGGGGCGCCAGCGCATCCCCAGCACCGCCGCCACCTCCACCGTCCCGGCGCCGTGGGGCAGCAGCGCGGCGGCCCGTCCCTCGCCCTGGGTGTAGACCAGGACGCCGCGGCCGCCGAACCTCCGCTTCACAAGCCCCTTCCACTCGGAGAAGGCCCAAAGGACATCCCTCTGCGTGGCCTCAGCCACGTCCACGCCGCCTAGCACGGCCAGCGCGGTGTCCACGTCACCCGCCTGCCTGAGCCGCCTTGCCTCGTGGATGCTCCGAGTCGCGCTCTGATCCTCCGTCTCCGTCTCGTCCGTCAACCCCATCGCCTCGAAGAGCTAGTCGACCAGCTCCTCCAGGCTGCGCCCGGGACTCCCCTGCTCCGTGCCCATCGTCCGGTTGCCTGCTGCCCATGTCGCCGTCGTCATTTCGCACCTCCTTAGTGCCTGTTGCTGTGAGTTGCCCTGCCGATCTGCGCCCGTCACGCGGGCAAAGAAAAAGGGCCGCCTCCGATCAGAGATCGGAAGACGGCCCTTTGTGTGTCGGTATGTGTCGATATGTGTTGTAAGCGGCTCTGGAGCCGTGTCGTCAGCGCCGAAACTCCCGCCCCGCGCATTCGCCCGTCTGCCTTACTCCTTTCGTTGCTCGTGTCCCCGTGTCAGCCATGTCCCCGCAACCTCCCATCAGCAATCCCGATGCCGTTGACACTGTTAGTCCCCGTGCCCAATTGCACACGTCGCCCGCAGCCCTGCAGTGCGAAGTACGCGGGGAGGCGACATCCGGGTGTGTGACAGGCGCAGCTAGGCCCGGGCCCAGAGACTACGAGTACGGGAAGTTGCGTGGACGTGAAGGTGCCGCCGCTACGTCAGTGCAGCAGACGCCTCGAGGCTGCCGCTCCGCTCTAGCAGCCTGGTGGCAGACGTGCGACACCGGCCGTGAACAGCCTCATGCTCGATTAGAACAGGCACAGCTAGACTGCCGGCTTGTGGAATGTGCGCAGTCGTTCGCCACTCCGTTGTCGTTCCCTCCTTCAGACGCGGAGACTAGGGGAGCATGGCTCAACCGCTGTTCTCGCATCGCGCGCCGGGAAAGCGCTCGTCCCTCGTTGGACTTCCGATCGGAGAGCTAAGCTCGATCCTGCTCGGAGCGTCTCGGGCCGGGACCCGACCCCCAGGATTTGCTGAGCACGTGAAACCCTGGAAAGCCTTACATCGATTCAAGTATTGCGGGCAAACGTTCTGAAGTCAAATCCTCGCATGAAAGTGTTTGATTCTGTTCATGAAAAACCTAACCGCCGTACCTGCTACCGCCACCAGATGCCCGGGATCAGACCATGCCGCATCATCGCCGGCGTCAACTGTCGTGACGAGTTCCGCTATGGACCACTCGCGACGCTGACCAGTCCGGGCTTACCCAAGATCCACCAAGACTCTGGCCTACTCCCCCAACCAGACCCTTGCTTGAGAACCTCCGCCCTTCGAGAGTCCAGGCCGTCCAACTGTGGCACCCTCGCAGCCCTGGTCGCACTTCCCGGAAGCTCCTCCACTTTTCCGGGGCCCTCCCCTTCAACATCGCCCCTGGCAGTCCTCAAAGCCGCAGCAGCCTGACGCTCGCCACGCCCCTGCTCCAGATCATGGTCAAGTGCTTCGTGCTCAGCCGTTCTCGCCGGTCCACGCCGTGGGTGGGAACTCTCGTAGCCGGCGGTGGGAACACTGGGCGTGGCCTGCGCCTGTCCTGTAGGGGGCATTCGTACTTGTACCTGGCTGTGCGCTTTGGAACCCGCCCTTTCCCAAATTGCTTCGACCACTCCAGGCCCCACTTCCTCTCGCTGCCTGTTCCTCGGCGCTCCCGCTGGTCTGGCCTGTTCGGCGTTTCTACCATATTCTCTGTACAGCCCCTCAACATCGCCTTCTGTTTCACAGGTGAGTCCCCTGTAAGGGACTTCATCTTTGAAGCTATCCCTGTAGGTGGCAAGTCGGGCAGCCAGGGCGCAATATGCGCCATTCCATGGCGGTGCCGTGGCGATCGTCAAAGCGCCCATCTCCGCTCAGTGATGAAGAGCGTGGTGACACGTGTGAGAAATCAATTGCTGTTCGCCGCCGTCTGGACCTAGTGTCGTTCATGGTCAGGGTCAGCGAAGCGCGTTGGACGGAGAAGCTGCTCAACTCCACGATCGTGTAGTTCTTCGCCAAGCTCTACTCGTTTCGATGGGTAAACGACGCGGATCGACGCACCGCAGCGGCCGCTGGCGGTTGCGTCCTCGTTCGACGCGGCGTACTTGAAGAGGCCGACGGACCGCAGGCCATCGCCGGCGAGCTAATCGACGACTGGGCCTTCGCCGCGATCGTAAAACGCCGCGCCGGCGGCCGCATATGGCTGGGCCACGGTCACCGCATGCGTAGCGTCCGAGGGTACTGCAGCATCTGCGGCGTCTGGTCGGGGGAAGTGTCGGAATTGATAGAAGAGAATGACCTAGGATCATGTGCCGCAAGGCGTCCGGGTTCGAGACCCGGCTTCCCCTCCAATTTCGGCCTAACTTGACGGTAGACAGTACCGGGGCGCCGCCGGCCGTCTCCTCCGCCTCGCCGCCGCGCAGGCGACTGTCCCACGGCATCGGCACCGTATGGCGGATGTTGCCGGCGCCCTGGGGCGATTGTGATCTCCTTCATGAGCGAGTGGCTGAGGGCCTGTGATTCCGCCCAGCTCGCTGTTGGCGAGGAACTGGCTATCTCCTCGGCGTAGGCCGTGATCGACTCCGCATGGGCGAGCAGCGCCAGTGCCTCGCCCGTGACGCCGGCTCGCCGCACCCCGCGAACGTCCTGCGATGCTCCGCGCGAGGTTCTTGCGGTGGTCGATGGGCTGGGTCGCGCTCGGCCAGTGTCGGATGTCGCAAGGGTGGGTGTGGTCGCCAGCGCCGGTCGCGAGGACGCCGACGGCAGTGCACTGACCAGTGTGCTCGCGAGCGGAACTCATGGCAGAGGAGCCGGTCAAGCAGCCAGGCGGTCCGGACGAGGCACACGGTCGGCTATTGGGAGAGGCGCGCGTTGGTTTCCCGAGATCCTTGAGCGACGGGAAGTCGTCGAAGGAGTGCAATGGCCTTTCCTATCCCTCTCTACACGCCGCGATAACTTGGCGGGCTCGTATGACGGTCCCTCGGCCGCTAAGCTTCCAGACCCGGAGGGAGGACTAGGGCCAGTCGCCGCGAGCCGACATGTGGGTTTCCGCGTGGCCCGGCTATCCTAACGCCGGGTCAAGACGCGAGTCGAAGACGACGCGGTCTAGTCTCCGGGGTCGCTACCTGTCCGCGCCTTGTACTCAGCATCGCCGAGCAGCCACCCGTTCTCCAGCCACGACTTGAGATTCGACCGCAGGATCTCACTCCTCCGCGTGATGGCAGGCTTCTCGACCGAGGCCTGCGTCAGGTCTCGCTGGAAGTCAACGAAGTGCGCGTACTCCGGATCCCGTTCGAAGGCTTTCAGCTTCTCAACCTGCCAGCGGAGGCGAGCTATGAAAGCCTCCACGAATTCCCAAAACGTTGTGGACGACAGAGCATTCGACGCTACGCCTCTTTCCCACGCGAGGAGCACGAGGCTAACGGTTACTGCCCGATTCCGGAGAAGACTCCCCGCAGCGTCTGCCCCATCCCGAAGAGCGTCGAGAGTAGACGCAACCTCCTCAATCAGATCGTCGCCAGGCTCGATCTCCGCATACCTCTTGACGAACCGCTGAAGGTCAAGGTGCCGGGCACGAGCAAACCCCTCCGATTCCCGGATCGAGAAAGCCTGTAGCAGCACCTGCGCAGCGGTCAATTCTCTCGCGTAGCGCCGCGTCGGAATTTGGACAGACTCGAAGAATGGATGCCTACCGACATGATCGGAGGTGAAGACAACATCACGCATCGCACCGACCATCGCGTGAAGCTTCTCGCCCGAGTTGATTAGCGTCCCCAAATTCAACCGCAGAAACTGCAGATTGAACTCTTCCTCGTCAACAACACCTGAGAGCATGACAGTGGTGATTTCGTAGCCGATGATCGCTTTAATCGCGCGTTCCGCTGCTTCGCTGAGTTCCGGCGCGTCGTTCTCTTCGTGAGTCCGTAGCTGTTTGAATGTCATCCCGGAAAGAATGTCGAACTCGGTCTGCAGGCCCCCGGATATTTCATTCTCAAGCTTCAGGGGGAACCCATTGTCTGCCCCGTCGGATTCATTCTCCTCTAAGAACGACATAATGGCATTGATGCGCTGCCTGCCGTCGATGCACTCGAGTCCGCCGTCTTCGCGACGATAGAAGTAGACCGACGAAATATCGAATCTACGGAGGATCGAATCAAGTAGCCGCTGCTTCTGATCGCGTGACCAGATATCCGGCTCTCGCTGATACTCCGGGAATTCGATGTCAACGAACATCCCGCGGAGCTCTTTGATAGACAAAGTCGTCGATTCTCTGTTCATGGGCTCTACCGCCCTCCATCTACGAATTGCTCGAACACTCCGGATGTGGTCGCTAGGCTTGGAAGATCTGTAGCCATTGCTTCGCCCATCTGCGTTAGCCAGTAGGAGAACGGGTTCGCAATTGACTGCCTAGCCTTACTGATCACCTCCTTCTGCCGACCTTCCGACAATTCCGCGAAGCGACGTGGCTTACCTCCGAGCAATTCGCTCACGATCTGCTCTCCGACTCGTGGCAGATCTGGCAACCAGTGCACTTCGAGATACGGGAACAGCTCCTGTATCCGCCGCACCGTCGCATACTCGGCGATCACCTCAATCCGGTAAGGCGCAGCAGTAGCGTGCGTGAAACTTGTCGAGAAGAGCAAGGAGACCAGATCCCAGTCGTTGGGACCGAGATTGCAGCCGACGATCCTTAGTATGTCGCAGTCCAATAGGTCCCGAGCGAGGCCCCAGATCGCGTTGAAGGGATATTCACTCTTGGACTTTCGTAGTCCGGGAGGTATCCAGACTCCAGGCAAGTCACTGAGTTCCGCCTTGATGGGCCACTCGCGACGCCAACCCAGTGATCCGTGCATCTTGAGTACCTTGATCGCACGGCCCGGAGGAATCGACTCGGTAGCAATGGTGACGCCATAGTCTACGTTAAGGTCGAGGTGATGTTCGATTGCATGTTCGAGCAAGACATCGTAGTTCAGTGTCAGAAAGCCGCCGAGAGTCTCACCGAATCCTTCGACATCATACATATCGACGAGGGCGGCATAGAGACGGGAACGGGTCACACCCAGTTCCTGCTCGACGTCCGCGAGTCGGCCGATGAGAACCGACGAGAACACCTCGCGAAGTTTGGAGGAGAACTCTCGATAGGCCAGTGTGGGCGAATCATCGAGGAACGTGATTAGCTGTTCGATGTCTAAGCCAGACTCAGGCAGCATGACGTTGTTGACGAGCCGCCTTATGCCAGAATGGTCTGGGTACTTCTCCACCGCCACGCGCTGCAACTCTTCGAAGATCGGCTCCGCTAGCCCACTCATCACCAAACTATGGCGACTACCGAAGTGCGCAATGCACCCCTGCGTCGCACCCGCACCTAACAGATAGACAACGCGCGGCCCACTACTATCAGAGCGGCTCTCGGCGAGAGACGGCGGTGCTTGGTCGTTCATAGCTCGTTCCGCCATCTCACGCGAAGACGAGAAGAGACTCGCGATGCGAACGGCGGGGAAGATGCCCTCGGGCCCGCGGGTTCATGTTTGACATGGAATGTGTGACCTTGAAGTCGTGCGTTCGGATCAGACCTCGTCCCGCAGCAGCCAAGCTCGCGCGTACAAGCTGCTGAAGGTCGATGTGGATCGCCTTGTAGTACGAATCCTGTACAACAAGTGCAACCTTCCCGGCGGGCTTCACGGAAGCTGAGACGGCTTCGAGAGTCTCGTGCAACTGAGCAAGGTAGTTTCGAAGCCACGGCGCGTAGTAGTTTGCGGAACCATGTGAACCGTGGTGGGCGACCCGTTCGACAAGCTCGGAAGCCGGTGCAGGTATACGCTGATCCGTCAGCGCTACGCCACGAACAACAGGTGTACCAGTCGACTGGCGCCGGAGGAGGTCTACGGACTCTGGACTTAGGCCAAGAATCGAGAGTTCCGGCAGCGAGCCCTTGATGTAGTCGATCCTAGTCGCGTATGGCGGTGACGTTAGGCAGGCATCAAATGAGCCGTCTCTCGGCAGCAGTGTTTCTGCTGGGCCGGTCAGAAGTTCCGCGAGTTCAGAAGAGTCAGGTCGCTCGACTGCGAGACGGAGGCACAGGTAATCCACCCGCCTGAGGAACGCCGCATGAACGGTCGAGGCGTTTGGACGCAGGCGACATTGCGGCGAACGAGGAGCGACGAGCCACGTTGGATTCGAAGCCCGGAAGGATCGCAACAGGTCGCGACACGCCGCGAACAGCGCCGTGTAGAAGAACGCCGTGATAAGCGGTAGGCGCGCCGGCGCGCCAACGGATCCCAGCGCCAAGTCCATCTCGAGCGGTTCCTCGGCGGCCGTAATGATGTGTAGGGCCCGTTGGAGCTTCCTGATGTGTCGGACAGCAGAGTCCTGCAGCCAGCTTGATAGGGGCTCGACCTCACGCTCCAGCGGCTGCAAGCGCTCGGACTGGCTCACGATGTCCGCCGCGATCGAGGGTAGACTGTCGGCGATCGAGCGGGGGGTCAGCCGCGCGCGGGCAACGACCGACGACGCGGGATTGAGATCGATGCCCAAACAACTCACCCCGCGGGCAGCGACAACTGCTGTAGTCGTTCCCGAGCCGTTCCATGGGTCCAGAACTGATTGAGCAGCACTGAGGTCGGTAGCGAACACACCCGCGGCGAACGCCGAGGTGTACCCGGCGTAATACGGATACCAGTCTTTCAGTCGCTCGAGTGGCGGCTGCTTCGGAGACGCCAATAACTCCACGTCCCGAAGGTATCAAGTTTCGCGGCATCCTACCACTCCATGACTGACGCCCCGCACTGTTCCATGACGATGAAGCTGGCGTAGTCTGTAAGGCTCCACGTCTGCTCCGGCCTCTCGGCGTAGCGCTCGGCGGCGGCACGGAACTCACGCGGCGTGCCACCCATCGACACCATCACCTCATCCCCCTCTTCAAGGTTCCCGGGCTCCACGGGCGTGAACACGGCGAAGGCGTAGGTGGCCTTTTCACGGTTGTCGTCATAGCTCTGCCTCCCGGCACGCGCCAATTCTTATCCCAACGTGCCATCCGGGAGGTGAAACTGCCCCTGGCCGTTGCCCTGCTCCTGGAACGCCGCTCGCACCCGATCCCCCGCCGGCAGGGCGCGTCGGGGTCCCGCCGTGTACCGAAGGCTCGTTGCACCACTACAGGCGCAGCCCCGCCAACGGCCCGGGGATCGACTCGGGCAGGCCGAGCAAGACGCACAGCACGGCGCGGTCGATCGCTTGGCGCGTCTCGTCGCGGTAGGCCTCGTTGGCCGGCAGGAAGTCGTGCTCCGGGAACTCGGCGAACAGACGCCGCGTGAACCAGAGCAGCTCCGCCTGCTTTGACACGCGGCGCAACTCGCCTTATCGTGGATACTACGAGCGTTAGGGGCCTGCGTTAGTCTCCGGTGCCCAAAGGACTGCATCATCCCTCTGGTCGCGATCGACTCCATGGTTGTGGACATCATCACGAAGCGGCTCGATGCGGCGTCGGTGGAGGGTGAGTACCCAGAGAGCCTGCTGCCACCCCCTGGTCAGCTCAGTGGCGATGCATATGCCGTGTATTGGCTGCTGGCGCTCGCGCCCTACTGGCGTTCCTGCGTCTACACGTTCTCAGACACGCTCTATCGGGAACTCCTCAAGATCCCGGCTGAGAAGCGACGTTGGATGGACCGATTGCTTGGCGTCGCGTATGAGATTCGCGAGGGACACCCTGACGAACTCCGGGTCGTCGATCAGGCACAGGAGCCGATTCCAGCGTAGATCGCCGCACTCGGCATCTCTGATGCGGATTCGGAACACGTCGCGGATGCGATCCGGCTCCGTGCGACTCATTTCCTCACCTGCGATAAGCGGCTTCTCAGGAGGCGCGAGAACGTCAGGGCGAGATGGTGCATCGATCTTGTCTCTCCGGGGCAATTCCTCGTGGGGGCTGTGCGATCGGGCGCTCCGTGGCCTGTGGCTGTGCCGTGGCCTTGGAAGGTCGACGAGCTAGCTAAGTTCAACAGCGACGACTGACCCCAATGATGAGCGCGCAATCTGGCAGGAGTTGGAAGCCGACCACCACGAAGCAGTCGTAGCAATCGATGTGGCGAGTGGTATCTGGGCCATTGGCGTCAACGCTATTGCCGTGACGCACAGCCTCTGTATGCAGCGACCGGACGCGGTTGATGTCTGGACGCTCAGGGTAAGGGACAGCACGCTCCTGTACTTCGACGGCCGGCCGCTGACGAGCAGCGGTGGGTACTCTACGCATGGCAAGCGTCTGTCCTGTAGTGGGCTATCGTACTTAACACTGGCTGTGCCCTTTGGAACCCACCCTGACAATAACTGCATTGCCCGCTCCGGGCCTTCCATCCTCTCGCTACCTGTTCCTCGCCGCGCCTGCTACTCTGCATTGCCCTGCCTTGCTCCCATTTTCTCTGTATAGTCCTGCGACTTCCCATTGGGTTTCGCCAGCAATGCCCCTGCAAGGGACTTCATGAGTGATGCTGTCTCAGAAGGCGGCGGATCGGGCATCGAGGGCGCGATATGCGCCCAGCTTCAGCTGCGCCAGGGCGACCGGCAAGGTGCCATTTCCCGCTCAGCAGGGAGGTGCGTAGCGGCCCCTGTGGTAGTTCAAGTGGTGATCGCAGTCAGGCTGCCGGAACCAGGGTCTGGAGCCCAGCGGACCGGGGCGCGGCCGCGCCAGAGCCGCCAGAGTGTGCGCAGGTTGAACGCGGTGGCCAGCAGCGTCCACTCTGCTTCGACCTCCCTCAACCCGCGTAACGTAAACCGCCACGCTCCCATCTGTGTCTTGAGTATCCCGAACAGTGGCTCGACCAACGAAGCCCGGCGGCGGTACGCCCGCCGAGCCACTTCCGTCTCCATCCAGAGGCGGTGGCGGCGTACCGCGGGCTCGTGTGGCCTGGTCTGCAACTGGCGCCCGGTGAACGCGTTGGGCGTGCAGACGCCGAAGGCGGGACAACCCGTGCAGACCGACGCGGAGGAAGGCTGGTAGATTCGCACGGGCACGCCCTTGTTGACCCCCGGCCTGACGAACGAAAGCCGCTCGCCGTTGGGACAGCGATAGCTGTCGGAGGCTTCGTCGTAGATGAATCGGTTCTTGTGGTAGGGGTTTGCGACTCGCTGCCAGCGGTCGGGCATTGCCACCCTCTGGTCGCGCCGCTCGCTCGCTTCCAGATGCTGGCCAGCGTGGTAACCGGCGTCCGCCAGCGTCAGCGGCGTCCGCACCCCCGTCCCCGCCTCCGCTTGCTCCAGCATCGCCGTCAGGCAGCCCGCGTCGTTGATGCTGTCCACGATGTCCACCGCCGTGACGATCATGCCCTTCGACTCCTCGCCCGCCAGCGGCGAGACCATGGCCTGGGCGTTGTATCCGGTGATTGACCCCCGGCGCACCTTGAGCGCACGCGCGTCCGGGTCGGTGAGGTTAACGCGCTTCTTGTTGCGCTCGCGTACGGCCAGTTCGTCCATCGCCCGCCGCGCCTTCCGAACCCGCCGCCGGAGCGTCTCGCGGTCTGCCAGCCGCTCCGGCAGGCGCGCGGGGGCCGGGTCTTCACCCGCTTCGTTCTGGGCCTCCAGTTCGGCAATCGCCCGCTCCGTGCGCTCCAGCAACTCCTTCAACCGCCCGGCGTCGAGGCTGCGGGTATGTGCGGCGTTGGCGTGCACCTTCGTACCGTCCACCGCCTGCACCGCCAGGTCCACCAGCTCCAACGCCACCGCCGTCCTGACGGTGCGCCGGAACAGCGTGCGCATGCTGGGCCTGTGTTTCTGGTAGAAGCGCCAGAGCGTGTTGTGGTCTGGGTGCTGCCGGCCGGTCAGCCACAGGCAGGGCAGCTGGTCTCGGCATGCCGCCTCGAGCTTGCGGCAGGAGCGGACGTTGGTCATGAAGCCGTAGAGCCACACGCTCAGCAGTGCACGCGGGTGATAGGCGGGCGCGCCCATCGTCTCCCCATGGAGGTCCACGCCGAGTTCGGCCCACTCCTCCCGGTCGAGGGTGTCTACGAACTCGGCCACGAAGCGGGCGGGATGGTCGGCGGGGATCAATTCGTCAAGGGTCGGGGGCAGCAGCCACACCTTGTCACGGGTCATCTCGCGAAACGGCATCACCAGGCTCCTCATGTCATCGACTAAGTGGTGTATCCAGTTCGGACATTATCGCCTGTAACTCGCTACTTCTGAGACAGCTTCACTCATGAAGCTGTCTCAGAAGGCGGCGGATCGGGCAGCGAGGGCGCGATATGCGCCCAGCTTTAGCGGCACCGTGGCAATCGACGAGATGTACGATCCCGCTCAGCGAAGAGAAGCTTCGCGATCCCTGTGGGAAGTCAAGTGGTGATCGCAGTCAGGCTGCGGAAACCGAGGTCGGGAGCCCAGCATACCGGCGGGCGCCCGCGCCAGAGTGCTCGCATGTTGAACGCGGTCGTCAGCATTGTCAACTCGGCTTCGACCTCCCTCAACCCGCGTAACGTAAACCGCCACGCTCCCATCTGTGTCTTGAGTATCCCGAACAGTGGCTCGACCAACGAAGCCCGGCGGCGGTATGCCCGCCGCGCCTCTTCCGTCTCCATCCAGAGGCGGTGGCGGCGCGCTGCGGGCTCGTGCGGCCTGATCTGCAGCTTGCGCCCGGTGAACGCGTTGGGCGTGCAGACGTCGAAGGCATGTCAGTGATCAGGAGCTTTGTCCCAGTTTGAGTCGAGTTCGCCAGAGACTATAGGCCACCTCGCCAAATGGCTGATCACCCTGGGCGCCGGATTGGCGACCATTGCTGGAGCCTTGAGGCAAGGAGCAGCGACGTCGTACAGGTAGGAGTCGAGAGTGGAGATAGCAAGAGTAGTCCGACGTTGGCGGTCGGGTGACAGCCAGCGGAAGTTAGCGACCGGCATGGGTCTGTCGAGTGCGACGGTCCGCAGGTACATAGAGGCGGCGATAGAAACGGGTCTGACGCCCGACGGGCCCTACTCCGAGCGAAGAGCAGCTGAGTCACCTGGTCGGGCTGGGCGTTGCAAGGCTCCGTTATGTTGAGACGCCGACCCATGGGATGCTAGTGCCGACCAGATCTTCCAGTGGCTGATCTCAGACAAGCTGCAGGTGACCCGCACCCACTCCTTGAGATCTGCCCGCTACTCTAGTCCCGCATTGGCGAGACTTACTGGCTTAGTGCGCTGAGATGAGCCAGGTTAAAGGGAGAAGTCTGACTGTCTGGACATTGGTCAATTCTCCAGTTGCTAGCGAGGAACTTCTTGCTGATGCAGAAAAGTGGCATCAGAGGCTCACATGGTCATAGACGCAGATTAGCCTCTTGTTGGCGAGTACTAGCTCGTCAGCCCTAAAGCTCTCGCTTTCGCGCAAGAGAGGTCTACCCCGGGCGGCAGCTATGAACTCGCCATAGTCCTGTTGATTCCGCGAGCCATACCGTGCCTCGTACATAGAAGTCTTGAAGACCAGCACATAGAACACGGAGACCTCTCCCGGTGCGGCAACCGTTCCAGCGGTTCCGGTCAAGAGTTGATAGCGAATCTTCGCAAAGCGAGAAGAGCCCGGCGAACCCTTGACCGAAAAATACTTCGCTAACAGGTCCCTCACCCGCTCCGGCGCGTTGGTGCTATTCCCTGCCTCCCGTGACTTCATTGCCAGTGAGAACCTGCTGCCCACTGTTTTGCCAAAAGACTCATCCACTTTGGCTTCTATTCCCACAAACAGACTCTCCCTGAGGTTCGATTGGCCTGCCTCCCCCGTGATTCCTAGATCCAAGTTGCTGGGGTTCCCCGGATAGAAGTCGAACTTTGCCAGATACTCTGGCGTCGCTTGCTCAAACTCTACGTGCCATGATAGGACTTGAGTCACCCGGTCCCTTAGGTATGCGGCACCGTTCCGCTCCATAATGTACTCGGCAAGTGAATAGGCGCTCCGTCCCTTCTTCCAATGCCTGATCTTCGAAGTCCCATCAAAGATTCGACTTCGCCATTGTTCTAGGCTTGATATCCACTTACCTCTAGAATCTACGACTCTCATGCCACGGACTTCACATCATTCAACAGAGATCACCATAGGGCGGGCCATCAAGTTGCCAATCTACTATGGCGCAGTGCTTTAGCATCGTCCCGTAGTCTCTCCACCCTGCGAGCTACTTCGTCCACGCGCTTGAGCACCGCATTGAGTGGCCTGGAAAGGTCGAGAGCGGCAATCTCAAGCCGCCTGTGGAAGCGTCTGACCTCGTGGACCACCTGCTCAGCCTCACCCTTCGCATAGATGAGCATCCCTCCAGGCAAATCAAGGGCCGTTACGTAGGCGAGCAACTGATACAGATCATCGTGGTGTACTCGCCCCTCAGCCACCTTGTACTTGGCGTCGCCCACGAACAGGCAGTCCCTACCATGCCACCAAGTGAGGTCAGGTTTGAGTTTCACTCTGCCTTGCCGATCGAGACTTGGAATGTATCTTTCGAGGAACAAGCTCCTTGAGACACCTAGCTGCTCCCGCAGTGCTTGAGTCACGAACTCCTGGAAGACGACGTTCATATCAACTAGGAACCCGGACGCTCGCACCTCTCCGCGGCGAAACTCGAACGCGCTTTGACGCAGGATCAGGCGCGACAGTGAGACTACCTCACGATAATGCTCATTCAGCCGGTCAAAACGGACTTCCGGCACGGAGAGCGGCGAGAACTCAACCAACGATACGTTGTCCAGAGTCCCCGCAATCCGCCCCAACTCGATCCGCGCTGCCTTCGATCGTAGCCGCATACCACCAAGCCTCAGCGTAGCTGCCTTGACCAGACGGTTCGCCAGAATGTCGTCTGTGAACTCGTCGTACCGCACCTCGACTGGCAGGGCGACGCCGAACCTTCTCCGCATCTGCTCGCCGAACCTCACGCGACCACGCACGGTATGCAACGCGTCATCTTCTTCAAGGTATCCATGCAGGAGCCCGCGGGAAAACGCACGGCGGGCAGCTGAGAAAAGAGAGAGAGCCAGAACATCCGGCAGCGCGTATTCGTGTGGGTAGTCAAACAGTTGCCGCTGGGGCCTGAACGCGCCCATCGCATAGCACACAAGTGAAAGCAACCGTGGGATGCAAATCTTCGGCTCAATCAGTACCGACAGGTCGCCAACATCGACAGCTCCGACAATCGAGCCGGGCGTAATCCGGTACGTGCGGTCCGTCCCAACAACAGGCTGAAACGTGAGCGATAGCGGGGACTTTTGGAGAGTATCGCGCTCGGTGGCCGAAAGCGTATGCTCGCTGGTGACGTACTCCTTCAGGTCTATCTGCCGCATCACTACGGGTCTCTGTTCCCGTTCTCAATCTCGTCCTCATTCTCCTCTCGGCTTTCTTCCTCCTCCTCGCCGTCTTCCTCTGTGGAGTCCGAACCGTCTGATCCACGCAAGTCGTCGAGATCGAACTCGCCGAGTCTGTCGCCTTGTCCGAAGAGACGTTCCTCAATGTATGGAAGCACGCTGTGCTTCCATATGCGCTCAACTCTTACCTCATTGAGGTCAGCCTTCATGAAATAGCTCGGCCCTATGGCTGCGTGCCGGTCATCGCTTAGTTTCTGGTTTGCGCGGTCGACAACATCGGCCACCCACCTCATTCCAGGCGCCTTCATCTGGAGCCAGCGAAGGAGCACCCCCTTCACCGGCTCGTCGTTTGGGTGGAACTCGACGAAGTAGAAACGGCGTCGCAGCGCCAAATCCACCAACGCAATAGACCGGTCTGCGGTGTTCATAGTTCCAATGATGTATAGGTTGGGGGGCAGCGAGAAATCCTCTTCATCATCCCCCTGGTACTGGAGGCGTATCTTCTGGTCGCGATACTCCAACAGGAAGTAGAGTTCTCCGAACACCTTGGCGATGTTGCCCCGGTTGATCTCGTCTATGACCAAGAAGTGCTTCTCGGTATCTTCCTGATGTGCAAGCTTGGCAGCCCGTAGCAACGGCCCGTCTCTCAGCTGGAAGCCAGCCACCCCACCTTTCAGCGTGGGCCGAAAGCCCTGCACGAAGTCCTCGTAGGCATAGGACGGATGTAGCTGCACAAGCGTAACCCTATCCTCCGATCCGGCAAGATGCTCAGCTAGTTTCTGCGCGACGTAGGTCTTCCCGGTGCCTGGCGGTCCCTGGAAGATGACTTGTCCTTTGTCGTAGAGCAGCGCCTCGATCTTGTCGAGGAAATCATCGGGGTCGGTAAGCAACAATTCTTGTGCAAGCTCGTGCAGGTTCTCAGACCGACCATTTGGTCCGCCTGTCTCGGATTTGTGGTCGGGTATTACCCAGACGAGCGACTGAGCGTCGAGCCGGTGCCGGACGGGCAGTCCACGTATCCGAGCCTCGCTTATGAACCGATCAAGAAATTGAAGGGCATGTTCGTACAGGGCCGCCTCATCCGAATTGTGCTCAGGTTGGTCGTATCCAGTACGAGCGTACGTATTCGCGAATGTGGTGACCATGAACGGCGGATACTGCTCAGCATCCAACCCCATCAGCAACTGGGAAATTACGTTCATACGTGTCCCCGCTCCGCTGGTCACTGATTTGGGGAAGAGCGTGCTAAAGGCGCGCACGCGGTCTTCAAGGGACGAAGCATCCTTCGTCCACAGAGCCAGAAGCGCTCCCTGTGCGTCGTCTGGAGACCCATCTATCCAACGACGGAAGTTGTCTTGCTGTGTGAAGTGGATGATGTTGCCAGAGATGCCTTTCTTCACCAAGTCGCCCCAGTCGTCGCGACAGTCAAGAACAGCTTCTCGGGCGGCCGCAAGTTTTCGACCTATTTCGAATTTGTAGCTCAGTTCCCAGCTTTCCAGCCTCCCAGTGTCTAGATACTCCGAGGCGTGTCTGAGGTATTCATCCCAAGGATCGGGCGTCGAGCGGTCCCATCGACGACGGATGTCCGGATCGTAGAAATCCAGGTCCCTCCCAAGGCCGGCCTCGAGTTCTCGGCGAATCTGCACCAGCTTCCGGTCAACGTCTGGCGTTTCATTTGATGTGAAGTGTACAAATGCCCCTGCCTTGGCAATGTCCTCCTTTTGTTTGACGGAAACGGTCCCTTCGAAAGTGTCAGGGTGTACCAGATGAAGCAATGCCTCCCGCTGGGCACTCGGACGGTCTGGGTGACCGTGGAGGAGTTGACTGCGGAAGTTGACATGCGTCGCGAATTCCTTGAAGGCCCACGGATCGCGCAGCCGACTTTCGCGCTCGCTCGGCGCCTGTTCCTTCCATTGCTCAACAAATTCAATGACGAACGCCACCTGATATGGGCGATGCTGCGTGAGGGCTTGGCTCCGTGCGATGCCTGGCGAGAGGCCATTCACAAGTTCGTCAGGAATTGTCGAGACAGGTGCCCCCCAACTTAGCACCTGTTCAACCTGGCTCTTCTTAGTCTCTCCTCCCATTCCTCCCTTCCAGATAACGAGGAACTGTGCAAAAAGCGCCTCTGCCATCAGTTGGTAGACCTCCGGAGGACTGTCTTCCAACTGAGTTTTCAGCTTGTCATAGAAGCCACCTTGTCCCTCATCCGGTCTGTCCAAGAACCGCTTCCGTAGTTCCCCAAGCCATTGGCTCGACCAGATAGGTCTACCCGGTGTGAACAGCGAATCGTCGGCCCGAAGTGCGCGATCGACCCACATGGCCGCCGCTGCATACACTCTCTCTAGGCCTTCTCCCGTCTTCTTACTCCCCATTCGTTTTCCTTTCGCTGCGGTTACGCGTCGCAGTGCTTCGTAGACTACTACTCAGTTGTCAGATGTGCCCGGACAATCTTGGCTAACGCTTTCAACTGAGACTCCACATCGTCCAAAGATTCGTCGTACTCCACCCCCAATCCGGAGTGGATTAGGATCCAATCTCCTTGAGCCCGCAAACTCATTGCCCTTTCGACTTAATCGATTCTCACTTGTTTGCTGTCGGAGACCGTGAGCCATAGGGGAGCGTCTTCGTCCACCGCCCGCCGTTCATAGTTGACACCAAACCAAAAATCGCCTTCTACACCCGGGAAGCGCAAACATCTCTCATATCCGTACCACTGCGAGGTTGCACGTAGCCCTCGGATATGCATCCACCCGTCTGAGACTCCGTGGCCATCTATCACGTCGTTTGCTTCCCGTCCTGAACTTGACTAAGTTCAACTGCAAGTCAAGAGACCAACTAGTCAGGCCACGACAATGTGGCCTGGAAACCACAGAGCATCTTCACGGTACCCATCGGTAGGTCACCTTGAGATTGTATCTGGATGCATCTCCTTGACACTGGCAAATCGAGTCCGTGTAATTCTCTAACACATGAGCGAACGAGGAATCCCCATGGCAGCAACAACCAAGAGAGGGCAAGAATACGAGCGCATGAGAGGCGAGTACCTCAGTCTCGTCGCCTCCATTGAATATAATCTGACCCTCTACCTGGCAGAAATAGTAGAAGTCAACAAGCACCACAGTGAGTTCCTCCAGTGGTTCACGCGCGCCCCGATTCCATTCAGCTCGAAAGTCAGCTTGTTCGACAGCATAATTGAGGACTGGGTCATGCCCGCTCAGTTCGACGGGATCATTGGTGAACTCAAGGAGAGCTACCGCTTCAGAAACACCCTGGCTCATTCGTTCCGTAGTTTCGACAGGACACTCACGGCCAGGGGGAGGGAGATACCAAGCGAACAGGTGACGTTCAAGGGCCTGAAGCAAAGATTGGAGAGGGTCCGCCGTCTAGACAGCCTACTCTTGGGACTGTTGGTCGATTACCTTGAGGGTCCGCCTGTTCCCATCTTCGCAGACGACTTCGCGGACTGGCCGCTCTAGGAAGCGGATTCACGGCTCCAAGAAGCCGCTGCTGGCAACTCTGATGTAGATATACGGCCTAGAGTGCATCTTTGCCTACCACCTCACAGGCTAGGCCCAGTTCCAGCACTTCGCGGAGCAACTCAGGGTGCTTCCACGTGGGAACAACAACGCTCTTCCTATTGGGCCGGCGCCCCAGCCCATTGCAGACATATTCTGATCGCGCATCCGTCAGGAGACTTACCGAGACCAGCAAATGCAATCGCTCCGTGCGACAGTAGTCACCTGACTATTCGTTTCTTACTGCCCCGGGTACCTCGATTCTGACTCCAAGTTTGCCTTCGGTTGCTACTTCCCTGTACGTGAGGCACGAGCCGGGATAGGTGTCAGAGTTTCTGTGTAACTCCCAAGTGTATCCAGTCAACGCGTAGGTTTTCGGGTCTATCGTCAGAGTCAGATCCAAAGAATCCTCTCCCGTCCAGTCCCACATGTTGACATAGGACTCATCCAACGTGGCCTGGAGTTGCAGGTTCCCATCAGCCATCTCGTTGATGACGATGTCCTCCGAGTACCCATCCATTATGAGGCTGCGAGTCGCCCTATGGAGTTTGCCGTTCCACAGCCACCATAGAGTCGCATCCTCGATGACCTCCCTTTCGACACGATCCCAGGTTCCCTGATCAGACATCTGCCAATGGACCCATTCATCCTCCTCTCGCGAATACACCACATAGAACCGGTCCGTGTGAGTATCCAGGTACAGCAGGGCTGGATCGTCTCTGAATTGCCTGAAGTCCCCGATTGCCATCTCTATAGGGCCTCTCCTAACCCCGAAGGTCTGGTTGCAAGCTCGGTCCACCCAACCACCGCTCAGGCGGTAACTCGCAGATCCAGCCTCCTCCAACGCCCTGTAGACCTGCCACACAAGATCAAGCGGATCGTCGTCTGCCTCTTCCGATCCGACCTGCGAGTAGTCCAAGAGTTCATCAGTGAGGATGATCATTCCACGGACCTCATCCATCGACATTCCTGGCTTAACTAGGGGGTGTGAGTTCAGTTCAATCAGTTCGGCGTCCCAGGGACTCCAAGTGTTCAGCGCCGATCCGCCCATGATGCTCAGTGGGCGAGTGCTGTGGCCAATGGGCCCAAGGGCGTGAAGTGCCTCATGGATGGTTACCGACCTGATCTCATCGGCCGGCGACGGGAAGTTGGCCAAGTCCAAGTGCTGTATCACGATATACCCTGAGGTTGCCTCGCCTTTGGTCACACTAGAGCCTCCGAAGCCCCAATAATGAGTCCAATCAAAATCGAAGCCGAAAGCACTTGCCTCAGAGCTCGGTACGCCCACAAAGGCTTTGAAGTCCGCCTCAGCCTCGGAATCAACCCACTCAAACTCAAGGCCCAACAGGGGAGCCAGGTCCATCAAGACCGAATCAAGTGCCGCAATGTAGTCCGGGTCTCCCGTGACCCACACCTTGACTGGAACGTCTCCAAGCCATTTCTCAACGTTCTTCGCACTCCATCCGCCGCAGCTGTGGAAGAACTCCCCTTCCACCTCCACAGGTTCCTCTGGGCGGTCCGCGTAGCACTCCCACAGATTCCGGTCAACCCCGATGATTCGCTCTTGGACATCCACGTGTAGAGTCAGCAACTCGTTCCCTACAACTTGGAGCTTCACCGTGTTACGGCCCATCGGAAGCCGCAGGACGAACTCTGCGGAACTCGGCCCGAAACCATCTCGCAATGGCAGAAATAGCTCCACGCGGCAATCCTGCGAGGCATCGCAGGTCACAGTCACCACTTGCTCGACCTCCGACCTGACAGCGCCCTCATTCATCAGGGTCGCAACTACTTCCACATCGGCCGTACCATCCGACCAGTACCCGAGAACTGTCGGCTCGGCGGACAGAACCAGCCTTGTGGTCGGTGCAGCTGTCGGCGTACTTGAGGTGTTGGGGATGGACTTCTGAGAAGGGGCAGGCGTGCCTGTCGGCGATGGCGCTTGAGAGGAGGCGCTCTCCGCGGTTGGCTCAGTTGTTGCCGTCGCGGGGGTGTTGGGGATGGTATTCTGAGTCAGGCTAGGCATGCCTGTCGGCGATGGCGATTGAGAGGAGGTGCTCTCCGCGGTTGGCTCAGTTGTTGCCGTCGCGGGGGTGTTGGGGATGGTATTCTGAGTCAGGCTAGGCATGCCTGTCGGCGACGGAGCTTGAGAGGACGTGCTCTCCAAGGTCGCTGAAGCTTGCGGCTGATTGTACTCCGGACTCGGTGACTTAAAGTCTCCCCTGCACGCCTCTCTTGCCCAATCGTCATATCTTCCAGCAGAAAGCTGTGAGTTGTCTTCTTGGATGACATCTCTGCGGAAAAAGCCCCAGACTGTTTCGACTTTCGTCGGGCAGGCTATGGCAACCTGGTAGTCTTCTATCGTCATCCTGAAAGAAGACTCTACGGACGCACCCCTGTACCAGTGATATCCAGCGGCGCAAAGCGTTGCCACCACCGCGAGCACGATTAGACCAAGGGTTGACCACTTGGCAAGACGCCAAGTGCCAGCATACCGATTGGCCCCCGTAGCGTTCTGCCTCGGAACGCGGTGTTCCAAGGACCGAACGGAAGGGCGCTCGGGCCTCCGAGGGCGAGAACTGGAAGGTCGACCTGAAGGAGGGTCGGGCCTCCTAGGCGGAGGACCGCCCGATTGCCCGCCCTTCCACGCGGAGAGTCTCCTGCGTGTGCATTTCGCGCACGTGCAGTGAGGGGGATGGGGGCCACGCGCTCTTTCCTCTGCTCGTCCGGACAATCTTAGGCTCTTTCCGCTTCGGTGCCCTGCCTCAAGCGGTTCGCTATTTTCCACAGGCTGTCACTCGCCTGCCGACGTCGGACCACATCTGCGATTTCTACACCCGACACCATCCAGTACGCCATCGCTCCTCTTTGCATCAATGCTCCAGCAGTGGTCGCCAATCAGCCCTCAGGATGGTCAGCCACCTGGCGAAGCGGTCTTTAGTTCTTGGTGATCTCTTCTAAGAAAGGAGAATGCCAACATGGACACGGCAAGGAGTCAGGTGTTCTGCGGAAACACTTCGAAGCGCGTCTCATACCTCAGAACCCTACTGTTGGGGACGGCTATAGTGGCATAGCGCAGCCTCTCATCGTAACCGGGGGCCAATACGACGCCCTCGACACGCCTTCCCTGAGCCAGATGCTCCTTAACCCAGCCCATGTAGCGTGCGAGCTGGCCCATAGCCACATCCGACTGCCGACCCTTCTTCATTTCAATGACGACAAGCGCGCCGCTGGTCTTATCTTCACAAAGCAGATCGATACGACCAACGGCTCCCGTGTCGTACTGCTGGCCGACGGATTCGCCATCCTCTTCATAGAGTTTAAGGGGTGCTCCGAAATTGAATTGATCCCAGTGATCAACGAGCCACTGTTCAAGATGGATCTCAATAAGCTTGTCGACGGGTGAACCCGGTGGTCCGGCCGCAACATCCTGCCCAATGGAGGGCTCGACTTCGACTAGCTTCAAGACCTGCTGCGCTGCGATGGGCTCGAGCTCGGAAATGTTGAACCATTGGACGCCACATCTTCGGAAGGCGTTTGACAACTTACCCTCCGCAACCAAGCCGAGGATGGCCGTGCGACTGAGAGGTGAGGGAAACCAACGAGGCTCTTCAAGGAAGAAAGTGACATTGTCTGGGCTCACGTCTCTGACCACCACTCCGAACGCGAGCGACATTCCGTGGTTGGGCACATTCCCGGTGCAATAGACGAGCAGTTCATCACCCGGCTTTACTTTGCCATGATCCCTATCTCTGCGTCTCTTCTCCCACTGGGGATTCGCATACCTCCCGTTTTTCATGATGTTGGCGTATCCAATGTCTGCATTGACTTGTATCAGGTACCTGTCCAACCTTGAACCTCCCTATTCTCAGCACGTGGCAGTCAGTGTATTCAGTCTGCCAGCACAGTCAACGGGACGCGCTGGCATAGTGCCGCTCTGATGTGATTGTGCCCTTGCAACACTGTGATCGGGACCTTGGCCTCCCTTAACCTAGGTCCACCATTGATACACCGTAGGAAGACGTTCGTTTGCGACGTCTGTCATCGCCGGTGCAAAAGTGACCCACCATCGCCGGTATGGAATTGACCCACCCTTTAGCGGGTAGCACCTTATGGGTTGGCAGGAATCCCGATCTGGAGGTGCCCAACAGATTGCAAAGAGGTGGGACAGTGAAAGAGATCTTCGAGATGAGGGGGGCGGGACTGTCGATCAGGGAGAGCGTGCGGGGGTTGAGTGTATCGAGGAACTCGGTGCGCAAGCATTTAAGGTCTCCCGGGTTGCCGAAGGAGAAGCCGCGGCGCAGGCGACATTCGAAGCTGGACCCGTATACCGGTCACATCGACACTCGCCTGTCTGAGGGTCTGGACAACTGTGTGGTGTTGCTGCGTGAGCTGCGGGCCATAGGGTACGACGGCGGCTACACGATCCTGAGGGACTACGTTCAGCCCCGCCGTCGCCGCAGGCAGCCCAATGCGACGATCAGGTTCGAGACGGGTCCCGGAGAGCAGGCGCAGGTTGATTGGGGAAGCCTGACCTGCATCGCCGAGGACGGCCGCAAGCGCAGGGTGTGGGCGTTGGTGATGGTGCTGAGCTGGTCGCGGGCGATCTACGTTGAGTTCGTGTGCCGCGCCGACGTCGCGACCTTCATTCGCTGTCACGTCAGCGCGTTCGACTACTTCGGCGGCGTGCCTCGCCGGTGCCTGTACGACAACGCGAAGGTGGTGGTGTTGGGACGCGACGTCGACGGCCGCCCCGAGTGGAACAGCCGGATGCTGGACTTCTCGTTGCGTGTGGGCTTCGAGATGAGGCTGTGCCGGCCGTACCGCGCTCAGACCAAGGGCAAGGTGGAGAGCGGGGTCAAGTACGTCCGCCGCAACCTGTGGCCCACCGTCCGGTTCAGCGACGATTCGGACATGAACAGGCAGGGCATGGAGTGGTGTGAGACCGTGGCCAACGAGCGGGTGCATGGTACGACGAAGAGTCGGCCGAAGGCGCTTCTCGAGAGGGAACGTGCGCACATGCTCGACCTGTCTGAGCGGTCGGGTCTGGCGCCGTACCTCCGGGAGGAGCGCAGGGTGGGGCGTGACGGGCACGTGAATTGGGACGGGGCGTGGTACGAGGTGCCGTGGTCCTGGGCAGGCCGTACAGTGCAGGTCGGGCTCGGATCTGGGATGGTGGAGATATGGTCGGATGCTGACAGGCTGGCGGTGCATCCGAGGGCTCACAGGCGAGGGCAGAGGTTGACGCTGCCGGGTCAGTGGGCCGGCCTTGTCAACGGCGATGCGGGTCCCAGGAAGGAAGCCGTGGCGGTCCAGGTGTCGACCGCTCAGGTGGAGCGCCGGTCGCTTGAGGTGTACGAGCTGCTGGCTTCAGGGGGTGTGCGATGATCGCCCTCGAGCAGGCGCGGCAGTACATGGAGAGCCTGGGACTGACCGAGGCCGTTGAGTTGCTGGACAGCAGGCTTGTCGCCGCCGCCAGCAAGCAGATGCCGTATCCTGAGATGCTGGCCGACCTGCTGGGCGTCGAGGTGTCGGCCTGCAGGGAGAGGTACCTGACCACCATGACGCGGTTGGCCAAGATCCCCTTCCATCGCACCCTGGAGCAGTTCGACTTCGCCTTCCAGCCCTCCATCGACGAGCGCCAGGTGAAGGAGTTGGCCTCGCTGGCCCTCGAGTCAGAGGCGACCAACCTCCTGTTGCTGTGTCCCCCGGGAGTGGGCAAGACTCACCTGGCGGTCGCGCTGGCCATGCGGTCCATGGAGAACGGGTACGGAGCCTACTTCGTGCGGGCCTAAGATCTGATGGAGGTCCTGAGGAAGGCCCGGGCCGAGCACCGGCTGGATCGGCGCATGAGGGTGTACCTGGCGCCCAAGGTGCTCATCGTCGACGAGTTTGGCATCTGGCCTTACGACCTTGATGCAGCCGCTGCCTACTTCAGCCTAGTGTCGACCAGATGTGAGAAGGGCATCATCATCCTGACTTCGAATACGGGATTCGGAAAGTCGGAAGAGATCCTAGGCGACGCCGTGATCGACACCAAGATCTTCCACCGGCTGCTGGACTGCAGCCACTGAATTCACATCCGCGGCTAGAGCTATAGACTCAGGGACATATGACCGGCGGGCCTACGAACCCAGCAACAGCGTCTCACCGTATCCCCGCGAGGGACAGGCAGCGCCAAAGGAGAAGAGGGGGTGGGTCAACTCTGGGCCAGCGTTAGCAAATGGAACTATGTACATGTATTACATTCTGTGAGCTTTTCAATCCCCAGGCAGACGACGCCCTCTCTCGTCTACACCCCTTTACTCTACTCTAACGGCTCAGAAACTCCTTGTGCCTGATGACGTATGCGGAATAACATACGTCTATGTATTGGTGTTCTGCTCAATGCGGGGTACGAGTACTTGACCAGGTTGCTTCGCAATACGTAAAGGACGGACAGGAAGTTTCATGGAAGAATGAGATGCTCGAATGGACTCTACACGAATGGCTTGTAGTTTCTCTGTCTGCCACAGCGATATTCATTGCTCTGCTGGCGTGGCGCATTCCACGACAGAACGAGGATATCAGCAGTAGAGAAGTTATCAGATTCAATCTATATACAAGGCAGAAGTTTCCTACAATTCATGCGAACAACGGCATCCCTACGCTCCAGCAGCTATTGGATGGAATCGAAGTTGATCCAAGAGGCCTTGGGGTTTCGGAACGTCTATATGAGGCTGGATTAGCTCAATTCAACCATTATGTGAATAATCGAGACCGTGTCATTAAGACTTCGCGTGGGGAGATGATCAAACTAGCTAATTGCCTCAGTCAAGCGGAGGTAACCTCAGCCGAAGACATAGGAATATCCATGGCTATGGACAGTGACGATGATCGATGGGAAGCATTGAGAACGCGATACGACTACTTGCCGCCTCAAGGTCAAATCTATGCACAACACAAACGGCAAGAGATTGATGCACTGAGGAGAATTGCAAGAGACTTAGAGAGAAATGTACCTCGAACAGACTATACATCAGTAAAGGCCCGGATTGCATCTGGATCTGCAACGTTGGACTCAGTAATGAGCGAATTGCCCATTCCTTGGCAGGATCTCAGAACCATCAACAATAGAGTTGATAGACCGGTACCAAGAGGAAGACCACCCAAGCGATATTACATTCATGTGAGGTTCATGTTGCAGGAGAAGGGCCTGCTAGAAGATAAATATGCAGAGAGGGACGGTGAGTGGATCGTTAGTAACAAGCATGGCTTGATGGTTCCATATCAAGAACCAGTCTCTAGGTATGAACACATAGAAGAAGGCCAACCTCCGATGAAGAAAGGCAATATAGTAGTCTATACCCAGAACCCTTCTTCAGAGTGGGATACGGAGTATTGGCGGCAAGGTGGTCGCTTAGATCAAATGTACATACGCGTCAGGAACGGAACTTCTCCAGCACAACTTAGGAGCGCACATCGGAGACGGATAATCAAAACTGTTGGCTGGACACTCGCTAGTTTAGCGGCGCTGGCGGATATCGCATTGATCATGGCGATATTTTTGTGACGTTTGTCTAAAGGGTTGGTCATTCGACAGCATACTGGGCTACAAGCGACCTGTGAGCCTTGTGTGCCGCCTGTCGAATCTCCGACCTTTCGGCAGTACTATCAAGCCAGTTCATTGCTAGTAGATAATCTTGTCAGCCTCCTTAGGTTCATGTCAAGAAGGGGCGCTAGGTCACGTCTTGCACATTGTTCCGTAGCTGGAGCATAGTACACACATTTCTAAGGAGGTCGAGTGCATTGAGATGAGGTCGGACGGCGATGGCAGAGTCCCTTAGGGAGCCGACAGGTTGTAGTGTCCGCCAGAGTCGAGATGCTTGTGGAGCATAATCGCAACCTGCCGTATTCCTACTCTCGGACATCGGAAGCTTTCGATTAAGCGTCATGCGCGAGCTTCGAGTGCAGAAAGGCGGGAGGCCACTTTGGATACAATACGACATCCCACAAGGTGAAAGTCCATCCTGCACATCGACAGAGGGAAGACAGGCCACGAGAGATTCTACGAGGAGCACCTACCGGTGGCCGACAGTCTCTACGACATGCACTTGGAAGAACTGCGAAAGAAAGGGCCGATCGAATTAGTGGCCGACAACCATTTGGCGAGCCTGCCGAGGGAGAGGTACGACGAGCTCCCGCTACACGGGCTTCCCCAGACGCTCGCGCTGACCAAGCATGATATGGCCAAGAAGCTGACCGTGAACCAGCTTGCCGTGTCCAAGCTGGCGCAGCGGACCGAAGTGTTCGCGTCCAGCCTGCGGTCCGGATTCGAGGCGATTCGCAGCAAGCTGATGAACGCTTCAGAATCTCACGCGGGAGGAATTGCCATCACCTACTCTTCCGATGTGGGTAAGGAAGATAGGCTTCTGCAATATGACTCAGTTGACCGCCTCATTGCGTGACGTGACTGAGCATTCGAGCCTAGCCCCTGATGCTACCCATTCAGAAAGCGAGCAAAACTTGAGCGAAAACAGGCCTATGCAGAGAGATGTCAGTTTGCCCGCACTACCAGACCAGATGTTTTCTGAAATAGCATCAATAACGTCTGCGCTTGGGATTCCCAGGAATGTCTTAGCCCCCGACGACGAAATCGGCTACGCATGGCGCGAATTACCTCGCGAATTGCAGGGCATGCCTCCCCACCTGCGTGGAGAGCAGGTCGCTCGAATGTGCGTCGCAGTTGCCGCTGGTCTCTTCGATGGTGCGATCAACTATATTTGGAATGTCACTATCATGCATCTTCGACAACGGATAAGAGATTTCGGCTTGCCTGTTGTTTCCCAAATACTGCAACGCCAATTTGAAGAAGATGACCTTGACGATCTCCAAGACAGTAACCTGATTGACCTCTGCCTGAAGCTAAATCTCATAACAGAGGATGGATTCTTCTTTCTGGATCAATGCAGAGAGACTCGGAACAATTTCTCTGCTGCGCATCCAGCCATTGGCAAGATCAATGATCGTGAATTCATTACTTTCTTGAATCGTTGTGTGAGATATGCGCTGTCAGACGAATCCTCCCTGGTGGGAGTGGACTTCAATAGTTTCATAGACGCCATTAAGGGTGAGAGATTCACTGACGGTCAATGCGAGGCCTGGGTGTCTCGATTGGATGCCACACACGATCCACAAAGGCAGTTATTGTTTGGAACGCTGCACGGAATCTATTGTGACCCAGCTTCAGCCGAACCCGCTCGTTTGAATGCACTTGAGATTTGTGTCGCCTACCAGCCGAGGCTAAGCGCAACGATAAAGTCAGACTTGATAGATCGACACTCTGAATATCTTGCTAAAGGCCAGAACAAGCGTCATCGCGTGTCGCAGGAGTTCTTTGAAGAACTTAATCTACTGACGCTACTAAATGAATCTGAGAGGCATTCAGTAATATCTGCGGCCGTGGGTCGTCTCTGGGATGTTCATCTTGCGATGAACAACTTCTACAACGAGCCACCATTTGCTGAAAGGTTATTGAATCTCTCTGAAGTCGAACCGATTCCTAGGACGATTCAAGAGAAATTCGTGCTCACTGTGGTTGGCTGTTACATTGGTAACGGATATGGGGTTTCTCGTGCCGCATTGAGATACTATAGAGCTATGATTCAGTCGTTTTCTCCTAGGGAGATTTCTATCCTCATCTCTGCAAACCAAGGAAAGACGGCTGTGGCGGATAGAATTCGATCCTCACCTGCCTGCCGTAAAAGGTTTGTGCGAGCATTGAAACTGATAGACACGAACTCAATCCCGCGATCTTTGAGGAGCAACTACAAGCGTTTGATCCGGAGATTGGGAGGAGTAGCTTGACCAAGCACCTACAACCGCGCACATTAGCGGCCCTCCAAGCCAGAGGATCCAGCGATGAGTAGGACGTGGGCCTGTCCGCGTCCGCAGAGCTAGGGTCTCTTAAGAATTGTGCCGAGGCCAACGGCTACTTCGTGATCCATAAGTACTTGGAGGCGACAGAAAGCCGAAGGTTACCTGCGGGGTCATCCTAGTATGGATATTCAGTCCCTTCAAGATGAAGCGCGAGCACTCCGTGGCCTTCAAACCCCTGCTTCGGCGCAAGCGCATCCGCGTAGTGTCCACCACCGAGCGGGCCGAGGACAACGCCACCAGCAGGCTGCTTAAGGGCAACATCGAGTCGCTGGACGAATTCGACAGCGATAAGGTGGCGCAGGAGGTAGCTTGTGGAAGAGCGAGGCCGCTTCGAGAGGCTTCTTCCCTGCCTCGAACGGTCCGTTCTGCTACAGGAAGATCAATGTCAGCGATCCATCAAAGGAGCGCCCCACCTTGGAGGTTGACCTGGTCACGGCACCGGTGGTGAACAAGACATTTGAGAAGTTCTTCCGAGGCAACGGCCTCAAGGAGCCATGAAAGGAGTTGTATGACCTGGGCATCACCAACATGCGGTAGTACAAGGGAAAGCCCCACTACGATCTGAGAAGCGATGCTTACACCGGAACCACAATCTTGGCCAAGACCAGCAAGGGGCAGGAGGCCGCCAATCCCATAAGAGTATAGGTAGCGTGGTTTCTGCTAGTGTCCAGGGAGCTGTTCTACGAGGAGCAGCAGGCGATGTGCGAGCGCCCCTTCCCAGGGTGCAGAGCCCAGAATGAAGTGGGTGAAAACCCGGTCCCGCGCGCCTGCAGGGGTGGCTGGCCGACCGCCAGACGGACGTGAACAAGCCGCCCGTCTTCGACGAGATAGCTATGCGTTCACAATCGCAGAGAGCGCTCTCGAAGACGGAGCGGTGTCTACGTCGAATCTTGACCGGGACGTGTTGTCGTACGTGATCACGGCGGGCAATGACGACGGCACATTCGCCATTGAAACCAGTACAGCCGCCTTTGCGGCAGCCGGCGCACTCGGCTACAAGAGCACATGGTCGTATACGCTGACGGCAGAGGCAAGGGACGACGAGGGCCTGACGGCCACGGCTTCAGCGTCGATCACGGTGACAGAGGTGAACGAGTTGCTAGGCGCTCCGCTTAGTCTGCAGGCAACGTCGTCGATTGAGGGAGTGACACTGAGATAGGACTCTCCTGTGACGGCAAACCGGGTGATGCGCTTGAAGTCCGGCGCGAAGATGATCGTGCTAGTCGAGCACACAGCAAACACGGCGACGGTGTACTTTGACGTAAGCGTAGAGGCTGAGTCGAAGACAGTGTGTAAGGTGAAGGCAGTCAGCAGAGCTGGTGCAGGGTCTCGGTCCGACTACGCGCCCGTGAGGCGGTCACCGAGGCGTGACGATTTATCTCAAGACTCTCCGCGCCGGATACATCGTCCGATAACGAGATTCTAGTTGCCGCTCAAGTTGGCCGTTATCACTAAGCTGCTAGGTAGTCGGCCCACTGCTGCATCAGCTCCCTGCGTCGATCGAACAGGTCGGAGCGCGCATACGCCTGCTCGACGCTGCCGCCGAGCTGATGGGCAAGCGCCGATTCCCCAACCGACCAGGGAGCGTTCGTTTGCTCCATCGTCCAGGTCCTGAACGACGTCCTGAACCCGTGCACCGTCGCCCGGTCCGCAAAGCCGTTAACTCGCAGGACTTTTGTGAGGGTCATGTCACTCAGTATTCGGCCAGTCTTCAATGGAGACGGGAAACACAGCCCTGAACCGTCCTCCAGCTCACCCGCTAGTTGCAACGTCTCAATGGCTTGATCGCTCAGAGGTACTCGATGCTCCACCCCTGCCTTCATTCTAGAGCCGGGTATCGTCCATGTTGCGCATTCCAAGTCGATTTCGTTCCATCTGGCTCCCCTTGCCTCCCCGGATCTCGCCGCAGTCAACACCAGGAACTTCAAACAATGCTTCGAAGCAGGTGAAGTCTGGGACGCATCGACGACCCTGAGGGCCTCACCTACCTCCTGATACGGAAGGGCCCTGAGATGCGCCTTGACCTTGGGCATCGTCGGCAAAGCCCCGTCGATCGCTTCGCCGGCTGGATTGATTTCGATCAGATCATTCGCCATTGCCCATCTGAAGATCGTACGCATCCTCTGTCGCACGCGGCGCGCGGTCTCGGGAAGTGTCGACCAGATGGGCGTCAGCACCGCAAGCACGTCGCTCCGGGTTATCGCATCGATCGGCCTGTCCCCGATCACGGGGAACGCGTGCCGCTCCAGGGTCTGAATCCAAGCACGAGTGTGGCTTCCGTTTCGCCATCGAGGCTTGTTCGCTTCGTGTACAGTGCGGGCGGCGTCGCTGAACGTTGGCTTCGGGGGCTTGCGCTTCTCCGCTATCGGATCCTTTCCGTGTCCGATAGCCTCCCGATTGTCTGACGCTCGGACCCTGGCCTGGGCGAGCGACACTGATGGATAACCGCCTAGGCCGATGTCACGTCTTCGGCCGTCGATGGTTATTCTCTGGACCCAGCTCTTGCCGCCCGCTTTGCTAATGTACAGATGCAGACCGGCGCCGTCCGAGTAACGACCGGGGCTGTTGAGGGACTTCACCCTTGTTGCCGATAGCTTCACGTTGTGCGACCTCCTCAATTGCTTCCCACAATTGTTACCACACTTGATGTGAGATCACAAGGGAAAGTGAGAGGCGGCACGGGACGCTAGATCACGTCGAGGCTGAAGCTAATCCTACTTGGGTCAGATATGAATCTGAGGCTTGCTGAGACGACGCTAGATGGACAGGGTTCGACTGGGAAACAGGGTGGTTGGTGGAGCTGGGGGGACTCGAACCCCCTACCTCTTCAATGCCATTGAAGCGCTCTCCCAGATGAGCTACAGCCCCACGTGTGTCCCATCGGATATGGTAACACCGGCGTTGCTGGCTGCGGAAGGCGGAGCGAGACTTCGATTGGCTGAGTCTTCGCCTCGACTTCAGTCCCTCGCAGTCTGGTTGGACTGCCGGGCGGGTGCTTAGATCAGCGCTGCCCTCATCTGCTCCGCCACTATGTGTTCGTCGCCTTCACTGAGGTTGTGTACGCACACACGCAGCGTGTCGTCTCCGACGGCGTCCAGCCGCACGCGCGGAGAGCCCGCCAGCAGCTCGGCCGCGATGTCGGGCGCTGACTTGCCAAGCTCGGAGGTGTCGAGCGATACGTCCAGGCCGACGCCCCAGTAGGAGGTCGTGCTGACCGTGTCCATCGACTTGACCGAGGACACGCCGCGCAGCCCTTCTTCGATCACCGAGAACCTCGCGCCGTAGCCTACGAACCGCTCCTCATGGTCCATCGTGAACCACTCGTCGATGGCGGCAATCAAGCCCAGGATCTCCTGCCTGTCCAGCTTCAGTCCCCTGCCGACCGACTTGTGCGAGATGAAGCCGTGATGCGTGACCGCCTCGATGAGGTCGCCGCGGCCGCACACGAACCCGGACGACTGCGGGCCGCCCATGTACTTGCCGCCGAAGCAGACGAGGTCCGCGGCCTGTGCATTCCGCACGAAGTAGTCGGTCGGATAGATCTGCGCCGCCGCGTCGGCTATGACGGGGACGCCGTGGCTGTGGGCAAGCTCGACTACATCATCGAGGCTCGCGACGCCAGCGTCCGGCTCGGCGCGAACGAGGTAGGCTACCGCGGCGGTGTCCGGCCCGATCGCCTGCTCATACGCCTCGAGGGACGCGCCATCGTCGTCGCCTGCCCATACCAGCTTCGCGCCGCAGACCGTGTAGCTGCGGTCGTACGTGTAGGCCTGCGGCTTGGCCAGTACCACCTCGTTCTTCATGCCCGTTGTGTCCGGGAGCCTGTCGCTCAGCTCCTGGTCGGTGCCGGTCATGCACGCGGCGGTGCTGAGGGCGAGCGCCGCATAGCAGCCGGAAGCCACGTACGCGCCGTCGACGCCGAGCCGGCTCGCGATGTAGTCGCCGGACTTCTTCAGCAACTCCTCCATCTCGACGAAGCTCGCGTTCGCCTGGTCCATCGCCTGCTGTACAGCCGGGGACGGCGTGGAGCCTCCCCAGACCGTCGTATTTCCGGCGGCGTTTATGACAGGGCGAGCGCCGATTCTCGCGTAGACATTCTCGGCCCCTGACGACATCGTTCACTCCTTTGGCTGTACTGTCCTATTCCCTCACATACGGTCTTGCCGCGCGTAGTGTACACCCGCCGCCTGCCCTTTTCATTGCATCTTCAGCTTGAGGCCGCCCAGTAGCGCCCTGCGAACGCATATGCTGTTATTTTCACACAGGCACTCCATGCCAAGACTCAAGCGTACCGGGATCCTGCCGTCATTTCTGTGCCACGCAGTCCCCGGAGAATGTGGGGTGGGTGCGTCAGAAGTGTGACATTTCCGGCCATTTCACGGACATTGGTGGGCGCGCCAGCTACGGCGCCACGCCAGCCTGGGGGACACCGCAGAGGGATGGCCAGCTTGGGAAGGTCGCAAATTGTCACGGAATGTCCCACTTTTCTTGCTATCGGCTATGAGAGACTGGCCGCTGCGCAGACCGCAAGCGTTCCCTTGTTGTTGCCCTGCAATCCGTTGACATATCATGGGCACAGTCTCTAGCAAGCCGCCTCAGCCACGCATCTAAAGGCGCGCTCCGGGAGTTTGACATGCAAGAGTATCTACGCGAACAAGTCGATTGGCCGCAGGCGTTCCCGCCCGAGGAGTACAAGACGAGGGTCGACAACGTTCGCAGTTCGCTTGCGGACAGGGGAATCGACGCGATCTATGTCACGATCCCCGAGGACATCACATACCTGACCGCGTACGACATGATCTGGTACCACCTCCGGAACCTGACCGGCGTGCTGGTGATGGCCGACCGCGAAGGCACGGTGTTCTTCGACGGCAAGGGCCACACGACGCTCGTGTACACGACGCCGGAAATCAGGGAGATTGTCTGGTTCGAGCGCGGCGGCTTCGGCGACAACATCGAGACGATCGCGAAAGAGCTCAAGGACCGAGGGGTCGCGAGCGGTACGATCGCGCTGCAGCCATGGAGCTACTCGCCGCATGCCACAGTCCTGGAAGCGTTGGGAGACCGCCTGAAGGAAGGCGGCGCCAATGTTGTGGACGGCTCCATGATCGTCGAAGATCTCAGGTTCGTGAAGTCGCCGCTCGAGATGGAGGTGATGCGGAAGGCGTCGGATATCGGGGACACCGCGATGGAGGCCGCGCGAGATTCGATCAGGCCCGGCATCACGGAGACTGAGATCGAGGCTGTGATCATGCACTCGATGATGAGCGAAGGGGGCGGCTACCCCGGCATCCGGACGATGCTCGGATCAGGGCCGCGCGCCGGTACGCACCACAGCCCGCCGTCCCAGCGGCAGGTGCAGCAGGGCGACCTCGTGTTCGTGGACTTCAGTGGCTGCTACCACCGATACCACGTGAACGTGAACCGCACGTTTTCGCTCGGAGAGCCCGACCCGCGGTGGGTGGACATGATGGACAAGTCCGCCGGCTGCGTGGACGCCATACTGGACGCCGTGAAGCCTGGCGACCCGCTATCGAAGGTCCAGAAGGTCGGCGATGAGTACATCGACGACGTCGGCCTGCGGAAGTACGTGTGGTTCGTCGGAGGCTACGCGACCGGAATCGCCATACCGCCTGACTGGGTTGGCGTACACAGGTTCGTTCCGGGAGCAGACGGCGTGGACCGGGTCTTCGAGACGGGTATGGTGCTCAACTTCGAGAACCAGTTCGATGTCTGGGAGGACTGGCCCGGCGGGAGCGGAGCGGCGTACATAGACACGTTCCTCATGACAGACGAGCGTCTGGAGGTCATGTCGAGGCTACCCCGGAACCTCGTGGTGGTGTAGCGGAGGCCTGCCGTCCCAAGCTAGGTTATGCTAAGGGCCGAGTTCCGGGAAGTAAGTCGAGAAGAATCCTCGGTCCCTAGTGAGAAAGGAGTCCGCCGCTGCCACGGCGTGCGCGCCAATCAGGAAGTCGGCGACCATCCGCGCCCTGGGCCCGCCCGCCTCGCGGTATCGCTTCCAACGCAGACCCGCCTCGTATGCTATGGAAGAGTCGATCGGCGATAGCACCACTCCGACCTCACGCAGTGCACTATCGAGTGCCGTCCGGTCACTGAACGCCGGAACCAGTTCGGCGTACACCACGTCGCACACGATGATCGCGCCCGCGCCGTGGGCGACGGCCAGTCGGTTCGTTGACTGTAAGCCATGTTGATCACTGTAAAGAAAGACGTCTAGCAGGATGCTGGTATCGACGGCGGTTATCACCTGCCGCGGATTTCCTCGATGTAATCATCGACACTGACACCCTTTCCAAGCGCATCCTTGTCGAGAATGCCGGCCACCCTGTCCACCGGATAGACTCCGGTCTTGCGGAGATCGTCATCGACGCGGTCCACATGATGCTCGGCGCCCGCCCGCTTGCGCATGGACAGCTCCTGCTCTGTGAGGCTTACATCCACGAAAGCAGCCGAAGTCTGCGGTTCCGGAACCGGGCCCCCATGTTCCAGAAGCATATCCACATGAAGAGCGACCGCTTCACGAATCAGCGACTCGACCTCCTGACTCGAATCCCCTGCCACAACGCAGCCGGGCAGGTCAGGAACATAAGCCGAGTACCCGTTGCCGGTCTTCTCTATGATCGCCGCATATCTCATTGCAAGTCACTCCTGTCCAATCCCGCCTCTCCATGAGACGAACCGCCTACCTATTTTTGGCCTCCCGCAGTGCCATCGATTCGCCGCTACTCTGTTTCACTAGTCTAGCTTATGGAGGGGACTGCCTATATCGGTTCCCTGGCCAGGGTGTCGAAGTCAGAGATGCCCGGCATCCGGGACAGGCTGAAGGCGCTGATATCGAAGCGGCTCTCGCCATCGACGATCAGCTCGCTCACGATCTTGCCGGCAACCGGGCTGAACGCGAATCCACCGCCGCCGAAGCCCATGTTGACGTAGAAGCCCTTGGGGCTGTCCACAGCGTCGATCACAGGCAGGTCGTCCGGCGTCCGGGCGATGATGCCGGCCCAGGTGCGGAGCACTTTGGCATGACCCAGGCCGGGCACCATCTCCACGAATCTTTCAGCGATGTCGCCGGTCACGAGCGAAGAGGTCTCGAGGCCCTCGTCCACCCTGACGTCCTTGTGGACGGCGTTCCAGCCGCCGAAGTGCAGCTGGCCGCTCACGGCCTGCCTGCAGTAAAGAACATTGCCGCCGAACGTCGCCTGCGTCACAGGCGGCAGTGGAAGCGTGCAGAGGATCTCGATCAGCACGGGGCGCGGTGGCGTGCTCAGGCCGACCATTTCGTTGACGAGATGCGCCCATGGCCCGGCCGCGTTCACCACGTGCCCAGCCGAGATGGCGCCGCGGTCTGTCTCAATACCCGCTACACGCCCATCGCTGGTACCTACGCCGGTTACCCTTGTGTGCTCGTAGACGCGCACGCCCTGCCTGTCGAGCGCGTGCCGCCACGCATCGCAGGTGAGCTGCGGGTTGGCGTGGCTGCCGCCGGGGTTAAACGTGCCCCGCAGCGCCTTTTCGGAGACACCGGGCAGGATCTCCTGCATCTCCTGCAGGTCCACGACGCGGACATCACTGCCTGCGGCTCTGGACGCTTCGGCGTTGGCCTCGACTCGAATGGCCTCGGCCTCAGTGAGCGCGATGTGCAGCGAACCGCCCTGCACGTACTCGATAGACTGCCCGAGTTCCTCTTCTAGACCGCTCCAAAGTTCGGAGTTATCAGCCGCAATTGCGCCGCCCGCCTTGCCTCCGGCGCCGGCCCAGCCGCCGTTTCGGCCGGACGCCTCCCAGCCGGGTATGCCCTTGTCGACGAGCACCACGTCCCTGCCGCGCAGTGACGTGTAATAGGCGGTGGCCATGCCTACAACGCCGCCGCCGATGACGACGACTTCGGCTGTGTCTAATTCGCGATTCACCATCGGACGACCATTGCGCGTATGTCGAGACTTGGGTGAAAAGTCATGGGACTCTAGTTAGCCTCTACCGACATACCGCCGGTCGTGGGCTTTCGGTGGTGCCAGCGTATCTTCACGAACTCCTCTTCCTCGTGCGTGAGGTCCCTGTTGCGGACTACCTCAAGCGAAACGGGTCTGAACGGGGGACGGTACGAGGCCGGAGATACTTCGTCGAGCGGCGTTCTGGTCAGCTCGGACATGAGCGCCTGTATGCCCTCGCGGCAGCGCCTGCCCTGGCAGTGGCCCATGCCGCCGCGCGTCAGCCGCTTCACGTGATCGGGCGTCCTCGGGCCGGTGTCGACAGCCCTGGCGATGCGGGCGCGCGTGACTTCCTCGCAAAGGCACACCGGCAGGTCCGGAGCGTCAGCGGAGAGCGCCCTCAACCATGAGCGGCGAAGTTTCGGGCCTTCGCCGTCGCCATGCACCCTGTTAGCCGGCGATGGAGCCGCATGCACGTCGATGCCCAGATCGCGCGCCGCGGCGATGGCGGCCGCCCTGCCCTGCGCGGCCGCAGTGTCCGGGCCGGCGAAGGCATCGCCGGTCACGCCTGCGCAGTCGCCTACAGCGAACATCTTGGGGCGCGATGTGCGCATGTCCGCGTCTACAACGGGCGTCAGCTCGCCCGCTCCCGGTCGGAACTCTAGATCGCAGCCCGTCCAGTACATAACGTCGATGTTGGACACGAGGCCAATGGCGAAGCAGACTGTGTCGCACTCGATCTCCGTTCTCGAAGAAGCCGCCGGTACGCCTGAAGCGTCCAATTCGGCGATCGCAAGGCCTTCCACCTGCTCGCCTCCGATGGCCTCGACAACGCCGTGATTCGGGAACAGCGGGGCGCCTTTGAAGTCGCTCGATGCAATGGGGGCTATGTCCACTATGCCGGCCACATCCACTCCGGCGTTTCGGGCACCCTCGACCAGCGTCCTCGCTATGCCGCCACTGCCGATCACGGCGATGCGCCTTCCCGCGAACGCCTGGTACCTGTCGATGAGCGTCAGCGCGGCGGCGGCACCCATCACGCCCGCCTTGTCCCACCCTCGGAACGGCAGGCAGAGGTCGCGCGCGCCGGAGGCGAAGATCGCACGGTCGTACCGTACGCGCCACGAGCGTTCCTCGTCGGCAAGTGTCAGCGTGTTGTTCGCGGCGCTGTCCCAGACGACGACGCCGGGGTGAACTTTCGCGCCGGCCCCGGCCACCGTCTGCAGACCGGCGTTTGCGGCGACCACTCTGCTCATCATCAGGCCGCGGTCGGAAGCCGTGCCGAGCGCGCGCTGGCCGAAGAATAGCGGGATGTCCATCGCCATGGACTCGCCGTCGACCGGGTGCTCGTCAATCAGCACGACATCAAGGCCAAGTTCGACGGCTGCGCTCGCGGCGGCAGTCCCCGCGACTCCCGCGCCTATGACGGCGACCTGCGTGTGCTCCATACGGGGACCTTCCGATCAGGAGTTGCGCGGCAGCTTGCCGCTTGGTGTCCTATGAGCCGTCAATCTGAGTCTTGAGGCAGGCAAAGTACTGGTCCATGAGCTTGCGGGAAGCGGAGGACAGCAGCCTCTGCCCCACCCTGGCGACTACTCCGGTTACCTGCGCATCGCCGGACAGCGCGACGGCGGTGCCGCCGTTCTCGGCGCTCAGGCTGAGGCGGCCATCGCCGCGTATTGTTCCTCCAGACCCCTTGCCGGACACGATCATCCGGACAGACGACTCTTGCTCTTTCTCGGTCAGCTCCACTTCGGCGCTGTACTCTCCCCGTATCATCCCAATCCCAACAGCCATGGAGACGCGGTAGTGAGCGTCGTCAACGATGACGAACTCCTTGCACCCGGGAATGCAGTGCTGCAGCACTTCCGGCGAAAGCAGCCGCTCCCAAACCACGTCTGGGGCAGCATCAAAGTTGTAATTGCCGCTGATTTTCAAGTCATTCTCCTGATTGCGACCTTGGTCCGACGTGGATGGCTACGCTGCGTCCATTGTATGACACAGCAAGTTCGGCTGAGCCTCTCGTTCCATCCTTCCGGATTCCGGCCTTTCCCGCAGTGAAGGCGGGGCCCGACCCTACCCGCTTGAGCGGCGTCCCCAAAGGGGGTGCCTGAAGGCGAGAGGGTGGTCAGGGCCGGCGAGCACCGGATACGCCGTTCCGTTAGCGGCCTTTTCTTCCTGTACCTCCTCAGCCGGTGCGGTCGAAGGGGGCATCTGTTGAGGCCTTGCACCGCGCCGCGAGCCGAGGTTGCTGAGGTGCTCGGCCAAGCCGTCGAGGCTCGCGAGGTTTCGTACCGGCATGTGGTCGTCAACGTACGGCAGCACTGCCTGCAGCCCGCGCGTCAGCGGCTCGTACTCCGGAGGACCGAGCAGCGGGTTCAGCCAGACGAGCCTGTGGCAGCTCCGCTGCAGCCGCGCCGTCTCGTTGCCCAGCAACTCCGGGTCGCCGCGGTCCCAGCCGTCCGAGATGACGATCACGACGCTGCCCCAGCCCAGGACGCGCCGCGCCCAGCGGAGGTTGAACGTCTTCAACGCCTCGCCGATGCGGGTGCCGCCAGCCCAGTCGGGCACGGACTTCGACACCTCCCTTACGGCGTCGTCTACGCCGCGATAGGCGAGCTGGTTCGTTATGTGCGACAGCCTCGTGGCGAACACGAACGCCTCGACGTTTCGCATGCCGCCCTTCAGCGTGTGGATGAAGTGGAGCAGCATGCGCGTGTACCGTTCCATGGAGCCGCTGATGTCGCAGACCAGGACCAGCGGGCGCTCCTTTACCTTGCGGCGGCGCTCCGGCAGCTTCAGCACCTCGCCGCCGTACCTCAGGTTGTGGCGGACGATGCGGCGCATGTCCTGTTCAGGCCCGCTCCCCTGCTCCCACCGGCGCGTGCGGCGCGTGCCGAGGTCCCACGCCATGTCCTCCATGATGCGGCGCGCCTCGGCTACTTCCGACTCGGTGTACTCGGCGAAGTCCTTCGTCCTCAGCACCTCGCGCGCGCTGTACGTCCGGGTGAGGGTGATCATGTCGCCGGGGTCCTCAACGTCTCCGTTGACGTCGTTGGCACCCTCCAGTTCGGCGTCCGATATCGGTGGAGCGACCAGGGGCTGCCTGTAGCGGCGCTGCTCTCCGATGCTCCTGAGGTCCAGCCGCGACTTGCGGTCCTTGGGGGCGCGCCAGAAGACACGAAACGCTTCGTCGAACAGCTGCAGGTCCTGTTGACGGTGCACGAGCAGTGTCCTCATTGCGAGCGACATGTCCTGCCTGCGCCTGAAGCCGACTTCGCCCAGCACATCGACTACGTCCAGCATGCGGCCGGAATGGACGTCCAGGCCGAGCTCCCTGAGGACGCGGCCGAAGAGCAGGATGTTGTGAAGGATGTGCCCCGGCGAAGACTCGTCGGCGGGTGGGGATGTCATCGGCAGACGAGCGCTCTACCGGCGGCGGCCGCGACGTCCCTCGCGGTTGCGCACGCGGTTCAGGATGTGGCGGACGGGCTCGCCCCGCACGGCCTCGATGTCCTCGCGGTACTTCAGGACGATGCCGAGCGTGTCGTCAACGATCGACGGGTCAAGCTCGTTCTGGTCCAGCGCAACGAGGGCGGCGGTCCAGTCCAGCGTTTCAGCGACGCCCGATATCTTGAACAGCTCGCCTTCGCGGAGGTCCTGCACGAAGGCCGTCACCTCTTCGGAGAGCTTGCGGGACGCGTCCGGCACTTTGGCCCTTACGATCTGTAGCTCCTTGCGGAAGTCCGGGTAATCGATCCAGTAGTACAGGCACCTTCGCTTCAGGGCGTCGTGAACTTCGCGGGTGCGGTTGGACGTGACGACGACCACCGGGCGGTCCTCAGCCTGATACGTGCCAATCTCGGGGATCGTGATCTGGAAGTCAGAGAGCACCTCCAGCAGGAAGCCCTCGAACTCCTCGTCCGCGCGGTCGATCTCATCGATCAGCAGGACCGGCGGCTTGCTCCTGTTCGGGTCTATGGCCTGGAGCAGAGGCCGCTTGATGAGGAACCGGTCGCTGAAGATCTCCTGCTCCGCGGCGCTGCGGTCTTCGAGGCTTCCAGTGGCCTCAAGCATCCGAATCTCAAGCAACTGGCGCGCGTAGTTCCACTCGTACACCGCCTGCGAGACGTCCAGCCCTTCGTAGCACTGCAGGCGGATCAGGTCCGTGTCCAGGATCTCGGCGAGCACCTTGGCGACCTCGGTCTTGCCCACGCCCGCCTCGCCCTCAAGGAAGAGGGGCCGGTTGAGTTTTAGCGAAAGGTAGATCGAGATCGCGAGGCCGCGGTCCGCGACGTACAGCGCGTCGCTTAGCCTGCTCTGCAGTTCGTCAATCGATGCCGGCGCCAGCGAGGTCTCGCTCAATGGTCTTGTCTCCGGTTGGTTACAGTTTGGATGGCAACGCCGGACACGGCGGGCTCGCCGCCGTAGGGAGTGCCGGTTTCGGGCAAATTGAGGACGCTTACCCCGCGTTCGCGGCGGCGTCCAGCAGCGCGCGCTTCACGAAGACAGCGGCCATCGCCGTCCGATAGTCGGCGGAAGCGAACACATCGTCCAGCACGTCGTCTCCTACGTCGTCGGCCACCGCGGCTGCGGCTGCGGCAAGCGCGTCCTCGGACAGCGCGCTGCCCTGGAGCGCCGCCTCGACCGATGAGGCCCTGAACGGCGCCGGAGTGATGCCGCCAACGGCCACGCTCGCACCGGTGCAGGCGCCGTCGGCCACCGTCAGCACGGCGGCGGCGCTGATCACCGCGTACCTGGACGCGGGGTGCTTCAGCTTCGCGTAACCCATCACCTGTCCGCTCTGCCTCGAGGGCAGCGAGACGGAGGTAATCACCTCGTCCTCGGCCAGCGTCGTGGTCATCAGGTCCTGGAAGAAGTCGGAGGCGGCAATCGAGCGCGCACCGTTGGGGCCTGTCGCATGAATCGTGCCGCCCAGCGCCGTCACTACTGTCGGTGGGTCCGACGCCGGGTCGGAGTGGGCGAGGTTGCCGCCGATGGTGCCGAAGTTGCGGACCGCCGGGTCGCCGATGTCCGACGCCGCCGACGCCAGCATCGGGCAGTGCTCGGCGACCGCGTCCGAGGTCGCGACCTGCGCGTGCGTTGTCATCGCCCCGATCCGGAGCGACCCGGAGCTAGCGTCGACGCCGCTCAACTCCGCGATGCCGCCGATGTCTATGAGGGCGGCCGGGCTGGCGAGGCGGAGCTTCATTACCGGAATCAGGCTGTGCCCACCGGCCAGAATCTTGGCGTCGCCATGACTTGCCAGCAGGCTGACCGCGCCGGCAATGCTGTCCGCGCGATGGTATTCGAAATTGGCTGGGAACATCCCTAACCTCTACTTTCGTTGATTGCCGACCACACCTTCTGAGGTGTCAGCGGCATATCGATCTTCTCCACGCCGAACGGCTTGAGGGCGTCCATGACCGCGTTGTAGATGGTGATCGTGGACGCGATCGTGCCCGTCTCTCCCACGCCCTTCACGCCGAGCGGGTGATGGCCGGACGGCGTCTCCGTGCTCAGCGACTCGATGTCCGGGACGACGTCCGCGCGGGGCAGGCCGTAGTCAAGCATCGAGCCGGTGAGGAGCTGGCCGTCGTCGTCGTACACCGCGCCTTCCCAGAGCACGGGGCCCGCGCCCTGAACGACTCCGCCGCTCACCTGGCCCTCGACAATCATCGGGTTGATCTGGATGCCGCAGTCGTCAACGGCTACGTACCTGCGCAGGCTGACATGGCCAGTGTCGGCGTCCACGTCGACGATTGCGACGTGCGCGCCGAACGGATAGCTGAAGTTCGGCGGGTCGTAGAAGGCCTGCGCCTCCAGGCCCGGCTCCATGCCCTCAGGCATGTTCCAGGCCACGTTCGCCATGAGGGCGATGTCCTGGATGGACTGCGCGCTGTCCGGCGAGCCGCGCACGAAGAAGCGGCCGTCGCCGTACTCAATGTCCTCTTCAGCGGCCTCCAGCAGGTGCGCCGCGATCGTCCGGGCCTTGTCCTTCAGCTTGCGCACCGCCAGCGTCAGGGCCGCGCCGGAGACGGCGGTCGTCCTGCTGCCGTACGTGCCCCAGCCCATCGGCGTGTTGTCGGTGTCGCCGTGGAGGACTTCGACGTCGTCCACGTCAACGCCGATCTCGTCGGCGACGACCTGCGCGAACGTCGTTTCCTCGCCCTGGCCGTGCGGCGACGAGCCGATGGCGACGCTGACCTTGCCCGTCGGTGTGACCTTGATCGTCGCGCCCTCCCAGAGGCCGCCCTGGAACCCGACGGCTCCGGCGACCTGCGAGGGACCGAGGCCGCAGATCTCGACGTACGTGGAGACGCCTATGCCCATGTGCCGGCCCTCGGCGCGTCCGCTCTCCTGCTCGGCCCTCAGGTCCGAGTAGCTCGCGGCCTGAAGCGCCTTGTCCAGCGGGGCCTCGTAGTCGCCGCTGTCGTACGTGAGGCCGAGCGCGATGTCGTGCCCGTCATCGAACTTGGCGATCAGGTTCTTGCGCCTGACATCGACCGGGTCCATGCCAAGCTGCCCTGCCAGCTTCTCGATCATGCGCTCAACGAGGAACGTGGCCTCCGGCCTGCCGGCGCCGCGGTAGGCGTCGGTCGGCGTGGTATTGGAGAACACGCCGTACACCTCTGCGCGAGCGGCGGGGATGTTGTACGGCCCGCAGTACATCAGGCCGTGGAGGATCGTCGGGATGCCGGGCGCGGCGGTGGACAGGTAGCCGCCCATGCCGGCGTACACGGTGGCCCGCAGGCCGGTGATCGTCCCGTCGCTCGTGGCGGCCAGTTCCACGTCCTGCACGTGGTCGCGGCCGTGGATCGTCGCCATGAAGTTCTCTGAGCGCGTCTCAGTCCACTTGACCGGGACGCCGAGCTGCATCGAGCAGAAGACGGTGATCGCCTCATCGGCGTAATACGGGATCTTGCTGCCGAAGCCGCCGCCGACCTCGGGCGCGATGACCCTGATCTTGTGCTCGCCGACGCCTGTGACCACGGACGTAAGGAACCTCGCGATGTGCGGGTTCTGCGTGGTGCTCCACAGCGTGACGTCGCCGGTCGCCTCCGTCCACTGCGCGAGGGCCGAGCGCGGCTCCATCGCATTCGGGACGAGGCGCTGGTGCACGATGCGCTCGCTAACGAGCACCTCGGGGCTGTCGAAGGCCCCGTCAACGTCGCCGCCTTCGGCGACCCACTTGAACGCCTGGTTGTTAGGCACGTCGTCGTGGATCTGCGGCGCGCCGTCCTGTAGCGCGGCCTCGGGATTGACGACCGCGGGGAGAATCTCGTAGTCGACGTCTATGTGCTGCAGCGCGTCCTCGGCATGGTAGCGGGAGTCCGCGACCACGACGGCGACGGCGTCGCCGACGTAGCGCACCCTGTCGGTCGCGAGCGGCGGGTGCTCCGGCGTCTTCAGGTCCGAATCGGGGACGAGCCATGCGCACGGGAGGCCGTTCAGCACGCCCTGCGTGTCCTGCCCCGTGAACACGGCAACCACGCCGGGAGCGTCCGACGCGCCGCTCGTGTCTATGCTGTTGATGCTGGCGTGCGCGTGCGGGCTTCTCAGCATCGCCGCGTGCAGCATGCCGGGGAGCTTGAGGTCGTCAGTGTACTTGGAGCCTCCGGTGATGAGGCGCGGGTCCTCCCGGCGCCTGATGCCGGAACTGAAAATACGGGTTGCAGTAGCCATGCTAGCCCCCCTTCTTCATTTCTTCCGCGGCCGCCTGCACGGCGCGGACGATGTTCGTGTAACCGGTGCACCTGCACATATTGCCTTCCAGGCCGTGCCTGATCTCGTCAGGCGTTGGGTCCGGGTTGGCGTCCAGCAGCGCCTTTGACGCCATGATCATCCCGGGCGTGCAGTAGCCGCACTGCAGGCCGTGCTTGTTCCAGAAGCCTTCCTGCAGCGGGTGCAACTCTCCGGCGGAGCCGATGCCCTCGATCGTCGTGATCTCGGCGCCGTTGGCCTGCACCGCCAGGCGCGTGCACGACTTTACGGCGACTCCGTTCTCCATCACGACGCAAAGGCCGCACTGGCTCGTGTCGCAGCCGATCTTCGTGCCGGTGAGCGATGCGTTCTCCCGGATGAAGTGGACCAGCAGAAGCCTGGGCTCCACTGAGTCTGAGACCTCAGATCCATTGATGGAGATCGACACCGGCAGCTTGCCGTTCCGGGCCTGGTGCTCCGGCGGCGGCGGGGGCGCTGCCGGGGCCGGCTGCTCGGCCTCTGACGGGCTTTCGTCACCTATCAGGATTCGTCTCACGGATGACCAGAATGACATGACACCTGAACCTTCCTGTTGAGTGCTTCGCCGGCGTTATGACCCGCCGGCCCGTCTGAATCTATGGGTGAATGATTACTTTGGTGTATCCCTCGACTCGCCTGTCGAACTTGCTGTATGCGTCGGGCGCTTCGTCCAGCCCTATCTCGTGCGAGACGACGAAGCCTGGGCTTGCTCTCTCCGCCGTGATCATGTCCCGCAGGTAGGCGTTGTACTGCTTCACGTTGCACTGGCCCGTGCCGAGCCTGAGCCCTTTCTCGAACAGCTTCCCGAAGTTGATCGATAGCGCGCCCTGCTTGGCGCCCTCGTCCACGCCGCCCGGATCGGACGGCACGTAGAGGCCGGGAATGCCGATCGAGCCCGTCGGCCTGACGGTCGCGATCAGGTTGTTGAGCACGATGTTGGGGACCTCGTCCTGCTCGCCGCCGGCTGCCGATGAGCCTCGCGACGTGGCCTGGTAGCCAACGGCGTCGATGCCCTTGTCTGTGCCGCCGTCCGTGGCGTCGAGAATGGCTTCAACTGGATCGACGTCGTCATAGTTGACCGGAATCGCGCCGATCGACTCGGCCATGTCCAGGCGTTCCTGAACGTGGTCGACCGAGAACACGCGGGATGCGCCCCTGATGAGGCAGCTGTACGCCGCCATCAGGCCAACGGGGCCTGCGCCGTAGACGGCCACGCTCTCGCCGGGCCTGACGCCGGACATTTCGGCGCCGTGGTAACCGGTCGGGAAGATGTCGGCGAGAAGGGCGTAGTCAGCCTCATGCTCGTCGCCTTCCGGCAGAGGCAGACCGTTAAAGTCGACGAATGGGACCTGCAGGTACTCGGCCTGGCCGCCGACCCACGGGCCCATCGCCACATAGCCGTACGCTCCGCCCGCGAAGCCCGGATTGACTATAGTGCAGAACCCGGTGAAGCCCCCGAGGCAGTTCTTGCAAAAGCCGCAGGCCACGTTGAAGGGCATCACCACCCTGTCCCCGACCTTGCGCTCCTTGACCCCGGAGCCGACCTCCTCGATCACGCCCATGTTCTCGTGGCCGAACACGATCCCCGGCTCCGCAGCCGTCCGGCCTTCGTACATGTGGAGGTCGGAGCCGCAGATGCATGAGGACGTGATCCTCACGATCGCGTCGTTCGGGTGCTGGATCGTTGGGTCCGGTACGTCCTCGACGGCTACGCTGAACGGCTCCTTGTAGACGACTGCCCTCATTGGATGAGCACCTCCTCAAGCGCCACTAAACTCTGAGGCGGGCCCGGTCAGGCCGGGCGCCAGTTCAACTTGCCGAGGCAAACCTCACGGCCGCGCAAGTCCAGCTTGCGCCGGCTGCCGTCCCGATACTATTCGCGCCGTGGGTTCCAGTCAACCGGGAGCAACTGCGCAGGAAGCGCCTGCGCGTGTATTGACGTGCATTCCCCGAAACGCCGCACCTGACCTCACACTTCGACGAACTCAGCGCAGGCTTTCGATCCGCTCCCGTCAACGGAGGCGAATACTAGCCGCTCATGAAACCGGGGTGTGCGCAGGCCTTCTCAGGCAGGCGTCACCATTGCACGAACATCGGCATAACGACGTGCACGTAGGAGTCATCGTCGACGGGCCGCAGGACTCCGGGGCTCGAAGGCGTGGTGGTGTCCAGCGCGACCTCGTTCGACTCCAGCACCTCCAGGACGTCGGTCAGGTACTTGCTGTTGAAGGCGATCTTGGACTCCTCGCCCTCCACCTTCACGTCCACCTCGCTCTCGTTGTCGCCAACCTCCTCCGAGCGAGACGATATGACGAGCTTGCCCTCGCCGCCGTCCTCACCCGCGTTCACGTGTAGCCTGATGATGCCGCTGCCGTCCCGTGCGAAGATTGCCGCGGAGCGCGTGGCCATCGATAACTCGGACAGTCCCATCACGGCGCGCGTGCCGTACGAGCTGGGCACAAGCTGGCTGTAATTTGGGAACGTGCCCTGGATGAGCTGCGAGACGATCTCCACGTTGTCCAGCCGGAACATCGCCTGGTTCTTGTTCGGGGTGACGGTGAACTCGATGGGATGCACCTGGCCGGAGAGCAGCCTGCTGACCTCCTGCAGGGTGCGCGCGGGAATGATGAAGTCCAGGTCCTCGGGAGCCGCTCCCTCCATCTTGCCCTTGTACACGGCCAGCCTGAAACCGTCCGCCGCCGCGAACGTGTAGTCCTCTCCGGTGATCTCGACCTTGATTCCGGCGAGCACCGGCCGCGACTCGTCCGTCGCCGCCGCGAACGCGACGTGGTTGATGGCGCGTGCCAGCTCCCCCGGGTCCATGACGCCGGCGACGCCGGACTCCACGGTGGGCACAGGCGGGAAGTCGGCGGCCGGCATGCCGTTCACGTTCGCCGAGAAACGCCCGCACGACAGGCCGATTCCGAGAGGCTCGTTGGTGGACGTGACGTCTATGCGCTCGGCGGGGAGTGAGTTGACGAACTCCGTCAGTATCCGAGCCGGGACTGTGATCTCGCCGTCTTCCTGCACATCGGCGCCGATCCACGTTGTGATGGCCACCTCCAGGTTTGTCGCGACCAGCTTCAGCCTGCCCTGGTCGGTGGAGATATGGACGTTGGACGTAATCGGAAGTGTGGCCCTTGTGGCAACGGCTCTGCCCACCACAGTCAGGCCTCGGCTAAGGTTCTCTTGCAGGCATGAAAGCTGCATTCGTCGCTCCATAGTCAAGTTGTGGCGCTAGTATAGAACCGCCAAATCCGGAGCGTCAACGAAGCCTGTCAGACCACTCCATAAGGGGCGAAGGGCGCCCTTCTGCACAAACTCTCGTAGTTGGATGCGGGACGGACGCCCCGCAGGGGTGCGGGCTTCGGCGACCTACTGCACCACCACGGCGCCGACCATGCCGAGCGACTCGTGAGGTATGCAGACCAGGTTGTACGTGCCGGGCTCATCGAACTGGAACCCGAACGATAGCGACTCGTTCGCCTCCACCTGCGCGTCCAGCCCAAATTCGGCAATCGTGAAGGTGTGGAACTCGCTCTCCGACACCAACGTGAAGATGACCGGCTCACCTGCGCTGACCGTAATAGTGCCCGGATCGTACGCGTACACGCCGCTGCCGCCGGGGTCCTGCAGCCGGACGGCGATTGGCGTGCCTTCGGTGATGTCCGGGTTGCCGACAGGCGTCGGCTCCACGAGACCGCCGAACTGGGGATCGGTCGCCAGCCTTGCCACGACCTCCGAGGGCGCAACCTCCGGCGCAGGAGGCGACTGTCTGAACTGGGCAGCCTCTTCCTCCGCCGTTCCGCAAGCCGCCAGCAGGCCCACAAGTATGGTCACAAATACGGCCGGGAGGACGGCGCGAGAGGTAATCCTAAACACCATTCCCTGTTGCTCCTCAGGTACGAATTCGGTGGTACAAGGCCACTTCGTGAAGAGATTCACATCCTAGCATCACGTTCAAAAGCGGTCAACGAGCCACAGGCGTGGTTTCCGGAGTGACAACGAGGTCATGGCTTGCAGAAGGCTTGACAAGGTAAAGGCGTATGCTCATGCTAGGCATACGCATACGACATACCACGAAGGAGAAGGCAATGAGAATTGGCATCAATGTTCCCAATGAACTACTTAAACGGGTAAGGGAGATAGAGCCACGAGTGAACATTTCACAAGTTTGTAGAGAAGCACTTGAGGACCGCGTGAATGCAGTTGAAAGGGCCAAGGCTCAGGCCACATCTGACGGCATCGCAGAGCATGTCGCTAGATTGGTGGAATCAGCTAACCGCCCCATGATCGAGCCTGACTGGGAGGCCTTGGCTTTGAAGGACGCCTGCCACTGGGTAAGTACAATCGCGCCGCACGAGTGGGAGCAGTTTCTACATCAATGCGATGTATTGAAGAGACAAGGTCGTGACGAAACTGAAATGGTAGTTGTCTGGTCCAGCCGTGGCGAGAATAGGGGCCTCAACTATCACATCAACATCGAGAACAGTGAGTGGTTCCTAGCTCAGTTAGAACTTCAATACTTGACCGGAGGCGGTCCCGATCCTCAAAGGAAGGCAACCGAAGAATATGTTCGCGCATGGCTGGGATATGTGACTCAGGTGCGCCGCAATATCGAACAGCACTACAAGGACGAGTACCGGCGAGTGATGAGGGAGAGGGAGGCCGAAAGGGCATCCCTACTCAAACCTGAGATACCGCAGCAGCTGATCTAAATGTGGCCGGTCACGTCTGACCAGCTAGCTGTGACGGCGGAAGCCCAAGTTCCTAGTTGACCGTGATCGTTCCCGTCATGCCGAGCGCCTCATGAGGGACGCAGTAAAGCTCGAACGTGCCTGCCTTGTCGAACGTGTACTCGAACTCGACCGTCTGGCCGGCTTCCATCTCCTGGCTTATACCGAGATCATCGACTTCGAACGTGTGGAACTCGGTCTCCGCCGAAACCTGGAACGTGACCGTTTCGCCCACCGAGAACGTGAGCTCCTTGGGCGAGAACTCGTACTTCCCGCTGCCGCCGGGGTCCCTGTTTACGACCTTCACGACGTCGTCATCGGTCGCAGAAGCCGGCGTGGCAGCGGTAGTTGCCGCTGCAGTCGCCTCTGGCGTCGTTTCCGCGGGTTCAGCCGCCGGCTCGTCCGCGTCGCCGCCTCCGCACGCCGCGATGGCCGCCGCACCCAACACCGCCAGCAGCGCCTTGAATATCGATTTCTTCAATGACCTTCTCCCTATCCCGCATTTTCTTAGGCTCAACCCAATTGTAGCTGCCGCGAATGCGGAACACGATGCTGGCAATCACGTAACCGTTCAGAATCTGCGGGGACCGTTTGAAAGCTCAGGGCAACCTGGTCCTGTCGTCACCCCTGCGAAGAGCCTGCCCCGAGCCACTCAAAGGGTCGGATTCCAGGGGAAGCCGCGAACCGCACCCACAGCCTGTCGTGTTGAAGATCACGGCGACTAAGCATCGAGGACATCCCAATTGCACTCGAATTTGCCCTCAGAGAACACTAGTGCTATCATAGACCTATGAACATCAACACACACAATATTCGTGCAGCGGGCACTGTCACGACCGGAGATCTCCCATCTCCGGGTCCAGGCTGCGTCCTGCGCACAGTCGAATGGTCCATGCCCTCGTTGCATTCGTGTTGCATTTCTGCCGTGAAACTGCTGCTTTCAAGTTGCATTCGTGCTTCGTCGGTGCTGCGAAATCACCCCCATCCCAGCTATGAAATGCATCGAAATGCAACATAATGCAACAGAGTTTTCTGCAGTTCGACTCCACAAGCGGTGTGGTAAGCTTGCGCAGCTTTTTCAACCGCAGAAGAAGACCGCGCTGGAACGCTAATCAATGTTAGAGCGATTCAAGGTCCCGAAGGAAGACGAAGTCAGGGTGCCGGCAGCCGCTCTTCGCGGCACCGTCGAGGCGCTGTTCGTGAAGATGAGGGTCGCCGAGGAAGACGCCCAGGAGGGCGCGAACACGCTGGTCATGACGGACCTGCGAGGCGTCGAGACCCACGGCGTCTCGAACATGCTGCGGTCGTACATATCGAACTACCAGCAGGGCAGCCTTAACCCGCGTCCCAACTGGCGCGTGCTTCATGACTCTCCTTCCGGCGCGAGCGTTGACGCCGACCGAGGGCTCGGTGTAATCGTGGCTCCCAAGGTAATGCGCATGGCCATCCACAAGGCGCGCGAGACGGGCGTGGGCGCGGTCTCGATGCACAACAGCGGCCACACCGGCGCGGTCGGTCATCATGCCATGCTCGCCGCCGAAGAGGACATGGTCGGCGTCTGCATGACCGCAGGCTGGCCCGGCATCCCGCCCACATTCGGCGCGGAGCCGCGGTTCGGCACGAACCCCATTTCCATCGCCGCGCCGGCAAGCCGGGAGCCGTTTTTCCTGTTCGACGCCGCTACGTCCACGATAGCAGGCAACAAGGTAGGGCTGGCCCAGCGAGTCGAGGCCGACCTCCTGCCGGGGTGGATCGCAGGCGGAGACGGCCTCCCCAAGACTGAGCCCACGCCGGCAACAAACCTCGGCGAGTACTTCCTTCTGCCGCTGGGCGGCAGCAGGGAGCACGGCTCTCACAAGGGGTACGGCCTCGCGATGATGCCCGAAATCCTGGCGCGGCTGCTGGGAGGTTCGCCCTCGCCAATGACCGCTCCAGAGATGCGCGGCAACAGTGGCACGTTCTTCACCGCATACAACATCGCGGCATTCACGGATCTTGACGCATTCAAGTCCAACATGGACGAGATGCTGGAAACGCTGAGGACGACCAAGCCCGCGCCCGGCCACAACCGCGTCCTGTATCCCGGACTGAGCGAACACGAGGAGACGCAGGACAGACTGGCCAACGGCATACCGCTGCACCGCGAAGTCCTCGACTGGTTCGACGACATCACTGCTGAACTCTCCCTGCCGAGGCTCGAAAGGGTCGAACAATAGCGTTAGCACCTCTGCTGGAAGCGAAGGGCCTCACGAAAGTCTACGGGTCCACGACCGCCCTGAAGTCTGTGGACTTCGAGGTGTCGCAGGGCATCACGGGCATCCTCGGTCCGAACGGCGCCGGCAAGACCACGGCAATCAAGCTGTTCCTGGGGCTCACGCGGCCCACCGCGGGCGCGGCGTTCATCCTGGGCCAGGAGCCTTACGTCTCGGTCGACGCGCGACAGCGCATTGGCTACATGCCGGAACACGACTGTCTGCCGGGCGGGATGAGCGCGTCCGAGTTCCTCGCGCACATGGCGCAGATCAGCGGCCTGCCGCCTGAGGAGGCCCGCATACGGTCCGCCGACGCCCTGAGGCACGTGGGGCTGCACGAGGAGCGCTACCGCCCCATCAGCCAGTACTCCACCGGCATGAAGCAGCGCGTCAAGCTCGGCCAGGCACTGGTGCACGATCCTGTGATCATCCTGCTGGACGAGCCAACCGCCGGCTTGGACCCGGCGGGGCGCGAGGAGATGCTGGACCTGGTACGCCGCATTGGTACTGAATTCGGAATCAGCGTGCTGCTCTCATCTCACCTGATGAACGACGTAGAGCGCACATGCGACAAGCTCATCGTTCTGGAAGAGGGAGAGGTGGTGGAGCAGGGCACGGTGTCAGGCTTCACACAGGAGTCCGAGGCAGTCTATGTGGAGGTCGACGACAACCGGGACGAGCTGCTCGCCGAGCTCGAGGGACGGGGCGTGCAGGCCGTCCTGGAGGGCGGCGCAATCGTGGTCGAGTTCAGTGAGGAAGACGGTTACGACCACATACGTGACGCCATAGTGGCGTCGAACGCAAGACTCCGCCGCATGGGCCCGCGCAGGGGCACCCTGACGGACATCTTCAGGAGCACGGCCGCCTGATGGAAGCTCGCGGAGAGGTTTTCGACCTCGGATATCAGCACTACGAGGGGCCGCGCGAGGGCCGCGGGCGAGCGCGCAAAGCGCTGTGGATCGACGGCATCCGCACGGCGCTGGGCATAGGGCGGAGCGCCTGGGCGAAGATCATTCCCGGCCTCTTCATCATGGCGATAACGCTCCCGGCCATCGTCATCGGCGTCATTGCCGTACAGATTGGACTGGGAGACGCGGACATCGTGGACCACTCCACGTACCTGCAGATAGTCCTCACGTTCATGCTATTCTTCACCGCCGTAATCGGCCCGGAACTGCTGTGCCCGGACAGGCGGGACATGGTAATCAGCCTGTACATCGTCAGGCCGCTGACCATCGCGGACTACCTTGCCGGCCGCTGGCTGGCGCTGTTCTCACTGACGCTCGCGCTTGTGTACCTCGGGCAAATCGTGCTGTTCGTGTCGTTCGCCCTGGGCTCCAACGACACGCCGGAGTACATGCGCGACAACTGGCTGGACGTGCCTAGGTTCCTGGCGGCGGGAGTCATCCTGGCCCTGTTCACCACCGCGATCGCAATGGCGGCCGCGGCGCTGACCACGCGCAGGGCGTACGCCGCGGCGATAATCATCGGCCTCTACATCATCTCCACATCGGTCGCCAATCCGCTGGGGGGCTGCCAGCAAGGCGAGGATTTCGGAGGAAGTTGCGAGACCGAGTCCGGAGAGGCGGGACACTGGATCGCTCTCATCGATCTTGGACAAGTTCCCAGCCACGTGAACCGTCACATCTTCGAGGACAGCGCCAACGACAGCCCGGTCGTGTTCTCAGCCGCTCAGCTCGAGCCCATAGTCCCCATTGCGTGGTACGTGCTGTTGACTGCCGGATCGGGCGCATTCGTTTGGTGGCGGTACCGGGCGCTCGCGAGGTGACTACGGTGAACGGCGGACCGACTATAGTCGTCGACAACGTCTCCAAGTGGTTTGGAAACGTCGTAGCGGTCAACGGGGTCTCCCTCGAGATCAACCCCGGAATCACGGGCCTGCTTGGACCGAACGGGGCCGGCAAGACCACGCTGCTGAGCATGATCACCGGCCTTGCCTCCCCCTCAGAGGGCGAGGTCACGGTCCTGGGCGAGAACGACCGCCTGAACCCAGACATCTACAGGCGAGTGGGCGTCATGTCCGAGCACCAGGCCGTGTACGAGTTCCTGTCCGGCAGGCAGTTCGTCGAGACGTGCGGCCGGCTACAGCGTCTTGAGGACCTCGACGCGCAAGTAGACCGGGCCATCGAGTTCGTGGACATGGCAGATGCCCAGCACCGCTCGCTGTCCGGGTACTCCCGCGGCATGAGGCAACGGATGAGGCTCGCGGCGGCCCTCGTTCACGACCCGCAGGTCATCATCCTTGACGAGCCTCTGAGCGGCACGGACCCGCGCCAGCGCGTGCAGTTTCAAAACCAGATGCGCCGCCTCGCCGGAGAGGGCCGCACCATAGTCATGTCGTCCCACATCCTTGAGGAGGTGGAGACACTCTCGGACAGCATCCTCCTGATGGTGGACGGCAAGCTCGCTGCCGCCGGCGGCGTGGCCGCCATCAGGGCCCAGCTCGATGAGCGGCCGTACACCGTGCGGGTGGTCAGTGCGGAGCCCAGGAAGCTGGCCGCGGCTCTCGTGGGACTGGACGAAGTCGAGTCCGTGGCGATCGACGGCAATTCGCTGGTCGTGACCAGCCGGAACGTGGCGGCGCTTCAGACGTCGGTGCCCAGGCTGGCCCAGCAGCAGGGCGTCAGGCTTCTGCGAGTAGAACCTCTCGACGACTCCCTCGAGAGCGTGTTCGGTTACGTGGTGGAAGGCTGATGGCGGCCGTCTTCGTTCTATCGGTACGCCAGCTTACCGGCCGCTGGCGGCTGCTCGTGACCGTCGGGCTGGCGGCGATCGCCGTCGTGCTGACGATCACCATGTCGGTTCTGTCATCCAATCAGGAGGCGTTTCAGGACGACTTCGTGGAGGGCGTGCTCGATGCGCTGCTGATCGGCGGCATCCTTCCCATCATCATGATGGTGCTTGCCACCACGTCTTTCGGGACCGAGGTTGAGGACAGGACGCTCAGCTACCTGGTACTGAGGCCCATCAGGAAGTGGGAGATCGTCCTACCAAAGTTCGCGGCTTCCGTAATAGTTGGCGGGCTGATCGTCCTCGTGTCTGGCGTGGTCTCTGCTGGAATCGCCTTCGAGAGTCTCGGTAAGCCGCTCATTGCGGTCGCGCTCGCGATGATCGCCGGTGCGGTTGCCTACGGCGCGGTGTTTACATGGACCGGACTCATCACCACGAGGCCGCTCTACTACGCGCTGGCGTACGTCCTGATCTGGGAAGCAGCGCTGACCAATATCTTCGACGGCATTAGATACCTGAGCATCCGGGCGTTTACGCTGACCATCCTCAACAGCGCGGACGAGGCCCGCTTCCAGATTGATGCGAACCGTCTGCTGGACACGCCCGACGCAATCGCGGGAGTGGTCATCGTCACCGTGGTGTTCCTGGCGCTGACCATCCGGCGGCTTGGCCGCATGGACGTGCCCTGAGGAAAGCCTTCCTCTGGTCCCTTCTCCCCTTGTGGGAAAAGGCGAGAGCCTGTCCTGAGCTTGTCGAAGGAATGAGGGGTAACCCAAGGTTGTACGAAAGTCTCTCTTCGTGGCAGGAGAAAAGAGGTCCCCCAGGGCTACCGGCCCTCCTTGATGAAGTCGGCCATCCTCTCGGCCATTGCGAGCACGGTCGCGTTCGTGTTGGCGCGCACGCAGTCCGGCATGATCGACGCGTCGGCCACGCGCAGCGACTCGAGCCCGTGTACGCGGCCGTACTGGTCCACGACCGCCATCGAGTCGTCGGCCGCGCCCATCCTGCACGTGCAGGAGCTGTGATGCGCCGTACTCACTTCTCGCTTCAACCACGCATCCAACTCACGGTCCGACGCAATATCCAAGTTAGGGGCGGGACTAATCCGCTCCGTCACTATGTGACTGAAAGCCTGGCTCGACAGGAGCTCGTCGCATATGCGCAACGCCTCTCTCATCCTTTCCAGGTCAAACGGATCGGAGAAGTAATCAGAGTCGATCACCGGTTGGACGTGCGGATCGGACGAAGCAAGCGTCACGCTGCCGAAGCTCAGCGCCAGGTTTAGCACGGCGATGATGCCCAGGCCGATCCTTTCATCGTCATAGCCTCCTCTCCTCCAAGCTCTGCCCACAAATGACGCCATGTATAGGATCATGTCATTGGGCAGATGCGAACCGTTTGCGGTGTATCTGAGCGCGAGCCCGGAGTTGCTGGTGTCAAGGTCCAGGTCGACTTCCGGCTGGACGCCCCATGTCGTTGGGACCAGGGCGTGGTCCCTCAGGTTCTGGCCCACACCGGGAAGGTCCGCGACAACCGGAATGCCGTGCCCCCGAATGTGCTCCTCAGGGCCGACTCCCGACAGCATCAACAGTTGCGGCGAGCCGATCGCCCCCGCGCTCAGGATTATCTCGCGGCCACGGACGGCGCAGACCTCGCCGCCGCTCTCTACCTCGACGCCAACGGCCCTTGTACCCTCAAACAGAATGCGGTGTACGAGACACTCGGACCTCACCGTCAGGTTCATTCTGGGGCGCGCGGGACCGATGTGCGCGATCGCCGTGCTCCACCGCACGCGGTTGACCCTGTTGAAGGCCAGCGGCCCCACTCCGGTCGAGTCTGGATCGTTGTGGTCAGGGCAGTCGGCGTAGCCCGCGCTGCGGCAAGCCTCGTAGAAGGCCGCCTGCTGGGGCAGCCACTCCTCGGGCTTCGGTCGGCTGCAGATGATGGGCCCCTCCGTGCCATGAAAGTCATCGGAAAAGTCCTGATCGCTCTCGACCCTGCGAAAGTACGGCAGCAGCTGGAGAAAGCTCCACTCGTCATTCCCCATTTCCGCCCAGCCGTCGTAGTCCTCGGGCACGCCGCGCAGGAACATCTGGGCGTTGATGGCGCTGGACCCGCCCATCACCTTGCCGCGCGGTACCTCAATGGGCTCGGCATCTTCCGTTGCCCTGGCGGTGAAGTCCCAATTGTGAGGACTCTTACGTACGTTCACGTCGTACCCGTACCCGTACTTGACCTCGGCAGGCATGCGGTCCATGTTGGGGAAGTCCGCGCCGGCCTCCAGCAACAGGACCGACTTGTCGCGGTCTTCGGTGAGCCTGCTGGCGAGAATGCCGCCAGCCGAACCGCCGCCAACGATGATGTAGTCGTACCGCAAGGAGCCCTCCTGGTGCGTCTGCCGAATTTAGCGACCGACTCTACCGATGGCCTTCCGCGAGCAATGGGGCGATCTGGTCTGTCAAACCTCCCTGCGGAGGCCCAAGGCGCCCCTCTCGATCACCCCGCCGGAGTCCGTCTCAGGAACGCCGATCGCACCGCCTCGAGTGTCGGCTCATCGAAGTCACCGCGCCGTGCAAACTGGCCGGACTCCATCGACGCCAGCACTGCGCCGTCCCTGAACATTAGCTGGTTGGCGGTCGCCGCTGGGACGCGCGGCCCGAACGTGAGCGTTCCTGAGATGTTCAGCGGATCGCAGGCCGATACGCGCCACAGGTCTCCAGACGGTTCCGACTTTCGTACAGTCTTGAACGCCTCCAGCGCCTCCGGCATGGCGAACTGCTCACCGGTGGTGCCCTGGATGAACCGCCCTCCCCTGATCTCACCGCGCGCCTCCAGCCTGCGGTACACGCCGAGGAGGTAACGCCAGCCCGGCGGGGAAGGCTCGCGGGCCAGCACCTCTCTGAACACCACGCCCCACCGGCTCAGATACTGGCGGGCAAGCCACTCCACTTGCTCTTCATCAATTCCGTGGCCCATCTGACTGCCAAAGTTATCGTCGTCATCTTGCGACTCTACACCGGACGGCTCCCTGCGCGGCCCGTCGAACAGCGACCACCGGCTGCCGGGCGACCGGTATCGCGTCCGGCGGCGCATGCGCGTGCTGCGGCGCGCAGGCCGCTTCGGGCCGACCGCGATGCTGCGGAGCGCGCTGAAGTCGTCGGCGGTCACGAGTCCGGCGGATACGAGCTGCCACAGCGCGTCCTCGACATCGGACGGCAGCCTTCGCGTCTGCTGGATGATCTCCGAAAGGAAGGACGCGCCTCTCCACGAAAGGAACTCGTGCACCTCGCGGGCGGCGCCCTTCAGTTCGACAGTGCTAGCGTCCGGCCTCCGGCGCAGCCATTCGAGGTCGTCACGGAGTGCCAGCGTAATCGGGCTCGTCCGGAGCAGCCCGCTCCGGATCTGGCCGTCGTCGCCGTTGCGCCGTCCTGACAGTCGGCCCCACACGACCTCGCCAGAGCGGCACAGCTCGTCGAGCAGCGACGGCCGGTAACCTGCGACCCTCGCAGGCAGGATGTCCGACTCCCACGCCGACGCCGCAGCCTCGAAGCCCTGAAGCTGCTCGATGACTTCCAGCAGACCCTGCTCACCCGTAGCCTGCGAGCCGGGGATCGCGTGCTGCCAGTAGAACAGGAACCGGGCGAACGTGGCCTGCGTCACCGGCTCGATCTCGCGTCTGAGCCCGCCTATCGTGGCCCTGTGAATGCGGGACAGGATGCGCCGGTCGCAGTACTCCTCCTCGTCAATGCCCGCGCGGAATCGTCCGGCCATCAGCTGCCCTTCCGACTCGAGGCGAGCGATCGCCTGCCGAACCTCTGCCTCCGTGAACCTCAGCGCCGCCCTCATCTCGGCCACGGTGAACGGGCCGGACGCCTCGGCCCTGGCGCGGACGATCTCCAGCACTGCGTCCTCCCGCTCCGGCGCAGGGGGCGCATCGGCGACTGGTCGCGGCTCCGGCGTTAGCGTCGACGTGGGGTAGGCGGTGCGAACGACGGCGGCCGTCTCCGCCGCACCCCACCCGACCGCGCCGTCCTCGTCGAGGCGCACACGATACGCACGCCCATCCTTCGTAAGCTCCTCAAACCACTCCAGCCAGCTCTTGGCCTCTCCTTCAGCGTCCTTTGGAGCGGCCTTGGAGTGTGCTTCGTCCTCAGGGATGAGAAGCATTGTCATAAGTGCGTCGTGCAGCTCTTCCGCGTCCCGGCAGACCGGCCAGGCGTCTACAGTCGCGTCTTCGATCGCCTCGGGCGACAGCGCGCCAAGGTCGCGGCTGTCCTCTGGCAGCGCCCGCCGGAGAGCGACCGCCCGCGCCCGGCGCTCCTCCAGCGGCGCCTCGTCGAGGAAAGCGTAGGGGTTGGCGTTCAGGATCTGGTGCGAGAACACCGAGGGCTGCAGAGTGTCGAAGGCCATCACCTCGACCTCGCCCCGTTCGATAGACGCGACCAGCTCGCGGAATCCCTCGGCGTCCATGTAGTCGGTAAGGCAGTCCCGCATCGTCTCGAACACGAGGGGATGGTCGGGCACGTCGATGTCTCCCGGCATCGCGTTGTCCTGGCACTCCACCTGCGCCGGAAACACGAGGGCCAGCAGGTCGTCGGTACGCATCCGCAGCAGTGGCGGCGGCACCCGCTTCCCAGACATAAACCTGAGCACAGCGAGCGAGCGGGTCGCGTTCCAGCGCCAGCGCGCTCCGAAGATCGGCACCTGCAGGATCGCCTGCTCCAGCACCTTCGACGCCGTGGGCGACTTGATGTACCCGAACACGTCAGTGAGCGGGAACGAGTGCTGCGGGCCGAGCGAGAAGTTGATGCCATCGTCGGTGGCTGCAGACTGCAGCTCGAAGTCGAACGTCCGGCAGATCTGCTTCCGCAGGGCCATGCCCCACGCCCGATTAATCCGGGCGCCGAGCGGCGAGTGTATGACAATCTGGGTGCCGCCGCTCTCGTCGAAGAAACGCTCAGCTACGATCCTCTTCTTTGTGGGAATGGTGCTCAGAATCCGCTGGCCCTCCACCATGTACGCCACCATCTGCTGCGCCACGTCCTCGCCAACGCCGGCGTCTTCGATCAGCCACCGCGCCGCGGCTTCTGGCTTGTGGATGCGCTCCGCGAGGTCGTCCCGCAGATCGGATATCTCGCCGGATAGCTCCTTCGTCCTTGCCGGGGCCTCTCCCAGCCAGAACGGTATATTTGGCTTGACTCCGGGGGCCGCCTCAACGCGTACTTTGCCCATTTCAAGGCGCTTGATGCGCCACGACGAATTGCCCAACAGGAACACGTCTCCGCCCATACTCTCAATGGCAAAGTCCTCGTTCACCGACCCAACAACCACTCCCTCCGGGTCCAGGACCACGTCGTAGTCCGTGTTGTCTGGAATCGCGCCACCGCTCGTGAGCGCCGATATTCTCGCTGAGCGCCGTCCCCTCAGGACCCCGTTCACGCTGTCGCGGTGCAGGTAAGCGCCGCGCGCGCCGCCTCGTTCCACAACGCCCCTGGCCAGCATGTTCACTAGCTGGTCGAACTTCTCGCGGGGAAGCTCTGCGTACGGGTGCGCCCGCCTGAACAGCTCGAAAAGCTGGTCCTCTTCCCACGGCTCGCACGCGCAGGCGGCGACTATCTGCTGCGCGAGAACGTCGAGTGGCCACGGCGGGATGATGAGCGCGTCCAGGTTGCCCCCGCGTATCGCTCGGCACAGAGCCGCGCACTCGAAGAGCTCGTCCCGTGTCAGCGGGAACAGCCGTCCCTTTGGCGTTGCGCCCAGGGAGTGTCCCGAGCGGCCCACGCGCTGAAGCAACACGGCGATCGACCGGGGTGACCCTATCTGGCAGACGAGGTCCACCGTCCCAATGTCAATGCCGAGCTCCAGCGAAGCGGTCGCAATGCAGGCCTTGATCTCCCCATACTTCAGACGGCGCTCGGTCTCCTGCCGCCGCTTCCGTGACAGGCTTCCGTGATGCGCCGCGATGGCGTCCGACCCGAGTCGATCCTCCAGCAGGTGCGCGACCCGCTCCACCATGCGGCGCGTGTTGACGAACACCAGCGTTGCGTCGTGCGTCCGCACCAGATCGGCGATGCAGTCCATCGTTTCGGCCATGTACTCATGCGTCGCGATTGGACCGATCTCGAACTGGTCCGGCACCTCTATGGCGAGATCGATCTCGCGGGCGTGTCCCGCGTCCACGATCACGCAGTCGGCCTGGCCGGCCTCCGCGGTGTTCCCGGCGCCCACGAGAAGCTTCGCCATCTCGTCGATCGGCTTCTGCGTCGCGGATATGCCAATTCGCGTAATCCTGTTCTCCGCCAGCTCGCAGAGGCGCTCCATAGTGAGCGCCAGATGGGAGCCGCGCTTGCTGTCGGCCACCGCGTGAAGCTCGTCCACTATCAGCGTCTTCACGCCCTTCAGCCCGTTGCGCGCCTTCTCGGACGTGAGCAGCAGGTACAGCGACTCTGGTGTCGTCACGAGTATGTGCGGCGGGTTCTTGGCCATCGCCTGCCGCTCGGCCTGCGGAGTGTCGCCCGTGCGGACCGAGACGCGGACTTCCGGCAACGGATGCCCCGCTTCTTCGGCCAACTCGGATATCTCGGAGAGCGGCTTCTGCAGATTGCGGTGTACGTCGTTGGAGAGCGCCTTCAGGGGGGACACATAGACGACCTCCGTGCCCTCAGGCAGACCGCCGTTGAGACCGGACCGCACAAGGCCGTCGATGCACTCCATGAACGCCGCCAGCGTCTTGCCGGAACCGGTGGGGGCGGCGATGAGCGTGTGCCGGCCCTGTGCGACGGCGTCCCATCCCAACGTCTGCGCCTGCGTCGGCCCGTCGAACTGCGATTCGAACCAGCCTCTGACTATGGGGTGGAAGCGGTCCAGTGCCATTGAAGACCTTTCGGTTTTGGCTGCTCGCTCGCCGCTGCGCGGGGAAGCAGACTCCCCGACATCATACTAAGCGACGTCGCCAAGCCCGCTCTCCTATTGTCTACCAAGTCTCGCTACAGATAAACTCCCTGCCGTACAGTCAAGCACCAATGGAGGGCGCGGTTGTCCACAAATTCAAGCTCCAACGGAAACGTTCGCTTCCCAATCGAGAAGTCCCGCGAGTGGCTCGTAGGGCCCATGGTTGCCGTCGCCACGCCTTTCAAAGAGGACTACAGCCTTGATCTGGACGCGCTGCGTGACAACGTCAGGTTCATGATCAACAGGGGCGTCCGGACCGGCGAAGGTGTCCTGCTCGTCGGCGGAGCCGGCGGCGAGCACCCCGCCATGAACGTCGACGAGCGCAAAGCGGTAATGGACGTTGCGATGGAGGCGGCAAACGGCGAGGTTCCCGTCGCAACCAGTGTCCAGCACACTGACACCCGCATCGTCGTCGAGCTTGCGCAGCACGCGTCCGCGTCCGGTCTGCAGGGAGTCCAGCTCGGTCCCACCTATTACTACGTGCCCACAGAGGGCGACGTGAGCAGGCTGTTCAAGCTGGTCGCTGCGGAGTCGAGCGTGATGCTGATGATCTACCATACGCCCTGGGAGGGGCTGAACATGAGCATGGGCCTGCTGCGTGAACTGGCCGACATGCCCACGGTCGGCGCCCTCAAGTGGGCCGCTCCAACACCGGAATACTTCGAGGAAGGGCTCCGGGAGTTTTCCGGCAAGCTGGCCGTGATCGACAACGAGGGCAGGCACGTCCTCAGCCACCAGCTGGGCGCGCGCGGATTTATCACCCACCTTAGCGGGTTCTGGCCGGAGTACCCGCGCGACATCTGGCGGTCGCTGGAAGCTGGAGACTACGACGGCGCCCAGCGTTTGCTCGAGAGCTTCAAGTACCCCTGGTCCAAGTGGCGGGAGCAGGTGGCCGCCGTGACCGGCGGCGAGGGCCCCTTCATCAAGACGGCCATGGAGGAGGTCGGTCTGCGCATCGGCCCGCCCCGGCCCCCGTCCACTAGGGCGCCCGAGTCCTTCCTGCCCGCGTTGCGCGAGTTGCTTCGGAAGGCGGGGACTCCCATGGCGGCGTCGCCAGTCTAGCTTCAGGAGGCAAGCGTGGCGGAACTCAAAACAAAGAAGAACGAAGCCAGCGTCGACGATTTTCTCGGCACGGCCGATGAGAAGAGGCGCGACGACTGCTACGCGCTCCTCGATCTCATGCGCCAGGTCACGGGAGACGAGCCCTCGATGTGGGGAGACAGCATCGTCGGATTCGGCTCGTACAAGTACAGGCATCGCTCCGGCCAGAGCGGCGAGTGGTTCCTAACTGGCTTCTCCCCTCGTAAGCGAAACCTCACGATCTACATCATGCCGGGCTTCGACCTGTACGGGGACATCATGGCAAGGCTGGGCAAGTACAAGAACAGCGTGTCCTGCCTGTACGTGAACAAGCTCGCGGACATCGACCTCGACGCCCTGCGCGAACTGGTTGGGCAGTCGTACGTCGACATGAAGGAAGCCAACGCGGCGGGCGGCTGCTAGCCGCCTCCTGGCCCCCCAGTCCGCTGGGGAAGAGCCTGCCCTCGAAGCAAACGGAGAAATCATGATCGGAGTACTCACAAGCCACTGGGCCAAGGAGGGCCGCTTCGATGACGCGCTCGACCTTCTCAACGGCAACGGCCTCGCTCAGAGCAAGGCGCCCGGCTTCGTCCGTCGCACGACGCTTGTAAGCGCCGACGATCCGTCCAAGATAACCACGCTAGTCATCTGGATGAGCGACGAGATTTACGACTCCTGGAAGGCCAGCCCCGAGCGCGCCGAGGCTATGGCCGGCGCTGAAGAGCTATGGTCCCATCCCCCGGAGTCCCAGCGCTTCCGCTACATCAGTTAGAGCGTCCGCCCACTCAACTGGAGTGGCCCAGGCCCGCCCGCGTTACCTGTCCACGCGGCAGTTGATGATGTCCACTCCGTAATACTTGCGGTGGTGCACTGATGACGCGTAGTGGCGGAGGATGCGAACGGACATCTGCCGCTCGTCTTCCAACGCTTGGTCCTGCTCCAGATACGCCATGCGATTCTCGATGTTGCCCTGGATTGCGTCGTCCGATGCGACCACGATTTCAATCTCCGCCGAGCCGATCTCAGGGCGGATCGTGGCAACTACCGTGCGCTTCTGCTCGTCGGGGCCTTCCTTCTCTTCATCCAGCAGGCTCAAGATGACCTCTTCTCCCACCAGGCGCAGCCTGTTAGCACCCTCCTCCGTCCAGGAATGATCGCTGGCGAACTGGCCGAGAAAGTCATCAAGGACAGGCACAGAGGACTCGGATAAGTCAGTCCGCAGCTTCTTGGCGCGGAGACTCGACAATTCGGTGAACGCGGTCATGATCATGGCCACCATTCCGCCGATAACAATCGTGTTGCCCACAAGGTGGCTTGGAGTCCCCTCGAAGAAACCACTGAAGACCCCAGCGGACAGACCCAAGACCATGGAAACACCAATAATGGTGGCCCTCTTCTGGTCAACCTGCCCCGCGAACGCAGTCTTGGCGCCCTCGACGAAGAGCATGCCGAAAATGATGATGTAGACCGCGCCCACGACTGGGCTGGGGATGGCGATCAAGACGGCAAACAGCTTGGAAAAGAAGGCCACAACCATGGTCAACAGCCCCAGGTAGATCCCGACGCTGCGGGCCGCCACGCCGGTGAAGCCGATGTACGCTGCCGTCGCCGACCACGGGGCGGCGACAGGCAAAGTCCCCAGGAGTCCCGACGCAAGCGTCCCTATCCCATACGCGTTCAGTCCCCCCTGCACCGAGCGAAAGTCGACGGCCGCTTGATTCCGGTATGAGGCGCGGTGAATGACCGACAGGTCTCCCACCGCCTTCATGAAGGCTGTCAGATTCACGAGCACGAACACTGGAAGCAGTGTCCAGAAGTCCGTGCTGAATGTCAGGTCCAGCCCCGGCCATCCGAGACCGGGAAGGTGCAGCCACGGTGTGTCCGCAATGATGTCCGTGCCGTAGTAGCCCAGGGGCACGGCCAGGACCAGTCCCACGATCACCGTGGCCGGCAAGACCCAGACACGCCAGACCGGCGCGTCTTGCAGGGATATCAGGACCCCGGCGGCCAATGCGACCATTCCCGGCGCCAGGAAGAGCGCTGTCGACTCCCCCTCCGGCGGAATGACGGCTCTGCTGATGATGAACGGCACAGCCGTAACCGCCACCAGCATGACCACGACGCCGCCCACGGTCGGTGTGAATATACGGCGGAGTGAAGCGAGGCGCAGGGTCAGAACGGACTGTACGAGCGTGGAAGCCACCATCAGGCTGGCCAGCAGGCTGGGCCCGCCGACGTTTAGCGCCAGGGCGCAGACCGCCAGGAACGGAACGTTGAAGTTCGCGACAATCAGACGCCCCGATCCCAGCTGCCGCAATCGGAACGTCTGCAGAACCATGCTGGCTCCGGTGACTGCGAGCACCGTGAACGTCACCCAGGACAGATAAGCTTCCGAGTCGCCGGACGCTTGCACCACCAGCGCCGCCAGCATGACCAGGCTGATGGTGTTGGGTATGAATATCTGTAGAGCCGAGGTGATTGCCACCAGGGGCGGACACTTCTCATCCGGTTCGAAGGCGATGTCGGGTCGCCCCTGGGCTCTACTGAACAACTATCTAATGTCCGATCCTGTCTGAGCGCTGGGAATCCCTGCCGTCCTCAAGAGGCACCCTGCTATTTTTGGGTAGCCGGGGCGGGATGTTACCCTGATCGTCAGCCTTGGCGCTATCATGGCGACGTCTCGCCTTTGGGCCCAGCCCCTCAATAGCAGCATTTAGAAGATGAGAATTAGTATCTCAAAAACCTAGTATAATCGCACTCTGACGAAAGTAGAATCTGACGGCACAAGCTAGTGGGAGGGCAGGACATGCGGCGAACCGAGCGGAATGACACTTCACGATCGAAATGGGCGGGGCTGACAAGCAGTAGAGCGCCGGTTGGGCTGCGCCCACTTTTCTTGCTGCTGATCGTGGCTTCGCTTGCCGCATTCCTGGTCGCCTGCGGCGATGAGCCTTCGCCAACGCAGGAACCCGTCGAAACTCCGGTACCGGACGCCACGGCCACCGCGGCGCCGGAACCAACACCAGAACCCACTCCGGAGCCAACGCCGGAACCCACCCCGGAACCAACCCCGGAACCAACGCCGGAACCCACCCTGGAACCAATGCCGGAACCGACGCCCGAGTCAGCGGCCATGATCGAAGAAAATATGACACAGGCCTACGTATCAGGCGCCGTCGAGTACTACGGTCAGAACGGCCTGGACGCCACGCTTGAGTTCTACAGGACTGAAGCGAGCGTTGAAGAAGGGCGTACGCTGATCCTCCTGGACGAAGGCGAGACCACATTGCTGGTGTTCCGCAGCATACCCTCTCTGGAAGGCCAGTTCGTCGGGCCGGGCTCGCGATACGCTGCCTTAAGGGCGTTGATAGAGGCCGCAACCGAAGAGGGTCAATGGATTACGTCGCGAGGCATCAACCCGGTAACCAGGCAGGAAGAACCGCGACGAGTGTACGTAGTCCTCCACGACGGATTGGTGTTCTCATCCAGCCACTCGGTCCTGGTGGAAGACGTTGCGGCTTCCGTAAAGGAATACGTTGACAAGGCCGTATCCAAGTACGAACAGGAAGGTCTCGACGCTGTCGTATCCCATTACAACGGACAGGACAGCTTGGACGGACAGTTCTACCTGTTCCTCATCGGCGACGATGACAACTACCTTGCCCACCCCATCTTTCCTCATCTCATCGGGACCGACATCAAGGATGTGGTCGGTTCGGACGGGCAGGAACTGGGCAAGGAGATAGTCGGGGCCACCGAGGAAGGCGTGTGGGTGGAGTATCTCTGGCCCCATCCCGTCTCCCGGAAGGAGCAGCAGAAGGTCACCTGGGCCATCCGCCACGACGGGCTTATCTTCGCCTCCGGCTACTACGCCGGCGATCCCGAGGCCGGCCCTCCGGCCTGGCGGGACGCCGACCCGATGGATTACACCGTCCTGTACGTGGACCAGGCCATTGAGCGTTACGAGCGCGACGGCCTGGACTCCATGCTCAACTACTACAACAGCGTCGCCAGCTTCGAGGGCGAGTGGTACCTGTTCGCCACCGACGATCTTGACATCTATCACGTCCACCCTCTGTTGCCGCAGCTCCTTGGGACGGACATCAAGGACGTGAAGGGCTCTGACGGCTACGAGCTGGGAGCGGAGCTGGCCAAGGCAACCGAGGAGGGAGTCTGGGTGGAATACCTCTGGCCCCACCCGGTCACGCTGAAGGAAGTCCCAAAGGTCTCCTACGCCGTGCGCCGCAACGGAATGCTCTTCGCCTCAGGCTACTACGTGCCCGTTGAAGACCCTGCGGGCCGGACGGCCGAGTACGTGCAGGAGGCAATAGAGTACTACAAGACAAATGGACTGGAGGCCACTATCGACTGGTACAGCAGCCAGGACAGCCTTGACGGCCAGTGGGGCCTGACCCTTGCAGACGAGAACGACATCCTCCATGTAGCTCCCCTTGCAAGCCATCTCGTGGGCACCGATCTGAAGGACCTGGCCGCGCTTGGCCAGCGGGCGATTGGAAGAGAGATGGCGGCTGCCACGGAGGATGGAGTCTGGGTCAGCTATGTCTTCCCCAACATTCGGTCTTCGGAGACCCTGTACGCGCACACTTGGGCCGTGCGCCATGACGGGCTGCTATTCATGTCGCGCTACTATGACGACGAGTTGGAGGTCCAAGACACGCCCTAAGTGAAAGCAATCGTCCAGTCCGGATACGGCTCTCCTGACTACGTCCTCAGGCTGGGCGATGTCGACACGCCGGCAGTCGGCGACGACGAAGTCCTGGTGCGGATGCGATCCTCCAGCGTGAACACGCCCGACTGGCTCACAGTGACCGGGACGCCCTATGTTCTCCGGCTGAAGTTTGGACTCCGGGGACCCCGGACCGCCGTGCGGGGCTCCGACGTCGCGGGCGTTGTGGCGGCGGTCGGCAGGGACGTTACGGGTCTCGAACAGGGCGACGAGGTCTTCGGGTCGTCATGGGCGGATGACCTTGGCACGTCCGGGACCTTCGCGGAGTATGCCGCGGCCCCAAGCTCCAAGCTCGCCAGGAAGCCTGCCGGTCTATCCTTCGAGGACGCCGCAGCGTCCGTCATGTCCGGCCTGACCGCACTGATCGCGATACGCGACGTCGCCAATGCCGGCCCAGGCACCCGGCTCCTCATCAATGGTGCATCGGGAGGCGTCGGCACCTTCGCCGTGCAGATCGCTAAGACCCTCGGCGCGGAGGTCACAGGCGTCTGCAGCACGAAGAACGTCGATCTGGTCAGTTCTCTCGGCGCCGATCACGTCATCGACTACACGAAGGAGGACTTCACGCAGGCCGGCAAGCGCTACGATGTGATCCTCGACAACGTGATGAACTATTGGCCGCCAAATCTGTCCAGCGCTCTTACGCCCGAGGGCATGCTGATCCCCAACAGCATCGGCACCACCGGCGGCATGTTCGCGAGCATGTTCAAGGTTGCGCGGGCGGCGATGATGGGGCGCGGCTCAATCGAAGTGAAGTTCGTCAAGCTCGGGGTGACGCACGAGAACCTAAACGACCTCGCCAAGCTCCTCGAGTCCGGCGAAGTCAAGCCTGTCATCGACACCGTCTACCCGCTTGAAGACACCCCCAAAGCAGTCGCCCACATGCTGGGCCATCACGCCGCAGGCAACATCGTCGTCAGAATGTGACGAGAGCCGCAGGCGGCGCCGGGCCCTTGCGCTGTCTTGCCTTCGCAAGCTAAGAGTTCCAACTCTCCGCTATCTAAATTGTAGGTTTGCCGGTGGTTGTATAGGCACACAGCCTTAGCTTGAGAGCAGCTACAGTCTCTAGCGACGAGCGCGTTTGATGGCTTCAAGCAGATTGGCCCGGATGCGCTTGCCTGAACGCTTGAAGCCCAGTTCATTCATCAACTCGCGCACTAGTTCATCTACAGTCCGTAGGAGCGTATCGGACTCGATCCACTTGGCGAGTCTCACTAGCTGTGAGAATCTGTAATCAGTGATGCTGTTGTAGCCATACGTACCTCTCCGAGGAACGTTGGGGCGCGGACCTCGTTTAAATGTTGCTGGTTTGATTGAAGCAGAGGCCGCTGAGCCAGACAATGCGGGAGTTGGTGAAGGTTCGTCATTATCGGTTGCTTCAACGGCTATCCTCCATGCTGCCTCCGCTTTATCGAGTTCGGCCTCGCGGTCACGGAACCAAGCAGTCGACCAAATTCGGTGGAAGCGCCAACCCTTGCTTTCGAGCACCTGCTGCCTTAGGCGATCCCGATCGCGCGCGGTGTGTGCTGAATGATAGCTTGCGCCATCCGCCTCGACTGCAAGCACCATCTTTCCTGGCTCTTCAGGATGTGCGCAAGCAAAGTCGACACGATACCCGGAAACGCCGTACTGCGGAGTCACAGGGATGCCACGGCTTTCAAGTCCATCCTTTATCGAAAGCTCGAACGGGTTCAACGGAATATCTAAGACCTCAGTTCCGAGATTCTCTCCCCCAGAAGCAGCGTATTCGAGGTATTGCCTTAGAAGGACGACTCCTTTCGCTGACGAACGGCTTGGATCCATATCGCGATGGCTAAATGAAGAGACTAGAGTAAGGTGGGAACGAGCGCGTGTGACGGCAACGTTGAGACGGCGCTCGCCGCCTTCTTGCAGAATCGGCCCGAATCGGTATGGTAGATTTCCGTTGGCGTCCTTGTGATAACCGACGCTGAGGATGATGGCATCCCGCTCATCGCCCTGAACGCGCTCAATATTCTTAACGAAGAAACGCTCCTCGTTCCTTTCCGAGAAGAAGTCATCTAGTGATGGCGCGTCAATCTCACCAAGACGTCTCATGAGCGCGTTCTCGATGTTGTCCGCGTGATGCTGGCCGAAGGCGATGACGCCGAGCGTCTCGTGAGGGGTCTCGCGTGCGTGTTCGAGAACGAGTTCCACGACCTTCTGCACTTCATCGGGGTTTGAGCGTGTGCCAGTTGCACTGGATATCGCTTGGAAGGGTATTAGGCAATGAGTGATTGGAGTATCAAGCATTACGCCTGGGAAAGCCGTCAGGGAGCCGCCGTATATGTGGTTGTTAGAAAACGCGATGAGTCGATCATCGCGACTGCGGTAGTGCCACTGCAACATCTCGTCACGGAGAAAAGTGTCGGCCGTATCAAGCAGGGATTCGATATCTGAAGTCAACAACAGATGGTTGTCATCATCGTCGTCGTCGTCCAACGAACTGCGGCCAAAGAACGAAGTGGGCGGAAGCTGGCGGCTATCGCCCGCGATCACGGCTTGGCGCGCGCGTGCGAGGCTCCCGATTGCTTCGGCCGGTGGGATCTGGGAAGCCTCGTCAAATATGACGACGTCAAACAGTTGTTGGTCGGCCGGGATCATTTCAGCGGCAAGTATTGGCGACATGGTCCAACATGGACGCAGCGTTGACAGTACGTGAGGCGCGCGCTCGAAAAGCCGTCGGGCGCTAAGATGGCGGCTCTTCTTGACAGCTTCTCTTCGGATCAACATCGTCTCATTAGGGTAGTCATTCATCGTCGCAACGATGGCCTCCGCTGTCAGCCTGTGGACGCGCCGGGGTGTAGAGTCCCTGTGTACGCGATCGGCCTCAGCGAATTCGTCGCGAATGCGAGAATGTGCGCTACCGTCAAACGCAGATATCCGTCGATCTTCAAACTCAAGGTCGTCTAGAATGCGTGACAGCCAGGCGTGTTCAACAGCGCGGGCTGCATGCTTGGGCGGAATGTTCTTGCCTACGTCTTCTATTATGTTCCAAATGTCTACCTGTCGAAACGACCCTTCAAGTTCACGAATGCGGGGAAGGTTTGCTGCCGCTGAGCGGCCAAAAGCCATCCGCTCCAGAACGGTAGCTAATTCAGTGTGAGCGATCACATCCAAATCGCGGAGACCTGTAACGGTGTCTAATGTACTGAGCCCTTTGGCAAGAGCGCTTACTCTTGAGTCCATGTGACTCAATTCATCTGGTGGGAGGCGTAGAGAACCAGAGGCCTCAAATGCATCCCTTGCCATTCGGTATTCTTTCGAGATGACTCTGGCCTTCATCTGTGCCCAGCGCGACTTGTTCGAAATGACGAGAAAGTGCGCTGCTCGACGCCACTCCGCAACAGATTCGGGATGACTGAGAGCAACCTCATCAAGTATCCTGAAAAGTGCGTTGCGGGCATTGGGCAGGAGTTCGCGTACAAGGTCACGGACCAAGTCAAAGGCCTCGCGAGCGCTTTCGGTCGTTTTCACGGAACTGCGCGACCATTCCGGTTGAATCTCCGCTAATTCATGTCCGCCAAGGTCAACCCACTCTTCGATTTCGCCAGACAGCCGCTCGAACCCATTAACATCAAGAGCGCATGAAGCCTTGGAAGAAAGACGTAGTTGGGTGCGAACGGCTTCGGGTATGGCGAGCAGCCGCTCTCGCATCTGGAAGATGCTTAGCTTCCAAGGGTCGCGCCGCTCATGTAGAGCAGCGTCGTTCGCGATAAGAGAACCTCGACGCTCACGGAGGCGTCGATGCAAGGCAGAATAGTCATGAGCGGGTACTGTGGCGACTTGTCTGAGCGAGTCATTGAGCGTGCTGGCAAAATCACGTCTGGATGTTGCACCACCGTGCATGTCCATCACGAGATCGTCAAGGCCCACTTGGCTCAGCCGCTTGGTGACAGCCTCTATCGCAGCGCGCTTCTCTGCCACGAAGAGGACACGCTTACCTCGAGCGATGAGCGTAGTGATGAGATTGGCGATAGTCTGAGACTTTCCTGTGCCGGGCGGACCCTGTATGACGAGCGACTCGCCGCCAAGCACGCGATTGATCGCCATATTTTGACTGGAGTCGGCGTCGAGTACTAGAAACTCGTCCACAGGCGAGTCTATGTCGGGCTGTTTGGGATCAGGGTCGCAGATACGTGAGGCAAGGGCCTCGCGGGCCTCGGCATCACCTGCGATGGCCGCGACAATATCGCTTGCGGCAAAAAGCTCACCGTGCTGTTCTAAATCAGTGACCAGGGGCATCGTCGAGTAGGAGAAGATGCCAACAACCACGCGCGGCTCAACCACCAAGTCCGTAAGGACATTCCACGAGTTCTGCAACTGGTCGAGCAGGGCCCGGAAGCTATCGAATTCCGTAGGCGGCGCCTCAGCGACATCCGCTTCATCTTCGTCAGTTTCAACATCGTGCTCGGCGCGCAGGATATGAGTCAAAACCGGATTGAGATGGGCGTCGCCATCAACCTGAATCATAAAGTCACGCGCAGCGGCGCCCGTAGGCTCGACGTGAAGCGGCAGGAGGACTACAGGCGCGTTCGGTGGATTGGCGGAATCAACTTTCCAAGTCGCAAGTCCAACGGCGGCAAAGAGAGTCTCGATACCCTTCTCCTCTAGATTTGTAAGAGCCGTCTTGTGAATGGCCCTGAGACGGCGGCGAGCATCATCAAAGGCCTGTGTGGGATTGTCGGAGTCTTCAGAATCGACTACAGCCGTTGGAAAGAGTTCGCTGAGGCTGACAAGCTTCCCTGCAAGGAGCCGATCCAGGGCTGGAGCATTGAGTCCGTGAGCCTGCTTAGAGGTAAGGTCAAGCGTACCTGTTCTCAGATCCCTGTATCGACGGAGACGATTGCGGCCGGACGTATCGACAAGTTCATTTCGCCATCGCTCAGCGGCGCGCAGGACGACTTTGATTCGGTCACCTCTGGGCTCGGACATTCGGTTTTTCTTCGTAGAGCCCCTCTCCACTACCCCGCCAGGTTGCGTACTAATTGGAGCAGGCCCCTTACCGGGATGCCGTTTGGGCCCTTTGGGTTGTAGCCCTTATCGCTGCCGCCGTGGTCGCCGAACGAGTTGGCGCTGGACGCGATGTCCAGGTGCACCCACGCCGCATCGCCGACGAACTCGCCGATGATCATCGCGCCGGTGGTCGCGCCTGCGGCGCGGCCGCCCGTGTTCTTGATGTCCGCGACGTCACTCTTGTACTGCTCCTTGTACGAGTCGTAGGTCGGCAGCTGCCAGATCTTCTCGCCCACTTCCCTGCTGGCCGAGACCACCTGGTCAACGAAGTCCTGGTCATTGCCGAACGCGCCGGTCACGTCGTTGCCCAGCGCGACGCCGATGGCGCCCGTCAGCGTGGCCACATCGACGATGCGCTTCACGCCGAGCGAGTGTGCGTACGACACTGCGTCGGCCAGCACGAGCCGGCCTTCTGCGTCCGTGTTGTCGATCTCAATCGTCTTGCCATTGAACGCCTTCACAACGTCGCCCGGCCGCTGGGCGTGGCCTCCCGGCAGGTTCTCGGTGCAGGCCGCTATCGCCATCACGTTGATGCGCGGCCTGAAGTGGTAGATCGCCTGCATAGCGCACAGCACCGCCGCGCCGCCCGCCATGTCGCCGCCCATGGTCGACATGCCGGCTGCCGGCTTCAGCGAGAGGCCGCCGCTGTCGAACGTGATCCCCTTCCCTATCAGCCCGATGTTGTTGTCCCGGTTGTCCGGGTCGCCCTCGTACCGCACGATGATGAACTTCGGCGGCTCGTCCGTCCCCTTCGCCACGCCGCAGTACGCGCCCATGCCCATCTCTTTGCACTCGTCCCGCTCGAACACTTCGATCGTCATGTCCGTCTCGTGCGCGATCTCGACCGCCGACTCCACCATCGCCGACGGCGTCATGACGTTCGGCGGCTGGTACGCCATCGTCCGGCACCGGTTGACCGCCGCCGCGATCGCGATTCCGTCGGTCACGCCGGCCTGAAGGTCATCCACCTTTGACGCATCAGCCTCTACGATCGTGAGCGACTCCAGCACCTTGCGGTCGTCGTCCGGCGCCTTGTGCTCCGTGAACGTCCACGTCCCAAGCGCCGCGCCCTCGGCGATGGCCTCGCCCGACTGGCGCGCCGCCATGCCGGCGATGCCCGCGCCGTGCGCAATGGTCGCCGCGTGCGCCGCGCCGGCGTCGCGGGCCCTGCGGCACGCCTCCGCGGTGACCTTGCGCACTGTATCCGCCTCGAAATCGTCCTGCTTGCCGAGCCCGGACACGATCACGCGAGGCGAAGATAGCCTGCCGAGGCTGTACACGAGAATGTGCTCGCCCGACTTTCCGGTGATGTCCCCGCTCGCGATCAGGTTTGTGATCGCGCCGTCCAGCGCGGCGTCCACTGCGCCGGTCCCGCCGCCCGGCGCCGTCACGCCCTCGAACAGGTTGACGATGATCGCGCCCGCGTCGTGCTTCGTAATGTCGCCAGATACGACGTTGAGTTCCATGGTGCCTCCAGAAAAAAGTGGTCTCAGCTTCGCCGTGCCGCCCCATGACGGCTCGCCGACCACAATGCTAACCCCAAGAAGCGGGCAGTGGAAGAGACTGCGGCTGTATTGCCCAACGAGAGTCGATGAACAGTGTACGACTGGCCCATCATTCCCGGGCCACCGTCCATCGATGAAAACTCTTCGATGAGTCCCATTTCCCTTGCTCGTGGTGGAGTCAGCGCGACCGGGCTGGGTCTCTGACGACGCCCAGATCGTAGGCGGATGCTGCGGCATCGGCCTGGAGCACATGAAGGGGCTGAAGGACGCCCTGCCAGGCAGCCTAGCCTGAGCGCGAGTGATCGCCGCGGAATCACTAACTAACTATAATCTGACTGGCCGTCCACATGACGCTAGCAACAGACCGAGACCGCCAGTATCGAGCGATGGCGATGCGCGGCAAGAACCGGAGGCTGTACACGCACCTCTTGCGTCTGCCTCCTGAGACCCAGGAATGGAACTCTACGTTCAATGAGATCGAGGCGATCACAGGCTTCGAGTTGCCTCCTTCGGCTCGTCTCTACCGGCCCTGGTGGGCGAACCAGAGCCGCAACGGCAACGGCCACAGCCACAGTCAGGCCCTTGCTTGGGGCGCCGCAGGATGGGAGACGGCCGAAGTGGACATGAGCGCCGAGACGCGATCACGCTGATTCACAGGTTCGAAGTACTCGAGGACGGCCCGGCGGTCACCGAGTCGTTGATCGCGTTGTGCCGCGAGGTCGCCGTGGGCGGCAATCAGATCCTCGACGCCAACATTGCCGCCACCATGCTGGCCCATAGAGAGCGCAGGCTGTTGAAGTTCAACATCGCCGACTTTCGTCGTTACGGAGACCTCATCGAACTGGTGAACATTCCCTAGAAACCCCGCGCTATCCCGCCGTTGACCGCCGCCGCACGTGCGCGTAACGTAACGACCATCCACTAGCAGTTCCCACGAGGTGCGCCGCATGTCTCTACTGTTCCGGGCCGGTATCCTGTACGACGGCACGAAGTCGCCCCCGATCGAAGACGGCGTTGTGCTGATCGACGGCGACGCCGTCCGGTACGCCGGACCGGCGGCGGACGCGCCCGACGCCGGAGACGCGTACGAAGTCGACTACTCAGGCTGCACCGTCATGCCCGGCATGATCGACGCCCACGTGCACGTGCTCTCGACGGGCAGCGAGTCGAGCGGCGACGACCTCCGCTCCTCCACCGAGGACGAAGCGCTGCTTCAGGGCGTCCGCAATGCGCAGCTCGCGCTCGCAAGCGGCATCACCACGCTGCGCGATCTCGGCGACTGGAACTACCTCAGCCTCAGGCTGCGCGACAACATCGAGTCCGGCGTCGTGACCGGCTCCCGGCTCGTGTGCTCTGGCCCGCCGATCACGTCCACCGCAGGCCAGTGCTACTGGAAGGGCATCGAGTGCGACACGCCGGACGAGCTGCGCCGCGCCGTCCGCACCCTTGTGAAGAACGGCGTGGACTGCATCAAGCTGATGGGATCCGGCGGCAACGCCACGCCATGGTCGAACCCCGAGGCGTCGCAGTTCGACTTCGACGGCTTCCACGCCGTCGCCGAGGACGCCCGCAGGCTGGGCAAGATGGTCGCCGTACACGTCCACGGCGTCGAGTCGCTCCGCTTCGCCGTCGCCACCAGCATGGACACGCTGGAGCACTGTCCCTTCCGAGCCAACAGCACGATCGAGTACGACGAGACCGTGGTACAGGACATCGTGCGCAAGGGCCTGATCGTGAGCCTCGCCATGCCCGCCACTTGGTACCGCATGACCGCGGAGCAGATGCGCGAGGCGCGCAACCACCCCGGTCACCTGTGGGAGCGGCGCGCCGACACGATCCGCCGCATGCACCAGGCCGGCGTCAAGCTCGTCGTCAGCAGCGACCAGGGCTCCACCGGCACGCGGATTGATGAGCTAGCGCTGCTCATCGAGTACCTGGTCGAGGGCGTGGGCCTCCCGGCGCTCGACGTGTTCTACGGCGTCACCGGCCTCGCCGCCGAGTCGGTCGGCCTCGCCGGCTCTCTCGGCACGCTGGAACCCGGAAAGCTCGCCGATATCGCTGTCTTCGACGGCAACCCGTTCGAGCGTCCGACGGACGCGGTCAACGTACGCGACGTATACAAGGCCGGCCGGTGCGTAGTGCACAGCGGCTGCATCGTCGTCCCCAACTCGGACGCCATCGCGTCTCGCCGGCCCGGCCACTAAGACTGAGCGTGTTGACGCTTTCCGAACCTGACCAATAGACTCTCCAACAATCAATAGGGGAGTGTCCTGACTGACACTCCTGGATCTCGGTAATGACTTGCACAGAGCCAGGAGGTAAAGATCATGGCGTCATTTAGCGGAAACAGGCTTAGCGGGCTGGCCCTCGTCGTAGGCACAATTCTGGGCGTGGCGGCCTCGCTCTTCACGCCCGGCACGCTGTTCATCGACATGGTGGACCAGGTGAACATTCGTGACCGGCTCGACGTGCTGGTCGACTACGCATTCCTCACGCACCTCACGGCCAGCGCGGGAATAATCGCGCTGGTCCTGCTCCTGATGGGCCTGTACGCGCTGTGGCCCAGGGGCGACAACAGCGACGGCGGCGTCGCATTGAGGCGCGCGGGGATCATCGCGTTGACCGCTTCTATCGTCATCGCGATGGGCGCGCTATCGCTGCCCCACATCGAAGTCCACATCTTCGACCACCAATTTGCCTCGGGCGTCGAGGGTGACCCGTCGTCGCTTGCGTACAGCCTGGAGCTTATGGGCGCCGGGCTCATGTTCTCCGCAATCATCGCGTCATACATGGCCCACACCTTCCTGGCGCTCGGCCTCGCTTCCAAGTTCACGTCAGACGGCCGGAAGCTCGCCGCCCGGCTGATTGCGCTCATCGCAGCCTTGGGCCTGATCGCCTTCCTGATTGGAGCGCACAACCATGAGCTCGTCGAGATCGCCGTCATCGGCGCGTTCGGCATACTTATCACGAGCGCATGGACGCTGGCGCTCGGCGTGTGGCTCATGAGGGAAGACCCACAAATTACGGAGTAGCCGGCCAGTCGTGGCTCGACGATCCGAAGCCGCGGGCGCAGTCGAGCCAGATTGACCGCTGCTTTGCCTGACATTACGTACGCCGGAGTCGACGGCTGCAGGGCCGGATGGTTCGCCGTCGGCTTCGACGGTAACGGGCGCCACGCCCACGGCGTCTATTCGACGTTCGGCGAGTTGGCAAGGCACTTCGCCCGCGCCAGTCTCATTCTCGTGGACATCCCAATCGGCTTGCCCGAAGGCGCGGGCGGGCGAGCCTGCGATCCGATGGCTCGCCGCATGCTCGATGTGCCGGCCCGCAAGTCGAGCGTGTTCCCGGTGCCGACCCGGCAGGCGTCCCACCAGGCACGGAGTGAGCCGAGAGACCGTCAGGCCGCATCCGATGTCGAGTACGCGATCTCCGGCAAGCGACTCAACGCCCAGACGTTCAACATCGCGCCGAAGATCGCCGAAGTTGACGAAGTCATGCGTGAGCGGGGCCTCGATGCCTCACCTCGCATCCGTGAGGTCCACCCTGAGTTGCTGTTCTGGGCCATGAATGACAGAAGGGCAATGCCATCGAACAAGAAGACCGCTGCCGGACGACGCGAACGCCTGCGGGTGCTCGAACGCATTGAGCCGATGGCTCGCGACCTGTACAAATGCGCTCGTGGAAAGCACCTGCGGAAGTATGTAGCCTTGGACGACATCCTGGACGCCCTCGTCGCTGCGGTAACGGCCTACCGAGGCAGAGGCGAACTTAAGATGGTACCGAAGAATCCGCCCACGGACCCCAAGGGCCTCCCAATGGAGATGGTGTACTGGACGCCTGACTAGGCTGAAGATTGCCTCCGGTCCCTTCCCCAGTCTGCTGGGGAAGGCTAGGATGGGGTCTCCGCGATGTCCTAACGACAAAGGCGCCGCGTACTGAGACGGGAGAGTCGAACACAGCGGCCATCCTAAGAAACCATACAAAGGAGCAGACACATGCCAATCAACGAAGCCGGACTCCCCAACATCAAGGAACGCATCCACCGGGGCGAGACCCTCTCCGCACTGAGCCTGCCGGTGACGACCAACAAGGACGGCATCGAGGCCGCCCTTTCGCGCGGCTCCTACGACTTCATCGCGACCGACGCGCAGCACGCGGCCTGCGACGAGGAGCGGCTGGAGGCGTTCTGCGCGGCGGCCACCGAACTCGGCTTCCCGGTCAAGCTTCGAATCAAGCACACCGACCACGCTTACCTGGTCGGTAACTACCTCGACCTCGGCCCCAGCGGCATAGAGATCCCCGAGGTGATGGAGGAGGCCACGGTAGACGAGGCGCTGAGCAGGTTCTACTATCCGCCCGCCGGCCGTCGGAGCTGGGGCGGAGGCACCCGCGCCGGCTGGACGCCGGACGCCAGTCTCAGGGAGTACGCCGACTGGTGGAACGGCTTCGGCTGGCTCTGCCTGCAGATCGAGTCTGTCGAGGCCGTGATCAACGCCCGCAAGCTCGCCAAGGCAGGCGTGGACCTCGTCTCCTTCGGGCCCTCCGACCTCACGTTCAGCCTGGAGATGCACCCGCAGTTCCCGCTCAGGACCGTCGACGAGTGCATAGCCCACGTAGCCGATCAGCTAACCGGCTCCGGCGTCCGCCTCACCCACCGCGTAGACAACCCCGCCGACCGCTCCCGATACGCAGACATGGGCGTGACGGTGTTCCTCGAGCGGCCGGGGTAGGGGTACAAGTCCCGCAGATTGAGTTGAAGTAGGTCTCTATGGGGGAAGAATGGATCAATGGCTCATAATTGTAATCGCTGCTGTTGCCACGGTAGCTTTGATTGCAGGACTGGCGCAGAGTAACCGTATACCCAACTTCCCTCCTTGGGTGTGGCTAGCGGTTGGCCTTCCGCTGTTCTTCCTTCTATATCGGTTGTATCGATGGGCCAGTACACTGTTGGAAGTGCAATAGTCGCTTAGCCTAGAGACGCACCCCAAATCATTGGAGCGGCCGGGGTGGCAGTCACGCCTTCACACCGGCGGAGGCCGGTATCCAGAAGGACCAAACGTCATGCAGAAAGATCTGCGTTTCACAACGACGGTACTGCCAGGCGGCAGAATCGAAATCGTGAATGAAGAGTTGCATGAGGCTGACGACGTGGAAGTGGTCGTGCTGCACACCCCGGGTAAGTCGAAACGGTCGGCATTCGACATCATTCAAGGAGCGCCGGGGCAACGACTCTTCAAGTCAGCGGAGGAAGTACGGGCGTACCTTGAGGAAGCGTGACTGAGCTATGCTAATCGTACTGGACGCTACTACCATTATCTCGGCTGGCTTTGGTAACAGCGCATTGTTTCGTTTTCTGTTGTTGTCATCAGAAATCGCAGGACATAGCATCTACATTCCTGAATCTGTTATTGAGGAAGTAATTGCCAAGTTCGAAAGAGAACTAAGAAGTAAGGCTGAAAAAACAACAACTACGCTTCGCGACTTAGGCAGACACATTCAAAAATTCATGCTAACACCGATCTATGACATTGACCAAAGTCAAGAAGTTAACGCGTACAGTGAAAGGTTACACAAGCAACTCAGTGATGCACACTGCACAATTGTCCCCTACCCTGACGTCTCGCATACGGAACTTCTGAAAAGAGCTGTGTCCCGGCACCGACCATTTGATGATCGTGGCTCAGGATACAGAGATGCGCTGATTTGGCATTCTATTCTCGAGTTGACGACCGCCTCCAACGACAAGATCGTGTTCGTGTCAGGTGACAAAGACTTTCGTGGCGCAAATGGAGAACTTCATGCAAACCTCGTTATGGAATTGATTCAACGTGGGCAGCGTATGGATGACGTGACACTAGTCGATTCATTAGGAAGTTTGTTGGATCAACACATCAGACCTAGTCTTCACAATGTTATCGACCCATATCCTGCCGAAGTGCTGGATTTCTTAGATAGAAACCTGATGGAAACCATAACAACCACAAGCAATGAAACGCTGTCAGGCAACGTCGTGCCCGCAGGAACTCTCGACTCGTCACCTCACGAAGACTTCTATGTAAGCGAAGTTCTGAGCAGCTCTAATCTTGATATTACGGACGTACACGAAGTTAGCGAGGACAGCTACCTATTGCGTGGCCACGTACTTCTTGACTGTGTTTTCGATGGATACATACCAAAGTCGGACACTTATGTATACGAAGACCTAGTAGTTCTAGAATTCGACTGGAACAAACACTTTTCTTGGGTAGAGACTGTACAGCCAATACGATGTGAAGTTGAAATGGTCGTTAATTCACCCGCCTCAGAGAAAGCGAGTGTAGATATACTTTCCGTGTCATTGGAGTGATTCGAAGTTTTCTCTAAATGTAAATTCAGCCCCACCACCCCTCACCCTCCCGGCGCCGTGCGCTTCCCCCCGTGGACGCTCGGCTCTGAGCACCACTTCAGCCTGAGCAAATCCAGCGGCTCCAGTATGCGGGTCGGCAAGCCCAGCATGTCGATCAGGACGCGGTGGTCCAGTTCCTTGCGCGAGTTGTCGCGGTAGGCCTCATTCGCCGGGAGGAACTGTGCGCTCCTCATATCCTCGAAGATCTCCTCGGCCTTCGAAAGCTGCGCTTCTGTTAGCTTGGTAACGTCCAGCGTTGGCATCGAGCGTATCGCCGTGATCGGCATGCTGCCGCGTCCCGCCTGCTGGCGGCTGGAGTGCCACCAGTAGCACAGCAGTCCCAACGTGCTGTTGCCCCAGAGCGTGTGTCCGATTTCGCGAGCGCGGTCACTCAGTTTTAGGTTCTTCCAGGCCCTGCCGCCAATCGTCAGAGTCTCGGTGAACGCCACTCCCAAGGGCTGGGAATTGAACCTAAAATCGGCGTTGTGATGAGCGTGGCTTCGTGTCTTCCAGATCTCAGCCGCCCTGTTCTCTTTGCCCGCTTTGACTCTTCCCTCGCTGTCCGAGTCGACCACCATCCGCTTCTCGCGCTGCGCATCGTGGTTCCACAGCATGGGATACGTAGGAGTGCCTGAAGGAGGTTTGATTAGGTCGAAGGCAGTCTGACTTCCATTGCCGACGATGTTGTTATGGTTGATTCCAACGTGGCATACCTGCTCGAGGGTAGCTATGGGAATACTCACTACATCACGCTTCTGCATTTGGGGTAGCCAAACTGCTCCCCTGAGCAACTGCAAAGCGGACTGAGTTACGGAAAAGTCAGCGATGCCCGCAGCCGACCATGGCGCGTCTCCACTCAGTGGGGCATCGATCACCTCACCCACTCGCTCCTGGCCAACGAACAGCGGGGTCCCTCCAAACGGCCCGTCTTCAAGCGTCCAGACGGCCGATTCTTCTCTGACCGCGCTTATGGCTCTAGCGATCTCGGTAGCCTCCGTTTCGCTCTCGGGACGCCGGCGCAGAGAAACGAACAGGCCCCGCCCGCCTTTAGCGTTGGATGACTCACGGCATACGATCACGGTCTCTGCCATGCCGGTGTCCGCCGAAAACGATTGGTCGTGCTGTCTCGCCGCAGCGATGGTCAGGACAGTTACTTCACGGTAGATGCGGGTTACCAACTGCCGCACTTTCTGCCAACTCACTCCTTGCAACGAGGTCAACGGGAGCACCAGCGCGATCGTGCCGCCCTTCCTCACCATGCGGTTGGCAAGCGCCACGAACCACGACGCGATTCCCGCATAGCCATGGGCACACGTTCCCTTGGCGTATTCTCTTGCCAAGTTGAACATTCGCTCTTGAGTTTCCCAATCCGTACCGAGTCCGTGGAACTGCTTCTTGTTGTAACCAGCCGGGTTTCCTTCCGTGTAGTCGGAACCCCCGCTCGTAAACGGCGGGTTCATAATGACCAAGTCCTGGCTTATCGGCGGCATTTCAACATCAGGCTCAGCGGGAGCCTCGCCCGTCCCGGTAACAGCGGTCGCCTCGTGCAGCGGGATCAGCGGCCTGAGCACGTTGATGTCCCCCAGCAGGTCGAGCGAACCGATGGACACTCCCCCGTGCACTGTCTTGCCGTACGGCGTGACGATCGTGCGGGAGCCGTCGTAGCGCTCACGCGGATGCGAGGACGACAGCATCGACGCCGTCAGGTGCACGGACGAGGGCAGCACGTCGCACGCCGTCAGCGCGTTCTCCATCATGTGCGCGTGCAGCCGCTCCGGTTCGCCCCCCGCGAGCCAGTGAAGCTGGTTCAGCCTCCGGTAGGCCGCGTGAACAAGCGTGCCCGTTCCGCAAGCGTAGTCCGCGATTCGGAACTTCTTCACGCGCTCAGGGTCGGCCCAGTTCCCGTCATCCGGTATCGCGAGATTCGCCAGGAGCGCCGCCAACTCAGGCTTTGTGTAGAAGGTCGCCAGGAACTTGCGGTCCGCGATGAGCCTCTGGAACACGGTCCCTGAAAGGTCGTGCGACTGTGAGACCCCCAACGCCACGAGCCTGTCCGCCGTGCTTCTCATCACCCGCAGCGCCTCGGCAGCCATTCCCGGCGGATTGATGCAGAGCAGCAGATCGCTCGCAATCTTGAATATCGACCAGTAGTTGACTCCAAGTATCTTTCGCCACTCATCCAGCACATCGGCCTGGGTGAGGACGCCGTCGCTCGCGATCTGATCGAGGTTCTTCACGCCGTGCTGGCCTGCCAGGTTCTGGTGGAACACCAGCGCGTTGATGAGTATCGTGGCGGCCATCCGAAGTGTCTGATCGCTGTACGACTGCTTCAGGTGCCCGGCGATCGCCGACTGCGTATCGCCGCTGAGCTCCGCCGCCTGTCGCAGAATCGTCGCTGCGTCCTGAACGCCTTCCTCCAGCACATTGACGGCCCTCTGGACGGCGTCCTCTGGCGTGGCCGCGTAAACAAGGAACGACGCCAGGTCTTTGATGCTGCCGTTTATGAAACCCGACTTCGGAAAGCGCGTGTAGTCAGCGCCGCCGGACCCGGTTAAGAGCGCGTACTCCAACGTGACGCCCTCGGTGAGCATAGCGTCCACGTCGTCCAGCCCCGCGCAGTCATTCAGCGCCGTAGGCGACCTGAGCGCGATGGCCGAGTTGATCCGCCCGGACGCATTGACCACACTCGCGTCGAGATACTCGCCCAGCCGTTCTCGCGCCTCGGCCTCGGCGGTCTGCGCAGGGAGGTACTCGTTCTCTATCACCACCGGCTGCGCGCCCGGCTGCACGACCAGGATATCCGGCTGCCTCTGGCTTCCCACGAACGCGCCCTTGTTCTCCCCGCGAACACTCCACCGGGGAGCCATGCGGCCCAGTAGCGTGGCAATGCGCCCGTTCAGTTGGCTTTCAATTATTGCCACGTCGCAAACCCTGAACGCTGGTCAGCGCCCTCACCCACAGAAGCGGCAGCGCGCGTTCTTCCGGGAGAAGATAAGCTCCTTGTCCCCGTCCTTGATCGCGTAGTCCAGCAGCACCCGCAACGGCTTGCTGTCGTCCGGGAACCTGTACTCCTTCGCCATCTCGCCGAGCCATTCGCTGTGCTCGCTCTCGATCTCAACCGACAGTGTCACCAAGTCTCTTGCCATGATTCAAACCTCCGTGGCTTTCTTGCAGCGTTGAGTCAGTTCACTCCGATGTCAGAGTTATCACATTCCATGCAGCGCCGTCGACCTCTATAGCCCGCTCGCCTCGCTAAGCTCTCCCCCTCCCAGCACTTGCGTTCTGAGAACGCTCGTGCTATTATGGCTGCATGAATAATAACGAGACCAGCCACCTCACCTGCGCCGCCCGCATACACGGCCCAGCCCACTGTCTCATTTTTGTTGCAAAGCGTCTCAATTCTGCTTCATCTTCGTCTCAAAAGTGTCTCAGAAACGTCTCGAAGGTCAGCCGACCCAGCTACGGAATGCAACAAAATGCAACAGAATGCGACACATCAGTCGCCGGGAGTCTCCTTCCACTCGCAATCGCGGCCCCTCAGAGCTGCGACGTCACCTCGCCGGCCGACACCGTCGCCAGCGTGCCGTCGGCCTGCCGCAGGATGAGGCTTCCGTCGTCGTCCACCGACTCCGCCACGCCGCTGATCTCGCGGTCCTTCCAGCGCACGGTCACGTACCGGCCCAGCGTCTCCATCTCGGCGGCCCAGGGCTCCGTCAGCCGCGCGCCCGCCTTCACCTCCGCGTACAGGCCGTCCATCCGCTCCAGCACCTCGCGCAGGATCGCCGTCCGGTCCCAGCGCCGTCCCGTCTCCTTGCGCACGCTCGTCGCCAGGCCCGCGATCTCCGGGTGCTCCGAAGGGTCGAAGTTGACGTTCAAACCGATGCCGATCACCGCGTTCACGAAGCCGTCCAGCCGCGCCGAGTTCTCTATCAGCACGCCGCATATCTTGAGCCCGCCAACCCGCACGTCGTTCGGCCACTTCAGCCTCGTATCCAGCCCCGCGTGCGACCTGAGCGCGCCGGACACCGAAAGCGCCGCCGCCATGTTCATGAACGGTAGCTGTTCGAGCGTCGGCGTCAGCAGCAGCGAGAACGACACGTTCTGCCCCCGCGGCGAGACCCACGCGCGGTTGAACCGGCCCCGGCCCTTCGTCTGCTCCTCAACGATGCAGACCAGCCCCTCCGGCTCGCCCGCCTCCGCCAGACGCCGGGTCTCGTCCATAGAAGAGCCGATGCGGTCGAAGTGAAGTATGCGCCGCCCGACCGTACTGCCCCGCAGCGCAGCCCTCAGAGCGTCTACGTCGTAGTCGCTGTCCGCGGGCGATGCGAGGCCGCTCCCCGTAACGCCCTCTCCCTTGATTGGTGAGGGAGACGGGGTGGGGCGGGGCGGGCGCGACGTCATGCCAGACCTCGGTCAGCCCCTACCAACCGATCGCCGCTCCGTCGCGCCTCGGGTCCGCGCCGCCGTAGTAGACGCCGTTCGCGCCGTCCACAACGATCCCGTGCGCGCCGCCGACCGTCGGAGAGTACGCCTCGATCACATTGACCTCGTGACCGATGTCCTCCAGCGCCCGTCGCACGTGCACCGGGAACCGCTCCTCCATGTCCACTTCGCGGCCCCGCACCACCTTGAGCCTCGGCGCCTCGATCGCCTGCTGCACGTCCATTCCGTAGTCCAGCACGTTCATCAGGAACTGCGGCGTCGTCTGCAGGATGCCGTAGCTCCCCGGCGTGCCCATGCTCGCCAGGAACCGGCCGTCCCTGAACGTCTGGATCGGCGACAGCACGAAGTCCACCCGCTTCCGCGGTCCGAGCAGGTTCGGGCTGCCCTCCTCCAGGTCGAACCACAGCGCCATGTTGTTGAGGAAGATGCCCGTCCCGCCGACCGCCACCGCGCACCCGAACGCGCCGCCGAGCGTCTGCGTGACCGAAGCCACGTTGCCGTCGCGGTCGATCGCCGCGAAGTGCGTAGTCATGCCGCCCTCGCGGTCGTCGACCTTCCCCGGCGCCAGCGAGTCGTTCGGCACGTCGCGGCCGAACCGCTCGCCGCGCACAACGCCCGCGCTGCCCATGTCGATACGGGCGCTTTGCCGCTCCGCGTACTCGTCGGAGAGCAGCACGTCGAGCGGCACGTTCACGTAGTCGGGGTCCCCGCCGTACTCGATCCTGTCGGTGACCGCCAGCTTCGCCGCCTCGATAAAGTAGTGCAAAGTCTCAGGCCGCTGGTACGCGTCCGGCCCGCAGTCGGTCCGCTCCATCGTCTTGAGCGTCTGCAGGATCTGGAAGCCGCTGGAGTTGGGCGGCACAGAGTTGAGCACGTGTCCCCGGTAGTTGATCTTGATCGGCTCCTGCCAGTAGGCGTCGTAGTCCGCCAGGTCGTCCGCCGTCATCACGCCGCCGGCGTCCTGGCAACCCTTCACCATCCGGGAGGCAAGCTCGCCGCGATAGAACTCGTCCTTCCCGCCCCTGGCTATAGCCTCGAGCGACCGCGCGAGCTCCCAGAACCGCAGGCGCGAGCCCCGGGCCGGCGGTCGCCCGCCCGGGCCGAGCACGATCGACGCCGACTCAGCGAACCTCGCGAGCCTCGGCGCGGCCTTGATCATCGTCCGGGCGTTGTTCGCCGTCACGGCGATGCCCTTCTCCGCGTACTTGATCGCCGGACGGAGCAGCCGCTCCAGCTCGATCGTGCCGTACTCCTCGTGGATCGTGAGCCAGCCGGCCACGTTGCCGGGCACCTGCGCGGCGAGCGGCCCGAGGCCATGCTGCTCGGCGCTCGGGTACATGTCGGGATGCGCCGCCGCCGGGGCGCGGCCCGTGAAGTTCAGCGCCCTCACTTTGTTGGCCGATGCGTTGTACAGCAGCGCCATGCCGATGCCGCCGGGCCCGGACATGTAGGGCTCCGCGACACCGATCGCCGCCGCCGTCGCGACCGCCGCGTCGAACGCGTTGCCCCCGTCCATCAGCGCTCGCAGTCCGGCCATCGATGCCCACGGATGAGCCGAAGTAACCATGCCGTTCACGCCCGTGGCGACCGGCCTGTTAGAGGGTGGATGGACTGATGAGGGACTCACGGCGATCTACCTTCCTGAATGCTTCTGGACATAGCTGGCCACAAGCTATTGACTAACGTCAGCCTTGTCAAGAATGCAAGAGCGCCCAGCCCCTTCGTGGTGAGCCTGTCGAACCACAACGGACGGTACCTCAGAGCTTGATTTCCGTTGACCATAAGTTCGGGGCCTGCTAGCATCTAGCTAGGTTTGAGAGCAAAGTCCGCTAGTTCATCACCGCAGCTGAGGAGACCATGACAACAACATCAGACATCATCGATGTGACCCCGCTCGCCGCCGAGAAGCTCGTCGACGCGCTCAAGGAGCAGGGCGAAGAGGGCTCGCTGCTGCGCGTGATGGTCATGCCCGGGGGAAACGGCGGCATCCAGTACATGCTCGGCGTCGAGAAGGAGCCGGCCGACGATGACATCGTCATAGACGCAAGCAACGTCAAGGTCCTGGTGGACACCGAGAGCGTCCCGCTCGTCGAGGGCGCCCAGATCGACTACGTCGAGGGCCTAATGCGGAGCGGCTTCGTTATCAGCAACCCCAACGTACAGACCGGCGGCTGCGCATGCGGAGGCGGAGGCTGTGGCGGCGGAGGTGGTGGCGGCTGCGGCGGCGGTGGAGGAGGCGGATGTGGTTGCGGTGGCGGCGGCTGCGGAGGCGCATAGCCCCCGAACGCGCGCCAACGCCACACGGATGGTGGAAGCCGGACCACTGCCGTTGTCGGCGTGGTCGCACTGGCTAGTAGAGCAATAGCTGAATGCTCTTCGTCCTCCTGAGACAGTTCGATGTCGACCCCGCCGGTGCGGTAATCACGCTTCTGGTGCTGATCGGCTCCCTTGTGGCCGCAGTCACGTTCCACGAGTTCAGCCACGCGATGGCGGCGTCACGCCTCGGCGACGACACCGCGCGCCGCCTCGGAAGGGTCACCCTGAACCCGATCAGGCATCTGGATCCCATGGGCTCGATGATGATCCTCGTCGCAGGCTTCGGCTGGGGCAAGCCCGTCCCGGTGAACGGCGCGTACCTGCGGCCGGACCCACGCAGCGGGACCGCGATTGTCGCCGGCGCCGGTCCCGTATCGAATCTACTCTTCGCCGCGCTGCTTGCGCTGCCTCTCAATCTGGGCCTCTTGAACCCTGAGGTTGTCGGCTTTTCGTTCTTCGAAGGAGGCGCCGGCGACATCCCCGGCTACATAGCCAGCTCGCTGGTCTTCTGGAACATACTGCTGGCAGTGTTCAACCTGCTGCCGATAGCTCCGCTGGACGGCTTCAGCGTGGCCGTCGGAGTTCTGCCGCGAGACGCCTCTCGAGCCCTGGCCAAGACCGAACGCTACGGCCCGATCATCTTGTTCGGCATCATAGCCATAGGCCTGTTCACCAACATGAACCTTCTCTGGACCCTGATCGGTCCGGTGATCAACGCCTTGGGAGAGCTGTTGCTGGTCGGCTACGCCGTCTAGCTGGTTCGTCTAAAATACTCTCATCGGATTTGGGCTGGGAAGCGAGGGCAGGAGTGTGTCCGTGGAACGAATCACTATAGTCGGGCTGGGCCCGCTGGGCACGTCGATAGGTCTGGGCCTGAAGAAGGCAAACCTCGCCAACGCAGAGATCATCGGCACGTCCCGCGAGCGCAGGAACGCCTCGAACGCCAACAAGGTCGGGGCCGTGGACCGCACGTACGCGGGCCTCGGCGCCGCAGTTGACGGCGCCAACCTCGTCATTCTGGACACCGACATGGGCGAGACCGAGGACCTGCTGAAGACCCTTGGTCAACGACTCAATCCCGGCACCGTGATCACGGATCTCGGCGTCATGAAGTCCAAGGTCGTCGCGTGGGCGGAGGAGTATGTCAAAGACGGCGTCTACTTCATCCCCGGCCGCCCGCTGCCGAAGAAGCCCATCGCCAGCATTGAGGAAGCGGACGGCGATGCGTTCCGCGACTGCCGGTACTGCATCGTTCCGCCCGTGTCGGCGCCCGAGGCGGCCGTGAAGACGATCGTGGGCCTGGCCGACGCGCTGGGCGCCACCCCGTTCTTCATGGACGCGCTGGAGCACGACTCCTTCGCCGCTGGAACCAGCTACCTGCCGGTGGTCCTGTCCGCGGCGCTGGTCACGGCGACAACCTCGAGCGAGTCGTGGAGGGAGATGCACCGGCTCGTCTCCACGGAATGGGAGACCGTGAGCAGGCTGGCTTCCGAGAATCCGGAGGACAACCACGCCATTTCGAAGGCCAATCCGGAGCTTCTCGCCCAGTGGATCGACAAGCTGATAGCGGAACTCCAGGCGTACCGCTCGCAGATTGTGGAGGAGAGCGATGACCTCCAACACGTCTTTATCGAGGCGTGGGAGGCTCGCGCAAGGTGGGAGCACGGGGTTGTGGAAGACCGGGTCGGTCCGGAACTGCCGAGCTCGATGCAGAGTATGGGCGCGTTCCTGTTTGGAGACCGCCTGATGCGGAGACAGCGCGAAATGTCCCAGCGGGAGACGGCCCGTCAGTGGACCTACGACAGGGACGGGAGAAGATAGCTGGAAATGCCTCAGGCCGGAACAGCAACTGTCTCTCCTCCACGATCTCTGGAGGGCACAGCGACTCCCCCAGGAGACAAGTCGATCTCGCACAGGGCGATACTGCTGAACGCCATCGCCGAAGGCACGGCGATGGTCTCCAACCTGTGCGTGGGAGACGACAGGGACTCCATCCTCAGGTGCATGCGCGGTCTTGGAGCCCGCATCAAGCGCCTCCCGTACCACGTCCACGATGATGAAGAGCAGGAGATGGACTGTTTCCTCGTGCGCGGCAGGGGACCACAGGGACTCAAGGAACCCTCCAGCGTCCTCAACGCCGGCAACAGCGGCACCACGATGCGACTCGTGACCGGCCTGCTCGCCGCGCAGCCGTTCTTCAGCGTGCTCTCCGGCGACAGGTCGCTTCGCCGCCGGCCGATGGACCGCATAATCCGCCCGCTGACCCACATGGGCGCCCGGATCACGGCGCGCGGGGACGACAGGCTCGCGCCGATGGCCATAAAGGGCGGCGGCCTCCGGGGCATCGAGTACCAGCTTCCCGTCGCCAGCGCCCAGCTTAAGTCGTCGCTGCTTATCGCGGGCCTGCACGCCCAGGGCGAAACAACAGTAATCTCACCTGCCACAAGCCGCGACCATACCGAACGCATGATGAAGGCGATGGGAGCGGACATTTCCGAGGACGGCCTCCACCTCACAGTGCGGCGCTCAAGGCTGAAGGCGGCCAACATCCGCGTGCCGGGCGACATCAGCGGAGCCGCGTTCTGGATGGTCGCCGCCGCCTGCCATCCGAACGCCACGCTTCGGATCAGGAGCGTCGGCATCAACCCGTCCAGGACCGGAATCATCGAGGTCCTCGAGAGCATGGGCGCTCGCCTTCACCTCGAAAATGAGCATGAGGACCTCGGAGAGCCGGCCGCGGACATAGTCGTGGAGTCCAGCGACCTAGGCGGCGTGGAGATCGCCGGCGACCTGATCCCGCGGGTTATCGACGAACTGCCCGTGCTGGCGCTCGCGGCCTGCCACGCGAAGGGCGCTACGATCATCCGTGACGCATCAGAGTTGCGCGTCAAGGAGTCCGACAGAATCAAGGCCACCGTGGACGGCCTGACTAGGCTTGGAGCGGACGTGCAGGAACTCGAGGACGGCATGCTCATACGCGGAGGCCGCCGGCTCACCGGAACGACGTGCCGGAGCTACGGCGACCACCGCATCGCAATGACAATGGGCATCGCCGGCCTGCTTGCCGACGGCGAGACCACGATCACCGGCGCGAACGACGCGGCAATCTCCTACCCTGCATTTTGGGACACGATCAAGACCCTGACCGCCTAACGGGCAGCTCAACGGCGATGAGCAGCCCTCATTCAAGCCTGCTGGTCGTTCTATCCGGCCCCTCCGGCGTCGGCAAGGACGCGGTGATGGACGGGCTTAGGGACCGCCTCCGGGGCCAGGATGGCTACCACTTCGCCGTCACGGCCACGACGCGCCCCATGCGCCCCGGCGAACGAGAAGGCGAGCCATACCGTTTCCTGTCCGTCTCCGAGTTCGAGGACCTGCTCGCGAACGATGGGCTGCTGGAGCACGCAGTCGTGTACGGCAACCGGTACGGCACCCCAAAGGACCGCGTCAGCGAGGCACTCTCGAACGGTGAGATTGTCTTCCTCAAGGTCGACGTCCAGGGAGCTAGATCCGTCAGAGAGATCGCCCCCGAATCCGTCTCAGTATTCATCGCGGCGCCACGCCTTGACGTGCTGAGAGAACGCCTGACAGGCCGAGAGACCGACACTACCGAGGCAATAGAGTCCCGGCTATCCCTCGCCGAGTCCGAGATGGAGGAGCGGCACGCGTTCGATCACGTAGTGGTCAACCACCAGGGACGGCTGGACGAGGCCGTCGAAAACGTCCTGCGCATCGTGGATGCGGAGCGCCGCTCCGGCAAACGCCGCCAGTACGATCTGTGAGACGAGTTTACGGGAACTGGATTGACAAAGGACGTTCGCCCTGAGCCTGTCGAAGGGCAGTTGAGCGCACGCAACGCTCTCCAACCCCGCCTCCGCTAGGCGGCCTGCAGCTCCCTGACCATGCCGGCGAGCCGCTCCTTGTCTTCGTCGGACTCGATCGGAATCGATAGTCCAACGGACCCCGCGTACGGACCGTATCGCTCCTTGATCTTGTCCACAATCTCGTCGTGCAGACCCACAACCGCGAACTCGTGCAGCATCTCGTCCGAGATCTGTGCGCCCATCTCGCTCCACTGGCCTTCGACCGACATCCTGTACAGCCTCTTCGCCGTGTCCTCCCAGCCGTGCGCAGCCATCACCGGCTCGTAGCTGCGCGTTGAGGCGTAGAAGGAGATCCTAGTCTTCGCCGATGTCCGCTCCTTCTCCAGCTCTTCCTCCGTGGCCGCCGTCACAACGAACCCACCCGCGCTTACCTCGACATCGCTTAGGCTCCGTCCCGCCTTCGCTGCGCCCCGTTCCACGCTCGGCAGCACCACCTCTTCCGTGTACTTGGGCGTGTTGAAAGAGTGCAGGAACACCCCCTGGCAGAGCTCCCCGGCAACTTCGAGCATCCTGGAGTTGACCGCGGCGATAAACACGTCGATGTCCGGGTGCTCGATCGGCTCCGGCCTGAAGAACGGCGGCATCAGGTTCATCTGGTAGTGCTTGCCGACGAACTCGAACTTGCCTCCGTTCTGCCAGCAGTCCCACGCGGCGCGCATGGCCAGTATGTATTCGCGCATCCGGGCAGCGGGCGACGCCCACGTGCTGCTGAACCTGCGCACGATGTGGCCTCGCACCTGGCTGCCGAGTCCGAGGCGCAGCCTGCCCTTCGAGAGGTTCTGAAGGTCCCACGCAATGTACGCCATGTCAGTCGGGCTACGGGGAAACGCCAGCGCGATCGACGTCTGCAACCCAATCCGTTCCGTATGGTCTGCCGCAAGTGTCAGCGGGACGAACGGATTGTGGTTAGTCTCGCTGGTCGAAAATACGTCGTAGCCCAGGGCCTCCGCGTTCCGGGCCGCTTCTGGAATCGTGTGCGGCGCGCTCAGGTCTCCGGACGTCACTACCTTCATTGTTGGCTCCGTTCGCGGTCGCCCGTTGAGGGCTCATTGATGGCCGCGTAGCTTAGCCTCGGAAGAGGCGGGATTCAACCGCGCGCCTTAATCCAGCGAGGACGGACGCAACTCCGGAAGTCGTATACTTTCCTCATGGCAGCAACGAGGGAAGGAGGGCCAATGTCCACCAGGCGCTTTGCAGTGCCCCCGGAGGCGCTGAATAGGAAGTGCGACCCCAGCGACCTAGATTTCGAGACCACTGACGAGCTGGCCTCACTCGAAGGAATGATAGGCCAGGAGCGCGCATCCAGCGCTCTTGAGTTGGCGCTTGACATTGACGAGGCGGACTTCAACCTATTCATCTCAGGGCCGCCGGGGACCGGCAGAAACACCGCCCTGAAGGCGCATGTGGAACGTGTGGCTTCCCTAAAGAGCATTCCGCCGGACTGGGGATACGTCTTCAACTTCCGGGACCACTCCCAGCCTGAGCCGATCAGCCTGCCCTGCGGACACATGCGGATCCTGGCGGCAGACATGAACGAGTTGATCGACACCGTGCGCCGGGAGGTCCCGAAGGTCTTCGAAAGCGACGACTACAGGGCGCGCATCGAGACGGCCATGCAGGGTATCCAGGCAAGGCGCCAGGAGATGACCGAAGCGCTGGAGCGGACGGCCGTCGAGGCAGGATTCGCTCTAAGCACCGCGCCCACGGGCATCACGCCCGTGCCGGCCAGGAACGGACAACCTCTGTCGGAGCAGGACTTCGCCGCCTTGACCGGAGCCGAGCGGGAGTCGATCAACGAACAGGCCGGACGGCTGCAGCGCGAAATCAACCGCACGATGGCGGACATCAGGCGCCTAGGCAAGGCAGCCCAGGAAGGGACGCGCGAGGTTGACAAGGAGATAGTGCGGTTCACCCTTACGCCAATCATCGACGAGCTTCAGGAGAAGTACGCGGAGCATCCCGAGGTTGTCGCATACCTGGACGAGGCCGAGGCGGACATGGCCGAGCGTCTCGAGATGCTGAAACCCAGCGAGCCTGCGCAGGGCGCAAGTGAGGCGTCTTCTCCTGAGGAAGACCCCTTCATCAGGTACAGGGTCAACGACATCGTAGACAACACGATGTGCGACTGTGCCCCGATCGTCTTCGAGCACAACCCCACGTACTACAACGTCTTTGGGCGAATCGACTACAGGGCGCGAATGGGCGTGCACATTACCGATCACATGATGGTCAAGGGCGGCGCCATTCACGAAGCCAACGGCGGATACCTGGTGCTGCAAGCCCGCGAGCTTCTCTCCAACCCGCTCTCATGGCAGACGCTGAAGCGGACGTTCCGCAGCAGGGAGATTCGCATCGAAAACATGGGTGAGCAGAACAGCCCGCTGCCGTCATCCACGCTGCGCCCGAAGCCGATAGCGCTTAACGCCAAGATTGTCATCGTCGGGACTCCGGACATTCTCAGGTTCCTGCAGTTACGTGACGAAGACTTTCGCCGTCACTTCAAGGTGGTCGCCTACTTCGACACCGTCATGGACCGGACCGCCGAGAACGTGGCCAAGTACGCCGCGTTCGTGGCGACGCGAAGCCGCGAAGAAGGACTCAAACCCTTTCACAAGTCGGCCGTCGCGCGGATCATCGACCACTCCAGCCGCCTGGCAGGCCACCAGCAGAAACTTACCACGCGGTTCTTGGACGTGGCCGACATACTCAGCGAAGCCAACTACTGGGCCAACTCGAACGAAGAGGGCCTCGTGAAGGACGTTCACGTTGAGAAGGCCATCGAGCAAAGACGCTACCGATCGAGCATGACCGAAGACCGCCTCCGCGAGCTGATCGAGGACGGCACCATACACATCTCAACGGACGGCGAGGCCGTGGGCCAGGTCAACGGCCTCGCGGTGCTCGCGGTCGGCGACGCCCGATTCGGCAAGCCCAGCCGGATCACCGCCCGCGTGTCCCTGGGCAGAGGGCAACTGGTCAACGTAGAAAGAGAGACGAAGCTGAGCGGCAAGATTCACGACAAGGGCTTCATGGTCCTCACCGGCTATCTCCGCGGCAAGTACGGCCATGACAAGCCCCTTTCTCTGCACGCCAGCATCGGGTTCGAGCAAAGCTACACCTCAGTCGACGGCGACAGCGCCTCATCGACAGAACTCTACGCCCTGCTGTCGGCGGTCTCGGAAGCGCCCATCGCGCAGGGGATCGCGGTCACCGGCTCCGTTGACCAGAACGGCAACGTGCAGGCAATCGGTGGCGCGACTCAGAAGATAGAAGGGTTCTACCAGGTCTGCAAAGCCAAGGGCATTACCGGCAGACAGGGCGTCATCGTGCCGCGCGACAACCTGAAGAACTTGGCGCTCAACGATGAGGTGACGTCCGCGGTCGAAGCCGGCCGGTTCCACGTGTACGGCGTCTCTACGATCGACGAAGGAATCGAGGTGCTGACGGGCCTTCCCGCGGGCGAACGACAGGAGGACGGCACTTACCCGGAAGGGACGGTCCACCACAACGTCGAGCGGCGGCTGAAGGAGATGGCCGATTCGGCCAGGAACTTCAGGAACACCGATACTCCAAGCCGCAACAGCGGCAACGACTCCACCTCGTAAACACCCCTCGCCCCGGTTGATCGCTGCCGAGACGCCCGCCTCTTGGAGACGAGAAGCCGCCTTTCACTTTCGGCCTCTCTGATATACTCACGGCCACCTTCAGGAGTGCCTAACGTGGACTTCGAATTCATTGTGTACGAGAAGCGCGACCGCATCGCGCGGCTGACCATCAACCGGCCAGACGTCATGAACGCGCTGCACCCCCCGGCCAATGCCGAGCTGCGACAGGCGTTCGAGGACTTCCGCGACGATGACGACGCCTGGGTCATGATCCTGACCGGCGCCGGAGACCGAGCGTTCAGCGCCGGCAACGACCTGAAGTTCACTGCCGAACGCGGCCACGAGCGCCGCCGCGGTAACGTAAGGTCAGTCCCCTTCGGCGGCATTACGACGAACTTCGAGTGCTGGAAGCCGATCATCGCGGCTGTCAACGGTTACGCGCTCGGCGGCGGCCTGGAGCTCGCGATGGCGTGCGACATCATCATCGCCGCCGAGCACGCGCAGCTTGGCCTGCCCGAGCCGCGCGTCGGCCTCGTTGCGCCGACCGGCTCCCACCGCCTGCCGCGCATCGTCGGCATGAAGCGTGCGATGGGCATGCTCATGACCGCGAGGCGCATCTCCGCGGCGGAGGCGTACCGCATCGGCCTGGTAAACGAGGTCGTGCCGCTCGACGATCTGTACCCGACCGTGGACCGCTGGGCCGCCGAGATCCTGGAAGGTGCGCCGCTCTCGGTCAGAGCAACAAAGCAGCTCGCGTCGCAGGGCTTCGACTGGCCGCTGGATGTCGCCTTGAGCCGAAACTACACAGAGTACCTGCGCGCCGCCAACTCCAATGACTTCGTTGAAGGGCCCCGCGCGTTCGCTGAGAAGCGCAAGCCCAACTGGACCGGCGCGTAGCCCCACCGGCCTGCCGCCACACTGCACTGAGGAGACCCATGACAAATCAAGAGCGTGAACTGCTGCCCGCGAGCGTACGGCCCATCAGGCACGACCTCACCCTGGCGCCCGACCTCTCCGCCTTCACCTTCGATGGAGAGCAGACAATCGACCTCGAAGTACAGGCCCCAACCTCCGCGATAGTCATGCACTGCGCCGAGATCGAAGTCGCCTCCGCCTCGCTGAGCCGCGACGGCGGGGCCGTTCTCGCGCCTGATTCGATCGAATACGACACAGACCGCGAGACGGTTACGCTGTCATTTGTCGAAGAGCTGCCTGCCGGCCCCGCCCAGCTGTCGATGACTTTCACGGGGGAGTTGAACGATCGCCTGCGAGGTTTCTACCGCAGCCGCTACACCGACGAAGACGGCAGCGAGCGCTACCTAGCCACAACGCAGTTCGAGGCCACGGACGCCCGCCGCGCCTTCCCCTGCTGGGACGAGCCCTCCTGGAAGGCTGCGTTCAAGGTCACGCTCGTCGTTCCTTCGGAACTGGTGGCCGTATCCAACATGCACGTCGAGAGCGAGACCGCTCAGGCAGACGGTCGCAAGGCGGTTGCGTTCGCGGAGACGCCGGTCATGTCAACGTACATCCTGGCGTTCGTCGTGGGCGACCTTCGCAGCATCGAGGAGAAGGCTCCGGACGGCACGCTCATGCGTGTCTTGTCCACTCCCGGCAAGGAGGAGCACGGCCGCTTCGCGCTTGACACCTCGATCAGGCTCCTCGCGTACTTCAACGACTACTTCGGCATCCCCTACCCGCTCCAGAAGATGGACCACCTCGCCATACCGGACTTCGCAGCCGGCGCGATGGAGAACTGGGGCGCGATCACCTACCGGGAGTCCGCGCTGCTCGTCGATCCGGAGAACAGCTCGTCCGGCACTCGCCAGATCGTTGCGTCCATCATCGCGCACGAGATGGCCCACATGTGGTTCGGAGACCTTGTCACGATGGCCTGGTGGAACGATCTCTGGCTGAACGAGAGCTTCGCCTCCTGGATGGGCGACAAGGCCGTAAACGACCTCTTCCCAGAGTGGCAGATGTGGACCCAGTTCCTGAGCGCCGACACGAACAGGGCGCTAAGCCTGGACGGCCTCAAGAACTCGCACCCCGTCGAGCAGGAGGTCGCCAACCCGGCACAGATCCAGGAGATGTTCGACGACATCAGCTACAGCAAGGGCGCCTCCATCATCAGGATGCTGGAGGGTTTCCTCGGTTCGAAAGCCTTCCAGACCGGCCTACAGGCATACCTGAAGGAGCACGAGTACGGCAACGCCGAGACGCGTGACCTCTGGCGCTCCCTCGCCGAGGCGTCCGGCCAGCCCGTCTCCAGCATGATGGACACCTGGACCACGCAAATGGGGTACCCGGTGCTGGACGTGACCGCGGACCGCTCCGATGACGGCGTATCGGTGCACCTGTCGCAGAAGCGATTCGTGTACGAGAGCATCCTGGGCGGCGAAGATGACGACGACTCGTCGTGGAGCGTGCCCATCGGCGCCGTCGCGGATGGGGCGGACGAGCCTGCCTTCGCGCTCATGGAAGACAGGGAGGAAACGCTCCGGGTCCCGGCCTCATCCCGCCCGGCGTGGGTCAAGATCAATCCCGAGCAGACCGGCTTCTACCGCGTGAACTACGACGCCGACGATCTCTCTGCATTGGTCCGGCCAATAGAGCGCCGCGAACTCTCGGCGTCAGACAGACTCGGCATCCAGAACGACGCGTACGCGCTCGCCCGCGCGGGTCTGGCCCCTGTGACCCGGTTCCTTTCCGTGGCCCCGGCCTATCGTAACGAGGATACGGCCCCCGTGGCCTCCGACCTGGCGACCAACCTCGCCGGGCTCGACTCGATCCTGGCCGACGAGCCGTTCCACCCGCAGTTCCAGGCTTACGCCCGCGACATATTCACGCCGATCGGCCGCCGGATGGGCTGGGAGCCGCGCGACAGAGAAGGCCACCTCGACGCCCTCCTCAGAAGCACCGTACTGGAGGCGCTCGGCCGGTACGAAGACTCCGACGCGCTCGCCGAAGCGACCGCAAGGCTGGGAGGCTACGTCTCCGACGCGTCGACCGTGCCGCCCGACCTGCGCCGGACGGTGTACAGCCTCGCCGCCAAACAGGGCGACGGCACGACCTGGGAGACGATGTGGGGCCTGTACAAGGACTCGAATCTCCAGGAGGAGAAGGTGCGGCTCCTGATGGGCCTCACGCAGTTCAGGAGTCGCGAGTTGCTGTCGCAGACGCTGGACCGCGCCCTGTCGGAGGACGTGCGCTCGCAGGACGCGCCCTACCCGATCCTCGGCACAGGCATGAACGCGTACGGTCGGGACCTGGCGTGGGACTTCCTGAAGGAGAACTGGGATGAGATCGACCGTCGTTACGGCGAGGGCGGCTTCATGATCATGCGTCTCGTCTCCTTCACGTCCGGGTTCACGTCGGAGGAGAAGCGGCAGGACGTTGAGCAGTTCTTCGCGGACCATCCCGCGCCGGCCGCCCAGCGCAGCATCCGCCAGGCGCTCGAGCGGATCAGCCTGAACATAGCCTGGCTGGAGCGCAACCGCTCCGAACTCGCAGCCTGGTTCGCAGGCTAGCCTAGTACTCCAGGATCGCGCGGCCCAGGATCTTGCCTGCGGCCAGGTCGTCGCAGGCCTCGTTGATCTGGTCCAGGCCGTAGCGGTTGGTTACTAGCTGGTCCAGCGGGAACTTCCCTTCCTTGTGCAGCCTCAGGTACATCTCGAAGTCGCGCTCCGGGTACGTCGCGCCGAGGCTGCCGCGAAGGATGCGCTGACCCCACACGAACAGGGAAGGGTCGACCGTGATCTCCGACTGCGGCAGTCCGATGAGCACGGCCATGCCGCCGTGGTTATCGGCGCCCCGGCCTCCCGCGCGCGTCACTGGCAGTGCCTGCTCCATCGTGGCTCGGACGCCGATCGCGTCGAAGGAGTAGTCGACGCCGCCGGTAAGGTCCAGGATCTCCTCCACCGGGTCCGACTCCGACGCGTTGACGCCGTGCGTCGCCCCGAACTGCTGCGCGAACTCCAGCTTGTCCTCGATGAGGTCCACTGCGATGATCGGATGCGCCTCCAGCAGCGCGGCCATGCGAATGGCCGAGAGGCCGACGCCGCCCATGCCGAACACGGCCACCGAGTCCCCGGGCTTCACGCCTGCGGTATGCATAACCGCGCCCGCGCCGGTAAGTACGGCGCAGCCTACGATGCTGCTGACGTCGGTCGGGGCGTCATCGGCGATCGGCACAACGAACTCTGCGTTGAGCGACACGGACTCGGCCCATGTGAACGCGTTCCGGCCGTACAGCGGCTCCTCTCGGTACGTCGCGGGCGTGACCGTCTGGTCCGGCACTCCCGGCATCGGCTGCCGCGAGACCCATGTGACGATAGCGTGGTCGCCTTCCCGTAGGTGACTGACGCCCTGCCCCACGTGCGTGACGATGCCTGTGCCCTCGTGGCCCATCAGTCGCGGGCGCGGCATGGCCGGGTCGTGCCGCTCGTGTAGCTGCGAGTGACAGACGCCGCTCGACAACAGCTTCACGATTACGTTGCCGGGACCGGGATCGGGAATCTCGATCTCGTCAACGACCATCGGTTGTCCAAGTTCCAGGTCGATCGCTGCCCTTGCCTTCATTTGTCGCTATCCTCACGAGATGGCAGCCGGGTCGCCGCGACCTCCAGATCGGCCAGCAAATCGCGCGCGGCCTTGATGCCATAAGCAACAGGGTCTTCGGAGTAAAAGTCCTCGTAGAAGTTGGCATGGAGCCAGTTCATCGTTGTGAGCTTGCCCATATTGCCATTTGAATCCGAGGTCCGGTCGATCAACCTCTTCGCGTTAATGTTGATGCTGCGGTAAGACCAAGACGGCCATCCCTCAGCCTTGGCAACGGACTCCACGAAGTGGGCAAACGCTCCCCACGCCTTCTCCGAGGCCTGCAATAGATCGCCCTTCTCGAGCTCCTCTTCCGCCTGCTCTAGGAATCGCTTGCTGATTTCCTGATGCCTGGCAATCGTAGCCATTCGTTTGTCCTACTCAAATATCACCTTACTCGCGCACTCTAAATTATAGCCCCCGCAGCCACAGAAGTCCTATGGCGGCTCCTACGCCCCATGCTCCAGCCGCGCCATCTCCGCGGCGAACCACAGCGCCATGCTGCCCGTCCGGTCGTCGTAGCCGGAGTTGGCCGGCCGGTCGAGGTAGCTCCGCACTCCGTCCATCACGCCCGTCCCGGTGCAGCCGTCGACAACGTTGCCCGCATGATCGACGCGCTCCTTCGCGGCACGCCACGCCCGCTCGACCGTCGGCCTGTACGTATCGTCGAGCAGGCCAAGCCTGATGCCGCGCGCCATCGCGTACCCGATCATGCACGTGGCCGTCAGCTCCTCGTACGAGCCGGGATAGTCGATCACCTGCAAGTACATGCCGGAGGGCTGCTGAAGCGGCATCAGGGCCTCCATGTGCCTCGTGAACATGTCGAGCGCGGCATCCCAGTGACGCCAGCTCTTCGGCATGTATGTCAGACACTCCGCAAGTCCGATCGCCGCGAACCCGTTGCCGCGCCCCCAGTGCACCGGGCCGTAGCGGCTGTGCCTGAAGAGGCCGTCTGCCTCCTGAATGTCCGCGACGGGGAGAAACTCTCCCAACAGGTCCGTGTAGAAGGTGCGGCCCGTTTCAGAGTGCGCCCGGCCCAGCATTGCCGAGGAGAAGAAGAAATCCTCCACAATGAAGTTCGGGTTCAGGGGCAAGGGCGCGTTGCCCTCCCCTCTGGTGTAGAAGTAGGTGCCCGCCTCCACGAGGGCGTCGCCGTGCCGGAAGTCATCCGTGAGTTCGTCCATCTCCTCGGCCCACACAATCGCCGCAAGTTCGGGGGCTTCAGGAGCGTCGCCAAACAAGTTGTCAAGGTCAGCGACAGCCGGCTCGACGAGCGATGCGATGTCGTCGACGCTACCGGCACGGCCGGGGTCCAGCAGCGCCAGCCGAAGCCGTCCGCTGATCGCCACGCCCTGCATGTACACCAGCGGGTCCAGCGTCCGGCCGTTCGTCCGAGCCAGGTCCCGCCCCACCTCGAACGGGTCTCGCGCGCACCGCTCGTCCAGCGCCCTTCGTGCCCCGGAAGGCCCGGGCGGCTCAGACGTGATGGTATCGAAAAGCCCGTCAAGCTCCCATTTAACGTAGTCCGGTTCGGACGTCAGTCGCAGTCCGGGGATGGGCCCGGGGCTATCGGCGGACGGCCGGCCAAGAGCCGCGATAAACGAGTCGGGCGGGCTTGCGAGGCCTGCCTCCAGAGTCCAGCGCAGCGGCTCGGCGGCTTCATTTACCGCCCAGGTGATTGAGATTCCGGAGCCTACTTCGATCACCACGTCCGGCGCCTGGTAGCAGGTCCAGCGCCACAGATAGCGTGACTCCGGGCTGGTGGGGTGGTCGTAGAAGCCGCCGACCGGCGGATAGCCGCCTTCAACGCTCCCGCCCACGCCGTTCGCCGGCCCCATGCGCAGCGCGAGCCCGCCGGGATTTGCGCACGGCACGGCGCTGAGCGCGACGCGTTCGCGGTATCGTCCGGCGGCAAAGTACTGCAGCGCCTCCATGGCAATCTCAACGTCCTCCGGCGCGCCGGACATCCCGCCCACGAGCAACACGCGAACACGGTCGGTGTCCGGCTCATAGGCTTCATGGTCGACCAGCGCGAGCATTCGCCGCTCCGACCTCGTGACGCCGCAGGCGGACAGCGTCCAGAGATCGCTGTTTGCGGACGCGAGCTCTGCGACCTCGCTCTCCAGCATCTCGATTGATTTAGACATACAACGCTCCACGGCGGGACTCTGACGGCAACATCGTATCCCCCGCATGGACGGCGCGAAAGGTAGCGCTGTTCCGCGCCGTGTTAGACTCGCGCCCAGCCCAGCATTCGAACGGAGGCCCCACGTGTCGCAGATCGACGGAGCGGAAGTCGTGGTCATTGGCGCGGGAGTCACGGGCCTCGCGTCCGCATGGTTCCTCGCGAGGGCCGGCGTCGACGTGCTGGTCGTCGACAAGGGCGTGGTCGGCTACGAGGCGTCCAGCCGCAACGGCGGCATCTGCGCCTATCACCGCGGCCCCGACCCGAAGGGCCTGATGGGGTACGAGGAGACCCGGCTCTGGCACACGCTGGAAGACGAGCTCGGCTATCCGTGCGAGTTCAGTCTCGGCAACATCCACGTCGCCCTGACGGAGGAGGGCTGGGACCAGCTCCATGTCAGGAAGGAGCGCCTGAACGGGCTCGGCTGGCGCATAGATGTAATGGATGCGCAACAGGTCAAGGACCTCGTCCCACTGATTAACCCGAACGTCACAGGCGCGAACTGGGACCCGGACGCCGCTCACGCCAACCCGCAGCGCACCGTGCAGGCCTTCTCCTGGGCGATCCAGGACCACGGCGGCCGCATCCTTCAGAACACGCTGGTGGCCGGCTTCAAGGTTGCCGGAGACCGCGTAACCGCAGTCGAGACGCCGGATGGCGACATCGTCTGCCAGTGGGTCGTGATCGCCGCCGGGCCGCAGACAGGCCGGCTGGCGGACCTCGCGGGCGCCTTCGTGCCCATCGCTCCGGGCCGGGCCGAGATCGTCGTCAGCGCGCCTGTGCCGATGATGAAGCACGGCGCGGTGCTGGGCAACGGCCTGTACGGCAGGCAGACGCTGCGCGGCAACCTCGCGTACGGCGGCGGCAACGACGAATGGGTCGACGTCGACCTGACCACGCCGGAGAAGCCCAACACGCCCCTGATCAGGAACATCGGCCGGAGGCTGAACGAGCTGTTCTCCGGCGCGGGCGACATCCCCATGATCCGGAGCTGGGCCTGCGTTGTCGAGCAGACGCCCGACTGGACGCCGATCATCGACACGCTGGAAGACCCCGAGAACGTCGTCATCGCGAACGCATCCGGCGACGGCTTCGGCCTGTCGCCGGCGCACGGCAAGGCGGTGAGCCAGCTCGTCATGCACGGCGAGTCCACCCTCCCTCTCGATGGCTACCGCTTGAGCAGGTTCAAGGACACGCCGCGCGACTGGCGCGAGCAGATGGGCAGAGCCGCGCCCCCTGAAGCGGAGTAGCCGATTGGAGGGGCGTCTATTGGGGACTCGAGGCCCTTCGACAGGCTCGGGACGCGGTCAGGGCGAATGGGTTCCTGTCGACGCTTTGGTGTGACGCGTGGTTGGGCGGGCCGTTCGCGAACGGCCCCTACGCCTGAGGGATGGCGGCGGAGTTCTGTAACCGGAGGGTGTTGGCGGGCGGGCGTCCCCCGCCCCGCTGGATTCCGGCTGGCCCCGGGTTCACGCTTTCGCGTGAATACCGGAATGACGGGTTTGCGGGGTGAGGCGGCTCTTGGGGGCAATAGGCGGGCCGTTCGCGAACGGCCCCTACGCCTGAGGGATGGCGGCGGGGTTCTGTTGCCGGAGGGTGTTGGCGGGCGTGACGTGCCCCCGCCCCTCTGGATTCCGGCTGACCCCGGGTTCACGCTTTCGCGTGAATGCCGGAATGACGGGTTTCCGGGGTGAGGCGGGTGTTGCCGTGGAGTGGTTGGGCGGGCCGTTCGCGAACGGCCCCTACGCCTGAGGGATGGCGGCGGGGTTCTGTTGCCGGAGGGTGTTGGCGGGCGTGACGTGCCCCCGCTCCTCTGGATTCCGGCTGGCCCCGGTTCACGCTTTCGCGTGAATGCCGGAATGCCGGGTTTCCGGGGTGGGCTGGCTTTTTTGTAGGCGCTGGGGGCGGACTTGGGGCGAGAGCTGGTTTGCATAAGGCCCTTCGACAGGCTCAGGGCGAACGGATTCCTGTCGACGCTTTGGTGTGGCGCGTGGTTGGGCGTGACGTGCCCCGCCCCGCTGGATTCCGGCGCGGGCCAGTGTTCTTTTGCCGGCGTGGCGTGTGTTCGAATGTTCCCTGTCGCGGGGATCAAGGGGGAGCCTCGGTTTCGGTGTCGTCCGGGCCGGGGTCCTTTTTGGTATTTTGGGCGAGGAAGGCGGAGGGCGTCCGGCATGAGTCACGGATGCGCCTGATTGCTTCCATGACTTCGCCTGCGGCGATGGACAGTTCTACCGCTGTGCGCGCGTGTTCCTTGAAGTAGTGCTCCGTTCCGTTGTGCACGATGATGCTGCTCGTCTCGTCGGGGTTGAAAGCTCCGGGCTTCTCGGGCGGCGGGAGCCTGCCCACGGCGTCCATCAGGGCGTCCGACGCCTTGAAGACTGCTCGGGTGTTCAGACCGTCGTCCCGGCTGTGGCCGTATGTGTTGACGTACGGGGGTTCGTAGTCGAGGAGGATGTCGGCATCGGCGGGGGAGTCGTCAGCGCCGTTGGCGTCCGGGTCGTGTTCGGCGGCAGCGGGCGACCCCATCCCAACCTTCCCCAGCAGACTGGGGAAGGGGCCAGACGAGTCGTGTTCGTCATCCCTGCCGTTCGACGGGATCTGGGAAGGCTGGGGAAAGAGTGGTAGGTCGTCGGGGGCTTCGTCGAAGCCGCGGCGGAGCAGTTCCTTGGCTGCGTCTATGCGATGGTGCGGTCCGAACCCGGGCATGAATCCGAGCATGACGTCGACTAGGAAGCGTACGGCCCGGCGGCCTCCGTCGGTCTCGGCGCGTATGAAGAGTGCGAGATCGGGGTTGAGGTTGGAGGTGTCGATGGTGTCGGCCTCGGGCTTCGGCTGCTCTGCGCGCTGTAGTGAAGGCGAGGGCAGGCTGGCGAACTCCTTCGCTTCGTCGAAGCCGAGCTTGATGAGCTGGCGTGCGGCGTCGAGCCTGTGATGGGGCTTGGCATCGCGTATCTCGTCCTGCATGGCAGCGACGAGGAATCGCACGATGAGTCTGCCGTCCTTGGTCTCTTCTCGGACGATGCTTTGTATTGGTGATAAGGACTGCGTTTCGCTAGACATGCGTTCTAGTTTAAGGCTTTGCGCACGGGTGTGTCAAGAGGCGGTTGGTGGCGGTTGGAACGTGTCCCCACCCCATTCACCCTCATACTTCGACAGGCTCAGCACAGGCTCTCAATCCTCTCCCATCAAAGGGAGAGGAGGGGATGTTGCGCAGGCGAAATGGTTTTCAGGGGTCTTTTGTCGCCGGGATGACGGGGTTGTGGTGTTGGCTGATTCTACTTCGCCGGCGTGGCGTCCCGGGGCGGGCCGTTCGCGAACGGTCCCTACGCTTGAGGGATGGCGGACTTGGGGCGGGAGCTGGCTTGCGTAAGGCCCTTCGACAGGCTCAGGGCGAACGGATTGGGTATGGGCACTTTGGCGGACTTGGGGCGAGGGCTGGCTTGTGGAAGGTCCTTCGACGGAGTCAGGGCAGGCTCTTCGACGAGCCCATTTGTCGGTGCTCAAGACGCGGTCAGGGCGAACGGGTTCCTGTCGACGTTTTGGTGTGGCGCGTGGTTGGGCGGGCCATTCGCGAACGGCCGCTACGCTTGAGGGAGGGCGGACTTGGGGCGGGAGCTGGCTTGCGTAAGGCCCTTCGACAGGCTCAGGGCGAACGGATTCGGTAAGGGCACTTTGGCGGACTTGGGGCGAGGGTTGGCTTGCATAAGGCCCCTTCGTCGGGCTCAGGGCAGGCTCTTCGGCGGGCCCATTCGTCGGTGGTCAGGACGCGGTCAGGGCGAATGGGTTGGGGGCTACGTTTTGGTGTGGCGCGTGGTTGGGCGGGCCGTTCGCGAACGGCCCCTACGCCTGAGGGATGGCGGCAGGGTTCTGTCGCCGGAGGGTGTTGGCGGGCGGACGGAGTCCCCTCCCCATTCACCCTCATACTTCGACAGGCTCAGCACAGGCTCTAAATCCTCTCCCATCAAAGGGAGAGGAGGGGCTGCTGCGCAGGCGACATGGTTTTCAGGGTTCACGCTGTCGCGGGAGTGCGGGGATGGCGGTGGCTCTGGCGTGGGTTGGTTCTTCTTTGGCGGTGTGGTGTGTGTTGGGAGGCCTGCCATCGTGGGAATGCGGGAAGGGCGGTTGTGCAAAGGTCCTCTGTTGCGGGAGTGCGGGAGGTCTCAGATCCCTCGAGGGACTCGGGATGACAGTAGGCGGGGGCTGGGAGTCCGTGCGGGCGGATGAGAGTCGGGCACCACCGCGTCATCTTCACCACTCAACCCGGCGATCCCTCATTTATCATAGTTCTGAGAGTTCGGCACCGGAGGGAGGCTTATGACTTACGAAGAGTCAATCACCTAGACTCGAAGGGAGTACAACACCCTAATCGAGCGAAACAGCCAGCCAGAAGACCTGCTGGCTGCCCGGGAAGCAGACGACGGCGTGCGCGTCCCTCACGAGGTCGCTCTCGACATCATTCGGGGGAAGGGTCCGATTCGGGCGTTCCGGGACCACCAGGGCATGACCTTGAGGGAGCTGTCAAAGAGAACGGGCATTGCATTGGGTTACCTCTCGGAGATCGAGCGCGGGCTGAAACCGGGATCGGCCTCGGCCCTGGCCCGCATCGCCAGTGCGCTTGGCACCACCATCGACGTCTTGGTGTGTGAGTAGGGTTGGGTCAACGCTGTCTGGAATTTGAAATACATCGTCCGGGCCATCCCAGTCTGCTAGGCAGGGGTAGGATGGGGTCGCTCCAGCAGAAGCGGTCAATGCGGGATCGAACAGGAGACAACCATGGCGAACATCCCAGGCTACACCGCCTACTTCAACGGCGACTGGGTCGACTGGAGCAAGGTGCTCATCAGCCCTGACGACCGCGGCTTCATGCTGGGAGACGTCGTCTTCGACATCGCGCGCACCTTCGGCGGCAAGCCGTTCCGGCTGCGCGACCACATCGACCGCCTTTACCGCTCCCTCAAGTTCATGGACATCGATCCCGGCCTCACGAGCGGTGAGATGACCGCGGTCTGCGAGGAGGCCGTGGCGCGCAACCTCGCACACCTCACCGAAGCCGGCGACTTCAACATCAACCCGTTCGTAACCGGCGGCGCCTGGGTCAGGGGCGAACCCAGAGGAGCGTCGGCCACGGTATGCGTAGCGATCAAGCCCATCGGCTTCGACTATTTCGCGCCGTTCTATCTGAACGGCGCTCACGGCGTGACCGCCCGCACGCGCAGCTACGACAGCAACGTCATGGAGCCCAAGGTCAAGCACCACAGCCGCGCCAACTTCGTGCTGGCGGAACTCGAGGCCCGCGCAATTGATCCTGCAGCAATGCCGATTCTCCTGGACACGGATGGCAACGTGAGCGAAGGGATTGGCTACAACGTGTTTATCGTCAAGGACGGCGCGCTGCTGACCGCCCCCGACGACGTCATCCTCCAAGGCGTCTCACGCAAGACGGTCATCGAAGTGGCCGAAAGCCTCGATCTGCCCGTCATCGAGGAGCGTTTCCAACCCTACGACATGTACAACGCGGACGAGGTCTTCTTCACCGGAACGAGCCCCCGCATATATCCAGTCGCCATGGTCGACTTCCGCCCAATCGGCGATGGCGCGCCCGGCCCCGTGACCAAGCGTCTGCTGGCCGCCCACAGCGAGCTGGTCGGCGTCGACATCGTAGACCAGGCCCTCCACTTCGCCGGCCTCAGGTAGTTGCCCCTGCAGGCGTAGTCATCTTTAGAAAGTCGCTGCTCCGTAAACCACTCGCCTGCTCACTGACTCGGAAGGGCGCGTCTCGCCGCGCATCAGTCGGCAAGCAGCGGCCAGCCGCTCCGCACTCATGCTCTGCGAACATTCATGCTATTATGGTCGCATGGTCACCAAACAACACATCGAACGTACCCCGGCGCGGCTTGAGCGCCCTGGCCGCTCAGCCAGGACAGATCTGGGTCAGAATTGGGCGTTCTTGGGACGGTTTTGGGTCAGGCTAGTTGCATCTTCGGGTCAATGCGGTGACGGGCGCGGCAGCGTTCCAGCTACGAAATGTCCCAAGAGTCCCGGAATGTCAAACTTTTTTGAAATCTGCCGCTCGCCGCAGGCCCCTGGAGAGCCTGCCAAAGGACGGCCGTCCGCGCAGCCCTGGCCGCCGGCCGGACGCGGCTTTAATCGGCACAATGCCTGTGAGAGAATGGCGCGGCCCTGGTCGGGCGCGGTCCGGCCACGGCCTTCGCCAGCCAAGAGCCTTCAATTCCAGCAAGAGGTGGATGCATGACACAGGCGCCGACGCAAGCCAGACAAATCGACGATAGCCTGCTCCAGTCCCTGCAGTGGCGCTGCATCGGACCGCCCAGGGGAGGCCGCGTCGTTGCTGTCGCCGGCGACCCGGTGAACCGCGCCACTTTCTACTTCGGCGCCTGCGCAGGCGGAGTGTGGAAGACGGAGGACGGCGGCACGTACTGGGAGAACGTCTCTGACGGCTTCTTCGAGACCGCCTCGGTTGGAGCAATCGCCGTCGCGGACTCCGATCCCAACGTTGTCTACGCGGGCATGGGCGAGGCCTGCATCCGCCTGGACGTAACGCACGGAGACGGCGTTTACAGGTCCACCGACGCGGGAAAGACGTGGGCGCACATGGGCCTGGAGGACACTCGCCACATCTCGCGCGTCCGCGTCCACCCCACCGACCCAGACACGGTATTCGTCGCCGCGCTCGGCCATGCCTTCGGCCCGAACCAGCAGCGCGGCGTCTTCAAGTCGACCGACGGCGGGCAGAACTGGAGGCACGTCCTGTTCGTGAGCGAGAACGCCGGCGCGGCGGACCTCAGCATCGACCCCACGAATCCGCGCATCATGTACGCCGCAATCTGGCAGGCGAGCCGCGACTTCTGGAGCCTCACCAGCGGAGGGCCGGACAGCGGCCTCTGGAAGTCGGTCGACGGCGGCGAGACCTGGGAAGACATCACGGACAGCAAGGGACTGCCTGAAGGACTGAAGGGCCGGATGGGCGTGGCGGCGTCCGGAGCCAGAAGCGGCCTCGTGTACGCCACGGTGGAATCGGAGAAGGCAGGGCTGTACCGGTCGTTCGACGGCGGCAAGCGCTGGAGCCTTGTCAGCGACGACCAGGACCTGCAGGGCCGCCCCTGGTACTACCAGCACGTCTTCGCGGACCCGAAAGAGTGGAACGTGGTCTGGATCCTGAACTACCAGTGCTGGAAGTCGGTCGACGGCGGCAGGACGTTCTTCCAGGTGAACACGCCGCACGGCGACAACCACGACCTGTGGATTGACCCGAAGGACACGGAGCGCATGATCGAGGGCAACGACGGCGGCGCCTGCGTCTCCTTCAACGGCGGCGACTCATGGTCGACCATCTACAACCAGCTCACCGGCCAGTTCTATCACCTGACAACGGACAGCAGGTTCCCGTACCGCGTGTACGGCACCCAGCAGGACAACTCCGCCATCAGCGTGCCGTCCCGCACGCACACCGGCGCAATATCGTGGACCGACTGCTACACCGTCGGAAGCTCCGAAAGCGGCTACATCGCCGTGCATCCGGACAACCCGGACACGGTGATCTCCGGAGCCATCGGAAGCTCGCCGGGCGGCGGCGGCAACATGCTCCACTACGATCACAGCACCGGCCAGGTCCGCATCATCACGGTGTGGCCCGAAATCATGACCGGCCACGGCGCGAAGCACCACAAGTACCGGTTCCAGTGGACCTACCCGATCCTCTTCTCGCCGCACGACAACGACGTCCTGTACGCAGCGGGCAACGTCGTGTTCAAGTCGACCGACCTCGGCTCGAGCTGGGAGCCGTTCACGCCGGACCTCACGCGAAACGACGAGGACAAGCTCGGGCCCTCCGGCGGGCCGGTCACCAAGGACACCTCAGGCGCGGAGGTCTACGCGACCGTCTTCTCGTTCGTGGAATCGCCGCACGAGAAGGGACTGTTCTACGCGGGCACCGACGACGGGCTGGTGCACATCTCGCGGGACGGCGGCGAGAACTGGACTCCCATCAGGCCCGCCGGCCTTCCGGACCTGGCCCGCATCGACATGATCGAGATCTCGCCACACGACCCGGCGACCGCGTACCTGTCCGCGACGATGTACAAGCTGGACGACTACTCGCCCTACCTGTACAAGACGAACAACTACGGCGCGTCGTGGACGAAGATCGTCGACGGGCTGCCGGGGGACGACTTCACCCGCTGCGTCCGCGAAGACCCGGACCGCCGCGGCCTGCTGTACGTGGGCACCGAGCTGAGCGCTTACGTGTCGTTCGACGACGGCGAGTCCTGGCATTCGATGGAGTCGAACCTGCCCAAGGCGCCCGTGTACGACCTGCAGGTCAGGGAGAACGAGCTGGTCGCCGCGACGCACGGCCGGGCCTTCTGGATCCTGGACGACCTCTCCCCGCTCAGGCAGATCGACTGGGACACCGCGAGCCGTAAGTTCCGCCTCCTCGTTCCCGCCACCACGTACCGGCCGGCGGCGCCGTTCAGGGCGCGCAAGCCCTCGCTCGGCAAGAACTACATGCTCTCGCTCGGCGCGGCGGTCGGCTACAAGGAGTGGAAGGGAGAGCACGGGCAGCAGGTCAGGAAGTTCCTGGACGCAGGCGCCAATCCGCCGGACGGAGTCATCGTCAGCTACTACCTCGAACCGGACCTGGAGGAACCGGTAAAGCTCACGTTCCTGAACAACAAGGGCGATGAGATCGTCTCCTTCGCGAACAACTCCAAGAACGGCGGCAAGGACGACGAGGAGTACTCGGCGGATGTTCCGGCGAAGGCGGGCATGAACCGCTTCGTATGGGACATGCGATACCCGGCCGCACGCGGCGTGCCCGGCGACAAGACGACCGAGGACGCAACACGCTCGGGCCCGATGGCCCCTCCGGGAACGTACTGGGTGCGCCTTACCGTAGGCGACGACTCCCAGACCCAGCGCTTCGAGTTGGTCAAGGAGCCGAGGGTCGCCGCGACTCCCGAGGACTTCCAGAAGCAGTTCGACCTGGCGATCAAGGTCCGCGACAAGCTGTCCGAGACCCACGACGCCATCAACCGGCTCCGCAGCATTCGGGACCAGGTCACGGAGTGGGCGCGGCGAGCGGAAGACCACCCGTCCGGCGAGACGGTGAAAGACGCCGCGAACGCCGTGAAGGAGAAGCTCGGCGCAATCGAAGACGAGCTCATCGACGTCAAGTACACGGGCGCCCGCGACCGGCTGAACGCCCCGGCTAAGCTGAACTCGAAGCTGGCCGGCCTCACGGCGGTCGTGACCTGCGCGGACTACGCGCCGCCGCAGCAGGCCTATGACGTCCTCGAACACTACGGAACGCTGATCGATCCCTACATCGAAAGTCTCCAGGACATAGTCGACGATGACCTCAGGACCTTCGAGAACCTGATTCACGAGATGCAGATCCCCGCGATCGTTCCCAGGACGGAAGCGTAGGTCCGGCCCTCCAGGGCTTGCCATGGACATTTCTCACACAACATCGAAGTCGTAGAAACGGCTGCAAACAGGCGGGCGAGGCTGAGTGCGCAGCTTCTACTACATAACCGGGGCGGACTTCATAGTCCGCTCCGCATACCAGATGGGCAAGACGCCCCTGCTGCCCGTCTTCGCCGCATCGCTCGGGGCGGGCGACGCGTTCCTCGGCTTCATCGTCTCCGTCTCCACCCTGACGGGCATGGTGCTGAAGCCGTTCATCGGCTTCCTCTCCGACCGATGGGGCCGACGGTTCTGGTTGATACTCGGCACGGGCTTCTTCGCCGGGATGCCTTTCGTGTACGGGCTGGTGGAGACGCCAGCCCACCTCATGACGGTACGCGTCTTCCACGGGCTGGCGACCGCAATCTACGGCCCGGTAACCCTCGCATACGTAACCGAGATCGCCAGCTCCGGCCGCGCCGAGCGGCTGGGATGGTTCGGCCTGGCCCGCAACGGCGGCTATGTAGTCGGACCGGCAGCTGCCGGCCTGCTCCTCCAGTACGTTTCCCCGGTAACCGTGTTCACGATCATTGGACTGGTAAGCGCGGCCGCGTTCCTGCCGGTGCTGTTGATCAAGGAGCCCCAACGCTCGGCCGTCAAACGTACGCTGCCCAGCGGCAGCGATGTCGTCAACGCCCTCAGGGCAAGCGCCAGGACTCCGGCCGTCTGGCTCTCCGGCGGCTTCGACTCCTCCATGTACGTTGCGCTGTACGCCGCCAAGGCGTTCGTCCCCCTCTACGCAATCTCGATCGGCGCAAGCATCCTTGAGGCCGGCCTGTTCTTCTCCGTGCAAGAGGCCGTTCACATGGCGCTGAATCCGGTCGGCGGGCGTATCGGCGACAGGCTCGGCTACCTGCGAACGATCGCGCTCGGCGTGCTGACGCTCGGCATCGCTCTGGCCCTGCTGACGGTGACCTCCAACGAGTTCGCGCTCTTCGCTCCCGCGGCTCTCATGGGAGCGGCCCAGGCACTGACCTTCCCGTCGACCGTTGCCCTTGTGTCGACCCGGGTGCCGGAGGGAAATGTCGGCGCAGGCATGGGGACCGTCGGAGCGATGAAGAACGCCGGCAAGGTCGCCGGGCCCGTGATTGGCGGCTTCCTGATCGCCACGTTCGATTTCGAAGCTACGTTCAGAGTGTTCGGCGCACTTCTTCTGCTGGGTGCGGTAGGCTTAGTGTATGCGAGCACACTCAGAAGCCGGGCCAGAGGGATCTACAAAGACTCACTGGCTATGGAATCTCTTGATTAGGCTGGTACGTATTCGAAGTGAGGCGGGCTCCGCAATCGCGGGTCCGGCAAGTGTCCGGTTAGCCGGCGCAGAGACGTTCGGAGTGCAGAGGCAGCGCACATGAGACGGGAGGGCGGCATGAAGAGACTTGGAATTGGCAGCGGAGCGCTGATCGGAGGCCTGCTCACCGCGCCTCTCCTGGCCATTGTTTACCTGGGACAGGCCTGGCTGGATCTGCCGTTCATGCCCTACGACATGTTCGACTGGATTACCCGGGTGCTGCCCGGAGCCATCGTTACGTTCGCCATCGACCTCATGATCTCGTCCATGAACCTGGTCAACCTCAGCGTCGCAGACGCCGCCAAGACGGCAGAGCAGATCGCGGCGCTCATCCAGTTCATCGTGCTCGGCGTCGTGGTGGGTGCGATCGCGTTCCCCATCATCAGGACGAAGGCCCCCGATCAGCCGCTCGCCCTCGGCGTTACGGCCGGGGCGCTGTTCGGCCTGCCGCTGATTGCGATCAGCGTCGCCATCAGCGCATCCAGCGTGCATCCCATCCTCGCCATCGTCTGGCACGCGGCGCTCTTCCTGTGCTGGGGGGCGCTGTTCGGCTGGGCCGCAGACAGGCTGAACACCCTTTCCCAGCCCGAGGCTGAAGCTGCCGCACGCGCAGGCGACGGATACTCGAGGCGCCAGTTCCTGGTGCAGGCCGGCGCAGCCACTGCCGCCATCACCGTGATAGGCGCCGGCGTGGGCCGCATACTCAGCGAAGCGGAGAGGCGACGGCTGGAAGAGGAGGTCGCCGGCTCGATGGCGCACCTCTCTGAGGGCACGGAACGCTCGCCGTTTCCGAACGCGGACTCGCCTGTGATGCCGGCTCCGGGAACCAGGCCCGAGTACACGCCGCTTAAGGACCACTACAAGGTCTTCATTCGCGTTCAGCCCACGGTCATCGACGGCGCGGCCTGGACGCTGCCGGTTACCGGCCTCGTCGACAACCCGCTGCGCCTGACGCTCGACGACCTGCGCAACAACTACGAGTCGCGGAGCCACTACGTAACCCTGCGCTGCATCTCCGGCAGGGTAGGCACGACGCTGATCAGCACGACGCAGTGGACCGGAGTCAGCGTGCAGGACATCCTGGCCGACGCCGTCTTACAGGAAGACGCCAGGTACATGTACCTGAGGTCCGGCGACGGCTACTACGAGACCGTCGACCTCGATCTCATCGCCTCGGACGAGCGCATAATGTTCGCCTACGAGTGGGATGGCGTGCCTCTACCAATCGATCACGGCTTCCCGCTGCGCATCTGGATACCCGACCGTTATGGGATGAAGCAGCCGAAGTGGATAACCGGCGTGGAGATCGGCAGCGAGTACAAGGACGGCTACTGGGTATCCCGAAACTGGGACAAGGACGCCATCGTGAGGACCACGTCGGTCGTCGACACGGTCGCGAAGTTCGCCACGTACGAGAGCGGGGGACAGACGCTGGTCCCGGTGGGCGGCATCGCTTACTCCGGCGCGAAGGGCATCTCGGCGGTGCAGGTCCGCGTGGACGGCGGGCCCTGGACCGACGCCATGCTCAGGGAACCCCTGTCTGACACGACGTGGGTGATCTGGCGGTATGACTGGCCGTTCCAGGCGGGCGAGCACACCTTCGAGGTCCGGTGCCGCGAGGGCGACGGAACACCGCAGGTCGAGATATCGCAGCCGAACCGCCCAAGCGGCGCAACCGGAATACACAGCCGGACGCAGCGTCTGTAACCGATCGCGAGCGAATCGGAGTCCGGCCGCGCAGCCTCCGTAGTTGGGTAGACCGCTTCGGCGGCAGGTGCTACCGTTCCGGGCACTCTTTGCCCGAGGACGGTTAAATTGGTTGCCACCTTCAAGAACTACTTCGGCGGGCGCTGGGTCTCGTCAGAGTCGGGAAGCGTGTACCCGATCTCGAATCCCGCCCACAAGTCGGTCACCCTGGGGGAGTTCCAGCGCTCAACCGCTGAGGACGCGCTGCGCGCGGTCGCGGCGGCCCGAGAGGCGAGCGACGCGTGGGCCTCGACGCCCGCTCCCGCGAGAGCGGCCGTGCTGTTCAAGGCCCTGGACGTGCTCGGCAGGCGCTCCGAGGAACTGGCGGAGTCGATAACCGCCGAGGAAGGCAAGACGCTCTCGGACGCCCGCGGGGAAGTCAAGCGGGCCATGAACATCGTCGAGTACGCGGCCGGCGAGGGCCGCAGGATGTTCGGCTACACGACACCCTCGGAACTGCCGGACACGGTGGCTTACACCGTACGCAGGCCCCTTGGAGTGGTGGCCCTGATCACGCCGTGGAACTTCCCCCTGGCAATCCCGGCATGGAAGCTGGCTCCCGCCCTGATCTGCGGCAACACCGTGGTGTTCAAGCCGGCATCGTCCACGCCGATGACCGCAGTCAAGATGGTCGAGTGCTTCGAGGAAGCTGGGCTGCCCGCGGGAGTCCTGAACCTTGTGACCGGACCCGGCGGATCGGTCGGCAACGCGTTGGTGGACAGCCCCGACGTGAACGGCATCTCGTTCACCGGGTCCACGGACATAGGCACCGGCATCTACGCTGAGGGCGCGCGCCGGCTGAAGAAGGTCCAGTGCGAGATGGGAGGCAAGAACGCCGTCATCCTGCTTGCGGACGCGGACATGGACAAGGCGCTCGACGGGATCGTTCAGGGCGCGTTCGGCTCAACGGGCCAGCGCTGCACCGCGACGAGCAGGGTGATCGTGGAAGAGCCTGTATACGACAGGTTCATGGAAGAGTTGATCGGCAGGACGAGCAAGCTCAATGTCGGCGATGGTATGGACCCGGAAGTCGACATGTCGCCGCTGGCCAGCCAATCACAGCTTGATACCGTCACGGAGTACATTGGCATCGGCGCCGAGGAGGGTGCCACGCTGGCGCACGGCGGTCGCGTCCTGACAGGAGGCGAATTCGACGACGGCTACTATGTCGAGCCGACGATCTTCACTGGCGTTCACCCTTCGATGCGCATCGCCAAGGAGGAGATCTTCGGTCCGGTGCTCACAGTGTTCAAGGCAAGTGACCTCGACGAGGCGCTGGAGCTCGCCGACAGCGTGAGCTTCGGCCTGTCGTCATCGATCTACACGCGCGACGTGAGCGCCGCATTCCGATACGTAAACACCGTGGAGACCGGCATGGTGCATGTCAACTCCCCTACCCTCGGCGGTGAGGTGCACCTGCCGTTCGGCGGGATGAAGTCGTCAGGCGTCGGCCAGCGCGAGCAGGGCACCGAGGCCGTGGACTTCTTCACCGAGGTCGTCACCGTGTACGTGGACTACGCCGGCGACCCACGCGAGCGTTCGCGGTTCATCTAGGGCTGGTTTAGGCCGCCGGCTTCGAGACACGCGACGCCTTGACTTCGAAATTAGAACGGGTCAATACTTGCTTTCATCCTGAAGCCGAGGCGCAAACAGACTTTGGCCACCATCGACCTTACTGAGCAGCTGCATAAGACTGCGGACGAAATTGCAAACGAGGATGGCTACGACGTCTTCGAGGCCTACTGGGAGCTTGCTAAGACCCTGCTCGATGGGCTCAAAGTCTCCTGCTTCTATGTGCGAGAAGAGGAAAACTACACGAACGTCGGCATCCTCGCAGGCAAAGTAGTGATCGACATGGAAGCGATTGAAGATGATGACCGCGGGCACATCTCGGTTTACAGGATCGACGCAATCTCCAGTTTTTCCTTCTACGAAGACCCAGTTCCAACCGTTCCGGATTCGGAGAACGCCGAACTCGTTGTGACCGCCAACTCCATGCAAGGCAGTGAACTCCTCGTATATTGGATAGCCTATGATGAAGATGATGCCTCGGCTCTTTTGAACTTCGGCAGTGCTCTAGTCAAATTGCTGTCAGTCACTAGAGGCTAGGGAACTCACGATGCCAACAGTCGCAGCGCCTGCCCGGCGAACACCCATCCAACAGCAGTTTGTCCTCCCGCCTGACCGCCCGAAGAGGCAGTTGAGGCTGTTCTTCCCGAGGGAAACGTGGGCACTGCGAACTCAGTTCCGTATCTACGCACTTCAATTCCTCTACGGGATTGCTGAAGCTGAGCTAGGGAGCCGGTTGCGGTCGGCCTCAGTGTCGATGTGGAGCCAGCCTGGAGAAGAGGACAGCGAGCACCTGGTACTGACCATAGCGGCTGACACAGACTGGGCTGCATTGAACCCGATCAGGGACAACATGATCACTGCGGTATGTGAAGAAGCGGAGAACTGGACTGAAGAGGACCGGCACGACTACGCAAAGCGCGTGTATTTCGAGCTTGTGCCCCTCGCTGTATGAGACCGCTCGATTTCTATGAACTAGGGCGGCAGATGGTTGGCTCCGCCCAAACCGAGGCGGAACAACGAACAGCGGTTAACCGCCTTTACTACGGACTTCACCATGAGGCATGTGGCCGGTATTTCCAAAGAGAACCGGCGCCACAACCCCTCAACCGAAACAGCCGACATAGTGACATCCAAAGCAGGTTCCGAAGTGGATTCAACACGGACGGAATGCGCGTCGGCGAACTGCTTGGCCAACTTTCGCGACTCAGAAATGTCGCTGACTATGAACTTCACTCTGAAGTCAATGTTCCGCGTGATCGTTCCATCAAGAGCGCGGAGCAACTGATGCGTATGTCAATCACTGTGTCGGAAGGCTTGAAAACTGCCTTGGATAGCTACTCCCCAAGTGAAACCCCCGACGGCCTTGAATATCCCGTCGTGTATTCCAGGACTGTCGAAGCCGACAACCCTTCTGGGCCGTTTTCGGACGCTCTTCGTAGAGCCACTCAAAGGCCTAGGCGCCGTCGCCGGCCGCCTGGGGATCCTCCTCGAACAGGAAGCCCCTGATCACACCGCCGTGCCGCTGGTACAGGAAGCCGAGGACGAGAAGGATCAGGCCGAGTATCAGGAAGGCGGCCACCCTGTACCCTTGCTCCAGCGCCAGTGAGTCGAACAGGAACAGCTTCAGTATGGGTACCGCCAGCAGACCCAGGCTGGCGAGCCTGACCATTCGCCATCTCCAAACGATGCCAGCCGCTAGTCCTACGCTTGAGTAGGCCGTCCAGATCAGGCTGAGGCCCAGGCTCTTGGCGTAGAAGGCGGCATCGTCCCGTACATCGACGATACCGCTGTCGACAGCGGCGATGCACTCCGCGCTCAGAACCCATAGCGTCAGGAAATTGGCGCCGGCTACGAATCCAAGGACAAGGTATCGGGACGGTAAAGAGGCGCTGTCCTGGCGGTCCCACTTGACCAGTACGGTCGCAAGGTAGAGCGCCGCGACCACCGTCGCGAACGCCATCATCCTGAGGTTGAAGATGAGCTGGAAGTCCCACAGGTCGACATCGGTGTCGAACGCGAGCAGGCGCACCGCTGCGGCGGCGAACACCGCCGCGCCAGCCGTCCGAAGTTCGATAACGCCGAAGCGCACGGAGACCCAAACGAGGACGAGAGCCTCGATGGCCCACGCGAACGCAATCCACGGTCCATCCACCTGCACAAGAACACCAACGGTGACAAACAGGACTACGGCCGTAAGGAGAGCCGGAAACAGCTCCGACTCATACTCTGTCAGTTGGTCCCTGGATCTACGCACCCGGAGCGCCGACAAGAGGAACGCCGCAACAACCAACACAAAAGGCGGTAGGTACACGTTGTAGAACGGCGTTAGATCGGCCTGAAGCGCGTCGGACGTGTCGACGGCTAGCAGCCAGACCGCGGACAGGACGAAGACTATCGAGCCCGCGATCCTGAGCTGCGATCGTCTGAGGGTGAACGAAAGCCAGAACAGCACTGCGCCCTCGACCGCCCACAGCACGCTGATCCATGGCCCGCTCAGTTGCACCGGGACTGCCACCGTCAGGAAGACGATCGCCAGTCCGAGCGCCGTGAGGCTGAGAATGAAGTTCTCCCTGCTCCTTTGGAACGCCAGCGCCCCAATGCCCAGGTAGAACAGCGCCATCAAGAGGGAGAATGTGCCCATCCACGGTCTGAGTTCTTCCCACAGGAGGCCATAGCTGATGGCGAAGTAAGCTGCAGCATTGACGATCATGAGGCTCTGGTCAAAGGCCTGCGGAGCGCGTCTCCAGATGACGTGGAACAGCGTCGTAGCTCCGACGAATATGAGGAAGATCGCCGTGAGACTCCCCTGCGCAACAACCAGTGAGACGTCGCCGCCAGAGTCTTCGTACCAGAGACCGAATGACGCGAGCGAGCCCACGAGCGCAAGCAGCGTGAACCAGCGCCAGTTGCGTACAGTGGATAGCGCGAGAACGGCCAGATCGACCACCACGACGTACGCCATAGTGTCAATGCCGGCCAGACCGCCAACCTCGAGCGGTTCCGGACGATCTCCAAATGCCCCCAGTACGAACGGCGCCGTGAATGCACCGATGATGCCGATCACCGCCAGTGCCACTGCGTTGTACCTCAAAGCCGACAAGGCAGCGGTCGCGCTAATCAGGAACAGCAGCCCTGTCGCCAGGTAGATGTTGAGGAAGCCGTACAGGGAGAAGGCAGCGAAGATCGAAAGGTACAGGAGGGCGATCCCACCGCCCGTCAAAGTCTGAGCGTAGACAAGATAGCGATTACGCAAGTACTCGGCGAGGGCGAGCAGACCAAGGCCGCCTCCGATACCTAAAGCCACGCGCGCGCCTTCGCCAATCCAGTTGTTGTCGAATGCAAGCCTGAGAAAGAATGCGACTCCGATGATCACCGCTACGATGCCGACCCTGGCAAGCCAGTTGCCGCCAAGTATCAGTTCCCAGTCGACGTTGATCTTATCCCACGGCATATCCCTGGCCTGAACCGCCGGCGCTTCAGCTTCGACAGTACCGGTCGAAGTCGTCGCTTGGGCAGTCTGAGGCTCTGTAGGAATGTTCGGACTGACAGGCGCAGGCGAGGGTTGGAAGCCCTGGCGAGTCAGCATAGAGCGGATCTCGACAACCGCCGAGCTTAGTCGCTCGACCTCAGCCTTCAACTCGCGCAGCGACAGTTCCCTGCTCAAGTCAGAGGCAGGCTGCTCCTGTTCGCCAGCACCCACGTCCGGTCCAGGCGCGGCAGTGAGAGGGGCTCCGCAGTGGATACAGAAGCTGTTCGAGTCCCTGTTGGTCCGGTTGCACCTAGGACAGTTCATCAGGCGGCTATAGTATCAGCCATTGGTATGTTGCAGATGCTCATCGGGTCGGCCCATCTGATGGGCAGCCCATCAGGCAAGATTGCATTGCGCAGGCGCGGGCATGTACCCTTCAACGGCATTCATGAACCTCTCTGTTGCCTCCATAATCGAGCATCCGGCCACGTGGGGAACCGCGGGATTCATCGTGGGGCTGGGGCTGGGCGTCAACTTGGCATCCGTCTGGCTGATGGCGTTCGGGCTGGCGGCCTTCGTCTACCACCTGTGGCGCTCATCCCCCCCGGAGCACAGCACGGAAGGCATGCGATTCGCAGCCGGGCCACTCATGGTGGTTGGCTGGATGGTGGGCTTTGTCGTCCATGGCCTCGCCTTCTGAGGAGGGGGACCCCACTCCCCGACAGCACAGCGAGAACCCATCGCCCCGAGCGGAGCCGATTACTGCTTCTCTGTTCGTGACCTGCATTGTCGATCAGTTCCATCCCGACGTGGGCGAGAGCACAGTCCGAGTACTTCGCAGCCTCGGTGTGGACGTGGACTTCCCGGAGTCGCAGACTTGTTGCGGCCAGCCCGCGTTCAACGCAGGCTACACAGGATTTGCAGCCGACGCCGCCCGCCGAACGCTGGACGCCTTTGGTGGAAGCCGAAACGTGGTTGCCCCATCGGGGTCGTGCGCGGCCATGGTCAAGGTCTTTTACCCGGAGCTGCTCGCAGGCGATCCTGGAGCGCGTGCCGAGGCTCTTGACATGGCTAGCCGCACATACGAGTTTTCCCAGTTCATTGTCGATGTGCTTGGTCAGCGGGCCCAACCTCACCCTAGCCCTCTCCCTTCAAGTAAGAAGAACCTCCGCGTCACGTATCACGAAGGCTGCCACCTGCGGCGCGAGCTCGGCGCCCGGACGCAGCCAAGAAAGCTCATTCACTCCGTACCGGGGATTGACCTTGTCGAAATGGAGTACCCGGACGAGTGCTGCGGGTTCGGCGGGACGTTCTCGGTCAAGTTCGCGGACGTCTCCGGAGCGATGCTCGCCGACAAGCTCGACCGCATCGAGGCTACTGGCGCGGACGCGGTGGTGGCGTGCGACAGTAGCTGTCTGATGCAGATCGAGGGGGGCCTGCGCAAGCGCGGGTCGACGGTCCGGGCGCTGCACCTCGCGGAGCTACTTGACGCTCGCTCGATGTCCGGCTGAGCCGCGCAGTCGTGCAGGTCCCATGATTCCCAACGCGCATCAGTTCAAGCGCAATTCCGCTGAGGCCCTTGCGAACGAGCCAATCCAGGAGAACCTCCGAGGGCTGTACAGCGGCTTCCACCAGGCGCGCCAGTCGGCGGGCGCGGCTACGCCCGACTGGGAGGAGATGCGCGACAGGGGCCGCGATATCAAGACTCACGCGATCCGGCATCTCGATCATTACCTCGAGCAGATGGCGGACAACGTGACCGCGGCCGGCGGCAAGGTGTTCTTCGCCAGAGACGCTGAAGCCGCCAATCGCTACGTGGTCGACCTTGCCCGCTCGATTGGAGCGCGGACTGTCATTAAGAGCAAGTCGATGGTGTCCGAGGAGACCGGACTCGGATCGCGGCTGGAGGAGGCGGGGATCGAGGCCGTTGAGACCGACCTGGGCGAATACATCATTCAGCTTGCCGACGAGAGCCCGTTCCACATCATCGCGCCGGCCATTCACAAGTCGAGGCAGGAGGTCGCGGACCTGTTTCACGACAGGTTCGGCACTCCGAAGGACCGCGACCGGGAAGGGCTCATGGCCGAGGCGCGGGAGCGGCTGCGGGACGCGTTCGCACGGGCCGAGATGAGCGTGACGGGCGGCAATTTCATGGTGGCCGACACGGGGACGCTGGCGCTGGTAACGAACGAGGGCAACGGCCGGATGTGTACGTCCATGCCGCGAGTGCACGTCGCGATGGTGGGCATGGAGAAGGTCATACCGTCGATGTCCGATCTCGGTATGTTCCTCAAGCTCCTCATCAGGTCGGCAACCGGGCAGCGGCCGCTGAGCAGCTACGTGACGCTTGTCAGCGGGCCGCGTGAACAAGACGAAGAGGACGGGCCGGAGGAGTTCCATCTCGTCATTGTGGACAACGGAAGGTCGAATCTGCTGGCTGACCCGGAGCTTCGGGAGGCGCTGAACTGCCTGAAGTGCGGGGCGTGCCTGAACGCCTGCCCGGTGTACAGGAAGGTGGGCGGGCACGCGTACGGCTGGGTGTACGGCGGGCCGATCGGTTCGATCCTGACCCCCGCCATGACCGGCCTTGCCGAGGCGCGCGACCTGCCGTATGCGTCCAGCCTGTGCGGCGCGTGCCGTGAGGCGTGCCCCGTTCGGATCGACATACCGCGAATGCTGCTGCACCTCCGCGAGCAGATCGCGGAGGGGGACTCGCGGTCGCGTTCCTCCCGATCGCCCCTAGTGGAGAGGCTGGCCTTCCGGCTTTGGAGCGTCGCGGTACGGACGCCGGGCGCGATGCGCCTGGCGAGCACGCTCGGACGAGCTTTGCAACTGCCGCTGCGGCGCGGCGGCCGACTGCGCTGGCTTCCGCCGCCACTGAGCGGATGGACCAAGCACCGGCACTTTCCAGCCCTGCCATCGACGTCTTTCAGGGACCGGTGGCGGGACGGGCTCGGCAAAGCGGACGACGCCGGCGAGTCGCCATGACGGGTGCGGACGGCAATCGGGCCGAGTTCCTGGCTACGGTACGCAACTCACTTGGCGTGCGGGACCGCGTGACACCCGATGCGCCGCCCGCGGGCATCCGTCACCCGCGGTCTGAATCGGCAACACTCGAAGACATGCTGGACCTCCTGGCACGCATGGCTGATGGTGCGAGCTGGTCCGTGTGCCGTGCCGGATCGCCCGAAGACGCGGCCGGGTACGTCGCGGATGCGGCGGCCGGCGTAGCCGGCGGCCACGTCGTGACCTCGGCGCATCCGGTGCTGCGAGACGTCGGCGTGGAGACTGCGGTCACCGGCGCAGGCGCAAGATGCGAGACGATTGCCCTCGGCGAGGCGGGCTCCGAAGAGGAGCGACAGCGCCGCAGGCAGGCGCTTCGGCAAGCCGCGCTTGAGGCCGGCATGGGCATCGCGGCGGCTGACTATGCTATCGCCGAGACGGGTTCGTGCATCGTGCTGCCGGGCGCGGGCGTGAGCCGGCTGGTGTCGCTGCTGCCGCCGGTGTTCGTAGCGCTGGTGGTGCCGGACCGGGTGCTGCCGAGTCTGGACGACCTGTTCGCGCTGCTTGGCGAAGGCCTCACGGCCGGCTCGGTGAGCAAGTATGCGGGGATCATCACGGGGCCAAGCCGATCGGCTGACATCGAGCAGACGGTGACCGTCGGCGTTCACGGCCCTGGCGAGGTGCACATGTTGGTGCTGGACTACCTGGCCTGAGCCGCTTCCTCCCCTTCGATCCCCGAAAGTGTCTCATTTTGTTGCATTCTGTCTCATTCCGTAGCTGGGACCCAGTGTATTTGAGACGGTCTTGAGACGATTTTGAGGCACTTTTGAAGCAGTTTTAAGACATTGTGCAACGAAAATGCAACAGTAGTTTCGATTGCCCTGGCTGATGCAGAGGGCTCTGACAGAATGCCAGAGCCGTGCGCCCGCAACGGCCTTGCGGGCCGCGAAGCTGGGTTATTTGCAGAACCGGTGTTTGAGTTCATTCAACAATAATAGTACGAGTGTTCCCCTATGTCAAGGGTGTGTTTCGCACGAAAATGGCGACGCTTGGACTGGTATCTCGGGCGGTTTCACGGGAATTCGAGCCCGGTCTGGGTGAGGAAAGTCTTAGATTCCTCGGCTTCGCTCGGAATGACAGGTGGGAGAGTGTGTGTTTGGATTAACGGAGGGTGCAGGTGTAACGACAGTGGCGCTGCGCAAGAGATTATAAGTGCAGATGGCTGAGATTCTGCTGCCAGCTAGCCTCTCTTGACATGCCAGCGTGGAAGCCGAGCCTAGCATGATCGGGATGCATTGCTCATTTCGAAGGGCGTTTAGCGAGCGAGTTCATGACCACTGCCACGATGGCGGGGTAGTCGATTGCCGCGAAGTCCGTTGTATCGATGCGGACCAGCGAGTCTCCTGACGTGAGTGGACCGTAAGTCCGGAAGCGGCAGCGCAGTTCGGCAACGTGATCGTCCAAACTCATCCCCGAGCGGTGCCCGCTGTGCCTCTCGCCTGAAGTTTCCCGGCGAGTGTAGCGAAGAAGCGCCGTCTCATCGTCGGTGTGGCAGTGCAGTTCGAGCACATGGAAGTTGTATTGTTGCTGAAGCCGGTCGAGCCAGGGTCTGTCGTACTCGGGCTGAAACGCAGCCTCGACAAGAATCGACTGCTCCGCCCTGAGGTGCGCCCGGAGAACCAGGCGCAGGAGCGCAAATGATGCCGCGCCAAGGTCCTTCGACCAGTCGCGGCCGCCCTCTCCAATGGTGTCGAAGAGGCACTCCTTGATGGCATCCTTTTCGATGACGGTCAGCGGCAGTTCTGGGGTCAGGCGCTGTACCAATGTGGTCTTGCCGGTAGCGGGAGCGCCGGAGATGAGTACGAGCGTGGGATGGCTAGTTGGCATTCAACCCGAGCTTAGCAGGCCACTTCAGCGCATTGACTCGGGAAGGAAGGTCCTAGATTTCTCGGCTTCGCTCGAAATGACAACTCATGGGGACCCTGCCTTCGAGACACCTTAGTCGGATCCCCTGAACACCCTCGCGCCCAGCTGCATGAAGCGCATGGCTTCCTCCGTGGCCTGGGCGACGAGCTCGGCGCCGCGGTCGGAGGACTCCTCCAGGGTCATGGGCTGGCAGACAATGGGCGCGGCGGCGGCGATGCCGTGGTCGTGGACCTCGTGGAAGCCTTCGCCGTGCGAGCCGGAGATCGCGATGACGGGGATGCCGAGCTTGGCGGCCCGGCGGGCGACGCCGACGGGCGCCTTGTCGAACACTGTCTGGAAGTCCATGCAGCCTTCGCCCGTGATGACGAGGTCAGCTCCCTCCAACTGCTCCTCAAGCTTGAGTAGGCCGAGAACGATGTCGACGCCGCGTTCAAGCCGGCCTCCCAGGAATGCGATGAGGCCGCCACCCAGGCCTCCGGCAGCGCCGGCGCCCGGAACCTCTCTGACTGAGGCTCCGACGTCTCGCTCTACGATGTCCGCGAAGTGTCTGAGGGCAGCGTCCAGCTCTTCCACCATCTCTGGCGTGGCGCCCTTTTGCGGGCCGTAGACGGCAGAGGCGCCGTTCGGTCCGCAAAGAGGGTTCGAGACATCGCAGGCGACGACGACCTCCGATTCGCCGATGCGGGGGTCCAGGCCGCTGAGGTCGATGCTGTCCAGCGCCGCGAGGGCAGCGCCCCCGAACGGCAGGTCCGCGCCGTGCGCGTCGAGCAACCGGGCTCCGAGCGCCTGCGCCATGCCAGCGCCGGCGTCGTTGGTTGCGCTGCCGCCGATGCCGATGACGAAGCTGCGGTACCCGGCGTCCAGCGCGGCGCGAATCACCTCGCCGAGGCCGTACGTGGTCGCGACGCGAGGGTCCCGTCTGTCTTCCGGCACCATAGCGAGGCCGGATGTGCGGGCCATCTCCACGAGCGCGGTGTTGCCATCTCCGAGTGCGCCCCATCCGGCCGCGACCGGCTCGCCGAGCGGCCCGGTCACGGTGGCCGTCTCCACCGACCCGCCGGTGCTGTCGACCAGCGTCTCCAGCGTGCCGTCGCCGCCGTCCGCGACGGGCACGAGCACGGTGTCGGCGTCCGACACGACGCGGAGTACGCCGTCGCGCATCGCCTCAGCGACGGCGCGGGCGGACAGGCTACCTTTGTAGGAGTCGGGGGCGAGGACGATTTTCATGGGGGGATTGTTGTGGGGTGGTGAATGGTGACTGGTTAGCATTGCAGTTCCGCGCCCGCGTCAATTTCCCAAACTACCTTCTTCGTCGGGAATCACTTCACCAATAGGAATCACGCGAGCCATGGGGTGTTCTCCAACAAACTCAAGCCACGCGGGCTCCGGATGCATCGCTCCCATTAGCCGGGCGAAACTAGTCGCGTTGATTGTCGGATCTGAAAGCGTCAAGGCAATGCCGAGAAGGTTGCTGCGGCCCAGGGCCATGTACATCCTCGATCCGACAGGCATCCCATTCCCACTAAATGTACGCTGGGCAAGTTCATACTCCCCGATCATCAGGCCATGTGGGGAATTTGAGTGATCCCAGCATATCGGGCATAGCCAGTCGCTAGCTATACACGTCACGTCGAAGTTGATTCGGCAGTTTGAACAGTACCAAACCTCCGCAACTACCTCTTGTGACCCGGACAGTATCTGTCTGACCGGTAGCCAAAGTGCCATGTAGATGAAATGCAAAAACAGTAAAAGTCGAATTACTAGGGTTGTACGAGCCATAGCCATCTTGTCTCACCGAAGTACATAGCCGCATCTTTGGCATCACCGACCCGCAGCACACCGCCACGCATCGCCTCGGCGACCGCGCGCGCGGAGAGGCTGCCTTTGTAGGAGTCAGGGGCGAGGACTATTTTCATGCGGGGGACGGTCGTTACGTCTCTTTCACTGGAACCGCATTATAGACTCGATTCGTGGGGCAGCGTCTGCCACGTTTAAGCGGCCTGAGGTATGTTCGGACCTAACTGAGTTCCTCCAGCGTTTGGAGGGCGTTTCTGACGTGAGTCGCCATCCTGATCTCATCGTGGAAGACGCCACGGATCGTTCCGCTGCGGTCTATCACGTACGTGATCCGGGAAGTTCCGAGTCCGAACCTGCGTTGGACATCATAGAGGCGTCTGACTTCAGCCGACTCGTCGCTTCCAAGCCCAAACTGCGTGCCCGTCGCTTCGCCGAACCTCTTCATTCTGTCAATCGAGTCGCCGCTTATGCCGATGACCTCGGCGTCACCATCCCTGAACTCATGGAGGTGATCGCTGAAGTCCTTGACCTCGGCAGTGCAGCCGTGCGTGAAGGCCCGTGGGAAGAAGAAGAGCACGACAATTCGGCCTTTGTGTTCCGAAAGGGTGAACCGCTCACCTGAGCCGAGGGCGAGCGTGAAGTCCGGCGCCTGAGTGCCGACCTTAAGCATCTGCGGCCAACTGTCGGAGTGGGCTTCTTCGAGAGTGCGCCATGGTGACCTGAGACCTCAGGAGATCAATATACTTCCCGGGCAATTGGCCGTGGCGAAGCCGAACGGAACAAGGCTTAGTCGCGAGAAAGTATCCGGACGCGCTGTTAGAGAGCCCGCTGCCGCCTAGTACGCCGAACCCTGGCCTGAGCCGTATTCGCCGCCCTGGCCGGTGCCTGCGACCCACTCGTACTCTTCGCGCCAGTCGCGGCCGACTCCGGCAAACCTGCCGAGGCTGTAACCTTCGAGCGGGAGCGTCGACTCGCCGTGCATCACGAGGTCGCTGACGGCCTTGCCGTGGGCCGGCGACAGGCCGAAGCCGTCGCCCGACGCGGTGGCGATCACGAAGTTGCTCGGATCGCCGAGGGTGTCTATGACGGGGTTGCCGTCTGGCGTCCACTCGACGACGCAGCACCAGCTACGCAGAACCGGGATGTCCTGCGCGCCGGAGAAGAGCTCCATAAGCCTGCGTCCGACGTTCCTGATGAGCGGCGTGTTGGGCTTCTCCGGGGTGGCGTTCTCGACCTCGACCCACTCCTGGTTGCCGCCGCCGTATGCCAGGTTGCCGCGCTCCGTCTGCCGGCCGTACAGCCCGTTGCCGCTGACGGCGCCGCGCCACATGCGCTCCATGGGCACGGTGACGATGATCTCCACCCTGCCCTGCGCAAGCGGGATGAAGCCGCCGACCATATCCGTAAGCACGCCCACCTGCGGCCCGGCGGAGTTGACCACGAAGCTGCAGCCGAACTCGCCCTTGTCCGTCTCCACGGAGATGACCTTGTCTCCCTGCACGTTGAAGCCGGTGACGGTGGTGTGCTGGTAGATGCGCGCGCCGTGGTCCTGCGCGGCCCACGCGTACGCCTGCACCGTGCGCTGCGGGTTGGCGTGGCCGGAGTCGGGGTCGTATCGGCCGCCTGCGACGGTGGGGCTGACGATCGGCATGTGCTTCTTGATCGTGTCGGCGTCCATGACCTCGGTGCGCCAGCCGAGGTTGTTGGTCCGCTCGACTCCGCGCTTCACCAACTCGAAGTCCTCTTCGTCGAGCGCGACGCCGATGTTGCCCCTCACGAATTCGAGCGGATAGCCGAGCTCCTCCTCGAGCGTGTGCCAGAGCTTGGTCTCCTCGTAGCCCATCAGGCCCTTCGGCTCTACGCCGCGATGGTAAGCGCAGATGCCGCCGTTGCGGCTGGACGCCTCGTACCCGATGACGCCCTTCTCGATCACGATCACATCTACGCCCGACCTGGCGAGGAACCAGGCCGAGGCCAGTCCCGTAACGCCGGCTCCAACGATTACTACCTCAGCGCCGTCAACCTGTGCCATTGCTGCCTCCGGTCGGTGGATTCCTGCCTCTCGCGGAAGGCTGGTGAGCCAAGCCACGCAGTGCGGACGTTCATAGGGTACACCAACTTGGGCGGCGATTCTCGCGGTCACGGGAACCGATTAGCCCGAAGGAACGCCGCGCCAAAGCCGGTTGAAATTGACCCTGCCTCGTGCGCGTACATATAATCGCGCTAGAAGCAGTCAAATTGCGCTCGGCAACAGCCGACGCTCATACAGGAAACGAGGGGGCAAACGGCATGGCAGACAATCAGTACGACGCCATAGTAATCGGCGCGGGGCACAACGGCCTCACCACGGCGGGATATCTCGCGAAGGACGGCCTCTCCGTGCTGGTGCTGGAGCGGCTGGACAAGATCGGCGGCGCAGCGACGACCGACGAGTTCACGCAGGGCTACAACGGGCCGATGTGCTCGTACATCCAGTACATGCTCCAGGGTAAGGTGATCGACGATCTCAAGCTGCGAGAGCACGGGCTGGATGTGCTGAAGGGGCCGAACAAGCCCGGCGCCGGCGCAGCCTCGATGAGCGGCATCCATCCGTTTCCCGACGGGACGTTCACGGGCGGGCCACACATCAAGAGCCCGCTGGACGCGGCCGAGCAGATCCGGCAGTTCTCGGAGAACGACGCGCGCAACTACTTCGAGTGGCAGTCGTTCTGGGAGCAGGCGGCGGGAATCCTGCACAAGACATTCCTGGACGAGCCTCCCACGGTCACTGAGCTGATCGAGAGCGTCAAGGGCACAAGGCAGGAGGAGATCCTTGAGAAGATGCTCACGTGGAGCATCATGGACCTGCTGGACGACCACTTCGAGCACCCGCACGTTCGCGCCTCCTCTCTGGGGATTCCCGAGGCGGACCCGTCCGCTCCCGGCAGCATCATGAGCAACGCGTACTTCTCCACGAGCCAGTTCAGCAGGGCCGAGGACAAGGGCATTCCGCGCGGCAGCATGGGCGCGATCACGCAGGCGCTCGGCGCGTCGGTGCGCGACCTGGGCGCCGAGATCAGGACGAGGGCGCCGGTGCAGGAGGTGATCATCGAGGGCGGCGAGGCCAAGGGCGTGAGGCTGGCGAGCGGCGAGGAGATCCGCAGCTTCATCGTGGTCTCCAACGCGGACCCGAAGCGCACGTACAGCACGCTCGTGGACTCGCAGTTCGTGGACGAGGCGACGAAGTCGAAGATCAAGCGGTGGAAGACGAACGCCAACTGCGTCAAGTTCCTGGCCGCGTTCAGCGAGCCGCTGGACCTGACGCGCTACCTGGGCGATAACTACGACCGCGACCAGATCGTGAACGTGAGCATAGGCCCGTCCGTCGAGTACTTCCAGGAGAGCTGGGACGACGCGATCGCGGGGCGTGTCACGGACTGCCCGCTGATGCACATCCAGATGCCCTCATTTGTGGACCCGAACCTTGCTCCGCGCGGCGGCGTTGTGATGTCGAACTGGATCCTGTACTACCCGGCAGAGCCGGTCGACCAGCCGTGGGAGACGCGGCGCGACGCTGTGGGAGAGCAGATCATCGACGTGATCACCGAGTACGCGCCGAACTTCCGCGACAGCCTGATCGACTGGTCGGTGCAGGCGCCGATCGACATCGAGACGCGCGTGGGCATCACCGACGGCAACATCAGGCACGGGGACATGATCCCGTCGCAGATGCTGGCGAACAGGTTCGCTTACAGGACATCCATCCGAAACTTCTACATGTGCGGGGCCGGCACACACCCCGGCGGCGAAGTGACGGCTGCGCCGGGCCACAACTCGGCGCACGCGATCCTGCGGGACCTGGAGCGCATCGCGGTATAGTTGGGGAGTTAGAACTACCTGGCCGCGCCGGAACAGCGCGGCCAGGACTGTTTCTGGCGGCACTGCTGAAAGGGGGCCGGTTATGGCCACCCCAAAGCAACTCGTAACAGCGGATGAACTGCTCGAAATGCCGGATGACGGCTTCCGATACGAGCTCGTGAGAGGGGAGCTGCGAAAGATACCGCCATCCGGGACTGATCATGGGGCGTACGCGGAGAACGTGTCGTTCTCGCTCAGCACCCATGCCAGGGCAAACAACCTTGGAAGGATGTTCATCGCCGAGACGGGATTCAGACTGTCTCCTAACCATGTTCGCGTACCGGATACGGCATTCGTACGTCGCGAAAGAGTTATGCCGACAGGCGAGTCTCCCGGGTTTTTCCCAGGCGCGCCCGATCTCGCAGTTGAGGTAATCTCGCCCAGCGACACTTACTCGGAAGTGGAAGAGAAAGTCGCAGACTGGCTTGATGCCGGTACGCGGGCGGTGGTGGTAGTTGACCCGCAGAGGCGCACGGTTAAAGTGCATCGCTCTGTCGCCGACGCTACCGTGCTCACGGAGGCGGACACGCTGGCCGTCGAGGACGTGGTTCCCGGCTGGAAGATGCCGGTCAGGGAGATCTTCGCGTAAGGGCAGTCTCGCGAGGCGTTGTTTCCTGCGTCACGCTTTCCAAAGCCAGCATGGCAGATCAGATGAAGGCGTTTCTTTCGCGCCCCGAACGTACCCTTTGCGCCCTAAGAACAAGCTGTCCTCCGTTGTGGAGTGGCACCAGCGGGCCGGCATCACGTGGCGCAGCAGTGCGTTCCGGGAGTCCAGCTGTCCATTGCCACACAGTCAGGTTGCAAGAAGTAGCCGGCGACGATCAAGAATGCAGTCCATGAGCGTAAACAGCTGCAGCGTCGGCCTGCCAGCGGCACAGGTCCGCCGGCAGGACTCACAGAGCTTACGTCAACTTCCCTTAACCACGGGGCGCAGCGCGGCAATGTATTCGGGATCGGTGGCGCAGCATCCCCCGACGATCTGCGCGCCGATGTCCAGCCACTCCCTGGCGAACTCCACGTACTGTTGGATGTCGTAGTTCCTGTCGGTCTCATAGGTGGTCCAGGGTCCGTAATGAGTCGCGTGCCCATAGTTGATGGTGGAGTACCCACCAATGGGGCCATCCCAGATTGGGCGCAACTGACGCAAAGCGTCTGAGACGTGCTCCGGGGGCGCGCACATGGCGAACATTACGTCGACCCTCCTGCCTTCGAGGGCCGCCACAAGCTGCTCAACGGTCTCACCGCCCCACATCATCCCCCCTTCCATCTTGGGGGCGAATCCGAGCCAAACGGGCAGGCCGGACGTGCGGCATGCGTCCACAGCTGTGACGCAGTCCTGTATAGACAGGCAGAACTCGGGCAGAATGATGTCGACGCCTGCATTGGCCAGTACGCGGGACTGATCCACGAACTCTGCGTACTCGCGCTCAGGGTCACCCGTCCCGGGCGGCGCGATGGCTCCCGCGACGTATGCGTCTGGATTGACGGCGTCCCTGGCTTTCACGGCGATATCAGCGGCACTTCGAGTGATCGCCTCCCAGTTGCCTTCCTGACCAACTTTCTCAAGCCTTGGACGGCTTGTCCAGAAGTTGTTTGAAAGGTTGATATCGGCACCCTCGCGGAGGTAGTCCTCGTGGACCTCCCGCACTTTGTCCGGCCCGTCTATGTTGGCATTCGCGGACCACGGGCCGGGGTTTCCTGAGGCACTGCCCTTGGCGACCTCGACGCCGCGACGATGGAGTTCGGACCCCATCGCACCGTCCATGAGCAGACGCTCGCCGCCGGCCAGCCTGGTCATTACGTCGGGTCGGGCCATTTCTTACCTCCCATCTGAGCCAGGACAGTTCATGCTTAGAACGGCGCTCTGGCATGAGCTATGTGAGCGCGCCTAGAACAGGCTGTCCTCCGTGGTCGAGTGGCACCAGCGGGCTGCCATGAGGTGGCGCAGCAGCGCGTCCCGGGAATCGGGCGTGTCTATCCGGTACAGGGCGTGGACGGCGTTGCCGCGAACGTAGCGGTCTTCGTCCTCCAGGGCGGCTATGAGCGCGGGGGTCGCGGCCTCGGCACGGGCGCCGGTCCGAGCAAGCGACAGCGACGCCGCGTTCCTTGCAAGCGACTCATCGTCCGAGAGCGCACTGCTGAGGGCCGGCACTGCGTCCATTCCCCGCTGACCCGCCAGGCCGAGGGCATTAATGGCCTCGCTCCTCACAGTCGCGTCCTCGTCGGACGCAAGTTCCACGAGAGCGGGAACAGCCTCTGAAGCGGCGGGGCCTATGTCGCCGAGCGTCTCCGCGGCGAACGTCCTCACCCACCACCGCGGGTCTCGGGTGCGTTCTATCAGGGCAGGCACAGCCGACTTGCCGGCCGCGCTGAGTCCGTATGCGGCGTTGGCAGCCGGGGAGTTCAGACCTTCACCATGCGCGTTGGTCCTGCGCAGTTCCCAATGGTCAAGTCCCGATTCGTGCCCCAGCAACTCGGCCAAGGCAGGGACGGCATGCTCCCCTATGTCGGCGAGCCTGTACGCGGCGTCAAGGGCGTCTCGCTCGGAGCCGCTGGCCACAGTTTCGGCGAGCTGGTCTATCGACTGCCCATTTGCGCCATGTCCAGTTACGTCTGCCGCACCCGAGTGCCAGTTGAACGTCCGGCGAAGCATGGTGTCGCCGCGGCCATCGCCATAGACCGCGCCTCCGCCGTTCGAATGCAACGCTTCCGGCTCCGACATGCGCGCCACAAGGAACTTCATCATGTACCGATGCTTGTTGCTCCGGTTGCCGGTGCCGCGGTGCCAGATATCGTAGTGGGCAATGACCATCGTGCCTGCCTTCACGGTAACCAGCACTTCCTCGCTTTCCTCCAAGGCAGCCGTGCTCGAGTTGTAGTAATGGCTTCCAGGCACCACTGACGTGGGCCCCATATCGGCCGTGGTGTCCTGCGGGTAGTAGAACGCGACTACCTGGCGGGTGCGGTGGCGCAGGCGCCTGAACGAGTCTTTGTGCAGTGTTTGGTCATCGCCTCCCGGGGGCCTGTAGTGGCAGTGCCTGTGCGGTTCGACGAAGTAGTCGTCGCCCAGGACGCTGGCGAGGGCGCCGGACACCACAGGGTCGGACAGGACCTTGCCGATCCCGGGAAGACGCGGCAAGAGGTTGTTGCCCGGGTTGCCTTCCTTTTCGAACACCTCATGGGTCTTTTCCAGGAGGTCCGTGTGAAACTCGTCTGGGAGTTCAGTCTGGACAGTGATGTAGCTGTTTCGGACGTACTCGTCCATTTGGGCAGCGGTCAGCTTCTGCATTTGTTCGCTTAACCTCCTGCGAGTTGGCGGAAGTATACCCTTCTAGATGAATGCGGCGGCGCAAGGCTTGTGACGTCTGTGATTCTGTCGCGAGTAGCTGCATTCTCGGTCTTTCGCGCTTGATGTCGGGCATGTTAGTTTCCCTCAAGTCTTCACGTGGCACTTGGCGGTCCTCAATTGGCTGTTCAGTCTCCATGGCTCCGCTGTCAATGGGAGTGTTGGCAATCGCACCTAAAGGTGCGATAATGGCGTTGTGACCAGTCGTGAGTTCATTAGGCGAGCGCGAAGATACGCGCGGAGGTCAGGGCTGCAGTTCCGCTTCGACCCGTCTCACGGCAAAGGCAGTCACGGCAGAGTATACGTTGGCGAGCGATTTGCAACCGTGCAGAGGGGCGAGTTGGGCCGAGGGGTCCTGGCCGCAATGCTTCGCCAGTTAAACATTGCCCGAAGGGAGTTCTGAGCAGTGATCTTCTCCTATCCGTGCCAGCTCAAGCCTGACGACGACGGCGGACTGGTGGCTACCTTTCCTGACGTGCCGGAGGCGATTACAGGCGGCCGAGATCTTGATGAGGCGCTAAGAATGGCAGAGGACGCCCTCGCAACTGCCCTGGCTGGTTACGTTCACGAGAAGTGGGACATACCCGTTCCCAGCAGGCCGGTTCGGGAAGAGGTGCTGGTTCCTGTACCAACAGTTGTAGCTGCCAAGCTCGCCCTATACGCCGCCATGCGGGCAGAGCGAATCACCAAGGTAGAACTCGCCAACCGGCTGGGACTCAGCGAGTCGGCTGTTAGGAAGTTGGCCAACCCGGACCACCGCTCCCACATAAGCCAAGTTCAGAAGGCCCTCCGTGCAGTTGGCCGCAGCCTAACAGTGGAAGTCACGACAGTCTGACGGAAGGCAATAGGTCACTTCCAGCCGCAAAATGTCTCTGCCCAACGCACACATGCGGCTTTGTCCTGATACCTCAGAACCGTAGATAACCAGACCTTACGCTACACATCCAATCCGTAGAGTTCGCGTGCGCTTTCCCGGGAGACGAGGCCGTCTTCGACATCGCGGCGGACGGCCTCGCGGTCGCGGGCGCGCGGGTCGCCGTACCCGCCGCCGCCTGGCCACGTGAGGGCCAGCGCGCCGTCGGCCTGCTGGACCGTGGCGAATCCCCTCGCCATGGCCTCCGGCTCGAAGCTCACGTCGCGGCCGTCAACTTCGACGATGGTGCGGTTGCCGCTTTCGCCTCCGAACACGCCCTCGGCGGCGTATCGGAGCCTCTTTGGGTAGAAGAACACGTCCAGAGGCGGCTCGTGGCCGGGCAGCTTCCCGATTTCGAGTCGCTGGCCGGGTGCGCCACGGAACCTACCTGCGCCGCCCGAGTCGGTCACGAACTCCTTGGACCTGATGAGGGACGGACTACGGACCTCGAAGACCTCCACGGGCACGTTCGAGGCGCTGCTCGGGAACATGTTCTGGCCCATGCCGTCGCCCGTGCTTGTGGCCCCGCGGCCTCCGCCGATGAACAGGTGGGCGTTGAACACGCGGCCGCCCGCCTCGGAGCCGTACGCCTGGACGGACGACATCAGCCCGTTGCCAGCCTGTATGCCCTCCGGCACGGCCTCGGCGAGCGCGCCGAAGATTGCGCCGTGCAGGTACCAGCCGGTGTTAACTCGCGCGCCGACGGAAGCCGGGAACTCGCAGTTCACGACGGACGCCTCCGGCGCCTTCACGGTGATAGGGGCGAAGCAACCCTCGTTCACAGGCACGTCAGGCGTCAGCAGGCAGGCCATGGGATACGTAGTGTGGCCGATCGTGTAGATCAGCGTGCAGTTAAGGCCGCCCTGGTCCACCTGCGGCGAGGAGCCGGCATAGTCGAACGTCATCTCATCGCCGCTGACGGTGATCTCCACCGCGATCTTGAGCGGGGTCATCAGGCCGTCCGTCTCCACCTGGTTGGCGTAAGTGCCGTCGGGCAGCGCGGAGATGGCGCGGCGCATCGCGGCCTCGGAGCGGCCGCGGATGGCGGCGGACAGTCCGGCGAGGTCCTCCAGCCGGTACTCGTCGAGGAAGTCTACGATTCTGCGCATACCGACCTCGTTGGCCGCCACCTGGGCTTCGATGTCGATGAGCACCATTTCGGCGGCGCGTACGTTCCAGCGGAACAGGTCGAAGACCAACTCGTTGGGTTCGTACGCGTCGTAGAGCTTGCAGATGGGAATAAACAGGCCCTCTTCGTACGACTCCCGCACGCGCTTCTGGTCGAGCGTGCCGCCGATGTCCGACACGTTGGCGATGCTGCCCGCGAAGCCGACGAACCGGCCCTGGTGGAAGATGGGCGAGACTATTGCCGTGTCCGGCAGGTGCCCTGCGCACAGCCAGGGGTCGTTCGTTATGAACACGTCGCCCGGCTTGAGTGACTCGGCCGGGTACTGCTCCAGTATTCTCTTAGTGACGTTGGGCATGGTGAGGTTGAATACCGGCATGCTCCTGTAGGCGTGCGCGATCGAGCGGCCCTCGGCGTCGAGTATTTCGCAGCCGAAGTCGTTCGCGGACGCGATGATCGTGGAGACGGCGGTCCTGAGCACCGTGGTCCACATCTCCTCGGCCACGTTGACCACACGGCTCCACATGATCTCCAGGTCTACGGGATCGAACTCATCCATGAACGTCTCCCAATCCGATTGTCAGGTTCAGCCACTCGTCTATTCGGCCTCGGTCTCCGGGGCCCAGGACGGCGGTGGACTCGCGCTCCTCGACGATGGCAGGGCCTTCGACCACAGAGCCGGGCTCGAGCTGATAGCGGTCGTAGACGGGGCAGTCCACGAAGCCGTTCGCCGCCTCGAAGTACGCGCTGCGGCTGCCGCGAAGCGCCTTGGAGGCGTCCACGTCAGGCGATGGGGCACGGCGGCGAAGCTTCACGGTCGGATCCGGACCTCTTGCCTGCAGACGCCAGTTCTGCACTTCGATCGGGATGTCCAGGCTGCGACGCCCGTACAGCTCCCTGTAGACATCGCCGAAGTCTGCCGCAATCCTGTCGACCGATGCCGCGTCCAGGGCGCCGTCAGGGACCGGCGTCTGCACCTCATGTATCTGGCCGGCGAGTCGCAGGTCCGCCGTCCTAGTCAACTCAACCGCCTCAGCAGCGACTCCGGCGGCGGTGAGCATGGCGCGGCCCTGCTCCTCCATCTCCGCGAACACCAAGTTGACCGTCCCCCAGTCAGCGTCCGAGAGCAGCCCCGGCAGAGAGCGCACGCCCTCGAAGGAAAGCGGCACGGTGAGGCAGCCGACGGCCGACGTGACGCCCGCGCCGAGCGGCGCGATCACCTCGCGCACGCCTAGCCTGCGCGCGACCTCGCAGGCGTGCACCGGGCCCGCGCCGCCGAAGGCCATCAGCGCGTAGTTGCGCGGGTCCTTGTTCCTCTCGATGATGTGGATGCGCGCGGCCGAGGCCATGTTCTCCGCCACGACGCGGCTGATCCCCCAGGCCGCTTCGACCGGCGTCAGGCCGGCTCGTTCCGCCAGATCGGAGACAGCAGTGCGGGCAGCCTCCCGGTCGAGGCGCATCCTGCCGCCCAGGAAGTACTCGGGATCGAGATACCCCAGCAGCAGATCTGCGTCGGTTACTGTGGGCTCCTTGCCGCCCTGCGCATAACAGGCCGGACCCGGATCGGCGCCCGCGCTGTGAGGGCCGACCTTGAGCAGGCCCAGGTTGTCGATCCAGGCGATGCTGCCTCCGCCCGCCCCTATCTCGATCAGGTCCAGCACGGGAGCGATGATCGGCAGTCCGCTGCCTTTTCTGAACCGCTGTACTCTGTCCACCTCCATGAAGTTCGTGACCGCCGCCTGCCCGTTTTCGATGACGCAGGTCTTGGCTGTGGTGCCCCCCATGTCGAGGGAGACGAGGTCCAGCTTGCCCAGCAGCTTGCCGTAGAAGCTGGCGGCGAGAGCGCCCGCCGCAGGTCCCGACTCCAGCAGGCGTACAGGGTGCCGCCGGGCCCAGCCGCTGTCCATGACGCCACCCTCGGAAAGCATGACGAGCAGCCGTCCAGCATACCCCTGCTCCGCGAGGCCGGACTCAACGCCCCTGAGATACGTCGACACCGCAGGTTTCATGTACGCGTCTGCCACGGTTGTGGAGGTCCGCTCGTACTCGTTGATGACGGGCGCGACCTCTGAGGAGACTGAGATGGCAAGGTCGGGGTGCCGTGCGGCTGCCAGCGCCTGCAGCCTGCGCTCGTGGCCGGCGTTCTTGTAAGCGTGAATGAACGACACGGCGAGCGCGGTCACGCCCTCCGCCACGAGGCCGTCAACCACGCTCATAGCCTCGCTCTCGTCAAGCGGCCGGATGACCTCGCCGTCTCGTGTGATGCGCTCGCTCACTCCCCGCCTGAGGCGGCGCGGCACGAGCGGCTCCGGCATCTGGGCGTGGAGGTCGTACATGTCGTACATCTGCTCACGGCCCATCTCGAGGATGTCGCGGAAGCCCTCGGTCGTAATCAGCGCCGTCCTGGCCCCGCGCCGCTGGATGATCGAGTTGGTGGTCAGCGTGGTGCTGTGCACGATGACCGAGAGTGCGTCGAACGAAGTCCCCGCGGCCTCCAGCGCCTCCACCGCGCCCTCCATCAGCGCCTGCTGCGGGGCGTCGGGGTTGGTCAGCACCTTGTGGACGCTGACCTCGCCCGTGGACAGGTCAAGCAGCGAGAAGTCGGTGAACGTCCCGCCGATGTCTATGCTGAGCGCGTGGGTTGGGCTTCCGGGCACTGCAAGTCATCCTGTTAAGCCGGTCTGCGTGCTTTGCGCCGGCGATTGATCGGCAGGGTAGTCTAACAACGGCGGCGGAGCCGTTCAAAGACGTGGGCTCATTCCGTCATCTGGAAAGATCAGACCCTTGCCGATGCCAACTCTGAACGGGACGAGAGCGAATGGGTCCGACATGACCCGCGTATGTATGCGCACCTGCGCTGATTGTCCTACGAAAGACGGTCGTTCATCCTGGCAAATTCAGATGCTCACTCAGAGCAGATGGGCGTTCACTCAAAGTCTCTAGCGCCCCAAGGCTCCCTAATGCGAGCAGACCGCGCGATTGAAGTTACGCCGAGGCGGCTGCCATGCTGTCGGCCTGGTCGACTATGTCCAGGCCCACGATTTCACTCCAGGCCGCCAGCAGTCGACGCGTCACCGGGCCCGGCACTTCGTCGCCAATGCGGCGGTTATCGGCACGGCCGACCGGCAGGAGGCAGTACGGCGTCGTGCACAGCAGCGCCTCGTCGGCGTTGTACACGTCGTAGGGCTGAATCTGCTCCACTGAGGTGGGGATTTCCAGCTGCTCCGCCAGCTCCAGCAGCGTGGCTTGGGAGACGCCCTGCAGTGTGGCGTCGTCGCCAGGCGTGATCAGCACTCCGTCCGAGACGATGCAGAAGTTCGCGCCGGAGCTCTCGCTCACGTTGCCGTCCATGTCCAGCAGCAGAGGAAAGGCATCGGGGTCGATGTCCTTCGCTTCCAACTCGCCAAGAACGAAGTTGAGCCGGTTAAAGTGCTTGATCTTCGGGTCCACCTGCATGGGCGAGTAGGCGCGCGCCTTGGGAATTACAACGTGCGCGCCTTCGCGATAGAGCGGCGAGTATGTCTCGAAGGCGATCGGATCGATCCACACCGAGACTGTGGCCGACATCTCATCCGAACCGGAACGGAACGAGCCGCGGGTCACGATCTGCGTGATCATGTAGTCGTCGCCCGGGCGGCGGGCGGGCTCGTTCTTCTCCACCACCTGCTGCGTTACCGACGCCATCTCAGCCTTCGTCATCCCGGGGTCGATGCGAAGGTACTTCAGCGATCTGTACAGCCTGTCGATATGGTCGTCCAGACGGTAGATCTGTCCGTTGAACGTCCTGGAAGTGTCGAATACAACGTCTCCGAGGCGAAACCCACGGTCCATCATGCTGATCTTCGCCTCGCTTCTGGGCACGTAATCGCCGTTCAGCCATATCTGATACTCCATGAGGTCCTCTCCTTTGAATGACGTCTCGACGCTGCGTTCCAAAGCATGACGTTACTCACGCGTATTCCGTATGTCAACGTGGCTCACACCAAAGCCGTTTCGGGCGCCGGGCCGGATAGTCAGCAGATTGACGGCCTAGCTTTGACGCAAGTAGGATACAAGTTGACTTCAGCCCCAAACGTCCGCAGGCGGCGCTTGCTTTCCAGAGCCTACCGGACGGGAGGCTACACAGGAGGCGCCTCATGATGAGCAAGTACGGAATTCAGGAATTCGTCGGCGACATGTCGGAGTTGATCGACTCGCAGCCGGACCAGGAGAAACTGTTCGACAAGGGCTCTTCTTACCTGGAGCGGCTGATCAACAACCCGGATGCCATCCCCGAAGAGTACCGGCTGCCCGCGATGCAACGGCGGGGCAAGAATCACGGCTCATACCTGCTTCACTACGGCGAAGACAACGGACTGCTGGTCAGCGCCGTCGTGTGGGGGCCGGGCGACCACACCGGGCCGCATGACCACAGGACGTGGGGCATGATCGGCGTGATGGGCAACGCTATCACGGAGACGCGCTTCCGCCGCGTGGACGACAGGGATCGCGAAGACTACGCGGTGCTCGAAAGGGACCGCGTGGTCGTGTCCAAGCCAGGCGAGATTTCGCTGCTAGTGCCGGACGTAGACGAGATTCACCAGATGGACAATCCGACCGACGTGCCCACGGTGGAGATCCACGTTTACGGACATGACCTGCGGGGCCTCCAGCGCAGCGCGTTCAACCTTGAGACCGGCAAGATCAAGGAGTTCGTGACTACGCGCTTCGATAACTGCTAGCCAGCTTAGGTCATGGCTGAATCGACAGCTGGGATAGGGCGCGCAGGCGAGCACTACGTAGCAGCAGAACTCAATCGTCGTGGAGCGTTGGCCGCGCCGTTCTCGGGCAATGTCCAAGGAATAGACATTGTTGCTACCGATGAAGGCAGAGACCACGTCGCTTACATTCAGGTCAAGACGAAGCGTGAAGGTGGCAACTGGCAGGTCGGCCTGAAACACGGTTGGGCCAAGATCACCCCCAAGGGATGCCGAAAGAGAGGCAAGTGTAGAAGTGACTGCACTCCGCTACTGGAAGAAGAAATCGCTGGAAAGGCCAACCACTATTGGGTCTTCGTTTCGCTCTTGAAAGCCGGCGGTCAGCGCTATTGGGTTGTCCCCGATGAAATTGTTCGTTGTCGACTGGTTAGAGAGTTGCACCTAGATTACTTGCTCAAGAACGGCGGCCAGCGGCCTGGGAAGAATCATGATTCTCAACATCACGCGTTCAGAGACGAAGATCTACGGACTTGGGAGGATGATTGGAGCAAATTGGGCCTTCAGTTCTCAATTTGACCATCAAACAGATATCTCTTGACTATCTTTCCGGTTCTAGTGCGGCGGCCCTGATAACGTAAGCGGAGATCAATCAAATAGCCCTCCGGAGGGTTCTGTTGCATTTCGCGGTGTAACTGAAGGCGGTTAACCCAATGAACAGTAAGCAAACGTGGGCAGAGTTCGAGAAAAGTAGAGGGAAACAGAAGGTACGCGAGGCGCAGTGTTGCCCCCAAGATTCCTGCAGCGCCGTGATGCGTAAGGGTCTGACAACATGCCCGCAGTGCGGGATTAGGTTGCAAGTCGGTCACGGCTGGCTAGCGAACGTCTTGAGTGGGATATTCCTGGTGGCCCTTTTTGTATGGATTTTGACATGGTAGTTGCCCCGCAAAATGCACTGGAACCAACTGGAGAGTCCCGCCAATGACCAATGACAACTACGACGCCATCGTAATCGGGGCCGGACACAACGGCCTCGTCACGGCCGGGTACCTCGCGAGAGAGGGGCTGTCGGTACTGGTGCTCGAGCGCCTGGACAAGCTGGGCGGCGCGGTAACGACGGACGAGTTCGCGCCGGGATTCCTCGGCCCAATGTGCTCGTACGTTGCCTACATGCTCCAGGGCAAGGTTGTAGACGACCTGGACCTCAAGGGCCACGGATTCGAGCTCATCAAGCAGCCGATGGGCGGCCTGCAGGGCATCCATCCGTTTCTGGACGGGACGTACATGGGCGGCCCCGGCATCAGCAGCGAATTCGACGTGGCAAACCAGATCGCTCAGTTCTCAGAGAAGGACTCGAGGAACTACTTCCAGTGGCGCGCCTTCTGGGACGACGCCGCCGGAATCATGGCGCCGTACTTCCTTTCCGATCCTCCGACGATCGCCGACCTGATGAGCGACGTTCGAGGCACTCGCCAGGAGGAGGTACTGGAGAAGCTCCTCACTTGGAGCTACGTCGACGCGTTGACGGCAACATTCGAGGACGAGCGCGTCCAGGCGCACTTCATGGGCATCATCGAGATGGACCCGAGCGCGCCGGGAAGCATGCTTGGCCCGGCAATCGAGCGTGCCGGGGTGGCCGCGTCGCGCCCGGAAGACAAGGGCGTGCCGCGCATGAGCATGGGCAACATCACCGATGCGCTCGAGAGTTCGGTGCGAGGACTTGGAGTCGACATCAGGACACGCGCGCCGGTGTCGCAGGTGATGGTGGAGGGCGGCGTGGCGACTGGCGTGCGGCTGGCGAACGGCGAGACGATCACGGCCAGGACGGTGATCTCCAACGCCGACCCCAAGCGCATGTACGGCTCGATGCTGGAGGGAGCCGAGCTCTCCGAGGACACGGTCCGGCGGGCGAAGGGCTGGAAGACCCGGGCCGGCTGCATCAAGTTCCTTGCGGCGATGACCGAACTCCCCGATCTGTCGCGATACCTCGGCGACGGCTACGATCCCAGCGCCATAATGAACATCCACATCGACGAGTCGGTCGCGTACCACCAGCAGAGCTGGGACGACTGCGAGGCCCGTAAGCCGACCTCCTGCCCGATCATGGGCATCCAGCTCTCGACCCTGGCCGAGCCCGGACTAGTCAGGAGCGGCGCCGGGCACGTGATGTCCAACTGGGTCACGTACGAGTCGCCCGATCTCGTCGACGGAGACTGGAGCGACATCAGGGACCAGGTGGGCGAGCAGATCATCGACGTGATCACGCAGTACGCGCCGAACTTCAGGGACAGCCTGATCGAGTGGACAGTGCAGACGCCGGTGGACATTGACACCCGCGTGGGCATGACGGACGGCAGCATCTTCCACCTGGACATGGTGCCGAACCAGCTTCTATCGCAGCGCCATCCGTACAAGACAGAGGTCCAGAACCTGTACATGTGCGGCTCCGGCACCCACCCCATGGGCTGCGTGACAGGAGCGCCGGGGCACAACGCGGCAATGTCGATCCTGCGGGACCTCGGGAGGGCCGCAGCCGTCTGACTCGCCTGCCCGGCCAACGGCTCTGAACCCGTGACCGGCACTGTCAATGAGGACCCGCAAGGCCAGATCTGGCCGGAACGACACTTCCCAAAGCTATGAGATTCGAGCAACACCAGTGACAAACGCCAAATACGACGCAATCGTGATCGGGGGCGGTCACAACGGCCTCGTAACCGCAGGGTATCTCGCGCAGGCGGGACTGTCGGTGCTGGTGCTGGAGCGCCTGGACAAGCTGGGCGGGGCCGTCACGACGGACGAGTTCGCGCCAGGCTTTCACGGCCCGATGTGCGCGTACGTCAGCTACATTCTCCAGGGCAAGGTCGTCGACGATCTCAAGCTCAGGGGACACGGCTTTGAGATCGTCGGCCGGAGATCGTCTAACGCTGTGGCAGGCGGGCCTATGGAGTCGGGCATCGCCGGAGACGCCTGGGGAGTTCACATATTTCCGGACGGTACCTTCCTGGGCGGTCCGAGCATTAACAGCGACCTGGACAGCGCGAGGCAGATCGCGGAGTTCTCACAGAGGGACGCTCGAAAGTACTTCGAGTGGAATTCCTTCTGGACGGACGCCGCGGGAATACTGGCGCCGTACTTCCTTACGGAACCCCCGACGATCGCCGACCTGATGAGCGACGTCAGGGGCACGAGGCAGGAGGAGGTCCTGGAGAGACTGCTCACATGGAGCTACATGGACGCCGTCACGACCACGTTCGAGGACGAACGCGTCCAGGCGCACTTCATCTCCGTCATGGAGATGAATCCGAGCGCACCGGGGAGCATGCTGGGCCCCGCAATGGAGCGCGCGGGCATGGCGACCTCCCGCCCTGAGGACAAGGGCATTCCGCGCATGAGCATGGGCAGCATCATCAGCGCGCTGGAGAGCTCGGTGCGCGGCCTTGGCGTCGATATCAGGACGCGCGCGCCGGTGGCGCAGGTCATGGTGGAGGGAGGCCTCGCCACCGGCGTCAGGCTGGCAGGCGGCGAAACGATCACGGCGCGCACTGTGATCTCCAACGCCGACCCTAAGCGAACGTACCGGACTCTGCTTGACGGCGCGGAGCTTTCAGAGCACGCTCTCCGAACGGCCAAGAACTGGAAGACGAACTCAGGCTGCATCAAGTTTCTGGCGGCAATCTCCGAGCTGCCCGACCTTTCGCGCTATCTCGGTGACGGATACGACCGCGAGTCGATCACGACTATCAACATCAACGAGTCGGCCAAGTACCACCAGCAGAGTTGGGACGACTGCGAGGCTGGAAGGCCGTCGTCCTGCCCCATCATGGACCTCCAGCTCACGTCCGTGACGGAGCCACGCCTTGTGCGCAGCGGAGCGGGCCACGTGCTGTCCAACTGGGTCGTGTACGAACCGCCGGAACTGGCCGAGGGCGACTGGAGCGACATCAGAGACAACGTCGGCGAGCAGATTATCGACGTGATCAGCAACTACATCCCTAACTTCCGGGACAGCCTGATCGAGTGGTCGGTCCACACTCCCGTGGACATTGACACAAGGGTGGGCTTGACCGACGGCAACATCTTCCACCTGGACATGGTGCCGAGCCAGCTTCTCTCGCAGCGCCACCCGTACAACACGGAGATCCAGAACCTGTACATGTGCGGCGCCGGCACGCACCCCATGGGCGGCGTCTCGGGCGCTCCGGGGCACAACGCGGCCATGACGATCCTGCGAGACCTGGGCAGAGCCGCCGCTGTCTGAGAACGCGGGCCGCAGATTGTCGGGCCGGCGGGCTCTTCGACCGGCGGGCGTGAGCGTATAGAATCTGGGACAGTACGCTGGGACCCGCTCCCGTGGATGAAATGCGGGTAAATCGCGCAGATACTTCTCGAACTCGATGGATAGAGAGCACACGATGACCAGAGATAACTACGACGCGATCGTGATCGGGGCGGGGCACAACGGCCTCGTGACGGCAGGGTATCTCGCGCAGGCGGGGCTGTCGGTGCTGGTGCTGGAGCGTCTGGACAAGCTCGGCGGCGCCGTCACGACGGACGAGTTCGCGCCGGGGTTCCTCGGGCCGATGTGCTCTTACATCAGCTACATCATGCAGGGCAAGGTCGTGGACGACCTGGACCTGAAGGGCCACGGCTTCGAGATCATCAGGCGGCCGACGGGAGGCTTCAAGGGCATTCATCCATTCCTCGACGGCACGCACCTGGGCGGTCCCGGCATAGATAGCGACTTCGACCTGGCGACCCAGATCGCCGGGTTGTCCGAGCACGACTCGCGCAGCTACTTCCAGTGGCGTTCCTTCTGGGACGACGCGGCTGGAATCTTCGCTCCGTACTTTCTCACGGATCCGCCGACAATCGCCGACCTGATGCACGACGTTCGCGGAACGCGGCAGGAGCAGGTGCTGGAGAAGATCCTGACGTGGAGCTTCGCGGACGCCGTGACGGACGCCTTCGAGGATGAGCGGGTGCAGGGTTACGTCATGGACATCATGGAGATGGACCCCAGCGCGCCCGGCAGCATGCTGGGCCCGGCCATAGAGCGGGCGGGCATGTCGGCCTCACGCCCGGCGGACAAGGGCGTGCCCCGCATGAGCATGGGCAACATCGCGAGCGCGCTCGAGAGCTCCGTGCGCAGCCTCGGCGTCGACATCAGGACGCGCGCACCGGTGTCGCAGGTCATGGTCGAGGGCGGCCTCGCGACAGGCGTTAGGCTGGCCAACGGCGAGACGATCACGGCCAGCACTGTGATCTCGAACGCGGACCCCAAGCGCACGTACTCGACGATGCTGGACGGAGCGGAGCTTTCGGACGACACGGTCAGGCGGGCAAACGGGTGGAAGACCAGGGCCGGATGCGTAAAGTTCCTGGCGGCCATGACCGAGGTGCCCGATATGTCTCGGTATCTCGGGGACGACTACGACCGGTCTCAGATATTGACGATCACCATCAACGAGTCGCTCGCTTACCACCAGCAAAGCTGGAACGACTGCGAGGCCCGCAAGCCCACCACGTGCCCGGTCATGGAAATCCAGCTCACCTCCGTCGCGGAGCCAGGGCTGGTCAGGAGCGGAGCCGGCCATGTGATGTCCAACTGGGTGCTGTACGAGTCGCCAGATCTGGCGGAAGGAGACTGGAGCGACATCAGGGACAGGGTCGGCGAGCAGATCATCGACGCGATCACTGAATACGCCCCCAACTTCCGCGACAGCCTTATCGAGTGGTCGGTCCAGACGCCGGTGGACATCGACACCAGGGTGGGCATGACCGACGGCAACATCTTCCACCTGGACATGGTGCCGAGCCAGCTCCTTTCGCAGCGTCATCCGTACAGGACGGAGATCCAGAACCTGTACATGTGCGGCTCAGGAACCCACCCCATGGGCGGAGTTTCCGGGGCGCCAGGCCACAACGCCGCGATGACGATACTGAAGGACCTGGGGAGAGCCGCCGCGGTCTGATCCGGGCGCGGTCGTCTATCGGCGCGCTGACCTGGGGCCGGTTGTCGCCAGTTCAGTAACCAGCAGCTCAAGCGCCGTCTCTTCGTCGAAGCGGCCGGTCTTGGCACTGAGGTCCGCCTCAACGAGCCTGCGATGGGCCTCTCGCAGTCCTTCGGGCGTGAACATCGTCTCCTGGTCGAGTGTCTTGCGGAGCGGGTAGCCGGACAGCCGCAGCCTTCCGCCCAGCTCCGGCACGGGCACGCCCTGGCTGCGAATGTCCTTGGCGAGTATCAGCAGCCGGATCTGCCGCGCGATCATCGCCAGCACGAACGCAGGGCTGTTGCCGTCGTCGATCAGCCGGCGGAGGCTGCGCAGCGCCACGTCCGGCCGGCCCTCGACCACGGCGTCCACCGCCACGAACACGCTCGCCTCGCCGGAAAACGACACCATCTCATGAACGTCTTCCGCCGTTATGGCGCGGCCCTCGGCGTACAGCGCCAGCTTGTCGAGCTCGCCGTCCAGTACTCTCAGGTTGCCGCCTGAAAGGTCCGCGAGGCTGTTCACAGCGTCCGGAGTGATCTCCGCGCTGTGAGCTGCCGCCGCGTTCCGGATCCAGCCCTTGAGCCGTTCGCCCCTCAGCAGGGGGAACGTCTTGACGGTCGCGACCGCCTGCGCCTTCCTCAGCATGCTGTTGGATGCCGTGAGCCTCCCATCGACCAGCGCCAGGTCTGTGGTCGGAGGCATCTCGGGCGCGAACGCCCACAGCGCGTCCCACGCCGCGGACCCGGCCGACTGCCCGCCATCGCCCGCGGCGGCGCCGGCACCCCGCCGCTCGGACCGCGTCAGCAGGCCCCTCAGCACCACCAGCCGCCGGGGAGTCATGAACGGCACGGTGGAGCACAGTGCGGTGACCTGCTCGGGCGTCGCGTCTCTCGCTTCAAGTTCAGTCACGTTGATGTCGCGAATGTCCGGGGGGCCGACCTCCCTTTTGAGGTCGGCAACGGCCCCTTCCCTGGAGAACTCATCTTCTCCGTACAGGAGATAGAGCACTATGAGTCCGACCTTTCAGAGCTTTCCGGTCTATTTCCAATACTGGGGCAACCCCAGAAATCGTCCGCTATAATGGCCATAGAACTCCCGGGAGATTCAGGGTGCTGCTGAGACCGATCATATACCTCATGCAACTGACCGGCATCCCCAAGCTGGTCTTCTCCCTGCTCATGGACAAGCGCGTCCCACTGCCGGTCAAGGCGATTCTGCCGGCGACGCTGGCCTACTTCATCATTCCCTCAGACCTCCTGCCCGACTTCGTCACGCCGATCGGACGGATAGATGACGTGCTGGTGCTCGTCGTAGGCACGCTCGCGTTCCTCACGCTCGCGCCCAAGAGCGTGGTGGCGGAGTACACCGGACGGGGCCGCGTCGAAGATGACTCGGGCGATAACGGCGAGGTCGTCGAGGGAAAGTACCGATACGTCGAGGACAAGGACAAACGCTCTCCGGAGAACTCGGAGCGCAGCTGACTCCGTACCTCCGAGCCTCTGAGGTCGCGTCTTGCGGATAGCCATCGTTGGGCTGCCCGGCAGCGGCAAGACCACACTGTTCAATGCCCTGACCGGACTCGATGCGCCTGTCGGCGGCTTCGGCGGCGCCACGCCGGGGCCCAACATCGGCGCCGCAGCAATCGAGGACCACCGGCTGCCGAGGCTGGCGGCTCTGTTCGGCTCGGCGAGGCAGGTCCAGGCCGAGGCGACATTCGTCGACGCGCCCGACGCTGGCACCGCTGCGCGCTCGTCGGGGATGTTCGGCGGCGAGGTCATGAACCACATCCAGGACGTCGATGCCTTGCTCATAGTGACCCGCGCGTTCGACGACCCGTCCAACCCGCATCCTGAGGGCTCGGTGGACGCGGTCCGCGACGCCGAGTCGGTGCTGATCGAGCTGGCGCTGGCGGACGCCGGCGTGGTCAGGCGTCGCATCGGCCGGATCGAAGAGGGCATGAAGGGCGCAAGGGCTTCCGAGAGGGACGCGCTCGCCGGCGAACTGGAGCTGCTTGGCAGGCTGGCCGATGCGCTCGACACCGGCACGCCGATCTCGCTCATTCCCCTGTCAGAGGCGGACAGTGCCACCATTCGCGGGTTCCAGCTACTTACGGCCAAGCCCCTGATGCTCGTCGCCAACCTGGGCGACGACGGAATCGACGGCGCACCTGAGCTTAGCGGCAGGCTCGCGGCGCTGGACGGCTTCAGCGAGGCTCCGATCGCCGCGCTCTGCGGGCAGCTCGAGATGGAACTCGGCCAGATGGACCCCGAAGAGGAGTCTGAGTTCCGGTTGTCCCTGGGCCTCGGAGAGCCCGCACAGAAGGCTGTGGCAGAGATGATCAAGGTCGCCCTGCACCTGGCGACGTTCTTCACCGGCAACGACAGGGAGTCGCGCGCGTGGCCGGTGGCCGAGGGGACCAAGGCCATTGCCGCGGCCGGCGCGATCCACTCCGACTTCGAGCGAGGCTTCATACGGGCGGAGGTCATCGGACTCGACGACTTCGCCGAATGCGGCAGCCTGGCTGAGGCGCGGCGCAGAGGCCTGCTGCGGCAGGAGGGTCGAAGCTACGTCGTCAGGGACGGCGACGTGATCAACGTCCTGTTCAGCGTCTGAGGCCCCCGGCCTGCAGGCCGCAGCAGTCAAATGCTGTAGCCGCCGTAACGGTAGTATGCGCCGAGGGCCGACCGGGCAGCTTCGAGACCCGGCCTGAAGCGGGCCAGGGATACGTCCATATGAACTTCCGTGCCGTCCAGGTAGTGGCCGGCATCATCCCTGCCGCACTTCACGCGGTCGGCGGCGAGGTTGCTCTCAAGCTTCTCGTGCGCCACCGCCGAGGTGATGGCATATAGGATTTCTGCCACGCAGTCGCATTCGGAAATATGCCCGCAGAGTTCTCGCGCTGAGAGGAAGGCGGCGTAAGTGACGTCTTCGGCATCGACCGGATCGCACGTGAACTCGTATGCGAGCCGGTAAACGTACTCCGCGTAAGCCTCAACCATCCACTCAATGTCATAGTCGCTGGCGCGATCGAGCTTTCCTTTTGCCATTTGCCCACCTCAGAGGCAGCGGGGCCAATTCGCCTGCGTTCCCGCAACCCCCTTTAAGTTCAATACGTGCCCCCGTTAGAACTCAGTTTCGCCCGCATTCGGTTGGCGGCGGGCTGTGAGTGGGTGATAACCTCTTGCGGCGTATCCGACGCCCGGCGAATCGCCGTGAAAACATCTCTCACGGAGCAGGCCCCAAATGAAGATTGCCGTCTGCATCAAACAGGTACCGCTGGTCTCGATGCTCAAGTTCGACAACGAGACGAGGCGGCTGATTCGAGACGGGGTCCCCAGCGAGGTCAACCATTTCGACTTCCTTGCCGTTTGTGCGGCGGTCGAACTCAAGAAGGCTCACGGCGCCGAAGTCGTCGTGTTCACGATGGGCCCGCCGCAGGCGCGTGAGGCGCTCGTGCAGTGCCTCGCCGTGGGCGCCGACCGCGCCGTCCACCTGACGGACCGCGCCTTCGCCGGCTCCGACACACTTGCGACCGCCCGCGCGCTAGCGCTCGCCCTGTACAACGAGGGCTTCGACCTGGTCCTGTGCGGGCGCAACAGCGTCGACTCTGAGACCGGTCAGGTCGGCCCCGAAATCGCCGAGCTGCTCGACGTGCCGCAGGTCACCAACGTCCGGAAGTTGGGGCTCGACGAGGCAGCGGAAAGCATCCGGGCGGAGCGGCTCACGGACGAGGGGCACGAGGTCGTTCTGGCGCGCCTGCCCGCGCTGATCACCGTGGGCGAGGACGTGGCCGAGGAGATCTATCCGCGCAGGGAAGCGCTCCGGGAGGCGCAGTCGAAGCCGGTTGCCGAGGTGTCAGCAGCAGCGTTGTCCGCAGACAGCGGCGCTTTCGGCATCGAAGGCTCTCCCACGTGGGTGGACGAGATCTACTCTGTTGAGCCTGAAAGGGACGGCGTCGTAGTGAGGGACGTGCCCGTGGAAGACGCCGTCGAGCAGCTGCTGGCGTACCTCGACGGGCGAGGCGCGTTCGACCAGGCCTCGAGCGCCGGCTCCGAGGCGCCGCAGCGAGGCGCACAGCGAGAGCGATCGGACGCCGGTTCGATCTGGGTGTACGCGGAAGTCCTGGGCGGCGAGATGCGGCCCGTTTCGCACGAGATGCTCGGCCGCTCGGTGGAGCTGGCTCACCAGCTCGGCACCAACGTCGAGGCGCTCCTGCTCGGCAGCGGCGTATCCGCGCACGCCGGCGAGCTCGCCGCGCACGGCGCCGATGTCGTGCGCACGGCGGACGACGCCCGCCTGGCCGGCTACGACACCCGCACATACGCCCACGTGCTCGCGCGCGCGATCGAGGCGCACCGGCCGTACGCCGTGCTGTTCGGTTCCACGGTCATCGGACGCGACCTCGCCGCGCGGCTGGCTGCCCGGCTCAGCCTCGGGCTGACCGGCGACTGCGTCGGTCTGGAGATCGACGGCGAGCAGCGCCTTGTGCAGCTCAAGCCCGCGTTCGGCGGCAACATCGTCGCGCCGATCCTGTCGAAGACCGTCCCTTACATGTCCACGCTGCGTCCGGGGATGCTCACGCCGGTGCAGCCTGACCGTACGGTCGAAGCGCCAGTGGAGTCGCTCGACCTCGGCGAACTGCCGGAGCCCGGGGTCGAGGTGATCGAGCGTATCGTGGACAACTCCGCCGAGGGCGCAAACCTGGAGACCGCCCGGACCATCGTGTCCGCGGGCCAGGGCATCGGCGGCCCCGAGAACCTGCAGGTGCTGCAGGAACTCTGCGACGCCCTAGACGCCGGGCTCGGCGCGACGCGCAACGTCACGGACCTTGGGTGGGTGCCGCGCCAGTACCAGATCGGCCTGTCAGGGAAGGCCGTCGCTCCCGATCTCTACTTCGCGGTGGGGATAAGAGGCGTGTTCAACCACATGGTCGGCGTCCAGAAGGCAGGCACCATCGTCGCCATCAACGACCGAGCGCGCTCGCCGATCTTCAAGGCGGCGGACATTGGGATCGTCGGCGACTACGCGGAGGTCGTGCCCGCACTGACGCGGGCTCTGAGAAAGCGGGCGGCTCGCTAGGCGGAGCGCCGCACGCCGTCGGGCGCTAGCCTGACGCCACGTACTTCGAAGGGCACTTTACAATGATATTGTGGCTCGCGAACACACCGTCCGGAGTTAGTGTGCCCTCGAGAATGATCTCCGAGTGCTCGTTGAAGAACAGGTCCGGCATAACGCCGTCGTGACTGGCGAGCAGCGTCTGCTCGCCGTCGGTCAGCCTGAACTGCGCCGTAGTTGAGTCCTCTAGTCGCACGAAGGAGCCAGGCTCCAGCCTGCCGCTCACCCGTACGATCGAGTCCCCGAACGAAGCGCCCGTCTCGTTAACTTCCGTTACCGTGTAGTAGTAGACGGTCGCGCTCTTGAAGGCCAGGAAGCCGAAGTAGCCCGCCGCTGCCGCAATGACGATAAGCGCCAGTATCAGCTTGCCCTTGTTCGTGAAGACGGTTGCCTGCTCGGCAGCATCCTCAGGGAAGTGTGGTATGGCTTGCGACATGCCTTACTCCAGTCCTGTCTGGTCCGTCCCGGGCCCAGCCCCGCTCTCAGACTCTGCCAGCCTCTGCTTCAGGGCATCTATCTCCTGCCTGAGTTCGTTCTGACGCCTCGACATCACGAACACGTACCCGAAGAACACGGCCCATGTGATTATAAACACTGCAAACAGGTATGGCAGGTTTGCTTCGGGGCCGTCGTCAGGGTCAGGCTCCGACTCCTGGGGCAGAATTTCTCTAACTTCTGACTCCGTATCGAAGGCCGCCTCGACCGGACTCCCCCAGTCCGTGGCCGCCGCCGCGGCCGACACAAGCAGCAGCACGGCCAGCGTCAGGCCGACGAGAAATCTAACGCGAAGCACGGCGGTACATCTCGTCAACGAACTCCTCGGACGCCTTCATCGAGTAGCGCTGCGCCACGACCGCGGCGAAGAGCACGACGAACGTGACCAGCGCGACCATCAGCGTGAGGTTGATCTCGGATGACGCGATCGCGTCCGCTTCCTGCGCCAGCGGCCCGATGTTCGTCTCCGGGTGCGCCGTCCGCCACAGCGAGGTCGCCAGGTAGTTCAGCGTCGATGCAATCACGCCGATGATGGCCACAACCGAGGCGTACCTCGCCTGCTGCGACCCGGGCGGAGAGTACGCCCTAACCATCATGTACGCCACGTATATGAACCAGATGATCGCCGTCAGCGTCAGCTTCGGGTCCCAGGTCCACCACTGGCCCCATACAGGCTTCGCCCAAATCGAGCCCGTGACCAGACCCAGCGTCGCGAACACGATGCCCGCCTCGGCGCAGGAGTAGGCGAACCAGTCCCAGCATTGCTGCCGCCTGTTGAGGTACATGACGCTGCCGATTGCGACGGGCAGCAGCGCGGCGATGCCGATCATGGCGAGCGGCACGTGGAAGTAGAAAATGCGCTGGGAGACTCCCAGGTTCAGGTCCGTCGGCACCCAGAAGAACACCATGTACAGCGTCAGCGCCATGAGCGCCGCGCTGGCCAGCAGCAACAGGTCCGGCGTCCAGAACCGGCTTCCGCTGGTAGCCCGCGTGACTGTGCCCACCGCCCTCTGGCTCATGTGTGCACTTTATCACAAAGTGCTCCCAGCCAGCCCGCCGTAGCGCGCCCGACTCCCCTACTTCAGACGTCTGATCGTCGGCATAGTCACGGCGGTCACCGCGCCTATCGCCGAGAGCGCGCCGCCGATGATCAGGAACGCCGCCGGTGCGCCAAGCGCGCCGCCGATCGCGCCAACGCTCAGGTGGCCGATCGGGCCGGTGCCCAGGCCGAGGACCCAGAACCCCATCGCCCTGCCCCTCTCCTCGTTAGACACGTTCTCCTGCATCAGTGTCTTGTGCAGCGTGTCCACAAGGAACGCCATGGAGCTTGTAACCAGGCCGGCCACCAGCGCCAGGTACAGGTTCTTGATGAGAAACATCGCCATCAGGCTGGCACCGAATCCAACGATGCCCCAGAACAGCAGCGGCCCTTTACGGGTCGACTCTCCGAGGCTCGCGAGGAAGACCAGCGCCACCGTGCTTCCAAGCCTGCGGACGGCCGTCAGCCAGCCGAGCGACACGGCACCCGTGCCAAGGACCGCGCTGGCGTACAGCGGCAGCAGCGTCTGGTGGCTGAACCCGAAGATCTCCGAAGCGCACGTCAGCAACAGCAGCAGCAGCAGAACCTGGTTGTTCCGTATCGCTGTTATCGCGCCCGTGAAGTTCTGCAGCACAGAGTCGTGTTGCCTCGGCGCGGCCTGTCCCACGTCCCGCACGAACATCAGCATCATCAACGACACGACGCCCGCCGCCACGAATCCGAGGTAGGCCTCTCCCACTCCGACCCTCTGCACGAGAAAGCCCCCGAGCACAGAGCCCAGAAAGCCGCCCAGGTTCAGCGACAGCGCGATGAGAGCGATGCCGTTCAGCGCATTGTTCTGCCCCACTATGTCGTACGTGTAAGACAGGACCGTGGTCTGCTGGAACGCCCATGACGTTCCGGACGCCGCGGCAAGGAGAATGAGGTGCCAGGGCTGGGCCACCCCCGTGAGCAGCAACGCGGCCGTGGCGGCTGCCACAACGATGCTCGAACCGGTGGTGACCTTCGCGAACATCCGCCTGTTGACCCTGTCGGCAATGGCGCCCGAGGGTATTCCGAAGAAGAAGAACGGGGCCATCCGCGCCGCCATGGATACGCCCACGAGAAACGACGATCCCGTAACTTCGAGGATCAGCCAGGACAGCGCAACCTGGTCTATGCCGGTACCCACGGAGTGGACCACGATCGCGCTCCACAGCACACGAAAGTCCCGGTACTGGAACGACCGCGCGGCGGCAACCCGGCCTGTCAGCAGCGCCTGAACGGCAGTTGTCATGGAATCACGTCGTGCCCGGCGAAGCGCCGGGGTAAGTAGCGGCTCTGTGGCATCAGGACGCCTACCAGTTGGTGAACGCGCCGTCGTTCCGGCGCAATAGAGGCGCCCAGCCCGTCAGCGGCGCGGGCCTCGACTCGGCAAGTGCCTCGTCCATCTCCACGCCCAGGCCGGGGCGGTCCGGAGCGAACGCGTAGCCGTCTTCCCAATCGATCTGCACTGGGAACAGGTCGGCCGCATACGTCCCCGGCTCACGGGGCATCTCCTGCACTCCCACGTTCGTGGAGGCCATGCACAGCGCAACGCAGGCGGCTGCGCTGACGGGGCCGAGCGGGTTGTGCGGCACTATGTCTATGAAGTGCGTCTCGCACCAGTGCGTGATCTTAAGCGCCTCAGTCAGGCCGCCGGCTATGCACAGATCGATGCGGGCGTAGTCTATCGACTCGTCCTCGATGACCTCCCTGAACTGCCACTTGGTCGCCCACTGCTCGCCGGCCGCGATCGGCAGGTTCACACGGGAGCGCAGCATGCGATAGCTCGCCGGATTCTCCGACCGCAGCGGGTCTTCGATGAAGAACGGCCGGTACGGCTCGAGCATTCCGCACAGCGTCGCCGCATGGGTGGTGTCCAGCCTCGTATGCACGTCCAGCAAAATCTGCATGTCCGGGCCAACCGCGTTTCGCACCGCTTCGACCTGTTGGACCGCGAGCCTCATCGACTCCACCGGCTCCAGCAGCCCATCGCCGGTCTCCGGCAGTCCCCACCGCGCGAACTTCCAGCCCGCCTCCTTGAACCGCAGGCTCTCCTCGGCCAGTGCCGCCGGCTCCGTCTCCTGGTTGTGCGGGTAGCAGACCACCTTGTCGCGCACGGGGCCGCCCAGCAGCTTGTACACAGGCATGCCGAGTGCCTTCCCCTTGATGTCCCAAAGCGCGATGTCGATGGCGCTCATCGCGCAGGCGTACACCCTGTCCGACGGGAAGAACATCCCGCGGAACATGTACTGCCAGATCATCTCCGTGCTGAACGGGTCCTGGCCTATGAGGAACTCCGAAAGGTGCTCCACGGCCTGCCGGATGGCGCCCTTCCACATCTGTATTCCCGACTCCCCGAGGCCATGAATTCCATCGTCCGTCTCGACCTTCACGATGAAGTACGTTGCGTTGCCTTCACCCTGGATCGAGTACGACTTTACGGCGCTGATCTTCACTGGTCTTTCCTCCGAAACGAGCAAGGGCCTGCCAAGGCCTAGATGCTACACTACCGGCATGAATCAAGAACGGTTCGAGCGTCTCGTGCGCCGTGCCCTGAGCGATCTTCCCGCAGACTTCCAAGCCTACCTGGACGACAACAACGTGGACCTGCTTGTGGAGGAGTGGCCCTCACGCGAGCAGCTTCTCGGCACGGGGCTGGAGGAAGACCAGATGCTTCTCGGGCTCTACGAAGGCGTTCCCTTGACGGAGCGCGAGGACTACAACATGGTCCTGCCGGACAGAATCTACATCTTCAAGGGCCCTCTCGAAAAACTCACGAACAGCGAAGAGGAACTGATCGAGGAGATCCGGGAAACCGTAAGGCACGAGGTGGCCCACCACTTCGGCATAGACGACCCCCGCCTCGAAGAGCTGGGCCACCGCTAGGCCGCAGCTTTACTCGCCCCAGGCTCTACACGCCCGCTCCCCACACAGACCTCAAGGTCACCTATGACTCCTCTCCGTAGTCCAAGCTGGGTGGTGAGAACCACCGCATACGGTGCCGACGCGTCTGGCCCATGATCGCGCTTGATGAACTAGGCCTTCATTTGGTTCAATTGAGCCATCTCGTACAGGCTTCTAGTCCTGCGGAGGAAATAGCCATGGAGAACGGCATTTACACCCCAGAGGCCTACACGGACCGAATACGGCAAGAGCTCGGAAACTGCCTCATTGACACGCATCTTTCTCAAGGTGAGAAGTTCACCGGCAAAGCGCGGGACCGGTACGATCTCGGGGACCGCATGGTGCTTATCACCACAGACCGGCAGAGCGCCTTCGACCGCGTGCTGGCCGCTATCCCCTTCAAGGGGCAGGCCCTCAACATGACGAGCGGATGGTGGTTTGAACAAACTCGCCACATCGTGGCGAATCAGGTCCTGTCCGTCCCCGATCCAAACGTCACGATTGCCAGGAAATGTACCGTCTTCCCGATTGAGTTCGTAGTGCGTGGATACATCACCGGCAGCACGAACACCTCCCTCTGGACGGTCTACCAGAGCGGCCGGCGTACCTATAGCGGCAACGCTTTCCCCGACGGCCTGGTTAAGAACCAGAAGCTCCCCGCGAACGTCCTCACACCGACCACCAAGGAAGAGCCCCACGACCGTCCGATCAGCCCTGACGAGATAGTTTCCGAGAACTGGATGACGGCCGATGACTGGGAACGGTGCAGCCGCATCGCGCTGGAACTCTTCGCATTCGGTCAAGCCGAGGCAGCGAAGCGAGGCCTGATACTGGTCGATACCAAGTATGAGATGGGCCGTGACGAGAACGGTGAGATCCTTTTGATCGACGAGATCCACACTTCAGACTCCAGCCGCTACTGGATCGCCGATTCTTATGAGCAGCGCATGGCCGAAGGACAGGAACCCGACAACGTGGACAGAGAGTTCCTAAGGCTCTGGTTCAGGGAGAACTGCGACCCCTACGAGGATGAGGTCCTGCCGCCGGCACCGGACGATCTCGTAATCGAGCTCTCGAGACGCTACATCTACCTTTACGAGAAGATCACCGGTCGCCCCTTCGAGTTTCCAGAGGCAGGCCAGCCCATCGAGACACGTTTGGCAGGCAACCTCGAAGGAATCACATAGGAGTTTGCGGAGGAGAATTGGGCCAAGGTGATTCCGCTTCCACCGTGAAGAAATACATCCTCTTCGACAATGATGGGGTCCTGGTCGAAACTGAACAGTGGTATTACCTTGCAAACAAGCAGGCGCTTGCCTCCCTCGGATTCGATCTCCCGCAAGACGAATACCTGGCAAACATGGCCAACGGGGTCTCCTCGTGGGACGCGGCGCGAGCTTCAGGATTATCCGAATCTGAAATCAGACGTGGCCGGGAACTGAGGGACCGGCTGTACCAGGGATACGTGGTCACCGAAGACATCGAGATCGAAGGCGTTCTGGAAACGCTGGAAGTGCTGGCACGTGAGTACAGGATGGACATAATCACCACCTGCAAACCACCTGACTTCGCCCTGATACACGAAAATCGGTCCATCCTGGACCACATGGAATTCTGCTTGACCCGGGAGGACTACGAGCGAGCCAAGCCGCACCCCGAACCCTATCTGAAGGGGCTCCAACGCTTTGGCGCTACCGCCGCCGAAACTGTGGTTATCGAAGACTCGGCGAGGGGGCTGAAGTCGGCAATAGCGGCGGGAATTGACTGCATCGTGGTCGCAAACGAGTTCACCGCATCTCACGACTTCTCCAACGCAACTGCCAGGGTCGCTGCGTTCAGCGAGTTGCCGTCAGCCATAAGGCGCTTGTCAGCCTGATCCAGTCAAAGCTGAAGAAACTGCGAATGCCTGAGGCTCCAGGCTTTGGATAACAGGGGCAAGAAGCTGGCGACAGACAAACTTGCGACGCAGACCTCGCTACGCTGATCTAACCGCGCTGCCAGACGACGTCGGCGGTCCGCTTAGTCAAGGACGCTGATGTACTGACGGACTAACCCCTCGCCGTCGCGTCCCCTCCCCCTCACGCGTACCTCAACTCAACCCGCTCACCGTCCACGCAGATCTCGCGCCCGCCGAACGAGAGAACCGAGCTCGGCAGTCGCCGCAGCTCCGCGTACACCTCGCCCATTCGCCGCGCCACGGCGGTCTCGTCCTGAGAACGGGTGGCGCCGCCGATGGCTCCACCCCAAAGTCCCGGCTGCGGCAAGCCCTTCACCCGGTCCGCAAGGTCAGTGACAAAGACGCTGAATGCGTTCGAGGCGGCTTCATCGGCAAGGTCCGAACCATCCGGCATTTCGAAGTGGAACCGCAGCTCTGACGAGCCTCCCTCGCCTGGGGCGAACGTCACGTACAGCGAAGGCGCAACCGGCTCCTCGAACAGCCCTCTCGCCGCCGCGTCGTCCCGTGCGGATTCCCGCACCGCCGCCTGGATAACCCTGAGCAGCGAGGACATTGCTGACACACCCAGCGGGCCTTCGGCGAGCACAAGCCGAAGCTCCACGCGGCCGCCTGCGCTACCAGACGTCACCTCGCCGGCTCCACGAGCGGCATCGCCGGCACTGGCCGCCTCACCGCAGCACCCTCACGTCGCCGACACGCCGCGTGACCTGCCGACGGTCCAGATGGTCCATCAGCGCGAGTATGTACTTGCGGCTGTTCCCGAACATATCTCGCGCGTCGCCCACCGAGATCTGACCCTTGTCCTCCAGGCACTGCCGGACCTGCCGGACCATGTCGTCGTACGCGCCGGTGCTGAACACGACGCCGTCGCTCACCCTGACGACCTTGCCCTGCTGCTCCAGCCACGACAGTACGTCGGCCTCGACACTTTCGTCTGATGGAGGCGAATACGGGTGCTCATCCAGCGTCTTGAGGTATCGGTCGACATCCCCCTGCTGCTTCGATGTCAGCTGCGGGAAGTGGTCTGGCAGCTTCACGGCATTCTCTTCCTCAGCCAGCACACCCTCTTCGATCAGCTTCGGAATCGTGAAAACCGCCACTTGCGAGGTGATGCCCAGCCTGCTCCGGAGCTCCTCCCGCGGGGTTCCCGGCCTGAGCGGGAACTGCGTGTGATACGCGGCCAGAGCCTCGCTTGCGCGCCGCTTCAGCCGCGACCAGCCGGCTGCCGAGTACAGCACAGTCCCGTTGCCTATGACGCCTGGCCCCAACGGCATAACGAGGCCGTCCTGTGCCATCAGTCCAAGCTCGTCCGTAGCCTCATCAGTGGCAATGTTCGCCCGGTTGATGAGTTCGCCGAACGCAGCCGGCTCGGACGCCTCGATCATCTTCAGCAGGACGTCGCGTGCGGAACCCGACTCCATCGCCTCCAGCCGGTCCAGCAGCGGCGCGTCGCGGCGGCGGTGCCTCGGCGCGTGGGGGTCCACCACGTTGCCTCCGCCAAGCGTCGAGCCGCCCGCCCTGATGACGAAGTAGTCGCCCTTGACCACGGCCATTGGCGTCTCAAGCTTCAGCTGCGCCCACGCCGCGCCCCCCGGCTCCAACGTGTCAGCGTCGAGCAGCCTCAGCCTGCCGACGGCCTCGCCGCTGCCCGCGTGCACGTTCACGAACATGTTGTGCCGGGCCGCCCTCGGCGCATCCGCGATCATCCTGAGCCGGACGTCCACTGCCGCCGTCGGCGACAGCCATCCCGGCGATGTCAGCACGTCGCCGCGCTCGATGTCCGCCGCGCGGACGCCCGACAGGTTCGCCGCCACGCGGTTCCCGGGCCCAATGCTCTCAACCTTGGTCTTCTGCGTCTGCAGTCCGCGAACGCGCGCGCGTTCTCCGGACAGCGCGAGCTCCACCTCCTGCCCCACTGCGAGGCTGCCGTCCACGAGCGTGCCGGTAACGACCGCCCCGAAGCCGGCAATCGTGAACGAACGGTCAACCGGCAGCCGCGGCCGCCCTAGGTCGACACGCAATGGCATGACTTTGAGCAGGTCGCTCATCGTCGAACGCAGCTGCGCGAGACCCTGTCCGCTCACCGCCGAGACCTCCACGATCGGTGAATCCCTTAGGCAGGTCTCGGCCACCGTCTCCTCGATCTCCGCCCTCAAGAGCTCCCGCCACTCCTCGTCGACGAGCTCGCTTTTCGTGATTACGATCAGGCCGCGGTCAACGTTCAGCAGGTCCAGGATCGCGAGGTGCTCGCGTGTCTGCGGCATGACCGACTCGTCCGCGGCCACCACCAGCATCGCGAGGTCGATGCCGCCAACGCCCGCCAGCATGTTCCCGACGAACCGCTCGTGCCCCGGCACGTCAACGATGCTGACCTCGCGCCCGTCGTCGAGTTCCATCCACGCGAAGCCGAGGTCTATCGTGAGGCCGCGCTCCTTCTCCTCCCGCAGGCGGTCCGGGTCCATGCCCGTTAGCGCCTCCACCAGCGTGGACTTGCCGTGGTCAACGTGCCCGGCCGTTCCTATCACGTGCACTTGTGGGCGGTCACCTCCGTAAGCCCAAAGATTAGCACAACGCGCACATGCTCAATTGGGCCGCCCATAGCGCATACTCAACTCAAATGTCAACGACATATTGTGACCTGTTTGCACACGTCCACGGCATGTGGTAACATCCCGCCGCCAGTACGGAGAAACGCGTTGCCTCTCTAGCAGCAGTGCCGACCCCGAGCTGGTTCCTCCTTCAGGGCCCCCGCTGTGCCGGTTCAACGGGGGCCCTATCTCTTGTCTCCCGATCGATGCCCCACTTCTTCACATTCGAATCGAAGCGTGAACGCAGTAAGCCGTGCAATAGTCAATATACATGCGTGCAACTGACGCCCCGGAACACTCCCCGCAAACATACCGGCTGGTCCCGCCGTTGTAGTAATCTGACACTGCAATGCAGACGCCGCCGCCGGGCCCGGAACAACCCGACCCACTCGAACAACTCCTCCAGCAGATCGCGGAGGCGGACGCCGCTATCGAGGCCGATCCCGATAACGCGCGCGCGCTGTTCAGGCGCGGCGTCCTCTACGGCCAATACTCAGAGCCCACCAAGTCCATAGAAGACTTCACTCGCGTCATTGAGCTTGAGCCGGACAACGCCGAGGCCTACTACAACCGGGGGATGGGCTACGTCACCCTGCGCCAGGCCATCATGGCAGTCGACGAGTTCACACGCGCGGTGGAACTTGAACCCAATCATGTGGACGCGTTCAACAACAGGGCCGCTGCGCACTTCGACCTCGGGAACGCCGAAAGCGCCATCGTGGACGCCACCAGCGCAATCGCCCTCAACGACCGCCAGGCATCGGCGTACGCTATACGCGGCATCGCCCGGACGCAGGTCGGCGAAGACGAGCTGGCGGAGGCGGACATCGCCCGCAGCGTCGAGCTGGGCTTCGACCCGCATCTGCTCAAGTACCTCGCCCGCAGGGCCGGCCGCTGGGGCGGCCTGGGCTAGCGTCGGGTCAGCGCGGCCGCCTCTCGCTCCGGCACAGGCACAGCGTCCTCGATCGAGACGCCGAGCGCGCCGGCGACCGTCTGCGCGGCCATCGTGATCGGCACGCGCTCGGGATTGATCGAAAGGTCGTAAAGGCCCGAGTTCTCGAAGTCCACGTCGAACAGGTGCCGGCACACCGACAGCGTGTCCCGGTCCGCGCGCTTCAGCGCCTTGACGGCCTCGTCGCCGGTCAGGCCCTCGTCGCGCGCCAGGTTCGCCAGCCGCCACGGGGTCGATGCGGCCACGAACACGCTCACGCTCCTCGCCGCCTCAGGCACAAGCAGGTGCGCGCCCCGGCCATGGATAACTGCATTGCCCTTCGCGGCGATCCTGCGCACGATGCTCCGCAGCGCTGTGAGGTACTGGTCCCTGCTGATCAGCTCCACCGGCTCGTAGTAGTCCGCGCGCGACACCGCCGCGTACACGTCGAACCCCGGCTCTGCGCCTGCCGACCAATGCATCGGCGCGGCCATGCGGCGCAGCCACCGGCTCCAGCGCGACCGGAAGCTGTCTTCCAGCGACTCCAGCTCCCCTTCGCTGCAGCGAAGCCGGCTGCATAGCTCTGTCGTAATCTCCTCGTCAACGAAGCGGGATCCAAGCGTGCGCGCTATGTCCCGCGCGATCTCCTTCGATCCGCTACCCGGCATGCCGCTCACGATCGCGATCGGCGCCCAGCGGCGGCGGGGCTCGTCGGCACGCCTGGCAGCGTACTCGATGCCCGTCATTGACATGATCGAGGACGACCAGCCGGGCCCTCCGCCGAAGGCGGGGTACTCGCGCCTGTCCTCGACCACGAAGCCCAGCTTGCGGAACAGGCCTCGTGCCGCGTCATTCTCGTCCGGAACAGAGGCCCACACCTTCTGAATGCCCATGTCATCGAACGCCTTCGCAATCAGCGACTGCACCACAGCGGTGCCGTAACCCTGCCTCCACAGGTCCTTGCGCCCGATCAGCACCGAGATCTCGGCGCCGCTGTCGTCGTCAACAATGATCTCGCCTTCGCCCACGTGCTCGCCGTGGTCGGTGTACGCGGAAAGCACCGCCCGCTTCGGGTTGTTGAACACTGTGGCCCACTGCGCCGGAGTGGCCTCCAGCATCATATGGGGCACGTACGCGCGATGGACCGGATCGCCGCAGGCGTACACGCCGAACCAGCGCGACGAAACATCGGCGTCGGCCAGCCAGGCCGCGACGCGGTCCACGTCTTCTCTCGAAACTTCTGTGAGATTAACCCTTGGCAGCATTGGATGCGTCCTCTCTAACTATGATCGGTCTCGCTATCCTTCGAACGCCGCTTCCTGACGCCCCTTATGGGGACCTGCTCCCTCCGGCGTCTTGTGTCGTCGATGGCTCAATAAATTGAGACTACAAGTCAGATTTTCGCGTGTCAACATTGTGGGAAATTGCACACTCTTTGTCAGCCTACTACTATTCGTGATCCTGCCTTGAGAGCCGACTCGAACGCGGTGCATATCTCCCCTTTATCTTTCCTCCCTATAGTTGTGTTTACGGTCAGGAAAGTTTCACCGGTTTCTTCGTCCGGAAAGACCACAACACCCATCTTGGCCAGCGACTCGACAAACCGAGACACGTCCACTTCCGGACCCAGCTCCAGCGGGAAGATATTGGAACCGTGCTCGAACTCCCGGACCCTCACGCCGTCCAACTCGTTCAGCCCGTTGAACACGTCGCGGGCGTGAGCCATGGCCTCGCCGTACCGCGACTCGAAGCCGTCGAACCCTCGCAGCGCGAGCGCGGCCGCCGTCCACGCCTGCGACAGCCCGCCGCCGAACATGCGCCGCGCGTGGTACAGGCCGTCGCAGAACTCGGCCGTGCCCGCCAGCATCCCGCCGAAAGGCGCGCCGAAGTATTTGTACAGAGACACGTACACCGTGTCGAACAGCGCCGCGTACTTCCGCACCGACGTCCCCGTCGACGCGGCCATCATGTACAGCCGCGCCCCGTCCAGGTGCGCCCCAACGCCGTGCTCGCCGGCCAAACTCGTGATGCGGCGCATCTCGTCCAGCGGCACCACCCGCCCCTTCTGCCTTCGCACCGGACTCTCGATCATCACCGCGCCCACCGGGGTGTCCACACGGCCGGTCCCGGACGCCTCCAGCGCCTCCTCGAACTCATCGGCCGTGAAGTGCGCACGGCCGGGCGCGAGCGGGACGAGGCTGACGCCGCTCAGCACCGGAACGCAGTCGCCGCAGTCCCGGTACAGGTGCGACTGCTCCTGTACCACCGCCCTTCGCTTGTCGCCGCAAAGCTGCCGAACGGCAATGTGGTTGGCCAGCGTTCCGGTCGGCATGAACACGGCGGCCTCCTTGCCCAGCGCCTCCGCGATCCGCCGTTCTAGCTCGCCCACCACGCCGCCCAGCGAGTACGAGTCCTTCTCGATGCCGTGCTCCGACTGCAGCTCGCTAAGCCTCTCGATCATCACCTCCGGTGTGCTCGGCTCGCCGTCACCCCGGAACACGATCGCTCCCGGATCCAGCGAGGCCGCTTCCAGAATGCCGCTTAGTCGTTCGTTCATTCAGCCACCTTCCAACTCACTTGCTACAATCTACTGTACGAAAACTGCGTAAGAGACCCGCGTCCTTCCCGGCTCTATGAGAGTAGACGTCACTCGATGGGCGCAAGGTTAGCAGGTAGAGACGCAACCATGGCCAAACCAAAGGCAACAAGGGCTGAGGTCAGGCGCATCCGGCGCGCCGCACACTCGTCGTCCGGCCCCCTGGGCGGCTTGCTCACCTCGACGCGTATCACAGTAGCGGCGGCGGTCACCGTTGTCATCGTGGCCGTTGCGGTCATCCTCACGCTCGCGCTGTCAGCCGATGAGCCTTCCGGGCCCACTTTGGAAGACATCCAGAACCTCTCGAACGACAGCGAGTCGCGCCTGCGCACGATCACGCCCGAACAGCTCGCGGGCGAGGCCGGCCTCCCCGTGTCAGGGGTCGACGCCCTCCTCGAAGTCTCGGACATTCACCACTGGATGGGCATCAACGAGAGCTGGTCAAACAACCTGGACGAGGTCCGCCATCACATCCTGCACGACATGGAAGTCCTTGAGTTCGACCCCGAGCACCAGACCGAAATGGAACTCCTGCTGGAGGCCTACGACTCTGTAGCGGCCAGGCAAGCCAGCGACATCCGCTCGACAATGGCCGAGAATCCGCAGGCCCGCGACATGGACAAGGTCTACCTGTACGAAAGGCTAGTCGAGCTCTCGCAGCAACTGGGAAGAGACGAATGGACCGCCCACTACCAGGAACACCTCGACGAAGTCCTAGCCGAGGAGCAGGCAGAACTGCAGGCCGCTCCCTAGCGGTCCACCATCAATCACCGGTCAACAGGCGATCCGTAGGGGCGCTTCGCGAAACGCCCGGACTCCCGCGGTCGAACACACTTCGGCAATAGAATCCAGCACACGGATTCCGACAATTCCCCCTACCCGCCTCCGTTCACCACGGACGCCAGACGTGTAAGTCCAGAGCCCTATTCTCCCTCTCCCAGCTGCTCAAGAATCCATCTGTTGAAGTGCAGCACGCCGTACTCCTGCGGCATCAGCACATTGACGTGATGGCGGTTCGACTTCAGCCCCGCCTGGTTGTACTCGCACACATCGCCATCCTGGACCACGACCAGCCGTCCAAGCCCCGTCGCATGCTCCAGGTCGAAGTCGTCGCGCGCCAGCGTCTCCGCCTCGAACAGCCACTCCATCTTCAGTTCCGTCTTCTCAGGCCCTCGCGGCAGGATCCTCGCCGCCCTGATGTAGTCCGGGTGCACCGCCATGAAGAACCCCGGCCTCATCGTCCCGTAGGAGAAGCCCAGCGCGATCTCCTCCTGCGTGATGTCCTTGAAGAACGGGATGCCGGTCTGGCCGTCCACCGTCCACGTTACATGGCCCTCGCCCATCTTGGAGCCCACGCCGTCCGCGTCCCCCGCCGGCTGGTAGTTGGGGTCGTCCCACGGGTTCAGGATGCCCTTGCCGTAAGTGGGCACGATCTCGCAAAGCTCAGGGTGCACGTTCGGGCAGTGGAAGCACTCCGAGAAGTTCTCCCAGAAGATCTTCCAGTTGCAGTCCAGCGTCACCTCCATCGTGTCGCCGACCACCAGCTCGCCCACGTGGTAGTTCTTGAACCGCTCCGGCATATCGCCCAGCGCCTGCTCGAACGGCATCGCGTCGTCCCCGGCCAGGTTGACGAACACGTACCCTCCCCACTCGCCGACGGCCACCCGGTACAGCGAGTAGTCCTCCATGCGGAAGTCGGCCGACTCGAGCTGGTGCGGCGTGGCGATCAGGTCTCCCTCCAGCGAGTACGTCCATGCATGGTACGGGCAGACGATCGAGCCGCCCTCGAAGCGGCCCTGAGCCTCCGTACACAGTACGGAGCCGCGGTGCCGGCACGTGTTGTGAAACGCGCACAGTCGGCCCTTGAGGTCGCGCGTGATCACGACCTCCTGCCCACCGATCCTCTCCACCACGAAGTCCCTCGGCTCTGCCAGCCTGTCGGATCTGCATACGTAAAGCCAGTTCCGGTAGAAAAACACGGAAAGCTCGCGTTCGTAGTGCTCGGCGTCGTAGTAGTACTCCACCGGCACCGTGTGCTCGATCTTCGTCAGCAGTCTGCTCGTCGGAGGCTGTTGCATCTCAAGACTCCCGTCCTGTAGCTTGACGCGATGTTAAGAACGGCGCCCCGCCATGTCAACGAAGCCAATTGCCGCATTTGCTTGGGACCGGCGCGCCAAGCAAGGCAGCCATTCATATCCGTAGTACCGGCGGTAGCCGGTATCCAAATGCGGAAGGGGTGCGCCGCAGCAGCACAAACTCAATTCACAACACTTGAAAGGCGCCACCAATGTGGACCAACCCCCTGAAAGCAATGGTCGAAGACGGCGGCGTGGCATACGTCGCCCTCGTCACCGAGTTTCCCTCAGCCGACATCGCCGAGTACATGGCCCTCCTCGGCTTCGATGGCGTCCTGATCGACGCCGAGCACACCGGCATCGACCCCGTGCGGTCGCGCGAGGCCTTCCGCGCGGTGACCTCGGGCGGCGCCACCCCGCTCGTCCGTACGCCGTACAACAACCCTGACCTGGTACTCGGCTACCTCGACGCCGGCGCCCAGGGCATCGTCGTCCCGCACTCATGCACCGCCGCGGACGTCCGGGCGTCGGCCCGCGCGTGCCGGTACCCGCCGCTCGGCACCCGCGGCGCGGCGTGGGCGGCGCGAGGCTCGATGTACGGCACCGCCGGAGCGCCGCGCGCCACGTTCGACAACGCCAACCGTGAGGTCATGGCCATACCTCTGCTTGAGGACGTCGAAGCCATCGACAACCTCGACGAGATCATGGCCGTCGAAGGCGTGGACGCCCTGTTCGTAGGCGTCGGCGACCTCGCCCTCAGCATGGGCTACGAGTACGGACACCCAAAGGTCGTCGAGGTCGCGGCGGACGCCGTGCGACGCATCGCCGCCGCGGGCCGCGTCGCCATGACCGCCGTCACCAACCTCGAAGAGGCCCGCGCAGCCGTCGAAAACGGCGCGCGCATCCTGACCATCCAGCCCTTCGGCCTCTTCCGCAACACAGTCCGAGACTGGCTAAGCGAGGCAAGAGCCATCTCGTCTTGACCGACGAGTCGACAGCAGCATTTTCACGGTTACAGCCAACCTTCTCCTTCCCGTCATACCGGCGAACGCCGGTATCCAGTCGCTCACCTCAACGTCTTGGAAGCCCACAACGACTTCCTTCCCGTCATACCGGCGAACGCCGGTTTCCAGTCGCCCTCCTCAACGTCTTGAAAGTCCACAACGACTTCCCTCCCGTCATACCGCCGAACGCCGGTACCCAGAAAGTAATGCCCGTGAAACAACCCTGCGTCTACATCCTGGCAAGCAAACGCAACGGAACCCTGTATGTAGGTGTCACTTCCAATCTCGTCCAAAGAGTCTGGCAGCACAAGAGCGGCCCCGTCGAAGGCTTCACAAAGCGTTATAGCGTGCACTCACTCGTCTGGTGCGAAGCCCATGACACTATGGAAAGCGCCATCATGAGGGAGAGTGCGTTGAAGGAATGGAAACGAGCGTGGAAGTTAGAGTTGATAGAAGAGCAATCCCAAATGGCAGGACATGTACAAGCAGTTGGCTTGAATCCGCACCCAGGACTGCGCAGGAACCTATCACTAAAGTACATTCATTGTTGACCTGCAAGCTGGATCACTGGGGCATTGCTCCCTACACCATCCCTATAAGAAAACAGCCATGACCATCCCAACCAACGTCACCATCACCGGCGCCGCCGGCGCAACCCTCGAGGGCACCCGGCCGCGCGTCATCGGTCGCAACGCCCGCCTGCCGGTGCACGGTCAGACCGTCAGCGAGCCGGTCGTGCGGCTGTACACCGACGCCGGAGTCTCGGGCTGGGGATGGTCGCCCGCGAAGCCTGAGGACGCGCAACGTCTCGTCGGAAGAAAGCTCCACGAGGTCTTCACTCCTGAGATCGGCACACGCGACGACCTGCTCATGTTCGACTTCCCCCTATGGGACCTCGCCGGCCAGCTTCTGGAAATGCCCGTCCACACCATGCTCGGCGATTCCGGAAGCAGCCCAGTGCCCGTCTACGACGGCTCCATATACATCGATGAACTGCACCCGGACACCGGCACGGACGACGGCATCGAGCCGATGCTCCGCGCAGTCAGCACGGGGCTGGACGCCGGCTTCCAGGCGTTCAAGGTCAAGGTCGGCCGCGGCCACCGGTGGATGGAATCCGAGGCCGGAATCCGGCGCGACATCGACGTCATCCGCGCCATCCGGGACTTCGTGGGCCCCCACGTCAAGGTCCTCATCGACGCCAACAACGGCTACACGCCGGAGGAAGCCCGCCGCGTCATGCGGGAGGCGGGAGACTGCGACATCTACTGGTTCGAGGAGCCGTTCGAAGAGTCGGTCGACGAATGCGTGGCGTTCAAGGAGTTCATGCGCGACGGCGGCTGGAACACGCTGCTGGCCGATGGCGAGACACGCTCCTCAAACTACGACGCCGGTTTCGAAGAGATCGTCCGAGCCGGCGGCATCGACGTCGTGCAATTCGACCTGCGCCACTACACGCTGACCCGCTGGCTGCGCTACATGCCCGTTATCCGCGAGACCGGCGTCATGGCCGCGCCCCACAACTGGGGCTCGCACCTCTCCGGCTACTACATCCCCCAGTTCGCCCTAGGCCTGAACAGCTTCGCCATGGGAGAGACCGACCACATGCAGATGCCAGCCGTCACAGCCCCCGGCTACGACATCTCCAACGGCAACAGAAGCGTACCCGACACCCCAGGCTTCGGCCTAACCCTGGACGAAGACACCTTCGCCAAAGCCCAGCGCACCAAAGGCGCCTGGACCGTTGGCGCCTCTCACTTGTGAGCCCTCTGACGAAACTGTTATTCCTCTTTCACGTCATACCCCCGCAGGCGGGTATATAAGGGTCATGCTGGGCGCTCAACTTATCGACTCTGAACAGTTACACACTAGCGTCTGTGTTGACCGCTCTAAATGCCAGAATCTACCATTGGTGTACGGTAGGAGCAGGCGAGTGGAGGTTGAGCAGTGAAGTTGACAGTAACGTTAGATAGGGATGAAGACGGCGTTTGGATCGCCGAATGTCCGTCCGTTCCTGGCTGCGTAAGCCAGGGAGACACGAGAGACGAGGCCTTAGCCAACATTCGCGAGGCCATCGAACTCTGCCTTGAAGTACGGGCCGAAACTGGGTTGCCACTTACGATTGAGACACGGCAGGTCGAAGTTACCCTGTAATGCCGCCACTACCGACTCTGAGCGGCGCCGAAACTGTGCGCAACTTTGAGCGGTTTGGCTGGAACATAACCCGTCGGCGAGGCAGCCACATCATCATGACCAAGCCCGGAGAAGTGGCTACCCTTTCGATACCGAATCACCGCACAGTGGCTAGAGGCACCTTGCGCAGCCTCATACGTTCCGCAGGCCTCACCGTCACAGAGTTCTGTGCAACACTCTAGCCAGCGGCACGATAGACACAAATCCTAGTTGACGTTCGTGCAACACGGCTCGAAGGCTCCGGAAACAGACGACGACTGGCGCTAAGAAGGCCTTCCACGCTGCAACGTCCATAGTTGTTCCCCTTCCGCCGTCAGTTCGCCGCTCGGCCGTAGCCCAACATGCGAAGCGACACGACACGATGCTACGTGATCAGGATGTATTGCTGCCTGAAGCATTGAGACTGGGAGTCTCTGGACGATCCACGCCGCCATCCGTTGGGCGGCCTCCGTCGCATATCCCCGATCTTGAAACGGGATCCCGATCACCCAAGCCAAATCGGCGATTTCCTCACCAACGCTTGCTTGCACGTATCCCACGACTTGCCCTGAAGACCTAAGCCGAAGGGTCCAGTTCAACCACAGTTCATCACCCTCAGACGACCGCCGGTCTTCCCGTTGACGGATTCTATCTCGAAGCTCATCAGAGCTGGCCGGAGGTACTTCACCGGTGTACCGATAAAGCACAGGGTGACGTAGCAGACTGAACAGATCGCACGCATCACTTTGCACCATTGGACTTAGAACCAGGCGTGCAGACCGCATCTTCCACATCTCGCATTCTTCGACGGCGTCGAGGATGCCTTCTTGGTCATGCAATGCGATTCGAGAGTATCACATGAGACAGTGGAGTCCTTTGCTATCTCACCTCGGCAGGTTAATCCGCGGTTAGCGCCAGATCGTAGCTCAAGGTGCAGTCATCCTCTTGGATCACCGCGTGAGTCGAGAATCCACATTTCTGGAAGGCACGTAAACTGCGTGGATTCTCTGCAGACACGATGCCAAATATAGTGTCGGCCCCTATGCGCCTGAAGCCAAAGTCCACCAGCAAGGCGATTGTCTCCGTCCCATAACCTCGACCCCAGAGATCCTTCTCGCCAATCATCAAGTCTATGCGTCTGAGGTTCACTCCGGGGAACTGGTCGACGATCCGCCGGAGATTCATGCGCTGAAGCCAGCACTCGCCAATGGGACGTCTCTCCACCTCAATGATGAAGCAATAGGCATGATTGGAGATCCAACGGTGGATTCCCTGCAACTCGCTCAGGGTGCATTGCTTGAAATCATCATAGTCCGAATACTCCATCACCTCAGGGTCATTGTTCCACTTGAGCAGAATCTCCCAGTCGTCTTCAGTTATCGGTCGCAGCGTCACTTGGTCGCCGTGCAGATAGACATCGTGAGTCTCCAATTGAGCGACGCCATGGTCGCTCCTAAACTCAAGCTCGGGAATTACCGAATTCACGGGATGTGCTGGCTCTCGAATCTGGTCTGATGACGACTTGTTCCCCTTCCTGCAAGAGAAGCCATGGCAGCCCACTTGACCAGCCAGTATGACCACCCTCAATGGGGATGACCTTGGAGGCTCAGCCCTTCCGTGCCAGTTGGCCCGTCTCCGCCCGGCCCTTTTCAGCACCACAAGCCAACGCAGAACCTGCCCCGAGTGACCGGCAAAACGCGCCTACTCCACAGCCTGTATGACGACGCGGCCGCCGTCCCACACCTGTATGGTCACTTCATGGTCATCGAGCATCCGCATGCCCATGAGAGGCGTGGTGTCGGCAGCGTAGGCTCTGACGTATCTCAGCTCTCCGTCCCAAATCACAGCGGCCCTGTAAACATTTAGGGTTGCCTCGCTGCCGTCCGCCAGAATCGCCTGGCTGGTGTTGACGAAGGGGAGTCCCAGCTCCGACACGATTCCGAACGGCACGGCCAGGAATCCGGTGAAGCCAGTGTCTATCACAGCCTCGATTGCCCTCGCCTCCCCATTCGGTCCCTGCACTGTCAGCGGGACGACGGCTTCATAGGCGGAGGTCACCACGCCCCGGATCACTCTGTCATCCGCAGTGATCCGCCTCCGAAGCTGTCCAGGGCCCGGTACCCGATCCGCCCACAAAATACATCGACAGCCTCCGGGCGCTTCGTCCGCAGACGATCTACCGCCTCAAGCACCTCGCCGTCGATGGCCCAGATGCCGGTCTCCACGTCAATAGCGACCACCTCTCCAACGTGGTCTGCTTCGACTTTGGGACGGATGTCACGTTCGTAGAAGTCCTTGCCCAGCCGGGCAATCTCCTCCTTCGGGCGGGTCGGCGCGGTGGGCCTCGGTGACTGCGCGGGCGCCGGAGCGTCCGTATCCCTCATACTTCCTCCATCGAAACGCGTGCTCCTGCACTCACCATAGTACCATTCAGCAGAATCTACTCCGCCCCCTCCAGCCAACGGCGTATCTGTCCCGCGTGGTCCTCGTAGTGGTAGTACGTGTCTATGCGGATACGCTCGCTAACCTCGCTCTTCTTGAACTCCGCCTCCCCAAGCGCCGCGATCAACTCGACGGTCCGTGAATGAGTGTCGTCCAGCTCCCGGAGCAACTCCGCCAGATCGGTCCTCCTCTTGCCCTCCACCTCCCTCGCATTGAAGCCGTCGAGGTCCTCCGGCCAGGCAGTGAGCGCATCGAAGTCGCCGTCGTCCAGATAGCTGCGCATGGCCTGCAGGGCCTCCACCTCCCACGTCGTAACGTGCCCGATGAGGTCCTTCACTGACCACGGCCCTCCCACACTCCGCTCATCCAGGCGGTCTTCCGGGACTTGCGCGATGGCGTCCCTGAGTTCCTGCCAGGACTTGCCAATGGCGCCGAGCGTCTCTTCACGGTTCATCACGCTACCTCGCAATCTTCAGTCTTGTTCAATAACCTGCCCACGGAATCTTGCCAATCTTCCCCAATGCACAAGGCAGTCGCAAGCGCAACCCTCACACGTAACCGTTCAACTTCGAATGTCGTCCTCCGCAAGAGTCAGCCGTGCTCCTTCGCCATTCCCGCATTCACCCCAAAGGAGGATCTTCGAACACACTCCACTCCGGCAGAGGATCACCTCACGCCGAATCACCGTCATGCCGGCATTCATGCGTCAGCAGGAAGCCGCCCGCCCAAAGCCCATGGAAGGACTCGCCTCCACCCCGTTCGCCCTGACCCTGCCCCAAGCCCGGCGATGGAGCCTGCCCTGACCCCGACCAAGGGGCCTTCCACAAACCAACTCTCGCCCCAAGTCCCCCAAAGCGTAGCCCCCAACCCGTTCGCCCTAACCGTGTCCTGACCCCGTCCTGACCCCGTCGAAGGGGCCAGTCGAAGGTCCTTCCGCCGAGCAGCGTCCGCTAGAGGTCCGCCCACCACCTATCCCCGCCCTCCAAAGACCACGCGTAGGGGCCGTTCGCGAACGGCCCGCCCCGGGGCGCCACGCCGGCGAAGTAGAACCAACCCACACCACAACCCCGCCATCCCGGCACTCCCGCGACAGCGTGAACCCGGGGGCCAGCCGGAATCCAGAGGGGCGGGGCACCTCCCGACAGCCACCATGCACTAACCTCCAAGTCCTCGCCAATTCCAAACACCCTCTTGACACACTAGTTCGCAGAGACTTAAACTAGAACGCGTGTCTAGCGAAACGCAGTCCTTATCACCAATACAGAGCATCGTCCGAGAAGAGACCAGGGACGGCAGACTCATCGTGCGATTCCTCGTCGCAGCAATGCAGGACGAGATACGCGACGCCAAGCCTCACCACAGGCTCGACGCCGCACGCCAGCTAATCAAACTCGGCTTCGACGAAGCGAAGGAGTTCGCCAGCATACCTGCGACATCGCTAAAGCGTGCAGAGCAGCAGAAGCCCGAGTCAGACACCATCGACACCGCCAACCTCAACCCCGACCTCGCGCTCTTCATACGCGCCGAGACCGACGGAGGCCGCCGGGCCGTACGCTTCCTGGTCGACGTCATGCTCGGATTCATGCCCGGGTTCGGACCGCACCATCGCATCGACGCCGCCAAGGAACTGCTCCGCCGCGGCTTCGACGAAGCCCCCGACGACCTACCACTCTTTCCCCAGCCTTCCGGCGAGGACAGGAATGGGGCTCGCCATTACACGTCCGCAGGCGCGACCCAACCCGCTCTTGGTGAGCCTGTCCTGAGCCTGTCGAAGGGATCTGTCGGACCGCAACAGGCGTCCTCTGAAGACTCCACCGCCGAAGCCGACGCCGACATCCTCCTCGACTACGAGCCCCCGTACGTCAACACCTACGGCCACAGCCGGGACGACGGCATGAACACCCGGGCAGTCTTCAAAGCGTCGGACGCCCTGATGGACGCCGTCGGCAGACTCCCGCCGCCCGAGAAGCCCGGAGCATTCAACCCCGACGAGACGAGCAGCATCATCGTGCACAACGGAACGGAGCACTACTTCAAGGAACACGCGCGCACAGCGGTAGAACTGTCCATCGCCGCAGGCGAAGTCATGGACGCGATCAGGCGAATCCGTGACTCATGCCGGACGCCCTCCGCCTTCATCGCCCAAAACACCAAAAAGGACTCGGACCCCGGGGAAGAACCTGCCGATGACGACGACAACCTGTCCCAACCCTCTCGAGGGAACACCGACGCTCCCCCTTGATCCCCGCGTCCCTGCCGCAGCGTCACGTTCGAACACACGCCGCACCGGCAAAAGAACCAGCCCACCCCCGGAAACCCGTCATTCCGGCATTCACGCGAAAGCGTGAACCGGGGGTAGCCGGAATCCAGAGGGGCGGGGGCACTTCGCCTATCGAACCACTCGCCTCGATTACAGGAACCCACACAGAACTGTCATTCTGAACGAAGCAAAGCGGAGTGAAGAATCTAAAGCCGTTGCCCGCAAAACAAGGTTGTTCCCAGGCACCCGCCTCACCCCGCAAACCCGTCATTCCGGTATTCACGCGAAAGCGTGAACCGGGGGCAGCCGGAATCCAGTGGGGCGGGGCACGTCACGCCCGCCAACACCCTCCGGCAACAGAACCCCGCCGCCATCCTTCAGGCGTAGGGGCCGTTCGCGAACGGCCCGTCCCACCACGCGCCACACCAAAGCGTCGACAGGAACCCGTTCGCCCTGAGCCTGTCGAAGGGCCTTACGCAAGCCAGCCCTCGCCCCAAGTCCGCCCCAGCGCCCACATCAGGCCGCCCCCAGCGCCTACAAAAAAGCCAGCCCACCCCGGAAACCCGTCATTCCGGTATTCACGCGCAAGCGTGAACCAGGGGTCAGCCGGAATCCAGTGGGGCGGGGACGCACGCGCCATCGACTCCGACTTCCCATCCCCCGCCCTCGCCCTGCGCCGGTCGAAGGGGTGAGGGTGAGAGGGGACGGGTTGGGAAGAGCCGCCTCACGCCGCATGCCCAGACGGGAAGCCTCACACAGCCATCCCTCGCGCCTTGTCAGTACCGGCGCGGCACAGCTACAATCGCGAACGTTCGAAGCCCGTTGCGGCCTGCCCGGCAGGTTGCCTTCGACACCCGCACAACTCTTACCCGTGAGGAGAGCGCAAAGGTATGACCACCACATACGAACCGAACGTAGTCCTTGAGACCGGAAAGTACAACGTGGTCGGCACGCGGCCCATCCGGCACGACGGCGCCGACAAGGTTACGGGCCGCGCCCTGTACGGCGGCGACTTCAACGCTGTGGGTCTGCTTCACGCCGCGATACTTCGTAGCCCGTACGCCCACGCCCGCATTAGGTCGATCGACACCTCGAAGGCAAGCGCGCTTCCCGGCGTTCATGCAGTCGCCACAGGCAGCGATCTGCCCAGCGCGAGTTTCGGCCAGATGGTCGACACAGGCGAGGGCGCAGTTGACCTCTACTACTTGCAGAGCAACGCCATGGCCGTGCACAAGGTGCTGTACAAGGGCCACGCGGTCGCGGCGGTGGCAGCTGCAAGCCCTCACATCGCTCAGGAGGCGCTCGACCTTATCGAGGTCGAGTACGAGCCCCTACCGGCAGTTCTGACCGCGCCCGAGGCGATGAAGGACGGCGCGCCCATCCTCATCGACGAACTCAGGACCTCGGAGATGGGCGAGACAGGCACCGCGCACACGAACGTCGCCGAGCACTTCCAGCACAGGCTGGGCGACGTGGACGAAGGCTTCGCGAAGGCCGACATCGTCGTCGAGCGCGAATTCAACACCGAGACCGTTCACCAGGGCTACATCGAGCCGCAGAACGTGACCGCCCTCTGGAACGAGGACGGCCGTCTCCACATCTGGACAAGCTCGCAGGGCCCGTTCGAGGTCCGCGCCGCCGTGGCCCAGTCGCTGGACATCCCCGTGTCGCAGGTGAAGGTCACGCCGATGGAAATCGGCGGCGGCTTCGGCGGCAAGTTCCCGCTCCACCAGGAGTCGATCACCGCCCTCCTGTCCAAGCAGGCTGGCAGGCCGGTAAAGACGATCATGAGCCGCAAGGAGGTCTTCGAGGGCACCGGGCCCACGTCGGGCTCCTACATCAGGGTAAAGATCGGCTCCACAAACGACGGCACGATCACCGCGGCCCAGGCATACATGGCGTACGAGGCCGGCGCGTACCCGGGCTCGCCCGTGGGTGCCGGCTCTATGACGATCTACGCGCCGTACGACGTTGAGAACGTTCTGATCGACGGCTACGACGTCGTCGTGAACAAGCCGAAGTCGGGCGCGTACCGGGCCCCCGGAGCGACCAACGCCGCGTTCGCGGCGGAGACGGTGCTCGACGAAATCGCCGAGAAGCTGGACATGGACCCGATCGATTTCCGGCTGAAGAACGCCGCCAAAGAGGGCAGCAGGCGCGCGGACGGCCCCGTCAACCCGCGCATCGGTTGCATCGAGACGCTGGAGGCTCTGAGAGACCATCCGCACTACAGCGCTCCGTTGGAGGGCGAGAACGTTGGCCGCGGCATGGCCATCGGCTACTGGATGAACGGCGGCGGCCAGTCGAGCTGCACGATCTCCGTCAACACCGACGGCACGATAAACCTGGTGGAAGGCTCGACCGACATTGGCGGCACAAGGGCGTCCATTGCGATGCAGGCCGCCGAGGTGCTCGGCATCGCTGCTGAGAGCGTCAACCCCAAGGTCGCCGACACCGACTCCATCGGCTACACCGCCGGCACCGGCGGCAGCCGCGTAACGTTCGCCACCGGACTCGCGGCCCACAACGCCGCGCAGCACATCAAGCAGCAGATGCTCGAGCGCGCGGCCAGCATCTGGGACGTGGATGTCGACTCGCTAGAACTTGCGGACGGCGTCTTTAGGTCCAAGGCCGATCCCGAACTCAACATGACGTTCAAGGATCTGGCCGGCCAGCTCAACGACACGGGCGGCCCAATCGTGGGACGCGCTGCCGTCGACGCCGCCGGACCGGGCGGAGCCTACTCGGCCGTGTTGGCCGACGTGAAGGTCGACCCGGACACGGGCAAGGTGGACCTCCTGCGCTTCACGATGGCACAGGACGCCGGCAAGGCGATCCACCCAAGCTACGTGGAGGGCCAGATGCAGGGCGGCGCCGTGCAGGGCATCGGCTGGGCGCTCAACGAGGAGTACTTCTACACGGACGACGGGGACATGACCAACAGCACCTTCCTGGACTACAGGATGCCCACGTCTCTCGATCTTCCAATGATCGACACGGTCATCGTCGAGGTGCCCAACCCGAGCCACCCGTACGGCGTGAGGGGCGTCGGCGAAGTCTCGATCGTTCCTCCGCCTGCGGCAATCGCCAACGCGATCTACCGCGCAACAGGCGCAAGAATCGATCGGCTGCCAATGAACCCGGTCACCGTCACAGAGGCCCTCAACAACGGTTAGCCCGCCTCAACACATAACTCTTCAGACTTAGTAGGCAGACCTCAATGTTCGGGGGGACCACCGTTTGCCGTCATACCGGCGGAGGCCGGTATCCAGAGGCCCAACCACGTCTGCAGAGGAAGGCTGAGATGGGGCCGAAGCGGCCGCAGCTGGGTGTTGCGCACGAACTCCGCCCGCTCACCCTATCCCTCTCCATTGATGGGAGAGGGATAGGGTGAGGGTGAACGGGATGGTGTGCGTGGCAATGGCACCGCAAGTCAATGACCACCCCAAGGAGCAAACATGACGCAGGGCGCCCCATCCAGGGTCCTGCCCAAAGCAGCGAACATAGTCATCATCGGCGCGGGCATCATGGGATGCGGCGTCGCGTACCATCTCGCCAAGCGCGGCGTGAAAGACATCCTCATCCTTGAGCAGGACAAGTGGCCGGAGCCGGGCGGCTCTACCCAGCACGCGTCCAACTTCTCCTTCCCCGTCGACCACTCCGAGGTCAACGCGAAGTTCTCGAAGTACGGCCTCGACTTCTTCGCCTCGCTGGTACACGACGGCAAGCCCTGCTTTGTGACTGCCGGGGGCATTGAGCTAGCTCGGACCGCCGATCGAATGCAGGAACTGCATCGCAAAGTCGCGTCAGGCAAGTCTTGGGGGATCCACGCGGAGATGATCACCCCCGGAGAGGCGAAGGACCTGTTCCCGTTCCTCGACTTGACTCACATCCGGGGCGCCATGTGGACGCCGAGCGCGGGCCTGGTCACACGCGCAGTCGACGCCGCCGCTGAGATGGTGCGCCAAGCCAAAGAGATGGGCGCGCTCCATCTTCTGTCGAACACGAAGGTGACAGGCTTCGATGTCGTGCGCGGCCGCGTCGTAGGAGTCGAGACCACGCGGGGCACGGTCGAGGCAGACACCGTGGTCTGCTGTGCTGGCATCTGGGGACCGGCCATCGGCGACATGATCGGCTCACCGATTCCACTGGCGCCCATGCATCACCAGCTTGTCTACACGAGCCCCACCGAGGAGCTGGCCGGCGCGAAGGGCCACATCGAGTGGCCGCTCCTGCGAGACCAAGACCGCTCCATGTACGTGCGCCAGGAGCACGACACGTGGGAAGTCGGCTCCTATATGCATCCATCAATGATCACCGACGCATGGGACATCCCTTCCCCCGACGACGCGCAGTACTCGCCCGCGATGATGCCCTTCACAGAAGAGCACTTCATGCCTGCCATGGAGTCGATTATTGAAGTCATGCCGGTGCTGGCAAACGCCGGACTGCAGTTCGGCTTCAACGGCCTCCTCTCGGTGACGCCCGACTCCGCGTCGATCATCGGCGAGTCGCGCCACGTTCGCGGCTTCTGGGCGGCGGAGGCAATATGGGTGAAGGACGCACCTGGCGCCGCCAAGATGCTGACTGAACTGATGATGGACGGCGCGTCTGAGGTCGACTCTCACGCCGTGGACTACGCGAGGTTCCACGACCATCAGCTACAGAAGCGGCACGTAAACGCGAGGACTTCAGAGAACTTCCAGAAGATCTACGGCATCGTCCATCCACAGGAGCAGTGGTCGCAGGGGCGGGACAACCGCCGCAGCCCGTTCTACCCGAGGCAGCAGGAACTTGACGCCGTGTTCTACGAGTCGGCGGGCTGGGAGCGACCTCAGTGGTATGAGTCCAATGCGCCCTTGCTAGGTGAGTTCGAAGTGCCGGACCGATCGGGCTGGGAGGGCATGTGGTGGTCTCGCATTATCGGCGCGGAGCACCAGGCCGTCAGGGCGAGGGCCGGCATGTTCGACCTCACGTCATTCCAGAAGCTGGACATCTCAGGCCCCGGCGCGCTGGACTTCCTCGAGCGTGTGGCCGTCCACAGGATGGACCAGCCTGTTGGCCGCGGCACCTACACGCCCCTGGTCGATCAGCACGGCGGAATCGTTGCCGACCTGACGATCCTGAGGCTGGCAGAGGACCTCTTCCGCGTGGTCACAGGCGGCGGCGTTGGAATGCACGACCTCGCTTGGCTCACACAACAATTGCCGGACGACAGAAGCGTCCACTTCCAGGACGCAACTTCGGGCCTAGCCGTGGTGGGCGTATGGGGGCCGCAGAGCAGGGAAATCCTGCAATCGGTCTGCGACGACAATCTGTCCAACGATGCCTTCCCATTTGCCACCGTCCGCGAAGTCGCGTTCGGCGACATCTCCGCGACCATGTTCCGGATCTCGTACGTCGGCGAGTTGGGCTGGGAGATATACACGCCGACAGAGTTCGGCCTCAAGCTGTGGGACACGATATGGGAAGCCGGCCAGGAACACGGCATGGTCGCGGCAGGCGGCGGCGCATACGGCGCCTCGATGCGCTTGGAAAAAGGCTACCGCTTCTGGGGCCCCGACATGAATACCACCTTCAACCCCTTCGAGGCCGGGCTTATGCGCGACAGCACGCACTCGAACCCTTCGCGTATCAAGAGGGCCAGCTTCATCGGCAAAGAGGCGCTCCTGCGAATCCGGGAAAGGGGCGCCAACCGCAGGCTGTGCTGCATCACGTTCGATAACCCGGACGGCGTAGCCATGGGCAACGAACCAATCATCATTGGCAGTCAGACCGTCGGGAACGTTACCAGCGCCGATTACGGCTACTCAGTCGGCAAGGGCATCGCCTACGGGTACCTTCCCATCGAGCACACCGAGGTGGGCACAGCAGTAGAGATCGAGTACCTCGGCCGCCGCCACGCCGCGACCGTCGCAGCCGAACCGCTCTGGGACCCCGAGGGCGCGCGCCTGCGGAGCTAGCAGCCGCCCGTCACTCCTCCAGAAGCCGGCGTGCGATCACGAGCTTCTGGATCTCGTTCGTGCCCTCGCCGATGATCATTAGCGGGGCGTCACGGTAGTATCGCTCGACTGGGAAGCCCTTGACATAGCCATACCCGCCGTGGATGCGCATGGCCTCCATGGCCACCTCGCCGCAGATCTCGCTGGCGAACAGCTTCGCCATGCCGGCCTCGAGATCGACCCTCGCGCCTTCGTCCTTGCGCTCCGCCGCGTCTAGTGTCAGGAGCCGGGCGGCCTTGACCTTCGTGGCCATGTCCGCGAGCTTCAACTGGATGGCCTGGTGCTTGGCTATCGGCTCGCCAAACGTCCGGCGGCGCTTTGCATAGTCCATCGCTGCGTCCAGGGCCGCGGCGGCAACGCCAACAGCGCGGGCGGCGACGTTAATGCGGCCGGTCTCCAGACCGCCCATAAGCTGCCGGAATCCCCTGCCCTCTTCACCGCCGACGAGATTGGTCACGGGAACCCGGCAGTCCTGGAAGGCCAACTCTGCCGTGTCGATTCCCCGGTACCCGAGCTTGTCCAGCTCCCGGCCCACGGCCACTCCCGGATTCGGCTTCTCCACCAGCAGGCAAGATATCCCGCGATAAGCAGGCTCGGCATATGGATCTGTCTTCGCCGCCACCACGAAGGCATTGCCGTTGGCGGCGTTCGTGATGAACATCTTCGAGCCATTGATGATGTAGTCATCGCCGTCTCTCACTGCCGAGGTGCGGATCGCCTGAACGTCGCTGCCGGCCTCCGGCTCGGTTAGCGCCAACCCGCCCCGCAGCTCGCCGCTTGCCAGGCGGGGAAGAAAGCGCTGCTTCTGGTCCTCCGTGCCAAACTCGCTCACGATGTACGCCAGCACGTGGTGAGTGCCGATGATCCCGCTGACGCTCATCCAACCCCGGCAGAGCTCTTCGAAGATTGTCGCGAACGTAACGTAGTCCAGTCCCAGCCCGCCGTACTCAGCCGGAATCGTAATGCCGAACAGGCCTAGCTCCCGCATCTGCTCGACGAGATGCTCAGGGTAACGGTCCTCTGCCTCATACTCGGCTGCGATCGGCTCAACTTCGTTACGGACGAAGTCGCGAACGAGCCTCACGATCTGGGCGCGCGCCTCCTCGCCGATCCTGCCGGTCATGGTGTTATGACCTCGGCGAATAGCAATTCCCAGCTTTCCGAGGTGCGGCCCACAATGGGGCTGAGGAAGCGAGAGTCATACCCGTACGTGAGATGGAGTTAGATCGTGACAGCGTCGAGAAGACTCTGGACCGTGGTGGACTTGGCCTTCGACACAACATCCTCCGCCCGCTGTTCGAACGGAGTACGGTCCTCATCAACGTACAGGAGGCCCAGCGGCACTCCGCCGGAGTTCGCGACCTTGTACGCCTGCCCAAGGTCCGTGGGATCGTGATCGCCGGGGATATCCCAGGCCAGCCCGGGGATGCCCTTGCGGGGGTTGCCCTTCAACGCCTCGTAGTTGTTGTTATAGGTCGTGCAGGGCGACTGCACGTGCACGATGGAAAATCCCGGATGGTCCATTGCATCGCCGATGATCGCGGACAGGTCCTTCACCTTGCTCGATAGGCCGGACGCCACGAACGACACGCCGAGCGTCAGGTACAGGTTCAACGGGTTTATCGCGTCCTCAGGCTTGCCGTACGGAGTTGAACTTGTAATGTCCCCAAACCCCGTTGTAGGCGAGCTCTGGCCCTTCGTAAGCCCGTACACGGCGTTGTCCATGATAACGGCCGCGATGTTCAGATTACGGGCGGCCTGCGGGCCTATGTGCTCCATCCCGATGGACAGGAAGTCGCCGTCACCGGCAACAACGATCACATCCAGTTCAGGGCGGGCCATCTTGATGCCAAAGGCCGCCGGCAGGGTCCTTCCGTGAATTCCGTGAAAGCCGAACGGCTGGCGGTCCTCCTCGAGGAGATGGACCATATTGCCGGAACAGCCGATACCCGCAACGACAACGGTCTGCTCGATCGGCTTCTCGTGCTCTATCACGCGCTTGTCAACCGCTGCCTCCAGCGCTCTACGTACACCGAAGTCCCCGCAGCCTGGGCACCACTTGAAGTCGTACTCGGGGTTCTTGGCGCTCATGCCATGACCTCCTCGCGCGTTGCTGCCATCGTCCTCTCTCTGATCTCCCGTTTCAGATCGCCAACCTTGAAAGGAAGGCCCGTGAAATGCGTTATAGACTCCGCGTTCACACCGAACGAACGCAGGATCGACGAGAGCTGGCCCTGGTAGTTCAACTCGGGCACCAACACCAGTTCCTTCGAGCGCAACTGCTCCAGCATTGCCGGCGGCAGTGGGTTAAGGAACATCGTATACATCCAACCGACGTTCAACCCTTCCCTGACCAGATGTCTGTAAGCCTCCAGGGCAGGCCCCTTGGAGCCTCCCCATGGGACTAGGGCGACCGGGGCATCCGGGTTCTCGCACTCGAAGTCATTCTCGTGAAGCAGCCCGAGCTTTCCGAAGCGCCGCTCCGTCATGTGTACGTGGTGATGCGGCAGGTGCGTAGTATCGCCGATCGTGTCGTGCTCGCTGCCATTGGCAACGTAGCTGCCTGGCCCTCCGGGAATGGGCATCGGCGAGAGTTCGATGCTCTCGTACCTCTGGTAGCCGTTCTCGCCGGCGTACACCGCCCTGCTTTCGACTTCGAGGGCCGCCATGTCGGGTTTGGGCAGGTTCGCCTGCCGCTCGGACAACATGTGCTCGCTCAGTATCACCACGGGCCCCTGATAGCGTTCGGCCCAGTTGAGCGCCGCGGCTCCCGCGTAGAAGCACTCCTCGACGGTGCCCGGAGCGATGACCGGCAGGCGTATGTCGCCATGACCCGGGGTCAAAGCTGTGAAGAGATCGGACTGCTCCGTCTTTGTCGGCAGGCCGGTTGAAGGGCCGCCACGCTGCACGTTGACCACCACCAGTGGTATCTCTGCCATCCACGCTAGGCCAAGACCTTCGGACATCAGCGAAAACCCCGGGCCCGCAGTGCTGGTCATCGCCTTCTTGCCCGCGTATCCGGCTCCGACTATCGAGACGATGGACTCAATCTCGGAGCTGGCCTGGTACGCGAAGCGCCCAAGCCGGGGCATGTTCTGCTCCATCCAGATGAGCAGCGACGTTGCGGGTGAGATCGGATAGCCGACGAAGAAGTCGAGGCCTGCCGCGCAAGCCCCCAACGCCAACGCCTGATTCCCGCTGACAAGGATCTGGTCCCAGGGAGGCGGGTCCGGAGGTGCGAGTTCGCCAAGGCTGAACCCGCTTGACTCTGCTTCATTCCTGCCCAGAGCAAGCGCCTTGTTGTTCGCCTCAATGATCTTGTCATCGCCAGGCCGGCCGCGTGTGAACTTCTTGACGTTGAAATCCTCCAACGCCTCCTTGGAGAAGTTGACCAGGTAGGAAATCGCGCCAACGACTACCATGTTTGCGGCTCTGGCGTTTCCGGTAGATCGTGCTAGATCATCGAAGGGCATGCCAAAGCTGTTCGAGTCTCCCTGGAGGTCGAACTCCTTGGTGTCGTAGATGACAACGCCGCCTTCGCGGACTTCGTCCTTGTGGTTGTCGTAGGCTTCGCGGTTGAACGCGACAAGCACGTCTACCTCGTCGCCGGAGCTGAGGACGCGTGAGGTTGATATGCGCGCCTGGGCGAATGTTGGCCCGCCGATGATCTGGGACGGAAAGGTGGCGAACGTCTGGATGTGATAGCCAACCTGCGTGGCTGCCTGGATGAGCGCATCAGCAGAAGTAAGCAGGCCCTGGCCACCTTCGCCGGCGAATCGAACTACAAAGTCATCCCTCTTCACTTGAGCGCCTCCCTTCGGGCACCCGAAACCTCAACAATCAACAAAACGCCGACCGGTCTCCGCAGGAGCCCATGTCGGCGTTTTAGCGTGCATTTCACTTTCTCTCGCATGTCAAATGATACGTCCGTCCGCATACGGTGTCAACGAACGCCCCGGTTGAAATGCCTTCTGCAATTCAAGGGATTTGAGCACGAATTCAGGTGCGAGGCGGCCCACCTAATCCCTGACGATGAAATGGAAACAGGCGGGGCCGACGACAGCCATCACGAGGTCGTAGGCAGCGATGAACGGAAGTATCTCGAACGCGCTGCCAGCGCCGGAGTCGGAGACGACACGGGTGGTGGCCTCAAGCCCGGCGAGAACCACCGGCAGGACCACAGGGAAGAAGAGCAGCGGCAGCATGACCTCTCTGGCGCGGGTGTTTACTGCCATGGCGGAGAAGACTGTCCCGGCCAGGGCGAAGCCGAGCGTTGCCAGAACGAAGACGGGCACCAGCTCCGGTGATGTCAGCGGGTAGTCGAACAGGATCCCGAAGACGGGAAAGACGATCGCTTCGACCGCAAGCAGGAACACGAAGCTCGAAAGCGCCTTGCCGAAGAATATGACGTCTCGGCCGATTGGGGCGAGCATCAGCGCGTGAATGCTTCCGCGCTCTCGCTCCGCCGTGAAGGACCTCGTCAGGCCTACGGCTCCGGCGAACGCAAGGGCAACCCAAAGCACGCCGGGCGCCACAAAGGAAGCCCGACCCGGAGTTGCCTGAATGGCGAAGTCCAGCATGACGACGACCAGAAGTGCGAATGCCAGGACGGAGGCAACTGTCTCCTTGCCTCTCACCTCGAGCAAGAGGTCCTTCCAGGCGATTGCCCAGACCGCCGCCAGGTAACGGATAGCAGGGCTCAAGGCTGGCGCCCGTGTAGAGCTGAGTAGGCTTCATCAACGGCCGCGGCATCGACGCCCCCAGATCCTGAGTCGTACACAACGCTGCCGCGGCCAAGCAGCACGGCGCGATTAGCAAGTTGAAGGCCCCACTCGAGGTTGTGCGTGGTCAGCAGGACGGTCTTGCCTCTCTGTCCGGCGTCTTGAATCAGGCCATCAACTCTGGAAAGGGCTTCCTGATCGAGACCGCTCTCCGGTTCGTCCAGAAGAAGCACGGGGGGATCGTGCAGTAGCGCTCGCGCTATCGAAAGGCGTCTCTGCTGGCCGTGGGACAGGGAACCGGCGCGCTCGGTCAGGATCGGTGCTATGCCCATGATCTCCGACACTTCAGTTACTCGATATTGCTGGTCATCCAATCCGAAGAGCCGGGCATGCAACCGGAGGTTCTCTGCTACGGTCATGGCCGCGTAGTGCATCGGATCGTGAGTGACCACGCCGATCAGGCGCCGGACCTGCGCGCCGCGCGATTCGATGTCCAGCCCGGCGACATGGACCTGGCCAGAGTCGGCCTGCGTGAGTGTGGCCAGTATCTTCAGGAGCGTTGACTTGCCGGAGCCGTTGGGGCCGAGCACAGCCAGCACCTGTCCCCAGGCAACGTCGAGATGCATGTCCTGAAGGACTGCATTTCGCCCGAACGACTTGCCAACGCCAGCCATCCGGATTGCCGGCGGAAGCTCTTCTTGAGTGTTGGCAGGTGCTTGGGGCAAGATTCTCCGATTGATGCAACTCGCTGAGTGGAGCGTCTGCTGGGCAACTGTAGTATAGATGCGCTGAAGTCGAAAATCCCGGCAGACGCACGAAGCATCGGCTGAAGGCCACATCCGTATCGCATAGGGTAACTTGCCGTGTGGCCGCTTCCCATGCCGAAGCCGGGACGCTAGCATGGGCTCACCCAAGCAAGGAGATTCGTAGATGAAGTTTGCCAGGTACGAAGTGGACGGAGAAGTCCGGCATGGAGTCGTCGAAGGCGACTCGGTTACTGGTATCAGCGGGCCGCCGACAGGAGCGTACGAGGTCACCGGAGAGGCGTCCGCTCTGAGTGACGTTAAGCTGCTCGCGCCGGTCCTTCCGGGCAAGATCCTGGCGATCGGCCTGAACTATCGCAGTCACGTGGGGGACCGTACGCCGCCGAGCGTGCCGGAGCCGTTCATCAAGACGCCTTCTTCGCTGATCGGGCCGGGCGACGATATCGTGCTGCCGAAGGACTCGGCGACGGTACACGCGGAGGCGGAGCTGGCGGTGGTGATGGGCGCCCGCTGCAAGGGCGCGACCCGGAAGAATGCGCTGGACTTCGTGCTCGGCTACACGTGCGGCAACGACGTCAGCGAGCGCGGCTGGCAGGCCGGCGACCTGCAGTGGTGGCGGGCTAAGTCGTCGGACACGTTCACGCCGCTTGGGCCGTTCATCGTGACCGGCCTTGACCCATCGGACCTGCCGCTGGAGGGTCGGGTGAACGGAGGGGTCGTGCAGAAGAGCAGCACCTCGGACCTCATCCACGATGTGCCTGCGATCATCGAGTGGATCACCAGCGTGATGACGCTGGAGCCGGGGGACGTGGTCCTCACGGGCACTCCGGGACAGACGGCGACGATCCACGCAGGCGACCGCGTCGAGGTGGAGGTGGAGGGCGTCGGTGTGCTGGCGAACCCGGTGGTGTCGGAGGGATAGGCGGGCGAGGGCCGTGTTGCGCAAGGCCCCCTCGAGGGACTCGTGGCAGGCTCATCGACAAGCTCAGGGCGAACGGATTGGGGGCAGCGACGGGAGCCCCAGAGGGGGGGCGCCCTACGGCAGAGGAAGCCTCAGGCTAGAAGAGTTCGCCGGCCCGGAGTCTCAGCAGTTCGCTGCCGCTGCCGGCGGTCCAGTAGTAGATGAGGTAGGCTCCCGCGCCCACCATGGCGAGGTTTCCGATGGGCTCTATGAGCGGGAATATCTTCCTCATGCCCTTCTGGACGATCTCTTTGAAGAACACAACGCCGAGCGTGGCGGCCATGAGTATCGAGCCCATGCCTATGCCATACGTTACGGAGGCGAGCACGGTGTCGACGAAGGTTGCCGCGCTGAGCGTTTGACCGATCACGATGCCGACGGCGGCGAGGTAGATCGGCAGGGCGCAGCTCAGCGACGCGATGGCGTACGCGATGCCGAACAGGAACACCTGCCGGATGCCCTTGCCGCCGCCGAGGTCCACGCGGCCAGCCGCCATGATGCCGATCTTGCGACGAGAAATGATCAGCCACAGGCCGAGCGCCATGATGGCGATGCCCACGCCAAGGCCGAGGAAGGGCAGGAACTTTCCTATGAGGCGGCCGCCAAGCGCAAGGATCAGGCCCACGCCACCGAACACCACCAGGAATCCGGCGGTGACGGCGAGGCCCATGATCACGCCGCGGGCGCCTGAAGCGATCGGATGCTGCTCGACCGTCGCAGTGTCTAGCTGGTAACCAACGTAGGCAGGGAACATGGCTGCTCCGCAGGGGTTGAAGGCGGCCGCGACCCCGGCGGTGAATGCGAACCAGAAGGCAACGTCGAACATTGGTCTAATCCTCGGTTTCAGGCTCGCTAGAAGATACGTCTCCGGACACGACGACGGATGCCCGGCGGGCAACGCACGCACTCATGCTAAACGCCATCTTCGGGCCTTGTGAAGGCTGCAAAACTAAATAAGTGGGACATTCCGGGACATTTGGGACATTTCATATCTGGGATGGGTCTGCCAATGTCCCGTCCACGGCCCGGAAATGACACGCTTCCTACCCATAACTGTCCCAAAGGCGCACCATTCTGACCCAATTCTGCCCTAGCTGAAGGGCGAGGGCAACCGGCGGGAGCGCGCAGTTGAGGCGCGGTAAGATTTGCTTGCGATGTAGTTTCCATGCGCCAATAATCGCACAGATGTGCGCGGCAGGCAAGTGCGTTGGGGCTCCACTGCTGGACATCGGCCTCGGGGAGAGACACACCTGGCCATCGACACAATCTCAGGCGACATTATCTCAGGTCTTCCCAAGGCCGACATCCACCTGCATGCCGAGACGGCGGCGCGAGTCGACCGGCTTCTTGCCAAGCGTGACGGAAGGCGCCCATTTGATTGGCGGGAATGGGGTAACAGGCTCACGGCCATGCCGCCCGGCATGGACCGACTGTTGCGGCCTGGCGGCGAGCTCGAAGTCGAACAGCTTGACCGGATCGCCCGTGAGATCTTTTTGGGGTGGGTCTCGGAGGCAATGACGGAGGCCGCGGAGGAAGGCGCAATCCTAATCGAGATGCGTTTCGGAGCGGGGTGGGCAGCATGGCCGGACCTTATGCCGCAGCTTCGGGAGGCTGAACGACTGACCTAGGCCGAGTTTCCGGGATTCTGCGCGGAGGCGGTGATCTCGGGAGTGTGGCCCGGGCGTCCGGACGGCAAGGAGGTTTTCGCTGCCTGCATGGACGCCAGGAGCGACGGTCTCGCTGGAATCGACTTTGTTTCCGTGCCATACGAACAGGAGGCTGACAAGGGACATTGGGATGAGGCTTATGCGTGGGCGGAGAGGGCAGCGAGCGTTGGCCTTGGCATTACCGTTCACGCAGGCGAGTTCTCAGCGGCCAACCTGCGCCGAGCATTGCGATTACCGGGAGTTCGCCGCGTTGGGCACGCTGTTCATGCCGCCTACGACTCTGCCCTGCTCAATGAGTTAAGGGAGGGAGAGGTCACGGTGGAGTGCTGTATGACTTCGAACCTGGTGCTTGGGGCCGTGTCATCGTTGGAAGCACATCCAATCAGGAATTTTGTGGAAGCAGGCATTCCTGTTGTGCTCTGCTCCGACGATCCTGTGCGCCTGACCACAAGCATCGCTGAAGAGTACAGGCTTGCGTCCAGTCTGGGGCTTGGCGAGTCCGAGTTACTTGGCTTCACGCGTAACGCGGTCGCAGCGTCGTTCGCGCCGGACGGACAGAAGGCGGGGCCGTTGGCACAGAGTACTTAAGGGAAGCAGCGTTGCAGTAGTGGCCCCACGCATCACCCCTGGATACCAGCCTGCGCCGGCATGACCGCACAGTGAAGCCGCGTTGTCCAAGTTCAAAGTGGCCTTTGGGGCACACGCAAACGGTTGACGGCAGGTATAACGGCTGATAGGTTGTTAGCTGCTATGCAAACCCGCACAACTACACAGGTTTGCTTCTGTACCGTCGGCCGGTAGGGTCGACGGGCGTTCCGTTACAAGAAAACTAGCGAAAACTGCCCCGTTCGGCCGATGCCCGACCGGGGTTTTTCTATGCCCCGGCCAAAACGGCGACAGGCGGCAGACAGGAGCACTAAATGACACAGACGGCGAATCGTCCGATTACCAAGGGAGTCCTGGAGATCCTGCCGCAGGAGCTCGACGACTTCGAGTACCAGGTAAGGAAGTTCCAGGCGGGCGAGTGGGACGAGATAGAGTTCCAGGCGTTCCGGCTGAAGCAGGGCGTGTACGGCCAGCGACAGCCTGACTCGCAGATGGTGCGCGTGAAGGCGCCGTTCGGCGGCGTTACGGCGGAGATGCTGGACGCGCTGGGCGTGGCGTCCGACAGGTTCGCGCCGCTGCGCAAGGGTCACGTGACCACGCGCGAGAACATCCAGTACCACCACATCAAGCTTGAAGACACTCCCAAGATGATGCGAGTACTTGCCGAGTCGGGGATGAGCACCCGTGAGGCGTGCGGCAACACCGTACGCAACGTTACGGGCTGCCCCATGGCGGGCGTATGCGCTGACGAGGTGTTCGACGTGACGCCGTACGCGGCGGCCTACGCGCGCTTCTTCGTGCGGCATCCTGTGACGCAGGCGATGCCCCGCAAGGTGAAGTCGGCATTCTCCGGCTGCGAGGCGGACTGCGCTATCACGCCGATCCACGACATGGGCTTCGTGCCGAAGATCGTCGGCGGTCGCAAGGGCTTCAAGATGGTCACCGGCGGCGGAACGTCCATCATGCCGCGCATCGCGCCGGTGCTGTACGACTTCGTGCCGGTTGAGGAGTACCTCAAGATGTCTGAGGCGGTGTTCCGCATCTTCGACCGGACGAACGAGCTCCGGCGGAACAAGATGAAGGCGCGGATCAAGTTCTACATTGACCGCATCGGCATTGACGAGTTCCGCAAGGAAGTGGAGGAGGAGCTCAAGCAGCCGTGGGCTCAGCGCGACTTCGATCCGACTGGACTGCTGTTCGTGGAGGACGAGTCGCTCGACGCGCCGACGCCTCCGGTGGGCGGCTACAGCCGCAACGGACACGTGCCGGAGTTCGCCAGATGGGTGGAGTCGAACGTAGTGCCGCAGAAGCAGGAGCCGTACATGGTGGCGACCGCGAGGCTGCCGCTGGGCGACATCTCCGCCGAGCAGTTCCACGATCTCGCAAATCTCTCGCGCAAGTACGCCGGCGGCAGGGGAAGGCTCACGCACCAGCAGAACATAGCTTTCCGGTGGGTGCACGAGGAGGCGCTGTACGAGTTTTGGCAGGAGCTGAGCAGGATCGGATTCGGCGAGCCGGGCGTGGACGAGATCACGGACGTCGTGTCCTGCCCGGGCACGGACAGCTGCAAGCTGGGGATCACATCGTCGATGGGCCTGGGCCGCGCGGTCTCGGACGCCATCAACGAACTGGACACCTCGGACCCGCTAGTTCGGCAGATGCACGTAAAGATGAGCGGCTGCCCCAACGGGTGCGGCCAGCACCACGTGGCAGACATCGGATTCCACGGGGCTGCGGCGAAGGCGCCTGGCGGGCAGGTGCCGTCTTACGAACTATTCCTGGGCGGCAGCTACGAGGGCGGCGACCCGCGGTTCGGACTGCGCGTGCGCGGCCGCGTGGCGGCGAAGAACGTGCCGGTAGCCCTTGGGGAGATCATCGATCTGTACAAGGAGCAGCGCGAGGACGGCGAGCGGTTCAAGGACTTCGTTGTCCGAGTGGGGCCGAAGACGTTCGAGCCGATCATGACGGCATACAGGGAGACGCGGGAGCTCAACCGGGAGTCGATCGACACGTACATTGACTGGGACAAGACCGTGATCTACAAGATGGAGCGCGGCGAGGGAGAGTGCGCGATCTAGTCCATCCCTGAAGACTGCGGCCTTAGGGATGACAACCCATGAAGCCACAAGACCCTCCTCTTTCCTGATGAAAGAGGAGGGTCTTGAAGTTGTACGGCAATGTGAGGCCGGGATTGATCTAAGGCGGTAAGCCTTAGATCCCTCGAGGGACTCGGGATGACAGCAAGAGGCAAGGCCGGTGTCAGACAGGAAACGATGGCGGACTGGATCGGTGAACTTACAGCTAGCGGTGTGTTGGGCAGGATCCTTCGGAGGGCCACTTCGTCAATCTCAGGGCGGTGTCTGAGCGAACGTATTGGCGAGGGTTAGCGGGGGCGGCGGAAGCGGTCCCAGATTGAGCCGCCGGAGTCCTCTTCGATTACCTGGCCTCGCCAGCGCTTCTGGGCCTTCGGCGGGCGAATGAAGAACATCCCGTAGGCCACGATGAACAGGATGAGGCCTGCCAGCGCGACCAGGGCAACGGGGCCCACGCCAACGGAATTCAGCACGAGCGCCGCCAATAGCAGCAGTACGGCCGCAAGCATGGCCCGGCCAGGCGAGAAGGACAACGGCTTCCCTGAGAGCGACTGCTTGACGCTGTTCCAGACTATGCGTCGGAGGCCCACCTTCCTGGGCGATGGCGCGACTGGCGGCGCCACCTCGCCGGCCCTTTGCAGGATCTCCTCGATCTCTCGCTGGTATCGATCGGCCATGGGGTCTCCCCAGTGCTCGCCTGTCGGCCTGCAGCACGGGGGCATTCGGACGCCCGACCGGGAACCGACGGCTGCTGGCCGTGACAGGAAAATGCTAGCTAACGGCCAGTGGGAGTGTCAAGCTGGCGGGCCAGGCGGTGAGTGATGGCGGCAACCCAGCCTAAGAAGAGGTCACAAGCAACATGAACGTGGTGTCTCCCGAGTCCGTCGGGTTTTCTTCAAGCAGGCTCAGCCAGATCGGCAAGCGCATGCAGAGGTACGTTGACGACGGCAAGTTGGCAGGGGCCCTAACGATGCTTGCCAGAGGCGGCGAGGTGTTTCACCTGGAGACTCACGGCGCCGCGGACCTTGAGAGCGGCGCGCCCATGAGGAACGATACGGTCTTCAGAATCTTTTCGATGACGAAGCCAATCGCAAGCGTCGCGGCGATGATGCTTCAAGAGGAAGGGCACTTCTTCCTGGACGACCCGGTCGGCGACTTCATACCGGAGCTTGGAGACGCGAAGGTGTATGACGGCGGGCGTGACGGCGACATGCGGCTCGTTGAGCTCGAGCGCCCAATCAGCGTTCGCCACCTTCTTACACACACGGCTGGAATGGGCAACGGGTCCGACGAGAACCACCCCATCTCCAGGATGTACCGGGAGGCGAGGATCAACGACCCAGACAGCAATCTCCAGGAGTTCACTGAGAAGCTCAGCAGAATTCCGTTGCTCTTCCAGCCCGGCACCAAGTGGAGGTACGGCAGCGCGACAACGGTGCTTGGCTACTTGGTGGAAGTGGTGTCGGGCGTCCCGTTCGACGAGTTCCTACGGGACAGAGTACTTGAGCCGCTCGGCATGACCGACACGTCCTTCTTCGTTCCGGAGGACAAGCTGGACAGGCTCGCGGCGGTCTATACGCGCAAGGCAGGGGGCGGCATCTCGCGGCTCGACAACTCCATAGTGAGCCGGTTCGAGAGGCCGCACAGACTCTTCTCCGGAGGAGGGGGCCTGGTGTCAACCGCAGGTGATTACATGCGGTTCTGCCAGATGCTTCTGAACGGCGGCACGTTGGGAGAAGCGCATCTGCTATCTCCGAAGACGGTTGAGATGATGCGGTCCGACCACCTGGCCGACGACCTGAAGCCGTTCTCTGTAAGCGACGATCCAAGCTCGATCGCTTACAGCAAGGGCTGTGGATTCGGGCTCGGCTTCTGCGTGGTGACGGACATTGCCGAGCACGGGCTTCTAGGTTCCAATGGCATGTACTACTGGTCCGGCGCCGCGAGCACGTTGTTCTGGATTGACCCGGCTGAGGAGCTGGCTGCCATCCTGCTGACGCAGTTCATGCCAAGCACCCAATATCCGCTGGACCGCGAGTTCCAGACGGACGTGTACCAAGCGCTCGTCGACTGACGCGACGCGTAGCTGGGCGCCGCAGTCGCTTGAGGCGCGCGGCCGTGCGGGCCGGTTCAGCGGGGTCGGCGCGGACCCTATGCTAGAATGTGGCGCCCTTCAGGAGACGACCAAAATGGATGGAAACGGACGGCAGTTCGTCAAGTACGATTTCTTCAAGGTCCGGCGCGATTGGTACGGACTGACCGATCAGAGCAGAGCCGATACGAAGAGCCAGTTCGCCGCGGTTGTGAGCGAGCTGCCGGACCTGCTCATGACGCGGGCTTACAGTCTTGTGGGTCTGCGGGCTGAGGCAGACCTCCTGCTGTGGCACACGTCGGAGTCGCTCGAAGGTCTGCAGAGCAGCGCGGCGCAGCTTCGAAGCACGGGCTTGTCGCAGTTCATGGACCAGCCGTACTCTTACCTCGCGATGACGAGGCAGTCCGAGTATGTGTCCGATCATCGCCACGAGGGGCAGGAGGGCACACGGACGAAGGTGATTCCGGCCCGCTCCAAGTACCTGATCGTTTACCCGTTCGTGAAGACCAGGGAGTGGTACCTGCTGCCCAAAGAGGAGAGGCAGCGGATGATGTCCGAGCACTTCAGGATCGGGCACAAGTATCCTTCGGTGCACATCCACACGAGCTACTCGTTCGGATTGGACGACCACGAGTTCATGCTAGGTTTCGAGACCGACTACCCAGGCGAGTTCCTGGACCTGGTGGCAGACCTGAGGACCATCGAAGGCAGCATGTACACAAAGCTGGACACGCCAATCTTCACGTGCGTGTCGATGTCGATCGAAGAGGCGCTGGATAGCCTAGGGGGCGCCAGTTCATAGCCCCGGACGCACAAGGTTGCGCGGCCAAAGGCCGTCCAGAGACCGGGGCGCGTTGCCAATGCAAGGCTCTCGGGCCATGTGGGTCATGGCAGACAAGAGTTGCCGGAGGCGCGGCGCCAATTAATTGCACCAAACAGGAGAGACCCATTGAACGGTGACACTGTAGTCGCGAAGATCCTGAAGGCCGAGGGCATCGAGTGGCTAGCGTGCTTCCCGGCGCAGTCCCTCATCGACGCATGCTCACGCGAAGGCATACGCCCGGTGCTGTGCAGGCAGGAGCGAGCGGGCGTGAACATGGCTGACGGCTTCAGCCGGGTGAAGAACGGCAGGACGGTGGGAGTTTTCACAATGCAGCACGGGCCCGGCGCGGAGAACGCGATGGCGGGCGTGGCGCAGGCATACGCGGACTCAGTGCCGCTGCTGCTGCTGCCGGGCGGCGAAGCGCGAGACAGGCAGGGTGTGCACCCGTACTTCGACGCTGCGAAGAACTACGAGGGCTTCACGAAATGGACGGGCACGACAAGCCTCGCGAGCCGAATTCCGGACGTGATGCGACAGGCGTTCACCCACCTCAAGCACGGGAGGCCAGGTCCGGTGCTGGTTGAGATTCCGTCGGACGTAGCTCAGGAAGAGGTGCCTGAAAGCGCCACAGAGTACGAGCCGGTGGCGAGGCGACGCTCGGGCGGCGATCCGGACGACGTGCGTGATGTGGTGCGGGCCCTGCTCGCCTCGGAGCGACCGGTCGTGACGGCCGGCCAAGGTGTGCTGTACGCGGAGGCGACGGACGAGCTGCTCGAGTTCGCAGAGCTAGCGAACGTGCCGGTGATGACGACGCTCGCCGGCAAGAGCGCATTCCCCGAGACGCACCGGCTTGCGCTGGGCACAGGCGGGAACTCGGGCACGAAGATGGTGGCGCACTTCCTGGAGCATGCGGACTTCGTGCTTGGGATCGGCACGAGCTTCACGAAGTCGAACTTCAACGCGCCAGTCCCATCGCGTGCGACGCTGGCCCAGGTGACAGTGCGCGCCGAGGACCTGAACAAGGAACGGGCCATGAATTTCGGGGCGGTGGGAGACGCCAAGCTGGTACTGGCTCAGATGATCGACGAGGTCAGGAGGCAGACCGGCGAGCATGGCCGCGGCGACGTGCTGGGCGTTGCCGACGAGATAGCGCAGGTCAAGTTGGCGTGGATGGCGGACTGGGGCCCGAACCTCACTTCTAACGAAGTGCCCATCAGCCCGTACCGCGTGATCAAGGAGATCGAGAACGTGGTCGACGTGCGGGAGACGATCCTGACGCACGACTCAGGCTACCCGCGCGACCAGGTTGTGCCGTTCTGGCCCGTCGAGACTCCGCGGGGCTACCTCGGATGGGGAAAGTCGACGCAGCTTGGCTACGGGCTGGGACTGGCTTTGGGCGCGAAGCTGGCAGCACCGGAAAAGAACGTCATCAACCTCATGGGCGACGCGGCGTTCGGAATGTCAGGGCTGGACATCGAGACGGCAGTGCGATCCGAGATCGGGATACTGACCGTTGTGCTGAACAACGGCGTAATGACGAACTACTCGAACCACATGCCGCACGCGACCGAGGTGCACGGCAGCAACGCGCTGGGCGGGAACTACGCGGGCGTTGCGACCGAGCTGGGAGCGAGCGCGGAGCGGGTGTCGGCCCCGGACGAAGTCGCCGGCGCGCTGCGCCGCGGCCTGGCAGCGGCGAGCGAGGGACGGCCGGCGCTGGTGGAGGTCATAACCAAAGAGGAGATGAACGTCCCGAAGTACTGGTAGGGTCTGAAGGTGTCAGGCCGGCCGCGCTTGGCACTCGAGGCGGCGTGGAAAGCGACTACGGTGAGGACCTAGCCACGACCAACGACGCTGCTCGATCTTTCGCCGACGCCCGCGCAATGCACGATGCTGCTCTTCGCCAGTGGGCCGCTGGTGATGTGCGGGACGCCGCAGAGAAGGCGTGGTGCGCGACCAAGCGCGCCACCGACGCGCTCATACTGGCCCGCACCGGCGAACTGCCGCCAAGGTCGCCGGACACTACGAGGGGCTTGCGAGCAATAGTAGTCTCTGATCCATCAGCGCGCAGCCTTCGGGGCCGCTACTTCGAGAGGCAAGGCGCGTTGCACGGCGACTGCTTCTACACGGGCCTGTGCGAGCCGATTGAGGACACGGAGCAGTTGATCCGCGAAACGATTGACTACATCCGGGACGCGGAGCGGCTGGCGGGGTTCTGAGCACGCCTTAGGCTCCCTTGCCGGGACCAATGGCAGGGCCGTTCGCGATGCGTGGTACCTCTCGAACCTGAGCCTACTCCGCCTGGACGCGGCCTGGTTGCGCTGACGCGCCCTCTCCTGTCAGGAAGCCTGCGATGTCCGCGGCGTACTTGACCTCTGAGTCGTCTTCCGGCTTGTAGCCGAGCACGGTGCGAGCGCTGACGAGCGACCAGAAGGCGCGGGTGTTGTTGCTGATGCCATACACGACGAGCCACGGAACGCCGTGCTCGTTGCGAATGTCCGGTGTCTCGATGGAGCGACGGAAGAGCTGCGTGATGTCGCGCGGGCTGATGTAGGCGCCGAGGTCACGCTTGTACAGGGCCGGGTTGCCTTCGTACACGCTGGGCACGAGGTCACGCGGCGCGCCGATCCGTACGCAGACGACGCTCATGCGCCGACCGGTGTTGATGCCGCCAACGCGCACGGTGGCCGCAGGGTCGCCCGTGCCCTCGGCGAACGCGCCGCACGCGAACAGGAAGCCCATGTGCTCGTACGTGGCCTTTGCCCAGCCGTAGAAATTGTCGGACAACGGGAGCTCGTACGGCTCCACAACCGACTTCTCACCGTTGTGTATGAGCATGTGCTCGTACCAATCGGCGGCGTGGTTGGAGCTGGCCATGACCACGCGGTCCACGCCCGCATCGAAGGCGCAGCGCAGGACGTTGTATGCCATGGCGACGTTCTGGCGCTCGAAGTAGTAATGCTCAATCTGTTCGCCGGAGCGTCCCCTGTAGCCGAGGTGGACAACGGCGTCGACGCCTTCGAAGTGGTGCGCGTACTTCGAGCGGTCGTCGTCGATCAGGTCCGCGACCTGCACGCCTTCCACGCGATTACCGTTGCGGTCCGAGTCAGACACGTCCAGCAGCACGAGATCGTATCGCTCCCGGAAGGCTGGAAGCATCTGGCTCGCGATGTACCCGGAGGCGCCGGTCATCAGCACTTTCAACTTGGCCATTCGGTCACTCCTCTTCTGTAAGTCCTGCTGTCGCTGCGGCGGGCTCTTTCACATTCGCGGTCGAACCGAGTGCTTTGATCATGCGGAGATGCGGGAGGCCGTCCTCCTCGAACGGCAGGCCTTCCACGGCGTAGCCCCGACGGGCGTAGAACCTTTCGAGGTATGCCTGAGCGTGAACTGCCAGCTTGAGTACGCCCTGGTCCGCAGCGCATGCTTCCAGCCACTCGAGCACAGCGCCGCCAACGCCGCCTCGGCGCAGGTCCCTGCGGACGGCCATGCGCCCGATCCGAGCCTCGCCATCGGCGTCACGGTACAGACGGCCGGTGCCCACGACCGCGCCGCGCGAATCGAATGCGGCCGCGTGCGTGGCCGACGCATCGAATTCGTCGAACTCCACCTCGGCGGGCAGGCCCTGCTCGTCCACGAACACTGCAATGCGCAACGCTTTCACGGCCTGCCAATCGGACTCGCTGGAAACGCCTCTAACGCGGATGGGGGTCATTGCGCCGAATTCTATCAGGGGCCTGCTTGCGAAGAGCGGGGCCGGTTCCTTTAACAGGCACGATTGGAAGGCATGGCTGCTATTGCATGGTTGAGGGTGGCGGCACGCGCAAGGTTGGGAAACGGAGATAGAACACTGAGATCCCATAATGAAAGTTAAGTCTTGAATTCATTGAGACATGCGACGCCGTTGAGGGTCTGGATTTCGAGCCGGACTGGAGTGAGCACGTTCGAGTGATTGAAACATCGCGCGCCGGAAGCCGGGCCGCACGTTGATACCAACGTCGTCACACTCGCAATAGGTACGCATTATCAGTTGTTGGCTCAGGCGCGGCGTGCGGGAAATCAAGACCTTCGACGAGGCGCTGCGCATCGCGGCCTCAAGGCTCTGAGACAGCAACGAGTAGATTTGCAGTTTGGCAGGTTGCGTACCTGTCTTTCTGGGGTTAGAATCTGCCGAACTCCACCCCAAGAGACGGTCGCGCGCCATTTGTAGCACAACGCTGCCCGCACACAGCCACCGAGGCGAGCCCGGCACCGCCGAGGACGACTTCACCTGCGCGTGTCCGCAGCCCCAGGGCGACCCCGCGCCGGAGCGCGGAGTGCTGTGGGGCAAGGTTATCGACAACCGCAGATGCATCGGCTGTCACGCCTGCACCGTTGCATGTAAGCAGGAGCACGATGTCCCGATAGGCGTCACGCGGACGTACGTCAAACAGGTGGAGACGGGCCGCTTCCCGGACGTCTCCCGCCATTTCCAGGTCACCCGCTGCAACCAGTGCGCCGATCCTCCTTGCGTCAACATCTGCCCAACGGGCGCCATGTACCAGCGGCCGGACGGCATCGTGGACTTCGACCGCTCGGCCTGCATCGGCTGCCAGGCCTGCATTGCGGCTTGCCCGTACGACGCGATCTACATCGATCCGTTCTCGAACTCCGCCGAGAAGTGCAACTTCTGCAGCCACCGGATTGACCTCGGACTCCAGCCCGCGTGCGTGGCGGTGTGCCCGACGCAGGCGATCGTCGTAGGCGACCTGAACGATCCGGACAGCCAGATCGCGGCCCTGGTTGCCAAGCAGGAAGTTAAGGTCAGAAAGCCGGAGAAGAAGACAGACCCCAAGCTCTTCTACGTCAATGGCCGGGACTCAGCCCTGAGACCCACGGCCGCGTCATTCGCCGACCTGTTCCCGTACTCAGAGCCGCAGGCATCCGGGGTGAGCCCGGGGCTCGGTATCGGTACAGGTGACAATGGAGCCCGGCAGCCACAGCCCGCCGATTCGCCGGCGGACACTGCGGCGGCGGCCATGCTCGCGTACGACAACCGGCACGCAACGCCTTGGAACTGGAAGGTGTCCGCGTACACATGGACGAAGTCGGTCGCCGCAGGCGCGGTCATGGTCTCGTCTGCCCTGGGCCTGGCCGGGAGGCCTCTCGACAGCACCGACGAGCTTTGGACCCTGGTCATCGCGGGCCTTTTCCTGCTCGTGACCGTGGCCCTCCTGCTTATGGACCTCACGCATCCCAGCCGCTTCTACTTCACTCTCACGCGGCCTCGGCTGGGTTCCTGGGTAGCCCGAGGCGCATGGATTCTCGGCCTGTTGGGGGCGTACATCCCGGTCCAGTTCATCCTCGTCGCGGTTGGGGCCGACGCCGCCGCGCAGGCGCTGCGATGGATTGGCGCTCCTCTGGGGGCCGCGGCGGGCATCTATACGGCGTACCTCTTTATGCAGGCCAGAGGCCGTGACCTGTGGCAGGACATGTTGCTGCCATTGCACTTCCTGGTCCGGACGGCCCTCGCCGGTTCAGCAGCCGTCGTCGCCTTCTCCGTTGTGCTCAGCGGTAGCGGGCAATGGGTCGACGCGGCCCAGTGGACGCTAGTGGGCACGCTCGCCGCGCATCTTGCCTGCCTAATGCGCCACTTCCGCGTCGGGCGCCTGACGGCTGATGGAAGGGCGGCCATCCGCAATCTGACCGGCGGGCAGCATCGCGAGTACTTCTGGAACGCAGCCGTCGCCGGCACGGCGGCGCCCCTTGCGCTCGCGGCGGGGCTGTCTACGGCGGGGCCGGCACAGGCCGCGGCCGGAATGCTGGCGCTGGCCGGGCTGGCGGCGTACGAGCACGCCTACGTTCAGGCCGGCCAATCGGTGCCGTTGAGCTAGCCGGGATGAGGCAAGTCCATTGACCAACACCTCGAAGCCCAGTCGAGACCGCTTGCGGACATCCGCGGGCGGCGGACTCTCCATGAGCCCTCCGCCGGAGATGTGGGACCACTGGGAGGAGGCAGACCCTAGAGACGCGCCCAGCACGCACAAGAGAAGCTACTCGATTGTGCCGACGGTGTGCTTCAACTGTGAGTCGGCCTGCGGCCTGCTGGCGTACGTAGACAAGGACAGCAAGACGATCCGGAAGCTGGAGGGCCATCCGCTGCACCCGGGGAGCCTGGGCCGCAACTGTCCAAAGGGTCCGGCTACGCTGAACCAGATCAACAATCCGGACCGCATATTGAAGCCGCTGAAGCGCGTCGGGCCCAGGGGTAAGGGCAGCTGGGAGGAGGTGAGTTGGGACGAGGCGCTGGACGACATCGCCGGCCGCATACGGGTGGCGCTCCAGGCTGGACGTCGCGACACCGTCATGTACCACGTCGGAAGGCCGGGCGAGGACCTGTTCACCGAGCGCGTACTGGCAGCTTGGGGAGTCGACGGCCATAACTCGCACACCAACGTCTGCTCGGCCGCGGCGAGAACGGGTTACGCGTTCTGGATGGGCATGGACCGGCCGAACCCGGATTATGAGAACGCCCGCTTCATGCTGCTGATGTCCTCCCATCTGGAGTCCGGGCACTACTTCACGCCGCACGCGCAGCGCATCATCGAGTCCAAGCTCAAAGGCGGCAAAGTGTGCGTGCTGGACACACGGCTGTCCAACACGGCTTCGCAGGCCGACCGCTGGCTGTCGCCATGGCCGGGCACCGAGCCTGGCCTGCTGCTTGCCATCGCAAACTACCTCATTCAGCGCGACCTGATCAACAGCGACTTTCTGAAGCGCTGGACGAACTGGCAAGAACTACTGGAAGACTCTCGGTACCTTAATGACTTGAAATCGAGAGGCCGCATTTCGTCCATGCCCCAAGGGGGAGAGTTCGAAGACTTCCTAGGCCTGCTGAAGCAGCTCTACGGCGCGTACACGCTCGAGTGGGCCGAGGCAGAGACGGACGTGCCCGCGTCCGAGATCGAGGCCGTCGCCTTGGAGATCGCCGCCGCGGGGACGGCGTTTACGGCCCACGTGTGGCGGAATGCGGCGGCGGGTCATCTCGGGGGGTGGATGTCGGCCCGGTGCCTGTTCTTCCTGAACGTCCTGACCGGATCGGTCGGCACGCCGGGAGGCGTCATCCCCAACTCCTGGACAAAGTTCGTACCGCAGCCGCACACGCATCCAAAGAGTGTGAAGGCCTGGAACACGGCGCTTTGGCCTTCGGAATACCCGCTCGCGAACTTCGAAATGGGTTATATGCTGCCGCACTTGCTCCGAGACGAGGGCCGCCCGCTCGACGTCTATTTCACCCGCGTGCACAACCCCGTATGGACCAACCCGGACGGCACCTCGTGGATATCTATGCTGGAGGGCGAAGACGTCGGGCTCCACGTTGCGCTCTCACCCGTCTGGTGCGAAACGGCGCAGTGGGCGGACTACGTACTTCCCACCGGACTGGGCGCGGAGCGGCACGACCTGCACTCATACGAGACCCACGCGTCGCAGTGGATCGGCTTCCGACAGCCTGTGATTCGCGAGGCGATGGAGCGCGGGGGAGACAGCGTTGAAGACACCAGGCAGGCAAATCCCGGTGAGGTGTGGGAGGAGAACGAGTTCTGGTTCGCACTGTCCTGGCGAATCGACCCCGACGGCTCTCTAGGCATTCGCCGTCACTTCGAATCGCCAACCCGCCCAGGCGAGAAGATCACGGTCAGAGAGTACTACGACTGGATTTTCGAGAACTCGGTGCCCGGGCTGGCTGAGAAGGCTTCAATGGAAGGCCTGACGCCGGGCCAGTACATGCGGCGCTACGGTGCGTTCGAGATCACAACTGACGTTTACGCAAGGCACGAGCAGCCGGTGTCGGAGACGCTGCTCGATGGCGCCGAACTCGACTCCTCGCGAGGATTCGTCTGGAGCGAGCAGTGCCCGCCGACCGTAAATCGGCGTCCATTCCCAGGGCCGTTCAAGGACGAGAGGGGCCGTCACAGGCTGGGCATCAAAGTGGACGGGACCATAGTCCAGGGATTTCCGACGCCCTCCGGCAAGCTGGAGTTCTACTCGACCACCCTCAAGGAATGGGGCTGGCCGGAGTACGCCCTGCCCTACTACCCAAACAACTCCGCGGAGAGGGACGCTCATCCTCACATGGTCAGCCAGGTGCACCGCTCGAGGATTGACCACGGCAATTCCGAGTACTGCCTCCTGCCAACGTTCAGGCTCCCCAATCTCATTCACACGAGGACGAACGGCGCCAAGTGGCTGCACGAGATCGCCCACACCAACCCGGTCTGGATCAATCCCGTGGACGCAGGGAGGATCGGAGTCGCCGCTGGAGACCTCGCGAGGGTGGAGACAGAGATCGGTCACTTCGTGGACCGCGTGTGGGTCACGGAGGCCGTGCGGCCGGGCGTGATCGCGTGCTCTCACCACCTGGGCAGGTGGCGACGATACGAAGACCACGGCAGCGACCGGTGGAACTCGGCCCTCGTGGACCTCTCGGACCGTGACGGCCTGTGGACGATGCGCCAGAAGAAGGGCGTGACGGCGTGGAAGTCTTCGGACCCGGACTCGGAGCGGCTCTGGTGGACAGACGGCGGCGTGCACCAGAACCTTGCGATGCCGGTGCAGCCGGACCCGATCAGCGGCCAGCACTGCTGGCACCAGAAGGTGCGCGTCGTCGCGGCCGGCCCGGACGATCGGTACGGTGACATCACCGCAGACGCCGGCCGGGCTGACGAGGCGTACCAGCGATGGAAGGCGCTTTGCAGGCCCGGACCAGGCCCCGGCGGTCTGCGCAGGCCGTACTGGCTGCAGAGGCCGTTGAAGCCGGATATCAGCGCCTATCGCCTTTAGCGCCGGGAAGTGCGACTGGAAGTACACACCCACCCGCTTTGCTTGACAGCGTGAAATCGCCATTGCTAGGATTCCGCACGTGGACGATCCGTCTGACAGTAGCAGCTTAGCGATGCGCCGGCCTACCGGCGCAATACAGTCACGCCAAGCGACAGACTAACCATGTCAACACTCGCGGGCGTTGTCCTTGCCGGCGGCAAGGGCACAAGGCTCAATTCCTCCACCCCCAAAGTCCTCCACCGCGTCTGCGGCCGCGAGATCATCACGTTTGTCGTGGACGTCGCCAGGGCTTCCGGCTGCGAGCCGGTTGCTGTGGTCGTGCCTCCGCACCACGCCGAGTTCAAGGCGGTTCTCGGCAACGGCGTTTCGTATGCAGTCCAGGACCAGCCGCTTGGGAGTGGCCACGCGCTGCTGAGCGCCCGTGCGCTGCTCGAAGGCTGCGACCATGTGACCGTCTTCAACGGCGACTGGCCACTGGTGGAGCCCAACACGGTGAGCGAACTCGTTAGGCGCCACGTGAGCAGCGGCGCGGCCGTGTCCCTTCTGACATCCGAACTGACTCCCCCCACAGGCATGGGACGCATAGTCCGCGACGCGCATGGTCAGGTGCAGGCGATAGTCGAGGAGCTTGAGGCGAGTGAGGAAGTGCTGGCCATCACAGAGGTCAACGCCGGTCTCTACTGCTTCGACGGTTCGTGGGTCTGGGACGTGGCGGCCAGGCTCCGGCCATCTGAAGTCAAGGGGGAGATCTACCTCACAGACCTCGTGTCAACGGCCGTCGCAGAAGGAAGGACTGTGGGTGCCGTCCGCTCCGACCGCTCATACGCAAACTTCGGAGTGAACACGAGGCAAGAACTGGAGGAGACCGAAGCCGCCCTGCGCGACCGGCAAGCCATTGCCGCCACCGCAGGATAGCGGTTGCCAATGAACGGAGAAATCACTGTTTCAGCAGTAGTCCTCGGACTGGGACTTGCAATGGTCCTGGCCATCTGGCCCCTAGAAGCCTGCTACGCCGCCGGACGCCAGGGAATGCTCAACCTTGCCGCCAAGCACCCGGACCGGAGGGACCTCTTCCTCAAGCTGGCGGACCTCCCGCTCGGGCCAAAGGCGGGGCTCACAACCCTGCGCCTGCTCGCTCTGACTGCCGCTATCGCAGCGTCGACGAACCTCGTTCTTAACCAGACTGAACTGGGATGGCTCCCCATAGGAGCCACGTCACTGGGCTTCCTGCTGTTTGCGGTGGCGGGGCATACCATTGCCGGCGCGCTGGCGGGGACGCACGGCGAGCGAATTGCCGTGGCATCGTCCGGCGTCGCTCTCGTGACGTGCCAGGCATTGCTCCCGCTGGCGTGGGCCCAGCAGAAGCTCACGAGCATGCTGGCGTCAGCCGCGGGAGGGCGAAGTCAAGAAGATGGGGCCGACGAGCTGTCCGACGTGCCACTGTCTCTGACATCGGACGGGGAGCCGCTCGATGAGACCGAGCGCCGCATGATCAGGGGCGTGATAACGCTGGATGACACCGCGGCCAGGGAGATCATGATTCCCCGGCCGGACATGATCGCCGCGGAGATCGGCACGCCAATAGCGGAGCTCACGAGCACCATGCTCGCCGCCGGCCACAGCCGTATACCCATCTACGAGGGCTCACTGGACAACATCCTGGGCGTGGCGTACGCAAGAGACATCCTGGAAAGGTTCAGCCAGGGCGCTGAGGGCGCCGTCGTGGATACCGACGCCGTGCGTCCCGTTCTGTTCATCCCCGAGGCCAAGAACCTTGGTGAGCTTCTTGAGGAGTTCAAGAGCAGCCGCGTTCACATGGCGATCGTCATCGACGAGTACGGCGGCGTGTCAGGGCTGGTCACAATCGAGGACCTGCTTGAAGAAATAGTTGGCGAGATCATGGACGAGTTCGATCTCGATCGGCAGGACGTACGGCCATTGAGCGAGACCGAATTCCTGCTGGACGCCGGCATCGGCATTGACGACCTGCGGGAGCTTGTGGGCGTCGCGGTGGAAGGCAATGGCTTCGATACGCTAGGAGGGCTCGTCTTCGAACGCTTGGGCAAGATTCCGAGCCCCGGCGACATCGTGGACGAGGACGGCGTGCAGATCAGAGTTATCTCGACCGAGGGACGCAGGCCAAAGACGCTCCGCGTCACAAAGGTCTTCTCCGCAGAGGCTAGATAGCGGGGGAGCCGGCCTGTCCTAGACAGGCGGCTTCAGATCGACTCCCAGTACCGCTTCGCACCAGTGCGCGGCACCGAGCAGCCGCGCCTCCGCGAACGGCGCCGCTCCAAGCTGCAGCCCCAGCGGCATCCCGCACTCACTCAGGCCCGACGGTATGGTGACGGTTGGGAATCCGCACGTTGTCCACGGAGACTGGAACATGGGGTCTCCCGTCGTTGTCAGGTCCTCAGGAGCGGGTGTCGCTGTGGTCGGCGTGAGCAGGACGTCGAAGTCCTCAGCAGCGGCGGACATTGCTCGCGTAAACTCCCGCTGCACCCTCTTCGCGCGCACGTACTCGCGGGCCGTGAGCGAGTTGCCCTCCTCTAGGAGCAGGCGAATCTTGGGCGCATAGTCTTGCGGGCGTTCTGTGAAGTCCCGCCTGTGCACGTCGGCGGCTTCTGACCGCATGATCACGCCGTGTGCCCAAAGCAGCTCCTCTAAGTCGAACGCGACGCCAGCTTCCTCCGCAACGGCGCCTGCACCCTCAAGCGTTCGAACCGCGGCCTGCGTGTGCTCCCAGACCTCATCCGTCGACCGCTCCTTGAAGAACCCTCCAATGAGACCGATGCGAGGAGCCGCCCTGCGTTCGGTAAGAGCGGCACAGTAGTCGGGCACAGGCTGCCCGGGTGAGGCGAGGTCCAGCGGATCGCGTCCGGCCATAGCGCCAAGCACGATCGCTACATCCTCAACGGTCCGCGCGAAATGGCCCATCGTGTCGAGCGATTCTGCGACGGCGAACACGCCGCGCCTGCTTATTCGTCCGAACGTGGGCTTGAGTCCGACGACGCCGTTGTATGACGCGGGCCGCAGCACCGAGCCGCCAGTCTGCGAGCCGAGCGCGAACGGGAAGGCGCGAGCCGCCACGCCGGCGGCGGAGCCGCTGCTGGAGCCGCCGGGCGTGTGCGCCGTGTTCCACGGGTTGCGCGTGGGCGAGGGATCGGCCCAGGCAAACTCCGTGGTCACGGTCTTGCCCATCACGACCGCTCCGGCAGCGCGCAGGCGAGCAACGCTGTCGGCGTCGGCGTCCGGCACGAAGTCGGCGTAGATGGGCGAGCACGCCGTCGTCCTAATTCCGGCGGTGTGGAAGATGTCCTTCACCCCCATCGGAACGCCGTGAAGCGGGCCGCGCGGGCCGGAGGCGTCCAGCTCTCGCTGGCTCTCTTCCGCGGCGGTCATGGCAACCTCGGGGTCCAAGGTCACCCACAGGCGAAGGTCGCCCTCCAGCGCGTCCGATCTCTCGAGCAGCGACCGCATCAGCTCGACGGCAGACAGGCGTCGCGCGGCGATCTCAGCTGCGGCCTGGGCTGCAGTGAGGTCGTATGGCTGGGTCATGGTGTATTCCGTGTCTCCCGCGCGTGTCAGGGTGGCGTCAGCAGGTGGGACATGAGCCTATGATAGCCTACCCCAAATGGACGTGAGCAGGATCTAGGCAAATCAACGAATCGGCAATCTGATGAAGCTCTACACAATCGGATTCACCGGCAAGACGGCGCGCGAGTTCTTCGGCTTGCTCAACTCCGCTGACGCACAATACCTGGCGGACATCCGGCTGAGGAACAACTCACAGCTTGCGGGGTTTACCAAGCGCGGCAACATCGAATATTTCACGGAACGTCTGACGGGCATGACTTACGTACAGCTCCCGTTTCTGGCGCCGAGCGAGCAGATGTTCAAGGACATCAAGAGCGGCGGCCCCTGGGATGTATACGAGCGCCGGTATGCCAGCCTGATGGAGGAGCGTGACGGCGCGGGCCGGTTCCCCGCCGAACTTCTGGAGCACGGCGTTGTGCTGCTGTGCGCCGAGCCCACGCCCGACAACTGCCACCGCAGGCTGGCGGCGGAGCACCTGAAGGCGATGCGATTTCCAGACGTGGAGATAATGCACATGTAGCTATAGACAAGGAGGCGAGTTAGAGTGTCCGAGAGAGAGATAGGCACAATCAAAGAAGTCAACATAAGGGAGGTTTGGCCAGACGAGGCAAGCGATTTCACACCTTGGCTAGCCAAGAATCTCGAGGTACTTGGTGAGGTACTTGGCATGGTCCTTGAGCTAAAGGGCATCGAAGTACCAGTTGGCAACTACTTTCTGGACATACTTGCAAACGAGGCAAACAGAAACGACGCAGTGGCTATTGAGAACCAGATTGCGGTAACTGACAATCCGCACCTCGGCCAACTGCTGACATATGCAGCAGGAACAAGAGCCAGGATTGTTATCTGGATAGCAACTGAGTTTCGCGACGAGCACCGAGCGGCCTTGGACTGGCTCAATGAAGGCACAGGTGAATCGCTCGACTTCTTCGGAGTGGAAGTTGGCGCAGTAAGAATTGGCAACTCCATTCCCGCGCCACTGTTCCGCTTGGCGGCAACTCCCAACCAATGGTCGAAGAAAATCAACTCCACTGCATCCGAATTGACCGAGACACAAACCAAGTACGTGCGGTTCTGGAAACCTCTCTTGGAGAAGCTGAACCGCGAGCATGGGTGGAACATAGCGACTGAGAATCGGCACCCCGCCTACAACGCAGGCTCAGGCCTCGGCTTCGGTCAGTTTGGCCGCACAATGCGCCTAACCTCCGAAGGCGATGCAAGAGTGGAGTTGGTGATTAAGGCTGAAGAGAAAGAATGGAACAAGGCGGCATTCGACTTGCTCACAGAATCGAAAGATCAGATCGAGCGTGAGTTTGGCCAAATGCTCTGGGAGAGGCTTGATGACTACCAGAGCAGCAGGATTGGAGTCTCCCGCATTGCGTCGATTGACGGTTCTGAGGCGGAACTAGATGTTATCCGTACATGGATGATTGACAATATTTCGAAGTTCTCGGAAGTGTTCCGCCCTCATTTGGAGCATGTCCGTTCTAGCGTCAATTCGGAAATCGTCCAGTAGGGGCATACCAGGTGCCTATCACTGGAGCCGGCACCCGCGACAAGCCCACTCGCCGGCCCGCGGCGCGGGTGATCGTGCTCGATGGCCGCGGCAGGGTGCTGCTTTTCCGCACCGAGCTGCCCGGACGCGAGGACCTGCGACTCTGGATCACGCCCGGCGGCGGCCTGGAGCCGGGCGAGGCTTACGAGCAGGCGGCGATGCGCGAGCTTCGCGAGGAGACGGGGCTCTCGGACCCGGTCCTCGGGCCGTGCGTCTGGACGAGACGGCACGTGTTCTGGTGGATCGACGAGTGGATCGAGCAGATCGAGCGCTACTATCTGCTCAGAGCGCCCGAATTTGTCATCAAGCCGCCGCCAATCGACGTGCTGAATGATGAGTACCTGCAGGAGTACCGCTGGTGGACCATCGACGAAATAATGGCGGCAGATACAGAGACCTTCGCGCCTCGCAGGATGCCGAAACTACTGCGGCCCCTGGTTGAAGGCCGCGTTCCCAAATCGCCTATTGCGTTGGGAATCTAACGAGGGATTTCACGAAGACGCATGTATGCTGCACGCAGCAATGCGCATTTATAAGAACATTGTGCTAATGTAGTGTCATTGCACACTATGTGAACCATTGGAGCGGACATGCAGCGGATCGCAACCACCATCACCCAACGAAATCAGGTAACCATCCCAGCTGAAGTGCGACGGCTTCTTGGCCTCAAGCCAAGAGACAAGGTCACGTTCACCATTGACAATGATGGCGATGTTCGCCTTTCTCCTTCAATATTTACCCTGGAGACAGCCTTTGGTTCGGTGAGGCCAACGGGCAATGAAACAACGGACTTCAAGGAGATCATCCGAGACGCCAAGGAGGCAAAGGCCGAAGATACCATCGGCAAACTACGTCAAGAATGAGGCTCGTTGACACGAACATCTTCCTCAGGTACTTGACCCGAGACGACGAGGAAAAGGCGGAAGCGACGTACCGTCTGTTTGAGAGAACCAGCAGGGGCGAGGAAGTCCTCTTTACCACTGTAGCCATTGTGTCCGAAGTGGTGTACGTACTTACTTCACCCCGTGGTCTCTACAGACTGGACCATGAAGAGGCCAGGGACAGGCTGCTGCCGCTGCTAACGTTGCGCAACCTGAGAATTCCACAGAAGAGCGTCTACCTCAGAGCTCTGGACATCTTCGCTTCATCTTCGTCATTGGACTTTGAAGATGCGCTGTCCGTGGCGCATATGGAGAGAAACGGCCTTACTGAAATCGTTAGCTATGACAGGGACTTCGATAGATTCACAGGTATCCGTAGGATAGAACCCTGACGAGCCAGCCTAAGTCTCCGTCCCTTGCCGGCTGCAGCAACGCAACCTAACCAAACGTCAGGCCCACCTTGAGCGCCCCGCCGGTTGGGTTGTGGGCCAGGTCCATCGCATCCTGGACTCTCTCGAGCGGGAACCGGTGCGTGGTCAGCGGCGCGACGTCGATCTCGCCTTCTGCAATCATGGTGAGCGCCGCCTGAAAGTCAGGCAGGCCGGGCACATCCTGTGCGCCGAAGACGGCGTTCATGGTGATCCGCCGCCTGAAGAAGGTGTCCCACTCGAACGCCACCGGTTCGCTCGATTCAGGCAGACCGAACGCGCACACGTGACCCTGGTTTCGGACGATGTTCAGGGCTTGGTTCAGCGTTCGAACGCTGCCCACGGCCTCGATCACGAGATCGGCGCCATCACCTCCCGTCAGATCGAGCACTGCTTCGGTGGCGGCCTGGCCCGTGACGTCTATCGCCTCGTCCACGCCCATGTTCAGCCCTTCCTCGCGCCTGGCGTCTATGGGCTCCACCGCGATAACTCGGCCGGCGCCCACGCGCTTGAGCAAGAATGCGTGAAACAGGCCGACCGAACCCTGGCCGATGATCGCAACCGTCTTGCCCTCCACAGGCGGCAGACGCTTGCAGCCGTAGACGACGGTCCCGAGCTGCTGGGCCATGAGCAGGTGGTCCAGCGGCGGGCCTTCCGGTAGCTTGAGCAGGTACTCTGAGGAAATGGCTTGGTACTCGGCGAACACCCGGGCCGTGAAGATACTGGGCGCCGTGAGCACCAGGTCGCCGCGCGAATAGTCGGACCTGCCTTCATCCACGACTACGCCAACGCCCTCGTGGCCCGGGACGCCCGGCGGGAGAGGAAACTCGCCCATATTCCAGCCCATGTAGACCACGTGCAGGTCGCTGCCGCAGATCGATCCGGCGAGCGTCTTGACGAGCACGAGGTCACCATCCACTTCCGGCATCGGGACTTGCTGGCATTCGACCGTCCCCGGTCCGACGACTACTGCGGCCACCATGGTGCTCAATGTTCGAGCCTCCTGCTATTCAACGAACCTATAGATCTGCCCTCGTTCTCTGTAATCGAGGATGTAAAGCTCCCCGTCCGGCCCGCTGCCGAACGCCGAAATCATGAGATCGGTGTCGGCAAGCAGCGCGTGGTCCGTCACCGCCTCGCCATCATACTTCAGGCCCCAGATCTTGCCGCTGCAGAAGTCGCCGTACACGTACGCGCCCTGCAGTGACGGCAGCCGTCCGCCGCGGTACACTCGGCCTCCAGTCACCGAGCACCCGTCGGAGCGACCGTACTCTATCACGGGCGGCTCGAAGCCCGCGAGATCGCAGTCCTGGCCGCCGCTCGGATAGCAATGCATGCCTTCCACCCTGTTCCAGCCGTAGTTGAGCCCCGACCGCACGATGTCGATTTCCTCGTAACGGTTCTGCCCCACGTCCGCCGTCCAAAGCAGGCCGGTCTTGCTGTCGAACGCGAAGCGCCACGGATTGCGCAGGCCGAACGCGAAGATTTCCGGCCGGCCCTCATCACCATCGACGAAGGGGTTGTCCGGCGGAATGCGGTAGCCGCCTTCACCGTCCGAATCCGTCACGTCGATTCTCAGAATGGTGCCGAGCAACGTCTGCGGGTCCTGTCCATGGCCGAGCCTGTCGCCCGCGCCTCCGCCATCGCCCAACGCCACATACAGGTACCCATCCGGCCCGAACGCGATCTGTCCGCCGTTGTGATTGGAGTACGGCTGAAGCACCTCGAGAATCGTGACGCCCTTCGCGCCGTCCGGAACGACGCCCGTCGATGTGTCCACGGTGAAGCGGGCGACAACCGACCGCCGGGGATTTGGGGCCGAGTAGTAGACGTAGAAATGGCCGGACTCCGCGTAGTCGGGCGCGAAGGCGAGCCCCAGCAGTCCCTCCTCGGAGCCTCGACTCAACACCCGTGAGCGTATGTCCAGGAATCGAACAGATTCGTCAGCGCCGGGCGTAGCTTCAAATGCGTGGATCATGCCTTCACGGAGGACCACATACAGCCGTCCGGCGTCTCCGGGGGCGTGAGTGAGATCGACCATTTCCTTGAAAGTGAGGTTCGGGAAGGCGGGTCCGACACGTAAGTCTAGCGATTCCAGGTCAGTGAATTCGGAGGGACCATTGACAGTGTCCGCAGCAGATTCCTGGACCTCGACCTCTGAGAGAGGTGTTCGTATGATTGTTGGCTCAGTGGCTTGCTCGGCCGAGCAGGCTGCTAGCAGCCCGAAGACCACCGCCACCATCGCTGGCAGAATTTGTTTAGTGGCTGATCCGAAAGTGGCGCCGGCGCACTTCGAATACTTCAATCAACTAGAGTGCCGGACTTCGGAACATCGATCTAGCCCGCGAGTGCGGCGAGCTTGTGAATGAAACGCCGCACTTCGTCTCGATAGTCTTCGACCTGGAATTCTTCAAGATGGCCATGGTAGAAGTTGGCATGAAACTGCTCGGCCATTGAAAACATCCCTCGCATCTCAAGGTCGTCCAGCTCCTGAGCAACACGCTGAACAGCCCGAGACAGTGATCTGTGTGTTCCGTGCGCCCACCCACGCCTTTGGGCTATCGCCATGATTGCATGCGACGCCGCTCCCCACATCTTTTCGGATGCCTGCAATGTATCCCCATCGGCAAATTCACGGTCAGCAGCTTCCAGAAACTCGTGGGCAGTCTGTGTGTGTTGCTGTGCCAATATGGTTGAAGTCCCTACTCCCAGACTCGCTGGTTAAGCGCGTCTCCGGCGCAATCTGATGCTGGTATGATACCACTCAGGCCTGCACCGGCCGATTCGACGCAGGTCGCCTTACTGCAACAAGCTTGGCATTTCTTGTAACTTGTTCATAGAAGGGTCCCACACGTATGGCATTTCCAAACGCAAGCCTGTTTCCGGTCACGGCGTTCGTCAATGACGCGGACAGACTCACTATCGGTAGTTGCGACGCGCAGGACCTGGTGACCGAATACGGCACGCCGCTGTATGTATTCGACGAAGACACTTTGCGGGGCATGTGCCGGCAGTTTGTCGATGGCTTCGGCGCTCTTTACTCGAACTCGCGCGTGCTGTACGCGGCGAAGGCTTTCCTGAACCCGGCCATTGCCAAGCTCGTGCACGAGGAGGGACTTGGCGTCGACGTAGTTTCCGACGGTGAACTGGCCGTCGCGCTGGCAGCGGAGTTACCGGCCGAGAACATCTACTTCCACGGGAACAACAAGACGCCCGGCGAGCTGAAGATGGCCATCGACGCCGGTGTGGGCCGGATTGTGGTCGACAGCTTCCACGAACTGGACCTGCTCAACAGCCTGCTGGAGGACGACGGCCGCAGGCAGGACGTGCTCCTCCGACTGTCGCCGAATGTGGACCCGCACACGCACGTCCACACGACAACCGGCATCCTGGACAGCAAGTTCGGCTTTTCCATAGAGACCGGTGACGCGGCGCAGGCAATAAGCCAGGCTCTGGCGTCGCCCAACCTCGACCTCGTTGGCATCCACTTCCACCTTGGATCGCCGATCTTTGAACTAGAGCCGTACTCAATTGCCATCGACACCGTGCTCACGTTCCTTGAGCCGTTCAAGTCGGAGGGTCTGGAGCTACGGGAGCTGAGCCCCGGCGGGGGCTTCGCGATCGGCTATGTCAGCGACAGCCCGCCGCCGCCGATCTCGGCGTACGCCGAGGTCATCGCGACCGCTCTCCGCGAGCGCGCCACAGCGCTCGGATTCGGTGCGCCGACGCTCGTCATCGAGCCGGGCCGGTCGATCGTGGGCCGCGCCGGCGTCGCGCTGTACACGGTCGGCGCGATCAAGGAGATCCCGTCCGTCCGCACTTATGTCTCGCTCGACGGCGGCATGGGCGACAACATTCGCCCGGCGCTCTACGGCTCAGAGTACGAGGCGGTCGCCGCCAACCGCATGTCCGCGCCGGCAGACACGACGGTCACGCTCGCGGGCAAGTTCTGCGAGTCGGGCGACGTGCTCATCAGGGACGCCGCGCTCCCTTCGCTGCATCCCGGCGACGTCATCGCGATCCCGTCGTGCGGCGCATACTCGCCCTCGATGGCGTCCAACTACAACCTCAACCCACGGCCCGCCATGGTCATGGTCAAAGACGGCGACGCCAGGCTCATCCGGCGGCGGGAGACCTTCGACGACTTGATGCGCGCCGACGTCTGGTAGGCGGGACCGCATGTGGGACACGGTTGGGCACGACAGGGCCGTACGCTACCTGGAGCGCAGCCACACCGCCGGGCGTCTGGCCCACGCCTATCTGATCACGGGAAGGCCGAGCACAGGGAGAATGGCGCTCGCGCTCGACCTCGCCCGGCTCGTCAACTGCGTCGGCGAAAACCCACCGTGCTCGGATTGCGGCCAGTGCGACCGCGTTTCGCGCGGCCTCCACGCGGACGTTCAGATAGTGGGCTTGCAGGAGAGTTCCGACAACGGCCGCTCCAGGGTGAACATCGGTATAGACCAGGTCCGCGACTGCCAGCGTGACATCAGCCTGAAGCCGTTCGAGGGCAAGTGCCGCGTCGTCATATTCGACGCCGCCGAGACGATGAGTGCCGAGGCCTCTAACGCGCTGCTCAAGACACTGGAAGAGCCGCCGAATCACGTGCTCATCGTCCTGCTGTTGCGCGAGAACGCACACGTACTCCCGACTATCGTTTCCAGGTGCCAGAGGATCGACCTCAGGCCGCCGCACGCCGATGCCATTGCATCGCTGCTGGTAGACAGCCACGGCGTCGAGCCGGACCGCGCCCGTGAGCTGGCGGAGATGAGCGGCGGCCGGCCTGGCTGGGCCGTGCGCGCCCTTTCCGATCCGCAGCTCACGGAAGAGCGCGGAGCCATTCTCCGCGAGATCGAGGACGCCATCGGAAGCACCATGGAAGGCCGCTTCGAGTACGCGAACAGCCTTGCCTCAGACTTCACGCGCAACCGAGAGAAGGGCGGGGAAGTCCTTGACCTTTGGCAGGACTGGTGGCGGGCGATCCTGCTGCAGGCGGTCCGACGCGGCTCAGGTCACGTGGACGTGCAGGGCACTCACCTTGCGGTCCGGGAGATCGCCGCGGCGATAGGAGCGGTGCTGGAGGCGCGCTCCAACCTCGAAAGAAACGTGACTTACAGGCTCGCGACGGAGCAGATGATGCTGCAGATGCCGTACGTACAGGCGCCCCCGAGAGACTCCGGTTCATGAATATGGCCGGTGTCCGGTTCAGCCCGTCAGGCCGCGTGCATTTCGTGGACCCCGACGGCCACGACCTGCGCGTTAACGACCGCGTCCTCGTCGAGCAGGACTTCGGTCAGCGGGAGGCTATGGTGATAGTTGCGCCGGGCCAGTTCCTGCACTCAGACCTCCGCGGCCCGATGTTCCGCGTGCTGGAGAAGCTGGCGCCCAGGTAAGGTTGGAGTCCTGCTTTCCGGCCCTGGCTAACTAGCCCAGGGAATGAACTGGCGCCACTCAGTGAGGATCGGCCGGTTGTCGAACACGTGGAACGGGTTCGGCTTCGGCGCTCGCGGCGGCCTCAACAGCTTCATGCCCGCTTCCCTCGGCGTCCGGCCGGCCTTACGGTGGTTGCAGGGAATGCATGCCGCCACCACGTTTTCCCACTCGTGGGTCCCCTGCCGAGATCGCGGCACGATGTGGTCCAGCGTGAGCTGCCGCGCTCCATCTCCGCAGTACTGGCATCGGCCCTCGTCCCTGTGGAACACCGCGCGGCGCGAGATCCTGCGTTGAAGTATCGGCCGCTTGACCAAGTGCATAAGGCGGATCACAGAGGGGATCGGGAACGCGGTCGTGACGGTGCGGAAATCTCCCTGGCCGTTCTCCAGCATCTCGGCCTTGCCGCGATTGACCAGAATCACCGCGCGGCGCGCGTTGCAGATGTTCAACGGCACGTAGTTCTGGTTGAGCACCAGAACTTGGGAGTTTACCGGCATGGAAATTCGAGTGGTCTGGGCGAGAATCCTTTTCGACTATTTTATCTCACACTTAAACTGCGCGCACTAGCTAAGATGCGCCCGCATCGTCCATGGTCTCTATCAGCAGGTCAACTCCCGTAGCGAAACGGCCGGGCGCCAGGCCGAAGGCGTCCGCGGGGATGGCGTCGATCACCCTGACAATCACCCTCGTGACCGTCGATCCTGCCAGGAGCTCCTCGAGGTTCTCTTTGGACTCGATGGACTCGGGAATCTTGGACGAGAACTGCCCCGCGACTCCGTCAAAGAAGTCGTTCTCGTACGCGTACGTCAGGCGGGCAAGACCCAGTATGATTCCCGCACAGAGGAGGACGCCCACCACGAGTCCCACGGCCAGTCCGCCCACCCTGTCGACCACCGCCGAAAGGCCGACGGTAAGGAACTTCAGAAGTGGCCTGATGACTCGCCACACCATCGCAGCTCCCGCGAGGGCAGCGGCGATGATGAGCCCGTATACGATGACGCCAATCCACGACTGCCGCTCAGGGTCGTCGTCAACCAGCCCCGCAACTATCAGAGCGAACTGGCTCCCGAACGTCCAGCCTAGGTACAGCGCGAACAGCCCCACCAGCATCCCCAGCAGGCCGTTCTTGAGGCCGATGAACCCGGCCCCGGCAAGGACTACCAGAAACGCAATGTCGAGCCAGTTCAACTAACGCGGTTGCGGCTTACTGCCTCGGCTGTTGGGCCGGGACTGGATTGATCAGGCCGTTGGAGATCGAGATCGGCATGACGTCGTCCAACTCGTCCAGCGTCCAGCGCCCGTTCTTGTGGATGCTGCGGATCACGTGCCTCGGAGAGTATAGCGACATCACCCAGCCGCTGGTACCGAACACCTGGCCCGTGATGTCGGCGGCAGCGTCCGAACACAGGTACACGGTCTTCGGCGCATTGTTGGCCGGGTCTCTGGCCTCTTCGGGGCCCTGGATCGGCGCGCCTTGCGCCTGCATCGTGCCCGCTGCGCCCGCCGCTGCGGCCGCGGCCTGCTGCCGTTCCTGGCTCTTGATCTGGCGTGACCTGTCCGGCACCGTGGCCGTCATGCGCGTGCTTCCGCCAGGGTACACGGCGTTCACCGTAATGCCGTGAGGCGCAAGCTCTCTGGCCAGCGATCTGGCCATCCCGACCATGCCTTCTTTGGCGGCCGAGTAGTTGCTCTGTCCTGTGGAGCCAAGCCCGGAGCCTGACGAGAACAGCACGATGCGCCCGTGCTTCTGCCTCATCATGTGCGGCGTGGCATGCTTGACCATGTTGAACGCCCCGTACAGGTGCACGTCCAGCACGCCGTCCCACTCCGTCTCCGTCATGTTGAAGACCATTCGATCCCGCAGGATGCCGGCCACGTGGCACACGATGTCCAGCCGTCCGTACTTTTCTATCGCGGACCGAATGATCTTGCCTGCCGTGTCGAACTCTGCAACCGAGTCGAAGTTAGCCGTGGCCTCGCCCCCGTCCTCTTTGATCTCGTCCACAACTATCTGCGCCGGGGCATCGGAAGTGCCCGTGCCGTCAACCGCGCCTCCCAGGTCGTTGACGATGACCGACGCGCCGTCAGCGGCCAGCCACTTCGCCACCTCCGCGCCGATTCCCCGGCCGGCGCCGGTCACTATGGCGACTCTGCCCTCTAGCCTGTTGCCCATAATCGTGCCCCCTGATCGTCCACTTTGTTTGTCGTGTGCCGTCCCTGCGCGCGCTCGATTCACCTAGAAACCGGTGCCCAGCACTCGGGGGACCAGCGTGTCCATCTCTTCCATCGTGAAGTTACCATACTTGTGGATTGCCCTCTCCACCTCGGGGTTGGAGTAGACGAAGATGCTGCCGCGCCTCACGCCCAGCACGTTGCCGTTGATCTGCGCGGCGGCGTCCGTGCACAGGTACACCGCCAGGGGCGCCACGTTCTCCGGATCGTCCGGCCCGCCTTCGCCATCCCAGTCCCCGGCCTCCAGCGCCGGGAACGGGCCGATGCCCGCCCGCTCGTCAGGTGTGGGCGAAATGCCGGTGGCAACCCGGTACTCATCCACCGTACCTGGGAATAGCCGCGTCTCCACCATCGGAGAGATGGCGTTGCACGTTACGCCGTACCGGCCCATGTCGCGCGCGACCGTACGGGTAAGCCCGACGATGCCCTCAGAGGCTGCCGCGTAGTTCGAACGACCGATGTCCCCGAGTCCGGCGTCCGAGGTCATGTTCACAACGCGTCCGCTCCGCTGCTGCCTGAACAGGATCGCCGCAAACTTGGTCGGCGCGAAGTTGCCCTTGACATTGTTTCGAATGACCAGGTCGAACTCGCCGGGCGTCATCTGGTAGATCATCCTGTCGCGGAGAATGCCAGCGCTGTTGATCAGGATGTCCAGCTTGCCGTACGCGTCCACAGCGGTCCTGATCAGGTTCTCCGCGCCATCCATCGAGGCCACGTTGTCGTAGTTCGCTACGGCCGCGCCCCCACGGCTATTGATGTCCTCGACGGCGCGGTCCGCCGGTATGTTGGACTCGCCAGTGCCGTCGACGTCGCAGCCCAGGTCGTTGACTACAACCGAGGCCCCTTCGTCCGCAAGCAGAAGCGCGATGCCTCGGCCAATGCCTCGACCGCCGCCCGTGACAACTGCCACCTTTCCTTCAAGCCGGTTTCCCATGCCTGTAAACTCCTTGCCCGGGCCCAGCGAGGCGCTGCCTGCGCGGTCGCAGTCCCAGGCTCCGTAAAGTGGCGAACATTATAACGCCTTGCCCATTCGGGTGTTAACCTGAATTCAAGGAGAGCGCGGAATTGATTCACAGGGACTTCGATTGCGACTTCTACCTGATCAGGCACGGTCAGTCGGAGTCCAACGCTCAGCCGGGACTGATCGCCGGCTCCGACTTCGATTCCGAGCTTACCGCTAGAGGGAAAGATCAGGCGAAGCGGCTGGGAGCCCGTCTCGCCGCGGAAGGCGTGAAGTTTGACCGCATCTACAGCTCGTCTTACGTGCGTGCGGTGCAGACGGCACGCATCATGGTTACAGCGATGGGACTGCCCGATGCGAACATCCCGCCGGTCCGGGCGATAAGGGAGCACGAGGCGCCCGAATCCTGGCGTGGCAAGCGAACTGAAGATGTTCTGACACCCCAGTACCTCGCGCTCAGCGCCGCAAAAGGGAGCGACTTCAAGGAGCCTGACGGGGAAGGTGTGCGCGAGGTTGAGCGCAGGGTTTCCATGTGGCTGGAGGACGAGCTGATCTACAACCCTGAGTTGGTCTCGCGGTCCGTATCCATGACCGTTGCCATCGTCGGCCACGGTACTGCCACTCGATGCCTGCTGCGCCACATCCTCGGTTTCGACCAGCGGATGATTTGGCGAATGTGGCTGGATAACTGCTCCATTTCACGCCTACGGTTCGACTCCAAAGGCTGGTCACTGATCTCGATCAACGACGCCGCGCACGCAGCAGAGCTGCGGAGCGACTAACGTCGCAGAAAACCAGCCGGTCAGCCAGTCATCCGGAGGGTTGTATGGGGCCGGCCAGGAGAGTTGGCCCATGAACTGCCTCCGGTGACTTCCCAATCTCCGTAAAGCAACGGCCGGCATCTTGCGCCCGCCATTTGGGATGCTACTCTGACGGCAAGGGAGTGCGAAAACATGATCCACAAAGAGTTCGAGTGCGAACTATACCTGATCAGGCACGGTCAGTCGGAGTCGAACGCCTCGCCCCCAGACCGTCACAGCCTCAACTACGACTCAAATCTGACACCGAAGGGAGAAGAGCAGGCGCGCAGGCTTGGCGCCCGTATCGCCGCCGAGGGACTGACTTTCGACCGAATCTATTGCTCCACGTACAAGCGCGCAATCATGACTGCCCGCATCATGGTCGAGGAAATGGGTGCGCCGGAGACCGAGATTCCACAGGTCCACGCATTGAGAGAGCAGCGAGCGCCGGACAAGTGGCGCGGCAAGCGGTTTGCGGAGATTGTCACGCCGGAGGTGCGCGCTTACATGGCGGCCAAGGGCTCCGATTACAAGCCGGAAGGCGGTGAAAGCGTTCGCGAGGTGGAGCGCAGGATCTCCGGATGGGTGGAAGAAGAGCTGGTCTACAATCCCGGACTGGCCTCCAGGCCGGTCTCGATGAGGGTCGCCCTGGTCGGACACGGCACGGCCCACACCTGCCTGATTCGCTACATACTGGGCTTCGACCAGCGCATGATCTGGCGCTTTGGGCTGGACAACTGCTCCATATCGCGCTTCCGGTTCGACTGCAAGGGCTGGCGTCTCATCTCGATCAACGACGCGGCGCACATCGCGGGGATGGACGGCGTCACCGGGGAGGAGATGCCAGCTAGCCGGTCGGGCGGCCCTCGTGGTCCACGTGTACGATTGGCAGACCGAGTTCTCTGAGGCCCGGCTCAACCGCCTCCCGGTCGCCCACGACCAGCACCATCAGCCCATCGGGGGTCATGTGCGAAGCCGCTGCCGCGTTCACCTCTTCGAGCGTCACCGCTTCCAGCCGGTCCAGGAAGCCGGTCAGGTAGTCGTCGGGCAATCCGAACAGCACCTGCCTCGATAGCTGCGCCATTAGCTGGCGGCGCGACTCGAAGCCCGACGGGAATCCCCGGATGAGGCCGTCGCGCGACGCCTGGAACTCCTCCTCGGATATCAGCCGGTCGTTCACAACATCGGCGAATTCCCGCAGAACCTCCTCGACCGACTCCTTCGTCACCGCCGTCTGCACGGCGCCCCCGGCGAGCAGTGCGGAGGGCCCGTTGCGCCAGTCGACAGTGGACATGAATCCGTAGCTGTAGCCCTTGTCCTGGCGGAGGTTCATGTTCAGCCTGGCCGAGTACTGGCCGCCGAACGCGTCGTTCAACAGCACGACCGCGTAGTAGTCGGGGTGCGACCTCGGCAGCGTCACGAAGCCCGCGTACAGGACGGACTGCGCCGCTCCAGGCTTGTCGGCCAGGTAGATCGTGGTCGTCCTGTCATCGGGTCGGTCGCTGTCTGCCGACTGCGCCTCACCCGAAGCGGACGAGTCATTCCACTCTCCGAAGTAGCGCTCAGACTTCTGGAACGCCTCGTCCGGCGTTATGTCGCCCACAAGGATCAGAGTGGCTTGAGCCGGACCGTACCGGGACGCGAAGTGTCCCGCCGCATCATCTCTGGAGATGGCGGACACGGACGCTTCCGTACCCGAGGCGGGGTGTCCGCACGGCGAGTCTGCGCCGAAGAGCAAAGCGCGGGCCGCACGGCGCGCGATCGCTGCCGGGTCGTCCGAAATGCGCCGCAGGTCCGTGAGCCTCTCCCTGCGCACGCGTTCGAGCTCATGCTCGGGGAACGTGGGGTCCAACAGCACTTCGGCGAACACCTCCATCGCATCGTCCCACCTGGATGTCAGCGCGCCCGTCGCCAGCGACGAATACTCGCGCGAAGAACTTGCCGAAAGCTCCGTGCCGAGGTACTCCATGCGGGACGCAATATCTTGGCTCGTTCGAGAGCCCGCGCCCTCAGGCAGCATCGACATCGCGAGGTGGTCCAGGCCAGGCAGGTCCGCCGGGTCAGTCTCAGCGCCTCCCCTCAGAAACATGCCGGTGGATATCACCGGAAGGTCAGATTTGGACGCCACGAGAACATCGACGCCGTTCGCAAGGCGCGACCGCACCGGCACTGGCGGAGCGAACGACGGCCGCGCGCCCGCCGAAGGCACGGTCGTGCGGTCCACGCTCGACTTCGACGCGGCGTATCCGCTCTGCGGCAGCACCGCGAGCCGCACCGCGTTGTCGCCGAGCATGCCTGCGGCCTTTTGCACGTCCGCCGGCTCAATCGTCATGTACCGGTCCAAGTCCCGGTTTATCGCCTCCGGGTCGCCCAGGTACGTGTTGAACAGGTTCAGCATGTCGGCGCGGCCGCCGAATCCCCCCACGCGCTCCATCTGCGCCACGTGATGACTCTCGATCCGGTTCTTGGCTCGCTGCACCTCTTCTTCCGTCGGTGGCCGCGAACGCAGAGTGTCGAGCTCCCGCTCCAGTTCCGCCTCGATCTCCTCCAGCGAGTGTCCGGGCGCGGCCGTGACCTGGATGATGAACTCGCCCGCAATCTCCTGCCCGTAGTTGTGGACGGCAACGTCCCGGGCGATCTGCTTCTGGTACACCAGAGAACGATGCAGCCGCGAACTCTTCCCGTCGCCAAGGATCACGCCCAGCGCGTCCAGCGCTGGCTCTTCTTCATCGAACACGGGCACGGACGGCCACACCATGTACAGCCTGGAGAGCTGGACCCGGTCCGTCGTCGAAAGGTGCACGCGGCCCCGCAGGTCGGAGTCCATCCGGCCTATGCGCTGCACCTCAGGGCCGGGCGGCAGACTTCCGAAGTACTTCTCCACAAGGTCCGCGACCTGGCTCGGATCGATGTCGCCCGCTATCGACAGGCTCGCGTTCGACGGCGAGTAGAACCTTGAGAAGAAGGCCTTGACGTCGTCCAGCGACGCCGCGTCCAGGTCTTCCTGGGAGCCGATCGTCATCCAGTTATACGGGTGCGGCAGAGGAAACACCGCCGGCTGAATGAGCATCTGCGAGAGGCCGTACGGCCGGTTCTCGTAGCTCTGCCTGCGTTCGTTCTTCACCACGTCCCGCTGAACATCGAAACGCTGCTGGTCGAGCGCCTCCAGCAGAAAGCCCATCCGGTCCGCCTCCAGCCAGAGTGCCAGCTCCAGGTAGTTGGAGGGAACGTTCTCCCAGTAGTTCGTCCGGTCGGTGCTAGTGGAGCCGTTCAGATTGGCGCCCACCTTCTGCAGCGGCTCGAAGTGCCCCTCGCTGTTGTGCTTCGAGCCCTCGAACATGACATGTTCGAAGAGGTGGGCGAACCCGGTCTTGCCGGGCTCTTCGTTCTTGGAGCCCACGTGATACCAGACGTTTACGGCCACCATGGGCAGGCTGTGGTCTTCGTGAAGTATCAGGTCGAGGCCGTTCGAAAGCGTGTGCTTTTCGAAGGTGATTGCGCTCATCTAGTCTCCTATTCGTGCCCGGGAAGCACTTCGGCCAGGCACTCTATTACCTGCTCCAGTTCCCCCGGTTCGCAACGTCCCATGTGGCCCACGCGGAAGATCTTGCCGGCAAGCTGCTGCTGCCCTCCCGCTAGTACCACGCCGTGTTCTCTGTTCATGCGAGACAGCAGCTCGCCGCAGTCAACGCCCTCCGGCACTCGGACGGCTGTGACCGTGTCGGACGCCACGCTCTCTTCTGGCAGTATCTCCAGACCGAGCGATCTGACGCCGTCCCTGACCAGCTGCCCCATCTGTCTGTGCCGCTCGAACACCGAACCCATGCCCTCGGACACGAGTTGCTCGAGCACATGGTCCAGCGCAAGCATCTGCGAAACTGCAGGCGTGTAAGGAGGCTGGCTGATCTCCAGATATCGTTGGTACTCGGCCATGTCGAAGTAGTACTTCGGCATCTTCGAGCTTGCGTGCGCCTCCCACGCCGGTTCGCTGAAGCTGAGGAATGCGAGTCCGGGCGGCAGCCCCCAGCCCTTCTGCGAGGCCGTGGCCACAGCGTCGCACCCCCATGCGTCGGTACGGAGCGGGAGCGAGCACACGCTGCTGATGCCGTCCACCAGCAGCAGGGCGTCCGACTCCTCTTTCACCGCCGCGCTCAGTGCCTCCATGTCGTTCATGACGCCGGTCGACGTCTCGTTCTGCGTGACCAGCACAGCCTTGAGCTCCGTCTCTGCTCGAACGGCCTCGCGAAGTCGGTCGGCGTCCAAAGCCTCGCCGTCGGGGAACCTCAGCCACCCAACGGCCGCGCCGTATATCTCGGCGATCTGGCCGAAGCGCTCGCCGAACACCCCCGAGGACGCGCACAGCACGCTGTCCCCCGGGGACAGCGTGTTCACGATAGCCGCCTCCATAGCGCCCGTGCCGGACGAAGTCATGATGTACACGTCGCCAGACGTCTCAAACACCGTCTTGAGCCGCTCGGTGACGCGCTCGATGATGGCGGCGAACTCAGGGCCGCGATGGTTGATCATCGGCTCGGCCATAACCTGCAGCACGTCGTCCGCCACAGGGATGGGGCCCGGTATTCGGAGGTTCAACCGTTAACCCTCGATGTGCAGGAGGCGGTACTCTCTTGCGCCCCGCCTGAGGAAGATGACCTTGCCTTCGATGGTGTGCTCAAGCGTGACCCGGAACCGTACGTCGGTTATTCGCTGGTTGTTGAGGTATATGCCGCCGCCCTGGATCGCCCTCCGAGCTTCTCCGGCCGAAGGCGACAGCCCAGTCCCTCCGACCAGGTCCTGCAGCCGGGTGCCCTCACCTTCGAACCTGCCTCTGGCAACGGCCATGCTCGGCGCGTCTTCGAGGATCTCGGACACCTCGTCCGCGCTCAGCCCGGCGACGTCGCCGCCGAACAGCACCTCGGACGCACGGACCGCGCCCGCCAGCGCTGTCTCTCCGTGCACCATTCGCGTGACTTCGGAGGCGAGCCGGCGTTGGGCCGCCCTCGCTTCAGGCTTGTCCGCCGCCTCCCGCTCCAGGTCTTCGATCTCATCGAGATGGAGCAGCGTGAACAGCTTCAGAAACTTCCCAACGTCCCTGTCGTCCGTGTTGAACCAGTACTGGTAGAACCGGTACGGAGATGTCTTGTTGGGGTCGAGCCACACAGAGCCCCCGCCAACCGACTTGCCGAACTTCTCGCCCGTTGCGGTCAGCAGCAGCGGCGCGGCCAACGCGTGCGCCTGCACTCCCCTCGCGCGCCGAAGATACTCCACGCCGGTTGTCAGGTTGCCCCACTGATCGCTTCCGCCCATCTGCAGTCTGCAACCGTACCGGTCGTGCAGCACTAGATAATCGTACGCCTGGAGCAGCGGGTAGCTGAACTCTGTGAAGGAGATGCCCTCTTCCTGCTCCATCCGCCACTTCACCGCCTCCTTCGCCTGCATGAAATTGATCGTGAAGTGCTTGCCCACGTCTCGCAGGAAGTCGAGCAGATTCATCCCGTCCAGCCAGTCCGCGTTGTTGATCATCATTGCGGCATTGCCCGGAGAATCGAAGTCGAGGAACCTCTCTAGCTGCCGCCGCATGCCTTCGAGGTTGGCTTCGGCGTCCTCGCGGCTCAGCAATGGCCGCTCCGCCGACCGGCCGCCCGGATCGCCAATCAGGCCCGTGCCGCCGCCCACGATGCCGATGGGCCGGTGACCGTGCCGCTGCAGGTGCACCAGCAGCATGATCGGCACGAGGTTTCCTGCGTGCAGGCTGTCGGCCGTCGGATCGAACCCTATGTACCCGGTCACCTGCTCCTCGGACAGGAGCACTTCGAGGCCCGGCGTGATGCTCTCCTCGCCCGCGTCGGAGCGATGAACAAGCCCACGGGCTCGCATCTCGTTTACGACCGCCGACTGTCCCGTCTCTCTCGCAGATGTCTTCGATGCCATCTCGTCTGCCCTATCCGGCGCGTCCGCCGCCAGACAGCAGCGCCCGCGTCTGGTCCACGTCGCGCTGGATCTGCGCGATCAGCGGGCCAACGCCCATGTACTCGACCTCGTCCCTGAGTTTCTCGACAAACTCCAGGGTCATCGTCTGCCCGTAAACATCCCTGTCGAAGTCAAGCAGGTAGGCCTCCACGGCCTGCACCCGCTCCTCGAACGTCGGATTCACGCCCACGCTGACCGCGGCCATGTACTTGCCGTCGGGGAGATGGGCCCACGCTGCGTAGATGCCGTTGCCCGGTATCTGTGGCCCGTGGCTCAGATCGATGTTGGCCGTCGGAAAGCCGAGCTCCCTGCCGCGGCCGAAGCCACGCGTGACCAGCCCGGTCAGGCGGCAACCGCCGCCTGCGTCAGACGAGAGCTCTGAGTCCTCGGTTGCCAGACCCTGTTCTGCCAAGCCTTCGCTCCTGTGACCGGTAGTTAGCACAGCCAATAAAGTGTAGCCCAAATCTACGCCCAAATGGTTAGTGTCCAGCAGACTCCGCGAGGCGCTGCGGGCCAGTGCCGGTGATCAGTCGCCCGAAGGCCATGCTCACCGGCAGTATAAGCGCTGTCGCAACGCTCATAGAGATCATTGCGACTCTAAGATTGAACGCGTCCGCGATCCGCCCGTACAAGACCGGCGCCGCGATTGTGCCGGCCTCGTTCGTTGTATAGAAGTATCCGTACATCCGGGCACGGCGTCCAGGAGGTATCAGACCCGCCAGCGTCGCGTACAGCACTGAGGACGTCCCATTGAGTCCAAGTCCGAGCAGCAGTATCAGCGGGACCATCGCCTGCGCCGGGGCGAAGAGCACCGCCACAAGCAGCGCCGCCGTAAGGCCCTTGCTCCACCAGATCAGGCGAACCGGCTCGAAGCGCTCGCCGAGCCAGCCGCAAGCGAACTTGCCCGCCGCGCCCCCCACAAACAGCACGAACAGCATCACGCTGATCAGGCCTACCGACATGCCCTTGTCCTCCAGCACGAACGGCAGAAACGCGAGCGAACCTCCCCTGGCAGCAGTGTCCAGGAATCCGATCACGCTGAGCGCAAGGAACCCTCGAAAGTTGCCGCCCTCTTCGGGCAGATCCGCATCGCCCTCCGCCGCGCGGTCGGTGCGCGGAATGTCGACGGCCCGCCGCGTCAGCGCCAGCGCTCCCATGAACGCCGCGCCCGCGATGCCCACGACGCGCAATGTGCCGCGCCATCCGAGCGCTCCCGCCAGCAGCCCGCCCACGGCCGGCGCCGCCATCTTGCCCAGGTCGCCGGCGAAATTCACGGTGCCCACCGCCGTCGACCGGCCCTTGTCGTCGTACGCTCGCGACACCATGCTGGAGGCCAGCGGGTGCTGCGTTCCCCCGCCAAGCCCGGCGATGAAGCTGACCACGACAAGCAGCAGGAACGTGGGCATGACCGCCACCGCCAGCAGTCCGAGCGCCACCCACAGGTTGCCGCCGATCAGCAGCCAGAACTCGCCGGTGAACTCCGCCGCCCAGCCGGCCGGCACCTGCAGCACCGCGCTCGAGCCGCTGTACACCGACTTCAGGATGCCCACCTCGGTATACGAAAGCGCAAGGTCCGGGTCCGCCCGCATCAGCGGCAGCAGCGGCACGATGATCGTGAAGAAGAAGTCGCTCCACACGTGCGTTGCGGAGCCGAACACGAGGGTGCGTCGCGGCCGCACCGGATCTATTGCCCCGTCGGCTGGCTTCTCAGTTGGACGGCGCCCTTTGTATACACGTTAACGATCTCTGAAGGCCGCTTATCGGAGTTCACGATCAGGAGCACCCGGAGACACATCGGCAGCCCGCCCGGCACCTGCATCTCGTGGCCGCACAGCAGCGCAACGTCGTTCCATCCCATGCCCGCCCGCGCGCCGTGCGCCGGAAAGTCGGCGTTCAAGTCGACCGTCGTCGTGAAGTAGCAGGCCGCCACGTCCTCTACGTCGAAATCGTTCGCCTCGACAATCTGCGTCAGCAGTTCCGTCGTGGCCTCCTGAATCGACTCCTTCGTGTTCTCATCGACCGTCGTAGCGCCCCTGATTCCAACGACTCGTGACATTCGCAGTTCCTACTCTACTCGGCCCTTGAGCTGCGCGACGAACATCCCCGCGCGCGCCGCCGCCTCGCCTTCCTCTGCGCGGCGCACCTCGTCAAGCAGCGCGCTTCCAACCATGACGCCGTCGGCGAACCCGGCCACCGTCTCCACGTGCTCGCGCCTCGATATGCCGAACCCAACCAGGATGGGCAACTCCGTGTGCTTGCGTATCCGGTCCACGAGGCCGCGCACGCCCTCCGACAGCGCGTCCCTCGCGCCGGTCACGCCGAGCACCCCCACGCAGTAGATGAACCCGTCCGCGTTCTCGCAGGCATGCGCGATCCGTTCGGCGGTGCTCGTAGGCGCAAGCAGCGGTATCAGCGAGAGCCCGTGCCTCCGGCAGATCTCCCGGAAGGCATCCGACTCCTCGGTGGGCAGGTCCGGCACGATCAACCCGTCCACTCCAGCCTCGACGGCGTCTTCAGCGAACGTCTCCAGCCCCCGCTTGAGGAACGGGTTGTAATAACCCATGAGTATGAGCGGCGCGGTCACGCCCCTCGACCGCAGCTCACGCGCCGCGTCCAGGCACGTGTCCAGCGTGACCCCGCGTTCCAGCGCGTGCTGGCTCGTCATCTGAATCGTCGGGCCCTCCGCCAGCGGATCGCTGAACGGCACGCCGAGTTCGACCATGTCGGCGCCCATCTCGACGATGGACTGCACGACGTCGATCGACGCCTGGACTTCAGGGAATCCAACAGTGACGAACGGCGCGACAGCAGGCTCGCCCGTCTCGCGAAGCGCGCTTAGTACAGAATCTATCCTGCTGCACCCGTCTTGCATTCGCGCTCTGCGCGGCGTTTCGGCCGGACTTAGCTAGCCAACCCAGGCTACGTCGCCGTACGTGTCGTCCGGGAGGTCCCTGGTCTGGAACACGGCGAACTCTTCCCTGGACGTCTGGAGCTTCCCGTCGTCCCCGTGGCCGGGATAGAAGTCCACAATGTCGTCCAGCGTCAGCAGCCGCGTGGAGACGCTTTCGACAAGCTGCTTGAAAGCCTCGGGCGAGTCGGACTTCCCCGGTCCGCCGGGGAACAGCGTGTCGCCGCTGAAAAGGTGCTTGCCGATGACCAGGCACGTCGATCCAGGCGTGTGGCCCGGTGTGAAGACCGCCTTTAGTGAGATCGTCCCCGCCTTGATCTCGTCACCATCCTTCATAAAGAAGTCGGCATCGCGGGGCAGATTATGATTGTCCGCCTCGCCGATCCCAACCGGCGCGCCAAGCGCCTCGGTGACCTCGTCAAAAGCCATGATGTGGTCCCAGTGGCCGTGGGTAATCAGGATCGACTTGACGTCCGTCTGCTTGGCCGCTTCCAGCATCTTGCCGGGGTCTTCCGGCGCATCGATCACGATGCTCTCATTCGTCTCCGGACAGACCAGGATGTACGCGTTGTTGTACATCGGGCCGCAAACGTACTTGTGGATGATCAGAGAGTCGTCTTGATAGTGTGGAGCCAATCCCATCCTCCTTGCGTGTGTAAGGCATTCGGCGGCGCGAAGTGACCGGCCGCCGCCGCCCTTTCATTCCTGAGCCGCCCGATTATAGCAGTGAGCGCCGCGCGCCTGCATTCTCGCTCGGGTGCGCGGCTGCGCCCCAAGCGCGATCCAGAGGTTTCGCTTCCTTCGTGTCTAGGAATAAGAAGCTGCTACGGATTTGATCGAGTTGGGGCCCGGTGCTACATTCCAACAGGCTGGGGCGTTTGCTGGTCCAGCCCAGTCTTCCGGAGTCTGTCCTTGAGGTACAGGCATAAAGTAGCCATCACGCTGATCCGGGCAGCAGGTCGGCGGCGAGGTGTCGGGGAACGTGAATGGCGAGAGTGGGCACCGTTTGCCCGCCGTGAGAGCCGCGCTGCGGCGGTGTACTGGCACCCACTCCCACTCAACCGCCGTTGCCGACGTGAACGAGCCCCGGACATTGGCAGCCCAACATCTCCCTCGGACTATGCTGGGAACAGTACCGGTCCTGTCACGAGTTACACTGCAAGCGACGACGGTGACACCATAAGCTGGTCGCTGCCCAATACCTCCCACGAGACCGACCGTAGCAACTTCAGCATCTCATCCGGCGGTGTGCTGACGTCCAACAGCACGCTTGACTCGTGCGCGACTGTACGTCGCTTCAGGACGCGATGATGAACTACGATAGGGAAGGCTTAATTCGCTACCCAGTTGGAGCAGTATTCTCAGAGCCCGACTGCTCACCTCTCCCGTTCGACATCATGGCCATATACGCCTTGTACCAGGGCAAATGATCGAGGATGAAGTTCATGTCGCGCCCTAAATGCTACGCTACGCTGATCGCAGGCCTGGCAACGCTGTCGTTGCTGCTGGTTCTAGTTGCGTGCAGCGACAGCACTGGGAAGCGCAGTGAGCCAAGTGCAGCTTACACTCCAGACCCCACTCCGACACCCACTTATGACGTTGAGGAGGCCAGGGCCGAGCTTGCCGCGGCCAGGGACATTTGGGAGTCCAAAGGCTCGGAAGACTACACGGTTGAGTATTTCGTCCAGCTTGGCCCATGGCGTGAACCACTGCAGCTGACTGTCAGGAATGGGGTTATCGAGTCGGCCACGCTTCTGGAGGGGCGCGACTCTGGTATGCCAGCCCCTCCATATATCATGAGCGATGTTCTGACTATCGATGGCTTGTTCGACAAAATCGAGGCAACTTTGTCACGCATCACACCAGCGTGGAATATGGGTGCGGAGTACGACGCGGAGTTCGGCTATCCGAGACATTTCGGGGTCACTTATTCAATCACTGCTGCCGACAACTACTTCGCGGCGGGCTTTTGCTGCTACACCCCGTTAGCTCCTCCTTCGCCCACTGCGGCACCTGAGACGTCGTCGCTTTCGCAGAGGCCAGAGCCGGGAGATGAAGTGCTTGATCTTTGCAACACCCCCGTGGGGCTAGGTATCGCCAACGATATGGCACCTCCCTCTCGAGGAGATTGGACAATGGAGCGATACATCCGATGGTCGCCGGATGGATCCCGAATTCTGTTTAGCAGCCTTTCACCGGGGCTTTGGAGTTCAACGACTGCTGCCCTGTACAGCATTGACCCCGACGCCGTCTCACTGCTGAAGGTTGTGAATGCGTCAGAAGATGGGAGTACGTATGATCTGCGTGGATATTATCCCCTCGTGCGGGAGATCGTGGACGCGCCGGACAGGGACCCAGTCTGGGGAGACGGCAGCCCCACGATGTACTTCGACGTCTCCCCTGACAGCTCCCGAATCGTGTACTCGACGTGCGCGTATACAGAAGCTGCGGAGCAAGATGTAAGGAGAGACGAGTGGGGCCAATACTACGAAATAGTAGTATCGGACATCAGAGACACAAGAAATGCGGAACGGAAGGAAGGGGGGCGCCTCTGGGTCTACAACTCCGAGATAGTGGCATCGGACATCGACGGCACGAATGTAAAGAGGCTAACGAAGAACGTAAGTCTAGACAACTTTCCTGCGTGGTCGCCCGACGGAGCCAAGGTCGCCTTGATCTCGACAACTGAACCCAGCGGAATTGAGATTGGCCCGCGAGTAGACAAGCTCACCTTCTATGAGGTGGCGACAGGTGAATCTGAACAGGTCGCACTCCCTCCAGGTGTTTCGGCGCATCCTCATCGTCTGGCATGGTCTCCCAATGGAGAGTACGTAGCGTTTATTGCTTCTTCCTACGACAGCGGAGCACCCCGTTTCGAAACTCTGGGTCTCTACCTCGTCAGGACGAACGGCTCCGGGGTGCCGGTCTTATTCGGCAGAAACAGAGTATGGTATGCCGCCAGCGGACCGGCGTGGTCTCCCGACGGCCGGCGGATAGCTATGATCGTAACTGAACCGGACGGAGCAGCTCTTTATGCCTTCGCTGTCGATGGCTCGGGCGCCGCTCGGTTGAGTGATGACCTCCCTGAACCGTGGCATTTCCCGGTGTACCCTTGGTTTGGTGACTTGTCTTGGTCGCCAGACGGCTCAGAGATACTGCTCAAAGGCTTCACGCATAGAGTTCCACTGGACGGCTCTGCCGCTATTGGCAGTCCGTTGACAGACATCCCTTCGGACGCGGCTTGGTCTCCCGACGGGTCAATGATCGCGATTCGGGCTGATGAGATTCTACCCAAACGTGAGGGCACTGATGGTCCTCTGGTGTACATCATGGACCGGGATGGTACAAATGTCCGTGCTCTAGTGGAGCGTTTCGGGACGGAAGTTGGACTGGCGTGGAGTCCCGAGAGGCTTGCCCTTGGCATCGGATCGTGCTCAATCAGCGCAACGGTTCCCGCGTCGGATGAACCTCCACCCCTGCTTCAGGATTGCGAGACGCTGCTAAACGTGAGGGATGCACTCGGCGTTACTACCGTACCGCTCAATTGGAGCTATGAGGTCCCGGTCACCGGGTGGGATGGCGTCACTATCAACTGGTCGCCGCTCCGCGTCTCGGGCTTGGAGCTCCATTCCCGCGGCCTTATCGGCCCCATCCCGCCGGAGTTGGGCAACCTCACTGGGCTCAGGGAACTAGACCTCTCCTATAACGACCTGAGCGGTCCCATCCCGCCGTATTTGGGCAACCTCACCGGGCTCACGGAACTGGACCTCTCCTATAATGACCTGAGCGGTCCCATCCCGCCGGATTTGGGCAACCTCACCGGGCTCGCTAATCTGAACCTGTCTGGCAACAGTTTGACCGGTTGTGTGCTGGCTGAGCTGCATGAGATGTGGGTCCACGCCGGGCTGGAGCGCTGCGGGTCGGGAGAGAAGCCGGGGCCATGAGAGCTAGCGTCGGCAGATTGTGGCCTAATGGCACGGACTGATCAGATTGCAGAGCCGAGTAGCGTCATGGCCGGGTCACACTTTGACTGCTTCAGTTGCTGTCGGTTCCTGCTGTTACAATCGAGCCCTCGATTCGAAGGAGCGCAACGTGAGTGAAATGGGCCTGACCGTCAAGCACGACGCCGGAAGCAAGCGCATCGAGGTGCAGTGCAAGCACCAGAACGGCCTCCTGTACGTGGTGCCCAGCGAGGCAAGCTGGGTGTGCTCCGAAGACCTCCTGCACGCGCACTCGCTGGCGGGCTTCTTCAAGCAACTCAGCGGCCTGGACGACCCGAAGGTGAAGGAACTGATGCAGCGGTGGGGGATCTACTTCCGCGAAAGGCCGCTCGCAGAAGAAGAATAGGCCGCCTCCGCATAGAGCCGGCTGCCGGAGTCTCTGCGCGCCCTAGTAGTTCTCTACCAGGCGGTCTTCCGGGTCCTCGCCCGTGGCGTTGATGATGCGGTGCACCACCGGGCTGAACGCGTCGTCGTCTCCCGGCTCCGTGTCGTCGTTCGACCAGTCCTTGAAGGACAGCGCCTCGCGCCTGTCCACCACCTCGTACCCGATCGGCGCGGACGGCACCTGCGTGCGCCGGTCTGTCGATACCGAGCTCGGGAAGGACACCGTGCCCGCCTGCGACGGGTGCTTGTACACCTCGCGCACGATGATCGTGACCTCGTCGCCGCTGACGCTCGTGACCGCCGCCTCGTACACATTGCCCCCATCGATGAGCCGCAGCAGGCGTGCGCCAAGCTTTGGGTCCACTAACCCCACGTACTCGTCATGGGCGTCCGTAACCCGCAGCCCCTTGCCGGCCGGAGCCAGCTTGAGCGCCTTGCCCGGAGCCAGCTTGCGCAGCGTTTCCGGAGCCCCGACGTTCCTGAGCGTCGTTACGCCGGCGCGTCCGCTCTCCTCAATGAAAGTGCGGCGGGCCGGGGAAGACCCCCCGGCGCCGTTCCCGTCGGGAGCGCCCGCCTCGTCAGAAAGCCCAGCGAGCCGGTCGAGGTTCTTCTGAGCGATCGAGTTCTTCGGTGAAATCTCCAGGGCCTGGCGGAATGCCTCTCTGGCGTTGCTGATCTGCCCCAGCTCGCTCAGCGCCTTGCCCAGCCTGTTGTACGAGCCTAGGTCGTCAGGGGCCTCGCTCAAGATGGCGCGATTGGCCTCGACCGCCTGCGCCCACTTGCCCTCCATGGCAAGCGCCACGGCCTCGCTCACGCGGTCTTTCATCCACTGCTGTCGTACTCTTGTGGCGTTGGGTGTCATAGTGGTCCTCAGGTCAGGCCGCGCGAATTCTAGCCGAGCAAATAATGCTTCGCAAGCTGAAATTACATGTTGTCAAATCTGTTTGCCTCTGCCCCTGAAACGCAGCGGCGGCAGCTTCCAGGCCGCCTCGATCATAATCGACCAGGACATCTTAGACTTGCCCTCCACTCGCTCCATGAAGACTATCGGGTGTTCCACAACCCTTGCGCCCATGCGCTGGCACGCGTGCGCCACCTCCGCCTGGAACGCGAAGCCGTTGCACCTTAGCCCGTCCAGGTCCAATGCGGCCAGCGTTTCCCGCCGGTACGCCTTGAAGCCCGACGTCGCGTCCCGGACCTTGAGCCCGGCCGCCAGCCGAATGCCGAAGTTCGCGCACGCGCTCAGCATCTGGCGATGCCGTCCCCACCGCTCGTCCACGCCCCCGCCCTCGACGTACCGTGACCCGACAACCACGTCGGCCGACGCGAGCGCATCGAGGAACGCGGGCAGGTACTCCGGCACGTGCGAAAGGTCCGCATCCATCTGCACCACGTACCCGGAGTCGCCTTCGAGCGCGCGCTTGAACCCGTCCACGTACGCCGTGCCGAGGCCCAGCTTCCTGCCTCGCTGGATCACCGAGACGTTCGCGCCCAGGCTATGCGCCGTCTGCTCGGTGCCGTCCTCGGAGCCGTCGTCCACGAACAGCAGCCGCAGGTCCGGCAGCCCCAGCGCGGACAGCCGCCCGTAAAGCTCGCGCAGGTTGCCCGCCTCGTTGTAAGTGGGCACGACGACCGTAACCCCGCCGCGCGACTCAGGCATGCCGGCTGCGCGCCGCATTCCGGCCGGTTACCGTTTCGCGTGAACTGAACACCGCATCGAAACTGCGCAAGACACTCCGCTAGTCCGGCACGTCCAGGTCGAAGGCCGTGTGGAGGACGCGCGCCGCCTCACCCGCGTTGCTCTCCTCCACGATGCACGTGATCCGGATCTCGGACGTTGTGATCATCTCTATATTGATGCCCCTGTCCGCCAGCGCCCTGAACATCCGTGACGCATAGCCCGGCGCATTCTGCATCCCGGTTCCCACTATGCTGATCTTCGCCAGTTTGTCAGACGTGACAACGTCCTCGCATCCAAGCTCGTCGGCGAGTCCCAGCACAACCTCGCGGGCCCTGCGCAGGTCCGGCCGCTCGACCGTAAACGTGAGGTCGGTGGCTCCCTCCAGGCTCGCGTTCTGCACGATCACGTCCACGCTGACGTCCGCCGCAGCCAGCGGCTCGAAGATCTGCGCCGCGAGTCCCGGCCTGTCCGGCACGCCTCGCACCGTCACCTTGCCGACGTTCGTATCCGTGGCAATCCCCCTGACCTTGTTCCTTATCTCGCCAACCTGCATGTTCATGTCAACCTCAGAGTGAATCAGCGTGCCCGGCGCGTCCGAGAAGCTGGACGCCACAAGTATCGGGACGTTGTAGACCATGCCTAACTCGATCGAACGGGGATTCATCTTCGCCCCGTAGCTTGCCAGCTCCAGCATCTCCTCGAACCCGATCTCGTCCAGCTTCCATGCCTTCGGCGCTTGCCTCGGGTCCGCCGTGTAGATGCCCTCAACGTCCGTGTACACCTCGCACCGGTCGGCGCCGAGCCCCGCCGCCAGCGCAACGGCCGTCGTGTCAGACGCGCCGCGGCCCAGCGTCGTTACGTCCATGTCGTCCGTGACCCCCTGAAACCCGGCCACGATCACGATCCTGTCCCGCTCCAGTTCGCGCTGTATTCGCTCCGGCGCAACGTTCGCGATCATCGCCTTGCCGAACCTGCTGTCCGTCCGAATCCCCGCCTGCGCGCCGCTGAGGCTGATCGCCTCGCACCCCTTCGCACGCAGCGCCATCGCCAGCAGCGTGGACGACACAAGCTCGCCGGTCGAGAGCAGCACGTCCAGCTCCCTGGCATCGGGGCTGTCCGTGATCATGCTCGCCATGTGGATCAGGTCGTCCGTCGTATCGCCCATGGCGGACACCACGGCAACAACCTGGTTGCCCTTGTGGTGCGACCAAGCGATCCGCGCCGCCACGCCGCTGATGAGATCGGCATTGGCGAGCGAGCTGCCGCCGTACTTCTGAACGAGCAACGCCAACGTAAGGTGCTCCTCAGTCGGCTCTATGCCAGGCAGGCGCCCAGCACGGAGGGACGCATGACCTTGACGTCGCCCTGGACCCCGGACTTGGCGGCCGCCTCCGACATCTCGTAGCCGACCGTCATCTCCTTCTCGGACGTGAACGCCAGCACGGTCGAGCCGGAGCCCGAGAGCACCGCGCCGTGCGCGCCCGCTCCCACGGCGGCATTGATCAGGTTCTTCATGGCCGGGAACACCGCCTGTCGCTGCGGCTGGTGCAGTCTGTCCTGAGTTGCGACTCTGAGCAGGTCCAGGTCGGAAGTGGCAAGAGCCGTCACCAGCAGGGCCGTCCGCCCGATATTGTGGACCGCGTCGCTTCTCGGCACCGTCGGAGCCAGCAGCGTACGCGCCTCCGACGTTGGCATCTTGATGTCCGGGATGAACGCCACCAGTCCAAGCTTCTTCGGCAGCGGCACCTCCGTAGTTACGAGCTTGCCCCTGTCCCGCACGACGATCTGGCAGCCCCCCAGAAGCGCAGCCGCGGCGTTGTCGGGATGGCCCTCGATCTCTGCTGCCAGCTCGAGCAGCCGCTCCTGCGTCAGCTCCTTCCCGGACATTTCATTGGCCGCGAACAGTCCGCCGATCACAGCGGTCCCGCTGCTGCCAAGACCTCTGAACAGCGGCACCCTGTTGAAGCAGCGAATCGCAACGTCTGGGACTGCGCGCCCTAATTCGTCAAACGCCCGGCGGAAGCTCAGCTGGATGAGGTTGTTGGCCTCAGCCTCGATGACTCCCTTCCCTTCGCCCTCAACCAGAAATCGGGGCTCGCCATACTTGAACTCGAGCGTGTTCCTCAGATCGAGCGCCATGCCAAGGCAATCGAACCCCGGCCCGAGGTTCGCAGTAGTCGCCGGCACGCTCACGTTCAGCGTTTCGTCTCTATTCATCGTCACCCATTCACCAATGCCCGCCGTCCGGGCCAAATGCAACCTGCAAATTGTACATAAGTCCACATCCCCCATGCCTCCCCACGCCATAATCCGCCAGTAGCCGCGCCCCTTCCATTGTCATTCCGAGCGAAGCCGAGGAATCTAAAGCCTCTCGCCCTTGAACACGTTCGCACACTACAAAAAGGCATCGCCCGCAAATGTCGGCATGGAGAAGTCTTGCTCGCCACGCCCAAGGCTCCCGCATCCTCTCCGCTCGCCCTGAGACCTTCATGAGCCTGTCGAAGAGCCTTAAGCAACACAACAACCGCCCCAAGCCCGCCGTGATCCCACACCCTCTTGCTACAATTCCCCACGAATCACCGCACCGGATACCCACGTGCCATCCCCCAAACCTGCATCCCAGCAAAACACACCTGGCAGGGCCGTCGACCTGCAGTCCCGCGCGCTCGACCTGCTGGACTTCTGCGCCGTGCGAGACCGCGTGGCAGCCTGCGCCACCTTCCCGCCCGCGAAGAGGCTCGCCGAGGCGATGGTCCCGTCCATCGACCCCGGCGACGTGCAGGCCCTCCAGCAGGAGACGTCGGAGGCCCGCACTCTGCTGGAACGCGGCCTAAGCCTCGGCCTGCCCCCGATCGAGGACACGCCGGAACTCCTGCGGCGCGCCGAGCTCGGCGGCACGCTGACGGGCGAGGAGCTCCTCGACATCTCCGCGCTCCTGTCCGCGACGTCGCAGGCGCGGCATGCGATCGCCCGCCAGCGGGAGCACGCCCCTACCCTCGCCGACATCGCCCTCGTCGCGCCGGACCTCTCGGAAGTGTCCGGCGAAATCGGAGCGGCCATCGCCCCGGACGGCTCGGTGCTGGACGGCGCCGCTCCCGGCCTCGGCCTGCTGCGGCGCCAGATACGCCACGCGTACGCCGACGTGGACCAGGCCATGGAGCGCGTCATCGGCACGTCCGCCCCGCAGGGCGCGCTGCAGGACCGCGTCGTCTCCGTTCGCTCGGAGCGGCTCGTGCTCCAGGTCAAGGCGGAGATGAGGCACCGCGTCCCCGGCATCGTGCACGACGCCTCGAACACCGGCGCGACGCTGTTCGTCGAGCCCTTCGCCACCGTCGACCTCTGCAACCGCTGGCGCGAGCTCGCCCTCGAAGAGCGGCGCGAGGTGGAGCGCGTGCTCTACCGCCTGTCTTCGCTCGTCGGCCGTCACGCCGGTGACATCGCCCTCGCCACCGAGATCACCGCGCGCCTTGAGTTCATAATCGCGAGGGGGCGCTACGGAGCCGAGATCGAAGGCGAAAGCCTCGCAGTCGCGCCGGACGTTGATCAGCCTCGCAGCCGCGGCGTCCTGAGGCTGATCGGCCTCCGGCACCCGCTTCTCGAAGAGACCTCCGTCCCAATCGACGTGAGCGTTGGGCCGGACTGGTCCGTGCTCGTGATCACCGGGCCTAACGCGGGAGGCAAGACCGTCGCCATGAAGTCGGTCGGCCTCCTCGCTCAGATGCACCAGTCGGGCCTGCAGCTACCCGTCGAGGAAGGAAGCTGGCTCCCGGTCTTCGACGGCATATACGCCGACGTCGGCGACCGCCAGAGCATCGAGGAGTCCGTATCGACGTTCAGCTCTCACATGCGCAACGTCATAGACATCATGGAGGTGGCAACTCCGGGCTCACTCGTCCTGTTCGATGAGCTTGGCTCCAGCACAGACCCGGAGGAGGGCGCCGCCCTGGCGAAGGCCATCCTGGACCGCATGGCGGCCAAGGGCACGCCCACGGTGATCACCACGCACCACCGCTCCGTCGCCGCGCACGCCGGCGCCCACGACAGCATGTTGAACGGCAGCGTGGACCTCGATCCGGCAACGCTCGCGCCCACGTACCGCCTCACCCTCGGCATGCCGGGCAACAGCTACGCCATGACCGTTGCGGCCAACCTCGGCCTGGAGTCCGCCGTCATGAACGCCGCTGAGTCGATGCTCGACCCTGCCTTCCGGCAGTTCAACGACTGGCAGCGCGAGGCCGCCGAAGAACGCGCGCGCCTCCGCTCGACGCTCGAGGAGGCGGAGCGCGCCCGCGCCGCCGCCGAGTCGGCCCGCCTCGACTACGAAGCCAGGCTCGCAGAGATCGACGGCACGCGCCGCGACATCGAGGAGACCATCAGGGGCGAGGTCTCCGACCGATACCGCGAAATCCGCCGCAGGCTCCGGCGGGTGGAGACCGCCCTCTCCTGGACGCCCCCGGAAGTCCGTAGAGAAGCGCCGTCCTACTCAAACGCGCCGACAGCCGGGGAGACCGGCAGGGCCGCTGAGGAGTTGGCCGAGGTCAAGCAGCAGATCGACAGCGCCGAGGCGGATCGCACTGACTCGGCTCCGCCCGAAGCCGGTTCCCTGCCCGTCGAGGTCGGACGCACGGCGGAGGTGCGTGGCCTCGGCCTGCGCGGCAGGGTCGAGACGGTCTTCCCGGACACGGGCGAAGCCGAAGTGGTCATCGGCAGCCTTCGCATGCGGCTGGACACGCGCAAGCTCATCGCCCTGCCAGACCAGCCGCCCTCAGGCGAGAAAACGTCCCCAACCGCCGCCCCGATGCAGTTCGACGAAAGCCGCAGCGACGTCCCGGCCCGCGACCTCGACATGCGAGGCGCGCGCGTGGAACCCGCTCTGCTCGAACTCGAGAGCTTCCTGGAGCGGGCGTCGGCAGACGGGCTCGCCGCCGTCCGGGTGGTCCACGGCCACGGCACCGGCGCGCTGCGAAGCGCCGTCCGCGAGTTCCTGGGCGCCCACACCCTGGTCGCGTCGCACCGCCCCGAAGCCCGCGAAAGAGGCGGCAACGGCGCAACCGTAGTCGAACTGGTCTGACAAGACCCTCGCCCGCACCCAACCCGTAGGCGTGCCCTTCGTAGGCACCCGCCTCCCGCACCCAACCCCAACCCCCACTGTCATTCCGAGCGAAGCCGAGGAATCTAAGACCTCCCGCCCTGAATCACAATCGCACACCACCACCATCCGTCGCCCACAAATGGAGCCGTGGAAAAGCCCAGTTCGCATCCCACAAAGCAATCGCCCCCACCCGTTCGCCCGCACCCAACCCGTAGGGGTGCCTCTCGTGGGCACCCGCCTCACGCACCCAACTCCTTCCTCACTGTCATTCCGAGCGAAGCCGAGGAATCTAAGACCTCCCGCCCTCAAACACGATCGCACACCACCACCAACCGACGCCCACAAATGGCGCCGTGGAAGAGCCCAGTTCATAGCCCACAAAGCAATCGCCCCCACCCGCTGGCCCGCACCCCATGCTTCGCCACCCCAAACCCCTGTCTCCCCATCCCCACTTGCTACAATCCCCCACCAACCTCGAACCAGGAAACCCATTTGCCCGCCCGCACATCAGCATCAGCATCCGCCAGGACCGCCACACTGCAGGAGCGTGCACCACTGGTGCCAGCCTTCCGCACCGTACGAGACCGCGCGGCAGCCTGCGCCACGCTGCCGACCTCAATGGTGTCCGCCGAAGCATAGAATGTGGCTTGCAGTCGTAGCTCTCGCGTTCCTGGCGGCGGCATGCGGTGCCGACCCAACCCCGACCGCAGCGCCCACCTCCACAACCATGCCGGAAACGCCAACGCCGGCGCCCCAGACCACCACACCGACAGACTCACCTGTCCCAACCACGACTCTAGTCGAAACGCCGACACACCCGCCCATACCCTCGCCAACCCCGCAGCCAGCCGTCTCCACCCCAGCGCCCGCCACGCCGGCGCCCGAAGCCTCGCCAGGCGCGACCGTCACGCCCACCCCAATCCCAACACCCGACGCCACGCCGGAAATCCCCTCTACGCCAACAGCGACGCCGCAACCCACCGCGTCTCCCACGTCCGAACCCACGCCATCGCCCGCGCCAACCGTGTCGCCCGCTGGACTGCCCGTCGGCGCCGTGACCATCGCCGGCAATACCTTCACGGTCGAGGTCGCCTCCGATTCCGACAGCCGCAGCACCGGCCTCTCCTATCGCGACGCCCTCGATCCCAACACCGGCATGCTGTTCCTGATGCCGCGACAGGGCGTCCAGACCTTCTGGATGAAGGAGATGCGCTTCCCGCTCGACATGGTCTGGATCGGCGCCGACTGCCGAGTAACCGGCGTCACCCACAACGTCCCGCACCCAGCGCCCGGCACCCCATCCTCAGACCTCCCCCGCTACAAGTCCCCCGAAGGCACCCTGTACGTCCTCGAAATCAACGCCAGCCTCGCCGCCCAGCTGGGCATAGACACTGGCACAGAAGCCGCCTTCCTCAACATCCAGGACGCGGAGCCAACTGCCTGCTCCCCATACTCAGCAGACACGTCCAACTAGGCAACTACTGACCACGCCAAAGCCAGCCTCGCCCACCGTCACACCGGCGGAGGCCGGTATCCAGAAACGAGGCGCAGGAACAACGCCGAGCGCAGCACCCCACCCTCACCGACATTCCCGCATTCCTGCGACAGCAGGGACCCGGGGCTAGCGGGAATCCATTGGGGTCGGGGCTCCCCCGCCTTCCTCCAAACACCCCAAGTCCGCGTAAGCGTTGCCCCTCTTCCGTTCGCCCCGACCGTGTCCCGAGTCTGTCGAAGGGGCCCGTCGAAGGGCCTTACGCAAGACACGTCCCGCCCCAAGTCCGCCAAAACATCGCGCAATCCGTTCGCCCTGACCGTGTCCTGAGCCTGTCGCAGGGGCCCGTTGAAGGGCCTAACGCAAGACACGTCCCGCCCCAAGTCCGGGAGAACATGGCCCCCAACCCGTTCGCCCTGAGCCTGTCGAAGGGCCTTGCCCCGAACACTTCCCGCCCAAAGTCCGCCACAGCCCTCGCCATCCAACCCGTTTGGTTTCAGTCCCCCCAACCCAAACCCCGCTCGCCCCAAGTCCGCCAGTACATCGCCTCCAATCCGTTCGCCCTGACCGTGTCCTGACCCTGTCCTGAGCTTGTCGAAGGGGCCTGACGAAGGGGCCGGTCGAAGAGCCTGCCCCGAGTCCCTCGAGGGGCCCTTCCCCTGCCGAAGATTCTCGGCGAAGGCCTCCCTCTGTTATTTCGAGCGTAGCCGAGAAATCTAAAGTCTCCCGCTATTCTTCACGTCCCGACTTCGACAAACAGACTCCCGCCCATTCGACCACGACCGCAGCACAATCCCCCACCTGCCCATTGGGAAATGCCTGTCTCCTCGTCATTCCGAGCGCGCCACCCCACCCACACCGTCATTCCCGCACTCCTGCGACAGCAGGAACCGGGGGCTAGCGGGAATCCAGTGGGGTCGGGGCTCCCCGCCTTCCACCAAACACCCCAAGTCCGCGTAGCCGTTGCCCCTCTTCCGTTCGCCCTGACCGTGTCCTGACCGTGTCCTGAGCCTGTCGAAGGGGCCTGACGAAGGGGCCGGTCGAAGAGCCTGCCCCGAGTCCCTCGAGGGGCCCTCCCCCTGCCGAAGATTCTCGGCGAAGGCCTCCCTCTGTCATTTCGAGCGTAGCCGAGAAATCTAAAGTCTCCCGCTATTCTTCACATCCCGACTTCGAAAAACAGACTCCCGCCCATTCGACCACGACCACAGCACAAACCCCCACCTGCCCATTGGGAAGTGCCTGTCTCCTCGCCATGCCGAGCGCGCCACCCCACCCACACCGTCATTCCCACATTCCTGCGACAGCAGGAACCTGGGGCTAGCGGGAATCCATTGGGGTTGGGGGTCCCTCGCCTTCCACCAAACTCCCCCATCTCGACCCTGGCCGGCCCACTCCCCTCACACCGCCACCTCCGCCTCCGTGTCCCCCGCCGACAGAGCATTCATGTACGCCAGCACCATCTCCCGCGTCCGGTAGCTGCCGAACTCCTTCGTGTCCTCGCGACGCACAATCGGAAACGTGTCCATCACATACCCCGCGTCCTCCCTGCCCAGCCCGTACAGGTGGAAGTACAGCGCGTCCAGCCGCGCCCGCAGGTGCCGGCGCTCCTCCGCGTCCCACGTGAACGGCGGCCCCTCGTACCCCAGGTCCCGCGCGAACGGCGCCATGTCGTGCGCCGTGTACGTCAGCCGCAGCACGTGGTCCCGCACAAGCTCCCGCGCCGTCACGTCCCCGAACCGACGCTCGTAGCCCTCCGGCGCGATGACTGGGAACTGTTCAAGTAGGAACCAACTCATATTGGTCCCATGCACCTTCTGTCTGGCCGCGAAGTCAAAAGGAAGGCTATTGAGATTCGCCAGTACGGAAGAGGCGTCGCACGCAGTTAGGCTTGCGTCGGACACTAGCAAGAAAACGCTGTCTCCAAAGCCCGCCTTCGGCACAAAGCAAGAGATCATTGTTCTTTCGTCAGTTGATCGGGCAATGCGTCTATACGCTATTGTCCGAGTAGCATTCTCTGGCACTACTTCATCAACTGCCGATTCCGGTACCCAGTACTGGGTCTGTGGCAGGAAGCCAGGGTCGGCATGTTGCCACTCTTCGACAGGCTCGCTCAGGTACGGGTTATAAGTGTTCTCCGGGTTGATTGTGACCGAATTAGCGCGGTGGTCGTAGTGCGAAATCATCCGCCCCTGGTACAGCGGAAGGTAAAGCTCCTCTCCCCTCTGCCACCGGTTACCCTGCACCCGGTAAAACCCCTCCTCATCTAGCCTCGCCGCCGTCCTGAACAAGCCGGAATCTGACGTCATGTTGAACAGCCCCTGCATGTACCGGATTGGCCACGGTCGCCGCACCTCTTCACTTGACCGGTTAACCAGCACCGGGTGCCGCTCGTAGATCCGCCGCGTGATGTCCGCGTCCCGCCTCGTGCGGAACACTGGCGCCGTCCCCGTGTTCGGATTCACTCTCGAAAAGTCCTCCGGCGACATCGCGAAGCAGCGCTCCCCGTCCTCGATCGTCGCCGTGTCGTGCATGAAGAACGCGCACTCCGCCTGCTCGAACCGCCGCTCCTCCCCGCCGAACACCAGCGCGCAGAACTTGAACGATGCATGAATCTCCTTGAAGAAAATCTTCTTGTTCTCGAAGTCGAACAGCCCGCCAAGCCGCCCGCTCGTTGCGATCGACTTGAAGAACCGTGCCGCCGTCTTGTCAGCGTAGATGCCCGACGGCGTCAGCAGCCCGACGAACCCGTCCGGCTTCACCAGCCCCACCGACCGCTCCACGAACAGCGAGTACAGGTTAGTTCGACCGCTGCTAAGTAGCGGATAGTCGCCTGATGACTTCACCAGGTTTCGAATGGTTGCGGCTCTCTCCCTTACCTGTTTGTACTCCAGCGCAAGCTCATCCCCTACGTTCAAACGCTGCTGAATCAACGCCTTTCGGCCTGCTCCAGTCTGCGCCAGCGCGATCTCGTTGTCCCTGGCTGCAAACCATTCGACCTCTGGCTGTTCTATCTGGTCCCACGGCGGATTGCCGATCACAGCGTCGAACCCGCCCGACGGCCTCGTGTTCTGCCAGCCGCTCCACACCCCCGGAAACATCGCCTCCCAGTGCAGGAACGTTTCCCTGTCTGCCACCGACCGCGCCTTGTTCCAAAGATCCTTGAATGCGGGCGACTCGTCTTGACTCGGCCCGTCGGCGAGCGTCTTGAATACGCCGCCGTCAGCCTCCTTTAGAAAGTCACGCAACGGACTTTCAACGACCTCTCGCGCCCGCTTGGTCAGCCCGGCGGTCATCCAGCGCAGCCCGCACAGAAAGTCCATGAACGCGCGGGGCGCGGCCGTGAGTTCCTCTACCCGTCCAAACTGCGCGGCCGACTCGCGCACCTCTGCCGCGTTTGCGTCCGCCAGCCCCTCGATGAACCGCATCCCCGCCGCCGCGCTCTCGAAGCCCTGTATCGCGCTGGACACGGAAGGCCCGCCAAGTCTGCGCAACGACTCGACCGCGTCCGCAACCCTCAGCCCCAGCAGCGAGTCCCCGTGCCGCAGGTGGTGGTCCAGGAAGGAAAGCGGCGCGCCCGTCGTGAAGCTGTGAAGCCACAGCGACACCTTCGCCAGTTCCACAGAAAGCGGGTTCTTGTCCACCCCGAAGATGCACCGCTTCAGCACCATCCGACGTATGACCGCCTGGTCTGTGAGCTGCGAATCGTCCAACTCCCAGTTCGCCTCGCGCGCCCGGTCGATGATGCCCCGCTGGATCACTTCGAGTCGCTCCACAACGGGCGACGCGTACTCCCCGTCCAGCCACTCCGGCACCGCCGGCACGTACTCGATCAGGTCAACGATGTAGTCCGTTAGGAAGTCCACCGCGGTAACCAGGAAGTGCCCGCTTCCCATCGCCGGGTCCAGCACCTTCAAGTTAAGTACTGCCGTCGCGGGATCAAGGCTCCTCAGTTCCTCGCGTCTCTGCGACCTCGGCCTGCGGTCGGCCTTGAGCTCCTCAGCCCTCTTCTCGAATGCCTGCAGCCGCTCCTCGACCAGCGGCTTCAGCGTCCGGTCGATGATCAAATCGACCAGGCTCTGCGGCGTGTAGAAGCTGCCCGAGTCCTTTCGCGCATAAGGGTTCAGCCGCACGTGCACGCCCCCGTCCTCATCCCGGGCCAGCTCCCGCTCCAGCAGCCGCTCGTAGATCGAGCCGAGCTGCTGCACGGACATGTCCCGGTAGTTCACGAATTTCGGACTGCCGCCCGGCGTCGTGTCCGCCCTCGAATGGCTCATCGCGTACACGACCGGCCCGATCACGCTGTCGGGGACCCTCGCGCCGGCCAGCAGCGGCGCGGCGTCCGCGCTGAACAGCCCGCCGTTGTACGGCGGCAGTCCTATCGATTCGTCTCCCTTGTCGATCATCCCGAACAGGTCGGACAGGTGGCCGTAGTATCTGCTGGCCGACGAGGAAAACGCGTCCTGCCTTTCCATCCTTTCGGAAACGTCGTCCCGCACGCGCTTACGCAGCCCGTAGTCGTCGTACCGCGAGTCGTTCACCGGCAGAAGGCCCCTGTCCTCCGCGTACAGCACGAACAGCAGCCGGTACAGGAAGATGAGCGCCGCGTGCCGCACCTCGTCCAGACTCGCGTCCGTGTCACGCGACAGCGCGTTTGCCAGCGTCGGAAACACCTCGCCGAACACCACGTTCGACAGGTCCTGCGCGACCCTCTCCTCGTACCGCCGCCCCTCCTCGATCGCCGACTCGATGAACGTCGTCGTCGCGCCGCCCTCGAGAGTGAAAGACTTGCGGTTGAACAGCAGGTAGAACAGCCTCAGCTGTTCGTCGTCGAACTCGCCGAGTACCGGCGCCGCGTCAACCTCGAAGTACGCGCTCGAACGGGGCCGCGTCCGGTGGTCGTACAAACGCCACACTTTGCCGTTTGTGAGAATGCCCCACCGCACCTTGCCGCTGGACTCGACGTCCGCAGTCGATAGGTATCTCAGGATCTGCCCGTGCGGCGTACTCCCGCTCGACGTAAGGCCGCCCTCCCTGCCCTCCAGCGCCCGATCGTACCGCTTGCTCTCCTCCACCACGACCGCGTCCTCGAACCTGTCCGCGGAGCTGGCCTGGGCTGCCGCACGCGCCTTAGACGCCGCGTCCCCGAACAGCAGCATGTCCGGGATGTCCTCGTTCCGCGACGCGCTCTGCTGCGGCAGGTAGTCCGCCCATCCAAGGAGTTGCAGGACCGGCTGTATCAGTTCCTGCTCGGTGACCGCCTCGTTCGGCTCATGGTGCTGGCTGAACGCATTGAAGATCCATGTGAGACTTCCACGAAAGTCATTGAACCCGTCCTCCGACTCCCGCCACTCCGCGGTCGTCTTGATGCCTTCCGTCAGAAAGTAGTGTGTGAAAAGCTCGCCCGGCAACGCATGGCCTCCCGGCCCTTACTCTACCCCGTCCCCCAACATCGTGAACAGTCCACCCGAACCCGCTCGCCACAAGTCCGCCAAAACATCGCGCAATCCGTTCGCCCTGACCGTGTCCTGAGCCTGTCGCAGGGGCCCGTTGAAGGGCCTAACGCAAGACACGTCCCGCCCCAAGTCCGGGAGAACATGGCCCCCAACCCGTTCGCCCTGACCGTGTCCTGAGCCTGTCGAAGGGGCCTGTCGAAGGGCCTTGCCCCGAACACTTCCCGCCCAAAGTCCGCCACAGCCCTCGCCATCCAACCCGTTTGGTTTCAGTCCCCACAACCCAAACCCCGCTCGCCACAAGTCCGCCTGTGCATCACCCCCAATCCGTTCGCCCTAACCCTGTCCTGAGCCTGACGAAGGGGCCTGTCGAAGGGCCTTACGCAAGACACGTCCCGCCCCAAGTCCGCCAATACATCGCCCCCAATCCGTTCGCCCTGACCGTGTCCTGAGCTTGTCGAAGGGGCCTGTCGAAGGGCCTAACGCAAGACACGTCCCGCCCCAAGTCCGGGAGAACATGGCCCCCAACCCGTTCGCCCTGACCGTGTCCTGAGCCTGTCGAAGGGGCCTGTCGAAGGGCCTTGCCCCGAACACCTCCCGCCCTAAGTCCGCCCCAGCCCTCGCCATCCAACCCGTTTGGTTTCAGTCCCCCCAACCCAAGCCCCGCTCGCCCTGACTCTGTCCTGAGCTTGTCGAAGGGGCCCGGCGAAGGGGAATTGCGCAGACCGCCACACCCAAACGGCATTCCACGCCGCCCGCTACTTCCACTCAGCGAACTCCTGTGCTATTATAGGCCTATGAACATCGTCACACGCCACAAAGCAACAGCACTGGCCCTCTGCCTCGAGGGAGCATCCCTTGTGGATGCCCTAAACCCGTTGGCTGCGCCGCGCGTTGCATTTATGTTGCATCTGCGTCCTGAAACTGCTGCATTCAAGTTGCATTGGCGTTGCGCAGGCGCTGCGATACCTCCTCCGTCCCAGCTACGAAATGCATCACAATGCAACATAATGCAACACAATTTGACGCGTACAGCCGCCTTTACCACACTTCATAGCGCCGCACCGCACCCCTTTTCAATTGACGCCCCATCGCAACAATGACTAGAATCATACTGAAGCTGGATTTTCCCGCCTCAGCCGCCGTCCCACAGGAGTAGACATGACCTCCAGGGTCCGACCCAAGAGACCAGTCCCAAACACCGCTGTCCAACTCACGGAGAGCGCCGTCGAGCACGTCAGGGAGTTTGCCCACGTCGAAGGCAAGCCCGACGCCAACCTCCGCGTCGCCGTGAAGGGCGGGGGCTGTTCCGGCCTCACTTACGTCCTCGAACTCGTCGATGACGAGGCCAGGGAGGACGAAAAGGTCGTTGAGGAGCACGGCCTCAGGGTTTTCATTCCGAAGCGCTCCTTCGTCTTCCTCGCCGGCACCACGCTGGAGTACTCCGGCGGCCTCAACGGCAAGGGCTTCGTCTTCCACAACCCCAACGCCCGGACCACCTGCGGCTGCGGCACCTCCTTCAGCGTCTAGCTGAACAGGCAATTGGCTAACCCCGCGGCGGCTCCGGCCGCCGATGCGCCGCACCTCGAAGGACTCCCCCCCGAGTACACGAACGCCCGCGAAGAGCTGGACGCCCTGCTGGCCGGTGTCGGTCTCGTAGACCGTTCCCCGATGGGCCGTCTGCGATTCGACGGCGCCGACGCGCAGGACCTCCTGAACCGCCTCAGCACCAACGATCTCGAGGTCATGGAGCCGGGAGACGCTGTCTTTACCGTGCTGACTTCGAACAAGGGCCGCATCATAGACCTGCTGCTCGTCCTCAAGCACGAGGACCGCCTGACCGTGGTCGCCAACCCCGACCGGGTCGAGGCGGTGACCGACCACGTAGACTTCTTCAACTTCGGCGAGGACGTGGAGATAACTGACCAGTCCGAGAACACCGCGATGCTCGGCCTGTCCGGCCCCGGAACGCCGGCGCTGATCGACGCCGCCGTCGGCCCGGACGCATGGCCCGAACAACCCGGCACATTCGCCGAGGTCGCCGTCGGCGAACTCAGCGCGCTGCTAGTCCGCACCGACTTCCTCCGCCATTCCGGCGCCGACCTCATCGTCAGCGCAGCAGAGCGCGATGCGCTCCGGCAACACCTGCTGGACGCGGGCGCCGCCGCCATCGGCGCGGAAGCCCTCGAGACCGCCCGCATACTGCAGGGCGTCCCCGCGTCAGGCTCGGAGTTGTCGGAGGACCGCAACCCCCACGAGGCCCTCCTCGCCGACTACCTGAGCTTCACGAAGGGCTGCTACGTCGGCCAGGAGGTCGTCATCCGCCTGCACACGTACGACAAGGTCCAGCGCTACCTGTCGACGTTGGCGTGGGAGCCGTCGGACGCCGTATCGGTCGGCGACCTGCTGTACGTGGAAGGCAAGCGCGTGGGCGAGGTCACGTCAGCGGCCGTAGACATCCGGAACGGCGCCGGCATCGGCCTCGGCTACGTACGCAAGGCCCAGGCCGACCCGGGCACGACTCTCGAAGCAGGTTCGCCGGAAGGCCCGGCGCAGGTCCGGATTACGGAGCCGTCCGCTACGCCCTGAGCGTCGCCCCTCCGTCCACAACGATCACCTGCCCCCGGATCATCCGCGCGTCCTCGCTGCAAAGAAAGCAAACCACCCGCGCGATGTCGTCCAGCTCCAGCGGCCGCCCGGCCGGCGTCTCGCTCGTCGCCTGGGCCACCATGTCGCTGCGGCCCGGGAAGTGCTCCAGCGCGCCCGTCAGCACCAGCCCCGGTGAAACGGCGTTCACGCTGATGTCCTGCTCAGCCAGTTCCACCGCCAGGTAGCGCGTCAGCGACTCCAGCGCCGCCTTCGACGTCCCGACCAGGAAGTAGTCCGGCAGCACCCGCTGGGAGCCCATGCTGCTGATGTTGACTATGCTGCCGCCCGGACCCATCAGCTTCGCGGCCTCGACCGAGCAGAGCCAGGCCGCCCTCGCATTGACGTTGAGCGTCCAGTCCCAGTGCTTCTCGGTTAGCTGATCGGCCGGCAGGTTGACGCCCGTCGCGGCGTTGTTGATCAGGATGTCCAGCCCGCCGAACGCCTCGCCGATCTCGGAGAACAGGCCCCTGATTCGCTCGGGCTGCCCGAGGTGGGCCCTGACGCGCAGGCTCTGAACGCCGTGGGCCTCGATCTCCTTCTGGGTCTCGGCAGCTTCGTCGTGCCGCCGCAGGTAGTTGAACGCCACGTTGACGCCGCGGCTCGCAAACTCCAGCGCGATGGCCTTGCCAATGCCGCGAGCGCCGCCCGTAACGAGCGCGGACTTGCCCTCGAAGGTCATGGGAAGCGACCTAGACCGCCAGGCCCCCGTCCACGCTGATTACCTGGCCTGTGATGTAGCCGGCATATTCGGCGGCAAGGAAGGCAACCATTCGCGCCACCTCGTCCGGCATCCCGAACCTGCTCATTGGAATGCGTCCCAGCACCTCGTCCTTGACCTTCTGAGGGAGCACGTCAACCGTGTCGGTCCTCACGTAGCCCGGAGTCACCACGTTCACCGTGATGCCGCGCGTCGCCACCTCTTTGGCAAGCGACTTCGACATGCCGATTATCCCCGCCTTGGAAGCCGAGTAGTTCACCTGCCCGGCGTTGCCTCTGATCCCAACAACAGAGCCCACGTTGATGATCCGCCCCCACTTCAGCCGCAGCATCTGGCGCAGCAGCGCGCGAGTGCAGTAGTAGGTCCCGTCCAGGTTGACCCGCAGGACGTTCCGCCACTGGTCGTCCCTCATCCTGATCATCAGCCCGTCGTCGATGATGCCTGCGTTATTGACCAGGATATCGACGGCGCCCCACCTCTCCAGCACCGACTCCACCATGCCGTTGACCTCGTCGGAGCTTCCAACGTCCGCCTTCACCGTGAAGGCCTCAACGCCCATCTCCTGGATCTCCTGGGCAACGGCCTCCGCCTCCTTGGGAGAAGAGTTGTAGTTCACCGCTATCTTCACGCCCATCTCGGCCAACCGCAGCGCGGACGCCCGTCCAATGCCCTTAGACGCGCCCGTCACCAGCGCGTGCTTGCCTTCTATTCCCGATCCACTCAAGTAAGCTCTCCCAGAAAGCAGCTTAGAGGAGCTCCAGCTACCGCTACTGCTCCGAGTCTCCTCGCTCGCGAACGCGAGCCAGCTCCTCGTTCATCTCAGACACAAACCCGGACTCCACAAGCTGCACCGCCGTCTCGATGGCCTTCGACACGGCGTCCGCTCGCGCCCGTCCGTGGCCGACGATGCTGACGCCGTTAACTCCGAACAGCGGTCCGCCCCCGTAGGTCTCGACCACGTTGCACAGCTCGTACACCCTGCGGTCCACACCATTCAGGCCCTGGCCGCCGGCTCTCTGCCGAATCTCCTTGCGCACCACCTCCGCGAGGCTCCGGCCCAGGCTCTCCGTCAGCTTCATCAGCATGTTGCCCACGAAGCCGTCGCACACCACTACATGCGCCGAACCGGACGTCAGGTCGGCCGGTTCGATGTTGCCGATGAAGTTCAGGCCGCTGACCTCCAATCGCTCCGAAGTCTCCCGCACCTGCCTGTTGCCCTTCCCTGGCTCCGCCCCAACGCTCAGGATGGCGACCTTCGGCCTCTCGATGCCCCAGACGTTCCTCGCGAAGACATCGCCGATGACGGCAAAGCTCACTAGCTGCGATGGCCGGCAGTCCAGGTTGGAGCCAAGATCGATCACAGCCGTCTGCGGGGCCAGTCCAAGTATCGGGCCGCCAAGGGCCGGGCGGTCCAGCCCCTCGACGACGCCAAGTACCACGGCCGCCGATGCCATCGCCGCGCCGGTGGAACCCATCGTTACGCAGGCGTCGGCCAGCCCCTTCTTGATCATCCCCGTCGCCACGACGATAGATGCCTTCGGCTTCTGGCGCAGCGCCATGGCCGGTGCCTCTCCCTCCAGGATGACCCCCTCCGAAGGCACGATCGATATCGGCAGCCCATCGCACTCGTGCTTGCCGATCTCAGCCTCGAGCGCGGACGGGTCCCCCACAAGCGCAATGCGGATGCCGTCGGACCGGACGGCGCTCAGCGCGCCGCACACGACCTCGCCGGGGGCATGGTCTCCCCCCATGGCGTCAACCGCGATGGTGATCGGCTGTCCGTTCGGACTCACGTAAGTTCCTGTGGATGTGGTGCGCTATCTAGTGAGCGTAACGCCGGCCTCGCCTGCAATCGCAGGCTGACCGTCCGGTTTGCGGACCTCGACCGCGCAGGTCACTATACTATCGTTGCCGTCCTCGCGCACCGACTTGATCCGGCCTGTAGCCTCGACAAGCTCGCCCGGAAGCACCGGCGCCCGGAACCTGAGCTTGAGCCTGCCGCTCGCGGCCCAGGACCCCGGAAAGGCTGCGGTCATCATCTCAGACAGAGTGGCGGCTATCATCATGCCGTGCGCGATCGTGCTGCCGAACTGCGACCTCGCCGCAAACTCGTGGTCCACGTGAATCGGGTTGAAGTCGCCCGAAGCATCAGCGTACTGCTCGATACGCTCCTGCGTAATCAGTCGCCGCACGGACGGAAGCTCGCGCCCAACCTCAACGCCGCTCGCCACTAGGCGGACTCCGGCAGCATGATGGTGCTCTTGCCCGTCAGGACCGCCCGCTCGGCCGAATCGCGAGTCTCCAGTTCCACAACCAGGAACCGCCAGTCGCCCCGCACCGAGTTCTGCAGGAGCACCGCGTTGCAGGTCAGCTCCTCGCCCATCTCCACCTCGGCACGAAACTGGATCTCCTGCCCAGCATGAACAGTTCCTCCCGGAATCTGCAGGGCGTCGATTACGCCCCTCAAGCTCATGGCTGCCACGCACATCGGCGGCGCCTTGGTGTTTCCTTCCTCGAGAGCGCCGTCGCTCACGGCGGCCACGTACTTGGCCACAGCCTCGCTGTCAAGCGTGAAAGCGCGCTTCGAAATTGACTGACCGGAGGAGAGCTTGGAGTATTCGAGAGTCATGAATCGCCTGCCGTCGGCAATCTTGCCGGATGCACGGCATGGTGTCCATGCTTTGGCCTCTCCGTACGCAGATCTTGAAGCGTGCGCCTTGGTCGTTCGAATCGCCCTCGCAGACGTTACTCCGCGCCGGGACTGAGCTCCGAGACGCCCACATCTACCTCGAATCCATCGTCCTGGCCCCCCTCAGCGTCAAACAGTTGGGAGGCCTCAGCGCCCGCCTCCGATGAGGTTCCGTCCTCAACGGAGTCCGGCAAGATCTCCTCGACTCCACTCGCCTGGTCGGCGATCACCGCGTCCTCGTTCCCCAACCCTACGAGCGCGACAGCGAACCCGAGGATGGCCGCAACAACCGCAACGACCAGCACCGTCCCCGCGTACATGAGTATCGAAGGAACGCGCCGAGGCGCCGTCTCGTGCCAGTGCGTCACGTGCCGGAGGGCCACGTTCCCAAAGCCGTCAACGTGTATCTGCTCCATCCCGGCATTGGTCCTCGCGTCGTCCTCCGAGCTGAACTCCAGGGTCACATGGAAGTAGCTTCCCGACTCGGCAACATCCTTCACACGCCACTGCACGTCCGCACCCCTCAGTTGGCTGCAATGTGGCGCGTGGTCTGTGGATGCCGTGCTTAGCGCAATCGACTCTGCCTGCTCCCTCGTAATGGGCAGCAGCGCGCTCTGGATTGCAGCTTCAGGAGTCGGCGGTGTGCCCTGCACCCTCGAACTAATGCCCTCGCTTGCCCTATGTGAGCCGGCGAGGTGCGCGTGCTCATCATTTGTCGCCCCTGGTTGGCTCATGGGCACGCTTCGCCCATGCGGCGTCGCGCCGCCGGCTCCCTCGGCCTCTTCCCCAAGGAAGATCCTCCCGAACGTCTCCTCCAGGTACCCGTGCAGCCGCCGCAGTGACCTGATGCCCAAAAAGGCCAGCGCCGCCAGCACAACGAAAGGCGCAGGAATCGCCAGAGAGCCGAGCGATAGTAACTGGAACACGAACGGGATCGACCACAGCAGAATGATGACCACGATAAAGACCATCACCGAGTCTCGAATCACGGCGCCAAGTATGTCGGGGACCCACATCGCCCACTGCCGCCCCCTGACGATGAGGTGGGTCGTCACCACGTCCGCCAACCCACGCAGGCTCGACCAGATGGTGTAGGCCGGAGGAATGCAGAACACCAGCGTGGTGAATCCAACAACGAACCCCACCACCCTCTCGCCAAGTCCGGTCAGATTGCCGATCTGCGGCGCGGTCTCCGCAGCAAACGTGCCAACGCCGATCAGCACCACGATGATCATGCTGTTCAGCAGCACAACGGCCGCGGACCGCTTTACCCTGTATCCAAACTCGCTGTCCAGCCTCACTCCGGCAATGATCGTCTGCAGCGCTTCCGAGATGTTGCCGAAGTAGCCCTTCAGCAGAGGCGGCCCAATTCGGTCGATCAGCCTGTAGATGCGGTCGCCTGAGCGCGCCAGATACGGGTACACCAGCGAGTTGATGGCGGCGGCCGCCACGAGCACCTGGTAGATGAACGCGCCGATTGCGTTCGACTCCACGCCGACCTTCATGATCGCGAGCGAGAACTCCCCCACCTGCCCCATCCTTGTACCCACGTTCAATGACATCTGGCCCGACCTGCCCGTCGCAAACGTCCCCAGGCTCGCGCCGAAGACCTTCCCCACAATGAAGACGCCCGTGATGATCAGGGCCGAGACGAGGTAGTCCTTGATCAGGTAGATGTCCACCAACATGCCGATCGACACAAAGAAGAGGGCGCCGAACATGTCGCGGATCGGCGAAATCACGTGGGTGATCTGCTCAGACTGCCGCGTGTCTCCGATGACAGCCCCGATCAGGAACGCGCCGGCCGCCGCGGAGATGCCAAGCATCTGCCCCAAAAGGGAGAGCACGAAGCACAGAGCCAGGCTCGTGAGAAGAAGCGTCTCGGGCGACCGGAAGCTAGCGACCACGCCCACAAGTCGCGGCACGATGATCGCGCCGAGCGCCAGCGACGCCGCTCCGAACACGCCGATCTTCAACACGAGCAGCCCGATGTCCTGAGGCTCGGCGCTTCCGGTGGAACCCACTCCTGAGAGGACCGTGAGCAGGATCACGGCAACGAAGTCCTCGACGACGAGTATGCCGACCACGATCCGGCCGACTCCCGCCTTTAGCTGTCCCGTATCTGCAAGGACCTTGATCAGCATCGCCGAGCTGCTGATCGCCAGCGCCGCTCCGAGGAACACCGACTCCATCGCGGTCCAGCCCATCATCTGGCCCACCTGGTAGCCAAGTGAGGACATCACCAGCATTTCCACGGTGCCAATGAGCAGCACGCCCATGCCAACCTGCCGGATCCGTCTCCAGCCCAGCTCCAACCCAACCGCGAACAGCAGCACCACCAGCCCGAGGTCGGCCAGAAGTCGAATGCTTTCCTGGTTGGTCACAGGAGGGTTGGGCAGCGTGAACGGCCCAACGATGACGCCGGCAATCAGGTACCCGAGTATGGGCGGCTGGTTGAGCTTGCGAAAGACGACGACCGCCACCCCAGCGACAGCCATGATGATGGCGAAATCGCGGACGAGCCCAGAGCCCTCCATGTGCACGAGAGATTCCGGCATGCGCCGATGCTACAACGGCGCATGCCGGACTCACGATGTCAATCTAGGTCTCGATTGAAGAAAAATTGCTGCTCGCAGACCCGTCTGGACCGGAGAAAGTCAGGCAGCCGGAGACGAGCGAAGCTAGTCCGAAACTCGGCCGCCCCTCTGTATTTCCGCCTCTTCCAGCAGCCTGTCCAGCAGCATGTAAGACTCCTGCACATTGAAGTCCAGGCTGGCGATTGACATCGCCCGAAACAGCACCCCAGTGGAGACCCGCGCTATCACGCCTTCACCTAGTGCCGGCACGCTCTTGCCGAGCGCCTTCGATACGAACCCGGCGGCCGCCATCCCCTCCCTCGTAAGCGGAAAGTGCATTAGCAGCTTGCCGTCATAGGACACCAGTAGCCCCGTCTCGTCCTGGCTGAGGTCGAGATTGAGGTGCGCGCGAGGGACCGAAATCAACTCCTCGGCATACTCGGTTATCTGTACGGATTGATCGGACATTTCGTTTGCCGCCACCATCCTAACGCCGATGACTGAGCAATAGAACCCATACGGGTGAAGCAGGCTTCTCAACTTGCGGTAACGGGTTGCGTCTGTCACGATGTTGACATGAAGATCGGAATCTTTGAAGTTTCCGAGCCCGTACCTGACCTGCAAAACACCCGCGCCCTCGCCATCCTTCGCCCATGGATCGATGTCGGCAGGGTCGGCTCGGTCGCGCTCAGCCAAGTCGAGCGTTACATGGCGGCCAAGGAGCTCGGCAGGCTGGACAGGCCCGGGACGTACTTCGACTTCACGCGGTACCGGCCTCGGACTAGGACCGTGGGTGAAAGGCGAATTCTCACCACGCCGAACACCGTCGTTTACTACGCGCGCATTGAGAACGGCGGAGACTTCCTTTTCCTCCATGTGCGCGAGCCGCACTCGATGGCCGAGGAATACGTCGAAGGCATCGTAGACCTGTTGGATCACTTCAACGTCGTCGAGTACTGCCGCATCGGCGGTATGTACGACTCCGTGCCCCACACGCGTCCGCTCCTCGTGACCGGTTCCCTTAGCGAAGACCAGGTGCGCAAGGCCGGTGACACCGTCTCCACCCGTGGAAGCAACTACCAGGGCCCAACGAGCATCGTCAACCTGGTAACGCAGTCCCTCGAAGAAAAGGGCATAGCAACCCCAAGCCTGATGGCCCACATTCCCCAGTACGTGCAGCTTGACGAAGACCACATGGGGGCCAGCCGCCTCATGGAGGTGCTCTGCGCAATGTACGACCTGCCCAAGTTCCTCGCGGAGACCAACAGGGGCGAGCGACAGTACAGCGAACTGAGCAGGGCCATAGAGTCTAACTCGGAGGTCAGCACGCTCATCAAGCAGCTTGAAGCGTACTACGACCGGACCCAGGCGGCGCCATCGACTTCGGAAGAAGTGGGCCCGGAGCTATCGCCGGACATAGAAGCCTTCCTTGAACAGGCAAGCGAGCGCCTCAACAACGAAGAGGAAGACTAGGAGCCCGCAACAGCCGCTCGTTCATTGGGAGCGTTCTCCGGAAATCGGACGGACAGACTCAGGATCTGCGCAAAGCTTCGAGCGTTTCCTTCGGCCCGCGAAAGAAGAAACCCTGAGCCCATCCGCTCCTTGACCCTCCTTGTCAGCCCAACCTAGAATCAGCTTCGTTCTATGAGCACAACCGGCAACACTTCCGTGGTGCGGCTCTTGTCCGTCGGAGGAGTCGTCATTCGCGATGGCGACGCAGGACCTGAAGTCGCGCTCTGCGGTCACATCGACGGCACAGGCTACGATTGGGGCCTCCCTAAGGGCACGCCTGAGCCTGGCGAGACGCGCTCGGAAACAGCCCTCCGCGAGGTCCAGGAGGAGACCGGCCTCGAAGTCGTCATTGACGACTACATCGGCGAGATCGAGTACACATTCCCGTTTCCCAACGATGGCATTCGAATCGAAGAGCCGGACGCCGGTCAGGTCATCGGACAAAAGACCGTGCTCTTCTACCTGATGTCCGCAATCGGGGGGAGCACGGACCTCCATGACCATGAGTTCGATGACGTCAGATGGTTCCCTGCGGACGCAGCCCTGAATTCGCTGAGGTACGAGAACGAGGCAGGCATCGTGAGAGCGGGCCTAGAGAAGGCGGCGGAGCGGGAATGACGGCCGTACCCACCGCCCGCGGCGCCCGCAGCGTGCTCCTGCGCGACAAGCGCATCGAGGACGCCGAGAACGACTACGCCTGGCGCGTCGACGAAGAACTCGCCCGCCTCGACGCTACCCGCCCCTTGCGCATGAGCTTCCGTGAGTTTCGCAAGTACTCCAGGGAAGAACTGGACTACCCCAGTCCCTGGTCCAAACGGTTCGCCATCGAGACTCTGGACGGACGACACATCGGCAACTGTATGTACTACGACATCGACACCCGGCGCGGCGAAGCCGAACTGGGCATAGTGATTGGCGACAAAGACTACCTTGGAAGGGGTTACGGCACCGACGCGGTCGACGCGCTTCTCGACCTCATCTTCACCACCTCGACCATATCCAAGGTCTACCTTCACACGCTTGACTGGAACAAAAGGGCGCGCAAGTCCTTTGCCAAGTCAGGCTTCAGAGAGATCAGACCGGTGAGAAGGAGCGGCCTGGACTTCATCCGCATGGAGATCATGCAGAGCGAGTGGAAGCAACTGCGTGACGCCGAAATCGAGCCTTAGCCGCAAGGCGCTCACCCGGCGCGCCGGCGTAACTCCCGCATGCGCAGAGCGCTTGCCTTAGACTAGCCCCATGCAACCTCGATACAGGGAAGCGCTAGATAAGGTCATGGGTCTCGCAGACTTCGAGCGCTCCACGCACAGTCCGGAGCACGCGAAGTTCCACCTGGAACGCATGGGCCTACTGCTTCAGAGGCTGGACGACCCGCACATCGGAAGGCGAACAGTCCACGTCGCGGGCACCAAGGGCAAGGGAAGCACGTCCGCCATGATCGCTTCCATCCTGTCAGAGAGCGGATACTCCGCGGGGTTCTACACATCTCCCCACCTGCACAGGACCGTAGAGCGCATTAGGGTTGGCCTTGACCCCATCTCCACGGAGGAGTTCGCAGACCTCGTGGACGATGTCTGGCCCGCCACTGAATGGACAACCGCGCACGGCGGATACGGAGGCGTGACCACCTTCGAAGTGCTCACGGCCATGGCGTTCGTTCACTTCAGGAAGTCAGAGCTAGACTTCCAGGTTATGGAGGTAGGCCTTGGCGGCCGGCTGGACGCCACCAACGTCGTGGAGCCGGACGTCTGCGTCATCACCTCCATCAGCCTCGACCACACCGCAACCCTGGGCGAGACGATTCCCGAGATCGCTGGCGAGAAGGCCGGCATCATCAAGCACGGCGTCCCCGTGGTGGCCGCCCCGCAGACCGCAGAGGCGCTGAACGTCATCCAACAGGTCGCACGCGAGAGGGACGCCCCCGTAGTCGCCGTCGAGTCGCGCCTCTCGTGGCAACTCCGGGAGTCGGGCCCCGGGGGCCAGTCATTCGCACTGGCAGGTCTCAACGCCGGCTACGACCTGACGCTGCCCCTGATCGGCGACCATCAGCTTGAGAACGCCGCCGCAGCCGTCGCCGCCGCTGAGACGCTGCAGGGGCTCGGACACCGCATCACGCCTGAGTCCATAACGGCAGGCATACGCAACGTCAGATGGGAAGGAAGGCTGCAGGTGCTGCAGGCGGGGCCTCCAACGATCGTGGTCGATGGCGCCCACAACCCGTACTCGATGCGCCGGCTTGCCGAGGCCGTGGAGAAGACCTTCGATTACTCGCGCGTCTACGTGGTCTTTGGCGGCCTCATGGGCCACAGCCTCGAGGGAATGCTGGAAGAGATTCAGGCTATTCAGCCTGAGATCATCGCAGTAAAGTCCCGGCATCCGCGCGCCGCCCCTAGTGCTATAATCGCAGAAGCGGCTAGGGCCCAGGGACTGCCGGTGGTGTTCGAGGCTGACGAGGTGGTCGAAGGTCTTGGTGTGGCCACAGACTTGGCCGACGATTCCTCACTGATTTTAGGAACCGGCTCCCTGTTTGTGACCGCTGAAATCACCGAAGCAGTCACGCGCATGGAGCCCGAACTTTACGAGAACATTGTTCCTCCCCGGTGGGAGGACCGGAGGACGCGACCCTGATGCGGAACGGGACCAGGATCAGAGTGGTGGTTACGGGCATGGGCCTCGTGTCCCCTCTGGGCGAGTCTGTCGACGAGTACTGGGACGGCCTCCTTAACGGCAGATCCGGCATCGGCCCGATGACGCTCTGCGACCCTGCCCAGTTCCCTTGCCAGATCGCCGGCGAGGTTACCGGCTTCGACCCCCAGCAGTACGTGGACCGCAAGGAAGCCCGCCGCATGGCCAGGTTCTCGCAGCTTGCGGTCGCCGCTTCCGGCCTCGCCCTCGAAGACGCGGGCCTGGACGTGTCGGGGCTCGACGATGAGCGCATCGGCGTGGTCATGGGCAACGGCAACGGCGGCTTTCCGACCACCGAGCTGAACGCGAAACTCCTCTTTGACCGCGGCGGGATGAGGGTGAGCCCCTTCTTCATTCCCATGATCCTCCCGAACATGGCCGCGGCCAACGTGAGCAGGCTGTTCGGCCTCAAGGGCTACAACTCCACGATCATCACCGCATGCGCCGCTGGCACTCACGCCATCGGCGAGGGCGCCGAAATCATAAGACGAGGCGCGGCCGATGCCGTCCTCACCGGCGGCTGCGAGGCCGGTATAAGCCACCTCGGTCTGGGCGGCTTCAACGTCATCAAGGCCCTCACGCGCCAGAACGATGTGCCCGAGCGCGCCAGCCGACCGTTCGACGCGAACCGGGACGGCTTCGTACCCGCGGAGGGCGCCGGCATGGTCGTGCTGGAAGATATGCGCCACGCTCTCGACCGCGGCGCGAACATCATCGCCGAGGTCGCAGGCCTGGGCGTGTCCGCTGACGCATTCCATTCCGTCGAGCCCGACGAAGACGGCCGGGGAGCGGCCCGCGCCATCCGTTGGGCGCTCGAAGACGCGGGTATGTCTCCGGGCGACATCGACTACATCAACGCGCACGGCACATCAACGCCCAAGAACGATCTGGTGGAGACACTCGCCATCAAGCTGGCGTTCGGCGACCGCGCCTATGACGTACCGATCAGCTCCACCAAGTCCATGATCGGCCACGCTCTGGGAGCTTCAGGTGCACTGGAAGGCATCGCGGCAATTCTCTCGATCGTCAACAACGAGATCCATCCCACGATTAACCTCGACACGCCCGACCCGGACTGCGATCTGGACTACGTTCCCAACCAGTCCAGGAAGCACACGGTCAATGCCGCCATGTCCAACAGCTTCGGGTTTGGCGGCCAGAACTCAAGCCTGGTCTTCAAGAGCTTCGAAGAGTAGCTGCAAGGGGAGTTACGGAGCGAGTCTCCGGGACAGTCAGGGCTTGTAGACTTGTGTGCCTCCCGGCCCTCCGCTGAGCCTCAACAGCGCATAGCCCAGGCACCCCGACAGTATCGATCCGCCAAGCACGCCAAGCTTGGCCATGTCCACCAGATGGTCGCTGTCAAACGCGATGTTGGATATGAAGATCGACACTGTAAATCCCACGCCTCCCAGCAGCGCGACTCCCATAATCTGCCACCAGCTCACGCCGAAAGGAAGCTGGCCCAGGCCCGATCGGACTGCAAGCCAGGTCAGGCTGAATATGCCTACCGCGTTGCCGGCGGGCAGCGCCACAAGTATCGCCAGCGTTACGCGGCTGTCCGCCGCCGCGGTCAACGCTTCTGAAGACAGCACTATCCCCGCGTTCGCCAGCGCGAATAGCGGCAATATGACAAAGCTGGTCCACGGATGGACAGACCGTTCGAGACGTTCCATTGGCCCTTCTGTGCCCTGGCTCAGCCTCTCGATGGACATCACCACGGTCTCGGCCTTCTGCTCGTCGCCTTCGTCCATTGCCGCCTTGAATCTTGCCAGCAGACCCTCAACCGTTTTGGCGTAATGCTGCCGCCGGAGATACGGCTCGGAGGGCGTTATCGCTGCCATCATCACTCCGGCTATCGTGGCATGCACTCCGGACTGTAGGAGGAACTGCCACATGAGTATGCTGACGATCACATAGAAGCCCATTGACTGGATTCCGAGGCGAATCATCAACGCCATACCCAACACCAGGCCCACTGACAGCCCGAGGTAGTGCCACTGAATCGAGTCCGTATAGAACACGGCAATCACGCCGATCGCGCCCAGGTCGTCGACCACGGCCAGGCCGAGCAGGAAAACCCGCAACTGAGCTGGCAGCCTTCGTCCCAGAAGCCCCAGCACGCCAAGAGCGAACGCTATGTCGGTCGCCATTGGAATGCCCCACCCGGAGCTGCCCTCGCCAGTGCCGTTGAACGCAAAGTAGATCAGCGCCGGCGCCGCCATGCCGCCGACCGCAGCCGCCGCCGGAAGTACGGCCCTGCGAAAGTCGGACAACTCGCCGTGTATCAGCTCCCGCTTGATCTCTAGCCCGACAACATAGAAGAAGACGGCCATTAGTCCGTCGTTGACGAGATGCTCGAGGTCCTTGGATATGCTGAACACGAAGAGGTCGAAGGAGACGTTCGTGTGCCAGAGCTCGAAGTACGACTCGGAAAATGGAGAGTTCACCCAGACCATGGCCGCGGCGGCAGCAAGCAGCAGGATCAGCGCCCCGGTCTGCTCTGTCTGAATGAACGCTTGGACGGGGAGTCTGAAGGCCTTGAGGAAGTAGGTCGGGTCCGTCAAACCCCTCTTGAGTTCAATCGCCCTTTCGATCAAGCGGCAAACTCCGGGCAAGCGGCAAACTCCCGGGCAAGCGCAATTGCCGCGGTCGAAGACTCCCTTAGATGGCGTCTACAGTCCATCTCCACATTTTACCGTTCGGAGGCCCCGCATTTAACCAAATTCGCCGGTCGGCGCAGCGGAAAGCATCGCAAGCAGCCCCAGCCGGGCAGTAAGATTTACCCCCACCGGCATGTTTGTACTAAGGAGGAATCCATCGTGACTGAGAACGGAAGCCGCAAAGTTGCTGTGCTCATAGGCACCCGCAAAGGCGCGTTCATCGCCACAAGCGACGAGGCGCGCAGGAACTGGGATCTGTCGGACCTGATGCTCCCGGGGGATGATGTCTTCCACATGTCGTACGACGCCAACGCGAAGACAGTGCTGGCTGCCGTTAATCGCACCGTTTATGGGCCCGAAGTCATGCTCAGCCGCGACCTTGGAGCAACCTGGCAGTCCACTGAGAACCCGCCCAGGTTTCCGGAAGAGACGGGCCTCACCGTGAAGCGCGTGTGGCACGTACTGCCCGGAAGACCCAGCGAGCCGGGCGCAATCTACCTGGGCGTAGAGCCTGCGGCGCTGCTTCGGAGCCATGACGGCGGCGAGACTTGGGAGGACGTCCGGGGACTCACGGAACACTCGACCAGGGAAGTGTGGCATCCGGGCATGGCGGGCCTCATCCTTCACAGCATCGTCCTCGATCACGAGCGTCCTGAACGAATGTGGATCGGCATCTCCGCGGCCGGCGCTTTCCGCACCGAGGACGCAGGCGAGACCTGGCAGCCTATCAACACGAACGTCAGGGCGGACTTCCTGCCTGACAGGCATCCAGAAGTCGGCCAGTGCACGCACAAACTGCTGGGGTACGAGGATGCGCCGGACGTGCTGTATCAGCAGAACCACTGCGGCGTTTACCGTTCAGATGACGGCGGAGACTACTGGGAAGACATCTCCGAGGGCCTGCCCTCCAGGTTCGGCCTGCCGTTGGCCACGCACCCGCGCGACACCTCGACGGCATACGTCCTGCCCGAAGACAGCGCCACGGGCGACGAGCTAGGCGGCGCGTACCGCTTCGTGCCCGACGGCCGGTTCCGCGTCTATCGCACCCGCGATGGCGGCGCGAACTGGGAAGGCCTGTCCAATGGCCTGCCACAGCGAAAGGTGTACCTGCACGCGATGCGGGAGAACTTGGCAACGGACGAGTGCGACCCAGCGGGAGTCTACGTCGCCACCACCAGCGGCCAGGTCTTCCACAGCGCCGACGAAGGCGATAGCTGGAATCTGCTTATCGACAGCCTTCCGCCGGTCAACTCAGTGGATGCCGTCCTCATAGACTGACCCTCAAAGCGCGTCAGCGGCGGCCGAACTCCCGCTCCACGTGCGCCGTGCTCATGAAGATCATCGTCGGCCTCCCATGCGGGCACGTGTGAGGCTGCGTGCAGTTCTCCAGCTGGCGCGTGAGCTCGGCAATCTCCTCGACGCTGAGCACCCGGCCCGCCCGGATGGCCTTGTGGCACGCGATCGAGTACGCCGCCCTCTCCTCCCAGGACTCCCATTCCCGGCCTTCGCCGATCAGGTCCAGGATGTCCAGGAACGCGGCCGCCGGATCGCCCTCATTCAGGAGGCTGGGCACGCGTCTGAGTAGCACCGACTCTGGCCCGAATGCCTCGATCTCGAACCCAACGCTCTCCAGCGCCGCTCGATGCTCTTCCAACAACTCCAAGTGCCTGAGGCTCAGATCCACGGTCGCCGGCTCCAGCAGCGCCTGGCTCGGCGACCGCCTGCTGCGCGCCTCCTCTCGCACCTGCTCGAACACCACCCGCTCGTGCGCCGCGTGCTGATCTATCAGGTACACGCCGTCCGGGCCGTCCGCGACGATGTACGTAGTCTGGACCTGACCCAGTGGGCGGAGCACAGGCAGCGCCCTCTTGGGCGTCAGGTTCGCCTCCGGATCGAACTGGACCGTGTCGTCCCTTCCTGCCGGGACCGGTCGCCTGAGCGAGTCCGGCCAGAACGGCGCCGTCACCGGACGCGCGGACCCTGCCGGCGGCGCATGGGGCGTGGCAACGGCAGACGGCGAGGGCACCGGCGAAAGCGCCGTCAGCGTGCGCCGGACCGACCCCTGGACGGCCCTGAACGCCTCGCCGGACTTTGTGAACCTGACCTCTGTCTTGGCCGGATGGATGTTTACGTCCAGCTCGTGGTACGGCACCGCGAGGTTCACCACTGCCAGCGGGTACCGCCGCTCCCCCATGAAACCGTGGTAGGCCTGCTCGATGGCCTGCATCACCATCCGGCTCTGCACCCACCGCCGGTTCACGAACACGCTGACGTACGCCCGGCTCGCCCTGTCGAGAGATGGCGGCCCGATCAGCCCCCACACGAACGGCCCGCCTCCGTCGCCGGCATCCGACGACAGCTCCAGCATCGAGTCCGCAACGTCCAGCGAATAGACGGCGGCCACGACCTCCCGAAGGTCGCCCGACCCTGACGTCTCGAACCTTCTCGAACCCGTGGACGCCAGCCGGAACCGCACCTCCGGGTACGCCATCGCGTACCGCGTCAGCAGCGCGTGGATCCGCGACGCCTCGGTGGCCTCCGTCCTCAGGAATTTTCTTCTTGCGGGAAAGTTGCGGAAAAGATGGCGGACCGAGACGGTCGTGCCCCGCGGCGCTCCCTCGGGCAAGAGCCGCACCGCCTCACCTTCCACAACCTCCAGGCGGGTCCCCACATCGTCCGTACCCGTCTGTGTGACGATCGTGAACTCGGACACGGCCGCGATGCTCGGCAGCGCCTCGCCGCGAAAGCCCAGCGTGGAGATCGAGTCAAGGTCGTTCGAAGAGGTGACCTTGCTGGTCGCGAACCTCTGCACCGCAAGCTCCACCTCGTCAGGCGGTATGCCCGTGCCGTTGTCGGAGACGCGGATCGACTCCATGCCGCCGCGGGCGACTTCAACTGTGATCTCCAGCGCGCCGGCGTCCAGCGAGTTCTCGACCAGTTCCTTGACCACGGACGCGGGCCGCTCAACCACCTCCCCGGCCGCGATTTTGGACGCAAGCTCTGCCGGCAGGACCTTGATCTGACGGCTGGAACTGCCCGATTCCAAAGGCGCGGCCATGACTACCTTGCCGGGGTGACCGGGCTGGCAGGCGGCACAGCGGCGCGGGCCGCCTCTGCTGCGGTTGGCGGCTGCGAGCGGCCGTTAGGCCGGCGTGCCACCGTTGGGCTGCCGGAACATGGAGTCGGACGAAGCGCCGGTCTGGGCATACTCCGCGATCACCTGGTACACGCGCTCCATCTCGCCGTCCGACGAAGACGGAAAGTAGTAAGGGCGGATCACCGTGCCACCGAACACGCCAACGATCTCCGGGTAGTCGTCGATGACGAAGTCCGGCCTGACCGTGACTTTGAACCGCGTCAGGCCCGCCTCGAAGTCGTTGATGGGCTTCTCGAACACGCCGCTCACAAAGCCCTCCAGCTGGTGCCGCTTCACATCGGATGTGCGGTCGCCCACGCCGGACCAGATGAACACAGTGTGGCCGTCCTTCACCAGCCGGTCGAACACTTCGCTGGTGCCGGGTCGGAGACTCCCATCCACGCCCTGGATCGTGTAGTCAACGTCGAAAAAGATGTTCAAGACGAGCCCTGGCGAGCGGCAGCGCCCTTGGCGTCCTCGGTCATCTCGTAACGCCTGGGCCTGCGATTGGGATTGGGCTCGGTAACACCCTTCTCCTTCAGGATCGGCAGGATCGAGTTCGCGAACTTCGTTCCGAATCCTGATGGGCTCGACCTCGCCAGGCTGTGGTCCGGCCAGATCTTCTTCACGATCTTCTGGCAGTCTCCGCTCCCAAAGAAGCCCACCGGCACCTCTCTGAGAATGGTCTCGGCCATCTGGCTGAGTATCCGCCCGTTGCGCCTGTCATCGTCGGCCTTGCTCCTGCCGCGGTGCTTACACTCCGTCGGAGAAGCCTCTGCGCTTCGGGCAGGCCTGGAAGCAGGCTGCGCGGCGCGGGCAGGTCTCGGCGCCGGCTGCGGGGTGCGGGCGGTCCTGGAAGCGGGCTGCGGAGTGCGGGCAGTCCTGGAAGCGGGCTGCGCGGCCCGCGAAGGCCTAGGCGCGGCCTGGGATGTGCGTGCCGGCGTCCTGGCAGTGCCCTGCGAAGAACGGGCCGTCGGAGCCGGCGCGGGCGACATCCTCCTGCCTGTCGGGAACTTGATCGTGTAGACGTGATCGTTGGGGAAGTAGTCCCTGATCGTTCCGGACCGAGTGTCCCTGCGGTCCGTGAGCACCCACGTGAACGGGGCGTTGCGGCCGTCGCCGCCGGACTCCTCGTGGATCTCCTTGACCTTCGCGTACAGGCCGATGAAGTCGCTGTCGTCGCTGAACACCACCACCCAGTTCGCGCGGCGCAGCATCATGTCCGAGAGCGCGTCCATCGCGATCGACATGTCCGCCGCGTTCTTCGACGGGTGGAAACTGTAATGCTGGACGCCCTTGACCACCACGGCCAGTTCGGGGAACTGGCTTTTGGCCCACATCTCCCACAGGTCGAGGTTTTCGGCCCTGACGTAGAGGCACAGCCTGCCGGCTGTCGGAATAGACGACGGCCAGTTCCTGATCAGGTCTTCAATAACGGTCTGGGCACCGTCGCGCAGGTTATCCACATCGACATAGAGTGCGGACCTGTCGCTAGACTTGGAGGGGGAGTCCTGTTTTATGAGGCGTTGAAGCAATCGCCCTCAACTTCTCGCTTGTTTTCCGTATTCAGCCAGGATTCTAACAGGATGTGCCAGCGAGGTCATCTTATCACCAGTACTGTTTGACGCGACTTCTCCTAACCAACGCGAATGAAGGGTCTGCTCGACTAGACAAACCAGCGGATTTCACCAAGCACACAACGGGCCTCCCCGCGACCCCATTGGAAACTCTGAATATTCTGCCAACAAATTAGATGACACTTACAATTCCGCCGATCGCCACCCCTGCCGCGCATGACCCGTTCGCCATCCCTCAGGAGTAGGGGCCGTTCGCGAACGGCCCGCCCAACCACGCGCCACGCCGGCGAAGTTGAACCAACCCATACACCAAAACCGCGTCAGCGTGAACCCGGCGCCAGCCGGAATCCAGAGGGGCGGGGCACCCCACGCCCGCCAACACCTTCCGGCGACAGAACCCCGCCGCCATCCCTCAGGCGTAGGGGCCGTTCGCGAACGGCCCGCCCAACCACGCGCCGCACCAAAACGTCGACAGGAACCCGTTCGCCCTGAGCCTGTCGAAGGGCCTTACGCAAGCCAGCTCCCGCCCCAAGTCCGCCCCCGCAGCCACAACAGCCGCGCACATGACCAATTCGCGAACGACCCTCCCAGCAGTACCAGCCCACACACCACAACCCCGCCATCCCCGCACTCCCGCGCCAGCGTGAACCAGGGGCTAGCCGGAATCCAGCGGGCCGGGGATCCCCACGCCCATCAAGACGTGGACCCTTCCCTCCACAAGTCCGTCCAAACACCGTCTTGACACACTAGTTCTCAATGCCTTAAGCTAGAACCCATGTCCAGCGAAACGCAGGCCTTATCACCAATACAGAGCATCGTCCGCGAAGAGACCAGGGACGGCAGACTCATCGTGCGATTCCTCGTCGCCGCAATGCAGGACGAGATACGCGATGCCAAGCCTCATCACAGGCTCGACGCCGCACGCCAGCTAATCAAGCTCGGCTTCGACGAAGCGAAAGAGTTCGCCAGCATACCCGCGACATCACTAAAGCGCGCAGAGCACCCGAAGCCCGAGGCCGACACCATCGACACCGCCAACCTCAACCCCGACCTCGCGCTCTTCATACGCGCCGAGACCGACGGAGGCCGACGGGCCGTACGCTTCCTCGTCGACGTCATGCTCGGATTCATGCCCGGGTTCGGGCCGCACCATCGCATAGACGCCGCCAAGGAACTGCTCCGCCGCGGCTTCGATGAAGCCCCCGCCGACCTGCCACTCTTTCCCCAGCCTTCTCAGATCCCGTCGAACGAGCCTGTCCTGAGCCCGTCGAACGAGCCTGTCCTGAGCCCGTCGAACGAGCCTGTCCTGAGCCTGTCGAAGGAACCTGTCGGACCGCAACAGACGTCCTCCGACGACTCCCCCACCGAAGCCGACGTGCTCCTCGACTACGAGCCCCCGTACGTCAACACATACGGCCACAGCCGGGACGACGGTCTGAACACCCGGGCAGTCTTCAAGGCGTCGGACGCCCTGATGGACGCCGTAGGCAGGCTACCGCCGCCCGAGAAGCCCGGAGCATTCAACCCCGACGAGACGAGCAGCATCATCGTGCACAACGGAACGGAGCACTACTTCAAGGAACACGCCCGCACAGCGGTAGAACTGTCCATCGCAGCAGGCGAAGTCATGGACGCGATCAGGCGCATCCGTGACTCATGCCGGACACCCTCCGCCTTCCTCGCCCAAAATACCAAAAAGGACTCGGACCCCGGGGAAGAACCTGCCGATGACGACGGGAGCCCGTCCCAACCCCGTCCTGGGCTTGTCGAAGGAGTTCCTCCAGGGAACGCCGACGCTCCCCCTTGATCCCCACGTCCCTGCCGCAGCGTGACATTCGAACACACGCCGCACCGGCAAGAGAGCCCGCCCACAACACAACCCCGTCATTTGTAAGTGTCATCTAATTCGTTGACGGGGTTGCGGTGTGGGTCGCTTCTACTTCGCCGGCGTGGCGTCCCGGGGCGGGCCGTTCGCGAACGGCCCCTACGCGTGGTCATTGGAGGGCGGGGATTGGTGGCGGGCGGACTTCTAGCGGACGCTGCTCGGCGGAAGGCCCTTCGACGGGCTCAGGGCGAACGGGTTGGGGCACGGGCCCCTTCGTCAGGCTCAGGACGGGATCAGGGCAGGCTCTCAATCCCCTGCCTCGATGCTTACAGGGGTAAGCAGCCGCGCTCAACAGCTTGAATCCATCCGCCCAATATTTGAACGGCTGCCGCCGTTAGGAGTCTCGGGGCATTGATGTTCCGTTCGACCTAAACGATGTTTGTGATTCATATCACATGTTATGCTGGATTTCGTGCGGGCGCGATTGGCGTCCGCAACTTACTTGAGGGACCTCGCTTGAGCTCCCAAATCCTTGAAAGGAGAAGTTCAGTTGCACCTGAAAAGGCCAGTATTGCAAGACGTTCTTAACGCCAGAAAACGGATTTCTCCTTACATTATTAGGACTCCGCTGCATCGGTACCACTCTCTCGAACGGCTCCTCGGCGCAGCCGAGGTCTACGTCAAGCATGAGAACTACCAGATCCTGGGCGCCTTCAAGGTGAGGGGCGGCCTGAACCTGGTCTCGCAGATGACGCCGGAGGAGCGCGCCATGGGCGTCATCTCCGCGTCCACCGGCAACCACGGACAGTCGATCGCCTTCGCGGCCCGGCAGTTCGGCGCCGCCGCCACGATCGTCGTGCCGGAAGACGCCAATCCCGGCAAGGTCCAGTCCATGCAGGACCTGGGGGCCAACGTGATCTTTCACGGCGACAGCTTCGACGACGCCAGGGAGCACGTCGAGCAGCTTTCCCGTGAGGAGGGGATGCGGTACATCCACTCGGCCAACGAGCCCGCGCTCATCGAAGGCGTCGGCACTTACGGTCTTGAGATCATGGAAGACGTGCCGGACGTGGACGTGATCTTCGTCGGCATCGGAGGCGGCAGCGGGGCCTGCGGCACCTGCGTCGCCGCCAAGGGCGTAAACCCCGGCGTGCGCGTCGTCGGCGTCCAGGCGGAGGCTGCGCAGGCCGCGTACCTGTCCTGGAAGTCCGGCTTCATGGAGAGCTACCCGATGAACACCCGCGCGGAGGGACTGGCAACCTCCCTCGGATTCGAGTTCACGGTGGGCATCATGCGCGACATGCTTGACGACTTCGTCCTGGTTTCAGAGGCCGAGCTTGACGAGGCGGTGCTCCTTCACCTGGAGCTGACTCGCGATCTCGCCGAGCACGCCGGCGCGTCCGCGCTGGCAGGGGCGCTGAAGCGCAAGGACGAGCTTGAAGGTCTCAAGGTCGCCATCGTCCTCAGCGGCGGCAACATCTCGATGAAGCATCTCAGGGGTGCGCTGGCAGCTCAGTAGCGCCTTCGCGCAGCATTCGGCCGGCCAGCTCCCTGCCGATTGCCCGCGCGGCTCCTGGCCCCCGGTAGACCATCGCCGTCAGAATCTGGACGGAGTCGGCGCCGGCGGCCAGGAGTTCCCAGACGTCGTCGCCGGTCGATGCTCCGCCGCACGCATTGACCGCGAGGCTGCTGCCCGCGTGGCCCCTCGCATCGCGCACCATTCGCAGCGTGTCCGCGAACAGCGGCCTGCCGCTCAGCCCGCCCGCGCCCATAGCAAGGCCGGCGTCCGGCACCGGCCGCGTGTTGGCGACCGTGACTCCGTCCACGCCGGCCTCGATGCATGCGTCGAGGAGCGAGTGGAAGTTCTCCCTCGCCTCCTCTCCCGCGGCCCGGTCGAGCAGCGGCGACTCGGGGACGCCCGCAGCCGGCGACGCGGCGTAGGGAGGCAGCTTGACGAACAGCGGCTTCTGCCTGGCTTCGTTGATCTCCGCCAGCAGGACGTCCAGCGCGGGCCGCTCCTGGAACACCCGCAGCCCCCGCGTGTTGGGGGAGCTGATGTTCACCTCGATCGCGGCCGCGTATGGTTCCAGACGCGCGTGGCAGGCCGCCACATCCGCTATCTCTGTGCCCGAAACGCTGACGATCGCCGGCGCGCCCAGCCCGGACTCAGCGGCGGCCCTGAGCCTGGCCTCGGCCCGCTCGAGCCCCCGGCCGGGGAAGCCCAGCGCATTCACGAGCGCCTCCCCGGAGACGATCCGGCGCACGCGCGGCTTCGGATTACCCGGCCGCGCGTCGATCGTGACCGTCCCGCCAACCACGTACCCGAATCCCAGCGTCGACAGAGCCTTCAGGTACTCGCAGTCCTTGTCGTACCCCGCGGCAAGCCCGATGGGGCTGCGAAGAACGATCGGACCGAGCCTCGTGGCAATCCGGCCATCCACGGGCTCGGCGATGGCAGACGCAGCCCTCCATAGGAAGTCGAGATTGAGAGCGGAGTCCGCGAACTTCTGCGCCGTTTCGGGCGGGAGCCTGAACAGAACAGGCCTGAGCAGGCGAGCGTACGCGTCTGTGTTCAGCAGTAACAGGTTGGAGTTCCCGTCAGAGCGGCAGCCCCGGATCAGCGTCCGCGCGCGATATAATGGTCACAACAGGCGGCCTCCATCTTCACTGGCATGATAGACGATTACGCAGGACACCGAGATGGCTAGCACATTCGAAAAGGGCAGCGACTCGCAGCCGAAGGGCCACGCGCTGCTCTACTTCGCGTCCTCGTCCGATGCCAGTGAAGTATGGGCAACCTACGTTGTGATCCTCCCGGTCTCCGTGGACGTCACCAAGTACGTGCCGCCGTTCCTGATGAACCAGGTCGGGGACATCGGCCCCAAGGACCTGTCGTGCTTCGCCTTTCCCCCTGCTCCCGAAAAGATGTCGGGCAAGGAGGAGATCGAGTGGCTGGCTGACACGCGGGGCGACGACCTGCTATACGGCGGCGTGATCGACGCGTCGGACGTCGGCTCCGCGATGATGGCCGTCACCACAGCCGTCCAGAGCTACGCCGATCTCTATACGCAGCACGTCGAGGGCTCGCAGCCGAAGCCGATCGAGGCGGCCGGTACGGAATCGGAAGGCCTGGGCGTGACCGACGTCATGTACGGCCTGATGAGCGATTCCGACAAGCTAAACGAGCTCACCAAGCTGGTGGGACGGCTGAGGTTCGCCGTGGACGTCTCGGACGATAACGTCCTTCAGGAAGCCGAGCAGGACATCGGCATCATGGCCAGGCACCTCCCCGACAACCACCGCATCGAAGACCTGGTCCTGGCCGCCAAGAAGTCGGACTCCAGCGGCCCGGTCCTCGCCGACCTCTACCTCAAGAGGTGCTTCATGCTGATCCAGCAGGAGTACGCAAGCCTGGGCCAACTTGAAGACCGCATCCAGGCCATCGAGTCCGGCCAGGAGCCTTCGTAGGGCCCCATCACCTGGACGGACGAAGGCCTACGCCTCTCGAAACTCGTTCCAGTCAATACCTAGTTGCCTGATTGCCGAGCGTAGCGTACCGATCTTCAGATCGCGGCTGCCCCAGTCCGGCAGCACTCCATCCTTGCCCACGCTCGGATTTAACCACTTCCTGTGTGAGCCTCCACCACGACGGGGAACCTCGTAACAGCCAAGTCTCTCCAGCTTGCGCGCCGCATCTCTGTATCTCAAGCGACAGAGACAAGGGTTTCAATGGTCACCGGTCCATCCGTGTCGTCCACATAGAGATCAGAAGGCAGCGGGCGGCCTCTATCTTGGTAGATTTCCACAACGGCGGCGAAGGCGTCCTCCACATTGGCAAGTATCTCGGAGATGCTGTCTCCCTCGGTAATCAGTTCTGGCAACAGGGGAGAAGTGACTGTATATCCACCTTCGGGTTGAGGCTCTAGGACCAGAGGTATTTTCGCGATCATCGCCTGGCTCCCCTTCGTATTTCGCAGTAGTCAACTACAATCCGTATCTTACCACCGCCCAGTGCCGACCCAACTCCGCAGCACCTGAGCCCCTACAACCTTCGCAGCATCGCCTCGACCGCCGCCCGGTCCGGCATCCCGTCCTGCGCTCCCGGCCTCGTGACCGCGGCTGTGCCTGCCATCACGCCGTGGCGCACAGCGTCCAGCAGCGGCCGGCCCTCCGCAAGCGTCACGGCCAGCGCTCCGTTGAAGGCGTCGCCCGCGCCCACCGTGTCCACCGGCTCGACGCTCGGCGCGACCACGAACCCGGTCTCGCCCTGCGTCGCGTACACGGCGCCAAGCTCGCCCAGCGTCACGACCGCCGCGCCCACGCCGCGCTCGACCAGCCGCTCCGCCGCCTCGTCCGCCGACGAAGCATCGGTAACGTCGAGTCCGGTTAGAGCTGCAGCCTCGTTGCGGTTCGGCGTGATGACATCGATGAGCGGGTAAGCGTCGCCAGGAATCTGCTCGAACGGCGCGGGGTTCCAGACGACCTTGACCCCCGCCCCGGAAGCCTTCTTCGCCGCATCGAGGCTCACGCTCATCGGAATCTCGTGCTGCAGCAACAGCGCCTGAGCTCCTCCCAGGGCGCGGCCGGCGGCCTCGGACTCCCCGGGCCCGCACGCCATGTTCGCGCCTGACACGACGACGATCCGGTTCTCCTTCGCGGCGTCGAGCAGTATGACCGCCACACCGGAAGCATGGCCGGCGTCAACGGACACGCTTTCGACGTCAACGCCGTGCGACGCCAGCCCCGCGATCAGCGACTCGCCAAACTCGTCGCTCCCGACGCGGCCGACCATCCGCACCCCGGCCCCGAGCCGCGCCACCGCGACCGCCTGGTTCGCGCCCTTGCCGCCTGATGCCGTCCGAAGCTCGCCGCCCTTGATTGTCTCCCCTGCTTCCGGCACGCGCTCCGTCTGCACGACGAGGTCCATGTTGATGCTGCCAAGAACGACCACAGCCGGCCTGTCGGAACTGGGACTCAATCGCGCCCCTTCTTCACCGGCAGCTCGCACGAGCTTCCTCCGCGCCAAGCCCGCGCCGCCGTCTCGCCGCTACCCAATCTCGCCTGCCTCCAGCATCGAGTCCAGCACATGCGCCACACCGTCCTCCGCGATACCTGGCGCCAGCAGGTCCGCGGCGTCCTTCGCCTCGTCCACGCCGTCGGCGACCGCCACGCCCAGCCCAGCCCACTCCAGCATCGGCACATCGTTGTAGCCGTTCCCGAACGCAAGCACCTCCGAGCGCTCGATCCCCAGGCAGTGGCAGATCCAGGACAGCGCTTTCTCCTTGCCGCCGGCCGGGCTAAGTATCTCGCAGAAGTGTGGCAGCGACCGGGTGACGTAAAGCTCCCCGGCCTGCGTCCGCCGCAGATGGGAGTTCAGCTCGGCAACCTTCTCTTCTTCCGCAACCGCCAGCAGTCTTGTAAGTCCCCACTCCTCGACCTCTCGCAGGTCGTCCACCAGCTCCACGTTGATACCGTTCCGGTCGCGGTAGCCGTCCGCAAACCTGGTCATGCGGCTCACGTAGACATCGTCCTCGTGGTACGCCATCACCTCCACCGGCCAGCCTTCGAGCGCGTCCAGCGCCCGGCGCGCCATCGCCGCGGTCAGCGGGCGGCGCCACAGCACTCGCCGCGTCATGGGGTCGGAGACCTGCGCGCCCTGAAACGAAGTCAGCGGACTGGTGATGCCGAGCTCGATCGCGGACCTTAGCGCCGACTCGAACGCCCTGCCGGTCGCCAGTGTGACGACCGCACCGGCCTCCTTGACTCGATCGATCGCCTCCCTGGCCCTGTTTGAAACTGGGCTCCCGTGAGTTCGGATAGTCCCATCTATGTCGAGCGCGATCAGCCGGTAAGGCATCGGCAACACGCTGGCCCATCGAACGATACTGCTAAGATTGGCAACCGCCATCCAAACATGAAAGAACTCTTCAAGATCACGCCTCGGAAGCTGCTCTGGCTGTTGCTGGCGCCGCTCATCGCTTACGTACTCGTGACGGCGTTCACCGGCCAGTAGCGCCGCGGCCATTCTACATCGGCAACACCGCCCTGATGGCGGCGGCAGGCCGCCGCTCCGCTCCAGACCCGTCCTATGCTGCGGTACGTGATAAAATCCCGCCCGTCGTCCCGTCACTCGCGACGCCGGAATTGCCGGGAGATCGTGAGATGCCCTTCGGGTGTACGGTTCCCGACCATGGAGGAATAGGCATGAGGCCAATCGCAGAAATAGCCGAAAAGGTAGGGTTGGACACCAAGGCCATCATCCCGCAGGGCCATTACAAGGCCAAGCTGCCCCTGGACTTCGTTCGCGAAGACGGCCCAAAGGGCAAGATGATCCTGGTGACCGGCATCACGCCCACGCAGGCCGGAGAAGGCAAGACCACGACCGCTGTTGGCCTGACCGATGGCCTGGGCAAGCTTGGCAAGAGCGTTTGCGTCAACCTGCGCGAGCCCTCCCTCGGCCCCATCTTCGGCATCAAGGGAGGGGGCACCGGCGGCGGCAAGGCCGTGATCGAGCCGCTTGACGAGATCAACGTCCACTTCACGGGCGATGCACACGCCGTGGCGTCCGCCCACAACCTGCTCGGCGCTTTCACCGAAAACGAGGCGAGGCTGGGCAACATCGACGGCCTGACGCCGGACGGCATCACATGGCGAAGGGTGATGGACATCGAGGACCGCGGCCTCCGCCAGATCATCTCCGGACTCGGCGGTACCGCCAACGCCCCGCTGAGGTCGGCGGGATTCGACATCGTCACCGCCTCCGAGGTCATGGCCATCCTGGCCCTGGCCCGAGACCTCGACGATCTCCGCGAGAGGCTCGCCCGCACCGTCGTCGCCTTCACCAGCGACGGCCAGCCCGTAACCGCGGACGACGTCGACGCCGTCGGCTCGATGATGTCGCTGCTGCGCTACGCGATCCAGCCGAACCTCGTCCAGACCGGCGAGGGTCAGGCCGCCACAGTGCACACCGGGCCGTTCGGCAACATCGCCCACGGCTGCAGCTCCGTGGTCGGCGACAGGATGATGCTCGGCTACGTCGACTACGTCGTCACTGAGGCAGGCTTCGGCGCCGATCTCGGCTTCGAAAAGTTCATGGACATCAAGGCGCGCTTCAACGGCCTCGAGCCCAGCGCCGTCGTCATTGTCGCCACCGTCAGGGCGCTCAAGTCCCATGGCGGCGTGCCGCGCAGGGAGCTTGACGAGCCTAACGAGGAGGCCGTGGAGGCCGGTCTCTCGAACCTCGAGCACCTGATCCGGATGATCAAGTCTTACGGCCTCACCGTCGTCGTGGCCCTGAACTCGTTCCCCACGGACAGGCCCAACGAGGTCGCCCTCGCGCAGCGCAGGTCCGAGGCGGCCGGAGCGCACTCTGCGCCGCTCGCCAACCACTTCGCGCTCGGCGGCGACGGCGCCGTCGACCTGGCGGAGGCTGTTGTCGACGCCGCAGAGGACGGGCCTCCCGCCGAGGTGACGTATCCATACCTCGTCGAAGACACCGTCGAAGACAAGGCGCTGAAGCTCGCGCAGACCGTGTACAACGCGAACGACGTAAGCTGGGCGCCCGCCGCGAGACGGCAGCTGCGCCGCTACGAGCGGCTGGGCTGGGGCGACCTGCCGGTCTGCATGGCCAAGACGCACCTGTCCATCTCGCACAACCGCCGCCTGCTCGGCTGCCCGTCCGACTACACATTCGAGATCAACGACGTCCGCGCCTCCGTCGGCGCAGGATTCATATACCCCATCGCGGGAGACATCGTCACCATGCCCGGCCTCCCAAGCAGGCCCCGCAAGCTGGACGTGGACGCCCTCGGCAACATCACCGGCCTGTAGCAAGTCAATCCGAAAGCAACAGCGTGTGCCCTACGTCACTTTGAACTTGACTGCAATGAGGTTAGTCAAAGGAGCAATTCCGGTTCCTTCCACCCTTGTGGGATAAGGTTAGAGCCTGTCCTGAGCTTGTCGAAGGAATGAGGGGATCCGGCGCAAAGCGCCAAGTCGACCGTAGCCGCAATTCAACCAAGAGACTGCCAAGCCACAGAAGGAGAAACGAACGATGAAGCGAATGCCCTACTACTACTGGCACGTTGAGAACGGAGCCACCATGCTCCCCACCGGCAACTGGGCGCTCAGCTACCCCACCGGCCAGGAGGCGGAACACATGGCCGCCCGCGAGGGCGCCGCGCTCCAGGACCTGTCCACAATGCCCATCATCGACATCAAGGGTCGCGGCGCCGAAGCCCTCGTCGACCTGGTCTGCGCGAACGACCCGAAGCGCCTGCAGGACGACCAGATGATGTACACCTCGATCCTTGACCACAACGGTCAGATCATTGACGACGGAACTCTGCTCAAGCTCAACGATGAACACTTCCAGTCGTTTCCCACCAGCAGGCCTGACATCGTAGGCCGATTCAAGATGCTCGAGCCCATCGCGGACGCCGTGGTCACGGACGTATCCTCCGGCTATGCCGGCCCAATCGCGCTCCAGGGCCCGAAGTCCGAAGAGGTCCTGCAATCGATCACGGACGAAGACCTCTCCACGATGTACTTCTTCTGGGGCGCCCAGTGCACGGTCGCCGGCTTCCCCTGCTACGTGGACCGCGCCGGCTATACCGGCGAGGACGGATTCGAACTGTTCCCGCTCGCCGAAGACGGCGTCGAGGTCTGGAACGCGATTCTCGAGGCGGGCAAAGACCACGGTGTGATTCCCATGGGCCTCATGGCCATGAACAGCCTGCGCGTCGAGAAGGGCCTCATCGGAGGCTCCGAGTACAAGGGCTCCAACCCGTACGAGTGCCGGCTGGACATCTTCGTCAAACTCCAGAACCGCAACTTCATCGGCAGGGATGCCGCAGCCCGCATCAAGGCGGAGGGCGCCGAGCGCCTCGTTGTTGGCCTCGACATCGACGGCGATGACGTCGCCAAGCCCGGCGATCCGATACTCGTGGACGGCGTTGAGGTCGGCAACGTGACCGTCGCCACGCAGGGCTATTTCCTTGGAGGCAACATCGCGCTCGGCATGGTCAAGGCCGAGTTCGCCGAAGAGGGCACAATGGCCAGCGTTACCACCGAGGGCAGCGAGCGCGAGGCCGCCATAACCGCCTCTCGCCGCTACGACCCCAAAGGCGAACGCCTTAGAATTCGCCGCCGCCGTAGCTAAGCCAAGCCAGCATCGAGACAACAGGTGGCAAGGGCAGGTTTGAGACCTGCCCTTGCCACCATCCCGACAGCTGTCCATAAGCCCGCCGAAGGGTCCTCCGCAAGCTTAGGGGCCTCGCCAGCAGTCCACTCCACCTGAGCCTGTCGAAGGGCCTCTCTCAGACCGCCATTCGCCCCAAGTGCCGTTCAGCCCTACCTGTCCGATGGCGTCACGCAGACAGAGGCCTCTCGCTTGCCACCCCCTACCGATAGTGCCGCGCCAGCTCGTTCGAGTACCGCGTCCCCAGCGCCTCAGCGTTCGTGGCCAGCCAGTCCGACAGCCGCGTCGTGCCCGCAGGCCGCGCCCCCGACCTCGACACCAGCAGCCCAGCCGTAAGCCCGTCCACCTCCTCGCGCGTCAGCACAACGTCCCTCACCGCTAGCCCAGCGATCCGCGCCCCCGTCAGCGCCAGCCATGCCGGCACCCGCACCAGCCTCGCCGAAGACCCAACCTTGTCCGCGATCAGCCTCACCATCTTCTCGTAGCTCATCACGTCCGGCCCGACTGCGTCCAGTTCCACGTCATCGCTTGCCGCGCCCAGATTCACCGCGAGCTCGGCAAGGTCCTCCACGTAGACCGGCTGCACCGGGTAGTCTCCCCTGCCCGGTATCGGGTGGACCGGAAACCGTCGCAGCGCCCATGCGATGTTGTTCAGCAGGATATCCTCACGCCCAAAGATGATCGTCGGCCTGAGGACCGCGTACGACACGCCCGACTCCCGCAGCGCCCGCTCGACCAGCGCCTTCCCCCGGAAGTACGGCAGCGGCGACTCCACTGAGGCGTTGGTGATGCTCACGTGCACAATCCGCCGAACGCCCGCCTTCGACGCCGCCTCGAACAGCGCCCTGCTGTTGCGCGCCGCCACATCGTGAGTCAGGACGCCCCGCGCGAAACGTATCCAGTACGTATTGAACAACGTGTCCGCGCCCTCGAGGCTGTGCGCCATCGCGTCCGGGTCATCGAACCTGTACGGAAAGGCCTGCACCTCGCCACCGAAAGGACTCGGCCGGTCCACGTGCCCCGTAAGCGACCGCACCCGCGCTCCTCCGTCCAGCAGCCGCCGCGCAATGTACCGCCCCGTGTACCCGGAAGCGCCGGTGACTACATGGATAGGAGCGTCAGCTACAGATTCAAGGTGTCTCTCCAAATGATTGCCCCGCTTATTCTTCGATTTGTCTCTTCTATAGACTGGCATATCGGCTTGCACAGTCCACAAGCCTCCTAATCCATCAGAGTATCTCGCAAAGGCCCTGCTGATACATTGGACGCCCGCAATTCCCTCATTTGGACTCAATCTGCTATGATTGCACTGCCATCAATGCATGCGCGCGCAAGAAAGACAAGCAGGGAGCAGACATGGCGAGCATCACGGTCCGCAACATAGACGAGAACCTGAAGCGCCGCCTGCGCGTACGGGCCGCCGAGAACGGGAAGTCCATGGAGCAGGAAGTCAGGGACATACTGAGGGCCGCACTCGAACAGGAGGTTCCCACGGGAGCAGACCTCGTCCGGGCGATTCGTGACAGATTCGAGCCCTATGGCGGCGTGGAGCTTGAGTTACCGCCGCGAGAGCCTATACCTGAACCACCCCGCTTTGAATGATGCCAATCATGATTGTCTTGGACACAAACGTCGTCTCGGAGTTGATTGCGCCCTCACCTGCCGCAAGCGTCATCAATTGGGTGATGAATCAGACAGCCACGTCCCTTTACTTGACGACGATCAGCGAGGCCGAGCTGCGATATGGCGCCGAACTGCTGCCTGCGGGTCGTCGACGCGACAGGCTCACAGCGGAGATTGAGGAGATGCTCAACGTAGACTTCGCCGGGCGCATTCTGCCGTTCGACAGGCGGGCTGCCTCAGCCTACGCAACGATAGCCGCAGCCCGGCGCTCCGCCGGCAATCCAATCAGCTACGCGGACTGTCAGATCGCCGCCATAGCGCGGTCCGAAGGAGCCGCGGTCGCCACCAGGGACGAAGGCGGCTTTCACGATTGTGGAATAGACGTCCTCAATCCCTGGACACTCGATTGAACCAGGGAAGTGCCAAGCTAGCGCCCCCTACTTCTCCGACATCAGCGTGCCCGCCTCCGCCCAGTCGCTCTGGTCAACGTCCTGGAAGATCACGTGCGTCGCTTCCGGCGTCGTCTTCGCTATGCGCACCACCGCCTCGGTGATCTCCTTCGCCATGTCCCTCTTCTGCTCGTTCGTCCGGCCCGGAAAAAGCTGCACAGTGACTATCGGCATGAATCGCTCCTTGAATCTGTTTGTCTGAGTCCGCTCGTTTGTTGCCTGTCGCTCATCTTGAGTACACGTTGATCCCGTCCACCAGGTGGCGGTTCAGCTTCCGATTGAGGTGCAGCCCCTCCAGCACGAAGTCCATCGCCGAGGCGACCGCGGCCGGCTCGTCCGAAGGCTCGATGCGCTTCAGCAGTTCGCCGAACTCATCCAGTTCCCCCGCGGCGCCCGCGTACGCCTCCGACTCCACCTCCGCGCCCGTCTCCACCACCAGCCCCTCGTCGAAACGCTCCAGGTGTTCGTCGAACTCCGACGCGCTGAAGTAGTTCCCAAACACGTTCAGCACCGCCCTCTTGAGCAGGTTGTCGATGACCTTCGCCTCCATCCCCTCCTCAACCGTCTCAAGCTCGATCTTGCCCGCCGTCGAAGCGAACAGCCCCGGCAGGTCGCTCGCCCGTGGGCAGGCGTCCTCGCCGTGCCGCAGCGCCCGCACGAACGCGCTGCTCAGCAGCGTCTCGTAGTTCGCGATCGACACCCGCAGGCTCACGCCCGATCGCTGGTCGATCTCAGGGCTCCGCCGAGCCAGCGACGTGAATTCCGCCACCACCTGCTTCATGTATTCCGGCATCCGCACGCGCTCGCACGTGTCGTCGAACCGAGAGTACTCCTGCTCCACGATCGCGATCTCGTCCGCATGCGTCGCCGGGTAGTGCGTGCGGATCTGCGCGCCGTACCGGTCCTTCAGCGGGGTCACGATCCTGCCCCTGTTCGTGTAGTCCTCCGGGTTCGCGCTCGCAATGAGAAAGACGTCGATCGGCAGCGGCACCCTGTACCCCTTGATCTGGATGTCGCGCTCCTGCATCAGGTTGAACAGCGCAACCTGTATCCGCTCCGCCAGGTCCGGCAGCTCGTTGATGGAGAAGATTCCCCGGTTCGTCCGCGGCACCAGCCCAAAGTGGATCGCCGTCTCGTCCGAAAGGTATCGTCCTTCCGCCACCTTGATCGGGTCGATCTCCCCGATCAGGTCTGCCACCGTGATGTCCGGCGTAGACAGCTTCTCCGCGTACCGCCGCTCCCTGGGCAGCCACTCGATGCCCGCGTCGTCGCCCTGCACCCGCGCCAGCTCTACGCACGGCACGCATATCGGCTCAAACGGGTTGTCGTTAATCTCGCAGCCGGCCATCATCGGGATCTCGTCATCCAGAAGCGTAACGAGAGACCTGATCAGCCTCGACTTCGCCTGACCCCGCTCTCCAAGCAGGATGATGTCCTGGCCCGCCAGCAGCGCGTTCACCAGTTGCGGGATGACCGAGTCATCGAACCCGACGATCCCCGGAAACAGCTCGTCCCCCGACTCGATCCTCGCGATCAGGTTCCGGCGCATCTCCTCCTTCACGGTCACCACCCGGTAACCGCTCTCACGAAGCTGACCTATAGTCTCTGGCCTTCGGCCGTTTTCCTTCGGCATATGTGGGTTCTCCAAGCTGTGAAAGAGGGGGAACGGCAAACTTGCGCGAAACGGTGACGTAGCTACGGGCGCGGCTCACCGTTCGGATTCCAGTCTTGCACACGATGCCCCCCTCCGCAACCTTCCCCAACCCCCATCCGCGCGATAGCATGGCCGCACCACGACAGACACGGAGGACCCCATGCCGGACGTCACCCACGCGCACACCCAGATCGACCGCTTCGCAGAGCGCTGGATGTCGCTCCACAACGTGCCCGGCCTGTCCATGTCAATCACCGACCGCGATCAGACGCTCCGCGTCATGCACCTCGGCTTCTCTAACCTGGAACGCCGTGAGCCCATCGGCGCCGGGACCCTCTTCGAGGCCGGCTCCATCGGTAAGTCATTCACCGCGCTCTGCCTGCTCCAGCTAGCGGAAGCCGGCAATCTGGACCTGCATCGACCGGCTGCCGATTACCTCCCCTGGTTCGAAGTCTGCACGGGGCACGACCCAATCACGGTCCACCACCTACTTACCCACTCCGCAGGCATCACGCGCGGCGGCGATTACGCCCCCTACGGCCAGTACGAGGTCTGGGCTCTTCGGAAAGCTGTAACCGGCGGCCCGCCCGGCAACCGGTTCAACTACTCCAACGTCGGCTACAAGGCCCTCGGCCACCTGCTCGAGACGGTCACAGGCGTCGGCTACGCCGCCAACGTCCAGTCCCGCATACTGGACCCTCTCGCCATGGCCGATACCCACCCCGTGACCACGTTCGACACGCACGACCTCATGGCCCAGGGCTACTGGCCCCGCTACGACGACCGTCCTTCCCCGCCGGGCAATCCCGTAGTTCCAGCCCCTTGGCACGAGTACGGCTCGGGCGACGGCAGCATCGCCTCGACCGCTGCCGACATGGCCGCGTACGTCCGCCTGCTCCTCAACGGAGGAGGCTCCCTCATATCATCCTCCAGCTTCGACCTGATGACCGGCAGACATATTCCGGTCGGATACGTACGGGATACTTGGTACGGCTACGGACTGAACGTCAGCGATAGGCACGGCTTCCGTCACGTCGACCACGGCGGCCTCATGCTCGGCCACCACGCGACCATGATGGCGGATCTGGACAACGGCATCGGCGTAACCGTGCTCACCAACGGCACACTGGAGCCCACCGAGGTGGCCGACTTTGCGCTGCGCGCCCTGCGCGCCGCAAACGGCATTGGCGAAACTCCGGACCCGGTCGCCGAACTGCCTGATCCCAGTCACGTCCCCAATGCCGCCGACTACGTTGGCGAGTACTCCAGCGAAAACGGCACCTTCAGCATCGCGGCCAACGGCTCTGCCCTCGAACTCCGTGCGGCCGGTGGCAGCGCCACGCTGGAACTCCGCGGCCGCGACCGCTTCCACGCCGACCATCCCGACTTCCGCCTCCACCTGCTGACCTTCACGCGAAACGAAGGCGAGGTCGTCGAGGCCTTCCACGGCTCGGACTGGTTCGTCACCGAAAGCTACGACGGCCCAACGGAGTTCGACACGCCACAAGAGTGGGACGCATTCACTGGCCACTACAGGTCTCACAACCCCTGGTACACCAACTTCCGCGTCTTCGTGCGAAAGGGCCGCCTGACGCTCGCCCTCCCCGGCACGCCCGGCTCCCGCCTCGCGCCCGCGGAAGACGGCAGCTTCCGCGTCGGCTCAGACCCCGAGTCCCCAGAGCGCGTCCACTTCGGCGCAATAGTCGACGGCAAAGCCCTCCGAGCCAACCTCTACAACTTCGACTACTACCGCACCTTCACGCCATAGCCTTACGTTCTTCTTCTCCAGCCTCAGCCGAAACCGCAGGAGCGATGGTGACATACCAATTCTGGGTAGGGACCGTTCGCGAACGGCCCGCTCCCGTTCCCTTCCAAGAACGTACCTCGCCCTCCACACCGGCCCGCCTACTGGCTGTATCCGGTCGGCTCCGAACTGTCTGCGAAGTTTCGCGTGATGTGCTTGATCAGGAACCTGAAGTCCCGGAAGGCCGGCAGGTCGCCTAGCGGGCCCTCCAGAAGCTGCAGCTCGTCCCGTAGCAGAATTATGTCCCTTTCCAACTGAGCATCTGGATAGCCCGCGTACGGCAGGGCGCTGTACAGGTCGGACGTCAGCGCGACGATCGCTCCGAAGTCCAGCAGCGCATCTTCCAGCGGGTCGGCGCCGGAGTACTGCGGGTCCTGAATCGCGGCATGCTGGCGGTTCGAATCGCCCGTCAACGGCGTGACCCACCGGACCTCGACATCACCCAGCTTGGCCCCCGTCCACTCCCCGCGGTCTGTCAACTCCAGCTCGTAGAACACCGTGGTTGCCGCGCCTGCCGGAATCTCGGCGAACTCCCTCCGAGCCTGGGTAAACGACTGGTCGGAAGTCACCCGGTTCTCGTATCCGATCAGCCGCCACGTCTCAACCATGTTGGGGTCCCAGGCAACCTGCGCCCTCGTCTGGTCCGCGAACGGTGCTGACAGCGCAAGCCAATTGCCGCGGGCGAACGTCGCTCGGGCCTGCGCCTCCGTACTCAGGTACCGGTACCAGCCGTTCCCATGCTGCGCCAACTGCTCGAGCAGATAGTCATTGTAGTTCTCGATACCGACCCCGATCGTGATCAGCCTCAACGGGTTCTCCCGGTAGTCGTCGCCGACAGATTCGAGAATCGCAAACGGGTCGGTCGCGTCCACGTTCGCCACCCCGTCCGACATCAGGATGATGTAGTTGTGCGCGTCCGGCCGTTTACGCCGCGCGCGGTCGGCCAGCCGGACGCCCAGGTCCAGGCCTGCCTGCACATTCGTCGAGTTGTGCGGCTCGAGCCGTTCAATTGACCGTCGCACTTCGCGGGAGTCCGGGACGTTATGCTCGACAGTCAAGGCGTCGATAACATTCGTGGTGAAGTGGACAACCGCGATTCGGTCCCGGTTCCGCAGGCTCAGTCTAATGGTCTCCGCGGCCTCCCTCGCAATGCTGACGCGGTCGCCGTCAGCCATCGAGCCGGAAGCGTCCAACACCAGCGTCACGTTAACAGGGGTGTCCTCCGACAACGCGGGCGCCTGGAATGCGATGCGGGCCAGGTGCTTGCCGCCATCGAGCGGGTGAGCGACGACGTCCGTGGATATGGCAAAGCTGTCATTCCGGAGCGGAGGCTCGTACTGGTAATCGAACGCGTTTATCCACTCCTCGGCACGCACCGAGTCCGGGTCCACCTCGTAACCCGACCGGGCCCAATTCAGCGCAAGGTGGTACGACGTTCGGTCCGTATCCAGGCTGAACGTCGAAACATTGTCCTCCCACGTGGACACGGACGGCTGCCGCGTGGTGTCCTGGAACGTCGTGTCCGCGGGCTGGACCGATTCCGCCTTGGTAGTCACACTCGGGACCGCCGCTACGGCGGTCGGCTCCGCCGAAGGCTCCATCAAGACTTCTTCATCCACAGGTTCGGGCATCGCCTCCATGACAATCGTGTCTTCGGCCGAAGCCATCGCCTCCTCCGTCATGGCCTCCATTTCTTCTTCCAACGTCCCGTTTTCCATCATGGCCAACTGATCGGAGAGCATGTCGCTTGATTCAGCGACCGCCTCGGCGATCATCGCGTCTACTTCCTCCGCGGTAAGCCCTGCACTCGACGCCGTGGTCTCTGGGGATGATTGAACACTAGGTCCGGCGGGCCCTGCAGGGCCCGCAACGCTCCCGTAGTCTGTTGTATTCGAGGAAACCCAAAACACACCGACGACAAAGGCTGCAACGCAACTAGTCAGCGCCAATGCCCCCAGTGCCCTTGGGGTCAATCTTAATCGGCCAAGTCTGACCCCCAACCACCCTCCGGTCAACGAAGGCTCATAGTCGGGGTCTAATCGACGCTCCAGCCAGGTCCAGGGGTCCCGTGGCATTCGCAGCCCAGAGGCCTCCGCTCTGAAGTGTCCGTGCAGGACTCGCTCGATTTCGCTGTCGCCGGAATCTTCCCTACGCATGACAGACAACCTCCTTCCCGGCCTCCCCCAGGCTCTCCCGCAGTCGAGCGAGCGCCCGGTGCAATCGCGACTTGACAGTCCCTTCTCTCACGCCTATCGCTCTCGCCACCTCGGGCACGGACAACTCGGCAAAGTACCTGAGCACAACAACCTGCTTCTGTTCTGGTACAAGATCGGAAATCGCCTGCCTTACAAGTGCCCTGCTCTCGAAGTCTTCCGGCTCTCCGTCTTCAGACGAGACGGCGGCGAGCTCCGTGTCGGAGATCGGCACAGTCGGAACTGCCTTCCTTCGCTGCCGTGCCAAAACCTCGTTGACCAGAATGCGCACAACCCAGGGCTTGAAGGGCCGGCCGCTCTTGAACCCTCCGATCCCGCGCCAGGCCGAAAGCAGCGCCTCCTGCACAATCTCCTCGGAAACGGCGCGATTGCCCGTCATCAGCACCGCAGTGCCGAACAGCACGTCCTTGTATCGTTCCACCAGGTGGCGGAAGGCGTCGCGATGGCCTTCCTTGCACTGCCCGATGGCTTCGTCGTCGTTCACAGTTCAGACCTCGAGGCCGTCCCCGGATAAAGCTTCACTAGATAATATGCGCCGTCCCCCAAAATCGTTCCATGAGAACTGCCAACATCAGACCGCCGGGAGCCAGACCACGCCCACAGCCACACTCTTCACCCTCCCCGTTGCCGGTTCTGCGGAAGATCCCTTTGTCCGGCATCGCTTGCCCCAACCTGTTCGCCTTGACGCCGTCCTGATCTTGCCGAAGGGGCTAGTCGAAGGCACTTGCGCCAGCCGCCAACCTCCCCCGACATCTACAATTCTGAGTCTCTCGAGAGATCTCAGACGTCACGGCGTGCGCCACTACACCCATACGGCAGTCCATGCCGCCCGCCACTTCCACTCAGCGAACGAGTGTGCTATTATGGCTGTATGAACGACAAATTACACCTCGGACGCACCCACGCGCGGCGGGGATGCCCAAGCCTCTCAGCTAGGACAGGTTTGGGACAGAATCGCACGTTTTTGGGACAGTTTCGGGACATTCCAGTAGTACTTTCGGGTCAATACGGTGACGCGCACGGCAGCGCTCCAGCTACGAAATGTCCCAAGAGTCCCGGAATGTCACACCTCTTTCATTTTTCTCCGGCGGCGGAGCCCGGGAATTCAGACCTGCGCCGGCTCGTCTGGCAACTCGCGCTCTTGCTTTGCTACAGTGTCGACCGCGCCGGCCTCACGCGGACGCCAACACGGAGGCACCAATGACTGAACTCGCTGACCTATTCGCCCAGGTTGACCGCGAAGAAGAGGAGATCATCGCGCTGCACCAGGCGCTAGTCCGCATCCCCTCCGTCAACACCGGGTTTATGCCGACGGGCGACGAGACGCCGGTCTGCGAGTACGCCCGAGACTGGCTCGCCGAGGACGGCATCGAGAGCCAAATCCTCGAGGCCGCTCCCAACAGGGGCAACCTCATCTCGAACATCCCGGGCCGCTCCGGAAAGAACGGCCTCATGTTCATGTCCCACACAGACGTCGTCCCCGTCGAGGAAGAGGAGAGATGGCGGTTCCCGCCCTTCAGCGCAACCATCGCCGATGGCCGCATATACGGACGCGGCGCCTCCGACTGCAAGGGCCTCCTCTCCGCCCAGCTCTACGCCATGCGCCTCCTGAAGCGCAACGGCATCGAGCTTGAGGACAGCCTCGTCCTCACGTCCGGCGCAGACGAAGAGCACGGCGGCCGCTACGGCTTCGGCTGGCTAGCCGAGCACCATCCGGACCTGATCGCCGCGCCCGTCGCCGTCAACGAGGGTGGCGGCACCCCAATAGAGGCCGCCGGCGGCCTGACGTACGTCCTCGGCGTCGGCGAAAAGGGCCGCCTCCAGGTGGAAATCGACGTTCGCGGCACGAGCTCCCACGCCTCAGTGCCCTGGCAGGGCACCAACGCCATGTACCGCCTGACACAGGTCCTCTCGCGCATCGAAACCTACGAACCCGAGCGCGACACATCCACGAGCCTGTTCCAGCACCTTTCGAACTTCGCCATCGAGCACCGGCCTTCCGCAGAGAACGTGGACGACATCATCGCCGAGGTCGAGCCGGACAATCCCAGGTTCGCCTCCATGCTGAGGGCGCTCTCCAGGATGACGCTCACCCCCACCATGATCAGCGGCGGCATCAAGTCCAACAGCGTCCCTGAGTCCGTCCGCCTGACATGCGACGTTCGCACTCTCCCCCATCAGGACGACGACTACCTGCGGGGAGAGCTGGACACGATCCTCAGCGGCATCCCCGGCGTCAGCTACGAGATCGACTACATGGCAGTTCCGAACTCCTCGGACTTCGAGACAGACTTCGCCGGCAGCATCCAGGAGGCCACCGCGCTCGCCACGGACAGGCCGGACGTGCGCTTCGTCCCTGCCGTCAGCACCGGCTTCACAGACTCCCGATTCACGCGCCCGCTCGGCACCATCACCTACGGCTTCTCAGGCTCCGATCCGGACGACGATCCTATGCTTAGCAGGGCCCACGGCACCGATGAGTCCATCGGCATACGCAGCCTCGTGACCGGAACCAAGATCATGCTGGCCCTCGCCATAGACCTCCTGGCCGTCAAGTAGCCCTCGGAATTCACCTGCCCATCTCGCCCCTATCTGAGGGCGAGATTCGTTGACGTAGGCCCTGCGCGCCTCTATCTGAGGGCGAGATTCGTTGACGTAGGCCCTGCGCGCCTCTATCGTCAATTCATCGCTCATCGCCCGCGCGCGATCCTAATATATGGCCAATGATCAGCAGCAACCAGATCAGACCGTAGCCGTCCAGGCCCCGCCGGCAGCCGCTTCGGCAGCCCAGGCCACGGACATTCCCGCGCGCCCCTCCTCCTTCTGGCGTCACCCCATGCTCAGGACCTTCTCGTCCCTTGCGAACAGGGACTTCAGATACCTGTGGTTGGGAATGCTGGCAATGATGGGCGGTGTTCAGATGGAGATGCTCGCCATCGGCTACCTGGTCTACGACATCACAAACGACGCACGCCTGCTCGGCCTCGTCGAGACCGGCTTCGCAATTCCAACGCTCGGCCTGGCTCTCTTCGGCGGCGCGCTTGCCGACAGGATCGACCGCAGGCGCGTTATCCAGCTGTGCCAGGTAATTCAGCTGGGGGCGTCCACATTCATCGCCGTCTCCATCTTCACCGAGACCGTGACCTGGCAGCACCTCTTTTTCATGGCCCTCATTGAAGGTAGCCTCTTCGCCTTCATGATGCCCGCCCGCCAGGCGATCATCCCTCAGCTCGTAAGCAGGGACGAATTCACAAACGCGATGGCCATCAACTCCGCCGCGTTCTCTTCCATGACGCTGGTCGCACCCGCCTTAGCGGGATTCCTCTACGCCTGGCTCGGGCCCGGGGGCGTGTACGTCGTTATCGCCTCGCTCCATGTCCTGGCAGTCACGTTCACGACGATGGTCCGGCCCGTCCCGCCAAGGCCGACGGACGCCAGGGCGACCGCCGGGACCGTGGCTGTCGACATCATGGACGGTCTGCGCTACCTGCTCCGGAACCGGCTTATCCTGGTCCTGCTCGCGGTCGGTCTCATGGCGACCCTGCTGAGCTGGCCCTTCCGCGCGCTGATGCCCGTCTTTGTGGTGGACATATACGAGAGGGAAGCCGACGCGATGGGCCTGCTCATCAGCCTCATGGGCCTCGGTTCGCTGATCGGTGCGCTGGTGATCGCTCAGCTTGGAAGGTGGAAACGCGGCATGCTGCTCATCCTGGGCAGCTTCGTTACCGCCATAGGCCTGGCGATGGTTGCCGCAATCCCCGTCTACTACGCTGCTGCCGGCATCATGATAATCATGGGCCTCGGCGAAGCCACCCGCTGGACAATCAGCATGACGCTGATCATGGAGAACGTCGATGACCAGTACCGTGGCCGGGTCTCCAGCGTGTTCATGATGAACTTCGGCCTCATGCCACTCGCCGTGCTGCCGGCCGGATACGCAATCGAGTACTTCGGAGGCCAGGCGACAATCGGATTCCTGGCCGGACTTCTTGCCTTGATAGCCACATTGGTGCTCATCACGCAGAAGCAAGTCCGCAGACTGGAATAGCCGAGCTTGGACCAGCATTCGCAGTCTGTCGACTCGCCCCTGGCGCACGTACCTCTTTCGGCGGAGGCGCCGCCGATTGCGCCCGAGGACTTGGCGCCTAAGTCAGGAGGCTGGCGCGTGCCGTTCGCCTCGCTGGCCAACAAGGACTTCCGTTATATCTGGATCGGCATGCTCTTCCTGGCCGCGGGCGTCGAGATGGAACTCGTCGCAATCGGCTACCTCGTCTACGACCTCACAGGCTCGGCCTTGCGGCTCGGCATCGTCGAGGCCTCCTTCGCCTTCCCGACCCTGCTCTTCTCTCTGTTCGGCGGCGTCCTGGCCGACCGCCTCGACAAGCGAACGATCATTCAAATCGCCCAATCTCTTGAGGTCATCGTGGGGTTCACCGTCGCGTTCCTGATCCTCACCGGCGCGATCACATGGACGCATCTCATGATCATGGCGCTCATAGAGGGCAGTCTGTTCGCCTTCATGATGCCCGCCCGCCTCGCCATAGTTCCCCGTCTGGTCAGTCCCGATCAACTCACCAACGCAATCTCCCTTAACACCGCGGCCTTCAGCGCCATGACCCTGCTCTCGCCGGTTCTGGCCGGCGGCATCTATGGGCTCGCCGGGCCGGGCGCGGTATTCCTGACCCTGTCCTCACTTAAGGTGGTCTCCGTAATCTTCACCACACTCGTCAGGCCGGTCCCGCCCACCGGCGAGAGCGAGGGCGCCACTGTGATGACGGAAATCAAGGAAGGCCTGGGCTACGTCTGGAACAACAGGCTGGTGCTGCTCCTTATGGTCTTGGGCTTCATGAGCTTCTTCCTAAGCTGGCCCTTCCATACGCTTATTCCCGTATTCATCAAGGACATCTATGATCTGGAGGCTGAGGCGATGGGACTGATGCTCGGCTTCCTCGGCGCGGGCGCCCTCGTCGGATCCATGTTTGTCGCTACCGCCGGCCGCTGGCACAGGGGCCTGGTTATGATCGGCGGCGGCTTCCTCACCGCGATTGGCCTGTTCCTGGTCGCCGGCATTCCCATCTACTACGCCGCCTTGGGGATCATGATTCTGGTTGGACTGGGCGAAGGCGTAACCTGGGCTCTCAGCAGCACGCTCACCATGGAGCACACCACAGACAAGTTCCGTGGCCGCGTCTCCAGCATCTCGATGCTCACCATGGGCTTGATGCCACTCGGCGTCCTGCCGGCAGGCTACCTGGCCGAAGTTCTGGGCGGTCGGATAACCGTGGCCATCCTTGGCGGCACGCTGCTCTTTGGCTCGCTCCTGTTCCTGGCGACCCAGAAGCGGATCCGGCTAATGCAATGACAGAGGCCATCGTCAGCGCGGAGTCTTGGGACGCGGAAGCATACGATGACAAACACGGCTTCGTGTGGAGGCTCGCGGATCATCTTCTCGACATGCTCGACCCAAAGCCGGGCGAGCGCATTCTCGACTTCGGCTCCGGCACCGGCCATCTGACTGCGCGGATCGCAAAGGCGGGCTCAACCGTCCTGGGCATCGACAGCTCGCCGGAGATGGTTGACGAAGCGCGCCGAAACTATCCGGACATCGACTTCCGCTGCTCAGATGTCAGGACGTTCGTCACCTCGGAGCCCTTCGACGCCGTCTTTTCGAACGCGACGCTTCACTGGGTCGGCGACCCCAAGCTGACAGCCTTCCGCATTCGCGAGGCACTGAGGCCCGGAGGCCGCTTCGTCGCCGAGTTCGGAGCGAAGGGCAACATCGAGGCGATCACCACAGCGGCCACGGATGCCCTGGAGTCGCTCGGCGCCCCTCCTCAAAACGGCCGAAATCCCTGGTACTTCCCGGGCGACGACGACTACACCGCCGTACTCAGCAACGCCGGACTTGAAGTCAAGATCGCCCGCACCGCTGACCGCCCCACCGAGTTGGATGACGGCGACTCAGGCCTGCGGAACTGGCTGAAGGTCTTCGGTCGCCATTACTTCGAAGACCTGACCCCGGAGCAGGCCTCCGAGTTTATCGGCTTAGTCGAGGCCCGCCTCAAACCGGCGCTGTTTCAGGACGGACGCTGGGTCGCCGACTACCGCCGCATCCTGGTGGCCGCGAGGCGCCCGCCAAGCTAGAAGCCGCTCGATCATTGCAGAGGCATCGCTCACGCTTGTTGCCTGCGAACGCCGCTATCCAGGAGCGGCGCGGGACATAAGGCTCATCGACGAGAAGCAATGCGCATCAGTTACTAATTCTGGAATAGCGCCGCTCTTGACGGTACGATTGGATGCCAGACAGGAACCCAAGGCTTGGGCCGCAGACAAAGGCCGTCGCCAGCCGGAGCCGGCCCCGGAGGAAAGCATGATCAAGTTCACCGAAGATATGAAGAAGCACGTAGACAATGCTTACACATACGACATCCCGATGATCGTCGCTACCGCCTCTGCCTCGGGCGAACCAAACATGAGCTTCCGCGGCTCCTTCATGGCCTTCGACGACGAACATCTCGCCTTCTGGGATCGTACGCAGCAGAGGGGCCTCTCGCAAATCGAGGAGAACCCTCAGGCGCTCGCCATGCTCGTCAGCTTCGAACATGGTGTCCGGCTCAAGTTTTTCGGAACAGCCACGGTCCATCGCGATGACGATATCCGGGAGCAGGTAATGGCGCGCGTAGTTCAGCCGGAACTCGACCGCGACCCTGACCGCGTGGGCATCGCCATCCTGATCAAGGTAAACAGGATCACAGGCCTAAGCGGCGATGTCATCCAAAGCCGCGACTGACGACACTTTCCACAAGTCCGCCAAATCACGCGCCCCAAGTCCGTTCGCCCTTGGCCCGTCAATGGGCCTTACGCAGGCTACCCTTCGCGGCTGCCAATGGGCCTTGCGCATGTCGCCTCCCCTCTGTCCGCCGCCTACACTCTCGCCCGGTACTTCAGTGAAGTCAACAGCCTTCGCGAAGCCTCCGCCACCTCGAGCACTGCTGCATCAAACACAGCCGCATTGGCCGCCGATGGCTTACGGTACCCGCTGATCTTTCGTACGTACTGAAGCGCCGCCGCCTCAATATCCTCGTCGGACGCCGGCATTGCCCCGGTTCTGAGAGTCTTGATGCTCCTGCACATTCTCCTTACTCCCTTCGCCCCAAGTTCGAACCGCCCATATCGCCGTCTGATCGAGTACGAACGATCTCAACTGCCGCGTAGTCTAGATTCGCATGCTCAATCGGCACGTCCGGCTTCTTCACCACTACCCTGACGGACTCGACCTCGTAACCCGCCAGAATGGCGCGGGCCACCTCTTCCGCCACTCTCTCTATCAGGTTGCGGCTCGCCCCCTCCACCACTCGCTTGACCGTCCGAAACACGCTAGAATAATCGACGGTGTCGCCGAGGGCGTCCGTATGACCCGGCCGCCTCAGATCCTTGACCATCTCCACATCGACCACGAATCGCTGTCCCTGTTCCTTCTCGGAATCGTTGACGCCGTGGTACGCAAAGAACGTCATTCCACGCAGTTGAATCCGATCGTCGGACACGTCCATTCTCCGCACACAGCCCGGCGAATTGCCGGCCCTTTCGTTGACTCTCGAAAAAAGACCGTGCTATAACTCGGCCACTTCCCGGCTGGAGGCACAATTGTACCCGCGCATTGAGGTCTTCGGCCTGACAGGTATGCCCGAGTTCGTCCCCGGCGACAGCGTGGCAGGGGCCATACTGGCTTCGGCCGAAGCCCAGGGCACGCCCCTCCGCGACGGCGACGTTCTGGTCGTAACGCAGAAGATTGTCTCCAAGTCGGAGGGGCGGCTCGTCGACCTCAATTCGATCAACCCTTCAGAATTCGCCACCTCGTTCGCGGGACCTGCCGGCAGAGACCCCCGTCTCATCGAACTCGTGCTGCGGGAGAGCAGGTCCGTCGTCCGCATGGACGCTGATCGCGGCGTGCTCATCACCGAGACGCACCACGGCCTCGTTTGTGCGAACGCAGGCATCGATTCGTCGAACGTCCACGGCAATGAAACGGTCGCGCTACTGCCCGCAGACCCTGATCGATCGGCCCGGACCATCCGAGACGAAATCCGGAGCGCCGAAGGCGGCGCGGACGTCGCCGTCATCGTCTCCGATACCTTCGGACGCGCCTGGCGAGAGGGTCACGTGGACTTCGCCATTGGCGTGGCCGGCCTCGAGCCGATCAAAGACTACATCGGCACGAGAGACGCCGTGGGCAAGGAGATCAAGGTAACCCGCATCGCCGCGGCCGACGAGCTCGCAGCCGCTGCTGAACTTGCGGGCGGCAAGTCTGACAACATCCCAGTCGCCGTCGTCAGAGGCTACCCATTCGATGCCTCGGAAACAGGCGTTGCGCCCCTTATCCGCGAGCGCTCCCGCGACCTGTTCCGCTAGCCTTCACGGCGAGGTCACCCTACGCGCCGCACGGCTCCCAGACCTGTAGTTGACACGTTGGCGTCAGCCGGCCAGTTTGACATCAATTGGCCGCAAAAATATACTTGACCATAATCTCCACTGCTGGGCGCGACACAGTTCTAATGCAAGGTTCGCGGCTACGAATACTGCAACACTTGCAGCGCTCCGGACAGGATACCGTAGCTGGCATCTCCGGATCGCTCGGGCTATCCTTTGCCACGATCCGAAGGCACCTCGACAACCTCAGGCGAGACGGGCACGTTACCTTCGATGAGGTCCGCAAAGGCACGGGCCGTCCCGGCTACTCGTTCCGTCTGACCGACCTCGGTCACGAGGCCATGCCGAAGGCGTACGACAGGCTCCTCGGCATGATGATCGGCGAGGTCTCATCCCTCGAGCCGGAAGACACGCGCGACATGAGCGGCAGCGACGTGTTGGCCCTGGTCTTCGGGCGCATCTCGGATCGTGTGTCGGAAGACCGCCGGAATGAGGTCATGGACAAGACGTTTGAAGCCAAGCTGGACGGCCTCATATCTCAGCTTGGAGTCGACGGATTTCATCCGGAAGTGGAGAGCAGCGAAGGCAAAGTCAGCATCAAGCTGCTCAACTGTCCCTTCAGGTCCGTCGCCGTGGACCACGAAGCCGTCTGCGAGTATGACGCCCACATGATCAAGAGCTTCCTGGGAATTGATCCGCAGCGCGACGACAGCATCCGCGATGGCAACCCGCACTGCGTGTACATGGTCGAGGCCCCGGCAGCCTCCCCAGCCGGAAGCTAAGTTGCCGGCTCGCTAGAGCTTCCACTCCTCCATCGTTAGCGCCGCATCCCAGAACAGGTGCTCATACCTGAGCCCCAGGTCGAACGCCGAGTCCATCCTCGCAAGCTCCGCCGCTCCCGCGTCAACGCCGCACCTGTCAACGAACGCCTTCATTCGCTCCGCCGACTTCACATACTCCTCGGACGCATACATCTCGATCCACGGCCAGTACAGCGGCTGCTCCTGAGGCAGGCCCCTGTCGTACAGCATCAGTCCGATCTCGGCATAAGTCCACGAACACGGCAGCATAGCCGCGGCGATCTCGCCCGGGCCGCCCTGGGACGCTACCCTGATCAGGTGCCCCGTGTACTCCAGCGTCGAGGGTGACGCCTCTGTCTGCCGAAGCTGCTGCTCCGTAATCCCTAGCTGCTCGCAGTAGCCGGTGTGCAGGCTCATCTCCGTGTTGAGCGTGGCGTCGAGGCCCTGCGAGAAATACTGCATGTCCTCCAGCGAGTCTGCCTTCGCCACCGCCGAGGCCATCGCCCGGCACATATCCACCAGGAACAGAAAGTCCTGCCGCATGTAGTAGCGGAAGTTATCCAGCGGCAATGACCCGTCGCCGATCCTCTTCACAAACGCATGATTGACTGACGCCTCCCACACCTCCCCATACCGTTCCTTAAGTTGAGACGAGTAACTCATGGAAGTACCTCCCATCTGTGATTCAACCCGCCCTGTAATCGAGCGCAATCATCGCCAGGGGTCAAACGCATCATAGAGACACGGTGCATCTGCCTTTGGGTCTGGATCACGAGCGCCGCGTGCGCTGGTGCAGCCCGATGAAACCCACCACCACACGTTCGGCCGCGCTGTCCCATGCGAACGCGATCCTCATGGTTCGCTGGCGATCGAAGCTGGTCCCCTTGCCGATGTGCGGATCCAGCTCGTACCGCTGGCCGTCCACCGTGGTCGTGTACCACTCTTCGAACTGTTCCTTTGTCACCTCGGTCTGCTTGGGTTTGTACGACCAGCCGGGGCAAGACTCCTTCAGCAGCTTGTCGAATCCCGGCGGTTGTCCGGGCCTCTTCCTCGTCTCGCAGTAGACCGTGGCCAGCCACGCAAGGGCATCGAACACTTCCTCAGGCCGCTGGAAGGGGCTTCTCCTGTCAGACTTCGAGTTCAGCGCGAAGACAAGTTTGTCCGGGAACGTCTTTTCAGCGAGTGTCACCGCCTCTTTGACAGTCTTAGGATGGGCCGGAGATTCGTCTTCACCGTCGGCGATGGCGACTCTCTCAGCAATGTACACCCTTCGCCAGTTCTCTTCGGTCCTGCGGCTTTCCTCCAAATCTTCGCTGAGTTTGTCTTTGAGTTCATCGAGCGCCTTCTTGTCCGCCTTCAATCCGTCACTCAACTGGACAAGACCTGCGTTCTCGGCCCGAAGCGACTCGACCTCTCTGGTCAGCGCATCAACCTCGCAGCGCAGGGCCTCGTGTTCCGCCGAAGGCACCGCGTCCACAGCCTCGCTCGCGCCATCTTGACCTCCTCCGGGATCGCCCTCGAGGTCCTCCTCGTCTTCCAATTCATGCTTCTCTGCAGCGTATCCGTCCCATCTCGCAATCACGTCCAGCACCGCTTCTTCGCAGCGCTGCCTCTCCGCCGCCCGCTGCGTCTCTTCTGTCCGGGAGTCAGCTCGCGGAAATACGGCGCTGTACTCTGAAAGCCGTTCCCGCAACTCCTCCAGAAGAGACGAGGAGTGCGACGGCAACGTGGCGCTCTCGGCCACCTCGAGAGTTCTCTTGTCCGCGTCCATGTCGACTTCCAGGTACCGAAGCTCCCGTTCGAAGTTCTGCTGCAGTTCGGCAAGTACCTCCAGGAAGGCCCTGAGCCGGTCGATCACAATCTGAGTACGCTTCTTCGCCGCAATTGCCAATGCAATATGGGCAAAGTCTTCGATATCTGCCCAGTCTTCGGACTCGATGGGCAACTCTCTCAGCTGATCCAGCCATCCGGCGAGCAATTCTGAATCTACAGAAGTGTCGTCCAGCCCCTGCAACACGGCTCCTCCTGAAACGTAGCAGAGCATCAGACCAACTTCGTTCGGGGACAGGTCAGGATTTGACTCAATGACCGCGTCGATCTCAAGTAGCCATTCGTCCCTAGTCCAACTCAGGTGGAACTCGTGCGCACGATTCTCAAGGCCGTCTGCACTTACGGATATCTCACGCAAGTGAGTGGCTACTAGCTTGCGGAGCGGGCCCCGCGTATCCGACCAAGCTCTCAGGAAGGACGCGGCGATACGATCGTTACCCCCGCCAATTTCCTCCAATATGCAGGGAGTGAGAAGATCCGGCGCCGCTCTGCTGGCGTTTCTAAATCCGTCGAGCCTAACTGCTGCGTCGATAGCGGCATTGAGCGAGCTGCGCGCCCCATTGGAGATGTTCGGACGGTTCTTGAGGACGTCGATGACCAACTCCTCGATGTAGTCCCGTTCAAAAGAACAGACGACATCGCTAACTGGTACTTTTTCGTCAGGCACTTCTAGGTTGGTCACAGGTTACTCCCCGGCCGTTAACCTATAGCGGCCTCCAATCCCCGTCAAGACTGCGCCGCGACCCAAGTCAACAGGCCTGTCTTGTTATACTTGCCCGGCAGAGCAAACCACACGGGAGTTAACGAATCGTGCCCACAGTTCTCGTGGCCGGCAACCGTTCCAGAGTCGGCAAGACAGCCGTATGCGCCGCCCTCGCTCACATCCTGGCCGGCGATGGCGTCTCCGTCGGAGTTGCCAAGCCGCTGAGCTCGGCTGCCCACCGGGATTCCGAGGACACAGACTCGTCCGATTACGCTGCGCTTCTGGGACCGACGATCGCTGCTGGGACGGCCGCTGCCTCCGGGCTCGCATCCCAGGCGATGGCCAACTTCCAGGCCCATGTTGAGGAGGCGTCGGCCAGACATGACGTATTGCTCGTCGAAAGCTCCGACCAGCTCGGCCCCGACGTCACCGCAACCGCCGCCGAGTCGATTGGCGCCTCCGTCCTGCTGACGATCGGCTACGAACCCGGCTTCAATCCGGAATCGCTGGCCCCGTGGCGTGAGGCGTTGGGAAACCGGCTGGCCTGCTCGCTTGTCAACGGCGTCACGGAGTACCGCGTTCGGCCCGCCCGATCTGAACTAGTGCCCGCTCTCGAGAAGGCAGGCCTGAAGCCCGCGGGTTGCCTGCCCGAGGACAGGCTCCTGCTGGCGGTCAAGGTCGATGAGATCGCGCGCCACTTCAGTGGCGAGTACGTAGTTGAGGAAGGCGACAGGTCCGCCCTTGTAAGCAACGTCCTGGTCGGCTGCCAGACACTCGATCCCGGCGAGTTGTACTTCGGCATCCACGACAACAAGGCCGTCGTGGTCAGGGGAGACAGGCCGGACATCCAGATGGCCGCGCTTTCCACGCCCACCGCCTGCATGGTCATCACAAAGAACATGATGCCGATCGAGTACGTGAGGTACGAGGCGGGAGAGGAAGAGGTGCCCGTCATCCTCACGGAAGCGGACACTCTGGCCGCGATGGACATGCTTAACACCGTCCACGAGCGCGCCAGGTTCGACCACTCCGCAAAGTTGGAGCGCATGTCTGACTTGATGCGCGATCACCTCGATCTGGACGCGTTGCGCTCGACCTTGGGCTTGACAGGCGCGAGCTAGCCCAGCCATCCACTGATAGATTCATTGTCTTGTTCCGCGCCTCAGAGCGGTCAGGGCCTGTTGTATACTTGAATCCCGCGCTGAACTCACCAGACTAGACCCGGAGACCGGCTATTGGATGCGGTAGGCACACACCTCCTTCTCGATCTCAGAAGCTGCGAAGCCAGCCTGCTCGACGATGAGACGTACATCCGAGAGTCGCTGACCCTCGCGGCGGAGACCGCTGGCGCAACTGTGCTGAGCGCGCGCTTCCACAAGTTCAGTCCCATGGGCGTCACGGGCGTCGTCCTGATCTCGGAGTCGCACCTCTGCATCCACACCTGGCCGGAGCACGGGTACGCGGCCGTGGACATCTTCACCTGCGGCAGCGCACTCCGGGCGCAGGAGGCCGCCGATGTCGTGGTCGCACGGCTCGCCTGCCGCGAGCCTTCGATCACCCGCTTGGAGCGCGGAGCGTCGCGCCAGCCGCAGAGCGCTACCGCCTAGGGCATGTCAACTATCGATCTTCCGCCGGGCCGCTGGCACTCCGAGTCGATAACGCCAGACCTCTATCAAGCGGAGCGCATCAAGCGAGTCGTCTTTGAAGGGCAGTCTCCCTTCCAAAAGATCGAGATCCACGATGGACTCGCGTTCGGTCGCGCACTGATCCTTGACGGCAAGACACAGTCCACAACGGCGGACGAGTTTGTGTATCACGAGTCGCTCGTCCAGCCGCCCATGGTCAGCCACCACGGGCCCAGATCCGTGTTCGTCGCCGGCGGCGGCGAAGGCGCGACCATCCGCGAGGCCCTCGCCCACAACGCCGTCGAGCGCGTGACGATGGTCGACATCGATCGCGAGGTCGTGGAGGCCTGCCGCAAGCACTTGCCAGACCATCATAAGGGGGCGTTCGAAGACCCCCGTCTCGAGTTGCACTTCGCCGACGCCATCGCCCACCTCGAACAGACCACGGACCGTTACGACGTTATCCTGATCGACGTCTCAGACCCGCTGGAGGCGGGACCGGCTGTGATGCTGTACACCCGGGAGTTCTACGAACTCGTGCGGGACCGGCTCCTGCCCGGCGGCATCGCCGCGACTCACGCCGGCCCCACCGGCCCTGAGTTCTACGAACAGTGCTTTTCCGCAATCGTCAACACAATGGAGGCGGTGTTCCCGATCACCGTCCCATACGAATCCTTTATTCCATCCTTCGGCTCCACGTGGGGCTTCGTCGCCGGCTCGCTCGGTCCGGACCCGCGAGCGCTGACGGCTGAAGAGATCGATCATCGCATCGCTGAACGTGTGTCCCAGCCGCTCCGGTTCTATGACGGCACAACGCAGCGCGGGATTACCTCGTTGCCCAAGTACCTGCGCGAAGCTCTACGGGCGGAGACCCGCATGATCACCAGGGAAGACCCAATCTTCGTGGAGTGACCACTCTGAGCACTCGACCCACTGCCAGATGACAACCGATCTGTTCTCAGGCCTCAACCCCCAGCAACGCGAAGCCGCGCAGGCCGTGGACGGTCCGGTGCTCGTCATTGCCGGGCCCGGCAGCGGCAAGACTCGCGTCATCACGCATCGCATTGCATTCCTCGTGCGGGACTGCGGGGTCAGTCCGTGGCGCATCGCTGCCGTGACGTTTACCAACAAGGCCGCCAGGGAGATGCGCGAGCGCCTCGGGCCGTTGCTGGGACCTCGCTCAGACCAACTCTCTTGCGGCACTTTCCACTGGTTCTGCGCCCGTATCCTCAGGCGCGAAGGCGAACGGATCGGCCTAGACCGCAACTTCTCGATTTACGACGACGATGACCAGGTGTCCGCGATCAAAGGCATCATGAAGGCCCAGGACATAGACCACCGGACTTTCAATCCACGGTCCATCCAGTCGATCATCTCCGGCGCCAAGAGCCGCCTTCTGACCTCGGAGGGCTTTCGGTACAACACGGAGAGCTACGTCGATGAGATCGCGCTCCGAGTCTATGAGGACTATGAGGGAATCCTCGCCCAGAGTTCCGCGCTGGACTTCGATGACATACTCCTCCGCACCTTCACTCTCCTCAGGGAGGTACCGGACGTTGCCCGCAGTTATCAGGACCGGTTCGTACACTTCCTCGTAGACGAGTTCCAGGACACGAACGTCGCCCAGTACAACATCGCAAAGCTTCTCGGCGAGACCAACCGCAACATATGCGCGGTCGGCGACCCAGACCAATCGATCTACTCATGGCGCAACGCAGACATCCGCAACATCCTCAGCTTCCAAAAGGACTTCCCGGACGCGCGCGTCATCACCCTGGATGAGAACTACCGCTCATCGCAGACGATCCTCGACGCAGCAACGGGACTGATCTCCTCCAATCAGAGCCGCCTCGAAAAGGACCTCTGGACTCGTAACGGCGCCGGCGTCCCCATAATCGTGCACGAAGGCTATGACGATGTGGAGGAAGCCGCCTTCGTCGTCAGAGAAGTGGGCGCGCTCCTGCGGCAGGACGGCATCAACCACCGCGACATTGCCATCATGTACCGCGTCAACGCCCAGTCGCGCGCGCTGGAAGAGGCCTGCCTCAGGGAAGGCCTGCCGTACCAGATCATAGGCGGGCAGCGCTTCTACCATCGCCAGGAGATCAGGGACATCGTCGGCTACCTCCGGCTCATCGCCAACCCCAACGACAACGCCGGTCTGCAGCGTGTGATCAACGTCCCGCAGAGGGGCATCGGCCAGCGCACCGTCGATGAAGTGGAACGTGTCGCCCGCGACAGAGACGTCTCTATGATGCAGGCGATCGACCTTGTCCTCGCTGGAGAGGCCGGCCGGCTGGCCGGCCGCAGCGTGAAGGCGTTGGGCCGGTTCAGGGACCTTGTCGACACGCTGGCCGAGGGCGCTCAGCACGTGGACCTGACCGGCATCATCGACCTCGTGATGGACCGGACTGGATACGGCCTGTATCTGGAGGAACAAGAACGCGGCGAGGAGAGGCTAGAAAACGTGCGCGCGTTCCGGGACGCCGCCGCAGAGTACCTGCACCTAGCAGCCGGAGACGCGCTGACGGAGTTCCTTGAGAGAGTGAGCCTGGTCAGCGACGTGGACAGCTACGAGGACGAGAAGGATCTGATCACCCTGATCACCCTCCATCAGGCCAAAGGGCTGGAGTTTCCTGTAGTTTTCATCACCGGCATGGAGGAAGGCCTTCTTCCCCACATCAGGTCCCTGGATGACGAGAGTGAGCTGGAGGAGGAGCGCCGACTGTGCTACGTCGGCGTCACCCGCGCAAAGGAACGCCTCTACCTGCTACGGGCCTTCCGCCGCGGCTTTCGCGGCAGTTTCGAGCGCCGCGTCCCCTCGAGGTTCCTCGCGGACATCCCCCAGAAGCTCATCATGGCTGCGGATACGGCTGCACCCAAAGTCCGCCGCAAGTCGGCCAGCGCCGCGAAGACACGCGAGAGGCCAGAGTCGGAGCCGGAGTCCGCCGGCCCCGGACTTTCGTTCACGACGGGAGATAAGGTGCACCACGCGAAGTTTGGCGCCGGTATCGTGGTCAACTCAAGGCCGTCGGAAGGAGATGTCGAAGTAACCGTGGCCTTCGATAGCGACGCCGGAATCAAGCGCCTCCTCGCAAGCGTTGCGAAGCTTACGCGGGCCGGCCGTTCTTGACACATATTCGCTGCGCTCCATAAACTCACTGCACGCCAACCGGAATCAGCGTTCACAAGGGAGACTTACAGATGTCTGAAGACTCTGTCATTACTGACGAAATGCGTGAGGCAATCGGCCAGGAGTCCGAGCCGATCACCACCGAGATCGAAAAGGGCGCAATCGTCAAGTTTGCCCGCGCGATCGGCGACGACAATCCGATGTACTCCGACGAAGTGGCAGCCCGAGCTTCCCGCTTCGGAGGCATAGTCGCGCCGCCCACTTTCCTGCGATCGTTGCGGGCGCCTAGACCGCCGAGGGAGTTCGCCACTCAGTTGAGCGCCGGCCTCGATGGCGGCAGCGAGTGGACATACTTCGAGCCGGTACGTCCGGGAGACCGCATCACCGTTACGGCCAAGATAGCCGATTACAGTGAGCGCAAGGGCCGCCTCGGCACGATGCTGTTCACAATCCGCGAAACAAGGTACGCGAACCAGTTCGGTAACACAGTCGCAATACAGCGAAGCACCGGCATCAGCTACGACCCGGAAGCCACCAAGTGAGGCGACTATAGTCCGCTCTCCCTTGATGGGAGAGGGCCAGCGTGAATACGGCGGCGTGTAAGTGACTCCCGCAAGTATCTAGCAAGCAACAGAGCAAACAGCAAAGGGGTACACAATGTCAGAGCAGGTCTATTACGAAGACGTTCAAGAGGGCATGGACATTCCCACTCTCCGAAAGGACCCCACCACCCAGCAGTTGGTGATGTACGCGGGCGCCTCCGGCGACTACTACCAGATCCACTACGACAAGGACTACGCGCTGAACAACGGCCTGCCGGACGTCATCCTGCACGGCGCGCTGAAGAACGCGTTCCTGGGCCAGCTGATGACCGACTGGATCGGGCTGCAGGGCACTCTCAAGAAGCTGTCAGTCCAGTACAGGGGCATGGACGTCCCCGGCACTCCCGTCTTCGCCAAGGGCACCGTCAGCAAGAAGTACGAGCGGGACGGCGAGCACATTGTGGAGTGCGACATCAGGCTGGAGAAGGAAGACGGCCAGACAACTACGCCCGGCCACGCCATCGTCGCCCTCCCAACCAAGAGCTAGGACTCGAGTTCCCGCCAACGCGCGGGGCAGAAAAGCGGTAGTTGCCGCCATCGCTTGCACTGTTGTCTTTTCTAGCGTAGCCGTGAGCCTTCTCTGAGGCGGCCGTACGGAGTCTAGAGCCTCGCGATAGAGGCGGTGGGCACGAACTGCTGCAATGCTGATTCGGCCTGGCCGTCACTTGCTGGGACTTGCGCTTGTGGCTGCTTTTCCTAAAGGGCATTCGGCAACGTTCGCTGGACTGCGCTAATGGTCAGCCTGTGTTTCCCAACCCATAACCCTGACACCATATACACCCCGCTTGGTAACATGGCCGCATGATGCAGCTTACCTCTCCAAGCCCACGCAACCGGGACAGAGGTAACCCATGGCCATAGCCGCCGAACCCACCGGACGCGTGACAATTGGAGTTCGCGGAATGACCTGCGGCGCATGCGTCGGCCACGTCGAGAAGGCCCTCTCCGGCGTCGACGGCGTTGTCTCCGCGGCTGTCAACCTTGCCACGGAGAAGGCGACAGTCGAGTACCTGCCGGGAGCCGCGCGCGTCTCCGACTTCCATGACGCCATCGAGAGCGCCGGATATGATCCCCATGCCCTGGACGAGGCGGCGGCGGGCCTCAGTTCCGATGACGACAGTTCGACCGAGCTAAAGCTGAAAATGGCCCTCAGCCTTGGTTCAGCCGCGGTCATCATGATTCTGATGGCCCTGAGTCCGGACATGCCCTTCCGCGCGGACTACCTCTTCCTGGTCCTGGCCGCCCCGGTCCAGTTCTGGGCGGGCGCCGGCTTCTACAGGTCCGCATGGGCCGCGCTCAGGCATGGCACGTCGAACATGCACACGCTGATTGCCGTTGGAACGACCACCGCCTTCGCGTACAGCGCGGTCGTCACATTTCTCCACGATCTCTCTGTGTTCTCCATTCATGGCTCGGCGACATACTTCGACACTTCGACCGCCATCATCGGCCTGGTCCTCGTAGGACAGTTCCTCGAAGGCCGCGCCAAGGGCCGCGCCGCCAACGCGATCAGGCGACTCATGAGGCTGAGGCCTGATACCGCAAGAGTCCTCCGGGACGGCCGCGAGGCCGACTTGCCTGTCGACCACGTCGAGACCGGCGACGTACTGGTCATCCGCCCCGGCGAGAGGCTGCCGGTTGACGGCACAGTCATCGAAGGCTCCTCCGCCGTCGACGAGTCCATGCTGACCGGCGAGAGCATGCCCGTCGACAAGTCGGAGGGCTCTCCGGTCTACGGCGCGACCCTGAACAGCACGGGCGCCTTCACGTACCGGGCGACGAGCGTTGGACAGGACGCCGTGCTCGCGCAGATAGTGCGCCTTGTCGAAGAGGCGCAGGGCTCCAAGGCCCCGGTCCAGAGGCTGGCCGACACCGTTTCTTCGTACTTCGTGCCCACCGTGATTGGCATCGCTGCGGTCGTGTTCCTCTTGTGGCTGGCCTTCGGTCCAGACCCGTCGTACGCCAATGCCATGCTGGCAGCCGTCGCGGTGCTCATCATCGCCTGTCCGTGCGCAATGGGCCTGGCGACGCCTACCGCGATCATGGTCGGCACCGGCAAGGGAGCCGGGCTCGGCATTCTGGTGCGGAGCGCCGAGGCGCTTGAGCGCGCTCACAACCTGGACACCGTTGTGCTGGACAAAACCGGAACGCTTACGATCGGCCAGCCAGCCGTTACCGACATCGTGCCCGCCGACGGCGTCGATGAGTCCCGCCTGCTGCGGCTGGCGGCCTCCGCGGAACAGCGCTCCGAGCATCCGATTGCCGTCGCGCTGCTGGACTCTGCCCGCTCGCGCGGTTTGACGCTGGCGGAGCCGTCCGACTTCGAAGCTCTCCCCGGCCACGGCATAAGGACCACCGTTGACGGGGAAGCGGTCCTGATCGGAAACCGCGCCCTTATGGATGGGCAGGGCATCGCCGTCGAGAGCCTCGCGGCGGACGCCGACGGCCTGGCCGCCGCCGGCAAGACCCCGCTCTTTGTGGCCTGCGAGGGGGTCGCGCTCGGCCTGATCGCGGTGGCCGACACGTTGCGGCCCGGCGCTGCCGAGGCAGTCGCCGCTCTGCGAAGCCAAGGGCTGCACGTTGTGATGCTCACGGGCGACGGCAGGCGAACCGCGGAACACATTGCGGGCCAGCTTGGCATCGAGCAGGTGGCTGCTGAAGTCCTTCCGGAGGACAAGGTCGCCGTGATCCGCGGCCTTCAGTCGGAGGGCCGCACGGTGGGAATGGTCGGCGACGGCATCAACGACGCGCCGGCCCTGACCCAGGCCGATGTCGGCATCGCTATCGGCGCCGGCACCGACGTTGCCATGGAGGCGGCCGATGTGACCCTCGTCGGTGCGGACCTGTCCAACGTCTCCGCGGCGATGTCCCTGAGCCGCGCAACGATGCGCACGATCAAGCAGAACGTGTTCTGGGCATTCGCCTACAACGCCGCGCTGATTCCGATCGCCGCGGGCATCCTGTACCCCGTCTTCGCCGGTCCAGGCGTACCGGAAGCCCTCACGCCCATTCTCGGCGATCACGGTTTCCTGAATCCCATACTCGCCGCGGGCGCGATGGCATTCAGTTCCGTGTCGGTAGTCACGAACTCGCTCCGACTGGGCCGCTTCCGTCCGCGCACCTTTCCCACCGCGTCTTAGCTCTAACCTCATTTCTTCGACGGGCTCAGGGGGAGTAGCGGACGACCCCGCCCCACTGGATTCCGGCTAACCCCCGGTTCACGCTTTCGCGTGAATGACGGGATTGACGGGTTGCGGGGTGGGCGGGCGTTGGTGAGGGAGAGTCGTTCGCGAAAGGCCCATGCGCGCGGCCTGATGTGGGCGCTGGGGCGGACTTGGGGCGAGAGGTGGCTTGCGTAAGGCCCTTCGACAGGCTCAGGGCGAACGGACTGGAGGCTACGCTCTGGCGGATTTGGGGGGCGAATGGGTTCCTGTCGACGCTTTGGTGTGGCGCGTGGTTGGGCGGGCCGTTCGCGAACGGCCCCTACGCCCGAGGGATGGCGGACTTGGGGCGGGAGCTGGCTTGCGGCAGGCCCTTCGACAGGCTCAGGGCGAACGGATTGGGGGCTACGCTCTGGCGGATTTGGGGGCGAACAGGTTCCTGTCGACGCTTTGGTGTGGCGCGTGGTGGGACGGGCCGTTCGCGAACGGCCCCTACGCCTGAGGGAGGGCGGCGGGGTTCTGTTGCCGGAGGGTGTTGGCGGGCGTGACGTGCCCCGCCCCGCTGGATTCCGGCTGCCCCTGGTTCACGCTTTCGCGTGAATACCGGAATGACGGGTTTGCGGGGTGGGCTGGCTTTCTTGCCGATGTGCGGCGTGTGTTCGAAGGTCACGCTGCGGCAGGGACGTGGGGATCAGGGGGGAGCGTCGGCGTTCCCTCGAGGGGGGCGGGACAGGCTCTCGTCGTCATCGGCAGGTTCTTCCCCGGGGTCGGAGTCCTTCTTGGTATTTTGGGCGAGGAAGGCGGAGGGTGTCCGGCATGAATCACGGATGCGCCTGATCGCGTCCATGACTTCGCCCGCGGCGATGGACAGTTCTACCGCTGTGCGCGCGTGTTCCTTGAAGTAGTGCTCCGTTCCGTTGTGCACGATGATGCTGCTCGTCTCGTCGGGGTTGAATGCTCCGGGTTTCTCGGGCGGCGGGAGCCTGCCGACGGCGTCCATCAGGGCGTCCGACGCTTTGAAGACTGCTCGGGTGTTCAGACCGTCGTCTCGGCTGTGGCCGTATGTGTTGACGTACGGGGGTTCGTAGTCGAGGAGGATGTCGGCTTCGGCGAGGGAGTCGTCAGAGGACGCCTGTTGCGGTCCGACAGGTTCCTTCGACAGGCTCAGGACAGGCTCGTTCGACGGGCTCAGGACAGACTCCTTCGACGAGATCAGGGCAGGCTGGGGAAAGAGTGGTAGGTCGTCGGGGGCTTCGTCGAAGCCGCGGCGGAGCAGCTCCTTGGCTGCGTCTATGCGATGGTGCGGTCCGAACCCGGGCATGAATCCGAGCATGACGTCGACGAGGAAGCGTACGGCCCGGCGGCCTCCGTCGGTCTCGGCGCGTATGAAGAGCGCTAGGTCTGGGTTGAGGTTGGAGGTGTCGATGGTGTCGGCCTCGGGCTTCGGCTGCCCTGCACGCTTTAGTGATGTCGCGGGTATGCTGGCGAACTCCTTCGCTTCGTCGAAGCCGAGCTTGATCAGCTGGCGTGCGGCGTCGAGCCTGTGATGAGGCTTGGCGTCGCGAATCTCGTCCTGCATTGCGGCGACGAGGAATCGCACGATGAGTCTGCCGTCCTTTGTCTCTTCTCGGACGATGCTCTGTATTGGTGATATGGACTGCGTTTCGCTATACATGCGTTCTAGTTTAAGTCACTGAGAACTAGTGTGTCAAGAGGGCGGTTGGTGGGATTTGGAGGGAAGGGCTCAGGTGTAGATGGGCGTGGGGTGCCCCGCCCCGCTGGATTCCAGCTACCCCCGGGTTCACGCTGTCGCGGGAGTGCGGGGATGGCGGGATTGTGGTGTGGCGGGGGTTGGTGGGTGGGCCGTTTGCGAACGGGCCGTGCGCGGCTGTTGTGGGGGCTGGGGCGGACTTTGGGCGGGAGGTGGCTTGCGTAAGGCCCTTCGACAGGCTCAGGGCGAACGGGTTGGGTAAGGGCACTTTGGCGAACGGGGCGAACGGGTTCCTGTCGATGCTTCGGTGTGGCGCGTGGTTGGGCGGGCCGTTCGCGAACGGCCCCTACGCGTGGTCTTTGGAGGGCGGGGGTTGGTGGCGGGCGGACTTCTGGCGGACGCTGCTCGCCGGAAGACCCTTCGACAGGCTCAGGGCGAACGGGTTGGGTAAGGGCACTTTGGCGGACTTGGGGCGAACGGGTTCCTGTCGACGCTTCGGTGTGGCGCGTGGTTGGGCGGGCCGTTCGCGAACGGCCCCTACGCGTGGTCTTTGGAGGGCGGGGGTTGGTGGCGGGCGGACTTCTGGCGGACGCTGCTCGCCGGAAGGCCCTTCGACGGGCTCAGGGCGAACGAATTGGGTAAGGGCACTTTGGCGGACTTGGGGCGAGTGCTGGTTTGTGGCAGGGTCTATCGCCGGAGGGTGTTGGCGGGCGTGGGGTGCCCCGCCCCTCTGGATTCCGGCTGGCCCTCGGGTTCACGCTGGCGCGGGAGTGCGGGGATGGCGGGGTTGTGGTGTGTGGGTTGGTGTCTGGGAACAACCTTGTTTTGCGGGCAACGGCTTTAGATTCTTCACTCCGCTTCGCTTCGTTCAGAATGACAGTTCCGTGCGGATTCCTGTGATCGAGGCGAGTGGTTCGATAGGCGAAATGCCCCCGCCCCTCTGGATCCCGGCTGGCCCCGGGTTCACGCTGCCGTGTGAATGCCGGGATGACGGGGTTGTGGCGTGGGTTGGTACTGCTGGGAGGGTCGTTCGCGAACGGCCCCTACGCCTGAGGGATGGCGGACTTCTAGCGGACGCTGCTCGGCGTAAGGCCCTTCGACAGGCTCAGGGTGAACGGATTGGGGGCTACGCTTTGGCGGATTAGGGGCGAGAGGTGGCTTGCGTAAGGCCCTTCGACAGGCTCAGGGCGAACGGATTGGGTAAGGGTACTTTGGCGGACTTGGGGCGAGTGCTGGCTTGTGGAAGGCCCCTTCGACGGGCTCAGGGCGAATGGGTTGGGGGCTGCTCTTTGGCGGACTTGGGCCGAGAGTTGGCTTGCGGAAGGCCCTTCGACAGGCTCAGGGCGAACGGATTGGGGGCTATGCTTTGGCGGACTTGGGGGGCGGGTGGTGTTCGGGGCAAGGCCCTTCGACGGGGTCAGGGCGAATGGGTTGGGGGCTACGCTTTGGCGGACTTGGGGCGAGGGCTGGCTTGCGTAGGGCCACTTCGACGGGCTCAGGACGGGGTCAGGCGCGGCTTGCCTTGCGCATCCTCTGAAGCTGGTCGAGGCCCTTTTTCGTGTCGCTGGCTATCTTTGGCTTGTCAGATCGCCTGAGCCTGAGCTTGAACAGCCAGTAGGTGAACTCCTTGCACTCCGACATCGTCATGGGCACTTCGTCGAGTGTCGCAGCCGTGCCGCCCTCCCCTGCGTCCTCTTGCCTGAACCTCACGGCCAGTTCCGCCTGGCCGGCGCCGTAGATTCTGGCGAACGCCTCTTCGGCAGGGTCTTCAATGCGTCGGATGCCGTTGCTCGCGTACCGCTTGATGACCTCCTGCTCCACCGCCAGCTGCAGCGTCTCCTCCACGGTCACGCCATAGTGGAAGTTCAGGTATCCCCGATACTTCTCCACGCCGAGCAAGCTCTGGATCCGGTCCTCATCGATTCCTTCAGGCAGGTCCCCCCGGACTGTGAAGTTCTCGATCTCGCCCTCAGGGACCTCCCCTGCAACCTCCTGGAGCAGCCTTTCGGCCAGGAGCGTCCTGTCGAACGCCTCGCCTCCAATGACGTACCTGAAATGCCGGCCATTTGCCTCTTCCTCCGCGTTGGCCCACTGCCCCATCGCCCGAAAGACCGCCTCAGCCCAGTGGACGCCGTCCCGCACGTCTGCACGAAGCTGAGAGATGGCCTCGGCGCTGGAGGAACAGGGACCAGCAACGGTCTCACGCATTGCGGGCAAACCATTCCGTCCGCTGCGGCTTCGCCGTCGCCAAGTACTCGAGAAAGCCTTCGAGAGGCAGCGCGTTCAGTATGTGCCGGGCCTCGCACCAGCCCCGCCGCGCCACCGCGACGCCGAAACGCGTGTTGTCGAGCGCCTCGGTTGTGTGGGCGTCTGTGCTGATGACCAAAGGCACGCCAAGCTCCCTTGCCCGGTACACGAGCGTGTCCTTCAGGTCCAGCCGCTCCGGGGAGGCGTTGATCTCCATTGCCGTACCGGTCTCCGCCGCGGCTCTGAGAATCGCGTCATAGTCGGCCTCGATGGGAGGACGCTGGCCGATAAGCCGCGTGCTCAGGTGGCCGATCACCGTCACGTGAGGGTTGTGCATGGCCTTGATGATCCGCCGCGTCATCGTCTCCGCGTCCTGGCCCATGCCGGAATGAATCGAGCCTATGACCCAGTCCAACTCCTCGAGCACATCGTCGTCGTAGTCAAGGCTGCCGTCCGCCCGTATGTCCATCTCCGTACCGTGAAGGACACGCATGCCGTTGAAGCGTTCGCGGATCTCCTTCAACGATGCGGCCTGCATCTTCAGCCGTTCGACGCTCAGGCCGTTAGCGATGCCTCTGCCAACGGAATGGTCGGTGATGGCCACATAATCCAGGCCGCGCCCGGCGGCTGCAGCCAGCATCAACTCCAGCGGGTCCCGCCCATCGCTCCAGTCTGTGTGGTCGTGCAGGTCTCCCTTCACGTCCTCCACCGTCACCAGCCGAGGCAGGGCTCTTTCGGCAGCGGCCTGGACCTCGTACATGCCCTGGCGCAGCTCCGGGGGAGGAGTGTCCATCTCCAGCCGCTCGTACAGCTCCTCCTCGGCGGCGAACTCCTCGACCTCGCCGGTGGCCGTGTTCGTGAGTCCGTACTCGTTGAGCGACAGGCCCATACGCTGCGCCCTGCTTCTGAGTTCGACGTTGTGCTGCAGACTGCCGGTGAAGTACTGGAGCAGCGCACCGTAGTGGCCTTCCTTCACGACGCGCAGGTCCACCTGGATGCCCTCGCTGAGCACGACCGACGCCTTCGTTCCCCCGTGCCCAAGCACTTCACGCACATTGGGCTGGCCGACAAGAGCCGCAAGAACTTCGGCGTGGTCGCCTGCCGTGCACACCAGGTCTATGTCGCCGATGGTCTCCTCGAATCGCCTGAGGCTTCCGGCCGCCTCGATCCTGGTCAGGCTCGGGCATTCTTCCCGGAGCGCGCTGATCAGACGGTCCGCCGCACGCATCGCCCGTCCAACCGGCGTCCTCTGGTCCTTTGTCCGCGCGGCCTCGATCTGCCGGAGAATGTTGTCTGTGCTCTTCTTCCCCATCCGGGGCAGCGCCGCAACCGCACCGCTCTCGATACCTTCCCTGAGCCCGTCCAAGTCCGATATGCCAAGCTCCCCGTAGAGCCTGGCCACGGTCTTCGGGCCAAGCCCGGGCACCTTGAGCAGGTCAAGGCTGAGGTCTGGGAATCTGGTCTTGAGGTTCTGGAGGTACGCCAGCTCACCGGTGTCGATCAGCTCGCCTATCTTGTCCGATATCGCCTTCCCAATGCCGGGTATCTCAGTGAGGTCCTGCTCTTCCCGCAGCATCTGGTCCAGTTCAGTCGGCAGGTGGCTGATCGTTCTGGCGGCGCGCTGGTACGCGCGGATCTGGAACACCTTCTCCCCTGCCATCTCCAGAAGAAAGGCAATGTCCTCGAAGACGCCGGCGATCTGAGTGTTGTTCACTTGACCATCAGTTCCCGCCGTGGCAGCGCTTGTACTTCTTGCCGCTTCCGCAGGGGCACGGAGCGTTGCGGCCAACCTTGCGCGACGCCGCGGGACCGCCGACCGGGACTGCCGCGCGCCTTGCGGCAGGCCTGGCCGGAGCAGGGCCCAGGCGCTGCACTCCGTTCGGACCCGGGCCGCCCGGGGCGACCGTGACGCGGAAGATGGCGTGCGCGATATCCCGCTGGATTCGCGCCATGAGGTCCTGGAACTTCTCGTGCGCCTCCCTCTTGTACATCACGAGCGGGTCTCGCTGACCGTACGCGTGAAGGCCGATGCCCTGGCGCAGGTTCTCCATCGCGGTCAGGTGGGTTACCCAGTGGGCGTCGATGATCCTGAGCATAAGGTGCCGCTCGATAGACCTCATGACCCCGGCGCCGACCTCGCCCTCCAGCCGCGTGTACGACTCATCGGCCCACTGGTGCACACGGTTCGTGATGTCGTCAGACCGCAGATCGAACACCTCGTCTGCGTTGGAAAGATCGGGAGGCAGCGGCAAGAGCGCCTCGAGCTCCGCCAGCAAGCCGTCCACATCCCAGTCCTCGTGGGTCCGGTCGTTCAGGTAGCCGTCCAGGACTCCCTGGATCTCGCTTTCGACCATGGATCGGACGTTGCTCTCAAGGTCCGAGCCGCCAAGAATCTTGTCTCGCTCGCTGTAGATGACGTCCCTGTGAGTGTTGACAACGTCGTCGTAGTCCACCAGGTGCTTGCGCATATCGAAGTGGTGGGCCTCGACCTTGACCTGGGCGCTTTCGAGCGACTTGCTGATGACGCGGTTTTCGATGGGAACGTCATCCTCCAGTCCCGCCCAGTCCATGACCGACCTGATGCGCTCGCCGCCGAAGCGCCTCATAAGATCGTCGTCCAACGCAACGTAGTAACGAGAGCTTCCCGGGTCGCCCTGCCTGCCCGACCGGCCTCGGAGCTGATTGTCGATGCGGCGGGCCTCGTGCCGCTCAGTTCCGACTATGTGCAGTCCGCCGGCGTCCAGCACTTTCTGGTGCTCTTTGGCCCACGCGCTCTCATCGAGTCCGTCCTGGCTGCCGCCCAGAATGATGTCCGTGCCGCGCCCCGCCATATTCGTCGCGACCGTGACCGCGCCCGGCCGGCCGGCCTGCGCGACGATGTTGGCCTCGCGCTCGTGCTGCTTGGCATTCAGCACCTCGTGGGGGATGCCCTGCCTCTTCAGAAGCCCGCTGAGCGCCTCAGACTTCGAGATGTCGGTAGTCCCGACAAGGACAGGCTGACCGCGCTCATGCCGACTCTTGATGTCTTCGACAACTGCCTTGTACTTCGCCTTCTGGTCGCGGTAGATCAGGTCGTTGGAGTCGTCCCTGACCATCGGCCGGTGAGTGGGTATCTCCACGACCTCCAGCTTGTAGATCTTGAAGAACTCCTCAGCCTCCGTGACTGCCGTGCCGGTCATCCCCGCAAGCTTCTCGTACAGCCGGAAGTAGTTCTGGAGGGTAATCGTGGCGTGGGTAGTCGTTTCGCGCTGGACCCGGGTCCCTTCCTTTGCCTCAATCGCCTGGTGCATTCCATCGGAGACGCGCCGCCCGGGCATGAGCCGGCCGGTGAATTCGTCCACGAGCACCACTTCACCGTCTCTTACCACGTAGTCGCGGTCCCTCTTGTAGATGGCCTGCGCCTTGACTGCGTTCTCCACGAAGTGAACGAGTTCGAAGTTGGAAGGGTCGTACAGATTCGAAACGCCGAGAATCCGCTCCAGCTTGCCCATACCCTCAACGGTCAGGGACACGGCTTTGTGCTTCTCGTCGACGGTGTAGTCCTCAGAGTCCCGCAACTGGAGGGCCAGCTTCGCGAAGCGCTGGTACTCACGGGGCTGGGTCTCCGCCTGCCCGCTTATGATCAGCGGCGTCCGGGCCTCATCGATGAGGATGTTGTCCACTTCGTCAACTATGGCGTAGACGCGGCCTCTCTGGACCCTGCTCGGAAGGTCCACGACCATGTTGTCCCGCAGGTAGTCGAACCCGAACTCATTGTTCGTCCCGTAAGTGATATCGGCCTTGTAGGCCTCTTCGCGGGACGCCGCACGAAGCTTCTCCATTCCCGGCTTCGGACTTGGAGGGTCCGGGTCGAAGACATATGCGTCCTGGTTCTGCAGGACGCCGATCGACAGTCCAAGCATGTGATAGACGTCGCCCATCCACTGGGCATCCCGCCGCGCCAGGTAGTCATTGACTGTGACGACATGGACGCCCTGTCCGGTCAGGGCGTTCAGGTAGGAAGGAAGCGTTGCTACGAGGGTCTTCCCCTCACCGGTGCGCATCTCCGCGATCTTCCCTTCATGGAGGACCGCGCCACCAATCAGCTGGACATCGTAGTGACGCTGTCCCAATGCGCGCTTAGCGGCCTCTCGTACAGTAGCGAAGGCTTCGGGAAGTATCTCGTCAAGGTCAGCGCCCCGGTCGAGATCTTCGCGGAACCTGTCCGTCCTCGCCTGAAGCTGGTCTTCCGCAAGCGCCTCGAGCTTGGGCTCCAAGGCGTTGATCGCCTCGACCCTGCCCTGGACTTGCTTGACAGCACGCTCATTGGAGTTGCCGAGCAGGTTTGCAAGCTTCTTGAACATGGTTCTGTAAGTGACTCTCCGTTCCCTGGCCGATCTTCCATCAGCCAAAGCCTGCCCCCAGATTATATCAATGCCAATTGAGGTGCAGCCCGGAGCCGCCTTCGGCCACACGTTGGCGCAGGGACGACTCTCTATAATGCCGTACGTTGAACAATCAGCGGAGTCCCTTATGAACAACGAACTGAGACGGACCAGCGGGGAAGACCTCTACGGTCTCCGTAACGTCGCTGGATGCGACGTGTCTCCGGACGGCAGACACGTCGCATACACGGTGCGGAGAGTTTGCGAGAACAGCAAGAAGACCTACTCGGACATCTGGCTTGCCAGCACCGATGGTGAGAGCAGCCACCCTTTCACCGCGGGCGATTGGACCGATAGCGGGGCGAAGTTCTCCCCTGACGGTTCGCAGCTGGCGTTCCTGTCGGACAGGGAAGACGGACGAATCAGGCAGCTGTACCTGATTCCGTTCGACGGCGGGGAAGCGAGGAAACTGACCAGATTGAAGGGACAGATTGGCAGCTTCGACTGGTCACCCAACGGCGAACGCATCGTCTTCGAGCTTCGCCTGGAGGACTCGGATGAGACCGAAGAGGGCGCTTCCGAGGAGGAGAACGCAAGTGTCCCGGTGGAGCGGTGGATCAAGCGAGTGTACTACCGTCTGGATGGCGTCGGCTTCTGGCCCAACAGCAGACAACACTTGTGGACCGCAGAAGTAAGCACCGGATCCCTCTGCCAACTCACGAGCGGAGACGACTACGACGAGCACAGCCCCTGCTGGACGCCCGACGGAGAACGAGTCGTCTTTGTGTCCAACCGCTGCGACGAGGCGGACCTCAGGCCCGACGAGATGGAGCTGTTCTCGGTACCTGCTTCCGGCGGTGACATTCAGCGCATTGAAGCCCCCGGCGGTCCGAAGGCTCTTCCAAGCGTCTCACCGAGCGGAGGGTGGGTGGCGTACGTTGGCACGGAGAGCGCCGACAGCCCGTGGAAGAATGCCGAACTCTGGCTCGCTTCCATGGACGGCTCAGAGCCCGCCCGAAGTCTGACGGCCGCGTTCGACGTGTCGATTGGAAACGACACCATCAGCGAACGCGGAGACGGACCAAGCACCAGACCAGTGTGGACGCCGGACTCCGAGCGAGTCTACTTTCAGGTCACAAGCAAGGGACGGACGCAGCTCTGCTCCGTGACGCTGGACTGCGAGCTGGAAGCTGTCATCGACCGCGACGCCATCGCCGGCGAGTTCGACTTCGACCAAAGCCGATCGACGGCTGCATGGGTGGATGTCTCTGAGCGCAGCCCGGGCGAGGTCCACTCGCTTAGTCTGGACATCCGCACGCAGCGACGTGTCAGCTCTCACAACGATGAACTACTGAGCAGACTCTATTTCGGCGAAGTGGATGAGGTGTGGTTTCCGGGCCCGGCAGGGGTCGATCTACAGGGCTGGATACTCAAACCGCCGGGCTTCGACTCGACAAGAAAATACTCGTCCATCATGCAGATCCACGGCGGCCCCTGGGCGCAGTACGGCAACGTCTTCATGCATGAGTTCCAGTACCTCGCCGCCCACGACTACGTTGTCTATTTCTGCAACCCCCGGGGAGGCCGCGGCTACGGTGAATCCCACGCAAGCGCAATACGAGAGCGTTGGGGCGGGCCCGACTATGAAGACCTGATGGCCTGGGCCGACTACGTGCAGGACCTGCCCTACATCGACGAACACCGAATGGGCGTTACCGGAGGCAGCTACGGCGGCTTCATGACCAATTGGATCATTGGACACACGGACCGCTTCAAGGCGGCGGTCACGCAACGCTCCGTTGTGAACCTGGTGGACTTCTACGGCACCAGCGACACGGGCTGGACGTGGGAGCACGTCTTCAGCGGTAAACCTCCGTGGGAAGACTTCGAGAGCTACTGGAGGCAGTCACCGCTGCGCTACATAGGAAACGCTCGAACTCCCACTCTGATCATTCACAGCGAGAACGACTTGAGGTGTCCGATTTCTCAGGGCGAGCAGCTCTTCACGGCACTAAAGCGACTGGGCGTGGATACCGAACTGGTCCGCTTTCCGGAGGAGTCGCACGGTCTCTCTCGAGGAGGACGCACCGACCGAAGGATCAGCCGACTCAATCACATCCTGCGGTGGTTCGAGAAGTACCTGAAGGCGTAGGCCAGGGGCCTATTTCTCGAACATCGCTCCTACAGACAGGCCGCTGTGGATGCGGTGGATCGCTTCGCCTAGCAGCGACGCCACTGAGAGAACGGTAAGGTTTTCGAAGCGCTGCTCATCGGCCAGCGCCAGCGTATCGGTTACGACGACCTCATCCAGGCACCTCAGATTGTCTGCCGCGTCACCGCAAAGCACGGGGTGCGTGCCCGCGCAGTAGACTGCCTCGGCACCGCGCGCCCGCAGCACTTCCATGGTGTTGATTACCGTGCCGCCGGTGACGATCTCATCGTCAACGATGAGGGCCGGACGCCCGTCTACGTCACCGATCAGGTTGCGCGCTCTGGACCTGTCGTCGTTGCCGAAGCGCTGCTTCTCCACGATGGCAATGGGCGCGTTCAGATGGTCGGCGAACTCCCTCGCCAGCCTGGTCCCGCCCACGTCCGGCGCGACGACCACGAGATCGTCGAGTCCCTTGTCCTGGAAGTAGCGCGAGAGCAGCCTCACGGCGGTCAACTCATCGACCGGGATGTTAAAGAAGCCCTGGATCTGTCCGGCGTGGAGGTCAATCGTCAGCAAGCGGTCGGCGCCGGCGGTCGTTATGAGGTTAGCCACCAGCCGAGCGGTTATCGGGACGCGAGGCTGGTCCTTCTTGTCTGAACGGCCGTATGGATAGAAGGGAACAACGGCCGTGATGCGCCCGGCGGACGCACGCTTGGCGGCGTCGATCATGATGAGCAGTTCCATGATGTTCTGATCGACGGGCACGGCGGACGGCTGGACGAGGAAGACGTCCCGCTCTCTGACGTTTTCCATGATCCTGACGAACGTGTTGTCGTTCGCAAACTTGGAGACGTCGCACTTCCCGAGCGTCATCCCAAGATAGCCGCAGATATCGCCGGCCAACTCGGGATGGGCGTTGCCGCTGAACACGCTGAGATTCTCGAACTGAGCCATGGTTGTCCCCGAAGAATTCAGGCTTGAGTCAGGGCACATGGAACGTGCCCAAGCATCCGCAGATGCGCCCCGAATTATATATGAGAGGGGGCCGTGACGGGGCTGTTCGACCCACCAAATTGGGCGTCGAACCACACCTCGGAGGGAGGATGCCCGGACTTAAAGCCCAGCTACGGGTCAGGTGGTCTGAAGGGTCGGGGCGTTCAGAGGCGGGATGATCTCCGCCTCTGTGAGCGGGTACGCTTCCTTCTTGTAGATCTGCACCCGATACCTGGCATAGTCCGTCACGAACATATGGAAGTCATCGTCCACGTACACGGACGTAGGGCTACCGAAGCGCTTCTGCTCTTCCAGCCGAGCCATCTCCCTGAGACGCATTGGCTTGGCGTTCGTCATCATGTATGAGACGCCGGACCTGGAAAGCGTGGCATCGCCGATGAACTTCTCCACGAATCTGCCGGTCTGGTCGAACAACTGGACGCGGTCGTTGCCCCAGTCGGCTACGTAGATGTCACCGTGCGCATCCACCGCTACGCCAGCAGGTCTGTTGAACTGGCCGTCCTCGGAGCCGGACTTCCCGATGCACATCACAGGGTCGCCTTCAGGGGTCAGCTTAACGATCCGGTCGTTGCGCCAGTCAGCCACGTAGACGTAACCCTCTTCGTCGACGGTCACACCCCACGGCATGTCAAACTGGCCCGGACCGCTGCCCTGCTCCCCAAAGGACCTGATGTACTCGCCGCCCCGGGTGAAAAGCTGGATGCGATGGTTCAGACCGTCCGCGACGTATAGGTTCTGATCGGCGTCCAGGGCGAGGCCTGCCGGGCGGTCCAGCGAACCCTCACCACTGCCATGCTCGCCCCAGCACTCAATGAACTCGCCTTCGGCGTCGAACTTCGAGATGCGATGAGTTGCTTCGTCGGACACGAAGATCACGTCCTCATCGTCGATTACCATGCTGGCCGGCCAGTAGATCTTTCCCTCATCCGTGCCGAGGCCGGATATCGCGCCCAGGTTGTCATCTTCCCACGAGAGCCTACGAATCTCACTGGCGGCCTGTCCCCTGCCCAGAATGAAGCAGGTGCCGTCCGAGGACCTCGCAAAGTCCATCGGGAAGTTTGTGGTCCTCCTCATGCCGATGGTCTTGAAGTACGGGAAACCGGCTCTGAGCAATGCGTATGGTCTGCCCATGGTCGAAACCTCGCTTGCCTTCGCTGAGTGCGCCGCTTACCTGAACGGGTTGATCTGCTCGAAGTCTCCGCCAACGATCTCGTTCGGCGTGATGTCCATCCACTGCTGGAGCATGGTGCCGTAAATGCCGCGGAAGTCGATGGTGTGCTTCAGGTCTTCGCCGTTCAGCCATTCGCTCGGCTCGAGGGACGGGTACTCGGCGTACAAGCCGCCCTCCACTTTCTCGCCGATGATGAACGCCCCGCCGCCGGAGCCGTGGTCGGTACCGCTACCGTTGTCCCTCATACGCCTGCCGAACTCGGTGAACACGAGGATCGCGATTTCGTCAGCCGCGTCGTGTTCCCTAAGGTCCTGCATGAAGTCGGAGATGGCGCCAGTCAACTCGGAGAGCAGCCTGGGCTGGGTCGGGTTCTCGTTGGCGTGTACGTCGTAGCCGCCGTGCTGCGTGTAGAAGATCCGAGTGCCCAGGCCCGCCAGGTGCACTCGCGCCACGTCGCGTAGGCTCTTAGCGATCGGGTTGGTTGCGTACTCGACGGTCGACTCGTACAGGTCTGGAGCGACCTTAATCTCGTCGGCGCCCTTGATGACGTCCAAGCCGGTGCGGGCAAGGTAGTCGGCCACCGGGCCGGACCCGATTGCAGGGCCGTACATCTGCTTGAAGATGTCCAGCGCTTCGGTCCGCTGCTCGACATCGGAAATGCCGGACATCAGTCCGTAGGTGTCGAGGTCTCCGACGGATGTGATCGGGATTCCGGGGCTGGCCAGCGCCCTCGGCATGCCACGGCCGAAGTTCACGGTGGTCAGTACGTTCTCCTGATTAGGGTCGAGAATCTCAGTCGCCCGGCCGAGCCAGCCCTGAGTGCCGACTTCGTTGGGCTCGCAGGTGTGCCAGATGTCCATGGCGCGGAAGTGCGATCTGCTGGAGTTCGGGTAGCCGATGCCCTGGATGACGGCGACGTCGCCCGCCTCGTACAGGTCCTTCAAGGGCGCCGCCGACGGGTGGAACGCCAGTGTGTCGTCGATCGGGAGGGACTCTCCCTCCGGAATCGCCGTCGTTCCCCTCGCGTCGTAGTAGACAGGATTGGTGTAAGGGATGACGGTGTTCATGAAGTCGTTCCCGCCCGTAAGCTGAATGACTACGAGGACGGGGTCTTTGCCGTTGCCGTTCTTTGCCATCGATCTCCTCCTGGGCAATCCTGCCGCGGCTATCCTTCAGACCCTACGCGAATTGAAACTCGGTGGACGCCACGATCAACTGAAGCGTCCTCTGGATGCGTTCCACGCTTTTCTGTCTTTCTTCCTCGGTGTCAAAGCTCAGGGAGCCGCCAGCCGCGGCGTTGTGCATGAGAGCCTGGCGCGTGTCCTGCCCTACGTCGATTGCGCCGAGCTGCTCCAGGCAGCCCTCGACTACGTCCTCGGGCGAAAGCGAGCCACCCGAACCCAGGGCGTCCACGATGTCTCTGATTCCCGGCTTCTCGACGTCGCCCACCCTGTCGACCGCGAAGTTGACGCGTTCGTTCAGTGTGCCGCCGTCGATCCATTCCTTGCCCGTATGCCAGCCTTCCACGGTAGGCGGGTCCATCAACCTCTGACCCATCACCATCGTGGCGGTGTCCAGGTCCACCAGGCCGGGCTCGGGGAAGCGATGCTCGCCCGTCAGGCGTACGATTCCAACTACCAACTCGGTTGGACTCTTCACCTTCTTGTAGCGGGCCTGCTTGAAGAAGTCTGAGTTGAACAGCGTCCGCAGGACGGCCTTGATCGAGTAGCCCGACTCCGTGAAGGAGTTCATGAGGGTCTCAATTGCCTCCGGGTCCTGCGGAGGCACGGTCTCCCAAGCGGGGACCTGCGGTTCATCGGCTACGAAGAAGTTGTAGAGATGTCTGCAGATGAACCGGGCCGTTGCCGGCTCTTCCAAGATAATGTCAATGATGTCTTCGCCGTTGAACCTGCCCTTGCGCCCGAGGAACTCCTTCTCGCTGTCGTCATGGTCCTCTTCGTCGTAGACGAACTCAGGGACGTGGTGGCCGTGCGGGTACAGAGGGATGACCTGCCGCATCGTCCAGCCGGTGAAGGCTCGGGCGGCGTTCTTGATGTCGTACTCGGTGTAATTGCCGACTCCCATTGAGAACAACTCGAGCAGCTCCCTGCCGTAATTCTCGTTGGGAGCATCTCGATGGTTCTCATTGTTGTCGAGCCAGTCGATCATGGCAGGATCGCGAGACAGATCCATCAGGATCGTCTTCATGTCCTTCATGCCGTTCTGGCGGAAGGAGTCTATCTGGGTGACGAGCGTTGGAGTATGCTCGCTCTTGTTGTAGCCGGTGGCAAACACGTGGTGCCAGAAGAGCGCCATCTTCTCTTCGAGCGGGCGCCTGGTGTTGATCATGCGGTACAACCAGCGGCCACACCAGGTGAAGAGAGGTTCCCACGAGTTGAGCGCCGCGTAGTAGCGCTTGAGTACGTCCTCTTCGACGTCGGGGAATCGCTCGGGATGCAGGAGCTCTTCTACTACGTCTTCGTAGGCCTTTGAAGTGAGTCCTTCAAGCTCCGTCCGAGTGGCCCCAAACCCGGCCCGACGCATCAGGTGACCCATCAATGCGAGTTTCTCGTCAGTCATGCCAGCCTCCCAGAGTGGACAACCAGTTCTGCCTCTCAAAAGTCCGACACAGCCCTTCCCCACCGTTCGCGATTATAGGTAGAGGCCTAGATAAGGTCAATGCAGTTTCCATGCTAGTGGGCATACCGATTCTGAGGGCATTTGGACTGGGAAAACAGCGTCCCGTGATAACATCGCCACAAGTTCCAGCCGCGGCCTTCGGAAGGGGTGAGCCATGCCAGATTATTCCGATCTCCAGCTTCGAATTGACGACGGTGACGTCATAATTCTCGATGGGGCAATCGGCACCGAACTGCAGCGCATGGGCGTGCCGATGGACTACCACTGTTGGGCGGCCAGCGCCAACGAGACTCATCCCGCAAGCGTGAGGCAGCTCCACGAGGACTACATCCGGGCGGGCGTGGACGTAATCACGACCAACACCTACATGGCTGCCAGGCACGTGATCCAGCACGGCGGCTTCGAAGCCCGGACGCGCGACTGGAACATGCGGACCGTGGAGCTTGCACTTGAGGCGAGGGAGAGCACGCCGTCCGACCGTCCCGTGTACGTTGCCGGCTCGGTGTCCGTGATGGGGGCCGGTTCCGAGTTCGCCCCAGCAGATGTGATAGAGAGCTGCCAAGAGCAGACCCGCATCCTCGTTGAGGCCGGCGTCGACCTGCTGCTTCTTGAGATGCTGGCCACGAGCATAGACCGCGTTGAGGCGGCGGGTCGATTCGCTGCGGAAGCGAACATGCCCGCCTGGCTAAGCGTGACCTGCATGATCGAGGACGGCAGCCAGGAAGTACTCTATGGGGACAGAGAGGCGTTCTCCCAACGGGCTGCGCGGGTGGACGACATCACATTCGCGGAGGCTGTCGATAAGATCGCAGCGATGGAAGGCCCTTCGGCACTGCTCGTCTTTCACTCGCAGGTCGAGAGCACCGGGCCCGGACTGCAAACTGCCAAGCCCTCCTGGACAGGAACGACCGGGGCATACGCCAACTCAGGGTACTGGGTCAGACCAAACTGGCAGTACGTGGAGATGACCTCACCGGCCGACTACCTGCGGAATGCACGTGAGTGGGTTGGCATGGGGGCGCAGATCATCGGGGGGTGCTGCGGCGTTGGTCTGCAGCACGTGGAGCTGCTGCGGGAAGGACTGCCGGGTTCGATCCACGAGTCTGAGACGGCCGCGGCCCGATAGCGAGACCACTTCAACTGCATCGATGAAGACCACGTACGGGATGTTCGGAGTTGAGCGTCGTGAATGCGTCGCATTCGTGACGATCAACCGGCCTGAGCGGCGGAACGCCATTGGCCTCGATGGGTGGAACGCGCTTTGGGCTCTGGCGGCGGACATCCATGAGGATGACGAGGTCCGAGCGGTTGTGTTCTCGGGGGCGGGCGACAGGGCATTCTCTGCGGGGGCCGATATCTCCGAGTTCGAGCAGGTGCGAAACGACTCCGAGCAAGCGCAGACTTACGGGGAGGCGATCGACGGGGCGCTGGCGGCGGTGGAGCGGCTGAGCAAGCCTACGGTGGCGGCGATCCGCGGGTATTGCGTCGGCGGGGGCTGCGACCTGGCGGCTGCTTGCGACATCAGAGTTGCCACCGAAGACAGCACCTTCGGGATGCCGGTGGCGAGGCTAGGGATCCTAGTCAGCTATGACGAGATGCGACGGCTCGTGAGGCTAATTGGCTATGGCAACACCAAGGACCTACTGGTTACCGGCAGGCTAGTGGACGCGGCGGAGGCGCAAAGGATCGGGCTAGTCACGCGAGTGGTGGCGCGGGACGAACTGGAGCGATGCGTCGACGACCTGGTTGCCAGTATCGTGCGGCTTTCGCCACTGTCTCACCGGCTCCACAAGGAGATGATGCGAGCCCAGGACGGCGTGACCGACATCGCCGAGCTTACGCCGGAGCAGGAGGCGATCCAGTACGCCGCATTCGACAGCGCCGACTACCGGGAAGGCCGCGCGGCGTTTCTCGAGAGGAGGGCGCCCCGATTCGAGGGCTCCTAGCGTCGCAGGTTCGCCGGAGGGCGCAGGCTACTTGATTCGCTGAACGACTCTTCGGGCGGCATCTACCAGCGCCGTGACCTCCTCGGGCGTGGTGAGGGCGCTGAGGGAGCCGTGGCATCGGCCCTGAACGAGAATGCCCTCGTTGACCAGGCCCATGAAGAATGCGCTGCCCATCGTCTTGTCGGCCCTGGCAACCGGGCCGTAGCCGTCAATCTCTTCGTCAGTGAAGTGGATACCGAAGAACGAGCCGACTCCGGTGACCTGAGCCTCGATTTCAGCCTCGTCAAAGACGGCGCGAAGCTGTCTACGCAGGTCCTCACCGAGCGCGTTCATGCGATCGTAGACTTCGGGCGTCATGTGCTCCAGGACGGTCACGCCGGCAGCCATCGTGATGGGGTTGGCGTTGAATGTGCCCCCGTGCGTGATCTTGGTTCCCGGGAGTGTGGGATCGTAGAGCGCCATGATCTCGTCCCGGCCGCCGAAGGCTCCGACGGGCGTGCCGCCGCCGATGATCTTGCCGAAGAAGGTGAGGTCAGGCACCACGTCGTACTCGGCCTGGGCGCCGCCCTGCGACAGCCGGAAGCTCTGCACTTCATCGAAAATCAGGAGGATGCCGAGTTCGTTGGTGAGGTCCCGAAGGCCTTCAAGGAAGTCCTGGCTGCCGCGTATGTAGCCCCAGCCCGCCACGACCGGCTCGACGACGACACAGGCAAGGTCATCGGCGTGGATGCGGATGGTCCTCTCGCTAGCCTCCAGATCGTGGTATGGGAGGACGATCACGTCCTCCAGCAGGCGTGGGGACATCCCCGGGTACTCGTGCACGGCAAACGGGTCACCCTCAGCGGGAGCGGGAAATACGCTGACCGACATCTCTTCGCCGGAGCCATGGTACGCGCCTTCGAACTTGGCGAACTTGTGGCGGCCTGTGAATGCCTTGGCGGCGCGAACGGCGTTGAGAGCGCCCTCGGTTCCCGAGTTGGTGAAGCGGACGCTGTCCATACCGGGCACACGCTCGACCAACATGCGGGCGAGGGTCGTCTGGTGCTCGGTGGGATTGGCGAAGGCGGCGCCGCTCGCGGCCTGCTCCTGGATGACGCGGACGACGTCCGGGTGGGCGTGGCCGAGAACCAGGCTGGTGGCGTTCAGCATGAAGTCGAGGTATCGGTTGCCGTCGACATCGTAGACGTAGTGGCCCTCGCCCCGTTCCGCGAAGAAGGGGTACGGCTTGAAGTAGGCCGTGGTCCTCGAGCTTCCGCCCGGCAGGTACTTCACGGCCTCGGCCTGCATGGCCTTCGATTTCGGCGTCATCGCGACGTAAGCGTCTGACTCTCGCTGGAGCTTTTCGGTGGTCATGGGCGTCTCCCGAGCGTATTGGCAGCGCGTATTATGCCGGAAGGTGCGGCGGCGGCGCGAGGCGGGGCCGGACGGTAAATGTGTTGCATAACGTTGCATTTTGATGCATTTCGTAGCTGGGTCCGGGGTGGTCTCGCAGCACTGCCGCAACGCCGATGCAACTTGAACGCAACAGTTTCACGACGCGAATGCAACGCGCATGCAACACGGAGAGGCGCGCGCGCCGATGCTGCACCAGGGTGCGTTCGATGTGCTGTTTGGTGTTCATGCCCACATATTAGCACAGTCGTTCGCTGAAGGGAAGTGGGGGGCGATTTCGATCAGGTTCCACGCATGAGCATTTTCGTGCGGATTCAGGCGGGTCTTTTGCGGAGGGGGCCGTCCGGGCGGACTCGATCGAGGAGGGCGACGGTTTGCGACTCGAGGCGACGGCCCTTGTTTCGGCTCAGGGCGAGCATGTCCAGGACGTGGTCTGAAAGCGAGGGCTCGACTCTCATGGTCTCTGGCAGGTACCTCATGCAGCGTCGCTTCAAGACTTTGGCCGGGCGCCGGCTCTTCTGGTTGCACGCGTAGGCAAACTGGCACAGGTATGCGTAGCAGACCGTCACCTCGCGGTGGAGCAGGTCCACGCTGCTGTCGTACGGCGGCAGGCGCGAGTCCAGCGACTTGTCGATAGTCTTCTTGATCCGGCCATGGCGTGAGCGTCGACGGCGCATTTGCTTTTCCCCGGGGTTTGAGGGTCGGCGGTGCATTGTGAGATCATTTGCGCCGACCATTCGTTTCGGAGGAGTTTAAAACAATTGTTGGGTTTGTGCAACGGGTGGTTGGGCGGATTTGGGGCTAACGGGTTGGGGGGACTGAATCCAAACGGGTTGGATGGCGAGGGCTGGGGCGGACTTTGGGCGGGAGGTGTTCGGGGCAAGGCCCTTCGACAGGCCCCTTCGTCAGGCTCAGGACACGGTCAGGGCGAACGGGTTGGGGGCCATGTTCTCCCGGACTTGGGGCGGAACGTGTCTTGCATTAGGCCCTTCGACAGGCCCCTTCGTCAGGCTCAGGACACGGTCAGGGCGAGCGGAGTGGGGGCTACGCCTTGGCGGATTTGGGGCTATCGGCATTGGGGGGCTGAAACCAAACGGGTTGGATGGCGAGGGCTGGGGCGGACTTTGGGCGGGACGTGTTCGGGGCAAGGCCCTTCGACAGGCTCAGGGGGAAAGGATGGGTGGCGACGCTCTCGCGATTCCAAGGCTAACGGAATTGGGGGGACTGAAACCAAACGGGTTGGGAGGCGAGGGCTGGGGCGGACTTGGGGCGGGAGGTGTTTTGCGTAAGGCCCTTCGACAGGCTCAGGGCGAGCGGAGTGGGGGCTACGCTTTGGCGGATTAGGAACTATCGGAATTGGGGGACTGAAACCATACGGGTTGGATGGCGAGGGCTGGGGCGGACTTTGGGCGGGACGTGTTCGGGGCAAGGCCCTTCGACAGGCTCAGGGCGAACGGAGTGGGGGCCGGGACGGGGGGGACCGGATTGGGAGGAGATTTAGGGACTTGGGGCGGGAGCTCTTGCGGAGTTTTGGGATGGGTTACATTTCGCCTAGGCGTAGGATGCGTTGGAGGGAGATTCTTCTGACGAAGATTATTACGCCGACGATTATCACGGCGAAGAACAGGCCCATGGCGCCGTATGTGGATAGCAGCGTGGTCCAGTTCAGGTCTACCTGGAATGGCGGAAGGACCTGGGCGCCCTGCTCGTCGTGGCCGAGGAACGGCATGACGGTGGCGCCAAGCCTTGCGCCCATCCATGAGCCGAGGGCCAAGCCGACGACAATAACTAGGGCCTGCTCCAGCCACACGAGGCTGAGAAGCTGACGACCGGAGAGGCCGACCGTTCTGAGCAGCGCGAACTGCAGCGCCCTGTTGCGGAATGAGACGTAGGCGTGAACGAGGAAACCCATGCAACTCAGGATGAGGACGGCTGCGAATGCAATGAAGAGGAGGGCCCGCCAGCCGGCCTCCACAAGCGGGTCGGCCTGCGACGCGCCTTGATTCAGCTCAAGATCGTGGAGAAGGTTCGCTTCGAACGGCTCTTCCAGCAGTGATTCGCGCAATGCCGGGCGGTCGGCGATGTCCGGCGACAGGGTGAGCCACGCCTCGTTCGGGTAGATTTCGCCGAATCCTCCGTCCAGGTTGGCCTGCCTCGAGACGGCCTCAAGGTCCGCGATCAGCCAGCGGTCCGTGAGGGTGTTCAGCGTTGGGAAAAAGTCGAACTCGCCGACGATCTCGGCGCGAATACGCCTGCCCCGCACGGAAGCGGTCAGTACGGAGCCCACGCTGTGATCGGTCTGATTCAGGAAGGACTTGCTCGCCAAGACGGGCAGAGGCTCGATAGGAACTCCCGCGTAGAAGCCCCTGGCGCCGAACGAGTCTCCCTCGCTCCAGGAAAAGACGAGCGAGTTCTCGCTGCCTTCGCTCGATGCCTGCGAGTAGCGCACAGCGTCGGCTACGGAGTCGGGCGTGGCATGGAAGGCGTGCCACTCGGTGGAACCGTCGAACTCCTCCAGAACAGTGGAGCCGTCGGCGCCGACCGCTCTCACATAGTCCACGAGCAGCGAGCCTGTCGGCAGCGGCTGAGTCAAGCGAACCTGGTCGATGTACAGGGAGACGAGCGTAAGCGGCTCCTCAGGCCTAAGCCTGACGGGAAAACCGAAGCGGTCCTGCGTCTCCAAGCCAGTGGTCATCAGCTGCCAGTCGCCTGACTCCAGCGTTCCAAGGAAGAAGGGAAAGTGACGGCCGTTGGCGTCGCGAATCCTGGCGAGCAGGCGAGCGTTCTCGTATGGCTGCTCAGACCTGACCATTACTGACAAGGACTGCAGTTTGTCGGGGAGCCGCAGCCCAGCGGGGGACTGTCCGTGGGGAAGGAGTCCTAGCAGATCCTGCACGGGCCGGCTGGCGAAGTCGTCGCGGAACCAGGCGACCTGACCGATCTTCTGCGAGTCCACAGCGAACATGTTGTAGCCAGCGCCGAAGAGCGAGGTCAGATCGAAGCCGCCTCCGCGGTACGCCGGCACAACGCCTTCGACTCCTTCGATCGCCTGGTAGCTCTCCACGAACGGCCTGGTGACGCCTCGCCTTGGGGCGGTGACGCTCTGCAGGCGGATGTCGCTGCCGGTGGAGTACAGGACTCGTTCATCGAAGTTTCTCTGCAGCGTTCCGCCGAAGCTGGCGGCGAGAATGCCCAGCCCCGCGGTGAGAATCAACAGCAGCGAGAGCCTCGCGTAATGCGTTGGATTGCGGGCCATCTGCCACATGCCGAGCATGAGCCCGGCCGGCAGCCAGTTTGAGAGCAGCCGGCTGAGTACCGTCATTACGAGCGGGAAGAGCCTCAGCAACACCATCGCGGCGGCCAGCAGCATTATGGCGGGGACGGCGAGCAGGAGCTGATTGACCGCGACCTCGCCGAACACTTCAACGGCAAAGACCGACCCCTGCTGCGACAGTTGGCGGAACAGAAGGATGGCAACTATGAGCAGGAAGACGTCGACGTAGTAGCGCTGGAAGGCGGGGGCCTCGGCGGGCCGGGCCGATTCCTGCCTGTGCCTGGTGACGCTGATCTGCGTGGCACGGTACGCGGGAATCATCAGCGCGGCGAAGCTTAGCAGTCCGCCGAAGCCGCTCATCAGATAGGCGTTCGCCGAGATGGAGACGGGAAGCAAAGACCCGCCGCTGAGATCGGAGAAGGCCGGCGTCAGGCCGAGCAGACTGATAACGGCGGCCGCGAGGAGCGGGCCGACAAGTGTTGCCAGCAAGGCAAGGGTCGCGCCTTCCAGAACGAAGACGGCGAGGATCTGCGTCCTGTCCGCGCCCCTGCTTCGAAGCAGGGCGACCTCTCCGCGCTGCTCCTCGACGAGCATGGCGGACAGGGTCACGACGTAGTAGAGGATCACCACCGCAATAAGGACCAAGACGACGAACATCGGGACCTTGGAGAACAGGAGCCGCCTGCTGTGTTCTTCCAATGTGACGTCCAGTTCCGTGACCTGGCGGAAGCTGTTCAGCCTCTGGAGCAGCCTGTTCTGCAACGTTTCAACGTCGATCAGCGTGTCCTCGGCGTTATTGGCGTCGATGGTCTCGGCGTCGACCTTCAGCAGCCAGCCGTATGTGCTGTCCATGTCCTTGAAGGAGGCCCCGATCACTTCCATAAAGTCGGGCCCGGTGACGTAGAAAGGAATGGTGCGGAAGGACGGCCCTGTGGCCGATCTGAGCACGGTCTGGTCCAGGTGCCAGACTTCATCGTCCGGATCCAGTGGGGAGAACAGACCTGTGATGACGACCGTCGCGTGAGGCGTCTCAGACTCCCAGTACGGGACGGCGGACAGCCGCCCGCCCACTTCGACCCCGAAGACTTCGGCGGCGTCCGCCGGCACGATGGCCTCGATCACGGGAGGCGTGCCGCGCGGGGCCGGCCGGCTGCCGGCCGGCATCCTGCCGCCGGGCAGCAGAGCTATCTTGTCTTCGAAACCCTGAATGACTCCGAAGTACGTCCGTGAGTTGTCCGAGCCCGCAAGGTACTCCTCACCGGACTCCGTGACGTAGAAAGTGGACGACTTGAACGCGATTGTCCGTCCCGCAACGTAGGGCGAAACGAGCGTGTCCACGTTCTGGTCCACGATATCCCGAACGAGCGCGAACTCGTCGTAGTTCGTAGGGCCCCGGTCCGCCTTCAAGACGATGTTCGTTTCGTCTGCCGTAAGGCCGCGCAAGGACGATTCGAGCGCAAGGTCTCTGAGCGCGTCGAAGTAGATGACGGTGCCTCCCATGATGGTGGAGGCCATCAGGACACCGATGATCACCGACGACAGGAGCCTCCAGTGCGCGAGGGCGCGCTTGAGCACAAGCTGCCACGCTGAAATCAGCCTGCCGAAGTCAAGCGGCATGGCAATGTCCCCGGCTTGCGGAAGCGCTTCCGCGCATCAGGCAGTCTCCAGCCGCGAAATCGAGTACAGGTCCAGACGCGTGATGCCACGGTTGACCACGATCAATGCAGTGGCGAACACGGCGCAAAGCGCGGCGTACAGCGGCGCCATGATCGTCCAGTTCGTGGTCAGGATGAAGGGTGGCACCACGGGATATCCGGCGCTGTTGACCGCGAGGGCCGAGACCATGATCCTGCTCATCTCATAGCCGGCCCAGGTGCCGAGGCCGAGGCCGACTATGGCGACCAGCAGATGCTCCACGCTCATCAGGCCGGAGATCTGCCTGCGGGTCAGCCCCATGGCCTGCATGAAGCCCATCTGGTTGCGGTTGCCGTGCGCAAATGACAGCAGGTACGCGACGTACCCGAGCCCGGCAGTGAAGATGATGATGCCCACGGAGAGCGCGACCATGGCCTTCCAGCCGGCGGACACAAGAGGATCGAGGGTGGACACGTTGGCCTGCGATTCCCTGTCACTGACTTGGTTGGTCGTCTGGACCAGCGAGTACAGTACGTTCCTCACGGCAAAGTCCGCGCCGGGAGCTTCCTTAATGAAGAGCTCGTTCGGGATGGCTTCGCCTGCCGGGGAGAGCATGTTCAGACGCTGTAACAGCAGCTCCAGGTCCAGCAGGATGTAGCCGACGCCTGTTCGCGGGTTCAGCGTGGGGAAGTAGTTCACTCTGTCCCTGACGATCACGGGGATGTATCGCTGGGCGACTTCGATGGTGAACGAGTCTCCAACGTTGATCCCTGTCGACTGAACGAATGAGGAGCTGACCACGATCGGCACGCGGCCCCTGGCGGTGCCGCGATAGAAGCCCCGAATGCCGGAGTTCGTGTCTCTGCCGAAGGTAAAGGAGGCGGCAGCCGCTCCGGATACGGAGTCTGTCCTTGTGAACCTGAGCAGATCTGAGGAGACATCTGTGGTGGTTACAGGCACCCAGTTTGTCGGGCCCTCAAAGTCTTCGAGCACGTGCACGGCGCCGCCCTGGCCAATTGCCTGGATGCTGTCGATCAGAATGCTGCCCGAGGTGCCAATCGCGCCGTATCCGGGCTCAAAGAGATTGACCGAAATCAACGACACGGGAGGCTCCAGCCGACGAGTCACATCGGCTGTCAAGAGAGACCAGCCGGGTTCTCCCAGGCCTCCGGCAGTGAACGTGGCGATCTTGCCCAAGCGGTCCTGGACGACGAACCACAGGTATACGCCGCGATAGGTGTCCTCCGGGTTTACCCACGCCTGAATGTGCGTCACGCCTTCAGGCAGCGGGAGCGGCGCCAAGGTCCCGCCGTTGCGAAGCTCCCGCATGACGCCCTCCAGCGACTTCTCGGAGAAGTCGTCCCTGTACCAGCTAATGTAGGGGAACTCCGAGGACTCCAACGCAAGGAACTCGAACTGTCCGGCGCCCGACCCCGCGCCGATAGAGCCACGGCCGCGCATGGCCACGGATACGGACGTGACGCCGGGGATGGTCATGTATGCCTCTTTGAGAGAGTCGACGCTGTACTGGCGAACTGGTCTCAGGCCTGTTACGCGCAAGTCGGCGCCGACGTTGTACAGCGCCTGCTCTTCCCTGCTCCTGTCGAGCGTACCTCCAACGGTGGTCGCCAGAATTCCAAGGCCGGTTACGATGACTATCAGGAGGACGAGCCAGCTGTACTGCGAGGGGTTGCGCGCCATGTTCAGGAGCGCCATCGACACCCAGACCGGGGCGGCCCTCGAGACAAGCCGCAGCGAGTAGAAGGCAGCCTGCATCGGCACCACCGCGGCCAGGACCAACGTGGGGACACGCATGAAATCGCCCTCGCGCGGGGGCTCCATCCACAGGAACAGCGCGACCAGAAGCGCCTGGACGGCAAGGGCCGCGAGCGTCACCAGCGTCCGCTGCGTACGGTTCGAGAGCCAGTAGGCCGCGCCGAACGCGGCCAGCACGAGCACAGGTTCGATCCAGCCTGTTGGGGCGTCCGCCCTGATCTCCCGGAAGACCAGACCAACTGCAGCTGCGGCGAGGCTTCCGCCGGCGACAACGTGCGTCAGCCCCGGAGAGTCGCCGCTGAGGAAGCGGACGAACAGCGGGAATAGCCTCATGAACAGCAGGGCGACGACGGTCAGGAAGAGGACGGGGGCGATGAGCATGGCCTCGTTGATCTGAACGCCGCTAAACAGCCCGCCGGAAATCAGCTGGCCCCGGGAGCGCAACTCCCAGAAGATGAGTCCTCCGAGAATCAGCAACGCGCCGTCGATGTAGTACCGCTGGAAGAATGGGACCGTGGGCGGCCGCGACGCCCGCAACTTGTGAACGATCAGGCCCGCCCTCGCGCCCAGTGCGGCGGGAGCTATGAACAGGACAAGGCAGAGGACGCCAACGGCCGCGGCTGTGAGAAAGGGAAGAAGCTCGAACCTGACAGGCAGGAAGTCGCCGTTTGAAAACTGTTCGAAGTATGGCAGCTTGCCAGCAAGCGCAATGAGGCCCATGGCCACAAGAGGGGATACAAGGACGGCCAGGACGACCATCGTGACGCCCTCGTATGCGAAGAGCCGGAGGAGCTGCAGCGTGCTTGTGCCCCTGCTCCTCAGCAGCGCGACGTCCGAAGTCCTGCTGGTCACCAGATAGGAGACCATCATCGCGAGGTAGTAGAGAACGGTGGCCACCATGATGGTGAGGAGCAGCAGCAGCGGGACGGAGGAGAAGAATGTGCGGCGGTCGAGATCTTCAAGCAACGGCCTGATGCCAGTAAGCGGCGTGGCCCCGCCCATCGTTTCCGCTAGCCTGACGTCAAGGGCATCCAACCGGTCTGCCGCCTCCCCGGCCGAGAGGCGCTTCAGGGCGTCCCTGTCCATGTTCATGTACCAGTGCGCGTTGACCAGTGAGCCTGGGAAGGACTCGCCTAGTCCCGAGACTAGGGCGTCCTCTGTAACGAAGACGGCAACCGGCGGCTCCTCTGCGTCCACTTCAAGTCCGCGCTCAAGCGGCTGCTCCTCAGCAGCGGGGTACATGAACAGGTTGAGGTTCTGCCGCCAGTACGGATCGGCGCTTTCGTCCGCGCGGATAATACCGGTGATTGCGAGAGTTACGCGGACGGGGTCCGAGATGGATGTCGCGACGACGACTTCATCGCCGATGCCGATGTTGAAGAAGTCGCTCACGCGCTCTCCGAGCACGGCTTCCATCCTGGGGCCGAGCGGACCCTGAGAGAGTCCAGGCTGCGGAAGGCGTCCTTCGTAGACGTGCGCGTATCTCTCGAGACCGGTGAAGTACTGCACGAATCCGACAGAGACGCGCCCTCCTTCGGAGGACGACTCCGGGAGCGGTTGGTCAGGGAGTCCTGCGATGTATGGCCCGAGGCGGTTGTACCGCTCGACGCCATCGTTCAACTCGCCTAGGGCGTGGTCGAAGGCCTGCCTGACGTTGTCGTCCGTCGTCGTGGTCACGACGGAGTTCAGGGGAAGGTATGGAGCGTATGTGTAGACGCTCAAGTAGCCGGGCGAAGCACGGTCGATGGCAGTGTTGAACGACAGCTGACGGAGCGAGGAGAGATAGACCGGGGCGCTCGCCACGAGCGTGCCCGCAACCGCGATGCCAATGAACACGGCGAGCAGCAACCGCCACTCGCTGCGAAGGCGGCGTCTCAGCAGGCTAGTTGCGGTTACTATCTGCACTTGTCACAGGAAATGAAGCTTCGGGCCTTCCGCCGGCTCGTAGAGCCGCGGCCCTAGCGAGCGTAGACGGACTGGCCGTCGACGTATGTTTGCTCAACCACGATGTCCTTGATCGAGTCCGGGCTCACGGCCGTGGGATCCTGGCTCAGCACGGCCATGTCCGCCCTCTTCCCAACCTCCAGCGAGCCGATTTCGTGGTCACGGTTCATGGCGTATGCCCCGCCGAGCGTGTACATGCGCAGACCCTCTTCGGCGGTCACGGCCTCGTCGGGCACGACGGGCGTGTCCAGAGAGCGTGTCTTGCGGGTGACGAGGGAGTAGAGCCCGAACAGAGGGTTGAGATCGGCGCAGGGGTTGTCTGAGCTTGCGGCGACGGTTACGCCCTCCGACAACATCGTCCTCAAGGGGTAGACCAGGATCTGGTCGCCGTCTTCCTCTATGCGATCAAGGTAAGACGCGTTCATGCCCCACAAGAAGGACGGCTGCAACGACGCGATCACACCGAGCGACGCCTCGCGCTTGACCTGCTCGAGCGTGGGCGAGCCTCCGTGCTCTATGCGGAACCTGGGCTCCTCGACCGGGTGCTCCCTGATCGCCCGCTCGAATGAGTTCAGGGCCTGCTCTACGGCCCATGCGCCCAACGCGTGGATCGCCACCTGCATGCCCCGCTTGTGGGCGTTCAGCACCAACTCGTCTGCTTCTTCCTGCGTGTAGTATCGGACGCCTGTGTGCTCGACGTGTCCGTCCGGCGAGAACTTGAGCCTGGCGGCGCTTGGGAAGACCGGGTCCATGAAGACCTTCATGGTGCCCGCCCTCAGACGGTCGGATGTATCGGGGACGCGCTCGCCCCTGCTCGTGGCCTCCGGCGCGGCGAAGAATCCATCGCCCGCGATTAGCTGGTGCATCGTTATCGGGAGCTTGCGGGCGGCGTTGGCGCGGCGATACAGCTCGGCGGCTTCGGGTACAACGCACGCGTCGCCGACGGAGGTGATGCCGAGCGCGGCGTGCCGACGGGCGTTGAGGTCAACGAGGTCCGCTATGGAGTCTCCGAAGTGGTCAAGGTGCGCGCGGAGGGAGAGATTGTAGACGCCGTCCATGGCGCCTTCCCACAAGGTGCCGTTGGGCTCGCCGTCATCGCCGCGCAGGATCTGGCCGTGCGACGGATCGGGCGTGTCACGGTCGATTCCCGCGAGTCTCAGCGCTGCCGAGTTGGCGTAGCAGGAGTGGCAGGAGCTGTCCATGATGCACACGGGATTGTCGGGCGCGACTTCGTCAAGTGCGGTGCGGTGTAGACGCACGCCGCCCTCCATGCGGGATGTCGACATGCCCCAGCCCCTTATCCACTGCCCGTGCGGTGCGGCCGAGGCCGCCGCGGCGATCGCATCGAGGATGCTGTTCACGTTCTCGTGAGGAGGGACGCTGCAGTCAACGGCGACCGGTTCGAGGGTGGTAACGCTGAAGTGGGTGTGCGGATCGACAAAGCCGGGGATGACTGTACGGCCGGCCAAGTGCGTCACCTGGGTGCCGGGGCCAATCATTGCGGAGATCTCCGCCGAAGCGCCGACTGCCCTGATCCTGCCGTCCTCGATAGCGATGGCCTGGGCGCGAGCGCTTCTGCCGTCCAGCGTGAGTACGTTGCCGCCGGTCAAGACCAGATCCATACCACCGCGCTCCTTTGGCAATCGATGAGTTGGGTGCAGTTGGGAAATGGGATACCGCAGCTTCACTTTACCAGAGCAGGTTAATCATCGCACCGAAACTACAGCGCTGTGGGAGATGCAGGAGTGGGGCGTCCGGTGCAGGCGGCGAAGGTGTCCCGGGCCAGCAAGAGCGGGCGCCCAATGGGTTTCGTCATGCACATTTGCTCTGATACTTAGTATCCTGCAGGCATGGGATGGCAGTCCGAAGGACCAATCAGGCTTGTACGAGCCTTGTCAGTTACTAGTAAGACTTAAGGAATGGGCTGTAGCATCGGACTTCCTGGTCACTGAATTGCCCGGTGAAGCGTCCCATGGAGCGCCGGGCGTATATGCGTTGATTTGAAGAGAAGCGGCAAGGGCCTCCCAATGCTGTTCCTGCATTCCCTCAATGGCCTCCTTTGCAAGCGTGTCGTTCTTGCATTGTTCGCGGTATTCGTCGTCTTCACGCTACAGTCAGACCATGGCGCAGAGGCTCAGGAAGTTCCCACGGTAAGCATCGCCAGAGTGGAGCCTCGGACGGTGCGCGAGGGAGACCGGCTGATCGTCACTGTGAAGATCAGCGAGGCGCTTACGGGTGGGCAGGGCGAGTGCCAGAAGATCGATGGCGGGGTCATTTTCTTTGACTCGTGGCAAGGGGACTATGAGTGGCATGCTTTTACGTTCCGTGCCGGCCAACAGACACGTACCGCTTCTCATCTCTATGTGGAAGATGATGGAGAGTCCACGAGCGGCCGGACGATCAGAATTGAAGTCAATCCATTCTTTGACCAAGAGGAGTGCGGGTACAGAGTAGGAAGTCCATCGCAAGTAACCGTCCGGGTGTTGGACAAGGGCCACGAGGATACGACGCCCCAGCCTGAGCCCGAACCGGAGCCGGAGCCCGAGCCAACTCCAGAACCAACACCCGAGCCCACGCCCGAGCCGCCGCCGCCAGACCCAACTCCCACGCCGACACCTACTCCCACGCCTACACCCGTAGCCACAACTACACCTACTCCCACGCCCACCCCAACGCCGACGGCTACGCCAACCCCAAGACCAACACCCGAGCCCACGCCCCGGCCGACTCCGAGACCCACGCCCAAGCCGACTCCATTGCCTACGCCTACTCCTACGCCCATGCCTACTCCTGAACCGACACCCATTCCCACACCCACGCCGGAGCCGACTCCCACTCCCACTCCGGAACCGACGCCCACTCCTACGCCCACGCCGGAGCCGACTCCTACTCCCACACCTACGCCGGAGCCGACGCCCGTGCCAACTCCGATTCCTCCGCCCACGCCGGAGCCGACGCCCACTCCCACACCTACGGCGATGGCGACGCCGACACCGGTGGCTCCGATCGCGACGCCAGAGGCTGAGGAACAGGAAGAGGAGGTCCAGTTGAGGGAACTGGAGCAGCCCGCGATTCCAGTAATCGGAGAGCCGATCACACGCGTCCGCGAAACGCTAGGGGGGATCGCATCCTCGCCGCGACGCAGGGCCACGCTGATCATCATCCAGGCGATAGCCAGCGCCTTTGCGTTCGCGGCGTTCACCTACCTGATACTCAGGAAGGAGTGAGGCAGCGCTTGAAGACGGTGCGATGAGCCGGCGGCCTCAGCGCGATTTAAGTGACCGAGGCCTCCTCTTGAGGCGCGGCAGCCGTCATGGGCAGCGTCATTGTGAACTCGGCGTACCCACCGAACTTGGTGTCCACGGAGAGATCCCCACCAAACCTCCTGGCGACATCTGCGGCAATGGGCAGGCCAAGTCCGGCACCGTAAGCTCCGTCGCGAGTTGAGAAGAATGGGTTGAAGATCTGGCCTACTACGTCTTCCGCCATACCCGGGCCATTGTCGCGAATCCGAATCTCTACTTGATCGCCAACTCGCTCTGTCGAAACGGACAGCACCGGCTCATAATCAGTGTCCGAGGTCTGCAGTTTCGAGCGCATGGCAAAGCAGGCGTTGGACACGAGGTTCAGTATGGCCTCACCGATGTCGCCTTCTACCAGCAGCATCTCTGGTATCGATGAGTCAAGGTCGAAGTCCTGTCTTGTAGTGAAGTCCTGCCATTCTGCGCTGAATGTCCTGCAGCCAGTATGCACGGCGTCGCGCAGCACATCGTTGATGTTAGTCAACACAGGATCGCCGCCCACTACGCCCAAGCCGCGCATCCGCTCCACTATGGCCAGCGCGCGCCCGCCATTGGTAAGAACGCGGTTCAGGCTTCCGGTCATCTCCTGCGTAATGTCGTCAAACAAGGCTGAGTCTTCCGCTGACATCTGGGTCCGATAGTTCTCAAGCATGTCGCTAAGCTCTTTGTACAGATCGAGGGAGCCCTCCGAGAAGTTGTTTACGAAGTTCAGCGGGTTGCTGATCTCGTGCGCCACTCCGGACACGAGTTCGCCGAGCGCGGCCAGCTTCTCCTGAGCGACCAGCCGCGCCTGAGTGCGCTGCAGTTCGGCGTTCGTCTCCCGCAGCTCCTCGTTCAGCTTCTCGACAAGGTTCAAGCGCTGGACTTCCAACGCCTGCTGCCTGAACACCTCCAGGGCGGCGGCGAGTTCTCCAATCTCATCGCGACCGACCTCAGGAACCGGCGTCTCCAAGTCGCCGTCGGCCATGCCACGCATTCGTTGAGACATGCGTGAGAGCCGCCGGACCATGCCGTTTCCGACCCACAGCCAGGCCGCGAGCACGGCCGCAATCACGCTGATTACACTGATTGCAGTCAGCAAGGTCCGGCCCTCGTCGAAGCTGCTGACCGCCAAGCCGAGTGTCTCCGAGGAGTGCGAGCGTGCAGCGTCCAGCAGGCCGACAACGGCGCTTTCCAATGCCGCTCCGGACAGATCGAAGTCCGCAGACAGTTCCGCGAAACTCGCTTCCAAGTCCAGCTGGCGTCCGCGGATGAAGTACACACCCTGACCTTCACCCAGGGCCTGCACCTCGGGATCGATCCCGAGGGCGTAGAGGATGGAGAACTCATCCCAGAGCGTCTGGAGGGCGGCGCGGTCGTTTGTCTGGAGCATCTGTTGGAGGACAGACACGGCCGCCGCCGATTCACCTTCGACGGCCGAGACGGTTGCCAGCCGAAGCCTATGGTCAGCGGCAGAAACGCTTACTTCATTGAGCGCGGCCCGGATTGCGGAGAGGTTGTCGATGATCTCAGCCAAATCCTGGGCCGAGTCGTTGACAGCCTGGGCGCGGGGTCGAAGAACCGGAACCCTGCCAGCTTCATCCAGAGCTGCCCTCAAGTCCTGCAGGGATGAATCAACGGACGAGGCGACCGCATCCTGTGAGCCAGACTCAGTTCCGGTCATGAGCCCGATTCCCAGCGTACGCAGGCGCTCCACCTCCCGTGCGACCGTCCAGGATGCCTCGAGCGCCGGCACGGACTCGGACTCGAGGTCATAGTTGAGGTTGCCGCTTTGCTCGAAGTAGTAGACGGCGGTGCCGCCCGAGATGAGCGTCAGAAAGACAGCGAAGCCCAATGCCAAGTACAGCCGGGCACCGATACGCCGCCATCTGTCCAGCAAGAAGCTCATATTACTGCGTCAAGTGAGGACAATGAGCAATAGCGCGTCTTTCCTGAGAGCCTGCCTCAGTTGTAGATTACCACAGCATATACACCGCAACGCGGCTTTCCGGGCGGGGTACGATGCCGGCAATTGCCACTGCATTCTAGTTGCACATGAGCGTTGAGAGGGAGTTCTTCAGCCGTTTTTCCCGGCCCTTCATTGGGCTCTGGAGCCGCCTCTGTAAACGATTCGAGGCGCCTATCAACCGTACCTGTTAGCGATGGGGGGCCGATTCACAAGGCGATGGACGCACGCCAGATTCGTCAGTGGGAATCCAACGCACAATATGCGGACGTAACAAACAAACGAGGGTGCACACCGAGAGGAGGCTGGGAGCAAGACCCGCCGGAGGATGGTGCACCAGGTGGAGGATGTGGGGGTCTGTGAAGGAGTCCGGCGTTTCTGCCGGACTCCTTTACTAAAGGCCCATCACATGCGCCGAACGGCGTTATTGACCTTCGCTCCGCAGAAGGCCGGCCGCGAAAGCAACCGCCGACGCGGAGTCTGTGGACGCGGCAGCAGCAACCTAAACCCTGATAGTATCCGCAGCGAAACTCGGCTGCGTGCAGAGACCGGAGGTCCAGATGCCGATCCAGAAGTTAGCCGTCGTTGTCATTGGCCTGGCACTGGCGTCAGTGCTGGTCATTGCCGGATGCGGGGGCACCGAGCCGGCAAGCGAATCCGAAACGACAACCACGGTTGAAGAGAGCTCAGGCCAAGACGCTGAATCGTCCATAACCACCGACGTTGACGACGTATCCGAGGCTGAAGCAACGACGGGCGCTGAGGAAGAGACTGAAACCGAGCAGGAGACGGCAAGCACGTCGCCAACCACGCCCACCAGCTTCGGAGTCGGTTCTCCGGCACCCGAAATCAAGTCCGACCCGGGCGGTTGGATCAACTCCACCCCGCTTTCACTGGCCGGCAGCCGCGGGCAAGTCGTGCTGATCGATTTCTGGACTTACACCTGCATCAACTGCATTCGGACGCTGCCCTATCTGAAGGCCTGGCACGAGTCATACGCGGATGACGGTCTTCGGATCATCGGCGTACATACGCCCGAGTTCGAGTTCGAGAAGGTCAAAGCGAACGTGGAGGAGGCCACGGCCGAGTTCGGTCTCGAGTACCCTGTGATCCAAGACAACGATTACCTGACCTGGAGGGCTTTCAACAACAGATACTGGCCCGCCAAGTATCTGATCGACAAGGACGGCGTCATCAGGTATACGCACTTCGGCGAGGGCGCGTACCAACAGACTGAAGAGATGATCAAGAAGCTCCTAGCCGAAACCGGCTCCGACCCCGGTGTGGGACTGGTATCTCCAGAGGCCCCGGAACGCGACCCAAGCGCGTACCCAGCGGACCACATGCAAGGGCTGACCCGCGAGTTGTATGCGGGCGCGGGCCGCAGCTATTCGGCGCTGTACAACGGGGACGCTCCATACATTTTGCAGCAGGAGTTCTATCAAGGGGCGGAGCAGGTAGTTGAATTCGCAGATCCCGGCGATCACAGCAACCACTTCCTGTACATCCAAGGGTTATGGCACAACGGCCTGGAGAGCCTTCTTCACGCCAGGCAGACAGAGGCCTTCGAGGACTACATCCAGATCAAGTACTACGCCCGAGAGGTCAACGTCGTGATGTCGGTAGAAGACCTGGCTGAGCCATATGACGTGCGAGTCACGCTGGACGGAGTTCCGATCGACGAAGAAGCGGCGGGCATCGACGTACTGTATGACGAAGAAGGCAACAGCTACGTACGGGTCGACACATCGAGGATGTACAACGTGATCGACTCAAACATCTTCAGCGGACGCGAGCTAAGGCTAAGCTCCAACTCGGATGACTTCGAGCTGTATGCCTTTACGTTCGGGGCCTACAAACCTACAGCGGGCTCATAAGGCAAGCGACATGAAGACTGCCGTCCTCCTCTTCACGGCGCTCGCGGCGGGGGCAATCGGCTTCGCATGCGTGACGAGCGAAGATAGTCCGTCCAACGGAAGGCAGGCTTCTTTTGACGCTGAGCTGCTAAAGCCTGAAGGCGAGACGCTCATCGAGGGTGAGTTTTCCGAGAGCGGCGTCAGGGCCATCCTTGGTACGGCTGATCTCGGCGTGGGCAGCAATCGCCTTGGGATCGCCCTGGTTTCAAGGGAAGGGCCTATTACGGAGCCGACGGCAACGTTCATTCTACGACACCAGGAAGACCAACCCGACCAGACACTCAAGACATCTGCCGTCTTTCGCCAGTGGCCTTACACGAGCCGGGGCCTTTACACGGGCACCGCAGAGTTTGCCAAGCCCGGCATGTGGGAGCTGACGGCTGAGATCGAGGGCGACGGCGGACCCAGATCGGCATCCCTAACGTTTGAAGTCGCCGAACGAACTCGAGCGCCAAACGTCGGGGAGCCGGCCGTCAAGAGCCGGAACCGGCTAGGGTCTGAAGTCGACAGCATCGAAGAGCTAACCACCGGGTCGCTCATAGACCCAGACCTGTATGCGATCACGATCGCCGACGCCATCGAAAGCGGACTTCCCACGGTGGTCGTGTTCGCAAGTCCTGCGTTCTGCGTCAATGCCGTCTGCGGGCCGCAGGTAGAGGTCCTGCAGGAACTCAAGGACAGTTACCGGGGCCGGGCTCACTTCGTACACGTTGACATCTATGACAATCCACAAGAGATACAGGGAGACCTCTCGGTAGCCAAGATATCGCCGGTTGTCGCGGAGTGGGGTCTACCGAGCATCGAGTGGACGTTCGTGATCGACGGCAAGGGTGAAGTAGCGGACCGGTTCGAGGCATTCGCAACGTTCGAAGAAGTAGCGGAGGCCCTCGAGAGGGTGATCTGACCTCTCCTCAAGCCACGGTGGCAAGTGAATCGGCCGCGGGGCTACAATCGCTTCCCCGCTTAGCCGGCATGTCCAAGCGCAAGCACTCACATGCAATTGTTCACGTCCATAAGGCCCGCGTTGGAGTACCCGCGCCGCATACCAACCGGCGGACTAGTGCTGCCTACCCTCTAACATGAACCCCTTACGATTGCTGGGGTCGGTTGCGATGCGTATTCGAACGTCTGTGGCTTCGCTGGTCGACGCGGTACCTCCCTATCACATATTCGAGGGGCCGCTCACGGACAAGTCGCGGGACGATGACGGCAGGTGCTGGATACGCTGCGGCGGCAACCGAGTGGAGGTGGACCCTTACACCTACGGCGCCCTAGAGGTGGGGGAGCGCCTCCGCCTCCGGTACACACGAGGAAACAAAGCGGTCAGCATAGACAGGCTCGTGCCGCCCGGAGCACTAGAAGACGACCTGGAAGATTGACAGACGCCTCTATGCCGTCACGGCTTCTTCCAGCGGGGTGTAAGGCAGTTCAACTGCCTCAGCTACGGCTTTGTAAGTAACGTGGCCCCCCATGGTGTTGATGCCCATGGCTATGTCCCGGCGAGTATGAATGAGGTCTTCAATACCGCTGTCCGCGATCACCAGCACATACGGTAATGTGGCGTTGGACAGGGACATGCTGGATGTGACCGGCACAATCCCCGGCATATTTGGGACGGCATAGTGAACGACACCATCCTCTATGTACGTAGGATCGCTGTGGCTTGTGGGCCGTATTCCCTCGACGGAGCCGCCGTGGTCGATGGCCACGTCAATTACCACGGCCCTTTCCGCCATGTTGGCGATCATGTCACGTTCGACGACCTTAGGGGCAGAGGCGCCGGGCAGCAGAACCGCGCCGATGACGACGTCTGAGGACGCCAGGATATCGGCGAGATTTGCCGGGCTCGAAAACGTTGTCTTGATTCTGCCGTCTGAGAGCGCGTCGATGTATCTGAGCCGGCCGAGGTTTATGTCAGCGATCGTCACCTCAGAGCCCATCGCACTTGCAACGAGCGCCGCGTTAAGTCCCACGGTGCCACCGCCAACAATCGCCACGCGGCACGGCTCAATTCCCGGCACGTGGCTCATCAGCTTTCCCGGACCGCCCCAATGGCTCTGTACGAGCGTGCCAGCGGTGAGCGCCGCGAGCTTGCCGGCTATCTCACTCATGGGATACAGCAAGGGCAGGCTTCCGTCAGGGTCCTGGATCGTCTCGTACGCGATGCTGGTTGTCTTCGAAGCTACCAGGGCCCGCGCAAGGTCGGGCTCGGCCGCAAGGTGAAGATAGGTGAACAGCATTGCGTCCTGGTTGAGCAGTTCGTACTCTTCAGGCTGCATCTCCTTGACTTTAACCACCAGCTCGGAGTCTTCGAAGATCGCCTGTGGACTGCCGACAATGTCGGCACCCACGGACTCGAACTTCTCGTCCTCAAAGCCTGAGCCGACTCCCGCGCCGGTCTCGACCGCGACGCTGTGCCCTCGCCGGACAAGGAGGTCAACCTTGTCGGGAGTCAGTGAAATCCGACGTTCGTCGGCCTTTACTTCTTTGGGTACGCCGATCCTCATAGGCTGATCACTGCTCCCTTCACCGCCGGGCGATCACGCGGCCCGGCCGCCGGACAATAGTAGCTTGATGCGAGAATACACGAAAGATTTCAAAGAGACGCTTCCAGGACCTGGGCAAGGTGTCTGGCTTCACGTCCGGTCCCATCCAGAATTTGGGCACGGCAGGAGACGCCGTCGCTTACGATAACCGAGTCAGTCGGCGACCGCCTGACCGCTGGGAAGAGCCGGTCTTCTCCGATGCGCATGGACAGATCGTAACGGTGCACGGTCATTCCGAACGAGCCCGCCATACCGCAACATCCAGCGTCGATTTCCGTTACACGCTCGCCACTCAGAAGCTTCAGGACGTTCAAGGAGCTTCCGGTCCCTGTAAGAGCCTTCTGGTGACAGTGTCCGAAGAACCTGACGTCACCGGGAGGGGTCGCGAATGTCAGTGTCGAGCCGTTCGAGAGCGCCTCGTCTACCAGACGATCGAAAGATACAACGTTGCCGCGAACGAGATCGACCTCACGGGTATCGCCAAGCAGGTCCCTGTAATCGTCTGAGACGGCCAGGGTGCAACTCGGCTCCAGGCCGACTATCCGGGCGCCCTCAGCGGCGTGTGGATATAGCGTCTCTACGTTCTGCATAGCGTTCTCTTTGGCTTCCTCCAACATCCCAGCGGAGAGCATCGGCCTGCCGCAGCAGACTGTGTCCGGGACGACCACCCGGTATCCGAGGCGTTCGAGGACAACTACGGCGGCGCGCCCGATCTCCGGGTGGTTGTAATCGGTGAAGGTGTCCGCGAACAGCGCCACAGTGCCTAGAGCCTCCGACCCTCCCGGCGACTTTCGCGAGCGAAACCATTGGCGGAAGGTCTGGCGGGTGAATTCAGGCATGTGCCTGCGGCGATCGATTCCCGTCGCCTTCTCCATAATCCGCCTGAAGGTGGAGGAGCGCAGTGCCATGTTGGACAGCGGGGACAGGCGCGACCCGGCTCTGTTCATGCCGGAGACATTGCCGATCATCCGGGCCTTGAGGGAAAGGCCGTTGGCCTTGCGGTACTGATGGAGGAACTCGTACTTCAGCTTGGCCATGTCCACGTTCGATGGGCATTCGGCCTTGCAGGCCTTGCACTCCAGACACAGGTCAAGGACGTCATACAGCCTGCGGCTTGTCAGCGCATCGGGAGGCAGGCCGCCGGAAATCACGGCCCTGAGCGCGTTGGCCCTTCCCCGCGTGGAGTGCTCTTCCTCCATGGTCGCCATGTATGACGGGCACATCGAGCCGCTGGAGAGCTTGCGGCAAGCACCCTGCCCGTTGCAGCGCTCAATGGCGCCGGCGAAGCCGTTCTCAGTTCCGAAGTTTAGCCCTGTCGGCACGTGAAGAGGCTTGTAAGCGGGCGAGATGCGTAGGTTCTCAGTCATCGATGGGGGATCGACGATCTTGCCCGGGTTCATGATGCCGTCCGGGTCGAAGATCCGCTTGACCTCCCTGAAGGCCTCGTAGAGCTGCGGACCGAACATCTTCTCGTTCCAGACACTGCGTACGAGGCCATCGCCGTGCTCCGCGCTCATCGCGCCGCCGAACTCAAGGACGAGGTCGCTGACGGCGGTGGCGATGGAGACCATGCGGTCGACGCCTTCCTGCAGCTTCAGGTCCACCAGGGGCCGTATGTGAAGGCATCCGACGCTTGCGTGTCCGTAATATCCAGCCTCCGTGTTGTGGTCGCGGACTATTTCGTCGAAGCGGCGTACGTACTCAGGCAGCACCTCCGGCGCCACGGCGGTGTCTTCGACGAAGGCCAGCGGCTTGGCCTCGCCCGGAACGTTCATCATCAGACCGAGGCCCGCCTTGCGGACGTCCCAGACTCGCGCCTGATCGCGCGGGCTCATCATTCTCACTACGGCGTAGCCGAGGCCGCTTCTTGCGAAGCGCTGCTCCAGCCGGTCGATGCGGGCTGCGACTTCAGCCTCGGTGTCGCCGACGAACTCTACAGCGAGCAGGGAGTCCGGCTCGCCTTCAACGAAGTCCATCAGCCGGGAGTACGCCAGGTTGGAGCGAACAGTGGACAGGATCATGCTGCCGATGTGCTCTACAGCGGCGGGCTCCAACTCCAGCGCCGCGACGGTGGCCTCCATAGACTCGTGCAAGCTGGCGAAGTGGACGACGGCCAGTCCACGGACCTTCGGGACTGGCACGGTCTTCAGTACGGCGCTGGTGACCGTAACGAGCGTGCCCTCGGAGCCGACGGCGAACCTGGCCAAGTCCAAGGGGCCGGGCCCGGCGAGCTCATCGAGGTTGTACCCGCCCACGCGGCGCATGATCTTGGGGAATCGGGCTTCAACCTCATCGCGGCAGGACTCACCCAACTTCGAGAGCCTGCGCACGATATGGTCAACCGGAGACGCGCCGCGGGCAGCACCGGTGAGGGATTCCGCCGAGCACGGGCCAAACTTAGCCGTAGAACCGTCAGCGAGGATGACATCGAGCTCGTTTACGTTGTCTACGGTCTTGCCCCAGATGATCGAGTGAGCGCCGCATGAGTTGTTGCCAATGGCCCCGCCAACGGTGCCACGGTTGCTGGTGCTGGGATCGGGAGTGAATAGACGGCCCGAGGGACGAATCTGACGGTTGAGTTCATCCAGAATAATGCCCGGCTGGACGCGAACCCATCCCTCTTCCGGACACTCCTCCAACAGGTTGCGGAGATGCTTGGAGAAGTCGATAACCACGGCGCGGGCCACAGTCTGGCCTGCTAGGCTGGTGCCGCCCCCTCGCGGCAGGAGCGTGCCATCGTGCCTTCGGACGACATTAACGGCTGCGATTACGTCCTCGACGGTGCGCGGGATGACGACACCTACGGGCTCCATTTCGTACATGCTGGCGTCCGTGCTGTACAGCGCCCGGGACATCGCGTCGAAGCGGACTTCGCCGCTTGTCTCGCGGCGCAGCTCTTCTACGAGGTCCATAGTGTCGGCTTGTGCGGCGGTCTTCAATGGACCGTCACCCGGTCTCGCCGGCCGCGGGCAAGGCAGGCGGTCGCACGATGTACGCAAGATTGCGCGGGGACACGAGGACGAGCGCGGCAGCCAGCCCAAAGTTGATGTACGCGAAGATGTAGCGCTCGGAAGTATCCGTGAAGAAGAGGTGGGATACGAACAGCACGAGCAGCACCGCGCCCGCATGCCAAGTGACCTTGCGCCGGGCGATGAGCATGATGCCGAACGCAGACACGCCGGTCAGCAGCAGAAACTCCGCCAACTGCCTGTCTATGAGCGGGAAGCTGAGGGCCTGGCCAGCGGAGATGCTGAACAGAATCACCATGCTCCCAATGAGTAGCGTCAGCTGATTCACCTCGGCTGAGACGAGCGTGGTGAGACCGGCAACCGGATTTGCGCGCAAGCTGAACAGCACGGCTACGATGATTTCGGGCGCCTCAGAGGCCAGCGGCGCGATCCATTGAATGAGGAGGAACTCGTCTACGCCAAACTTATCCCCGGTCTCGATCAAGGACTCCACGAATGGCTCGGCGGCGGCAAGAATAACCGCAGCCGCGTAAACGCCCATAGCGATTACTGCAACCCTGCGCCGGGCAGGAGGCAGCGCTCCAATGGCGAGCGCGGGGCCTACCAAATCCGGCACTTCCGGCTCCTGGCGTGAACTGATCCACAGGTAGATAACGTAGAGTCCAGTCAGGCCCAAGCCGAGTATGAAGTGGACCTGTCCAGTGAAGAAGATCAGCAACGTGAGCAGCGTGGCGACGGTCAACATCGCGATCTCAAGATTTAGGTGGCCGCGCAGGTCGAGCGTCCTCTTACGCCGGAGCCAGTAGATCAGGATGACCGCAGACCAGCCCAGTCCGATCAGGAGGCGGTTGGCGCCGGTTACGTTGGCAGCAACGAGCTCCATGTCATTGGTGACCACGCCCGTAGTGGGATCGTAAGAAGCGCCTGCGCGCCAGGCCAGGATGGCCTCAATCACATACTCCGGCAGCACGGCGATAAGCGCGAGCACGGCAAGCGCCAGTGCGGCCGACACATCGATCTGGGCGACCTCCGCGGCCCAGGAGAGCAGGAATGCGCCGCCAACGACGCCAAAGCCGAGCAGCGCCGCCGTAAGGACGGGGTCCAGGTGCAAGCCGGCGCCGCGAATTACGAACGCGGGTATGCCCAAAGCAGCAAGGCCCACAATCCACGCGGCGTTCCTTGTGCCGAGCGTCACTATAGAGGACTCACAAAGCCTGAAGGTAAGGCAGTTGACTCTGCCTACGCGAGGGCAGAAGCGAGCGCACGGACTTTTGCCTCATCGGCGCGCGCTTGATGGTTAGGAGGTGATCCTAACTATCTCGTAGTCGACCTTGCCTCTAGGGGTCTGCACCTGCACCTTCTGGCCGGCACGCGCTCCAACAAGGGCCTGGCCTACCGGAGAGACGTCCGAGATCTTGCCCTCGAGGGGGCTTGCCTCGTTCGCGCGGACTACCACGTATGTGGTGTCGCTGTTCTTGGAGGGGTCTCGCACAACGACCTTAGAGCCAAGCACGACGGTTTCTGTCTTCTGCGCGGAGGCGTCAATGATGACTGAGGCCTTCAGCGTGGCCTCCATGTCCTTGATGCGACCTTCCAAGTAGCCCAACTGCTCTCGCGCGGCCTCAAGCGGGGCGTTCTCGCGCACATCACCGTCCGCCGCGGCGCTGCTGATCTGCTCGGTCAGCGGGATGCGCTCCGCCTTCAGCCTGCTGAGCTGCGACTCTATCTGCGCGTGGCCCTCCGGCGTAAGCTCCACGACGTTGGCGTTGCTGGCAACCTTGTTTGCCGCGGAAGTCTTCGACTTTCGAATCCGCACGTGCTGGGCAAGGTTGACTTCAATGAGGCCCTTCTTCCTGGCGAAAGTGAGGAACTTCCTGACTTCCTGGAGACGGGCAGCGGACTGAAGGCTCGTCCCCATTCCGTTGTGCCGCTCCACGAAGTCTCCGATCTGGGAGGCGTTGAGAGCGGAAATTGGTTTGTCACCTCCGCACCAACTGATAAACCGCTGCAGGCCCTGATGCCTCACTTGGGGATCTGTCTTGGCCCTGGAAGTTCTCATGTACTCCCCCACGGCCTGCATAAGCGTTGTTGATTCGGTGGTGGTCAAATTCTCCTCCAGGGCAATGGTTCAGGGCAGGGTTGCCAGAAACTAAATCATGTTATTGAGGCGTGCAGAGCAAGTCAAATAAGGCCGCGCCCGTTCAGCTACGACGGTTCGTACAACTCAGTGTTTGGATAGTAGTCAACCCAACCGAACCAGAAGGAGTTGAAGTACTCGTAAGGAGCCAGGGCGCTCCCTTCGAGCGCACCCTCTATGGCCTCGCCAGAGAGCTTGCTCCAGACGCTTCCAGTCTCCACATCAGACATTTCGCCCGGCTCCGGGCCTTGTACGAAGGAAAGTTCACGCCCCTCCACGACGCGGCTGTAGACACCAGCGGCGCCGCTGACGGTGTCCATTGCAACGACAATCGCGACGCCTTCGAACGTGTCGTTCAGGGCGCCTACCTCCGCGAGTTCGCTGTGCCCGTAAGCCCGCTCCGCGGTGGATCCCGTGATGCCTACGACGAGTTCCTTCCGGTGGAGTCGATCGTCCCGGTTCGCCCACCCGATCACGCCTGCGGAAGGCGACGCGTAATAGTCGTTGTACTGGTCGATTCTGGGCGCCCGTATGTCGAGTGCCAATGTGGCGGGGAACTCCTCCTTCCAGGAACCCCATGTGGTGAGCTGCGAGGCGACAAGTTCCAGTTTCGTTCCCTTGAGCTGTCCTTCAATTGCTTCGCCCAGGAACTGGCTCCACAGGGACTCGGTCTGCCGATCGAACATTATGAGCGCGTTGAGGGCTAGCTTGCCGGAGACGCCAAAGGTCAGTACCTCGCCGTCTATCTCACGGGCATAGACTATGCCCGTAAAGCAGAGCGGTCACCAAGTAACCGCTACGGGCTTCCCTCCAATCACGTCGTTCACGATCTCGTGGCTGCTCAGGAATGCCGTCGAGTAGGCTTTGTGCTCCCCATCAATTGCAACGCCAATGATCAAGTCATCGTCGCCCATCTGGTCGTTGGCACTTTCGACGTCGATGAACTTTGGACTGTCGATCGAGGGGATGGCGTCCCTTGGAAGCAGGGTTGCTATTTTCAGATCGCCTCGTTCTTTAGATTCGGCAGGCGTGCTGAAGCTGGTAGCGAATTTTGGGCCATCCAGTTCAGTCGATGCGGCCGATTCCGACGACTCCTCCGCGGAGGCGGCGCCGGGCTGTTGCTCCAACGTGACGACAGGCTCTTCGCCTAAGTCCGCGTCAAAGGAGGTTGTCTCGCTAGTTTCACCGCAAGCCCCCGCGAGGGCAACGGCGACCGCTGCCAGGAGATACGCCCACCGCTGACGGCGAGCGCCGAACACAGCGGTTGAGCCGGGCAGGCGCCTGAACTTCACGCCACTTCGTCCTTGCTCATGGACTCCAGCTGACGAAGCCGAATCTCCACCATTCGCAAGTCCACCTCCGACAGCAAGGCTTGGGCGACCCTTCGGTACTTTCTCAACACTGTGAGACGGAAGCCGTCTTCCTCATGGCCAGGTACGTCAACCACGGAGCGCAGATGCATAGTCCTGACACGAAGCTGCCAAGTCCCCTTTCTCAGCAGATGGAGCGGGTCTGACCACACCCTGTTCAGACCGATCTCTTCAATGGACCCGATCGGGATGCGGATAGTCCTGACGTCAGACCTGAGCAGACCCAATACGCCGTCCTTGAGCTGGAACTCCAACACAAGATCATCGGATTCGCGCCTCAGTACGCCCTTGGCGATTCCAAAGCCACCGAAGACGTTGCCGATTGAGAACGGGACGGACGTCAAAGTTGCTCCTGCCACCGGCGACCGCATTGGGGCGTTGCAGCCAAAGCAGTAAGAATCCCCTTGCGGCACTCAAGCGAAGGAAGGAACGAGAACGGCGATGTTTTGCATTCTCCTACAGAGCACCACATCCGTTGATGCGGCCCCCGCCGCACGGCTCTCGCTGGACGTTTCATTAGGCTCAGTTCCGATGGCAAGTGGAGGCCGGCAGAGGGCTGGGTTAACCGGGGAGATCTTCTGCGAATGAGCGCGCCCATTGTTCGGCCATGTCCCGTGTGCCTTCTTCTGCCTCAGTCAATGCAGACAGCAGTTCAGCCTGTGGCGCGCCGCTCTCCAATGCGTCAAGAAGCGAGTGCAGGCCAAGCCAGAGGGGAGACATCCGGGACAGGACCGGGCTGTCACCCTGCGTCCGTTGAGCCTCGGACGTCGTGAACTCGCCGTAGTCCCGGTACCAGGCTGCCGTCGGGATTCCTTCGAGGATACGTGCGGCTTCTTCCGGTGCGCCGCCATCTTCCAAGAGACGCCGCGCCTGAGCGAGCGCGTCCAGCGCCGCCGACGCCACATCGAACTTGGGGCGCACGTCCCAGAACTGGCAGCCGTACAGGTGCCTGTTCACGGTCCTGATAAGCACGAGGGACCTGCTCAGCCTGTCGCCGCGGCTGCCAGCATCGTTGATACCGTCGGCGATGTCCCTGAGGCGATTTTCGATTTCGTCCCCTAGCTCCGTGCATGACAAGCCTCTGACGGCGGAGTCTACGAGATGGTCCGCGGAGAGCGGCGGCAGGCCGCCGTTGGCAAAGCGCCAAGCCAGCAGCAGCCACGTTCTGGCTGTGGAAACCATGGCGTCAGGATGCACGTGCTCCAGGTCGTCCCGCCGAGTGTGATAAATGGACATGTAAGGCGACAACGCCTCGTCTTCTTCGGAATCCGGCGACCTGTACTGTGACAGTTGCGCGGCAGGGACTCCAAGGGTGTGGAAGCAGAGATGGTCACTGCCAGACCATCCAAGCGGCACCTCAGCGAATGAGATTGGGTCCGCGAGGTCCATAGCCGCCTGCTCGACTGCGGGGATCAACTCAGGGGACGCGTCTATTCTGGTCCCCTTTGTGTAGCCGGTGAGTTCACCATTCAGAATGCAGATCGGCTTCTCGCCGGGTTCCCTTCCGGAGAGCAACCTTTCGTGGGCCACGCTGTACGCTGTCGAGCCCTGATCCCAGTAGAGCGCGTCCCTATCCATTGCGACGCCCGATTCCTCCGAGCCGAAGCTAATGAACTTTACCGTCCGTTCCGGCCTGTCCTGACTCAGGACCCTGGCCATCTCAAGGAGCAATGCGACGCTCGTCAGGTTGTCGTTGGCGCCGTCGAAGAACGTGTCGTGGTGCGCCGTGAGATAAACAAACTCCCTGGGATAGCGCCAGCCGGTAAGCTCGCCGACAACGTTGTAAGAGGTGCTCTCGACGCCATGCTGATCGGTCTCGTAGCGGATGCGGACTTCACCGTGTTCGGCAAGAAGGCCGCGCAGCTCCCGGGCGGACTCGTTACTTACGGAGAGGGCTGGAATGTCCGTGTTTACGCCATACACGCTGATGAGGTCATCGTCTCTCGGCGGGAAATGATAGATGACGCAGGCCGCACCGTGGGCCCTTGCTTCCAAGGCTGAAACGGCGAGGCCTTCCGTGTCCGAGACGAGAACGGCCTTGCCCGTCACGTCGCCGAGGCGGCGGTAGTCCGCGCGAGTACCCAGGCCCGCGTCGACGAGCGCGAGTTCGCCGCTGCCAGCGGCTCCGCAGGGGTTGACCTCGCACGTGACATGCTTCTGCACCGGCTCCAGCACTTCCAGCCCGCCTCTTCCGCGAACGTAGGACATGACAGGAAAGCCTTCGAGCTCGCAGGAGTCTAGAATCAGGTGGAGCTTGTCACGGATGAGGCGGGCGACCTGCTGTTCGGCCTCGCTGCCGGACATCTTTTCGCCGCCCTCGATCAGAACGGCAACTTCGTCGAGCATGCGACGGGAGTCGATAAGTGACAGGACCCGCTTCTCATCGCTGCTCAACATTCGGACGCTCCTCGGGCACTTTGCAGCCCGCCTACCTGACCAACGGGTCGGCCCTACATATGAATGGTATCGCATTGAGGCCTGACCGCTCCACTCAGACCACGCTCAGCGAAGGCCCGATTGCTTGCGACTCAGAGAGGGCGCGCGTACCCTGAAGTCATGAGCGACGGCCCCCCGCCTGACGAGGAAGGTAGCTCAGGCAGCACCAGAACCGAGGCAGACGGCCCGGGCGTCCCATCCGATAGCCGGAGACGCGTGCGCTCCGCCCAGTCCCGCCGACCCAGGGCTTCCCGCCTTGCCTGGCGCCAAACGTTCAGTTCACTTTCTTACCGGAACTACCTGTATCTGTGGCTGGGCATCGTGTTCTGGGCCGGCGGGATGCAGATCCAGATGCTCGCACGGGCCTACCTCGTCTACGACCTCACGGACTCGGCCGGGGTGCTTGGCATGGTGAACGCGGCGTCCGCCCTGCCGATGCTGGCGCTGCCGCTCTTCGGCGGCGTAATGGCTGACAGGTTCGAGCGCAAGCGGATCATTCAGCTGGGGCAGCTGGCTTCATTGCTGCTGGCGGTGATAGTAGGCATTGCCATCACAACCGACGTCATCGCCTGGTACCACCTGATGATTGCGGCGATGGCGCAAGGCGTGTTCTTCTCGTTCGCGATGCCGGCTCGACAGGCGTTCATCGCCCAGCTCGTGCCCAGGCAGGAACTCACGAACGCGCTGGCCCTGAACGCAGGGGCGATGAGCGCGATGACACTCATTGCGCCCGCGGTTGGCGGAGTGCTCTACGCCTGGACGGGACCGGACGTTGTGTACTACCTGATCGGAGGGCTATCGGCGGTGGCAGTGGTGCTGACGGGATTCGTGTCGGGCACCTCCGAAGAAGGCACTCCGCCCCGGGCAAGGGCGGCAGGCACCGCGTTTGTCTCTGACATCTCCGCCGGGGTGGGATACGCGTTCGGCCATTCCCTGATTCGCGTGCTTCTGATCGTCACCCTGTTCACTACTCTGCTCACCATGCCGTTCCAGTTCCTCATGCCGGTGTTCGTTGTTGACGTGTACCACCTGGGGCCGGACGCGATGGGGCTGCTCATCGCCATCACCGGCGGGGCGTCGCTGGCGGGCTCCCTGGTGATCGCGGCGCTCGGATCCTGGAAGCGAGGGATGCTGCTGATTGGGGGCTGCGCGCTTTCGGGCATCGCGCTGATGCTGGTGGCGACGATACCAATCTACTACGCGGCCGCCGGTTTCATGTTGCTGCTCGGGCTCGGCAACGCGAGCCGGCGTACGCTTGTGCAGTCGCTCGTCATGGAGGAGTCTGAGGAGAGCTACCGGGGCCGCGTGATTAGCCTTTACATGATGAATTTCGGCCTCATCCAGCTTGGCGTGCTGCCCATCGGCGTGCTGATGGACGCGATCGGAGGGCAGGTCACGTTGGCTGGGATGGCCGTCCTCCTGCTTGCGGTTACCGTTGTGACTCTGGCTACGCAGAAGGAGTTGAGGGAGGCCAACTGAAGCGCGCCAGCTACATGTTTTCTTGCTACAGGAACGATGCGGGCGTACCCTTAAGCGATGAACGACGGGCCCCAGCCTGAAGGGGAAGGCGGCTCAGGCGGAACGAGTCGTGCGGCGGCCGCAAGCAGAAGCGTTCCTTCCGGGAGCCATGGGGCTGCCCGTACCAGCCAACCCCGCAGGTCCACACCTTCCGGCCTGTCCTGGCGTCAAACGTTCAGTTCACTTTCCCACAGGGACTACCTGTATCTGTGGCTGGGCATCATGGCATGGCTGGGCGGAATGCAGATGCAGATGCTGGCCCGCTCCTACCTGGTCTATGAGCTGACGGGCTCAGCAAGTCTGCTGGGTATTGTGAATGCGGGTTCGGCTGTGCCAATGCTCGTCCTCCCGCTCCTGGGCGGCGCAGTTGCCGACAGGATCTCACGAAAGCGAGTGGTCCAGTTCGGGCAGTTTGCGTCAGTGCTGATCGCCTTGTTTGTGGGCTTCAGCATCACGACAGACGTAATACAGTGGCAGTATCTTCTGATCGCGGCGGTGGCGCAGGGCGCGCTGATGTCATTCGCCATGCCTGCCCGTCATGTGCTGACGGCCCAGGTGGTGCCCAAGAGCCAGCTTACGAACGCTCTGGCGCTGAACGCCGGCGCCATGAGCACGATGACGCTGGCGGCGCCTGCTGTGGCCGGCGTGCTGTACGCATGGACGGGGCCCGACGTTGTGTACTACCTCATCGCTGGGCTCGCGACTACTGCTGTCGTCATGACAGGGTTGATCAGAGGGGGGTCGGAGCCGGCGACGACATCGCGGGACGGGTTCCTGCGGAACATCGCCGCTGGAGTCGACTACGCCGTCCGGACTCCGATGATCCGTCTGCTGCTTATCCTGACGCTTGTGACCGCGTTTCTTGCAATGCCGTTCCAGAACCTCATGCCGGTGTTCGTGGTGGACGTTTACAACCGCGGGCCGGACTCAATGGGCCTTCTCATCGCGATAACCGGGGGGGCCTCTCTTGGCGGGTCGCTGCTGATCGCGACGGTCGGTTCGAGAAGCGCGGCTGGATGCTGATCGCGGCTAGCGCGGCATCCGGCACGGGGTTGATGCTGCTGGCAACAGTGCCGATATACTACGCGGCCGCCGGATTCATGCTTCTGCTCGGGCTGGGCAACTCCAGCCGGCGGACACTTACGCAGTCGGTCGTGATAGAGGTTTCAGAGGAGAGATACCGAGGACGGGTGATGAGCCTCCACACCATGAACATCGGCCTGATTCAACTTGGAGTGCTGCCCATCGGGGTGCTGATGGACATGTTCGGGGGACAGCAGACGCTTGGCGTTATGGCGGTGTTGCTGCTGTTGCTGACCGTTGTGGTACTGACGACGCAGAAGCAACTCAGGGACTTCAATTGACGAGCAGTTGGGAGGCGCGAACGCCCGGGGAGATTGTATGAGTTCGAGCGAGCAAACGGAGACGGCGGTCAGGCGAACGCTGGACGAGTTGGGGGCGGAGTACGAGTGGATGGAGATCGATCCGGAGTTTGCGGACACGGCGCAGTTCTGCGAGCGGTACGGGGTGCCGGAGGTGAACAGCGGGAACACGATCATCGTGGCGTCGCGCCGGGAGCCGAGGCAGTTCTGCGCCTGCCTGGTGCAGGCCACGGTGCAGCTCGACGTGAACCGGACGGTGCGGAAGCTGATGGGGGTGCGTCGGCTGTCCTTCGCTTCGGCGGAGGATACGGCGGCGCTCACGGGGATGATGATCGGGGGCGTGACGCCGTTCGGACTGCCGGACGACCTTTCGCTGTATGTCGACGAGCCGGTGATTGCGCTGGACTGGGTGATCGTGGGCGCGGGCAGCCGGTCGGCGAAGGTGAAGGTCCACCCCTCGGTGTTCGAGAAGCTGCCTAACGTGGACGTGGTACCGGAGCTTTCGAGGCCGCGACCGGCGTAAGGCGGTCCTCGGGGGCCAGGCGACGGGACTTCAGAAATGTCCGCCGACACGGCCACCAGGGCAAGTCCCTAGACCCATAAGCACAAGCTCAAGGCGAGCGGAGATCAGCACGTTGTGAGTGTCCGGCGTGGCGACCAGTAGTGGCCACTTCATAGCTGAACCGAGGCCGCACTTCTTCCGAAAGCGGCCAAAGGCGGACGGCGAGGTCAAGGCCCGAGTCGATGATCGTGTCCATGCACCCAGTTCAGTACAGGTGGGCGGGTTGGTCAAGGGGTCGCTTTGGAACGGGGCGGTTCGCGAACCCCCTGCGGAGATGGCACCAGAAGCGACACAGGGAAAGAGGAACCGGCGTGCTGAGGTTGTGGATCAGGTGACTTCTTCGTAGACCTCGGTCTCATGCGTTACGGCGAGGACGGGGTAGATGCGCTCGAAGATCTCTGTGATGGAGCGGGTCGCGCGCACCTGGTCGCGCGAGGCGTCGTAGTCGGCGAGCGAGACCCAGCGCTGGACGGTGACCATCGTTCCGTGCGGGCCGAGGACCTTTCGCATGACGTTCAGCGGGGGGAAGCCTGCCTGCTCGGTGGCGACCTGGAGGTCCCGAAGGTGCTTCGTCAGGCCGCCTCCACCGGGCCTGGGGGTGTAAGTGCGCTTGACGATGATCAATGGACTCTCCTGGGCAGGTGTGTGATTTGGGCGTGTGAGTATAGCAGGCGCCCGCATAATACCGGCATGTACGTCTCAGGTAACATGGCCGCGTCCAAGCAAGCCGATTGGGGATGTTGAATTGTCGACCAGGTCTGATCCGGTGATCCGAAGATACGAGGAGCAGAACCCACGCTCCAAGGCGCTATTCGAGGAGGGCCGGGAGTTCCTGCCCGGGGCCAGCACCAGGGTCCACTGGGAGCCGTTTCCACTGTTCTGGGAGCGCGGTGAGGGCTCTCGGGTGTGGGACGTTGACGGTAATGAGCGGCTGGACTTCCTGGGGAACAACACGGCGCTGCCGCTCGGGCACGGCCACCCTGAGGTTGTGTCTGCGGTGGCGGAGCAGGCGCGGCACGGCCTTTCGTTCAGCGGCCCTCACCTCGTTCAGAATGAGTTCGCGCGGCTCATTTGCGAACGTGTGCCATCGATGGAACTGGTGCGGTTCACGAACTCCGGCACGGAGGCAACTATGAACTGCGTCCGAGCGGCACGCGCGTTTACCGGCCGGAGTTCGGTTGCGAAGGCGGTGGGCGCGTACCACGGCACGCACGACGCGCTGGGTTTCAGCGGTCCGGGCGATGCCGACGGCCGTGAGCCTGTGCCCTCATTCCCCGGAATGCCGCGGGGCTGGGCCGACGAGGTCGTGGTGTTCCCGTACAACGACGTGGAAGTCGCTTGCGATGTAATAGAGCGGCACGCTGAGCGGCTGGCGTGCGTCGTGATCGAGCCGATGATGGGCGGCGCAGGGTTCATGCCAGCGGAGCCCGAATTTCTCGAGGCGCTTCGCGACGTCACTCAGAGGCAAGGCATTTTGCTTGTGTTCGACGAGATAGTCACGATACGACTGGCGCCCGGCGGCGCTCAGGAGGTCTATGACGTCGTCCCCGACATGACCGCGCTGGGGAAGTCGATAGGAGGCGGGACGGCAATAGGCGTGTTCGGCGGGCGGCGAGACGTGATGGAGCAGTACGACCCCACGCTGGCCGGCGGCGCAAAGATCGGGCACGCGGGGTCTTTCAACGGCAATCCGCTCAGCCTGGCGGCGGGCTACGCGACCATGCGGCTCATGACGCCCGAGGTGTACGAGCACTGCAACCGGCTTGGCCACAGGCTGCGCGAGCGGCTGCGTGCAGCGTGCGCGGAGCTCGAGGCGCCGGCTGACGTCACGGGCGACGGCCCGCTGTTCTGCATACACTTCAACGACGGGCCGGTGAGGTCGTACGCGGACACGCTGCGCAACGACAGGGCGTATTCGCACGAGGTGTTTATCGGACTGCTGAACGAGGGCGTGTGGATTAGCCCGGTGCTATTCGGAGCGGTGTCCGCGCCGATGGGAGATGAGGAGGTGGACGCGTTCGGTTACGCACTGCGGGCGGTGCTGGGGAGGTAGGGCTGACGATGAGCGAATTCCAATTGGCCGCCGGCGAGAGCGAAGCGGGGTGCCGCATCCAATCGAGGCCGGAGAGGGTATAGGCACCACAGGGCCCGTAGGACCAGATTCGCAGTATCAGGGACTTGTAGCAAGGGCTCGAGAGCTCCACACGATGCAAACGGAAGCGCCGAGAGGATACGTAGCCACTTTGAAGCTATTGCGAAGGATAGCTCCTTGCCTGCTGGGCGTGTTCCTCTTAGTTGCCTGTGCCGATTCGACTGACTCCGGGTCTGCAAGGGAGTCAGTGACGAGGACTGCAGCTACGCCAACTGTCTTCGGCACGCCTTCGCCCCTGGCAACCGGAATCGCTGAGCGGACTCCGACGATCACACCCTCCATTACTCCGACAATGGCGCCCACACCGACTGTCGAACACCTCGAGCCATCGGCCACGCCTGCTCTAACGCTTGCACCTGTGTCGACCCCTGCGCCGGATGGGGCAACGAAGACACCTACGCAGACAGCTACGGCAACGGCGGAGCCCGAGTCCACCCCGGGGGCGATTGTCCCGACGCAAGTCCCTTACCCCGGAGCGGAGTTCGAGCCGGCGTTTCCGGGGCTGCCGGCGTTGAAGCTGCCTGTGGCGCTCGTCGAGGTGCTGAAGCATGACCTGTTTCTCATCGCACTGCAGGACGGGCTGGTGCTGGCGGTGCCTCGCGATGGGCCGTTTGAGAGCCCGCGAACGGTGCATGACCAGAGCCCGCGGACGCTCCGGTTCGGCTACGAGGAAGGGTTCCTGGGGCTTGCGCTGGACCCAGACTTCGACAGTAACGGCTATGTGTATGCGTACTACAGCTACGGCGGGGGTTCGGACGGGCGCTCGACGCGACTTGTCCGGTTCGATACGACGGGCGAGGGCAAGACATTCGAGTTCGACGACGACAGCGAGCTGGTGATTCTCGAGATCGGTCAGCCCGAGTGGAACCACAACGGCGGCAGCCTTCTGTTTAGACCGGACGGCATGCTCTACCTGAGCATCGGCGACGGCGGAGGGGACGGCGATCCCCAATCGAACGGGCAGAATGTTGGAACGCTGCTGGGCACTGTGATACGGATCGACGTGCGCGACGCTACAGCCGAAGAGCCGTACGCGATCCCGCCGGACAACCCGATGGCCGGCCTCGATGGGGCGCGTCCAGAGATCTGGGCTTACGGTCTCCGGAATCCGTGGCGGATGAGCTTCGATTGGAGGACCGGATTGCTGTGGGCGGGCGACGTGGGCCACTACCACGCCGAAGAGGTGGACGTGATCCGGCCAGGAGAGAACTACGGCTGGAGCGTCACGGAGGGTTCAAGCTGCTTTCCTCAAGATGAGGCCTGCGATACTTCGGGACTGACGATGCCGGTGTGGGAGTATGGGCGCTCGTTCGGCTGCGCCATCATCGGAGGCTACGTGTACCGCGGGGCTGCGATACCCTCACTGGACGGCTGGTACGTGTATGCAGACTATTGCTCCCGGCACGTGCGGGCGATCCATGCGGAGACGGCCGCTGCCGGGAGCGCAGCGCAGGCGGTGTCGCTGCTCGAAGACGGGCCTCGCTTCATGTTTTCGCTGGCCGAGGACGCCTCCGGCGAGATCTACCTGCTCACCGGCGAGGATGACAGCGAGATCAGCATCTACCGGCTCGTGGCACCTTAGGATAGGGCAAAGCTCGATGAAGGCCGGCGGAGTGACGGAGCGGGAAGTGTTGCCAACGCAAACTAGACGTAGCGAGCGCGAGGAGCTAGAAGACCGATGAGTCGAATTGTGCACGTCATAGCAATGAAGCGCCGGGGCTGGACCGGATGAGGGCTGAGGACTACGCGCGGGCGGAGGGCCTGCTGCCCTGGAACGTCGAGGGGCTGGCGTTGAACGTGAGGATGAGGCCGCGGTGGGTGCTCGGCGGTAAGGCATTGTTGTACCGGCGGGACACCGGCTCGGATCCGGAGTTCATGCTGGTGGACGCGTCGACGGGAGAAAGGTCGGCGGCGTTCGACCACGAGCGGCTGTGCAGCGCACTGGAGCAGCGCACTGACGGCAAGGCGTCGGTCCGGGACATCGACGAGGACTCTGTGGCGTTCGCTAAGGACGGCGGAGCCGTGACGTTCGAGTTCGGCGGACGACGCTGGACGTGCGATCTGCAGTCGTACGCACTCGATGAGCTTGGACCTGCCACGAAGGGCGAACTTCGCTCGCCGGACGGTTCTATGTCCGCCTACGTGCATGGGCACGACCTGTATGTCAGGAACGATTCAGACAACGGAGAAAGAAGGCTGACCACCGACGGCGTGCCCCACTACGACTACGGTTCAAGGCCGGAGTCGTACACCATGGCCGTGACCGACAGGCTGGCGGGGACCGAGCTTGCGCCGATGGCGCTGTGGTCGCCGGACTCTTCGAAGATCGTCACGCATCGACTGGACCAACGGCGGGTGGGCGAGCTGCATCTTGTTCAAACGGCGCTCGAGGACGGAGGCAGGCCGAGGCTGCACTCGTACCGGTATGCACTTCCGGGTGACGCCGACGTGCCGACGGCAGAGTTCGTCATCTTCGATGCACTTACCGGAGAGCGCGTGGGGGTGGAATATCCGCCGCTGCCCTGCGCGACGTTCTCGCCGTTCCAGCACGAGACGGTGTGGTGGTCGGAGGACAGCCGACGCGTGTACTTCCTGGACCAACCGAGAGACTTCAAGGCGCTCAGGTTGGTCGAGGCGGACGCGACGACGGGGGCGGCGAGAGCTGTGCTGGAAGAGCAGTCGGACAGGCCTGCGGACGCAAACCTCTACATATTCGGTAAGCCGAACGTGCGAGTGCTGTCTACGGGCGAGGTGGTGTGGTTCTCCGAGCGGGACGGCTGGGGGCACCTGTACCTGTACGACGGCACTACCGGGCAACTGAAGCACAGGGTTACGGACGGCGAGTGGGTTGTCAGGGAGATCGTTCACATCGATGAGGCTGATCGCACGATTTTCTTCACTGGAGGAGGCAGGGAACGCGGAAGGAACCCCTACTATCGTCACCTGTACCGCGGGAGCCTCGACGGCTCGGAGCCGGTGCTGCTCACACCGGAGGACGCGGACCACGACGTGAGCGTGAGCCCCGACGGCCGGCGGTTCGCGGACGTGCACTCGCGCGTCGACATGCCGCCTCGCGGCGTGTTGCGGGACGCGAACGGCGGGCTTGTGGCGGAGATCGAGCGCGCCGATGTGTCGGTGCTTGCGGGCGCAGGCTGGACACCTCCGGAGACGTTCTCGGTTGTGGGCGCCGACGGCGAGACGGAGATTCACGGCGTCATGTACCTGCCCTCGGACTTCGACACCAACTCCAGCTATCCGGTAATCGACAGCATCTACCCGGGGCCGCAACATCTAAGGTCGCGCCAGTCGTTTGAGGCGGCGCTGGCGGATAGCGCGCGTGCGCTTGCGGAGCTGGGATTCGTGGTCGTAACGCTGGACGGCAGGGGAACGCCGCTCCGGTCGCGGGCGTTCCTCGACGCGTCGTACGGCCGGCTGGAGACGGCGGGAGGGCTCCCGGACCACGTCGCGGGGCTCAGAAACCTGGCTGCGGAGCGGTCGTACATGGAACTGGAGCGCGTCGGCATCTACGGGCATTCAGCGGGCGGGTACGCCACTGTAAGAGCAATGCTCACGTTCCCGGAGTTCTACAAGGCGGGGGTATCGTCGGCGGGCAACCATGACCAACGGGTGAACGTGGCGCTCTGGGGAGAGCGGTACATAGGTCTGCCCAGCGAGACCGACTACGAGTCCCAGGCGAACGCGAACTTTGCCGCCAACCTGGAGGGCAAGCTGCTTCTGGCGTATGCGGACATGGACGACAACGCGCACCCCGCAGGCAACGTGAGGCTGATCGACGCCCTTATCGAGACCAACAAGGACTTCGATCTGATTCTGCTGCCGAACCGGAACCACTACTATGCGGACGACACTTACCTGACCAGGCGGCGCTGGGACTTCTTCGTGCGGCACCTTATGGGCGAACAACCGCCATTGGGATACGAGATCGCAGGTCCGGCGACCGAATGAGAGGCCGATAGCGAAACAACTTGCCAGGCGGAAGCGCATGGATGAAGCGAACGGAGAAGGACTGATGAGCGGCGATGCCAAAGAGCTGCCACCATACCGGCTGAGGTTCCTGGAGGCTTCGACGCCTGTCACTGACGACCCCAGGCGGATACCGGCCCCGCCAAGCGACGCTGCAGCGCCGGGTACGCTTGTGCTGGAGGGCGGAAGGCTGTTCGACGCCGTCGACGGCAAGGCGCGAAACGGGACGGTGGTAGTGCGGGGCAATCGGATAGTGGACGTGTTGCCCGAAAGGGAGAAGGGTTGGCCCGCGGATGCCGATGTAATCGATGTTCACGGCATGACAGTCATGCCCGGACTCATCGACCTTCACACGCACCTCACGTACACGATGCGAGACGTGCCGCCACGTCTGGCGACGGGACCGGAGGACGCGACGCTCAGGGGCGTCGAGAGGATGCGTTACTTCGTCGAGAGCGGCATAACGAGCGTGCGGGACATGGGGTCCCACTGGGACGCGCCGTTCAGGCTGAAGGAGTGGTCCGCAGGGGGACGGATTCCAGGACCAAGAGCCTTCCCGGCCGGCAAATTGATAACGGGAACCGGAGGACACGGGGCTCAGAACCTTGACCGGACATCATTCCTGTATGGTGGAATCAGGGAGGCTTCGGGACCCGACGACTGGCGGGAGGCGGTGCGCGAGCAGTTCAAGGCGGGAGCGGACGTCATCAAACTGGCAAGCCATTTCAGCTACGCGGAGGTTGAGGCTGCAATAGAGGAGGCTCACGACCTTGGACTGAAGGTCACCGCTGACGCGGAAACTTTCTACATAGGGCGAGCGGTGGAAGCTGGCATTGACTGTATCGAGCACCCGTTGCCGAGGACGGAGGAAACGATCCGTCAAATGGCCGAATTTGGGGTGGCTGCGGTGCCGACGATCGTGTCGTACGTTCACCTGTTTGATCAGAGCAAGGGCGGATACTTCGGTACGACCTCGCGAAGGTTTACATTCGACCACCAGTCCAACCTGGAGATGGTGAGAAGGCTTCGCGAGGCCGGAGTGACGCTTGGCGTGGGCACCGACCTCATATTCGACTCCTACCGATACCTGCCGGAGGCATACGTGTGGGAGCTCAAGTATCTTGTGGAATGCGGTATGACGACAACGGAGGCGCTTATCGCCGCGACAAGGACGAACGCCGAGATACTCGATATGGACGACCGGCTGGGGACGCTGGCGAAGGGCAAGCTGGCGGACGTGCTGGTCGTGGACGGCGAACCTGACGTGGACCTGGATGCGCTGAGCAGGACTAGCCTTGTCATCAAGGACGGCCGGGTAGTGGTGCGGGATGGTAAGGTATCGATCCCGCCGCATCCAGAAATGCACTGGGCATCGCAGGACAGGATGCCAAACATTGATTCCCGCACGGAGGAAGACTGATGACCACCACACAAGACCTACAGGCAGAGTACGCGGAGGCTTGGGCGAACCTGGAAGAGGCCAAGCGGAAGATGCTCGAGCTGTGCCGGAGTATCGGGCCGGAACGGGTACAGGACTACGAACTGCAGGGGCGCGAAGGACGCGTCAGACTGTCCGAGATGTTCGGCGACAAGACTGACCTGATCCTGATCCACAATATGGGCTCGGAATGCCCTTATTGCACGATGTGGGCTGACGGTTTCAACGGCGCGCTGCGGCACCTGCAGGACCGGGCGGCGTTCGTGGCGGTCTCACCGAACAGCGTCGATGTCCAGCAGGCGGTGCGGGCTAAGCGAGGGTGGGACTTCGAGATGTACTCGGCGGAGGGCACGACGTTCATCAAGGACATGGGCTTCGAGTCGGACGGCGTTGCGTACAATTCCAACGCGATGCCGGGCGTGTCGACATTCCGCAAGAACGCGGACGGGACGATCGACCGGATCGCGAAGGACTTCTTCGGTCCCGGAGACCTGTACTGCGGCGTCTGGCATCTCTTCAATCTGCTGGCGGATGGCGCGGGCGACTGGGAAGGGAAGCTGGAGTATTAGGGGTCTTGGCGGGTCCGGATACACGGACTTCGCCCGCACGGCGAGGGCGGAAGCGCGCCAAGGCAGGCCCGTCGACAGAAGATGGGTACCATGAAAAGGAGGAGGAAGACATGAGCTCAGCGCAGGAGCTGCAGTCGGAGTACGAGGCGGCGTGGGAGAACCTGGAGAAGGCCAAGCAGAAGCTGCTTGAAGCGTGCCGAGGCATTGGCCCAGAGCGGGTACAGGACTATGAGTTTAAGGGGCCAGAGGGCGGCATCAGATTGTCCGAGATGTTCGGAGAAAAGTCCGACCTCATCCTGGTCCATAACATGGGGTCGGAATGCCCTAACTGCACAATGGGGGCGGACGGACTCAACGGAGTGCTACGGCATCTGCGGGACCGGGCTGCGTTCGTGGTGGTCTCCCCGAACAGTGTCGAAGTTCAGCAGTCGGTGAGGGCGAAGCGCGGGTGGGACTTCGAGATGTACTCCGCGGAAGGCACGACGTTCATAAAGGACATGGGTTTCGAGTCGGACGAAATCGAGTTCAACTCCAATGCGCTGCCCGGAGTATCCACATTTCGCAAGAACGAAGACGGGACGATCGACAGGATCGCGAGGGACTTTTTCGGTCCCGGAGACCTGTACTCCAGCGTGGGGCATCTCTTTGACCTGCTGGCCGACGGCGCCAGCGGCTGGGGGGCGAAGCTAGAGTACTAGGCGCTTGGGTGGGCTGAACTTTGACGGGCAATTTGTCGTGCCGGTGACCAGCGAGGCATTCGAAGCATGACCGGCGAACCCCGAAGCGCAGGGCGGCTGTGGGAGTTGGCCCAGCACAGCGGGATGAGCCGGCGCAGGTTCCTGGCGCTGATGGCGGCTGGCGGAGCAGCAGCGGTGTTGGCGGCGTGCACCGACATCGGAACGGGCGGCGACGCGGGCCCTGCAGTACAGTCTGAGGCGGAGGCGTTGCCGTGGTTCAAGGACCCGGCGCCGTTCATCCGGCACGAGAAGAGCCTGGAGGCGCGGCTGGAGAGCATCCAGGGCACGATCACCCCGAACGATCTATTCTTCGTGCGCAACAACTCTGTGAGCGTCGATATCGACGCCGACGAGTGGCGGCTGTCGGTAGATGGTGACGCCGTGGGAAGTCCCCTGGGTCTGTCGTACAAAGACTTGCGGGGAATGCCGAGCCGGACTGTGGTGTCGTACCTGGAGTGCGGCGGTAACCACCGGGCTATGTTCGACTTGCTGCAGGGCCGTAAGGCGGAAGGCACGCAGTGGAGTACCGGCGGCATCGGCAACGCCGAGTGGACCGGCGTTGCGTTGGGCGACGTACTTGACCGAGCGGAAACCTCGCCGGAAGCGGTCAGCGTGATGTTGATCGGACAGGACGTCGAGTCGCCTGAAGACGGATTTCGGCGGGCGATTCCGATCGAGAAGGCAATGCGGCCGGACACTATCCTGGCATACGCCATGAACGGCGAGGCTCTCCCGCGCGACCACGGCTACCCGCTGCGGGCGCTCGTGCCCGGATGGGTCGGCAGCTCAAGCATCAAGTGGCTGACCAGGATCGTGGTGTCTTCGGAGCAACTCTGGGGCCGCAACAACACGTCTTCCTACGTCTTGATCGGGGAGGCGTACCCGCCGGAGGGAGAGGCGATGGGCAAGGTGGTCACGACGCAGTCGATCAAGAGCGCCCTCGCCCTGCCGTGGCCCGCGGAGCTAACGGCGGGCCGGAACCGGCTGCACGGCTTCGCTCACTCGCCGGCGGGGCCGATCGCGAGGGTGGAGTGGAGCGTCGACTCGGGTCAGACGTGGGGCGACGCGCGAGTGCTCCCGCCGCAGGTGCAGCGGTCCTGGGCGAGGTTCGAATTCGAATGGGAAGCCAAGCAGGGCGATCACATCGTAATGACGCGGGCCACCGACTCGGAAGGGAACACGCAGCCCGACGAGGTGCCGTTCAACCAGAAGGGATACCTGTTCAACCAGCCGCTTCCCCACCCCATCAAGGCCGGCTGAAACCTCTCAGGCAACCCGCCTCGTATGAGTAGATGCGGGCCAACACAAAATCCACTCACCGGGCCGGAATACTGAATGATCGCAAATGTCCTGGCTGCACTGATCGCTATTGTCGCCACCGCTGGAGGCTCGCCGCCGCTTGAGCCAACGGCGGACTCAACGGTGCGCGTCCTGTCCTCGGAGGCCGAGGTGCGCTTTCCCGACGAAGTCGTGTTCAGGCTAAGGGCGGAGTCTCAAGAGCGAATCACCGATGTAAAGCTCCACTACCGGTTCGTAAACCTCAGCACGACCAGCTACGCCTACCCGGAGTTCAGACAGGCCAACCGCGTTGACGCGAGCTATCGGCTGCAGACGAGCGGCAATTCGTACGTGCCCGCCGGAGCGACAATCGAGTACTTCTACGAGTTTACCGATGCAAACGGGCGCCGGAGCCGGACTGAGCCCGCGGTGGTGGAGTACCTGGACCCGCGCTTCGACTGGAGGACGGTGCGCACGGAGAACCTGCTGGTGGTCTACCACGACCGTGCGGAGCGGGACGTGCTCACGGCAGCGAGACTCGTGGACCGGCACCTGGCGGCCCTGAAGGACCTGCTCGGCATGCAGTCGGCGCGTCCCGTGAAGGCGGTGATCCTCAGCAGCAGGAGCGAGGCGCAGCGGACGTTCCCGTTCGTAAGCCAGACGGCACACGACTCGCACCTGTTCGGCGGGTTCGCGTACGGCGAGTACGGACTGTTCATGCTTGGCGGCCTGGACCCGAACGGCATGACCCACGAGGCCGTGCACGTGATGGTGCACGAGGCGCTGGAGTCGCCCTATCTCAAGATGCCGGCGTGGCTCAACGAAGGGCTTGCGATGTACTTCGAACCGCGGGAACGGCACAGCGTCTCGCTGGTGTCGCGTGCCGTGCGGTCAGGCGACGCCCCGCCGCTGCGGTACATGTACAGCATTCCAGGCCAGCCGGGCGCAGTCAGGCTGTTCTACGCCCACGCGCGGAACGTTGTCACGTACATGATCGACGAACTGGGCCGAGAGAGGATGACTGCGCTGCTTCGAGACTTGAAGTCCGGCAGCGAGATCGACGAAGCGGTGCAGGCCGCCTATGGCATCGGCCTGGACGAACTGGACCAACGATGGCGGTCCTGGATCGCCGGGGGACGGTCGCAGACGAGCGCACCGGGCTCCAGCAATCGCGCCGACGATGGACTGGAGCCAGGCAACGACTCGCAGTCGGGGGGCCTCGAGGCGTACGGAGCATCCGACATCCTGGCGCTTGCGTCGAATGCGGCCGACGCCGCGACGGCAGACTCGGTCCGCGCTGAGCCGGGGGAGGCTGCCGGCACGACGCTTACGTCGGACGACGCGAGCAGCCAGGGACGCGGGAGCGCAGGCCGCGCAACGGTCGAGGCGGAGGGGCTGCCGTGGCTGCCCATCGGCGCGGGGGCGACGGCGCTGCTGGTCGTGGCGGCCGCCGCAACCTGGAGGCTCAGGCGCGGCTAACGGGTCGGCGACTCTCCGATCCTGCCAGTCCCGGGAAGCAGCTTGATGCGCGAGTCCGGGATCAACCACAGTAGAAGCGCGGCGGCCAGCGTGATGAACATCGAGGGGCCGAGCAGCCAGTTGTAGCCGCCGGTGTAGTCGTAGATCCAGCCCGCCAGCACCGGCGTCCCAATCGTCCACACGCTCACGGACGAGCCCATCAGACCGCGCAGCGTGGCGACGTTGCGGCGGCCGAACAGGTCCGCAACAAGCGCGTACCCCAGCGACCACGTGGCCTCGGTCGGCGAGAGCAGGGCAAGCACGATCAGCACGCGCCATATTCCGATCTCGTCCCACAGAAACAGGGGCGCAAACGCCGCGATCCTGATGAAGTGGCCGGCGGCGGCGACGCGCTGCATGGGCAGGATGTCGCCCAGGCGGCCCATGATCAGGACCATCGGCGCCATCATCACCGATTGCAGGCCGATGAGATAGCCGGCCGTAGACTCCTCAAGCCCCTTGGAAACCAAGATGGCCACCATGTGCAGGCCGAACGCGGTGGCGACTATGCCGTGAAGACCGGTGCTCACCGTCAGCATCCAGAAGGCTCGCGAGCCCAGGGCCTCCCGTATTGTGAAGTCGTACTCGCGCTCCACCAGGCGCTCTCGAGCGGCGTCGGCGTCCGATTCGGGCGACGGGCCGCCGTCCGGAAGCAGGCCCATGCTCTCCGGCGATCTTCGCAGTCTGGTCGCAAGAGGCACGACTACGATCAGTATCGACAGGCCCATAGCCAGCATCGTGAACCGCCAGTCCACCCGGCTGACGCCGAACGCCAGCAGCGGCGGAATGGCCGCGCCGCCAGTGGTGAAGCCGGTGAACGCGTACGACATGGCCGTGGAGCGGCGGCGGCGAAACCAGACGTTGACGACTGTGGTGGTGGACATCACCCAGCTCATCATGCCGACGGCCAGCAGCGCCGTGGTAATGGCTATGAGCATGGCGAGGCTGTTGGCGCGGCTCAGGAGGACCCATCCAATGCCGGCCAGAAGAGCGCTGGTCGTCAAGATGCGGGCAGGGCCGTACCTGTCAATGAGAGCGCCCGCAAGTGGCGCGCAGAGCGCGGGAATAATCCTGCTTACGGTGAAGGGCAGCGAGACCATGGCCCGAGAGAGACCCAAGTCCCTGGCAATGGGAAGGAGGAAGATGCTGATACCGAGGTAGTAGGTGCCGTCGTGGAAGGCGTTGATGACGAAGGAGGCGGCAACGATGCGCCAACCGTAGAACGAAGTCGACAGCCTTTCCCAGAGTCCGTCAGCGGGCGAAGGAGATGGGTTCACGCGCCGCGATGGTATTTGCCTCGCAGCGTGCGGGTCAACGACCGCGCCGAGTGCGAGCCGGCCGAGGCGTCGTCTACAATTGCGCGCCAAGGGGAGGGACGATGACGGATAAGACGGCTTTCGTTTACGACGACGCGCTGGCAGGGCACACGCTCAGCGACACGCACCCGATGAAGCCGGTCAGGCTGCGCTATACCTTCGAGCTGCTGCAGGCGTACGGCGCGTTCGACCATCCCAACGCGATGCTCGTCACTCCGCGAGCGTCCACGGACGACGAGGTCCTCACGTTTCACACCCGCGAATACGTGGAGGGAGTGAGGTCGCTCAACGGGAGCGGCGCCTCAGACGATGCGCACGTGTTCAACTTCGGTCCGGGCGACAATCCAGCGTACGCGGGCATATTCGACGCGGCTTCGCTGTCGACGGGCGCCTCGCTGACGGCAGTGGAACTTCTGCTGAGCGACGAGGTCGACCGGGCGTTCAGCATAGCCGGCGGGCTTCACCACGCGATGCCGGGGTACGCTTACGGGTTCTGCGTGTTCAACGATCCGGTGATCGCCATCAACGCGCTCCTGGAGCGAGGCCTCAAGGTGGCGTACATTGATATCGACTGCCATCACGGCGACGGCGTTCAGCTTGCGTACTACGACACGGACGCGGTGCTCACGATCTCTGTCCACGAGTCGGGCGCGTTCCTGTTTCCGGGCACGGGCCACGTGCAGGAGACCGGCGCGGGCCGTGGGCGCGGCTACTCGGTGAACCTGCCGTTGTACCCGTACACGCGGCCGGACCTGTACCTGTGGTCGTTCCGGGAGGTCGTGCCGCCGCTGCTGGAGCGGTTTGGGGCTGACGTCGTCGTCACGCAGCTAGGGATCGACTCGCACTTCAAGGACCCGATCACACACCTGGCGCAGTCCGTGCAGGGGTTCGCCGAGGCCGTGGGCACGTTCGCAGGCGCGGCGCCGAAGTGGCTCGCGCTCGGCGGCGGCGGGTACGACCTGCAGGCCGTTGCGCGGGCGTGGGCGTCGGCCTACGGCGTGATGGCCGGCATTCCGCTGGCGGAGGAGATCCCGACGGGGTACGCCGAGCGGTACGGCGTGCATACGCTCAGCGACCCCGAAGAACTGGATCTTACCGACCAGGTCGCGCGAGACGCGAAGTCCTTCGCGGAGTCCAGCGTGCGCGCTGTCCGGCAGCTCATCTTCCCGATGCACGGGCTGAGGTCTGTGTAGGCGGCTAGCTAGACCTCGCGGAATTCGCCTTCGACAGTGTCGTCGGGCGTGTCTCCATCTCCGGGCGTCTGGCCCTCGGCGCCTTCCGCGCCGGCCTGCGCCTGCTGCGCGCTGTACACGTGCTGGCCGATCTTCTGCAGGGCCTCGTTCAGCTCGTCGGTGGCCGTCTTGATGGCGTCGGCGTCTTCGCCTTCTAGCGCGGTCTTCAGCGCCTGGATCTTGCCTTCGACCTCCTGCTTGAGTTCGTCCGGGATGTTCTCGGCGTTGTCCGCCAGCATCTTCTCGGCTGAGTAGACGAGGCTGTCGGCGGCGTTCCTGACTTCCACCTGCTCGCGCCGTCGCCTGTCCTCCTCCTCGTGCGACTCGGCGTCCCTGACCATCTGGTCGATTTCGGAGTCGCTGAGGCCGGAGCTCGCGGTGATCGTGATCCGCTGCTCCTTGCCCGTGCCCTGGTCCTTCGCAGACACGTTCAGGATGCCGTTCGAGTCGATGTCGAAGGAGACCTCGATTTGGGGCATGCCCCTGGGCGCCGGCAGGATGCCATCCAGGTTGAACCTGCCGATGGACTTGTTGTCCGGCGCCATGGGCCGCTCGCCCTGAAGGACGTGGACTTCAACGCTCGGCTGGTTGTCAGCGGCCGTGGTGAACGTCTCGCTCTTGGCCGTGGGAATGGCGGTGTTGCGCGGGATCAGCGTGGTCATCACGCTGCCGAGCGTCTCGATGCCCAGCGTGAGGGGCGTGACGTCCACGAGCACGATGTCCTGCACCTCGCCCTGCAGCACGCCGGCCTGAATGGCGGCGCCGACGGCAACGACCTCGTCGGGGTTGACGCCCTGATGCGCTTCCCTGCCGAACAGGGTCTGCACAGACTTCTGAACTGCGGGCATGCGCGTCATGCCGCCAACGAGGATGATCTCGTTTACGGCAGACGCAGCGATTCCCGCATCCTGCAGGGCCTGCTTGCAGGGCCCGACGGTCCTGTCGATGAGGTCCGCGACAAGCTGTTCAAGCTTCGCCCGCGTCAGCGTCATGACCAGGTGCTTGGGGCCGGCCTGGTCCGCCGTAATGAATGGCAGGTTGATCTCCGTTTGAGCGACCGTGGAGAGCTCCACCTTGGCCCTCTCGGCAGCTTCCCGGAGCCTCTGCAGGGCTAGCCTGTCATCGCGCAGGTCGATCCCCTGCTCTCGCTGGAACTCCTCGACGATCCAGCCGATGACCCTCTCGTCGAAGTCGTCTCCTCCCAGATGCGTGTCGCCGTTGGTCGACATGACCTCAAACACGCCGTCGCCAATCTGCAGGATCGTGATGTCGAACGTTCCGCCGCCGAGGTCGAACACGGCGATGGTCTCGTCGCCCTTCCTGTCCAGGCCGTACGCAAGAGCGGCGGCCGTGGGCTCGTTAATGATCCTCAGGACCTCCAGCCCGGCGATGCGGCCGGCGTCCTTGGTGGCGTTTCGCTGGCTGTCGTTGAAGTACGCGGGGACCGTAATGACCGCCTGCGAGATCTTTTCGCCCAGCTTCGCTTCGGCGTCCTGCTTCAGCTTCTGAAGGACCATCGCCGAGATCTCGGGCGGCGCATGCTCCTTGTCTCCGAGCATGACGGCCGCATCGCCGTTGCTGTGCTTGACGACCCTGAAGGACACCATCTCCGTGTCCTGCTGTACGGCATCTTCATCGAACCTGCGGCCCATGAAGCGCTTCACGGAATACAGCGTGTTGTCCGGGTTCGTCACGGCCTGCCGGCGGGCGGTCATGCCGACGTAGCGCTCGTTCGATCGCGTGTTCAGGCCGACGACGGACGGCGTGGTTCTCGCTCCCTCACTGTTCTCAATGACCCTCGGCTCTCCGCCCTCAATCACAGCCATGCAAGAGTTGGTCGTGCCAAGATCGATTCCCAGTATGCTTGCCACTTCAGACGACTCCTTGTGAGATTTCTTCAGTATTCAGTGTTGTTGATCTTCGGACGGCGCACAGATGGCGCCGTTCCGTTCAGTCCTGTTCCCTGGGCATCGCCACCGTGACCTGCGATGCGCGGAGCACGCGGTCATGCAGTTTGTAGCCTTCGCGAATCACCGTCACCACCTGCCCTTCTTCAAGGCCATCTGAGGCCGGCTCATAGCCGACCGCCTCGTGCTCATCGGGGGTGAATGGAACGCCGTCGGCCTCTATGCGAGTCACGCCCTCCGACTCCAGCCACTGCCGCATCTTTCTGGACACGAGCTGCAGGCCCTCCAGCCAGCCCGGAGCAACGGCGTCCTCCGGTACGAGAGACAACGCTCGCTCTAGATCGTCCATCACCGGCAGACTGCCCGCCAGAATCTGGGAGCTTCCGAACTTTCTGACGTTCTCCCGCTCCTCTTCGGCGCGTCTCCTGTAATTGACAAGATCGGCCTGGGCCCTCTTATGCATCTCACGGAACTGCTCTACCTCTCGCAAGGCCTCGTCAAGCCGGTCTTCCAGCGAGGACTCCTCCGATTGCGGCTCCAACTCTTCTCCGGCAGTCTCGGCGGAGGCGTCCTGAGGCCCGGCATTTTCGTCAGTCTCTCGGTTCATTCCTATCCCTGCTCCAGTAGTTCGATCATTCTCGATACGCTATCGTCCAGCGAGTCCCGGGCCCTGGACGGCTCGAGGCTGCGGAGCTGCCTCTTCATGCCGATCAGATAATTGAACATGTTCAAGGCCATTCGCACGCCAGCCATGTTCAGTCCGAGATTCGTTACTAGGTGCTTGATCAGCCTGAGCTGCGCGATGTCCACTTCCGAATAGAGGCGCAGCATGCCCATGGTTCTGGACGGCGTCACCATGCCCAGACGTTCGTACTTCCTGAGCGTTTGAGGGTGCATGTCCAGGATTCGGGCAACCACGCTGATCACGTAGAAGCCTGAGCTCGCATCGGCATGCACGCTCAGTTCGCCCTGACGGCCGGCCACATCGGCTGAACGGGGGTCCGACCGACCGCCCCCTGCACTGCCGGCGCGCCGCCCGAAAGCGCTGCGCCGATACCTTCTATTTTCCATTGTCACGTAGTGTCCGGCCCGTTACTGACTAAATCAAGTTATTGTGGATTGATAGTAATACTTGATACAGGCCGTGTCAAGCCTTGGCCCTCGACCGTTACTGTACACGTTCGATGCAGGCCAGTCTGCCTGCTCCAGAAGTCCTGTACCTGGTTACTGCTACAAGCAATAGCAAAAGGCCCGCCGATCCCGCCGGCTCCGGACAACCAGTGCGGGGAGGCCCCACCCATCCTGCCGATGTCAGTCCCTGCCTTGTTGGTCCGCTTTGGTAAGCGCATTCACCCATAATAGCACACGCGTTCTCTGAGGGCAATGGATGGAGGCTGGAGGCGGCGGGCAACTGTTCACGTTTGAAGAGACGCAGGCTACCAACCCTCACGCTCACCATCTCCCAGGCCTGGGCGATGGAGCGAACTACTCGCGCAGTGTTGTTGCTGTCCCTCGAACCTGACCTGTCACCAGCACCGTTGGCCTTGCTAGCTGTACGGTGGAATTGCGCGCTCGTCAATATCACGAAAGCAAATACTAAGTATCTCTCCACCAAGAGTCACGCGATGCTCGCAGGTGCGTATAAGTATATGAACAACGGAAGAAATGTTGATCGACCCCACGAAAGGAGGTCCTAATGCTTGATTTCAAGTCTTGTCCGCGGTGCAAGGGAGACGTACAGAACTGCCGTGACTTCTACGGCGAGTTCCGCCAGTGCCTCCAGTGCGGTCACACCGAGTACCCGAAGGCAAACGCCGACCCGTATGCCGAGTTGGCCGCAACCGTCAAGAGGAAGGCTGCCGCCTAACACAACCACCGCCTAACGTCCTGAGGGCCCTCCAGTTTGGAGGGCCCTCAGCATTTTCGTGTAATTCTCGCCGCCATGGGGGAATGCGGACGGAAATCAACGCAAGCCTTACATCAGCTCGTTCCAGAAGCGCTCTTCTTTCCACGGATCGCCCTTCATGTGGTATCCAAGCTCCTCCCATGTGCCCGGCCTGTCCCGCCTCATGAACTCGATGCCGTTCGCCCACTTCGCGCTCTTGTAGCCGTACAGCTTCGGCACGACCAGCCTCAGCGGGGCGCCATGCTCTTTGGTGAGCGGCTCGCCGTCGTGCTTGTAGGCGAACAGGACATCATCGCCCATCAGAATGTCAAGCGAGATGTTGGTGGAGTGGCCGCCGTAGCAGTGGATAAGGGCGTACTGGGAATCGCCAGACGGCTCGGCGAGAGCGGCGACCTGCTTGAAGGGGACGCCCTCCCACGTGTTCTCGAGCCTGCTCCACTGGGTCACGCAGTGGAATGGGGCCTCGATCGTCACCGAGGGGAGGCTGGTGAAGTCCTGCCAGTCGAGAACGATCTCATGGTTGGTCAGTCCGAAGACCCTGAACCGCCAGGAGTTCATGTCGATTTCCGGCGTTGAGCCAAATGTCAGCACCGGGAACTTCTCGGTGACGAACTGGCCGGGAGGCACATCCAGGCCTTCCTGGTCCTGGTTGATTTTGGTAATGCGTCCGATTTTCCTAAGCAATTTCCCTGCCTTAACTGGTCCTTAGCTGCGGCCTCGTTCGGTCCCATGACCCAACATCATTGTAAAGGATTGGCGGCGCGGGGCCGGTTGTGCCGAGGTGCAGGTTCCGGGGACAATACGCGCAATGAGCGAAGCGAAGAGTATGACCGAGGTCGTTGACGGTATCCTCGCGGGCGCGTTCGACCTGAACGTGCCGGCCGGGCCTGAGCCAGACGGTGTCCTCCGGTTCGACGGTCTGGACACGGCCAGGTACGCCCAGGAGGCCGGGCTCGGCGGCTTCCTGCTGGTCAACGAGCATTATCCGACCGGCGCGCAGGCACAGGCGCTGAACAGAGTGTACCCGGGACTGACCGTTTACGGAGCCGTCGTTCTTAACAAGTTCGTAGGAGGCTTCAACGCCCATGCCTTGGATGCGGCGGCGGGTTCCGGGGCAGTGGCGGCGCTGATGTCAACCCAGGCCGGCGAGACGGCACTCGCGCCGGACGGCTCGCTCAGGCGAGAGGCGAGAGAAGTTTTGGAGGCCGCCTCGACGCACGGGCTGCTCGTCGCGACCGGAGGTCTGTGCCACACGGATGCGGTGGCGCTGCTCAAGGAGGCGCGCCAGTACGGTGCAAAACGTACGGTGGCATCGCACCGCATAGGGCAGGCTACCAATGCACACATCGAGGAACTGGCCTCGCTGGGGGCGTACATCGAGCACTCGTTCGCGGCGTGCATGCCGTCCGAAAGCAGACTTGCCACCCGCGAGTTGGCAGAACGCATACGGGCCGCGACAGTCGAGCGTTCGATACTCACATCGGGCTGCGGCCGGTGGCAGGACCCGCCGCCCGCAGAGGGCCTGCGCATGGCGATCGCCGCGATGCTGGACGAGGGTCTCACGCCGGCTGAACTTGAGCGTCTCGTAAGGCGCAACCCCGCCTGGCTTTTAGACATCGGGAATTGAGGGCTTCTGAAACGTGAAGAAAACGATTTGACAGATAACGGCACAGAGCTGACGGTCAGGAAGACCACGCTGGACAACGGACTCCGGGTGGTCACCAGCGAGATTCCACACACAAGGTCCGTTTGCATCTCCTTCTTCATCGGCGCGGGCTCGCGACACGAGGCCGACGACCAGGCCGGGATCGCGCACTTTGTCGAGCACATGCTCTTCAAGGGCACGGAGTCCAGGCCGACTCCGATGGACATCAGCGGCTGCATAGAGGGCATGGGCGGCATGATGAACGCCCATACCGAGCACGAGATGACGATCTACTGGTGCAAGGCGGCCTATAACTGCTTCGACCAGGTGCTGGACCTGATGATCGACGTCATGCGCAACTCGGCGTTCGACGCGGGGGAGGTCGAGAAGGAACGGAAGGTCGTGTTCGAAGAGCTGAGCATGAACCACGACCACCCCGACTACGCGCTGGAGACGCTCGTGGACCAGATGCTGTGGCCCGGGCATCCGCTTGGAAGGGACATTGCCGGCTCAAGGGACTCGGTCGCGGGGATCACAAGGGACATGATGGCGGCGTTCGTCAGCCGCTCCTACTGCCCTTCCAACGTAGTCCTGAGCGTGGCGGGTAACGTGCAGCACCAGGCCGTGCTGCAGCAGGTGGAGGCTTTGACTTCAGGCTGGAGGCCTCGCGAACCGCTGGACTCGCCGGTGTTCGAGCACGTCCAGGGCGAGCCATGCTTCAGGTCCGAGTACCGGCGGACGGAGCAGACGAACCTGTCGCTGGCATTTCCAGGGCTGCCATCGGACCACCCCGACCGGTACGCGCTCGACCTGCTCAGCGTGGTGCTCGGCGAGGGCATGAGCAGCCGGCTGTTCATCGAGATTAGAGAAAACCTTGGGCTGGCCTACGACGTGCACAGCGGCGTTTCCCACTTCCAGGAGACGGGGGCGTTCGTGGTTACCGCGGGCGTGGAGCCTGCGAGGACTTACGAGGCGCTGGGAACGATCCTGGACCAGCTATCCGAGATCAAGAACGGCGTGCCGGACGCGGAGTTAGAAAAGGCCAAGCACCTCGCCTCGGGCAGACTCATGCTGCAAATGGAAGACACCCGCGCGGTGAGCGGATGGAACGGAGCGCAGGAACTCGTGTACGGCCGGATTCTCGACGCAGACGAAGTTGTGGAGCTGATCAACGCTACGACTTCCGAGGACCTGTGCCGCGTTGCGCATGACATACTGCGATCGGACCGCCTCAACATTGCGGTGGTTGGGCCCAACAGGGGCCGCAAACGCATCGAGCGGCTGATGGAGCGGGGCATCTAGAGAGCGCGTCGGCAGTTGCTGCCCTGGCGGCCCAACGCTTGCGTTCAGAGAACTGCTGTGCTAACATCGTCCCATGAGCATAAACGTACACAACATACGCGACACGCGCCGCCAACTCTGCTTCGACGGCAGAGACCCCCTCATAGGGCGAGACCGCGCCTTTCGTGTGTTGCACGCGCGTTGCATCGTCGCCGCAAATGGGTTGCATTCAAGTTGCATTGGATCTGCGCTGCTGCTGCGAGACCGCTCCGGTCCCAGCTACGAAATGCAGCAAGATGCAACAAAATGCAACATACTATTTCGCGCCGCGCATCCACCGCAGTCGCCTACCTACGGCCGTGCACCCGTTAAGGCGTGACAAGACCTTCTTATGATATCCAACTCACCGCCTCCGAACAGTCTGACGGTGTAGTCGTTCGTTGAAGCGGCCAACGTCCGTTTGATAGTCTGTAATTTGACGCAGCTCTTCTTGTTGGGAGGGTGAACTTGCACGAAGTATTCAAAGAGGCCGGCAACTTACTCGAGGCGGGCGAGCCAATCGTGGTTGCGACGGTAATCGACACCAAGGGCTCGACTCCGCAGAAGCCCGGCGCGAAGCTGCTCGTTCGCAAGGACGGCAGCGGCGTCGGCACGCTGGGCGGCGGGTGCGTGGAGGGAGACATCTGGTTCGCGGCGAGCGAGCTGATGAGGCGCGGCGGCGGCGCGCAGTACAGAGACTACCACCTGAATGAAGATCTGGCGGCGGAGGACGGGCTCGTTTGCGGCGGCACGATGTACTTTCTCATCGACCCGATCTACGAGCCGCAGGGATACCTGACCTACGCCCAGGAGATAGACAGCGCGTACAGCGGCGGGCCTTCGGTCGCTCTGGCGAGCCTGGTCAAGGCGGCAGACGGCGGCACGAACACGGGGGCCAAGCTGCTCATCAGGGAGGACGGCACGACTGACGGATCGCTCGGCGACCCCGCGCTGGACAGCGACGCGGCCGCGAGGGCGCGGGAGCTGATGCTTCACGGGCGGAATGACTACGTGACGGCGCCGGACGGCGCGGAGTACTTCCTGGAGGCGTACACGACGCCTCCGCAGCTCGTTCTATGCGGCGGGGGCCACGTATCCAAGGCTATCGCGCCCGTGGCCTCCACTCTCGGATTCAGGATTTTCGTGACAGACGACCGGGAGGAGTTCGCCAACAAGGACCGCTTCCCCGAAGCGGACATGGTGGTGGCGAAGAAGCCGGAGGAGGCGCTGGCGGAGCTGCCAATCAACCCGAACACATTCATCGTCGTCGTCACGCGGGGCCACCGCTACGACAACGTGGCGCTGGAAGCCGCGGCGGCAACGCCGGCGAGCTACGTTGGGCTGATGGGCTCGAAGCGCAAGACGATCCTCATATACGAGGACCTCATTCGTGCCGGAATGTCACTTGACCGCATACGCGAGATCAGGTCGCCGATTGGCCTAGACATACATGCCCGGACGCCTGAGGAGATCGCCGTCAGCATCATGGCGGAGATCCTCATGTTCCGGCTGGGCGGCACCGGCGTGCCGATGAAGCTGGAGGACCACCGGCTGCAGCGGATCGTGGACAAAGTCGGCAGCGCTCCGGTTGCGGCCGCCGTCGCTGACTAGACCGCACAAGTCCTGAGCGCAGGACTGACCATGGGCCCAGTGTCCGCGATACTCAGCGCGGCCGGCGCGTCCACGCGGATGGGCAGGCCGAAGCCCCTGCTTCCCTGGCGAGGCGGTACGCTCATCGAGTTCCAGGTGCGCTGCCTGTTGGACGCAGGGTGCGACGAGATCGTCGCGGTGCTGGGCCACAAGGCGGATGAAGTGTCCCCATACGTCCGAGGCCAATCAGCGCACGTTGCGGTCAATCCCGACTACGCAAAGGGCAAGACCACGTCCATCAAGGCCGGCCTGCTGGCGATCGAGCCTGGTGCATCGGCGATCCTGTTTCTCGCGGTGGACCAGCCCCGGACGGCGGACCTGATCGCCGCCGTCATACGCTCGCATCGCGAACAGGGGGCGCTGATAACGTCGCCGCGTTACCGGGGCCGCGGCGGGCATCCGCTGGTTTTCGATGGTTCCCTGAAGGTCGAGCTTGAGGCGATCACCGAGGAGGGTGAGGGAATCTCAGAAGTATACAAGCGGCACCGAGCGCAGGTGAACGAGCTACCGATGGAAGACCCGATGGTGCGGCTGGACCTCAACACGCCGGAGGCGTACGCAGAGGCATTTGAGGCGTATGGCGCAGGCAAGACGGAGAGGTTCAGGGCCTGAACGGATCTTCGACGGTCAGAGCGCCGATCTTCTGGCCGTGTTGTAAGTCCTCGGTATAGAGGCGAGCGCAGCCGGACTCAAGAGCGGCGGCGACGATCATCGAGTCGTAGAAGCTGAATCCGAACACGGCCTGCACGCCCAGGCCCCGCAGGTACAGATCCTTGCTGGGATGGACTGTCCACAAGGGCCCAAGGACGTTGTCGAGCAAAGTACGGGTGTCATCGGCAGAGAAACCCAGCCTTCGATTAACCACGTTCAGGGCCTCCTGAACGACCTGGTAGCTGATGCAGCCCGTACCAGTTTCGAGGCTGGTACGGACTAACTCTTCGGCCCGGTGACGCTTGGTGGCATCGGTCTCATCGAACATGTAGATGACGATGGTGGTATCCAGGAAGTGCTCAGCGTTCATTCAGTTCGTCTCTACTGAACTTGCGCCCAGCGGTGCCGTACCTGGCCTGAAGCTCCCGGACCGAGCTCATGGCGCGGGCAGCGCGATACTGGCGGGCGTATGTATCCAGCCAGCGGCGGAACTCAGCGTTGAGCGTAGTGTTCTCCGACGCGGCGCGCTCCCGCGCGGCGTCAATGACGCTCTCATCTGCGGTAAGGGTGATGTTTCGCATGTTTCACCTCCGTTGGGGACTTCATCAGGGCCGATTGCACACTTGGCATTCTACACTACAGATATGGCAGTGTGTATAGCGCACTGCCCAACTGTACGTGCAATGGCAACACACAGGGAGGTGATTGGGCCTGCTCACTTAGCCGGAGCAGGACTGCGCCGGGGCGTCTCGCAGGCTAGCCGGCGACCTCCACCCATTCCTCCATCGCGCGCTCCAGGTCCGCCTGCGCCTGCTCGTACTCCTGGCCGAAGCGCGAGACGGCATCGACGTCGCGGCGTTCGGAGGCGCGGGCCAGCTTTGCCTCCAGCGACTTCACCCTGGCTTCGAGCTCGGCGACGTTGCGGTCGGCCTCTTGCTTGCGCCGCTCGGACTCGCGGGCGGCCGCCTTGCGCTTCCGCTCCCTGGACTTCGCCCGGGCCCTGGACGGCTCACTCCTCCGAGAGGTAGAGCGCTTCGGCAGGGCCTGCTCCACTGTTTTGGGCGCTGACGACTCTCGACCGGTCGCCGGTCCGGGGGACGGTCTGTTCAGACTTGCGGCCCACTCTTCAAACGTTCCTTCGAACTCTACTAGGACGCCGTCGCCTACAAGCCAAAGGCGGTCGGTGAGTCGCGAGATGAACCGCCTGTCGTGCGACGCGACGAGCAGGGTCCCTTCGTACTCGTCCAGCACCTCCTCAAGCGCTTCCCGGCTCGGAATGTCCAAGTGCGTCGTCGGCTCGTCCAGTATGAGCGTGTTCGGCTCGGTGATAAGCAGCCTGGCCAGCGCCAGCCTGCTCCTCTCGCCGCCGCTGAGCGACCGGACAGGCTGGAAGACCTCTTCGTCATGGAAGAGGAAGCGCGCAAGGTAATTGCGAGCGGCGCCAATACCGATGTTCTTGACATCAAGGAAGGCGTCAATCACCGACCGGTCGCCGGGGAGGTCGTCCAGGCCCTGGCGGTGATAGCCGATGTTGACGTTGTGTCCAACGTCGGCACGGCCGTGCAGGGGCGGATGCGCGCCGATCATGGTGCGGATCAGCGTGGTCTTGCCCGCCCCGTTCGCTCCGATGACGGCAGTGCGGGAACCGCGTTCCAAGCGAACGTCCGGGACCTCCAGCAGGGGGACATCGCCGTCCACGGAACTGAAGCCGACCTGGAGGCCGCTCGTCCGGAGGACAACCTGGCCAGTCCGCGTAACGCCGGAGGTCGAAAAGGACGCCGTCCTATCCTGCACCGGCGCCTCGACGCGCTCCAGCCTGGCGAGCTTCTTCTCGCGGCCGCGCGCTTCTTTCGTGCGCTGTCCGGCCTTGTACCGCTGTATGAAGTATTCCTGCTTCTGGATGTACGCCTGCTGACGCTCGAACTCGGCAAGCTGCCGGGCGTTCTGCTCGTCTTTCTGGACGCGGTATGCGCTGTAGTTGCCCTTGAACCGCTGGAGGCGTCCGCGGTCCAGCTCCCAGGTCTCGCCGGCGACCTGGTCCAGGAAGTAGCGGTCGTGCGACACGACGATGTATGCGATCGAGGAGGCGCCGAGGAAGCCTTCCAGCCAGCTCAGGCCGGGGAAGTCCAGGTAGTTCGTGGGCTCGTCCAGGATGAGGAGGTCTGGTTCGGACAGCAGGGCGCTCGCGAGCGCGGCCCGTGTTCTCTGGCCACCGCTGGCGGCGGACACCGGCGTTGAGAGCGCGTCCGGGGTCAGCCCAATGGCGGCGACGACCTTCTCCATGCCGCTCTCGTAGTCGTATCCGCCGACGGCCTCGTAGTTGGCGAGCAGTTCTGAGTAGCGGGTCTCGGCCCTGCGACGGTCTCGTCCCGCAGCGTGCTGAATCTCCAGCGCCGCCGCGGCGATCTCCTCCTCCAGCGTGGCGATCTCGGCGAAGGCGGACTTGACCTCATCACGGAGGGTGCCGGACTGGCCGAGGGACGGGCGCTGTGGAACGAAGCCGATCCGGAGTCCATGGCTGCGGACGACGATTCCGCCATCTGGCTCACGGACCCCCGCGACCATCTCCATGAGCGAGGTCTTGCCGCTTCCGTTGGGGCCGACCACTCCAATGCGGGCGCGGGCGACCACTTCGAGCGCCACGTCCGAAAAGATGTGAACGTCGCCGAATGACAGGCCTAAGCCCGATGCTGAAAGCAGCTGCACGGGGCGCCCCTACCGCTCGGGTTCCGCTGCCGTCGCGGTTGTGGGATTGATGTGACTATCGAACCAATCCAGGACGCGGACCAGATACTCGCGGCGAAGCTTGGGATGGCCCCCGCGGAGGAATGAGTGGGCGGAGCCGGGGAACCTGACGAACTCGACTGTCTTACCCAGCCGCTTCAGAGTTACGAAGTACTCCTCGCTCTGGCCAACCGGGCACCTGTGGTCGTCCTCGCCATGGAGGAGAAGCACGGGCGTCTGCACGTCCGGCGCGTACGTGAGTGGCGACATCCGCAGGTACATGTCCAGGGCGTCCTTGCGCATTCCTCCCCACTGCACTTCCCCAAAGCTGATGCCGATGTCCGAGGTGCCGTACATGCTGGAGAGATTGATGCAGGGCGCGCCGGACACGGCAGCTTTGAACCGGTGGTCGTGCCCGATGATCCACGCCGTCATGAAGCCGCCGTAGCTATATCCGGTCACGCCCATGCGGGTCTCGTCGACGTATGACAGGGCCGCCGCCTTGTCCACGGCAGCCATGATGTCGAGGTAGTCTTCACCGCCCCAATCGCGCAGGACGGCCTTCATGAAGTTCTCGCCGTAAGTGGAAGAGCCCCTCGGGTTGACGGCCAGCACGATGTATCCAGCCGAGGAGAGTACTTGCTGGATGGGGTTGAACGCGTCGTAGAAGACGCCATGGGGCCCGCCGTGGATATCGAGGACAAGGGGATACGACTGCGTCTCATCGAAGCCTGGCGGCAGGAAGAGACGAGACTCGATGTCCAAGCCGCCTCTTTCGATAGCGAACTTGGTCATCTCACCCGGCGAATGCTCGGCCAGGTACTCGTCGTTGACTACGGTCAGCCTGGTGACTCCGTGGTCGGACGTCAGGTTCAACTGGTACAGGTCGCTCGGCGATGCGGGCGTCGATGCGACGACGACCGCCGTGAGGGCCTCGGCGTCTAGTGATAGGGAGGTCATCTGGCCTCCGGTGTCCAGCACCGACCGAACCGCACCGGAGCTGGCGTGCAACTCGAAGAGGCTGGTCATGCCGCGGCGGTCCGCGAGGAGAACGATGCGCTGGTCATCCGTCCATCTGATCTCGGGCGGAGTCCCCAGGCCCGGAAACCCGCCAACGGGCGAGAGCGAGTCGCTGGTCAACTCCGAAGGGCTGCTGTCAGGCTCAAGCACAAATAGCCTGCCCTGCCAGTGGCCCATGTTGTCCGGGTCGCTGCTGCCCAAGGCAAGGAGCCTCCGGCCGTCCGGCGCCCAGGCCACCGTAACGACGTTCAGCAGTCCGGCGGAGCGGAGTTCAGGCTCGCCGCCACCGGCGTCGACCACGTAGGCTTCGCTGCCGGCCCTGGTGTCGCGGTCAGGGGCGCGGCCGGAGACGAAGGCCAGGCGTGTGCCGTCCGGCGACCAAGTGACGAAGCCATCGTCGCAGTCGCCATCCGTTACCTGACTGGAGTCGCCCGATTCGACATCGACGACGAAAATGTGGCGGTGGGCGTCGCCGCGCCAGCCGAGCGTGTCGTACCTATACCGGATTCGCCTGACGACGCGCGTCATTGGGTCCTTCGAAGGATCATGGTCTACAGGAAGGGCGTCCGGGTCGACGTTGGAGACGAATGCGATTCTCTTCGAGTCCGGCGACCAGTCGAACTCACTCACGCCTCCACGCTCCAAGGTGAGCTGCCAAGCCTCCCCTCCGTCCATTGGAATGAGCCAGATGTTCTTCGGGCCATCATCTTTCGAGCGGAGGAACGCGAGGGTGCGGCCGTCAGGAGAAAACCTGGGGGAAGTGTCCGCCGGACCGGCTGTGTACTTCTCGGAACTCCGGGCCGGCAACCGAATCAGCATAATGCGGGACTCGGGCTTCTGGGTCCCCGCGTTTACATTCGACCGAACGTATGCTACGAGGCGGCCGCTGGGTGACAGCGACGGCTCGGCCACAGTTGAGAGATCGTAGACGAGGTCTGGAGTTATCGGTTTTGTCATTGTGCCGGTCCAGTCTTGCCCTTTCGCTTATTCGGGGCCCGATAGGTAGACGCCATCAGGATCGACTTCTTCCCTGAGCTGCCGCAACACCTCTGCCGACGGCGGCTCGACCGTTTCAAGGTCCGGCGCCGCTTCAGGCTTGAAGCCTGTGTTCTCAATCACTTCTTCAACTGTGACGCCGGGCATGAGCTTTCGGACGGCGAGGCGGCCCGTGGACTTGTCGATTTCCATCACGCACCTGTCCGTGATGACGACGATGTCCGGGTACGGTGTTGGGAGTCCGGCGTTCTTTCGACCGTCCGGGCCGTCGATATAGCCGGGGCTTGTGATGAAGTCGCAGCGGGCGGGAAAGCGGCGCTTCTCATGCCGGGTGATGATCAGGATCTTGTGGGCGTGGGAGGCAAGGTCGTTCGCTCCTCCGCTACCGGGGAATCGCACCTTGGGGTTTTCATAATCTCCGATCACCGTCGAGTTGACGTTCGCGAACTCGTCGATCTGGGCGCCCCCAAGGAACGCCACATCCGCCAGGCCTCGCTGGAGGACGCCGCCGAGTGCGTCGACGAGCCCGCCGAGCTTGACCGCTCTGTGCATGACACGCGGGTCCGAAACTGACGTAGGCGTGGGCAGGACCAGCGGGGATATGGGTCCGGTCTCCACCACGTAGCACATGTTGGGTGCGTGGCTCTTCTGGGCCAGGAATGCGGCAGCAAAGGGCAGGCCGGTGCCTACGAGCACTGTGTCGCCGTCATCGATCTGGCGCGCTGCTTCCACCACCATCAGTTCGTCAAGCTGATAAGTAACGTTCATAGCTGTTCCCACTGTTCAATGCAGGCCGAACTCAGACCAGCTTCGCCATGAGTGAGCGGAGCTCGTTCAGCTTGGCGATGCCCGCCGCCTTTTCAAGGTGCTCGTTGAAGTCCGCGCAGCCTCTGACAAACTCGTCCAGGTAGGCCTCGTAGTCTTCCCCGCCCTTTCGGGCTGCCGCCTGGTACTTCGCAAGGTGGTCAGCGTCCACTTCGTAGTGTTTATACACGGACGTGGGGTAGCCTCCCCAGGGCTGCTCCACCACGGCATCAACAAAAAGGTACGGCACTGTGGTGCGGTCCGGGTCGCGCCTGATCTCGTCCGAGCCGACCAATTGCTCGCAACTCACTATGACGGCCTTCGATGCCCTCATCATCTCCGGCTCCTGCGTGGTGAAGCCCTCCACCACTACGTTGCCCATCTCGTCTGCCTTCTGGGCATGAACGATCGAGACATCCGGGGACAGCGCGGGCAACAGGACCACTGGATCTCCGGGATTCCACGGGTTGTCAACGATCTCGAACGGCTTCTCGCCGTCGAACGACTTCTTGTTCAGGTTGTCGGTGCCGAGCAGGCTCTTCGACGGCATGAATGGCAGCCCCAGAGACGCGGCCAGAAAGCGGGACGCCATTGCGAGATGACTGTAGTCCCTCACCTCCAGCCTGCCTTCCTCGATGGCCCTGCGCCACCTGAAGGTGGTGCCGAATCGCTCGAGGTTGCCTGTGCCGCACTCGGTACGGCGCACGAGGCCGGCGCCGACGAGCAGATCCATGGAAAGAGCGAGGTTGCAGCCAACGAGTGTGAGGTCGCTTTTGCCCTGCCGGACGATCTCGTGAGCCAGAGCCATGCTGTTGCGCCCGATGCTCTGACCGCCCATCCCGACGACGGCGCCATCGGACACGAATCGTTCCACCGCCTCGGCGGCGGACATGAGCTTGCTGCCGGTACGCTTGGCCACTACTCGAGCACCGACACGCCCACGGGCTTCAGGAGCGCGCCTCAGCCTTGACCCGTTCGATGTCTTCCACGATCTTGGTCACCAGGTGGCCCGGCACTTCCTCGTAATGGTCGAACTCCATTGTGAATGTGCCCTGTCCCTGCGTCTGCGAGCGCAGGTCCGTGGCGTACCGCAACATCTCCGCCTGTGGGATCTCGACCTCGATTTCTGTGGTGCCGTCGCCATTTGGGGTCATGCCCTGGATGCGGCCGCGCCTGCTGTTGAAGTCGCCCATCACATCGCCTGCGTAATCGTCAGGAATAAGGACCTTGGCGCGCATGACTGGCTCGAGCAGAACGGGCGAGGCCTCTCTCATGCCTTTGGACAATGCCTGGCCTCCCGCGATTTCGAAGCAGATGCCGGAAGAATCGACCGGGTGGAAGCTGCCGTCGAACAGCACGGCTTTGAGGTCCACCACCGGGTAGCCAGCCACGACGCCGGCGTCCATAGCCTTGACCACGCCCTTCTGGACTGAAGGGATGTACTCGCGGGGCACTGAGCCACCGACAACCGTTGATGCGAACTCGAAGCCCTCTCCCCTGTCCTGAGGGCCGATCTCCAGCCAGACGTGGCCGAACTGACCGTGCCCGCCCGACTGCTTCTTGTGCCTGTATTCGACCCTGGTCGTTGAGCTGACAGTTTCCCTGTACGGGACCTTGGGGAGGTTGAGGTTGATTTCTACGCCGAACTTTCTCGCCATCTTCTCGACGGCGACTTCGACGTGGCTGTCACCTAGCCCGCCCAACAGGAGCTCCTGCGTCTCCGGTGAGCGGGTCACCTTGAGGCTGGGGTCCTCCTCGGCAATGCGGGCCAGCGCGCCCGTGAGCTTGTCTAGGTCTGCCTGTGACTTTGGGGACACGGCAACCTGATACACGGGGCTTGGGAAGGTGATCTCCTGCATCACGAGCGGATTGTCCCTGGACGAGAGCGTGTGGCCGGTGAGGACCGATGAAAGCTTGGGCGCGGCGCCGATATCGCCGGGGCCCAACTCGTCGATCGGTTCCTGTTCCTTGCCCCTCGTAACGAACACCTGCCCCACGCGCTCGGCCTCTCTTGCCGTTGCGTTCCAGAGTTGCGAGTCGCTCTTGAGCGTACCGTTGTACACGCGGAACAGCGACAGCCTGCCCACGAACGGGTCGGCGGTCGTCTTGAACACCAGGGCCGCCAGCGGTCCCGCCGGGTCTCCTTCCAACGCCGCGCTTTCGGCGCCATCGGGGCCTGTCGCTTCTTCCGAGCGTCCTTCGACCGGCGAGGGCAGGAAGTCGACGATTGCGTCCAAGAGTTCCGCCGCGCCAATGGCGTTCGAGGCGCTCCCGGCAAGCAATGGGACGATGTCACCCGATGCGACGCCCTTCTTCAGTCCCTCGATTAGTTCAGCCTCCGTCAGAGACTCACCCTCCAGGTATTTCGTGGCGAGATCGTCATCCGTCTCGGCCACGGCCTCGACCAGCCGGTCCTTTACAAGCTCAAAGTCATCGCTCAGTTCGTCCGGGACATTACTTTCGTCTCCAAGCAGGTTGACGACTCCGGAGAAGTCCGACTCAGAGCCGATGGGCATCTGAATAGGAACGACGTTGCGGCCGAACACTTCCTGCAGTGACTCGACAACTCGCTCGAAGTCGGAGTTGTCCCTGTCCAGCTTGCTCACGTACACGATTCTGGGCAGGTCGCGCTCGACGGCCAGGTTCCACATCTGGGTGGAGCCGACCTCCAGGCCGGAGGGACCGGATATGACAATAACCGCGGCGTCCGCGACCCGAGCGCTCGAAACGACCTCGCCCCGGTAGTCGGCATAGCCGGGCGTGTCGATCAGGTTCAGCTTGTGGTCGCGCCACGTGCACGGCAGCACGGTGGCCTGGACGCTGCTGGTGCGCTTGATCTCCTCGGGCTCGTAGTCGGAAGTGGTGTTTCCGTCCTCGGGGGTGCCGATCCTGGTCACGGCGCCTGCCGTGTACAGCAGGGCTTCCGTAAGGGAGGTCTTGCCCGCACCGCCGTGTGACAGTAGAACGACGTTGCGAATCCTGTCCGTGGGGACTGCGGGCATGGCGCTGCACTCCTTGCCTGTGAATTTGGCCTATTGTAGTGAACGACAGCTAGGCAACGCAACGAACGCATAGGTCCGCCGAGCAGCCTTTCAGGTTGCCCGACAGGAACGCAGACGATAGATTGACGAGCTATGAGTAAAACAGCATTGGGATTCATTGGAGGGACCGGCCCTGAAGGATGCGGGCTCGCGCTCCGATTTGCGCTGGCTGGCCACCCGGTCGTGATTGGCTCGAGGGACGAGGCTCGTGCCTCGAAGGCCGCCGCCGGCCTTTTGGAGAAGGCCCCCAACGCCGACATTGCGGGAAGCGCCAACATGCGGGCCGCCACTGACACCGAGGTGGTCTTCATAGTGGTGCCATACGGGGCATTGGCGCCGACGCTTGCGGACCTCAGGACAGCGCTGAGCGGCAAGACTGTGGTCAGCGTTGTGGCGCCGCTCGAGTTCGCAGGCGGCAGGCCTGCCGCGTTACGGGTCCCCGAGGGCTCGGCCGCCGAGCAGGCGCAGAACGTCGTGCCCGAGTCGACGGTGGTCGCGGCGTTCCAGACGATCAGCGCCCGTGACCTGTTGCGAGCGCCTCACCCGGTCGACTCAGACGTAATCGTGTGCGCGGACGACGATTCGGCGAGGAGCGAACTGATGCGTCTCGCTGAAGTGATTCCCGGAATCCGCGCAGTGGACGGCGGCGCATTGGCGAACTCGCAATACGTCGAAGACTTCACCGCCCTGCTGCTGAACATCAACAGGACTTACAAGGCACATTCGGCCGTGAAGATAGCCGGGATCTGAATGAGGCCCCAGGCCCCTCTGCCGAGAGAATTCGTGCCATCCTCAGCCGCCATCTGGAGGGCTGCTTTCAGGTCGCTTTCAAACTGTTGACACCGGTTTCTGGGCGGTGAAAGAATTCTCGACTGCTAGGCCGCCAGCAGGCCATGCCGCAGGAGCCGACCCCTAATGCAACTCGAAGTCCCCACGTGACATCCGAATTGACCGAAGCGTCGCTGGCGTTCTTTGGAGGCTCCGGATTCGCGGAGATGGAGGGCATCGAGGACGCTCGAACCATCACCGTCGACACTCCGTTCGGTCCACCCAGCTCAGAGATCACCGTGGGGAGATTCGGCGACGAACAGGTGGCGTTCCTGCTCCGGCACGGCCCCGGCCACCGCCTTACGCCCACCGAGGTGCCGGCAAGGGCGAATGTGTACGCGATGAAGACGCTGGGCGTTCAGCGCATTGTTTCAATCAGCGCGGTAGGGAGCCTCAGGGAAGACATGCACCCGCTCGACGCGGTCGTCCCCGACCAGTTGATCGACAGGACGAAGTCGAGGCCCAGCAGCTTTTTCGAAGACGGCATCGTTGCCCACATCGGAATGGCAGACCCGTACTGCGCGGACCTCACGGCCAAGCTGGCCGACGCCGCCGAAGGCGAGACGCCTGCCGTTCACCGCGGAGGCAAGCTTGTGGTAATCGAGGGCCCTCAGTTCTCTACGAGGGCCGAGTCGGAACTCTACCGGTCGTGGGGCGCGGGCATCATCGGCATGACGGCGCTGCCGGAGGCAAAGCTGGCCCGCGAAGCCGAAATCTGCTACGCGACGCTGGCGCTGGTAACCGACTACGACTGCTGGCACGATGCGGAGGAAGACGTGTCCGTTGAGGTGGTCGTGGAGAACCTGTTTCGCAACGTTGCCGCCGCAAAGCGAATCGCTGCAAAGCTCATTCCCACGCTGTCCGGCGATCGAACGTGCGCCTGCGAATCCGCGCTGCGGGGTGCTATCATAACGAGCCCTGAGTACATCACCGACGAGATTAAGGCAAAGCTAGCGCCAATCGCAGGGCGCTATCTGCAGTAAAGCAACGGAGGTCCAGATATGCCCAGGCAAGAGCCGGGCGAGCCCTATTATCGAATAGACATCGACGAAGCGAGGGCGATGTACGACGATGAGGACGTCACCTTTGTGGATGTGCGCAGGGACGACGAGTACGTGGATGGGCATGTCCAGAATGCGCTCTTCATTACCGTGGACGACATACTCGCCCGCATAGGCGAGCTGCCGACGGACAAGCGTCTGGTGTTCATCTGCGCCCAGGGAGTTCGGAGCGGCCTGGCCTGCGAGATGGCGGCCGCGATGGGCTTCGACTCGGATTCTTTGTACAACGTTGAAGACGGCACCAGCGTCTGGATCGAGAAAGGCTACCCGACCAGCTACGGGGAAACGCCGTAAATACCCTCCGAGCCGTTCACCGACCAATAGCTTTTAACTTCTTCTGTAAAGGATTGCCATGTCACTTCTGGTAGTAGGTTCTGTCGCATACGACTCCGTCACAACGGGCGCGGGAAGCCGGACTGACGCGCTCGGAGGCTCGGCCACGTACTTCAGCGTGGCCGCCAGCTACTTTTCGGACGTAAGTCTGATCGCCGTTGTGGGCGAGGACTTCCGCGAGTCGGACGTGGCGCTGATGCAGGAGCACAACGTGGACACGGCCGGACTGGAGCGTGCCGCCGGCAGCACCTTCAGGTGGGCGGGTGAGTACGACCCGAATGACCTGAACAGCCGCGAGACGCTGGACACGCAGCTCAATGTGTTCGCCGACTTCAGCCCGAAGCTGAGCGACGAGCATCGGGGCATGCCATACCTGTTCCTGGCCAATATCGACCCGAACCTGCAGTTGGACGTGCTTAACCAGATGGAGGAGCGGCCGCGACTGGTGGCGCTGGACACGATGAACTTCTGGATCGAGGGCAAACAGGGCGAGCTGCAGAAGGTGGTGGAGGCTGTGGACGTGCTCTTCATCGACGAGACGGAGGCGCGCATGTTCTCCGGCAAGTCCAACCTGCTCCACGCTGCCAGCGCGATCACGGACATGGGCCCGCACACGCTTCTGATCAAGCGCGGCGAGCACGGCGTACTCCTATTCCACGACGACTCGATCTTCGTTGCGCCTGCGTTCCCGCTGGAGTCGGTGGTAGACCCGACGGGCGCCGGAGACTCGTTCGCCGGAGGGTTCATGGGGTACATGGCCGCGACAGGCGACATCAGCTCCCATGGGCTGCGACGGGCGACGGTGCTCGGCTCTGTCATGGGTTCGTTCTGCGTTGAGGCGTTCAGCCTGGAGAAGACATCCGCGCTAAGCAAGGACCAGATCGAGGAGAGGTTCCGAGCGTTCGGCGGACTCATGGACTTTCAACGTCTCGCAGAAGACGAGAGGCTGCCATCGCCGTGAAGGAGCCCGATTAGACCCCGGCAGTTCAACCAAAAGCACGGCTACAGCGCGGAAGCTCAAGCAGCCCCGCCGTCGATTCTTGTGCGCAACTCACCCGCAACTGACACGGCTAGGGCAATATTGCCGTCGACAAGTCTGGACGCAGCCGTTCAGTGAACTTATCCTTAATTGCCGCCTGACTAAGTAAAGAGGAAACGATTGCCGCCGAGCAGGCGGCGCCGAACGACGAAGGTATACAGGAGGAGAGATTGACGACTTCTACCAAGGGAGATGTCAGGGACCTGGCATTGGCGCAGGACGGAGTTAACAAGATCGAGTGGGCGGCCAATGACATGCAGGTCCTACTACAGATCAGGGAGAGGTTCGCCAAGGAGAAGCCTCTGGACGGCATGACGGTGGCAGCCTGCCTGCACATCACGTCAGAGACCGCGAACCTGCTAATCAACATGAGGGACGCCGGGGCGGAAGTCGTCGCATGCGCAAGCAACCCGCTGAGCACGCAGGACGAGGTCGCGGCAGCGCTGGTCGCGGAGTACGGCATTCCTACGTACGCGATCACCGGCGAGGATAACGACACATACTACAGCCACATCGACACGGTGCTGGACTACCACCCGCAGATCACGATGGACGACGGCGCGGATCTGACGGCCGTGCTGCACACGACTAGGTCTTCGCAGATCGGCGACATCATCGGCGGCTGCGAGGAGACCACCACCGGCGTGATCAGGCTCGAGAGCCTGCACAACGAGGGCCGGCTCAAGTACCCGATCATCGCGGTGAACGACGCCGACACGAAGCATTTCTTCGACAACCGCTACGGCACTGGCCAGAGCACGATCGACGGCATCACCCGCGCGACGAACGTGCTGTGGGCCGGCAAGAACGTGGTCGTGTGCGGCTACGGCTGGTGCGGACGCGGCGTCGCGGCGCGCGCGGCCGGGCTGGGCGCGCACACGATAGTGACAGAGGTGGATCCGATCAGAGCCATCGAAGCGGTGATGGACGGCCATCGCGTGATGCCGATGATGGAGGCGTCCAAGATCGCGGACGTGGTGATCACGCTTACGGGCGGGTACCACGCGATCGGGCGCGAGCACTATGAGGTGCTCAACGACGGCGCAATGCTCTCCAACAGCGGCCACTTCGACGTTGAGATCGACATCGAGTCGCTAGAGGAAATGAGCCAGTCGAAGTCCCGAGTCCGCCCAATGGTGGACGAATACTTGCTGAAGGACGGGCGCAGGATCTACCTGCTCGGCGAGGGCCGGCTGATCAACCTCGCGGCCGGGGACGGCCATCCATCGGCAGTGATGGACATGAGCTTCGCGAACCAGGCGCTGTCCGTGGAGTACCTTGCGCAGCACGGCAAGGGCATGGGCCCGCAGGTGATTCCGGTGCCGAAGGACATCGACCGTGAAGTCGGGAGGCTCAAGCTGCTCTCCATGGGGATCAGCATCGACGACCTTTCCGCAGAGCAGGACAAGTACCTGGCCAGCTGGGACCTAGGCACCTAGCAGCCAAGAAGCCGCGGAGTTCCGGCAATGGACTGCCGGAGGCTGACCGGCCAAAACAAGAGCAACGCACAAGCAACACAATCGAAGATCGCCAGGAGGGCTAACAGATGCCAGTAAGCTTCAGGGAGTCGGAGTCTTTTCTGCTGACCTCAGAGTCAGTAACTGAGGGTCACCCGGACAAGATTTGCGACCAGGTTTCGGACGCGATTCTCGATTCGATGCTCGAGCAGGACCCGATGTCGCGTGTGGCGTGCGAGGTGTGCTGTACCACCGGGCTTGTGGTGGTGATGGGAGAGATCACATCGCAGGCCATCGTGGACATTCCCAACGTCGTCAGGGACACGGTCAACGGCATCGGATACAACAACCCGGACTACGGGTTCGACGGGAACACGTGCGGCGTACAGGTTGCGCTGGACAAGCAGTCGACTGACATCTCGGCCGGCGTGTCGACCGCGCTGGAGGCGAGGGACGGCGGCGCGTATGACGACGCCGAAACGCTGGGCGCGGGCGACCAGGGAATGATGGTCGGATTCGCGTGCAACGAGACTCCCGAGCTCATGCCGCTGCCCATCCACCTCTCGCACGAGATCTGCAGGCGGATGTCGGAACTCCGCAAGAACGGCACGCTGCCCTACCTACGACCGGACGGCAAGTCCCAGGTCACAGTGGAGTACAGCCACGGCATGCCGAAGCGCGTGCACACGGTCATCATGAGCACGCAGCACAGCGCGGACGTCGAGCAGGACCAGATCAGGGACGACCTGATCGAGAAGGCCGCAAAGTCCGTGGTGCCGGAGCATTTGCTGGACGAGAACACACGGTTCGAGGTGAACCCCTCCGGCCGCTTCGTTATTGGCGGGCCGGTCGGCGACTCCGGCCTGACGGGCCGCAAGATCATCGTGGACACTTACGGTGGCGCGGCCAGGCACGGCGGCGGCGCGTTCTCTGGCAAGGACCCGACGAAGGTGGACCGCTCGGCGACGTACGCGGCGCGGTGGGTAGCCAAGAACCTGGTGGCGGCAGGCGTGTCGGACAGGGCCGAGGTGCAGCTCTCGTACGCGATCGGCGTGGCGAGCCCGATATCCGTTTCGGTGGAGACGTTCGGCACGAACCACATCCCCGACGACCAGATCGTGGAGCTAGTGAACAAGCACTTCGACCTCAGGCCGGGCGCGATCATCCGCGACCTTGGGCTAAGGAGGCCGCTGTACAAGCAGACCGCTGCCTACGGGCACTTCGGGCGACCGGACATCGAGCTCCCGTGGGAGCAGACCACCAAGGCTGAGGCGATCAAGGCCGACGCAGGACTTTAGAGCCGCAGCGCAAGCACGCCGCTCAACAGCACCAACCGCACGACTCCACAGCCGGGACGTACCGATGGAGATAAAGTTCGGCACAGACGGCTGGCGGGGACTCATCGACCGGGAGTTCAACACTCGGAACGTGCGGTTCTGCGCGCAAGGCGCGGCCAGCTATATCAAGAGCCATGGCCTCGCCGCGGACGGCGTGGTCATTGGCTACGACACGCGGCTCCGCTCCGACGAGTTCGCTCGTGCGGTCGCGGAGGTGACCACCGGCAACGGCATCCCCACTACGCTGTGCGACCGGCCCGCGCCAACGCCCACGGTGAGCTTCGCGGTTGTGGGCCAGGCCGCGGCCGGCGGCGTGGTGATCACCGCTAGCCACAACCCGCCGGAGTGGAACGGCTTCAAGTACAAGCCGGGATTCGGCGGAAGCGCCGGCCAGGATGTGGTCGACGACCTGGAGCTACGGATCGCGGACGCCTACGACGCCGACTCGGTGATCTCGATCGACCTGGACGAGGCGAAGCGCATCGGGCTGCTCACGTGCGTCAATCCCTTGCCCTCTTACTTAGGGCAGCTGGCCTCGCTGGTGGACCTGCGGGCGATCAGGGACGCGGGGCTGAAGGTGGTCGCGGACGGGATGCACGGCACCGGCGGCGGGCTCTTCAGCAGCCTGCTGAACGGCGGCTCCACCGAGGTTATCGATCTGCGGGCAGAGCCGGACCCGAGCTTCCCGGGCATGATCCAGCCTGAGCCAATCGCAGGCAACCTCAGCCAGCTAATGACGGCGGTGCCGAGCCAGTCGGCCGACATCGGGCTTGCGAACGACGCGGACGCGGACCGCCTTGGCGTGGTGGACGAGAACGGGCGGTTCATCACAACGCTGCAGGCGTTCGCGCTGATCTGCCTGCACCAGCTCAAGATACTCGGAAACGAGGGTCCGCTCGTGCGGTCGATCACCATGACGCGGATGATCGACCGGCTCGCGGAGCGGTACGAGGTGCCGGTCTTCGACGCGCCGGTTGGGTTCAAGCACCTGGGGCAGGCGATGATGGAGCAGAACGCGCTGCTCGTTGGCGAGGAGAGCGGCGGGTTCGCGTTCCGGGGGCACATCCCGGAGCGGGACGGCATCCTGAGCGGGCTGATGATCCTGGAGATGATGGTCAAGACGGGGAAGACGGTCTCCGGGCTGATCGACATGCTCAACGACGAGGTCGGGCCCTACCATTACGACCGCTGGGACCTGGAGATCGAGCCGTCGGAGAGGCAGGAGATCGAAGGCAGGCTCGCGATGGCGAGGCCGGACTACCTGGCAAGTTACAAGGTGGAGAGCATCGACACGAGGGACGGGCACAGGTACGGGCTCGAGGGCGGCCACTGGGTGCTCATCCGCTTCTCCGGCACCGAGCCGCTGCTGCGCATCTACGCCGAGGCGACTTCGCTGGAGGACGTGGAGGACCTGCTCACGGAAGCGAGGGAGCTGGCGGGGGCGTAGGCCCCCCAAGCCGTTCGTGGCGTGCGGCCAATGTGGGCCGTGAGTAGTTTCGAATCGCGGGGCAGGACGTTCCCGAACAGCCCCTACGACTGGCCCTGGGCGCAAAACTGTCGTAACCCCCTTTCGGCAGGCCGTTGACGGCGTCAGGGCGAGCGCGTTGGTTGATCGCGGCTCAGGCGCGAACGGGATCCTTTGTTCCGAATTCTGATCTAGTCTGGCGAGTACGCGTGAAGCCGGATCGGCCAGCTATAATGCGATTGCCGGTTCACGTGTCCGGTTACCACTAGACGGCTGGTTGTCGCTTGTGCGATTGTCGGAGGCCGATCTAACAGCACCGGCCGCCCGCGCAGAAAGCGCTGCAGATGCCAACCGACTCCGGTCCCGACGAAGGCTCTCCCATCGAAATGAAGCCGGGAGCGGCTCGCGCCTCGCAGCCCGGGACCGGCAGCGCGACGGATACGATTCCCAGGCCGAGGCCGGCTTCGAGAGCGAGGAGAGACCAGCCTGGCTGGAAGCGGCCCTTCCTTTCGCTTGCGAACCGGAACTTTCGCTTCCTGTTCTTCGGCACGATCCTGTTCATGGGATCGATGCAGATGCAGATGCTGGCGGTGGGATACCTGACCTACGACATCACGCGGTCAGCGTTGCTGCTGGGCGTGGTGCAGTCCGGGTTCGCGCCGGCGATGCTGGTGCTGGCGCTGTTCGGGGGCGCGATCGCGGACCGGATAGACCGCAGGCGCATCATCCTGCTGGCGCAGATCTGGGAAGCGCTGATGTACCTCTTCATCGCGGTGATGATCCTCACGGACATTGTCACGTGGTACCACCTGCTGGTGATGATGGTGTTCGACGGAATCATGTTCTCGTTCATGGGGCCGGCGCGGCAGGCGATCATCCCCCAGCTCGTGGGCAAGGACATGGTCACGAACGCGCTGGCCCTGAGCGCGGCTGCGATGAGCGCGATGACGCTGACGACGCCGGCGATCGGAGGCTGGCTGTACGCGTGGCTGGGGCCGGAGGGCGTGTTCTTCATCACGGCCGTGATGGCGCTTTTGGCGGCGCTCCTCACGGCTTACATTCCACCGCTGCCGCCGTCCTCAGTGGCTGAGAAGAAGAACATCATCGGGGACATCAAGGACGGGCTAGACTACATCAGAGGGACGCGGCTGGTGCTGGTGCTGCTGATCATGGGCGGGGCGACGGCGCTGTTCGCGATGCCGTTCAAGCACATCCTGCCGGTGCTGATGGTGGAGATCTACAGCCGCGGCCCGGAGGCGATGGGGCTGATGTTGAGCGCGATGGGGCTGGGATCGCTGGTCGGCGCGATGTGGATCGCGTCGATGGGCCGGTGGCGGCGCGGCCTTGTGTTGATCAGCGGCACGCTGGTAACGGGAGTTGGGCTGACGCTGATCGCGGCGATACCGATCTACTACGCGGCGGTTGGGCTGACGGTGCTTATCGGGCTCGGGGACTCGACGCGGCGGACGCTGTTCAACGCGATCATCGTGGAGCAGACGGAGGACCAGTATCGGGGGCGGGTGATGAGCGTTTGGATGATGAACTTCTCGCTGATGCCGCTGGGGATGCTGCCGGGCGGGTTCGTGGCGGACTGGCTCGGGGGGCAGGCGGCGGTAGGGATGTTCGCGGCGGCGGTCATGATCACGGGTGTGCTGGTGCTGGTGACGCAGACGGAGCTCCGGCGGCTGCGGTAAGGGGACGGAGAGGTTGGCACTGCGTGCCAACCTCTCCCACAAAGGGGAGAGGGGACTACATATACGGCCTACATCTTCCGTACAGCCTACTCCGTACATGTGGTGCGGGTTTTGTCTGGGTTCGCTTGGGTTAGTTAGCCTCGCTGTTCCCAGTTTTCGCCGACTTTGTCGAAGCGGGCTTGGAGTTCGGCGATTACCGAGCCGGGTACGTTCATGCCGGACTCTACCATGCGGACGTTCGACTGCATGTGGGCCTGGTTCTGCGTGCCGAGGATTGCGGTGTCGACCTGCGGGTGAGCGAACGTGAAGCCGAGGGAGGTCTCGATCCTGTCCTCGGGCTCGTCCGCGATGTCACCCATGCCGGCCATCTCCTGCGCCCTTCGGAAGTACTCGTCGGCGTATGCGGACGTGCTCTGCGCGGCGCGCCATACAGCGTTGCCGATGGGCCTCTTGATGATGACGCCCATGCCCTGCTGGTCGGCCTTCTGGAGGATCTCCCACGTGCGGGCGCGCTGGTCGACGAGGCTGAAGGAGGTCTGGAGCGTGTCGAAGTGGCCGCTCTCGACTGCCCAGAGCGCCTCTTCGTTGTCGCCGCTGTAGCCGGCGAAGCGGACCTTGCCGGCCTGCTTGGCGTCGAGCAGAGCCTCGATCACTTCGCCGCGCTTGAGGACTTCGAGCTCGCAGGTGTGTAGCTGCATGACGTCGATATGGTCGGTCTGCAGCCGCTTGAGGCTGCGGTCGATGCTTGACTCGACGGTCGGTCGGTCCCAGACGTGGCCCTCGTAGCCACCCTCCTTGTGTGCGCACTTGGAGGCGAGGACAAACTCGTTCCTTCTGCTGGACACGGCTCTGCCGACAAGCTCCTCGCTGTTGCCGTAGCAGGCGGCGGTGTCGAGGAAGTTGATGCCGCCGTCAAGCGCAGCGTTGAGCACGGCGGCAACGGTGTCGGCGCTGTCCTGGTCGAGTTCGTAGCTGCCGATCTCAGACAGGCCCATGCCGAGGCGGGTGACTTCGAGTCCTGTGTTTCCGAGCGGTGTAGTTTCCAATGCGCGGCTCCTCGATTGAATTGATTGGAGAGGCGCCGGCGCCGGGGAGCGCCGACACATTCAACGCTAGCACGGGGCTTCGGGCGGCGGCAATCTTTCTTGAATCGCGGGCCGCCGGGAAAGGCTGAAATCGAAAGAAGAGGGACATTTCGGGACTCTTGGGACATTTCGTAGCTGGGACGGTGCCGCGCGCGGCGCCGTACTGACCCGAAAACGCAGTTTGACTGACCCAAAACCGACCCGAAAGCGCACGATTGTGACCCAAACCTGTCCTAGCTGAGAGGCGTGGGCGTCCACGTCGGGCCGGGGTGCGTTCGAGGTCTCGATTGGTGTTCATGCGTCCACAATAGCACACTAGTTCGCTGAGGGGAAGGGCGTGGGGGGAGTTTGGCTGGTCTTGGCGGTGATGCCTGAGTCTGCGCGGGAATGATAGGAGTGTTAGAGTCTGCGAGGGTATGAACGCAGGAGTAGGTGTGCTTTGAGATCATTCGACAGGATTACCTTCGATCCCGCCGTCATGGGGGGTAAAGCGTGCGTCCGCGGCATGCGCGTTACGGTTGGGACGGTTGTGGGCCTGCTGGCGGCTGGCCGCTCGCCCGCCGAGATACTTCAAGCCTATCCATATCTTGAGAGAGAGGACATCGACCAGTCTTTGGCCTATGCCGCCTGGAGATTGGAGGAGCGCGAAGTCCCCCTCTCCACGTCAGGATGCTGAAACTCCTCATTGACATGAACCTATCACCCGATTGGGCGCCTGCCCTGCAAGAGCACGGATGGCAGGCAGTGCACTGGTCCACCGTAGGTGACCCAAGGGCCAGCGACAAAGACATCATGGATTGGGCGGTCGCTCACCAACACATCGTGTTCACCCACGATCTGGACTTCGGAACCATGCTGACGCTTTCGCATGATGAGGGGCCGAGCGTGCTCCAGGTCCGCACGGAAGACGCTCTGCCAGACTACCTGGAAGTGTCGGTCATCGCCGCCCTCAATCAGCATGAGGCCGACTTGTCCGCCGGAGCCTTGGTCGTGGTTGACGATAGCCGCAGCAGGGTCCGAGTGTTGCCGATATGAGACCGCGTTCTGTGCGTTGCCGCTAACGCCCATACCGTTCGATGTCGCTCAGAGCGGGCTCATTCAAGGGACCCTATCCAGCGCACACTCGTGCGTCGAGGGGAAGGGGATTTGGCTTCAGCCCTTGCTTCTTGGGAGCGGTTCGGTAGAAGGGAGGCCTTCTACTTCACATCAGATGCAACCAGAGATCTCAACCCTCTTCTTCGTAGCGGTACGAAGTAGAAGACAGCACAAGCTTAGTTAGGTTCTCTACACTATATCTATTGTTCTTGTCCGTAATTCGCTCACGAATCAATTGAACTGTGGTAGGCGGAGTTCTCTCCGTGTAATAGACGGATACGATCGCCTCGTTTGGTATCTGAACGAGATTGATGGGTTGACCATGTTGATCCGATTCCCCGATGCCGATTGTCCTACTAAGTTCGACTATCAAACGCCATTCGTCTTCATAACACCAATGTTTGCTCTTAACAGACAGGAGGTCCAGTATGTTTGATTCTGGCTTGACCAGGACCTTTGGGCCATAGATCGGTGGAAGAGAGTCACCATACGTCACTGGCCTCAACCAACTTTCATGCCTTGCTTTCTTGCGGAGCGCCTCAACGTCATAGCCTATGACGAATCCAGACCCATCCAAAGTGTAGTGTGACCACATTAGCGGATGGCGTGGATTGGCAGCGAAGGAAACAACGCCGAATCTAGTAGAAACCTGCTTAGCGAACATTTGGCGAGTGAACAGCCTGCCATGCTTCTCTCTGGCACAACGCACGTCTCTTGCTGTTACTGGCTTAACGCGGTTTATTTGAGTAAGTACGCTCGCTAACTCGCGATTCTCTTCTTCCTGGCTGGGAAAGCTGTAAAACAGTCTGACGCCACATTCGAATGGGTCATTCAGAGCTGCCGGTTGGGTAGCACGCAGAGTTCCGTCACCTACTTCGGGGATGCATGTAAGGACCCTTTCAGCGGTGACGTACTTGTAGATTATGTCCATGACGCAAGAGGGCTATGGCCCATCTGATTTTAAACCTTGACTTGCTGACTTGCCCATATGGGCACACGATCAAGTCAGAGCCGCCGGGCTTCTAGTAACTGTCAGTCCTAGCAAACGCCGGGCTAGTCGCTCTTAGCTGATCGGCAGGATAGGCGGCACGTACCTGTTGAGTCTTACATTGGCAGTTGCTAGATGATGAGCTTGGCGTTCTTGGGGCGGGGTTTGACGCCGTGGACTGAAGGCTCGGTGCACCACTTGGCGGCGATGCGGCGGACGGCGGTGTAGGTGTCTTTGTCAAAGTCGGGGAGGGCGCTGTTGAGGTCGGCGTCGGTTCGCGCGTGTATTCGTTTTGGCAGCCGGCTTCCAAGAACGATCGGAGACGTGTGCACGGGGAAAGGCGGATAGAGGCCTCGGTTGCCCTGAGAGTGTCATGGTTGCTGACGGTAAGCCTTAGATCCCTCGAGGGACTCGGGATGACAGTGGGGCGGAAACTGCGTGCGGGATGACAGCGGGGCAGGCGGTTGGAGTAGCGGCGCTCTTGTCCCATAATGAGGAGTGGAGGTAAAAGGAGGAATACATGCTTTCCGACAAGGTTAGGGAGTTCGCCGCGGGGACCCACCGGGGTGTGCTGACTACTTTTCGACGCAATGGCGGCGCGCAGATGAGCATCATCAGCTGCGGCCCATACAGGGACGGCGTGGCCTTCACGACGACTGAATCGGCGGCCAAGCTGCACAACCTGAGGCGCAATCCTCGCTGCTCGCTGATGGTGTCGGAGGAGAGCTGGTGGGGGTACGTGGTGCTGGAGGGCCAGGCGACATTGCTGTCTCCCAACAACACGGACGCGGACGAGTTGCGGCTGGCCCTGCGGGAGGCCTACGTGGCCGCCTCCGGTGAGGAACACCCGGACTGGGAAGAGTACGACGAGGCGATGCGCGAGCAACGTCGCTCGGTGATCATCGTTGTGCCGGAGCACGTCTACGGAACGGCTGCGTAGCGCGGCTGGCCCCTGCCCACCTCTGGATACCGGCCTCCGCTGGTGTGACGGGAGTGAGTGCGGAGTCAGGACGCGGTCCGGGCGAAGGGATTGGGGGCGGGAGGCGGCTTGCGTAAGGCCCCTCGACAGGCCCCTTCGTCAAGCTCAGGACGCGGTCAGGGCGAACGGTCTCTGGCGGCCATGATTGGCACCAGTGCCCGAGGTGGCTGAGGGCGAACGGACTTGGGGATGAGACCTACCCCGACGGGGTGTTCCCACACGCACAGGAGAAGTGAATGGCGGACGTGAATATTGAGCGGGTCAGGTGGCTTGCGTTTGATGTGTTTGGGACTGTCTTGGACTTGACGGGCAGCTTGGAGGGGCCGGTCGGGGTATTTCTGAGGGCGCAGGGATCGGGGATGCCCGCGGCGGAGTTCTACGCGGAGTGGCGGGACCGCCAGCGGATTGAGCAGTACCAGGACAACCTGCTGATGCTGGGGCACAGCGGCTACCTGGAGACGTGCAGGCGGGCGCTGGTGTACTGCCTCAGGAAGCACAACGTCGGGCACACCGAGGAGTCGGTCCGGGAGTTTCTGAAGGTGTACGAGGGGCTGCGGCCGTTCGAGGACGCCGTCGAGGGGCTGCGGAGGCTGTCGGGGCGCTACGGGCTGCTGGCGCTGTCGAACGGGGGGCAGCGATACCTTGAAGAGCTGCTGGGGAACAACGTGCCGGTGCCGTTCGACGAGATCATATCGGTGGAGCAGGTGGGGGCTTTCAAGCCGTCGCCGGGGGTCTATCGGAAGGCGGCGCAGCGTCTTGGGTGCGAGCCGGGGGAGATCATGATGGTGGCGGCGCACTCGTTCGACATCCTGGGGGCGCAGGCGTGCGGGTTCAGGGCGGCGTACGTGAACAGGTACGGGCTTCCGACGGAGGTGTACGAGTACCAGCCGGAGATCGTGGTGGGGGACTTTCTGGAGCTGGCCGATTGGTTGTTGGGATGATTGGGGGCGTTGGGCCCCTGCCCCGCCCTGTCTCTGGATACCGGCCTGCGCCGGTATGACGGTGGGGAGGGCTGGGATATACTCGCGGCTTCTAGATTTCTGAGGAGTTGGGCTATGACTACGAGGCCGCCACGGCGGGATGGGCACCCCTATTACATGCATGACTGCATTCACGATCAGCCTGAGGCGATCGCGAAGGTGTTGGAGACGCAGGGGGCGGCAGCGGAGGAGATCGCGGGGCTGGCGTCTGATACGAGGCGGACGTACGTGTGCGGGATCGGGACTTCGTGGCATGCGTCGCTGGTGGGCGAGCACCTGTTCCGGTCGGCGGGGCACCACAACGCGCACGCGCGGCACTCGTTCGAGTTTACGGCATATCCGCCGCCGCTTTCGGGCGACGACCTGGTGATCGTGATGGCGCACAGCGGGACGAAGCACTTTTCGTCGGAGACGCTGAGCCTGGCGAAGGAGTCGGGCGCGAAGACGGCGATCCTGACGTGCGAGACATCTGAGGCGCGGCTGGAGCTGGCAGACGTCGTGCTGAGGACGACGTACCGGGACAGGTCGTCGGCGTTCACGGTGAGCCACACGGGCGCGATGGCGGCGCTGGCGCTGATCGCGTCCAAGCTGCCGGGCGGCGAGGCGCTGGCCGGGGAGTTGGACGGGCTGCCCGGCGCGATGGCGTCGGCGCTGGAGTGCGAGCCGGTGGTCAGGGAACTGGTGGGCCATGTCCGCGAGTTCGGCTGGTACTGTTTCGCGGGCTGGGGGCCGAACGCGTCGACGGCGTACGAGGCGGCGCTCAAGATCAACGAGGCGACGTACGACGCGACTACGGCGTTCCAACTGGAGCAGTTCCTGCACGGGCCGTACGTTGCGACGGATGCGCGATGCTCGGTGACGCTGATCGCGCCGCCGGGGCCTGGGTACGAGCGGTCGCTGGAGATCGGCAGGGCGGTGAAGGCGACGGGCGGAGGGCTCTCGGCGCTGGTGGCGGAAGGCGACGAGGAGATGGCGGCGCTGGCCGACCACTCGGTGCGGCTGCCGAGCGTGACGGAGGCGCTGTCGCCGATCGTGTACGTGGCGCCGCTGCAGCTTTTCACGTACTGGCTGGCGCTGGACCGGGGCAGGAACCCGGACACGTTCCGGCTGGACGATCCGACGCACGTGGCGGCGCGGGAGCACTATTCGCTGTAGGGGCGCGGAACGACCCCTGGATTCCGGCCTGTGACTGGGTGACGGCGGCGGGAGCCCTGCGGCAGGCCCTTCGACAAGCACAGGACACGGTCAGGGCGAACGGCTTGGGGACAGCGGCATTTCGATGAGCTTGCGGCGTGCGGCTAGGCGGGCTCGACGTGTGAGGGCGTGGGCTCGATGGGGGCGGAGCGGTCCGGGTAGGCGTCTGAGTACACGTTGCCTATGGGGGTCCAGCGCATTGAATGCGCGGACTCGCGGGCGGCGAGGCACATGGCGGCGCTGAGCAGGCCGGACGCGAGGTCTGTGCGTGACTCGCCGCGGCCAAAGCAGACATTGACGAAGTTGCGCACGAGCGCCTCGTCGCCGCCGAGGTGCCCCGACGAGGCGGTGACGCGGTGGGTGTCGACGCGGTCGGTGTGGTGGTTCATAACGGTTACAGTCTCCGTGTACCAGTCGAACGACAGCGTTGCGCTGTATCCGGTGACGGTGGCTCCGCGTGACGCGGCGGAGCGCCGGGTCAGGAAGTTCTGCGTGTAAGCGGCGTGTGCGCCGTCTTCGTACGCAATGAGCGCCGCTCCGGCGTCCTGCAGCTCGATGCCGCCGCTGAAGACGCAGAGGTGGTCGACTGTGCCGAGGCCGCCGCCGTCGCCGCGGCGCGCGACGCCCTGCGGGCTCTCGAGGCACGTGTCGGCAAGGTCGCATGCGGAGCAGCGAAGTCCGTGGGGCATGTCGCCGCCGTACGCCCGGCGGTTCATCACGGCGGAGACGGCGGACGGGACGCCGAGGATGGCGTTCAGGTAGTCGAAGTCGTGCGTGGCCTCCTGGAGCCACAAACCGCCGGTAACGTCGAAGTCGCGGTACGCGGGACTCGCGTAGTAGACACCGCCGTACGGGACGAAATTGACAGCCTGGACCTGGTTCACGACACCGAGGCGGCCGCTTTCGACGACCTCCATGACCTTGCGGAAGAGGGGCGTTACGCGCAGGGGGAAGGAGACGACGACGGACTTCTCGCGGCCCGCGTACGCGTCGCGGAGCGCGCCGACCTGCTCGCGCGAGACGGCGACGGGCTTTTCGAGGAACAGCGGCAGACCTGCGGGCGCGGCCTCAACGGCGATAGGCGTGTGCGTGTTGCACGGCGTGGCTACGAGCAGCGCGTCGAAGTCGGACGCGTGGCGGAGCAGATCGGCGGCGCAGGCGAAGAAGGCGGCGTCGCGCTCCGCGTATCCAGCGCCGCGCAGCCGCTCTCGCGCTCGCTGCGGGTCGGCGTCCGCCACGGCGGCGATGCGGGTGCGATTGTGCACGCGGCGAAAGACGCCGAGCAGCGATGCGGCGCGGTCGCCGAGGCCGATTACGCCGAGTCGCAGGTCGCGGTCCACGTGGGCTCCTCCGTCTTGGCCCGCGCGCGTCGACGCGGCAACGGGCTGTCCTGGGTATCGAGCGAGATAAGCGCAATGGTATGCACGGACTGGAGGCGGTGGCAATGCGGCGTGGGCCAATCACTTGCGTTGCCCTGAGGGCAGGCGCAAACTGGAGTCCAAGGCCAAGGAGTCCTGGCGAGTTCACGGGCCGGCAGAAACTGCGCTGACTGGCGGAGCGTATACGGCTAGTGAAGGGAACTGGCAGGCTCTTCACAATTCCTTAACGCGGGTGCGATACGGTTCTGCGACGGGCGCGCCGGTACCATGATCGAGGCCGCGCCTCGATTCTGGATGAGGGCCGCGATGGTGCGACGAGGAACATGGAGCACGGGCGCCGATACTATGCAACGATTCGAACAGGTCCGACAGACAGACGCGGACGCCGCGGAACCGGCGGCTCAGCCGCCGAGCGCAGCGCAGCGGGGCTGGAGCGCGGCGCGACGGTTCCTGCGCGAGCGGTCCGGCGTGCTGGCGTTTGTCGCACTGGGAGCGATGGCACTTGTGCTGACGTTCGTGCTCTGGGACAACTCGCGAACGGAGGTGCAGGAGGCCGCGCCCGTGGACGTGCAGGCTGAGATCGAGCAGGCGCTGAGCGAGCAGTCGCAGGAGCCGGCGATCTCCGCGCTGGTGTACCAGGCGATACTGCCGTCGCTCGTCGTGGTGCAGGCGGACGTCGGCGGCGCGGACGAAGGCGTTGGCATCGGGGCCGGCGTGGTCGTCAACAGCGACGCCGAGGTGCTCACCGCGTGGCACGTGGTCGAACACTCGCCCGAAGTGAGTGTGGCCTTCTCGGACGGCACGCTGACGACGGCGGTGGTGGCGAACGTTGACGAGGCGCGAGACATCGCGGTGCTGACGCCCGTCGGGTTCCCCGGCCTCGTAACGCCGGCGACGATCGGCAACCCATCTTCGCTGAACGTTGGCGACGAGGTGTTCGCGGTCGGCAACCCGCTGGGGCTCGTGGCGTCGCTGAGCGCGGGCGTGGTGTCGGGCCTGAACCGGGAGTACCTGCCGTCGGACAGGGACGCGCCGATCGGCGGCCTGATCCAGTTCGACGCGGCGGTCAACCCGGGCAACTCCGGCGGGCCGCTGCTGAACAACCGTGGCCAGGTGGTCGGAATCGTGACCGGGCTGGCCAATCCGATCGACCAGGACTTCTTCAGCGGCATTGGCTTCGCGGTGCCTATCGACGAGGCCGCGAGGCCGGCCGGCGGACCGGCGCAGTAGAAGAGCGATGAACGGCGCTCTGACCCATCGCCAAGCGCCTTCGACGGCACTCAGGACACGGTCAGGGCGAACGGCAATCACTTAGGACACTCTTCAAGGACTTGACCGACTATGAACAACGACGGCAGCAGGGAACCGATGGAGCGGGTGCTCTACGAGGTGAAGAAGGTGATCGTGGGGCAGGACCACCTGCTTGAACGGATGGTGGTGGCGCTGCTCGCGCGGGGGCACATCCTAGTGGAAGGCGTGCCGGGCCTGGCGAAGACGATGGCTGTGAAGACGCTGGCCCAGGCGGTCGGCGGCGAGTTCCAGCGGATCCAGTTCACGCCGGACCTGATGCCCGCGGACCTGGTGGGCACGCGCATCTACAACCAGCGGACGGGGGAGTTCAACACGTCGCTCGGGCCGGTGTTCACGAACCTGCTGCTGGCGGACGAGATCAACCGCGCGCCGGCTAAGGTGCAGAGCGCGCTGCTGGAGGTGATGCAGGAGCGGCAGGTGACGATCGGACGCGAGACGTACCCGGTGCCGAGCCCGTTCCTGGTGATGGCGACGCAGAACCCGATCGAGTCTGAGGGCACGTACCCGCTGCCGGAGGCGCAGGTGGACCGCTTCATGCTGAAGGTGCTCGTGGGTTATCCGAGCAACACCGAGGAGTTCGTGATCGTGGAGCGCATGACGGGCGCGCTTCAGGACGTTGCTTCGATCCTCGAGCCGGAGGGTCTGCTGGCCATGCAACGGGAGGCGGACGGCGTGTACGTGGACCCGGCGCTGATCGACTACTCAGTGAAGCTGGTCACGGCGTCGCGCGAGCCTGAGGTCTGCGGGCTGGGCGACTTTAAGCGGTACATCCTGTTCGGCGCGAGCCCCCGCGCATCGATCAATCTGATCGTCGCGGGCCGCGCGCTGGCGTTCGTGCGAGGTCGCGACTACGCCCTGCCGCAGGACGTGCGCGACGTGGCGCTCGACGTCATGCGGCACAGGCTGGTGCTCTCCTACGAAGCGCTATCGGACAACGTGCAGAGTGACGACATACTCGACAGGCTGATGGAGGCGGTCCCGCTGCCGGAGGTGCCACTACGTGAGTACGCAGGCGCCCACACAGGGTAGCGGCCCGTCGTCCGCCGAGCGGGTGCTGCACCGCCTCGACTGGCAGGTGGTGCGGCGACTCGACGGGATCCTGCACGGCGACTATCGAAGCCTGTTCATGGGCGGAGGGCTGGACTTCGCGGAGCTGCGAGAATACCAGCCGCCGGACGACCTCCGGCACATCGACTGGAACGTGACGGCGCGGATGGACATGCCGTTCGTGCGGAGATACCTGGAGGACCGCGAGATCACGGCGTGGTTCCTTGTGGACCTCAGCCCCTCGATGGGGTTCGGCGGGCCGGAGCGGCGCAAGGCTGGCGTCATCGTGGACCTCGTGGGGCTGCTGGCGCGCCTGCTGACGCGAAACGGCAACCGCGTGGGCGCGATGCTGTACGACAATAACGCCGCGCACGTCGTGCCGCCGCGCGGCGGACGCCGGCAGGTGCTCAGGCTGATCAACGACATTCAACACCTGGAGCCGTCTTCGGGAGGGGCGATGACCGACCTGAACGGGCTGCTGGAATCGGCGTTCAACACCGTGAAGCGGCGCTCGCTGGTCATCGTGACGTCTGACTTCATATGCCGGCCCGGCTGGGAGCGCGCTCTGGACCAGCTCAACCGGAAGCACGAAGTGCTGGCCGTGCGGCTCTGGGACCCGCGAGAGACTGACCTACCGGACGTGGGCGTGGTGCTGGTGGAGGACTCGGAGACGGGCGCGCAGATGAGCGTGGACACGAGCGACAGGGGATTCCGGCAGCGGTTCCGCGAGGCGGCGCAGCGACGCGAGGCTGGGCTGGCGAGCAGCTTCAAGCAGGCGGGCGTCGACGAGCTGACGCTATCGACAGAGGAAGACCTGGTGCTGGCGGTCCTGCGGTTCGCGGCGCTGCGAAACAGGGCGAAGAGCCTGCGGCGGTAAGGGGCGAAGTGGTGTCGTTTATCTGGCCATGGGTGCTCATGTCGCTGGCTTCGCTGCCGGTCTGGGTGTACCTGTACCAGCGGCTGCAGCGCAGGCGGAGCGGGAGCGCGACGAGGCTGGGCGCGTTCGGACCGCCCGCCGGAGGCACTGGGGACGCGGCGATGCCGTCGCCCGGCTGGCGGCGGCACGTGCCGCCGATCATCATCATGATCGGCGTTGTGATGCTCGCGCTGGCATCTGCGCGGCCTCAGCTGGAGATGCCGCTGCCGCGACTGGAGGGCACGGTGGTGCTGACGTTGGACGTGTCTTCCAGCATGCTCGCGAACGACGTGCAGCCCACACGGATGGAGGCAGCCAAGACGGCGGCCAAGACGCTGGTTGAAGGCCGGCCGGCCGGCATGAGCATCGGCATTGTTTCGTTCGGCGAGGGAGGGCTCGTTGTGCGCCCGCCGACCGACGACGAGGACGAACTGCAGGCGACGATCGACCTGCTGGCGCCGCAGAGCGCGACGTCGCTGGGGACGGGGATTCTCACCGCGCTGGACCTCATCTTGCGCGAGGTGGGGCCCGGCCCGGCGGACGCCGCGCTGGCATCGGGCGGCGGGCACAAGGCGGCGCTCGCGCCGGCGGTCATCGTGCTGCTCACCGACGGCGAGAACACGGACCCGCCGGACCCGCTGGAGGCGGCGCAGGCGGCAGCGGAGCGCGGCGTGCGCGTGCACACGGTCGGCATCGGCACGGACAAGGGAGCGACGGTGGACATCGACGGGTTCACCATGTTCACCCAACTGGACGAACCGCAGTTGAGGAACATCGCATTGCTCACCGAAGGCGACTACTTCAAGGTTGAGGAAGAAGAGGACTTCTCGTCCGTGTACGATCAGATGGAGACGGAGTTCGTGGTGGAATCGCGCGAGGTCGAAGTGACGTCCGCGTTCGGAGGCGCCGGAGCGCTGCTCCTGCTGCTGGGCGGCATGCTCTCGCTGCTCTGGTTCGGCAGGGCTCCGTAGAGAGGCGGGGGCGATGGGTTTCTTCTGGCCAACATTCCTGTTCCTGCTCGCGGCGGTGCCGGTGATCGTGGCCTTATACGCGCTAGCGCTGCGGCGAAGGAGGCGGTTCGCGGTCCACTACTCCAGCCTGTCGCTGATACAGCAGGCGATGCCCGGGAGACTCCGATGGCGGCGGCACGTGCCGTTCGCGCTCATGGTGCTCGCGATCACGCTGCTGATCCTCGCGCTGGCGCGGCCGTTCGCCGACGTTACGGTCGCGTCCAATCGGACGACCGTGATGCTTGCGCTGGACGTGTCGTGGAGCATGTGCGCCGACGACGTGGAGCCGAACAGGCTCACGATAGCCCAGGAGGCCTCGAAGAGGTTCATCGAGAGCCAGGAGCCCGGCACGCGCGTTGGAATCGTCGCGTTCGCGGGCATGGCGCAGGTGATCGTGCCGCCCACGACTGACCGGGACACGCTTTCCGAGGCGGTCGACAATCTGTCCACTGGGATGGGCACGGCCGTGGGCAGCGCGATTGCGCGATCGCTCGACGCGCTGGCCGACGTGAACCCGGACATCCCGCCCATAAGCGCATACGTCGGCCCGGACGTCTCCGAACTAGGCTCGGCCCTGGAGGACAGCCTGCAGCCGGACGTGATCGTGCTGCTCACCGACGGGTCGAGCAACCGCGGGGTGCGGCCGTTGATCGCCGCTCACGCCGCACGCGATAGGGGTGTGCGGGTATACACCGTGGGCTTCGGAACGACCGGCCAGACGGTGCTGCGATGCACGTCGGCGCAGCTTGGCGGCGGCGAACTGCCCGAACAACTCAGGCGAGCAGGATTCGGCAGCTTCAGCGGAGGCTTCGGGTTCTGGAACGTCCTCATGCCGGACGAGTGGACACTCAGCCGGATCGCAGACATCACTGAGGCCGATTTCTACCGGGCAGAGGGCGCGGACGAGCTTCTGGAGGTGTTCTCGACGATACCCGTGCAGATCGAAGAGCACGAGGAGCGCATGGAGGTATCGGCGGTGCTGACCGGCATAAGCGCACTGCTCGCGCTAGCGGCGGTCGCGCTCGGCCTGCGCTGGAGCCCGCTGCCCTAGGACCGCGCGCCGTCACCGGGCGGCGGCTAGGCGATCCTGTTGCCGCTCCGAAGACCCGCCCCGAACAAGGGCGTGCCTACGAATAGTAGAACGTGCGGTAGCCGATCACATTCGCGAACGCCCCTATGACGCCCCCGACTGCCACGCCGATCGCGGCGCCCACGAAACCGCCCGGCACGTCGCCAAGCGCCCATCCGATGGCTCCGCCCAGCACGGCTCCCACAACGGCGCCGGTGATTCCGTCACTCAGCTTCGCTCGTTTCAGCACTGGCGTCTCCTTCGATCGTGCATGCTGGCCCAGAATACAGCACGGGCCCGCTCGCAGTGAGCTTCCGGCGATGTGAAATGAGCTCTTGGCTTTGAGTAGTCACTCATCGCAGGTGAATGATGTTGCCGGTGATCAGGCGGGCATGGTCGGAGGCGAGATATGCGATGACGTGCGCTACGTCCTCCGGCTGCGCGACGCGCAGGAGGTCGGTGCGGTCTTCCACGTGCCGCCTGACTTCGTCGGTGACCCAGCCGGTGTCCGTGACCGGCGGGTACACGATGTTCGCGGTAACGCCGAGATCGGCCAGCTCGAACGCCGCCGACATCGTGTAGTTCTCGAGCGCGGCCTTGGCGGCACCGTAGGAGACTTCGCCCGGGAAGCCGAGCGGTCCGCCGGAGGTCAGGCCGATGATGCGTCCCCACGTCGCTCCGCGCGCCGCGTGTCGCCGCGCGAACTCGGCGATCATCGTCGCGCCTCCCCGAGCGTCTACGGTGAACTGCCGGTCGAACGTCTCCGCGGAGACGCGCTCGAGTCGCCGGCCGAACACGTCGCGGGACTCGCTCGCGAAGGTGTCCTTGCCGTCGAACGACGCGTTGTTGACCAGGATGTCGACAGGGCCCAACTCGGCCTCCGCGAAATCGAACAGCCGCAAGGGCGTCTGCGGATCGCCCAGGTCGGCCTCCATCGCGACGGCCTGCCCGCCCCCTGCCCGGATGGAATCCAGGACGTGTCCGGCATCCCGAGCACGTACGCTTCTGTACGCCTCTGGCCTGCCGGCATCTTCACCCGCGCGCGTCCTGAGGTAGGTGACGAGCACCCGTGAGCCGCAGCCTGCCAGCGCGCGTGCGGCGGCCGCGCCGATGCCGTGATTGGCGCCGGTGACGATGGCGACATGGCCGGTGAGGTCAAATGGCGGCGTTGTCAATGGCTTCATCCCCGCTGATGCTGGATAGCTTCGTCAGACTAAGATAATGCCGCCATTGCCCGAAGCGCCAGCCATCCGCTGGTAGGCAGCCTTCCAGACCCCAACCGTTAGGCTCGCCCGTAAGTCAGGCAGGAATGGGCCGGGCCGGCATAGACCTCAGGACTGGCTGCAATTGACACGGAGGCGCATCGGCATATTATGGGAAGACGGACTGATCCAGACATAGAGCAGGAGCGAGACATGGCCGAGTACATACCGTCGCCTTCGGACTGGGTGCGCGAGCAGGTTGAGCTGTACGAGAGCAGCGGCGGCACGGAGGGAACGACGCTGCGGGAAACGGGGCTGCCGGTGATCATCGTGACGAACCGCGGGAACCGCACGGGCGCGATCCGCAAGACGCCGCTCATGCGCGTGAAGGACGGCGACAGCTACGTGCTTGTGGGCTCGCAGGGCGGCGCGCCCACGAACCCGCAGTGGGTGTACAACCTCCGCGCGCACGCCGACGTGGAGATTCGGGACGAGACCGAGGTGCACGCCATGAGGGCGCGCGAGGTCGAGGACGCAGAGGAACGAGCGAGGCTGTGGGACATCGCGGTCGCGGCGTTCTCGTCGTACGCGGAGTACCAGGAGCGCACGTCGCGCCGGATCCCGGTGTTTCTGGCGGAGCCGGCGTAGCTGACGGCGACGCCCGAACAACGCCCGAACGCGCCGCTAGAAGTCCGTGACCAGACCGTGGAGATGCGCCACGTCTCCGATTCTCTTCAGTTCGGTGAACCGGGGCGCTCCGCCTGCCATCACGCCGCGGGGCCAGTGCTCGATTTCAGTGATCGAGGCGTTACGGAGCCCTTCGAACTCCGACTGCCATGCGGTGCGAGGCTCAATACCTAGCGCCCACCTCAGCGCCATCTCGATCGTTCCCGCGTGACTGATGACGGCCACTCGTTGCGTCGGATGGCCGGACGCGATCTCTGCATGTACTTCGGCCACCCTCGAAGCGAACTGGGCGAGCGTCTCTCCATCGGCGCCGGTGTGGTCCGGATGCCATGCAAGACGGTCGACCCGATCTTCGATTGACTTCGCCATGCTCATATCCACGTCGAACTCGGCGAGCCTGCTGTCGACAGAGACTTCAATGCCGAGGCGGGCTGTCACGGCAGCCGCGGTCTCTAAGGCACGGGGCAGATTGCTGGAGTAGACGGCGCCCAGCGGCTTTCCCGAATCCAGACACTTGGCGAGGGCGGCGGCCTGTCGCTTGCCGAGGTCGCTCAGGGGAGCGTCGGGCCCATAGAAGCCGTTTCCCCAACCGCTCGCCTGGCCATGGCGCGCCATGATCAGCGTTGTCGAAGGGAGGTCTGCGGTGGAGTCGTTGGCGGGCACTCTTGGAGTCCTTGCCCCGTTTGCGGGTCTTGCGGGGAGGAAACATGCTAGTGACGCCAGGCACATCGGTCAACGATAAGCGCAGATTTAGGACCAATCGTAACTCTGCGTCGGTCTGCCGTGACGGTCAATCAGTTTACTGCGCCGGCGACGCGCGGTACCTTTCACAGTGGCTTGAGTTGAGCACGGACAACTGGCGTTGTTCGCTCACGGACCTCTGGCCCCGGCCAGTCCAGTCTTGTCCTGACTCTTGCCCAGATCGACAAACTTCATGTGGAGGCGCGCTTATGGATGATGCGACGGCCGATCCAAGAGTCAACATGGTTGTTGACATCACGACCACAGGCAGAAAGAGCGGCAAGCCGAGACGCATCGAGATCTGGGCTCACAGCTTCGACGGCAGGCTGTTCATCACCGGCAGTCCCGGCAGGCGAAGCTGGTACGCCAACATGCTTGCAACCCCGCAGTTTGTGTACCACCCGAAGCAGGATGGGGACTGGGATGTGCCTGCAGTTGCCAGGCCCATCACCAGCGAGGATGAGCGTCGGGCAACCTACGCCAGGCTGAATGAGGTCTCCGAGTGGTGGGAGACGAACCTGCTCGATATTGAAGGCTGGGTCCAGGGAAGTCCTCTGGTCGAGGTGACGCTGACCTAGGCCGGAACCTGGGAGACTCGCGATCAGCAGGCAGCGATTGCGGGCAGATCCGGCGGCGCCTACGGCCTGACGATGGAGCCGTCCGCGCGGCGGACCTCGCTCCACGCGCCTCCGTAGGCCATGTCCGGATGCGGGAACTTTGCTGCGAGAGCCTCGTCGACATCTATGCCGAGGCCGGGATTGCCGTTCGACCACATGTGGCCGTCCCTGACCTCGGGGGTGCCTGGGAACACCTCGCGGGAGCGCTCGCCGATGATCGAGTACTCCTGGACGCCGAAGTTCCAGCAATTCAGGTCCAGCATCAGGTTGGCGGCGTGACCCACCGGCGAGGTATCGCCCGGGCCGTGCCACGCGGTGCGGACGCCGAACAGCTCGCCCATCGCGGCCAGCTTGCGGCACGGGGTGATGCCGCCCATCTGGGATACGTGGATCCGGATAAAGTCGATAAGCCTGTCCCTGATCATGGGCACGACTTCGTGGGGGTTGTTCCATAGCTCGCCCATCGCCAGCGGCGTCGCGCACTGCCGGCGCACCATGCGGAAATACTCCTGGTCCTCGGGGGCGAACAGGTCCTCCAGGAAGAACAGGCGGTACTGCTCGACCTCCTTGGCGAACCACACGCCGTCGATCGGGGGGATGCGCTCGTGGACGTCGTGCAGCATCTCGAAGTCGTCGCCGCAGCGGTCTCGGATGTGCTCGAACAGGCGGAGCGCGCTGTTCATGTAGGGGCGCGGCTCGAAGACGCCGCCGGGGTGAGCATATGGCTTGTCCTCGGACTCCTCACGCACCCATGACGTGACGGCCGCGGGACCGCCTCCTAAGGCGCCGGCGTCCTCCGGCGACGATTTCTGGCCCCTTGTCCCGTACGCGGAGTAGCCGGGCGTATCGACCTGCACGCGGATATGGTGAAAGCCCTGCTCCCGGTAGGCGTCGACACGGTCGGCGACCTCGGCGGGCTCGCGACCCGACGCGTGCACGTAGACGGCCGCGGCCTCCCTTGCCCTGCCCCCGAGCAGGCCGTAGACGGGCATGCCGGCCATCTTGCCCTTAATGTCCCAGAGGGCGTGGTCGACGCCGCTGAGCGCGTTGTTGAGCACACCGCCGTTACGCCAGTACGAGCTGACGTACGCCGACTGCCAGATGTCCTCGATGTCAGTGACGCTGCGGCCGACGAGGAACGGCCGCAGGTAGTCGTCCACCGCGGACTTCACCGGCAGCGGGCGCTGCGTGAAGGTGGCGCAGCCGACGCCGTATAGGCCCGGCTCGCTGGTCTCCACCTTCACGATCACGAGCCTGATGCTGTCCGGCGCGGTCAGGATGACCCGGATGTCACGGATGGTTACGGGGGGCATGGGTGGGACTCTGCCTTTCTACCGGGTCTGTGTGCCTGGGAATCGCATGCAAGGGGGTATGGTCAAGATTCTTGCGACGAGCGAACGGCCAAACGAAACTGAGGGAACGGAGGGACAAGTACGCATCCTAGACGGCGCCTCCTGCAAGGGGGAATGTTACCATCACGCCGCCCAACTTCAGATAGCCGACTAAGAGAGATGTGGGGGTTTCGGATGGCTGTGCCTTCCCAACAGAGGTTTCATCGCCCAATACTTGAGCTCGCAAGTACACCGGGGGCAGATAGCTTACCTGTACAAGAGATTAGGGATGCCCTTGCCCAAGGGTTCGAACTAAGTGCAAGCGACCTTGCCGAGCGAGTGCCATCAGGTCAGAACCGACTTATGAACCGTGTGCACTGGGCAGTCTCATATCTGAGGAGGGCTGGATTGGTAGAGTCGCCCGCTAGAGCTCGCATTCGGATAACGGCTCAAGGGCGCAAGTCACTCGAAGCGCACTCTGGTGACATTGACATCAGACATCTACAAGACCTGATCGATTCCAGAACGAGCAAGCATCCTGTAAAGCACGGTATTGGCGTGGAACAACCTGATGTCACGGCACTGACTCCAGACGAACGTGTGGCGGCGCTCCATGATGAACTGGACGAGCAATTGGCTGAGGAGCTAATTGAGAGCATCCGCAAGGTTTCGCCTTATCGATTTGAGCAACTGATGGTCAGACTCCTTGAAAGAATGGGATATGGAGAGGGACAAAGTGTTGGAGGCAGTGGAGATGGTGGAATCGACGGTGTCATGAACCAAGACTTGCTGGGGTTAGAAAAGGTCTACGTTCAGGCGAAGCGTTGGGAAAACCCTGTTGGTGAACCTGAAATCCGGAACTTCTCTGGCAGTTTGCAAGCCAAAGGTGCAAGCAAAGGAGTGTTTGTCACCACATCGACTTTCAGCAGTACAGCACGAGAGACCGCAAGAATCATTTCGGCTGGCAATCAATTCATACGGCTTATCGACGGTGATGAACTTGCACACTTGATGATCAACCACGACGTAGGAGTGATTACTGAGACTTCCTACTATGTGAAGAAGATTGATGAAAACTATCTGGCTGGAGATTCCTAGAGGATGACACGATAGGCCGAGGACGGGGGTCAGGGCATCGAAACCAATGACCGTCACAGACAGACAGTTCTTGCTGCAATCGAATTCGCGGCTGTTAGAGGCTTCCCCACATGCGCAATAGCCAAGAAAGGCAGATAGGCCCATTCGCATTGGTGCATGGGGTCGGCACATGGCGATGAAACTCCATCCTGACCTCTTGGAGTGAAAATGACCGAGTTCCGACCTACCGAAGGCTTGAGGAAGCCTTGGATGACAACCAATACGGACTTAAAGAAGTTGCTGCTCGCCCCTGAGGCTCGGACGGAGGAGCTTGTGCCACCTCGCCGAACGTATCGCCGCAGAAAGCCTCCAGTGTTGGAATAGGTTGGTGTGCCTGCAGGATGGTTAGTCATCGTTAGGACGAACGGCAGAGCGACAGGACAAGCCGATTCATGAGTGTTGTCCCGCGGTAACCAACGATTGACCGCCCCCAATGGGCCGTTCTACTATGTCGCCGCTTTGAATGCACTGTTCTGTGAGCCCTCGACCCAAATGAGTAACTCCAGCTAATGCCTTTCCGCCAAGACATGCGTCGAGTGGCGCCCCTGTTTCGACGGCCGTCGAAACGACGCCGATTGAAGGTCCGGCGTGCCAGCATGCCCGGGCAATCCGCAAGAAGACTCGGGGGTCGTTTTGGCGAGGCCGCTCGAAGGCGAAGCTTCTCCTTCGTCAACCTGCACACTGGCCCTTCGCATCGCAACCCTGGACGTTCGGAAGGACAGGCGCCTCCCAACGAGGAGAAATCGCGTTGACAGCCGGCGCGTCTTCGGCGCGGCCCAACATCCTCATCATCGGCATCGACTCGCTGCGGGCCGACCGCCTCAGCTGCTACGGCTACCCGCGTCTGACCTCGCCGCACATCGACAGGTTCGCCGCGCAGGGTACGCTCTTCGAGAACCTGATCAGCCCGCACATTCCAACGACCAGCGGGTACACGTCGATGCTCAGCGGGATGGACGTGTTCACTTCGCAAGTCGTCGCGCTTCGGCACCAGGGCCCCGTCAGGGCCGACGTGACCGTGCTCCCGGGGCTACTGAGGTCCGAGGGTTACGACACGACCTGCGTAGGCCTGAAGGGGAACCCAAGCTCCCGGGGATTCGACACGTACCTCGAATACGATGCGTGGGGCGACTGGAACAACCGTCCACTCACGAAAGCGCAGAACTTGAACGAGGTGTTCCTGCCGGAACTGGACAGGCTGCTCGACCAGGACCGGCCGTTCTTCGCCCTGCTGCGCCATATGGACCCGCACACCCCGTACCTCCCTCCCCCACCCTTCGAGCGCATGTTTTATTACGGGAACGAGCTTGACCCGGCCAACAAATCGATGGAGCCGGTCTTCGCATTCAAGCCGTTCCGGGACTACTTTGCCGGATGGATGCCGCCGGGGATCACGGACAAGGACTGGGTGACCGCCCAGTACGACGGCGCCATCGCATACATGGACTCTTGCATCCAGACGATCTTCACTTGCCTTGAGACGAGGGGCGTCCTTGATGACACAATCGTCGTGCTCAACTCCGATCACGGCGAGACGCTGTACGAGCACGAGTGCTGGTTCGACCACCACGGGCTGTACGACTCGAACCTGCACGTCCCGCTGATCATTCGGTACCCGGCGAAGGTGCCCGCGGGTCTTCGGATTGCGGGCTACACGCAGCAGAAGGACCTCGTGCCGACGCTGCTGGAACTTGCGGGAATCGAGAGCGACATCCCGTTCGACGGCAAGAGCCTGATGGGCATGGTGCGGGGCGAGGTTTCCTCGCACGATTCCGAGATATACGTCACCGAGTGCACGTGGATGCGCAAGCACGGCTGGAGGACGCCGCATTGGAAGCTGATACGGGCGCTGGAGCCGGACTTTCACTTCAAGCCTCCGGTAGAGCTGTACAACCTCGTTGAGGACCCGCAGGAGGCCAGAGACATCGCCGGCGACCATCCCGAGGTGGTCGACGTGCTCACGCAGAGGATGGAGATGTGGATAGCCAGGCGGGAGCGGGAAACGGCGCTCCCAAACCCGATCTTCACCCAGGGCGACTGGCACGGCCACGAAGGCGTCGGGGCGTTTAAGTCTTCGCAGCAGGCGTACGACACGCTGCACATCGAAGGCTCCCACGAGGCGAGGCGGCTGCAGGCAGAATCGCGCTGACCGCGCCCGAACGGCAGACCCCACGGAGGCCGAACACGTGACTTTGAAGGTAGGAATAGTCGGTGCGGGCGCGATCGGCAGCAGGCACGCGCAGATCTACGACGAGGACCCGCGCTGCGAGGTGGCTGCAATCTGCGACGTGATGACGGACAAGGCGGAGGAGGAGGCTCGGCGCTACTCGTGCCAAGCGTTCACGTCGGTGGAGGATATGGCGGAGCGCGGCGGCATCGACATCGCGAGCGTGTGCACCGCCGGCGTCGAGAACGGCGGAGACCACTACGAGCCCACGATGGCGCTGCTGAACGCCGGTATCCCCGTGCTGGGCGAGAAGCCGATCTCCAACAGGATCCCCGAGGCGCGGGAGATGGTCGCGCTCGCCAGAGAGAAGGGCCTGCGGTACGGGATCAACCTCAACCACCGCTTCACGCCGGCCGCAGTGCTGGCGCGGGAGTGGGTGGACAGGGGACGGCTGGGCGAACTGAACATCGTCAACATGACGATGTGGATCAACAATCCGAACGAGTCCTCTCCGCACTTTCACATGAGGGCGCTGCACTCCCACTCCATCGACGTCATGCGCTACTTCTGTGGCGACGTGGCGAAAGTGCAGGCGTTCTTCAAGCGCGGTAAGGGGCGTGAGGGATGGTCGAACGTGCAGGCCAACATGCTGTTCGAGAGCGGCGTGGTCGGCCACCTGACGGGCAGCTACGACGCCGGCGGAAGCTACGGGCTTGAGACGCTCGAGGTCGTCGGCTCTGAGGGAAGGGTCGTCGTGCGCGATGCCTGCGAGAGCCTGGAGTTCTACCCCCGGCGGTCGCATGAGGTGGAGACGTACGCCTACCCCGGCGGCATGATGGGGTTCATCGAAACGTTCAAGAGCCGAATAACGCGCTGGATCGACCAGAACGTGGAAGGCGTCTCGCCGGAGGTGATCGACGGCTCGGCCGAGGACGCGCTCAAGGCGCAGCTTGTGATCGAGGCGGCGATATCTTCGTGGGAGATGGGGCAAGTGATAGACGTGGAGCAAGAATGAAGCTGGGAGCGAACACAGTCCTCTTCGGTGGGCACAGCATGCGGACGGCGTTCGAAGGCATCGCGATGGCGGGATACGACGGCGTCGAGCTATCGGCGATCGACGCCATGAGCGAACACCTGGTGCTGGAACGCTGGCAGGAACTGGCGCCGGAAATCCGCGACCTCTCGGCGGAGTTCGGGCTGGAGCTGCTGGCGATCGAGCAGCCGGCGCACGATCCCGTGAAGATGGACCTCGCGTGCGCCGCAGCCGCGGCGCTGGGCATCCCGGTGGTCAACTGCGGCCCCGGCGGCAAGACCGGCGATGAGGACAGCCTGCGGGCGTCTATAGAGTCGCTCGCGAGGCTGGCTGAGATCGCGGAGTCGCACGGCGTGATCGTCTGCGTGAAGGCCCACTACGGCGCGAGCATCCACGACACGGCCACGACGCTGCGGGCCATAGAGGCGATTCCGTCGCCCGCGTTCGGCATCGACATGGACCCCTCGCACGTGTACCGGGCCGGTGAGGACCCTGCGGAGGCGATCGTGCCGGTCATGCCGCGAGTCCGGCACGTGCACATCCGCGATTGCAAGGGCAGGCAGGCGTCGCCGGGCAGGCCGGAGGACCAGGCCAACGGCAGGGGCGACATCGACCTGCTGCGGTTCGTGCGCGTGCTGCACGAGCACGGCTACGACGGGCCGCTGGATCTGGAGGTCATCGGCGCCGGGGAGTACACAGTACAGCAGTGCACGGCGATCGCGTCCGAGGCGCGGGGACACATGCAGGCGTGCCTGCAGGCTTGCGGCGCGCGCTGAGACGCTGGCGCGCGTGCTGCGATGGCGGCCAATGGCGTGAGTCGGCGCAAGCCGCGCAGGTCGTCGCCGGTTACTCGATTCGGACCGAACGATTCCTGATGTACATGCCACAACCGGACTCAAAGCCCAGCCGTTCGTAGAAGCTCCGAGCGTCTTCATCGCAGATCAGGTCAATCGCGTAGAACGCCTTCAGCCTCGTCAACATACGTCTCATCAGCTCGGTGCCGACTCCCTTGCCCTGCCATTCAGGCAATACCTCGAGATAAGGAATGTGGGCACAGGAAAAGCCGTCGGTGATGGCAGTGACGAACCCGATCACTCTACGGCCCTTGGAGAGCGCCATGACCACGTGATCGCTCCCCTCAAGCATCCTCAAGTGGTCCCCGGGAGATGGTCGATTCGGCCAACCGACAAAGAAGCCGTCAAGTTGCTCTGGGCTTATCCCGTCGGTCGTCTCTTGGTAGGTTACTGGCATACTTCAGCCTCTGGACACATGTGGGCGTCGAGCCGCCTGCCTCTGCGTTTGATGCAAGACTCCCATAAATACTGCCATAGACGGATCTGGTGAGCTTGTCTTACCTAACCAAGTCAGCACTTGCGTTCCTCGAACTGTCGTGCTATTATCAGCCCATGAAACTTAACAACGTCCGCCGCGAGACCGCTCGCACAGCTCCCTCCTACGCAGGCGAACCCTTCCCGGTCAACTGTCGCACAAATGTTGCAAAGCGTCTCGAAAACGCCTCATTTGTGTCTAAGACTCGTCTCGGGAACGCCTCGCGGCACGCCGCTTCCAGCTACGGAATGCGACAAGATGCAACAGAATGCAACAGATTTTATTCAGATCACCTTAGCGGTACTGACTTAGCCGGCCCCCTAGAGGACCAAGAATGAGATACATCCGCCGGAACGAATGGCTGATTTACGGTCTGCTGACGTTGGCCGTGATCGTGGCGTCCCTGCCGCTGTTCCCCTACAGGTGGCACACGTTCCTGCACATCGCCGGCGCGGTCGTCTTTCTGGGGAACATCATCGTCACCGGCGCGTGGATGTTCATGGCGGAGCGTTCCCGTATCACGAGAGTCATTCACTTCTCATCGAAGGCCGTAATCCGCGCAGACCTCTTGTTCACGCTGCCGGGCGTGCTGCTGATTGTGATGAACGGCGTTGTCATGGTCGTCGCGAACTGGGGCGGTTGGGACGCGTTCCACCAGGTGTCGTGGATCACCGTCGCGCTCGCGCTGTTCATCGTGTCCGGCGTCATCTGGGTGGGGATACTCATCCCGGCGCAGCACCGGATGGCGGTGTACTCCGATCCTGCGGACTACCCGGACACGCTGCCGCGCGGGTTCTCCTCGGCGGTCCGAATGTGGTACGTCTGGGGCGCCATCGCCATCGCGCTGCCGATCGTCTCCCTCTACCTGATGGTCAACAAGCCTTCGTTCGGCTAGGGTTACGAGACCGAGCCGACCTGGTCTTGCGGACCGCCTCCGGTCTCCGGCGGCGAACAACTGGGCCTGACGCGACGCGAGCGACTCGATGATGGAGGTACCGAACATGAAGAACTGGCGATCACACGGCGGCCTGGTCACGTTGGGGTGGCTTTGCGCCGTCGTATTCGTGGGCGCGATCACGGAAGCGTCGCTGACGGAGAGCACACTGGCATTGCGGCTGTCGTACGGCTTGATGGTGGCGGCGGCGGTGGTCATCGTGTTCGTGTACTTCAGCCTGAGAAGCATGAAGAAGAGCGCGGAGAACAAGGTCAAGGAATCCGCGCACATTACTCTCTCGGACGTGCGGGTCTTGGCGAGATCGAACTCGCGGCTGCTGGAAGACGCCCTGGACCTGCGATGCTCGCAGAAAGGCGCAGTCGGAGCTAACGGCGGTTAGGCGAGGAGAGGCCTCCGGCATAGGCCGGCCAGCCCCTCCTCAGTACTCCAAAGATAGTGAGGACCGGCACGCTGGGCTCACAGCGGGGTCAGCGTGAAGGGACTGGCGGCGAAGTCGATAACGCCAGGTCCCCGAGCCGCGAGGGCGTCACATAGCGCGGCAGTTATTCGGTGCCCGCCGGCGCAGGCGCGACTGCCGGGCTACTCGTGCCAGCCGGAGCCAAAGATCAGTCCGTCGTGTCTAACGGCCCAGGTGTGCTTCCGCTGTTCTTTGCCGGTTGCCGGGTTTTCGCTGACGTAGTTGACCCAGCTGCCGGACTCGGTGGCTGCCCGCAGTTCGTCGCCGTAGAAGTACCCGGTGGAGTCGATGAGCTCGCTTGGCGGGTGTCCCCGGCCGACGATCGGAGTGCGGTGGGCGATCGTGTAGCCCTCCTCGTCTAGGATGAAGACGTACCACTGGCCGTCGATGCTCTCCGGTGTGTTGTAGTACGCAACAGTCGCATCGCGCCCGATAGCGTCGTACAGGCTGATGGCGCACGCTACGAAGTCCTGCGTGTACGCGGGGTTGTCGTGCTTCGGGGCCGCAGGCTCGTACCAGCCGGATCCGAAGGTAAGGCCGTCGTACGTGACCACCCATGAGTGCTTGGCCTCGAAACCCCCGGTTGCGGGGTTCTGGTAAGTGTAGCTGAACCACTCGCCATCCTCGTCCGAGACCGCGGCGAGCGCCACCCCGGCAGGGTAGTTGTTAGGGCCAACGGCGTCCGAGGCGTGCCTGCCCACCAGGCCGGGGTTGGCGGCATGGGCCACCAGCACGTCCTCCTCATCGCCAATGTAGACGTACCACTGGCCATCGATGCTTTCCGGCATGTTGTAGTAGGCGAGCGTGGCGTCCAGGCCTTCAGATTGATACATACCGATGGCCTGCTTGACGAAGTACTGCGTGTACTCGGCAGGCTCATACTTGGGTGGAGGTTCGAAGGCCGCGGCTCCGGGCTCGTACCAGCCGGATGCGAAGATCAGGCCGTCGTAACGCACGGCCCAGGTGTGCTTCTGCCGCTCGTCCCCGGTCTCGGGATTGAGCAGGACGTAGTCGACCCAGCGTCCGGCCTCTGTGGCCCCCAGCAGATCGTCGCCGAAGAAGTAACCCGTTGCGTCGATCCGCAGGGCCGGATCACGGCCTACGAACATCTCATTGGGATGAGCGATCGTGTAGCCGTTCTCATCGACGATGAAGACATACCACTGGCCGTCCACGCTCTCCTGCGTGCTGTAATGCGCAACGGTGGCGTCGAGGCCCTCAGACTTGTACATGCCGATGGCCTGCTTGACGAAGTACTGCGTGTAATCGGCAGGCTCCCACTTGGGGGGAGGTTCGGCCGCCGGCTTGGCCGCGGCGGCCGACTTCACGGGCCCGGGCTCGTACCAGCCTGAGGCGAAGATCAGGCCATCATGGCGGACGGCCCAGGTGTGCTTCTGACGGTCGTCGCCTGTCTCCGGATTGAGCAGGACATAGTCGACCCAGCGGCCCGTCTCAGTGGCGCTCAGAAGATCGTCGCCGTAGAAGTAACCCGTTGCGTCGACCCGCAGTGCCGGGTCCCGGTTCCTGAACATCTCGTTGTGGTGACCTACAGTGTAACCATTCTCATCGACGATGAAGACGTACCACTGGCCGTCCACGCTCTCCCTGGTGTTGTAGTAGTCAATGGTCGCTTCCCGGCCTATGGCTTCGTAAAGGCTAATGGCGCGCGCTACGAAGTCCTGCGTGTATGCCGGGGCGTCGTGCTTGGGCGGCCCCGGCTCGTACCAGCCGGTCCCGAAGGTCAGGCCGTCGTACTTGACCATCCAGGAGTGTTTGGTCTGCACGCCACCGGCGGGATTGGGGAATGTGTAGCTGAACCACTCCCCGTCCTCGTCAGCAACCGCGACCACTGCTTCGCCGGCCGGGTAGTTGTTGGGGCCCACGGCAAACGACGCGGGCTGACCCACGAGGCTGGGGTTGGGGGCATGGGCCAGCATGATGTCGCCCTGGTCAAGGATGAAGATGTACCACTGTCCGTCAATACTCTCGGCGGTGTTGAAGTGCGCGACCGTGGCATCCAGGCCTTCGGATTGGTACATGGCAATGGCCTGCTTGACGAGATGCTGCGTGTACTCGTCCTGCTGCCACCTGGGAGGCGCGGAGGCTGCCGGCTGCTCGGCTGCTTCCTGCGGCCCGGCTCCCGCAGCGATCATCGCCTCGACCTGCTCCATGAAGGCTGCGATGACGGCCTCGTCGATCGTGCTTACATCCCCTGCGGGGCCGGCAGGACCGACCGGACCGGTGGCGCCTGCTGGGCCGGTCGGACCGGGATCGCCCGCAGGTCCAGCAGGGCCGGGAGGCCCTTGCTCTCCCGAGGGGCCGGCATCCCCGCTGCAGGCGACCAGTGCCACCGCAAGAACAACGCTCGAAATCGCAGCGATCAGTCCGCGCACTTCTGTACCTCCGACGAGCGGCCCGCACAGCGCTTCCGTAGCTGAGCCATGGGACGCAGTATCATTCAGTCTATGAAGTGAAGAATATCACAATAGGAGTGCACGCCTCGGCGCGGCGTCACTTGGTTAAGACGAACCGCTCAGTCAACCGCGGCCGGCTGGCATGCCCGGCCGGGGTCGACTGGCTGCAGGGGCAAGACTACTATGACCCTCGCTGAAATGAGCGAACACGAAGGGAGAGAAGAATGTACGTGGGGACGCAGTTTCCGGCTCGGCACGACACCGACATCAGGCGGCTCGCACAGCTAGGAGTCGAGCACGTTGACGTAACGCCCGAGGAGCATTGGACGGACTGGACAGTTGATCTCTTCACGTCAATCAGGGAGAAGTACGCAAGGCATGGGATTACGGTGGAGTCGATGCACACGCCCCTCGGCTCCAGGGACGCCTTCAACAATGGCATGCCGCACGTATTCCTCGGCCCGAGCGACGCCCGCGAGCGGGAGTTGGACGGCCTCTGCGAGATTATCCGCATGGCGTCTGAAGCCGGACTGAGGGCGCTCCTCTACAACATCACAATCCTGGGCCACCTGCGAACAAGCCCCCGCTATGGTAGGGGCGGCGCGACGCTGTCGTCGTTCAACTACGCTGAGCTGGACCGGACTCTGCCGGAATTCGAAGGCGGCGCGGCGGACGCGGACACGATGTGGGAGCGCATCGACTACTTCCTGTCGCGCGTGGTGCCCGTGGCGAACGAGTCCAAGGTCCAGCTTGCGTGCCATCCGCAGGACCCCGGCATTGGAGACCGCGAGTATCGTGGCGTGTCGCGGGTGATGGGCACAGTCGACGGGCTGAAGAAGTTCATCGACATGCACGAAGACCCCTACCACGGCCTCAACTTCTGCCAGGGCACGATATCGGAGATGTTCGAGCGGCCGGACGAGAAGATCTACGACGTGATCCGCTACTTCGGGAAGCGCAACAAGATTTTCAATGTGCACTTCCGCAACATCAAAGGCGGGCTGATGGACTTCGTGGAGGTCTTCCCGGACGAGGGCGACGTGGACATGCTGCGGGCCGTCCGCACGTACAAGGAGGTCGGGTACCAGTACATGCTCATGCCGGACCACGTCCCAAGTATCGATGGGGATGAGGCGGACCAGGTCGGGTTCGCGTACTGTTTCGGGTACATCCACGCGATGATTCAGGCCGCGAATGAAGTGCCGAGGAACTAGCCGGCCAATCTAAGGCGGGGAGAGTCGAATGTACGTAGGGACCCAGCGCGTGGCCCTTTCGGACGACCAGTACTGGGCGCTGGTGCAGCTTGGCGTGGAGCACGTCCTCATGCGCCCACCGGGTCCGTCCGCGGGGTGGACGGTCGATCACATCGCCAGGCACCGGGAGATGATCGAGTCGTTCGGCCTCACCGTGGACCTGATGTACATGGCGCACATTGGCATCGGCGAGGGAAGCGAGTACCCGAACATCATGCTCGGCAAGAGCCCGGAGCGCGACCGTGAGATCGACAGCATATGCGAGGTCATCCGGCGCGCATCGGCTGCCAGCATCCCTGCGATGACATACTACATGAGCTATCTCGGGGTCTTCCGCACAGAGCCTCGGGAAGGACGGGGCGGGTCCGTCAACAGTTCATTCGTCTTCAACGAGGCGGACGACAGCGCCCCCTGACGCAGGCGGGTGTTGTGGACGCCGACACCGCGTGGGAACGCATCACCTACTGCCTGGAGCGGATCATTCCGGTCGCCGAGGAGCACCGCGTCAGGATGGCGCGCCTTCTCCACGATCCGGCAGTCCCAACAGGCTACCGTAGCATCGACAGGGTGTTGGGCAGCGTGGAAGGGATGAACCGCTTCGTGGAGATCGCTCCCAGCGACTATCACGGACTGAACTTCTGCCAGGGCACCGTGTGCGAGATGCTGGAGAACCCGGGCGAGGAGATCTACGACGTCATCCGCTACTTTGGCAGCCGCAACAAGATCTTCAACGTGCACTTCCGCAACATCAGGGGAGGCTACCTGGACTTCATGGAAACATTCCCTGACGAGGGCGACGTGGACATGTACAAGGCCCTACGCGTCCACAAAGAGGTGGGCTACAAGAACATGCTAATGCCGGACCGCGTGCCGGAAATCTCCGGCCCCGCGCAAGATGACGTCGCAATGGCCTACTCATTCGGCTACATCAAGGCGCTGATTCAGGCGGTGAACCATCTGCCCTGAGGGCAGCGACTGCCACTCAGGAGGCCAGCTACCCGCCCAACAATACCCTTATGCGCCTACCCCGCCGCGCTTCCCGACGCCTCGAAGAAGACGAGCAGCGTGAGGTCCTCCGTGATTGAGTGGAAGTGGTGGTCCGCTTCCGCGGCTACGTAGACGACGCTGCCTTCCTGCAAGGCCATGTCCTCGCCGTTCACCTGAATGACGCCGCTGCCCTTCACTACGTAGTAGACCTCGTCGTCAGCGTGGGGCTCCTGCGGGTCCTTCGTACCGGCGGGAAGCACGTACAGGCCGCAGTAAAGCCTCGGAGAGCGGAGAAACTCGTACCAGAACCCTTCCCGCTCGCTCTGCTGCGCCATGAGGTCGGCAATCTCGAAGACTTGTCCTGCTTGCATACGAATACCTCCGGAAGAAAGGCGAATGTGCCCCATGCTACAGCCGTGTGGCCCCAGAGTCAGCCGATTCAGACCTGGTCTTCGGGCTCCGTGGAGAACTGTTTCGCCCCGGCGAGATAGATCAGCGAGAAGAATGCGGGAATGGCCGCAAGGCTTGACAGCGCCAGGGTCACTCCTATGAGGCTGGCAGCTCCACCTACGGCCATGCCGCCGAGAGACATCGATCCCCACGTCAGGCCCTGCAGACCTATCATCCTTCCCCGGTACTCCTCCGGGGACACGACCTGAATCAGCGATGAGGAGATCGAATTGAATGCCCCGGAAGCAATTCCGTTGAGGAACAGGAAAGTGGCAGCCAGAGCGAACCACGGCGACATAGCCCAGCCTATGACCATCGCCGAATAGCCCAGCGAGGCAAGAAGAAACCGGACGTGCGTCGGCTTGAGACTTGTCGAACTCGCGATGAACCCGCCCATCACAAGGGAGCCTACTCCTGACGCCGCCATGAGAATGCCCAGCTCCGTTGCGCTTGTGTCCAGGATGTCCCTCGCGAAGAAGGGCAGCATCAACTGCGCGCTATAAGCGAACATCGACATGATGACGTCCATGATCATGATCATGCGAAGGTTCCTGTTGCGGAGCGAGTAAGATGCGCCTTCCGTAACGCTGGACAACATGGAGCGCTGCGGCCTGGGTTTCATGTCTGTGGGAGGCAGCCGCAGGATGCAATAGGTGGCGACGACGAACGAGCCGGCGAGGAAGAAGAACGCTCCGCCTATGCCCGCGTAGTCGGTGATTATGCCCGCAATCACGGGGCTCCCTATGCGCATTATGTCCGAGGCGAGGAAGTTCGCGGACATCGCGTTCATCAGGCTCTCGCGGCCGGCAAGGTCGAACGTGACCGCGTTGCGAGTGGGCATGCTGACCGCCATGATGATGCCCTGCGACAGGGATATGACTATCAGGTGCCACATCTGCACCCAGTCCATGACCACCAGAGTGCCGAGAACAAGGCTGGTGCTCATGTTCAAGGTCTGGAGAACTACCAGCAGGTAACGCCGGTCGAAACGATCGATAATCACCCCGCCAATGGGCGACAGAAATGTGCTGCCGACAGCGCGGACCGCTGAAAGAATGCCGAGCCAGAGTGGCGCGCTGGCGCCGCTCTCATCCGTCAGGTCGACGACAAGCCAACCTTGAGCCAGCATCCGGCCGCTCATGCCGGCGGACGACCAGAACATGCTGACCCAGAACCAGATGTAGCCCCGAATGCTGAAGGCGACGAACATCCTTCGGCGTGGCCGAGGCGCCCTCTGTGTCGGGCTCTGAGACTCGCTCACCATCTCAACCTTCTACTCGCCGCCCGTGACGATGGGGAAGAGGCAATATTACTCCCCGGCGCGCCAGTCAACCAGTAGGTTTACAGTTGCGGCAATGCGAATCCGCAGATACAATCGCGCGCTAACAGATAAGCTGTAACCTGCGACTGGCTGGGAAGCCGCAAAGCGCGCTGAAGGAGGGGATATGCAGGCTCACTTTACGGGCGCATCGATTCTGCGAGAGATCAAGAAGGGGCTGCCGTATCGGTACTTCTTCGACCCAGAACATCACCAGAAGGAATTGGACGTCTTCTGGTATGACATGTGGGTGTACGCGGGCCGGGCCGAGGAGGTGGCACAGCCCAGAGACTACAAGGTCTTCACGGTCGGCGAGCAGAGCTGCGTGATAACGCGCGACCTCCAGGGCCAGCTGCGTGCGTTCCACAACACTTGCCGGCATCGCGGCTCGATCCTGTGCACGGAGGAGAAGGGACGGTTCGAAGGCGGCTCCGTGGTGTGCCCGTACCACGCGTGGACGTACTCGCTGAAGGGCGACCTTATCGCAACCCCGCACCAGCTCGAGTCGGCCGACTTCGACATGAAGAACTATTCGCTGTACGAAGTCGCGGTTGGCGAGTGGGCCGGTTTCGTCTTCGTGAACTTCGCAGGACCTGACGCTCACCCGCTGGAACGCGACCTGGGGAACTCCCCTGCCCGACTTCAGAACTACCACATGGAAGAACTGAAGCTGGGAAAGCGGATCGTCCTTGACGTTGAGGCGAACTGGAAGCTGCTCTTCGAAAACTTCGCCGAGTGCTACCACTGTCCGCAGGTCCATCCCGAGCTGTGCAACGTAATCCCCATCTACGGCGAAGGAGTGCTCTCCACTACGCAGAGGGACCACGGCGAACAGCTCATGGAGCAGGGCAAGGACTTCGAGCCGACGGGCGGCCAGTCGATGAGCCGCACGCAGAGGCTGGCGCCCGGCATGGTCACGCTGACCATGGACGGCAGCACGAACCTGCCGTTCTTCCGGGACTTGACGGAAGAGGAGATCAATACCGGTTATTCCGCCGCGGTGCTGAGGCCGAACCTGTTCATCAACATCCACCCGGACTTCATCCACACGCACCAGATGCTTCCCACCGGCCCTACGAGCGTGCGAATGATCTACGACTGGCTGTTCGAGCCATCTTCGATGGAACTGCCGGACTTCGACCTGGACAAGATGGTTGAGCTCTGGGACATCACGAACAGGCAGGACGCGCAGAACTGCAAGTGGCAGCAGCAGGGTCTGATGAGCAAGGAAGCAGACAACTGCACGTTCGTTCCGCAGGAGATCGGTCCGTGGCGGTTCCACCAGTGGGTGATGGAGCGGCTGGGCGAGGAGACCGACCCAGACTACGAAGGGGACGTCAGGTACTAGCCGACCGCACAACAACCCTAAGCGTCTGAATAGCGGCCCCGACCGAGCATGGCGGGGCCGCATGTTTTCGTCTACTATTGCCGAATCTGCATCCACGCGGAGGTAGGCGCACTATGCTAACGCGGCAATCATTCGCAAACAGCCCCGCAGCCATTGGCCATTTGGAGTCGAGCTTCCCGAACCACTGGCACTACGACTCAGAGCACCATCAGAAGGAACTGGACGTGTTCTGGTACAGCATGTGGATCTACGCGTGCCGCTCCGAGGATGTTGGGGCGCCGAGGGACTACAAGGTCGTCACGGTTGGCGATCAGAACGTAATCGTCACGCGCGACCTCAAGGGAAGCGTCCGCGCGTTCCACAACACCTGCCGGCACCGCGGCTCTATCCTGTGCACGGAGGAGCGGGGACGCTTCGAAGGCGGCTCAATCGTGTGCCCTTACCACGCGTGGACGTACTCGCTGGAGGGCGGCCTGATCGCAACGCCGCACCAGCTTGAGTCGGCTGACTTCGACATGAAGGACTACTCGCTGTACGACGTGGCAGTTGGGGAGTGGGGCGGGTTCGTGTTCGTGAACCTCGCTGGCGAGAATGCCGGCCCGTTGGAAGACGCGCTCGGCGACTTTCCTGAGAGGTTCGTCAACTACGCTCCTGAAGACCTTCGCGTGGGATTCAGGTACAAGACTGAGATCAAGACGAACTGGAAGCTGTGGTACGAGAACTACATGGAGTGCTTCCACTGTCCGCAGGTCCACCCCGAGCTGATCAGCCTCGTTCCCATTTATGCCCTGGCGCTGGACGGCAACTTCGCCCGGGACTGGGAAGGCACCGGCGGCGAAACGATGGTCCGTGAGCTGGACATCATCCCAGGAGCCAAGACCTGGACGATGGACGGACAGCTAAGCGGGCCGGCGCTCAGCGGCCTTTCGGAAGCGGAACTGGAAAGCCCGCAGAACGGCGGGATACTCAGGCCAAGCTTCTTTCTGAACATGCACCCTGACTACGTCCACACGCAGCGCATGCTGCCCACAAGCCCGTCCACGGTCGAAATGACGTGGGACTACCTGTTCGAGCCTTCGACGATGGAGCGCGACGACTTCGACGCCAAGCGGGCGTACGAGTTGTGGCACATCACGAACCTGCAGGACATGCAGAACGTCGAGTGGCAGCAGGCCGGACTGATGGGCGGGCGGAGCGTTCACAAGGAGAGCCTGTTCGTCTCCAACGAGCAGGGCCCGTGGAGGTTCAACAGGTGGGTGGAGGAGAAGCTCAAGGAGGCCGGAGCGATCTAAGCACTCGCCGGAGGAAAACGGCAAGAAGCACGGAATAGTCAGGAGGGCATTGAGATGCAGGTCTACAACTACGATGAGAGAGCGAATGTCGTCCTGAACAGAATGGAGCCCAGCTTTCCCAATAGCTGGCACTACGATCCCGAGCACTACCAGAAAGAGCTTGACTCTATCTGGTACCGGATGTGGATCAACGTCTGCCGGTCGGACGAAATTTCATCGCCGCGTGACTACAAGGTCGTAAACATCGGCGAGCAGAACCTCATTCTGACCAGGGACCTCAAAGGCAGCTTAAGGGCCTTCCACAACACATGCAGGCATCGCGGCTCGATACTGTGCACGCAGGATGAGGGCCGGTTCGAGGGCGGCTCCATCGTCTGCCCTTACCACGCATGGACGTATTCCCTGGAAGGCGACCTGATCGCGACGCCGCACCAGCTTGAGTCGGCCGATTTCGAAATGAAGAACTACTCGCTCTACGAGGCCGCTGTCGGCGAGTGGGGCGGTTTCGTGTTCGTGAACCTCACGCCGGACAAGGCAGAGCCGCTCGAGAAGGCGCTGGGCGACACGCCCCTGCGATTCAAGAACTACAACCCGGAAGGCCTGAAGCTGGGCTTCAGGTACGTCCACGAGATTAAGGCGAACTGGAAGCTGTGGTTCGAGAACTACAGCGAGTGCTTTCACTGCCCGCAGGTCCACCCGGAACTGATAGCCATCGTTCCAATCTTCGCAAAGGGACTTGGCGATGTCAGAGAAGACCCGGAGTGGAAACCGTCCGGCGGCAACACAATGGTGCTGCACGGAGGCTCGGACATCATCCCGGGCGGCATGACCTGGACGATGGACGGCCAGCTCAGCGGCCCCGCGATCAGCAGCCTGACCGAGCAGGAAGCGAACTGTGTCATCAACGGTATGCAACTTCGGCCCAACTTCTTCTTTGTCGCGCACCCGGACTACGTGCACACCCAGCAGATGATTCCCACGAGCCCGACAACGGTGCAGATCACGTGGGACTACCTGTTCGAGCCGGAGACCATGGAGCGCGATGATTTCGACGCCAAGCGGGCGTACGAACTGTGGCACATCACAAACCTGCAGGACGCGCAGAACGTCGAGTGGCAGCAGGCCGGCATCGAAGGCGGCCGCAGCCACCACGAGTACAGCGTGTTCGTACCGCAGGAACAGGGACCGCACGACTTTAACCAGTGGATGATGAAGAGCATGGAGTCGGCCGAGCACACAGTGCTGAGGCGCGACAGGTAGGCAAAGCGTCTAGGAACGGTCGGCCAGGACATTGGAAGCACGATAGCGAGGCCAGCGACGGAGGTCAGCAATGCAGGTGTATAGCTACGAGCAACGGCGGAACAGGAAACTCACGCTGGACGAGATGGAGCCCAGCTTCCCGAATAGATGGCACTACGATCCGGAGCATTATCAGAAAGAGCTCGAGACTTTCTGGTATCGGATGTGGATCAACGTCTGCAGGTCGGACGAGGTCGCTTCGCCCCGCGACTACAAGGTGGTCACCATCGGCGAGCAGAACATCGTCATCACGAGGGACCTCAAGGGCAACCTGCGAGCGTTCCACAACACCTGCCGGCACCGCGGCTCGATCCTGTGTACCGAGGCAAAGGGGCGCTTCGAGGGCGGCTCGATCGTCTGCCCCTACCACGCGTGGACTTACTCGCTTGAAGGCAATCTGATCGCGACTCCGCACCAGCTTGAGTCGTCCGACTTCAACATGAAGGATTACTCGCTGTACGGAGCGGCAGTCGGCGAGTGGGGCGGGTTCGTGTTCGTGAACCTCTCCCCGGACGAGGCAGAGCCGCTGGAGAAGGCGCTGGGCGACACGCCCCTGAAGTTCAAGAACTACAACCCGGAGAGGCTCAAGGTCGGGTTCCGGTATGTGCATGAGATCAAGGCGAACTGGAAGCTGTGGTTCGAGAACTACAGCGAGTGCTTCCACTGCCCGCAGGTCCATCCGGAGCTGATCGCCATCGTGCCGATCTACTCCAAGGGACTTGGGAACGTGAGGCAGGACCCGGAGTGGAAGCCGTCCGGCGGCGAGACGATGCTGCTGCACGGCGGTTCGGACATAATCCCAGGCGGCAGGACCTGGACAATGGACGGGCAGCTCAGCGGCCCAACGTTCAGCGGGCTGACCGAGGAGGAAGCGAACTCCGTCATCAGCGGCATGCAGCTGAGGCCAAACTTCTTCTTCGTGGCGCACCCGGACTACGTGCACACACAGCAGATGATCCCCACGAGCCCGACCACGGTTCAGCTAACCTGGGACTACCTATTCGAGCCGGAGACTATGGAGCGCGATGACTTCGACGCCAAGCGGGCGTACGAGTTGTGGCACATCACGAACCTGCAGGACGCGCAGAACGTCGAATGGCAGCAGGCGGGCATCGAGAGCGGCCGCGGGCACCACCAGTACAGCGTATTCGTGCCGCAGGAAACTGGGCCGCACCAGTTCAACAACTGGGTCATGGAGATCATGGAAGGGGCAGGTCACGAGGTACTGAGGCGAGACTCGTAGCTCTCACAGACCGCGGCAGGAGCTACGCAGTTAGTCTCCGGGTGACTTCCGAATTCGTTGTCAACGAGGCGAACGCTGGGAAGGAGCGTCAGGGATTGCAACATTACGACTACTCGACCAGAGCGCGCTATCTGAACAGGATGGAGCCCAGCTTCCCCAATAGCTGGCACTATGATCCTGAGCACTATCAGAAGGAACTGGACGCCTTCTGGTACCCGATGTGGATCAACGTCTGCAGATCGGAAGAGGTCGCGTCGCCGCGCGAATACAAGGTGGTCACCATCGGCGAACAGAACATCGTTATCGCACGGGACCTGCAGGGCAATCTGAGGGCCTTCCACAACACCTGCCGTCATCGCGGCTCAATACTGTGCACGCAGGCCGAGGGACGCTTCGAAGGCGGCTCGATCGTGTGCCCGTACCACGCGTGGACCTACTCGCTTGAGGGCAAGCTGATCGCTACGCCGCACCAGCTCGAGTCGGCGGACTTCGACATGAAGGACTACTCGCTGTACGGCGCGGCGGTCGGCGAGTGGGGCGGGTTCGTGTTCGTCAACCTCACGCCGGAGGAGGCCGAGCCGCTTGAGGAGGTGCTCGGAGACGCGCCGCTGAAGTTCCAGAACTACAAGCCGGAGAGGCTCAAGCTCGGCTTCCGGCACGTACACGAAATCAAGGCGAACTGGAAGCTTTGGTTCGAGAACTTCAACGAGTGCTTCCACTGCCCGCAGGTACACCCTGAGTTGGTCAGCGTTGTGCCCGTCTTTGCAAGGGGAATCAGCCACCCGGGGCAGGACCCGGAGTGGAAGCCGTCGGGCGGCGGCACTCTGATGCTGGAGGGAGGCGAGTACGTCATACCTGGCGGTAGGACATGGACCATGGACGGCAAACTCAGCGGCCCGGCAATCAGCGGCCTCAGCGAAGAGGAGCTGAACGCGCCGGTTGGCGGGATGCAGCTAAGGCCGAACTTCTTCTTCATCACGCATCCGGACTTCGTGCACACGCAGCAGATGCTCCCGACGGGCCCGACCACTGTGCAGCTTACGTGGGACTACCTGTTCGAGCCGGAGACGATTGAGCGTGAGGACTTTGATCCGAAGCGCGCCTACGAGCTTTGGGACATCACGAACAAGCAGGACGCTCAGAACGTCGAGTGGCAACAGGAAGGCGTTGAGGGCGGCCGCAGGCATCACGAGCACAGCGTGTTTGTGCCGCAGGAAACGGGGCCGCACCAGTTCAACCAGTGGGTCATGGAAGTCATGGAGTCGGCTGGGCAAGCAGCGGGGAGGCTCGGCTCGTAGGCGGTAAACTTAGGGCGCGTTCAGTCGACGTCCGACGGATGACACAGGGAGGCATACAAATGACTCAGCAGAGCGATTGCTGCGGGACCGTGTATACGAACGAGATCGAGGTGCGCTCTTCGAGCGCCGCGATTCGGCCGTTGGAAGTGCTGGAGGGCATGGGAACGAGCTTTCCCAACAACTGGCACTACGATCCCGAACACTACCAGAAGGAGCTGGACGTCTTCTGGTACAGCATGTGGGTCTTCGCATGCCGGTCTGAGGAGGTCGCCTCGCCGCGCGACTACAAGGTAGTCACCATAGGCGAGCAGAACATCGTCATCGCGAGGGACCTCAAGGGCAAGGTGCGGGCGTTCCACAACACGTGTAGGCACCGCGGCTCGATACTGTGCACGCAGGACCAGGGCCGGTTCGAGGGCGGGTCAATCGTATGCCCGTATCACGCATGGACGTACTCGCTGGAGGGCAATCTGATCGCCACACCGCACCAGCTTGAGTCGGCCGACTTCGACATGAACGACTACTCGCTGTACGACGTTGCAGTCGGCGAATGGGGCGGCCTCGTGTTCGTGAACCTCGCGGGCGATCGCGCCGAGCCGCTCGAGGACGCGCTCGGTGACGCGCCGCAGCGGCTCAAGAACTACCGCCTCGAAGACCTCCGCCTCGGCTTCCGTTATGTGGCCGACCTGAAGGCGAACTGGAAGCTGTGGTTCGAGAACTTCACAGAGTGCTACCACTGCCCGTCGGTGCACCCGGAGCTGATCAGCCTGGTGCCGATCTACGCCAAAGGTCTTGTGGACGTCAGGCAGGACCCGGAGTGGGAGCCGTCCGGCGGGGAGTCCATGACGCTGGTGGGTGCGGACATCATCCCCGGCGGCATGACGTGGACGATGGACGGTAGTCTCAGCGGCCCTCCGATCAGCACACTCACGGAACAGGAGCTCCAGCATCCCGTCAACGGCACGGTGCTGAGGCCCAACCTGTTTCTGAGCACACACCCCGACTACGTGCACACGCAGAGGCTGCTTCCGACAGGACCAAACACGCTCCAGCTTACGTGGGACTACCTGTTCGAGCCGGAGACGATCGAGCGTGACGACTTCGACGCCAAGCGCGCATACGAGCTTTGGCACATAACGAACCTGCAGGACGCGCAGAACGTCGAATGGCAGCAGGCAGGCATCGAGGGCGGGCGCCATGTGCACGATCGCAGCGTGTTCGCGATCCAGGAGACCGGCCCGAACGCCTTCAACGAGTGGGTGAAGGAGAAGATGAACGGAGGGGCCTAAGATGAACGCTGACGAAGGGCGGGACGCGGCGGTAAGCTTCGCTGACGAGGGTAGCTATCAACTCCTGCTGCGCAAGATGGGCAGGAGCTTCCCCAACCACTGGCACTACGACGAGGACCACTACCGGAAGGAGCTGGAAGCCTTCTGGTACAGCATGTGGGTGTACGCGTGCCGGTCCGAGGAGATCGGATCGCCCCGGGACTACAGGGTGGTCACCATCGGCGAGCAGAACATCGTCGTCACACGTGATCTGCAGGGCAACGCACGGGCCTTCCACAACACCTGCAGGCACCGCGGTTCGATACTGTGCAGGCAGGATGAGGGGCGGTTCGAGGGCGGATCGATCGTGTGTCCGTACCACGCATGGACGTATTCGCTGGACGGCGACCTGATCGCAACGCCGCACCAGCTTGAGTCGGCCGACTTCGACATGAAAGACTACTCGCTGTACAACGTCGCGGTCGGCGAGTGGGGCGGGTTCGTGTTCGTGAACCTTGCCGGCGACAAGGCGAGGCCGCTGGAAGAGGCGCTGGGCGACGCGCCAACCAGGCTCAAGAACTACCGCTTCGAGGACCTGCGCCTTGGATACCGTTACGTCGCAGAATTGAAGGCGAACTGGAAGCTTTGGTTCGAGAACTTCACTGAGTGTTTCCACTGCCCGTCCGTGCATCCGGAGCTGATCAACCTGGTACCTATATTCGCCAAGGGGCTCGGGGACGTGCGGCAGGACCCGGAGTGGACTCCGAGCGGCGGCGATTCCATGACTCTGGTGGGCGCGGACATCGTTCCGGGAGGCATGACGTGGACTATGGACGGGCAGCTCAGCGGCCCAGCCATCAGCACTCTCACCGAAGCCGAACTGAACACACCCAGGGATGGCACGATTCTGCGGCCCAGCCTGTTCATCAGGGCGCACCCGGACTTCGTCCACACGCAGCGGCTCCTTCCGACCGGGCCGAACACTCTGCAACTCACGTGGGACTACATGTTCGAGCCGGAGACCATGGCGCGGGACGACTTCGACGCCAAGCGGGCGTACGAGCTGTGGCAGATCACGAACCTGCAGGACGCGCAGAACGTCGAGTGGCAGCAGGCCGGCCTCGAGAGCGGCCGGAGGCACCACGACTACAGTGTGTTCGTGCCGCAGGAGACGGGGCCCAACGCAATCAACCAATGGATCCTGGAGAGGATGAACGGAGGAAGCGAGGATTGAACGCCAACACTACGCCAAACACCGTCGTTAGCTCCGTCAGCGCCGACCTCAGGCCGACGCTTGTGCTGGACGAGATAGGCGAGAGCACGCCCAACCACTGGCACTTCGACGAAGAGCACTACCGCAAAGAACTCGACGTCTTCTGGCACAGCATGTGGATCTTCGCCTGCCGCTCCGAGGAGGTCGCTTCGCCGAGAGACTACAAGGTGGTCACGATCGGCGAGCAGAACGTCGTCATTACACGTGACCTGAAGGGCAGCGTCCGGGCGTTCCACAACACCTGCAGGCACCGCGGCTCGATCCTGTACACGGAAGAGACGGGCCGGTTCGAGGGCGGCTCGATCGTCTGCCCGTACCACGCATGGACGTATTCGCTGGAAGGCGACCTGATCGCGACGCCGCACCAGCTTGAGTCGGCCGACTTCGACATGAAGGACTACTCGCTGTACAACGTAGCGGTCGGCGAGTGGGGCGGCTTTGTGTTCGTGAACCTGGCGGGCGACAAGGCCGAGCCGTTGGAGAAGACACTTGGCGACTCCCCTGCGCGGCTCAAGAACTACCGGCTGGAGGAGCTGCGGATCGGGTACCGCTACGTGGCGAACCTGAAGGCGAACTGGAAGCTGTGGTTCGAGAACTTCTCAGAGTGCTACCACTGCCCTTCGGTGCACCCGGAACTGATCAGCCTGGTGCCGATCTACGCCAAGGGCCTGGTGGACGTGCGGCAGGACCCAGAGTGGGCGCCGAGCGGCGGCGAGTCGATGACTCTGGTTGGGGCGGACATAATTCCCGGCGGTCAGACGTGGACGATGGACGGCCAACTCAGCGGGCCGGCGATCAGCACGCTGACGGACGTGGAGCGCATGACGCCGATCGGCGGCACGATCATCCGGCCCAGCCTCTTCCTGAGCGCTCACCCGGACTACATTCACACCCAGCGGCTTTTGCCGACGGGGCCCAACACGATCGAGCTGGTCTGGGACTACCTGTTCGAGCCAGAGACCATGGAACGCGACAGCTTCGACCCCAAACAGGCGTACGAGCTGTGGCTGATCACGAACTTCCAGGACGCTCAGAACGTCGAGTGGCAGCAGACGGGCATCGAGAGCGGGCGCAAGCACCACCACACGAATGTGTTCGCGCGCCAGGAGACCGGCCCGTACTGGTTCCACCGCTGGGTCGAGGACGCGCTGGAGGCCGCCGGCTCAAGCTCTGAGTAGCGGCCCCCAAAGTCAGCTCTGCTGTGGAGTGAGCCCGGTTACGCTGGAACTCGCGGAGACGGAATGTGGTCCGGCAGGCCGCCCCGAAGCGGCTCGATGTAGTCGGCGCCGAAGCCGCAGCAGCAGCCGATCACCTGGGCACCCATCTCAACCCACTTGGCGGCCTCTTCCGTCAGGTCCTCCGGGGACTCTTCGTTGGTCAGGCTCAGGTCCCGCCAGGTCTCGATGAAGTCCTGCCTGCCGGAGTCCGGGTAGGCGACGACGGGGCCCGCCCACTGGGCCATCATGACGCGCAGCGCCTCGGTGGTTGCGTCGATCCTGGCGTGGAAGACGCCGAGCACGTCGGGCTCCAGACGGACGATCTCAGCCATGCCCTCGGCGAGGGTCATCTCGTGGTTGACGGACCGCCAGTCTGAGGTCCAAAGCGGCATCCCCATGCCGCCGCTGTAAGAGTCGCGCGCCCCGCCGAAGTCCATGCGGACGGTCTGGCCATCCGGCGCCATGGAGGCGGTGAACGCCACCCAGACCGGTAGGCCGGTGGACTTGGCGGCCTCTGTTGAGATCGCCCTCGACTCGTTGTCGGCCCACATGTTTTCGATAAGGAAGAAGTCGACGCCCGACTCTGCGAGCACGTGGGCCTGCTCATCGCAGTACGCCTTCAGCTCCTGCGCCGATAGGCTGGCGCCGTAACCGTAGCCGGTGCCTCCCTGAAGCGTGTTTGTTCTGGAGTCGCGGACGGGCATCCGGCAGGAGATCGAGCCGGCGACGTAGATGTCCCTGTCGACGTTTGCGCGGTCTATCGCCTCGAGCGCGGCGTCGACGGCGCGCGTGTTGATCTCGCGGACCTTGTCGTTGAATCCGGACGCTTCCAGCGCTGGACGTATCGTATTGAACGTGTTGGTCGTCAGAATGTCCGCGCCAGCCTTGATGTAACGCTGGTGCATGAGGCGGACGGTGGCGTAGTGCGTGTAGTTGGCGGGGCCGCACCACGACGCCGGGTCCATGGGCGCGCCCATCGTTTGGAGCTCCGTGCCGATGGCACCGTCCAGGATGAACACTTCGCCGTTGTCCATGCGGCTCTTCAGATTCTCATAGTTGGGCATTGCCTGTTCCTCCGTTGCGGCTTTGCAATCCTTCTATATCTCCCTGCCCCAAGCGCGCGGCTTGAAGGCCGCCATAGTAGTAATTCCAAACACTCCGGTCAATTGGCCGATGTTCCTTCCCACGCATCCGCCCTTCTTCTGAGTGCGCAGCCCCCAGGCCCCCTAGGTGAGACGCAGCTCCTTCGTGTTCGGCCTCTCCTCAAGAGAGTCTTGCCGCGTATCAATTGACGACCTCCGCCAACTACCAGCCGCGCTGGCTCCTGGTGACTCAGACTCTCCTGACCAGCACCAAGGGATGGTCCTCGCTGTCCGACCCAGGGTTGTGGTCAGCCGTTGAGCCGATGAGGAGCACTTCGAGTCCAATGCCGGCGAGCATCTCCGTGTACTCCTCCAGGCTGTAGTTGCTCCAGTACATCGTCGTTCCGTGAAAGTCTTCCAGGTAGCCTTCCTCGCTGGTGTAGGCGAGGGTGCAGAGAAGGTATCCGGCCGGCCTGAGCCACCGGTGGACCTTCCCAAACAGCTTCGAGTGCTCCTTCCTCGGGAGGTGGAAGACGGAGTAGAAGGCCACCACTGCGTCGAAGCTGCCGGGCGCGAAGCTAGCCGACATGATGTCCTCGCACCTGAATTCGGCGGCGGGTACGTTGCTCCGTGCCAGACGCACCATCTCCGGCGACAGGTCTACGCCGGTGACCCGGTGCCGCTTGGCCAGAGTCTTCGCGACCGGCTCTCCGGCGCCGCAGCCGAGGTCGAGCACGGCGCTGCCTTCGTGCAGGCGGTCCGACAGATCGCGGACTGCAGGCCCCGGGTCGGCGCTACGGGCCCCGGCGTACGCGGCTGCACAGGCGTCGTAGCCGCGCTTCACCAGCGCCTTGTAGTCGGCATCCGGATCGACGGCGGGGATCACTGGACCGCGTCATCCTTCTTGCTCGCCACTGGAGCGACTCTAGCGGCTGCTTTGATGAGAGCTTCTTGCACAGAGGGCTCAGGCAAAGAAACGGGGCGGTCGAATGACCGCCCCGTTCAACTATCGCTTACGTCTGACAGCCGGCGAGCTATGTCAGTCGCCCTGCTGTTGGGACTGGATGGCGCTCTGGTTCTGCTCGACGAGCTCCTGGAACTCCTCATCGGAGAGGGGCCGGCGCTGCCTGAACCAGGAGACCCAGTTATCGCGAGTCTCCTGCGTCTCCTCGTGCGGCCACATCACCTTCAGGGACAGCGGCCTTACGGGGGGCCGGTAACTCATCATCGGGACCTCCGCCAGCTCGGTGCCGGACTCTTCGGCGAGCAGCATCATCACGTGCTCGCGGCAGCGCCTGCCCTGGCAGTGGCCCATGCCGGCGCGGGTCAGGCGCTTGACCTGGTCCGGGTTGACCGGGCCGTCCTTCAGCAGCGTGCCGAGGTTGCGCGAACTCATCTGCTCCGACTCCCACTCAAGGTATCGAGGCGGCGAAACGTCGAGGAGTTCGCCCTTGGTGACCTCCTCGCACTGGCAGATGTACGCACCCAGGCCGCCCGCGTTGATCAGCGCGTGCATCCAGCGCTTCCAGTGCGAGTGGACCTCGGAGGCGCCCGCGCCGTCGAGGGCAGCGGCAAGCTCCGACCGCCTCTCGTGGGCGGTGGCGCTATCGATTGCGCCGAGCGACTCGGCGGCTGCGATGCCGGCTATCCGGCCCTGCGCCTCCGCGATGGCCGGATTGGTGGCCATGCCGTCGTTGTAGCCCGCGGCGTCACCGGCGATGAACACGTTGTCGACGCTGGAGCGCATCCACTCGTCGACGACCGGCGCCCACCCGCCTCGCGCGGAGTCGAAAGTCAGCTCGCACTGGAGCAGCGCGGTTAGCTCGACCGTCGGGACCATGCCTATGGCGAGCACGACGGAGTCGCAGGCGATCTCCTTCTCGCTGCCATCGACAACCTGGCCGCTGTCATCGAGGCCGACGAGCACGACCGACTCGATGTCGTCGGTCTGGCTCCTCGCCTCCTTGATCGTGTGCGACGTGTAGAAGGTGACGCCCTTGCCTTCGAGCTCGGCGCGCAGCGCGTTGTCGCCCTGCACATCCGACGCCACTTCGACGACGCCGGACACGGTGATGCCGCGCTCGACCGCCATCTTCGCCGTGTTCAGGCCGAGGTTGCCGGAGCCGAGCACCACCATGTTCTGCGCCGTGAGCGCCTGGTAGCGCGTCATCAGCGAGTGCGCGCCGCCCGCGCCCATGCCGCCGGCGAACTGCCAGCCGTTGAAGCCCATGCCGAGATCGCGCGCTCCGGCGGCGATGACCAGCCGCTCGTAGCCGAGGATCCAGGACCGCTCGGTGTCGGCGAGGCCTACCTGCGGGCCGTCCAGCATGCGCACGTTGCGAGTGTTGCGGAAGGCGCCCCAGCAGTAGATGCCGAGCTGTATGTCCACGCCCGCTTCCTCGGCCTCAGCGAGCCCGGGGTTGGACTGGACTACCCGCTCCGTCATCACGCCGCGGTCAGCGACGGTGGGCAGGATGCGCTGTCCGAAGTACAGAGGCACATCGAGGCCCATCATGGACATCTCGATCGGGTTTTCGTCGATCAACTTTACTTCGACGCCCGCCTTCGCGGCCTCGGTCGCGGCGGCACAGCCGGCCACTCCGGCGCCGATGACTACTAGAGGCGTCCGTTGCTCAACCTTCTGATAGACCATGCTGTGTCCTCCGGTTTGCAGAGTACTTCGGCGGCAACGCGCGAAAGCTTCTTAGCTTTGACGGACCTTTCGGCACGTTCCACGAGAGTGGACTGCGGCGCCACTCCGAAGGCGTCTGAATTGTAAGTTGCGGCTAGTAGGCCGTCAACAAGACTCGAACGCGGTCCGCACCGGGGAAGCTGCTAACATGGCTCGGCACCACTCGATGACGCAGAGGAGGTCTGCCGTGAACGAAAACGGTCACATCACTCCCGAGCTGTTCCAGTTCCTTGCCGAGCTGAGCCTCAACAACGAGCGCACCTGGTTCCTGGCCAACAAGCACCGTTACGAGCGGCACGTGAAGCAGCCGCTGCTGGAGTTCATCGCAGACTTCGGAGAGCACCTGGAGCGCGTCAGCCCGCACTTCGTGGCCGACGCCCGCGCAAACGGCGGCTCCATGTTCCGCATCTACCGGGACATCCGCTTCTCGAAGGACAAGACGCCGTACAAGACGGCGGCGGCGATGCAGTTCCGCCACGAGCGCGGCAGGGACGTCCACGCGCCGGGGTTCTACCTGCACCTGGAGCCCGGCTCCGTGTTCTTCGGCGCGGGCATGTGGGGGCCGGACTCCGCCTCGCTCAAACGCATACGCGCCGCGATAGACACCGGCGCCGCACGGTGGCGCGGCGTGCACGACGACGATGAGTTCGTGTCGACGTTCTCGCTGCACGGCGGCGGGCTGAAGCGTGCTCCGAAGGGCTACGACCCGGACCACCCGCTCATCGAAGACCTGAAGCGCAAGCACTTCATAGCCTCCGCGGAGCTATCGGAGGACGAGGCCTGCGAGCCCGGCTTCATCCTCGAAGTCGCGGACCTGTGCGACAGGGCGTCGGGCTTCGTGAGGTTTCTGACGGAGGCGGTTGGGCTGAAGTTCTAGGGGAACGCCTGGCCTCGGCAACAAAGGCCGAGGCCAACGGGCGAACGCTTGTTATGGACGCCCCCGCCGCCTACAAATGCGCGAGGTACTGTGCCACGAAGTCCATGTTCACGAGGCCTCGGTAGGCGTCGGTGAGGCGGCTGGTGACGGCGCCGGAGACGCCTTCGCCGATGGGGACGCCGTTGATCTCCGACACTGGGCAGATGCACAGGCTGGTTGAGGTGATGAAGGCCTCGTCCGCGTTGTAGGCGTCAAACAGGTCAAGGTCGGTCTTCTGGACTTCGACGCCGATCTCGTGCGCCAGGTCGATCACCGTCTCGCGGCTGATGCCGGGCAGCACATACCTGTCGCCCGGGGTCATAACGACGCCGTCCCGCACGAGGAAGATGTTGCTGCCTGAGCCTTCGCACAGGTTGCCGTTCATGTCCAGCAGGATGGGCCACGCGTCCGGGTTCTGCGCCTTGACCTCCAGACCGCCGAGGTTCAGGTTCACGTAGTTGTTGACCTTGGCGCGCGGGCTCATCGCCTCCGGCGGCGTTCGGCGGATCGAGGGCGTGACCACGTGCATGCCGTCGCGGTAGTAGTGCGCTCGCTCGCCGAGCGGCAGCGGGTCGCAATGGAACAGCACCGTTGGCTGGAGGCCGTCCGCCGTGTTGACTCCGCGGGTGATGCGCTGGAAGACCCAGTAGTCGCTGTTGTCCTCGAGCAGAGCCAGGTTGTGCTCCAGCATCTCCATCGTGCGGTCCGCCATCTCCTGCTTGGACATGCCGGGGTCCATCCGCATGTACTTAAGCGTCCTGTAGAACCGGTCCAGGTGCTCCTGGAGCTTGAAGATGCGGCCGTCGAACGTGCGGGTGGTATCGAACGCAGCATCTCCGTGCGTGAAGCCGGCGTCGCGGAACGGTATGCTGGCCTCGCTCTCCGGGACGATGTTTCCGTTCAGGTAAACGACTCGCTCAGTTGTCATGCGAACTCTCCGTGTTTGCTACAGATTTCTGAAGACGTGTCTTCGCCGGGGCTGTTCTCTCGTGTTCCTGCCGTCCTGACCCGGGAGGCTCGATCTGCGGTCTAATCAGAGCGAGAACGGCGGGTACCGGTCAGACCAGCCGGCCATCCACGCGTTGGTGCGCATCGACCACCGTTGCACGCCAACCTGAAAGACAAACATGCCCCTCGGATAGCTCCCCGTAATCAGCACGGCCCAGTAGCCGATGTACATGAGAATGAAGCTGATGATGGACAGAAAGTAGAGAATGATGATGTGCGGAATCAGGAGCAGGCCCTTGATAAAGAACAGGACGCCAAGAAGAGCCATAACCCTTGAAGGCGTCTCGGGATAGCCGATTTCGAGTGTGACCGGGTAGTCGCTGTTTCCAGTTGTCATGCGCGCACCCCTGCAGGTTAGTTGGGGTTAGTTTGTCACTACAACTAGTGCGATGCAACAGGCGTCGGCGGGCAATAGGTTCATGTCCCCGAGCCGGTGGTATGCTGGCGCTATGAGGCTACTCTTCATGGGCACGCCGGACTTCGCGACGCCGGTGTTGTCGGCGCTGTTGGATGCTGGGCACGACGTGGCGGCGGTGTTCACCAAGCCCGACCGTCGACGGGGGCGCTCACGCCGGCAGGCGGCCCTGTCGGTCGAGGCCTACGCCCGCTGCGAGGGGTTGGACGTGCACCAGCCGGAGTCGTTGCAGGGCGAGGACGCGCTGAAGGACATCGCCGGGCTCGAGCCGGAACTGATTGTGGTGGCGGCGTACGGGCTGCTGCTTCCTCCGGCGGTGCTGGACCTGCCGCCGTTTGGGACGCTGAACGTGCACCCATCGTTGCTGCCGGCGTACCGGGGCGCGGCGCCCGTGTCGCAGGCGGTGCTGGACGGCATTGAGACGACGGGCGTGACGATCATGGTGCTGGACGAAGGACTGGACAGTGGACCGATCGTCGCGCAGGAACCGACGGCGATCGGAGCAGACGAGGACTCGGCGGCGCTCACGCGGCGTCTGTTCGAGAGCGGCGGCCGGCTGATGGCGGAGACGCTGCCGCGGTGGGAGCGCGGCGAGATCGAGGCGGCCCCCCAGGACGAGTCGCGGGCCACGTTTACCCGGCGCCTGACCCGCGAGGACGGACGGCTTGACTGGTCGTGCACGGCGGCGTACCTGGCGCGCAAAGTGCGGGCGCACACGCCGTGGCCGGGGTCGTTCACACAGTGGGAAGGCCGCACGCTGAAGGTGATCGCGGCTCGCGAATGCGCTGGCGACGCCGAACAAGGGCAAGTTGCCGCCATCAACAACGGCGCGGCAGTCGGAACTGACGGCGGGATGCTGGCGCTGGAGCGGGTGCAGCTCGAGGGCCGGAGGCCGATGGAGATCGGCGAGTTCCTGCGCGGGCATGCCGGCTTCGTTGGCGCGGCGCTGGAATAGTGTGACGCGGGAACCTCTTTCCTTCGAGGGTCTCGAGGCAGGCTCCAGCAGACTGGAGAAGTTACAAGCGGGACTAATTTCTCGCCGACCGGCCACGCTAGAGCAGGCGCGGCTGCGCCTCGTCGTCATCTTCTTCTTCCGACTCGGCCTCGAAGCCTGACACTCCGACGCCGAGCAGCCTGAAGCGGCGGTCGTCCGCTAGCTCGGCTTCGAGCAGGCTGCGGGCGACGCGGCTGAGGTCGTCCGCTGACGAGACGGCTTCCGGCAGCGTTCTCTGGCGCGTGAACGTGGTGAAGTCGGACAGCCGCAGCTTGAGCTTCACCGTGTAGCCCGGCGTTTCGTTGCGCTCCACGCTCTCGGCCACGCGCGCGCTGAGGTCGTCTATGATGGCGAATAGGCGGTCGGCGTCGCCCGTGTCCTGAGCGAGGGTGGTCTCGGAGCTGATCGACTTGACCTCGCGCTCCACGGAGACCGGGCTGTCGTCCAGGCCCACCGCCAGCTCCCGGATGCGAGTGCCGGTCCTGCCGAACTGCGCGTCGAACCACGAGCGCGGCCTGGCGGCCAGGTCGCCGATCGTGCGGACGCCCTCGGACTCAAGCCGCTCCGCCGTCTTGGGGCCGATGCCCCACAGCCGGGAGGCCGGCAGCGGCGCGAGGAAGTCGCGCTCAGTGCCTGCGGGCACGATCGTCAGGCCGTCCGGCTTATCGTAGTCGGACGCGATCTTGGCGACCGACCTGCTCGTAGCCACCCCGACGGAGATCGTCAGGCGCAGCTTGTCCTTGACCTCGCGGCGGAGCTCGGCGGCGATGATGCCGGGCCCCCTCACGTCCGTGACCAAATCGGTAACGTCCAGGAACGCCTCGTCGAGCGACATAGGCTGCACAAGCGGCGTGATCTCTTGGAAGATCGCCATGACGGCACGTGAGACTTCGTGGTATCGGTCGAACCGCGCGGGCACCCTGACCGCGTGCGGACAGCGCTGGAGCGCCGTGCGCATCGGCATGGCCGACCGCACGCCGTACGCTCGGGCCTCGTACGAGCAGGCGGCCACCACTCCGCGGCCCTCAGGGCTGCCGCCGACGAGCACAGGCTTGCCCCTCAGCTCGGGATCGTCGAGCTGCTCGACAGAGGCGTAGAACGCGTCGAAGTCAGCGTGGAGTATGTGACGCATCGTTGTAACTCCGGATGCACTCCGGGCTTCCGTCTAAACTCTAGCAGGCGGCGGCATCCGGGGGGCCTGCGCAGTTCCCTCCAAGGCTTGCGGCAGTTACGCGGACACCTGAATCTCGGATAGACTTGTCGGAGACCAGAAGCGCGAGTGGGCATTATGCGAGTGCTGATAATCAACGGTCCGAACCTGAACATGCTCGGCAGGCGCGACGCTAGCATCTACGGACAGACGCGGCTGAGCGAGATCGTGGATCGCGTCAGGGACAGGGCCACGGGCCTGGGAGTGGAGGCGAAGTTCTTCCAGTCCAACCACGAGGGCGCGATTGTCGACTACCTGCAGGAGAACTCGTCGGAGTCGGCCGGTGTTATCATTAACGCGGGCGCTCTGACCCATTACGGGCTGTCTCTGAGGGACGCTCTGGCGGACACGGGGCTCCCGATCATCGAAGTGCACATCTCTAACATCCACGCCCGTGAAAGGTTCCGGCGCAACTCGGTCATTGCGCCCGTGGCGGTCGGCCAGATAGCCGGCCTGGGGCCGCACGGGTATGTCCTCGCGCTAGAGCACCTGGCCGAGCGGCTGCAAGAGGGAGACAACGAATGACGAACAGACTGGCCCGGCTACGCGCCGAGCTTGAGGACAAGGAACTGGACGCGATGTTCGTGTCCTCCGACGACAACCGCCGGTACATGTCCGGCTTCGACGGCTCGGCGGGATACCTGCTGGTCACGCAATCGGACGCGGTGCTGGCCACTGACTTCCGGTACACGGAGCAGGCGGAGGCGCAGGCGCCGGACTATCGCATACACCGCATCGGAGGCCCGCTCAAGTGGTTTCCTGAGCTAGCAGCCGAGCTTGGCGCGACGCGCATCGGCTTCGAGGGCGAGCACGTGACGGTGCAAATGCACACCGCGCTGCAGAAGGCCATCGACGAGAGCGAGGACGGCCACAAGCCCGAGTTGGTGCCGACGACCGAAGTGGTGGCGCGGCTGCGGGAGATCAAGGACGCGGATGAGCTGGCGCTGATCACGAAGGCGGTGGAGATTGCCGACGCGGCGATGGACGAGGTCGCGCCCCGAATCGAGCCGGGTATGACCGAGGCTCAGGTGGCCTGGGACATGGAGATGGCCATGCGCGGGCGCGGGGCAGAGATGATCTCGTTCGACACGATCGTCGGCGCGGGCCCGAACGGCGCGATGGCGCACCACAGGGCCGACGACACGGTGATCAAGGACGGCGACGCGATAGTCATCGACATGGGCGCGAAGTACGAGGGGTACTGCAGCGACCTGACACGCACGGTCGTGGTCGGGGAGCCGAGCGACAAGCTGCGTGAGATCTACAACATCGTGCTGAGGGCGCAGCTAGAGGCCGAGGACAAGGTGCGCTCGGGCATGACGGGCGAGGAGGCGGACGCGCTGGCGCGGGACGTGATCGCGGACGCGGGCTACGGCGACGAGTTCGGCCACAGCCTGGGCCACGGCATCGGGCTCGCGGTTCACGAGTACCCGAGGGTCTCGCCGCGCACGCCGGACAAGCTGGAGGACGGCATGGTGTTCACCATCGAGCCGGGCATCTACCTACCCGGCTGGGGCGGCGTCCGGATCGAGGACATCGTGGTTCTGGAGAACGGCCGGGCGCGCGTGATCAGCGCGGCTTCGAAGCTGGAACTCTAGACCGCCCAACGGAGCATCCGCATGACACTCGGCTACGGAGACCTGCGCAAGGGCATGGCGATCGACCTGGACGGCGAGCCGCACGTGGTCGTCGACTACGAGCGCTCGAAGATGCAGCAGCGAGCGCCCACGATGCGCATCCGCTTCCGAGAGATCAGGTCAGGCCGCGTGGTCGACCGGTCGTTTTCGGGGTTTGATGTCAAATTCACGCAGGCTGAGGTCCAGAGAAGGCGCGCGCAGTACATCTACAGCGACGACGGCCTGTACTACTTTATGGACATGGAGACGTTCGAGCAGTTCCCGCTGCCCGAAGAGCAGCTCCAGGACGCCATTCCGTACATGGTCGACCAGATCGAGGCGGACCTCGTGCTGCACGAGGACGTGCCCATCGCGGTCGAGATGCCGATCACGGTGGACATGCGCGTGACCATGACCGACCCCGGGCACCGCGGCGACACGGCGCAGGGCGCCACCAAGCCGGCGACGCTCGAGACCGGGCTGGTGGTCAACGTGCCGCTCTTCGTCTCCACCGATGACGCCATCAAGGTGGACACCAGGAACGGGCAGTACATCTCAAGGGCCTGACATGCCTGTCTTCACGATCAGCCAGGTTACCTCCCACATCCGGAGCGTCCTGGAGCGCGAGGTGGAACTGCAGGACCTGTGGGTGCGCGGCGAAGTGTCGAACCTCGCGCGCCCCGGCTCCGGACACTCTTACTTCAGCCTGCGGGACGGAAAGAGCTCGCTGCGCTGCGTGATGTTCCGCGGCTCCGGCGGCGGCGGACTCTTGGAGGCGGGCGCGTCTGTAATCGCGCACGGCCGTGTCTCCGTGTACGAGGTGCGCGGAGACCTGCAGATGATCGTAGACCTAGTCCAGCCGGAGGGCGCGGGCGAGCTCCAACTGCGGCTGGAAGAGCTGAAGCTGAAGTTCGAGCGGGAGGGCCTGCTGGACCCCAGCAGGAAGCGTCCGCTGCCGCCGCTGCCGAAGCGGATCGGCGTGGTCACCTCCCCCACCGGCGCAGTGCTGCAGGACATCCGCACCGTGATGGAGCGACGCTATCCGCTGGTCGAACTGCTGCTTGCGCCCTGCGCGGTGCAAGGCGACGGCGCGGCAGCCACGATCGTGGACGCGTTCGAGAGACTGAACGAACTGCCGGACGTGGACATGGTGATCCTGGCAAGGGGCGGAGGCTCAATCGAGGACCTGCAGCCGTTCAACGAGGAGCCGGTCGGCAGGGCCGTGTACTCATCGCGCGCCCCCGTGGTATCGGCGGTGGGGCACGAGACGGACACTACGCTGGTCGACCTCGTGGCGGACCGCCGCGCGCCCACGCCGTCGGCCGCCGCCGAGTTCGCGGCACCGGACCGGGCGGAGCTGCGCTCGCACATCGGCGCGCTCGCGTTCAGCATGGAGGCCTCGGTGGACCGGCGCATCGATGCGGCCTCCGACACGGTGAGCCGACTGGAGGCCGCCGCGGGCAGCCGCCTGCCGGACCTTGACGCGCTGCGCATGGGCGTGGACGACGTGTTGCGCCGGGCGGGGACGCTCGTTTCGCACAAGCTGGACCTGGAGCGGGGACGCATCGACGGGGAGTCAGGCAGGCTCAAGGCGCTGTGCCCGGCCGACACGCTGAGGCGCGGCTACGCGGTGGTCGAGCGATCGCCGCACGGCATCGCCGTGACCGACGCGACGCAGGTTGCGGTCGGCGAGACGGTGCGCGTGGGCTTGCTGAAGGGCAGCTTCGAGGCGGAAGTGAGCGAGGTTAACGCATGTTGACTGGCATACGCATCTCTCCGCACCGGCTGTTCCGTACAATGAGGGCCGTATATTGAGCAAGTCAGATAACTCCGTCGCAGACTTCAGTGAGCTCACCTTCGAGGATGCGCTCGCCCAACTGAACGACACCGTACAGGAGATGGAGGCCGGCGGGCTGACCCTCGACGACGCGACGCACAAGTTCGAGGAAGGCATGTCGCTTGCGAGGCACTGCAGCGAGCTGCTCACCGAGGCCGAACTCAAGATCACGCGGATCAAGACGGCCTACGGCGAGCAGATGAGGCTGCCGCAAGACGTCGATGAGGCCGGGGCCTAGCCCGTTGCTACGGGCCGATCTTCACGTCCACACAAGCTACTCCCATGACTCTGAAATGTCGCCCGAGAAGCTTGTGTCCCGTTGCCTGAGGACCGGCCTGAACTGCCTGGCCATCACAGACCACGATGCCATCGAGGGCGCACTGGCGGTGCGTGAGTTCGCGCCCTTCACGGTCATCGTGGGCGAGGAGGTGTGCTCGGCAGACGGCGAACTCACGGGCCTGTTTCTGCGGGAGTGGGTCCCACCGGGTTTGCCAGCCGCGGAGACCGCGCTGCGGATCAAGGAGCAGGGCGGCCTCGTCTCGATCCCGCACCCATTCGACCGCTTCAGGTCCCGCGTCATCACAGCCGATGGGCTTCGCGACGTCCTTCCCCACGCCGACATCATCGAGGTGTTCAACTCAAGGAACAGCCTGCACGCCGACAATCTCAAGGCGCAGGAGTTGGCCGCCGAGCACGGAGTGCTCGGCTCGGCCGTCAGCGACGCGCACACGCCGCTCGAGCTGGGCAGGACGTACGTCGAGATGCCGAACTTCGACGGCACTCCCACAGGGTTTCTCAAGTCGCTCGCGAAGGGCAGGCTTGTCACGAACAAGACCAGCCCGTTCGTACACGTATTGACCACGCTGACCAAGGCCAAACGCAGGGTGCTTGGAAGGGGCCGTCTCGCATCGATGGCGGCGGGCGGCGGGCAATAGGAACGCCGTCATGATGGGCCCTCATCGGGGCTTCCCGTTACCCGGTGCCGGGCGCACGCCTGTCGTCACGTACACGCTGCTGGGCATCAACAGCCTCGTGTGGATCGCGTCGGAGGTCGCCGGAGGCGCGAACGACCGCGGGGCGCTCCTCGACTTCGGCGCCATGTTCGGGCCGCTGATCGCGGACGGCCAGTACTGGCGGCTCTTCACTGCAATCTTCCTGCACATCGGCATCCTTCACATGGCGCTGAACAGCCTGGCGCTGTTCATCTTCGGCAGGCTCGTTGAGACGATCTACGGGCCCACGCGCTTCGCTGCGATCTACATCGTGGCTGGGCTGGGCGGCAGCGCGACCAGCTACCTGTTCAATTCGATCGCGCTGGCGGCCGGGGCCAGCGGCGCCATATTCGGCGTGCTGGGCGCGCTGACCGCGTTCTTCTACGTACAGCGCAACGTGATGGGCGAGATGGCCAAGCGCAATCTCATGAGTCTGCTGGTGCTGGCAGGCATCAACCTGGTGTTCGGCCTGCTGTTTCCGGGGGTCGACAACTGGGCGCACCTCGGCGGGTTCGTGTTCGGGGCCGCGCTGGGCCTGCGGCTTGCCCCGCGTTACGTACCGGTGAAGGACCTGTTCGGCCAGGTGGTCACCTTCAGGGACAGAAACTCGCTGGCGAGGCAACTGCCCATTCTGGTTGCCGCCTCCGGGGCGATCGTGCTCATTGCGCTGCTTGCGACTGCCACGCTGCCCGACAATGCGCTGTCCCGCACCTATGCCGCGGACAGGCTCTTCGAACAGGGAGAGTACGGCGAGGCTCTGGACGAACTCGCACGGGCTCAGGAACTTGACTCGCTGGAGCCCCAGGTGTTCTATGTGCGAGGCAAGATCCTGGCTGAAATTGGCGACATCGATCGTGCCCGCCTCAACCTGCGGGTGGCGATGCGCAACGGGCGACTGATCGGGGACGAGGAGACGTACGAGAAGGCGAGGGCCCTTCTGGAAGGCGACGGCTGAGCGGGACGACATTAAGCTGATGGCAGGACTCTGGTGCTGAAGATCGGCTGGTTCACGACAGGACGAGGGCCGGGCTCACGAGCGTTCTTCACAACGGTGCAAGAGGCGATCGTAAGCGGCGGACTCGACGCCCGGTTCGAGTTCGTGTTCGTCAACCGCGAGCGCGGCGAGGCTGAGGGAAGCGACAGCTTCATCAATCTTGTCGAAGCCAACGATGTTCCCCTGGTGACGTTGTCGTCGCGGCGGTACCGGCGGGAGCACGGCGGCGGCGCTTTCGCAAAGCACAGGCTGCCGTACCACCGGCGCGCCGTGGAGATGCTCAGCGCGCACAATCCCGACGTGTGCGTGATGGCCGGATACCTGCTATTCTCAGGCACGGAGATCGTCGAACGGTGGCCCACGATCAACCTCCACCCTGCCGCGCCTTGGGGCCCTGCCGGGATGTGGCAGGACGTGATCTGGGACGCAATTGACAGGGACGCCACCGACTCCGGCGTGCGTGTGCACGTAGCCACCGAGGAGTTGGACGCCGGCCCGCTGGTCTCGTACTGCACGTACCCCGTCCGCGGCCCCAACTTCGACCGGCACTGGCAGGAAGCCGCGGGCCGGTCCATCGAGGAGATGAAAGCCGAGGGAGAGGAGAATGCACTCTTCAGCGCGATCAGAAGCGAGGGGCTCCGCCGCGAACGCCCGCTGCTGATCGAAACGCTGCGGGCGCTGGCGGACGGTCATAGAGTCGTCAAGTGCGGCGCCGTGGAAGCGCCTGACGGCGGGCCCGCGGAGCCGTTATGCCTGAGCGACGCGATCGAGGAGGCGCTGCAGTAGCCTCCGGCGCATCTGCAAGCAAGTTCAGCAACCCTCCCGACGGACCAAGTCCCTTTGAGGTGGCTCCCCCAACATCGGCAGTCTCGTATCGCTTCGGCGACGTACAAAGTGGCAGCGCGGGTATGTCTGCGGAATGTGATATAACCATGGCCAAGAGCTATCTCAAGAACTATGGCCAGCATCCAGAAGCCTTTTCTCTTTGACCGTTTGCCTCAATCAGCCTGAGCGATACTGACTTGCAGTTATCGAGGTAGCGTAGCCCGAGCACTGATAGCCGGCTGCCTTGGGTTTGTCTGCGGCAGCGCCTCATGCCGCGACCGTGGTGTTGCCTGTTTCACCACGGCCAGAGTTTCTTGACAGCCATTCCAGAGCCTGTAAGACTCTGATATCTCCATGTGGCGCAGGGAGAAGCAGTCGAGCCAATATTGAGATGTAATATCATGCACGAAACTCAAATGACTCATGTGCCGCTAGATACGTAGACGGAAGAACAATGGCTCGTATGGGAAGTGCGGCAGACCCGGCCATTGTGAATGCAAGATAGCCAACGAGGTGACTGAAATGACCTGGAGACCATATCTGGCCATTCTCCTAGTGCCCGCAGTGGTTATAGCAATTGCCGTCCTGCTCTTGCTGAACCTCCGGCCTGGTCAAGCGGCTCAGCCCACCGTGGGACTGACGGCTGCGGCCGCGCTTGCATCGCCAGGCGGGGAGTCGATGGGCACAGTCACGTTCCGGCAGGCGGCCACGGGAGTGCTGGTAGTGGCGGAGTTGACGGGCCTGGACCCGGGCGGTCACGCCTTCATAATTCACGAAGTCGGCGCCTGTACACCTGACTTCGAGTCCGCAGGCGATCACTTCAACCCTGAAGATGCGGAGCACGGACTCATCCATCCGAACTGGAAGCGCGGCGAATCGACCGGCGGGCACGGCGGCGACCTGCCCAATATCTACGCCGCCTCCGACGGCACTGCGCGGGCGGACTTCTTTACCGTTGGCATCACCCTGGACAGCGGCCCGCGCCACTCCCTATTCGACGCCGACGGCTCCGCCATCATTGTGCATGAGAAGCCGGACGCCTATGGCGAAGAGGAGTCGGACACCGGCGCCCGCCTGGCCTGCGGAGTCATCGAGGCCTCATAAGCGTCTCACGCAGACCGCACCGGGAACCGAAGTCTGCGAATGTGCACAAGATGCTTTCCTGGACTTGCGCCCATTGCGTCAGGCCCAGAGAATCAGGCTGAGCGCAACTGCCCTCGTCAGGCGGACTTCTGCCTGATTGTGGGCGCGGGCATCGGCACCGTCTCTCCCTCATCGCTGGAGAGCTGGACCTCGGCTGTCCCAAGGATCGCGTCCTCGTCGACAACGCAGCCGTTAACTGATGAGAGGCTTGGCAGTTCGTACATCACGTCCAGCAGCGTTCGCTCCAGGATCGTGCGCAGGCCTCTTGCGCCGATGTTGTGCTTGAGCGCCTCTTCGGCGGCGGCCTCCAGAGCATCCGGCGTGAACTCGAGCTCGATGTCGTCCATCCTGAACAGGGACTGGTACTGCCTGACGAGCGCGTTCCTGGGCTCCACGAGGACCCGCACAAGGTCGTCCTTGTCGAGGCTCGCGAGGCTGACCACTACGGGAAGGCGGCCGACGAACTCTGGTATGAAGCCGTAGCCGAGTAGGTCGTCGGCGGACACGCTCTCGAACAGCTTCTCACGCTGCCTCTGCTTCTCCTCGGCCGCGCCGCGCTGCTGGAAGCCAAGCTGGAACGTGTCCTTGTTGACCCGCCGCTCGATGATGTCGGCCAGACCCTCGAAGGCGCCGCCGCACATGAACAGGATGTTGTCCGTACGTATCTGCAGGAACTCCTGGTGCGGGTGCTTGCGTCCGCCCTGGGGCGGCACGTTTGCTATGCAGCCTTCGACGATCTTGAGCAGGGACTGCTGCACGCCCTCGCCGGACACGTCCCTGGTGATCGACGGGTTGGGGCTCTTGCGGGTGATCTTGTCGATCTCGTCAATGTAGATGATGCCCTGTTCCGCCTTCGCGATGTCGCCGTCCGCGGCCTGGATCAGGCGCAGAAGGATGTTCTCCACGTCCTCGCCCACGTAGCCCGCCTCGGTAAGGGATGTCGCGTCCGCGATGGCGAACGGGACGTCGAGCGTTCGCGCAAGCGTTTCGGCAAGCATCGTCTTGCCGCAGCCGGCGGGGCCGAGCATGAGCACGTTGGACTTCTGCAGCTCCACGTCGTCATCGTCGAGCGCCCGCGACCGCAGCCGCTTGTAGTGGTTGTACACGGCCACGCTGAGCACTTTCTTGGCGCGCTCCTGACCGACGACGTACTCGTCAAGCTTCTGGTAGAGCTTCTTGGGGTTGAGGCCGCCGTCCAGCGGACCGTCGACCCTTGTCTGGGGGGCCGCCCCCTCTTCGGCGACCATCTGGTCGCAGAGTACAACGCACTCATCGCAGATGAAGGCCCTGTCAACGCCCGCGATCAGCCGCTTGACCTGCGACTGCGCCTTGCCGCAGAAGGAGCACCGGTACTTGGATGGGCCGCTCGCGGTGCGGGTCATGAGGTAAGGCCTCTAATGGCCGGTCGATGGTCCGCACAGGTACAGATGCTGGTTCCCCGCACTGTTGCCCCCTTCAAACTAAGACGTTTGAGCCGCTCCGGGCGACGCGTTATGCCGGTCCGCGTCCGTTGTTCGACTGGCCTGTGAGCACCTCGTCGATCAGGCCGTACTCCTGCGCCTGCTCGGCGGTCAGATAGTAGTCGCGGTCCGTGTCCCGCGCGATCCTGTCGTAAGGCTGGCCGGAGTGAAACGAGAGGATGTCCCGCATCTTGTCCTGCAGCCGGAGGATTTCCCTGGCCGCGATCTCTATGTCCGAGGCCTGTCCCTGCGCGCCGGAGATCGGCTGGTGCATGTGGACCGTGGAGTTTGGCAGGGCGAACCGCTTGCCACTGGTGCCGGCGCAGAGCAGCACGGTGGCCATGCTCGCCGCCATGCCCACGCAGATGGTGGAAACGTCCGGCCTGATGAGCTGCATGGTGTCATAGATGGCGAGGCCTGAGGAGATCACGCCTCCGGGAGAGTTCACGTACAGGTTGATGTCCCGCTCCGGGTCCTCGCGGTCGAGGTAGAGGAGCTGCGCGATGATCGCGTTGGAGACCTGGTCGTTGATCGAGGTCCCCAGGAACACGATGCGTTCCTTGAGAAGCAGCGAGTAGATATCGAACGCGCGGTCACCCTGCGCGCTCTTTTCCACCACCATTGGGATTATGCCTTGCGGTGTGTCAATCATTGGTCTGGCCTTCCGTTTGTTCCGGTCCTGGGTTTTCTTCTTCGTCTGAGTCAGCGTCGTGGGCGGGCGGCTCGAACGTTACCAGCTCGAGGAGCCTGTCCACGGCCTTCTCGTTCCTGACGCCGCGGCTGACGTTCTCTCTGCTCTCGGCGGAGTTCAGCTGCCGCCGCTCGCGGTTCGACACCTTGCGTCCGGCGGTGGAGATGATGGTCTCCAGCCGTTCGTCTATCTCCGAATCGGAGACCTCTATTTCTTCGAGGTCGGCGAGCTTTTCGATCACGAACGCGCTCTTTAGCTCGTTAGTCGCCCGCTCGTTTAGCTGTTCGTCCATCTCCTCTGTGGTGGTGCCCTGGATGGCAAGGAAGTTGGCCAGGGTCATGCCCATCCTTTCGAGCGACTCGTCCCTCTCGCGCCGCAGGTGGTCCATGCGATGCTCGGCGAGCATCGGCGCCAGCGGGACGTGGGCGCCTTCGACGAGAGTCTCGACGGCCTTGCCCCTCCGGCGTCTCTCCTCCACCTCTTCGGCAACGCGCCGTAGACCCGACTCGACCTCCTCCCTCAGCGCCTCGAGAGAGTCGTAGCCCTCGCCGACGCCGGCGGCGAAGTCGTCGTCCAGGTCGGGAAGAATCTTGTTCTTGACACCTGTGACCGTGACTTCGAACTGGGCCGTGGAGCCAGCCAGATCCTCACTTCCGAAGTGTCCCTCTCCGAGTTCAAGATCGAACTGCTTTGACTCGTCCTCCTTGAGGCCCGTCAGTTGCTCGAACAGGCCAGGGAAGCGCACGTCGTCGTTCTCGGCGTCCAGCACGATGTTGGCGCCCTGCTGGTCCAGGAAGGTCGTCTCGCCGGACGTTGCCTTGAGGTCCACCGTGACCATGTCTCCGGCCTGCGACTCCCTCTCCACCGGCTCCCAGATCACCATGCTTTCACGCATCCGCTCTATCTCGGCGTCTACGTCCTCAGCCGTAACCTCCTTGAGCTCGGACTCCAGGGTGAGCGACGTGTAGTCGCCAAGATCCACCTCCGGCCTGAGTGCGACCGTCGCCGTGAAAGACACTGGGTCGAATCCGGACAGGTCGTAGCTGGGAACGCCGGTAATTTCGAGTTCCTGCTCGGCGACGGCGCGGTCCGTCGCGTCCGGGAGCATGTAGTCCAGGGCCTCCGAGAGCAGGCCTTCGCGGCCGAGGATGCCCTCCACGATGTTCCGGGGGGCCTTGCCCTGCCTGAAACCGGGAATCCGGATCCTGTTGACTACCCTGCGGTATCCCCGCTCAAGGTAGTCGTGCAGGTCGTCCTCTTCCAGCTCAATGCTGAGAACGGCTTGGTTGTCGACCACCTCACCCTGGGTGACCTTCATGCGCGTGGGTCTCTGAGCGCTGGAACGATCATGTTCAGATTATACCAAAGCAGGGTCCCGCCTCCGCCTCAAAGACGGACCCGTAATCGTTCAATTTCGCGCTATGCGGAGCTTCCCAGACGGTCGTAGGCCCAGCCGAAGAGCTCCTCGGTCTCTTCCCAGCCGATGCACGGGTCGGTGATGGAGACGCCGTAGTCCAGGCCTTCCGCTCCGCCGTTAAGCTTCTGGTTACCTGCGTTGATGTTGCTCTCCAGCATGCATCCGATCAGGCCTTGGTTTCCGGCGGCGCGCTGATTCACGACGTCTATGAACGCGGTGCGCATCTTCTTGTAGTCTTTGGCACAGTTGGCGTGGCTGCAGTCCACCATCACATTGGGCGGCAGGCCCACCGCCTCCAGCATCTGCTGCGCGTCCTTAACAGAAGCCTCGTCGAAGTTCGTTCCCCTGCTGCCGCCGCGCAGCACGGTGTGCGAGTACGGGTTGCCCTTCGTCTGGACGGCCGAGGCCTTGCCGTCCATGTCGATGCCCAGGAATCCATGCGTGGCCTGCGCCGCCACCACGGCGTCAACGGCGAGCTGCACGCTGCCGCCCGTTCCGTTCTTGAACCCGACCGGCATGCTGAGGCCGCTGGCCATCTGCCGGTGCGTCTGGCTCTCCGCTGTCCTCGCGCCGATCGCCGCCCAGGACACGAGGTCCGCCGTGAACTGCGGGACGATCGGGTCCAGGAACTCGGTCGCCGCGAACATCCCCATCCGGTTTACCTCCAGCAGCAGCGATCGCGCCCTGCGAAGACCGGTCGTGATGTCGAATGTGCCGTCTAGATGCGGGTCGTAGATGGCGCCCTTCCAGCCCACGGTGGTCCTCGGCTTCTCGAAGTAGACTCGCATCACCGTCAGGATCCTGTCGGACACGCTAGCGGCCAGCTTACCCAGCCTGCCGGTGTACTCGAGCGCCGCGTCGTAGTCGTGAATCGAGCACGGGCCCGAAATGATGACGAAGCGATCGTCCTTGCCGTCGAGGACGTCCTGGATCGCCTTTCTGCCGAGCAGCACGGTCTCCTCGGACTTGGCGTCCTGGGGGAGCTCCAATAGAAGCTCGGCCGGCGGCATGAGCGGCTCGTTCACGATTACGTTGACGTCCCGTACCTGTTGTTTGCTTTCCACTTGCAGCGACATTTTTTCCTCCCATGAAAAAACCCCAACCGCCTCCGGTTGGGGTCCTGTGCCTGGCTCTATGTTCTTTGGTTCTAACTGCTCATACGCACGTGGACGCAACCGGCGGCCTTGGGGCCGCTAAAGTAAGTGTACCAATAGCCCGCGCGAATCAGGTTCATAGCGGACGCACCTTAACGGCACTTCCGTACTTGCGTCAAGGTTTGCGCGGGCCAGCTTCCGGCTCACGGACATTACGCTGGCGGGAATGGATGTTGACAGCACAACCATTCCATTAGCTGGCAGCTCAGGACGGGGCACGTCCTACTCGAAGTCCCGCAGTGAACAGGCGGCCCCAGCGAACATGGGCGGGTTGCTATGAAGAAAGGCGGCCAAACCGGTTACTAAACGCTTCTATTCATTCATAATTGGGTTGATCGATAGGAGTAGCGAACATGCAAGTTAGCCCGTACGTCTTCCAGATGCACTACAACGACCACTCGGACTTCCATCCGGGCGGCTCCAGCAACTACTTCGTCGGCGATCCTGAGGACGAGATGGTACTCATCGACGCCGGCGACCTGCAGCGCGGCTGGACCGACGCGATTCTCGATTACCATGAGAGCCTCGGCAGTCCACGAATCAAGGCGATCATGATCACGCACGGGCATCCCGACCACATAGGAGGGCTGGACCGGCTCCAGGAGGCCTTCGACTGCGTGGTGCACTGCCATTCCAGCCTCGCGGACAGGCTGACAAGGATGCTCGGCGGCCACTCAGTGCAGGCGCTGAAGTGGCGCTCCCGCGTCGAGATCGGAGACTCGCTGGGCATCAGGCCTGTGTTCACTCCCGGCCACACCGAAGACCACCTCTGCTACTACTTCCCCAAGGACCGCGTCATGTTCACCGGAGACACCGTGCTGGGCGCGTCCTCCACCTCCGTCTCCGACGTGGCCACATACATGCGGTCGCTTCGCATGCTCGTGACGTACCGGCACAAGATCATCTGCCCTGGGCACGGTCCGGTGGCCTACCCTCCGAGGGGCACGAAGCTCGTACAGGAGTACATCGAGCACCGGATGAGGCGCGAGTGGCAGATCCTCTCCGCTGTCAGGGACGGTCACGAGACCGCAGTTGACATCACAACCGCCGTCTACTCCGTCAACCTCAAGAAGTCCCTGCGCGCCGCCGCTGAGCGCAACGTGGTGGCGCACCTGCGCAAGCTGATCGATGAAGGAGAGGTGGAGGAAGCGGGAAGCGTACGCTACTCGCCCGCGTAGCTGCGCCGCTGCCCCGCCAGGCCATTTTACGAAGGCGGCCCTATCTCTCGCGGGCAGCTGACGTGGCCCGAATACGTAAACCGTTCTGCCCGGCCGCTTGGTGCGCCTATACTGGACTTATGGCAGACACCTTCGACGATGCCCTTGAGATCGTGCACCGCACCGGCCCTGAGTTCGGCCGGGGCCTCTCCAATCACGCCCCGATGGGCGCGGAGGCAATGGTGGCGATGGGCCGCTCGGACGCGATCGTCCCATGGGTCGAGGACTACCTGCCGCAACTGATGCCCGCGCCTGAGAGCGTGGAGCCCGTCCCGCGCGAAGGCTGGCGCGAGGCGCTGGGCGATGTCCGGCGCGTCGCGGACTGGGTCGCGTTCTTCGATCGCGAGCTTGCCGAGGCGCCGTGGCAGAGCGTGCTGTCGGAATGGACGCCGCGGCTCGCGCCATCGATCATCGCGGCCGCCACGCACGGCCTGCTGCGCACCGCCCACGCCACGCGCAGCCTGGCGGAGTCCGAGTCGGCGCCCCGCCTCCACGAACTGGCGCAGGGCCTCGGCTACTGGGCTGCGCGCTACCAGGAGCTGCCCGGCAGCCCGTCGCCGGATGACGCGGCAATGCTGCCATCGGACGCCGTGCGCAAACTGCGCCGCGTCCACGGACCCGGCTTCGAGGGCCAGGGCCTGATCTTCGAGGAACTTCGCGGCCTGGATGGCGAACCCGAATTCGAGTCGGCGATTGGCCTGTCGGGCCCGGGCGATGATCTCCCGGCGTTCCTGTCAGACCTGACGGAGACGTTCGCCGGCCTGTATCTCGTCAACGACTCGTCGCCAATCGCGTTTGTGCACACAGTAACGGCGCCCAGTTCGCTGCGGCTGATATCGCCGTACATCGACGAAGCGGACGCCCGCGTCGCCGCGCGGTACGCGTGGCAGGCGTGCGCCGCGGTGTACGCGTGGTACGGCGTAAGCGAGCCCGGCCGGCGCGACGCCCGCGAACCCTTGGACCACGACCGTGACGATCTCATCGACAGCGCGCTGCATGCGGCTGGCCCACACACGATCAAGTTCACCGAGGCCTGCCTCCGGGAGTACGCGATCAACCCGAGCCCCGTATACCTCGCCGCCGCGCGAGACGCAGCAACTCGCGTCGGGCCTTACTGACGGACCGCCCGCTCCGGCGTAACTTCCGCGCCCTGCCTTGCGCCCGCGGCGCCGGGACTTCCCGCCACCCGATCGGTGGCGCCGGTGTCCAGACGGCGGATCCTCGCGTTCAGGAGCGCCGGCCCCAGCGCGAACGCCGCGACTGCCGCGCCGCCGACCACGACGGCGAACGGCGCGCCGATCACGTTTGCAACGGCCCCGGCCTGCATCGCGCCCAGCGGGAAGATGCTCCAAGTCATGCCGTAGAACCCCATCACGCGCCCGCGCATGTGGTCCGGCGTCATGAGCTGCAGTGTGCTCATGATCGAGACCATGTACATCGAGTTAAAGATGCCCAAGAAGAAGATGATTCCGATTGCCAGCGGATAGGACCCAACGTACTCCGCCGTCATCGCGAAGGCGCAGATCGCGGTCCCGAACATGACCGCGCCTCCGGTCAGGAACAGCCCGATTCGGCGCGGTGAGCCCCGTGACCCGATCCATAACGTGGTCAGCAACGACCCGACCCCGCTCACGCTGAGCAGCACGCCCTGGCCGCTTGCCCCCACCTCCAGTACGTCCCTGGCGAAGATCGGCATGAGCGCCACGAAAGACATTCCAAAGAAGCTGTTGAAGAACGTCATCGAGATCAGGAACTTGAAGACCGGCTCCCTGTTGATGAAGCTCACACCAGAGAGCAGGTCATTGATCGCGCCGCTAGATTGCTGTCCTGTCGACGGCGGCGGCGGCGGAAGCGTCAGCACCACCATGATCATCGCCAGGAACCCAGCGGTGGCCACGAAGAAGACGGCCGCGGTGCCAACGGTCGAGATGATCAGCCCGGCAGTGGCGGGCGCGCCGATCCGCGTCCCCTGCCAGATCGAGGAGTTCAGCGCCACAGCGCTCATCATCGCGGGCCGCTCGATCAGGTGCGGGAACAGCGCCTGCCTTGCGGGCATCTCGAACGCGCCGAACGCGCCGGTGATGAAGGCCGCGGCAATGATGTGCCACGCCTCGATCATGCCGGTGACCGTCAGCACCCCGAGCGCCCCGATCACCAGCGTCATCACGGCCTGGCCCAGCAGGATGAGCTGGCGTCGGTCCACGCGGTCGGCGACAAGGCCGCCTACGAGATTAAGGACGATCGAGGGCACAGCGGAAGCCACGCCAACGTATCCCAGGTACAGCGGCGAACCGGTGAGCTCATACGCAAGCCAGCTCTCGGCCACGAACATCATCTGGAACCCGGACACCGAGGCCAGCGTGCCAAGCCAGTAACGCCGGTACAGCGGGTACCGAAGCGCGGGTGGCAGCTTCACACGGCCCAGCAGACCGGGCCGCACGCTATGTCCCATCTCGGTCAACTTGGTCCAACCCCCGGACGCGGCCTGAAGCTAGTCCAAGTCTAGACGATGCGTCTGAAAATCACGCTCATTTCCCTAACGGTGAATGCCTTGAGACAGCCGTCGGGACTACGTGACTTAGGAGCTCCTGACGGGAACGATTCCTTATCCTGTAAGGGAACGGGAGCCTAGCCCTCTCCTACGCGCTGCGTGTCCCGGCGCTCGGCTGACGACGATGCGGTCACCGGAGAAATGTCGCTTGTGTCGAGCCCCCGGATCCTCGCGTTGACCAGCGCGGGGCCCAGCGCGAAAGCCGCGACCGCGGCGCCTCCAACGGTCACGGCCAGCGGAGCGCCGATTGCGTAGGCCACAGCGCTGGCCTGCATCCCGCCGAGCGGGTAGATGCTCCAGGTCATGCCATAGAACCCCATCACGCGCCCACGCATGTGGTCGGGCGTCATGAGCTGCAGCGTGCTCATGATCGAGACCATGTACATCGAGTTGAACGAGCCCAAGATGATGACGATCGCAAGAGCCAGTGGGTACGAGCCCAGGTAGTCCGCCGACAGCGCAAACGCGCATATCGCCAGGCCGTACATCACAGCCCCACCGGCGATGAACATGCCGACGCGGCGCGGAAGGCCCAGCGTGCCAATCAGCAGCGTGGTCGAGAGCGACCCGATGCCGCTGACGCTGAGCAGCACGCCCAGCCCGCCCGCTCCGACCTTCAGGATGTCTTCCGCGAAGATCGGCATCAGGGTCAGGAAGGACATCCCGAAGAAGCTGTTGAAGAACGTCATCGCGATCAGGAACTTGAACACGGGCTGTTGGTTTATGAACCTCAGGCCGATGACCATGTCCTGCAGCGCATTGCCCGAGCGCCCGCTACCAACCGGCGGTGCGGGCAGCGACACCGCTATGAAGCACATCGCCAGGAATCCGGCCGTGGCCGCGAAGAACACCGCCGCCGTGCCGACGGTCGCGATGACCACCCCGGCCGTCGCCGGCGCGCCGATGCGCGTGCCCTGCCAGATCGCCGCGTCCAGCGCGACCGCGCTCGCCATCACCTTGCGTTCGATCAGGTGCGGGTACAGCGCCTCCCGGGCGGGCTGCTCGAACGCACCGAACGCACCCGTGATGAAGGCCGCTGTGATCAGGTGCCACGCCTGTATGAGCCCGGTCACCGTCAGCACTCCGAGCGTCCCCAGCACCAGCGTCATCACCGCCTGTGCAAGCAGGATGAGCATTCGCTTGTCGACGCGGTCCGCCACCACTCCGCCGACAAGGTTCAGCACGATCGCGGGTATCGCCGCTGCCACGCCGACGTATCCCAGGTACAGCGGTGAGCCCGTCAGGTCGTACGCCAGCCAGCTCTCCGCCACGAACATCATCTGCCAGCCGGAGACTGAGGCGAGCGTGCCGAGCCAGTATCGCCGGTACAGCGGATAGCGCAGAGCCGGAGGCAGCCTGACCCGGCTCAGAAGGCCGGGCTGAACGCTTTGCTCGATCTCGGTCAACTCGATCGTACTCCCGGTGCCATGCGGGGCTCCTGCGAGTCTAGACGATTCACCACTTAATGACGCTGATCTCCGTCCAACGGATAAGGCCTCACTGATGTAAGCGCAGACCCGCCCTGCCGCGAGGAGCCGACAATTCGATAGAATGAATCAAGGAAGAATCTGTGAGGTGTCATTGAATGGGAACATTCAGTTGGCCTATGCGAATTACCAGCGCTGACGGGCAAGAGGCCAAAGTTATAGAAGCAACGGTCGACACCGGCGCCGCATTCACCACATTGCCCGCCCACCTGCTTCACGACTTAGGCATCGAACCTGTGGGTAGACGCAGATTCTTGCTGGCCGACGGCAGGCGTGTCGAGATGAACTACGGCGAGGCGCGGGCAACCATTGACGGCGACACAGTGACGACCATTGTTGTTTTCGGCGAAGATGAGTCTCCCCCGCTTCTCGGAGCGTACACTTTGGAAGGCCTCGCGCTTGCTGTGGATCCTGTCGAACAAAGGCTCGTTTCAACTCACCTCATCCTGTACTAGAATCTTCGTGGACGGGCAGCTAATGCTTTCGAGTGAAAGCCACGTCCTCTGAGTTCAATGAGTCAGCAGCGAACGAGCACAACGTCAGGCAAAGTCGCAGACAGTTCGCCATATCAGGAACCCTCTATACACCAGTCACCTACACTCCGCCCAGCCACAACGTCCGATACCGAAGCCATCGTCCGCATCTACATCGAATCGTGGAACGCGAGCTTCGGCACGCTTCTGTCACAAGCGGACAGGACGGTGACGACGGAGCTCACCGAACGCTGGCGTCGAGACCTCGCCAAGCCCGCTCCGCATCGTTGGTGGGTAGCCGAGCGTCTTGGAACGATAGTCGGGCTCGCCGGCATCGGCCCCAGCCGGGACCTCGTCGACCCTCGACTTGGCGAGATCGACACGATCGCCGTCGACGAACCCCACTGGCGCACCGGCGTCGGCAGGGCGCTCATGTCGCTCGCGCTACAGCACCTTGCTGCAGATGGTTACCGCGAGGCGATACTGTGGACAGTAGAAGGGTACGAGCGGGGCATCGCCTTCTATGAGGCCATGGGATGGCGCCGAGACGGAGGCGTCCGCGATGGGGGACGGCAAGTCCGCTTCCGCCACGAACATCATCTGCCAGCCGGAGACTGAGGCGAGCGTGCCGATCCAGTATCGCCGGTACAGCGGATAGCGCAGAGCCGGAGGCAGCCTGACGCGGCTCAGAAGGCCGGGCTGAACGCTCTGCTCCATCTCGGTCAACTCGCTCGCACCCCCAATGCCATGCAGGCCTCCTCCGAGACTAGACGACTTGGGCGAATATCACGACCATTTGGTGATTCGTGCAGGAGTTAGCCGCAGCCCTCGACGTGGACCGAAGCTGTGCGCGCTTTGGCTGAAGCTTGAGTACGCGAGACGGGGAAGGCAAACGCGAAATTTTGGGCGGCTCACACGCCTTCCACTATTATCACGCTGGCGCGGGCGGCCCTCATCCGGATCTTCTTGATCTCCAGGTATTCGGGGGACGTCAACCATCCCCTGGCGTGCTCGGCACTGTCAAACTCCACCACTACCACGCGCCCCGGCTGCCAATCGCCGTCCATCACTTCGGTTGCGCCTCCGCGAACCAGGTATCTGCCGCCATGGGCCTCGATCGTCGCCGCCACGCGGCTGCGGAACTCCTCGAATGCGGTTTCGTCGGTTATCTCGTCGTTCACTATCACGTAAGCTGCCATGCTGACCTCTTCCTTTCGTTTTCTCAGTATTCTCAGAGGGCGTCCTGCACCCGCAGTCGTGATCGGTAAGCGGGCTAACGCGAGCCCTCTACCTGGACCGTGACTATGTCCACGCCATGATACTTGCGATGCCGCACCGATGTCGCATAGTGCCGCAGCAGCCAGAACGATATCTCATGTTCCTGCGGGGCCTCGGCCTGTTCGCTCAAATAGGCCATCCTGTCTTCGATATTTCGCTCGTCGAACACCGCCAGGAACTCCAACTCCACTGTCTGTCCCGGACGCGCCGAGATCATGAGGCGGGGCGCGCCTGCGGCCCCGGCATCATCGCCCGACTCCAGAAGGCTGGACACCGTCTCCTCCCCCGCCGCGCGAAGCCGCTGATTTGAAGCGTCGTTCCAGCCCAGCCGGGAGGCCACCCGGCCGAGGAACGCATCGATCTCCGGCAACGAGGACGTGTCCACCACGGTCTCCAGCCGCATGCGGCGCGGGCTGGTCAGCTCCATGAACAGCGTCATCAGCACCGCGGCCAGCAGGCCCACGGCCATGCCGTTCCCGAGCGAGGCTCCCCATGTGCTGCCCAGCGCGTCCACGAGCACCTCCCGGCTCTCCAGTCCAACTCCGATCGAGAGGCTAACGCCGATCACCAGCGCCTTTCGGGGATCGAGCCCGTCCTGTACCACCATGCGCATGCCCTCCACGAAGAGCAGCCCCATGATCAACATCAGGAACGCCCCCATCACCGGGCTGGGTATCGTGAGCAGCACGGCCGCCGCCTTCGGAAGGAACGCCAGCGCAAGCAGGAGCGCGCCCATCATGTAACCGACGCTCCTCGCCGCGACGCCCGTGAGGCTGATGAGCGTGACGACGGACGGCGTGTAGGCTATGGGCGGCAGCGTCCCGGCGATTCCGGAGAGCAGCGTGCCCAGTCCGTTCGTGTTGACCGCCGCCTGCACCAGACGAAAGTCGGTCGCCTGGGGCCTCACCCGCGAGACCTGCTGAATCGCTACGCCGTCGCTGCTCATCTTGATCGCCGCCACGAGGCTCACGACCAGGAACACCGGCAGAAGCGACCAGAACTCGGCGCCCGGGCTCAGTTCAAGCCCCGGCCACGCGTCGAGGTCAGGACTGTAGAACCACGGCGCCTCCACCAGCTGCTGGGGGTCGTAGAGTCCGAACGCCGTCGATACGGCGCAGCCCGCGGCGATGCCGATGAGCGGCGCCCACAGCCGCCAGACTCCCGTGGCTCGCATGGCCAGCATGGCCGCGGCCGCCAGCGTCACCGCCGCCACAACAGGCCCCGCGGCGGCCGGCGCGTCTTCGGGCACCTCCTGGAGCCTGCCGGCCGCGATCACCATGACTGTTACTGCTATCAGCATCAGCGCAATGCCGGACACCACGGGCGTAATGACGCGGCGCAGCACCGGGAGCCAACCCCCAACCGCGAACTGCACCAGAGACGACACCACGACGAGGCTCGCCAGTGTGGGAAGGCCGCCCCCGGTCATCGCCAGGACGGCTACCGCGATGAAGTGTGGGCTTACCCCGCTCATGAGCACGTGGCCGGCGCCGAACCGTCCGGCGCGGGCCGCATGCAGGGCGGTCAATATCCCGCCGACCGCCAGCCCCGCGAAGACCGCCCAGGAATGGTAGCCCTCGTCCTGGCCGCCCGCCTGCGCGGCCACTGTCACGAACAGCACCGTGTTGGCCAGGGCAAGCACGATCCCCTGCAGCGCGACGCCTATCGAAAGCAGAGGCGGGCAACTGTCGTCCGGCTCGTAGCGAATGTGCTCGTTTACGCGCGCCATTTTGAGCCTCGCAGCCCGGCATCTGAGTGACGCCGGGCCGCAATCCTAAAGTATTCTGCTGCCCGAGGCACACACGTCCACGGCCCAAGGGCGTCGGGAAGCCGCGCCCGACATTCACGCCCACTTTCGCAGGACCGTCGAGGGATCGGCATGCTCCGACTGAAGTAGTGCGAAGCAGTACCATGTTGCAACATCCCGCAGAGTGAGGGAGGGCAGACATCCATGTCGAAACTCGTAGCAATAGGCGGCGGCAAGATGGCCGAGGGCGAGACGCTGGCCATCGACGAACGGGTCGTCGCGCTCACGGGTAAGTCGAGCCCGCGCGCGCTGTTCATCCCGACCGCGAGCAACGACTCCCGCGAGTACTGGCACGGCTTCCAGCGCACATACGGCGACGAGCTCGGCTGCGAGACGGACGTCCTCTACCTTCTCGGCGTCAACCCCACCAGAGACGAGTTGGAACGCAAGATACTCTCCGCCGACCTCGTTTACGTCGGCGGGGGCAACACGCTCATGATGATGCGGCGCTGGCGGAGGCTGGGCGTCGACGCCGTACTGGAGGAGGCGTACCGGCGCGGTATCGTCCTGTCCGGCCTCAGCGCCGGGTGCATCTGCTGGTGCGCCTGGGGCCACAGCGACTCGATGTCCTTCTACCACCCGGACGACTGGAGCTACGTCAGAGTCCGCGGCATGGGCCTGGTCGACGCCCTCGGCTGCCCGCACTACGACAGCGCCACCGCGGGCATGCCGCGCCGCAACGACTTCCACGCGATGTTCCTAAAGCACTCCGGTGTCGGCATCGCCATCGACGACTTCTGCGCTCTCGAAATCGTCGACGACGCCTACCGCGTCATCACTTCACGCGCTGGCGCCGGCGCCTACAAGCTAACCAAGCGCCGGGGCCGCATCACGGAACACGCTCTCACCCAACGCGAGGAGTACCAGCCGCTGGCGGCGCTGCTTGTGTCCTGAACTCACTTCCGGTTCACTCTCCGCAATAAGAAAGGCCGCCGAGGTCCGCGGCATACAGTTGGCCCTCAAGCTCGCTGGGAATGCAGCCTGTCAGGCTGTTTCCGCCGATCCACAGTGCGCTAAGACTGGACAGGTTCCCCAATTCTGCCGGGACGTCGCCGGTCAGCATATTGAAGGCAAGCGACAGGCCTCCCAGTGCAGACAGATTGCCCAGCTCTGCCGGAATCTCTCCAGTCAAGCGATTGTTGGACAGCATCATAGTGTCAAGATTGGTCAGATTGCCCAACTCCGCCGGTATGCTGCCTGTCAACTGATTGATGCCCAGATCCAGGAGACCAAGGTTAGACAGGCTGCCCAGTTCAGGCGGAATACTGCCGGTTAGGGAGTTGCTGTTCAGAACCAGCCCGCGGAGCTCGGTCAAGCTGCCCATCTCAGGCGGAAGCTCACCCCTCAGGCCATTGGTAGGGAGGCTGATACGTTCCACCCTATCGTTCCAATACAAGGATATGCCATGCCATTCCCCAATAGGAGCGTCGCTCAACCAGTTTGTGTTGTTACGCCAGTTGGGGCCGTTCGTTGCGTTATACAGGGCGACCAGCGCGGCCCGGTCCGGCTCATCCCCCTCGTCCTCATCGTCGTCCACATCCTCTACAAGTCCTTCTTCAACTAGCACCTTCACGGCTGCCGCCGCAAACGGAGCCTCCGGTCCTGTCCATCCGTGCTGCGGGGCCAGCACATAGCCGTTCTGGATGGCGAAGTCGATCTGGGACTGGCTCCAGCCTGCGATGTCGTCTCCGTTGTTCCAAAGCGGCGGTCCGGACTCCGAGCGGGTTGCGGACGCAATGTACCCGCCGGCCTTCTCCGCCTGCGCGACGAACAGGATCGCGTAGCTACCGGGTGTTGTGGGACCCGAGAGCGCAATGTGCACGTCGGTTTCCAAGAAGTCTTGAGCTGGGATGGTGACGTTCACCGGCCAGAATCCCGTCTCATGGTCCCACCACGTAACGATTCCTTCGACATTGAATTCCACGTCAGCATCGTGGGAGTTGTACGCGAAGATGCTCACGCTACCCGTAATCTCATCGCCCGGAGCAACCGTCACCACAGGTTGGTTTCTGCGGAATGCCTGGCCGTTCAGCGTACCGTGCTCAATGATCAGCCAGTCAGCGATCGTGGTGACAGGCGTTGCCGTCTCCGTGGGCACCGGCGTGACCGGCGACGCGACGCCTGGCGTAGGAGTCGGTGTGACCGGCGACGCGACGGCCGGCGTGGCCGTGGGTTCAGCCGTCGCAACTGGCGTGGGCGTGGGCTCCGGCGTGACTACGGCCGCAACCACGGCGGTAGGCACCGACTCGTCAGAGCGCGGCTTCGGATTGCAGTAGTCCAGGTGCCCGAAGTTGATTTCCCGGCCTGCCTCAATCTGGTCCTGCAGGGGATCCGGTACGCAGCCGGTCATATGTGTGGTATGTATGACCAGGAGTTCCAGGCCGGCGAGGTCCCCCAACTCGGCAGGCACATCACCGGTCAGGTTGGTGTATGGAACGCTCAGTTCCTTGAGGCTCGTGAGCTTGCCCAACTCAGAAGGCAGTTCGCCGCTCAACTCGTTGACTCCAAGGGCCAATTTCTCGAGGTTTCCCAGGTTGCCCAACTCCGGCGGTATCGCGCCGCTCAAGCTGTTGTTGTCGAGATACAGGTTTACCAGGTTCGGGAGCGTTCCCAGCGCCGGCGGTATCTCGCCGGTCAACTGGTTGCCCCGCAGACCGAGTATCCGCAGCTCTTGCAGGTCTCCCAATTCCGGCGGTATTTCGCCGGTCAGCATGTTGCCGCCGAGCCATAGTGTTTCCAGGTTCGAGAGCTTCCCCAAGACCGGCGGTATCTCGCCGGTCAGCATGTTGCCGCCGAAGTCCAGCAAAACAAGATTCAAGAGTTCTGACAGTTCGGTCGGAATTTCGCCCGTAAGTTGATTTCCGCTGAGGCTCAAGGTCTGAAGATTCTGGAGCCTGCCTAACTCCGGAGGAATCATGCCGCCGAGTCTGTTGTTTGGCAGTCTCAGGACTTCGAGTTTGGCGAGCCGTCCCAACTCAGGCGGTAATTGTCCGCTAAGTCGGGCCTGCTGGAGGGCAAGTCCGCTCACTCTTCCATTCTCATCTACTGTTACGCCTATCCACTCCTCGAGAGGCCTGTCGCTCAGCCAGTTGGTGTTTGAAAACCAGTTAGGCCCGTCGGTTGCGTTGTAGAGCGCGACCAGCGCCTCACGGTCTGTCTCCGCCGACGTTGAGTCCGGCGCGGGCTCGGGCGTTGTCCCCGGAGTCGATTGCTGCGCGGCCGAGCCGTCTTGCGTTGGGGACGCAGTGGGCTCCTGATCGACCGCGCCATCAGCCGAGTCCACCTGCGCCGCATCGGTGGCGTCAGTCGCCGCGCCGTCACCGCCGCAGGCCGCCAGGACCACGGCCAGGAGCAGCGCGAGGACCAACACGAAGCCCCCCGAGGGCATTCCTGAGCGCATCATGTTTCGCCTCCTATGTGACTTGCTGAACTTCGCAAGATCGTACCGCAGCGAGCGTTGGTCATACTACCTAGTGATTACAGCTCGCTCACTGCCTGCGGCAGCCGTCAATCGAGGGCCTGCTGGACGTGCGCTACACGGAGTTCGTGTCCTTCAACCACATGCGCCGGGGCCCGGCAGCCTGCCGACCCGGCTCCGCCAGACCTTCCGCCTCTGCCGGCACATGTATCGCATCATTCGGATGGCCACGTAGCGGGGGCACTGTAGGCGCGCGCCACTGGTTCCTTCTCCAGTCCGCTGGGGAAGGCCAAACCAGAGCCCAACCGTCCAGAGTCTAGTGTGTATTGCAGTTGGTAAGCATGCACCCGACTGTTACTTAACCTTGCCGTTAGTAACGCTACACATTACGATGTTGTATGGTGCGAAGATTCAAGAACAATGAGGCTAAGAACCTTTTCGCAGGGCAGACTGTTCGCAGGCTGCCGCCAGACATACAGCGAAGGGCGCGGATGAGGTTGCAGAGAGTAGTGGCGGCCATGTTACTTACAGACCTTCGAATGCCACCATCCAACAGGCTTGAAGCGCTTCGCGGAGATCGACAAGGCCAGTACAGCATACGTGTCAATGACCAATGGCGTGTCTGTTTTGTTTGGACAGATCAAGGTGCTATGGAAATAGAAGTTACGGACTATCACTGAGGAGGCAACGCATGTCCACTACAGAACCCATACACCCAGGCGAACATCTTGCGGAGTTCCTGGAAGAGCTTGGAATCACACAGTACCGCCTCGCCAAAGGCATTGGAGTGCCTCAAGTGCGCATCAGTGACATCGTCCACTGCCGTAGGTCCATCACAGCAGACACGGCATTGAGAATCGGGCGCGCCCTCGGCACAACCCCTGACTTCTGGCTTAACCTTCAGCGTATGTACGATCTGGACATTGCCCGAGCCAAAACTGACATCAGCGCTATCAAGCCGCTCGTAGAGGCAACCGCTTGAATACGTAAGCGACATAGTCAGGCTGAAGGCCCATTGGATGTCTTTCGGCATACTTGCATGTCGAAAGTGCTATTTTGGGACAAGTCTCGCGAGAGGAATTGACCGCCGTAAATGGTCGAAAACATGGTTACAGGCGTTGTGGCAGGAATCGTCGCAGGCATCACGGCCCCTCTAATCCTAGCTTGGTTACAAACATCCAAGTGGTGGCGCAAGCGCAAAGTGGCTAGGATCATCGACAACTCGCAAGGATTGAATTGGAGTGCAGAGCGCCTCTTGGAGATGCTAGAGCCTAACCACGAGAACTACGACATTGTGTGCGAGGTTGTTAACGAAAACGTCTCCTACTTGAGGGCTGGCAAGTGGGGAAAACGGCGATTGAAATTCTGGGCTTGGATCCGGGGCGTCTAGGTTGATCTGGTGCCCGATCGAGGAAACTGCCACCCCCACCCCCTACTCCTTCATCGCCAGGAGGCCGAGTTCGGCGCGGGCTTCGTTTATTGTTAGGATGCCGGCGCGGACGTATGCTGTGCGGCGGGTGGCGCGGTCGTTTTCGTTTTCGCGGAGGGCTTCGATTGCCGTGATGTCGAAGCGCACTCGCAGTCCTGAACCAGCTGACTCCGGGCCGACCAGCATCTGCTGCAGCGCTTCTTCGTAGAAGGATAGCTGGGGCAGTATCGTGTCTTCCCAGAAGACGCGGCGCGCGGTGCGGAAGTTGGAGAAGGTCGCGCGCTCCATGTCGCCCAGCATCAGCTTCGGCACGCCGTACGTGCGGGACACGTCCTCCAGGCTCCAGCGCAGGCTGTGCATGTATTCCATGTCGCGCGGGCTGAATCCCAGGTTGGCCGCCCGCATGCCCTTGCTCAGCAGCGCCGGCCGCCTGCTCTTGTCCACGCCGCGGTAACGCGACTCCCATCGCTCGTAGAACTCGCGGACTTCGTCGTCGGTCGGGTATTCGGACGTCTCGATCATGAGTCCCGGCAGGCTCTCGTTGCCGAGCGCCGACTTGTTGGCGCGCAGGGCGTCAATTCCCATGTCCGCGGACAGCCGCAGCGGCGCCATCGGCGAGAGTCCCGCGTACTCGTCGAGCGGGTTGAAGTACCGGAACCACACCATGTCCTCCGGCACATAGGGCACGGGCGCTCCGCCGTTCCGCGCTCCGTACACAAAGCCCCGCACATAGCGTGCCGGGTCCGGCACCACCCGCACCCGGTCCGGCCTCAGCGGCCAGATCTCGCGCACCGCGCCCGATGCGTCCCGCTCCAGGCCCCAGAACGCCGAGCCCCACAGGCCCAGGTACGTCTCCGTGGCGCGCCACAGGTCGCCACGCGTCCAGAACGGGTTCGGCATGTCCAGCAGCCGCTGCATCGGGTGGTCCGAGCCTGCCGGGAGACCCTCGGCCTGCCCCGCTCCCAAGGGGAGAGGGGACCCGGAGCCGTCCGCCGGCCTGTGCACGACGAGCGGCGTTCGCGCGACAGACTCGCCGCGCAGCCGGATCGCCGCGTACACAGGCACGGAGCGAGGGTAGTATTCGCCGTACGACAGCGGCCTCCACTCCGAGCCCACGCCCCACGTGCGCGCCGTGTCGCCGCTCAGAGCCGGCGCGGCCCTGTTCGCCCGCAGCCGTCCGGCCACGGTCCCGGCCCATCGCGCGAGCAGCCCGCCGACTCCATGCGCCCACCTGCCCTTCGTTACCGTCTCGGTCATACCCATATTTTCATCCCTTCTCCCGGCTTTACCGCGAACGTCATGGCGAGGGCGTCTGCCTCGTCGGGGGACGACGCGGCCTTATCTTTGCTCATGGCCTTCCGCCGCCCATCATTTGCAAATTCGTACTTCCTGGCGATGACCTGTGCAATTAGCGGTTCGTCGTCTTCGATATCCAAGTCTCCGGCCTCGAATCTGCGCGACATTCGATTCCAGCACTCGGTAATTTTTGTTCGGGAACAATCGCTTAACTTCGGCCTTCTCGCCGGCGCCGAAATCGACAAGCTTGGCGCCATATCCGGCCTCACGCAGGAGATCGGTAACTCCGCCTCCTACACCCACGTCGTCCACAACCAGGAAGTCGACTTGATTGCTTTCCAAGTAGCTTCTGAGGTTTCTTGCGGTCTCCGTTGTGCTTTGGCCCTGAGCCCTGTGAACGATGCGCGCCACCGGCCCTTGCCTCGAGACCGCGACAGTCTTGCTGGGGCCGTAGCGCGCGACGTCGCACGCGAGGACCACCGGGCCTTCGGAGGCGAGCTTGCGCTCGGCCGCCGCCCGGACATCTTTGGCTGAGACGAAGGTGTCTTCCAGGCTGTCCGGGAACTCGGCAAGGACGGTGGCTTTAAAAATCGGGCTGTCTACCTTCCAGTCTTCCTCGTGGTCATCCACGTCCTCTCTTGTGACGAGGCCCGGCACTGTCAAGCTGTGCGTCTTGACGTTCGGCGTGTCGTACGCGGAGATGCGCACCGTGCCGTACCTGTGGCTCTGCCCGTGGTGGGACTCGAAGAAGGTCCCATCGAGGGTGAACGGGTTGCCCGTGAGGAGGAGAAGTGACGGGTGCAGGCGGAGGAGGGCGTTCATGTCTTCCTGCTTGACGGCGTGGGCCTCGGACACGACGACCAGCAGGTTTGGCGAGTGGAAGCCCTGCAGGTTGTACGGGGAGTTGGAGGCGAAGCCGATGGCAAAGCCGTGCCCATCGACCTCGTAGCGCGAGGTGCGGAACAGCCTGCCGTCCAGCGCGTCGCCAGCGTCTTGATAGGCGTGCCTGAGCTCGCTCCAGACGATGTCGTTAACCTGGCGCGCGGTGGGCCCGGTGACGACCGCTTTGCTGGGCGCCCTGGTGTGCATCCACCACAGGACTATGCGGCCGGCGGTCCAGTCTTTGCCGGACGAGTTGCAGCCGACGACCGACACGCGGCGGCGGCGCGACACGGCTTCGAGTATCTCCTCCTGCTTTTCGTAAGGGTCCGATTTCAGGATCTTCCGGAAGAACCCTTCCGGGTCTTTTTTGTAAATTTCGAGTCCATTCCCCATCTCCACATCCCCTCCCCACTTTCCACAACCCCAACACTCCGCTCATCAAGACTTTCTCCTCCGATCAATCCGGCGGTCCTGCCGGCCGGCTCATAACAGTTCAGAGTTGACGACGATTGTCCAGCGACCGCCGCCTCACCCCATTTCATTCTTCCCCCTCGACGGACTCCTTCGACGCGCTCCTTCGACAGGCTCAGGACAGGCCCCTTCGACTGGCTCAGGACAGGGTCTGCAGATTGGGGAAGAGGCAAGAGGAGTACATGGCCTCTCACGCCGCCTGCACAGTTGGGCCGGCTCAGGGGCTGTACACATGGCTGCACCTCCGGCACCGATAGCATGTGTTGTAGTCCGGGCGAACCTTCTGGAGCACCATCGACTCCGCGGCCCCGCAGCGCGGACACAGGCCGGCGGAACCGGACGAGTCGACGGCATGCGGCGGGTCTGCGCCAGGGCGCAGAATGACCGGCCCGGGGTACGACACCTCGGGGCGGTCCCCGCACTGAACGCAGTGGACGTCTTCAGGGAACGACGCTTCTATGTCTCCCCCGCAGCGGGGGCATTCGGCGAACAAGATCACAGTTTCCTCCTTCAAAGGAACCGAGCCCCGATTTCAGGGGCGCCAGTACAATAGTTCTCATTGTGGGGCAGGGGCTGTCGTCTGTCAAGGGGGCGGAGTCGATGGCGCGTTCGTCCCCGCCCCACTGGATTCCGGCTGGCCCCTGGTTCACGCTTTCGCGTGAATGCCGGTATGGCGGGGTTGCGGCGCGGGCGGGCGTTTCTGTGACGTCATCGGGCGGGCCGTTCGCGAACGGCCCCTACGCTTGAGGGATAGCAGCCGGGGATGCCCCCGCCCCACTGGATTCCGGCTACCCCGGGTTCCTGCTACCGCAGGAATACGGGAATGACGGGGTTGCGGTGTGGCGTGTGTTCGAATGTCACGCTGCGGCAGGGACGCGGGGATCAAGGAGGTGCGTCGGCGTTCCCTCGAGGGACTCCTTCGACAAGCTCAGGACGGGGTCGGGACAGGCTCCCGTCGTCATCGGCAGGCTCTTCCCCGGGGTCCGAGTCCCTTTTGGTATTTTGGGCGAGGAAGGCGGAGGGTGTCCGGCATGAATCACGGATGCGCCTGATCGCGTCCATGACTTCGCCTGCGGCGATGGACAGTTCTACCGCTGTGCGCGCGTGTTCTTTGAAGTAGTGCTCCGTTCCGTTGTGCACGATGATGCTGCTCGTCTCGTCGGGGTTGAAAGCTCCGGGTTTCTCGGGCGGCGGGAGCCTGCCGACGGCGTCCATCAGGGCGTCCGACGCCTTGAAGACTGCCCGGGTGTTCATGCCGTCGTCCCGGCTGTGGCCGTATGTGTTGACGTACGGGGGTTCGTAGTCGAGGAGCACGTCGGCATCGGTGGGGGAGGACCCCATCCCAACCTTCCCCAGCAGACTGGGGAAGGGGCCAGACGACTCGTGTTCGTCATCCCTGACTCTCTCGGAAGGCTGGGGAAAGAGTGGTAGGTCGTCGGGGGCTTCGTCGAAGCCGCGGCGGAGCAGCTCCTTGGCGGCGTCTATGCGATGGTGCGGTCCGAACCCGGGCATGAAGCCTAGCATGACGTCGACGAGGAAGCGTACGGCCCGGCGGCCTCCGTCAGTCTCTGCGCGTATGAAGAGCGCGAGATCGGGGTTGAGGTTGGCGGTGTCGATGGTGTCTGTGGGAGGGTCATGTCGCTCTGAAGGCTCTGCACGCTGTTGTGATGTCGCGGGCAGGTTTGCGAACTCCTTCGCTTCGTCGAAGCCGAGCTTGATTAGCTGGCGTGCGGCGTCGAGCCTGTGGCAGGGCTTGGCATCGCGTATCTCGTCCTGCATTGCGGCGACGAGGAACCGCACGATGAGTCTGCCGTCCTTTGTTTCTTCTCGGACGATGCTCTGTATTGGTGATAAGGACTGCGTTTCGCTAGACATGCGTTCTAGTTTAAGTCACTACGAACTAGTGTGTCAAGAGGGTGTTCAGAATTGGCGAGGCCTTGGACGTTAGTGCATAGTGGTTGTCGGGGGTTCCCCGCCCCTCTGGATTCCGGCTGGCGCCGGGGTCACGCTGTCGCGGGAGTGCGGGGATGGCGGGGTTGTGGTGTGTGGCGGTTTGCGAACCGCCGAATAGGAGCTTTGCAGACCCCCGCCTTAGACCACTTGGCTACGTCGCCTGTGCTCGACGCTGTCGGCCCTAACCTCGTGCAACCTATGCGCTTTGCCGCATTGGAGACTCGAAGGCAGCAGTCCGCGGGCACCGCTGCCTTGATACCCCTCTGGAAGCCCTAATTGACGACGGTATCAAGGTCCACGCAATCACGATGCCACTCATCGGTACGGATGCGCCCTGGACTTATTCTTAGACACACGGTTTCGTGATGCCTGGCAATCCTGTTGAAGAAGTCGAGGTATGCAGTGTAGGACATCCGGGAATTCTACTGGGTGGCTGTTGGCGGCTGGTCATAGAGGCGGGCACGGCGGCGGATGGCCTCTGCATGGTCATAGATCTGGTCGAGGGACTCTATTCGGTGGTTTGTCTCCTTCTTGCTGTCGTCAAACAGGCCAATGCTCAACCTGTCCGGGTTGTTGAAGTGCAGGCGACATATGGGTTGTCGATTTGTGTCGTCGAGGAGGATGCCACAGTAGCTCTTAGTGTCCCTCATCGTTACTCGTAATGTATCGAGACCTTCTCGCAGAATAGCCTTAACGATCATGTACCCCTCAATTTCTTGGTCGGTGGTGGCGGTCTTCGGGCCGTCGGCCTTCTGGCTGTCCTCCTCCTCCTCAGCAGCCTGTTCCCGTGCCTGTTCCTTGAGACGTTCTTGGGCGGGGGCAAGGAGGGCTTGGAGCCGGTCGTTTATCAACTGGCCGAACGCCTGCCTGATGACTCCGGCGAACATCTCTCTGGCCCTTTTCGTCCGGGTGCCCGCGTAGACGTTTTTCATGACGAACATGACAAAATCGTGGGAGGGTTCGGACAACTCGTCGGCCAGTAACTGCTTGGTCTCTGTGGCGTACTTCAATTGCCTCGCGGCGTCTACGGCCTCGTCTTCCTTGAACTCAGCCTTGTGGAAGCGCTTGAGCTGCCGGACGTTGAGCTCGGTGACTTCGAGCATGTTGAACTCAAAGAACGGGCTAGGGTCCATGACATTCTGCTGATCGATGTCTGAAAAGAATCGATAGGTGATGCCGTCAGTCAGGATGCCGATACGCGCCTCGGTAGAGGTGAAGTACCTGAGCAACTGGGACATTTCAGCGTTTTCGAGATTGCTGCCATAGCGTTTGCATTCGATGAGGATGGCCGGTTGCCCGTCCTGCATGAGCGCATAGTCCACACGCTCCCCCTGTTTGATGCCAATATCCGCAACGAACTCAGGAACGACCTCGGCAGGGTCGAATATGTCGTAGCCGAGCATCTGAATGAATGGGAGGACAAAGGAGGTCTTGGTGGCTTCCTCTGTTTCTATGGGGTTCTGTAGCCGGTCTTGAAACCGACCTGAACGAGTGCGCACGTCATCTATGAAGTCCATGTCTCTCCTTCCTTTCAGTCAGCGTGGTACGTTGTTTTAGGCAAATTCACAATGTCCTTGAAGTCGTTACGCGCATTGCCACATTCGACCCCGCAGTAGACACGCACCAAGTCTACAGTCCTGATGATTGCGTTGTAAGAGCGCAGTTGGACGCGAAGTCGTCGTCGGCCTGCCACTGCCCAGGCAATGTAGCCACCAATGCGCAAAGCCCCCTGCGCTCCCACAGCATGGCCGCCCATTGCCTAGGATTACGCATCTTCAACCCCCCGCACCCACATGACGATATGACAATATGCCTTGCACAGGACCACTCGCCACAACTCGGCCAGTGTAACCGTCCAGAGTTGGTGGGAAGCGCATTGAAATCAGAACTTGCGTCCAGCGAACTGTCGTGCTATTATTGGCCCATGTACCGACAGCATGCACTCAACCGGCTCGCAGGTCTGTGTCGCTTTTCGTACCAGGCGGTACCCTTTTCTACTCTATTCGTACCGCTTGAGCGTACATTCAGGCACAATTCACTGAGTGCTCCGGCTACGAAAAGTGACAGAATGTTATCGAAAGTTACAGATTCCAATCTCCGTGCTAGGCCAAAAGGGGTCTCGGATTCCCGTATCCGTCGACTTGCTTGACTTTTGCTCAGCCACTCTGCTAATGTGTTGGAAACTTACCAATAGGTAGTACCTGTCGGACCGGTAGATACACTTACACAGTGCGCCGGCTCACCGTTAAGAAGGAGGAGCGATTGCTAAGGTTTGGATCATGCCCTCGCTGCCAGGGGGACCTGCATCTCAAGCAGGACTACTACGGCGCATACGAAGACTGCATCCAGTGCGGGTACTCCAAGGACATCCCGCCGGTTCCGCGCCGCGTCTTCACGCCGGAGCAGCTCAAGGGAAAGGTCGGGAGGCCGCGAAAGACGAAGACCGTGACTGGAAGCAGGGCGGCCTAGCCACCCGGCCAGCCCCCTGCCCACACCGGCAACAGTCTTCTAGGTGAAAGGCCCCTCCAACCAGGGGCCTGTTTCACGTCCGGCGCATTTCCGCTGACTGCGGAACGGCAACGTTCCTCAGGCAGGAGTCCTGATTCCTCTCTTCGCTCCGCTACGATCGGAATGACGGAGGGAGGGGCTTGTGTAGCAGCGCTGGTACCCCATCCCAACCTTCCCCAGCAGACTGGGGAAGGGGTCAGAGCGCCTCTCCCACCCACCGAGCCGGCAGCTTACAACGGTCTACGTTCTTTGATGGGAGACCCGTCCTGGGTCTCTCGAAGGAATGGGGTTCTGCCCCCTTACCACCCCAGTGCGTAGCCGATCCCGCCCTTTGCCGCTACCGCTCCGTGGATGACGCCGCGCTCGCGGTCGATCCGGATCGCCATCGTCTTGCCGTGCGCCCACGGCCCGCTCGGCTGCACCGTGTGCCCGCGCCGCTCCAGCTCCGCGATCGTCTCGCCGCTCAGCCGCGACTCCGCCATCAGCGTCCCCGGATACGCAGACCGCGGGTAGAACGACGACGGGAAGTGGATGGAGTGCACGGACGGTTCGTCGAGCGCCTGCTGCAGGTCCATCCCAAAGTGCATGTAGTTCAGGAAGAACTGCAGCGTCCACTGGTCCTGGCTGTCGCCGCCCGGGGTGCCGAACACCATCTCCGGCTGGCCGTTCCTCGTCGCCAGCGACGGCGTCAGCGTTGCCCGCGGCCTCTTGTGCGGGGCCAGCGCGTTCGGCCGGTCCGCGTTCAGGTAGAACATCTGCCCCCGCGTGCCCAGGCAGAAGCCAAGCCCCTCGATCACCGGCGATGACCTGATCCAGCCGCCGCTCGGCGTCGCCGCCACCATGTTGCCGTGCCTGTCCACGGCGTCCAGGTGCGTTGTGTCCCCGACGTGCGAGTGGCTGAGCCCGATGTCCTGCACCGGCCGCGCTGAGACGCCCAGCGCCTGCCGGTTGTCCGCCGCCACGTCCATGGGCGCGATGACCGGCCCGAGCCCGTCGACGCTGCCCGGCCGCAGGTCCAGCGACGCCTCGGCGCCGATCAGCGCGCGCCGGCCGGCGTTGTATGCGTCCGAGAGCAGCCCGTCCAGCGGCACGTTATCGAAGTTCGGATCGCCGTAGTAAGCCTCGCGGTCCGCGAACGCCAGCTTCGCGGCCTCAGTCAGCGTGTGCAGGTACTCTGCCGAGTTGTGCCCCATGCCGGCGAGGTCGCAGTCTCTCAGAAGCGCAAGCTGCTGCAGGAACACCGGGCCCTGCGTCCACGTGGGGCACTTGTACACCTGGAGGCCGTGGTACTCGTACGAAGGCGGATCCGGCTCCACCTCAGCGCGCCACCCGGCCATGTCCTCGCGGGAGAGCATGCCCGCGTGCGACTTCCCGCTGGCGTCCTCAACCGGGTTCTCGCGGATGTACGCCTCTATCGTCTCGGCGATCGCGCCGCGGTAGAACGCGTCCCGCGCCGCCTCGATGCCGGCGGCCCGCCCGCTGCCCGACGCCGCCTCCTCGGCCTCGCACATCAGCCGCAGCGTTCGCGCGAAGTCGGGGTTGCGCACCAGCTCTCCGACCTCCGGCACTCTCCCGTCCGGGCAGTAGATCTTCGCCGTGGTCGGGTACCGCTCCATGTAAAGTTCGACGTGGCTCTCGAGGTGGTCCCTGAGCCCCTGGTACACAGCGAACCCGTTCTCGGCAAGCTCGATCGCGGGCGCCAGCACCTCGCCGAACGTCTTCGTGCCGAAGCGCGTTAGCGCCACGGCCCACGTGTCGACCTTCGCGGGCACGCACGCGGGCAGGAATCCGTCGCCCGGTATCAGGTCTATGCCGTTCTCCCGGCACCAGTCCAGCGTGAACTCCTCCGGCGACCAGCCCATTCCGCTGATCGCGTACACCTGCCTGTCCTCCGCCGAGTACACGAGCGTGGGCACCTCGCCGCCGATGCCGTTGCTCTGCGGCTCCAGCAGGTTCACGCAGAAGCACATCGCCGCCGCGGCGTCAATCGCGTTGCCGCCGGCCTCCATGATCCGGAAGCCCGCGGCCGTCGCCAGGTAGTGCCCGGACGTCACCACGCCCTTGGTACCCATGATCACCGGGCGGGTTGAGAAATCTGCCATGCCGCTCTCCTTTATACATTCCCATGTATCGAAAAATGGGGTATTCCCTGCCCTCGTGCGTTGGAGAACCCCATCCTAGCCTTCCCCAGCAGACTGGGGAAGGGATCAGAAAGGGACTCGGGACCGGCTCCCTCCGCAAGTCCTACCAGGGAAGCTGCCGGCCTGTCTCCTTCCTGAGCGTGTCCGCCGCGGCCTCCGTGGCGGGCATCATCGTGGCGCCAAGCTCATTTTGCATGAAGCGCAGGCGCTCTTCGTCAGACAATTCGGGATCGTTCCAGCTTGAGTAAAAGAAGAGCCCGGCTTCGTCGCAGGCCGACTTCACGATGTCGCGGGCCTCGTTCATCTGATCCGAGTACGGAGGGTCGTGCCCGTCCGGGTCTCCGAAGGACATCGCCATGTCGCCGGGCCCCCACTCCGCGAACGACAGCCCCGGCACCGCCGCGATCCTGCCGGCGTCCGGAAGGCAGTGCCGATCCTCAATCTTGAGGCCGAGCATAAGCTCGCCGTCGGGATTCAGCGGCCACGGGTCCGCCCTGCGGACATACTGGGCCGGGTCCACTCCCCAGACTTCGGCCGGAAAGCGCTGGCCTCCGGATCCCCGCAGACCCTCGGGCAGTCCGGCGTCGAGGCCGATCGTCTGGAACGTGTACCGCGCCGTGGCCACGAACGTGCGCACGGCGTCGGCGTCCCTGGCGTGCGTGTGCAGCACGCCGTGCGCGCCGGTCGAGAGCACGTGCCTCGTCTGCCACGCGTTGTACAGCACCTCGGCGACGCTCATGCAGTTCGACGGCAGCGAGCAGACCACGGTCGGCGTCGCGTGGCCGCTGGGGGTCGGCCCGCCGTCCCTCAGGCCGCGCATGAAGTCCGCCAGCCCTCCAATTTCGAAGTGGTGGTGCTCGAAGTCCGCCAGGATCAGGTCGGCCCATGTGCTCGCGGTCCTGAGACCGTTCTCGTACGTGAGCGCAGGCGCGGGCTGCGAGTACACCGGCTGCCCCGCCTCCAGCAGGTCTATGCACTTGTTCAACCGTGCCATCAGGCGTCTCCCTTGTACCTATGAAACAACCGCGATCAGTCCAGGCGGACCGTCGCGGCTAGGCAATGAACTGCTGCTCCAGCTCTCTGAACCGGTCTGCTCCGATTATCGAGTCGAACTCGTCGAACGAAAGCACCGCTTCGTACCCCGCCGTGGTGCCGCGCTCCCTCAGGTGCGCCGCCGCCTGCCTCACCGCGCCCGCAGCGGCGAAGAGGCCCGACAGCGGATATACAACCAGCTTGTAACCCAGGTCCTCGAGCTCGCTCGCCGGCAGGAACGGCGTCTTCCCGCCCTCGATCATGTTGGCGAACAGCGGGACCGACCGGTCGAACGACTCCGCGACCCTGACCAGCTCGTCCTTGGACTGCGGCGCCTCCACAAACACCACGTCGGCCCCGGCGTCGAAGTACGCCTGTCCCCGCTGGATGGCGTCGTTGAGGCCGTTGGGCCCTCTGGCGTCGGTCCGCCCGATGATGACGAGGCCCGACTCGCCGCGCGCCTTCACAGCCGCCCTGATCTTCTGGACGTGCTCGTCCGCCGGCACAACCGTCTTGTCGTTCATGTGCCCGCACTTCTTCGGCCACGCCTGGTCTTCCAGGATGATCCCCGCCACGCCCATCGCCGCGCACTCCTCCACCGTCCTGACCACGTTCAGCGGGTTCCCGTAGCCGGTGTCCATGTCCGCTACAAGCGGCACCGTGACCGACGCCGCGATCCTCCGCACCCTGTCCAGCGTCTCGGTCGCGGTCAGCAGGCCGATGTCCGGCAGGCCAAGCGTGCTGGCCGAGATGCCGAATCCGGTCGTGAAAACAACGGGAAAGCCCGCCTGCTCGATCAACATCGCGGATAGGCAGTCATAGGCGCCCGGCAGCACCACGATCCCCGGCTCAGAGATAAGCTCCCGCAGCCCAGCAGCCTTGCTCATTGACGTCCCTCCAGACAGGCCCGGAGTGTAGGGCGTTCCCCCCTGACCGTCAATTATAGGAACACCACGCACAGCCATTCAGAGCCAAGCGGGCAAGAATGTACAATCGACCGCGTCTCGCAAGCCACAGACCCGCCCCGCTTCACCAAGAGGAGAACTCAATGAACTACCGCTGGGAAGTCGACGCCACCATAGAAATCAGCAGGTCCAGACCCGTCAAGAGATACCTCGTCGCCCCCCTCGGAGGCTACTTCCCCGTCATGGTCAAGACCGGCTCAAACTCCCTCGCCGTCGCTCACCGCACCGGTGACTTCCACAACGGCCCGCGAGGACGCACGGAGATTACGCTCTCGCACGACGGCGGCGAGTCCTGGAGCGCCAGCAAAGTCGTCGCCGACCACGCCAGCGACTGCCGCAACTTCGCCATGGGCGCTACCTCGGAAGGCGCTCTCGTCCTTTCCTACGTCACGGTCGAGTACGAGGGAGGCCGTCCCGACGCCTGGACGGGCTTCGGCGAACTCTTCGTGATCAGGTCGGAGGACGGCGGCGAGTCCTGGAGTGGGCCGCGCTCATTCACCGGAGTTCTCGAACATCTCACGGGCGAGGAGCGAGGAGCGTCCCCATACGGCAAGATCGTGGAGCTCGCTGACGGGACCCTGCTGATGAACGTCTACACGCACGATACCGAAGAGTACGGGCACCACCTGACCCACGTCATCAGGTCGGGCGACGGCGGCCTGACCTGGGGCGATCCGACCACCCTCCCCGTCCAGGCCGGAGACGAGACCGCCCTGCTGGCGCTTCCGTCGGGCAAACTCCTTGCCGCCGCGCGCCGCAGCATCTCCCACGTCTCGCAGAAGGTCTGCATAACCTCCTCGATGGACGGTGGATACACCTGGTCGGAACCCACGGACGTAACGGGCGACATGGAAATCCCAGCCGATTTGGTCCATCTGGCGGACGGCCGCGTGCTGATGACCTACGGCTACCGGAACGCCCCCTTCGGTGTCAGGGCGCTCGTGAGCAGAGACGAAGGCGGCACGTGGGATCACGACAACACCGTTGTCCTGGTCAACGACAGCCTTCGCATCGACTGCGGCTACCCAAGCTCCGCCCAACTGGACGACGGCTCGGTCCTCACCGCCTACTACGCGTACGAGAGCGCCGGGCCCTTCCAGGACGGAAAGATCCGAGGCCTGTACGGCATCAACTACGGCCCCCACGGCGCCGTTGTGAAATACCAGCCGGAGGATCTTCCCTGAGACGGAGAACGGGCGGCCCACTACAAGCTGTTCGTAGAGATTTGTGCAATCCTTCACATACTTGACACCTTCTTGACGGTGCGCTAATCTGCCGTCCGAATGTTGGGGTGCCCGACGTGTGTTGCGTAGCTTTGCGCCGCTGGTCGGGCGCTGGAGGAGTTAAGGACCGGAGCTCCAAATACTGATGGGGCGCGGTTGAGGAGAATGAGGAGGGCTCTGTATGAGCGTTAAGCGTTACGGGATGACGCTTCTCGGACTTGCCACGCTGGTGGTCTTTGCCTTCGCGCTTGCAGCTTGCGGCGCGGCGGAAGAGGAAACCACGGACACGACCGACACGACAGCGTCAGAAACTACCGACACGGGGTCCATGGACGAGTCCATGACCTCCGACGATGAAATGATGGAAGACGATATGTCTGACGACGCAATGACGTCCGAGGACGAAATGATGGACGAGTCCGACGAGTCCATGGCCTCCGAAAGCGACCTGCTTGAAGCTATGGAGGAAGACTTGGGCCTCCAGACCTATAGCGCCGAGATCGACGCTAGCAAGCAGAGGGTGCACTTCACGGACCCGGCGGTTACGCCTCCGGACCGAAACAGCATCATCCGCGTGAGAAGCTGGGACTACACGTGCTTCGACCCGCACACACTCGGCTGCTCCGGCTCACTGTCGAGCATGCTCTTCAACACGCTCACACAGTGGTATGAGAACCCCGCAGAGCCGTTGGTGGTCGGCGACCCCCGGCCGCTTTCCGAGCTGGCCGAGAGTTGGGAGTTCCCGACGTCCGACTCTATCCGCTTTAACCTCCGCAAGGGCATCATGTTCCATGACGTAACCCCTGTGGACGGCCGTGAGATGGTAGCGGACGACGTTGTGTACAGCTTCGAGAGAGGCATGCTCCCGGACGCGCAGAGAGCCGCAGAGCTTGGCGATATCGCCTCGATCACGGCCATTGACGACTACACCGTAGAGTTCAAGTTCAACGAGCCCTTCGCTCCGTTCATGACGCTGGTCTCCCAGTCACGCTGGAAGGTCGACGCGTTCGAGGCAGAGGAAGAGTTCGGCGACCTCAAGACCGCCGAAGCCCAGATCGGCACCGGCCCCTACATGAGCGCTACGTACGAGCCTGGCGTCAAGATCAGCATCGTCCGCAACGACAACTACTGGCGCGGCCCGAATGGCCAGACCGGTGAGGTGCTGCCGCTTTCCGCGAAGCTCTACGCCATAATCATCGAGGACGAAGCGGCCGCCATGGCCGCCTACCGCTCCGGCCTGCAGGACCACGGTCCCGCATGGCGGTGCTGGGGCTGGTGGAGCGCGCTCGATGACCACCTCGTGGCGCTGAGCGACCGCCCGGACCTGGTGTACCACTACCACTCCACTGGCGGCGGCATGTACGCCAACTATTTCTACGGTCCCAAGCTGGAAGGCATCTGGGAGAACAAGAACATGCGCTACGCAGTGGCCATGTTCAATGACATCTCCTGCGCCGCATGGTGCGCGGTCACCGGCGGCATTCAGGATACTCGCTGGGTAGCCGTGGACAACCCGTGGTTCCTGCCCAACGACCAGCTGACTGAGAATGGCCAGCAGTTCTACACGAACTACCCGGAGTCCACCATGGACCTCGACAAGGCCAAGGGCTTCCTCATGACGGCCAAAGAAGAACTCGGCCTGCCGGCTGACGAACCTGTCAAGATTACGTTCACCGTCAAGGGCTCCGACCAGTCGATCATCGACATCGGCGGCCGGTACGTCGCTGACCTCAACAAGATCGGCTTCGACGCCCAGCTGATCGTTCTGGACAGGGCCGACTATACGAAGATCAACAAGGGTGAGTTCGAACACTTGGCCCTGATGTACAACTCCGGTTGGCAGGACGCCGACAGCCTGTTCTACAACAGGTACTTCAGCGGATCGGTCAACAACTTCATGGGCCTGAACAACCCGGAATGGGATGACCTGATCATGCAGGGCCGGAGCGAGTTCGACCCCGCCAAGCGCATCGAGATCTACTACGAGTTGCAGAAGCTGCAGGCGGAGGAGCAGTACGACTTCGCCGTGCCGAACTGGACGAACACCAACATGTTCCCAGAGTGGACGCACAACCCCGGACCGCAGATCAGCGCGAACGGGTATGTGGGCACATACCAGCACATGTGGATCGACATGGACCACCCCTCCCGGCAAGGATACGAGTGGGAGTAACGGTTCAGCCTAACCTGTAGGCACAACTCCAGCAGACCCAACATAGAGGGGCCCGGCATACGCCGGGCCCCTCTCCTTTTCGTTCATGTGCGGCCCCGGGAAGAGCGCCGTCTACGAGTAGTCGCTAAGTTCCTGTGTGTCGGATCCGCAAGGGGCAGCCGGTCCCATCCGTCACTCCATCCTTCACGCGATAGCGTGAACCCCGAGTAGCTGGAATCCGAAAGACGGGGCAGCCTCGCTCACCAGGTCTGAACGCTCGCGCTTACGAATGGATCTGGACTTTGATCGACCCGCTGCCCTTGTCGTAGGCTGTGTCCAGCGCCTCCTGCATACGCTCGAGCGGGAATCTGTGGGTGACCATCTCCTCGATGGGCTTGCGGCCGGCCGCGACCATCTCAATCGACGCCTCGTAGTCGTGCCGCCCTTCCAGAATGCTGTAGCACGACGAGAAGATGATCGACTGCTCCTTCAGCAGCGGCTCCATCCAGTCGGTCGTTATCTCCTTCCAGTGCAGCCCAAGTATGACGATTCGCCCCTGCATCCGAGTGCAGTCCACCGACTGCGCGATCGTCTCCCCGGTGCGCCCGCCGACCGTCTCTATCGTCATGTCCGCGCCCCTGCCTTCGGTCGCATCCAGCAGGGCTTCCTTGAGCTCGGGCCCGCTGTCGGACGCCACGACGTCCGCGCCCAGGCGCCGCGCCATCTCCGCCTGCTGCGAGTATCGCGCCGTAGCGAAGATGCGGCCCGCCCCCATCGCTCGAGCGGCGGCCACGGCTGTCAGCCCTATGTTCCCGGACCCAAGCACCAGCACAGTCTCGCCCCCGCTCAACGCTCCCCGCCTGACGGCGTGCACCGACACGGCCAGCGGCTCTACCAGCGCGGCCTGCGCCCACGTCACGGTATCAGGCACCGGAAAGCAGCCGGCGGCGCGGCGCTTGATGAACTCGGCGTAGCCGCCCCCTTCGCTCTCCGCGGTGTTCTGGCACTGGATCGGCTGGCCCATCCGGCAGTACCAGCAGGCCCCGCATGACACCCCGTAGCCGATGGTGTCGATCGCAACGCGCTCTCCGACGCGGGCCGGATCCACCTCGCTCCCCACCTCCACAATCTCCCCTGCCACCTCGTGGCCTGCCGGCTCGGTCTCCGCCTCCTCCTTGTCCCACCATAGCTGAAGGTCGGAGCCGCAGATGCCCTCCGCCCTCACCCTGACGATCGCGTCCTCAGGCCCCGGCGCCGGCTTCGGGACCTCTGTTATCTTGACCGTGCGGTTGCCCTGGTAAAGGGCCGCGCTCATGGTAGCCATTGGCAACCTCCCTCAACTGCGCCCTGCGAAAGACATGGGATACAGCCCAATCCTAACGCCCGGCATCGTAACAGGGGAAGTTTCGATGGGGTGTGGACGTTCAGCTCGGCTCACCTGGGAACGGTCCGCCGCATGGCAGCCGGTCCGCCCGAATCGTTTGCGCCGCAAGCGGCAGTTACGGGGCGTCGTACCTCTTTGGCAGTACCAGGCTGGTTCCCGTCATTACCAGCGCGCACAGGCTCGCGATGGTAAGGGCAAAGCCCAGGTCATCGGTGCTCTTCTGGACGTACCCGACAATCACCGGCCCAAGCGCCCCGCCAACCCACATTGCCATGGTCATAAACCCCGTTGTAACGGCAATCTCCCGGGGCTTTATGTTGCGGAGTTCGAACGGAATCGTAATGACGACTGGGAAGAGGGTCCAGGCCATTCCATTTAGCACGCCGATCGCCAACAGGGAGCCAAAGGAGCTGATGTGAAGCATCAGGATGCTGCTGCCGCAGGCGAGCAGGCCCGAAAGCCACAACACTGTCTTCTTCCTGCCGATCCTGCTGACAACCAGGCCAACGAGGACGCCGCCCACCCCGGCCACCATCCCGATGACCGATATCACGCCGGCAGACGCCGTGAGCGACATGCCGTACTCGTCCAGCACGAAGCTCGGCCAGAAGGTTGTAAAGGCGGTCCATGTAATCGAGATGCCCATCATCCCGATGCCGATCAGCCATATCTCCGGGTATCTGAACAGGCTGGTAATCGGCGTTTCCGTCTGCGAGTCCAACTCAGAGGTGTATTCCGCGGTTCGTCGTTCGCGGCCCACGATGTGCCAGAGCACCGAGAAGGCGAAGGCCGAGGCGCCAAAGGCATAGAACGTCGCTCGCCAGTCATCGTTCAGCAGCTTCATCATTAACGGCACCAGAATGAAGCCGACCGCCACGAATCCCCACAGCGCGCTACGCAGGCTGTTGACGATGACGATCTCTCGTCGAGGCACCCACTGCTTCGTGAGCAAAGTCCCCGCAGGCTCCCGGATCATCATCACCGTGCCGAACACGAACCGGCCCGCCAGCAGCAGACCGAAACCCGGCGCCCATCCCTGCAGAATCGCAAGCCCCGCGGCCGCATAGAACGTGACCGTGCTCAGAGACTTGGGGTTGAACCTCGACATGAGCCAGCCGGCAGGGACGGCAAGCACCAGGTTGCCTATCATCGCGGAGGCGCTCAGCCACCCTTCTTGATCGGGCGACAGCCCCATTTCTTCTCTCATGCTGGGAAGGAAGAGGCCGATCGTCTCCAGTAGCACGTAGCCCCATACATGCACGCCGGTCCACGTGAGAATGACGACCCAGCGGTATGAGGGCGCAACCGCGCCAGAGGCGTCAGGAGAAGAAGAAACGGCGGACTTGGCCATCAGCCCGGATGATACGGTGTTGGAGAACCGAACTCCAGCTATAGCCGGCCCGAGCCCGCAACATCCCTGCTGACGCCGGCAATGCGAGTGTGCCCGGCCAATCGAGGAAGAGCCTTCACCCCTCACACCCTCAACGCCGCGCTGCTGCAGAAACGCACCTGGTCAGAATGGGTGCCAGCGTCAGTTAGTTCAAGTCCGGAGACCCTGACCCCGCCCTGCCGCGGGAACTTGAGGCGGGCCCTGTTCGATAGCTATAGACAGCTACGACTAGGCAGATGTCATTGAAGCTCCGTCGCGGCCGTTGCTATAATCGAAGCCCGGCCCGACATTCTCGGGCCGCTTCCTCGCTCCGCAGTAGCTCAGTGGTAGAGCGGTCGGCTGTTAACCGATTGGTCGTAGGTTCGAATCCTACCTGCGGAGCCATCTCATGCCTATTTTAAGTACAAATACTGCTATTTCACTTCAGCGTTATCACTTCCGTTATCACTTTCAGAAAGTAACATTGGACTGTGAGTCTAGCGCTGAATCAGCCAAGCGCAGTCACGTGTTTCCAGTGTCAATCGAATCAACATGAGAGCACACTTGCCCGGCGAGGAGGGTCCAGTGGAATGACACTCCCCCGGGCCAGTCGACTCCAAGGAGGATCGACTTTCTAAACTAGCCTTGATACGAAACGGGCCTGGAGCTGGGGGATTTTGAATAGACATGCAATTGAATCCACGCTGGGCCCAATACTAAGTTCCGTACCGCAGAATCTCAGGGATATCATGCAACCTTCAGAGGTTTGCTGAGTCAACGGTGGCGTCAACCGGTTCGCGCTCCGGGACGTACAACCAATTCAAAGTGAGGAGTTTGCCGGATGTGGAGATGAGTTGATGTCCAGCGTAAATGTCCATTCGAATATCCATCGACACATCCGCACATAGATTATGTACGCAAGTGAAAGTTACGGCTTTCCTTACCGATCCCGAGGGAGCCCATGAGGGAAGTCCATATGGGTCTACTCTTGCTCCGTACCTCTCGCATGGTTGGTGAAACCACAGGGGAGGCACTGCGCTACATTCCTAATGGACAAATCTCCACAGTCTTTGATTCTGGGTCCTACCGGTGTTGTGGGGCTTTCAGCACGTTCCTAGCGAGGAGGATGAGTTTCCTGGTCACGCACCATCAGGATCGCCTTGTTCTATTTGACCGATGGAGTGGCATCAGGTCGGGACCGCGATGGTGCGGGATCTGTGCTACTGTCTTAGACAGGTGATGATCATCCCGGACTTGGTACGAGCCTTTTCGTCCCTTTCCGCAACAATCCTCGTATTTAGCCTCGCGGTGGCGTGTGCAGGCTCCGCTGGAGACTCGCCGGGAACGCCAACTCCGATACCCGATTCACCCATCACCATGCCCGCCCCGTCTGCTTCGCCTCTGCCGTCTCCCGTTCCCCTAGACACTGCCACGGCTCTCCCAGCCACCGTTACTCCCGCACAGGAAGATGCCGTGAGGTTGCCACACGACGAGGGCGTACATCTATCGGGCTTGGAGTGGTGGTACTTCAATGGGCACCTGTCAACGGAGACCGGGCAGGAGTTCAGCTATCACTTTGTCACCTTCCAATCTGTGCTGCCCTCCGGCCTTACGCCACGGTTAGCCCAATTGAGTTGGTCCGATCACGCCAATGGACTACACGTGACCAAGGAGGAGGCCGACGCGCCGCTGCTGGAGCCCTCGTCGGGCGAGTTTGACTTGCGCACAGCCGGCTGGAGGATGAGTGGGAACGGAGAGACTTATCAGCTGAGCTTCGGAATCGGAGAATATACGGTTGAGCTTGAAGCGGTCTCTCAAAAGCCCGCTGTGCTCCACAACGGCAGCGGGCTAGTGGACTTTGGCACGGTGGGAAAGACCTACTACTATTCACGCACTCGCCTCGAAACCGCTGGCACTGTGTCCATTTCAGGCGTTTCCAGCCCGGTGACGGGTCTGTCCTGGATGGACCATCAGTGGGGTGACTTCACTACTTCAGGCATCGGTTGGGATTGGCTCAGCCTCAATCTGGACGACGGCTCCGATCTCAAGGTCTCGTTGGTGTGGGAGCAGGACGGACACAGGCTTATCAGCACTTACGGTACCTATGTGCCGGCCGACTCCGGTCCACTACACCTGTCCGGCAATGACATCTCCCTGGACTCCACCGGGACCTGGAGTAGTTCCGTCACCGGAGCAGTGTATCCAATGAACTGGAGTCTGCGCGTGGACTCGCTGGAGTTGGATCTGACGCTGACTCCCTCGATGGAGGAGGCCGAATTCGCCCTCAATGCCTTCATCCCCATGGTGTACTGGGAGGGGTCGGTCATGGCGACGGGGACAAAGAGCGGAGAGTCCGTAGCTGGCCGAGGCTTTGTGGAGTTGGTCGGCTACGCGCCAGCGGCACCCGAGGTTCCATCGACCCCTTCAGTCACGCCCTGATGTGCTCGGCCATAAGTTACGGCGGTAGGGGCGGTAGCGCCGACGTCAGTTAATCAACGCTGGCTTTCGCGAGCCCTGATGCCTCCGTCGCCGAGCAAAAAGCCCGCCTGTAACGGGTAAAGACCTTGCAGTAGACGGCGAAGCGTTAGTGGACCGGCAGGGTTTACGACGGCAATTGATGTTGGTCTTGACCCCAAAATCTGGTCCATCCGGGATGTTAGTTTTGTGGAAGTGCAGAACATGAGGAGAGGGCCAGGCCATGAAGAGATCCCGGTACACGCCGGAGCAGATAGCGTTCGCGCTCCGGCAGGCGGAGAGTGGCACGGCGGTGGTGGAGGTCTGCCGCAAGATGGGTGTTGCGGAGCAGACCTTCTACCGGTGGAAGTAGAAGTAAGGCGGCATAGGTGTTGTCGAGTTGAGGCGGCTGAAGGTGCTCGAGGAGGAGAACCGCAAGCTCAAGCAGCTGGTGGCGGACCTGAGCCTGGACAAGCAGATGCTTCAGGACGTGCTTCGAAAAAAGCCCTAGGTCCTGCTCAGATGAGGGACCACGCCAGGTATCTGCAGGTTGCCTACGGCTCGAGCGAACGCCGATCGTGTGAAGTGCTCACCTTCGGGCGTTCCACCTGCAGGCACGAGAGCGTGGCTGCTGAGCAGGCGGCCCTTAGGATGAGGATCAGAGACCTCGCGGCATCGAGGGTGAGCTACGGATGCCGGCGCATTCATTTGCTGTTGCAGAAAAAGGGCTGGCAGGTGAACCACATGAGGGTGTACAGGCTCTACAGGTTGGAGGGACTGCGGATGCGGCCTAAGAGGCCGAGGCGGCACGTGTCCGCTCGAAGGAGGAAGATTAGTGTCGCGGCTTCGAGTCGCGACGAGCGCTGGGCGATGGACTTCATGAGCGACGAGCTGTTCGACGGCAAGCGGGTCGTTGATGCTTTGGCCGCTCTGGCGCAGCAGGGCAGGAAGCCCAAGACCATCGCCGTGGACAACGGCCCGGAGTTCACGTCAAGGGCCATGGACCAGTGGGCCTATCTCAACGGGGTGGAGTTGGACTTCAGCAGGCCCGGCAAGCCGACCGACAACGCGACCATCGAGGCGTTCTACGCGCGGCTGAGGGCGGAACGTCTGAACAAGAACCGGTTCCTGTCGTTTGTGGACGCGCAGGAGAAGATCGAGGAATGGCGCAGGTACTACAATGGCGAAAGATCCCACGGCGCATTGGGGAACCTCGCCCCGGAGACCTTTGCTCTGAAGACCGAAGCGATCGTTGGATGAGCCGCGAAACTAACATAGCGGTTGGTACAGAGATGGGGGCATCTCCACCCCTCGTTGGACTAACATAACGGGTTGTACAAGGCTTGGGGGCAGGTCAGTTCAGGGAGTCGCCGTCCGGGTCCCTGAACTTGCTCGAAAGCCCTATTTTCACCGATCCGCCTACCGCAATATTCTTATCGGTGATCGTAGTGGTCGTCACAGGAGCTTGGTTCTCGTTGTCCTCTGCCACCGTGATCAGGAATGTACGCTGGGTCGAAGTCGACGCGGAATCTGTAGCCGTGTATGTCACACTGCTGCTGCCCGCCGTCGTGGGTGTGCCGCTTACCTTCCTTGTAGAAGCGGTGAACGACAGCCCCGCAGGCAGGCCCGACGCCTTGTATTTGTATGGTGCCTGACCGCCCGTCGCGGCTGGCAACGTCGTCAAGAACGACTCGCCGACCTTCGCCGACTTGTTACACACCGAGGGCAGATATAGCGTGCCGATCTCATCCATCGTCCTTGGCCTTAACCACCGCCGAGACAGGGCTTCCGAGCCTGTAGCCCGAACCCGACTGCACAGTAGCCTAAATAGACCCGTCCGGCTCATCCACCGAATCGTCCCGCGTACTGAACGTCACCGACCCCGTGGTACTGAAGGCCGCCATGCTTACGGTCCGTGTCTTTGACCCCGTCAGAAAGCTCCCGTCCTCAATCGCGGCCACGGTCACACTAATGGGGAACCGAAGCGCATGGCTCGCCATCAGTATAGATCTCGCGGTGTCCCCCTCCGTGATCTCCGATCCCGAGACCGACACCGACACCGACACCTCGGGACCATCCGTGCATTCGCGCACCTGGGCGCGAGGCCCTGCGACCGCCCGGCGCGTCGACCCGTCTCCAGTTGTCCACACTCTCAGGTAGTAACACGTCTGGGGCACCAGCCCGGTAAACCTGTGGGTCCTTGTGCTGGTAGCCTGCTGCGTAACCGCCTCAAGCGAGGCGGTCTGCGCTCTAGGACCGACCGGAGGGACGAACAGCTCTTTACTAGTGTGGTACGACTTCGCTCCCGTTGCGACACCCCACTCAATCGTGATTGCGACGTGCGTCTTGCCGGTCACTGTCAGGCTGGGCATCTCAACCTTGGGCAACTGAGTAGCCGTCGGCGTGTAATCCACCCACTGGGTCCGCGTCCTGCCGCAACTGGATGTTCTCGACTGCTCCTTCTGATGCCGATTGCCGCTGATTCGCGTCTTCCCAGTGTCGCTCCACGATCACCAAGTACACGGCGTGGGCGTTGGCGTGGAAGGCGGTGTGTAATTTCTCCACTCGGTATCGGTCGCACTGCAATTGGATGTCCTCTTCCATTGCTTCTGGTTCTTTCCGTTACTGACCCTCGTTCTGCTGGTAGCCGTCCATGCCCCCCATGTGCCTACGCACACCGTGAAACATGCGGTCTGCGTAACGCTGCAACTGGACGTCCTCGACCGTTCCTCCTGCCCACGGGCGCCTCTGTGGCGCGTCTTGCCTGTGGCACTCCACGATCCCCAGGTCACCCGCTCGGCTGCGGCGATCCAATGGGTGTTGCCCAGATTGGATTTCTACTACTTCTCCCGGTAGGGGCCGCAACCGCGAGTCTTACCCGTGCTCGTCCAAGTCTCTTCAGGAGGTTCTGGGCAGTCCGCGGGGTGCACCCACGGCGGGCAGCCGGGCGGTCTCTGTTCCGGTGTGACATCGCCTCCTCCTGCGCAGATTCTTCGTCGCCGTCAGAAGGAGATTGAGCGTACGGGATTCGAAATAGCTACAATGGCCGTACTTACGTGCCTCTCGGTAGCACATGCATGAAAAGTTTCTGGACAGAAGAGCGGCCCTTGACCAAGCCATGGGTCGGAACGGAGAACTTATCCGAGCCTGCCTGTGAGTCTACGTCTGGACCAGTCAAAACCAGATTCGACCCTCACTCACCTGCAGTCGGGAAGGTGCTTGCGTCCCTGTCGACGCTTCGGGGTAAGGCTGACATACCTTGTGGAGGGACAGCGGCGAACGCCTTTGGATCCACTGGCCATGAACCTTTTCTATGTCCATCACACCATCCGTGTACTACAGTCAGGAACGGCCGGTTCGAACGTACAAGCCGGCCATGCCGCGCTTGATGGCCCGTTACGCACTTGCGAAAATGCAGATGTGATGACCGACGCCGAGAGCCTCAACAGGACGCTCAATTCATCCATGGCAATCTAACGGTTTTCGTCGTAACTCGCTGGAAAAGGCGTATCGTCATGGTCTCCGAGAGCCGCCACCCCTCGGTTCGCCACGCTGTAGACACGCATAGAGAACCGCTGGGAACTGAACGAGCGCATCCCCCTGTACACGCGGCCTCTCCCAAAACAGGCCATGCACGCGCTGCAGAGAGAGGGCGTCCCAGCCGGAGTGGTCCAATGCTCGGAGCGGATGTACCACGACATCCACATGCGCCGCGGCGGGTTCATCGATGAAGCCGAACACGACAACCTCGGTCGCATGGAGCAACCGACGGTGACGACTGGGCTCTCCGCCACTCCGGGACGCGTCCTACATGGCATGTCCACCATAGAGAGCACAAAAGACCGCGTCTTCGGCGACCGGTCCGGCAACCCGCCAGAGCGCATCCAAGAGCTCGACAGGGCCGGAGCGCTCTAGGGGACGCCGGGCCGCCGCTGGACGGGGATGTAGTAATGTATTCGACTGCCATGTGCGAAATGCTGGGGCAAGACGGGTGATTGGTGAGACTCTTATGAGGCGGGAGAGCTTGTGAGTACACGCGGAATTCCACTTTGGTGCCTCTTAGGCATCGTTACGGTGGCCGCGGCTTCCTGTCTCGACCTCACATCGCCCGCCAGTGACGCTACACTGACCAATACTACTACTCAAGCTCCAACCCTGGCAGTTACACCGACGCCTACGCAGACTCCCCTGAGCACGTCTCAGCCTACGCCGACACCCGAGCACGAGCCCACACCATGGTTGACACCGAGCCCCACGCCTTCGCCGACACCTGAAACGACTGCTACGCCCGTTCCGACATCGCCGCCCGTTCCCACACCGACGCCGGAGCCCGCCGTGCTGCAGATTGAGGCTGTGAACGCCTCCACTGTTGCCGCCTCTGGCGAGCTGGTCACCACTCAATTCATTGTTGACATCATTAACGTTGGAGGCTTGGCCGACGCTCCTTCAGTGCCCGTATTCATGGCTATTGGCGAGGGCAGCCCCGAGCAAGTGCACGAAGTCGACCGTCCCGCGACCAGTAGTCAGGCCGTTTCATTCCTGACGACTAGGGACCTTCCCCTTGGTCTGCACACCGTGACATTCATGATCGGTGACTCTGAACATTCGACGAAAGTTGACGTAAGAGCAGCGGACGTCGTACTTGAGCCCGGATCGCACGCCATCACGGGTGACGGCACGATGGCTCTCTCGATGATTGTCGAGAACCAGGGAGACCTCAACGCAGAGAACGTCTCTGTCCTGGCCCGCTGGAAGGTCACCGTGCTCGAAACAGGCGTATCTGAAAACATGCAGGCTAATGTCGTAATCGATTCACTGGGTGCCGGGAGGAGCCAAGCCGTTTACTTGCCGATAGAGATTCCGACCGGTTCGTACACACTTGACATTGAGGCAGAGACCGACTCAATCGAAGTACGGACGGACAATAATACTGCCGCGACCACCGTTCAGGTGGATTACGTAACCCTCGCTCCCAAGATTCTGACTTCTGAAGTGCTTGAATACCACTTGGACAGGACCGCCACGGCTGACGTCACGATCGAGATCGTTAACACCGGGGTAGCGCCGACCGGGCCTGTCCAAGTAGGAGCCGCCTGCGAGGAAGAAGCCGACGAGGAGTGTTTGATAGAGTTCCCCGTCGACTCCATTTCGCCCGGCGCAGCCACGTCACTTGTCGCACAGCTCCGTCTGCTCCAGGGCAGGAGGCCTGTAACGATATACGCAGGCGGCATCGACGACGGCTATCGCTGGGGAGAAGACAATGTTCAGGAGGCTGAAGTCGACATTCCGGAGCTGACGTTGGAAGAGGCCCTCGCACTGCTGCCGTGGGTGCGGGACGGAGTGTCAAGCCTGTCTGAATCAAATGTCCCATATGGTCAGGCTTCTCCGGAAGGAGGGGAGCATTGGGTAGTCGATTTGCTGTCGGAAACATTTCGCAGAGGACAAAGAGACCTCTTCTGGGCGTTTCTGGGTAAGCCATGGTTTCAGGATGGACTCGGCCGAACGGAGCTCTCGCTCATCTCAGATCTAGCATACGATTACGGTGGCGGTCGGACGGCGGTGCAGTTCTTGAACATGCCATTTCTGGATTCCATCGAAGACACCGACCTGGTGTTAGTAGATAGCCTTAACACATTGCGATTGGAAGGGCTTATCCCCCAGCTCATGTCTCACCCGGTATTGCAGGAAGGCGTAACTGACGAGCAATTGGGAACCGTGATTCTGCTGACTCTTGAGCTACTTAACCCTCAGGCCGCGGACACCATGCGCACCTGGTCCTGGGTTCAGGATGGGATTTCTGCGGATGAACTTAACTCAATGAGGGCATTCTGGTACTCGGCAATCGAGTCCGAGCAGGTCTTTTGGGAAATCTCCAATAGGCCTTGGGTCCGGGACAGTATTACGCAAGCTGAACGTCGTGCTGTCTGGTATCTCTCCGACATAGGACGGGAGTACAGCACCAGATGGGATTTGGAAGCGGCATTGGCGATCACTCAAATGCCCTTCTTGGATGCCGTAGAGCCAACCGATGTGTTGGCTCTTGTGGCGCTGTTTGAGTTCCCGAGAAGAGCCAGAAAGATAGATGATGCTCTGAATAGGGTGCTTGCACTTCCCGTTCTGCAGAACGGCATTGCGGATGAGCACGCGGTCAGAATAGCGTCCCTTCGCGGCGCCAGCAACATGCTCAACAATCTTGGCAGTTCCAAGGCCATGGAATCGATTTCTATACTCTTGGACCCGAATCGGACCAGCTTGAATGAACGCACGATTGTTCTTCCCCATTCAGGCGAAGTGACTCTCCTTGCTCTGCACACCTCGGGCGGATCGGGGCAGGCCCTGGACGGATTGGAACAGATCCTGCGTTCGCATGACGAGACAATTGGCGCGCCTTTGCCGTTCAAACATATCCTGATGTTGCTTGGGCCCGTGCCGGAATTCTTCAGGACGTCCGCGCTTTGGACCGGATTCGTTTACATTGACCGTCCAGCCTCCTTTGATTGGCACGACCCAGTAGCGTACGCAGTATCGGATTTCTACTGGCATGGGCCATCTAGATGGATATCAGACGGCGCTGGCGAGCTCATGAAGAGCCTCTCTGAGAACAGAAGAACTGGTGCGCCCCTTAAGCCTCCAGGTCTCTGGGACTGTGCGGACCGAGGAAGCATTCGTCAGTTCGAAATGGACAGAAACTCCACATGCCTTCACAGAATGGGAGCAGGGCTGTTCTTTGACTTGTATCGGAATGTGGACGGTGATGCGTTCCGAAGGGGCTTTGGAGATCTCTACCTAACCATGGACGATGATTCCTACAGTTTTCGGACCGATAACCAGTGTTATGGTTCAGAATACGCAGTGTGCTATGTGAAGCACGCTTTTGTGACAAACGCAGCCCCTGAGTCCGCGGCCATTGCCGAGCCGATCATTGACCGCTGGTACTACGGCGAAGAGGGCAGAGACAAGTAGCAGGGCCCCTCTGGGTTCAAGCAATCAGCTATTAGCACTTGGATCGGAACTAGATGCCCACGACGCATCCGTGTGACCTGCCCCAAGCCTTGTACCACCCGCTATGTTAGTCCAATGGGGATTCGCGGCTGTTTTGGTTGAAGCAGTCAACGTATGACCGTGCGCCCCAGGTAGTTCGTCAGGACGCAATGGCTCGTCCGTACGGCCCTATGAGATGTTGCACTCGGACTCTCGGAATGGACCTGAGAAGACCTCGACTGCAGTTCGGCCATGCCCCCGTGGTCGTACTCACCTCGGGATAACGGGATGACCTCCGCAGCGACGTCGAACTTCTCCATTGCCTGCGTGTAAGTTTGCGCGGGCGGCCCCTCCGCCGTGCCCGCCGATCGCTATGCGGTGGTGCCCGCGCTCCCGCAGCAACTCCAGCCAGACCCCGAAATCTGCCCGCGAGTCGCTGACCAACTCGAAGGCGTAGCCTGCTAGGGGCCCTCCCTGACGCCGTTGACGACGTGATCGTGGCCGCGGCGGTTGCCTCTCAGGAAGGCGATGCCCTTATCAGTCATGCGCTGGCCGAACCCGGGGGTATAGGTTGCTGTTGAAATCCCCGGAATCTGCGTGGAAGTACAGCAGCGCGTCAACTGGCAGGGCCTAATCAACCTTGGATGCGGCGAAGTATGCGCCGGCCAACGGGATGCCTTCGAGTGTAGTGATTCGTCCAGATCAGCAAGCAGCTCCCTTTCCTTTCGTATCTGAAACTGGAACGTACTGGCCACGTGTGGAGAAGCCTACTGGGGTCGCAAGGATAGCATCTCGGAATGAAATGCATTTGCCACGCAACAGACTGTTACGTCTCTCTGTGTGCCAACGGGGCTGTCAGGGAAATCCGGCTTGGGCCCTAAGTTGGAGAGTCAAGGCAATCTTCACAGCGCTAGTTGTCCGCCCGGGCATCTGACGTCCTGGCTAATTCCGGCGCTGCTTCGTCGCGGCCTTCGATTGGAGGACCGGTCTCAGCGGTTTGGGGTATGGAGTCATCGATGACATTGCGAGCCCGGAACCAGAGTACGAGGGAGCATATGAAGAGGAAGGCCGCGCCCCCTCCAACAATCATGACGATCCACGTTGAGCCCGTGGGCAGGAGGCCCGGCCTTCCCAATGTCGACGCTGCGGACACCATCAGAAGCGCCATAACAGCGGCCGCTGCCAACAGACCGAGCACCAGCAGAGTCTCATTCAGGACCACGCGGAATCGATCGACGACGGATACCCCTCGCCTTGCAAGTGAGCTGTCGAGCCTCCGAAGCCGTATGGTGTGATTCAGAGCAACCAGACCAGTAAGGCACGTCAGAAAGAGCACTGTATCCCAGACCTGAGAGCGACTGGTGTCCACGACGGGGTTAAACCGGAAGAACTGGTACCAGTCGATGTGATTGTGGGTCCAAACGGCCTGGCCATAGGACAGTACCGCCGCCGCCGCCAGCAACCAAAAGGCCATCTCATTGCGCCCGAGGAACTGGAGGGCCCAATAGACGGCAACGATCACTGACACGACTGCCGCCAGTTCCCTCTTGCCGTACACGGGCAGCAGCTCTGAGGCGGGCTGCAATGAAGACAACTCAGGGGGCGGATCGACGGGGAACGAACCCCGCAGCACGAAAGCGCAGAGCAGCACAAGGCCAACAACAAGCGCCGTCTCGGCAGCCATGTGAATCAGCCTGCGCCGGTCTTGAGGGATCATCGGAAGGCGTCCATGTGGCGAATAAGAGCCGATATGAACTCTTCGTTATCCGGCGACCACTCGATAACGGCGGCTCCCCGTTTCCGTAGCTCAGCAGCCACGACTCTCGCTTCCCACCGAGCAAGTCCCGGTCCATCAGCGTCCGGGTAACGGTCATGTGCGTTCACATGCACCACTCTGACCCGGCCGGGCCTGCGCGACCGGGTCCGGAGGGCCGTCAGGCGATCAATCGCGTCCCTGTAACGGTCCAGCGCTTCCGGCGTTTCTCCGGGCCTCGGATACAGGACATCAAGGCGAGTGATGATGAACACCTCCGGCCGAAGCCTGAGGAGGAAACTCTTGCACCACTCGACGGCCTGAAGCACGTCCTGCTCCGGCGATCCCGCCTTCAGACTCGACATCAGCTTCGTGAGCCGGTGCAACTGCTTGCGGCCCGCTTCAGGGGTCAGCAACTCCCCATGGCCGCTTGCGCTGTTGTAAGCGAACGCGCCGAGTGTGGAGCCGCGACCGAGGTAGTACTGCGCAAGGCTCCCCGAAGCCTCGATGGTACTCTCAAGAGGGTTCATGAGCGGACCGCCGACCTCCATGTACTCGGCTGTGTCTAGGAACAGCCAGACCGCCCTGCGGGCCTCAGGTTCTAGCTCGTTGACGAGGGGAAGGCCATCGCTCCTGGTGCCCCTGGCGCTTGCCTTCCAGTTGATGCTCTTCAGCGGGTCTCCAGGCATGTAAGGCCGAATCTCGCGAAACTCCGTGCTGAAAGCTCCAATCTGTGCGATGTCATCGCGGTATCGAGTGTTCTTCGTGACGGCACGAATCTCATTCATCCGCGTGACTTTGCGAAGACGCGGGATTACCGACAACTCAAACGACGACCCACCCTGTCCGGCCGCGCTCCGAGGGGCACCGAACGGCGCCTGCGTCTCCCACTTAGTCTCGTCGAGGATGAACTGCCCGCGCTTCGGGAACTGCAACTCGTAGGAGAGGTCCGCGATCTTGACCCGGGGCCACTTCCAGACGAGCCTCAGGTTGCTGCCCTCGGCGACGTGCGCGTCCGGCGGGAGTTCTTCATGGACAAACACCGAGCCAATGCCGCGATGAATGCTGACGTTACGCTGGACCTGTACGGTCTCTCCCGCCCAGATCGCGCTCCGAGCCAGCCTCCTCTCCACGACTACGCCTGAAGGCGGAGACAATGCGGTTGCCAAGAGCGCAACGAGGAGAACGAAGACAGAACCGAGCAGAAAGACGACGTTCCCCAGGAACATCCCCAGCAGCAGGAAGGCCGAGGACAGCCCGATCCACTGTGTGAGCGAGAACCGCGTCATTGCCCCCGGCCATTCGGCCCGACATCCGTGGGCACGGGCACCTTTTCCATTACCTCATCAACCACCTGCTCTCCGCGGAAGCCTTCCAATGTGTCCTCAATGTTGAGAATGATCCTGTGAGTCAGGACGTCAGGAACGATCATCTTCACGTCATCGGGGACCACGAAGTCTCTGCCGTGAATGATCGCGATGCTTCTCGACGCCCTCAGGAGCGCAAGGCCGCCCCTCGGGCTGGCCCCAACGGCGACCTTCGGATGCTCACGGGAGAGCCTAACAACCTGCGTGATGTAGTCGACGATGTCCTGATCGACGTACACCTCGGTCTCTACACTTCTCTGCAGCTCAACGAAGCGGGCCATGTCCATGGCTGGTTCGAGATCGCCGGTAGGATCGTCCTTCTGCCAGCTGATCCTCCTTAGAAGAATGTCGTTCTCCAGGTCCCTGTTTATCGGGTAGCCGGTGGACAGTTTGAACAGGAAGCGGTCCAGCTGTGCTTCAGGCAGCGGGTAAGTGCCTTCCTGCTCGATGGAGTTCTGTGTCGCGATTACCAGGAACGGGGCGCCGAGGGAGGTCGTCTCCCCGTCGATGGTCACCTGACGTTCCTCCATCGCCTCCAGCAACGCCGACTGCGTCTTCGGAGGAGCGCGGTTGATCTCATCGGCAAGCAGGACGTTGGTGAAGACGGGGCCTCGCACCATCTCAAAAGTCCCCGAGTTCTGGCGCCAGACGTTTACGCCCAGGATGTCTGAGGGCAACAGGTCCGAAGTGAACTGGACGCGTTTCGTGTCGCTGCCTATCACTTTGGCAAAGACTTTAGCCAGTAGGGTCTTGCCCAGGCCGGGGTAGTCTTCAAACAGCACGTGGCCATTTGCCAGGGCCGCCGCCAGCATCTTTCGCAGAAGGGCCCTGTTTCCCACGAAGATCTCACCAACGCGATCCAGTATCTGCTCACAGGACGAGCGGGCTTCTTCAAGTTGGATTTCGTTCATCGAGCAAGTTCCTTCAACTAATGCGTCTCACAAGTTTTCCACAGCCATTGGCTTCGGAGCCGAAGCCAATGGCCGGCGTGTTCACCTTTCGAGCAGCGCTCATGTTGCCGCCATCAGCGTGCCAGGCGAGACCTGAGTCCGTTCGGCGGCGCGGCCCGTACCCCTGCTGCCGAAGATGCGCAGCGCGGCGTTCGCCACGACGGCATGCCGCCGGGGCCGCGTGCGGTCCGTGATCTGCCTGCGAATCCTGGACGGAATGATCTGCCGGAAGGGAAGGACCGACGGGCCGACGAGGTGCAGCCACGACGCGATCGCGTCATCAAGCTCTGCGCCTAGCTGCCAGTCGGCCAGCATAAGCGTAACAGCGAGAGTCTCCGGACCGTCGTCCCCCTCAACGTAGGGGGACGCAGCGGCGATCAGCGCTCGCTCATCGACACTATCGTACGTTCGCGTGCGGCCGTTCAGGGCCACCTGCACAAGGGCCATGGAGTCGGACAAGGCAATTTCGCGCCTGGCTCTGCCGCCGTGCATCGCCGTTACCAGGCTCCAGCGCCGGTAGTCCAGCCGGCTGGAACCGCGTAAGGGTCGGCAAGCCGCCGCCATTGACTCGATGGGCGCCTCGCTGCGGTACAAGAGAGCGAGCAGGTACCGCCACAGCGGCTGCCATTCGCCCCGGTCCACTAAGCGGGCCTGCAGGCCGCTCATCAGCTCAGACCTGGGGTCTGGTTTCGTCTCGAATTCCTGGCGGTGATGGGACCAGTCCATCCAGCCAGGCTGCCGCCTTTCGCCATCGAAAGAGCCGTCGCCCACCTGCCGCCTGAACCGCAGGAGTATCAGGACCAGCAGCATGAGTACGCCCAGGTATTCATACAGTTCGGCAAACCACAGCGTTTCGTACAGCGCGGGGCGCAGGAGGATCCCATAGAACGCGATTGAGCCTCCCAACACGGCGCCGCGCGTACTGGACGCGGACAGCCAGCTTGCGACGTCGGCGATTACCGGGTTTGACGAGGTTGCCGCATAGCCGGCCAACTCGGCGAAGCCCAGCGACAGCATGCCGACCGCGGCCACAACTGCGGCGAGCACAAAGCCGTGCCCCAACTCGGAGAGTCCGGAGCCGAAGAGCCAGCACAGGTAAGCCGCGACGCTGAGGCAGGCCGCTGCCAGCAACAGCCGATGACGCCCCAAAGCATCGGAAGCGGAGGCCCTTGTGAGAGCCGCAGCCAGCGCTGTCACAAAGGTCAGCCAGACCGCCACGACCCGCAAGTCGAAAATCGCGCTGAAGTGCGGCAGATAGTTCTCGCCAAAGGACCTGGTCAGTTCATACTCCATCAGCCCTGCGCTGATGATGTGCATGTGGTCCAGAACGGACCACACGGCGAGCGTTGGCGTCGAAGCGGCAAGGAGCGTGGCGGCACTGACTATCGGCAACGCAAGCCGTTGAGATTCCTGCTCCCTGGAAAGGTTGCGCAACAGGGACGCCGCATAGGAGGCCACCAATGCTAGGGTCAGGAAGGTGTGGACCTGTGACGCGTCAAACTCGAAAATGGCCGTCAAGATGCCATTCTGCGAAAACGCAACATACACCGCGCCGAGAAACATGAGCCGCCGCGCCGGCAAACCGGCGATCCTGTCCACCTTGGGCCAGAATACGCCTGCCGAGCGAAAAAGTGCGAGCGGCACGAGTACGGCGAGGCTCCAGAACAACAGTCCATTCAGGACATCCGGATACGGGACCAGGAACTCAAGGTCCGGTCTGTACTGGTCAGACGGAATCGTCGCGAGCGCATTGGGCAAGACCGCGATGGTACGGAGCACGACCGCGATCCAAGTCACCTCAGCCAAGACGAGCAGCGCACGCACCTGCCAGGCGCGCTTCTCGGAAACGTTGGCAAGGTCAATCCTACGAAGGGTTGACGCGATGTGGTAGATCGATGCAGCCGCTGCGATGCCGAGCAAGACCTGCGAGTCTGAGAACTGCAGTGCTGTGGACATAACGCCGCTGCCTGCGAGACTCACGTAAGCAACGCCTAACGCGATGAGCTGCGTGTGCGGGAACTTCGCGATCGACCTGACCACGGGCCAGACTTCAGAGGCAACGCGGACCGAGATGAGAGGTACGACGAACACCACGGCCCATAGCGCCATCCGATCGAACACCGGGGCATACGGTATTAGGCTAGTCAGGTCAGGACTTTCGAGTTCACTCGCCAGGACGCTCGGCAGAAGCGCCAGGAACTGAAGGACCGTGGTCAGGAGAACCAGCCAACCCAAGTCTGCAATAAGTCTGCGGGCGGCCGGCAACACAATATCCAGAAGCGGCCGCCCGGCGTTCGGTCCCATGCCGACTTGCTTCGAGAGAACCGGGAAGCGAATGCCAACGGCGCGAACGGTCGGAAACAGCATGAGCCTGCCGGCAAGAATGAGCAAGCCGCTCAGCACCAGAGGCGGGACGAGATAGTAGAAGTCCAGGCCAAACCAGTAGTGGAACAGGCCGCCCGATTGCAGCAGCAGAACCGCAGCCGCGATCCCGACTCCCGCAGCGAGTGCGGTGGCCAGCAGGTATGGGAGCGGCGCGTCGGAGGCGGCTCTACCGTCAGGCCTCAACTACGGACCTCCATGCCCTGAGCATAGCCTCGTAGTGCCGGCGAGAAATCGGATGTTCGCTATAGTCAGCCTCCTCGAACCTGGACACGAGCTCATCGAGCGCCTCCTCATCGACCGGGCTTCCCTCATCAACGAGCGTTCTCTCGATTTCGTGGGGCGTGGTCTGATCGTAGATCCCGTCGACCTGAGTTCTCGCCCAGTCTACGAAGTCGTTATACAGCCTTACGATTTCCTCTCTGAATTCCACCACACGCAGGTCCATGGACGCGACGGACGGTTGGAGGCCATCGCTGCCGCCGAACCGAGCGGAGAGTACGAAGTCAGCCGGCCAGTCCCACGCGTGTGTTATTACGCATGTTCCATTGGCGTCAGTGGTCATCGTTTGGAGCTGTTGGCCGTCTGCGATGACTTCGACCTCCGATCCTGCGACTGCTTCTTCTTCGCCTGTCGTCAGGCGGAGCTCCAGCGTGACGTCCTCGCCTATTCCCCAGACCTCCGGGAGATCTCCCGCGATTTCCCGAGCACTGATTTCGAGCCGCGTCCTGCGGAGTCCGGCGTCAACGTCTCTGGCAGCGGGCTGGAAGGGCCGCGGCACGCTCAGCCGCATCTCGGGCCTTGTCGCCATGAAACGCCGGCCCAACGCCGCGAGCGAGCGAGTCAGCCTGAGCCGGCGATTCGCGTACCAGATCGCGAGCAGCCCGACCAGCGACGCCGGGCCACCGATCCTGAGCCACCAGTTGATGGCGGGCTCAATTACAGGTATGCCGAGGAAGTACGTCAGGGGCATGTTGAGGTCATCGCCTTCGTACTGGAACGTGACGAGTACGGTCTGCGTCTCCTGGGATTCCGGGACCGTGAGTTCCAGCAAGGCCACGCCGCTGGCGTCCGTGACGGCCTGCGGCCCCTGGCTGGAAGTCACGACTGCTCCCGAAATGCCGTCACCGTCGTCGTTCATCAACGTGGCTTGGAGGCGTACCGTCTGGCCGTGCCGCACCCTGTCCAGCGGAGTAACGAGAAGGTTGGGCGACGACTTGACTTCGATTGGCACCGTAGTCTCGGCCGCGAGACTTGGGGCCTCGATTGTTAGCTCGTCCTGGCCGAGGGCTGCGTCGGCCGGAACTTCGTAGCGGTAGCTGAATCTGCCTGCTTCGTCCGACGCCGCCGTTCCGAGATCCCCGACGTTGACTTCGACTCCCGGAACGGAACGGCTCCCTATCAGCACCGTGCCCCTCAGCACGATAGCGTCTCCCCTCGCGACGGGCTCCGGGACTTCCGCGACAAGCCAAGGCTTGCCCACCGTCATGTTTACGCCGGCACGAGCAGGTGCGAAACGGTCCGATCCCTCGAACACGGCCTCAATCTCCATCTCCGACTCGACTGTGGTGCCGCCCAGCGTCAATGTCTCCTGCCAAGCGAAGATTCCGCTGGCGTTTGTAGTCACCGTTGGAGTGGTCGGGCTGCTGGTGACTATCGTGACGTTCGGTATTGGCTCACCGTCGCCGCGGCGGAGGGCGCCCGTCAGCTCGAACGCTGTGCCATCCTGGACCAGCGTCGGGCCGCTCAGGGTCAGCTGCGTGGGCGATAGCACGGCAACGGCGAAGCTGGCCTCGCTGGGAGCAAGATCGCCCGTTCCCGCGAACCTGACGCGAATACTGTATGAGCCGGCGGCATCGAGCGAGCCGTGGCTGTACTCGTACGTACCGTCAGGCGCCACCGGGACGGTCGCGAGCTCATAGCCGACGGCGTCTTCCACGATCAGCTTCAGCTGCTCACCCGACGGCGGAGGCTGGCCGTTAGGGCCGCGCAGGATGCCTGCCACGCCGAATGACTCGCCCGCCACGATGATGTCCGGACCGTCCAGTGTCAACGCTGTCGGATAGAGCACCGATACTCCCAGTCTGGCGTCACTGGGCGCGAAGGTTTCAATTCCATTGAAGCGGACCGAGATTGAGTGTGGCCCGGCCATGCCTAAAGACTCATGGCTGTAAGCGAAGGAGCCGTCAGACGCAGTGGTAACGATCGCCAGGTGGCCGAGTTCCGAGTCCTCAATGGCAAGCTGGACACGGCCATTGGAGGCAGTCACAGGACGCCCGTCCAAGCGGAGCAGTAGGCCCTCAAGTTCGTAGGGTTCGGTCACCCCAACTACCGAAGGGCCCTCGATGGTCAGGGTTGTGGGCGTGAGCACAATAAACCCGAAACTCGCCTCGCTGGGCGCGATAGTGTCTGTGCCATCGAAGATCACGGTAATCACCTGCGGGCCGGGCTCGTGATATGGGCTCTGGTTGTACCGGAAGGCACCGTCGGCATTTGTGACCCGTTCAGCCACCGGCTGGCCATTCGCGTCAATCAGCCTGACGTTCAATTCTCCTATCGGAGAGAGGGTTTTGGAGACGAAACTGCCTATGAGTGTCGTCGTGGCGCCCTCAAGTATTCGTTGCGGCCCATTCAACATCAACGAGGCTACATGGCGGGAGCCCAGAGGGGCCGTGGCCTCTGAGCCAAGCACGAAGCCAGCTCCGGAGAACTCGGCGAACACCGTGTAGTCGCCGGCCCCTTCTATCGAGCCTTGCGCCTCGAACTCACCGGCGCTGTTGGTGCGAACAGACTGCAGTGCGCCGTCCCCGACCTGCAGGGTCACGAGCTCATCTTCAAGGGGGTTGCCGCGAACATCGCGAAGGAGGCCGGAAACAGAGAACTCCTCATCGATGTAAACGAAGGACGGGGATTCAACGGATAACTCAGTAGGCAGTGTTACGTCCAACTCCAGGCGGGCCGTGTTGCCCAACAGGAAGCCTGTCTTCCTGAATGAGACTTCCACCCAGTGCCTTCCAGGTTCAGCAAATGCATTGGTGAAGTCAAAGTGGCCTGCGGAATCTGTGAAGACGGAGGGCATATTCTGCCCGTCGATGGTGACCGATACTTCGAGCCAGGGAATTGCTTCGCCAGACTCTTCCGCGACTCTTCCTTCGAAGATCGCTTTGACGTCTACCGGGATCTCGCTGGGGCCCGAGAAGTGAAACCCACTCTCGGCCACCACGCCGATGTCCGGGTCGCTCCAGGACTCGTTGTAATTGGTGTCCGGCACAGCTCGTGCCAGCAACTGATACCCGCCCCTTCTTATGTCCTGGGGCATCTCCACGTTCGCACGGAAGCCATTCCGGCCGTTCGTGGCGCTCCCTATCTTGATACCGCCGTGCTCCTTTGTTTCATTGACGTAGACCTCGACCAGCATGCCAAGCGCAGGGCGGCCTTGCACGGAGTAGACCGTACCGCCAACCCAGAACGACTGCTGTCTGCGGACTTCGGCCGGCCAATCTGTGATTGCGGTAATCGTGTCAAATGGGCCAACGGGCGGCCTATAGCGGCCGCTGCCAGATCCGGAGTCAGAATCAGTAATCTGTGTTAGGAGGTCAGCCTCTTCGGAGAATTGGGCTGCGCGATTGGGTGCCCCGTTCGACGATGTAGGCTCGAAAGTCACCCAGCCGATGCCCTCGAACGCCACCTCAGCCCACTGATGGGCCTGGTCTGAGTAGACAGTCTGGCCCTCCCGGACAGGCCTGATTGACCAACCGGAGACCACCCTGGCCGGTATTCCCACGGACCTTGCCATGACAACGAAGGCGCTGCTGAAGTTGCCGCACGTGCCGTTGACGCGCTCGAACAGGAACCAGTCAACCGGATCGTGTCCAGGAGGCGTCCTCCCAGCACCAGAGGGGTCTGCATAACTGTAGGCGTATTCCGTTTTCAGGTACTGCTCCAGGGCACGAGCCTTTCCGTACGCGGTAGCGTGGTTGGCTGTGATCTCGATCGCGAGCCGGCGGACTCGATCGGGAACGTCCGGGGGCAGCTGCGTGTACGTGGCGTCTGAAATTGTCGCGGCAGCATGAAGCTGCGCGTCCGAGAATTGGGGCACCCACGAAGTCCAGGAATACCCGCTCGTTGTGGACTCGTCCGCAACGAACGTCCCACTGAAGGGAAGGAATGCCCCTTCTACGTCAACGTCCTGCAGAGTCAGTGATGTGGCTATCGGCCCTCGAGTCACCACCGCCAAATCAGGCAGCGGCAACAAGCTGATTCTGTTCGTGCGTACCTTGGCTGGGCGCAACTGATAGCCTTTCAGCAGTTCGACGTCGCGTCGTGAGCTGGGCAGTTCTGCGAGGTCACTGGTTGCGTCTTCAAGTTGTTCTTGCACCAAGCTGGGAATCGTAGCTTTACCTGCGGGACTGATGGTCACCGGATCCAGCTGTTGCCAGCGGCCGCCATCGTATACATCACCGACATTGGTGCGCAGGTAGCCAGTGTTGGACGCGCCCCTCACGCTGAACAACGGGATGTGAGGGGGCTCCGATGCTTGTTCAGAAGATGTGCCGCCAAACAGCCTCTTGCGCCCACCGCTACCCACAATTGCGCCGCCGTTCTCCAGTATCGTCACATCTCCAAACTCGCGTAACGCCTGCAGCGCATTTGCGCGCACACTCGCATTCTCGTCGGAGAGGGCCCCAACCAATCCCTGGAGTTGTCCCAGTTCCTGGTCATTGAAACCGTTATCGCCGCCCGATCCGCCGGACTCTCCGTCGCCGTCTCCTCCCGATGCGCCAGTATGATCGCCAGTCCCTTCACCTTCTCCTCCGGAGCCGCCGGACCTTGCGGTTGCCACGTCGCCCAAGACTCGAGTCGGGGCGCCGCCCGAGGCTGTGGGTTCGAAGGTCACCCATCCGATGCCTTCCAATGCGACCTCAGCCCACTGGTGCGCCTGGTCTGCGTACACGGTCTGGACACTCTGCGTGGCGTCAACCATCCAGCCCGAGACTACTCTCGATGGGACTCCGACCGACCTTGCCAGAACAACGAACGCGCTGCTGAAGTTTCCGCAGGTCCCCTCGGGGCGCTCAAACAGGAACCAGTCGACCGGATCGTGTTCTCCGGGCGAGCTACCCTCTCCAGAAGGTTTGGCCAGCTTGTAGGTGTACGTCGTCGCCAGGTAAGCGCTGATCGCCAGAGCCTTCTCATAAGTCGAGTCATGGCCGGATGTGATCTCAGTGGCCAGGCGACTGATGCGTTCAGGCAGGTCAGGGGGCAGTTGCGTGTACGTCGAGTCGGAAGAGGCATCGGCAGCGGTAAGCTGGCTTGGAGCGAAATCCCGCACCTGTGACGTCCAGGTGTACCCCGTCGAACTCTCTTCAGCGAAGTAAGTAGAGCTGAAGGGCAGAATCATGCCCTCAACGTCGATCGTGTACAGGGTCAGGGATGTGGGTACCGGTCCTCTGGGAACTTCCTCAAGAATCCCCGTGGGAGATAGGCTGAGAAGATCTGTCCTGGTGCTTGACGGTCGCGTCTTGAAGCCTGCCAGGAGGTCTGGCTGGAGACGTGACGCGGGTTGCAGACGAATTTCGGCATTTGCGCTCTCCAGTTGAGACTGCACCAACTGGGATACTTCCACGTTCCCCGCGGGACCAATGGCTACTGGATCAAGTTGCCGCCAGCGGCCGCCTTCATAGACATCACCCACGGCCATGCGCAGGTAGTTGGTGTTTGCGGCACCTGTGAGGTGGAAGACAGGGGCGTGAAGCAATCCGGGCGACTGCCGGGTAGTTGTTCCCAACATCCAGCCTGCGCCCTTTCCGCTACCAATGATTACGCCTCCGTTCTCCAGTTGGGTGACGTTTCCAAGCTCGTTCAACTCCTTGAGCGCTGCTTCCCGAACGCTTTTGTTTGGATCGGACAGGTCATCGACAAACTCCCTGAGATATTTCAGGTATTCATCGCTACCTTGTTCCAGTGGAGGCTCTGCTCGATACCGTGCCCCGCCCGGAGTCGGGTCGATGGCAACCCAGCCTATGCCGCCCAATGAGACTTCCGCCCACTGGTGAGCCTGGTCCGAATATACGGTTTGAACCTTATCTGCGGGATTGATGGCCCAGCCGGAGACGACTCTCGCTGCGATTCCTACCGACCTCGCCATCGCAACGAATGCGCTGCTGAAGTTGCCCGAAGTGCCCTCTTGCTGATCGAAGAGGAACCAGTCGACCGGATCACTGCCCGGCGGCGGACCTGTGTCTTCCTGCGATTCCGCGTAGCCGTAAGTGTACGTCTCGCGCAAGTACTCTTGAATCGCCACTGCCTTCGAGTGTGCAGTGGAGTGACCGGAAGTGATCTCCGAGGCCAGGTCGTGTACGCGAATCGGCAGTCCGGCAGGCAAGCGTTGAAATGAGTACGCTTGGCCTCCAGGAGCAGAATTCAACTGGCGATCGGAGTGCTTCACGACTTCAGAGTTCCACACGTACACATCCGTAGAATCGCGAGTGGCAAAGGTGGAGCTGTCTGGCCAGAAGAGCCCGGGAACCGATAGCGTGCCCGGCCGTTCGGGGATGGGCAAACTGCCCGGCAGAAAGAGCTCGAAGGCATCTGCCGGTTTGACGGAAGCGCTGACCTCGTACCTGACATCGGGCCCAAAGCCGTTGCCGCTGATGACTCCGAGGGCCAGAACGTTCCGCGATACATCGGAGTGGTCGACACGATAGGTATCCTGCTGCATCCATCGACCATCGATGTGGAGGTCTCCTACAGCAGTCCGAAGAAGGTTGATTCCCGCGGGGCCTTCCACTTCGAAGACCGGAATTCTTTGCACCTCAGTAGAGCGTTCAAAGGTAGTCCCAGGTATGAAAGCAACTTCAACTTCATCCCTGATCAGAAGCATGCCTCCGTTCTCAAGGGGAACGAGCACGCCGAATCTCGTCAAGGCCTCACGAGCCGCGTCCCGGACCTCGGTCACCGGATCGTTCAATGCGCTGCTCAATGCAGGAATCGATTGGATGTTACCGCGCTCTCCAAGAATCTGGGCGGCCGCTGCCCGCGAGCCAAAATTGTCAGCCCGGTCAAGAGCCTCCTGCAGATCGAAACCGCTCCACTGCCCCAAAGCATCCGCGGCGGCATCCCTGACCTCCGCGGATGTGTCAGACTCGCGAGCTTGCAGAAGCGGCTGCAGGGCACGATGGTCCTCGATTGCGCCCAACGCCTCGGCGGCCACCGACCTGACTCCGGCATCGGGATCGGCGCCGAGAGCCACTAACAGCGGCTCCACTGCGTCCCTTGGCGTTAGCAGCAAGAGCGCCTCAGCGGCACCCAGCCTCACTTCAGCATCCTCATCCCCGGTCAAGGCGTTCAATAGATGCGGGACCACCTCCGTTAATGCCAGCATTCCCAGCGCTCTTGCGGCCTCTGCCCTAACCTCTGCGACATCGTCGGAAGAGAGAGCGCCGGCAAGAGGTTCGAGTCCATCGGGGTCTCTCAGCCTTCCGAGCGCCCTCGCGGAGGCGGCCCTGACCTCGGCGGCCTCGTCGGAAGTCAGGGCCACTGACAACGGGGCCGTAGCTTTGTTGTCGCCCAATGTCCCCAGAGCATGTGCGGCCGCCGCCCTTGTCGTAGGATCTTCGTGCTCCCTGAGTATGCGAATGAGCATGTCTATGTCCCAGTTTTCAAGCGCATCGCCAGCTGCGTCTCTGACCTCTTGGGACGGGTCCTCATTGAAGGCAGCTGCCAAGGCCTTCAGTGCAACAGCGCCGCCTATCTCTCCCAACTCTCTGCTGGCCTCGGCCCGGGCTTGTGCGCTTGGGCTGGTCTCGAGAGTCTCGACGGCAGACTCGACATCCTGAACTCTCTCCGGAGGCGTTGGAGCGATCTCATCGGTGACGCCTCCCAACGAGGTCTGACCTTCGTAGGACGAGCGCGGTCCTCCAGGAGTCGGATCGATAGTAATCCAGCCCAGGCCATCAAGCGCGATCTCTGCCCACTGGTGAGACTGGTTCAAGAAGACGGTCTGGGTTCCCGGAAATGGCAGAATGGACCATCCGGCGACTACCCTGGCCGGAATGCCGATCGACCTCGCCAGTACGACGAATGCGCTGCTGAACGAGCCGCTGCCTCCCTGACGGCTCTCAAAGAGGAACCTGTCTACGGGGTCCGGACGATCTGCGGACCCGCTCGCAGTCTGCAGCGATTCGTCCTCGCCGTACTCATATTCCCTCTGAAGATGCCTGGCAATGAGGACAGCGTTCAAGTACGGGGAAGGGGCCCGGCCGATCTCCTTTGCGAGGCTGCGGACGCGATCGGGCAACTCCTCGGGCAACTGCAGGTACGTCAAGTCGTCCGCGATCCGCGCATCAATCGTCTGTACTACAGAGAACTGTGGCACAGCAGCATGCCACGTGTACTGCGGAGAGTTATCTGTAAGAATGAAAGTGGTGCTGAACGGTCGGTACACCCCTTCGACACTGACCTCCGTGAGGCCAAGCGAAATTGGGACAACGTCAGCCTGGAAGGAATCGAACTCGCCGGCTACAGAAACGGTGATCTCGTCTACAAAGGTACTGTCTGGAACTGTGGAAGGCGCGGCCAGCAGATCTGGATTTGCTCGCTGTGACGCCAGGCCAGCCAGTTGGCCTGCGGACCTTCCAGCAATCAGGGTCCGGACTTCCTCAAGGGCCGAGACTCCCGGCCGGACCTCAATCTCAGCGGGGTCGAGTTGGGTCCATTGGCCGTTTTCATAGACGTCACCGGTGGCGGTGCGTAGAAAGGACGTATGTGCGGCACCGGTCACATGGAACAGTGGCTCGGCAGCCGCATCGTCCTCGTAACTGAACCTCGTGTCCGAGGCCAGCGAAGCGAGCGACCAGTCAAGGGGATCCGGCGCACCGTTTGACTCTGCCTCCTGCGTACCTTCGGGAAGCGTATCGGCCTGCAGGCCATCGCCAATATCCGTGTCCAGGTACTCCTCAACGACTGCCGTATATGCCACGGGCCTTTGCAGCACTGTTGGATGCTCGAACAGGTAGAGCCCGCTGAGTGACCTTGAGTCCAGAAAGCCAAACACCGCGCCAGCCACCAACCATGCGGCAAGGAGCGGCAGCAGGAGCCGGGCGCCCAGCATGCCCACGACGACTACAGAGATGAAGAAGACCGACAGGACGGCGAGGCCCACAGGTTGCAAGTTCGCGCGTTGTGCAAAGTGCTGTTCGTAGTCGATCTCTTCGCCCAAAGTCCCTGACAGCGCCAGGTATAGCCCGGCTGCAACGACCAGGATGGCAACCAGAACACCGATTAACTTGGGCAAAGAAGGCCGAGGCAAGCCACGTCGCAGGTTCCAGCTTCCCGGGACGAAGAGAGCCGCAGCCCCCACTGCTAGAGATGTCGCGATTACACCGAACGCAAGAAGGCCGACTCCACTAGGGAGCGAAAACTCCTCTTCGTCCGTAGGGCTGGCGGCCAAAAGATCCCGGGGCCCTTCAGCCACCTGGGCCACAAGGAGATTTAGCAGGAGAAAGAACCCTGTCAGCGCAGCCGCCAGGACGAGGAGAATCGCGACGTCCCTCGCCAATCTCCTCATGATTGGCCCGCGCTGCGCCAGCTCAATCCAGTGCACTAGACACCGGCCTCTTTGGCATAATGATACGACTTCTCGGTCATCAGTTTACGCCTTCGCGAATAGCACACTTTTCAGATATGAACAGTTGAAAGACATCCAGCCAAACACCAAAACAAATGGCCGCGTTAGCAATTGCATTGCAATGTTCAATTGCCTGGCATCCATTGAGCGTATGCCTATAGGAACCATTTCGTCACGCCTCACGGACCCACCGGTTGGTACAGTGCATGAATGGCTGATCTAAGAATCCTCAACGCCCCGGTCAAGAATGATCGGTGTTTTATTCGTTTGATGATCTGTCACTTATGATGCCTCACAGTCTATTTGATCACTGAGGCAACCCCCCCCCCGCCGGCATCCGGTAACCGACGCGGGGCTCGGTGAAGATATAAGTGGGGTGTGCAGCGTCGTCGCACAGCTTGCGGCGCAATCCCATCAGCAATGTGCGCAACGCTCGTAGGTTCCCCGGTTTGCCCGGACTCCATACCCGCCTCAGCAGCCGGTCGTGGGGCACCACCCGTCCGGCCTCCATCGAGAGTGCCGCCAGCAGGTCGAACTCGGTCGGCGTCAGCGGCGCCAGCTGCCCAGAGACCGTCACTCTTCGCGAGGCGTAGTCGATTGTCAGGTCTCCTAGCACGAAGGGTTCCTCAGGAGCGGGGAACGTGGGTTCTCCAAACCGGCGCAGGGCCGCCCTCACGCGGGCCACCAACTCAGTGGGCGAGAAGGGCTTGGCTATGTAGTCGGTGGCTCCTTTTTCCAGTACCCTGGCGACCACCTCGTCCCTGCCGTAGCCCGACAGGAATATGACCGGGATGCGGGAGACAGCCAAAATGTCCCCCATAAGCTCCTCCCCGTGGCGCTCTGGCAGCATCAGGTCCAGTAGAGCCAAACAGGGGCTGTGCTCGCCCATCAGCGCCAGCGCCTCCTCCGGATCCGCCGTCACCAACGCCCGGAAGCCTGCCGTCGAGAGGGCGTCCCGGACCGACCTAAGTACCGTGAGGTCGTCATCCACGACGAGGACTGTTCCCGCCGACTGCTTGCTGCCCTGGGAGCGGGCAGTCCGACGGGGCGGTTCAGCCTCCTGTACCAACGGCAGCGTGAAGGTGAACCGCGTTCCCAGACCCGGCCCGTCGCTCTCGGCCCGGACGCGGCCCCCGTGGGCCTCCACTATCCCCTTGCAGATGGCAAGCCCCAAGTCGGAACCGCCAACGGCGGGAGTTGTGCCCTTGTCATGTGCCAGCGAGAACTTGCGGAACAGCCTCGGAAGATCCTCGGCTGGTATCGCCCGCCCCTGGTCGTACACCGAGACCTCAACGTGACCACCCTCCCGTACAACGGACATCTGGAAGACGGACGACTCCGGGGAGTGCCGGGCGGCGTTGGACAGCAAGTTGCCGATGACCTGGATGATCCGCAGCCGGTCCGCCATCACCAAGGGCAGGCCCGGCTCTATCTCAAGCTCGAGATGGTTCCTGCCCCCGGAGCTCGTGAAGGCGCTCTTGGCCCCGTCTACCAGCGAGGCAACATCCGACGGTTCAGGGTCAACCGGCAGCGTACCAGTCTCGATGCGCGCCACGTCCAGCAGGTCGGAGACCAGGTGGTGCATGTGGTCGGTCAGCTCCCCGATAATCCGGAAGAACTCGCGCACCACTGCCGGGTCCGGGTCCGTGGGCGACTCCAGCACAGAAGCGGAAAAGCCCTTGATCGAGCTCAAGGGTATCCGCAGCTCGTGGCTCACCATGCCCAGGAACTCAGCCCGCAACCGTTCCTGCTCCTCGACGTCGGCCATGTCCTGCATGGTGACCACCACCGACTCGACCTCCCCGACATCGGAGCGGATGGGCGTGGCGTTTAGCAGCACGGTCACGCTCCGCCCGTCGGTGACCCCCATTACGATCTCCTCGGCCCGCACAATTTCGCTGGAGCCCAGCACCCGCGCCAATGGGAACTTCTGCAGGGATACCTCGCTCCCGTCGGCGCGACGCACAGTAATTAGCCCCAAGAGGTCCTCTGGCGTCTGGCCGGGACCCCGCAGGCTGTCGACGATCCTGCGGGCCTCCAAGTTGAGGGACGCTGGAGCCCCTGTCTTCGTGTCGAAGACGACGACGCCCACCGGCGAGGTGTCGATGAGGGTCTCCAGACTCGCCCTGGCCCTCTGCTCCTCCCGATGCCGCCGCGCGTTGGCGATTACCTGCGCCGCCTGCGAGGCGAACAGCACCAGGGTCTCCTCATCCTCCTGCGTGAATTGCCGGCCCGGCTCGTCGCTCCCCACGTAGATGCGGCCCGAGCACACGCCCTGGAGGAGTATCGGGGCGGCCATGAAAGCGGTGAGCTTCACGGGAGAGCGGAACTCTGGCAGGCCGATTGACTCGGTGAACTCCTCCAGATGGCCCACCCTAAGTGGTTCCGGAAGGGCGTTCAGGTACTCGAAGAACATCTGCCCTTGGGGAGCCTGCCATAGCCGCTCCACGTCGTCGGTGTTCAGGCCCGCGACCAGGTGCTCCTCCACTGCGCCCGCAGCATCAAGGGTGGTGATCACGGCGTGGGATGCCCGCGTCAGGCAGCGGGCACCGTCCATTACGGCCCGGAGCGCCGCGTCAACGTCCAGGCTCTCGTTGATGCGCAGGCTGGCCTGGCTGAGGTGGAAAAGGCGGTCTCCCGGCAGTTCCGTTTCCTGGACATTCTCCAAGTCGCCACCTCCTTGAGGGCCTTGGAACAGTCGGCCTGAAATGATCTATTTGGTTCGATTCTAGTAAATCAATCTAAATTTACTATTTCCTTATCGAAGTTGAGGTTAACATTACCTCTTTCTTATCTGCTAATCCCTAGGCTGGTTTGCTGGTTACATTGGGAAGTTTTCGTCCGCGGCACCTGCGGCCTCAAGGACTCTCGAAGAATGCGCATTGCGTAATGGCAGATCGTGAAAAGTAGTGGAAATCATCACATGCTTGGTCTTGACCCCGATACCTGGTCCACCCGGAATGTTGGTTTTGTGGAAGTACTGGACTTGATGGGGGGCCCAGGCCACGAAGAGGTCCACGTACATCCCGGAGCGGAGAGCGTTCGCGCTCCGGCAGGTGGAAAACGGCACGCCTGTGGTGGAGATCTGCCGCAGGATGGGCATTGCGGAGCAACCCTTCTACCGTTGGAAGAAGAGGTGCGTCGGCATGGGTGTGGTGGCAGTGGGGCAGCTGAAGGTGCTGGAGGAGGAGAACCGCAAGCTCAAGTAGCTGGTGGCGGACCTGAGCCTCGACAAGCAGGACCTTCAGGATGTGCTTCGAAAGTAGCAGGATTGCCTGCTCAGATGAGGGACCACGCCAGGTATCTGCAGGTTGCCTACGGCTCGAGCGAACGCCGGTCATGTGAGCTGCTCACCTTCGAGAGCTCCACCTGCAGGTACGAGAGCTTGGCTGCCGAGCAGGCGGCCCTGAGGATGAGGATCAGGAACCTCGCGGCGTCGAGGGTGAGCTACGGATACCGGCGAATCCATGTGCTGCTGCAGAGGGGAAGACTGACAGGTGAATCACAAGAGGATGTACAGGCTTCACAGGTTGGAGGGACTGCGGATGCAGCCTACGAGACCCAGGCGGCGCGTGTCCGCTCGGAGGAGGGAGACCAGGATTGCAGTGTCGAGAGTTGACGAGCGCTGGGCCATGGACTTCATGAGCGACGAGCTGTTCGACGGCAGACGGATCAGAGTGTCGACGATGTTGGATCACTTCAGTCGGGAGAGTCCTGCGATCCTGGTGGACGGGAGCCTCGGAGGCCCGCAGGTCATCGATGCGTTGTCCGCCCTAGCGCAGAAGGGCAGGAAGCAAAAGACCACCGCTGTTGATAACGGCCCAGAGTTCACATCAAGAGCCATGGACCAGTGGGCTTATTTCAAAGGGGTGGAGCTGGACTTCAGCAGACCAGGCAAACCCACCGACAACGCAACCATCGAGGCGTTCAATGCAAGGCTGAGAGTTGAATGTCTGAATGAGAGCTCGTACCTGTCGTTGGCGGATGCGCCGGATAAGGTCAAGGGCTGGCGGAGCTACTAAAGCGGCGAAAGCCCCCACGGTTCATTGGGGAATCTTGCCGCGAAGAACTTTGCTCTGAAGACCGCGGCGGATCGTTGGATGAGCCGCGAAACTAACATAGCGGTTGGTACAAAGATGGGTCAGGTAATGGTCACAAGAAGCCGGGCCGTGCGATTAGAAGTGACGGTCCGGAGGGGCATGCTCGGTGCATGGAAATGAGAGTCAAGACTGACAGTGAACTCCTTAAAGTCTCCATACCCTCTCGATACCTCTTCTTGGCTCTGCTAGGCGTCATCCTGCTTGTTGCGGGATGCTTATCCCTACAACCGCCAGACAGGCTAGTCTCAGAGCCGGCGTCCATGGCGAGCCCCATTCACACGGTGACGTTAACGCATACGCCGACACCCGCGCCGACATTATCACCACCCCCGAATTCAATGCCTGCTCCGACATCCACGCCTACGCCGACACCCGCGCCGACATTATCACCACCCCCGAATTCAATGCCTGCTCCGACATCCACGCCTACGCCGACACCCGCACTGACATTATCACCACCCCCGAATTCAACGCCTGCTCCGACATCCACGCCTACGCCATCTACCACGTCAACGCCAACCTCTACAGCAATTGCTGAAGTCGTCTCTAAGGCGGTGTCATTCAGTATAAAAGGAGTGATGATCGACCCAGACGATCATACAGTGACAGACACGGCGTTATCGGTTTGGTTGGGGGACGAAGAGTTCTGGGTCGAGACCGAGCCGGACGGAAGCTTCAATGTGAAAGTGCCTCCCGGTTCATTCAAATTGCAGGTGTGGGTAAGGGAAGATAACCATTTCCATTCCGTGGGGTGGTACGACAGCAACGGTAGCATCACCAGCTATCCCGCTCAGGCATTGGAGGTAGTCGTTAGAGAAACCGATATCGACGACTTACGGATCATGTTACCAGCGGATGCCGAAGGTCTGATAAGTAGGTTTGGAAGAAACCGGTAGCCTATTGAACCGCCCATCTTTGTACCAACCTGCCTGCAGACCCCATTCAGATCTGGTCTTGACCCCAAAATCTGGTCCATCCGGGATGTTAGTTTTGTGGAAGTGCAGAACATGAGGAGAGGGCCAGGCCATGAAGAGATCCCGGTACACGCCGGAGCAGATAGCGTTCGCGCTCCGGCAGGCGGAGAGTGGCACGGCGGTGGTGGAGGTCTGCCGCAAGATGGGTGTTGCGGAGCAGACCTTCTACCGGTGGAAGTAGAAGTAAGGCGGCATAGGTGTTGTCGAGTTGAGGCGGCTGAAGGTGCTCGAGGAGGAGAACCGCAAGCTCAAGCAGCTGGTGGCGGACCTGAGCCTGGACAAGCAGATGCTTCAGGACGTGCTTCGAAAAAAGCCCTAGGTCCTGCTCAGATGAGGGACCACGCCAGGTATCTGCAGGTTGCCTACGGCTCGAGCGAACGCCGATCGTGTGAAGTGCTCACCTTCGGGCGTTCCACCTGCAGGCACGAGAGCGTGACTGCTGAGCAGGCGGCCCTTAGGATGAGGATCAGAGACCTCGCGGCATCGAGGGTGAGCTACGGATGCCGGCGCATTCATTTGCTGTTGCAGAAAAAGGGCTGGCAGGTGAACCACATGAGGGTGTACAGGCTCTACAGGTTGGAGGGACTGCGGATGCGGCCTAAGAGGCCGAGGCGGCACGTGTCCGCTCGAAGGAGGAAGATTAGTGTCGCGGCTTCGAGTCGCGACGAGCGCTGGGCGATGGACTTCATGAGCGACGAGCTGTTCGACGGCAAGCGGGTCGTTGATGCTTTGGCCGCTCTGGCGCAGCAGGGCAGGAAGCCCAAGACCATCGCCGTGGACAACGGCCCGGAGTTCACGTCAAGGGCCATGGACCAGTGGGCCTATCTCAACGGGGTAGAGTTGGACTTCAGCAGGCCCGGCAAGCCGACCGACAACGCGACCATCGAGGCGTTCTACGCGCGGCTGAGGGCGGAACGTCTGAACAAGAACCGGTTCCTGTCGTTTGCGGACGCGCAGGAGAAGATCGAGGAATGACGCAGGTACTACAATGGCGAACGACCCCAGGGCGCATTGGGGAACCTCGCCCCGGAGACCTTTGCTCTGAAGACCGAGGCGATCGTTGGATGAGCCGCGAAACTAACATAGCGGTTGGTACAGAGATGGGGGCATCTCCACACATTCTATAGGAGCGTCATTGGACTTGGACCATTCTTCGGGGGGCAGGTCACGATTGGCTGAAGCCCTCCACAGGAGTGCCCAGCAGGAAGGTTAGGAATGCCAGCTCCAAGGGGGAGTTAGTAACCACATCTGACACAGCCCACAGACTTCTACACGATCCGGAGTTCACAGCCTATGCTGTACTCCGGTTCCGTATCCGTTAACGCGCAGGTACGGTTTCCGGAATGGTTGCCAAACTAGTGTGTTACAGAGCCTGACGCGGCCAACAAAGACGCCATCTTGCGTCTATCCCCGCGTGTACGGGGAACCTTCCCGTAAAAGGTCCTGCTGAAGTGGACAGAAGGTCTATTCCCGCGAATACGGGAGGGATCCATAGTACAGCAATCCATCTGAAGTGCACAACAATGTCCAGCCTCAAGCTTGCGGTGAACACCAAGAGAAACCTGTGCAATGCTCCAGAATGCGTCCGAAACTCTCTAGACGCTTTCTGCGTCTGACGGTATGCATACCTTATGCATCATTCAGTTGCAGGAGTGGTCTACGAGTGTTGCCTCACCTCGACTGGAGGCGGGCGCAGCAAGATCATCCCATATCCGTAGGCGCGGTGACGGCCGACACCGTGTTCAATCATCTCCGTAAACGCCTCTGAATCAGTTACCTCTAGACTTCCTCGGATGAGGGCATCGGGTCCTTCGGATGAGGGACTGCCCAGCTTTCGAACGACTGGAACAATCTGAAAGGAACTTAGCCGCGCATCCTCCAGGCAGGCACCCCGGGGCGAAAGCCTACGGGAGAGCCAGTCTCGGTACACATCTTCCCTGTTGCGACTCATCGCTCCTTCCTCGCGACGTTCGGACACTACCTGGAAAGCGTCCCGTTCCTTGCCGGGAGTTCTCGTACCTCGAGCGCATCGGACTGTGGGACGAATCAAGACCTCGAACCCCAGCCTTTGCCCATTTGGCCAAGACATTGGCATTTTCTTGCCATCTATGCTTGACATTGGCAGCACCTTGGATTGTAGCGGGCAGGCATAGGATTGGGCAGCCTCCCGGAGTTCTTCAACGGTCGACGTCGAGTACGCATAGAACGTCCCAACATTACGTCCCTGACCGCGCGGAAGGATCGCTCGATAGGGCCGCGGCGCCAGATCAGGTCCAAAGCTCTCGGTTAGCAAGCAGTGCATGGCGAAACCGGGATCAAAGGCGTTGCAACCAGTCATCCCTCTCGAATCAGCCCAGCGGAAGAAGGCGCTTACGTCTATGTCAGCCCTTATCATGTTGGATGTCATCGCTGTTTCTCTCTGGAGGCAATACAGTCAATTGGAACAACTCCCTCGAAAACATGCCGCCCACCTCCATGAAGACCGGACAACCAGCTACGCTGGTCGGTAAGCATGTAGTCCCTGTTGGACTGTACAGATTGCGCATGTTCACCTTCTGGCCACAGAAGGCGGACGGTTGCTGGGCGTCCACCTCCCATCATGGGAGAGTCTAGTAACGCTTGAAGAGAGCTATCGGACTCGATGATGCCGCCGAACAGTGGGCTCGACGGCAGACATGGCTTTCGACCTATAAACAGCGGTCGAGCAGGCTCCTGCAGAGCTAGGGCAAGGTCCTCAAGGGTGGGGGGCTCCGAGTCTCGCTTCAACCTCAACGCAACAGACACCTTCATATCGGCAAGGTAGTCGCGGAATCTGAGATGCGGCGCGTCGTATGTGTTCGCACCACCTGCTCGGCCTTCTGGTTGGCCTCGCGTTGTCCAGCCGATGTCGTCCTTGCCAAGCTGGGCGGTCTGGAAGTCTCTAATCCTTGTGCCAATTGCCGGCTCCCGATCTATTCGCGCTGAGAAGATGAGACGATCCTGCAGCTCTTGATGCAGCTCCCGTTCGGTACGCCGCCAACCAAGGGCATTGGCCAGCAGGCCGGTTATCATGGAGGCCGCAGGAAACCAGCGCACTACGCCATAGTTGTCGATGGCTTCTCCCCCGAATGACATCAGGGGCGACTCGAGATTCAGGACGAGATGACGCACGGGGCCTATACCGCCTGACCGTCGTTAACTGCACTCGCAGCCCATGTTGCGAGTTCGTCAAAGGGCAAGCGCACGGCCTCGGGAATCTCGACCTCCTTCAATGACGTGAACCTTCTGACTTCGTTGGCCCCATATGCTGCATCCAGATCAGCTAAGTGCCCGGACAGTGCAGTCGTCGCTTCGTCGATTTGTGGATCCAAAGGTTCCCTGAACGCATTTGCGAGGCTGCGGGGCTGACGTGAGCCTGCCTCGATCAACACCAGACTGGCGTAGGCGTAGGGTGCGGTTGAACCGAGCTTCGCCCCAGGCGACACCGTAGCGATCAGGTGAATTAGGTGTTTGACAACCTTTGCCGCAAGCTCGCGGTTGGCGCTCTCCCAATCGGCTGGTTCGCAAGCCTCCAAGTTGGACACGAGGCCGGGTACGTCCACCACAACGTAACCGTAGAAGAGGCCGGCGGTGAGTTCCATGTCACCTAAGTGGTCTGCGACGGGGTCCTCTTCAGCCGGCTGCAGATCGTCCACGACCGAGAAGTAGTCGCTCTCCGACTCCTCTTGGTGAACTGTGAATGCGTGAGCCACATGGATGGCGGCGTCGATGTTGGCGGCAGGGTCGGACGTCACCATCCTGCCGAACAGTGCGCCTATGAGTCCTCCAGGCAGAGCGGCACTCTCCCGGAAAGAACGAAAATTGTCGCCCTGTTCCTTACCGAATAGCAGACGGATCGCCTCGACCGCGGAGTCAGAATCTTGAGGGTTAGCTTCGCAGATGGCACGCGCCTGCGCCTGCAGGTACTCGACCTCGGGAAGTCCCAGCAACAAGGGTTGCCGTCCGCGCCTGCTGGTCCCACTTGAGCCGTATACGCCCCTTTGGAACTCCCCTTCGACGGCGTCCAGGAAGACTTTGGAGTATGCACCCGCGTCACGAAGCGGCTCTATGACCCTGCGCGTCACAGTCTCACGCGAACGGATGGCATCAATTGAGCCACTGATGTTGCCCACCGAGTACTCATCATCCGCCATACGCCAGTGCCTCTTGAGGCACTGAGAAGAGACGCGCGTTCGCGTTACCCCGCCAAAGGGCATCCGCTTGGCAAGTCCACTGTCGTCACGATTTAGCAATGCTGCCGGATACGAGTGCAGCGTGTGAATCTGTAGAAACCTAGGTATTGCCACCTAATCCCCCCTGTTTAGGCTCGGCCAGGCGATTTCTGAGTTGTCTAGCCGCGGTCGAAACCGGGCCAGGAAGTAGTCCCGCGCTATTCTGCGACGATACTGCTCGGCAGAGACTTCGTTCGAACCGTCGCTGTGGATGAAGTTCGCCATTTCCCTCCAGTCGAAAGTGGCGCGGGCGGCTGCCATCTTCCTAAATGCGTACGCCAACAGCGCTCGCAATCTCTCTCCGCGAGAGTTCAACAGCCCATTGAGCCGGGCCTCTCTGTAGAAGCCTGTGTTCCTCTTCAGATCGCCGCCGAAGTACAAGGAGTGTCCAACTGAATTCAACTCATTGTGCGCCGTTCTGTGCTCGCGTATGCCGCTACTATTTGGAGTCATGACGGCCAGTCCGTGGAGAATCAATGACCATTTCCGCTCCGCTTCGGGAGAGTCTGCTCCACTCGTGCCGAAGAGCTCCTCATCTTCCCTCAGTCGCTGGTATGCCGGCGAATCAATGGAACGCGGACCCATTCGACGGAGTTCTTCTAGGTCTCGTCGCGGAAAACTGTGCTGCGCCATGGTCCAGGCAACTCGCGTTGCGATTTCTCCCCAGGCTGGAATTCCGGTCGTTCTGTTCGGATTGCGGGCGTCCATGCTGTGGCCCCGTCCACCATTGGACTCTGTCCGATCCGTGAACAGGGCAGACAGTCCGCCCTCTCCTCTCAGTCGGCCTTCGAACAGTCCCTCGGCGAAGACTCGTGCCTTATAGCGTTCGACACCGGGACATGGTAGAGATTCAAGAGCGTCGGCCAGAATCTCACGGGCGCGGTCCACCACGCCGGTCCCGTCTTGATTCAAAAGCCATTCGTTCCTAATGCTCTGTCGCGTATCCCTGTCTTCTGACTCATACTCTTGCTGCAGATCCTCAAAGAAGCGAGCGTTCACCATCTCATCCAGCCGGTTCAGCCAATGACGCGCGCGAATTCGATGCTGCGTGTTGAAATTGCCGGTTGCACCCTTCGCGAGGAAGGTTTGGATTGCGTGGCTCAGCATCCGGTGAACTGTGCCGACATCCGCAATCCGTTCGCTGGCGATTCCTCCGAGGTCTTCAATCTCGGCGCGGTTCAACATCGCCGACCTCATCTTCTGCCTGATGGGAATTTTACGCTCATGGTAGCCTTCCGTCCTTCCCTGGCCGCGTACCATCCCCCGGGCCACGAGCTGCATCGTGTCTGAAGAATCCATCTCGTGTCTCGTTGGTGAACAAAGGGTGGGATGTTCCCAATTGACCAGATAGTCCACGATTCGTCTGTAGTCGAAGCCGCCTGCTGACAGTGTCAGCGACTTGCCGCCGCCTCTGTCAATGGGAGTCCACGGATCCCCTGTGACACCCCTAAGCGCTTTCGCGTCAATTCGCGTTGCCCTCGATGTCGCCCTGATTGCGCGGAGCCTCCCGCCTTTGCCCAGGCGAAGCCTAATTCGCCTGCACACCTCGATGTAGAAGGGATCGAGAGCTGAAAGGGGCAATGCTTCTGCCAGAGACCCATCCCAGGGTAGTTTCCAGAGCAGCGCCGCCCCTCCATCCACCGTGAGAGAGTCTTCCAGCATCTCCTCGCGTCGCATGTGAAGCACTTCCATATCCCTTCGTACGTGGACACCGTGTCGCGCGGAAGGGGTGATGCTAAACGCGGGCCTGCTGCCCAGACCGCCGTTCATTCTGGATATCCCGTAGTTTCCTGCCCCTGAAAACCCCGCCGAAGTTTGCAGGCTTATGAGTGCCATGATCAGGTCGTCATAGTGATATTCAACGGCGATCGCGGACTTGAGGTCATGGTTCTTGGATGTGGCCAGCACGTCCAGTTCGTCGGGCGTCTCATAGACTCCTCTATAGTCCGCAAGCCTTTCCTCAGAGCTTGCTGGCGGCTGCATGAAGGCGGGTTTGCAGATGTCTTCAAGAACGAGTTGCCACGGTTCGTCCCCGGGGAAGTCAGGTGTCAGCCCGCGCAAGAGGTCTGTCCACGTGGGCGCGTCCGAAGGGAAGCCGCCAGCGCCATTTCTGGATGCTGCCAAGGCGCCGAGCTGAACGAGAAAGGCATGCCAGGCATGCCGCTGGTGAGGCCGAAGAGCTGGAAATGCCTCCACCTCGTCGGACATCAACGCAGAGTAGATCTCAGGCAGAGACGCAAACACACGCGCCCCGCTGGCTGAGTCAAAACGGACGAGAGGTTCAGTGAGGATGTTGAACATCGTTCAGCTACTTCTCCACCTGAGACCCTACGTTACACGAGTACACTTGCACACACCTGATTTGCCACCAAGCATTGTGCGACTCGCAATGGCAGTTGAACATTCTCTCAGAGATTCCCACGTCGTTGTACAAACCTGTACATAAGAGGGTTGTGTCAAACGCCAGGAGCTATGTACCAGTTTGAGTAGAGATCGCCAGGACCTATAGACCACTTCGCCAGGTGATTGACCACCCTGGGCGCCGGATTGGCGACCATTGCTGGAGCCTTGATTCAAGGAGCAGCGATGGCGTACAGGGAGGTGTCGAGAGTGGAAATTGCAGAAGTGGTCCGACGCTGGCAGGCGGGTGACAGCCAGCGGAAGATAGCGACCGGTACGGGCCTGTCGAGGGCGACAGTCCGCAGGTACATCGTCGCGGCGATGGAAGTGGGTCTGACATGTGGCGGTCCTGCCCCCGGCGAGGATCAGCTGAGTCGCCTGACCGTCCTGAACCTGTCCACGCCCAGAGAGGTGGAGTCGCCGACCGATTCGAAGCTGGCGCCGTGGGCCGACCAGATCTTCGAGTGGCTGACTGCCGACAAGCTGCAGGTGACTCGCATCCACGAGTTGCTTGCGGAGCGGGGCTGCCAGGTCTCCTACACGTCGTTGAGACGGTTCATCCAGCGACGGGGCTGGCGGAGGCGTAGCCCGGTGACGGTCCGGATGGGAGAGAGCGACCCCGGGGAGGTGGCGGAGATGGACTTCGGCCGCCTGGGTCTTATGGATGACCCCGAGACCGGCCGCCGCCGGGCGGTGTGGGCGCTGATCGTCGTGCTGTCTTACTCGCGTCACAGCTTCGTCTGGCCGACCTTCAGCCAGAAGCTCGTCGACGTGATCGATGGGTTGGAGGCGGCCTGGGCCTTTTTCGAGGGCGTGCCCGGCTACCTCGTCGTGGACAACTTCCCCGCAGCGGTGGCGGGTCCCGACCCGCTCCACCCCCGCCTGACTCGCGGCTTCCTGGAGTACTCACAGCACCGGGGCTTCATCGCAGACCCCGCAAGGGTGCGCCATCCCCGCGACAAGCCCCGTGTCGAGCGAGGAGTGCCCTACGTCAGGGAGCGGTTCTTCAAGGGAGGGACCTTCACCGGCCTCGCGGACATGAGGACGGAGGCCAAGCGCCGGTGCCTTGAGGTGGCCGGACAGAGGGTGCACGGCACCACCCGCAAACAACCCCTGGCCGTGTTCAGACACGATGAGCGCTGCGCACTCAGGGAGTGGGATGGAGAGCCCTACGAGATGACCGACTGGCGCACCGCCAAGGTCCATCCAGGCCACCACGTGGCCTGCCAGTACGCCCTCTACTCGGTGCCGTCTACGATATGCCCTCCGGGGCAGAAGGTGGAGGTGCGTCTGGGCAGCAAGCTGGTTCGCATCTACCACCGGGGCAGGCTGATCAAGGTGCATCCGAGGAAGGGCCGCGGCGGCAGGTCCACCGATCTGGACGACTACCCTTCAGAGCTGAGCGCATACACTTTGAGGGCCACCGACCGCATCAAGCTCAGCGCGGCCTCGCAGGGGCCGGCGGTGGCGGCTTATGCCGAGCGCCTCTTCGATGGCCCGCTGCCCTGGGCGAAGATCAGGCAGGGACACAAGCTCATACGCCTGGGAGAGCGCTACTCGCCCGAACGGCTCGACGCCGCCTGCCGCAAGGCACTCTCCGTAGACCTCATCGACGTCCGCCGCCTCGAGCGCATACAACCGGCATCACCACCATCCAATCAGCACATGGAGAACGCCCATGACCACCACTAACGAACTCACTCCGCTGCTCAAGCGCCTCAAGCTGGGAGCCATGCTCGACACGTTGCCTGAGAGGATAGCCCTCGCGCGCAGGGAGCAGCTCGACTACGGCGCCTTCCTGCAGGTCATCCTCTCCGACGAGGTCAACCGAAGGGACCACAGACGGTTGGAGCTGCGCTTCCAGAGAGCCGGCTTCGATCAGGTCTGCCGCCTGGAGGACTTCGACTGGTCCGCTTCCATCACCCTCGACCGCAGGCTCCTCGATGCCGCCTTCTCACTCCAGTTCCTGGCACGCAACGAGCACGTCTTGCTCGTCGGGCCTGTCGGAGTGGGCAAGAGCTTCATGGCTCAGGCCATCGGTTACGCGGCCGTCAGGGCCGGCCACTCCGTCCGCTTCCTGCGGTCCGACGACTTCTTCAGGGCTATGGCCCAGGCCAGGGTGGACCACTCCACCGACAGGACCTTCCGCTCCTTCCTATCCCCGGACCTACTCATCCTCGACGACCTCGGCCTACAGAGGATGACCCAACAGCAGTCGATGGACCTCTACGAGTTGATCATCGCCAGGCATAGGAGGGCCAGCTTCGTCATCACCTCCAACCGGGCGGTCGACGAGTGGCTGAGCCTCTTCGACGATCCCATCCTGGGCAACAGCGCACTCGATCGGCTCGCCAATGCCAGCTACCAGATCGTCATCGAGGGCGACAGCTACAGACAACGCCTGTCGCCGCACAGGACGCTATTGGATGAGAAGGAGGTGGTTGACCCGCAGACAGCATCGTGATTAAAGTCCGCCTACCGGCCCTCGGGGTGGCTCAATGGTCATGGCGACCACTGGCCTATAGGTCCTGGCGAATGACACACCGGCAAGAATGATTGTCGTCGTTCAGCGTCTCCAATACAAACCGGATTCAGGTATGAACCCGGTTCATATAGAAATGTATTCTCGGCGTTCGACACCCTTATACGTTGCGAATTACTGTTCGAATGACTGAATTCAGTGAGATTTCCAACCCGAACAACGAACGAGCGCCAACAATGCGACCACAAGTCCCCATGGGCTCATTGCGTGGCTTGTTGCCTTCAATCGCCCCTTCGTTTACCCACAGGTCGGCAAGTCAAGTCGTTCTATCCAGTCATCGCTGAATCTGAATCTCAAAGTGTCCTTGGCAATACGACGAGCTTAGACCCGTGCCGGCGAGTTGGGCAACGGACTAAGAGCCCAGAACGAGCTTCAAAGTGAAGGTTCCAGATCTTGACAAGTTTGGTGGTCTCACATGCATATTCATACATGAGCGCCCTTCCAGGACCCAAAGAGTTGGCGAAGATCGATGGTGGGATCTCTGGTCTTGCCCGTTGCGACGGATTGATATTCAACTCAACACTCATGTGTCCTCCGAAAGGGGTGACGGCATGGAGTTCCCAGAGCATCTACGGTCATTGCGTAAGGAGGCTCTGTTGAGCCAGCGCGAACTAGCAGAGGGGATCGGTATCGATTTCTCGTATTCGAGCAAGAGCGAGAACGGGCTTGTAGAGCCTCCCAGTGAGATCGTCCTCATGAACATCTCCAAGGAGCTGGCTGGCGTGTAGGGCCAGGATGAGACCGACCTCGCCGATGAAGTCATTACCCTTGCTGGGAAGATTCCGTCGGATCTTGCCGAGACGTTGGCCCCGAATCCACAGTCCGTCCAGTTCCCGGGGTCTATCGGGGATGATGTTCGTTCCGCTCCCGAGTGGCAGAGACTCATTCGCGGATGGTCGCAGGAACGGGAATGAGCACGAAGGACCCTTCTGATGCCCAGTTGGAGGGCACGGCGGCTCGCCTGCTGAGCAGGTACGATTCCTGCACGGAGCCGTCACCACTCCTCTGGTGGCGGTGCAGCGCATTCTGGAAGACGTCCTGGCCCTCAGCATCCTGTGAGACAACATATCGGAGCCTCCGTACCTGTCCATCCTGGCGGCCCTTGAACTGCCTCGGATTGATCATAAACGGCGGAGTCTGATTCAGGCCGCACGCCAGTGAGAGTGCCCTCTCCAATCCGCCGGTAGCCTCCATGGTCACGAGCCTGGCGTCCAGCTCCTCTCACAACCTGACCATCCCGCCGATCCCTGCAGGATCAATGGTGTGTCTGGCGGCGATACCCTCGGGCAGAACGTGAACATCGAGAAACCATCCGCCTACGTCCACGCGGATGACTGTGTCTTGACTCATGCTGTCCCTTACTTGTAGGTACGGGCTGTTTGACCCGGGCAACAGTACGGGCTTTTATGAGCACGGGAGCGGCGGCACAAGCTAAGGCTCGGTCTTTGGAGACCACGATTTCTGCGGCTTGCCGCACCCCCGATTCGCCTACCGGACCAGCTTCACCTTCACACAAGGACTTCCCGATCCCAAGCGTGGGCCAGTTCCGAAGGACTTGGAAAACTTGAAGTAACCACATCAGCCTGCACACGTTTCTAGGAACTGGATAATTGTCCGTCCCTCATCATCAACTACGAACTTCCCCTAAGGAGCATATCTGGCTCTTCTGGTGGTGAAGACAAGTCAAATGGTGATTGTTGTTCTCTTCGGCAGTGAAGTTCCCGTCGTCTTGGCAGATTGTTCTCAGATAGCTTGCGCCACCTATATTCGAATCACGTCCGTCGGGCGGGTACGACCTGTTTCGCATAACTTCGGCTGGAAGGTTCCATCCAGTCTTTGCGTTGGGGGATGCAGGTTCCAGTGTCAGATGGATCCGGGGGCGGCTCAATTCTCGGCATTTCTGGCCTTAGGCATTCTGAAGCCGACCCTCAGTTCGGTAAAGATGTAGGTCGGATTGTTGGCGTCGTCGTTGAGCGCCCGGCGGATGGCGCTGATGGCGGTGCGCATAGGTCGAACGTCTCCGTCGCCGTCCTCTCCCCAGATCTGTCTCAGAAGATGTTGGTAAGTGACAACGCGTCCCGCGTGGGCCGATAGCTCGACCAGCAGCCGATACTGGATGGCCGTTAAAGCTACCGGATCCCCTCCAAGGGTGACGAGGCGTTCGGCGTAATCGATTGTCAGCTCCCCGAAAACGTAGGGGACCGGGGGCTCGGCGGTCATCCGCCTGCGCAAAGCAGCTCTTATCCGCGCCACCAGCTCGGTCGGCGAGAAGGGTTTGACTACGTAGTCGTCTGCACCCATCTCGAACGCCCTGGCGACGAGTTGGTCCTGACCATACGCGGACACGAATATCACAGGCACATCGGATCCGTCCTTTATCTCTTTCATCAGGTCGATGCCGTCAACTCCGGGCAGCATCAGGTCGAGAAGCACAAGATTGGGTCTTTCCTCCTCCACGAGGCGGAGCACGTCGTCCGGGTCCCCGGTTGCGATAACTGCAAAGCCTTCGTTGACCAGCGCCTCGCGAATGTAGCGGAGCGCCTGATCGTCGTCGTCTACAGCCAGGACGCTGACCTGGTCCCGCCTGGAAGTACGGGTGGCGGCTCCGTCGATCTGGGCGCGAACGAGTGGAGAGATGAATCCCGCTTCTTCTGCCGTGGGAATCGTGAAGGTGAACCTTGCCCCCAGACCAGGCCCGTCGCTCTCGCCCCATATCCGGCCGCCGTGCGCCTCCACTATCCCCTTGCAGACGGCCAGGCCCAGTCCCGTGTCTCCTCCCTGTTCTTCCGATGCCAGCCGGGAGAACTTCCTGAACAGGTGAGGCAGGCTATCGGCGGGGATGCCCCTCCCCTCGTCAGATACGGACACTGCCACTTGGAGATTGTCGGGCGCTGCGCTCACGCTTATCGTCGAGGACGCCGGGGAGTGCCGCGCAGCATTCGCCAGCAGATTGCCTAGCACCTGAAGGATGCGGGCCTTATCCCCCATGACCCAGGGCAGGTCCGGCGGCGTGTCGAGACTGAGATTGTGCCTGTTCCCGTCGATGCGGAAGGCCTTCCCTGCCTCACCGATAAGTACGGCCAGGTCCGTCGGCTCAGGGGAGACCGGCAGGGTGCCGGTCTCGATTCGCGCAACGTCGAGAAGGTCTGCGATCAGCGCGCGCATGCGCTCGGTCTGCTCGAAGATGATGCGATGGAACTGCGTCACCTCTGTCGGGTGCAGGTCTGAGGTCTCGCCCAGGAGTGTGGACACCGACCCTCTCACCGTCGCCAGAGGAGTGCGCAGCTCATGGCTCACCATGCCCAGAAACTCGGCCCGAAGCCGCTCTACCTCTTTGAGAGGGGTCATGTCCTGCATCGTCACGATGAGGCTTTTCACCTCGCCTTCCTCAGAAAGAATGGGGCTGCCGTTCAGCATCACAGTGACACTGAGTCCGCTGGGCACGCTGAAGACCATCTCCTCCGCTCGCACCTTCTCTCCGGCCCTTAGCAGGTGATCCAATGGCACATCCGCCAAGCTGATCTCCCGGCCGTCGGCACGCCGGATCGTCAGAGCCTCCCGGAGAATCTCTGCGGGTTCACCCGGCTTCAGCAACGTGTCGATGATCCTGAGCCACTCCCGGTTGGTGGAAACGGGGGCTCCCGTCCCAGCGTCGAAGACCGCAACGCCCACAGGTGTTGTGCGTATCAGTGTCTCCAAGTCGGTCTTGGAGCGCATTTCGTCCCGGTACCGGCGGACGTTGGAGATGACCATCGCCGCCTGGGAGGCAAACATGGCCAGCGTTTCAGCGTCCTCTTCGCTGAATTCCTTGCCCTCCCGGTCATGGCCAAGCCATATGATCCCGACAGGTTGGCCGCGATGTCCTATGGGCGCGGCCAGTCCGGCGAACACGGTCATCGGGAGCCAGCCGTCCAGTCCAACGGACTTCGCATACTCATAGTAGTTGTCCACGAGAAGCGGCCCGGCCATCTCGCTGAAGTGATCGAAGATCCTCATCCCCTCCGGCAGTTCGATGAGCTGGCGGTGCTCCTCTTCGGTCGTTCCCGAGGTCAGCAGCGCATCCAGTCCCCCTGCCTCATCCATCGTGGAGATGACTCCGTAGCGAGCGCCGGTGAGGTAGCACGCGTTGTCTATGACTTCCTGCAGAACGACATTGAACTCAAGACTCTCGTTGATCCGTACGCTGGCCTCGCTCAGCCTGGACAGCCGCTCCCGCAGGGCCTGGTTTTCCTGAAGCAGGTCGTCTTCTCGATTCAAACTCTAACCTCGTAGGGACCTTTAATACCCGACACGGCCTCAACTTGACGTCAGTTGAAGCTAGATTTGGATAATCGGCGATACAGTATCACAATTACACTAAACTCACAAAGTTCCAAGGCTACAATTCTGAACGCTTAACACTAACCTCACACTGTATTCATATAATACAGTGACCATTGTGACTGCCTTGGGAGTGCGTTCGCACCGCTCGAGTTACGGGCGAGGCTTCAGCTGCTCGTCGGACTATCTTCCTTGCAGCGGTGACGATGAAGAGTCCGCAATTGAGCAGTTGACCGCGAATGAGGGTTTGAAGATGGCAGGATTGAGCCCCCAATGGGACCAAGCGGAACCGACTGGGTGCGCCCCCTGCTCGGTAGGACCGACCTCAACTTCAAATCGACACAGCGAGTCATCAGTCGAACCTAGCCGCCTATTGCAGCACATTGAGTCACTCCGGACCCGGTTCTCAAAGCTCAGCGAAGCCAGCCTTCGAGTAAGCGAGACTCTCAATGTCAATGCCGTTCTTAAGGAAGTCATCGACAATTCCCGCGAACTGACGGAGGCACGATATGGGGCTCTTCTCACGTACGAACAGTCGGGCGGTATACAGGAATTCATAACCTCTGGCCTCTCAGCGGAAGAGATTGAGCGCCTGACCACTCTGCCCAAGGGACTGGGACTGCTAGGTTACATGAACAAGGTTCGAGAGCCTCTGAGGCTCAATGATATCTCAAGCCATCCGAGTTCAGTCGGATTCCCAGAGAACCACCCGCCGATGAAGACCTTCCTCGGAATGCCAATCCGCCATCGAGGCGAACACGTTGGCAATATCTATCTCACGGAGAAGGAAGGCGGCAGGGAGTTCACAAGCGAAGACCAGGACGTTCTCGTCATGTTCGCGTCCCAGGCAGGGGCGGCAATCTTCAACGCACGAAGATACTCGGAGGAGCAGCAGGCAAAGGCCGACTTGGACGCGCTGATTAACATCTCTCCCGTGGGAGTGTTGGTGTTTGACGCGGCAACAGGGAATCTCGTCTCGTCGAACGACGAAACGAGGCGTATTGTCGGCAGGGTACATGCGCCGGGCCGCTCTCTCAGCCAACTGCTCGAAGTGATTACACTTCGCAGGCCGGACGGAAGCGACATTCCCGTAGATGAACTACCCACCACCAAGGCCTTGAGACAAGGTAAGAGTGTACTCGCCGAGGAGGTGGTCATACACCTTCAAAGCGGGAGGACGGTCAATACACTCGTCAATGCCAGGCCCATACGCCGTGACAGTGGCGAAATCGTGTCCGTCGTCGCCACGATTCAGGACATTACCCCACTGGAGGAATTGAAGAGACAGCGAGCAGAGTTCGTGAACAGTGTAAGCCACGACCTGCGAACTCCCCTTACGTCAATCAAGGGATCAGCATCTACCCTGCTCAACTCTGCCTATCCTGTCGATCCTATCGAGAGTCGCCAGTTCTTGAGGGTAATCGACGAGCAGGCTGATCGCATGAGGGATCTGATCAACGACTTGATTGACATTACGCAGATCGAGGCCGGAACACTCTCCGTCAATCCCCGTCCTGTGGAAGTGTCGGACCTGCTGGAACAATTGAGAGAGGTGGATGGCCATTTGGGAGCGGCGAGCGGCAGGGTGGAGGTTGAACAGCCACCGCCTCTTCCCAGGGTGATGGCGGATGATCGCCGCATCCTGTACGTCCTCAGGAACCTAGTTGCCAGTGTGTCTATGTACTTGTCCGAAACTTCCGTGGTCAGGGTTGGAGCGTTTCACATGGACTCACATATTGCATTCACAGTGCGCGACGCCACGACGAGCGCGACCGAATTGGGCCCGGCGACCGAATCCAGGAAGGACTCGAGTGAGTTCCATCAGATTTTGGGAACTCGAACTGGAAGAGGTGAACTGGGTGTTGCGATTGCGATCTGCAGGGGGATAGTAGAGGCCCACGGGGGTCGCTTAACGGTTGCGGAAGGGGTTATAGGTAAGCGAGATAGCTTCACGTTCACCATACCTGTCTTCACACAACAGAGCAGACTAGAGCAGAGGTCGGATCTGTCCCAACTGGCCCCCAACTCCAACGGAGGGCCTGCGCGAATCCTGGCGATAGCTGTGGACCCTGAGACGAGCAGATACGTCCGAAGTGCTCTCTCAGCAGAGAGATACAACGCGATCACGGTTAGCGGCCCAGCACAGGCCGCGCGGCTCATAGAGGACCAGGACCCTGATGTGATTCTGCTCGAGCCTATGCTGCCGTGGGATGATGGATTCGAGGTGTTGTTGCACATCGAAAGGATTTCCGACGCCCCGATAATCTTTGTGGCAGGGCACGAGTGGCATCAGCAGATAGGTCGCGCCTTCGAGCTGGGGGCCTTCGACTACATTGCTAAGCCGTTCACAAAGACTGAGTTGCTGGCGAGAATCGACTTAGCACTGCGGAGGCGAGGTTCCGCAGGCTGGACAGGTGCGTCCGTGACCTATCTCCATGACGGCCTCAGCATCGACTACAGGGAGCGCAATGTGAAAGTGGCCGGCCGTTCCATACACCTGACCGCGACTGAATACAAATTACTTACCGAGCTTTCGGCCGCCGCCGGCCGCGTGTTGACCCACGAACAAATACTGACACGGGTGTGGGGGCCGCTCTATGCCAGCGACGCACGTATTGTGCGCCAATACGTCAAGGAGGTGCGGCACAAGCTAGGGGATGACGCCTCACACCCTTCGTACATCTTTACGGTACCTGGAGTAGGCTATCGCATGGTTAAACCGTCCACGGCGTAGGTACAGGGAAAGGCCGCCATGACAGTAAGAATTGTGACCGACAGCACTTCGGACATCGATGGGGATATTGCTAGGGATATGGGCATTACCATCATTCCTCAGAACGTCCACTTTGGAACGCGCTCTCTTGAGGACAACGTCACTATCACACCAGACGATTTCTACAGGATGCTGCCCACAGTCCCTGAACTGCCCACCACATCGCAGGCGTCGCCGGGCCGTTTCAGCCAGGCTTACGATGAGCTCGGCCGGCATGCAGATGGGATTGTGTCGATCCACGTCTCCTCAAAGCTCAGCGGCACTTGCAATTCAGCACGCCAGGGAGCGTTGGCAACATCGACAGACTGTCCAATCGAGGTGATAGACTCGAGTCAAGCCTCCATGGGTCTGGGGCTCATTGTGATTGCGGCCGCGAAACTTGCGATCCAGGGAGCCAGCCAGTCAGAGGTAGTTGCCGGGGCCCTGGACGCAACCAAGTGCGCTCAGTGTGTCTGCCTTTTCGAGACCTTGGAGTACCTCGAGAAGGGTGGTCGGATTGGTAAGGCCCAGGCCTTGATCGGCTCAGTCCTGAAGATCAAGCCCATGATCATCGTGCAAGGTGGCGAGGTGCATCCCTTGGGTAAAGCCCGGACCTTTTCCAGGGCTCTGACACAGATGAAGGAGACCGTTCGCGAGTTCGCCCCAATCGAATCCCTGGCTGTCATGCACAGCACTACCCCGAAGCTTGCCCACGAGGTTGCGGGCGACCTAAGGGAATTGCTTCCGGATGGCTCTGAGCCTTACATCGCCCGGTTCGGCCCGGCCCTGGGGGTCTACGCCGGTCCGGGGGCCCTTGGGATCGCGCTGATTCAGGCAGGTAAGTAGGGCCCTCACCGAGAGGCAATCAGCCAAACGTACTTTCCCGTCCGCTCGCCCAACACACCCGGCGTACATTCTCGGCAGTCCGGTCGCGGTACTGGATGTCCGTTGATGGACTCTCCCCACCTTTGAGCCGCAGTTGATTCCCTCTCTCCGTGCTCATGGAGAGTTGATCACTTACAGGACTCTTACACACTCTCCCGGGAATCCTTACGCCATTCTTACAGCGGGGCCTTACATTTGTTGCCAGTTGGAACTGTTTCAATTGGAACGGAACGGGAATGGATGCCGATCCCCCACTGAAACTATCAGGCAAGTCCCCGGTTCCGATGCGACCCTCCGACCTGGGAGCCTGCGTGACCGGCCTCGTGAACGCGGTGGCCCGTGGAATGGCGCAGATAGTCGCTGCGCATGGCCTGACCCACATCGATTTTGCCCTGCTCAGGTTATTCCTTGGGGCGGAGGTGTGGACTGCCACCCAGCTGGCCGAGATGCTGCCCCTCGCGCCATCGGGCATAAGTCGCTCGGTAACCAAGTTGGTGGACAAGGGCTTGATAAGGAGGCGGCGCCTTCTCAGTGACCGGCGGGTCGTGATGCTCTCGCTGACCGCCGAGGGTCTGGCCCTGACGCAGTATCTCCACCAGCGAGTCCAGGCATACGACTCCACGCTCTGCGAGGGCGTCAGCCAAGAGGAGATGGCGGTATTCGCCTCCGTGTCATCAAGAGTAGTAGCCAACTACGAGGCGTTGGGGCAAGCAGGGACCATTTAGATACACAGCCTAGGAATCTTGCATTGCTCAGAGAGCAAGTTAATTTTCGAAATTGAACTGGTGTTGCGACAGGCCTGCCCCTGCAGGAGGTCTAGCCTGTGACCTATTGCCCTAAGCCGGCCGCCAGACTTCTTCACCCCATTGCGGCGGCATTGGGATTGGCGACGCTTGTTCTCCTCGTGTCCGGGCACCCGGCTCACGCGCAGACCCCAACACCCTCGTTCAAGATCGAAGCCAGCTATTCTGGGCTGCCCCAAGTCTACGAGGGCGCCGAGGTCCGTTTCCAGGTGTCCGCGACCGGCGGCTTCGTGTCCGGTACAGACGTGACGGTGGAGGTCGAGACCTGGGAACCCAACCTTGACGACGGCACCGGCAACAACCCCAGTCTTCAGACGCACCGGGTCAGGTTCCATGGAACGGTAGGACTGTTTCCTACCAAGGAAATCCTGGTTACCGCCTATGTCGATGGCGTCGACGAGTCTGCTGAAGCGAGCCACAACCTGAAGGCCAAGCTCGTGGCAAGCAGTGACGGCTCCTACGCGCTCGAAACCCAGAATGAAGCCGAATTTACCGTACTGGACCCTCCGTCCAACGTGCCGCGCATCAGCATCGCGAGCGGATCGACGAGCATTACGGAGGGAGATACGGCGACGTACACCCTGACTCGTACAGGCGACACCGCGTCACCTCTGACCGTGGACATCAGTGTCGAAGACGTCAATGAATTCACCCGGGGCAACCACTGGGACCCACCCCCCACGCTGCCGACTAGCGTGGTGTTCGACGCGAACTCGTCCACCGCCACGGTCAGCCTGCAGACCCTGGACGATCACCGCGACGTTCCGAACGGCCAGATCACAGTGGAGGTCGATCCGCCAACGATGCAGCAGTCGGTCTCGTACCTCCTTGGACAGACAGGGCTGGAAGCCAGCGCCAGTACGACCGTCTCCGACAACGATACCGCCCAAGAGCTGGAACTCAATTTCGGGAAGGACGGGACCAACGGCGCTTCTGTGTATGAGGGCAATTTTGACGAACTGGGGATCGTCGTCAAGCGCCGTCAGCAGGACGCGGACACCGGTGTTCCCGCGCGCTTCACGGTGCGGGTGGAGACCGACCGCGGCGGGGACGACTGGATACTGGAGGACTGGACCGAGGACACCGGCACAGGTCGCCTGTACAGGGACTACCCCCTTCAGATTTCGGGCAGCGATCTCGAGGTCAAAGAGGAGCTGAGGGTCACATTTAACGGCGAACAAGAATCCAACTGGGAGTACTGGGCGTCAATTAGGCCCATAGAGGACGATGCAGGAAACCAGCTGGCCTCCAGCGATGAGGCCAAGTACTGGACTGTTAAACCGGGTTTCCGGGAGACCACCGTATCTGCGTCCGACAGCGGGTCAAGCAATGGCATTATCACGATCGACGCCGACGTGAGCACGGTGACCGAGGGCGAGAGCATCCTGTTCACCCTGTACCGGCTGGAGGGCCCAATGAGCAAGCCCGTAACTGCCAGGGTCCAGACCAGTGAGACTAACCGCCAGGAGGGCTTCGGCGTCAACCCCAGCACTGAATACCACAACGTGACTATCGAGGCCTGGCGGGGGCACGCCGAATTCACCGTCTATCCATCTGTGGACGGGGTCGCAGAGACCGGCACTGACGAGCTGATAGTGGACATCCTGAGCATCAGCCAGGTTGACGGCGCCAACCGCTACCGAGAGGGGAGCCCCAACACGTTCAGTATCGAGATCGACGACCCGCCCAGCGGCAGCGCTCTTGTAACAGTGGCTGCCAACCCCACCTCCGTCGTCGAGGGCGGAAGCACGACCGTCACATTCACCCGGACCGGAGGAGACACGGCCCAGCCCCTGACCGTGAACATCCTGGTGGATGACCCGGACGCCCGGCTCCGGGGCAACCACTGGGATACGGCTCCCGTTGTTCCCACTCAGGTTACCTTCCCGGCCAACTCCACAACCCAGACGCTGACCCTGACCTTCCCAGACGACCAGCGGGACCTGGAACCCGCCGGACTGGTCAAAGTCCACGTCTTGCCGGGAACGGGTTACTACCTGGGACAGACCGGGAATGACGGGACCTTCACCACCCTGTCGGTTACTGATAACGACACGGCGCAGGAACTTACCTTCAAATGGGGGCGGATCAGCGGCGACAGTGAGCACTGGGAGGCGGGAGAGTCATACCGAACCTGCGTCGACGGCGACTGTACTCCCGGCCCTGCGGAGGGGACCTTCTACTATGACGACGACCGCGCTTTCGCAGTCTCCCACGGACTGAAGGAGCCCTACCCCGCCCATTTCGTGGTCAGCCGCCGCGCCCAGGACACCGGCAAGACAGCAACCTTCGTCGTTCGGGTGGAACACAACCGCGACTGGGAAAGTCCTCGTCACTCCGATTGGCCTACGGATCCCGAAACGGGAAAACGCTACCAGGAGTTCCCGCTGACCCTGACAGGAAACCAGAGACAGGTGGTCGGGCGAATCGAGGTGCTCGACAACGGGCTCCTCGACCACCACTCATGGCAGTACTCAGCTGAGATCAAGCGTATAGAGGACGTCGCCGAAGGAACCGCCCTCAGCGCCGTCCACGAGGCCCAGTATTGGACCGTGAACGGCGCCAGGAAGAAGACCATTTGGCCAGACGTTACGTTGGGGGTGCACATCAAGCTCAAGTCGGTCGAACCCAAAGAGTTGCCCGAGGGTCAGGACGTCACCATCACCCTGGAGCGAAACTGGGGAAATCCCCTGGAGTCCCATACGGTCCAGGTGCGCACCTGGGAGCCCAACCAGCGCATGGCCGACGGCACCAACCCGACTGACCAGGTCCACGACGTGGTGTTCCCCGCGGTCCCAATGACGAACCTGTTTGTGGAGTATGTGACCCAGACCGAAACACTGACCGTCGCCACTTTGGACGATTCCGTGTACGAGCCTCGGGATACTCTCATGGCCGGTCTCCTCGTTCCCTCTTCGTTGTCAGACCGGATATTGCTTCTCTCAACGAAGACGGTAACGATTCTGGACGACGACCGGCCCACCATCGCCCTCTCGGTGGACGACACCAGCATCACGGAGGGCGACACCGCCACCTTCACCCTGACAAGGACCAACAACGTCACGGAAGAGTTGTTAGTGGGAGTGTCGGTGGACGACCCCGGTGGTTTCCTTGCGGGCAATGTTGCTTCGGAGGCGGTTGAGGTCCCGTCCAGCGTGGTTTTCGCTCCCGGCGAAGTGACCAAGGAGATAGCGATCACGCCTCCGGACGACTGGCGAGACATCCCGGAGAACGCCTTCACCTTCACCGTGGCACAGGAGCCGCACTATGACATCGTGGGCTCCACTTCGCTGACCGTGCAAGTGGCCGACAACGACGTGGCGCCGCAGGTGTCGATCGCCTTCAACCACGCCGAGGTGAACGAGGGCGACGACCTGGTCCTTGAAATCAGGCGCATCGGCGAGGACAAGAACCCCCTGGAGATCCCCATCACGGCCGGGCCGGTGGGTGATGAGCAATACCATGTGTTCGGCATGGACGCGGGCATGTCGCTGTTAACTTTCAGGTACAGTCAGCCCGACGACAGCTACAAGGGCCCGGACCACCACTACACGGCAACGCTTCAGCCCGGGAGACCCGAGTTCTGGACGCCGTCCAGCACCGCCACCGTCACCGGCACCATACTGGACAACGACCCGTACGTGGTCAGCGTGGAAGCGTTCAGGAGCAGCATCGACGAGGGGAACATTCTCCACTACCGAGTCTCTCACAACGGGCACATCGGGGAGCCCCTGCAGGTGAAGGTGAACCACTCCGAGAACGGCAATGCCGTCTACGATTCGACCCTGGGAAACCAGACCCTCACCATTCCCGCAGGGTCTGGGAACATAACCCCAGGCTACATCACCCACCGCAACGACGGCTACGACGGTGATGCGGAGTTTACGGTCGACTTGCTCGCGGACGACGCCTATGAGATCAACGGGGCGTACCCATCTGCGACCATCATCGTCCGGAACAGTGACCCCCTGCCGGTGCTGGGATTCCGCGACACGAGCACCACCGTCAGCGAGGGAGACGGTACCATCGACATCTGGGTGGACATGCTCACGGCCTTGCCCTCTCTTATGACCACAACCGTTGATTACAGCGTCCACGACCACTTCACCGGCGATGGCCTCAGCGTCACCCAGACTACGGGAACACTTACCTTCGCCCCCGGTGAGACCAGCGCCACCATTCCGGTGGAGATCCTGCAGAACTCAATCGCCGGATACAAGGAACGCTTCCACATCGTCCTGTCACACCCCGTCAATGCCGCCCTCCAGGACGGTGTAGCCAACCTCATCCATCACGGGGTCATCGAAGACGACGAGTCGGTGGTCACGCTGGAAGCCCAGGCGGAGGCCGTCGACGAGGGCAGCGACGTCATCCTGACTCTGACCCGCGACGGCGACACGACCGACGAGCTGACCGTGTGGCTGCAGGTCGACAAGACCGCTCCCCATGCCGAAAACCGGCAGGACACCGTCGTGTTCCCGGCGGGGGACGCCACGGTGGAGCACACGATAACTACGACGGACGACGATGCCCGCAATGGCTCCCATACAGTTACCGCCACTCTGCTGGACCCGCCGACTATCGGAGAACCCAGGACCTACTGGCGAGACAGGCCGTCCAGCGTTACCGTGACGGTGCGAGACACCAATTTGGAGACGGTCATCCTGCTTACTCCCGACCTGCGGGTGGTCGAGGGAGAGTCGATTACCCTGGAACTAACCAGGACGGGCAGGAGTCCCCTCACGGTGACCCTGGAAACAACCGAGACCGGCGACTACACCGCGGGAACCATTCCTGAAACCGTGACCTTCGCTTTACAACAAGCAACCGCCACAGTCACGATCCCGACCCAGGACGACTCCACTTCAGAGGACATCGGCAAGCTGACCGTAACGCTGGTGGACGGCGCGAATTACCGCGCCGGCTGGCCCAACTCACACACCTTCACCATCTACGACAACGACGCCGCGACGCCCTCGGTGTCGGTCACTAAAAACCAGAACTGGGTGAACGAGGGTCAGCCGGTGTCGTTCACGGTCACCCGCAGCGCCCCCAATAGCAATGCCACGACAACGGCCAGAATTGAGTTGAACCGGGTCAGGTACCGCGTGACGCAGGCCGACCTGGACGACCCGACCCGGGGCATCACCACCCCGGAGAACCACATACACTTCGACACCGAGGAGATCACCGTAGACTTCCCGGCCGGGACACGGACAGTTACCATCACCCGCCCGACCGAGGACGACAGCCTAAGCTACGGCAACAGCACCTACCACGCCACAGTCCTCAACGACGCGGACGACGACTACGTCGCTCCGTACAACGCATCGGCCTTCATTTGGGTCCGGGACGACGATATACCCACGGTGACCGGGTCCACGACGACTAGCGAATTCTACGATGGGTTCGACCACCTCGTTCTTCCCTTCAGCCGCACCGGCGACGTTTCCGGCAGGCTGTTTCTGAATGCCGACATCACCCATGTCAAACACTCGCCGGCTCCACTTCAGGATGAAACAACCGCCAGGTCGGAAGTCAGGGGATGGCGTTTCGAGCCGGGGGACTCAAACGGGGTCGACATCGGGACGTATGGATACGCCAGGGCTCTTGGCAGGAGCGGGACCCTCGAGCTGGCGTCCCACTACTGTCCGAGTAACCCGGCCAACTGCGGCTACTATCCCCAGTACCTGGTGGGGACCCCGACGAGCGTCAACTTCCAGTACTACAGCAGATTCATGGGTGTGCGCATCACGCGGGACAGGGCTTCCGTGAGCGAAGGCGATGACGCCACCTTCACCCTGCACCGTCACGGGGGCAAGCCCGACTCAATCACTCGCCCCCTCCAGGTGAACGTCCTGGTGACCCAGGAGGGCGAGTACATCTCCGGCGCCGCCCCCCAGACGGTCACCTTCGCCGCCAACCAGGCGACGGTCACCCTCAGCGTGCCGACTACAGACGACATCGTGGACGAGCCGAACGGCAGAGTCACAGTGGAACTGCAGTACACAGGGGTGGGTCCAGGATCATGCCCCGCCCAGGACGACCGCTACTGCTACCGCGTAAAGGAGTATCCCGGCAGCTCCTGGTACGTGCTGTCCGTAACCACCGCGGTCACCGACAACGACTACGTTCCGCCGAATATATCCGTCTCCGACGCCTCGGCGGGCGAGTCGGACGGGACGATCGAGTTCACCGTAGCGCTGGACCGGGCCAACAACGAGCAGGCGGCCTCGGTGGACTGGACCACGGCGGAAGACGGGTCCACGACCGCCGCTACCAGCGACGTGGACTTCACCGCGGCAAGCGGCACGCTGAACTTCGCCATCGGCGAGACCGAGAAGACGGTCACCGTGTCCCTGCTGGGCGACCAGCTGGACGAAGCAGACGAAACATTCAACGTGGTCCTCAGCAACCTCTCGGAGTTGACGCTGGCGGACGACACCGGCCGGGGCACAATCCTGGACGATGACATCGATTACGGAATCGCCTTCCTCCACTCCACTTTCCATACTGAAGAGGGTGACGACGTGTTGGTCACGCTGCGGCGCCTGGTCCCCCAGGAAACCAACGGTGGCGTTTGCTACGTCACCATCCAGGGCGAGTGCTTCAGTGTCGCGACGGCGGGAGACGCAGCTAACGGGGCGATAACGGTCAACCTGGACATCACCCAGACGGGAGACTTCATGTCGGGCCCGCTGCCGACGACCGTTACCTTTGCCCAGGGAGTCGCCGCAGTCGGGCTCTCCCTGCCCACAGCGGACGACAACGCTGTGGAGGCCGACGGCAGCCTGACCTTCAATATTCAGGAGGGCACGGGTTACACCCCCGTGTATATCGGACCGCCGGACTCACACAACCAGGGGGCACCCTACAGGACGCTGTACCTCTACGACAACGACCTGGCACTCTCAATAGCCGACGCCCAGGCCGACGAGTCCGCCGGGCAAGTGGACTTTACCGTGAGCCTGAATGGACCCGCGCCGCAGGAGGTGACCGTCGATGTTGCCACCGCGGACGGCCAAGCCACCTCCCACGGCAACGTGACCGCCACGAGCCTGGGCCAGGACTTCGAGGCCAAGACCGAAACCCTGACCTTCGCGGCCGGGGAACAGACCAAGACCTTCTCCGTGGTCACGCTGGACGACACGTATCATGAGAGGAACGAGACCTTCGCGGCGCAGCTCAGCAAACCTGCTCAGAACCTCAACAGGTACGCCGCCCGACGGTGGTCGCCCCTCACCAGCCTGTCCGACGGCGCCGCCGTCGGCACCATCGTCGACGATGAACAGGCCTTGGTCGCGTCCGTGAGCCGGGCCTACTCGATCGTGAACGAGGACCAGTTGGGCCCCGTGAGATTCACCGTTCAGCTGTCCCATCCGGACACCACGGCAAGCGAGAGGAACCCGGCCGTTGGATGGCGTACGGTCCCGGGTACCGCGGCCCTGGGGGCGGACTACCAGGGGGCAACCGGAAAACTCACCTACATGCCAGGACAAAACACCGGGTTCATCGATGTGGATGTCGTCGACGACAATCTCTTCGAAGCCTCCCTGGAGACCTTCAGCGTCGAGCTGGTGGCCAACGATACGCGGCTAGCCACCATCTCGCCCACTGAGGGATCTTTCGGAGTATCCATCAGGGACAACGAGACCCTGACCGCTTCCATCTCCGCCGATGCCGAAAGAGTGGCCGAGGGTAACGACACCACCTTTACGGTGACGCTGACCGGAGGGGTCCCCGCAGGGGACGTCAGTGTTTCCTTCGAGACTTCCGGCTCCGCCACGGTCACGGACGACTATTCCGCGCCCAAAGGGGCGATCACGTTCCCGCCCGGCGACAGTAGCGGCAAGGCCGGAGTCCTGGAGATTTCCGCGGGCGAGTCGAAAGGGACCATCACCTTCCCGGTGCTGGCGGACGGCGTCAGCGAGAACGAGGAGACCCTGAAGTTAGAGATATTCAGCGCGTCCACCGATCAGCGAGCAGGGTCCATTTCAGCCACACACAACATCGCCACAACTAGAATCCTTGATCAAGACGCCCTGACGGTGTCCATCGCGGACGCCCCGAGCGTGACCGAAGGGAACATTGCCACCTTCACCATCACCCTGTCCTCGGTCTCCGACCGGGACGTGTCGGCGGGTTGGTCCACGAAACAGGTTGGCGACACGCTGGACGCAGGCGAGACCGCCTTCCCGGACAAGGACTACGTGTCCGCCAGCGGCACGGTAGCCATCCCCGCGGGCGACAGGTCAGCCACACTTACCGTGACGACCACCCATGACACCCTGGTCGAGGGGACCGAGACCTTCGTGGTGGTGCTGGAAGAGGCAACCATCGGTAACTCCACACCGGCCGAGATGGTCCCCCTGGGAGTCACCAGAGCAGAGGGGACCATTTCCGACGACGACACCGCCCCCACCGGACTGACTATCTCTTCCGTCTCGCACAATCAGGTTGACGAGGACGCGGGGGCGACCGACATCACGGTAACGGTATCCCTTGACGGGACGACTCAGTTCACCGTCGGCACGCCGGTGACCGTGAAGATGGTCGACCGTCCGGGCGTACATAACAACGCGATCCTGGGCGTGGACTACACAGCCACGACCGCCAACGTAACGATCCCCGCCGGAGACTCCAGTGTGACCGCCACCATTACCCTCACGCCGGTTGACGACACTTTATCCGAAGACGACGAGGTCGCTCGCCTGTCAGCCAAGTCCACGGTCTTTGCAGGTTCGGCCGGCAAGGGTGTCAAGATCGTAGACAACGACGTGGAGCCGGGGGAGGTCATGCTGACCGTGGATCCGGACACCGTCGCTGAGTCGGCATCCTCCCTGCAGGTGACCGTAACCGGCACGCTGGCCGGGGTGTCATCCCGGGTGATCGATACCGTCGTGAGCCTGGAGCTTGCGGACGACACGGCAACCGCGGGAGATGACTACCAGTCGGCCACGGCCACGCTGACCATACCGGCCGGTCAGATGTCAGCCACTGTGATCATGACCCTCAAGGTGCTGGACGACGATGTCGCAGAGGGAGACGAGACGCTGGAAGTGACCGGGACCGTCCCCGGCACCATAACGGTCACTCCCGCCGATGTTGTCATCGACGATGACGACCAGGAACCCTCTAGCATCTCCCTTCTGGCGACAACCGGACCCATCGGTGAGGCCAGCGGCTCTGTCACGATTCCGGTGCGTGCGACCCTTCTGGGGGGTGGGACTCGAAGTGTGGAAACCGATGTGGCCATGTCCGTCCTCGACGTGTCCGCCACCGTAGGCGAGGACTATACGGCGGCCTGGGACTCCTCGACCCTGACCATCCCTGCCGGCGAGTACTCCGCCACCGCCAACCTGACGTTGACCCCGGTCGAAGACACCGTCTACGAGGGGGACGAACAGGTCGCCATCCGCGGCCAAAATTCCGACCCCGGCCTTCCGGTCAATGGAGTCCGGCTCACCATAGTAGACAACGACCCGCAGCCAACCACCGTCACGTTGTCCATGGCCAACGATACGGTGTCGGAGGGAAGCAACGTTCATTTCCTGGGAATCATCGCGACCCTGGAGGGTGCCAGTACGTTGGCTTCCGACGTGAATTTAACCGTCTCCCACATGGGCGACACGCCACGGTCCCATTCGTATATCGCAAACTTGCTTACCCCTCTACGCATCGAGGCGGGCCAGTCAACAGGGTCGGCGACGCTATACCTGTCTGGAACGGATGACGACGTCGAGGATGAAGACGAGACCGTAACGATCGAAGGGGCGTCAGACAACCCCGATCTAACGGTGGTCTCGACCCGGCTGACAATAGCCAACGACGACACCTCGGCAGTGCGGGTCCCCATCACCTCCCTCACCGTTCGGGAAGGGCAGCGAAAACACTACATCATCTCCCTGGCCACAGAGCCCACAGCCAACGTCGTGGTGACCGTCGATGTACCGGCCAATGCGGGGTTCACCGTGAACCCGGGATCGCTCACCTTCACCCCTCAGAACTGGACCAGGAAGTACGTATTCGTCGAAGGCGCCCACGACGACGATGGTGATGACGAACCCCCGGCGCAGATCACCCATTCGATCAGTTCGGCCGACACGCACTACCGGGACCTTTCTGTGCCCGGCGTGGAGGTGACTATCAGGGACGACGACGCTCCCCTGGTGGGCGTCAGTTTCGGGGATGCGTCCTACTCCGTTGACGAAGGCGGGACCCTGGATGTCACCCTGACTCTTAGCGTGGACCCGGAGCGGCCGGTGACCATTCCCGTAACCGCCGCAGAGCAGAATGGGGCAACCGCCGCGGACTACTCCGGCGTGCCCGCTGACGTCACCTTCGCCACCGGTGAGACGGAGAAGACCCTGACGTTCACCGCCGTCCAGGACACCGAGAACGACGATGGGGAGTCGGTCAAGTTGGGATTCGGGATCCTGCCCGACCGGGTGACCGCCGGAACGACCGCCGAAGCCACGGTGAGTATTACCGACGACGACGTACCAAATGTAAAGGTCAGCTTCGGCGCCGCCGCCTACCCGGTCGCCGAGGGTGGGAATGTGGACGTCACCGTGATCCTGGACGCCGATCCGGAGCGGACGGTGATCATCCCAATCAAAGTGACCGAGCAGGACGGAGCGTCCTCCGCAGACTACTCCAACGTGCCCCTGGAAATCACTTTCGACGCCGGAGAAACGGAAAAGAGCTTCGCGTTCTCCGCCACCCAGGACGACATAGACGACGACGGAGAGTCGGTGCTGCTGAACTTCGACAGTTCTTTGCCGGCGGGCGTGAGCGAAGGAAGTGTGGCAGAGACGACCGTTGTCATTGCGGACGACGACACCGCCGGGGTGACGATTTCGGAAACTTCCCTCGATATAGAGGAGGGAGACGACGACGACTACACGGTCGTCCTGGACAGCGAGCCGGTCGGTAACGTCACGGTGACAATCGACGGAGTCACCGAAACAGACGTGTCGCTTAACCAGACCACCCTTACCTTCACATCCGGAAACTGGGACACGGCGCAGACGGTGACGGTGACGGCGGGACAGGATGACGACGCGGTCGACGAAGAGGTCGTCACCATCAAGCACACCGTCAGTTCGAGCGTCGACGCCAATTACGACGGTCTGACCGCTGACAACGTGCCGGTCACGATCACGGACGACGACACCGCCGGGGTGACGATATCGGAGACCTCCCTCGAAATAGAAGAAGGAGACTTCGACGACTACACGGTCGTCCTGGACACGGAGCCGGTCGGGGATGTGACGGTGACCATAGGGGGGATTGCCGATGCCGAACTGACACTCGACAAGACCACTCTCACCTTCACCACCAACAACTGGGGCACGGCGCAGACAGTTAGGGTGACGGCGGACCAGGACGATGACGCGGTGGACGAAGAGGTGGTCACGATCACCCACACCGTCAGTTCGACCGCTGACACTCAGTACGACGGTCTGGCCGCCGGCAGCGTGGCCGTCACGGTGACGGACGAGGATACCGCCGGAGTGACGATATCGGAGACCTCCCTCGAATTAGAAGAGGGAGACTTCGACACCTACACGGTAGTCCTGGACACCGAGCCGGTCGGGGATGTGACGGTGACGGTAGGGGGCATTACCGACACCGACCTGACCCTTGATAAGACCACGCTCACCTTCACGTCCAGCAATTGGAACACGGAGCAGACGGTGAAGGCGACGGCGGAGCAGGACGACGACGCGGTGGACGAAGAGGAGGTCACGGTCACGCACACGGTAAGTTCGACCGCTGACACCGACTACGACGGTGTTGCCGCCGGCAGCGTGGCCGTGACCGTGACAGATGACGACACCCCGACCCCCGACTTCACGCTCACGATGGAGCCTCCAACGCACGGAGACACCGACGTCGACGGCAAGGTGAACCTTGGCGACACGCTGCGCTATTCGGCGGTTGCGACCAACACAGGGAACGTCCCGCTGGAGAACGTCAATGTGAAGGACGCCCTCATCAACACCGGCGGCACCGACTGCGCTTCTCTGCCCATCGGAGCAACCTGCACCTCCGCGGTCACCTACACGATCGTCCAGGCGGACGTGGAGGCGGGCACGGTTTCCAACACCGCCACGGCCACAGCTGATGGAGTCGCGGACAAGACCGTGACCCGGCAGACCGCGGTGGACCAGGTGGAGGACCTGGAGTTGGAGAAGACGACCACGGCCGACGGCTTCGCCGGGACCGGCGAGAGCATCTCATACAGCTACAAGGTCACCAACACCGGCACCGTCAGCCTGTCGGGGACCCTGGAGATCGACGACGACAAGATAGCGTCGGCCAACATCACGTGCCCTGCGGTACCCGGTGGCGGGATTGCGCCCGGGGCGTTCCTGACGTGTACGGGCTCGTACACGACGACCCAGGCCGACGTGGACGCCGGGAAGGTCACCAACGAGGCCACCGCCACCCTGGGCGGCGTGACTTCAGGCTCTGACAGCGTCACGGTGAACTGGCAGGCCCCCCAGGGCAGCCAGCCCCAACTCACCGTCAGCTCCGGCGAGGAAGACGAGGACGCGGGAAGCTTCACCTTCACGGTGACTCTCAACCCCTCGAGCCTGCAGACCGTGAAGGCGGACTACGCCACCGGTGGCGGGACGGCTACGTCGGGATCCGACTACACGGCGGCCAGCGGGACACTCACGTTCTCACCCGGAGACACCACGAAGAACGTAACCGTGACGATAGCCGACGACGACGTGGACGAGTCAGACGAGACGTTCAACCTCACGCTGTCCGACGCCGAGAACGCCAGCATCCCGATCCCGACCGGTACCTTCACCATACGGGACGACGACACTGCGGGGGTGACGGTCTCCGACACTTCGCTCGACATAGATGAAGGGGACTCCGACACTTACACGGTGGTCCTGGACAGTCAACCCACCCACAGCGTCACCATCACGGTGAACGACCCGTCCAACTCCGACGTGACCGCCGATCCCGCAGATCTCACCTTCACCCCGACCGACTGGGACACGGCCCAGACCGTCACGGTAACGGCGTCGCAGGACAGCGGCCACGACGACGAGGACGGCACGGTCACTCACACTGCCGCGAGTACCGACACGAAGTATGACGGAACATCCGTCGGCAGCGTATTGGTGAACGTGACCGACGATGAGGACGTGCCGGTAACAGTCACCTTCGGATCGGCGTCGTACACAGTCGCCGAGGGCAACACCGTCACGGTGAAGGTGAAGCTGAGCGCCGATCCGGAAAGAACCGTCGAGGTGCCCATCACGGTCACCACCATGGATGGGGCCGAATCCGCCGACTTTTCGGGAGTGCCCGGGAACGTCGTGTTCGACAGCGGCGACACCGAGAAGACGTTTGACTTCGAGGCCATCCAGGACACGGTGGACGACGATGGGGAACGTGTGAGACTGACTTTCGGGACCCTGCCTCCGGGGGTATCTTCCACCAGCCCATCCCAGGCAGTCGTCTCCATCACCGACGACGACGTGCCGACGGTAACCGTGAGTTTCGAGCAGGCTTCCTACGCCGTTGCCGAGGGCGACAGCGTCATCATCAAGGTGATTCTCTCGGCCCAGCCCGAGAGGGCGGTGGACGTCCAGGTGGGCGCTACATACTTGCATGGCGTGGGGTCTACCGACTTCTTGGGAGCGCCGACGACCCTGAACTTCGGCGCGAACGATACCGAGAAGACGATCAACTTTTCGGCCACCGACGACTCGTTGGATGACGACGGAGAGAAAGTCAGGCTGAGTTTCGTCAACCTGCCGACCCAGGTAAACCCCGGCACCATCTCCCAGGCCACGGTGAGCATAGACGACAACGATCACCCCCAGGTGACGGTCAGTTTCGCCTCGGCCAGCTACACGGTCGCCGAGAGTGACGACTCGAGCACCACCAACGTCACGGAAAACGAGGTGTCGGTGACCATCAGGCTCAGCGCCGACCCTGAACGCACCGTCTCCATCCCCATCACCGCCACCGGGCAGGGCGGCGCTACGGCTTCCGACTACAGCGTCCCCACCAGCGTCGTATTCAATGCCGGGGACACCGAGAAGCAGATCACGTTCCAGGCTTCCCCGGACAACGTTGACGACGACGGCGAAGGCGTGGAGCTGGGCTTCGGTGCAACCCTCCCCACCCGCATCACAGAGGGGACTCCGGCAGAGACCACCGTCTCGATTACGGACGACGATGTGCCCACGGTCAGGGCAAGCTTCGAACAGCCTTCCTACACGGTCGGCGAGGGTAGCAGCGTCATGGTCAAGGTGACCCTCTCAGCCGACCCGGAGCGGACGGTGACCATCCCGTTGCTCAAGGTCAACCAGGGAGGAGCAAGTTCCTCTGACTACTCCAACGTTCCCACTGAGATCGAGTTCAACACCGGTGACACGCAGAAGACCTTCACCTTCACAGCGGCTTCCGACGCCGACAACGACGACGGCGAGAGCGTCAAAGTCAGCTTCGGGAACCTGCCGGACCAGGTTTCGGCAGGAACCTACAGCGGGACCACGGTCTCCATCACCGACGACGACGTGCCCAACGTCACAGTCAGCTTCGATGAGTCTTCCTACACCGTTGCTGAGGGCAATACCGTTGTCCTCAAGGTGGTCCTGAGCGCCGATCCTGAGCGGTCGGTCACCATCCCTCTGACCAAGACCAACCAGGGCGGCGCCAGTGCCTCCGACTACAGCGCACCGAGCAGCGTCGTCTTCGACAGCGGCGACACCGAGAAGACGTTTGACTTCGAGGCCACCGACGACACGGTAAACGACGACGGAGAGAGCGTGAAGCTCGGCTTCGGGTCATCCCTCCCTACAGGCGTGACCGTGGGCTCCACCGACGAGACGACCATATCCATCACCGACGACGACGTGCCCAGCGTCACAGTCAGCTTCGAACAGCCCTCCTACACGGTGGCGGAGGGCGACTCAGTCACTGTGAAGGTGAAGCTGAGCGCCGATCCGGAGCGCACAGTCACCATCCCTCTGACCAAGACCAACCAAGGCGGCGCTTCGAATTCTGACTACTCCAATGTGCCCGGCAACGTCGTGTTCAACAGCGGCGACACGGAGAAGACGTTCAGCTTCTCGGCAACTCAGGATACAGCCGACGACGACGGCGAGTCGGTAAAGCTGGGCTTCGACACCGTGCCTGCTGGAGTAAGCGCTGGTACGATCAACGAGTCGACCGTTTCCATCACAGACGATGATGTGCCCAGCGTCACCGTCAGCTTTGAACAGACTGCGTACACCGTCGCCGAGGGCAGCAGCGAAGCGGTGAAGGTGAAGCTGAGCGCCGATCCGGAGCGCACGGTCGAGGTCCCGATTTCCGCAACGGACATGGATGGGGCTTCTCCGAGCGACTACTCGATTGTCCCGCAGACTGTCGTGTTCAACAGCGGCGACACGGAGAAGACCTTCTCCTTCTCTGCAACGGACGATATGGAGGACGATGATGGGGAGAGAGTGAGACTCACCTTCGGTGGGCTCCCCGCAAGAGTGAATTCCGCGAGCCCGTCCCAGGCGGTCGTCTCCATCACGGACGACGACGTTCCATCGGTCGCTGTGAGTTTCGAGCAACCCTCCTACACGGTTGGTGAGGGCAACTCCGTCACGGTGAAGGTGAAGCTGAGCGCTGACCCTGAGCGTACCGTGACCATTCCTATCACCGCCACCGGGCAGGACGGCGCTACCACCTCCGACTACAGCGTCCCGAGCAGCGTCGTCTTCAACAGCGGCGACACCGAGAAGACGGTCAGCTTCTCGGCAACTCAGGATACGGATAACGACGATGGCGAGAGCGTGAGGTTAGGCTTCCAAAACCTGCCGACGAGCGTGTCCGCAGGGACCACTGACGAGACTACCGTATCGATCACAGACGACGACGTACGCAACGTCACCGTCAGCTTCGAGGAGGACTCCTACACGGTTGGTGAGGGAGACAGCGTCGCGGTGAAGGTGAAGCTTGACGTTGATCCCGAACGTACCGTGACAATACCCGTCACCGCCACCGGGCAGGGTGGCGCGTCCAGCTCCGACTACAGCGTCTCCAACAGCGTCGTCTTCAACGACGGAGACACTGAGAAGGAAATTACCTTCCAAGCTTCCGCGGATAACGTCGACGACGACGGCGAGAGCGTGAAGCTGGGCTTTGGGTCATCCCTGCCGACCGGCGTCGCAGTGGGCTCCACGGACGAGACGACGGTGTCGATCACAGACGACGATGGTGCCGGAGTGACGATCTCCGACACGTCCCTCCACATAGATGAAGGGGATTCCGACACCTACACGGTGGTCCTGGGTAGTCAGCCTATCCACAGCGTTACCATCACGGTCAATGACCCGTCCAACACCGACGTGACCGCGGAGCCCGCAGAGCTGACCTTCACTCCGACCAACTGGGACACGGCCCAGACCGTGACGGTGACGGCGTCGCAGGACAGCGGCCACGACGACGAGGACGGCACGGTCACTCACACTGCGGCTAGCACGGACACGAAGTATGACGGAGTATCCGTCAGCGACGTGTCTGTGGATGTCACCGACGATGATGATGTGCCGGTAACGGTCAGCTTCGGTTCGCCGACCTACACAGTCGCCGAGGGCAGCAGCGGCAATGTGAAGGTGAAGCTGAGCGCCGACCCGGAGAGAACCGTCGAGGTGCCCATCACGGTCACCACCATGGACGGGGCTTCAAACGCTGACTTTTCAGGAGTGCCCGAAAAGGTCGTCTTCAACAGCGGCGATACGGAGAAGACGATTGACTTCGAAGCCATCCAGGACACCGTGGACGACGACGGCGAACGTGTGAAACTCACCTTCGGGACCCTTCCTCCGGGGGTGACTTCCACCAGCCCTTCCCAGGCGGTGGTCTCAATTACCGACGACGACGTGCCGACCGTCACGGTGAGTTTCGAGCAGCCTTCCTACACCGTTGCCGAAGGCGACAGCGTCATCGTCAAGGTGATCCTTTCGGCCCAGCCCGAGAGGTCGGTGGACGTCCCGGTGAGCGCTACATACCTGGGCGGGTTGGGGTCTACCGACTTCTTGGGAGCGCCGACGACACTGAGCTTCGGCGCGAACGATACCGAGAAGACGATCAACTTCTCGGCCATCGACGACTCGTTGGACGACGACGGAGAGAAAGTCAGGCTGAGTTTCGGCAACCTGCCGACCGAGGTAAACCCCGGCAGCATCTCCCAGGCCACGGTGAGCATAGACGACAACGATCACCCGGCGGTGACGGTCAGCTTCGGAGCGGCGTCCTACACGGTCGCAGAGAGTGACGACTCGAACACCCCCAGCACCACGGAAGACGAGGTGTCGGTGACCGTCAAGCTCAGCGCAGACCCTGAACGCACCGTCTCCATTCCCATCACCGCCACTGGGCAGGGCGGCGCTTCCGCCTCCGACTACAGCGTCCCCAACAGCGTCGTCTTCAACGCCGGGGACACTGAGAAGCAAATCACGTTCCAGGCTTCCCCGGATGACGTTGACGACGACGGCGAGAGCGTGAGGCTGGGCTTTGGGTCGTCCCTCCCGGCACGCATCACGACCGGAAGTCCGGCATCGGCCACAGTCTCCATCACCGACGACGACGTGCCATCGGTGACGGTCAGTTTTGAGCAGACCTCGTATACGGTGGCGGAGGGCGACACCGTCGAGGTCAAGGTGACCCTCTCAGCCGACCCGGAGCGGACGGTGACCATCCCGTTGCTCAGGGTCAACCAGGGAGGGGCAGATTCGTCCGACTACTCGGGTGTGCCCCAAAGCGTTGTGTTCAACAGCGGCGACACCGAGAAGACTTTTGACTTCGAAGCCATCGACGACGCGGCTAACGACGATGGCGAGAGCGTCAAAGTCAGCTTCGGAACCCTACCGGATCAGGTTTCGGCAGGGACCCACAGTGCAACTACCGTCTCCATCACTGACGACGAAGTGCCTTCGGTCACGGTGAGTTTCGAGGAGACCTCCTACACGGTTGGTGAGGGCAACACCATTTTCGTCAAGGTGGTCCTGAGCGCCGATCCCGAAAGGACGGTGACCATCCCTCTGACCAAGACCAACCAGGGCGGCGCTACCGCGTCCGACTACAGCGTGCCTAGCAGCGTCGTTTTCGACAGTGGCGATACGGAGAAGACCTTCAGCTTCTCTGCAACGCAGGATACGGCGGACGACGACGGTGAATCGGTAAAGCTAGGCTTCGACACCCTGCCACCGGGAGTAAGCGTAGGTACGATCAACGAGTCGACCATATCAATTGCGGACGACGATGTGCCCAGTGTAACCGTCAGCTTTGAGCAGAACTCATACACAGTTGCTGAGGGCAACTCGGTCACGGTGAAGGTGAAGCTGGATGTCGACCCCGAGCGGACGGTGACGGTTCCGCTGACCAAGACCAACCAGGGCGGCGCTTCGAATTCTGACTACTCCATTGTGCCCGGCAACGTCGTGTTCAACAGCGGCGACACGGAGAAGACGTTCAGCTTCTCTGCAACGCAGGATACGGCGGACGACGACGGCGAGTCGGTAAAGCTGGGCTTCGATACCCTGCCAGCTGGAGTAAGCGCAGGTACGATCAACGAGTCAACCGTCTCCATCACCGATGATGATGTGCCCAGCGTCACCGTCAGCTTCGAGCAGTCTGCCTACACCGTCGCCGAGGGCAGCAGCGAAACGATCAAGGTGGTCCTCTCAGCTGAACCGGAGCGGACGGTCGAGGTGCCGATCTCCATAACAAACATGGACGGCGCTTCTTCGAGTGACTACTCGATCGTACCTCAGACCGTCGTATTCAACAGCGGTGATACGGAAAAGACTCTAACCTTCTCCGCAACGGACGATATGGAGGACGATGATGGGGAGAGAGTGCGGCTCAATTTCGGCACCCTCCCTCCGAGGGTATCTTCCACCAGCCCGTCCCAGGCGGTTGTTTCCATCACCGACGACGACGTGACTTCGGTCACGGTCAGTTTCGAGCAGGACTCATATACCGTTGCAGAGGGCAACGACGTCACTGTCAGGGTGGTCCTGAGCGCCGATCCTGAGCGGTCGGTCACCATTCCTCTGACCAGGACCAACCAGGGCGGCGCCAGTGCCTCCGACTACAGCGTCCCGAGCAGCGTCGTATTCAATAGCGGCGACACCGAGAAGACGTTTGACTTCGAGGCCGCCGACGACACGGTAGACGACGACGGGGAGAGAGTGAAGCTGGGGTTCGGAAACTCCCTGCCAACCGGCGTGAGCGTGGGCTCCACGGATGAGACGACCATATCTATCACGGACGACGACGTGCCCAGCGTCACTGTCAGCTTCGAGCAGGACTCATACACAGTTGCCGAGGGCAACAGCGAGACGGTGAAGGTGAAGCTAGACGCCGATCCCGAGCGGACGGTGACTATACCCCTCACCATTACAAACCAGGGCGGCGCTACCGCCTCCGACTACTCCAATGTGCCCGGCAACGTCGTGTTCAACAGCGGCGAAACAGTGAAGACTTTCACCTTCTCGGCAACTCAGGACACGATTGACGACGACGGCGAGAGAGTGAGGCTGGGCTTCCAGAACCTGCCGACAAGGGTTTCTGCGGGCACCACGGACGAGACCATCATTTCCATCACGGACGACGACGTGCCCAGCGTCACCGTCAGCTTCGAGCAGTCTGCCTACACCGTCGCCGAGGGCAGCAGCGAAATGATCAAGGTGGTCCTCTCAGCCGACCCTGAGCGTACGGTGTCCATTCCGTTGCTCAAGGTCAACCAGGGCGGGGCCTCTGCCCAGGACTACTCCAACGTGCCCGGGAACGTCGTGTTCAACAGCGGGGAGACGGAGAAGACCTTCGCCTTCACGGCGGCTTCCGACAATGTTAATGACGACGGGGAGAGCGTGAGAGTCAGCTTTGGGACTCTGCCGGAACAGGTTTCGGCAGGGACATACAGCGGGACGACCATATCTATCACAGACGACGATGTGCCCAGTGTAACCGTCAGCTTCGAGCAGGCCTCATACACAGTTGCCGAGGGCAGCAGCGAGACGGTGAAGGTGAAGCTAGACGCCGATCCCGAGCGGACGGTGACTATACCCCTCACCATTACAAACCAGGGCGGCGCCTCGAGCTCCGACTACTCCAATGTGCCCGGGAACGTCGTGTTCAACAGCGGCGAAACAGAGAAGACTTTCACCTTCTCGGCAACTCAGGACACGATTGACGACGACGGCGAGAGCGTGAAGCTCGGCTTCCAAAATCTGCCGACAAGGGTTTCTGCGGGCACCACGGACGAGACCATCATTTCCATCACGGACGACGACGTGCCCAGCGTCACCGTCAGCTTCGAGCAGGCTGCCTACACCGTCGCGGAAGGCAGCAGCGAAATGGTGAAGGTAAAGCTCAGCGCCGATCCGGAAAGAACCGTGGAGGTACCCATAACGGTCACCAATCTGAACGGTGCTTCTTCCAGCGACTACTCCGGGATCCCTGCCAGCATCGTCTTCAACAGCGGCGACACCGAGAAGACTTTTGACTTCGAAGCCACCCAGGACACAGCCAACGACGACAACGAAAGTGTGAAACTAACTTTCGGCGCCCTTCCTCCAAGGGTCAATTCCACCGGTCCGTCCCAGGCGATTGTTTCCATCACCGACGACGACGTTCCCCAGGTAACGGTCAGCTTCCAGCACGCTACCTACAGCGTGATGGAGAGCGACGATACATCCACCACGGAGGTGGAGGAAAACAAGGCCTCCATCAAGGTCAGCCTGAGCGCCGACCCTGAGCGAACGATCACTATAGCCATCACCAAGACCAACCAGGACGGGGCCAGCGACGCTGACTACAGCGTCCCTTCCAGCGTCGTGTTCAACAGTGGGGAAACCGAAAAGACCATCGTCTTTTCCGCCGGCCACGACGAGGAGGACGACAACGACGAATCGGTGAGGCTCGGCTTCGACACCCTGCCAACGGGGACGTCGGCAGGCACAACCAGCGAGACCGTGATTAGCATCATCGACGACGATGGAGGCAGGGTTGGCGGGAACAGGGAAATCGTCGGCGAAGGAGAGCCGGACATTGCCGTCAGCTTTGAGGAGGCATCCTACACCGCCCAGGAAGGCGGCACCGTAACCGTCAAGGTGACCCTGAGCGCAGCACCCCTGGCGGATTTCAGCCTGCCTTTGAACGCCACCTCCGGCACCGGGTTGACCACTAATGACTACTCGGGAGTTCCGGCCAGCCTGGACTTCGAGACCGGTGACACCGAGAAATCCTTCGTTATCACCGCCGTACAGGACGACCAGGACGAGAGCGACGAGAAACTCACCCTGGGATTCGGGACTCTTCTGACAGGACTCACCGAAGGGACCAATACCCAAGCCGACGTCACCATAGTCGACTCCGTCCACGTGTCCTTCGGAGCCTCCAGCTACCAAGCCTACGAGGGCGGCGTGGGAGCCCGGGTTATCGTCAAGCTGGACAGCCCGGCGCCGCTCGAGATCGTCGTTCCAATCACCTCGACCGGCATGAACGGCGCCACCAGCGCCGACTGGACCGGCGTTCCCTCCAACGTGACTTTCGCCTCCGGCGACATCCAGAAGTCCTTCATCGTCATGGCCTACGACGACCAGGTAGAGGACGACGGAGAGAGCGTCAAGCTCGAGTTCGGCATGCTCCCGGCTGGAGTGGCCGCGGGGTCGCCGTCGGTTACCACGGTAGAGCTGATGAACATGGAGGTGCCGACTTGCGAATCAGCCGTCTGGTGCGCCGCCGTGGAGTTCGCCGACTCTGCATCAAGAGACTGGGAGCGGATCGGCTTGGGCCTTGGTTTCCACACTACGCAGGAACCCTATCTCCGCTACGCGAGCCTGAGCGACAGTCGCTTTGCCTTCCGGGGCAAGGAATACCAGGTCTGGAGCATGTTCACGACCCCTGGCATGCATCCCGACGTCGGTCCTGGTTCTCCCGGCCGGATCCCGGAATATTCGACGTTCTCCATATATCTCAAGGAGGTCGTGGAAGGCGAACTGAAGCTGAGGGTCGATCCGGACCATCAGCGAGACTGGACCCTGTACATAGAGGGTATCGCCTTGCCTTTCAGCGAAGCCATGGCAGGGAACGGATCCGGAAACAGGTTCATTTGGCATCACCCGAAGTTGCAGGACCTCTACGCCGACTGGACCGACGGAAACACATACGAAATCATGATCGCCGAGGACCCGGTCAGCGAACGCCCCGAGCCGCCGGTTTCTATATCGATGGCGCCCAGGTACCTGCGGGTCATTCCTGGCGATGGCAGTCTCGTCACGATATGGAAGCGACCCCTCAAGGACGGCAACTCGGATATCACACACTATAAGCTTCAGTGGAAGCTGGAGACGGAGGGCTGGAGCAACCCGAGTGCCGTCGAGGAGGCCATCGTCCAGCAATCTGGTAGTGGAGTCACCCAGGTCTTCCACATGATCACCGGGCTCAGCAACTACACATCGTACACATTGCGCGTCATCGCAGTGAACGGGGTGGGGGACAGCGAGCCGTCCGACGAACACTTCGGCATGCCCCAGGAGCGCTCGCTCGACATCGTCGACACCGTGGTGAACGGGGACCAACTGACCATCAGATACGAGCGTACGCTGGACGGCAGTTCAGTCCCCAGCCACGAGTCATTCCGGGTGCTGGTAAACGGCGGCCCCAGAGACGTTTCAGGCGTATCGATATCCGGCAGGTCGGTGGTGCTTACATTGGAGGAACCGGCCAAGCGGGCCATTAGGGCCTCCGATGAGGTCGAATTCCGGTACGTGACGCCGCCCTCCGGTTCGCCGGCAATCAGGGACACCGCGGGCAACTACGCCTACTCATGTGACTTCGGCGAGCCGCCCTCAGCAGCCCGGAACGAGACTGACCCAGGGCAGTTGGAGCCGGTCAGCGCGGAGTTCACGGCCGTGCCGGCATCCCATGGCGGCCCCGGCACCGAGGCCATATTCCAGATCGAGTTCAGTGAGCCGGTTCGGGTCGACATCGGACGCAATCACGCCCACCTCCTTCACGTGGAGGGCGGCAGGGTAGTCAGTGCGTGGTGGCTCGACGGTGACTCTACTCTCTGGGAGATTGTGTTGGAGCCGGCCTCCACGTACGACGTGAGGATTACTCTTCCCGCAGATCGGGCATGTGACGCCCAGGGCGCTCCCTGCGGCAGTGGAGAGCGGCGCCTCAGCAACCAGCCTGAACTAACCATCCCCGGCTCCCAGAACCTGATGTCCAACAACCCGGCCTCCGGCGGACCAGCAATTGAAGGAATGCCACAGACTGGGCAGGTGCTAAGAGCGACCACGACAGGAATTCACGACCAAGACGGGCTGTCTGGGGTCGTCTTTTCATACCAGTGGATTCGCAATGATCTGGTAACGGCAACGGACGCCGAAATCAATGGAGCGACGGGCAAGACGTACACTGTGAGCTCCGAGGATGAGGGCATGGCCCTCAAAGTGAACGTCACCTTCACCGACGACGCTGGCAACGAGGAATCTTTGACCAGTTTCGCTGTGATCATCCCACCCTCTCAGAGTCGTAACGCTGATCCTGTCAACAGCCCTGCAACCGGGGCGCCGGGCATTTCAGGTTCTCCAACAGTAGGACAAACGTTGACGGCCACCACTGGAGGGATTGAGGACGACGACGGCCTCACAACTGCTGTCTTCTCCTACCTGTGGCTAGCGAACAACGAGGCGATCACAGGCGCGAATGCATCCGCCTACACTGTTGTCTCAGGCGATGTTGGCAAAGAGCTCAGAGTAAGGATTTCCTTCACGGACGACGCCGGCAATGTTGAGTCGGTCACCAGTCAGGCGACGGCTCCCGTGGAAGCGACGCAGACGAACACACCAGCATCAGGCCAGCCAACAATCAGCGGTGACGCCAAAGTCGGCGAGACCCTGATCGTTAGCACCTCGGGCATATCTGATGATGATGGGATGCAAAATGCGGCCTTCACGTACCAGTGGGTATCCGGCGGGAGGGAGATCAACGGCGCCACGGGCTCCAGCTACATTCTGACCGCCGATGAGGAAGGCCAACAAATCAAAGTGACGGTCACCTTCACGGACGACGCCGGCAATGTTGAGTCGGTCACCAGTCAGGCGACGGCTCCCGTGGAAGCGACGCAGACGAACACACCAGCTTCAGGCCGTCCGACAATCACGGGCGACGCCAAAGTCGGCGAGACCCTGATCGTCAGTACCTCAGGCATATCTGATGATGATGGAATGGTGAATGCGGCCTTCACGTACCAGTGGGTATCCGGCGGGAGGGAGATCAACGGCGCCACGGGCTCCAGTTACATCCTGTCCGCCGATGACGAAGGCCAACAGATCAAAGTGACGGTCACTTTCACGGACGACGCCGGCAATGTTGAGTCGGTCACCAGTCAGGCGACGGCTCCCGTGGAAGCGACGCAGACGAACACACCAGCATCAGGCCAGCCAACAATCGGCGGCGACGCCAAAGTCGGCGAGACCCTGACCGTTAGCACCTCGGGCATATCTGACGCCGACGGTATGGACGGAGCGCAGTTCCTCTACCAATGGTACAGCTTCGATGGAGAGAGCTTTACGCGAAACGAAGACTTCAGCGGACGAAGCTACACTCTGGCAGAAAGTGACATCGGCAAACGCATCAGGGTATTGGTCATCTTTCAGGACGGGGGCGGCAACGTGGAAGCCCTATTCAGTAGCTTGACCGACGAAGTGTTGGAGTTAGCCACAAGATCGAATGAATGGACTCATCGCCCCCTTGGCTACCCTTGTGAGCGTTCTCTTTCTGCAAAAGTTCGAGTGACCATTGAAGCAGCCCCAATTGCGTACTGCTAAGTGGCCTAGCAATGAGTGTCTCGCAAGCCCATCCAGAAGCCATGGACTATTTTGGAAATGCGCCTTCAATCGCAAACTACTGCTCTTCTAACGCGCGAGAGGCATGGCCCGTTCGTCTAAGTCATCATTAGAGTTGCCAAGCGAAACAATCCTGCGAGTTTCACCCGGCGCTGCTCCGAGGCGACGGCGGGAGATCACAGCCCTTGCCTGTGCTGGCAATAGATGAGCTTCTGTCTAACACCGGATCAGGTAGAGCATTGGGAGTGAGCAGAGCAAGAGATAGCCAAGTGGTGAGGCTTCCGAAGTAGTCTCAGGAATTCCCTTCCAACTTTGGTGGATGGATTCATGCACTGCGAGCCGGCATTGGCCTCTCACATCGCAGTCAGACTAGATGGGCAGGCAATTCACTTGGATGAGCGTCAGGTTCCAAAGATTCGACTACCGTCCAGTGGGCCAAGGCGTACCGCATGGAAGACTTTTTGGTGGGAGAAGTCCTGGTTTGGTCATGGGCAGCATAGGAGGAGCCCGCAATATCTGACATCAAGTGGGAGGTCAACTACCCTTTAGCGAATCTACTTCTACGAATTCAATGCAGTCTTCCAGCAGTTACTGGCTGGAAGCCCCGGACATCTCAACATACTCTTCTCTGCTTTCGTCGTAGACGAACTCCCTGACGTTCGCGAGGCTGCTCTCATCGAAGAGGCGAAGGTGGGTTAGCTTGGCGCCTTCCCAACCCGTTTCCCATGTGTTGCTGGTCTTCCCACATACCTCAGCGGACTCATAGTTGGACAGGTTTCCCAATTTTTCCATCTTGACGTACACGATGCTGGCGCGATCCAACTCCTCGTTTGCAAAGTCGCAGCCCATTAGTCTGCCCAGCAGCATGTAAACAACGTCTCCAAGGGTTGAGTCGGTGGTGAACCTGTCAGAGACTCCCCATACAGTTCCGCGATTAGACAGGATAACCCGGATAAACCCTGGCGGCGTGGACGCTTCGAATTGCTGCCGGGCCTTGCCAGACTCAGTAGGTGTTGGTGGAGCGGTAGGCGCAGGTGGAGCGGTAGGCGCAGGTGGAGCTGTGGGCGCAGGTGGAGCTGTGGGCGCCGGTGTGGAGACAGGCTCAGCTTCAAGGGGAGCAACTGTTTGGGTTCGCCCATCAGGCTGCATACCCAGGGCCTTTCCATCCGTATCTTCACCCCAGCACTCGACCGAGCCGTCGAGCCTTACTCCGCAACTGTGTTCTCCGCCTGCGCTGACCGAGGAGAAGAGGCCGTCGGGCGGAGTTGCCTGCCCATCCCTGTTGTAACCCCAGCATTCCACCCTGCCCCCTCTGCTCACGCCGCATGTATGCGCAATCCCGGCGTCCACAGAATCAAACGACCCAGACGGCGGTTTTGTTATGCCCTCCTCATCGAAGCCCCAGCACTCGACGACACCGTCGGTCCTGACACCGCACGAGTGTGATCCCCCGGCGCTCACCGCGACGAAGACTCCATCAGGTGGGCTGGCCTGCCCGGTGACGCTGCCCTGCAAGTCTCGATTTAAGCCCCAACACTCTACGGAGCCATTGAGTCTCAGGCCGCAGGTATGTTGTGCTCCGGCACTCACGGAGGAAAAGGAACCCGCTGCTGGTTCAGATTGACCATTCCTATTGCTTCCCCAGCACTCGATCGACTGGTCAGACTTGACGCCGCAACTATGCTTTTCTCCTGTGCTGACCGACACGAATGAGCCGGGGGGCGGAGAGGCTTGGCCATCATCGTCCCACCCCCAGCATTCGACAGAGCCGTCGAGTCGTACTGCACAGCTATGATCCGCCCCTGCGCTGACCATGTCGTACTCTCCGGGCGGGGGATTTGTCGCACCAAAGAACTCTCTTCCCCAACATGAAATCCGGTGCTCGTCGGTTAGTCCGCAGCTGTGGTTGGCTCCGGCGCTGACCGACAGGAATGACATTGTCCGCGGGTCCATCGCAGTTTGTATGCAGGTCGATATCTGGCCGAAGACCTCGTTTAGGAAAGTGGGGTTAGCTTGCGTGTTTTCGGGCAAGGAGGCCTCCATCACATCCGCCACACTAACGACAGAGAACATCTCCGACCAGCACGCTCTTATGCTCTTCGTCACATCCAGTCCGCCTTGCTGGTTTCCGGCCGTAAGGATAGCGACGAAAAAGCTGCGTGCTACGTCTGGTTCCAGGCATCGGAAAATAGTCACCTGCCAGGGCGTTGTGTCATCTCCTTCCAAGACTAAGCGTTTCAATACGGAGGCCAATTGATCTTGCCCAATTCCTTCTTGAATGCAGGCCTGTGCGGAATCAGAGAAGGTATCGAACGCGTCCTGCCAGGTGAAATCGGCATGCACTTCCAATTCAGCGTCGCCCGAAGGCTCATCCTCCATTGATTCTGGGGACATGGATACCGACTCCTCGGTAGACTCGGACTCGGCGGTGTTCTCAGCCTCAGGCTCCTCGGTGTTGCTAAGGGAATCGGCATCCTCGCAGGCTACCACTGCTATGGCGAAGAACAAGAACAAGTAACGCAGGGCGAGCGTACGTAATTCAGGACCCCTGTCGGTACGCCACCGCAGGTGCGAACTGTTCAAGCTAACCTCCGTCTCGGCTGTCGTCCCAAAGGGCGTCGAATACCTCAGAACCCTATGCTGAAGACACTCACAGTCACTCGTTTCGCCCCCAGTGTCGATCTGGACGCTTACGGTCGTCGGGAGACCTACTCTTTGGCCTCAGACCGCTTTGACCGTCTGCGAAGGTCAGTGGAATGTTCCTCAGCGGGTCATGGGTGCTGGATTGCGATTATACAGGTGCTGTGTGATGATGGCGTGATCATATGGGAGTGTAACATTCATTTATTGTAAGGTTAGTGTGAGGTATGTGCCCTGCCAGGAAGGAAGTTACCGTCTTTCCGACGGTGAGAAGGTGATCTCGACCGCGACTGGTCTTGTATAGACGCCAAGCGACTAAGTCCGCTGAGGAAGCTGGGCCACCGCGAAAATTTATGATCTGCGGCCTCACAGCTTCTGAACTGGGAATCCTTGGCAATCCTAGAGTGAGCTCGGAGAATTGCAGGATATCCTGACGCCTCTGCGACACTTGGCTTGAATCAAGCCCCTTTCCGAAGTTGTCCCAAATCATCCCAGTTTCAGCGCCGAGCGTCTGTTGACCCATCTGGTCAAATGGGCACTTTGAATTAGCCCCGTACAAGCCGTGAAGGGCCCTGTGTTCGCGGAGCCGGCGCTGCAGCGTCCTCAGATGAGACCTGCCGAACCTTCCGGGATGTCGCTCGTCCAGCCAATCGAAGATAGTTGACGCACTCAACCCACCTAAAGGGTCCGACCGCAGCAGCGGCTCCACCTCCCTCTCCCACACGTCAGCAAACGGGTCAGGCCTCGTATGCCAGTTCCTTACGTCCTTCCTCTTCTCGGAAGACGGAGCTCCTCTCTGCAACCTCCTGACCGATCTCTCGCTTGTAGCGGCGGCCGCTGCTGCAGCCTACTGTGACTTGCCTTCCATCAACTTCTGCCTCTGTAAAACTACCTGTTGGTCCGTGATCAAATCCGGCGGCTCCCAGGTACCAGATGATCGTTTCTTCGGACCGGCAAGAACAGTTGTCGCCCGGCCAGAATGATTGTCGCAGTTCAATGGGTGCCTTACGGCACTTGCGCACAACTTCCGTAAGGCTGTGCGAAAGCCAGGCGGCTCTGGACCGCCGACGTTAGGGCACGGACGTGTGGCAGTCGCTACCTGAACGGCGAGGCGGCCACGCGCTGGAGTTCGGCATCCCAAGTGGGGTCTGGTGACTCTTACAGAGGCAATGGCTCGCAAGAAGCTGGGCGGGCCTCGGGTCCAGGCCCGATCCCACTCACTGACACAACTCAATGCCTGTCTTTTTCAACAGGCCCAGTAATCCGGTGTTGACAGCATCTTCTTCTGTTCTGTATGCGAAGGTGAACTGACCACGAATGTCCACAAGGAGAATAGCTAAGATTGTCATTCGCCGAACAGCTTACCCATGACTCTGATCAAAATATAAGCGCTAACGATAGCGAACAGGACATAGGTCAGTGCCAACGATAGCCAACCCACCAGGAAGGCGGCCAAGACCTTTGAACGCTCTTCTCTCGGGTCAGTTTCCTGGGTGCCCATCGCTTCGAATAGACCCTATTGATGAATCAGCAGCATACGAGCTGCGTTACGTTCGAACAGGTCCGACGACTCCTGTCATCCTCCAGCACTGCATCCAGTTTGATGGATGGATTGTGAGCCATCCTTTCCTTATCATTGACAAGGCGATCCACTAACGCGCAGGTCCAGTCACAGTCCGCCACTTCCCAAGATACTTGCAGCATCCAGCTCTTCTCACGATGCCGCAACCTGACTCACTAGCCTGCTCTAGAGCCTCGCCGATCGTATCGACGGGGCAGAACCAGCGGCCGTCCTCCACGCTCTTGTCAGAACGATACCTGTAATGGGTGCAGTCGGTGCTATGTACGAGTGCCTTCTCGTTTGATCTGCCCACGTTGACTGAGAATGCCATGCAAACCTCCTTACCAAACGTTCGGGCTGGTGTAGGGGTCGTTCTCAAGCCATTGAACGAACTTAAGCTCGAAAATGATCAAATCGAACATCCTGAAACTCCATGGCTAAGACTCTTGCTTGGCGGCCCCTACGTCAATCATCGTCAGTGATGTCTCCAATGATCTTAGCGGCAGGATCAGCAACACCAATGCGTCCAGCCGGCCTTCTCAGACCTATATGGACCGCATTTGAAGCGAGGTGTGACGCCGAGGTCGCAACCGTCCAAACTGCCCGCGCAACACAGTTACACCACTCCGGCATCCAATTCGATGCCTTGGGCAAGAATCAATTGAACTGAACTGACTCGAATGAGTATGAGACCGCATCGCTTGTACGGGCTTCGCATAGGTGCAGAAGCGCCCTGCAGACGACCTCAGGTGTCGACCTCGCCGCAACCTGTGTGGAGCCTCATCTCGGTCCTCTTCCGAACGTGCCAGCCTCGGGACTTGTTGGGCGGGTCTCCCAAACGTTGACCGCCACGATGCACATGCGACTTGCCTTACCATGTTCGATTTTCGCGCCCATGGACGCTCCTTGGTCGACGCCGATAGCAGGAGAGCCGGACTGCGAGCGCACGTAGGCAGATAGGCAACAGCTGGAAGGCGTACGCACAACATCACTTTGAAGTCTACAGCATTGGTATGACTTTTCTGTTACTTAAGGCCTTGGCCGATGTGACTTCCCGTAACGTCTGACCCCTCACTGCAAGGACAATTGTGCCGACACTGAGATCCCACACATAGTTGTCAAGGTCATCAGTAGTCCCGCAACTGGATCACGAGTACATGAATTGGCCGACCGGTTGTGAGAAGCTCGATTGTGCCAATGAGGGTAGCTAGGAGGGTGAGCCTACATTCTGCTCCGTACGAACTCAAGGCCGAGTTTAGAGAGTGCCCAAGACAAACGCGCCAGACGAACTGCTGATGAACTCAATTGCAAGTTTCCGATCGCGATCACAGACTCAGAGTCTGAGTACGGTCGATACTGCAGTTCTCAGATCGAGGCCGGAACAATCCAGAACCACTGTCGGCATCGCCTAATCGTTGTGGATACTGACTTCAACTACGTCGAGGAATAGTTCGAGCAGGCCATTGGCGTATGGGGAGGTTGCCCAACTCCAACTTGGTCCATGTTCCCACCGTCGTTCAAGTTATCGAGCTACCGTTCAGCGCGGGCACAGCTTAGCGAAGAGCAGCATTGCAGAAACTGATGGTCTTCTGCTTGGCGAACGACTCATCGAATACACCTCAAGCGCTGGAGGCCAGGAAAGCTCAGCCTCGAGTCTGCGTAAGCGCACTCCTGCACTCGAAGGCCGAACACTCGCTCGGACCGAATGGGCGAACAACTAGCTGGGCAGATACGCCAACAGGCACCACTGACCAGGCATGAAGTGTAACCGAGATTCTTAACGTCCAGCCAAGGTGCTGGGCTGGACTAGCTTCGGGGGTGGCTCTCCCTTCGGCATGCGATAGCCAATTCGGGGTTCGGTGAAAATGTACTTCGGCGCCCTAGCATCGTCACGAATCTTTCGGCGGAGCTTGGCTACAATGGTCCGCATGGGCCGCAGGTCGCCACTGCTTCTTTCTCCCCAGACCTTCTCCAATATCTGCTGGTAGGTCGACACTCTCCCAGCATTGGCCGACAGTTCAGCCAGCATGCTGTACTCCATAGCTACCAGGTCCACCCTTCGACCGGCGAGCGTAACGTTGCGATCAACATAGTCGATCATAAGGTCACCATGAACATATGGTTCCGAAGGCTCACTTTCAGTGCGACCTCGCAGGGCTGCTCTGATTCTTGCCAAGAGCTCCGTCTGGGAGAACGGTTTAACGATGTAGTCGGAAGCCCCCATGTCCAGAGCCTGGGCTATGATCTCCTCTCTACCATAGGCTGACAGGAAGATAATTGGGACGTCCGCTGACCGTCTGATGTCCATCATCAGCCCAATTCCATCTGTGCCCGGAAGCATGAGGTCCAGCAAGGCCAGCTGCGGCCTCTTCTCCTGAACGAGGCGAAGCGCTTCTTGGGGATCCCCTGTAACTAGCGGATCGTAACCCGACCGGTTTAGGGAATCGCGAACGTAGCGTAGCGTTTCAGGATCATCATCCACCGCCAAGACCCGCACTCTATCTTCAGGCTCCCCGCTCACTTGCCGCCGCCGAAGGGCAGATGCCATTTGAACATCACCTTCCGGCCCAGTCCCTTCCACTGTCGGAATCGTAAACGAGAAGCGAGCGCCGAGGCCTGGGCCTTCACTCTCGGCCCATATGCGACCACCATGAGCTTCCACGATTCCCTTGCAGATAGCCAGGCCTAGCCCAGAATCTCCTACCTGCTCCTCGGACTCCACTCGGGAGTACTTGCGAAAGAGATGGGGAAGGCTCTCGGCAGGAATGCCCCGACCCTCGTCGGTAACCGATATCACAACGTGAGGGCTCTCTAGCACAGCAGCTACTTCGATAACTGAAGTCTCTGAGGAGTGTCGGGTCGCATTGGACAGCAGGTTACCCAGCACCTGGACAATACGTCGCCTGTCTGCCATCACCAAGGGCAGGTCCGGCTCGATGTCGATTGCGAGCACCGTCCTGCCTTTCGCATTTGTGAGGCCGTTCCTGGCCCTTTCTACGAGGGCCGCCACATCTGCGGGTTCAGGACTGACCGGGAGCGTGCCGGTTTCGATGTGAGCCACATCAAGGAGATCCGAAACAAGGTAGTGCATGTGGTCTGCCTGATCTTCGACAATGCGAAGAAACTGACGAATGACTGCTGGGTCGAATTCCTCCAATGACCCCAGCAAAGTGGAAGCGGACCCTTTAATGGAGGTGAGTGGCGCCCGAAGCTCGTGGCTAACCATCGCGAGGAAGTCGGCCCGTAGACGCTCTATCTCCTCCACAGCCGCCATGTCCTGCAACGTGACGACCATAGACTCTATAGTTCCGTCATCCGACTTCGTCGGCGCAGCATTGAGCAACACCGTGACGCTGCGGCCGTCAGGAACACGCAAGACTATCTCTTCGCCACTTAACGTCTCCCCAATGCTCAGGAGCTCTGCCATTTGAAACTCCTGCAAGGAGAGTTCTCGCCCGTCCGCGCGCCTAAAGCTCGCCACATCCAGCAGATCCCTAGGCGTCTGGTCAGGATCCCTCAGTACGTCGGTGATCCGGCGAGCTTCCCGATTCAAGGACACCGGTTCGCCCGTCGCAACGTCGAAGACCACCACACCTACCGGGGACGTCTCAACAAGAGTCTCCAGGCTAGCCCTCGCCTGCCGCTCATCGCGATGTCGGCGGGCATTGGCGATGGCCATCGCGGCTTGAGAAGCAAACAACCCTAAAGTCTCCTCGTCCTCATAGGTGAACTCACGGCCCTTCACCTTCTCCGCTAGGTAGATGCTGCCGACCCGCTCACCCCCATGGAGAACCGGAGAGGCGAGGAATGCGACCCTCTCGCTCACTGCCACAGGAGGACTCAACTCGGGCAGGCCTTGTGAACTGAGGTGGCCGAGCAGGTCAGGGATCCTCAAGGGACCAGACAGACCTCCCAGATACTCAAAATGCTGCCGCCAGTTCGGGAGCGCCCACAACTCTTCGGACTCGTCCACAGTCATTCCTGACGAGAGGAAGTCCTCCGCGTTTCCGGCGTCGTCGTGAAGGGCGATTACACCGTATCGTGCCCCGGTGAGGGAGCGAGCAGAGTCCAACACTCCTTGAAGAACTGAATTGAAGTCGAGGTCTTCAGTGATTCGAAGGCTGGCCTCAGCTAACTTGGAAAGCCGCTCACGTAGTGCGTGATTCTCTTCCGCCAATTCGTCCAGTGATTTCATCCTTACTCCTCGAAGAGGCTGAAGAGTTCGTGAAGTGGCAGACGCCAATGATCGGCTTGGGCCTTATGCCCAGGGGCAGACGGCCCCAAGACTGTCGAAGAAATTACAAGATATCATAGCCATCAAGCACTGAAGTAACGCCGACGTTACTTGCGGACTATGGAGTTCTGTATGATTTCAGTGGGGCCACGGGCCACCTACGCGCGTCCATACTCTCTCATTACACCGGATGGAAGGAAGGGATGAGACCACTCCCGGAATTTCTAGTCAAGAAACTGCGACCGGTGGCTATGCGGGCTCTCTTGGCATGGGAGCGCGTAGAGTCTGGGATTGCATACAACCCCCTGTCACAGGAGTTACGTGCAGATCCATACGCATTCTATGAAGAGTTGCGTAGAAGAGATCCCGTTCACCGGATGCGGCTGCAGGACGCATGGGTACTGACGGACTATGCCGACATCGATACGGTGTTGCGAGATAGCCGGCGGTTCGGAAACTCCGGCAGGGAGTTTGGCTATATTCCCCAGGTGAGCATGCTGGACCTAGACCCGCCGGAACACACCAAGATCCGGGCTCTCGTTTCCAGTGGATTCACTCGACGCTCCGTTGCCGCCATGGAGCCGCGTATCCGAGAGATGGTCGACGGCCTGCTTGCGAAGGTGGACGATAAGGCGCGCTTTGACCTAATCGCTGAGCTCGCCTTTCCCCTGCCTGTCATCGTCATCGCCGAGATGTTGGGCATTCCACCGGAGGACCGCGAGCAGTTCAACGAATGGTCCAACATCGTTTCACTCATCGTCGACCCCCTGTTGGAAGCGGACCAGGTGCGCCTAGTGCAGCAGGCGGTCGATGAAGTGTTCACTTATTTCGAGGTGGTGGCCGAGGAACGGCGTCGCGATCCGCAGGACGATCTGGTCAGCGCCCTGGTGACGGCGGAAATAGACGGTGACCAGTTGGAGCGTGACGACCTGCTGGTCAACCTTCTTCTAGTGCTGGTAGCGGGAAACGAGACCACGCGCAACCTCATCGGCAATGGGACGCTGGCACTATTGCGCCATAGCGAAGAACTCCAAAGACTGCTCGAGGACTCCTCACTCCTGAATGGAGCGATCGATGAGTTTCTGCGCTTCGACAGCCCTGTTCAACTGGACAGCCGGGTAGCCCGTGTCCAGGTTGAGCTGCGGGGAAAGCACATAAGACCCGGGCAGCGAGTGATCTGCCTTCTGGGGGCGGCCAACCGCGATCCAGACGCATTTCCCGACGCAGAGCGATTGGATGTCGGGCGCTCTTCCTCCAATCACCTTGCCTTTGGGAGAGGCGTCCATTACTGCCTTGGCGCTCCGCTGGCGCGGCTTGAGGGCCGTGTCGCGTTTGAGGCACTGCTTCCGCGCTTGGGCAGACTGCGGCTGGCCGAAGAGCCAAGCTACCGAGACCAGGTGACTCTCCGAGGGCTGGAATCTCTGTGGCTGGAGGCGGCCTAGTCTCACGGCTCTGCCGAGAGTTCTCCGATCTAGACAGGCCGTCTACCTGTTGGCCCGGCTATTTTCACGTCTCACCAAGTCGCATCGGATTAGTCTGCCGGCTACTGGCGCAACCCGAGCTTCACTTCACTACTATGGACCGATACGTTGAACTGTCCGGCACCCCCGGCCCAGACCAGTGCCATAAGCATGCGCCCCGGATTCAGAACCTGCCGGATGGCCCCATTGTCAACACAATAGCCATTCAGGAAGACCACGGTACCCGGTGCAGCCGATACTACAGCCCTTGTGCGCCCCTCGAGGCTCCCCCTTCGCGGCTAGGCAACCGCCGCCACGCTAGATGAACAGATGAAGAGCGGAGTGACCGTGCGCCGGTTTTTTCCCAACGACCGCCGAAGAGGTGACCATACCGACTCACAAGCACCACCACGGCCATGTTCCCCCGTGCCGGGCTCTGCATCCAAGGGTCATGGCACCTACTCAGCCTTACATGCCTGACGCCAGAGAGACCGAAGAGCAGTGGGCAAATCTGCCACAGCTTCCAAGGCCTGTGGGGAACAGACATTTGCTCCGGATCGACAAGGACGCACCTGGCCGCCCATGCAGGAACAGCCAAGTCAATTAAGGACGTAGCCGTACCAGCAGGGATTGAGATGAGGTCTCCGGTTGCGACTAGCCTGTACATTGGAATGCTCAATCGCAACGTGTCCCCTGACAAGCCGGAGGTCAGCAACTCAATGGGCCAGGCACTATTGGGAGATTGCCGAACTCTTCACCTACTGATCCGCTCAGTGGCTTAGTCTGAGACCGCCCTAGCAAATAGGTGAAGAAGTCGAGAGTATTTCCCTTGCAATGCACGCCCACAACTAGGTTATAAGTCCAGCGATACGCGCCAATTCTCGCTGGACCAATCCCGTTCCCTTCAACGACACTTTCCTGCAAGTAGTTTGCGGCGAGTTCCCCATTGCCCACCAGAAATGGCCCGAGTGCAACACCCTCACATCGGACTTTGCTACTTCTTCAAGACCTGAGGCAAAGAAATGGAAACCATTGACCGACTGAGATCACCCAAACGTGCTCCTGGCTAACCCCTTGCGAGAAACCTCGGTTCATGAGTCCCTATCGCTTCCGCGCCGATGATTCCACCATAGCCAGACCAGGGGGGCTAGGATCAAGCCAAGAGCGCTTATCCTCCAGACATTCCTTGCCAGCCAGTCCCATTCGAAGCCCAGCCAACTCAGTATGAGCAGCACTGCGACATTGACGGCGAAAACGACAAAGGCAGGGAGGAGTAGATCACCTAATCGCGGCATGATTCGTTAGAACTGCGTCTTTCTCCCTGCGACCACTCAGCCGCCCTGAGAGTTGTCATCGTCTAGCTAACGCAAGCCGGACTCGGCATGACAACCAACCCTATTCTGAGTACTCGGTCACTGCGCCCGACCATTCCCACCTGCACCAACTGGCCCACTTTCGCTCGGCAATTGCTACTCTTGCAGTTCGAAGACCAGTTCTCGCCCTCCCTTCAGAGTGAGCTGGGAACCGCTCTGTTCAAACGACTCCGCGGCGACCAGTGCATCGAGAAAAGCCTCTTCCAGCTCGTGCAACTCTTGGGTCGGACAACCCCTCTCCGACCATTGCATTTCCCTCGTTACGAAACCGTCACCATCTAGTCCGTACTGCCCGCTGTAGGCGTTGCAGCCGGCCCACCCTTGCATTTCCCAGCCTTCCTGTGAGAACTCGATGGAAAGCTCTTCGGCAGAGTTGACGGGCGAATTGCCGACTGTTCGCAGATGCCAAGAAGTCGCAGCCAGAGAGCTATCCTCAAAACCAAATCGCAGCGTCACGCTGCCGCAGGCCATCAAGAGAGTGGCCAACAGGGCCAGCCAGACCGCCAAGGCCATCCTACTCATGTGTTTTCAACACCACGTAATTCTTCTCTACATCTGGACAGAAAGCCCATTGCTTGAGTTCGCAATCGAGTGATAGGTTTTCCCGGAAGATCGGCCAATTCTCCCCAACCTGGAGTTCGCCGCCCATTCAGATCGCCGCCCTACTTCCCCAATGGACACATCGCAGCTAGCCGCATGGATTTCCCTTAACGCCCTTATTCTGGCGCTCATGCTGTTGGGCTATGCCTTGAGGGATTGAAGCGCCCAGGCACTGCAAGCCTGGACTGGGAGGTGGAACCAGGGGGGAATAACTGTGAACGCGCGCTGAGGATAGCAGACGCCCCCTTCCTGAGCCCCGCAGGCGCCTCGCCACACAGTCTTGCACTACCTTCGAGCAATAGAGGCCCCATGGGTGAGATGAAAGGCTCATTCACAATCTGGGCTCCGGATACTGGCTCGAAAATTTCCATGAACTGTGCACTTGTCTACCCGCCTTCCCTGTCAGTGCAAATGGTGCGCAGGAGCCTCCAATTCAGAATCTGAACTCAGTGAACGCCGGCAAGATTCCATCCACATGGTCGCCTGAGGCCGCCTACGGCAAAGGAGAAGCTGAATGCTGGCCCCCTGGAACGTGTAGCAGCCGCTGACATCCCGAAGTACCGCAGCCCACCAGCACTACTATTCGGCTGTCCACATCCCATGTGCTGCGGCCTTCATCGTAGGCGGTGAGCGGGTCCGCACTTGGTGGATGCGTGTGCCAAGGCCTCTTGTTCAGCACAAGCAGAGACCTTGGGACCTTGCCCACCGTGTTCCTCGACCGGCACGGATCCCTCGCGACTTCCAGGCTCGACCGTTCCGCACTCAATAACTCGTTCTGCTCATACGCCGTCCCGATCCCAAGCAACCTCTTGGGCAGTTCTCTTCCGGCGATGACAGACGCAGAGCCTTTGCGCAGACCATTCCACTCCGCCTTGCATTACCCTTTCCGCCCAATTTCGTAGGGATACCTGAAGTGGAAGGGTAATCGGATACCTCTCTCAAGGGATTCGCATCGCGCAATCAACCTGCCGGAACTAACGAAGCGGGCATCGCCACCGGTCCAGACCAGCCCGCTAGCGCTTTCCCTAACCATGACGCAGGTTTCGCCTAAGATTAATGACGATATCCGTCAGCAGACACTTGGGACGCCGCAAAAGGCCCAAACGATATAGCACTAACATCCAGCAGACAGCTCCCTTCGATGACTCCCGGGCGCTTGGCATTGAGGCCTCGGCCGGTCTTCAACTAGCAACTCACTCCTGGGACAGGCAAACAACGGTAACCATTGGATGAAACTCAAACTGCCTTCTCCGATCATCCCGTACCTCGCTACCGCTCCCGGATAGCCCGAGGATAACCAGAACTCACAAACTCCGTCTTGTTTCGACTGCTACTCATACCAACCGGATCCGAAGAAGAGCCCGTCGTGTCGGACGACCCATGCGTGCTTCTGTTGCTCAGTACCAGTTTCCGGATTGAGCAGAACGTAGTCGATCCAGCTTCCCGCCTCGGTGGCGGCTAGAAGGTCGTCTCCGTAGAAGTATCCGGTGGAGTCGATGTTCAGGGCGGGGTCACGGCCCCTGAACATCGCGTCGTGGTGGGCAATTGTGTAGCCGTCCTCATCTATGATGAAGACGTACCATTGGCCATCCACGCTCTCCTTGGTGTTGTAGTAGGCGATGGTGGCGTCGCGGCCGACAGCGTTATACAGGTTGATGGCACGCGCCACGAACCCTTGCGTGTACGCGGGTGCGTCGTGCTTCGGCGCGGCCGGTTCGTACCAGCCCGAACCGAAAAGAAGGCCGTCGTGCCTGACGATCCAGGAGTGTTTGGCCTGGTATCCGCCAGTGGACGGGTTCGGGAATGTGTAGCTGAACCACTTGCCGTCCTCATCGGCGATCGCAACGATCGCATCGCCGGACGGGTAGTTGTTTGGTCCGACAGCTTCTGAGGCGTGCTTGCCAACGAGATCCTGGTTGGCGGCAAGTGCAAGTATCACGTCTTCATGACTGTCGATGAACATGTACCACTGTCCGTCTATGCTCTCCGGCGTGTTGTAGTAGGCGACGGTAGCATCTAGGCCGATCGCATCGTACAGGTTGATGGCCCGCTGCACGAACTCCTGCGTGTAACCAACGACATCGTGCCTAGGCGCCGCGGGCTCATACCAGCCCGAGCCGAAGGTCAGGCCGTCGTACCTGACCATCCAGGAGTGCTTTCTCTCCACACGCCCGGTGGCAGGATTGGTGAACGTGTAGCTGAACCACTCGCCGTCTTCGTCTGCGACCGCGGCCACTGCTAGGCCGACGGGAAAGTCATCGGGCCCAACGACATTGTCAGCGGAACGCCCTACCAGGTCGGGATTTGCGGCATTGGCAACCAGCACGTCTTCCCGGTCCCCTATGAACACATACCACTGGCCATCCACGCTCTCCGGTGCGTTGTACTGGGCAACGGTGGCATCGAGGCCTTCCGCCTGGTATTTCTCGATGGCCTGCCAGACCAGGTACTGCGTGTACTCTGCCGGTTGCCACTTGGGTGGCGCAGGAGCTTCCAGCTTCACGGCTGCAGGCTGTGAGTCGGCGATCCTGGCCTCCGCAATGGCGTCCAAGATGCTGGCCAGAACCACGATGCCCTCCATCAACTGGAAGGTCTGAACAGTCTCGTCGCTGGGGGCCATCGCGGTCGCCGTCTGAATCACGCGGTGAATCTCACTGCTTAGACTGATGAGCCTTTCCTTGAATTCCCGGTTCTGGGTATTCTCGATGATGAGTTGGATCAGGTCGTCGAGCCTCTCCGAGTCCTCTCTCCGAGTTGCGGAGAGGTCGGCATCCGATAGCTCGCGAATCTGCTTGACCATAGAGGCGATGGCGACCTGATCGAGGGAGGCCATGTCGCCAGCGGGACCGGTAGGGCCCGACGGACCCCGTGCACCGGCGGGACCCTCTGGGCCTGGCGGTCCCTGCTCTCCGACGGGACCGACGTCTCCCCTGCAGGAAACTACTGTCACGGTCAGCGCCACGGTCACGATCACCATTGCCAGCGCTCGCATCGAGCGCCACGACTTGTCTTGCACGTTGAAACGTTCCCGGACTGCGTTCCAGTTTCCGCAAGCTACAACTTTGTACTCGTACATTTCGCCTCCGCTAGTTGCCGCAGCCTAAGCCATCTCTGTTCCGATCAAACCTGTACGGTTCGGGCTACAGCACTCTGAATTCGCGATGCCTTCGGTCTCCGCAGTCCAAGTCTGATGTTGCGCTGGCATGAAAAATAATGATTGGCTGGAACACATTTTGGCCCTTCCTCTTGCGCAGCTAAGCCCGTCGGCATCGCTCGTTCAAGGCCGCAATCGGTGATCGTCACCCCTATGTTGTGCACGCTCCGTTGTCCTTACTCCTGACAGCCAGGTCTCAATCTCCAGCCTTCCCAAGCTGCCCGTCCAACGTTCTCCAAGGGGAATCAATGCAGCGGCCAACACGGTGATTTGTAACGGCCTGTCCTCTGACGGAGTCACGTCGAGGCAGGCGTCCCGTCTCTCAGCGCTGTTCGGGCGTTTCAGTCCCATGCCAATCACCAGCTTATCCCTACTCTCCAGCTCCTCAATCACAATCGGCCACGCCTCTTCGCCGCCATCTACGCGTAGAGTCAGTTGGATGTTGTACATGGGAGCGTGCGGGGCATTGATCCCAGCGGCAACGAATCTGTCAGCCAGTTCAATCGGTTCCATGCATTCAGCGGTCCTGGCAACACCGACCTCATCCTGTCTTCCTTAACCAGTGGAAAGGTAACTGTGGTTTTCTCGCCGTTTGGAATGGCAGTCGCCTTGGGCAATGCAAGCGCTGTCACCGTAGGCCCAGATTGGGGTGGGGGACAACAGCAGTCCCCTGCTTCACGAACAGTTCTGTTCTGACTGTAGGTTCCGGAGCATCCGTGGCCGTACCAGTCACTTCTGGTGTAGCTTCTTCCGAACAGTCCGGGCGCAACATATTTACAGCAATGCCTGACAGGAGATGCTTCAACTATCCCGCCACTTGACGAGGAGCAGTTGTCTTGTTGACCTTGCCAACTCTATGACAGCCAGAGGACCTAACATTGCTTCTATGGTCCTTTAGATGCATACCTAGTACTGAGGGACTCATCACATCGCCTTCGAGGAGCTACTTCCCTTCCTCGCCATTCCTGTACTCAACTAGACTGTTGATTCGATCATCACTTGCCAACGAATCCTGAGTGGGTTCACGCAACATCCCTGCGGGTCCAATGCGAGGCGCTTGCCCGGCCGTCGGCCGAATGGCGAGCATCATGTAAAGGCCAATCTAAGTTGCTTCTGCGGCTAGCCCTCTGCGGACAGGAGTAACATCGCTCAGTGACCTGTTGAGGCAGTCTGTGGATAGTCACGTTTGCGCTAACGGCGCCATCCATTCACACCCATAACTTCCATATGTCTGTTCGTTGAATTGATCGTCGCGACAGCGTGATAGTCGTCATCACTGACTCAGATTTCCTCAGCGCCCGTGGGGTCTGTTGCAGACTGTTGAGAGTGCCGGTGACTGCTACGATAGCTTCGAAGACCCGAACAACTGTAGACGATAACGTACTCTACAACATGGCTGTAATCTGTTTGTAACGCAGAGCCCACCCTTATGTGACCTTCCATGACCTTGACCAACTCGTCAGGGACTGCAAGAAGAAAGACGACGCCCGAGGAAGGAATGAGTACAGGGCAGGCGTGAAAGTCCATCGTCCAGATGCCACGGTTGTCGCAATTGGCGTTACTGTGGTAGCTGCGTGGCTGTGGGTCCGGAAGGGCGAGCGAATTACGGGAGAGCTTGTCGAAGCGGGAGCGAGCACCTTGCTGCTGGCGGAGGCACACCTGGCGACGTTGCTGTCGGTCGAAAGGGACCCGTTCTACCCGATCCTGTTCAATATGCCGTTCGCTCTGTCGGCAATGCGGCTGATGGCCTCACGCCTCACGCGCGACGATATGGGTCGAGTCAATCCGTCCCTTGCCCTGATCGCTCTCTGCGCAATTTCCCGCTACTTCGAGTACTCGAACAGATCACTGCTCTTCTTCGGAGCTGGTGTCATCCTGCTCGCAGGCGGATACCTCCTAGATCGCGGGCAGCGCAGGATGCTCGCAGCCTTGCGCGAGAGGGAGAGCGACGCTTGAAACCCTGGGGCCGCGTCGCCTTCTTGGCCATCGTCGCCGCGCAGCTCGCCCTCCTGATCGGCTTCATCGGCGTGCGCGAAGCTGCCCTGCAAACCGTCACCGATGTCGTCCTGCAAACCGCCACCGTCGACCCGCGGTCCCTCCTGCAGCGAATCGACGCCAACCTCGACTACGACATCGCACGGCTGCCGAGCTGGATGGACGAGCTCTCAGCGGGCAGCACCGTCTACGTCTTGCTGCAAGAGGAGGTGGCCGTCTGGACGGCATCGGCGCATGCCGAAGGACACAGCAGTACCGCCGGGGTGGGCTTCATTAAGAGCCGCATCGACCGAGTAGGCCATGCATACTCTGGCATCGGGCCCGTCCCTTCGTGCACGAAGGGACGGGCCGCATCATTGAATGCGAGCGGGATGTGAATGTTGTGTTCAGAGTCCACGAGGACCGAATCGCAGTCATCAAGGATTTGCTGCTGGACGGCAAGACCTTCGACACACGCCGAGGGGTGCAGTCGTGAGCTACCCCCGAGTACCTGTCCAAGAACGGTGTAGTTCTTGGGGAGTATGTTCTGCTCCCCCCGCCACGTAACGAATGATACTCAAGCTAAGCGTGGAAGTTCAAAGCTCGCGAGGGGAAGATATACTGGCGAAGTTCCATTCCCCCAGAGTTGCGGGCCGACTCGTACTTAAGCCCAGTAGGAAAGTTCGAAGCTGGCAAGGAGAACGCGTAATCCTACACCGGGTCCGGCGAATCATCTAGACTGGGGCGACTGCCCATCTCACGTGGTTACCTCTGTTCTGCCGTCAAGTACCGGTCTCGGCCAAGCTTTTTTCAAGTCGCTGCTGCTTTGCTAACAGATTGCTAGCCTGCTCAGCTGGCTCGGATTGTAACCCCACGCCCAACTCCGCGAGATTGGATGCTGGATCATGTTGGGCATCGCGTTGAACTAGGACGGGATACTTGATGAACGGCGTGGTTTGTGGCCGTGCTGTGCCTTGAAGTTGCAAACAACTGAAGCTCGGCCGGCTGACTCGAACTGAACATCAAGTGTATAACAGGGCTCACTTCCAACGTCAGTCCATGCAAGACGCCTATCCAATGAGCAGTCGTCGGCAAGCCTATAGCGGTTACGCTTCAACCTCACTGGTGACTCATGGCGCGCTCGTGACCCATGATAGTGCGTCCATCTCCTCGCAATTCATTGACGGCATTAGTGAGATGGCATATCGTATTGCTTCGTTCCAGTTCGACCTCATGTAGGTGGTTACCCTACACATTCCATATGGTTAAAGTTGCAGCTACTGTAGTGAGATTGCATATCATGACATGTCCGGCTTTGGCTCGGCATTCGCAGTCTGGGCATTGGGTTCACATAAGTCTTGACTCACCCACAGCATCATGGTGCATTTGGACTGTTCTATTGCTGACCTCTAGCAAATTACGCAGTGTAAACAAACAATCGAAGTGACTTCGTCTGACCAACTCCTGTCCCAACCAGCTGGGGAGCCGAGGAGTCCTGATTCCGATGAGGTAACCCTCTTTACAGGCCTGCGTTTACTCATCCCCTTCGCCAGATTCAGTTGGCCAAGTTTCGCGGCCGCTGGCATCCTGGCCTCGCTAAGCTCTCTGGCACTGCTGGGGCCATTTTGGGCGATCTACCGTGTCGTCAATGATCTGATTGCAGGGGACGCCCAACGCGACTCCATGTACATGTACGCCATCTTGGCGGCAGGCCTACTGGTTCTCCAGTACGCGTTGATGGCCGCTGCGGAGTGGGTTTCCCATCGTGGCGCTTACGCGACACTGGAGCACTTGCGCCTTCAGATTGGTGAACGACTGGGACGTGTACCTCTCGGATTTCTGTCGAATCGGAGAACCGGAGAGATCCAGCGAACCCTTAGTGACGACATTGAGCGGCTTGAACTGTTCCTTGCGCATGTCATTCCGGATGTTGTGTCAGCCATTGCAACGATGCTATTCATGACCGCATGGCTTGTGCTAGTCGATTGGCAAATGGCGCTTGTCAGTCTTGTGGTCGTGCTCGTCGCAATACCAATCCTTGGAGTTGGGATGACTCGCGGTAGCGCGAAGCTCACCGAATACACCCGCAGCATGGCGCGCATGAACGCTTCGGTGGTCGAGTTCGTCAGGGCCATGCCGGTCGTGAGGACATTCAACGGCACACGCCGAGTCTTCGGCGAAACTAGGGCCGCCATTGATAACGCAGCACGGTACCAGGCGGAGTGGGGTCGCGAGTTTCTGCCGCTGTTTACCGCGTTCTTCGTAATTCTGACGTCGCCAATTTTGACGATCGTTCCGCTCGGGCTCTGGCAATGGCACGCAGGCCGAATTGACACCTCAACCCTACTCTTCTACTTGATCGTTGGCCTCGGATTTACTGTGCCGCTGCTTCGAGTTCTGTCGATCATGACGCAGTTCGCTGTGCTCGGCCTGGGGGCTCGCCTGGTGCGGGAGCTGGATCAGGCCGATTTGCTGCCTGAATCTGCCCAGGAGTCCCAGCTCGATGGAGCGTCCTTAGAAGTGAGCGACGTGAGCTTCAGCTACGGCGACCATGGAGGTGCGGACCGCCTTGTACTGGACGGCGTGACCTTCACAGCGGAGCCGGGCACTGTTACCGCCATCGTGGGCCCGTCAGGGGCTGGGAAGTCGACTCTGGCCCGCCTGATCGTGAGGTTCTGGGACGTGGATAGTGGCGCAATCAAGATAGGCGGAGTGGACGTACGGGACATTCCCATTCCGCAACTGATGGACCAAGTGTCCTTCGTTTTTCAGGAGACCTTCCTGTTCAACGACTCCGTTGCCGCGAATCTCCGGATTGCGAAACCAGGTGCTCCCCATCACGAACTCGTCGAGGCGGCCAAGGCAGCCAACGCGCACGAGTTCGTCGAGAGTCTGCCACAAGGGTACGACACGCCGGTTGGAGAAGCGGGAGACCGCCTGTCGGGAGGTGAACGCCAACGCCTGGCCATTGCTCGAGCAATACTCAAGGATGCCCCGATCGTGATCTTGGACGAGGCGACTGCTTATGCGGACCCGGAAAACGAGATCGCGCTTCAGGGCGCCCTGGACCGGCTCGTCCAGGGGCGTACGGTGATCATTATCGCGCATCGGCTAACAACGATCGCCGGCGCGGACCAGACGCTGGTCTTGCAGGAGGGACGCGTTGTAGAGCGTGGACAACACGGCGAACTGGTTCAGACGGGGGGACTCTACGCGGAGATGTGGGAGGCGTTTTCCGTTGCTTCCTCCATGGCTCTTTCCGGGGGACGTGAAAGGCCATCCGGCGAAGGGACTGCCACGTGAACGGGGCAGCAGCACGTCCACCTCAGCCTTACTACGTCGGCGCAGTGTCTACAGCCTGGCGCCTCATGGGAAGTCGCGGCAGAGACCTGAAGCTGGCAATCGCCTTGCGCTTTCTGCAGGCTATGTGTGCCGGGATTCCTGTGGTCTTTCTCGTGTGGGTACTCGACCACTTGCGCGCCGGTACGCTCACTCCGAGCCATGCTTGGATCGCTACCGGAGTTACCGTGGCCGCAGTCGGACTGCAGTTTGTTGTCTGGTACGCAAGCAATCGGTACGCTTGGATAAGCGGATACTACGCCGTCGGCGAGGCCCGCGCCACGACACTTAACCATATTCAGCGGCTGCCGCTCGGTACGGTCCGCTCGCGCTCCACTGGAGATGTGACGGCTACCTTCTCTGCTGACTTCGATGCGGTGGAGAGGTATGTCACGGACGCGGTGCCCGCGCTCTTTGGCGCGATTGGACTGCCGCTCCTAGTTGTCGCGGCTCTGTTCGCAATCGACCCGGCCCTCGCAGCCTCAGTCGCGCTGAGCATAGTCGTAGCGGGCCCTATCTTCTTCTGGATAAACAAACAGTTCAAATTGCTCGCGCTGGTGCGGGCAGACCGCATGGCCCACTCCAGCGGACGGATGCTTGAGTACGTAACGGGTATCACCGTCGCTCGAGCGTTCAATCGGACAGACGACCGGATGAGCCAATACGGACACGCCGTAAGGGCCATCCGTCAAACAAACAATCGTCTGGTGCTGCGCCTGTTGCCCCTCGGCATCATGGGGATTTGCATTGTGCAGTTGGGCGTTCCTGTAGTTATAGCATTCGCCGCGTACCAGTGGTTCGGCGGCGCGACGGATGTGAGCACCGTACTCATCTTTCTGGTGCTTGTCCTTCGCGTCTATGGACCGATCGTGGCTCTCGTGGACCACTTCGAAACACTTCGTTTAGGAGACGCTGCCCTCGAGAGAATCGGACGAGTGATGGATCTTGAGGAGCAGTCTGCGCTGGAGGAGCCGGACTTTGAGCCTCAAGGCCATGACGTGGAATTCGACCAGATCACATTTGGATACGACTCAACGCCAGTTCTGAAGAACGTATCTTTCGTATCCCGGGAGGGGACCACGACGGCCATCGTCGGCGCGTCGGGAGCCGGAAAGAGCACGATTCTGAACCTGATATCGCGCTTCTGGGACACTTCGGAAGGAGTGATCCGCATTGGAGGTGTTGACGTACGTCAGCTGACCCACCAGCAGCTCTTCGAGTACATAACCGTAGTCTTCCAGGATGTCTATCTGTTTCGTGCGTCAGTCCGGGAAAACATCGCATTCGGTAGGCCGCACTCCAGCGATGAGGAGGTCGAGGCCGCCGCACGGGCAGCTCATGCGCATGAGTTCATCAAGGCTCTGCCGCATGGTTACGAAACTCTGGTGGGCGAGGGCGGAGCGAACCTTTCCGGCGGCGAGAGACAGAGGCTCTCCATCGCCAGGGCGGTACTCAAGAACTCCCCGATTGTGCTGCTAGATGAGCCGACGTCGTCACTCGACGCACTCAACGATCGAGCGGTCAGGATCGCACTGGTAGCGCTACTGCGGGGCAAGACGGTGCTTGTCGTAGCTCACCGGCTGCCTACCATTCAGTCGGCGGACCAGATACTTGTAGTGGATGCCGGCCGCATCGTGCAGCAGGGCTCACACGAAGCCTTGATACAGCAGGAGGACGGCTACTACAGCCGACTCTGGCGGGATCGACAACGAGCGTTTGACTGGCGGATAGGAACAACGCACGTTCCGTCCAAAGCATCGAAAGCATAGGGAGAAAATGAACTCATGATTGTTTCCAAGGCTAAGAGCGGAGCTCATGTTCCATCGTGGCATCTGTTTTTCGTCTGCGTGGTCGCCTTCTCGCTGCTATTGCTGCTTTCAGCATGCGGCAGTGACGAGCCTCCCACTCAGCCTGACGATTCGGCTGTACAGTTGACGACAGAATCGTCTGCGGGCAGCGAAGAAACGGCAACGGCAACTCCCGACAGCACGGCAGTTGCTGCCGCGACTGAAGAACCGCAGTCCTTCGGGGGCTGGGTCCGCGTGGGCTCGCCGGGTGGAGCGACCGATGCATTCAATCCCTTCTTCACGCAGGGACTGGCAGACTACATCGGGCTATGGGCTGTCTATGACAGCCTCGTATGGCTTGTAGGGGCGGACGTAGAACTCGGGTTGGCAGACTCGGTCACACCGAACGAGGATGGGAGCGAATGGACGATCGTGTTGAAGGAGGCGAACTTTCACGATGGCAGTCCGGTGAGGGCCGAAGACGTTGCCTACTCGCTCAGGACATTTGCGGACCCGAACATGGCGCCCTTCATGGCGCAGTTCTTCTTCAACGTGGACGCTGCCAACATAAGGACGCCGGACGCCCGCAGCGTGGTAGTGCCCTTGCACTCGCCGCAAGGAGACTTCCTGGACCGCACGCTCGCGATGGTCTCGATAGTTGTGCCTGAAGGTTCAACTGGTGGGCCAGACGCGATTGGAAGCGGACCGTTCAAGCTCGAGGCCTACGAGGTTGGCAAGAGCTTCCGAATGGTGCGAAACGAGGACTACTGGGATGGCGCCCCTATGCTGGATGGGGTTGAAGTCATAGTCATAGAAGATGCGAACGCCAGACTGAATGCCCTCAAGGGCGGCGAGATCGAGTTCGCCACAAGGCTGACTCCGGCTGCCGCAAGGGCCGAAGTCGACAACTCAGAAATCGTCCTGCTGCCTGCCGGACTCGCAAACTCGAACGCACATGCCTTTGCGGCCAACACCAACATACCGCCCTTCGACAATCCGCAGGTCGTGAGAGCTTTGAAGCTCGCAGTAGACCGTGAGACGCTCGTCAACATAGTACTGCTCGGATACGGTGAAGTTGGAAACGACCTCGTTGGAAGGGGCTTGCCCGGATACAACGACTCATTGCCCCAGATAGAGCGCGATGTCGAAGAGTCGCGCCGCCTCTTCGAAGCAGCCGGCGTTACTAACCTCACCATGCTGACTGGCGAGATCATACCGGGCGCGACGGCGGCTGCGGAGTTGCTGAAGCAGCAACTGGCTGAGGCCGGGGTGTCACTGACTGTGAACGAAATTCCTGCCGACCAGTACTATGCGGACTTCGAGGCACTCTTCTCCCAGCAGTTGCAGTCAGCGTATTGGGTAAACCGGCCGGCCGGCATCCATGCCGCAATGGCCACTGGGAGCAACGCGGTCTTCAATCTGACCGGCATCGGCGGTGAAGAATACGACCCACTGCTCGGGGCGGTCATTGTGGAAGTTGACCCGGAGCGGCGCTCACAGTTGGCCTACGAACTTCAAGCTTACCTTCACGAGAATGACGGCATGGTAGTGTGGGCCTATCAGGAAGACATCAACGCAGCGGTGCCCGGCCTGTCAGGTGTAACGTACAGCCAGTCGGGCCCACGCTTCCACCAAGCCAGCCTGAAAGAGTAGCCCTGCAGTGGGGGGGCCGCTGGCAAGACTTGTCCTGCGCCGCATCTGTACCAGCATAGGCGTGATCTGGGTGGTTACCGTCCTGCTGTTTACGGCCGTCTATGTGCTGCCCGGCGACCCTGCCACACGCATTCTGGGCAACAGGGCTACACCGGAGGCAGTACATGCACTGCGGGAGGAGATGGGCCTTAACCGCCCCTATCCTCAGCAGTATCTGAGTTGGCTTGCCGGCTTTGCGACCGGAGATGCAGGAACAACTGTCACCGGTACCGAGGTCTGGCCGATTATACGGGAGCGGGGACAAAACTCTCTGATTCTCGCCTCAACCGCCTCGCTGCTTGTTGTCGCGATTGCGATGGTGTTGGGTGTTTCCAGCGGGATGAGAGCGGGCGGTGGCACCGATCAGGCGTTAACGGTCGGCGCGCTGATGGGCGTGAGTGTGCCTGACTTCGTGCTTGCCGGGATCCTGATCGCAGTCTTCGGACTTGCGCTGGAATGGCTGCCTTCCGTATCCCTTGTGACTGCAGGCATGACGCCGCTGGACCGCCCGGAGATTCTGGTACTGCCATCGGTCGCGCTGGCCGTGCCTTCCGGGGCGTGGGCCAGCCGATACGTGCGAGCCGCTGTAGTCGATGCTCGTACGGCGCCGAACGTAGAGGCCGCGCACCTGGCAGGACTGTCGCCTGCCAGGGTCTTTCTCAGGCATCTGCTTCCACGCGTATTGGGATCAATTTCCCAGGTGATAGCCGCGGCGACCGTGTTCCTCGTTGGCGGCGCGGTGGTCGCTGAACAGATATTCTCCTATCCAGGTCTGGGATCGCTGCTCGCGAACGCAGTGAGGGTCAAGGATTTTTCAGTAGTTCTCGCCACGGGCCTGTTGATGGCAGCGGCGGTAATCGCCGCATTCACCATAGCTGATTTCATCGGTATGGTTGTGAACCCGCGTCTCAGGCGGAAATCGTGAACACACGGACTCGTCTAGAAGAGACGCTGGGCAACCGCGTCATTCCAGCCGTGCCCGTCTCGCGTTCGATGCGAGAGTTCGGTGGACGATTCCTGCTCGTGCTGATCATCCTTCCTGGAATCTTGGTTATGGTCTTGGCTGCGATTGGCCCGTGGCTGTCGCCCCACCCCGCTGGCGCAAGTGTAGCAACGCCATTCCAGTCCCCTGGCGATGGGTTCCTATTCGGGACGGACAGACTTGGACGCGACCTTTGGTCCCAGGTACTGCTTGGCGGGCGAAGTCTGCTTGTAGTGCCGCTGATTGCCTCACTGGCCGCGGTCGTCGTCGGCTCATCGATTGGAATGGCGATGGGTTTCATGCAGGGCCGCGTAGAAACGGTGTTGCTGGCGGCCATCGACGTCCTGCTGGTGCTGCCGCCGGTGCTCGTGGTGCTTGTGCTTGCGACAGGGTGGGGCGGTGGCACTCTGGTAGTTGTGCTTACAATGGTGCTCACCAGTGCTCCATTCTTGGCGCGACTCGCGCGAGCCGCCACCCTGGAAGTTTGCCGGGCGCCCTTCGTGTTGGTGAGCATCACTCAAGGCGACAGCACACTCACGGTGCTACGAAGGGACGTCCTACCCAACGTCATCGGTCCGGTGCTTGCAGACTCGGGCATGCGCTTTGTGGGCGCGCTCTACCTAGTCGCGGCACTAAGTTTGCTCGGATTCGGACCGCAGTCCCCTGAGACGAATTGGGCGATGATGATCCAGGAAAACGTCGAGGGAGCCGGCCTTAACTTGTGGGCACTTGTCCTGCCCGCGTTGATGATCGCTCTCATGTCAATTTCGGCAAATCTGATCCTGCAGTCTTTTGCAGACAGGATAGCTAGGTGAGCCAAGTGTCGACCGACGTCGCCATCAGTGTTGACGGCCTCCGGGTAGAGGACCGGATCGGTCGGCCGGTACTCCATGACTTGTCCTTTTCCTTGCTGCGCGGAGACAGGTTGGGCATTGTCGGAGAGTCCGGAGCAGGAAAGACCACGCTGGCGTTGAGCCTGCTGGGACACTTTCGCCCGGGCCTCCGCCCAGTTGCCGGCTCGATACGAGTAGGGGACTGGGAGGTTCTCGCTACCTCCCAACGCAGCCTGCGCGAGTACCGCAGGTCAGTAGTTTCCTACCTCGGCCAAGATCCTGCGGCTGCGCTGACACCGAGCCTGCGGGTGGGGGACCAGGTCGCGGAGCTCATGCACGGCGAGCATGGCCCTGAGTCAGTCCGCGCGCAACTGGAGGCCGTCGGCTTGCCTGATGACTTGAGTTTCGCCCAGAGATACCCGCACGAAGTATCGGGAGGCCAACTTCAAAGGGTTGCCTTAGCACGCGCTCTGGCGCCCAATCCGGCCGTTCTAGTTCTGGACGAGCCAACCGCATCGATGGACATCGTTACAAGACGGTCAATCATCCAGGAGATAGAACGTCAGGCAGACATCTTGGGTACCGCCCTGGTGCTGATCTCTCACGACCTCAAGACAGTGGCTCACGTGTCAAACCGGATCCTGGTGCTGCGCAACGGTCGCGCAGTTGAGCAGGGGGACATCGTTGGGACCCTGTCGATGCCGCGCCACTCTTACACTTCCCAGTTGGTGGCCGCGTTTGAAGACTCGAGACGCAGTACTGTAGAAGAGCCTTCCTCGTCCAATGGAACTCCCGCACTTAGAGCGCGAGAATTGATTGCCAGCTACGGCAGGGGCGGTGATCGGACTGATGTAGTTGACAAGGTAGACATCGACGTTCACGCAGGGGAGTGTGTCGCCCTTGTAGGCACTTCAGGTGCAGGGAAAACCACAATCGCCAACTGCCTTCTGGGCCTTCACGAACCGGACTCTGGTTCCATAGCCGTGGATGGTGTACAGCTCGCGCCGCGGGTACGTGAGCGTGAAGTATCCGTCCGTCGATCGATTCAACTAGTTCCGCAGGACCCTGAGGGATCGCTAAATCCCCGCCGTCGAGTCCGCGATACACTCTGTCATGCCCTTCAGTCAATGCGCGGGCTGACCCGCTCGGAGGCAGATACGGAAGCTCGTGCATTGATCGAACGTGTGCGGCTATCTCCATTGCTGCTATCGCGGTTCCCGCGTGAGCTCTCAGGTGGGGAGCGTCAGCGTGTTGCGATTGCCCGAGCTCTGGCTGCAGAGCCACGTGTGCTCGTCTGTGATGAAGTGACTTCGGCGCTTGACGTGGACGCGGAGGCCTCAGTTCTAAGTCTGGTCGACGAACTGAAGCAAGAGAGGGGGATGGCGGTTCTGCTGATCGCACACGACGTCCGGGTAGTTCGCTGGATTGCGGACAGGGTAATCGTCTTGCACAATGGCGGCATCTGCGAACATGGTGCCGTAACCGAGGTGTTCGAAAGGCCGGCACATGAATTCACACGTTCAATCTTGGATGCCGATCTACCCTTAGCAGAGATCTTGCGAAGACGGCGGATGGAGGAGGCGCAAGATGGAATATGAGGTAACCTTGACCTATGCCGCCTGTGATGTATCTTTCATCAACTCTTAGCCGAGCTCGTGCGCAGAGTGGTGACGAAGGCGTTACCGGATCTCTCGGCAATTGGCTCATTTTCCTGTCTCAGGAGATTTCAAGGGGTTGCAGTACATCCCAGCACAACTGTGGTACGAAATGTGGTACATGCCCTGACAGAGGTCTCATTTCATACTTATTCCTAGTCCCCCCAGCTCTAGAAGCCCAGAGTGAACAGGCCTAGAGGCAATCCATCTGCCAAACGAAGACTAGGTTATGGTTTGGGAGATGGCCCCTGTATTCGGTAACCCAGGTTCTCTTCTGTACGCTCTGCGACCGGAAGGACGACCACCACGACATTGGACAATCCCACCACATCGCCGTTTTCGTCAAAGCTGTAGTTGTCGCCTATGGCCCCGCTCCAGGTAATATCATTTAGACAGTCCCTAAAGCCCTTGGAGTCCTGGTCGTCCTCGGTCTGTTTCAGGCATTCGGCAGCAATGTACACGTTGTCGTACGCAGATCCCTGAAACCACGGCAGAGTTGCGACGCTTCCGTAGCGGGCCTTGTAGTTTTCCAGAAAGTCCTTTCCAACAGAACTGGTCAAGTCGGGATTGGGTACTACTGCCTTTAGCCCGGTAGCAGAGTCTCCTGCGATGTTCAGAGCTTCGGGTCCCGTCGGTACGACTTCGGAGTAGATGGGTCCCGCATAGCCCAATTCGCGGGCCTGCCTGACGATGGTTCCTCCAGATGCTTCTCCCTGGGCCGCCAGGAGAAGCGCGTCAGGGTCCACGGCAAGCAGCTTGGTGAGTTGGCTGCGAAAGTCGGTTACCTCAGAGGAGTAGTGTTCCGCCGCCGCTATGGTGCCGCCAAGCCTCTCAAACTGTGCGACCGCGGTGCGACGGGCGCCTTCCGCATAGTCAGTAGATTCGGTGATGGTGACAATATTGCGGGCGCCATCGACCCACAGCAGGTTGCCGATGTCGATGCCCAATTGAAGGTCGTTGATTGCCGTACGGAATATGTAGTCGCCAGCGTTTGCGATGTCCGGACTCGTTGCGGAAGGGGAAAGCAGTATGACGCCGTCCACCTCTGCCAGGGGAGCTGCGCCGAGCATCGCTCCGCTGCATGTGGTTCCCAGGATTATTTTCACGCCGTCCACGTCAGTCAGCTTCCTGTAGGCGGTGATTGCATCCTGAGCGGCGCACTTGGAGTCCTCTACGACTAGCTCCAAGTCTCGGCCGTTGATTCCGCCGGCGGCATTTATCTCCTCCACCGCCAGGAGCTTCGCCTGAAGCAATGGGTTCCCGTAGGACTCGCCCACTCCAGTCAACGCATCCATCGCGCCAATCCTGTAGGGAGTGTCGGCGTCTTCTGAGCAGCCTAGCGAGAACGCCAGCAACAGACTCAAGAAAAGAATTAGTGTCCTGAAAATGGCTGCCTCCAATGTTCTTTACAGGATCTAAGGCCCAATCGCCACACAATGGCGTCATGCAAAGTAGCCGAGTCGAAACCTAGACTAGCTTGCCCGAGCGTGGGCGTAAACGCTACTTCGGGCCTCATCTCTAATACTCCTATAGAATCCGGCGGTTTTCAATGGACGAACGCACAACGCCATCTCCGCAGACAGACGCTGAAGGCTCCTCCGATCCTTGAGAATCGAGTGGCGGACGCCGAACGAATAGCGGAGTTCGTTCGTGTTGAATCCCAGCTACGCGTACGAAGGCAGGGCCGACGTCAAACCTTAGCATCAGCTGAGCAGAGGAGTGCTAACTCCTTCGGAAACAGCGACCTTATTGGAACATGACTAACGGCCCTGATGACCTCCACTGTCATTAACTTGCGAAGACTAGTCAGGCCTGCATCGACTTGGAAGCTCGATGCAGTCTACCTTGCGGGACTACTTCCCCGGAGCGCTCGGCCCGGTGGGGCTGTAATGTACGCCAGTCCTAAGTGCCTGGCATGATCACCAGTTGCGAGGTCGCTGAGTAATTCGTCCTGTGGAGGCTGGCCTTCCCGTCCTTACAGACCCGCCGTCAACAGACGAGCAAGTAACTGAGAGCCTGGAAAGTAATGCAGGCGGCGCGAATAGAGAATGTCCTGGACGTCAATGGCAGCGACTACCAACTCTATGTGTTGACCAATGCTCCCACAGGTGATTTTCCTCTTTGGTGCCTGACCACTGCCTTTTCAGTTCTTGTCCCATAGGCAGTACCCGCACTGTTCAAACTCGAAGCCTTCATCAGATGCCCACAGCCGGGCGTGCGACCTCGCTCTGCCGAATGTAAGGCCCTCCCAACGATTCAACCTGCGATGGTGCCTGCAGCCGGGGGGTATCAAAACCCACACCGGACATAGCAATCTATGCAGGCGTACAAGCCTCTGGTCCGTTCTCCTCTCAACGCCGTAGCGAGTCATGAAGCTGATCGACCATATAGGTACAAATGCCGACGTATCCATTCCAAGCAGGCCTGCAACAGATTTCGCCACTCATCCTGGGAAGGAGTCCCTTGTACCAATCCGAGTTTTCCGGGACTCCGCCGCAGACTCTTTCGCAACGGAATAATCCAGCACTCAATTGCGCAACGCCCCCGTTGATTGAGACCTCCGTATGCCGATGTCCGTCGGTCAATGACACTCCACACGTGATCGAATTCAATCCGACTCGAATGTGCGAATCAGGCCGTAACGCCAACTGGACAGCCACAGACCCCATGTGGCTGCTCACATTTTCCCGACTCCCTACAAGTCTAGTGCGAATGTGGAGCTGCTGGTTGGCCATTACCGTCCCGTCCGTTAATCGTCTCACCGCCTACTCCCTAGGAAGGAGTCGAAGATGAGTCACCCGACAAGCGATGCACTGTATCTCTTGAGCGAGAGCCCAATCCAATCGTCTAGCTGCGATTCATCGATCTTTCCATTCGGTGGCGCTTGAGCACTGCAGACATCTTCCTCTGGACGTCCTCACCGATTCGTTGCTGCCGACGTTGTGTCAATCGAGGCCTCCCTACAGGACCCTGAACATCCTGACGTCAGTGTCCGTCCTCTAGGGGCCATTCAGTCGCGCCCGTTGTAGATGACTTGAAGCTTCGCCAAGTGGCCCGTTGACGGTCGCCACTGCCTGCCGGTCGGAATGCTCAAGCCGTTCGGATTGGGCCACGGACGTAGTAACCTTCGTCCGCAAACCGAGATGGCTGCGGCACTAGGAGAGCAACGGCGTGGCGGCTCTCCTGACATGGCCTCGACAGGAATGCGTTCCGACAGGGCTAGCCCGACCTAAGGCCTCCACTCACCGCACTGGGCTACAGCACTGGGGATCGACGGTAACAGACTCTGGCGCTTCTCCCAGGTCCACTGCGTGCTGGTACGCCCGAACTTCCGCCTTAGGGTGATTCTCAAAACCTTCCCAAAAGCTGTCCACCTCATGAATCCTATCGCCGATCCGCAACGCCGGCGTCTCGTTGCAAGTCCATTTGTGGACGACGGCTGTCACGGTCAATGGCTGAACGGGGTCCCTGCGGCGATAGAAGTTAACCTTCGCTCTCACGGACACCTCCCCAGGGCTGCTCCGAGCCTCACTGCCTTCACCTTAAGCATCAATTGGATTCTGCTGAAGTGCTCCCCAGCCCTGCACCACACTTCATTCTATTCCAGCAATAAACTGAATGTGCCTCATCTCAGTACCCATCTGAGCGTCGGCATTGCGGTTCATCCAACAACCGCCGTGGTCTTCAAAACGAAGGATTGCGGGGCGTGGCTCCCCAACGTGCCGTGGGCTCGTTCGCCAGTGCAGAGTCAGTGCCATTCCTCGAATCTCTCCCGTGCATCGGCCAACAACAGGAGCCAGTTCTAATTCAGACGCTCTTCCCGCAGCCGAGCATTGAACGCCTCGATGGTCGTGATGTCGGTGGGATTGCCTGGACTGCGAAGTCCAGTTCCACCCCGTTGAGATTCGCCCACTGGTCCATCGCCATTGAGTGAATTCCGGGCCGTTGCTCAAGGCTATCGTCCCGGGCTTCCTCCGCTGCTGCGCCAGCGAGGCCAACGTATCTATTACCCGCCGGTCCACAAGGGTCCCGGGAACCAGGATAGCCAGATTCTCCCTACCGAGATGATCCACCATCGCCAAGGAAAGAATCCTATTGCCGTCAAACGGCTCGTCGCTCATGAAGTCTATCGCCCAGCGCTCGTCTCGTCTCAATGCCGCAACCCTGGCCTCCCGCCCCCAAGCGGACTCGTGCCGCCTTGGCCTCTTCGGCCGCAACCTCAGTCCCTCCAACTTGTAGAGTCTGTGCACGCTCTCGCGGCTCACATTCCACGACCTGTTCGGCTACGCCGGCAGTTGCCGCGGCGCGAGTCTCGGTTTCTGGTGCCTGGCATTCGCCGCCTCGGTCTTCGCAATTGGCGTTACTGCGGGAACGGCGTGGTTGCGGGCCCGGCAGGGCGAGCAAGTCACGGCGGAGCTCGTCGAGGCGGGAGCGATCGCCGCGCTGCTGGCGGCCGCCCACCTGGCGACGATGGTGTCCGTCGAATGGGATCCGTTCATTCCGATGCTGTTGAATTTGCTGTTGGCTCTGTCAGCGCTGTGGCTTATGGCCTCAGGTTTCCTGAGCGACGAAGTGGGTCGAGTCAACCTGTCCCTTGCCCTGATCGTCCTCTACGTCATTACTCGCTTCTTCGATTACTCAACCACCCTGCCGGACAGATCTCTGCTCTTCATCGGCGCTGGTGTCATCCTGCTCGCAGGCGGATACCTCCTGGACCGCGGACGGCGCCGGTTGCTCGAAGCAATGCGCGAGAAGGAGAGCGACGCATGAAGTTTTGGGGCCGCGTCGCCTCATGGGCCATCGTCGCCGGTCAGGTCATCATCAAGTGCCGCATCGACCGTGTAGGCCATGCAGACTTTGGCATCGGTACGTACTTCGTGCCCGAGGGGACGGGCCGCGTCACTAAACGCTCGCAGGACGTAATGGTGGTTGTCAGCATCGACGAGGGCGGCAACGCCATCATCAATGAAGTGCTGGTTGACGGCAAGCCCTTCGATCCAGACCGCGGTTAGCAATCGTGACCAGGCCTAAGATCTCCAGTCCAAGTGCAGTGTTGACTCCGGGTCGCAACACGCGCGCGCCATAGCGTCCTCGGACGGGGGACATCTTCGCCCGCCGCGCGGTTGGTCGCGCGTCATGTATTGTCCAGCCACTCAGTAAAGTTGCATGATATCGTTCCGGATAGAGGTCTGGCATGCGCCTGGGTTCAATGCATCGTGGACATCGAATACTTCAGGAGTTGAACGCTCCACGACAGTCTGGGGCTCCTAGGAAGGATACCGGATGGCTTACTACCTGAACGAAGACTATCCCAATAGCCTAGTCACCATTCACGAAGCCGCGTGCACATATTGCAGACATGGGAAGGGCCTGAGCGGAATGAGATTTTACGTAACGAGCAGGTGGCATGGACCTTACTCAACCCTTCAGGCAGCAGAGAATAGGGCGGAGCACTTGAGGCCCAAGACCAGGAAATGCAAGGTCTGCATTAGGTGAATTGGCGGTACGTCGCCATCGCGGGCCTGACGACTATCGCTCTCGCTGCCCTGGCGGTAACGCTTTTAGTCAACGACGACGAGAGATACGTGGTCGACGGTTCCCCGGGCGAATACGTGGCTATCCGCCATGCATACCACAAAAACCAGAGCAAGCAGTTTGAGCCAAGCCCTTCAACCTTGGAGCGTTCAACTTGGAAGTCACACTACACGATAACGGACGATGGACGAATCACGAATCAGTGGTACACGGTCGTTGGGGATGGACACGAATACGAGGTAATCATAGAGGACGGGAAGCGGATCATTACGGATGTCAACACAGGCGAGGTCACCATTGAGAACGGAGGCCCCGTTGGCGAGTTGCGTTATTCGCTTGCAGATCCGATAAGCGGCACGCTTGCCGAAATGGGCCTGGAGCTGGTGCGGCAAGAAGAACGTCATGGGCGTGCAGTAGACGTGTGGGAAGGTAGAGGCGAGCACCTGGGCTATCCCGACTTCAAGCCGAGGGCTGAGCGTACGTTGTACTACGTAGATGTCGAGACCGACATGAGCATCGGCTACGAGCGCTACGGCGCGAACATCGAGGGAGTAGAGGAGTTAATCGAATCAGGGGAGTGGGAGTCCATTAGGAAGAGGTAGGCGTCCGGTACACTCCGTGGCCAACATGCGCGGACCGCTAGCAACGTCCACGAGTTGCGAGGCGGGTGGGGTTTGAGATTCGTCAAACGCCTTGGAACGGGCTCGTAGCCACTCTCTCCACATATCACAGGACCCACGTCGTCATAATTAAATATTTTCGCGTACGGCGACAGAAAGTAGCCTTCCGTACACTCTGCTGAATTGGCTTAGCTTGAGCCATTGAATCGTGCTGTTGGGCCCGTCCTGACAGAGAATCTTGCTCATCGCCGGGACTTTGCAGGATCTAGCGCTGGTCGAGGTCGTCCGGCAAACAAAGTGAAGCCAGAGCCAAACAGGCTCGTCATTTAAGTCGAATCTTCCCTGGAGAATACGATGCAGTGGACTGACCTCGTTGGTACGCTAGTCGTCATCGGGATCACGGTCATCTTTGTTGCCGTTGTTGCAGAAGTGTGCGGATGAATATGTGAGGAGGTGGATCTCAGTAAGAAAGCTGGCTACAAGGTTCAATTGAGGAAACATTAGCGGCTCCCCAGAAGAAGTTGTCACAGTTTCCATGACGGGGAGTTACGGGATCGTTGCTTTCGACAACTTGCAGCAGACTGGTGCCTCTCCCGGCAGAAGAAAGAACACATAGCGCAGAGTTCGGAGGAGTGTAAAAGGGCGCCAGTTGCATTCCTGCAAACACCTTTCTCAATCTGTGAGCCTGACCTTCAAGTCAGATTGAAACACAACAAGTGCGCCTACGAGCAGCTGCATTCTGCCTCGCCTGATGGATTCATCCCATAGTCCATTGGCCAACGTGACCTGCCCCCCGGAAACTGGTCCAAGTCCAATGTTAGTCCTGGGCCGCATCGGAGCTGCCCCCATCTCTGTACCAACCGCCATGTTAGTCTCGCGGCTCATCCAACAACCGCCGCAGTCTTCAGAGCAAAGGTCTCCGGGGCGAGGTTTCCCAATGCGCCGTGGGGTCTTTCGCCATTGTAGTACCTCCGCCACTCCTCGATCTTCTCCTGCGCATCCGCCTACGACAGGAACCAGTTCTCGTTCAGACATTCCGCCCTCAGCCTGGCGTTGAACGCTTCGATGGTCGCGTTGTCGGTGGGCTTTCCGGGCCTGCTGAAGTCCAGCACCACCCCGTTGAGATAAGCCCACTGGTCCATCGCCCTTGACGTGAACTCCGGGCCGTTATCCACGGTGATGGTCTTGGGCCTCCTGCCCTGCTGCGCCAGCGATGCCAAGGCATCAACGATCCGCCGGCCTCAGAGGCAACCGGCAACCAGGATCGCCGGACTCTCACGACTGAAGTGATCCACTATCTTTAACACCCGGATCCGCCTGCCGTCGAACAGCTCGTCGCTCATGAAGTCCATGGCCCAACGCTCGACGCGTTTCAAAGCCGCAATCCTGGTCTCCCTCCTCCGAGCGGACACGTGCCGCCTGGGCCTCTTAGGCCGCATCCTCAGTCCCTCCAACTTGTAGAGCCGATACACACTTTTGTGGTTCACCTGCCAGCCCTCTCTGCAGCAATACGTGGATGCGCAGGTATCCGTAGCTCACACTCGATTCAGCGAGGTCTCTGATCCTCATCCTCAGAGCCGCCTGCTCAGCAGCCACTCTCTCATTCCTGCAAGCGGAACGCCCGAAGGTGAGCACCTCGCATGACCGGCGCTCGTTCGAGCCGTAGGCAACCTGCAGATTCCTGGTGTGGTCCCTCATCTGAGCAGGCCCTAAGGCTCTTTTCGGAGCACGTCCTGGAGCATCTGCTTGTCCAGGCTCAGGTCCGCCACCAGCTGCTTGAGCTTGCGGTTCTCCTCCTCGAGCACCTTCAGCCGCCTCACCTCGGCAACACCCATACCGACGTACCTCTTCTTCCACCGGTAGAGGGTCTGCTCTGCAAGACCCATCTTGCGGCATACCTCCACCACCGGCGTGCCGCTCTCCGCCTGCCGTAACGCGAACGCTATCTGCTCCGGCGTGTAACGGTATCTCTTCATGGCCTGGCCCTCCTCTCATGTTCTGCGCTTCCACAAAACTAACATCCCGGGTGGACCAGATTTTGGGGTCAAGACCAAGTAAGCAAGACCAACGAGGCAGTGTGCGTCTAAGGCAGTTCATGGCCCGTAGCAACTCTGGCAATAGTTGAGAAACTGCCTTAATCAACATCGTAGCGCCGAGCAGAGTAGTCTAGAGGCATGCACTCCGATCTGAAGCTAGCCCTCGCACTGGTGCCGGCAGCCGCGCTCCTACAAGCAGGCCGTCCCGACGGCCTCTTGATGTACGTGGTGCGAGATCGGCTCGAAATTGGGCTAGACGCCTTCGGTGTGTTGACTGCTGTGACGGGAGTGGGAGGGCTGGCCGCAGTTGCTGCCGCTATCAGGGTGGATCGGCACATTCCCCACACCATGATGGCCGCCGGCGCCGTCTTCGGCGCCTTCGGCATCACAGTCGTCTTGCTGTCTAACAGCCTGGCCCAATCGGCGTTGGGAGTACTTGTCGCCAGCATAGGCCATGCCGCAGTCGGTTCACATGTGTTCTTTGCCGTGGCAGTGAAAGGAGCTGTTCGACTCAGAGGCACGCTGATTGGGGCCCTGGGCATGGCCTTCACTTTGCCTTTGGGTTCAAGCCACTTCTATGAATGGCCCTTCGAGTCGCCTGTGCTCGTAGTTTCGATCACGTTCGTCCTGGCGTTGGCAGGCGCCGCACTTCTCCTTCTACACTTGCCGCGAACAATGGGAAGCTATGTTGGGCCCATTGGGAACCTCTCAGCAACGTTGTCCCTGCCGGCCACTCGTCGAAGTGTCGCCTGGGCGGCTGTCATGTTCGCGGTTGTCTCGTTTGTCGTAGCGGTTGCTCCGACTGGACAGATTAGCCTCATGATGAATGGGGACCATGATGTCCTGGAGTCGCAGCTTCAGACCGCCAGCGTCTTCACGGGAGTCGGCGTGCTGGCCTGGGGCATCGCCGCCGACCGCTACCCCGCGCGGCGACTGTTACTATTGGCGGGCCTGTTGCTGCTGCCCGCAACGGGAGTTCTTTGGGTGCTCAACAGTCTGTCCGCGACAGCCATTGGTGTATCCATACTCGGGATTGCGCAAAGCGGCCTCATATGCCTTCCCTGGATACTCTTGGCGGACCTACTCCCCAAGGGGCACTTCGCGAAGATCGCTGTAGCAATCACGCTCGTTGGAGGGTTCTTGGGGAGTACACTCGGATCAACTGCCATTGGCCTCGCGTCGTCATTTTGGGGCTTCGGCGTGGTCTTCTGGACCGCCCCTGTGGGCGGCATCATTGCGGCGTTCGTGGCGACTCGCCTACCCGGGTCACTGTCGCCGGATGTGCTGCTAACCTTAGATGAGAGGAGGCAAGTAATCTAGTTCGAAGGATCACTTGATAGATCGAGACGGATCAGGGAAAGGCTAAGCGGAGGAATTGCGAATGAACGTTACGCGCTCAATGCTTCTACTCTTGCCAGTAGCCGCGGTGGGGGTCTCGCTAGCCGTTGTCTTCTTCCTGAGGGACACCACGAAAGAGGCCGCGCCAACCGCGAGCGCCACTCCGGTTGAGGCTGCAGTGTCTATGGACTCCGAACCGGTCGATCCCCCGACTACGCCTCTCTTGGTCAACGAGATCGACTCGATCGATCAGATCGTCGACCTTCTGGAATCGCAGCCCAGAATCGGGCCTGAAGGAGACGTCGTGTTTTCTCCTATGTACGTCCCGGAGGGGTTCGTCCCAGACGAAGGCACGTCACTTACAGAGGATTACTTTGGGAGACTTTACACAGACGAAGACCGATTCCTGTTTCTTTTGGTCGCGAGAGAGCCCTTTTACCACCTGAGGTCTGAGATAGAGCAAGGGCACGTCAAGGAGGTCGCGGTCAACGGTCAACCCGCCTACCTGGTGAGAGGTGACTGGATGACAGTCTACCCAGATGAGCACTCGGCTCCGATTGAGACCTGGGACTCAGAGATTAGCCTTAGTGTCTACATGAACCTAGGAGACACCTGGTTCTTGATTTCTATGTTTGGAGCCCCGGCGGAACACGGATTCGACGAGCATGAATTGCTAAAGGTCGCCGAGTCCATGGAGCCGGTCGATATTGTGAAAGAGTGAGAGGCTAAACCTGGGCGAGAACAATCCGGTTCGCTCTCAGAACTAGGACTTGGCAAAGAAATGGGTGAACGGCGACCCCAGTTCCCTGACCACTTACCATTGATTAACCGAGCAGCCCTGAGACATCTTGCAATTGAGTTCAGAACGCTCAAGTCGGTGTCATAAGGCACAAGCACCTAGCTACAACGACACTCGGTGTCGCGTTATGCCAAGGCAATCCTGTTGAATGTCGCGCCAAGAGGCAACACGCCTGGCCCGCCTTCCGAAGAGCGGTCCAGGTGCAATGTTGGCCTCGAGACGAGTTGGACTCCTGAGTCTCCTGCCAGCGATAGGACTGTCCACTCGTTTGATGCGGTGGACTTGCCCTTCACAGCAGCGGGAGTAGTCTTTTTGGTCCCCCCAAGCGCCAAGACCCCAAATCAACTGTCTAAGCGCACTAGAGCCCTCGGGCTCGCAATCTACGTCATTCGTCCAGGAGACCGTTGCGGACCGCCCAGACGATCAGCTCTTGCTTCGTCCCCAGCCCTAGCTTGTTCTGGACCATGTACATCGCATTTCGGACGGTGACCGGCCTGACTCCTCTCGCCTCTGCTATCGCGGCATATGTCATGCCATTCGAGAACGACGTGAGAATCTCCCGCTCTCTGACCGTGAGTCGGTCACGCGACTCATCAGGGCCGGCCCTCCCCTTTATCCGCGCGAACACCCTCCAAACCACCTCTGGCGGAACGTGCATGTCGCCCGCCGCCACGAGACGCAACGTGCTCAGCAGCCTCTCCCTCCCGGACACCTTCTGGAGATAGCCGGTAGCCCCGGCAGCAACCGCCTCTATCACCGCGTCCTCCTGGGTAGAAGCGGTAAGCATCACAACACGCGTCTCTGGAAGCGCCTCCCTGATCTCCCGGCAGGCTTCGATTCCGTCCAATTTGGGCATCATCACGTCCATCACGACCACGTCTGGTGTTTGCTCCATGGCCATGGTGACCGCCTCCGCCCCGTCCCTAGCCTGCCCCACCACCTCGAATTCGTCGGACCGCTCGAGCATTGACTGCAGTCCCTCCCTCATGATCGAGTGGTCGTCGGCCAGCAGCACCCTCACGCGGCGTCTCTCAGATGTCATCAAGTCCGTCCCTCTCCCTGCGTTCGAAGGGCATGACGCACGTGATGCCTGCGCCGCCGTCCGCTCCAATGGGCTCGACAATCAGTTTTGCGCCAAGACGCGATGCGCTGGCATTCATATTCGCGAATCCGTGGCCGCGCTGTTTGTAGTCTTCAGGCAGTCCCTTCCCATCGTCAGAGACCGAAAGTCTGAGCTCGTTCAGACCGAAGTCCACGGCAACCCCGACATTGCTGGCATCGGCATGACGAAAGGCGTTGGTGAGTGCGTTGTGGGCTATCGTGAACAGCGTGCTTCTAGTCTCCGTCGGTAGTGGCGGCTCCACCCCGGTCTGGGTCAGTTCTGCCTTCACCGCCGTGACATGCGCAAACGTAGACACGTGCGAATCCAGGGCCCCGCCCAGGTCCCGGCCATCAAATATGCGGCCCAAGTCTATGGGGTGTCTCAGCTGCAGGATGGCCAGCTTCGAGAGCCGGGATGTCGCGTCGATTCTCTCGTTGAGCTCCTCGCTGAAATCCCCAGCAGCCTCCTTTACCGCGTCGATACCAAGGCCGATCATGTATGCCGATTGAGCCGAGGTGTCGTGGACGGCCCGCGAGAAATCCACTCTCTCCCGCTGGAGGGCCAGCTCCCGATCCACGGCCTCCTGCCTCTTTGTCCGCTCGAATCGGGCGATGAGGCTGACACACAACACGAGCGCATACATGGCCGCTATCCTAACCAGGAGCTCCTTTTCGTGTCCCGCGACTATGTCCAGGCCTGTGCCGGCAATCAGGCACACAAGGGCATACACTATTGCCGTCACCGTGGTCCACGCCAGCCCTAGCCACACTGACGTGAACACTACAACGAACAGCGCCAGCGCCGGGTAATAAGCCAGAAATACGAAGCCTGGGAACCCGCCTTGGAAGACGACACCGACCGTGGCCACGGTGACGTCCATGGCACTCAGGAGGAGCAGCCAGTGCCAGGTGACATCCAGTCTCCTCAAGAGCCGGTAATGGACGAGGCCGTTGAAGACCGCCAGCGGCACGAGCAGAGACGTGTATTCGTAGTGTCCGTAGTACCAGAAGCCTGGACGGTAGACGAACTGGAACAATACCACCAGGAAGACGAACCACCGTCCCCACACCGACACTGCCGCAGCGTAACGAACCACGTCTGGTTCGGACGCGAATGTCAATGACGCCCGCTCGTCTCTCTCTCCTGATTGAGCCCTCAGCAATGGAAGATTCCCCACGCAGTTAAGTTCAGTTCGGTACGTAGTGACAGTGCTAAGTCACTGAAGCCTCAATTTGAAGATGCCGTCGCTGGTGGCTCAATGCTTAGCAATGGAGCTGTTCGAAAGTTGAGTCACAACCGTGAAGTTCCCCTAGCTTCTACCCGATCCTGTTGCTTGAATCTGTTGAACCGGTCTGCTTGAGGCCACCCCATCCAAGAGTGCACTTCAGCACTCGGAGTGTACTTTGATCCCGGCCTCGCGTTTGGTCTGACAATCTAACCACCCAGATAGTTCTCCGCAAAAGTACCTTATACCTGTGGAAGAGGCCGAAACGCACTCATTCCAAGCAAACAGAACAGACGCGAATCGTGGCATTAAGCACTTCTCACCTTCCGGACTCAACTCTACTATTCTCGCAGACACGTTTAACACGGCGCGACTTGGCCTGGATAGAGGATCGGCCAGCCCGTGCTGGATCAGGCCGATAGCCCTTGCGATGGACGGGGGGCTAGTGGAAGCCACGAACTCCAAGCGTTGAAATGCGTTGGCCGAGTGAGAGGCGGACAGGTAACCGCTGGGTCCTAAAGGAATCTGCGGTGCGATTTCCCATGCATTCCAGCCAACAGGCCGTCACATGCTTCTAGCTCGCACATCTCCGCAGGTCCCTCGCTTATGAAGTCTTGCAGAAATCGATAGTTGCGGCACTAGGGAAGGACCGCGATGAATTGGCGTCTGATCGTCCACACAATCATGCCACTGGTGATGGCCGTTTGGTTCGCCGCCTGTGGCGACGGCGCAGCAGAACCACTCCCCTCTCCTGATCTGGCCCGGCCCGCGACGGTTATCGTCACACCTGACTCGGCTACCCTGAAGGCGCTGAACTCTACCGTGCCGCTATCCGCCGAAGTGCTCGACCAGAACGGCAACGTGTTGGAGGAGGCAACCCCGACATGGTCATCGTCGGACAGCTCAGTCACATTGGTGGACGATTCTGGCCTCGTGACAGCGGTTGGCAAAGGTGGGGCGACCATCACCGCCACCTCGGGCGAAGTAAGCGCTTTGATTTTACTGACGGTAGAGCAGGTCGCAGCAGCGATTACCGTAACGCCCGACCAGGCCACTCTTCCGGCGCTCAACTCGTCTGTGGCGTTCGCTGCCGAAGTGCTCGACGGTAACAGCAACCTTGTCGCTAAGGCGGAATTGACCTGCCCCCCGGAAACTGGTCCAAGTCCAGAGGGTAGCAGGATTGTGGTCATGCCTTGCATCATCCTGGGCACGCTGATCGAAACGATGATCGTGATATCTGCGATCACGTGAGACCTATGCAAACGATTGTCACTCTCTTCAGGTATCAGAACAACATCGCTTCGGCTAACAAAACGATGGGGCACGCTGTGACGTTTGGCCCTTACAACAATAGAGAGCAGTGGCTACTATCTCGACTATTGCAATGCCGCAGGGGGGTATGGGGAACCTACAAGTCCAGATTGTTCAGAATTCATGATGGGTAACGTCTTGGTCGGGAGCGGATGCCAAGTGGAGAACCCAACGAGGTTGGTTGACTTACGTTAGCTGCGCTGGAACAGCTTAGGAGAGACAATGCCATGAACCCACTCAACCGATTACTGGCAACGCTGTCTGCCCTAAGCCTACTGATCGCTCTGGCGGTGGCCTGTGGATCGCCGGAACCGACCACTGAGCCAGTGTCTCGTGCGGGCACTCCTTCGACTCCCGCTGCCGCGCCCAGCCCCGAACCTACACCTGAGCCAACGCCTGAACCTACGCCGACTCCAACCCCCACGCCTGAGCCAACACCTGAACCGACGCCGACTCCAACCACCGCGCCTGAGCCAACACCTGAACCTACGCCGACTCCAACCACCGCGCCTGAGCCAACACCCGAACCTACGCCGACTCCAACACCCACGCCTGAGCCAACACCCGAACCTACGCCGACTCCAACACCCACGCCTGAGCCAACACCCGAACCTACGCCTGAGCCAACGCCAGAACCTACGCCGACTCCAACACCCACGCCTGAGTCAACGCCAGAACCGACGCCGACTCCAACACCCACGCCTGAGCCAACGCCCGAACCGACGCCGACTCCAACACCCACGCCTGAGCCAACGCCCGAACCGACGCCGACTCCAACACCCACGCCTGAGCCAACGCCCGAACCGGTCGTTGCACAGCCCTCTTTGCCCCCCCATCGACGAGGATCGCGCCGCCGCGTTGGAAGCCGTGCTGGAGAAGTACGACGAGAACGTTCGTAGCGGCCTAGACGACATCCGCAAGAGCGCGCCCAAGCCTGCAGCAAGGATCAGAAACTTTCGGTGGATAAAGGATGGCATCCACAGTAGGGCCGAGTACTATGCGGCGATGGGGATAATCCAACTGGCGGCTGAGGGTCACGCAGAAAGCATCGTCCGGTTACCGTGGGTTGTTCAGGGTCTGAACCTTCCCACTCTAGAAGCCCTTTGGGCGCTCGCTTCCGGCAAGCCAGACACCTTCGCTAAGATAATGTCTCACCCGACCATCAAGGACGGTATTTCCGACCAGGAGGCCAAGATCGTAGGCACACTCCATGGCGTCTCCGATCCAGCCGTAGTGGACGCCCTATTGGATCCCAAGCGCGTTACAGTCGAGGAACGCACCATCGAACTTCCTCTGGCGGGCGAGGTCAATCTGGCCCTCGTTCGTGTCTCCACGGGCGCTCCTCAAACGATGGACGTGCTGGAGTTGTCGGTTAGGCGCATGGAAGAGTTCATGGGTCTACCGTTTCCACGGCGACAGGTGACAGTCCTGTTCGACGACACCCCAGGCCCAGCGGGAGTGAACTACTCAACTCATATCAAGCTGCTGGAGATAGAATTCGGTCAGAGCGCCGATTTTGTACTCAGTCTGTTGGCGCACGAAGTGGGGCACTACTATTGGGCAGGTGCCGAACAGTGGCTGCACGAGGGTGCGGCCCATGTCATGGTGGCTGTGACGAAGGACGACTTTCAAGCTCCCCTCATATCTGCCCCTTGCTCTCTCACGCAGACCATCGTCGCAATTGAGGCACTGCCAGAGGACACCGGTTCGTTCGACTACATTGATTGCTTGTATTCACTAGGGGAGAGGCTCTTTCGGGACCTGTACCGCAGCATGGACGAACTCGCATTCCGTGAGGCTTTCAGGCGCCTGTACCTCCACATACAAACCGGACTTTCCGTCGAGTGCGGAGACGGTAGGACCAGCACATGTCACGTAAGAGAAGCCTTTAGGTTTCACGCCACCGAGGAACTGAAAGACACCATCGGGAAGGTGATAGACCGCTGGCATGACGCCAGCGAGCCTTACGACACGTCCGTAATCATGGAACCGGTCGAACCGGCCATAGCGAGCATAAGCGGAAAGGTCGAGAGTTCCTATCTGAGCAACCTGAGTGGTCGTACTCGCCTCTCCGACACCGTCGTTGCCAACATCACAAACGTAGTCCCAAGTGTCTGCCTGAACCTGGAGTACTCCTACGAAGGTACGGGCGGTTCATTGCCGGTGGATGTAACCCTGGCCTATCAGGACGGGCTTGCAATTCAGCGCAAGAGTATTGTGCTGCAAGTGGATGCGGGCGACTCAAGCCTGTCGCAGCGTACCTGCCTGCAGAGAAGCGAAGTGTTAGGAGGCTATTGGGTTTACGCGCACGTGGGCGACCAGAAGATAGCGCAGGCCATGTATGAGATCGTTGAGCCCCCGCCGGTCTATAACATCCGAGGCCTCTTTCTTGATTCAGAGGGCCAGCGGGCACAGAAGGCTTCGCTGGCCGCCAGCGAAGCGGGGAAGGAGAACTCGTGGATCGCGACCACGTGGCCGGACGGAACCTACGAGATTCCGGTCTTTGCCGGAACCTATCGCATGGAGGTATGGGTTGTAGTGGGCAATCAATACACGTTTGTAGGGTGGATTGATTCTGAGCAAGACATCACCACGGACCCCGACCAGGCGCTCATGGTGACCGTTAAGGACTCGGATGTCGAGGGGATTGACTATGTGCGCCCTGAGAACATCGATGGCCTGCTGTGTTCTTCAGGCGAGGATCGATCGCGAGAGACAGGGGCCTGCCCATAAGAAGAAGGGTGTGTTTATCTTGAGCCCCTTGTCGCGCTTGGATTTCGAGATATCAATCAGTGGAGGTCGATGAACTCGTGGCTGGATGCTAAGTTCTTGTGCCAGCCAATGGCGTGATTGGGGGAAAGTAGAAACACTCGTGTAAAAACCAATACACATTGCAGTTGCAGACCCTTATCTCGACGGCAAGAATCCAAGGTTGAACCAGACAGCCCGCAAGCAGCGGAACATTATCAAGTCTATAGCCCGCGCCCATTGCCGCAAACTGCTAAGGCTCGCCGAAGACATCGTGGAACATGGGAGTTACACAAGTAAACTCCTATTAGGGTTCTGTCCTAAACGTGTTGGTGCCCATTTGGGCTCTCTTACCCACGCGTGAACACCGGCTTCTCATTGATGACCCGCCGGTTCTTCTTGATGCGCCGGGACTCCACGATCGGGGGCCGACCGCCCAAACCGACCGCCTCCTACCAGCTGGTGAATGGTCCTCCTATCCGTGGTTTCTCAGCAGGGGTAGCGTTGCCCAAACTCTAATGTGTAAACGGCGGAGTGATAATGGACCGCGTAAGCGGACATAGTCGCTGAACGTCGACAGCAGTCCAGGCGATGGATGGGACAAACGGTAGCAACTGCTCTGGCGATTATGGTCTTCTTCCTACTCATTGTGTTGATGGTCCGCAACCGCGTGTTATAGTCCCTCTGAAGCAAAGAAACGTTCCAATGACGCGCTGATGAAGCTTCTTGGGTAATCTTAGTCTTCTGCTTCAGATGGCGTCGTCAGCCCAGCGAACGCCTTTGGAGAGCATGTATGTACCCACTGAAGAAGAGTGTGGCCAGGATGCTCGCATCTTTCCGGGAGTCGAGGTCGGTCGACGGCCTTGGACCGGCTGGAGTGGCGCTTGGGATCGTGCTGGTTGCGCTAGGCTGGTTCCTAGAGGAAGAGTCCGTAGGCATTGGCATGGCGATACGGACGCTGGGCGGAGCACTGTTTCTGTGCGGGCTGGCAATCGTTGTCCTTTGCGATTCCCATCGTCGCGCTGTTGCGACTGGGATGTCGAAGCGCCTCTACGGCAGGTATATGTCAAGAACTGCCCACTGGAGTTGGCCGGACAGAGTGGGGCTGGCCGGAGTCGTCATTGGGGTCGCGTTGATCGTTCCCGCCGTGGTGCTCCAGATCATTTTCCGAAACGGCGCGGTGGTCGCAGGGCCGGCAGTGATTCTCTTCTGGGTTGGAATTCTTCTCCTCATCTACGGGAGATTTCACGGTCGGGGTGAGAAGCAAGGCCGTGACCTGTCCTCCTCACCATCACATCGAGATGGACGTGGCAGAGGGCGCTCATAGCGCCGCTTTCTACTGACTCTGGCCGTGAGTCCGGCGATTGACGGCAGTTGACAGGCGTGAGCACGCAGGGGACCGGCGTGTCAGTTACGACATCCGCCAAAAGGTCGGGATTGGCCTACAAGGTGGGGCTTGGCGTGATCGCGACAGGCGCCGTCATGTTCGCGTCGAGCTGGATTCTTGGCGGCGTCGTCTTTGCAGCGATCATGGACATACTAGCGCTCATGGGCGCGCCAGAAGACCGCCAGTTCCTGTCTCACGAGGATCCGGAAGCCGGTAGACAGATGCTCCGGCTGCACGGCGGTGTACTTGTGGCGTCTGGGAGCTTCATCGTCGGCTTACGACTGCTGGTCGAACTGCTCGGGCTGGCGGGCGGTTCGAGATTTACCTCCAAGCTGAAGGGAGTCGACAAGCTGGGACTGGGCGTGGCTGCGACCGCGTGGCTCCTGTTAATCCCAATAGGCCTCTCGCAGGTCGTCCTGTATGAGATTTTCCTCTACGACTATGGGGCCGGCATCACAATGTCCACGTTGCAGATAGCCGGGGCTGTGAGCGCTATCGCCCTGCTCGGGGGGCTTGCCGTCGTCATCCTCGGAGCGCCGAACCGCCGCAGTGCGTTGCTTGGTTGGACCGACAGGATGGGATGGGGCAAGCTGGGTTACGGCTGGATCAATCAGCTGGGGCTCGGGATGATCGTTCTCGCGATGGTTTTGGGAGCCCTGGGACTCGAAAATCCGACCGGCATTATCGCCGCGGCCGGGATTGGCATCCTCCTTGCGGGAATCGTCCCCCATGTCCTTGCGGGAGGGCGACCGTAAGGACAGGTCGGCCCCACCAGACCGTCTTGCAAGCGACCCGCGACTGTACGGCTACCAACCGTACAGCGCCACTGCCAGCGCTATGAGCGCAACCATGGCCGCGTTGACCACTATGACCGTTGCCAGGACTCCTCCCACCACTCTAATCAGTTCACCGGAAGCGGCGCCGCGCCTCAGTGCGGAGAGGCAGACGCCCGCCATGAGTATTGTGGCATTCGGGGCTCTTCTGAGGACGCTCCAATAAGTCACGATGCCGATGACGGCCCCGGCTATGGCTACAGCCAACCCGACGATGACGAGCCACATCCACACCACATTCACGGCCCAGTCGAGCAGATGCGTGAATCTGACTACGAGAGCGACAACGCCAACCACTAGCGATATCGGATGCTTCGTCCCCAGGAAGATCAGGACCGCGACGACACCCGTTACGAGCAATGCTAGGTTCGTCAAGCTCAGGAACACAGCTGTATGTATCATCCATCCGACCAACATCGCGCCCAGTCCGCCGACTAGCAGCTTGAGCCAGAGCGTGGACACCTTCGACGCGAGGGCGGAGAATGAAAAGGGCGCCGGAGGTGCTCCGGCGGGCTGGGCTGCCTGCGCCGGTGCGGCAGTTCGTGGGGTGATTCGCCGGCGCCTGGTCGGCGGCCGCGGAGGCGTTGGCCTTGTTGGTTGGCGTGATCGAAGCGTCTGCCAATGTGCTCTGCGGCCAGCAGCTGGGGCTACCGTTCCCGTCGGCGTTGTTGGAGCAGCTGATGGCGGCGCGGCAGGTCGTGAGCTCGACGCCGGCGGCTGCACCGCCGCGCTGGGCGGAATGTCCTGCAGGACGGTCTCCAGGTCGGGGACCTTCTCCAACGGGAGTGCGCAGTACTCCTCGACGCGCTCCGCCAGCCTGACCACGGCCTGGTCCGGGGATTTCTTCAGCCGAGCGAATATTTCAGAACTCCCTGGATCGGCGTAGTCGTTCCTGGTCAGAATCAGGTTGTCTTCGTCGTGAAAGTCCCAGAGGTCCGGATCTGAGGCGATGGCGAGCAGGCTGAGATAGATGACCAAGGATGGGAAGTTGTCAACGTTTTCATCGTAGTGCTCCGACGACCTCGCCGGATGCTGGAAGTTCTTGTGTCCAAGTTCGGGACTTCGCTCGCCGCGAAACTTTGGCAGAAACATGCCGTCATAGTCGACCAGACGAATGCTCCCGTCCCCCTGAACCAGGACGTTGCCATGCTGCAGGTCGTTGTGGGCGATGCGCAATCCGCGCAGACTGGCGGCAGGTCCCCCACGCCACTGGGCGGCTACACGCCGAAGAGCGTCCGGCTGGTCAAGCCTGGAGCCGACGAACCTGCTCAACAGCTCTCCCTCCACCCACTCCATTCTGACTATGGGGTACCAGCCTTCACGGAGGGTGATACCGCGCTCGACGTACTCGAAGTGGACAAAGGACGGCGGAAGGACGTTGAGCAGATAGCTGCTCAGTTCTCCGTAGCGAGACTGTTGGTCACTGACCTCACGGGTGAAGCATCGCACGGCGAACGTGCGGTTGCCCATGGACACGGGATACACGCATGCGAATGCCCCAGAGTACACGAGGGGCATTCCGCGCTGGTTGACAGATACTTTTCCGAATTCGAGCTCGGTGCCCTTGAAGCACAGTCGGGGGTTCTGGACCGCCTCGCTAAAGTCGGTTATCCCCGGCCAGGGCGTAGCCATCTCACCACCTCATACGGTCCTACGCGATCCTAATGATGACCAATGTTGTGTCGTCGTTCCGCATCAATCCCGTGCGGCGCTGCTCTTGCACCCAGGCAGGCCACGCTGGCGCATCCAACGCGAGGAGGGTCTTCCAGGGCTTCTCTCCATCCGCATATCTTCCAAGGAACCAGCGCGCGATGGCGTCGGTAGCCAGGATGAACGAGTCACCATCCACGCACTCGCCACCGGTCCGCATTACGTTGTCCCACAGCTCCCCTGCGTTGTCAGGGTTGCTGCAGGCCAAGGCAGGGTTGTTGTCAAACTCGGCAGCATCCTCCAGGGGAAAAGACAGCGCTAGATTGCCGTCCCGGACCACGAACAGACAATTGTCCCCCACGGCGAGCGCCTGCCAGTGAAGTCCTGACGATCTGCCCGGTGCGACGGCAAAGGTCAGCCCTAACAGGGTCGCGAAGGCCCCGGCCCGCGCCTTCGCCTCTCCGTGCCATGGGATACGGTCCCAGGGAACGCCGATGCTCCACTCCTCCTGCGCCGAGGCCAGCCAGTCCCGCACTTTGTCTCTTGTGAGGCCGCTTATATCAGGCGGCCGGGAGACGAAGGCCTCCGCGAGGAGGTTTGCCCACTCCCGCGCAAATGCAGACTCGCTGGCGCCATCGGAGACCGCCGCCCTGGCGGTACGACGCCCGGACGCACCTATCCGCTGGGGGTAGACAACCCGCGAGGCGTCCTCATATTCGTCCCTTCTGTTGCCCGCCTTTGGCAGCCAGAAGCTCATGGGAGGTCGAAGGGCCACCTTCTCCCCTTTAACGGATCAGTGCAGGTCTGACGCGGCGCGCGTTCCAATGTCCAGGAACTGCACGAGGGCCACCATGTCTGCATTGTAGACATAGCCGCGAGAACCCTGAGTGACGGACAGACCCATGTTTGCGGCCAACTCCACGACCGGATCGGGGAACACCGAAGACATGCGAAACATTCGCGCCGCGTACTCGTCCGGCGGCACTTCGCTCTCATCGGACGGGTACTGCACCGGCATAGCGGAAATCTCCGAGAGGTGCGCGTTGTACATCAGCACATTGCCGTCGTTGGTTCCCATTGCCATGATCTCCCGGGCGATGGACTCCGGGTTCCCATCGGTTGCGTCGCCATCGGTAACGTTAATCAACATCGGTGGGTAGGAGTCCGGGTGCTCGGTCGTCCAGTCCTGGAGGGCCTTGGACGCGGCGGACAAAGCCTCGCACATGGGAGTACCGAAGCTAGCCTTGGGATGGAGCCACACTGGGACTTTTCTCGTCACCTCCACTATGCCGCCGGCGCCGTCCGACTCCTTGACCTGCCTCTCCTCCACCTCTGCGGCGTCGGCCACCTGGCTGATGGACAGGAAGGGCTGCTCAGGAGTCGTGTCGGGCATGACAGTCTCCAACTTGGCGCTGCCTGTTACACCGGTGTTGTACGTGATGACACCGATGTCGAAGTAGTCGCGGATGTCCATGCCCTGAGAGCAGCGTTGGGAAATAGCGTCCAGAATGCGGTTCACGGCATCAGCGGCACCGTCCATCTTGCGCAGGTCGGGCTGTCCGCCATGCGCTCCCCCCATGGAGCCTGACTGGTCGATCAGGAAGAGGAAGCAACCCGGGTTGTTTCGGCTGATATCCGCCGTGTATGGCATCAGAACCACCTCCTTGGCCGATTGCGGCAATGCTCTCGCGCACCCATTGTATAGGTCAGGCCAGAATGTGGTCAGATCCCCAGCCAGCAGCCGGGAGAACTGGCGCAGAGTGCCCACTGGAATGCGACTCTGCTAGGCCATGGAACGTTCCTTACTTGCGAGACAGAGCGTCTTTCGGCACCCATTCTAGGGAGGTCGTTGCATTTCTAGACCGCACTCCCTTTGAGACTCGTACCGAGAAGGTCGCAGTATAGTCCGTTCTAGCCCGTCGGTCCAAGATCAAACACCGCGCTCACAGCCGGGAGAGACCCAGGTCGGAGTGACCTGCCCCTCGAGGACTGGTCCAAGTGCAATGTCTGGCTTGGGCCACCGAGGAGGGCAAGATGGCAAAGGGGGAGGCGCACGCCGAAGCAGGTGATCAATAGGCCACGAGACGTTGAGATTGCCTTGGCGGGGGGCAGCACCGTGGCCGAAGCCGACCGCCGCATCGGGTTGACAAGAAGACCATCTTTCGGCAGCAGTCCGAACAATGTGGTCTCAAGACCGACTTGGCCATACCGCTGAAGCGACTGGAGACTGTGAACAGCCGTGCGAGGACAGCAGCGTCTGCCTCACCCTGGACAACCAGATACTGAGGGACGCGGCAGTGGGAAACTTCCAAGCCCTTCCGGTTGCCGAGAGTGCGCTGAACGCGTCCAGAAACACCTCGTAGTCTCCGGATGGAGAGCTCTCCATGCGCTCGGACACCGCAGGTCCCCGCAGAGCTACGAGCCCATAGCGGTGGCGGTTGAGAAGTTGCTGTCCGGAGAGATCGTGGAGTTGGCCAGGCGACTCGGCAGGTATATATGGGCGGCCCTTAAGACTCCAGAATCTCTACAACTCAAGGATGAGTCCTAGCACAGCCGGCAGCGAGGGCACATCGTCGACGACTCCTTGCAGGACGGCATCTCCATGCGGACTTACGATGGCGCTGTCGCTGGCATAGCCCGGCTGCGGTAAGTGAGACCTCGGCTACTATTGTTCCTGCTGGGCCTGCCGGTTTCCGCCGTTAGCTGGCCCTGTCCACCGGTGACATATTTCTGCGACATTTCACCTCTATCGTGAGTGCCATCGCACGTATTTCACGAAAGGAGTGGAACGATGATTCTCAAGAAGCTGTTGACGAATTGGTTCCTTATTGTACCGGTCATGGCGGCCATGCTGGTCGTGGGGATAGTGGTCGGCTGCGCGAACGATCCCGCTCCGACAAACGGCCAGGAGACCTCCCAGGCGGAGGGCCGCGAGTCCGGCGGTGAGCACAGCGGAGGCGGCGAAGTGGCCGAATCGGGCGGTGAAGGCGGAGGCGAGGGCGGCAGCGCCAACATGCTGGCGCCGGATGAGACCTTCGACATGGTCCGCAGCGGCGCCCGGCTGATCGTGAGCTATGACGCGGCGAGCAACTCCTTCACCGGCACCGTGGAGAACACGACCAACAGCACCCTGACGAGGGTCAGGATCGAAGTGCACCTGTCGGACGGGACGGAGCTTGGACCGACGGCTCCGATAGACCTGGCTACGGGTGAGTCGGCGCCGGTCAACCTGCCCTCGAAGACGGCGGCGTTCACCGGGTGGGTAGCCCATGCCGAGGTTGGCAGCGGTGAGGGCGGAGGAGGGGCCGGCGGCGGTAAAGGTGGTAGCGAGGGCGGAGGAGAGGCCGGCGGCGGTGAAGGTGGCTGCACCGGTTCTGAGGCCGGCGAAGCCGCTATGTCGAGCCCGATTGTTCCGTTAGACCAGACGTGGACCGGCGATCTTGGTGGATTGGCTGTCTTCGCGCGGTACGATGCGGAGACCCAGTCCGTCCAATCAGTTGTGCAGAACACACTCACGCAGGTGCTCTGCTACGTGCAGGCCGAACCGCACCTGAAGTCGGGTACGAGGACTGTAGGCGAGCTTGGCCCCGACGTGCTGGGACATCTGAGCCCAGGCCAGGAAGCGATAGCCAGCGTATCGGTCTCCAGTGAGCCAGGCCTCGCGGGTGTATCCTTCGATGGGTACGTTGTTCACCTGGAAGTGTTCGACTGCGGCGGCACCGGCCCCGTGCCTCACACAGGCGGAGGCGAGGGAGCCGGCGGCGAAGGGCACGGCGCTGGTGGCGAAGGCGGCGGCGGTGGCGAAGAGGGCAGCGGCGCCATGCTGGCGCCGGATGAGACCTTCGATATGGTCCGCAGCGGCGCGCGTCTGATCGTAAGCTACGATGCTGGTAGCAACTCCTTTACCGGCACCGTGGAGAACACCACCAGCAACGTGCTGAGCCGGGTCAGGATCGAAGTGCACCTGTCGAACGGGACTGAGCTGGGTCCTACGACTCCGATAGACATGGATTCGGGCCAGAAGCTGACGGTCAACCTGCCCTCGACGACGGTATCCTTCACCGGATGGGTAGCCCACGCTGAGGTTGGCGGTGGAGAAGGCGGCGGAGAGCACGGCGGCAGCGGCGGCGAACACGGCTCCGGCAGTGAAGGCGGCGGCGGATAGAGCCTATCGAAATTGGCCGAGGGAACATGTCGGAGCTTCTCTTCGAGTGGGATAATTGCCCCGGGCGCAAGCAGAGAACGGACGCGGTGTCTCCACAGAGGCGCCGCGTCCTGCGATAGTACTGCAGAGGACTGTCGATGAGCCGCACAGTATTGATAGTCGAAGACGATAGGAGGATAGCGAACTGGGTCAAGGTGTACTTCGAGCGCGCCGGATTCTCCGCTGAGGTTGCTCATGACGGCGAGTCGGGTCTGGCTCTAGCCCGTGATCTGGCTCCAGACCTGAAAATCCTCGACCTGATGCTTCCCCGCCTCGACGGCGTAGAGCTGTGCAGGATCCTGCGCCGGGAGTCCGACGTTCCAATAATCATGCTGACGGCCAGAGAATCCCCTCCAGAGCGAATCATAGGACTGGACAGCGGCGCCGATGACTACGTCGTCAAGCCATTCGACCCGGATGAGGTCATAGCGCGCGCCGAGGCAGTGCTTCGACGAGTGAAGGACAAAGTCCAGCAGGTGCTGACTCGCGGTAGCATCACACTGAATGAGACCACCGGGGTAGTGACGGTTGATGAAGAGCCGGTGACGCTGAGCCGGGCGCAGACCGCTCTGTTATCGACGTTCATGCGCCATCCAAACCAGGTGCTCACCCGCGACCAGCTAATCTCCTTGACCTTCAGCGACGAGTTCGATGGGTTCGACCGAGCCATCGACAGCCAGGTCGCCCGACTGCGAAAGCAGATCAATCGGGACGGCAGGCAGCCCATCCAGACCGTCTACGGCTCCGGCTACAGATTGGTGGTGGAGAGCCGGTGATGTCGCTGCGCTGGCGAATCATGGTTTCGACCGTTCTTGTGGTCGTTCTCACCGTCCTGGCCAGCGTTGGAGTCGGCTACTACGCGACACAAGCCCGACTGGGCGTGTTTGTAGACCGGATAGGCGGGGATGAGGCGAAGCAACTGGCCGGGAATCTGAGCCAGGAGTACACCGCCGCCGGCGATTGGGGAACGGTCGACAGTGCACTGTCCATCTACGAAGGAGCAGCGTTAGGGGAGCAGTCTGAAGAAGGCGACGAAGAGCACCTCGAAGCCTTCCACAAAGACCCGGTGAGGGTCGTTACAGTCAGTATCGATGGGCGCGTGGTGAATGACAACTTTTCTGAGTTGTCGCCTGGAACCAAAGCGCCCGACTTGAGTGGGCACCGGGAAACGGTGTTCGATCTGGCCGCGAACCAACCCGTAGGCCACGTCTATGTGGATGTAAACCAGGAGTTTCTATCGACCGAGTCGCATGGGTTCCTTAATACGCTCCTGTACATCATCCTGATAGGCGGGGTATTGACGACCGGCGTTGCCATACTTTTGGCCGCCTGGCTGTCCAAACGGATCACGGCGCCTGTGACGGCATTGACGGAGGCAACCCAGGCGATTGCCCAGGGCGACACGACCCGCCTGCCGGTCACGTCCTCGGATGAGCTGGGAAAGATGAGCGCGGCTTTCAATCGGATGACCTCCACCTTGGAAACTCAGCGCGAACTCCGCAGACGGCTGATAAACGACGTATCCCATGAACTGAATACGCCGCTGAGCGTCATACAACTGGAGGCGAAAGGACTGCGCGATGGGCTTCAGACCGCTGAGAACGCGTCCGACCACATTATTCAAGAAGTGGAGAGACTGCGCGGTCTGGTAACCGACCTGGACTGGCTTGCTGAAACCGATCACGGTGAGTTGAGGCTCACCCTACAGGCAAGCTCGGTCTACGAGTTCCTCACCGCAGAATTGGACCGCTGGCAACCGCAATCCCAAGCCGGACAGGTTGAACTGTCTCTAGAAGCATCCGAAGACCTGCCAGACATGAACATCGACCGAGTGCGGATGAGCCAGGCACTGGGAAACGTCGTAAGCAACGCTATTCAATGCACCGAGGTCGGCGGGAGTGTTGTGCTCAGGGCGGGGCTGGATAACGACGAAGCGCTGGCCATATCGGTAACCGATGACGGAATAGGCATCCAGTCCGCAGACCTACCCCACGTCTTCGACCGCTTCTACCGTACCGACCAGTCTCGCGGCCGCAGAATAGGCGGCAAAGGCTTGGGGTTGGCCATCACCAGAGCCATAGTCGAAGCGCACGGAGGTACGATTGCCATAGCAAGTGGCGGACTCGGACAGGGCGCCACCGTGACGATCGGGCTTCCCGTGAACAAGGGAACATGGTCCTCACCGGCCATGGACTCTGTCACAGGAACAGCGGCCTCATCGGCTGGAGATGTATGAAAGCGGTGCACCTGGACCGGATGGTGGTGTGTGGGCGTGGATTCGAACTCTGACCGGATAGGTCGAGGCCCCTTAGGCCCATCACGCTTGACAGAATCAAGAACTCTCACATTGGCTTAGTGCTTGACCTGTAGGAGGCATCCCAAACCCCTCTCTTCCAGTTGGGCCACCCCCGCGTCTTCTATCGCCTTCTGTTCCCAAGGAGGCCAGCCGCGCTCGAGCTCTGCACCGCCACTTCATCATCGGACGATGTCATGCTCAGCGAAGCCACCCACCGCTGTCAGCCTTGTTGCGCCGAGGATTCCGTCCGCGCATTCGGCGGAAGTTGAACAGACGACTCGCCTCTGATCGACGAGGGGTCATGCTCCTGAACGGCGAGCCTTTGAGAGACCGCCTCAAGCTCTACCGCATAGTCTCCGGTCCCGAAGCTCAGCTGATAAGTCTCTCCGTTCCCACTCATCCTCCAACCGGCTGTGGGCAAGTCGAGCTCGCCCGACGAGGGCTCCAAATGGGGAGCGTCGGCCTGCTCCTGTGTTAAGTGCAGGCCTACGGCGTGGTCGGCCCAACTCAACTGGGCTAACTGTGGCGTAAGGCCGGAGGGCAGCACAGATTGGAAGGTGACAAAGTGATAGCTGAACTCCTGCCCGGTCTCCGTTGATAGGTGGCCATTGCAGAACCACCACTCCAAGCCGGATAGATGTGCGCCCTCGTCGTGCGGCAACCTCACGGCATCTTCCTGTGCGGGAGTGACGGTGGACGGAAGGGTCGTGGCAGTGTCCAGCGCGACCGGAGATGGCAGAGGTGAAGCAGACGGGGCGGGCTGTTGATGGGTGAATCGGGTACCGGAGACGGCGTTCCAGGCGAGTCGCCGGCGGGGCCGGCACACGCCGCCGCGAGGCTGTTTACGAGGATTGACGCGGGTAGGGCCGAAACGGCTCGTACCAAGTCCGGGATGATCATCACCTTTTGAGACGGTATCACAGTCCCCGCCTTTAACGTGACCTGCACCGGAGTATTGCACTTCCCTCCTCCACTCAAATCCTTTGACTTGCAGAACGCCGGTTCGTTAAGAGCATTTGTCCAGCAAACTCGGCAACCCCCGCCTAGCTAGAGGAGGACGTATGTGGGTGGCCTGCGTGCTGATAACGCACTTCCGGGCAAAGGACGAGGCCAAGCGCCGCCTCAGCCTCAAGGACAGGCCCGTCGTCATGGTCGAACGAGGCGCGAATCCGGTCGTAGTCGACCGCTCGCCGGCGGCACGGGGCGTCGTCCCCGGCATGACCCTCGATGAAGCGGCCGCCCGCTGCCCCGGCATCATCGTGCTGGAGACCGACGAGCCGCGCTACCGCCGCGTCTTCACGCAGGTCCTCCGGTCACTGCAGCGGGTGAGCGACCGCGTCGAGGACGCCGGCCTCGGCGCCGCGTACGTGCGCACGGACAGCCTCGAGGAGCTGTACCGTGGGGAGACCGGGACCGTCTCCGCCTTTCTGAACGCTGTGCCCTCGTAACTGAGGCCCCGCATCGGCGTGGGGAGCGCGAAGTTCCCAGCGTTCGTCGCCGCCATGGCTTCCGAGCCGAACACAGCCTCCAAGGTGCCGGACGACGTGCGCCGCTTCCTGGCCCCACAGTCCGTGAACCTTCTGCCCGTATCCGACGCCTTGAAGACGGAGCTTCGCTGGTTCGGGCTGCGCACCATGGGCGACGTCGCCGCCATGGAGGTGCGCAAGATCGCCGACCGTTTCGGGATTGAGGGCAGGCGCGCATGGGAGCTCTGCACCGGCGAAGACTTCAGCCCGGTCGTCGCCATGCCGCTCAGGGAGTCGGTCGTCGAGCACGCCTCCCTGCCGTTCCACTCCCCTTCCACTAAGACACTGTACATCATGATGGAAACACTTCTGAGGAGGGCGTACTCCGAGCCCGAGATGCGAAACAGATGCGCGTCGTCGGCGTCCCTGCTGTGCAAGGCGCCCGGGGCTGGTCGCCCTGGGAGGCGTCCGCCGGGGTCATGAGCAAGCCGGAGTCCGACCCTCCCCACATACCCGTGGAGGAGATGACCCTCACCCTGTCGGGTCTCGCGGACGAGTGGGGAACGCAGAGGTGGCTGCTGGACGATGTGCGCGACAATTGACGCCAGACGCTCGCGGAAATAGACCGGAAGCTGCGGTCCGTGGTGGGCGGCCCTGCTCTCCACAAAGTTGTAGAGGTCGCGCCCTGGCACCCAGCGCCGGAGATGCGCGCCCTTCGCGTCCCCCTTCGACCCATCGGGCTGTGGGGACGTTGAACCGCTCCACACGCCGGAGCCCGTCGAGGTGCGGGAGGGACCCGGGCGCGAGCCGGATTCGGTGCGCATCAGGGGCCGCTGGAGGAAGGTGTCGCGCATAGACGACCGCTGGACCTTCGACCTGTGGTGGCTCCGCGAGCCGGTGACCCGCAACAACTACGAGATCGACTCCGAGGATGGCGCGAAGATCACCCTGTTCCGCGACGTCGTGAACGATCTCTGGTACAGGCAGAGCGCCTAATGGCCGGCGGCTACGTCGAGCTTCACGCTAGGAGCTACTACCCTACGTCCGAGGCTTGCGCGAGCGCCGCAGGCTGGTCCATCATGGAGGCGACGTGTGCGGCAGATACAGCATCATAGCTAATCTCGCTGAGCTCGCCCGGCGGTTCGAGTTCGAGAGCGTCTGGCTTGAGTTCGAGTCGTCGTACAACGTCGCCCGACCCACGATGTCCTGACCGTCGTTGGCGGAGACGCGCGCCGTGCCGGATACATGCGCTGGGGCCTCATACCGCGGTGGGCCAAGGACATGAAGATCGGAAGCCGCATGATCAACGCCAGGGCCGAGACGGTGGCAGAGAAGCCTTCGATTCGTGACTCGCTGAGGCATAGACGTTGCCTCGTTCTAGCGGACGGCTTCTACGAGTGGCAGCGCAACGATAACGAGAGGAGGCCCATGCGCATCGTCATGCGCTCAGGGGAGCCGCTTACCTTTGCAGGCATCTGGTCGGTGTGGAAGGATCCGGACGGCCGCCGCGTGCCGTCATGCGCCTTCATCACGACCACGGCCAACGACACGCTCTGGCCCATCCACGACCATTTGCCCGTCGTCCTGCCCAGGGAAAGAGAGAGCTTCTGGCTAGACCCCACCCTGGAGGATCCCGAAGCCATCACGAGCTTACTGGTTCCCGCAGCCAACAACGCGCTGGAGGCCTTCGAGGTTTTCCCTCTTGTCGACAAGGTCGCCAACAATCCCCCCGAGGTCGCCGAAGCCGTATAGAACAGGCCTCAGGCCGACCGGCGTACCCCGTTTCTTTCGGCAGGCCAATGCGAACGCCACTTCCTTCAGTCCATAGCGGCTTACGAGGCGGAGAATCCCGGACTTGAGTCCGCAACCTTTTGCTTCAAGCTGGGGACGGAGAACATTGAACCTGCCTGCAAGGAGGTCAGAAGACCCTTCCATACCGCCCAAAGTGGACTTCGGACCACGGTCATCGCCGCGCTAGGTGCACAACCAGAGATCGGCAGGCAGGGCACTCCCTCAGGCCTGTCCAGCAAAGGGAGACAGGAGCGTCGCTCTAATGTTATCGTCGCGGACACTGTCAGACCCGGGAAGCGGAGCTCCCACGACCTTCCCAAATACAACGCTCCCTCAGCTGCATCACCATGCGACGGCCGCTGAGACGCCGCGAAGGAGCCGGCGCCGAAGCCGTCAGGCTGCGGTGTCGGGCGTCCTGAAGCGTTCGCCCATGAGGATTTGCTCGACGTCCAGCACCTGGATGCGCGGGTACGCGTTCCCAAGGACGTCCAGCGTCCCGGCCTCGACAATCACGCGATTGAACTCGCGGACCTTGGTCCTGCCCGGGAGCCTCATGACGATCATGCCGGCCATCGGCGCCGAGTTTCTCTCCTGCGCGCGCTGCAGGGCTCTCAGGTCGCGTATGGTCAGGCTAGTCCCACCCCTCACCATGGTGACCATGCTCTGCAGTTCCCGGGAGCCTGGAACGGGAAAGTAGAGCCGCCCGTCGACTCCGCCGTCGCCAGGGCGCTTGGCCGTCGCAAACGCCTCAACCTGTTCGACCGCCCACCTCTGAAACTGGTGCTTGTCCCGCCGCCACAGACCCTGAGCGTCGCTGAAGGTCCGCGGAACGCCTTCGACCTCGAAGTCCTGTCCAGGCGCGAGCCCGAGGCGTTCCGCCAGTCGGAAGCGCTCGAGGCGCCTGATCGCGTGTAGGGCAATGTCGATGCCGATCCACCTGCGTCCCAGGCGATGCGCCGCCTCCAACGTCGTAGCGCAACCACAGAACGGATCGAGCACCACGTCCCCCGGAAGCGAGCTGATCTCGACTACGCGCTCCATCAGGCCGACAGGCTTCTGCATTGCGTAGCCCATGCGCTCATTGCCCGAAGCCCTAGGAATGTCCGCCACCAGGTCGGTAACTGAAATACCTTCCGCGGCCTCGTAGTACGTCTTGATCTCAGGGAGGTAGGTGTCGGAGTGGACGACCAGCCCGGCCCGGTCCAGGGCGTCCAGTTTCAACTGGACGGACCCGTACGCGTCAGGCCAATCCGGTATCAGCCCGCTCTCGACTATATACCGCCGCATGCCCTCCCTGGTCGGCATCGCCCAGTGGCGGTTGTGTAGGCCCGGATCGTAGGCTCCGCCAGACGCTGCCCGAGTCGCCTGTCCTTGCTCCCACCGCATGCAGCGGGGTCTTCTTGTACCTTCCCAGCCCGTCGCCGTCATCGTGCCGGAACAAACGGGAAACGTACTCGGAACTGTGCGGCTCGTACTGCCGGTTCCAGGTGTAGCGGCTGGACCTCGTGTAGAAGAGCAGCCGGTCAGTTGTGTTGCTCCATCGAAACGCGACCGATCTCCTTCTGGTCCGCTTCCATACGACTTCGATCCGAAATTGGTCATGGCCGGAGATCGCGTCCAGGAGCGGCTTGACGTAGTGGCTGACGGCCAGTTCGCAGTGGAAGTACAGGCTCCCCGTCGGCTTCAGTATCCGGTGCATCGCCAGGAGCCTCTCGGCCATGTACGACAGGTAGGCCAGCAGCTCGGGCTGCGTCTGCCGGAGGACGTGCATCCAAAGCCGCCACAGCTCCACCGCAGCCTCGTCTACTCCGCTCTGCCGCAGCAAGACGGGCATCATGCGGACCGAACGCTCGCGCTTATTGCCCAGCTCGCGCACGTCGCAGAAAGCCGCGGCCACTTGGGGGAGCGGTCGGCCCGTTTCGTCCCTGTAGAGGCCGTTGTACTGCCTGGCCGACCTGTAGGGAGGGCCTAGGTAGATCAGGCCTACACTGGCGCGCCCGAGCTCCTGCATGACGGTCAGGCAGTCTCCGTACATGAGACGGTTCACTCCAGTACTGTCCTACAATGAGACCCTAGGACCTGTCTCAGTCGGCCTTCGAGATGCCGGTTACGAGGGGCAGGAGTCAGCAAGGCCGGCTCGTATTCGCTCCGCGAGAAACCGTGCCGTGTTCTTGTTCAGTACCGGATCTCGCGCCAGGTCGGTCCCGGTAAGTTCCTCCTTCGAATTCACGAGCATGATGATCGCCAGGAACCACTTCTGCAACGGCACCTTGGTCTTCTGCAGCACCGTCCCCGACAGGACGTTGAAACTGGACTTGCAATCGTGACAGTTCCAGCGATGCAGCTGGTTGTCAGCCTTGCGGGCAACGTTGAACGAGCCGCATATAGGGCACGTCCGGGCAACAGGCCAGCGAACTTGCTCAAGGTACTCGAAGCATGACTCGTCGTCGGGAAACCCCTGGACAACGTCGAGGAGCCTCTCTCCTAGTCACAAGGCACGTGCCATCGCTCGGAAGTCAACGGAAACGATGGGGCGGTCGCACGAGCTACCGAGGTCCGATGTCCATCAACAAAGCCACTCTCCACTCAAATGGTCTGAAAACGAAGCGGGCGGGCACCTACAATCAGGCGCCCGCCCGCAATGACAGCTCCAATATCTCCGATTAGGAACCTAGGGAGTAGAACTCTCCTCTCCTGCCCTTGCGCGCCTGCGGACGGCCACTGCGCCGAGGCCGCCCAGCAGCAGGACGCTGCCCGCCGCGGCAACTGCGATCTGCAGCCACTTCGATGGCGTTGCGTCCCCGACTCCGATGTTCGCGAAGTCGATGTCGGGCACTTCCGGCATGGTCGGCGTTGACACGGTCGTGTCAGCATCCGAGTCCTGCACCGCGGGGAACCTCACCTCGACGGACGCGCAATTCCCGGAAGTGTCGCAGACCCTAATTGTGACCGTGGTCGACCCGGACTCGCGAGCGGGACTTCCAGAGATCATGCCGCTGGTCCTGTTCAACCGCAGGCCCTGCGGCAGCCGCCCATTATCGACCTCATAGGACGCTATGTCCGTGTCCGTGGTAACGGGCCTGATCGGACGTATCGCCTCGCCCCGAGTCATGGACGCCGGCGCGCTCCACGACACCGTTGGCGCGGTCGTGTCGGGCTCGGGCGGCGCCTCCACGGTCACGCTGGCGTCGGCAACGTCCGCGGTGGTCCCGTCCGCCGCAGTGAGGACGCCGGAGAACGTGTGCGAGCCCGGCGTGTCGGAGGCCGTGACGGTGTAGGTGAAGGAAGCTTCGCCCTGTAGGGTGAACGTGACCTCCTGGCCGTCGGCATCGACCTGATCGTCAGGCAGGCTGCTGGACACGTATGAGAAGCCGCCTGGCAGCGTCTCGGTGACACTGCCGGAGCCGCCGTAGTACGCGGCGCTGATCGTCACCACCACCTGGCTGCCCGGCATCACCGTCGACGCGTCGAATGACCGGCTGGCAGTGGGATTCTTCACGGTGACGTCGGCATCGCCGCCGACCTGCATGCTGAATGCGTCGAAGCCCGGATTCACACCGCTATATGAACCTGCGAAAGCGTGACTCCTTGCCGTGTCGGAAGCCGTGACAGTGTAGTTGAACTCTGCCGGCGCATCCACCTCAAACAGACTGAACGTAACCGTCTGCCCCGCGCTGGTGACCTGGTCCGCCGGCACACCGCTACTGGACATGTAAGTGAATCCGGCCGGCAGCGTCTCTACAACCTCAGCAAAGGCGCCGTATCCGTCGGCATTGATCGTCACCACGACCTGCGCGCCCCGCTCCACCGTATCCGCATCGAATGATCTGCTGGCAGTCGCAGCAGGGTACTCGACTGAGATGCTGGGCGCGCCGCCGACCACCTCGCCGGAAAATGCATCGAAGTTGGCATCCACACCGCTGTACACGCCTTCGAAGTCGTGGCTTCCTGTCTGGGTGGAGGCCGTGACGCTGTATGTGAACGTGTGGGGTGCGGACAGACCCAGCAGGCTGAACGTAACCGTCTGGCCGACTCTGGTGACCTGGTCCGCCGGCACATCGCTGCTGGACACGTAAGTGAATCCGGCCGGCAGCGTCTCCGCCACCTCGGCAAAGGAGCCGTATCCGTCGGCAGTGATCGTCACCGTCACCGATCCGCCCGGCTCTGCCGGCGATGGGCTGAACGCCCGGCTGGCGTTGGGAGCATCCCCAGGCGGCGTTGGAGTGGGCGTTGGGGTGGGCGTTGGGGTCGGAGTCGGGGTGGGTGTCGGAGTCGGCGTAGCCGCCGCCTGTACTTCTATAATGTCATCTCCACCGACCACTACGTCAGCGAAGGCCTCGAAGCTGCCATCTACACCGCTGAACTCGCCTGAGAAGGTGTGTGTCGTCGCCGCGGTCGAGGCCGTAACGACGTATGTGAACGTGTGGGGGGCGGGCAGACCCAGCAGGTTGAACGTAATCTCCTGGCCGTCCTCATTGACCTGGTCGTCAGGCAGGCTGGAGTCCACATAAGTGAACCCGACCGGCAGTGTCTCCACTACGTCTGCAAACACACCGTACCCGTCGGCGGCTATCGTTACCGTCACCTCTCCGCCCGCGCTCACCGGGTCCGGGGAAAATGACCTCTCCGCGCTAGGTCCCTCCTGGGCGGCCACAGAAAGGGGGCCCAGCGACCCTGCCAAGGCCACGCCTACGAGGACTGCCGCCAGCGCCGCAACTTTCCTGATCAAGTGATACTCCTCATCGAGTCCCACCCGCCCCGGCCTCTCAGGCGCCGAAACGGGTGGGACTCTGTCAACTAGCTGTTAAAGATCAACCAGTATGGTCTGCGATGTACTTCCGGAAGACATCGATGATCTCTTGTGTGGGGATTGGATCGTCGCTGGCGGCACGCGCAATGTACTCACGGAACGCCTTCTGCACCTCTCCCTTGCTGATTTCATCGTCGCCATCCTCATCAGACCTGGATAGCAAAGTACCTGAGGCCAACACCTTGTCCGTCGGCCCAGACTGGGCTGTCTCGCTGGTATCGTCGAAACCGTCGGTGTAACTCGCCGTCGCCCGCAGGTAGGAGTCCACGTCCGTCTCGGCCACGATGTACATAGCCGAAGTGGTAGCGGCCTGGACCTCGGTCCATGTCGTCATGTCAGACGATGCCTCCCACACCCACGTCACATCGGTAGTGCCGTCCTGGTCAACCAGTTCGGCCGTCAGTGTTTCTCCATCCTTCGGGTCTCCGGTAATCGTCACCGTTCCGGCGTCATCGTCGTCGGTGACCATGACGGCCACGTCATGGGTGTCCGTGTATGTGCCGTCGGTCGCCTTCAGGGTAACCATGTACTCGTTGTCCATGCCGGCGTCCGCGAGCATCTCGAAGTCCGGCGCGGAGCTGAAGCTCAGCTCGGTCATCGCGCCCGTCGTCGGGGTCACGCTGAAGTGCGCGGCGTCCGCGCCTTCCACGCTCCACGTCGCCACGGCGCTGTCCGGACCGGCGGCCCTGTACATGCCCACAGAGGTCATGCCTTCCGCCACTTCCTCGCTCGACGCACCGCTGATGGCTATGCCGCCGAGCATGATTTCCGGCGGCTCGTCCACGTTGGTGACATTGATGGTCACGTCCACCGAGGAACTCAGTCCCTCAAGGTCCCTGGCCGTCACCGTCACCATGTAGCTGGACTGCGTCTCGTGGTCCAGACTGGCCCCGGCCGCAACCGAGATCTGGCCTGTACCTGAGTCGATAGTGAACGCATCCGCACCACTCAACAGGTAGAAGATGGCAGCGTCGTCGTCCGTCGCGGCGTCAGCAGCGTCAGTGGCCACCACAGGCGCCGCCGCAGTCGGGTCGCTTGCCTTGGGGTCTGTCACTGCCGTGGTCGCAGGCGAGTTCTCAGGCACCGCCCTCGGGTTGATCGTGATGCCAGGCGCGTCGTCAGAGGTGTCCTCATCAGTGAACACCGGCGCCAGGTTCCGCACCTTCTGAACAGCGGTGGCCACATCCAGCATCGCTGTATCCGACCCCTTGTTGTCCGTGTAGCTCGCCGTCACACGCAGCAGATGACCATCATCGGACGCAACCGGCGTGTAACCGGCCATCGTGGCGCCGTCAATGTCCGTGTACGTCGAGCCGTTATCGATCGACTTCGACCACTGGTAGGTGGCACCGGTGACGCCGCCGTCAATGTCCGTCAGAGAGGTCACACGCAACTCAACGCCGACCCTCGGCTGCGACGCACTCAGAGTGATCGTTCCATCTTCCTCTACGTTCGTCACCGTCACCGTCACGTCCACCGATGTGCTCTTCGCAGGCGAACCGGCGTCAGACGCCTTCACCGTAACCTCGTACACGTTGTCCTTATTCGCATCCCCAGGCGCCTCGAAGTCCGGCATAGCAAGGAAGGTTAGCTCGCCAGCGCTGCCGGCGGTTATCGAGAACTTGCCCGCGTCCGCCCCGTTCAGGGAGTAGCCGGTCGCGGGCAGATTACCTGATGTCTCAGGGTCGTACGCCACGAAGGTGTACACGACAACCGTCGCTGCCTGCTCTTCCGCATGGGAGTGGGACGTCTCGCCCGCAGTGAACACCGGCGCCTCGTCCGTATCACCCACCGCGATCGTCAGCGTAACCATCGCGGACAAGCCGGACGGATCGGTGGCCTTGATCGTCACCGTGAAGCCAGCCGAGGGCTCTTTCACCACGCTGGTGCTGGCCGTCTCGCCATCATCAGTTTCAGGATGCAGTGTCTTGCCCAGGCCAACCGTCACCTGGCCGGTCATCCGGTTAATCTGGAACAAATCAGCATGGCCCGCTGTACCGCCGCTATCCGCCTCTAGAGAGTAGGTCAGGCGGTCGTTGTTCGCGTCGTTGGCCTCGATCGGGTCGCCAACGTCGTCCCCCGCCGTTGCGTTGTCATCCGCCTCCGCCGACGGCGCATCAAGAACAGTGGGCGTCTCGGTATCAAAGTCCGCAGGGAACGCAGGCTGGCTGTTCCCGCTCGGGAACGCTATGACCGGGTACATCGAGGTCGCCACCACCGTCTTACCCTCGCCCTCACCGTCCTCGTACGTCCCAGTGACACGCAGGTACATGCCCTCGTCCGCAGAACCCGGCTGGTATGTGGTGCTTTCCGCGTCTTCTATGTCCGTGAACGTCCCGCTCATGCTGGACGACCGCGACCACTGCCACTCCACGTCAGCGTCAGGAATGGTGTTTACCGTGGGATTCGGGGCGCTTGTGTCAGTACCCGTAGTTGGGGCTGTGCCCGCCTTGTTCCTGTCGGGATCCTCGATAGCCTCGTTGGCTACGCCGTTCGCATCAACATACGGGTTGCCAACCCCATCCACGTACACGACAGAGATGTCAGTCGAAACCTGCGGCTGCAACGACGACAAATCTATACTCGTCGTCGCATCCTCATCCTTGTTGGTGACCTCCACAGTCACCTTCATCCAACTCATCACAGCGCCATCAGAGGCCTGGACCACTACCTCGTACTCGTTGCTGTTATCAGCAGTTCCGCCAGCCGGTGCTTCATAGTCCGGCGCGGCCTTGAACGTGAGCTCACCACTACTCGCGTCGATGTCGAACAGCGGCCCGTCAGTATTGTCGTCAGCGCCCAGAGACCCGGCACCGTCAGGGTCGCCCGCATCCGGAATAGCCCACGATACGTCCTTCATCTCCGGGTCCGTCGCCGTGAACACAGCCACCACACCCTCGTCATGCTCGGTATGCTCTTCACTGGCAGGCCCGCTGATCTCGGGCGGCTCGTCCACGTTGGTGACATTGATGGTCACGTCCACCGAGGAACTCAGTCCCTCAAGGTCCCTGGCCGTCACCGTCACCATGTAGCTGGACTGCGTCTCGTGGTCCAGACTGGCCCCGGCCGCAACCGAGATCTGGCCTGTACCTGAGTCGATAGTGAACGCATCCGCACCACTCAACAGGTAGAAGATGGCAGCGTCGTCGTTCGTCGCGGCGTCAGCAGCGTCAGTGGCCACCACAGGCGCCGCCGCAGTCGGGTCGCTTGCCTTGGGGTCTGTCACTGCCGTGGTCGCAGGCGAGTTCTCAGGCACCGCCCTCGGGTTGATCGTGATGCCAGGCGCGTCGTCAGAGGTGTCCTCATCAGTGAACACCGGCGCCAGGTTCCGCACCTTCTGAACAGCGGTGGCCACATCCAGCATCGCTGTATCCGACCCCTTGTTGTCCGTGTAGCTCGCCGTCACACGCAGCAGATGACCATCATCGGACGCAACCGGCGTGTAACCGGCCATCGTGGCGCCGTCAATGTCCGTGTACGTCGAGCCGTTATCGATCGACTTCGACCACTGGTAGGTGGCACCGGTGACGCCGCCGTCAATGTCCGTCAGAGAGGTCACACGCAACTCAACGCCGACCCTCGGCTCTGACGCACTCAGAGTGATCGTTCCATCTTCCTCTACGTTCGTCACCGTCACCGTCACGTCCACCGATGTGCTCTTCGCAGGCGAACCGGCGTCAGACGCCTTCACCGTAACCTCGTACACGTTGTCCTTATTCGCATCCCCAGGCGCCTCGAAGTCCGGCATAGCAAGGAAGGTTAGCTCGCCAGCGCTGCCGGCGGTTATCGAGAACTTGCCCGCGTCCGCCCCGTTCAGGGAGTAGCCGGTCGCGGGCAGATTACCTGATGTCTCAGGGTCGTACGCCACGAAGGTGTACACGACAACCGTCGCTGCCTGCTCTTCCGCATGGGAGTGGGACGTCTCGCCCGCAGTGAACACCGGCGCCTCGTCCGTATCACCCACCGTGATCGTCAGCGTAACCATCGCGGACAAGCCGGACGGATCGGTGGCCTTGATCGTCACCGTGAAGCCAGCCGAGGGCTCTTTCACCACGCTGGTGCTGGCCGTCTCGCCATCATCAGTTTCAGGATGCAGTGTCTTGCCCAGGCCAACCGTCACCTGGCCGGTCATCCGGTTAATCTGGAACAAATCAGCATGGCCCGCTGTACCGCCGCTATCCGCCTCTAGAGAGTAGGTCAGGCGGTCGTTGTTCGCGTCGTTGGCCTCGATCGGGTCGCCAACGTCGTCCCCCGCCGTTGCGTTGTCATCCGCCTCCGCCGACGGCGCATCAAGAACAGTGGGCGTCTCGGTATCAAAGTCCGCAGGGAACGCAGGCTGGCTGTTCCCGCTCGGGAACGCTATGACCGGGTACATCGAGGTCGCCACCACCGTCTTACCCTCGCCCTCACCGTCCTCGTACGTCCCAGTGACACGCAGGTACATGCCCTCGTCCGCAGAACCCGGCTGGTATGTGGTGCTTTCCGCGTCTTCTATGTCCGTGAACGTCCCGCTCATGCTGGACGACCGCGACCACTGCCACTCCACGTCAGCGTCAGGAATGGTGTTTACCGTGGGATTCGGGGCGCTTGTGTCAGTACCCGTAGTTGGGGCTGTGCCCGCCTTGTTCCTGTCGGGATCCTCGATAGCCTCGTTGGCTACGCCGTTCGCATCAACATACGGGTTGCCAACCCCATCCACGTACACGACAGAGATGTCAGTCGAAACCTGCGGCTGCAACGACGACAAATCTATACTCGTCGTCGCATCCTCATCCTTGTTGGTGACCTCCACAGTCACCTTCATCCAACTCATCACAGCGCCATCAGAGGCCTGGACCACTACCTCGTACTCGTTGCTGTTATCAGCAGTTCCGCCAGCCGGTGCTTCATAGTCCGGCGCGGCCTTGAACGTGAGCTCACCACTACTCGCGTCGATGTCGAACAGCGGCCCGTCAGTATTGTCGTCAGCGCCCAGAGACCCGGCACCGTCAGGGTCGCCCGCATCCGGAATAGCCCACGATACGTCCTTCATCTCCGGGTCCGTCGCCGTGAACACAGCCACCACACCCTCGTCATGCTCAACGAACTCAATGGGGCCGTTGTCCTGCGCCTGAAGCGGGCTGCCCTGCATGAGCAGCAAGAGCCCGGCGGCCATGACCGCGGCCAGCGCCAGCACAACGAAGCCGGCGCGCGGGTTCAGCGCCATAGAGCGCGGCGTCCCGCCCGGTCCGGCTGCGGTGTCATTCCTAGCAGGGGAGATCGTCTTGCGAATAGCTGTCATCATGTTGTGAACCAGTCCCTCTCTGCAGTCAGATTCTGCTAACGGCGCTTCGCGCTTCATCATATTTGTGACCCTCTCAAGTGAATGGGCTTGTGTCGGCAAAATAGGCACACGTCAAGTTTCCGCAGGACAAGTTAACTAACTGCCACACGAACTGTCAAGCCTGCGGACGGCAACAAAAGTTTAGTTTCCAAATGTGGCATCCATACTCAATATGGCGGCTGCCCGTCCTGGTGAGGCAACCGCGGCTACAGGATAGATTATAGAGTAGTATGCACGCCAGCGAAAGCAGTGGTCAGGGCGGCCTGAATTGCGGCCACCAGCCTGCTCATGGTTCGACAGAGCCTGTGCTGAGCTTGACGAAGTAATCACCACGAACGGAACTGACCCGGGGTGTTACGGTCTGACCGGGCTCAGCGCATCGCTTCCAGGCATCCCGCCTCATCCAACGTCTGCCACACGTCCGGCGCGAGACCGGCCTCAGCATCGGACACGCGGGCCAACGCCTCAGCGTACGCGGGGTCCGCGAGCATCAGGTCGAAGGCCGCGGGCGATTGGTAGGGTTGAAGGGCAACGTACTCATACGCGACGTTCCCGAAGTCGATCACAGCGAAGTGCCACTCCTCGACCTCATCCGGCGGGCGCAGCGGAATCATGATGTCGAGGCCGATCCCAAGATAGTTGTGCAGCGTACCCCAGGTCGGGGCGTCGGGCAGAAGAGGCAGGACGCACGCATCCCCGACGTAGACCTCCAGGGCGGTCGGAGCGGGAACATACGTGGGCGTCATGCCGATCATCGCCTCCAACGCGCTCGCAACCGCGTAGAGGTAGTCCAGGATGCTCATAACCGCGCCCGCGTCACAGCCTGTCGTCACCAGCAGAACGGCGGCTATGGCCCCTGCCCGCTTCATAAGCCGACTCCGGAGAAGCCTCTCAGCGCAGAGAGATCAACAGTGTTGGCTAGCATCCCGTATCTTTGGCTAACAACCCGTATGAATCCCTATTGATTTCGTGCTGTCGGTGTGGCATGTGACTGTCCGTGACACGCGCATCGACCCGTTGTCTGTGACTTGCCAGGTCCGTCACTTGCTCTGGGCGCGGCGGGAGCGACGTTTGTCCTCGCGGCACGAGTCGTCAGACGACAGCCTTGCGGAAAGACCCGTCACTTCGTAGCCGAACAGCTCACCGCCGGGCGACAAATATCCACGCGAGGTTGACAATCACAACTAGGGCTGCGGCGAACACCAGGGCCGTGCCTCCGTTCGGGTTGACCCGCAGCCCTACGAACAGACCGGTCCAGAACACCAGGCCCGCAAGCACAAAGAGAATGATGTGCGTTACACGACGCGGCTTTCTCTTTCTCCGGCGAAGCCTGTGCGTCGCCTCCCTCGGTCGAGCGTTCACTCCAATCCCTCCGTTAGCTGTCATCGCTGGTGGCGGCGACCGGCGCGGCCGCTAAGTCAACCATCCATCATACAACCTCACGCTCCACGACACCGATGTCCACGCGGACCTATGCCGATCCCTCAACCTGTCATTCGGTACCTGCTACAAGGTCGATGCGTGCAACAAGGCCGGCTGCTCCCGACTACGCTAGTCCCATCCCATTGTGAGGGTAGATCAACACGTACACGAATCTGCATACTGTCAGGCCAGTAGACGACCAGTTACCGTTTCCTTGGTGAACGGAACCGGGTCGGAACGTCAGGATGCAAAGGTTGTAGCGCTAAGGTATTGGCATCGCCCTGCACCTTAGTTCGGTGAATCCTTCATCTAGGTCTCGAGTCAAAAGTGGTCGATCATTATTGGTGGTCCGGATCGAACCCGAACCGCGCCAGGGTTGACGCCAGGTTCCCCAGGCGGCTCGGATGCCACTCGAAGCCCAGATCCCTGTACAGGCACTCGTCGCACGCAGGCGCCACCAGGTCATGGACGCCCACCGTGTCCTCCTCCAGCAGCAGCGTGTTGCGCTAGTTGCTGTAGAATGGCTCGTCCAGCACCGGGTAGATCGACCTCAGCTTCCCCATCGTGTTCCCCGGCGATAGGTACTCGTCCCGCGAGCCCGGCACGAACGCGAACAAGTCCTCAACCTTCTTCCTCTACACCGCGATCGCCTTCACCCGCTACCCATCCCGCACTTCAACCCTCTCTACCAGAAACTTTCCGTCCGCATATCAAACCAAGCGCGACCGCCGCCAATGCGAATCGCTCCCTTTCTGTTTGCTTCTTATCTTCACGAGGAATGGTCTGCGATGTACTTTCGGAAGACGGCAATAATCTCCATCGGTGGGATCTGGCCTGCACTGCTAATGTACTCGCGGAAGGCCGCAATCATCTCCCCACCGCTGATCTCGCCATCCTTATTCTTGTCAGATCTGTCCAGCAAGGTGCCCGCCACCGCCACCGCCTTGGCTGTCACTTCCTCGGCAGACTTGTCGGAGCCAAACTGGTCTGCATAAGTGGCCGTTGCCCGCAGGTACATGCCGACATCGGCCTCCACCGGCATGTAGCTTGCCGACGTTTCGCCGCTGATGTTGGTGAAGGTCCCGTTCGCGACATCGGCGCTGGCCCATTGCCACGTGACCCCGGTGACGCCGCCGTCAGGATCCGCCAGGGTTGCGGTCATCGCCATGCCTACCATCGGGGCCTGGAAGTCGAAGGTCACCGTCCCGTCCTCGTCCACGTCGGTGATCGTGACGGTCAGCGCGGCGGTGTCGGACAGGGTCCCATCGGACGCCGTGACAGTGAGGCTGTACGACGACGTTTCCTCGAAGTCCAGGGACGCTCCCTGGGCTACCGTGACCGAGCCGTCGATGCCTATGGCGAAGTTGCCGTTGCCGGTTCCCGTCAACTCGTAAGTGATTCGGTCCCCGTCAGCGTCGTTGGCGTCGACGGCAGGGCTGACGGTGAGTGCGTCCCCAGCAGCTGCGTCCTCTTTGATATCGGCGGAGTAGGAGTCGGCAGAGAGAACTGGGGCGGCGAGGTTAGGACAGAATGGCAGGCCGAGATTGGGCAGATCGCTGTCAGGATCGTTGCCCGGGTGTTCGTCGGCAACGTCGATAAAGGCACGCGGGATGCATCCCGTCAACTGGTTGCCGCTTAGGAACAACCGCTGCAGGCTGGTGAGCATGCCGAGCTCCGACGGTACCGGCCCACTCAACTGGTTGGAGTCGAGGTACAACGCCGTCAGGCTGGTGAGCATGCCAAGTTCCGGCGGTATCGGCCCAGTCAACCGATTGTCTGAGAGAGCCAGATAGGTCAGATTGGCAAGGCTGCCAAGCTCCGATGGAATCGGCCCGCTCAACTGATTGTCCCAGAGGGCCAGCTGTTCCAAGTTGGAGAGTTTGCCGAGTTCGGGCGGTATCTGACCGCTCAACCGATTCTTATGGAGGCTCAACTGCCCCAAGTATGCAAGGCTGCCAAGTTCCGACGGTATCTCTCCGCCTAGCCCGTTGCCGCTGAGGTCCAGTTCTCCCAGGTTGGTGAGACTGGCAAGCTCGGAAGGTATCTTGCCGGTCAACTGGTTCTCGCTGAGGCGCAGGACTCCCAGGCTGGAGAGGTTGCCGAGTGCCGGCGGTATCTCCCCGCTCAACCGGTTCCCGTCGAGGTACAGATGCGTCAGGTTGCCCAGGTCGCCCAGCCAGGCCGGTATCTCGCCGCTCAAGCCATTACTCCCGAGGTTCAACTGGTTCAAATTGGAGAGGTTGTCAAGTTGGAGCGGCAACTGCCCGCTCAACCGGTTCCCGTTGAGGGCCAGCCACGTCAGGCTGGAGAGTTTGCCGAGTTCGGGCGGTATCTCCCCGCTCAACTGGTTCCAGTGGAGGTACAGATGCGTCAGGTTGGTGAGACTGGCAAGCTCGGATGGTATCTCCCCACTCAATCCGCTATCTCCAAGGTCCAGCCACGTCAGGTCCCTCAGGTTGCCCAGCCAGGCCGGCAACTCGCCGCTCAAATCGTTACCTCCAAGGCCCAGCCACGTCAGGTTGACGAGACTGGCGAGCTCGGACGGTATCTTGCCGGTCAGCTGGTTCTCCTGGAGGCGCAGGACTTCCAGGCTGGGGAGTCCGCCGAGTTCGGGCGGTATCTGTCCGCTCAGCCGGTTCCCGTCAAGATACAGATGCGTCAGGTTGCTCAGGTCGCCCAGCCAGGCCGGCAACTCGCCGCTCAGGTCGTTCACCGAGAGGGACAGCTCGTTCAAACTGGAGAGGTTGCCAAGTTGGATCGGCAGCTGCCCGCTCAGCCGGTTCCCCCAGATGTTCAGCACGTTCAGGTTGGAGAGGTCGCCGAGCTCGGGCGGTATCTCCCCAACTAACTGGTTCACATTGAGGTACAGGTCTTCCAGATTCGCAAGGCCCCCAAGCTCCGGGGGTACGGCCCCGGTCAATCGGTTGTTCGCGAGAGCCAGGTAACGGAGATTGGCTAGGCCCCCAAGCTCCGGCGGTATGGACCCGGTCAACCGATTGTCCCACAGGGCCAGGTAGCTCAAGTTTGCAAGGTCGCCTAGCTCCGACGGTATCTCTCCCGTCAGTTGGTTCTCCTGGAGGCGCAGGGATTCCAGCTTGGCGAGGTCGCCCAGGCTGGGCGGTATCTCTCCCGTCAGCCGCCTGTCTTCGAGGGACAGCCCGGTAACCCTCAGAGGCGAGCCTTCAAGGGTCACGCCCTCCCAGGTCGTAATGGGGATGTGGGCGGACCAGTTGAGCGCCCCGGCGCCCGCCAACGTGTCCCGCGCCGCAAGCAGGGTGTCGCAGTCGGACGCGAGGCCGTCGTTGTTCGAGCAGTCGCCTATAGGCGGCAGCTGCGCGAAGCCGTGTCCCCAGGTGTTGTTGGGGTCGGGACTCCCTCGCTGCCCCGCGTTGTCCTTCAGGTAGCTGGCCACCTGCGCCGGGGTGTAACCCGGGAATCGCTGGCGCACCAGCGCCGCCATGCCCGCCACGTGAGGCGAGGCCTGGCTGGTGCCGCAGAATCCTCTGTTGGCCTCGTTCAGAGGCGTCAGCGACGTCGCCCCGCAGTCCGCGCCAACCACGTCCGGCTTTATTCGCCCATCCGGGGTGGGTCCCAGGCTGCTGAAGGACTCGATGGTGCGCAGACCGCGCCAGTGGGCCGCGCCCACCGTCAGCATGCCCGGGTTGGCGCTCTCCCCCGGATTGCCGATGCTGCCGTTTCCGGTGTACCGCTCAAGGCGAGAGACACCCCTGACCTGCAGCTGGATCCAGTCGGGCACGGAGCCGCTGTAGTGGTGAACCGCCAGGCCAAACTCCCCACCCCTGATTACACGCACACCGAGATACTCGTGTGGATAATGACCGCTGGCTCCCGATTGGCCGTCCGCGCTGCTCAATAGAGTCCTTCCAGCGCCATCCGTAAAGTAAAGATCGAGGTCACGCGTCGCTCCTCCCCACCTATCGTCCCATCGCAGGTCGATGTGTATCAGGTCTCCGGTGTCAAGACTCATCCTGTTGAGTTCGTCGCCCTCAACGAAATCGATAAAACCGTCACCGTCGGCGTCTGAGAGCCCTCCGAACCACGTGCCCCGAGCAGAATTACCTGCCGGTGCGACCCAGATGACTCCGCCGGCCACCGCCCGGTCCACTGTCCTCAGCGGGCTGATGCTGAACGGAGAGGTGCCATCGCCCGGTCCGTCGAGGGAGTAGGTCTCTGCCTGGACGATGACCGAAACGCCCTGGGAGACCATCCAGTCAACGGCAGACTGCAGGTCTCCTAGCGACCTTGGCGAGGCCAGGTAGAAGGTCGCCTCAGGGGCGACATCCACGAGGGATTCCGCTACCGCCGTGCCGTGGGCGCTCCCGCCTTCGCAGTCGACAAGGTCTTCGGTGAACAGCCCTAGCTCTGTGTAGCACCTGACTCCCGCAGGGGCCGGCAGTTCGACGCCTATGCGGGCGCCGTAGCCCGTGAAGCCGGCATAGGAGTCAATAATCCCAACCTTGACGCCCCAGCCGGAGTACCCGGATTCGTTCCAGGATGCCGAGAGATGCGCTCGGACGCCCTGGCTGGTAGTCGGGCCGAATTCCTCCAGCGGCGGCACGATTTCCCGCACCCGTAAGACTCCGGGCCGTTCCGAGACCTGCCCGAGCAGGGACACCGGCACGTAAGCTTCGATGTAGTCCTCGCCCACGTTGCTCGGGTCGCCGCCGGCTTGATCCAGGAAACTGACCACATCGTCCACGTTTCCAGACACGTAGATCGTCACCGCAACAGACTCTTCCCTTTGTACGGATGCGCCCGCGGCGGCGTCCTGGGCCGATACCTCCCCGTTCTCAACCTTGGCCACCATCCGGTCGAGCAGGGAGCCCAGGTTGGGGTACCTTGGATCGGCCTTCTCAGGGATGACCGGGGATATGTTGTCGTTACCGTCGGCGGAAACCCCGGTCATGGTCACCGCTAAGGTCATGGCCAAGACGGCCAGGATCAAGACCGCAGGCAACCTTAGACGTCTCACGCTGGACAACACGGCTTCCTCAAAGCGTCCGCGGTGGGAGAAATCCGAACGGTCGCCCTACCCCGGCTCAGGCGGAACAATCTCCCGCACTCGGATGACCCCGGGCCTCTCCGAGACCGGCCCCAGCAGGGCTACCGGCACGTAGGCTTCGATGTAGTCCTCGCCTTCGTTGCGCAGGTCGGCACCGTTTTCTTCCAGGTAAGCAACCACGTCCCCCACGCTGCCGGACAGGTGTATGGTCACCGGCACCGACTCGCCGGAGTGAACCGACGCCCCGGCGGCGGCCTCCACAGATGTGGTCTGTCCCTCTTCCATGCTGGTCACCAGCTGGTTCAGGCGCGAGCCCAGATTGGGATACTTCAACTTGCCCTTATTTGGAATGGACGGGGCCGACTCCGTAGTGGCTTCCATTGTCGGAGTGGGTTCAGAGGTCTCTCCCTGTTCTTCGGCAGTGGATGAAACACCTCCGGTCACCGCAACAGGCACTGGGGTGGAAGTTTGCGTGGGAGTAGCCGGCTCCGCGGTCGCTTCGAGAGGGATCTGGGTGGAGCTCTGAACGGCAGGAGTGCCGGTAGAGACGGCTGGGGCAGACGCATCCGTCCCGGATGCGGAGGAACAGGACAGGGACAGCAACAGGATCAGCCCAAGCAGGCCGAACTGTAGGGACAGCACCGCTTTGGTCCAGGACTTGCCCACGACACCCGCCTCCTCTTCTTGTGATTCGGCCGTCTCCGTCCGCGGCGCACGCCGTATCCGCCTCCCCGCAGCCGCCGGCAACGTCGTCCGCCTTCTGGAGGTGACCAAGAATTCTACTACACATTATCGCAGCCGCCCCGCAGCCACCTCGTCCACCAGCACCTTTCCCCAGTAGATGCCGGCGCCGATGAGCCAGCGGGCCCAGTGCGCCGGCAGATACTCGACCATGGCCCTCCCTGCGGCGGCATTGTCAGCTCAGCCGAGGCCTAGCTCCTCGCCGTACACGGGCAGGCCTTCGTGTTGAGTACCTTGGGGGCCTCCTTCATGCTTTCTGAACAGTGCTGGTCTGACTCACACCCGCGCAGTAGATGTTGACCGCTCCGTCACCTGCCGGGACGACCACAGAGGCGGCCGGAATACTAGCATGGCGCGGCTCCAGATAGTCGTTGAACACCTTCAGGTGGTCGGTGGGACCGTCGGTCCCGCTCAGAACCTTCTCTTACTTCAATTGAGTGTCAAACAGCTCTATCATCTCCACCTGACACCTGCCGTGAGCGCGTATCTTTCGCCTGGCTTCGACTCTGGCAATCACACATATTCCTCCATAACGCAAAAGGGTCAACATATGAGCCTGTCTCAGAAGCGCCCTTGCCACCAGATCAGGCCAAGGAGACTCGCCAAACGGGCTCGCCTGCGCGGCTTCACGCTTTCCCCAGACTGGCCGCCCGCCGGACCGCCAGCCTAGTCAGACGTTTGATCCCGCCGAGTGTCTTGAGCTTCCAAGACAGGTCGCGTTCCACGGCGGGGACGCTTCCGAGCATGGTCACCTCCGCCAGCTATTCGGGGCTTAGGCAGGGGACGGAGTCGGCCTCCCGCTAGTTCATGTACTAGGTCCGACAGGTGCAGGTGCAACAGGCACTGCCGGAACTGAGACAGTTTGGTAGACCTCGGTGTACTCGTTAGCATGTAGCGCGGGAGTCCACTCCCCGAACTCCTTCGTAACCAGCTTGTGCCCGCACAGCCCGCTGTTTAGGTCCTGTCAGGTCGTAGTAGTGGTGGTCCCGTTTATCTCTGACCTGGTATCCAATGCCTGCGTCTCTTTGCGCTCGAAGATGGAGACCTCGGACCTTGGATACGAACCAGTGCTATCCGTTTCGACTTCGCGAGTTGACCATGGGTAGAGATTCGAATTTGGGACAGCGGACCCGGAATGCCGGTCGTCATTGTCGGTCACATTCTCATTCCGTTCTTCTCAATTCGCGACGGCGCCAATGGGGCGGGACTCGGCCTGCCCGTTGCGCCGGATGTTGCCAGGAGGCTGGGCGGTGACCTATCCCTGGACACTGAATGCGATAAGAACGACGAGTCTGTGTTGACGCTTCCTATAGCAGGAGCCACGCCGCACGAGAAAGATTCAGTCGCCCAGGTGGCCCAACGCCTCAGACCCACAGCGCCGCCACATGCCACATCCTCACTCCTTCCTGAGTATCAGGTAGGTAAAGACCGCAAAGGCGAAAGCGCTGGCTATAGCTTGGATGATGATCAGCGTGACCCTTCGCCGTGGCGAGGACGCAATACCCCCGAGCGCCTCGCGCACTCGGGTAATCGGCTCTCCTATAAGGGGGATAGTAGGCTGCTCCAGTTCCCGCAACGAGACCTCCTCCTTGCCTTCGTCAGCTTCGGGCGGCGTCAAGGGAACCAGCGCCGTAGCCGTCGGCGTCGGCGTGACTGTGGATGATTGAGTCGCTGTGGGCGTCGGTGGAGGAATCGGCGTTGGAACCGGCGTTGGTTCGGGCGTGAGTGTCGGCGCAGGCTCTGGCATGGGTGTCGGCGCAGGCTCCGGCGTAGGAGTCGGCGTCGGTTCGGGTGTAGGCGTTGGCGTCGGCTCCGGCGTAGGAGTCGGCGTCGGTTCGGGTGTAGGCGTTGGCGTCGGCTCCGGCGTAGGAGTCGGCGTCGGTTCGGGTGTAGGCGTTGGCGTCGGCTCCGGCGTAGGAGTCGGCGTCGGTTCGGGTGTAGGCGTTGGCGTCGGCTCCGGCGTGGGAGTCGGCGTCGGTTCGGGTGTAGGCGTTGGCGTCGGTTCCGGCGTGGGCGTCGGCTCTGCCGTTGGTGTAGGAGTTGGCAAAGGAGTTGCTCTGGGCGTCGGTCTTGGGGTCGGACGGGGCGTCGGCTTGGGCTTGGGAGTAGGAGTCGGCTCTGGTGTGGGCGTCGGCTCTGCCGTAGGTGTAGGAGTCGGCTCTGGTGTGGGCGTCGGCTCTGCCGTAGGTGTAGGAGTTGGCTCTGGTGTTGGTGTGGGCGTCGGCTCGGGTGTGGGTGTGGGTGTAGGCTCTGGTTTTGGCGTCGGAGTCGGTGCGGGTGTGGGAGCCGATGTCGGCTCGGAGTGGTCCTTGTCCAGTACACGGATCGTAACTGCTGACGGACTTCCCGCCCTGTACCCACACTCCTCCTGGTCGAACAAGGGGTTGACTTGAACTTGTACCGTTCGGCCTCTAGTTGTTTCGCCGTCGTCTTCTACCGTGAACGGAGGAGTGGTGCGTGTCTCGTTACCTACGCGAAACACGAATGCGTGCAAATTGCTATCTTCCTTCCAGGAGTCCCTGATGATTACCCCGCCATTTATCCTCCTGCACTCCCCCTCGTCGCCAGTGAGCTTGCGATCTATCCGAACCGTAATTCTCAGGGATTCACCTTCTCGCACTGGACTGGGGGTCACACTTGCGATGCTCACCTTTGGCAACTCTTGAGCCGTAATCACCTGGTCGGACTCGAAAGCAAGGAGAGCGAAGATTGCACACAAAGCGACTCCCAGCCGCTTGCATGAGGGGACTTTCAAGAAATCTAGCAGCAGCAGTTGAGGGTCCTTGCCATTGCGCTTCGATCTGATGCGCATTCGCCTAGTGTCGAATGCCGAGAAACGCCGGACGATTGACTGTCCAGCAAGGGGGATCCTACGACGCGAACATGTCCCCGATGACTTCCCAGGGAGAGTAGGATTCCTCCAGGTGCGATCAGGCCAAATGATACCATGTCCACCTATTGGTGCGATGGCGAGGAACGAACAGCCAACAGTAAGATAATGGCCTGCACGTATGGACAGCTGCGCCATGGTTTGAAACGAAAAAAAGTTCGCATACATGGATCGGCGGGAGAGGACATCGCGCCATGCGGCATCCTCTCCCGTTCTTGTCGCTCGCACACCGAGTCTTGCAGGCTCCGCCCCTAGAACAGGCTCAGCTTTTGCTGCTGGGCCACCGCCTGCTCTCCCTCAGTGTTGGCGGCCTGCAACTCCTCTTGTCCGCCCCTGTTGCCACCCCTGACCGGGGGAGCGGGCCTCTGATAAGCGGGATGCCTGGGACTGTCCTCCCACCTCGCCTTTGCCCTCTCGATGACCGCCGTCACCTCCCGGACCGCTCCCGGCCCGTCCAGGCCGCCGAACGTCTCGATGTGAGGGTCGGACTCCGGTTGCTGAACTCCGACGGTGGCCCAGTCTCCCCTTAACGAAACCACGACCCTAAGGTCCTCGCGCGGAACGGCCTCGTGTCGATCGTGGCCGGCGTACGCATCGGATGTTAACTCCGCTGCCGCATCGCCGAAGGGACTCACGTCCGCGCCCGCCCCGACGGGACGGTGCGTCTCTGTTCCAGTTTCCTCTGGCATTTTCCCCTCCTTTCCTATTCTCCATTCGCATGCGTGTATTCATATATAAAGGTGAACGAACGTTTGCCAGTCCTCTTGCAGACCGCCCGTCAGCCTTCCAGCCGGGCCCGCCTCTTTATCTCCCCCAGGGTCTGAGGCTTCCAGTACAGATCGCGCTCCACGGCGGGGACGCTTCCGAGCACGGTCGCATCCGCCAGCTCGTCGAGGCTGAAGTAGCCAAGCTCCGCATCGAACCCATCGACAAGGCCGAAGCAAAGGCCGGTCTCGGCCTCCCATTCGGTCACGTACCAGCGCCAGCCGTTTAATGGGGAAAACAGCTTGACGTGGGCCACCACGTCGTCACAGTCCTCGACGTTCTCGTTGGCATAGAGCGCGGGGATCATCTCGCCGAGCTCCTTCGTCATGAGCTTGTGTCCACGGCGCCCGCCTCGGCGGTCCTCCCAGAGCCTGCGCCGCGCCTGAAGCGGGGTCTTCGTGACGGTCTCGCTTATGTCGGTCATCGTTTCTCCTTTCCCGTATCTCAGATCGCATACACGCGCGCCTACCGGAGGACGCTTGTTTGCGCCCCGGCGTCGTAGGTCCCACCGTCGTCCGGGTCGTTCCCGGCGCCAGCGAGGCGCTCCACCGCATCCGGCGTGACGTATCGCGGCGTGACCGTTCCCTGTTCCATGTCCAGGTAGAGGGCCATGAAGGGGCAGGTGCCCGCCACCAAGCGGCGCACCACCTGCAGCACCAGCGAGGCCATCATCTGGTTGATCGTGGGGTCCTGGTCGGTCAGGTCGAGGGCCGCGGCGCAGTCCACGTCCGGCGGCCTTGCCGACACCGCCGTCAGCAGGTCGGGCCGCTGCAGCGTGGGCGCGGGCGCCAGCAGGCAGGTCTCGCCCGCGAAGGGGGACTCCTCCCAGTCCATCCGGCCGGCCACGTTTCCCACCAGCACCTGACCCCAGTTGGTGTCGTTGCCGGCGTCGATGAGCCAGCGGGACGGGTGCCCCGGCAGGCATTCAGCCATCGCCCTCCTCGCGGCGGCGTTGTCGGCGCAGCCGATGATGAGGCTTTCCCCGTAGCCGTTCAGGCCAGGGTAGGACGGCCCCTGCGGGTCCATCTCGTACTCTCGAAAGGGGTACACCGAGTAGCCGATTTGACGCCGGTACGCCTTCGCCAGCCGTTCGGCCAGGGCCTCGCTCTTAAACCTCCCCACGTCGTCCTTGTAAAAGTTCTGGCGCAGCAGGTTGTGGGGCTCCACGCGGTCGTGGTCGACCAGCGCTATTGTGGCCTCCCGTCCCTGGAACAGGCGGCAGAGGCCCTCGGCGACGAAGCCGCCGGTCCCGCCGCAGCCGACCACCGTTATCCAGGGATTGTCCAACAGGAATGCGTTGTCCAGGTAGTACGCCACTTCACTCACCTCCATCTATAGGATTGATTTCATCCGGTTCCTCGCCCACCATGCGGACGCCCCGTGGCCGGCCTTCGAAGAGCCGCGGCCAGCTCACCGGAGCGAAGTGGCCGTACACGCCGACCCTGAGGCTCAGCTCGGGACGGTCTGTGTCGAGGCGTCCGAAGACGCCGTAGATGCGGAAGCCCTGCTCGTCCTCGTCATCAGTGGCCGAGAAGAAGGCGCGGGAGCGTCCGTGAGAGTGGAACTCTGCGACCATCCCGGGGGCCGGCGCGTATGTCAGGGACGTCGCAGTCCCGATCTGCGGCGGCACGACCAGCCGGTAGGAGCGCCCGTCCCACCGCACCGCGAAGATCCGCTCGGTGTCAGGATCGCCCCGGAACCAGCGCAGCCCCACCTCAAGCAGCCGTGCGGGCACAGGGCCGTGAGAAAGACCCACCTTTTCGGCGACCGGAGCCAGCCCGCGCACCTCACAGGTGGCGATCCGGACGCGCGCCGTCATGTGCGCTCCCTCGGACTGGACGTACAGGCCGTCCGCACCGAGAACGTAGTCGAAGCCGACGCCCTGGGCACCGGTCAGCCCGTCGTTGCGGTTGACCAGGTAGCCGACCGGCCGGGGCCGGCCGGCGACATCGGGACCTCCACTATCGGTAGCCATAGCCACGCCTCCCTCCGGAGGCCGCGATGGCCTGAGCCACCGTGCACTGCGGCACAAGGTCTTCAAGCGGGTACTCGGACTCCCCGTCCAGCTCCTCCCACAGCTCCCACAGGTTGTCGGGGTGCCTCTTCGACCGGTCTTGGGTGTCTCCGGTTAGCGAGAAGAAGGACTCAAAATATGACTCCGGTATGAGCCCAACCTCGTCGGGGAAGTTGTGGCTTCCGGGGCAGACGCGCCCGTCGCCAAAGACGTTGAAGGCGGGCATCTTGTAGAGCATCTGGTCAGGGTCGGTCGGCCTGCTCATGGCGGCGTAGGTCCAGGGCGCGCGGCCCGGCGAGCAGACGAACACCAGCCCGGGCATGGGAATCCTTAGCCGCGCGGGCGGCTTGAAGGCCTCCCGCTGCAGTGCGACCGGCCAGACCTGCGGCCGCCGCCAGAGGGCCACCGAGCAGCCGGTCTCTCCCCGGCTCCACCAGAGGGCGTCATGGGGCAGGAGCCCCGAGGAGTGGCCCATGTGCCGGGTGAACGCGCTGGCGATCTCGTCGGCCGAGACTGTCCTGACCCAGACCGACTCGCCCTCAAAGCCGCCCAGCAGGATCGTCTCGTCGTACACCTCCAGCTGCACCTTCAGGCTGTCGCCCGGGATGTCGGCCGCGCCGGGCAGCATCCACCCGGTCCTCTCTGCTTCAGTCGTCATTGTCGTCCTCCATCTCCTGTTCCTGTTCGGGCAGCCGGCGCAGGACCAAGTCCAGCACTTCGGCGAATCGGCCCGGGAGGTCCTCCTCCAGCCAGTCGGACAGCCTGCTCACCGATTCCATCAGCGCCCTGGCCTTGCGCCACTCCTCCGTTCCTTCGGCGACGACCTCGTCCTCCCATGGGTCGCAGAAGCCGTCGTACGCGCCGTCCTCGTAGCAGGCGTCCAAGAAGAGGTTGCCCGTCTCGGCGAACGCCCAGGAGGCCGCCTGCGCCGCCCCCTCGAAGCGGGTGCCCTTCACCGCCTCCGACAGGGCCGCTAGCGGGACCCCGCCATCGGGAATGAGCGCCAGGGTCTCCCTGGGGATGCGCTGCGCGGCGCACTCGAGCCATGCCGTCCGTATCCCGTCCGGTCCCTCGTAGAACGCGTCGGCAGGTCTTGCCAGCAGCAGAAGCGCGGAGAAGCCCTCGCGGTAGCTGTGCCACAGCTCGTGCAGGCCGTCGTAGCCGAAGCCCATCAGGTCGAAGGGGACGCCCCTGCGCAGCCAGGACCAGGGCGGCTCCCCTTCGGCTTCGGACCAGAATTCGATCAAGGGCATGTGAAGCGGGAAGTGCCTCTCCGCAAACAGGTCGGCGAAACGCTCCACCCTCTTGCGCACGTCGGGGGCCGAGAGCGCCGCCTCCGCCTCGTCGGGGAAGAGGCGGCGCACCAGCCCAGTGAACCATGCGTAGTCGTCGGCGTAGCCGATCACGGTCACCAGCTCACGCAGCGACGGCGGACGCCGCAGGAGTTCTTCTGAAAGGCCGCTCAGTAGCGCCGGGGCCGAAGCCGCCATCGCAGCGCCTCCCTCAGTCTCCCCGTCGCCGAGGCGTAGTCCTGCGCCTGGGCGCAGGCGAGCTCGACCTCCTTCTGCCGCGCCGCCGCAGCCTCCAGGTCGAGGCTGCCGTCGGGACGTGTGAGCTCCGCCGCGAGCTCAACGATCTTCAGCTCGACTGCCGGCGTCGCCGACAGCAGACCGGCCAGGCTGCCTGTGTCCATCAGCTCACCTCCGCCGGCTCCGGACACTGTCCGAAGCGCCTTTGGTTCCAACTCGCCGCTGGAACTCGTAAACGGTGTCGTTCCCCCTCTTTGATTGCTTTACGGAGGCGTTGGCGATCTCCCCGTAGAAGTCGGCGAGTGTCGCCTTCACCTCGTCGACCGTCATCGCCGCGTCGGGATCGGGGAACTCCCTGTCGTCGTACACGAATACCCTTGCCATCCTTCTTCTCCTCTGCGCATGTGCTGCTTCCGTCTTCGTGCGCCGAGGCCGCGGTCTCAAACGCCGCGGCCCCCACGTCTCCATGCACCCTAGCGTCGGGCGCCGGGCGTCTCCTTCTCCCGCTCCTGCTCCATCGCCCACTCGAACATCGAGAGGGTCGCGGGCTGGCGCTTGCCGTTGCGGCCGTTCGGCCTGACCGGCTCCTCCGCCATGAACTCGGCCCAGGAGAACACCATCTGCTGTGGCTCCGACTCCTCGTCGTCGCCTTGGTGTCCGTTCCCATTGACAGGGACAGCCGCATGTCCGTTACCGTTGGCGAGCACCGGAGCGAGTCCGTTGCCGTTTGTGGGCGCGGGCGCGTCGACCGGGACCAGCTCCATCGCCTGCCCGATGCCGAACGGGTCGTCGTGCCCGTTGGCGTGATGCCCGTTCCCGTTGACCCCGATGGCCTCAGCCTCGACCTCGACGGCCTTCCAGCCCTCGTCCACCAGCAGCTCCTCTGCGGCGGCCTCGGCGTCCCGCGCCCCCGCGAACGCCTCCTCCACCGTCTCGACCTCGTCTTCCTCACTTCCGTTGACGATCTTGCGGGCCAGGGCCATCATCATGTCGTCGCCCTCATCCCCGTATGCGGCCAGCCCGTCCTCAGGCAGCTCACCCTCCACCGCCAGCGAGCTCTGCAGCTTCTTGGCCACGAGCTTCAGCGCGTCCGCCTGCAGCGTGCCCCGGTAGCTCATGAACACCACCTTCACCGGGCGGGTCTGCCCTATGCGCCACGACCGGCGCGAGGCCTGCCGCATCACGTACACGCTGTAGTCCGTCTCGTACCAGCAAAGCGTCGGGAAGTCGATCAGATCAAGGCCGGTCTGCACCAGCCTGGGGTGACAGACCAGCACGTCAAGCCCCTCCCCCACCCTGTCCGCCACCCACTTCTCCCTGCGCTTGGGCTCTACGGCGTCGGCCTTCATCACCGCCACCCTGAACCCGTGACGGGTCAGGATGTCCTCCATCCGCCCGGTGATGTCCCTCGTGCCCGTGTGGGTCGCGTACACCAGCACCCGCCTTCCCGCAAGCCGCTCGGCGGCCACAAGGTCGACAAGCGCCTTCTCCTTGGGATAGAGCTTCTCCTCCGCAAGCGGCGGCACCGCAACGATCACGTCGCCCGACCGCGGGTCGAACACCGTCTCGCCCCTGGTGCAGCCGTCCGGGTAGGCCAGTAGCGTCTGCAGGTAGGTCGCCAGCAGCCTCTTGGAGCCTGCCTTCAGCGCGTTCGCAAGCTCCTTGCGAAGCTCCTCGAACACGGTGCTGTAGGCCGTGCGCTGCGAGTAGCCCGTCGCGTCCTCCTCGGCGTCCATCCCCGACAGGAGCACCTGCTCCTCGTAGCCCGGCAGCCCCGAGGCCACGTCGGACAGGCGCAGGAACACCGTGTTGGCTATGATGTGGAACAGCGCGCCGGGCACCAGCCCCGGCCTCTCCCTGGTCACCTTGCGATAGCTGCGCCTACGGCTGAACCTACCGTCCTCGACCGCGTCGTCGTCGGGCTTGCCGACCGTGACCTCCTCGAAGCCGTACCTCTTGATCCAGCGCGACTCCTCGGAACGCCCGAACTCGGTCCGGATAGCAGGCGAGAACCGGTAGAGCAGATGGAACAGCGTAGAGGCGTAGCCGCCCATCAGGGTGCCGCTCAGGCTGAGCGACCTGCCGCAGGCGTCCGCGAGGGTGCCGGCGGCGATGCCCTGCGCAGAGCCCCTACCCTTGTACTCGTGGACCTCGTCGGCCAGGAGCAGGTCGAAGAAGCCCTTCATCCGGAGCTTGACGTAGTCCGCGAGCGGGTAGCGCCTCGGCCCGGAGTTGTCGGCCTGCCACAGCGGGGAGCCGCACTCGGCGCAGACGTGCTTGCGTCGGTTCAGCACCACCTCCGTCAGCGGCACGCCGTCCCTGTCGACGACCTGCGCCGTGCAGGAGGGGCAGCAGGGCACCCGGAAGGGCTCCCCGGTCTCCTCCATCCTGATGAGCCTGCCCCCGGACGTCGCCCACCTGTGGATGACGGCGGACTTCCAGCGGTAGGACAGCTTGGCCCGCTCCCTGGACATCACCGCGAACAGCGGTCCCGACCCGATGTAGAAGCGCAGCATCTCCAGGTCGGTGATGGACTCGACGACGACGGCCCGTGCGCCGGGCACCGTCTCCTCCACCTCACGCTTCCACTTGGGAACCAGGTGGGGCGGGCAGAGCACCAGGACCCTGACGAAACCCGCCATGTGCGCCGCCGCCGCTCCGATGAACGTCTTTCCCGTGCCCATCTCGCCGACGACGGTCGTGCCACGGTTGGCCCGGAGCGACAGGGCCGCGCCCCTGATGGCGTCGGCCTGCGCCCCCAGAGGCTTCCTCAACAGGCGGGGCAGCATGCCGCCGTCCTCCGAGGGGCGGTAGAGCGGCGGGTACGTCTCCACCACCCGCCGCGCGATGGCGTCCTTGAACTTGTCTATGAACTCTCCGAGATTCATCTCTGTCGTCCTCCTTTCCGTAGTTGGCCGGAGGACGACGCCGTGAGCCGGACGCACTTCGCCCACGGAGCCATCGCCGGGAGGCGGAGAGAACTGTGGGCAACGAAGCGACGCTGCCCCATCTGGGGGCGAACGGCTCAGGCAACCGCCCCCAGGCGGTTGCGTTGGTGATGTGACGGGCCGCCGGGGCGGGTCCCGTTGTGCGGCCCGGTACGAGCCGTCTATGCGGCCTGCGGGAGACGCTCCCTCCGCCTGTACTCTTCGTGGCAGGGCCCGCTCAGGTGGTACGCCGTCACCGCCGAGGAGACTGCCCTCCCGTAGTCGTCGATGTCCACAGAGGCGGACTGCATGGCCGGCTCGCCCGGCGCGATGGGCTGCCCGCAACGGCAGCAGGTTTCCATGGTCATGGTCGTCTGCACTTTGTACGCCCTCCTTTCCTTACATCTATCTGGTATCTGGCTGTCGTGATTTATCTGGCTGCCGTGTCTGCGGACCGGGTCAGGCCGTCTACGCCGAGATGTCGGTGACCTCCCCGTCCTCCAGGTCGAGGGCCACCACGGTCGTCTTGAGCTTCTCGCGGTGGACCTCCTTCTCGGGAGAGTCCTCCACCATCTCCATCTCCTTGCCGCTGCGCCCCTTGACGAGGATGCGCCGCCCGTCCCCTTCGAGGACTAGGTTATCGAGGAAGCCCGCCGCCACCAGCATGGCCAGGTGTCCCCGTCTGAGCGGCATCAGCGGCCGGGTCCGCTTGGTCGCCGCGGGCCAAAGGGTGTCCGTTATCTCCGTGCTGTCCCAGAGCCCCGACCGCCTTGCCTCCGTCGCCGCGGCGACCGGATCGACCGTGCGGGTGGTGAACAGGACCTCGCCGCTGGGCGTGGTGGCCGGTGTGTACTCCGCATAGCGGTGGGAGCGCAGCGGCTCCGGCGCCCCGATCGACCACTCCATCACCATGCTCTCAGCCTGGGTGTCGGGCACGGGGTCGTCCTTGCGGTAGCCCATCAGCACGACCTGGTCGAAGGCCTCTCGCTCCGGGTGAGGGAAGGCCCAGCACCGCATCCGCCCGTAGTGGGTGGACAGGTATCGCGCCGACACCGCCAGGCGCTGCCTGGGAACGACGAAGACCAGCAGGCCGCCATCGGCCAGGTAGCGCGTCGTGTGCGTCAGGAAGGCGTGCTCGACGCGCTTGTGCTCGGCGTCCCAGTCGTACGGCGGGTTGAGAAACAGCAGGCCGAAGGCCCCGTTGGCTATCGACGTGCTGAACAGGTCCACCGCGAGGGTGCGGTCGAGACGCTTCCCGGCCTCCTCCGCCCTGTCCCGGTGAAGCTCCACGCCGTAGGTCTCGATGGACGCCGATTCGGGCCGGTCGAGGCGCTCGGCCAGCCTCCCGAGCGCGTCCCCGGCCCCGCAGCAGGGGTCGAGGATGCGCAGCGTCTCCATGCCCCGGCGGTAGTAGCCGGAGGGTGCGTGTATCAGGTCGGCGATCAGGTCCACCACCCGGCCGGGCGTGGGGTAGTAGCCGCCTTTCGCCTGTGCAGCAAGCCTCATTTCGTCTCTCCCTTCTGGATGTCTTGTGTCGCGAACGTGCGGCATTTGCGGGGGGAGGGACCGCAGTAGGCGCAGTCCCGCCCCGCTCGGGGCGACAGCACGCAGTCCACCGTCACCACATGGAAGATGATCCGGATTCCGCAGCTCCCGCAGTGGTATGTCTCCCCCGTGCGAATGTCCCTGTCCCGCTCCTCGACCCGCGCGGACCTGTCCCTGCAGTGGGCGCAGGTGAAGATGAACTTCTGCTCCGTCATGACTCCGTCTCCTTCCCGCCGCGTTCAGGCGGCGATTTCGATTTCCTTGCCTTCGCACCTGAGCCCGACCACCTCTCCTATCGCCAGGTTTCGCTGGAAGCACAGCACCTGCGCCGTGCCCATGCCCTCGGCGCATGCCGTGCAGTAGGCGGTGATGAGCTCTGCCCTGTTTGCAACGGTCATCCGCCGCACCAGCACCGATCCGCCCTCCGGCAGATCGTGCCGGTAGAGCCTCAGGTGGGGGTCTCGCCGCTCCGCCTCCGTCGCGGGACGGAAGAAGTGGGGCTGGCCCGAGCTCATCAGGTGCTCGGTGTTGTCGTGCGGGCAGTGGCGGCAGGCCCTCCCGTCCGGGGAGAACCGCCGCCAGGCGGCGTAGTTGCGGCGGCCCCGCCGCTTGCTGTGACGCCTTACCCTCTTCAACGTCCTATCCATCGAACGCCTCCCCGGGCAGCGTGAGCCCGCCCGACGCGACGGCGCGGGACAGGTCTTCCCGGAGCTCCTCGGCGTTGGGCGAGCACCGGTAGGCCGAGACTCCGACCGACTGCAGGGGGACGATCTCCTCCTGCTCGACGCCCCGCTCCCAGAGCCAGCCGGCCCACGAGCCGTGCAGGGGCAGCGGGCTGCGCCTGTCGAGAAAGCGGTGGTGGAGCGCCGGCGCCTCGGCCGGCGACTGCGCCAGCAGGAGGAACGAGTCCTTCTCGAACCCGTACTCCGCCTGCTTCGTGTAGACGAGCGCGTGCCAGCCGCCGCATACCGGAAGCCGGGCGATCTTCGTCGTCCACGTGCCGAGCGTCTCGTACGGGATGATGCACCGCTCGTACCCGCCGGACAGCGCCATGCCGTCCGCGCCGCGGATAAGATGCGCGATGTCCGGGGGCTGCTTCAGCAGCGAGGCCCAGATCGCCTTGAGCGCGGTCTGGGAACCGACCATCGAGACGAACCAGAGTCCCTCGGTGCGGTCGTCCCTCGCGAAGGCGTCGACCGTTGCCGAGAAACCGCCTGCCGAGATGGTGAACAGGTCCTCCGGGTCTATGGCGTGAGTCGCGAGCATTTGCGACCTCCTATATCGTGTGAGTTCGAACGTTGCGCGGGGAGAGACTCCCCGGCGTGTTGTGCCGGTGCGGCGCGCGCCGCACCGGTCGAATGAGGCCCTAGGCGGCCATCAGGCCCCTCTCCCTGAGGCTGACGCACTGCCCCCTGCCGATGACCAGGTGGTCGACCAGCTCGATGTCCAGCAGCTCTCCCGCCTGCTTCAGCGTCCGCGTGATGCTCACGTCCTCGGCGCTGGGCTCCGCCACGCCTGAGGGATGGTTGTGGGCGAGGGCGATGGCGGGAGCCGCCTCGACAACGGCTGGCCTGAACACCTCCGCCGCGCGGACCATCGACGAGCTCACGTTGCCCTGGTAGACGACCCTCTGGCCCATGACCTTCTTCTTGGTGTCGAGCAGCAGCACCCTCAGCTGCTCCTGGGCCAGGGAGGACATCTCCGGACCCAGCAGGCTGTGGATGTCTTCGGGCGAGTTAACGGACGGCGGGTCATTGGGCCGCTCCGGCTGGGTGTTGACCTCGTAGCGCATGGCGATCTCCCCCAGCAGGCTCAGGTTGCTGCGCAGCGCGTCGAGCAGCACCTGCCCCTCCGCGCTGGGCGGCCCGGCAGGGTCGAAGCTGAACGACGGATTCCAGGTCTGACTATTCTCATCTGGCATGTCGGCCTCCTTGCTTGTCGGTTGGAACGGGAGGCGGGGCCGCCCCTGTAGTCGGAGGCGGCCCCGTGCCGGTGCGCCCCGCGAGAGTCGGGCGTCGCTGTTCGGCTGGAGACTTGCGGCCTAGGCGAAGGGAGAGTCGTCGGGGGCGTGCCCGCCGTTGCCGTTCCCGTTGCCGCCGTCGAGGAACACGACCTCTGAGGCGTGGACCTCGGCGCGGTACCGGCGCTGGCCGTCGTCTCCCTCCCACGAGCTGTGGACGAGGCGTCCGGCGACGTAGATGCGCTGGCCCTTGGAGACGTACTCGTTGACCGCCTCAGCGGTCCCGTTCCAGACCACGACGTTGTGCCAGTCCGTGTCGGGATCGGCGTCCCTGCGGTAGCGGTCGGTCGCCAGCCGCAGCTTGGTGACGGGGGTGCCGCCCGGCGTGTAGCTCATCTCCGGGTCGGTCCCGACCCTGCCCAGAAGCTCCACCTTGTTGATCGTGCGTGACATGGTTCTGTATCCTCCTTGATGGATGTGGCGCGTTCCCTGCGCGCCCGTTCGATGAATGCGGGGCCGTCGCCTTCAGAGGGCAAGGCGGCCCCGTCCTGCGCTCCCGCCGGGGGAGCGTCTAGCTGACCCTCACGTACTCCGACTCGCTCTCCGTGACTATCTCCGCCCTCGTCTCGGGGTCGAGCGCCTCGTTGAGCCTCCTGTGATTCACGGAGTACCGCGTCGTCGTCACCAGGCTGACCTTCCTTCCGTTGACGGTTGCCTTCGTGTCTCCCCTCCGGCGCATCCAAGCCTTCAACGTGTCCAGCGCGGCCCGCTTCCTCTTCTCTGGCCCTTTGGCGGTCGACTGCGCCTCGACGTAGGCCGCCACCGCGTCTCCAGCCTCCTCGTCCGTCACCTCCTCTCCTTCGGTCTCGTTCTGCTCGTCCCCTTCCGCGAAGCCTGGCAGGCATATGTCCAGGAACGGGCAGGAGCGGCAATGCCAGGAGCTGGCCTGGAAGTCCCGGCCGGGCAGCGCGTCGGGGTCAGGTCCGTTCCGGACGTGGTGGGCGCCCAGCTCGCCGAGCCATGCCCGGACGTCCTCCAGGGCCCGCTCGATACGGTCGGCCGGGACGACCTCGTAGTCCCAGGTGCGGCTGCCGGTGTCCATCGTGGCTATCACCGCGTCGCGGGGCCGTCCTCCGAACATCCCGTAGGAGTAGAGGGCGGCCTGCGCCACGGCCTGTGGATGGCTGCGCTCGGCTCCCAGCGCTCGCCAGCGGCGGAACGCCTCCGGCCCACGCGTCTTGATCTCGACAACCATCTCGTCGCCGTGGGCAGGGGCCGCGTCACCGAACAGCAGCGCCTGGACCTGCGCCGCCGCCTCTTCTTCCGGCAGGACCATCCTTACCGTGCCGTCAGGGTGTCCCGTCACAAGAAGGTCCGGGCCGAGCCTCACGGTCACAGCCTCCGGGTCCCGGGCGTCGGCGGCCTCAACCCTCCAGCCCGCCCTCTCCATCGCCCGCGCAACCACCGGCTCAAGGGCGTTGCCCGCCTCCATCGCGGTCAGCGATTCGTCCGAAGGCGGGTTCGTGGGCTGGTATCCCGTCGCCGAGTACCAGAGCGCGCGGCGGCAGCCCAGGGCCGATGAGGCCCGTACCACGAGCTCGCCGTCGTCGTTGATCTGCGCCGCGGGGCGGGAGAAGACCTCCGCCCTGTCAGCCGTACTGGTCGTCATTTCGCACCTCCTGGGTCCTTCAACTAAGAGGCAGGGCTGCCCCTTGGGAGGAGACGTCCCTGCCTCGATGAGGCCCCTTGCGCCGCTCATGCGGCCTCTTTGATGTCCGTGTCACCGCTTCGACCTGCTTCGACCTGCTTCGCCTGACTGCCCTCTCCGGCCTTCAGGTGAGTCTTGAGGACGCGGGCGATGCCGTCGCCCAACCCCAGGACGGCGACGCTCCTGCCGCCGCCCAACCGGTTCCAGAAGGGCTGCATCTCGGCTATGCCCTGCATCTGGTCGATCACCTCGGTGAGCGGCGTCCCCCTGCGCATGTGCAGGGAGATGAGGCGGCACGCCAGCTCGGTCGCCCCGTGCTGGAACGAGCCACCCTTCCCGAGCGTCCCAAAGACCTCCAATGGCTCGCCTTGCTCGTCAACGCAAACGGTGACGAGCAGGTCCCCCATCTCTGTATGAAGCTCGGTCGTCGTGCTGCGCAGGCTGCGCGGCCTGGCCCGTGTCGCCGTAGTCATCGTTCGTTCTCCCTCCTCCCGCTAGCCGGTCCATCGCTTCGCCGACAGTGGCGATCACCATTCCGCACCACCGGCAGTTGGGCAGCCTGACCACGGGTCCGCCGCAGTAGCCGCAAGCGTCGTTTGTGCTTTCCATTTCCCTGCTCCTTCCTCGTTGGACCGATAGCGGGGCCGTCGCCTACGTGACTGCCCCGCTCCAGTCCCTTTGCTGACTGCCCGAGTGGCCAGGCGGCCTGGGCCCTGCAGCGGAACATCATCGCGCCTCCCCTTCCTCCAGGCAGAGACTGCGCGTCCCGGTGCAGTCGATGGCCTCCATCCGCCCGTGCCTCCGCACCAGAGCCGGGTCGTTGGCGAACGACTCGGCCTCGGCGCGGGTGTCGAAGCGCCCGAAGGCGTCCGAGCAGTGGCCTCCCCAGTGGAGGAGGACATGGTGGTGGGTGCCGGGCAGCCGGCTGCGGACGAACGGCAGCGCCGGGGCGTAGCGCTCGAAATAGCCGGCGACGGCGAGGGCCGCCTCCCGGTCCCGGTCGCCGCCAACGCCCAGAAGCGTCTTGACAATGGGCTCTTCGCAGTCCTCCTCGGCGAAGCTCTCGCAAGACATCGTCCCGCGTACGGCGGCGGGAAGCTCGTCCCACCGCTCGGGGCTGAGCCTCAGCCCGCCGTGGCTTGCCGTGGTGACCTTAGTGATCCCATCGGCCAGCTCCACCGCGTCCTTCGTCCAGCCCCAGGGCGTATACATCAGCTTGGTCGTCGTCATCTGTCTCTTGCTCCTTTTCTGCATCTGCTCTGGCGCCATGTGAGAGCGGGGCAGCCCCAATGGAGACTGCCCCGCCCGATTTCGCGTGCAGATGGTCGAGGCTCTACGCTGTCTTGCCCTGCCCCATCTGGTTGAGCTTGTTGGCGGCGGCCTCGATCAGCTCTTCGAGCTCTTCGGCCGTCAGGTCGCCCGTGCTCTTGCCCGTCTGCCTCCGGACGGCGTCCTGCACCTGCGCCCCGTCGAAGCCCTGCTTGGCGCACAGCTCCATGAGCTTCCGGAGAAGGGCCTCCGCCCCGGAGTCGCCGCGCCCGTTGGCCTGGGAACTGCCGGAGTCGGCGCCGGCCGAGGCGGTGGCGCCCTCTCGACGCGGCGCGGCGGCCGGTGGAGGCTGGTCTCCGTAGAAGCCGTTTCCGAACTGCACGCCGAAGCTCCTGAAGGCCCGCTTCATGCCGTCGGTGACGGCGCCCTTCGAGGCGGTGTCGTGGCCGTCGGGGGTCTCGTCCGTGACGGCGTGGAAGCCGAGGTCGGTGCGGGGCAGCGCGCCCGCAACGGTGACTCTCACCGGGGCCATGTACACGCTGGCCAGCACCACCTCGCCGGTATGGGCGTCGACGGTGTCGAACTGGCGCAGCGTCACGTCTCCGACCAGCTCGTAGCCCCAGCCCCCGTATCCGAAGATCCGGTTGGCCTGGTCGATGACGGCGTGGCCTTCCAGGTATTCGAAGACCCTGCCGCCGCGCCCCTGGCGCCGGGAGGCCAGCGCGGGGTCGAGGGGCTGGCTCAGAGCGCCGACGACGCCGGGCGGGAGCCCGTCCCAGGCAATCTCGTGCTCGGCGGGAATGGCGGCGGCCGGCCTGGGCCCGCTGCCGTTGGCGTGTGCAACGCCGCTTCTCTTGCCGTTGTTTCCGTTCCTGTTGAACATCTCCTGACTCCTTTTCGAGTGCTGATCCTGTAGCGAATGGCCGACGGGCGGGCTCAACTTCAGAGAAGCCGCGCGCCGAGCCCACCGTGAAATGGGCGCAGAGCGCCTGTGCCCGTGAGATTGGGTGAGAATGAGGGAGGACGCGGGCGTGGACGCCCGCGGAAGTGCGGCGGGGATCCGCTAGCGGGCGGAGCGGGCGGCCTGCGAGAGCAGCCGGAGAAACACGCTCCGCCCGTGGGGAAGGCCGGCGATCTCGGCCACGTCGCCGAACCCGTCAGGGAGGGCGACGGCGGCGGCCCTGCGTCCGAGCAGGGTCAGGAGCCCGTCCGTCGCCTCACGTCCCGCGTCGTCGGCATCGAAGGCGAGGAAGACGCGGGAGCAGCCACGGAGGGCAGAGGCGATGCGCTCTACGCCCTGTGTGCCCAGGGCGGCGCAGGCGGGAATGCCCCAGCCTGCGAGCAGCAGCCAGTCGAAGACGCCCTCCGTCACAACCGTCCAGGGCGGGGCAGGGCCGAGCCTGCCGAGTCCGAGCACCGGCTTGGGGCCGGGAAGGGCCTGGAACCTGGGCTTTGCGCCGGAGTCCAGGGCCCGGCCCTTGAGCCAGCGGACGGGGCCGCCAGCCTGGCCCGTACCTGATACGGCGTCGGGGACGACGACCATCCCGGCAAACCTCTCTGAGCCCCCCTCCCTGTAGAGCCCCGAGTCCCTGATGCGCTTCTCGGAGAAGCCAAGGGACTCGAGGGCCCGCCGCAGCCCGTTACCCGGCGCATAGCCGAGTCCGAGGCGGGCTGCGGCGGCGGGACCGACGCCCCGCGAGGCCATGTACTCCCGCGCTTCTGGTGAACGCCGGAGACAGCCGGCGTAGAAGCGCGCCGCCGCCGTGAGCAAGGAGGAGTCGCGTGGAGCAAGCGCGGCGGAGGCGGGACGCCGCGTCCGGGCTGGACGGTTAGCGGTCCTGGGCACAGGCCCGGGGCCGCCGTTCAGCCGCGCGATGGCCTCTGGCAGCGACAGGTTTTCGGACCGCTGGATGAAGTCCAGCACGTCGCCGCCCAGACCGCAGCCGAAGCAGTAAAACCGCTCCGAGTCGGAGTACACCGTAAAGGAGCCCTCCACCTCGTCGTGGAAGGGGCAGACGCCCTGGCGGACCTTGCCCCTTCCCCCGAGCCGCACGCCTGCGGCCTCCACTGCGTCGCCCAACGGGTGACGGGCCTTCAGCGCGGGGATGTCCGCGTTGGTGACAACCATCACGCACCCCCAACAAGGGGCCGCAGGCCCCGGAGGCTGCGCTTCGAGACGACCTTCCCCGGCCGCCAGCGCATCCCCAGCACCGCTGCGACCTCCAGCGTTCCGTCGTCGCCGGGCAGCAGCGCGGCAGCCATACCGGCGCCCTGGCTGTACAGAAGGCCGCCGCGGCCGCCGAACCGCCTCCTCACAAGCCCCTTCCACTCGGAGAAGGCCCAGCGCGCCTCCCGCTCCTCGGCCTTCGCCACGTCCGCGCCGGCCTGGACGCGCAGCGCACCGTCGACGTCACCAGCCTGCCGCAGCCTGCGGGCCTCGTGGATCGAGCGCGTAGCGCTTTCCTGCGCCGGTCTCGACTCTTCACCGAACCTCATCGCCGCAAAGACCTGGTCGACCAGCTCCTCGAGGCTGCGCCTGGGACGCACTGCACTCTCGTACCTCTTCAGATTGCTTGCTGCCAAAGTCGCCGTTGCCATTCCATGCTCCTTTCCGATGAGCGTCTTCGCGCCCGGCGGCATCCCGCGCGCACCTGTCTTGCGGCCAATGAAATGACGACGCTCCGATCGGAGGCCGATGCCGGACCTGATGATCGGAGCGAGAAGTGGGAAGCGCAGCGAGGCCCGAACCCAACATTCGAGTCCGGGAAGCTGCGTAAACTGGGAGGTGCCCGAGCCTATGTAATTAGTGCGGCGGACGCCTCGAAGATGCCGCCCCAGGCCGGAAGCATGGCGGCAGACGCGCAACACCGGCCATGTCCCGCCTCATGCTCGATGAGGTCAGCCACAGCTTGGTTGCCGCTTTGGGAGTATGCGAATGCGTTCACAACTCCGTTGTTGTTCCCTCGTCTGGATGCTGAGAAAGGGGAGCAAAGGCTCTACCACTGTTCTCGCCTCGCGCGCCGGGAGTGCGCTTGTCCTCATTTGGACTACCGCTTGGAGAGCTGGGTGGGCTCGATCGAAAGCGGTCTGTCCGGGCCGGGACCCGACCCCCAGGATTTGCTAAGCGGGTGAAATCCTGGAAAGCCATACAACGGTTCAAGTATTGCGAGCAATTGTTCGGAATGCAAGGTCTCGTACTCAAAGTGTTCTGCTTTGTTCGACAAAACCCTAACCGCGTCGATTGCTATCTCCACCATATGCCGAGTGTCAGGACCCGGCGCAGCCATCGGAGCACTTGCCGCCTTGCCCTCGCCCTCTGCGTGTCTTTCAGGGCGGTCCTCCGCCAGTTGATCTGTCCAAGGCGTCCGAAACCACGGAGCGGCTCGATCTCGGGAGGCAGGGTCAACCCGTACTCTTCCAGCAGCGCCAGTTCGAGGAGCAATATCCTCTCCTCATCCTCGTGCCAAGTCAGGGTCCAGCCCCTGTGAGGATGGTCGGCCCTCAACCACCGCCATTCGACGATCAGGGGCCAGGCCGCGCCGTAGAGCCTCTCCTCGCCGGCCACAGCGGTTTCCGACACGACCAGGGGGTCCAACTCCAACGGCTCAGTCCCGGGTGAGCCAGGCGCGTTCTGCGATTCAAGCTCTTCATGGGACACGATCCCGGCGCTGTCCTCTTCTTGAGCCCCCTCTGTGCCGTCACAGACCTGCTCTGGCTCCACTGTCTGCCCAGATTCCAGCGTACCCAGCCTGGCACTCGCCAACTCGACTCGCGCTTCCAATTCGTCGACTCGCTCCCTCAGCCAGACCATCGCGGGCGTGCCGCCGCAGATCAGCAGCATCTCCAGAGCCTCCGACAGGCGTGGGGTCAGGTTGCCAGACTCGAGCGCCCTGGCGACCGTCTTGTAGTTGACGCCCAGACGCTCCGACGTCTTCATCGGGCCTTCCCTGCGCACCTCGTCCCTGAGCAAGCCCCGGAGCCGCAGCAACCTTACGCTCTCAACGCTCCTGCTCCTGTCCATCGTCATGTATCTCTCGTTCATGCAATTCCTCCTCTTTGCTTCTGGCCTGGGAACTCTCGTAGCTGCCGGTGGGAACTCGCCTCGTCGTTGAGACGTGTCCTGTAGGGGCCATTCGTACCTGGCGCACGTCGTTGCGCTTGGAACACGATGTGTCCAGAACTCGTGTACAGGCGACTCACCCGATGCCTTCTCAATGCCTGTCCCTTGCGGTTTGTGCTGCCTTCGCTCCGTTAGTCCCATGCCTGCATTCTCTGTACAGCACCAGAACATCACTTCGGCTCATTCCCCAACATCCCCCGCAAGGGATTTCATCTGTGAAATACTCAAGAGGACAGGCATGTGTCCTGAAATCGTCGGGAATTCGGGATGCAGGTGTAAGCGAAGAGAGAACTGGGCGAATGCTACTGGTGGAGCCGGATGTCTTCAGAACTCTAGGACGTCCGAGCCTTTGCCTTGGGCAGCAGATGGGCGAGGCCAAGGTTCTCTGCAAGCTCTTGAAGGGCAAGAAGATGGTGCGAGTTCGGGTAGATTCCGCGACGCCAGCGCCACAGGTTGAGCGTGCTAGTCCCGAGCCGTCGCGCTATCTCGGCCCAGGAAAGCCCGGATGCGTCCTTGAACTTGACCAGAGCGTCCGAGATATCCTCGGTCAGGGCATACGACGGCTTGCTGGATCTTCCGTTTCTGCGAGGCATCGCATCATTCCTCTAACATTGGCAACAGGAAGTCATCTCCCATGAGCGCCTCAAGCCCTCCCGGAATCCATGGAGCCAACCGAACCAGCGAATGTAGCGCGCCTCCGCAGGGCTCGGTACCTTTGCGCCATCTCAGTACCTGCTTCAACTCAACTCCCACAGCCTCCGCGAGCCCGTTCCAAGTAAGGCCGCTGGACTGCTTGAGCAATTCGAGTCTATCGGCGAAGTCCTCTGGCAGAGCGCCCGTTCCCTGCGGAATTGGCCTACCACGAATAACCGGACCGCCGGAATAGCTGGACAGACGGGGACTGCTACGACGCATCTGTGCGGTGCTCGACCTCGAAGAGTTCGTCGAAGTCCTCTGCTTCAAGCGCCCTCAGCATCCTGCGGCGGATTGCCCCCGATGGCGCACGGCGTTCGTTTACCAGCGACGACAAGTACCCGGGGCTTATGCCTACCTCCCTGGCGAGCCAGTTCTGAGATCTCCCCATAACCGCTAGCCGCTGCCAGAGCGCTTGCGTTCTCAGCCGTACAGTTATCCGCGACGGTTGTTCCATCGAGCAAAGTCATCCTTCGTATGATTTCATCGGCACTTAGGCTTTAGTATATTTGTACGCATATGAGCATGTCAAGGACGCGTGTGCTACTATGATCCGATAGAAGCCGAGTCGGGCCTAGACAGGGGATGTTTGCCATTGCCAGAGGACAGGGGATACAAATGGAAGAACCTCGGACTCCGAATCAGGGAGGCCAGGCTTAGGGCAGGTCTCACGCAAAGAGAGGTCGGTGAGCTTGTCGGGGTCAAGACCCACACAGTCTGGTGCTGGGAGTCCGGCAGGATGAAGCCTACCCACGAACACTTAGTGGAGCTGGTTGCTCAATGCGGCGTCAGTGCCGAATGGCTACTGGGTGAGGACTCGGTCGAAAAAGAACTTCTCAAGGAGGCGGAAGTTTCCTTTCGCGAGGCAGTGGCCGGCCTTCCCCCAGAGGACGTTGAATCGATCCGTGACTTCATCAGCTTTGTCAGGGCGCAGAGGCGCAGGAAGGGCAAGGCGCGCCGTTGAACAGGGCGACGCGCAGCGCCTTGGAACTAAGAAGGAAGCTCAGGCTTTGGGGTCCTGTGGATATGGACCGAGTTGCGAATCTGCTGGATCTGGACGTAAAGCTGTGGCCCCTCGAAGATCTGGAGGAGCTGATGGTCGACAGGTTCATATGTGTCGCCAGGCGGTTGGAGCCTGAGTGGCGACGCTGGGTCGTGGCTCACGCAATCGGGCACCGATTACTCCACCCAGGCAATCACATCTGGATCAGGCTCAACACTCATCTAGCGTTCAAGTTTGAGCGAGAGGCCGAAGAGTTCGCAGGAGCCCTCCTCATAGACCCATGCGAGGCGATCGATGCCGGACTTTCAGAGTGCTGGGAGATCGCCGAGCATTTCGGCGTTCCAGAAGAGGTCATCCGAATACAGCCGCCTCTCATCAGTTCTGCCCATACGAGAGCAAATGGCGGAGCGACGATGGCCGCGTAGGCGGGTGATGGCACCGTGAAAGGGCGGGGCCAAACCATACCACCAGTTGCCTTCCGTAAAGTTCGATGCAACTGGATGGAAGGCGAAGAGGATGGATAGGGTGGAGGTGCACATTCGAGTGCGCTGGGCCTTGATAATCGATGTGATGAGCACACTCGAGGCGACGCGTGTGTTTGGTTTGCACCGCGACACCGTTCGCAAGATGCTGAAGTAATCTGTGCCTCCCGGGTATCGGCGCAGATCGCCGCTGCGTCGGCCCAAGCTCTACCCATATCGAGGCGTGATCGACCGGATACTGAAGGAGAATGGCGTCCGCCCCGGGAAGATACGTTACACCTCCAATCTCATCTTCTAGCGCCTGAGAACCCGCGAGAGGTGCGTGCCGCTGTCACATGCTCCTGGACACACGCGGCGCGACTTCGGGCAGGCTAAGGCTGTCATCGGAGGTGTGGAGCGGGGCGGTGCACTAATTTGTGTTGGACTTGCCCCACAGCGATGGTTCCTTCGTCAGGGCCAACGCTCCTGAGACCATTGAGACATTCTGCGACTGTCGCGTCTCAGCATTCTCGTTCATCGGCGGTGTGCCTCGCAGCATCCTCTACGACAAAACCAGGCATGCCGTGACCCTGAAGGATACCGTCGGCACCTTCACGCCAGCCTCACCGTACAGGCCAGGCTGAATCTTGTCCCAAGCCTTGGCGACAGCCCTTGCCGCCTCTCGCTAGACTGCCGCCACGTCCTGCCTTTCTCGAACTTCCGATACTATGCCTAGTTCAGAGGGCTGTCAGGGCTCGTGAATCCCAATGGCCATCGGTCGCAATCCAAATGGGGCCCATTGGGCCGAACTCTTCCACGAGGCGGCTGTCTGTGACCAGCAGCGGCACATCGGATGAAGTTTGAGAGAACATGTCTCTCGCGACCGTTAGGAGTTGCGACTGCGCAATCTCATCGACGCACACGACCAATACCGCTGGCCACTCACCATGATCGTCGAGCGGTCTCCTCGAGGAAAAATAGCGCACGTATGGCGCCAACCTCTGGGATATTGTTGACGGTCTCACCGCTCGACGTTCCCACTCCAGGAAGTAGGGGCACACCCTCCCTTCCTTCCTTAGGATGCCAAAGGCATCAGGCTGAACAGAGCGCAGCCTTCCGCGATGTCGAAAGTAGCGGGAAGCGCGATGAGGCGGATCGACCTGGGTGACTTCCCATCCCGAGGACCTGGCCTGGTGGCTCAAGCAGGCAATGAACCGGTGCACAGCCGAGGTGTGATCAATGTGCCGAAGAAGCTGGCGGCTTCGCCGGCCGCTAATATTGCGCCATGAAGGCGGCGCACTGGGCTCTAGCTCAGTTACGCTCCATCGCTTTCTTGCCAACCCGACAGACGTACGGTCTCTTCGCGCCAACACTGCCAGTCCCCGGTCGGTCAGCGCGAGCCGATGCCCTGCCGCTTGGATTCTCTTGATCAAGGCCAGTTCTTCCAAAGACCTCAGCAGGCTGGCTATGCGAGACCTGGAAACACCGAGCATTCCAGATATGTGATCGGCAGAAATCCAGGGCCAGTCGGACAGCAGGTCCAGCATTCGCTTTTCCCCTGGTCCGACAATGGTGGACAGCATAAATCCGAGGACTTCACGTTCACTTGCGAGCTCAGAAAGATCAACAGGCAACGTTGCCTGCAACTTACGTTGCTCGACTGGGGTCGGGAGTCCAGGGTGAGCCTGAGTCAGTGCCGAGCGCAGATCCGTGCGTAGTCCCAGGTTATGTGACCTCCAGATTGCCTGGTCTCCGGCCAAAACTACGTCCCTCTCCAATGCCATGAAGATGGGGACCCGGACGGTGGAGATCCGCCGACTGAGATGCCTCATCTGAATCTCGTCCGGCACGATCATCAGCGAGACTCCCGGGAAAGGGCCCTCCAAAATGCTCCGCACTCGCTTCGAGAAGCCGGTTCTGTCGGCGGTTCTCCCCTGTCTGATTATCCCGATGGTTCGTCGATCCGGGAGCGCAATGGACGCATCGTAGGAGTGGGCTCTGTACCATTGAAAGTGAATGGGGTGCATGGCGTTTGAGACCGCGGACGCCAGGCGATAGACGATCGCAACGGAGTCAAGTCGCTCCAACAGGACTCGCGTCCATTGCTGCGACACGGGCAGATTGCGAAGCAAGACCTCCAACGAGACTCCCCTATAGGCGGATAGGCGACGCAGTCCGTCTAACGTAATGTGGAATCGCTTCGTCGGTGGCACCAGATCCGACGCATGAGTGACGGAGTCCAACATTCCTGCGGCCTCCAGTTCGCGAACCGCGTCATAGACTGATCCCCGGGACCATCCGGAGACGGCAACAATATCTAGCCTGTCAAGAAAGGGCATTGAAGCTAGTAGCGGCAGTATGTCCTGGCCACACCTAGAGAGTTTCACTACCAGCCTCCGGTTCCACCGTAGCCCTCTCCACTGTTGGTGACTGCTGGTTGCGCTTGCTTCTCTGCTTCTTGCGCTTTGCGTGACCGAGCGACCGCCCACTCGAGCTGGAGGTCCCCTCCGATGGGGTTCCGCCGTTACCGCCGGAGACTTGCGCCCGCCTGCCGTCATTCTTGAGCCTGTTCCTGTGCTCTTTGACGAGCCTCTCAACTCCGGCACTCCCGGCCGGCACCGTCCCTGCGATGGTCGAGTAACCGGCGGATTCCTTGCGGATGCTGTCGGCTAGTAGGGAGTCCCCAGACTCTGGTCTACGCACAACCATGGAAAAGACTGGCAATCGCTCTCTGGATGTTGTGGCCCTAACGTAGCAGTGATGTACGGGCAGGGATGTGACATCCTCCTCGGAGATTCGCTCCCTTCCGAGCTCCCAGACCAGATGGCGTGCGTCAGCCCCGGACACCTGGAACACGGCTAGACAACCCACGTTGGCCAGGAGCGTGTCGCGCATTGTGGGAGAGAGGTCATCAAGCTTCGCCAGACTCTGGGTCGCCAGCACAAAGCTAGCCCCGAACTTTCCCAACTCGCTGAGCATTGACTCGTAGTCAACTCCCGGCATTGTCTGCATCTCGTCGACTACCACCAGGACGCTCCGCCGCTGTTCAGGGGGCAGCGAGCCCTGCTCACGTATCACAGCGTCCACCAGGTTCAGAAGAGATGCCCCAACCAGGGCCGACACGTCTCTGCCGATGGAGCCTTGGGCCGTGGACACCAACAGGATTCCGCCGTCCAGAATCGTGTTGCGCACGTCGATTGTGGACTCAGACTGCCCGAGGACCGCACGTGCCTTCTTGGACGACGCGTAGTACGAGAGGCGCGTCTGCACCGGAGCCAGGGCCTCGGCGCGATACTGTCTGTGCCAACCCGCAAAGTCTCTCGCCCACCAGTCCAGCAGGTATGGGTCGTTCACTCTCATCTTGGCGCCGCCAAGAAGTTCCTCGTCAGTCAGCAGCCTTAGCCCGTCGAGAATCGTGAGCTGCTCGTTGCTTGGCAGTCCCTCATTCACCTCGTGAATCGTCTTGACCGTCTGCTCCAGTATGGACTGCATCCTCGGACCCCACTGCTCCCACAGCCCTCGCGCAATTCGTACGACAGAGTCAGCGGTTCGATCACGGTCCGCGAACATTCGAGTGTCCAGGAGATTGATTCCCGGGACCATTGAGTCATCGGCCAGATCGATTAGACGAACTCGATCCGATATGGACGCAGGAACGTGCTGCAGCAACGCGCCCACTAGATCGGCGTGTGGATCCAGCACGACAATCGCGTCTCTGCTCCCGTTGGCAATTTCCTGCATCTGATGTACGACCAGGTGCTGCATCAGTGTGGACTTGCCCATGCGAGTACGAGCAACGTAGAAATGATGTCTCTTCATTAGCTCTTCAGGGAAGTGGATCTCCTTGGGAGTGCCGGTCACCGTGAATCCCACGTGCGCTCCACTTCTCACACCACGTGTTTGCGGCAGAAGTATCCTTGCACCTGAACGCTCCACGAGGGGCGTTTCGTCTCTGGCACCGGGCGGATGCCAAAGGGCGGCGGCTTCTCGTACTCCAAGCACACTCCGGCTGCGGAACAAGCCGCCGCTCGACGGGCGCATCAGTTCCTTCCCTTGCACGGCAGGTTTGACCTTGCCCACGATGAAACGTGCGCCAGCGGGATTGTCGTAGTGTCTGTATGCACCCGCAGCCGAGTTGAGGACCTCTATGGCCCTTTGGGTCCTGCTGCTCTTCGGGACAATTGCTACGATTCGCAGTTCCGCGTCGAAGGCGATGCGCGAGACCTTCTCCCTGATGAGCAGAGGATCGAATATGCGTGAACGCTTCCTTCTCCACCTGTGCCACGTCCAGGCCGCCGCGATGAGTCCCGACGCGGCACCAGCTCCCAGGAGACCGGCCTTCCAAAACTCTCCGTCCTGCACCCACAGATAGCTCTTGGCCGCTCCCAGGACTCCTGCTCCCAGGACAGCCATGGCTATGCCGTCGGTCTGTAGCGGCCTGGTCTGGTACGAGTGAGGCGTCTCCCTAGGTTCTGTGGCAGGCCTGCGATGGGCCCTGACCTGATGTGGTTGCGACCAATCGGGACCAAGCGATCTCAGTAGGAGTCTGGCGATTACTCGCTCACCTTGATTCAGATCGGAAATGGCCCCAAGAATGGCGATGAGAGGATCGGAGCCGGCGTCCAGAAGATCGTCGTCCCGAAATACTCTAAGGGGAACGTATTCGGGTCCGCTCGATTGAAGCACGATCTCCCATGCATGCTCATCCTGTCCGGTTCTGAGGGGATCATCTTCCAGCGGCACTTGTTGAATGCCTGCCTGCGGGTAGTGAGCCATCAGCTGGCTGCGTACGACTTCGCCATCCATGCAGCGCGCCAGCAACGCAACTCCGTCCGAACCTCCAGCGATCTCCAGCGAAAAAGGTTCAGGTACAGCGATTGAGCCAAGAAGGTTCTCGACACCCAGCAAGGTACGCTCGCCGGTGCGAGGCGATGTGATCGCCAGTAGAACCGGCTCTCTGTGATTGTCGGAAACTGGAAACAACCTATTGATATCTAACTTCATGGAATCTGCTCGTCCCCTCTCCGATGTCCCGGTCTCCACTCGATTACATCTGCTTCCTCAGCCGTGGCCTCGATGCGAATCGGGAACCGGTTGCCGCGCGCAAGCAGAAGGCCGTCACCTCTTGCGCATGACAGCAACCAGCGCTGCAGATCTTCGGGCAGGTCAAAGGCCTGGCCAACGGTCGAAATCGCCGCCGCGTCCTGCTGGAGAAGCAGCTTGAAGGCCGCGTTCTGGAGCAGTGCTCGCCCGGAGTGTCCGGTGATGGCCCTCGAAGTGTCCTCGCTTAGCAGGTCCTGGACGTCCTGCGTGATGAACTGCAGGCCCAGACGGTGTTTACGGGCACGCTTCGCCATGCTGACCATGAAGGCCGCCCCCTCTGGGTGCTGCATGATGCTCCACACCTCGTCAACTACGAGCAGCCGTGGCTTGGGATTGTGAGCTGCCGCAGCCCACACCGTCTCGGTGCACACCATCGCCGCGGCTGGTCGAAGCTCAGGTTCCAATAGGCGCAGGTCAAACACAGTGACAGGAGCCTCGCTGTTAAGGAGATCGTCTCCTTCGTCGGAGAGGAGATGGCGAAGACTGCCCGTAGCGAAGGGCCGTAGCAGACGCGCCAGGCTGCCGTCGCCCTCCCGCTCAAGGTAAGAGTAGAAGTCCGCAAAGCCGGTCCGTTCTCGGGGCACGGCGTAGTAGCCTGCAAGAGAGTGGTCGAGGGAAGCTCGGCGGTCCGCACTCAGGCGTTCCCCGACCATCACCTCAATCAGCCTCCTCAGACTGCCAATCCGCTGGAGGACCTCTTCCGAGTCCCCTCTGTCGATGACGAACGGGTTCATGCCCTGACCGGGCACACCGGGCGATAAAACGCGGCCTCCAGCTGCGCGCGCCATGTCGGCATACTCTCCTTCAGGGTCGATGACGTATGCGGTCACGCCACGGCAGATTCCACGGAGCACACCCAGCTTCGTGGAAAAGCTCTTGCCGCTGCCAGACCTCGCAAGCACGGCGGTGTTGGCATTGAGATGTGTTCCGTCAAACGGGTCGTAGACGACCGGTGAGCACGCCCTGAGATCTATTCCGTACAGCGTGCCGCTCCGGGTGTCCATGTCGGGCGGGGAGAATGGGTATAGCCTCGCAAGGGACGACGTGTCCAGGCTTCGCCACTCGGCGACGGCGTTCAGCGCCAGGGGCATCGTTGAGAGTTTTCCCTCTCGCTGCCGGAACGGCAGATCGTCCAGCTTGCCCAGAGTTGCCGCGAAGTGGGCCTTCGACCTTTGAGTCAGTTCCTTTAGAGAGTCCTCGTCCCTCGCGTGAAGCGTGATCGAGAGCGATGAGTGAAACAGCCTTTCTCGTCCACGCTGCACCTCATCTCGAAGCCGTGTCACGTCCTCAAGAGCGACCTCCGCCTCGGGCGACATGGTTCTGCCTCTACGTACGGATAGGCTTTGCGCAGACTCAAACCGGACCTTCTGCCACTCCAGCGTCCGGGCTGCCTCTTCAGTGGGTATCGGACCGAGGTGTATGGAGATGTCCATCGGCGCTCCCGCAGACATCAGTCCTTGGAGAAACCCAGGGGCCAATGAGCGGGGCCACTTGGCGAGATGCAGCGAACGCGCCAGGCCGCCGTCTATGTGAATCTCCCGGCGGCCAATCTCCACTTTCGCCACGGCACTCTCTCTCATCTCGTGGGGAGAGCCCCCAAATGCTGCAACTGCCAGGAACATTCTCAGCCGCCTTCCCTTAAGCCGGTGAACTGAGAGCCCGGCCCTTGCGAACATTCCCATGAGGTCGTCGCAGCGACTCAGTTCGGAGATAGCGTAGAAGCGCCTGTCCAGAATCCCGTCACGTGACTCCAGATCAATCAGCAGCCTCTGTAGCGAATCCGCAGCGGCATCAGTCTGCTGAGGAAGATCTTGAGGCTTCGCAGTCCGCAGGTCGTCGCGTAGTCCCCCTAGCCTGGGGGGATGTTGTCGGATCAGCAATTGCACCGGAAAGTCCATCGCGTTCAGGGCGCCCACGAACGCACCGAGCTTTGGTTCGTCGACTTCGAGCCCCATCGCCTCGCAGACACCGAGCTTGATGCCGTCCAGCCTAACCGGGCCGTCTTCCTCGACATGGGACAGCATGAAGCAAGAAGTCAACGAAGCCGGCGGCTTCGCCTCCGACGCTGCGGCGCGCTTCCTTCTCTGTTCTGTGATGCTGTCAATGAGCTTTCTCACGATGATTCCTCTCGATACGGCTAGGGGATCGGTACGATTCCGGAGAGCAACGCCACGGAAACCGCCTTTGCGGAAAGTGCAAGTACAAGCCCCACAATCCCCGTCACGACCGCGGTCCTCGTCCTTGCAAGGCCTCGCTCATCGCTTCCGTCTGCCATGAGAGTGAAACCAGCCCAGACGATTGAGAACACACAGACACCGGAAGCGGCATAAGCCATGGCAGAAAGTACCTCTCCAAAGGCCTCCCTCATCTCCTCTTGCTCCGGCGGCTGCGCACCCAGCATGAGGAGGGCGATCATGGCCAGAGCGATCATCGTGACGGCGAGCCTCACCTCTGCCACCTCCAACCTATTCGCTCGAATAGCTCAGTCGTCTGCGCGTCGCTCAAGCGTGTCTGCTCTCCCAATCCAGAGGGCTCCACAGGCTCAGGCAGTGTCAGCGCCTCGTAAGGAGCGTCCGTCCCTAGATCCAGGGAGAGCGTCACAGTCTCGTATCTCTCGCGAGTGACAGAACCTCTTGAGACGATCTCGGCTCGGATGTGCTCAGGATGCTCCATTGACACCGTCACATCCGTACTGACTTCAGCGTCCGGAATTGAGAGGACCGCAGAGATGTCGTGCTGAGTCGTGGTTCCGTCGTCGTGATCTACCGACACGGTCCTGGTCACCCTCCTGCTGGTGCCCGGGCGAAAGACACTGACAGTTTGGGTCCTTAGTTCGGTACTCTTCTTATGGAGCGTTAGGCGCGCCTGAGCAGGCAGTGGAATCTCAAGCGTCCCAACGAGTCCAGCTTCTATGTCTATCTCGTGCGCAAACTCACCGCCAGGTACGGCCAAACTGAACTCAGTCTCGCCGCCAGATATGAACGGGACAGCCGATCTGGCACTGTGAGATCGCACTAGGACCTGCCCATCGATAGCCGTTACAGATCCCATGAGGATCGCCGGAATCGCCATCGGTTGATGGCCGGCCAGTACGGACAGATCGACGCGCTCCTCCAGTTCTGGCATACAGCGAGCCGACAATGACCCTTCAACTACGCCTTCAGTCCAGCCCAGAGATTTGAACTCCAGGTCGCACAACTCGCCTTCTGCATGAGGCAGTGGAAACGGCAGTCGCTCTCCCTGCAAAGAGATTGCGCCGGCCTCACCGATCGAGTCGCGCCAAGAGAGTGTCACGTAGGGTGCCGGACCCCTTAGAGGAAACCTGAAGGTGTGGGAATCACCCTGTTCAAGACTCGCCCTCCCCCAGTAGAGCATCGACCGGCTGTCAGGACCTCCGTACGCTCTCGCCCAGCTGTCGATCTGCGTGGCCGCACGTACGTCAACATCAGCCCAGCCCTCGGCAATGCTGAGGCCCTCTACGTAGAGTCTTCTTCCTGGAACAGGTTCGGGAGGCCGGAACTCGACCTCATCCAGTGTGTGCCCGTCCGCAGATGCCTTTCCCGGCATCGACAATGACAGGCCGACGAAGACTATGACCATAAGGACCTTGCGGCATCGAGCCAACCAGCCTTTCGAGACCTTTCCCGCACTTCGCTCACCATTCTGCTTTCGACGCTTACCGAACCATCTATGCGCTCTGAAGGGCATCCTTTCCGACCTGCCCTTCTTCCTGATCTTGCGGATCTTTCTTCTAGTCCTGCGCACCGCGAGCTCAATGGCATTTGGCGAGCTGGGAGGTGGCGGCGGCGCCTCTGTCCTCACCAGCTCCCCTACGGCTCCTTCGTACAATCTCGGTCCAAGCCAGAATCTAAGGAGGTCAGCAGCTACGAGCGGGAGCCTCCTTCCACCGATTCTTCCGACGACAATCGCCACCCCAAGTAGGCCAAGGACTGCAGAGAGCGCAATGCGCACCTCCGACGGGCCAATAGGGGCAAATCTGTAGGCCCCGTAAGACAGGGCGCAGACCGCCGTTACCGCCACGATCTGCGGGAACGTCAGCCACAGAAGCACCCTGTCCTCAGCCTGGACATGAGTTGGAACTTCGTGCTCTCTCATCTTCTAGCTCCTCGGGCACTCCACTCCCAATTCCTGTTAGTCGTATCAACGGTTTGCTACTCAGTCTCTGAAGCCGGGGAGGCAGGCGCTGGAACTTCTATGTCCACAGCAGGATCCACGACGGCGTTCATGACTACCTCAACCACGCCGTACGCAACGAGAGCAAGAACGACGCCGGCGATTGCGGTCATCATCGCGCTCTTGCCGCGCTCCATCTGGTTAGGCGCGCCGGAGGCAGTCAGGTACAGATAGGCTCCGTAAACGAAGAACCCGACGCCCACTGCACCTACCAAGCCCAGCAGTACCCCAACGATGTTCGATATGGTCTGAGTCAACTGTTCCAATTGTTCATTCCTCCTTATCTCAGTTACTTGCTATTTCCTTGATTGGGACAGCTTCCCCGATGCGGTTCAGCCACCTTCACAAGAGCCCTTCTCACTCCAGAACTTCCGACGGACGTCACTCTCCGCTGCTCCTTGGCTGGACTCCTTCCCCCGCACTGGAGGGAGTGAACCTGTCTGCAGCCGATCTGAGTCCACCCATTAGGCCCGAAGCAACTCCTGCCTTTGGAAGCACGGAGCCGGCTGCGGCTACACCTGCAGGTCCTCCCGTGGCCGCACCGGCAAGCATTCCCATCGACTTTGCGGCGCGGGCCAGAGTGCCTGGCAAGGACATCCCAAAGTAGAGCGTGTGCAACCAGGCGTCGAAAGTGCCGGCGTTACCTAACATCGATGGCACGCGCGTGGCTAGGTAGATGAACGACAGCGACAGCAGCAGCTTCCATACGAGGTCTCGCACAGGTTCGAAGTCGGCTATTGACGCAAACTCCTCGAGGAATCCGAGACCTAGCGCCAGTGCCACAAGCTGAATGGACTGCTGGAAAACCGTCGTCATGAATGTCCTGAGCCAGTGCCTGCCCCAACCCGCTGTGTGTGGAAGAATCCACAGCCCGAGAGCTATCGGAGCAAGGGCGAGTAGGATGTCAATCAGCGCTAGCCGCACGATCATCTGAACCAGCACATACAGCACGAAGAAGCCGTAAACTAAGTACAGAATCGCCAACAGCAAGCTCATGCCCACGCTCCCGGACTGAACTGCGTTCAGCAGCGTCCTAAGCGTTGACCTGAGCAGGTCTCCTGGACCTACGTCGAGGGAGGCCGCTATGTAGCCAGACACAGCGTCGGCTACATCTATCACCAGGGCGCACCACCAGAGTGAAGTGGCAGCGGCAACGAGACCCAAGAACAGTCGAGGCACAATCTCTCGCCAGCTCGCGTATGACTGACCCAGGTGCGGCTGCACTATGAGGCTGAGCCCCATCCAGCCGAGCACGACCAGCAGGGCGGCGGAGGCGATTCCCCATACCACTGCCCAAGCCTCGCGTACCAATGGGTGCATGTAGGTCAACTCTGGAGGGGTGCCCGTCAGCACGTCTGACATAAGAACCTATCCCTCCCGGCAATTGGCCGGATTCTCGCCGGCGGCGCGTTCGACAACTCCACAAAGCGTCCCGTGCGCTCCTTCGACTATCCAGCGAGCCGCAGCCCTTGCCCAGCGTCCAGGATCGAAGGCTCCGATGACCCTGTCCCAAAGGCTGGTCGGCTGGTACACGGGAATCACGGCGTGAAAGTGAACCGGATCTCCCGGTGTGGTTTCCGAGCCCATCATGAAGAGCACGTAGGGCCGCTCAGGCTCCAAGTCAGGCTGGTCAGCGTATCCCGGGTACTCCCATGAGTATTCCCAGCCCGTGCTTAGCTGCTTCTCTCCTCCAGTGACCTGGGTGACGCCTGTCATCCAGTCTCCGGTCTCAGGGTCCCTGATCGCGTAGGCCAAGAATTCGAGCTGCGAGTCGAACACCGGGCGGGCTATGAATCCACCATCCTTCTGGCGCTCGACGAACTTCGTATCCACGTTGACTAGCGATATTCCTGCGCCTTGGGCAAATGCAGTGCCGGCAAAGGCAGCTACGAGCAGCCCCGCAAGCAAGGCCGCGACGACTAGCCTCGACGAGCCGAGTTGTTGAGAATTGCGAATCGACTTCAATGCCACTGATGCCTCCTAGTGCAAGCGAACAAGCGTTGCACTCAGTTTGGGCGCACCAGAAACCAAGGAAAATCCCCTGCAAGGGATTACATCTCTGATAGCCCTTGCAGGGGTTTACATTGAGATTCCAAAGAAATCACAATTGCTAGCACACGTGTACGGCAGATGAAGTCGTCCAGAGCTACCTACGAGAAAGGAAGAGATGAGAATGAAAGAAAGACTCTTACGTCGCCGCGAGGTTGAAGAGATCTCAGGATTGAGCCGCGCCTCGATCTACCGGCTGATGCGAGGAGGCAGCTTCCCGTTGCCCGTCAGGGTGAGTGCCGTCGCGGTAAGGTGGAAGGAAAGCGACATCCGAACTTGGATGCGAACCCGTCCATTGGCCACGGAGAAGGTAGGCATGGCAAAGGCGGCCGGTACTACGAGCGCCACTTCGGGCAGCGACTGTTCTTAGGCAACCCTAATAGGTGGCGCGGCTAGTCTTCCAATGTTGGAGGGACTTCAGGTCCAAGGGCAGAACGGCAACCTCGAGTGCCAATTGCGTGCCACGTAGGAAAGAAAGACCACCAGCCCACATCTGAACATTTCCTCACCTCAGATGTCATGAACGCTGCACTCGCATTCGCTGATCGGCCCATTCGTTGGATAGTGGTGGAGGAAAGGGCTTCGTGTTAGCTCAAGCTGGCAGCGTGTGGGGCAAATCTGAGGTGAGTCCAAAGCCCCGGTCAACCTGTATGGGCTGCCTGGAGTGCACGCTCTACACCGTGACGTAAATGGTCCGCCCATGCCTGCATGACAACACGCCGCCTCTCCAACAAATCAGACCTGAAGTAAGCTGCCTCCGTAGAGTCGCTGACTGCATGGGCAAGTGAAGACTCTGCCACGTCCCGAGGCACACCTGTATCTGCACACCAGTCGCGAAAGCTACTTCGCATCCCGTGCGGAACGCAGGCGATGCCGTTTTCTCTAACTAGTTTTGAGATCGTGGAATCAGACAGCGCTTTCCCCCTTGGAGAAGGAAAAATCAGATCGGATTCGTCGCGAAATACTCGGGCGCGCAGGAGTAGTAGAATTGCGTCGTCTGATAGCGGTACGCGATGCGAGCTGCCCGATTTTGTGCGTTCTGCGGGGACGGTCCAAATGGCCGACTTGAAGTCAATCTCAGCCCAGGTTGCCATCCTTGCTTCACCAGAGCGCGCTGCCGTGAGAGTCAAGAACTCAAATGCGAGCTTGGTCGTTGGCCCCGCATTGGAAGATCGGATCACTTCCAAGGCAGATGCAACTTCAGCATGCGGCAGAGCCTGATAATGTTCTGCTCTGCCACCACTTCGGGGAAGGGCTGCACCTATGGTTTCGCCGGCGGGGTTATCACTCCGGTATCCTTGTGCTACAGCCCACTTCATGATCGCTCCGATGTGTTGCCGAACCCGGCGCGCAGTATCCCTCTTATCATTCCAAATGGGCAAAAGCACATCGAGGACGTCCGACGACGTGATGTTGTCGACCGTCTTGTGCCCCAACTTTGGAAATGCATAGGCCTTGAGTCTTGCTCGCCACAGTTTTGCCGTCTTTCCGCTATTCCTCCAATTTGGTGCGTGAAGCCTGACTACGGTCTCCGACGCTGACTCGAACGTGGGCATAAGGACTCTTGGCCTTCTGGGATCGTCCCCTCGCCGGACCAACTGCCAATTGCTCAACGCTGTTGCTCGTGCCTCGGCAAGTGAGACAAGAGGATACGGACCGACCCCAACGTTCACGGCTCTGCCGTTTATTCGTAGGCGCTGGGAGAATGACTTGGCGAATCCGCCACGAGCTCTTCTCTTGACGAGAAGACTGAGACCCTGGCCGCCGCGTCCGTCTCCATACCGGCCAGGGACGTTTACTGTCCTCACGAAGGTTGCACTAAGGCGAGCTGGACGTCTCACGTTACCACTTTCGTTATCACTCTCGTTATCACTATTGTGATGAGTTTAACAGAGGCGCTCTGATCCGGTAAAGTCCTTATTGAGACTCCACTGGACATCACACAGTAGCTATACCGGGACTTATTGAGACTGCCCAAGAACAGCTGATCTCCTATAATGGCTCCTACCTGCGGAGCCATCTAACGGCCAGTTTTGGCCAGTAACTCGTGGAACAGCTCCTCCCACTGGTCCAGCACGACATCTTCCGAGTACGTAGTGCGAACGCGTTCATACGCCTTGTCCGCCATGGCCTGCCTGTCCTCCGGACGGGCGTCCACAACCTTCGACATCGCCTCCGCTAGCGCCTCCGGGTCACCGGGAGGCACAAGCAGGCCGGAAAGACCGTCCTCAAGCATCTCCGGAATCGAGGCCACAGATGTCGCAACAACCGGTCTTCGCGACGCCATTGCCTCCAAGACCACAACCGGCATGCCCTCCCATGCAGACGACAGAACAAGGGCGTCGCAGGCCTGCATCAGCCGGGGCACATCGCGCCTGAGCCCCAATAGCCTGACACGTTCGACCAGGCCCAACCTCTGTACCAACGCTCTGATCTCGCCTCGCAGGGGCCCGTCCCCAGCGATTGCCAGCACTGCCTGTGGGCACTTCTCGGCCAGCATCGCGAAGGCGTTTAGCATCGTGGGATAGTCCTTAGCCTTTGCTAATCGACCAGCGGCCAGCCACAGGAATTCACTGTCAGATACTCCCAAATCCTTGCGAGTTCCCAGCCGGCTGCCGTCAGAAGTAAATCTGTCAAGATTGACCGAGTTCGGAATCACACGGACGCGTGGTGGAGAGGTCACACCCCGCCGGCACAACTGCCGGGCCACCGACTCCGATTGAACGGTTACAGCGTCCGTCATGCGATCCGTAAGCCCAAGCACTCGCTCCCTGAAAGCAGAGTCTCTCTCACTGTGCACTGAAGAGACATTGGCACTGACTCCAAGCAGCCAGCGAGGAAGTCGGGCAGTCATAATTCCGTGAAACATGAAACCTACTAGAGTGTCTGGGCGCTGCGACCTTACACACGAGAAAGCTGAGAGCAAACTGAATGACTTGCGAACTAGGCCAACGGCGTTTAGAGAGAGCACCTTTATATTCGACTCGCGCAATTCGGAGCTGAGCGAGTGCTCGGAGAACGGCAGGTAAGAGAGGATCGTAACTCGCCAGCCCCTCAGTCCCAGTCCGTTTGCGATCGCAGTGAGCTGGTTCTCAGCTCCACCTCGCTCAAGACCGCTAATCACAAACATCACATGCCTGGGCATTAGGTGATGCTCTTGTGGCCCTTTGGAACCAATCCCAGTTACAGAGTGACGACTCTGTCGACAACAATCCCTGCTCTCTTGAGTGCGTTACGCGTGTCGACAAACAAACGGCCGGCCGCAGCTACCGTGCGCCAATCATAGGAGTTGTGGTCTGTCACGATCACCGTACAGTCGGCTTTCGTCAGTGCTCTTTCCAAAGTGGGTTCTCCTCCAGTCCCCACGCTGTTCATTTCCAGTCCCTCGATGCTGATGCTTGGAACCAGCGGGTCGTGATAAGAGACATCAGCGCCCTTTGCCGCCGAAAGACGAATGATCTCCAGCGCTGGCGATTCTCTTGTATCGCTTACGTCAGGCTTGTATGCCACACCCAGAACCAGAACGCTCGACCCTCTGAGAGGCTTGAACTCTTCGTTGAGCGCATCTGCAATCTTGCTGACAACGTGCTGAGGCATCGAGAAGTTGATGTCTTCGGCGAGTTGAATAAAGCGGGCCGTATAGTCAAGAGTCTTCAGCTTCCACGCAAGGTACTGAGGGTCCACTGGAATGCAGTGTCCTCCAAGGCCCGGCCCTGGAAAGAACGGCATGAACCCGAAGGGCTTAGTACTCGCGGCCTCGATAACTTCCCACACGTCAAGCGCCAAACGATCGCAGATAAGCGCCATTTCGTTCGCAAGGGCAATATTGGTTGCGCGAAAGGTGTTCTCCAGCAGCTTCGCCATTTCAGCCGCACCGGAAGAAGATACGCAGTGGACGCGGTCAACAACTGAGTCGTAAAGCTTAGACGCGACCGCAGAGCAAACAGGCGTAACGCCTCCAATAATCTTCGGCGTGTTTGAAATCGTCCAGGCGCTTTGGCCGGGATCCACGCGTTCTGGCGAAAACGCCAGGTAGAAATTGCGGCCCGGGTCAATCGCCATTCTAGCATTGGCCTTTAGCAGGGGAAGTAGCAACTCCTCCGTGGACCCCGGATACATCGTGCTCTCCAAAACAACCAGCGAGCCCTCACGTAAGTGCGATGCAATTCGCTCCGCCGCATCTGTTACATGCGACAAGTTGGGCGACCGTGTTTTGCTTAACGGGGTCGGAACGCAAACGACAATTGCATCTGACCGCGCCACGGCATCGTAACTAGTGGTCGCGCTTAGCTGACCCCCATCAACAAGCATCTGGACATTTGAATCGTGAACATCGCTGATGTAGGACCGGCCATTGCATATCGTCTTCACACGCTCAACGTCGATATCAATGCCATGGACTCTAAACCCCGCGTCGGCAAAGAGCGTAGCCAAGGGGAGCCCAACGTACCCCAAACCCACAACGGAGATCTCAGCTTGGCGGCTGGAGATTCGTTCCTGTATCGACATTAGAGGTCCAATGGATTTCTACGCTCTCGCCAGCACTATTCCAGATGCAATCATCACCGGTCTTCTTGTCAGAGGAATGTACCACATGATCCACTCGTGAAAGACCTCATCAACTCTCGGCCGGCTCAGACACTGGCTCGCTCTCCGTTGACAAGCGCTCAATACTGAAGACCAGTCCCACTGTGATGAAATGGAACCAGTCTCCCACAAATGGACCCGCATTGTGGAACAGGCTGTTCAGGCCGTACCCCGCCAACGAGCCCGTTACTGCGGCGGCTAGCAGCATGGTCTCTGTATCTCGCAAGCGAACGGAGCGCCGCGCCGTGGCAAAAAGGGAACGCCCAATTAATAGGTAGAAGGCGCCAAGGAGCACAAGTCCCGGATATCCGTAGTAGACGAGCACCACAAGAAATTGGTTGTGAGGAGTCGTCCTGAGCACCTCTTCGGCAACTCTCTGTTCGAGCCCTCCTGGTAAGTGGCGGTCTTCCGGCGTGTATCGGCCGGTTCCAAGCGGGTGGTCCAGTGAGTACCGAAGCGCCGTCAGAGCCATAGGGAGTCGGGCTCGAGCCGAGGTGTCGCCAATAGAGACGATGCGACTATTGAGGCCGAAGTCCGCCCGCGATTCATACCATGAGGCGCGCGCAGTTCTTATCTTCTCCATCAATTCAACTTCGTAAGGAGAGTTCTGGTCCGAAGGCCATCCTGATTGGGAAACTCGGATCAGGAATCTACCTAACAGAATACTCTCGAGTCCGTCACCCTTGTTCACTTCCTCCGGTGTCGGACCGCTCGCGAGTATGGCATCAGCACCCCTGACTCCAGGCACGAACATCAACAGGAGCCAAACAGCCAAGAGCCCCAGCACCACAGCTGTTCTTCGCCAGAGTTCCGGCCGCACGGCAAGCAGCACTCCACCTGCGGCGACACATCCGCCTATACCACCCAAGATCGCTGAACGAGTCGCGTTCAGCAAGAGAACCGACGTCATAAGTGCCAACATCAGAAAGAGTGCCGTCCATAGGCACCATGTACGTCGGCGAGTGTGAAGACGACAATCCCATATAAGGAATGCAAACGCGAGCGGCACCGCCGCTGCAAGGATATAGCTGAACGCAATGATGTTCTGTGAAAGCCCAGCCATCCTGCCGCCGGCAACAATCCCCGGAATTCTGTCGAGATCAACCTTACTCAGGATGACCCAGACCGACATGAACGGGTCTCCAAATGCCGTAACAACCACCCCGTACAGTGCCGATACTGCGGCCGCCAAGATGACGACCACCAAGACAATCTTAACCCTGTACGCACTATTGACCGCGAACCAGACTACCCCGATCAAGCCTGTGCCCATGACGAAGTGCCCCAGCCGCAGGGCTGCAAGCGCATCCGTAGCCAAGTAGACGGCCGCCGCCCAAAGCGTGAGCGCAATCGACACGGCCAAGATTGGCGCCACCGGAGCCAGCCGTTCGTGCAGCACTGCGATGCGCCGGCCCCGGATCAATTCCATTCCGTAACAGGCCGCCATCAAGACCGACGCCGCACCAAGTGAGAGGACAAAGACCTTGGCGTTACCTATCGGCGGGTACACTGCCACCGTCCAAATTCGTCCCAGCATTCCGATGACCAGCAGTGCGATGATGGCCCTTTTGATGGCCTGTTCGTTCTGTGCGATCACTCTGAGGTAGTGGAGGACCATAGGCGCGATTTAGAGGAGCCTTGAATGGCCATCAGGCCCGCTTAGACAGTTCAGAGATCAGTTCCATGTATTGCCGAATCGAGCTCTCCGCCCGATAGTGGCTCGTGCCTTCAACGAGCCGGTCAGACTCTACGGGACTGTCGAGTGTTTCAAGGATGGCCTGCCCGAGCGCTCTCCAGTCCCCAATAGGAACCAGACGTCCAAGCGCTCCGTCCTGCAGAATCTCACGAGGTCCACTGCGGACATCCGTGCTCACGACTGGAATTCCACAAGACATGGCTTGAACGAGGGCGTTAGGGGAGCCCTCATAGCGGGACGACAGTGCAAACACAGCCGCCCTGGCCATGTACGAAAAAGGATTCGCCACAAACCCTGGCAAGTCCACAACTTCGCTAACGCCCAAGTCAACTGCCAATCGCTCCAAGGCCTCGCGTTGTTGCCCTTCGCCAAGAACAACTAACCTTGCCGGACGGTCCTCCAAAACAACCCATGCGAAGGCCTTAAGGAGCGTCGGGTAGTCCTTTACCGGCACTAGGCGGCCCACGGATAGGATGACCGGTATAGACTGGACCTCAAACCATGGGTGGTTGACCGTCTCTGACGCCCTCTCCTTTAAGTCTGGCCAGACCACCGGATTTCGAATAGCGTGTGTCAACCCAGCAAGATGAGGAGCTGCCTCTCTAAGGTCATCCGCCGCCCCAATTGAGTTGGAGATCACAACAGCGGCGAAGCGAAGAAGCAGTCGCTCAATTCTCAGCACTAAGCGTTCCTTGAAGTGGCCTTCACTGTACTCCATGGTGAAGGTGCTTGCGCGTCGAGCAAACACAGCGACGCTTCTGGCGAAGAGCAACTGGGCAAGTATCGCCGCCACATTAATCTCGGGCGAAGTGGAGATGAGAACCGAGGGTCGCTCGCGTCGAAGATAACGCACAAGTGCCGGCAGACACAGCAGTGCCCTGCGAGCACCCAGGTCGACTAGCCGCACATCTGCCGGAATGAAGTCCAAGTAAGGTCCAGCCGCCTTGACCAGAACGATGTCGACATCGAGCCCCCGCTGCGAGAGTCCTCTAGCTATGTCAAGCATAGCGCGTTCGGCTCCTCCCCCCCGCATCGAACTCGCAAACAGTGCCACGCGTGTACTCAACGCGTATAGACCGCCATCCCAACAAGTGCGTCAACATATCGGCCGGGAGCGTGTTCGGTACGCACGATCTCGTAACTGCATCTCCCCATATCGACCATACGTCCGCGATCCTCTATGACCCTCTCGACTTGCATCGCCATGTCGTCAAGATCTCCCGATCGAAACACGTAGCCGTTCGATCCGCCCTGTACATAGCACCTTGTGCCGTTCGAATCGCTGCACACTACTGGCAACGAGTGGGCCATCGCCTCAAGGAGAGAAAAGGCGGCAGGCTCGTCCCGGCTCGCAAGCACGAATAGGTCGTGGCCCGAATAGCGCATGCCCATATCGAGATACGGGACGTTAGTCTCAATGCTCACCGCATCTGATAGCCCAAGTCGTTCTCTGAGCTGCTTGATCGCTGTCAGCTCTGTGCAGTGCGCTTCAGTCGAGCATTCACCCACAATCGTTGCATGCAGGAAATGCCGCCGAAGAAGTCTGGCAACCACTTCGAGGAACATATCGTGGTGCTTGCGCGGTTCGAACTTCCCCACATGGAGGATGTTCACCTGGCCTTCGGAAAACCATCGTCTCGAGGCAGGAGATGACTGAGGTTCCATTACGAACGGCACATATGCCGGTGAATCCCTTGGAAGGATATTCCTTTCTGCATCGCCGAGTACCGGCGAAAACCATCTGGAACCGGCCAATCCAAGAAACAGTTTTTCAAGGGTCTGCCTGGCGCGACTGACTCTCCTGAACCTTGGTGTCTGACTGTAGAAGACAAGCTGAGCGCCGGCCAATCTGACCATCAGTGTCGCGAGCAAGCCATAGGCGGACGACGGATTCCTCACTACTACAGCATCAGGCTTCAGTCTTCGAATCTCTCGCCAGAGCGTCAGCACCGGAGGCATGCCTCCAACATCGCTCCAGTGCATGCCAGGCAGCGCCGAGGCCGCCCGACGAAGAAAATTGAAGACTCGCGACGTTCCCAGCACACGAGGCTCCAGGACATCGTATGCCTCGCTCCGACCGCGCCTGAGCGCCAGCACCGTCACTTCGTGGCCCGCGTCCAGCAGCGCCTTGAACGCGTATCGCTGGTTCGTGTGAAATCTCGGGGCCGTGAACACGAAGCGCATACTCGTCAGCTCATCCACTCTGACGGAGACCGCGTCAGCACCGCCAACGCATAATCACTCCCCTGATACTCTCCCCGGGGCGGCATGGCCACGACCTCCAGCGACCAGCAGCCATTCCGCTCCTCTACAAACTCGGACAGGGCCTTCCTGATTCCGGCATATCGTTGCTTGACGACCACGAACTCGTTGGCCTCACCGAGTCGGGGAGCGGCGTTTCGCGCCACTTTCCACATCCTACCCAGAGTCCGCCCGATTCCCCAGGCAGCAAGGTTCAGCACCCTGGACCGCACGCGTGCTGCCGCCACTCCGAGGTGAAAGTCATCCATGACTATGGCGCACTGCTCCGACATGAGCGTGTCCAGCAGCGCGAGTTCGCCCTTTACGTCCGCGTATGCATGACTGCCATCGAGAAACGCAAGGTCGATCGGGCCGTGCGACCACGCACTCAAGACCTCCAGGGAATGTCCCGTAATCGGATCGACGGCGGCGCTCTCATCAGTGAACCAGCGTTTCCAGACCTCCGAGCGTGACATTGGCGGCGCACCCTCCAGCTCGTCGTCACCCTGCTTAGCGATGTGCCAATCCCTAGGTTCGTCATGATCGAACACGTCGATCGTGTACACACGGCCTTCGACTCCCGCATCCAAGATCGCGCGGGCAATCGACATCGTCGAGAATCCCCTGGCCGTGCCAACGTCGACCGCTACGAACCGACCGCTCCCATCAGCCAAACGGCGGGCAAGCTTGTAAAGCAACTGGCCGTGCTCTCCGCCGTCGCCGCCTCTCAGCACCCTGCGGGCAAGACGGTACCAATCATTCGAGACGTCCTCCATGTCGAGCCTTGCCAGCTTGAGCTTCAGTGGCGTGACGGACGCGCCGGGAGGCACTATAAGGTCCTGCATGAATCGGTCGCAGACTCCTCTATGGGCTCCCTGAGGCTACTCGCTCGTATAACGCCAGATGCTCGTCGATAACGCGGGACATCGAATACTGCTTCACATCCTCATACGCCTGCTCGACTAGCCTCTCCCTCAGTTCGGCATCTTCGTAGAGCCTGACCATCGCTTCGGCAATGCCCGAGACATCAGTAGGCGAAACAAGAAGTCCATTTCGATCGTGCTCAATAAACTCGGGCACTCCGCCTACGCTGGACGCCAGAACCGCTGTCCCATACTTCATAGCCTCCAGGAGAGTGACACCAAAACTCTCAAAATGTGAGACGTTGCAATAGACGTCGCTATTCTGGAAGTACATGCGCTTCTCAAGTCCCGTGACCTCTCCAATAAAAGTCACCTTCTCATTCAATTCTCCACTTTCGACCAAGCTCCTGATCCGCTCTGAACTGGCACCCTGACATGCCAAAAGCAGCTTTGACTGTCCGAGTCGGTTCTTTGCCTTCTCGAACGCTTCTACAAGCGTTACGAGATTCTTAATCGGCCTCCCGCTCGCAAGTGATAGGAAGCTGATGCCGTTGCTATGACTCGGCAAGAGCTTGTCACGGACAGGAGTTAATTTGGGTTGTGTTGTATGCTCTTCGAAATCGTAGTCATTACCAATCGGAATGCCGTTGGGAATCACCGTCAGCTTCTCTTTCGGCAAACCTTTCTCAATCGCGTGCTTAGCCATCGCTTGACTCGGCACGATGTGAGCCGCTATACGAGGGGCAGTGTACCAAGCCGCCACTCTGGATCGGATCGTATCCCGTCCATCATATGACCACTCCGGCAAGCTTACGATGTCGTTCCCATGCGAGGTTACGACGACCTTTGGTGGCATTGTCATAAGTCGGCTAGCCAGCAGTGTCAATGTGCCATCAGGAGTCAGTGCATGGCAGTGGACAATATTCGGCCTAATGCTGCGAATCAATGAGGACAAACTGAGGACCGCTCTGGCTATGCGCGGAGGCAGAGAATCATTCAACCTAAGGTTGTGGGCTTCCATATTCTCGAACTGTGAGTAAGGCTCGCTGCTCCTGTCTGCGTAGACGAAGTGGGCCTGCAGATTTCTTTGCCCTCTATGGCGCCTGTCCAGATTGTCCAGGAACCACTTCAACTCGTACTGGAGTCCACCGACAGTCGGAAGAAAGCTGCGGCTGAAAACGATAACTCTAAGCACAGCCTCGCTCGCCATACCGCCCGCACAACGCAGAATGTTCCTGCACCGTTGTAGTCCTATTACCGTTGCCCGTCTTGATGCTCACTGGCTGAACTTTACAGTGTAGAATCTCTCTGCTATTGGAGACCGTACGACCCGTTCAGGCCTGTCTTCAAAGAATTCATCGATGGCTTTGGTCGCGCCAGGCCATCTCTCCATGCGGTACTCGTCGAAAGTGATTGCGCCCCCGGGGGCAACGTGGTCGTAAAGGAGCTCCAGCGCCGCCCTGTAAGACTCGTATATGTCCACATCCAGGTGCAACAGGGCTATCGGACCGGCGTCATAGGAGGACAATGTTCCTCGCAGTTCCCCTTGGATCAGGTCGATGTTGGAAACCGACTCCACATCTAGCCCCGCGGCCAGGAGGTTATCCCTGACCTGTTTCTGTGAAAAGTTCCAGTGTCCGGCGATGTCGGCGTTCCATTCTCCGTCAACCGCCGTCGCATCTGGTATGCCCGTGAACGTGTCGTAGCCGAGTATCCTGCGCGTCCTGCCTGTCGCGTTCGAGATTAACAAGAGATCGAAAAGGGACCGGCCCGACCCCACGCCGCACTCCACGATTGCGCCATCCACGTCCGCCACCTGTTCGAGTAACCTCTCGAAGTGCATAAAACGGCCCATCCACTTGACGTCGACTTGAAAGTTGCTTCTCGCGCTCGGGCGCAGTCTCGCTCGGTTAATGTCCAGCCCCAGCACATTCCTGGCAAACGCCTTGCAGGCAGACTTGGCAGCCGCCTTAACGCCCTTTCTCTCAGGTGCCGTCATACCTACTTCCGATCTGTTGACACAGTCTTACCAAATAGGCTCGTCGTTCGCCGCGGATGCACTTGCAGAAGTTTAAAGCTACAGTCGGCCAGGAAGTTGGCGACCTCGACCAACGTGTGGGCCTTGGCTGTCCCGCGTTCGGGGCCGCAGTCCACGCTCACATAGTCAACGTGGGTGAGCGTATTCGAAGCCCCCTTTAAGACTTCGGGTTCCGCACCCTCGGCCTCCACTTTCAGGATCACAGCGCCAGGAACCTGTCGAAGATGAGAGCCGTCTATTGTGCTGTCTAGGGTGACGGCCTTCACTGTGCTCGTTCGAGGCGTGCCGCCTGAGAAGATGAGCGAACTGTCCGCGGTTTCGGGCATAGAATAGAAAGGTAGGTTGGCCGCCTCGCTCCATAGCGCATAACGCCGAGTGCGCGTCCCCGGGTTGTTCAGGTCGCAGCAGGCGGCCTCAAGCGGTTCCGGCTCGAATGGTACATATTCTAGACGCTGCTCCCTCGCCCAGACACCAAGCTCGCCGATGTTAGCCCCGCAGTCGATCAACAGGCCGCTTGGCCCGGCTTCGATCTGCGTCAAGTGATAGTCTCCCGCCAATTTGCCTATACGTTGTCTGATTCCATGAATGTACAGTCTGAATCTGCTCTTTCGGCATACGAAAATGGAATCTCCCGCCGCGTCTGTGAGTTCGTAGATCTCGCCAAGTTGTTCGCGGGCTGGCCGGACCCTGTATGGTCTACCAGATATCGCGTTGCGCGTGTTGAGAACGCGGCAGAACTGCGACCGTGAGGTATGCTTGTCTAGCATGCGGGCTATGACTGAGTTCAGGTTCACGCCTTGAGGTCTCGCAGGCCCGGTTCCGTTAACAGCCAGCTAGGGAGAACTGGAGGCCGCCTCGCGGAAAACCGAGACGTATTCTCTGGCCGCTCGTTCGATTAGGAACCTGCCCATGTTGTCTATAAGGCCCCGTTGCAGTTGGGAGAGCCGCTCTCTGAGGCCCTTGATATCGCCCTGCAGGTCTTCAGTGATGGGGACTCCGAATTCGCCCGCAAGTTCACGATTGCCGCCTGAATCCCGGTAGATTACAGGCAGACCGCAAGCCATCGCCTCTACGATGGCGTTTGCGCATGGCTCGTTGTACGCAGCATGCACCATTGCGTGCGACGAGCGCATGAGGTCCGCGAGTTCACTCGACTGAAGCACACCGACGAGCTCTACATTCTCAGTCGGGACTTCCGGGCACCAGTTGCCGGCGAAGGTCAACTCCACGCCGGACAGTTTGGACATCTCTGCCAACGTGTCAAAACCCTTTCGACGGTTTGCAGACCAGGAAACTGCTACTAATCTTAGCCTATCGGCGAACCCTATATCTTTGACGCGCGGATAGAACAGGCGTGGATCTACGGCGTTGTAGATGATCGTCGAACGCTCCGGATATATGCCGCAGTGATCGGCAAAGCTGGCCATGCAATACTCGCTCTGAAAGACAGTGTATTCGGTAAGTCGATTCACAGCCGGTTGAACCTCGTCTGCTATCGTCCTGTACCCTCGAACCAGTTCGGGCACACCGTCTATACGGTGGATGAGCGCGGGCCTTCTCTTTACCTGCCGAGTCCACAACCTCGTAGCGACAGCAGATCCTATACGAGTCATCGCTCCAGTACCCTTCAGCCGCGCCACTTGGGATGGGTCTAACCTTTTGTTCGCACCACAGTTGAAGCCATTTAAGAGAACGATTTGCGTATCCTGAGCGGGCCTGGTCGTAACTTTGTGGCCCTGCCTTGACAGCTCCGAAGCGAGCGCTCCGAGAAACTGGTTTCCACCACCCCAAGGAGAACTGATTGTTTCAAAGAGCACACATATATCCAGGACATCCTTCGCTAGAAACGCGGGGTTCTGTGCCGCCATAGCGATAGCCTTTCCTAGTCCCGCCTTGCGGCGAACCAGACCCCGTTGGGGCACGATGACAAGGTCTGTCGCCCCGTCAGTTTTTCTTCGATCTGAGCGAATAATCGAGTTACCAGTAGGGCGACGATGACACCACAACCCCGAGTTAACCTTCCAACTAACCAACCCCGGATGTAAGGTCTAATCATGTCGAACGCTGCCAAGAATGTACCTCCGCAGGCTCTGACCTCAATTGGTGAAAACCCGGCGTCATTCAGCAAACTGCGAACGGCCTCCGGGGTGTATCTCCAGAAATCGAAAGGGGCGCCATGCACGCCAAACGCGAACGGCGTCCATCCATACAACATCGCGCCGGGCTTCAAGACGCGGTGTACCTCGCTGAGGGCTTCCCTATGGTCATATACATGCTCGAGCAGGTTGAAACAGAGTACGGTATCGATGCTCACCGACTTAACGGGCATTTGCGTGACCGAACCGCGTATATTCACGGCCGCGCCAGTCCTGATGTCCAACGATGTCACGTCCTCAGTTTGACCAACGTCCAAGTATTCTAGGTACGTCTGCCTGTGTCCCCCGCCCACGTCCAGGACATTGCCCTTCAGCACAACCTTGTCTCTTGCTTGAAGATGCAAGAGTGCTCGATTGACGCTGAGTCCCCTGTACACATATGATGCCAGGAACCACCAATTCGATTCTCTCTCCCATGTTTGCGAACTCATGCAGTTTGGTAGCTCTGCCTCACGATCGTCACAACAAATGGCGCGAGCGTCAGTACAATCGCTAGCGTGTAGGCCAACCGTGCCCAGGCGGCACCCTCCCCTCCCATGCTGGGCAACAACACCAACAGCATCGTGACCGATACGACCAGCGCAACAGAAGAAGAAAGCGAATTGGGCATCGTTCGGCCTACGGCAAGCGGCAGTCTGCTTATTACTCCGACCAGAGCGCCCAATACCGCGCCAGGTATAAGTATCAGTACGACGGGTGCCACTCCTGAGAAGGCGTCCCCCAGCACTGTTTCAACTACCTGATCGCGTAGCAAGGCCAGGAGCAAGAATCCGACGGCAGCGGCAGCAAGCGTGATAAGAGTCACCCGCAAAATCGTGCGCCTTAGTGCCGCCCCTTGGCCTTCGAACCACAACCGGCTCAATTCTGGATGTGCGCTTGCAGCCATCATCGTCACGGGCCTGCGGCACGTGTCCACGATCCGCCGGGCAGCACGGTATATCCCCGCGGCAGGCGCCCCAGCGATCTGACCCACAAGAATCGTGTCCAAGTTTGAGTTCAACGCCCCGATCGTTGCCCTGGCATACGTTCCTGCCTGAAACCTCACCACGTTCCGCGAGACTCGGAAGCTGCGGGATCGCAAGAACCCCGCCAGGCCGGCGTTCGGAGCGCTTGCGAACGCCATCGCAAACACACCTATGCCCCGTACCAGAGCTCCCAGCACATACGCGCCGACTATCGCGAACAGCCCCCGGTCCGTGAGCCAAACAAGCACGACTGCACCTACGACAATTAGCGAGCTAACCAACTCAACAGCCGTCGAAAGGGACATCCTGTCGCCAAGCCTAAGCAGAGCTATGCTCTCCGACTGCGTCGCACCCAGCACCCCCACCAGCCCAAACAGCAGCGTCGCCTCCACGTATGCGTCCCTGAGGCCGGTGAACTCCCGCGCCACGTTGAGCATAACAAAGATGACGGCGTACGCAAGCAGCGACATTCCGAACGACACCGCTAGTGCGAAGTGGACGATGGCAGCAGCGTCCTCGCCGCGCCCCTCGGCCACGCTCTTCGACACGAAGGCGATCACAGCGTCACCGCCCGGCAGCGAGACGATGCCGTGGATCAGCCCCGTTGCCGACATGATCACCGCAAGCACCCCGTACCCGTCAGGGCCGAGGACCCTCGCAGTTATCGACACCGTCGCCAGCCCTGCGAGAAGCTGGATGCCCGCAGCCGCGCCCATCCAGAACGTTTGCCGGGCGACCCGCCTCTCAGAAGCGTTGAGCGTTGGCGAAAGGAGGGCCTTCACCTATACACGCAACTCCCATAGCTCAGCCCGCGAGTCTTCAAGTCGTTGGACATCTTCTTCTCGCAAGAGGCTGGCAGCCGCCTCTCGGCTATCGCTTCCATCCCGAGGACGCTCGTGCTGTCATTGTCTGTTGAACTGCACATGGCTCACCAAACGGCTGCTCTATCGAATGGCGCACACCAAGAAAGTGCCACATTACTTTCTCATGCGTGGCCAGCCTGCCCCATAACCGATAGGGGTTCCTTTGCGCGGGTGGCCGCCATTGGCCGACATTGCCCGCTTCTCGAAAGGTGAAGGCGCTTTCGCAGCTTCAGAATGGCCGCTCTTGGCCGCCTTTGGCCCCTCTCTGAAAAAAATGAACGCTGGTTTAGGTTCAAAGTTGCCGCTTTTGGCCGGTTGGGTATGCATGCCCTAGCCAGCGAGTGATGTACTGGGGACTTAAGCTCGGACACAGAATGGCCCTTGGTGCGGTGGGGTCTGGCGCAGGTAGTTGACACTTGCCCAATCCTAGTCAGCGGCGGGCCCATATGCAATCGGCTATAATGGCATAGCCGCGCCAGATGCCACAGCCATAGCATCGCGCCGCCAAGATAGCTGCTTAACAGGAAGCATGACGTGGCCCTGCTGCCCATAATCGAATACCCGGACCCGGTCCTCAGAATGAAGGCCAAGAAGGTCCGCAAGATCGACAAGAGCGTCGAGCGGCTCGCAGAAGACATGATCAACACCATGCAGGCCGCAGAAGGCATAGGCCTTGCCGCCAACCAGGTCGGGGTACTGCGTCGAGTCATCACAATCCAGCTCCCCGAGGAAGAACCGCAGGTCTTCATCAACCCGGAGATCGTCCACCGAGAGGGTGAACGGATCGTCGAAGAAGGCTGCCTCAGCGTTCCCGGGTACAAGGGGTTCATCACAAGGGCAGTGTGGATCAAGGTCAGGGCGTTGGACCTCTCGACCAAACTGATCAGGCTCCGGGCAGAAGACCTTCTCGCCCAGGCGCTGGAGCACGAGATCGACCATTTGAATGGTATCCTATACTTGGATCACTTAAAGTCCCATGAAGACCTTCACAAGCTGGAAGAAGAGGAGGAAGGACCGGCTTCCGTAGACGTCGCGGCAGACTGAACTGCCGACAGCAACGCCAGATACCCGCCGGAAACACTTTGTCCTCGGTCTCCACCACTCGAACGCTCGCGCCGCCCGCAGCCCAACGCTTGGCTCAGTACCTCAAGAGCCGAGGACTGCGGTCGTTCCTCGTAGGGGGCGCCGTGCGAGACGCGCTGCTCAGTCGGACGTCGCAGGACCTGGACATCGCCGTCGAGGGCGACGCCACGGCTGCCGGTCAGGACTTGGCCGCATTCTTCGGCGGCCGATGCATCGTGCTGGATGGGACCCGAGGCATTGCCCGGACGCTACTGCCCCTGCCCGAAGGCGAAACCCAAGCCGACCTGAACTCGGCTCCCGAGGGCATTGAAGCTGACCTGGCCGCTCGCGACTTCACGATCGACGCGATGGCGGTCCTCCTCGGCGAAGAAGACCACAGCTTGGTGGATCCCTACGGAGGCCGCGCAGACCTGGATTTCCGAACGATCCGGACCGTCTCTCGACACTCGCTCTCGGACGACCCTGTGCGGCTGCTGAGGGCCGTCAGGCTCGAGGCACAGCTTGGATTCACGATAGATCAGGACACTGAAAGTGACATCCGACCAAGAGCAGCACTCGTCAGCCGAGTCGCTCCGGAACGGATCAGAGACGAGCTACTGAAGACGCTGGCCGAGACGGGAGCAACAGCATCGTTGAGGAGGCTCGACCAACTTGGATTGCTTACAACAGTGATACCTGAACTTGAAGAAGCGCGGGGCGTTACGCAGCCGAAGGAGCACTACTGGGACGTGCTCAATCACCTGCTGGAGACGCCAGGCCAGGTCGAGCGCGTCCTCAGCGAGACATCTGACGATGCGATGCGCTGCATCCCGGAATATGCAGGTTTGGAGGAATACTTCGAAGGCGAGAGCGGGGACGGAGCAGCCAGGGGCACCGTTCTCAAGCTGGCAGCGCTGCTCCATGACATCTCGAAGCCGTCAACGAAGCACTTCGAACCTTCAGGCCGGATGAGGTTCTTCGGACACGACACCGAAGGCGCGGAGGTTGCAGAGCAGATCCTCAAGCGCCTCCGATTCTGTGGACGAACATGCGATATGGTTCGATCTATTGTCCGGTACCATCTGAGGCCTAGCCAGCTCTCTCAGAAGGGTGAACTCCCTAGCGATCGAGCGATCTACAGGTACTATCGCGATCTAGGAGACGTCGCCGTCGACACACTGTACCTCAATATGGCTGACTACCTCGCTGCCCGCGGGCCCGACCTGGAACTCGACGATTGGGCGGAACACTGCCGCATGCTAGGCCACGTGCTCGCTGGAGTCGATTGCAGCCGCTCGGGTGCGGACCAACGGGCGTGGCTCATCGACGGGCACGATGTGATGACTGAGTTCTCGCTCGGTCCCGGACCGCTCATTGGCGAGGTCCTTGAGATCGTGCGCGAGGCTCAGAGCGCCGGTGAGATCGCCACGAGGCGGGAAGCGCTAGAGTTGGCCGGCACGAGCCTAGAGTCCGGGTACCGCCGTGCGTAGACACTACCGCGCCCTCGCCGCGATAGGTGTGCTTGTAGTGCTGGCAGCCCTGATCCTGACATTCCAGTCAATTCGACTGGGCGGATTCGAACGCGGCGGCGACACCCCGTTGGGACTAAAGCTGGGGCTCGATCTGCAGGGCGGCAGCCACCTCGTGTACGAAGCCAAGCTGGAGGACCAGATTACTGGAGATGTAACGATCCCCACCTCTGACCAGATGGATTCATTGAAAGCATCCATAGAGCGCAGGGTCAACAGGTCAGGTCTTGGAGAGCCGATCATCCTCATCTTGGGTGAAAACAGGCTTCTAGTGCAGTTGCCGGGCGTTGAGGACATCACTCGCGCAAAGAGCATCATCGGAGAGACAGCCCGGCTTGAGTTCAAACATCGCACGTTCGACGTGCCCGAAGACATAGAGGGCCTGACAGAGGACTCGATCGTCGGTGTGCGCATTGAGGATCGAAGACCGGACCCCGCTACAGACACCATCGACAGTGTCGAAGCGGCGACAAGCACTGCAGAGGTCTCCGAAACGGCAACCAGCACACCAGACAGTGCAGACGCTGAACCGGACCCCACGCCTGTCTTTGTAGTCCAACTCACACCAGACGCAGCAGACTCGCTAGAGTCCGCTGCAGTTGCGCTCGAAGAAAGCCTGGTCCCAGTGGGTGGGACGAACGAGACCTTCGCCAGTTTCCTGGTGGTTTCCTACCAGGGCGAGACATCGCAGACTTACGAGATCACGTCGAGTCCGGCAGTGTCGATAGGCGCGGGTCAGGTAATCCCCTTCGAAGGCGAAAGCAACATCCAGCGCATTGAGGGCACGGACTCATTCAAAATAGTGATCCCGCCTCACGTGGCCACAAGCACCGCCGCGGCTCTCGCTATCTACGGTGACAATCCAAGACTGTCGCTGACCAAGATCTCCGGCAAGTCGGACGAGAACATTGGGCTAACCGGCGATGATCTGGCGCGCGCCTATGCTGGGCAGCATTCTGGAACTGGAGCGCCCATCGTCAACATCGAGTTCAATGATCGCGGGGCCCGGATTTTCGGCGACCTCACAGCAGAGATAGCCGGCACCGCGGATCAGATAGCCATCATCCTTGACGACGAAGAGCTCGTGGCTCCGGTGGTGCAGCAGGCGATCACCAGCGGTGTTGCGTTCATACAAGGCCAAGACTTCACTGTCGAGCGCGTCCGTGACCTCGCGCTGCTACTGGAGTCTGGGCGCCTTCCCATACCGATAGGCGATCCGATTTTGGAGCGCAACGTCGGCCCCAGCCTCGGGCAGGCATCGCTGAACAAGAGCGTGGTGGCCGGGTCGATAGGTCTGGCGCTGGTGCTTGCCTTCATGGTCCTTTACTACCGGGTACCCGGCGTCATCGCGGCCTTGGCGTTGTTGATCTACACGTCGCTGCTGCTGGCGATGTTCAAGATCATTCCCGTGACTCTCACACTGGCAGGCGTGGCGGCCGCGATCTTGTCCATCGGCATGGCGGTGGACGCCAACATCCTTATCTTCGAGAGGATGAAGGAGGAGCTGCGCCAGGGGCGTACGCTTCTGGCTTCGATCAACATCGGATTCAATCGTGCGTGGCCTGCGATTCGAGACAGCAACGTGTCGACGTTGATCACTTGCGCCATCCTGTTCTGGTTCGCAAACCAGCTCGGGGCGGCCGTTGTGCAGGGATTCGCGGTGACGCTGGCGATCGGCGTGGGGATCAGCCTCTTCTCCGCAATCTTCGTTAGCCGGACCTTCCTGAGGATCGTGGCGGAGACCGGCGTTGGCAGACACCTGAACCTGTTCGTGCCGTCCGGCGCCAAGGACCTCCCTCAAATGGCTTCAAGAAGAGCGGCGCGGGAGAGCTAAGTGTTGGACTACGTAGGCAAGCGCTATCTGTTCTTCCTGCTCTCCGCGATTGTGATCGTGCCCGGGATCGTGTTCCTGATCATTTCGCCGGGCCTGAAGCCGGGCATCGACTTTACGGGCGGTTCATCCATCATGCTGGAGTTCTCGAACCCGGTGGATGAGACGGACCTGAGGGTTGAGCTTGAAGCGGAGGGGCATACGGACGCAAGCGTCGACCGGCTCGAGGACGGCACTTACTTCGTCAGGACCAAGGTCCTGAACGAAGACGCGAAGAATGCGCTCGTGGATAGTCTGGAGGGATCGCTTTCCCCGGACGGGATCACCGTCCTGTCCTTCGATCTCGTCTCGCCTGTTGTGGCGAAGGAGACCGTGCTGAACGCGCTGTGGGCCGTATTGGCCGCCGCAGTGGGCATCTTCCTCTACGTGTGGTGGGCGTTCCGCAACGTGCCGAGGCCGTTCCTCTACGGCGCCGCGGCAATCATCGCGCTGATGCATGACGTGATGATCGTTCTGGGAATCTTCGCGATTCTTGGGAACCTGGCGGGCGTTGAAGTTGGGACGATCTTCCTGGTGGCCCTGCTGACGGTTATCGGCTACAGCGTTAACGACACCATCGTTATTTTCGACCGGCTTCGCGAGAACGTTATCAATTACCAGAACCGCAGCCTGTCAGCTAACGTGAACCTGAGCATATCTGAGACCCTCGGAAGGTCTATCAACACCAGCGCGACGATCATGTTCCCGCTCCTGGCGCTGATGCTGTTTGGCGGCGAAACGCTGCAGGGCTTCCTGCTCGTCCTGATCATCGGCGTGGTGTCAGGAACATATAGCTCGATCGGCATAGCCGCGCAGCTGCTGGCCGCGTGGGACCGGGGCGACTTCAAGCGCGCGCTGAACAGAGTGCGGCCAGGCTCTTCGCCTTCTACGGCAAGTCCAAGACCGGCGGGACAGTCCGGCTAGGACTTTCGCTGAGCAAAAGCCAATCCGTTCCCGCTTCGGCGGTCATCTTTGGAAGGCTGGCGGCCGAGCGTCCTAGGGCGTAAGCACCACCCTGCCGAATGTCTCGCGAGCTTGCATTCTCTCGTAGGCCTCGCCGGCCTGCTCCAACGAGAATCGCTCGGACACGACCGGCCTTACGCTTCGTGACGCAGCAAGCTCGACCGCGGCATCGACGTCTGAGAGGCCCGCCCCCGAAGACGCTCGCAGCGAGGCGTCTCGGAAGACCAACTCTGCAAGGTTGAACGAGGCTCGGTTGCCTGCAACCTCGCCGAGAAGCACAACTCGCCCGAACTGGGCAACGCTGCGTAAGGCGGACTGGAACGTCGAAGAGCCCACGGTGTCGATCACGACGTCGACGCCTTCGTCTCCGGTCAGCGCCATTGCGATCTCGGCGAAGTCCAGATCGCCGGCCAACACCGTTTCGCACCCAAAGTCCGATTCCAAACGCTCAGCCTTCTCCGTCGAACCGGACACGGCGATAACTCGAGCTCCGGCGTGTATCGCCGCCTGTACCGCGTGAACGCCGAGGCCACCGCTTCCGCCCGTCACCAGCACCGTCTCGCCAGCGGCGGTCTGCGCCACTTGATTGACGGCGCGAAGCACGACGCCGATCGGGCACGCAAGTAGCGCAGCGTCCACGAGGTCGAGCTCGGAAGGCACCGGCACGACGCACCGTTCAGGAAGCTTGACATACTCTGCGAACCCGCCGTCGAGGGCGTGCCCAATGCCCGCACCCTCGAAGCACCTGTACTCCAGGCCCGAAGCGCATCTCGTGCAGTCGCCACAGGACCGGTTCAGCATGGCTACGACAGGATCGCCAACGGCCACCTGACTTACTTCCGGCCCAACCTCCGCAACCAGACCGGAGATCTCATGGCCCAGGACCACGCCGGCCCTTACGCCGCGGCGCAGCAGGCCCGACATTACGGCGACGTCGTGCCGGCACATCCCGCAGGCCGCGACCTGCACGAGGACCTCGCCGGCGCCCGGCGCCGGGGTGGGCAATTGCCGAACGATCAGATCGGGAGGGTCCCCGGGACGCTCTACGAACAGCGCTTTCAATGGGACTCAGCGGGAGGCGTTGCGGACTCGCCGGCGACGCGGACGAACTCCTCGATGGTCTCTTCCAAGGTGCGGTCGAGGTCTGCCGTCTCCGGGTTCTCAGAGGCGAAGGCGGTCTTGCTCAGCAACCTGTAGACGTCTGCGGCGCCCTGGTGGAAGTGCGGCGTCCCGCCCGCGTGCTCGTAGGTCGCAGCGATCTCCTCCATCTCGCCGATCCAGCGAGCGGCAGGGCTTGCGAGGTGAGGCACGCCGGAGCGCATTCTCGCGAGAGCGTCCGACTGGCTGTACTCAAACTCCTCCTCAAGTTCCTTCGCCACTCCCAGGGAAGCGGCCGAGCAGAGCACGGCAACGTGCAGCGCGCTCGTTCCCTTCGTGAGGCCGGCGTAGCACATCTTGATTGCGGACGCGCGGCCAACCCCGGACCCCATCGGCTTTACCTCGATACCCTTGCCATTCAACTCCTCTATTGGCGCCGTATCGGCTCCGGACGCGTAGAACCTTGGCGCCGCGCCCCTGCCCGGAGGTCCTCCGATGATAGACGCGTCAATGTAGGCCGCTCCGGCCTCGGTCACGATCGCCCCGACCTCTCCCGTGGTCATGGGCGAGATGGCGTTGCAGTCAGCGTAAACGAGCTTGCTGCCAGTGGCACGAACGGCCTCGGCAACCGATCGTGCGGTCTCCGCAGCCCGCGCCGGAACGAGTATCGAGAGGAGCAGGTCCGCCTCGGAGACCATATCCTCGTAGCTGGGAACGTCGCGGAATCCCGCGTCCTGTGCCAGGCCGCGCGTCCTGTCGCTGCGGCCGGACAGGCAGCTGATCACGTCCAGGCCGTTTTCCCTGAGAGCACATCCGACGGCGTGGCCCATGTCGCCGGGGCTGAGTATGGCAACGGTACTCACTGGCATGTTGACCCCTCCTTGGGGTTAATCCTAACGGGCGCCCTCCGCCGTTTCCATGTGAGTTCGACGGCAGGGCGCGAGGCAGAAGAGTCCTTCAGAAAGGAAATGTGTTGCATTTTGTTGCAACTTGTCGCATTTCATAGCTGGGGCGCTGTTGGTGTGAGACGGATTTGCGACGCTCGTGCGACGGAAATGAAGCGGACCTGAGACGAAATGCAACGATTGTGCGACACCAAACATGCTGAACTTTTCCACTGAATTGGAGCGGTCACGCCGACCGGGCCAAGAGCATGGCACAGGCCCGGAATTGCCTGCCACTCCGGGCTGATCTCTTTGTGAGTTGATAAGAACATGCATTCATGCTAGTACGGCAGTTCGCTTGTGTCAAGGGGCCGTTTGCGGGGGACAAGGGTGGATTGGGTGAGGTCATTCGAGAAGCACCGTCGGCAGGCGCCTTTGGCAGGCCCCTTCGACGGGCTCAGGACACGGTCAGGGCACGGTCAGGGCGAACGGGTTGGGGGCGGGGACGGGCCGTTCTCGAACGGCCCCTACGGTCGGACGGGCGAACCGGATTGGGACCACGCACTGGCGGACTGGGGGCGGGGGGTGTTCTGGGCAAGGCCCTTCGACAGGCTCAGGGCGAACGGGTTGGGGGCAACGCCTTGGCGGACTAGGGGTGTTCGGGTATAGGCGATGATTTGGCGGACTTGGGACGGGACGTGTCTTGGGCAAGGCCCTTCGACAGGCTCAGGGCGAACGGGTTGGGGGCGGGGACGGGCCGTTCTCGAACGGCCCCTACGGTCGGAGGGGCGAACGGGTTTGGGGGACGATGCTCTGGCGGACTTGGGGTGAGTGGTGTCTTGGGCAAGGCCCTTCGACAGGCTCAGGGCGAACGGATGGGGGACGATGCTCTGGCGGACTTGGGGCGAACGGGTTGGGGACGATGCTCTGGCGGATTAGGGGCAAAGCGATCTGCCCCGCATTCACTACAAGATACAAGGACGGGCCCCTTCGACAGGATTAGGGCGGGGTTAGGAGGGAATCAGGACGAACGGGGGGGAGGCGTGGAGCGGGCGGCGAAGTCGGAGCGGGCGGCGGCGAGAAGTTCCGGGTCTTGCAGAGCGTCGCATGCCGTTATCGCCAGGGTCTTCGCCACCAGTATTCCCTGCTCCTGGGCAAAGGCGGAGCCCGCGGTCTCCGTCATCAGCGCGGAGTGACCGGGGACGGGTTCGTTGCTGACGGCAAAGCTGACGGCGAACGACGGGACCACGTGGCTGACGTTCCCGAAGTCGGTGGAGCCGCCCATGGGCCGGTCTCCGGCCGGCGGCTCATGGATCTGCAGTCCGACGGCGTTGGCGGCTGACAGGGCCGCCGACGCAAGAGGCGAGTTTGGCCGCACGTTCTCGTAGAGCGGGTCGCCCGGCAGGATCTCGAGCCGCGCTCCTGTCATCGATGCGGCGCCCTCGGCGACGCCGCGCACCTTGTCGACGACCTCAGCGAGATACTCGCGGTCCTCGGCCCGCAGGAAGAAGTTGGCTTCGGCGTACTCGGGGACCACGTTTGGGGCGGAGCCGCCGTGCGTGATCACGCCGTGCACCCGTGCGTCGCCTCGCAGATGCTGGCGCAGCGAGTCGATGCCCGCGAACAGGTGCAGCACCGCGTTGAGGGCGTTCACGCCCTCGTGAGGCGAGGAAGCCGCGTGCGCCGCCTTGCCGTGGTAAGCGTACCGGTAGCCTACCAGGGCGAGCGAGAGGCTCTCTCCAATGGGAACATCGGTCTGGATGAAGGTACGGTTCGAGGCCGGATGACTGGACAGCACCACATCAACGCCATCGAACACGCCCGCATCCAGCATCCGAATCTTGGCGCCGTCGGTCTCCTCCGCCGGAGTGCCGATTACGATGACCGAGCCCGGAAGGCGGTCCAGCGCGGCCCGGGCTCCGACGCCTGCGCCCACCGCAGACTGCGCGATCAGGTTGTGTCCGCAGCCGTGGCCGATGTCAGGCAGGGCGTCGTACTCAGCGAGCACCGCGATGACAGGACCGTCCGAGCCCCCGCGGGCCTCCGCCCTGAATGCCGTTTCGATTCCCGCGAAGGGCCGCTCGACCTCGAAGCCATGCCGGCCCAGGAAGGCGGTGAGCACGTCCGCCGCGTGGAACTCCTCGTCGCCGAGCTCCGGGTTCGCGTGGATGTCGAGGCTGACGTCGATCAGCTCTTCCCGGACCGCGTCAATGGCGGATGTCACGGCGTCCAAGTACGGTCTTTCGCCAGGGTTGTAAGTGATCACCACATGATTCTCCACGTTCGGAACGTTTCTTGGCGACTCGTCACCTATACGATACCGGCGTGTACGCAAGGTTGCACATCCGAGTAAGCGTTCAGACTTCGTGAGCGGGAACGTCCCCCCACGCCCTGCACGTAAGAGATGTTGGTGGGGACATTCGCAAGCTGAGGGCGTAACGTGTCTTGCGTAAGACCCTTCGACAAGCTCAGGGTGAACGGATTGGGAGAGGGCGCTTTGGCGGACTCTAAGCGAGTGGTGGTCGGCGTAGGACCCATTGACAGGCTCAGGACGGCGTCTGGAGAGGCTCAGAGCGAACGGACTTACAAGTCATGGTGATTAACCGGCAACTTCTGAACCACGTCCCGAAAAGAACATGGCCGCCCACTTCTGGGCGGCCATGTCTTTTTGCTCCGGAGCAACTACCTCACAGGTAATCCGGCTGTACCTGCCGGGAGGCTCGATCACCGCGTTACCAGTTCTTACCTCACCTGTGGGCTAACAGTTGCCTGACTGATTCCCCGCCGGGAGTTCAGCCAGGCGACCCTGAAGGGAACTTCCACCGGTTGACCAGAACGTGAAGTCTAATCAACTTAAACCTCCCTTCTTCCAGCGCATTCGCTGCGCCGGTTAGTCTCCGGGGAGGACCAGGAAACGAAGTGCCTTCGTCCTCCCTCGCAGCAAGAAAAGGTTAGCACGCGAAACGCTCGCATGTCAAGCCACATGTTACGTATTCCGTACTCAAAGGCGGGCGATGCAAGTGCAACATTTCACAAGCTGCCCATGATTGCGATATTCGTCACGAGTCGCGAATGGTCATGACGCATGTGTTTCTGATTGAGCCGCCCACATGGAGCGCTTAGCGCAATTTTTGAGTTCGTGCTATACATGAGTTATGGACCCAAGACGACCGCTGCTCTGTAAGACGTACACATGGTAGCCCGAGGAAGACGGCTCGGAATCTGGCTGATCTGGCTCAGGCCCTGGATCTGGCTGGCGAGGAGTATCTGGTCCTGGCTCAACAGGCTGTTTCTGGTGCGGCTAGTCGTACGCGTGATCAAGGAACTGTCAGAAGATGACGCCACACACATGGCTGCCGGCATCGCCTACTATGCGCTGTTCTCGGTCTTCCCGCTGGTCCTGGCCATGACTGCCCTGTTCGGTGCGTTCCTGGACATGGATTCGGTTGTCTCAAGTCTCACGCAGTTCGCCAACGAGTATCTTCCCGGCACCGAGGCCCTGATCAGGCAGAACGTGGAGTCCGCCCTGGCCGTGAGGGGCGCCATGGGGCTTTTCGCGGTCCTCGGCCTGTTCTGGGCCGCCAGCGCCGTGTTCGGAGCACTGAACCGCTCCATCAACCGCGCCTGGGACATCCAGAACGACCTGCCGTTTTACAAAGGCAAGCCCAGACAGTTGCTGATGGCCTTAGGCGTGGCGTTCCTGTTCATCACATCGCTCGGGGCCGCCACTCTCGCCGGAGAGGCGGAACACATTGCAGAGTCGGGCATTCCCGGCGTCGAGTCGATACCCCCGCTATCGGGAGAGGTGCTTCTCAGGACAGCGTCCGGCCTGCTCACGCTGGGCATATTTCTTCTCATCTACAGGTACATGCCGAACACGAGGACGTACTGGCAGTACATCTGGCCGGGCGCGATTGTGGGAGCGCTGCTGTTCGAAGTCGCCAAGAATGTGTTCATCATCTACACGTCCCGGTTCGCGAATTTCGAGGACGTGTACGGCTCTCTGGCGCCGGTAATCGCGTTACTGCTATGGGCTTACGTTGCAAGCTTCATCCTGATCCTGGGCGCGGAAATCAGCTCCGAGTACGAACGACTCAAGAGGGGAGCGGCGCAGGGCAGGCTCATAGAGCCAAATACCTGACCCTTCCGCACAGTGTCGGGGATGCCTCCCCACACGCGACCTGGACCGCTCAGTTGGAAGTGCGGTGCGACCGGTCCTTTCCCTGCGTATGAGTTCCGCAATCTGATACGCTCATTGGATGCAGAAAAGCAACGCCAGCCTCAAGATTGAAAACGCCGACTACGTCGTAACCGTAGACTCGGACCGGCGCATCGTCCGCGGCGGGACGATTATCGTTGAGGGCTCAACGATAGCCCAGGTGGGCAAGGCGGACGAGCTGGCGTCGGCACCGGCGGACGAGGTCATCGACGCCCGGCACATGGTCGTTACGCCGGGCTTCACGAACAGCCACATGCACGTCAGCTACGCCCATGCCACGAGAGGCATCTTCCCGGACGACCTTGCGACGGCCGAGTACCTGCGCACCGTGTTCGTTCTTCAGCAAACGATGTCTGAAGAGGAAGAGTACCTCACCTCCCTGCTCGGCATCACGGAGTTGCTCAAGTACGGCGTGACCACATTCATGGACCCTGGCACGACGACGCACCTCGACGCCTGCATGGAGGCCTACCGGGAGTCAGGCTGCAGGATCATCGTCGGCAGGTCTGTCAACGATGCTGGGGACGTCGCCGGAGTGGGGCCGACCAGCACCGACGATGCTCTTTCGGCCACAGAGGACGCGATCCGGCAATATGACGGCGCTCTGGACGGCCGGGTGCGAGCATGGGCGATGCCGTTCTCCCCGGAGACGTGCTCGGTGGAGTTGCTGCAGGCTCTCAAGGGCATGGCCGACGTTCACGGGACGGGACTGACGTTACATCAGCCCAATTCCAAGGTGTTGGTAGAGGCCCACAAGGCCGAGCACGGCCTCTATCCTGTTGAGCGCCTCGATCGGGACGGCGTACTGGGCCCGAACGTGCTGCTGGCGCACCTGGCGTACGCAGTCGACACGGAGATCGACGCGCTGGCCAGAACGGATACAAAAGTGGCGCTCTGCCCGACTGCGGCGCTCAAGCAAGGGACCGGACTGGCGCTGCATGGAGTGCTGCCTGAACTTCTGGACCGGTCGATCTGCGTAGGACTGGGGACGGACGCTGGAAACAACGCCAACCTCACGGAGACCATGCGCTCGATGTACCTCGTGGCCATCGTGTTCAAGGACGGGCGGCGCACAACGGGCGTGCTTCCGGCCGAGCAGGCCCTGGAGATGGCCACGATCGATGGGGCGCGGGCTCTTGGACTCGACGATGAGATCGGCTCAATCGAGGAAGGCAAGAAGGCCGACATGGTCCTCTTCGATACCCGGCGGCCGGAGTGGAGGACGCTGTTCAACCCTGTCAACAACCTGGTCTACAGCGCGGACGGCCGCAGCGTTCACACTGTTCTCGTGGACGGCAAGGTCGTGGTCAGGGACCATACGCCGACGTTCGTGGACGAGTGGGATCTGATACAGAAAGTGCAGCCGATTGGTGAGGACATGATGCGGGGCACGGGCGTTTCGTTCGACTCCAGGTGGCCGGTGGTCTGAGTATGGACACATCGCTAGACGTCGCGGCCACGGATACCGTGCCGGCCCACGCTCTCAAGCAGGCGGCGGACGCGGTGCTGGCTCACGACTCGTTTCTGCTAACCACGCACCGCGAGCCGGACGGAGACGGGCTGGGCTCAGAGGCGGGCTTTTGCCTCGCGCTGGCGCAGATGGGCAAGAGCGTGCGAATCGTCAACAACGATCCCTTGCCGGACCGGTTCGACTTTCTTCCTTGCAACGAGGCGTTCGAGACGTATGATCCCGCGGCGCATGACGGGCTGCTCGAGGACGTGGACGCGCTGGTCATCCTGGACGCGGCGCACCCGAACAGAACCGGGCGCATGGAGCCGGCGGTGATGTCGTACAAGGGGCCAACGCTCGCAATCGATCACCACCAGTTCACGGGCTGGGCTTCGATAGACCTGGTGAACTCAGATGCCTCAGCCGCCGCGGAGGTCGCGCTGGCTCTCATCGAGTCACTGCCGGTGACGCTGACGCCCGAAATCGCCGGGGCGCTCTACGTCGGACTGGCGAGCGACACGCAGAACTTCACGACGGCCAACACGTCCGCGAACTCGCACGAAAGCGCGGCTCGCCTGCTCCGGGCGGGAGCCGACCCGGCCGAGTCAAATCGTCTGCTTTCGGCGACGTGGGAACTCGCGAGGGCGAGGCTGCTGGGCAACTTCCTGGCCAACCTGGAGCTCTCGGCGGACGGGCAGATGGTCTGGGGCGTGATCACCGGCGAGGACCTTGCCAGGTTCGGCGTGGACAGGTCCGACCTGGAAGGTTTCGTGAACCGGATGCTCATGATCGCGTCGGCGAAGACTGCGATGATGCTGGTTGAGGAGCCGGACTGTTCCTACAGAATCAGCATGAGGGCAAGGCCGGGACTCAGGGTCGACGATCTGGCCGAGGCTCTGGGCGGCGGTGGGCACAGGCTTGCAGCAGGTGCGCGCGTATCCGAGGCTAAGGGCAAAGCCATGATCGAGGTGCTTCGAAGTTATGGCGCCCTGGCAGGGACAGGGGCAGGGGCCGACGAGGAAGGCGCGCCAGCCGCCTAGCCCATAATGGAGATGCCGATCAGCCGGCCAATCCCGAACGTTACGCCGGCGGCCACACCTCCGGCCAGCAGCATTCTCGCCGCACCCCAGAGCGGATGTCGACCGGTCATGCCGCCAAGGACTGCGCCCACCACAAACAGCGCCACGCCGCTGAGCACCGCGCTCAGGACGAAGGCCGCGCCTCCGAGTTGAAGGAGGTACGGAAGCAGCGGGACTATCGCTCCGACCGAGAACGCGAGGAATGAGCTGACTGCCGCCCCCACGGGCGATCCGAGTTCGTCTGGGTCCAGCCCAAGTTCCTCCCTGGCCATCGTGTCGAGCGCTACATCCGGGTCGGACATTACTTTCGCGGCCAGGCGCCGTGCGTCCTCATCGCCCAGACCCTTGGCGCGGTAAATCAGACGGAGCTCTTCCTGCTCTTCCTCAGGGCTCTCCTCGATCTCAATGCGTTCCTGTCTGATCTGGTACTCGTACAGGTCGCGCTGAGACCGTACGGAAATGTACTCGCCAGCCGCCATGGATGACGCGCCAGCCAGCAGACCGGCGGAGCCTGCCAGCATCACGATATCCGGGTCCGCCACGCCGCCCGAGACGCCCATGACCAGGCTCAGGTTGGACACAAGGCCATCGTTCATTCCCATCACGGCGGCACGCAGGTTGTTGCCCAGCCCACCCAGTCCCACACGGTGAGTGCGCTCGTTCCTAAGCGTGACGTCTTCCATAGAGACACCGGCCATGGCGGCAAGTTTGGCGGTGTGATCGAGCTCTTCGTCCAGGATGTCCGCCGCCTCCGGGTCGCCGGCGTAGGCGTCTATTTCATCCGCCTCCAGACGCAGCAGGACGGGCAGCACTCTGTTGGTTCCGAACACGGCCGCGCCGAGCTTGAGCAGCCTGGGTTTCAGGCCGCGCCGTCCGGGATCGAGCGACGCGGGGTCAATGCCGAGCTTGTCCGCCCACTTGGCGGCGTGACGCATCTCGATATCAACGAGGTCACGGAAGATCTGGGCCCGCTCTGGATCGCGCTCGGCCTCGGCAAGTGCCGTGTACATGTGGACCGCCTCGAGCTCAGAGTCGAGGTAGTCGCGGTATTTTTGTTGCGTTGCGCGCTCCATGTATGCCGCAGGTGGCCCGTGCTTCAGCCTATGCCGAAATGCCGAGCCGGGAACGGACGCCCTTCAGGCGGTCTACGTTCTCCTTGTCCGGTCCCTTCTTCTCAAAGCCCGGCACTTCCAGCAGGAAGGGAGTGTCCCTGAAGGCCGGGTGGCCCATGATCACCTCGAAGCCCTCTATGCCGATGTAGCCTTCCCCGATATTCTCGTGGCGGTCGACGCCGGAGCCGAACTCAACCTTGGCGTCGTTCGCGTGGACGACAACAAGTCGGTCAAGTCCGATCTCACGGTCGAACTCGTCCATCGAGCCGTCGATTGCTTCCGGGTCGGCGAGGTTGTAGCCGGCCGCGAATGTGTGCTCCGTGTCCAGGCACACCGTGACCTGTTCGCTGCCTACCGCCTTGACCAGCCTGCCTATCTCCTCGAACGACGCGCCCATGTGGAAGCCCATGCCGGCACTGTTCTCGATGATCAGTTGCGTGTCGGACGGGCTGCGCTCCAGCACCTCGGCGATCGCGCGCACGGCCTGGTCGAAAACGGCGTCAAAGCCGGCGTTCTTGTGGCTGCCGCAATGGAAGATGACGCCTTCCGCGCCGATCCGGCTGGCAGCCGTCATGTGGTTGGACAGCGATTCCACAGACTTCTCCAGATGCTCCGGTCCGCCGCCGAGATTCACAAGGTAGATGCCGTGGAGGAACGTCGTGTCTATGCCTGTCGCTGCGGCATTCTCGCGGTAGGCGGCAACGTCCTTGTCGGAGTGCTCCTTGAACCGCCAGGCCCGCGGCGAGGAGGCAAAGATCTGGACCGCCTCGGCCCCGATCTCCTCCGCGCGGCCCGCCACCTTGCCCAGGCCGCCTGCTGAGGAAACGTGTGCTCCAATCTTCATGTGGACCGCCCTCTTCGCAGGGAATGCACAATTCGATTGTATGGCCTCGGCCAATGCGCTGCCAGAATTACGGCCGCTGGAGACGGCGCGACGTACCCCGCTGGCTAGCGGGCTGGGTGGATGTATGTATCGAAGGTGCCGACGTACACGACGTCGCCGACAATGAGCGGCGAAGCGCGGACGGCGCCGGTGGTCTCGACGCTCCACAGCTCCTCGCCCGTCTGCGCATCGAGCCCGTAGATGTGCCGGTCGTCGCTACCCACGTACACGGTGCCGCCCACAAGGATGGGAGTGTCCGTCACCTTGTCTCCTGTCTGGAATGACCAGACCTGCGCGCCGGTAAGCTTGTCGAGAGCGTACACGCCACCATCCTCGCTTCCGAAGACTACCAGGCCTTCCACCACGAGCGGCGCGGAGGGGACCTCGCGCCCCGCCTTCACGCTCCAGACCTTCTGGCCCGTACCAGCATCCACCGCCCAGAAGATTCGATCGGCGCTGGAGAAGAAGACTGTGCCGTCCCGGACGGTCACACCGGAGTTCACGTTGTGGGCCGTCTTGAAGATCCAAAGCTCGCTGCCGTCACCGGCGTTCAGAGCGTACACCCTCGTGTCGGCGCTGCCCGCGTACACTGTCCCGCCGCTCACAGCCACGCGTCCGCGTACCGCCGCGCCTGTCCTGTACCGCCAAAGCTCGGTCCCCGTGTCCAGCGAGACGGCGTAGACGTGGGCGTCGTCGCTGCCGAAGTAGGCGATGTCGCCTGAGACCACGGGCTCGGTTCTCACCTTGCCGCGTGTGGGAAAAGTCCAGTTAGGGTGGCCCGACGTCTCGTCGAGGGAGTACAGGTTGCCGTCCAGTGACGCGACCAGCAACGCTCCATCGGCCACTACGGGCATTGCCTCGATCCTGCCGTCCGGCGCGAATTCCCAGCGTTGTTCGCCGGTGTGGGCGTTGAGCGCCCGGACGGGGGCCTCGAAGCTTGCGAAGAACAGCGAGCTGCCGTTGGTAGCCGCAGAGGCAACGACGCCGCCGGGGACGTTCGAACTCCACACCCGCTCGCCGGTCTCAAGGTTGAAGGCAGAGATGCGGCCCTGACCTTCCGCCGTTAAGTCCGACCTGACTTCGGCGTCACGATAGCAGATCCCGATGGGCACCAGGATGGCGACAACAAGCGCTGAAAACGCAAGCATGCTGCGGAACGCGTTCACGCGCTGCTTGTGGGTAGTAGTCAGCAAGGACGGCCTCCACGAACGCTCCGACGCAACGCGATCTCGCCGCCGAAGGTGCTGTTGATTACGGGATTCCTAGAGGATCTGGGACAGGAACAGCTTGGTACGGTCGCTCTGAGGGTTGGTGAAGAACTCGTCCGGCGGCGCCTGCTCAACGATCACGCCGTCGTCGAACATGACCGCACGGTCGGCGACTTCCCTGGCGAAGCCGACCTCGTGGCTGACTATGAGCATCGTCATGCCGGACGTTGCAAGCTCTCTCATCACATCCAGCACCTCCTTGATCATCTCCGGGTCGAGCGCGGAGGTGGGCTCGTCGAACAGCATGATCTTGGGCTGCATCGCCAGCGCCCTGGCGATTGCCACGCGCTGCTGCTGGCCCCCGGATAGCTCCGACGGGTATTTGGCGGCCTGCTCCGGGATGCCGACGCGCTCGAGGAGGCCCATCGCCACTTCTTCGGCCTGATCGCGGGGCCAGCGGCGTACCTTCATGGGCGCGAGCGTAATGTTGCTTAGAACAGAGAGGTGCGGGAACAGGTTAAAGGACTGGAACACCATCCCAACCTCTCTCCTGATGACGTCTATGTTACGCACGTCGTCTGTCAGCTCAACGCCGTCTACGATGATGTCGCCGCGCTGGTGCTCTTCCAGCCGGTTGATCGTTCGGATGAACGTGGACTTTCCAGAGCCCGACGGGCCGAGGATCACGATCTTTTCGCCACGCTTGACGGTTGTGGACACGCCTTTCAGCACATGGAAGTCATCGAACCACTTGTGCACGTCCCGGCATGTGATGATGTCATCAGTCGCCGCACCGTTATCTTCAGCTGTCTGCATAACCTCAGCCATCATGTCCTCTCTGTGGTAAGTCCTATCGTCATGCTTATGGCAGAGTGTCCGGCACGTACCCGGTGGGTTCCGAACAGCGGAACACTCCTGATTCTATCCGATGCGACAGCCCGGATGCATGAGAAACATTGCTCCTTTACTCGAGCGTTGCGATGTAGTTGACCACATGCCACATCTCTTCGTCAGTGAGGCTTTCCCCCAGCCCTGTCATTGCCGTGCCCGGAATCCCGTCTCGTATGTAACGGAAGAGAACGCCCTCGGGATGCAGTGGCACATGAATGCCAAGGTCCGACGGTGGCGGATCGAGGCTTGCCGCGCCCGGACCGTCGCCCTTGCCGGACTCGCCGTGACAGGACAGACACCAGCGCTCGTAGACTTCCGAGCCGGCGCTAAGGGACTCAGCGTTCGGCGGGTACGGGTTGCGTAGGTCTTCGGGCGAAGACGGCTCACCGAACTGCAGGCTGGCCAGCAGCGCCGCTCCAACCACGAACCCGGCCAGACCTGGGACCATCACTCCTGCTCCCGCTCGGCTGTACCAGCCGCCCAGCGGCAGCCCGAAGCCCATGAACAGGACTCCCAGCGCGACTATGCCCGAGCCCAGCAGCAGCTTCGCAGTCTCCGGCGAGCCCGCTATCGTGGCGCTGCCAGCCCCGTCCCGTCCAACCTCGAATCGGAACGCGGTGCGGGCATCGAACGAGTCCGGACGGCGCACCGTAACTTCAGCCTGCCAGGCGCCTGCAATGCTGATAAGCGCGTCCTCAAGCACGTAGGACATATCCTCAGCCGTCGCCGCCTCCTGCGCCGGCTCTCCGAGGTCCGCGTCCAGGTACGATAGCCTTACTGACACGCCCTCGGCATCGTCGACTGGAGCGCCAAGTCTGTCACGCAGCAAGACATTGACGGTGTTCAGACCGACCTGCCCAGGCTCGATGTTCAGCTCGATCCCGGTGCCTTCCACGGTCTCTTCGAACGACAACGAGCCCGAAGAGACCAGGCCCTCGCGTGCGGCCACCTGTCGCGCCGGCTCCATGCTTGTCAAGAATCCGACTGAGGCCAACACCAGCGCTGCCAACGCCGCCTCGCCCATAAGCAGCCTGCCGAGCCACCTGCCCGCCGCCTCGCTGTTCGACAACCTCGGTCCAACCCAGAACAGGTTCAGCGCTCCGAGAAACAGCAGCGGCGCCACCAGCACGAGCTTGGCGACAAGCGCGGCGCCGTAAGGAGTGGCCAGCGCGGGCGGCGTGCTCACGTGCGCCCACGCTCCGAACACCCCAGTGACTATCAGCACCGCGACGCTCAGGAAAGCGACGCCCGTGAATCTTGGCGTGAGCGCGGCAAGGCACTCCCGCCGGTCTACCGGAGCCAGATCGCGCCGGGCGAGCGGCACGCTGAGCGCGAAGTGGAATAGCGCGCCAACCCAGAAGGCCGAGGCTACGAGATGCAGGTAGTCTGCGAAGAGCGCGTATGGACGGATGCCGGCTGCGGCCGCGCCGTGGCTGGTCATGCTGATAGTCCACAGCATCGCTCCACCAGATGCCAGCATGGCCAGGCGCCCTGCCTCGACCCATAGGCCGGACCGAGCCTCGCCGTTGAAACGCCGGCTGACTATGTACGGAACTACAAGCGAAGCGACCAGGCCCAGAGCCGACAGCATCCGCCACAGCCAGGCGCGTCCCCACGTCGTGTCCGTGACAGTCGACCACGCGGGTCCGCCCAACGTGCTCAGAAGCGGCGTTTCGTGAATCTGACTTGCCTGAAAGAGCAAAAGGAGGGCGGAGGCCACCCAGAACACCACGATCGCAGACCACGTCAACGCCAACGAGCGCGACGCCAGCTTCTCGCCCAGCCTGCGCACCGACTCCCGGGCCCCACGCCCAAACAACACTGGCCGGGCCACGAGCGTCTCGAAGACAGGGCCGCCGATCATTGCCAGCGCGCCCAAGAGAGTGAGCCATCGTAAGACCGGTTCGGCTGGGAAATTGAACAGCGGCTTTTCCGGCGCGACTGTCTCCGCTCCGCTCAGCGGCACGCCAACTGAAAACAGGAAGGAGCCGCGAACCAGGTGACCGTCCACCTTGGACACGTTCCTCCAGGCGACGGTGTAGGTCCCCTCTGGCAGCGGTTCGACGCCAACGGATGCCGCCGTCTCGTCATCGCGATTGAAGATCGTGTTCCCGTCATCCATTCGCGAACCCTGCGAATCGAAGACACGCAACACGCTGAGAGCGGGCTCCACAGGTTCTGTGAACCAGACCGCGATCCTGTCCGGCGATTCCTGCAGGACCGAGTTAGCCGCAGGGTCGGACCGCGCCACCTCGGCGTGCGCCGCAACGCTCCCCTGCCCGGCCACAAATAGCACAAGCACGGCCGCTGCCACGACCGGCAGGGCTACCGTGATGGCGCGAGCGCGATAGCGCAAGGCTAGCGTCTCCTGACCGCCAGGTACAGCGCCAAGAGCCCAGTTACATTTCCTACACCAGCCAGGGTCAAAGCCAGGAATACCAAGACGCCGGTTTCGCCTCCAGTCTCCACCGCAAGCGCCGAGTCCTGTGCCTGTTGTGCCGTCTGGAGGGCACCTCTGATGGCACTCTCCAGCTCGCGTGTCTCAGGCAGCTCCACGGGAAACTGCAGCGCGGCGGCCGACTGCACGTCATCGAAGTCACCACCGCCGCCCTTTGACACGAACGTTTCGTCGATCCTTGTCCCTTCGATAATCCCGCTCACGCGAAACTCATAGACTCCGGGAGCCGTGGGTATGAGATCGGCGGTGTAAAGGCCGGGATCGCCAGGCACGGCGTGGAAGCTCAACACCCTCGAAGTCTCTGACGACACGTGCGTGACCTCAACCAGCAGGGAGTCCTGGAGTCCTGCGACAGGCGCCTCCTGGCTGCCGGACTGCTGAAGGGCGGTGGCGGCCGTCATACCTATGTCCTGTACGGAGGGCCGGCCCGCGCCGTAGCCGGGTCCTCCCTTGCCGGGTTGAATGTGGATAGAGCCAACCGCCTCCACGAGTTCGCCGTTCCACGTGTAGTCCCCGTGGTCGTTGGTATTGAGAGTGACCCGCACCTCGTTCTCGCCTTCGGCCAGCTTGGTAAGGGGGAAGGCGTTGCCATAGATCCGGCCTATCTTGACTCCGTTAACGTAGACGTGCGCGTGTCCTTCTACGGCCACGTGTGCCCCTCCGGCGTCCTCCGGCGCGAAGGTGAACCCATGCGTTTCCAAGTAGAGGTTGGCGCCGGTATCGACACCCGGAACGAGGTCCAGCGACACCGACATCAAGCTGTCGGCTTCGATCAACGTCGGCCCATGTGCATGCGGCATTCCGTTCAGCTCGGGCACCATCACGTGTGTCTCAGCCTCGACCAGCGAGCCATTCCACGTGTAGTCGCTGTGGCCGTTGGCGTTCAGCGTGACCCTGATCTCGCGCATCCCGGGCTCCAGGTCACCGAGGTACACCCAGGGGGAGAAGGCACGACTAAGCTTCACGCCATCCACGTAGATATGGGCGTGACCCTCTCCAGGCGCGTGGCCCTGGTCCACGTTCTCAGGCGTAAATGTGAAGCCCTGCGCCGAGATGTGGACGTTCACGCCGCTCACCGAGTCCTGTTCAGCGGTCACTTCTACAGACATCGTCCGCTCGGCCTCGACAGTCATTGCATGATGCTCTCCCATAGCATCGTCTCCACTTCCAGCAACTCCCCCTACGTCCGCTTCGTCCACTGTCGACCCGTGGTGGTCATCTCCTGACGCAAGCCTTGTGACGCGCAGCTGCACCGCGTTCTTGTGCGCCTCGTAGGCGGGCTCCACGGCCCATCCTGCGATTAGTCGAAATCCTTCCACTTCGCGGCCCTCATGGGCGAAAACCGTGCCCGCCGACAGCGCAATTACAGCAGCAAGCAACATGGCTGGCAGCCGCCAGCCTTTGGGCAGTAGTCTCATTGGTGCTCCCCTCTCATATGAGTCTCGGCGGAAAAGGACCGCCGGGAGTGTCGCGCGCCACGCCGGAGCCGTGTCGCTATCCGGTGACAGCGACGGCAGCCGGCGCAATCCGACGTAAGAAAGGGGCTACAGGCGAGGAGGTTGTGTGGGGGGAGAGACCGACTCTCCGGAAGGTGGCTTACGCGTCTCGTACATGCCGTAGGCCGTCACATCCGGCTCAAACTCGGGAAGGAGCCGCGACACCCGATTCACCGGCGGCGTTACGTCCGCGAATCCCGCACCCATGCCATCGTACGACGTAACGACGACGACGCCATCGGGAGGCGAGTTGTGGCCGCCATGGTGATGAGCTTCATACTCATAGGCGTGCAGGTGCTCGTGGGGCGCCTGGTCAAGGAAGACGTGCCTGTGGCCGGGCTGCCGCTCGGCGAAGTGGTGGTCAAGCAGCGGGCCGAGGGCCGGCAGCAGCAACGCGCCTACGGCCACAAGGGTGATTAGCCAACGCCCGATCGCATCGACGGCAGAGGGCGGCAGAGCAAGACGGTCCGCAGTTCTCTCAATAGTTGAACGCAGACCAGCCTCTTCCATGTAATCATTTTAGCACTCACTTACGCGGGGGCAGATGGATGAGCATCAATTCTGCCCAAACATGGCACCAATTGGATGGGTAAGACCTTGGCAGGCGTTGATAGAATCTTGCCCCGGACGCCATCCCGCGGGCACCAACCGAGGGCGTCCGGGAGCAAGCTTGATCGGATCCGCCACGCGGTTCGGCAGGAACCGCCGTCAGAAGGTCTTCTATGGCTGGTGGATCGTACTCGCCGGCGCGGTAAGCCAGGCATACACAGCCGGCGCATACTGGCAGGGTTTCGGCGCATTCTTCGATCTGATTCTCAGTCACTTCGGCTGGAGCCGGGCCGTGACCTCCGCCGCCATATCGATTCAGCGCACCGAGTCCGGCGCCGTCGCCCCGTTCGTCGGCTACTTCATCGACAGGTACGGCCCGCGACAGGTGATGCTGATCGGCATCACGATCCTCGGCGTCGGCTTCATTCTGTTGAGCCGCGTCCAGAATCTGTGGCAGTTCTACCTCGCGTTCGTGATCATCACTCTCGGCCTTTCGTTCGGCACGTTCATGGTAGTGACAACGTGCATCGCAAACTGGTTCATGGAGAAGCGGGCCCGCGCCCTCGGCCTCGCCATGACCGGCACCGGCGTAGGCGGCCTGCTGGTGCCGCTGATCATCCTGATCATCAACACCACCGGATGGCGCACCGCCCTGGTGCTAGTAGGAGTCGGATTCTTCGCCACCGGGCTTCCGGCTGCGTTCATGATGCGCCGAAGGCCCGAGGACCACGGTTTGCTGCCCGACGGCCGCAGGCGACCGGCAAGGGGCACCGCGAGCGACACCGGCGGCCAGGGCAGCGCGCGTTCGCAGGGCGGACCGCCCGCGGCGCAGGAACGCGAATTCACAGTTAGAGAGGCCCTGAGCACACGCTGGTTCTGGCAGTTCGCGATTGCAATGGGCGTGGCGCAGATGGCGATGTCCGCGTCCATCCACCAGATACCGGCGATCACGAGCTTCGGGTTCAGCCTGGGCACGGCCGGCTGGATCATCACCGGCTCTTCACTGACGTCAATGGCGGGCCGGCTTTCCAGCGGCTTCCTGGGAGACGTGGTGGACAAGCGATACGTCATCGCCGCGAGCATAGTGTGCCAGGTGGCCGGGTTGCTGTTCCTGGCCAACAGCACATCGATGCCGGTGCTGATAGGCTTCATGGTGTTCTGGGGACTTGGATGGGGCGGCGGCGTACCGGTACGGTTCGCGATGGTGGCCGACTACTTCGGGCGCCGCAGTTTCGGTTCGATCATGGGATTTCTGGGAACAGTGTCCACGGTCTTCGGGATCGCGAGTCCCGTGCTCGTTGGATGGCTTGCCGACGTGCGCGGCGGCGACTACCGCATGCCATTCATGGTGCTGGCGTTCTCAGTGCTGGCCGGCCTGCCATTGATCCTTACATTACAAAGCCCTGGCAAGAGTCCCGGAAGGCCAGGACGGCCCTCCTGATTGGATGCGTCCAGGTGAATGCCGACTCGGGATGGACGCCGATGCTGGGCTGATCGCGCTTGCTCCCATTCTGCAGCCGGTGGACCCCATGCACGGGGACATCCGGGCTCGGGGCACGACTTGATTTACACACACAGACAGGGAGGCGGAAGTGCACTATGTAGTGGGCGCCTTGATCGGCATGGTCTGTTACGGCGTCACAGTAACGATGTTGAAGATGACGTTTCGAACCATCCCGCCGGAAGTGGTGCTCGTCATCACCAACGTCATACTTGTGGCCGGGGGCATCGTCTTCATGGTGTACCGGGGCGAAAGCCTGCTGGAGCACATGACGTGGAACCGATCGATGCTCTACATGCTGATCGCCAGCGTGACGCTGACGATCGGCATCGTCGCCTACTACCTTGCCCTCAACCGGGGCCCCGCGTCGGTCGTTACACCGATATTCGCTATGAACTTCGCCGTGGCGTCGGTTCTCGGGATCTTTCTGTTGAACGAGGCCGTCAGCGTCCAGAAGATCGCCGGGCTGGTGCTGGCGTGCGGAGCGATCGTGCTCCTGACGCGGTAGCCGTTAGCCGACGCAGAACTCGTTGTCCTCCGGGTCCGCCATTACGATCCAGAACTCGTTACCCGCGCTGCCTTCGCCCGTACGTCTGGCCCCCAACCCGGACAGCCTCTCGACGATCGGCGCAAGCTGCTGGCGGCGTTCGTCGAAGGAGACTGTCTTTTCGGCGTTGTGGGGCAGGTCTATGTGCACCCTGTTCTTGACCGTCTTGCCCTCCGGCACTCGCTGGAACAGGATCGGCGGGCGGTTGCCCGTTGGGTCTGAGATGCCCCGGTAGACGTTGTCATCGCTGCCGGCGCCCTGCAGCTCGTAGCCGAGGGCCTCTGCCCAGAACTCGGCAATGCGGTTCGGGTCAGCTGCGTCGACTGCAATCTGAACTGTCTCGATCATTTCTGGGCCCCCCTGCGATGGCTTGTTGGTGAGCGAGTATAGAGCAGGCGGAGAACCCATCCCAGCCCTCAGGCGGCGCAAGGGACTCGCTGTGCCTCAGTCCGGTGGCGCGGGGACCGGAAAAGGCTCGGCCCCCGCATTGGATACGGGGGCCGAACGATGGCTTGCGGTAGCGGGGGCAGGACTCGAACCTGCGACCTTTGGGTTATGAGCCCAACGAGCTGCCGCTGCTCCACCCCGCGTCGAATAGTTGATTGAATTCTTGTTGTAATAGATGGCTCGAAATGTGGGTCAAGTCCTCGGTCTATTAGTACCGCTCAGCTGAATCCCTTACGGAACTTACACCTGCGGCCTATCAACCCCGTAGTCTACGGGGGACCTTACTCACCCGGAAAACCGGGTTTTGGGAGATCTAATCTTGGAGTTGGCTTCGCGCTTAGATGCTTTCAGCGCTTATCACATCCAGACATGGCTACCCGGCGGTGCTCCTGGCGGAACAACCGGTACACCAGAGGTCTGTCCTTCCCGGTCCTCTCGTACTAGGGAAAGCTCTCCTCAAATCTCCTGCGCCCACGACGGATAGAGACCGAACTGTCTCACGACGTTCTGAACCCAGCTCGCGTGCCGCTTTCACCGGCGAACAGACGGACCCTTGGGACCTTCTTCAGCCCCAGGATGCGGCGAGCCGACATCGAGGTGCCAAACACCGCCGTCGATGTGAACTCTTGGGCGGTATTAGCCTGTTATCCCCGGGGTAGCTTTTATCCGATAAGCCACGGCCCTTCCACGCGGTACCGTAGGATCACTTTGCCCGACTTTCGTCTCTGCTCGACTTGTAGGTCTCACAGTCAAGCTCCCTTATGCCAATACACTCTTAAGGTGATTTCCATCCACCTTGAGGGAACCTTTGGGCGCCTCCGTTACTTTTTAGGAGGCAACCGCCCCAGTCAAACTGCCCATCAGGCAGGGTCCCCCGATTTTGTCGGGGTTAGGGCCGAAGTTAAGGAAGAGCGGTATTTCAAGGTTGACTCCACCGCCGCTGGCGCGACAGCTTCACAGTCTCCCGCCTATCCTACACAACCGTAACACCAGTCCACTGCCAAACTACAGTAAAGCTCCACGGGGTCTTTTTGTCCTGTCGCGGGTAGCCAGCATCTTCACTGGCCATGCAATTTCACCGAGTCCCTCGTTGAGACAACGCTCAGGTCGTTACGCCATTCGTGCGGGTCGGAACTTACCCGACAAGGGATTTCGCTACCTTAGGACCGTTATAGTTACGGCCGCCGTTCACCGGGGCTTCGGTTCGAAGCTTCCTCCGACGGATCGGAGTGACCTCTCCCCTTAACCTTCCGGCACTGGGCAGGCGTCAGCCCCTATACATCGCCTTTCGGCTTAGCAGAGACCTGTGTTTTTGGTAAACAGTCGCCTGAGCCTCTTCGCTGCGGCCCGCAAAGGCTCCTCGCGGCAAGCGCGGTTCACCCCACGGGCACCCTTTCTCCCAAAGTTACAGGGTCAACTTGTCGAGTTCCTTAACGAGGGTTCTCTCGTTCACCTAGGGATACTTACCCCTGCCTACCTGTGTCGGTTTGCGGTACGGGCGCCATTACACCTTGCAACGAGGCTTTTCTTGGCGGCATAGGATCAGCGGAATCCCCCAGGGCCTGGGCCCTAGAGTTTTGCCTTCCCTCAGCTCGTAACGCTGGGACGGATTTGCCTATCCCAGCATGGCCTACAGAAAACAACGCACCATGTCCAATGGGTGCGATCCGCCTACCTTCCCGCGTCCCCCCTTTGCTTTGTAGCGGTGTATCGGCGGTACGGGAATTTTGACCCGTTGTCCATCGCCTTCGCTTGCACGCTAAGGCTTAGGCCCGACTAACCCTACGTCGATCAGCGTTGCGTAGGAAACCTTAGGCTTTCGGTGTCCTGGATTCTCACCAGGATTGTCGCTACTCATGCCGGCATTCTCACTTCCCAGCGCTCCACACGGCCTTACAGCCGTGCTTCACCGCCCTGGGAACGCTCCCCTACCTCCCGAACGGATTGCGTCCGTTCGGAACCGCGGCTTCGGTGGTGGACTTTAGCCCCGTTACATCTTCGGCGCGGAGCCCCTCGACTAGTGAGCTGTTACGCACTCTTCAAAGGATGGCTGCTTCTAAGCCAACCTCCTAGCTGTTTTAGTGACTCCACTTCCTTTCACACTTAGTCCACACTTAGGGACCTTAGCCTGCGGTCTGGGCTGTTTCCCTTTCGACCACGGAGCTTATCCCCCGCAGTCTCACTCCCAAGGACCATCTGTAGGCATTCGTGGTTTGGTTGGGTTTGGCAAGCTCACGCCCCCTAGCCCATCCAGTGCCCTACCTCCCACAGATTACCTTGAGGCTGCACCTAAATACATTTCGGGGAGAACCAGCTATCTCCGGGTTCGCTTGGCATTTCACCTCTACCCACAGCTCATCCCAGCCTTTTGCACCAGACACGGGTTCGGTCCTCCACTCCGATGTTATCGGAGCTTCAACCTGGCCATGGGTAGCTCACCCGGTTTCGGGTCTAATCCAGACAACACATCGCACATAATGGAGGGGCCGCCTACCACTTTGCACCCGTGCCCCGCTTAGCCCTCGGCAAGCCGAGAGCGGCGCAGGACTCGGGCGCGCGGCGGAGTGACATTCCCTCCGTCCGATTCGCGCCCTGTTCGGACTCGCTTTCGCTGCGGCTCCGGAACTTCTATTCCTTAACCTAGCTGCCCAAATTAACTCGCCGGCTCATTCTTCAATAGGCACGCAGTCATCCCGGTTGCCCGGAACTCCTACGGCTTGTAGGTCCACGGTTTCAGGTCTATTTCACTCCCCTCCCGGGGTTCTTTTCACCTTTCCCTCACGGTACTGGTTCACTATCGGTGGCCAAGAGTATTTAGCCTTGGGGGGTGGTCCCCCCGGATTCCCACAAGGTTTCTCGTGCCCCGTGGTACTCAACATTACGCCAGAAGCCTCTGCACTTTCGCCTACGGGGCTCTCACCCTCTCCGGCCGCCCGTTCCAGGGTCGTTGGACTAGTGCATGGGTTTGTAACTTCTTCGTCCGTACTGGGGTCGGACCAGGCGATGTTGCAACCCCTGACAGGCATAAGGCCCCAGCCCGTTTGGCCAGTCAGGTTTGGGCTCTTCCCCGTTCGCTCGCCGCTACTAAGGGAATCTCGGTTGATTTCTTTTCCTCAGGATAGTTAGATGCTTCAGTTCTCCTGCTTACCTCCCCGATTGCTCGGGGTGTTCCGGTATGACCCGGATCAGGTTTCCCCATTCGGGCATCCCCGGCTAAGCTCGCTAGACAGCTAACCGGGGCTTATCGCAGTCTTGCCACGCCCTTCTTCGGCTCTTGGCCCCAAGGCATCCACCGTAGACCCTTTCATACTTGACCCACATTTGGGGTCATCTATTACCCACGAAAATTCAATCAGACTATTCAATTGTTAATGTGCTGGCACGGCCGCAGGCGTCCTGAAACCGTTCTTGGAACAGGGGCCTGAAAAATGACCGTCAGAAGATTGTAGGCGAAGACTCAGGGCCGAGTCAAGACGCTCGGGCGACGGGAAACGGGGGCCCGCCAGCTACGGAGAGGGGCCTTGGCAGCGCAAATCTGTCTCATTCTGTTGCATTCTGTCTCATTCCGTAGCTGGAAGGTGTAGCTGGTGAGGCGGATTCGAGACGCCCGTGCAGCGCATATGAGGCAGATTCGAGGCACAATGAGACAAAAATGCAACAGTCAAGCCTGAGACCCTCGCCACCGTCAGCGCAGGCGCGGTTGCATTCATCCGAATTGTTCATGCATTGATAATAGCACGCTAGTTCGCGGACGTCTACGACCGAGGCCGACGGTTAAGGAACAGCACCATCCGCTCCTCATCAACATACTTCCCATTGATCACGCGCGCCCTTGGGCTGACGCCGACCGACTCAAAGCCAAGCGACTCATACAGACGCCGGGCCCCGATACTGGAAGAAGCGACCTCAAGCTCGATCTGCTCCAGTCCGGGCAATGCCCTCGCACGGTCAAGGGCGTCAGTCATGAGAGACCTGCCGACGCCCTTGCCTTGCTCTTCGGACACCACGTACATGCCCCATATCTCGCCTCGATGCCCCATGATGTCCCGGGGAAATCTTATGAATCCCACCACGCCGATCAGCTTCCCCTTAAGGTACGCCCCGAGCGTGAAGTTGTCGGGAGATTCCGCCGCCCGGAGGAGGCGCCCGGCCACGAACTCCATTGTGTACGCGCTCTCCCGCTCGTGGGTGGAGCCGAACGACTCTGGGTGTTCCCGCAGGCCCCTGAGACGGAGTTCCTGAAAGTCATGCGCATCGTCCTCGTTGAGCTGGCGTATGGTTATCTTTGACAATTTGTGTGCTCGCGATGTAGGAGTAGTCGCTAAAGGAAAAGCACCATGCGCTCGTCGTCTATGTACTCCCCATCCAGGATGCGGCTCCTCGGGTTCACGCCGCATGACTCGAAGCCCGCTGATGCGTAAAGGCGCCGGGCCACCTCGTTGCGAGTTACCACCTCAAGCTCGATCTGCTTAAGTCCTGAGAGCGCACCGGCACGTGCTATGACATCGGCCAGTAGGGCCCTGCCGATGCCCTTTCCCTGCTGTTCGGACGCGACGTACATGCCCCACATTTGACCACGATGCTTCTCCGTAGGGCGAGTCATCCTGACGAATCCCACCATACCGATCAGCTTGTCATCCAGGTGGGCGCCAAGCGTGAAGTTATCGCGGGATGCCGCGGCGAGGCGAAGGCGTTCGGCCACGAACTCCATAGCGTACTTGCGCGCGCGCTCATACGTGGAGCTGAACGCTGCAGGGTGCTCTCTCAGAGCACGCAAACGCAACGCCTGAAAGTCATGCGCATCGTCCTCGTTGAGCTGGCGTATGGCTATCTGTGACATTGAAGTTCCCGGGCTGGAAGCGCGGACTGTACATTGCTTCACTGACTCATTCTACTGCTGCCGTTGCAGGGTATGCGGCTTCCTTGTACTCTGGCCGCTCCATTTCAATTGCCGATTCAGGAGGTCCGGATGTCCAACAACCTGGCGTTTCTCTGCCCAGACGTGCGTAGACAGTGGATCGAGGCAGCGGCAGAGTCGTTGAACATCGAGCTCAAGTGGGTTGACTCGGACCAGGACCAGGAGGCCATCGCCGAACAGCTCAGGGGCGTCAACTCGGTGATCATGGGTCCGGCTGAGTTTTCGGTGGAGCTGGCGAAGGCCTGCCCGGACGTGAATTTCGTGCAGATGTACAGCGCGGGCTACGACCGCATGGACATCACCGGGCTGGCGGATCTGGGCGTGCGCGTGGCGAACAACGGCGGGGCGAACGCCGTCGCCGTGTCGGAGCACACCATCGCCCTGATCGTCGCGATGTTCCGCAAGCTGCAGCTCCAGTTCAATGCGACGCGCGACGGCCTTTGGAACGCGAACATCAGGCAGGACTGGCTGCACGGCGCATGGGAACTGGCCGGCAAGACGGTCGGGATCGTGGGCGCGGCAGGCAGGATAGGCGGGCGTGTGGCCCGGCGGCTGCAGGGCTGGGAGTGCTCAATCACCTACACAGACCCTGTCCCGATGCCGGAAGACGACGAGGCTCGTTTGGGCGCGAAACGCGTCCCGCTGTCCGAGTTGCTGCAGACCGCGGACGTTGTGAGCCTTCACGTACCGCTGGGCAATGACACCCGGCACATGATCAGCGACGCGGAGCTCGCGATGATGAAGCCGACCGCGATCCTGGTCAACACGTGCCGGGGCCCCGTGGTCGACGAAGAGGCGCTGATTCGAGCGCTGCAGGAAGAGCGGATCGCAGGCGCGGCGCTGGACGTGCTGGAGGTGGAGCCGCCCACGGAGGACAACCCGCTCCTCAAGATGGACAACGTCCTGGTGACGCCGCACCTCGCGACGATGACACGGGAGGCGTTCGAGCGGAGCAGGCAGTTCGCGATCCTGAACGCGGCCCGCGCCGCCCGGGGCGAGGAGCCGGAGGCCATCATTCCGGCAGGCTGACGGGGCCTACGACCGCAGCTACAACGCAGCGATGAGTGTCGGCCTCCCGGCGTGACTACGGACCGACGATCTCGGCGGCCAGTTCCCTCGCGAGTTCTTCCGTGCAGGCGGTGATTAGCAGAGGCGTGCGCTCGGCCATGCGGCCGGGGACTAAGACGTGCGGCTTCAGCGTACCGTCGTCGCGTACCTCGAACACCGGGTAGCCGGCGAAGTGCGCGAAGGCTAGCCCCGGGTCGATCTCAGACACAGGCTCATCGAAGCTGATGTACGCGTCGACGATGCCCCGCGCGATCCACGGATAGATGCAGGAGCCGCCGTTCGGCCAGAGGAGGCATCCGGGAAACCGGCGCGCCAGCATATCCATGAACGCCGCGCCGCGGTCCGTCCAGTGGCTTCGGTACACCGGCGACATCAGATACAGGGCGATCACCGCGCCATCGTCTAGTCCACGGCGACCGTTGGGATTGACGTTCGCGGGCGAGTCGCCGTCGAGCGGCCCTACATTCACTCCGCCTGGGCCGGCGGAGTAAACCTCGCGGCGCAGGACGTCGGCGGCAGCGCCCGCGACCGGCGCGAGCGTTCCCGCCTCGAACGCGGAGACGACGCTCCACCACTCCGCAGGAATGCCGCGAGCGTACAGGCCGGAGCCGTCGAACGGGTCGACGGCAACCACATACTCGGGCGCTGAGCCGGCTGGGCCGACGCGGCTCACGCCGTGCTCCGAGTGGACTTCGATTGGAGCTCCGGTGCGGCCAAGCCAGCCCTCGATGGCCTCCTGACATGCGCGGTCCAGACCGATCTCGACGTCCTCAGTCTCCGGTCTGCCCGGCACACTTCCAATGGCCTCCCTGCCGCGGCCCTCAGCGCGGAACGTCTCTGTGAGGCGCACCACGTCGATGACGGCAGAATCGATGGCTTCGGAGATCGTGGTCATGGATGAGTTGTCGCGCTACGCGCAGAGCCTGGGAGCAACAGCTCGTGCGGTGCGACAGCCTGGCTGTGAGCGGGCACAGTTGGCGCCAGGTTGGGCGCTCCTAGATTCCGGCCTTCGCCGAAGTGGCGGCAGAGGCGGGCGCGACAATGACGGGTTGTGCCGGGGATTGACAGTGAATCGGCGGTCACGATGCGTTATGTCGACTCACCCGGACCGGTGTACACGAACTCTTCCGGCAGCGACTCTTCCAGGCCGAGCGCGACGAGTACCCGATGCACCGTGAACGCTGTCACGTCCTGCACCGTCTGAGGCTTCAGGTAGTAGGCGGGCTCCGGGGGCACGATCACGGCGTTCAGGCGGGCCAGCTTCGTCATGTTCTCCAAGTGTATGGCGTTGAGCGGCGACTCCCTCGGCACGATCACCAGCGGACGGCGCTCCTTGAGGCAGACGTCGGCCGCCCGGCGCGGCAGGTTGTCGGAGAGACCGGTCGCCACCGCGGCGATCGTCCCCATACTGGCCGGAACTATCGCCATGCCGGCCGTCGGAAACGTGCCGCTGGCGATGGGAGCGCGGAGGTCGGCGGAGCCGTAGTACTCGAACCGTCCGCTGTACTTCCACCGCTCCAGCGCGGCGCCGAACGACTCGTCCATTTCCTCGGCCCACACCATCCGTGCGGCGGGCGTGGCGGTCGCGATGACAGAGTGGCCAGAGGACAGCAGCAGGTCGACGGCGGCAGCCGACAGCGGCGCGCCGCTCGCGCCCGTCATACCGATGACTACCGGCAGGCCGTTGGAACCCACCTCACCTCCCAAGAGAGACGAACTGTGGCTTCAATCGTAACCGCCGGTCACATGGAGGGAAAGGGCCGAGAGCAGCCGCGGGCATGTGGGCCGGTCAGTCGATAGCGAGCGCGACGATCGTGGCGGCGAGCACAACCGCCGACACGTAGGCGTTGATGCGGAAGAAGGCGAAGCCCATGCGCGACATGTCGTCGGGCGAGACCAGCGTGTGTTTGTACGCGAGAAGGCAGGCCACCGCCGCGCAGCCTATGTAGTAGGGGAAGGCCAGGCCCAGGAGCACGCCCGCCGTCACGAGAGCGCCCAGCGCCATGACATCGAGCGTCCTCGCCCAGACGAACGCTGCCCGCACTCCGAACGCCCGGGCGACGGAGTGGAGCCCGTGCTCCTCATAGAAATCGCGGTCCTGCGTGTGGTACATGATGTCGAAGCTGCCGGCCCACAGCGCCACCGCGGCGGACAGCACGACCGGCGCAAGGTCAAGGCTGCCGGTAACCCCGATCCATGCGGCGGAGGGCGCGATGGCAAGCGCCCACCCAAGCAGCAGATTGGCCGCCCAGGTGAACCGCTTCGTAAGCGGGTAGAGCACGAGGTACGCAGCCGCCACGGGCGCAAGCGCCAGAGCCAGCGGGTTCAGCTGCCAGGCGGACACGAACAGCAGCGCCAGCGCCGCAAGTGCGGGCACGGCAACGTCGAGCACGTTCAGCGAGCCTGCGGGCAGGTGGCGATCGGCTGTGCGTGGGTTCAGCGCATCGATCGAGCGGTCAAGGATGCGGTTGGCCGACATCCCGAAGGTGCGGGCGCCGACCATTGCCGCCGTGATCCACAGGACCTTGTCCCACGAGGGCCATCCGGACGCGGCGAGAATCATGCCGGTGTAGGCGAACGGCAGCGCGAACAGGCTCTCGTGGAACTTGATCGCGTCCAAGAACAGCGGGACCCTGCGCCAGACGCTGAGCCTCTCTGGAGATGTCAGATGCCGTACTGCTCCCACTTGCCGTCCACAAGTTGCCGGATCTCATCGCTCATCACGATGTCCTCCGGCCAGGTCCGGGTGCGGCCGTCCATCGGGCCTTTTTCGGTGGCATCGATGCCGACCTTGCTGCCGTACTTGGGCGTCCAAGACGCGTGGTCCAAGTCGTCCACGGGCCCCTCCACGATAACAATGTCTCGCGCCGGGTCCAGGTTCGCGGCCACGCGCCACGCCACCTCGGACGTGTTCTGCACGTCGACCTTGGCGTCGACCACGATGATCGCCTTTGCGAGCATCATCAGCCCGAGGCCCCACAGCGCGTGCATCACCTTGCGGGCGTGGCCCGGGTACTCCTTCCTGATGGACACCAGCACCAGGTTGTGGAACACGCCCTCCGCCGGCATGTTCACGTCCACGACCTCCGGCAGCGTCATCTGCAGCGCCGGCAGCATGAACCGCTCGCTGGCCTTGCCCATGAAGAAGTCCTCGGTGGGCGGGCGCCCGACCATCGTGGTCGGGTAGATGGCGTCGCGGCGGCGGGTAATGGCCTCGACGTGGAACACCGGGTAGTCCTCGGCCGGCGAGTAGATGCCCGTGTGGTCGCCGAACGGCCCCTCCGGGCGAAGCTCACCCGGCACCACGTAGCCCTCAAGTACGATTTCGGCGTGCGCGGGGACTTCGAGGTCCACCGTCTTGCACTTCACCATCTCCACGCACTCGCCGCGAATCAGGCCCGAGACCATGATCTCGTCCATGTCCGGCGGCAGCGGCAGCGAGCCGCTCCAGATCGTGGCCGGGTCTCCGCCGAGGGCCACGGCGACGTCCAGTCGTTCGTCGCCCCGCTGGCGGCCCGCCCGGTCGTGGCGCGCGCCGACCTTGTGCGTCTGCCAGTGCATGCCGGTGGTACGCTCGTCGTACACCTGCATGCGGTACGTCCCGACGTTGCGGCGGCCGGTCTCAGGGTCCCTGCTGATCACGAGCGGCAGCGTGATGAACTTCCCGGCGTCAAGAGGCCAGCACTTCATCACGGGCAGGGCGTTGAGGTCGACGTCATCGCCCGTGATCACGACCTCCTGGCACGGGGCGCGACGCACCGTCCTGGGCTGCACCCTGGCAAGGCCGACTACCTCGCCCAGGGCCTTCAGCTTGCCTCCGATACCCGACGGCGGGCCTTCCATCAGCTTGAGCACCTCGCGGACGCGCGCCGTAAGCTCGTCGAGGTGTTCGACGCCGAGCGCCCACGCAATGCGCTGCCGCGTGCCGAAGATGTTGATCAGCGCCGGCATGTCGTACCCGACCACGTTCTCGAACAGCAGCGCGGGGCCGCCGGACTTGATGACTCTGTCCGTTATCTCAGTCATCTCAAGCTCGGGGTGCACCGGCGCGCTTATGCGGCGCAGATCGCCCTTCTCTTCCAGGAACGCCACGAATTCGCGCAGGTCCTTGAACGCCACGTCGTTCACATGCTACCGGCGGTCTGGCGAAGCCGCGACGAAGAGACATCGTCGCGAAACACCGACTCAGGTATCGGATCTAGTATGTCCCGGAAGCCGTCCGGTGCGGGCACATCGCCGAGCGTGACGAAACGGCCGGCGACCATGCGGCCAGCGACTAGAAAGCGGCACTTGAGCAGACGCATCTCAGCCAGAGCGTCCAACATCGTGGACTCATCGTCATCGTAGTAGGCGGCATCGACGAGGCGCAGAGCCGTGTCGGCGCCGATCACGAACGTGCGGCCCGGCATGAGGCGCGCCTTCTGCAGGAACGTGGGCACGCGGGTAATCGCCACGTCACCCAGTCCGTGAAACTGTGCCAGCCTGCGACGGACCTCATGCTCGTCCAGCGCCGACTTGTCGACGTTTGTTACCGAAAGCTCGAAGGCTGCCTTGGCGCCCAGTAACTTCGCCGCCGTATCCGCAAGGCTGACGTGGCCGTCGTGCAGCGGGTTGAACGAGCCAGCGAGTATCGCGCGGGCGTCCGGCTCACCGGCCTCGACCGTCCCGTCCGTGCGGTACACGGCCGTCCGCAGGTGTCCGGCCACGACCGCCGCCAGGGCGTCGCCGTACGACCGCGCATCGTCGACCACGCGCTCCCCGGTGGCCAGCGGCACGGCGACCCCCGCGTCCACGTCACAGGCGGCGGCGAGCCTCGCCAGCAGCAGCCTGCTTACAAGATCGTCCTCCTCCAAGCGCGAGCGGCGTCCCTTCTCGAACTGCAGAGAGACAACCGAGGAGCCGGTCTCGCTCCACACGGCAACGTGGCACCGGTGCTCGCCTCTGCGCGCCCGGTCGGTCGCCACTGCCGCCGTGCAGCCGGCGCCCACGACCGGCGCCGCGCCGGTCCCCCGCAGACGCAGCGCGCGCCGGAAGGCCGCCTCCGCCATCAGGAGCGCCGTGTCCTTCGATACAAACTGCTCCGGCTTCCGGCCAACGAACTCGATCATGGCAGCCGTCGAGTTGGGCGCGAGCGCTTCCAGCACCGTGCGCGACGAGCCCGGCTCGCCCAGCAGCCAGCGGAACGCCGCGGCTCCGGCCCCCGCGGTCGCCACCACGGCCATCGTGCTGCTGCTGTGAATGGCGTGGACCGTCGCCTGCACGTCGGACGGAGCGCCCGTGGGCGACACCGACTCCCCCTGTCCGGGGTTACTCACGCTGCTCTCGAATCGATCGGACTGTCGCGTCGATGCCGCTGAGCAGCTTGGTCTGCGGCCGCCATCCAAGACCGTTCGCAGCCGAGGAGACGTCCAGGCAGATCCGGCGCATGTCGCCCTTGCGCTCCGCAACGAACCGGGGCGAGCCCTCGAAGCCCACCGCCTCTGCGACAGCGTCGTATATCTCCCGGTCAGAGACTTCGGCGCCGGCGGCCACGTTATAGACGCCGTTCGCTCCGGCCTGGTCCGCGGCCAGCAGGTTGGCCCTCGCCACGTCTCCCACGAACACGTAGTCCCGGGTCTTCGTGCCGTCGCCGAAGATCGAGGGCGTTTCTTCGTTCATCATCTGTCCGGCGAAGATGGCAACGACGCCCGCTTCGCCGTCCGTCCGCTGACGCGGACCGTACACGTTCCCGTACCTGAGCATCGTGTACTCAGTGCCGCTCGACTCGGCGAGGGCCCTGATGTAATGCTCGCCGCTCAGCTTGGAGGCGCCGTACGCCGACTTGGGGACCATTGGATGGCGCTCGTCCATTGGCAGGTAGGCGGGCTCAGCGTACACGGCGCAGGTGGACGCGAACACGATCCTCTTGACGCCAACCTTCCCGCACGCTTCCAGCAGGTTCACCGTGCCCAGCAGGTTAGTGCGCACGCTGAGCCCCGGGTCGTCCATCGAGGAACGGACCCCGATCTCCGCGGCGTGGTGGTTAAGGACGTCCGGTCGAAACTCTTCGAACACCCGCAGAACGGCGTCCCTGCCGGTGATGTCCACGTTGTAAAAGCGGGCCTCCGGGTTCACCGCATCTTGCGATCCGGTGGCCAGATTGTCCAGGACCGCCACCGCGTCTCCGCGGACAATGTGCGCATCCACGATGTGGGACCCTATGAATCCGGCTCCACCGGTCACAAGTACCTTCAATCTGCCTCCCGCTACCTTCGCATCACAGCAGGTTGACCAACTTGGGCCGCAACGCGATGCGAATGGCCGTCAGCACAATCGCCGCACCGATGATAAACACGATGGAGCTAATTGCCCACTCATGGAAGACGAGGCCAAGTGACGTGGCGGCGGCCGGCGGATGCTCGGTGTTGGTCAGCACCATGGCGAACATAGCGAATCCGACTGAGATAGCGCCCGCGATCTGGAAGACCAGCCGCTCGCCCACAAGCCCGCCGTCTACGCCGAGCAGCTGAATGATGCCGGCGAAGGCCGAGCCAACAACGACCGCCAGCACGTGCCCTCCGATCACCTTTCGCGGCGTGGCGGCCACGCTGTGCGGCACCACGAACACGATAAAGGCCGAGGACGCCGCAGCTACAACCACGACGGGCCTGAATATAACGTCGACCAGCAGTATGATGGCGACCATCGAGAGCGTCGCCAGCCCGCACTGGAAGAGGTAGCTCGGCATGTGCGAGGCGAATCGCCGGTCGAACATGAGCCTGTACAATCGAACCCGCCGGGCCACCGGGTTCCGCCTTTGCGGTCGTCGGGTCTTCACCATCGCAGGCCGGGGCGCCCCGGCGCTCGGCGCTTACGGCGCGAGAAGAGCCCTCCGGCGTGAACGTGCCCCGAAACCGCTTCTTTCGCCATACAATTGACGAGGAACATGCGAAATTCCCAGCCTCCGGGAGCCATCGTCCGCCCAGTGACGGCGATTCGGCACCCACACACAAAGTACCACTCGCAGGCAACAGGGCCAAGTACCGTGCGTGCTCCAAAGGCGCGCGTTGGAGTGATGCGGCAGGCGTCGCGGCCCTCGGTGTTCGTGAGAGTTCGCTCTTGCGGCGCACTGCGCCCGCGGTCGTTTCAGGAGCGCGCCGGACGTAGGGACCTTGCCCATGCGTGAAAACTGGCGGCCCAGACCGGCCGACAGGGTAGTCCGCCACCCGCGCGAGAGCGAGATGGGGCCCGTGCAGGTGACCGTCAATCCCCGGCGCGCGCCTGCCCGCGCGAACACGTCGCCCCTCATCCTCATGTACACGTTCGCGGGCCTCATCGCCGCGGGGACGGCGCTGCTCCTGCTGCCATTCATGCACCACGGCGATGGGTTCACGCCCTTCATGGACGCCCTGTTCACGGCGACGTCCGCGGCCACGGTGACAGGCCTGCTGGTGCAGGACACCGCCACGTACTGGACCAGGACAGGGCACGTGGTGATCCTGGCCCTGATGTTCGTGGGCGGGCTGGGATTCATGACGGCCGCGACGTTTATGCTCGTGCTGTTCCGTCAACGTATGTCCATCTCGCAGCGGCTGGTCGCCCGGGACAGCCTCGGACTAACGCAGCTTGGAGGCCTGGTGCGGCTCACGGCCAAGATCGTCGTGTTCGCCGTGGCAGTCCAGGTGGCAGGCTTCGTGGCGCTGTTCATACGCTTCTCGTTCATTTTCAGCCCCGCGGAAGCGGTCTGGCAGGCCGTCTTCCACTCCGTTTCAGGCTTCAACAACGCGGGCTTCGTGGCGCTCCCGGACACGCTCAGCCTGACCGGGTACAGCACTGACAAGTGGCTGATCTCGACGATCGGGACGCTGATTCTGATCGGCTCGCTGAGCTACTGGGTGTTCGAGGACGCCTTCAGGACCCGCAGGGTTAGGCTGTGGTCGCTGAACACCAAGCTGGTCCTCGCCACGACGGCCGCGCTGCTGGCGATCGGCATGGGAGTGTTCTTCGCATCCGAGTACCACAGCGCCTCAACACTTCAGACCGAGTCCGTTGGGGACAAGGCGTTCCTGTCAACATTCCAGTCCATCTCAAGGACGGCCGGCTTCGATGTGGTGAACTTCGCCAACACGCAGCAGCACACAGACTTCTTCTACACAGGGCTGATGTTCATCGGCGGAGCCTCGACGTCGGTCGCCGGCGGAATCAAGGTCAACACGTTCGCCGTGATCCTCGTGGCGATCATCTCGGCGGTCAGGGGCCATCCGAACGCCACGGCCTTCGGACGCGTCATCCCGCAGTCGCAGGTGCAGAGGGCCATGACGATCGGCGCGGTCGCCACCGGCTTCGTGTTCATTATCGCGTCCACCCTCACCTTCATTGAAAGTGAACTTCTCCGGCCCGGCATGTTCAGCTTCATTGACCTGCTGTTCGAGAGCTTCTCAGCCTTTGGGACCGTCGGGTTCAGCACAGGAGTGACTCCCCAGCTTTCGGAAGCCGGACAGGCATTAATCGCCGCGAGTATGTTCATCGGCAGGATAGGTCCGCTGACAATAGCGCTTGCGATGTTGGCGCGCGGCACGCGCGAGATATTCAGATATGCTGAGGAGAGGGTTACAATTGGATGACTACTCAGCGGCCTCACCCGTGAACGCCGCACAGGACGCAGGGAGTAACAGGGGGCACGGGCGCAGATGAAACAACAGGTCGCGGTGATCGGCCTCGGAAGGTTCGGTTCCAGCGTGGCCCGGTCGCTCTACAACCTCGGCCACGATGTCCTCGCCATAGACACCAGCCAGGAACGCGTCCAGAGCATGATGGGACAGGTATCATACCCGGTGGCCTGCAACGCGACCGAGGAGGCGGTGCTGCACGAGCTGGGCATAACCGACTACGACGCGGCCGTTGTGGCGATCGGCTCTGACATCGTCTCCAGCATCATGACCTCGGTGCTGCTCAAGACGATGGGAATGCAGTACATCGTCTCGCGGGCCCGAAACGAGCTGCACGCCAATGCGCTTGACCTGCTCGGCGTTGACAAGATAGTCCATGCGGAGGAGGAGATGGGATCGCGGCTGGCGCACAATCTCTTCAACCCCAATGTGCAGGAATACCTGGAGTTGACGCGCAGTTTCGGGATCAGCCGACTCACGGCCCCCGAACGATTTGTAAACATGAACTTGAACGAACTCGGCTTCTCAAGCCCTCGCGACCGGTACGGCCTTGCCGTGCTGGCCATAGTCAGGGGCAATGATATTACCCTGAATCCCGAGTCCGGGGAGCGGATCAGGCGTGGAGACAACCTGGTTATCGCGGGCCGCGACGAACAGCTTGAGACGCTGCAAGGCTGACGCCCCGGACGAGACTGGCTTCGCTGTCCTGGTAATTCCCGTGAGATCCCTGTACAACCACCCCGCAGCCCTCGCCGCCGTGCGGCGTCACCTGGTGTGAAGCGCCTTGTCAAGAGGCTCCGTGCTTGCTGCGGTCTGCGGCGACGAGAGTGACGAGGAAGTTGTACGCCTTGCCTGCGGACTGGTGAAGCAGAACAGAGGCAGGCTGTTCATCCTCTATGTGATAGAAGTTCCGAGATACCTACCCATCGATGCGGAGATTCCGAGCGAAACGGAAACGGCGGAGGAGGTGCTGACCAGCATGGAGGCCGTGGCTAAGGAGATGCGATGCCGGCCCCAGGCGGAGCTGCTGCAGTCCCGGAAGGTAGGAGCGGCTGTAGTTCAGGAGGCCGTTGAAAGGGAAGTCGGAACAATCGTGCTGGGCACAGAGTACCGTGGAGACTTTGGCGGCTTCAGTCTCGGAGACTCGGTGCCGTACGTGCTCGAACATTCGCCGTGCCAGGTGATCGTGTACCGTGGCTCCGCACAGCAGTCTGGACGTTAAGGTCCTGCGGTCTGGTAGGCTTGGATATCTCTAGAAACAGGCTCTATCTAGCCCAAATCAAATGCTGAAACCCCTTCAAGTCAACTCCAATGCCGGGTATGTGGTAATAGTGGGCTGCGGCCGGGTTGGGGCTGCCGTGGCGTGCGGTCTGGTAGACAATGGCTACCCGGTGCGCATCATCGACAAAGACCCCATGGCCTTCGAACAGCTTCCCCGAGTCCGGATCGAGACCAATCGAATCACGCCAATCACCGGGGACGGAACGCTCGAGGCGGACCTCGTCCGCGCGGGGATTGCGGACGCGGATGCTATGGTGGCCGTTACCGGAAACGACAACGTCAACGCGCTCGCCGCGCTCGCCGCCTCAAGCCTGTTCGGCCTGAGGGCGGCGCTTTGCCGGATCGATGATCAGGAAAAACAGCAAACTTTCAACAGCCTTGGGCTCACTGCCGTCAGCGCCACCGGGCTGCTGGCCGGTCACCTGATAGATTCCGTGATTAACTGATCCAGGACTAGGACTTGTTCATTCTTATTCTGGGGGGCGGGCGAATCGGCTCCTCACTGGCACACCGACTGGTTGCCGCCGGTCACGAGGTGAGCGTCATCGAGAGGGACGCGTTACGGTGTAATTCGCTGGACGAGGCGCTCGGCAGCGTCACGGTACTGGGCGATGGCACCGACGTGGCTTCGCTCTCGAAGGCGGGCGCCAGCCGGGCGAACGTGTTCGTTGCCACTACGAGCGCGGACGAGGACAACATCACCGCATGCCAGCTGGCGTCTCTCCGATTCGGCACGCCAAGGACGATGACCGTCGTAAACGAATCGGAACGCAGCCGGCTGGTCGACATGCTGCGAATCAACACCTCGGTCGACGTCACAGACCTTGCCGTGAACAGGATCCAGGAGTTCCTGTTCGTTGAGGGTATGGTGCAGCAGCATCCCATGCCGGGAGACGACACCCGGAGCCTGCTGGTCGCTCGAGTTCCCAGGAATTCGGCCATGGACGGGCGGACGGTCGGCGACCTCGAACTGCCGAACGGTTCGACCATCTCGCTCCTCATCGGCAGAGACGGCAACCCGCAGGTACCGGACCAAAGCACTGTAATTCGAAGCGATGACGAGATCGTCGCAATCGGAGACCGCCCGACTCACGAGATGCTCAGGGCCGCTCTCGTCGAGCAGCTTGGAGAGGGTGAATGACGCGGCGCATTGCGTTTCTTGGGCCTGCGGGCACGTTCACCGAGCAAGCGGCCATCGCGTACGACCCAACCGCTTCACTGGTAGCAACGGCGTCCGTGGATGAAGCTGTTCTTGCGATGCAGCAGGGCGAGGCAAACGAAGCCGTCGTTCCCATGGAAAACAGCCTTCAGGGCTCCGTGACCGGCACGCTGGACCTGCTGATCCACGAGACCGGCCTGTTCATCAAGAGCGAACTGGTCCTGCCCATCACTCACTGCTTGGTCTCGGCATCGAACGTGGGGCTGGATGAACTGGAAGTCGTCTACTCCCATCCGCAGGCGCTTGCCCAGTGCCGCCGTTTTCTCAGCATGAATCTTCCGAATGCGCAACCGGTGGCGTCGCTCAGCACCGCGGCAGCCGTGGAGGCGTTGGAGGAAGCTGAGGTCCCGGCCGCGGCAATCGCGTCCGAGCGCGCCTCCTCCATCTACGGCGTCCCGGTTGTCGCCAGGGGTATCGAGGACAATGCCAGCAACGTGACCCGTTTCGTTGCCCTGGGACCAAGCGATAGCGAACCGACCGGCAACGATAAGACATCGCTGTGCTGGTCACATGACGCTGACCTGCCCGGACTTCTCTACGGCGTGCTGAGGGAGTTCTCGGACCGGAACATCAACCTGACCAAGATCGAGTCTCGACCTACGAGGGAGAGCCTGGGCCGATACTACTTTCTGGCCGACGTACAGGGCCACAGAACGGACCACGAAGTTGCGGGGGCGCTATCTGCCATCGAGTCCCAGCCGGGGACATCGCTCAAGATACTGGGCTCGTACCCGAGGAGTGACGCACCCGCCGCGTGACGATCAGGGACAGCGCGTCGCATGCAGTCACGGCGTGAGAGCGCCTGTGCCTATGCGACCTCAAAGGGCTGGAGACTAGGAACGACCCCCTTCGCCTTCGGGCGTGTTGTCACGACCCTCTTTGCCTTTGGGCGTGTTGTCCTTTCGCATCCTGGCTGCGACCTCGTCAACCACCGGCTGAACGGCCTCCCGCACCGCCTCGGCGGCCGGCTGGACTCGAGAACGCGCGGCTCCAACGGTGGGGACCACGGCTTCTCGCATGGCCTCGGCGGCAGGACCCATTCGCTCGCGCACGGCTCCTGCGGCGGGCGTCATTCGCCCGCGCGCCGCGCCGATAACCGGGCTTACTCGTTCGCGCACGGTCTCCGCGGCCGGTCCGGCGGCTTCCCGCATCGCCTCGGCGGCGGGCCCCACTCGCTCCATTGCAATCGCGGCGAGTTCCTCAGCCTTCGCCCTCAAGTCTTCGCTTCGATGACTCAACTCGTGGCGGGTCTCAGAGCCAGCCTTGGGTGCAATCAGGATGCCTACTACAGTCCCTACGATTGCGCCGGTCAGAAATCCGGCTATGAAAGATCCACCGTTTTCGTTACTCATTTTCAGATCCTCCTTGTGGGCGCCTCCTCACCAGACGCCAGAGCATTGACCAAATCTTGCTGACCCCGAAGGCCACTCCCGCTCCCGCCGGGCCGGTTGCCTTGCCTGAAAGAGTGGCGACCGTCTGCTCAACAGCCTTCACCGTCTTACTGGCAGAGTCCACTACGGCTGAGACCTTCCTGAACAAGACCAACGCGACTACAAGCCATACCACCCCGACCGAGAGAATCAGGAAGTCCCGTGCCAGACCAACATATGTGGCGAATGTCGATAATTCCAATCAGAGTTTCCCTGTCATACCTTAAGAAATCTTAGCACGCGCAATTGAGGGGCCGCCAACAGATCGACTCACTTCTGTAGCTGGCGCAGCTATGGCACGATCCCCTGGAGGCAGACACTGCCCGAACGCAACAACGGCGCCTCAAGGGCGCCGTCATGCATGAAATGTAGCCTCAATCTATGGCTGGATCAGCATCCTGACGGAGCCGTTCGGATCCTTGCGGCGCGTCAGAATCGTGTGGCTCTCCTTCTCGGCCCAGACGATCACGTCATAAGTGTTCAGGACATCCGGGATGATGACCTCTACGAATGACTGATCATCGCTGGCCATCTGCTCCGTCAGCGCCGAGATGATGCCGGCGCAGGTCTTGCCCTCGCCATCGATCACGACCCAGCCGTCCGCGCCGTTGGCGGACACCACGGACATGCCGTCCCGCACGTCAACTTCGCCGCTCTCGCGGGCCCGCAGCTCCCGGCGGAAATGGTCGACGGCTTCCCAGTACACGCCGTCGTTGCGGTCGCCCTTGGAGCAGACCGCGCCGCGCACGCCGACGATGTCGGGGTTGATGCGGGCCAGCTCGTCGAGGTCGTCCAGCTTGAGGTGCCCGGACAGGGCCGTGCTCATTCCGGCCTCCTTTCCCTCCATGACCATGTCCCGCAACTCGGGCTCTGGTATGAAGTCGAACAGGTTGCGGCCGTCCTTGGTGAGCGTGTCGATGAGCCAGCCGTCGCAGTCGGTCGCCTTCGCAAGCTGGTTCATGTGCCTTGCGTCGAGCCCGTCATACAGCGGGTTGTCAGCGAACAGGGAGCCGATGAGCTTAGTGTTGAAGCCTTCCAGCGCGCGCTTGGCGTCCTGCAGGACCTCCACCGCCTCGTCGTACTTGCTTCTCATGAAGCCGACCTTCACCGACGTGGCGTCAATGACGCCGGCCGCGTACACGGCCATGGACACGGTGCCGCTCTGGTTGGGCACTACGCCCAGCGTGACGCTGGCGTGCTCCGAACCGGGCACCGCGTCGCGAACCTGCTTCACGACCGTGGGATGCGCCGATCCGACCAGCGCCTCCTGAAGGTTCTTCACGTCCACGATGTCCGCCCCGCCCTTGAGCGCCTGCAGCGCCTCCGGAAGGTTCTGTACGCTGACCATCAATAGCATGGTGTTTCGCTCCGAAGTTTGACTCTGCCGCTTGCCCTGAGTTTTCTAGCTGGATTCAGCCGGTATCTCTCCGAGGACCTCGCGCAGCTCCGATTTCAATTCAACCTTCTCTTCGTCGGACAGGTCCCACAATGGCGCCCTCACGTGCCCTCCTGCCAGGCCCATCAGCTCGCCCCAGTACTTGCAGAGCGAGATCGGCAGCACGCCGCCGAACTTCTGAACGACCCTGGGCCACCACCTGTCCGACATCTCCTTGACCGCCCTGATGTGCGTGTCGTAGTACTCATCGTCAAGATCGCCGGTCGTCGCCCTGTCCACGAACTGGACGTAGTGGTTGGCGCCCGGCTGGTCGAACCTCCAGTCCGACGTATTGGCGAACATCACCTGCTGCTCGAATCCGAGCTCCCTGCCCTTCTGGAAGATCCACTCGTCCGGCGTGCTGATGATCGCCTGGCGCCCGAGGAGTTGGTGCGTCTCTACCGACAGGTCCCGGTTAAAGCTCGCTTCCTTGACACCGACCACGTTCGGGATGTCGCAGATCCGGCGCATCCCCTCCGCGCTCATGACGATTCCGAACTGCGGCGAGTTGTAGAACATGATCGCCAGGGATGTGCTGTCGGCGAGGAGCTTCGTCCACTCCACAACCTGATCTTCGGTCTTGGTGACCATGTACGGAGGCGCAAGAATCAGCAGGTCGAAGCCCACGCCCTCGGCGTGCTCGGCGAGCGCGACCATCTCCTTGGCCGACGTGTGCGTTACGTGCGCGGCTATTGGCCAGTCGCCGCCCGCCTCGTCCGCGACGATGTCATAGACACTCTGCCGCTCTTCGCGCGTTAGCGCGGAGAACTCGCCCATGCCCCACGTGCATCCGCCGCCGCGCGTGCCGAGCGACCTTATGTGCCGCATGTTGGAGCGCATGCCCTCTTCGTCCACCTCGTCTTCAGGCGTGAAGGCGGTCATCAGCGTGGTCCACTGCCCTCGCAGGAACTCGCGGGCCCAGTCCTTCGCCTCGTCCTTGCGATACTCAGCCATTACTACTCCTCAACGTTCTCATGAGAGGCAACTCACGATGTTCCCGCAGACTGGAAGCATCGCTTCAACTGCAGAAAATGAGTGGCCGTGACGAATTTCATCTTATCCGCGAGCCGCTAGACCGTCAATAAGACAGCTTGCGGCGGCCTAGCTGAACTCCTCTGTCAGCGTGGCGTCGTAACGGTCCACGGCGGCGGCCAGCAGCGCGTGCTCAGAGCGCGTCATTTCGGGGTCGGCGTCGAGCAGCCGGCCCGCCTCCAGGCGCGTCGCCCGGATCATGTCGATGTCGTCCATGCTCGCGACCTTGAACTGCGGAATCCCGCTCTGGCGCTTGCCCATGTAGTCGCCCGGGCCGCGCATTCGCAGGTCCTCGTCCGCCAGCTTGAAGCCGTCGGTGAGCCGCTCGACGATCTTCAGCCGGTCGCGCGCCTCCTGGCCGGGGTCGTCCGCCAGCAGCAGGCAGTGGCTCTGGTGCTCGCCGCGCCCGACCCTGCCGCGAAGCTGATGGAGCTGCGCCAGGCCGAACCGGTCCGCGCCGTCGATGAGCATCACAGTCGCGTTCGGGATGTCGATACCGACCTCTATCACCGGCGTGGCTACAAGCACGTCCAGCGCGCGATCCTTGAACGACTCCATGACCTCTTCCTTCTCGCTGTACGCCAGCCTGCCGTGGATCAGCCCGACCCTCAGGTCCGGGAACACCTCGCCCGCGAGACGTTCGTACTCCCGCGTGGCGGCACGCGTCTGGATCGCCTCCGACTCGTCGATGAAGGGGCAGACTACGAACGCCTGCCTTCCGCCGTACACTTCAGTCCGGATCATCTCGTACGCCGCAGCCCGCTGGTCGGGCTCCAGGTATCGCGTGCGTATCTGGCGGCGGCCCGGCGGCATTTCGTCGATCGTCGACATGTCGAGATCGCCGTACAGCGTCAGCGAAAGCGAGCGCGGGATCGGCGTCGCGGACATCGCAAGCAGGTGCGGGCGCCGACCCTTGTCGCGCAGCTCCGCGCGCTGCATAACGCCGAACCTGTGCTGCTCGTCGACCACGGCCAGCCCAAGATAGGGAATAGCCACCTCCGGCTGTATCACCGCGTGCGTGCCGATCACGATGTCGATCTCGCCGTCCGCGATCCGCTGCCGCGTGATGCGCTTCAGCCGGTCGGTCATGCTGCCCACGAGCAGGCCGATCGTGATGGGACGGTCGAACAGGTCCGGCTGGATCTCGAGCGTGTTGCCAGCGCGGCTGCCGCCCACGGCATCGATCAGCAGGCGGGACAGGCTCAGATAGTGCTGCTCCGCCAGTATCTCCGTCGGCGCCATGAGCACGCCCTGGTACCCGGTCGCCGCCGTAACCAGTAGCGCCGCCGCCGCGACCACCGTCTTGCCGCTCCCGACGTCGCCCTGCAGCATCCGGTTCATCGGCCGGTCGAACGCGATCTCCTCGAGGATCTCCTTCAGCACCGATTCCTGAGCCCCGGTCAGGCTGAACGGCAGCGACTCAAGGAACCGCGCCAGGACCGGAGCCGCGGTGTTTATCGGCACGCCGGTCTCCTCCTCCTGCCACTGCCGCTTGCGGCGGATCGTCGCGAGCTGCATCGTCAGCATTTCCTCGAACGCGAGCCTGTACCGCGCGGACTTGACGTCCGCCGCGGAGTCCGGGAAGTGCGCCTGCGACAGCGCGTTGCCGAGGCCAAGCAGCCCCGCGCGGTGCCGCACATCCTCCGGCAGCGGGTCTTCGAGCGACGGGAGCACGCCATCGAGCGCCTGCCGGACGAAGCGCCTCAGCGAGCGCTGGTACAGCCCTTCGACGGCCGGATACACCGGCACCAGCCGGTTCGTATGCAGAAGCCGCGCGTCCCTGCCGCCGATCTCGTAGTCCGGCGACTCGAACGAAAGCTGGTCGCGGAACACGCCCACGCGTCCGCTGATGAAAACCTCGGTGCCCGGCCGCAGGGTCCGCGCCATGTACGGGTTGTTGTACCAGATCACCCGGACGTTGCCGGTGTCGTCGCCGACGACCGCCTGCGTGGACTGCCTGCTCGGCCCCCGGCGGGTCACGGACGAGTTCCAGACCTTGACGTGCACAGTCTGCTCAATCCACGGTTCCAGGTCGCACACCTTGCGGATGTTCGTGTAGTCGTGGTGCCGGTTGGGCAGCAGGTAAACGAGGTCGCCGACGGTACTCACGCCGAGCCGCTTGAGCCGCTCCTCGGTAGTGCCGGACACTCTCCTGATCGCCGACACCGGCGCGTCCGACGTAAGCGGCGGCGCCTTCGCGTTGCGCCGCCGCGCGGGGCGCTTGGCCGCGGGCCTGCGCGGCCGTGCCGCCGGCTTGGCGGGCGGCGCGTCGCCGAGGGCCGCGAGCGTCCGATCGACCCACTCGGCGCGTCGATCGGCGCTTAGGTCGGCGTAGCGGGCCGGCTCGCCGATGAGCGGACGCAACTCGTCGATGTTGTTCTGCAGGAACCGGTCGAGCCCGCCGATGACTGCCTTGTCCTGGCAGCCCTGGGACTGCTCCAGCTTGAGGATGCCCGCCAGCGCCGTTAGCGCGGAGTTGCCCGACGCCATCTCCGGTCGGACTAAGCCTCAGCCGTGACGAAAGCCAGCCCGATCGCCTTCGGCCCGACGTACGTCCCCAGCGCCGGCCCGAACCGCGCGACTATCGGCTCCACGCCGTCAGGCAGCTGGCCGGAAAGCTCCGACGCCAGATGCGCCGCCTCGTCCGGCTCCGTGCTGTGGATCACGGACAGCGCCTCCATGGGCCCCTTCTCCAGGCACGCTTTCTTGAGCTCCTCCAGCCCCTTGCGCCGAGTCCGGGGCTTCGCCATCGGCAGCACCTCGCCCTCGGAGAGCACGATCATCGGGTGGATCCGCAGCAGCGTTCCCACCAGCGCCTGCGCCTTGCCGATCCGGCCGCCCTTCTGCAGGAACTCCAGCGTCCCCAGCAGCGCCATACAGTTGCTGCGCTCGACGGCCGAGTCCACGACGGCGCCCACCTCGTCCATGCTGGCCCCGTCGTTCGCCGCTCTCGCCGCCGCCAGCACCGCCAGACCGATGGCCATCGACGCCTGCTCCGTGTCCACAACGTCGATCGGGCAGTCAACGCTCGCCTGGTCGGACGCCTGCATCGCGGAGTTATAAGTGCCGCTCAGCTTGGCCGATACGTGGATGGATACGATGCCGTCCGCGTCCTGGCCCACGCGCTCGTACACCTCGAGGAACTCGCCGATCGACGGCTGCGACGTCGTCGGAAGCTCGCCGCCCGCGGTCAGGCGCTGGTACAGCTCCTCGGTCGAAAGGTCGATGCCGTCCAGGTACGAAGTCGTCCCGAACCTGACGGTGACCGGCACAATGGTAATGCCGAGCTCTTCGACCAGGTCGGCCGGGATGTCGCACGTGCTGTCCGTGACTATCTTCACTGCCATAAGCGCATGTACTCCGTGGTCTCTATATCTCTATCGACACGAGGAAATGGTAGTGCGGCTGTCCGCCCTGAACCACCTCGAACTCCGTTTCCGGGAACTGCTCTTCCACCGCGCTCGCGACTTCACCGGCGGACCCCTCTTCCATGTCGCCGCCCCAGTACAGCGTGACCAATTCGGCCTCGAAGTCCGTAGCCCTCAGCACATCGGCCAGCACCGGCGCCACGCTGTCTCCGGCCGACACCAGCTTGCCGTCCAGCATCCCTATCGTCTCCCCCTCGCGCGCCTCCACGCCGTCGATGCTGACGGACCGCTGCGAGGTCGTGATCTCGCCGGAGGCCACGCCGTCGAGCGCCTCAGTCATCCTCTCGACGTTCTCGCCCGCACTCGACTCGGCATTGTACGCCAGCAGCGCGGCAACGCCCTGCGGTATGGAGCGCGTCGGCACCACCTCCACCGTCTTCGGCGAGAGCTCCGCCGCCTGCTGCGCGGCCGGGATGATGTTTTTGTTGTTCGGCAGGAAGATCACGGCGTCGGACGGTGCGCTGTTCACGGCGTCCAGCACCTGGCTCACGCTCGGGTTCATCGTGTCTCCGCCTTCAAGGATTCCGGCCGCGCCGAAGTCCAGGAACACCTTTTCGAGGCCGCTTCCCCAGGCCACGGAGACCAACGAGACCGCCTGCGGCGCGGCAGCCGAAGCGTAAGCGGCCGCCGGCTCCGCCGCGCGATGCGACTCCGCGAACTCCGCGTGCTGCTCATCCATGTTCTGCATCGACACGCGGCCAAGCTGCCCGTGCAGCACCGCCGCCGAGATCATCGGCCCCGGGTCCTCAGCGTGCCCGTGCACCCTGATCGTCGACGAATCGCCCACGACGACCGTCGACTGCGATACGCCCATGATCTGGTCGCGTATCGCGTCCACGTCCAGGGCGTTGCCCTCAACCACGAACTGCACGCAGTAGCCGAACTCCTCGTGCTCGGCGTGCGCGAGGAAGGACTCGCTCACCACGCCGGTCCGCACGGCGGTGTGGTCGACGCCGATCGCCTCCGGCACCTCGAGCACGCCGGCGCTCCCCGGGCGCGCTTCGCCCGCGTGCGCCCGCCTGATGCCCTCGAACATCACCGACAGCCCCTGCCCGCCGGCGTCCACGACGCCGGCTTCCCGAAGCACGGCGAGCATCGTCGGCGTGTTGGAGACGGCCCTCTCCGCCTCGTCGCCCACGCGCCCCAGCATCTCGGCCATCGATTGCCCGTCCGCCTCGGACTCCGCCGCGGCCCGCGCCATCCAGTCGATCACCGTGAGCATCGTCCCCTCAACGGGGTCTGCCACGGCCCTGTACGCTGCGCTCCTCGCCTCCGCGAGCGCGTTCGACATCTCGGACGTCCCCAGCGTTTTCGATCCCTCGAGGCCCACGGCCAGGCCCTTGAAGAACTGGGAGAGGATGATGCCGCTGTTGCCCCTCGCCTCCATCATCGCCGCGCGGGACATCGCCGCCGCGGCCTCGCCCGCCGAGCGCGTGCCGGGGCCGTCAAACGCCTTCACCACGGCGTCCAGCGTCAGGAACATGTTCGTGCCGGTATCGCCGTCGGGCACAGGGAACACGTTGAGCGAGTTTATGACCTCAACGTTGGCTCTGAGGAGGTCTGCGGCGAAGCCGATGTACTCGCCAAGCTGCTCACCGGTTATGGTTTCCGGCGAGGACAGGCGGGTGGAAGCGTCGATTGACAATTGCCGAAAATCCAGGTCTGTGGTAAATTGGGCGAGTCTTCCCTGCTACCGAACCTCGACTTTGCACGCTACTCGAAAGGCGTTCGCAGGCAGGTTCGAGCGGCAGGGCGATTCTAGCACAAGGTGCGCAGGTAACACAGATGGCGAGATGTGAGCTCTGCCTCAAGTCCGGTCAGTCCGGAAACAACGTTCCTTTTTCGAAGAAGAAGACCCGCAAGCGCTGGTCCGCCAACGTCCAGCGGGCCACTATCTACGACAAGGGCAAGCCGAGGCGGGTGCACATCTGCACGCGCTGCCTCCGGAGCCAGTACAAGTCCGCCATGAACGCGTAGCCGTCATACGGTGCGCCTCCTCGCAGTAGGGCTCAATCACAAGACCGCTCCTCTCCGCATGCGGGAGCGCGTCGCCGTTCCCCGGAACGCACTCCCTGAGGCCCTTGCCGCACTCCGCGAGCGATGCGGCGAGGCCGTTCTGGTCTCCACATGCAACCGCACGGAGATCTACTCTGTATCCCACAACCCAGACGCCTCCGCGGACGCGATCGAGTCGCTGCTGTCCGAGTACGGCGGCGTCTCCCATGATGAACTGTCGCCCCACCTGTACCGCAGCATCGGGCTGGACGCCGCCCGGCACCTGTTCAGGGTGGCCAGCGGGCTCGACTCTATGATGCTGGGCGAGTCGGAGATCCTCGGCCAGGTCCGCAACGCGCTGGCCGCCGCCTCCGAGTCCGACTCGGTCCAAGTGCCGCTCTCCCGGCTGTTCCACGGCGCGATCCGAGCAGGGCGAAGAGCACGAGAAGAAACCGACGTCAGCCGCAACTCGCTGTCGCTCAGCTACGCGGGCGTGCAGCTCGTGCAGCGCGCCGCGGGCGGGCTGACCGGACTTCGCGCGCTGCTAGTCGGCGCTGGCGAGGCGGGTCGGCTGCTTGCGCGCGCCCTCAGGACCACGGGCGTGTCCGACCTGCTTGTCGCGAATCGCACGCCGGAGCGCGCCGCCGCGCTGGCAGAGCGCCTCAACGGCCGCACCGTGCCGCTCGATGAGGCCGCCGCAACGCTGGCCCACGTAGACGTCGCCGTCATGGCCGCGGACGCGCGGACGCCGGTGTTCGACGTCGCCGCGCTGGAGGCGGCCGTGGCCGAGCGCGAGGGACGGCCGCTGGTGGTGCTCGACATGTCGGTGCCGCGCAGCGTGGATCCCAGAGCAGGCGACCTCGAGGGCGTCCGCCTCTTCAACATAGACGATCTTTCTACGATCACGGAGGAGACGCTGGAGTCGCGCCGCGAGGCCGCCGCCAAGGTGGAGACGATCGTCGAGGAGGAACTCGCGCGCTTCTCCGAGTGGTGGGACAGTCTCGAGGCCGTCGAGCTGGTGAAGTCGCTCCGCGAACGCGCGGAGACGGTGCGGCAGCGCGAGCTCGCCAGGGCGATGCGCCGGCTCGGAGACCTGGACGCGGAGCAGGCCGAGGTCATCGAGGCCCTTACCCGGGCGCTCACCTCACGGCTGATGCACGATCCCACGACCGCGCTAAAGAGCCAGCTCAGCAAGACCCAGCTCCAGGCGATACGAGACCTGTTCAAGCTGTAGCCGGACGGGGCGACGCTGACTTAGTGCCTGTCTGGGCGGAGCCAGTTCCAAGCTGTCAGAATGCTCTGTGAAAGCCCTGGTTCAGTATCTCGGTCCCCGTCCAACTGTTTCCCTCCCCGAGCCTCTGCACTTCCAACAAGGGTCAAGCCTGCGTGGCTCATATCGATCGTATGCGTAAGCGCCCTGGCCCAAGCAAGAACCACAGGTCTGAGTCACTGGCGCTGGAGGACGGTCCCTCTCGATCAGCGTCAGCTTCGGCAAGATGGGACAGGGAATCGAATAGAGAGGACGTCTATTGTCTCTACGATCGATGAACCCGGAGACGTATCCATCGCGGAAGCCTTTCGCGTTTGAAGGTTGGCAGCAGCTTCCTTGACAAACGTTCATCTTCAGACCTCCACAGTAGACATGATTAACTATACATGCCAGAAAGGCCCTGTGGGCAAGCAGGTTGTAAACCGGCCTGTTTGGGGGCAGGCCGCCCGCCCTGCTCGCGCTAGGTTACGGAAGGGTCACGCGTGGCCAACGGCCATCTCTCGAACTCGCCGTCATCCTGCGGAATCTCGAGCAGCAGCTCGCGGAAGGACGGAACGTCGTGCCTCTCCCGCAATCGAAGCCGCTCGTACTCATCCGCCGCCAGCACGACCACCGCAGGCTGGCCTCGTCGCGTAACGTGCTGCGGCTCGCCACCCAAGGGTGACTCTACGAGCAAGTCGAACTTGCTCCTGGCTTCGGGAAGTGACCAATCTCTCAATGCTAGCTCCGGCAGTACGGTCTGACTGCAATCAAGCATAGCATCGAGCACACAGGGGACAACCGCGAGCCGGTTCTCCAAATCTATCCCGCCAGCAGCCGCCCCACCGCCGCCTCCACCGCGTGCCCCTCGTCGGACGCGCGGAGCCACTTGCGCAGCTCACGGCGGGCGATGGTGACGGTGACGCGGTCGCGCTCCTCGCGCAGTGTTGTCATTATCAGGGCCAAGTCTCCGTCCTCCAGGGCGGCGTTAGGGTAGACCGCCATGTCCTCCTCGGTCTCCACGTGTTCGGCCGAATCCCACGGACGAGTCTGCGTCTTCGCCATCGCCTATCTCTCCAAAAGCCTACGGGCCAGCGCCCGTCGTCATGGTGTCACGCCGCCTCGACGTCAGTCTGCGCGAAGTCCTCGCCCTTGTACAGCAGCGGCTCCCGCGTGGTCTCGGCCAGCGCATAGGCGAAGCAGTCGCCGAAGTTCAGCCCCGCGGGGTGGTTGCCCCTGCCGTACCGCCGCCACGCCCTGCGCGCCGCCTGCGCATGCTCGACAGTTACAGGCACAAGCTCGATGTCCGATTCAAGCAGGAAGTCGTCAAGCTCATGTCCTGCTTCGGATCCAAATTGGCCTTCAAACACCATGGCAGTTTCCAGAATGCTTGCCGCTGACATGAGAACGTGTGGGGCTTCCGCAATCGCTTCGGCGTAGCGTTGAGCGTCTGCTTCGCGAAACAAGACTGCAAGGACAGCTGACGAATCGACGATCACGCGGGAAGTCCACGCTCGTCATAAAGGAAGTCACCGTGATCAGCGGCCGACGGCCCTGGGCGCCGCGGCAGCTTGGCAATGCGATCCGCGACTGCGCGCATTCTCCGCAACCGTTCTTCGACGCTTCGCTCGCGTTTCTCCCGTTCCAGCCGCTCTTTCAGCGCGACCGTGACGGCGCCGGTCATCGTCTCGCCCGTTAGCTCCGCAAGCTCACGCGCCAGCCGGTGCGTCTCCTTGTTCTTGATGTTCATGCTCACGATGCTTCCTCCAGGGTAGAAGGCTCTTCTATCTTTCTACCATACCGGACCTCGCGGCGTCCAAGGGAGCTCCGAGCGTGCCCAACTAGAGACGGGCTTGGCCTCGCCGATCTGCGGATTACGCCGGAAGGCCGGGCTCGTCATACAGGAAGTCACCGTGTGCCACGGCGGATGGGCCGGGACGTAGGGACTTAGCGATGCTCTTGGAGATGGGTCGCATTCTCCGCAGACGTTCTCCGACGCTCCGCTCGCGTTGTTCGCGCTCTAGCCGCTCCCTTAGCACGACTGTTACCGCACCCGTCATCGTCTCACCCGCAAGCTCACGCGCCAGTCGGTGCGTCTCCTCATTCTTGATGTTCAGGCTCACGGGGCCTCTCCTGTGGTAGAAAGCTGTCCTATATTTCTACCATATGACGCACACCCTCAACGAGGGACACCCCATGTTGTCGCATTGAGAGTCACTCAATACACGCAGAGTTACGCCGCGTTACCATCGCTGGGTCATTCGGATACCAAACTCTCCCATTCGGCAACACGCATGGGATCAAGCCGCGTTAGTTCCGTCACGCGGTCGAAGCCAGCGTCGACGGATATGACGCGATCAATGCCGAGCCGCCGCGCGACCGCCAAGTGGAGCAGCACCCGCGCGCTAACCTCCGGCAGGCCTTCCGCCATGCTCGCGGCCGCAACAACGTCCGATGCGGTAACCGGCTCGATGTGGCCCTCCATCACCTGCGCGAAGCTGCTCACAACCCTGCTCCCCAGACCCGGCTGACCGGCGGCAAAGTAGCGATGGAATATCTCCTGGAGCACGCCGGCGTCGGTCACGAAGGACTCCGGTTGCGACGCGGCCAGCGTCAGTACCCGGGCACAGGGTGGGTTGTACGCGCTGTCACCGCCTGCCGCGTAGATGGGAACGCTGGCGTCAATCAATACCGGCGGACTCATGGGCCACCTCCAACTCGCGTGACAGCGTCGCCGGGTCCGCCGAGCCGTCCGCCGACAGCGAGGTCAGCTCATCCACCGCCTCACGACGACGCCTCTGCAAGACGCCCTCGTAGGCGTAATCGATCAGGCATCGCACCACTTCGGAGATGGGCATTCCCATCTCCTCGACGAGCTCCTCGAGTCGGCGACGGCGCTCAGAGTCGAGCCTCACATCCAGTCTTGGCATGCCGCACCTCCATATCCGTACGTTGAGATACGGCATACACATTACGGACGCCCATCCCTTCAAGTCAATCGGCTGAGTGCCGCCTGTTCGACGAGTCCGCAGGCCTGCAGACGCCCATTGCGTTCTGCGAATACGAGTGCAGTTGAGCCAGTTTGACCTTTCGATCTGACGGAAACTGATCGCGGTCACGCGGGCGCGTGCCTGACGGCGCGGCGCCCTCCTGCGCCTCTCGAACTCGCCTTGCCGCCTTGGTGAGAGCGAGTCCCGAGCCTGCCCTGACCGCGACCTGACACCTTCCTGAGCCTGTCGAAAGGACCCGTCGAAGAAGTGAGAGCCTACGCCGTGTCCCTCGAGGGGGTGACCGGGGCGGAGCGGGGCCTACTGGTGGAACAGGTTCAGAGCGGAGCCCAGCCTGAACCAGGCGAGCTGAGACTCACTGTAGGAGTGCTGCAGCGAGAGCGTGTCCGTCGTGCCGTCCGAGTGGTGCAGCACGCACTCCACCGGCCGTGACTCGGCAAGCGAGTCGAGACCGAGGATGCTGACCCTGTCGTCCTCTCTAACGAGGTCGTAGTCGGCAGGGTCGGAAAACGTGAGCGCCAGCAGGCCCTGCTTCTTGAGGTTCGACTCGTGGATGCGGGCGAAGCTGCGGACGATGACCGCGGCGGCGCCGAGCAGCCTCGGCGAAAGCGCGGCGTGCTCGCGGCTGCTGCCCTCGCCATAGTTGTCGTCGCCGACGACAACCCACTTGAGACCGCGAGCCTTGTAGTCGCGGGCAACGCGTGAGACGGCGTGGCCGCGATCGCCTGTGACCACGTTCTGCGTGGTGCCGGCGTCGCCCGTGTGGGCGTTCGTGGCGCCCATGAACATGTTGTCGCTGAACCGCTCCAGGTGCCCCCTGTAGCGAAGCCACGGCCCGGCGGGCGAGATGTGGTCGGTCGTGCACTTGCCTGCCGTCTTGATCAGGACCGGCGCGTCAATGACGTCCTCGCCGTCCCAGGGCGCGAACGGCTCCAGGATCTGCAGCCGCTCGCTGTCCGGCGAAACCTCGACGGCCACGCCGGAGCCGTCCTCGGGCGGAGCGTGATAGAAGCCGCGGCCGGGGTCGAAGCCGTTCTCGGGCGTCTCCGGCGCCTTGGCCGGGGGCGTCAGCGAGAACGAGCCGCCCTGCCCGTCGTCCAGCGAGTCGGTAAGCGGATTGAACGAGAGCCGCCCGGCCAGCGACATCGCGACGACGATCTCCGGACTGGCGATAAAGTTCATCGTCTCCGAGCGGCCGTCATTGCGGCGCGGGAAGTTGCGGTTATAGGACGTGACGATCGTGTTGGGCGTGCCCTCCTTGAGCCGCTCGCGCCTCCACTGGCCGATGCACGGGCCGCAGGCGTTCGCCAGCACCTTGGCGTCGATCTCCTGCAGCGCGCCCATCTGGCCGTCGCGCTCGATCGTGGCGCGCACCTGCTCTGAGCCGGGCGTGACCATGAGCTCGGTTCCGGCCGCGACGCCGCGGCCGGACGCCTGCCGCGCCACCTCGGCGGCGCGCGACATGTCCTCGTACGAGGAGTTGGTGCAGCTCCCGATGAGCGCGACGTCGATTTCGTCGATGAACGCGTTGCCGGCGTCGCCAACCTCGGCGGCTAGCTGCGAGATGGGCCGCGCACGGTCGGGCGAGTGCGGCCCGACGACGTGCGGCTCCAGCGTCGAGAGGTCGATCTCGACTACGTGGTCAAAGAAGTCGTGAGGGCTCGCGGCCACCTCGTCGTCCGCGCGGAGCAGGTCGCGGTTCGCGTCCGCGAGCTTCGCGAGGTCGCCGCGGCCGGTGGCCTCCAGGTAACGGGCCATGCGGGCGTCGTACGGGAACACGGACGTGGTCGCGCCGATCTCGGCGCCCATGTTGGTGATCGTGGCCTTGCCGGTGCAGCTGATGGAGTCGGCGCCGGGGCCGATGTACTCGATGATCGCGTTCGTGCCACCGGACACGGTGAGCTCGCCCGCCAGGCGCAGTATCACGTCCTTGGGCGCGGTCCAGCCGCTCATCTCGCCGGTGAGATGAACGCCGATGCGCCGGGGGTAAAGCACCTCCCACGGCAGGCCGGCCATGACCTCGACAGCGTCCGCGCCGCCGACGCCTACGGCGCACGCGCCGAGGCCTCCCGCGTTGGGCGTGTGCGAGTCCGTGCCGAGGATCAGCGCGCCGGGGAAGGCGTAATTCTCCAGCACGACCTGGTGAATGATGCCGGCGCCCGGGGCCCAGAAGCCGAGGCCGTACCGGGCCGCGGCGGACTTGAGGAACTCGTATACCTCTGAGTTCTCCTCTAGCGACTGTACGAGGTCGATGCCGCCCTCCACGCGGGCCTGCACGAGGTGGTCGCAATGGATCGACGAGGGAACAGCGACGCGGTCCCGACGCGTCTGCATGAACTGGAGCATTGCGGTCTGGCCGAGCACGTCCTGAAGCGCGACGCGATCGGGCCGCAGCAGTAGCTGGCTCTCGCCGGGGCTCAGCGGCTGGTTCTCCGCGTCGTCCATGTGGGAGAGCAGCAGCTTCTCGGCAAGCGACATCGGCCGGCCCATGCGGCGCGCAGCCACGAGCAGGTTCGCCCGCATAGCGGAGTAGGCTCGCTCGACGAACTCGGGGGTGGACTCGATCTCAGCCATGGTCGTTGCCTCCTGTTCGGCTCGCCCGCTCGCGCTCTGCCCAGCTCTCCCCTGTCAGGGGGCGGCTAGCCGCATATCCGGCCCCACCTGGCTGGTGGGAGAGGGATTCCCGGTGAACTGACCTGGCGAGATGGGCTATGTGGGCGGGTCGAATCCGAAGTAGGTGTAGTTCAGCGCCGTGTAGCTGTCCCACTCGGGAGGCGTGTCCTCCTCAGCGAAGATGGCGACGACGGGGCAGACCGGCTCGCAGGCCGCGCAGTCGATACACTCCTCCGGATGAATATAGTACATACTGTCATCGTCGGTAGTGTAAATGCAGTCGACGGGGCAAACGTCAACGCAGGACGCGTCCTTAACTCCAACGCACGGCTCCGTGATGATGTAGGTCATGCCTCCGATTTACCTCCCGGCGGCCTCCCGTTGAGCTTTGGCGTCTGCCTTCGGGGTCCGCTGTTTCAGTTCTGGTTTGTGACGGCGAGAATTATAGCAGGCGGACGGGTCGCTTCCCTAGTAAAGCGGCCCTTAGACGACCCCGTCCCGCCTCAGCCGCTCGATATCCTCCGGGGAGAATCCGGCGCCGGACAGTACCTCGTCAGTGTGCTCCCCCAGGGCGGGCGCCGGCCTCGCAGGCTTGAGCGGAGTGTCAGTCATCTCGATGAACGGCCCGACCATCTTGTGCTTGCCGGCGAGCGGATGGTCCATTTCAAGCAATAGATTATTGGCCGCAACCTGCGGATCGTTAACCAACTCCTCGATGAACTTGACCGGGCCCGCGGGCACTCCCGCCTTGCGCAGAATGGACAACCACTCGTCAACGGTCTTCTGAGCGATGATTGACTTGGCCTGCCGGAGGACAAACTCCGCGGCTCTGCGGGCCTCGTCAGTGGACGGATCGTAGTCGGGGCCCAGAGTTGGATCGTCCAGGCCAAGCACATCGGCCATCCGCATGCGAAGGGGATTGCTCAGGCAGGCGACCACCATCACTCCGTCGCTGGCCTGGTAAGTGCGATAGTACGGAGACGACCCGTAGCTATGCAGCTCGGAGTGGCGTTCCAAAAGGTCCCGGTAGGCCACACCGGCCTGCCTCAGGGCGACGAGGTCCTCGCGAAACTCGTCCCGGGCCTCCTTGTCCCGCGCGTCGACCTCAATGAAGCGGCCGCCCTGCACCGCAAGGGCTGAGCCGAGCAGGCTTGTCTCCAGCTTCTGGCCTCGACCTGCCCGCTCGCGGTGGAACAGCGCGGCGGACACGCCCCAGGCCATCGCCAGTCCGGTGGCATAGTCAGCGACCGCGGTCGAGACGATCTGCTCCGGCAGGTCGTCCTCGCGCAGCTTGCCTTCTGAGGTCATCAGTCCTGTGACGCCCTGGGCCACTATGTCGTAGCCAGGCATCCGGCTCCACGGGCCGTCCGTGCCGAAGGCGGTATTGCTGCAGTAGACCAGCCTGGGATTGATCTCAGACAGGGTCTCGTAGTCGATGCCGAGGCTGCGAGGCACGTCCGGCCTGGCGTTCAGCACCACGACGTCGGTGTCCGGCATGAGGCGGTATACGACCTCTTGCGCCTCAGGCTTCTTGAGATTGAGCGTCAGGCAGCGCTTGCCGCGGTTTAGCGACATATATTGGCGGCCCTCGTTGGGCACGACCTGCTGGATGAAGCGCCATGGCTCACCCCACGGCGGCTCTACCTTGATCACGTCCGCGCCCATGTCGGCCAGCAGTAACCCGCCGAACGGGCCGGCGATTATCTCCGTGAACTCCAGGACCTTCACGCCCTCAAGCGGGCCGGACATGTCGTTGACTCCTGGGATGCGCCTGGCGGTGCGCCTGCTACCGGAAGAGCTCGATCCGCCTGAACTGCTCCGCGAACTGTACGCCGATCTTCTTCCCTACCTCCGAAGCGCGGTTCCGGGCGCGCTCCTCGCGCTCCCACGACCGCTCGCCGACCTGGCTGGCGTGCTTGTACAGCGCTTCGTACTTGACATCGAACGTGTCCGTGATGTCGATGTACAGATCGGGCTCGGAGGGCCTGAACAGCCACACCTCGGGCACATTGTGAGGTTCCAGCCCGGCCTCCAGGTGTTGGGGGTAGGCCATGTGGTCGCGGGCATAGGGAAAGACTGCGTCGAGGACCACACGGAAGCAGTTGTAGTGATCGCGGTGGCGGATGTACCGGCTGCCTGAGTCGATGGTGATCACCAGATCGGGCCTCCGCTCGCGAATCAGCCTGACGATATCCTCCCTGAACTCGTTACCCTCTTCCAAGCCCTGGTCGGGATATCGGAGGAACACCACATCGGCCAGCCCAAGTACCTTCGCGGACTCGAGCTGTTCCTCTTCGCGGATCTTGGCGAGGCGATCAGGGCTCATCTCCCGGTCATTGCTGCCCTTGTCGCCGTTCGTGCAGACCACAAGCACGACCTCCATGCCCTGCCTGCACAGCTTGGCTATTGTCCCGCCGCACCCGGACTCGGCGTCGTCCGGATGCGGGGTCACTACTAAGACTCTTTGCTTTTCGTTCATTCGTGCGATGGTCTCCTAGCAATCACCAACCAGTTTCTTGTGTCACGCGGCGGCACCCTACGAAAGTGCACTCCGAACCTTGATTATAGATGGGGCGCTTGCCGCCAATTCAAGTATTCAGGTGTGCAGGAATCCGAACGGAATCCTTTTCGCGGTCTATGGTGGAAGGCTAGGATGTGATGATGCTAGGCAACTTCTCCGCCTGGGTAGCCCGCAACCCCAACTACCACTGGTGGGCGTACGGTGCGCTGTTCGTGGGCCTTTTCCTAACGGTGATGGACCAGTCCGGTACCAACATCGCGCTGCCTAAGATTGCCGACCACTTCCAGGCTGACATACCCACCGTCTTGTGGATAAGCCTCGGGTACACGCTGACCACGAGCGCGTTCCTCATGCCGATGGGCCGCCTCGCGGACATGATCGGCCGCAAGGAGGTCTACATAGCAGGGTTCCTCGTCTACGTTTGCGCCGCGGCCATTGGAGGGAGTTCTCCTGTGCTTCTCATGGTAATCGGCGGGAAGCTGCTGCAGGGCGTGGGATCGGCAGCGATCCAGGCCAACAGCATGGCGATGATCGCGGACATCTTCCCGCCGCAGCAGCGCGGCCGCGCCCTCGGCCTGTACATGACCATCATCGGCACGGGGGCCATCAGCGGACCAATCGTGGGCGGCCTGCTTGTTGGGTCTTTGGGATGGCGATCGGTGTTCTTCGCTACGGTGCCAGTGGGCATAGTGGCGGCGCTCCTTGCGCTGCTCATCTTCAACATGCCGAGGCCGAAACGGACAGAGGGCGGTGTCTCAAGGGAGAGCTTCGACTGGCTCGGCGCAAGCCTGTCCTCCGGCGGACTGGTCGTGTTTCTGCTGTCCATGACCAACGCCTACAGGTTCGGATGGAACTCCTGGATAGTAATTGCTGGACTCGCAGGAGCCACAGTGTTGGTAATCTCATTCCTATGGTGGGAAATGAGGGCACCGAGCCCAATGCTCGACCTGTCGCTGTTCAAGAGCAGGGCGTTCTCGATGGGTGTATCCGCCAGGTTCCTGTCCTTCCTGGGCGGCACTACCGTGTTCGTCATGATGCCGTTCTACCTTATAGAGGTGCTCGGCTTTTCCAGCACCAAAGCAGCACTGCTGCTCGTTCCCGGTTCTGTGGGCATGGCGTTATCAAGCCCGTTGGTCGGCCGGCTGTCCGACAAGATCGGGACGCGTTACCTGACCGTGACGGGAATGGTCATCTCAGCTTCAGCGATGTTCTTGTTCTCGCAGCTCGACCTGGACTCGCCCGCCTATATGGTGGCCATTGGGATGGCGCTGTCCGGCGTGGGGATGGGAACGTTCTCATCCCCGAACACGAGCGCGATCATGGGAGCCGCAGATCGCCGGAAGTACGGCATAGTCTCAGCCTTCCTTAACACGACACGCACCACAGCCAATGTGGCCGGGTTGGCAATCGCGACAACAATCGTCACGTTCGCGATGGCGTCGTACGGCTTCGAGCCAAGCCTGTCTGCGATTACTGAGGACGCCGGAGAGGGTGTGTACAGGGCATTTGTGGTCGGAATCAGCCGTTCGTTTCTCGTATCTACGGGCCTAGCGTGCGTGGCCTTGGTCATTTCATTCCTAAGGAGCGAAGCGCCACCGACACTGGAACCCGCTACAGCACAACCCGCGGCGGCTTCCGGCGATGGAGACTAGGCTTCTACTTCCCGCGCTAAGAACGGTCGAAGACGGAGCCACGGGGCTAAGGGGACTTCGAAGGAACATTGCCGGGACGCGACTGCCTTCCACCACCAGAGTCCGGAAGCAATTTTCAGGCAGCGCAGTACAGCGTTTTCCTTGTTCGTTGAGCCTTGCGTCCCTATAATTTGCGGGGCGAAAGGGGCGAATTCTGCAGTTTTCAGCCTCAAAGGAACCCCTAGAGTGGCTGATGTTGCGACTGTAGCCATAGACGGTCCGGCGGCTTCAGGGAAGACAACGGTTGGAAAGCTTGTGGCCTCCCGACTGGGAGCCCGGTTCCTGGATACTGGGCTGATGTACAGAGCGGTCGCAGTCGCTGCGCTCGACCGGGGAATTGACTACCTGGACGAGGAAGCCCTGGCCAAAGCGATCGCTGACGTTGAATTGACTTTCGTGCTGGAGAGCGCGGACCTAAGGGTTGAAATCGACGGCAAAGAAGTTACCCCTCGATTGCGGCATCCTGACGTAGAGGATGCTGTGTCGCCTGTCGCGAAGTCGCCGGCCGTCCGGCGTACGATGTTGGCGAGGCAAAGGTCGATCGCGGCAGAGGGTCCGACTGTAGTCGCCGGCAGAGACATTGGGACTGTAGTGCTGCCAGACGCGGAGGTCAAAGTGTACCTTGATGCAGCCCCGGGCGTTCGGGCCCAGAGGCGCAGCAAGGAATTCGAGGATCAACAAACGGCTGCCGGATACGAGAGAGTCATGAAGCAGATTCGCGGAAGAGACTCGATCGACTCGCGAAGAGAAGTGGCGCCACTGATGGCGGCAAGCGACGCGGTGCGCATCGACACAGACGCGTTGAGCGTCGAAGAAGTCGTGAGCATCGTAATGGGGCTGGTAGCTGAGCGATGAACGATCGGACGTACAGCGTTTGCAATTTTCTTCAGCGCGGCACGTTCCGGCTATTCGCTGACATTTCGGTTAGAGGCGTGGACAATGTGCCCGCAGAAGGACCGCTGATCGTGGTGGCGAATCACCAGAGCAACATGGACCCGCCTCTGCTGGCGCCGTTTGTTCCGAGGAGACTCAAGTTTCTGGCGAAGCACACCTTGTTCAAGAACTCAATCGCTAGCTGGTTCCTGCATGCATGGGGAGCGTACCCTGTCAACCGAGAGGCGCGGGACGTAAAGGCTATGCGCTGGGCCCTCGAGCATCTTCAGCAGGGCGGCGCGCTTGTGCTGTTCCCAGAAGGAACCCGGCACCCCAAAGGTATGGGCGAGGCACAGACAGGAGCAGCGATGTTCGCTCTCAGGACGGGGGCCACCCTCTTGCCAGTCGGCATAACGGGTACCGAGGTCTTCAGGTCCGTACTCCGCGTCTTCGTTCCTTCTGCCAAGATGACCGTCACCATTGGCCAGCCATTCCATGCTCCGGCCGTGGGTGGCCGACCCTCGGAAGCGACAATCAGATCGACTGCTGACATGATCATGCGGCGCATCGCGGAACTGCTCCCGCCGGCGTATCGGGGTGTATACGCGAACGGGCCGGCGACGGCAATCGGAGGCGCGTAGCATGTGCGGAATCATCGGCTACACGGGGACTGAGCCAGCCGGCCCAATCCTGCTCAACGCACTCCATCGCCTGGAATATCGCGGCTACGATAGCGCGGGCATAGCGGTACAGACGGCAGACGGCGGCCTCGTTGTGCAGAAGACATCCGGCAAGCTCAACGCGTTGAGGTCCAAGTTCAGTAACGGCACGCCACTTGGGATCGCGGGGATCGGCCACACGAGATGGGCTACGCACGGAGGTCCCACCGACTTCAACGCGCACCCGCATTCGGACTGTCACGGAAACGTGACCATCGTCCACAACGGCATTGTTGAGAACTACGCTGAGCTCAAGCAGCAGCTTCAGGCCAAAGGCCACGTGTTCACATCGCAGACGGACAGCGAGTGCATTTCCCACCTGGTGGAAGACCTGCTAGACGAGGAGTATTCGCTGGAAGACGCCGTTGCGCGGACCGCATCGCTGCTCGAAGGCGCGAACGCCGTCGTCACGATATCCAGCAGGGACCCGGGCAAGGTTGTCGCATTCAGGCTTGGGCATGCAGGCGGCATCGTTGTCGGTTACGGCGATGACGGCATGTTCGTCGCCAGCGATCTGCCAGCCTTGATATCCCACACTCGCAGCGTGGCCTATCTCTCCGGCGGCGAGGCCGTTGCGATCACGGGCGATTCCGCCACGTTCTCAAACCTGGGCGGCGGCCCAATTCTGAAGTCGCCCACCGTTGTTCCCTATGACGCGGGCTCGGCGCTCAAGGGCGAGTACGAGCACTTCATGCTGAAGGAAATCAACGAGCAGGCTGAGATGCTTGTCAGCACAATGCGCGGACGGGTGTCCTTCGAGAAGCTGACGGTGGAGATCGAGGACTTTGCGCTCACTCAGCAGCAGGTCGAGTCTCTGAACAGAGTTGTGCTGGTGGGCATGGGGACCAGTCTTCACGCCGCAATGGTCGGCCGGCACTGGATCGAGTCGGTCGCCAGATTGCCGGCTGAGTTCGACAACGCGTCTGAGTTCAGGTACAGGGACCCAATAATCGACGAAAGAACGCTTGTGGTGTCGGTGGGGCAGTCGGGGGAGACGGCGGATACGCTCGGGGCGATGGAGGCGGCAGCGCTTATGGGTGCGCCGCAGATCACGATCTGCAACCATGAGGGCTCTCAGGCTGCGCGAGTTGCTGACGGAATGCTCCACATGCGGGCCGGGCTTGAGATCAGTGTGGCAGGCAGCAAGACGTTCACCTGCTCTCTGGCCGCGCTGTACCTGCTGAGCCTCTATATTGCCAAGCGAAGGGGCGTCATCGATGACGAGCGAATGGCGGAGGCGGTGCGTGACTTCGCCCATCTGCCCGACTTGGTTGGGCACATACTGGAGAATCAGCAGGACCTGAAGGCTCTGGCAGAGAAGTACGCCAGCTACGACAATTTCCTGTATCTCGGAAGGGGCCTGAACTTCCCGCTGGCAATGGAGGGCGCCCTGAAGCTGAAGGAGATCAGCTACGTCCACGCCGAGGGTTACCAGGCGGGGGAGATGAAGCACGGCCCCATTTCGCTGGTGGATGCGGACATGCCCGTTGTGGCTTTGATGCCCAGAGACGACCTTCGCAGCAAGATGCTGAACAACGTAAGCGAAGTGAAGGCCAGGAACGGCAAGGTCATCGCGGTAGCGACTGAGGGCGACACGGAGGCCGCTCAAATCGCGGACGACGTCATCTATCTGCCGGAGGCTTCTCCGATGCTGAACCCGATACTTGCGGCCATTCCGCTACAACTGCTGGCCTACCACATAGCCGTCTGCCAAGGCAGGCAGGTAGACCAGCCGCGCAACCTAGCCAAGACTGTGACTGTGGAGTAGACGACCGGTGTCAACATATGCGTCCAAGTTCGGCATCTACTTCAGCTCTGAGGAGCAGAAGGTCGTTCGTATCACATCTCCCTACTGGCTGCCGGAAGAGCCGGACTGGGTGTATGTGACCAAGGAAGTGAATGCGACCTTGCTTGAGATCCGGGAGATGATCGCTGAACAGGGCCTCTCCGACGAGGCCGACTCCGTTACCTGGGGGCGGATTCCGCTTCTGGACTAGGCATATTCAAAGCTGGGCCGGCGCCAGTCCGGGTCGGCTTGGCCTGCAACCTAGCCCTCCACAGATTCCGTCTCTGTCCTCTTCGAGGGACTAGACCGAATCTCTTCTTTACGATGAGTCCCTGGACCATGGCCTGTGGCTGGGACTGTCGAGGCGCTTCAGCTTCCTGCTCTTACTGCAATGAGAAGGGGCGGTCTGGGACCGCCCCTTAATTCTGAGTTGGCTTAGGGCAGAGTTGCCTTTGGGATTGCCGCTTAGTTGTCGAAGACTACTACTGAGCGGAGCACGTCTCCGTGGTGCATCTTCTCGAACGCGGCTTCGACGTCACCTACGCCTATGGTTTCCGACACGAAGCCATCGAGGTCCAAGCGGCCCTGCAGGTACAGATCGATGAACATGGGGAAGTCACGGGTCGGGAGGCAGTCCCCGTACCAGGATGACTTCAGCGAGCCGCCCCTGCCGAAGACTTCGATGAGCGGCAGTTCGATCTTCATGTCCGGGCTGGGCACGCCGACGAGTACGACTGTGCCGGCGAGGTCCCTGGCGAAGAATGCCTGCTCATAGGTAACGGGATTTCCGACGGCCTCGATGGCGACGTCCACGCCGTTGCCTCCGGTGAGGTCACGTATGGCCTCGACCGCGTCCGTATCCTTTGAGTTTACGGTGTGCGTGGCGCCGAAGCCCTTGGCCCATTCCAGCTTCCTGTCGTCGATGTCAACGGCGATGATCGTGTGGGCGCCTGCGAGATTCGCTCCGGCGATTGCGGCGTCTCCGACGCCGCCGCAGCCGATGACGGCCACAGAGTCGCCCCGGGTTACGCCACCCGTGTTCACTGCGGCGCCAAGCCCGGCCATAACGCCGCAGCCGATGAGACCCGCGGCGGCAGCTGAGGCGGCCGGGTCCACTTTGACGGCCTGGCCGGCGTGTACGAGCGTGAGCTCGGTGAAGGCGCCAATCCCCAGCGCGGGGGAGAGCACGGTGCCGTCTGCGAGTGTCATGTTCTGATCGGCGTTGCCGCTGTCGAAGCAGTACCACGGCCTGCCCCGCAGGCAGGCGCGGCAGTTACCGCAGGGCGCTCGCCAGGCGATGATCACGAAGTCACCGGGAGCGACGTTTGTGACGCCGTCGCCTACTTCCTGGACCACACCGGCTGCTTCGTGCCCAAGCAGGAAGGGGAACTCGTCATTGATGGCGCCTTCCCTATAGTGCAGGTCCGTGTGGCATACGCCGCAGGCCTGGACCTTTACGAGAGCCTCTCCCGGCCCCGGGTCCGGCACATGGATTTCCTCAAGCGTTACCGGCTCTTTTACCTTCCTCGATACCACTCCCATGACGCTGTTTGCCATGTGCAACAACCTCCTGTTGATTGATGGGAATCTTGTTAGATTCGAAGCCCTGCGCAGGCGCGGTACGCCAAGCTACTTCAGGCCCTGTACTATGCCGGCCGAGATAGCCGCATGGGTCCTGGTTGGGCGTGCTGGCCGTAAGGCAAATGCGCCGTTCACTCCTCCCTCACAAGGCTTGGCCATGTTATCAGAGGCATGGGTACGCGCCAACCTCAGCATACAGCTTGGAATGCACTTGCAGAGATGCGCGCAGCCTAGCTGAAGGACACGGGGTCGACATCCACGATCCAGCCGTGGGGAACCGCAATCGTATCCAGGAGACGGCGAGGCTGCGGGCCTCTGAGGACGATCTGCCATCTGTAACGGCCTCGAACCCTGGGAGGGTATGCGGGCGCCGGGCCGAGGACCGCTTCGTCGTTGAATGCCCTGGCGTCTCTGGACAGACGAAGCTGCTCGGAAAGGTCGATCGCGGCGCGCTCCGTGTGCGCCCTGTTCGTGTGCGCGTAGACCAGTCTGATCACTTTGGAGTATGGCGGGTTTCCATGTTCCTTGCGGAAGGCCATCTCCTGGACGTAGAAGTTCAGAAAATCCTGTTCGGCGGCAGCGCGAACGGCATAGTGATCGGGCCGGTAGGTCTGGATGATGACTTTGCCTTCAGTCTCGCCCCGACCCGCTCTTCCGGCAACTTGGCACAGCAACTGGAATGTACGCTCTCCAGACCGGAAGTCCGGTACGTTCAAGCCGATGTCGGCCAGGACTACTCCGACGAGCGATACTGACGGAAAGTGAAGGCCCTTAGCGACCATCTGGGTGCCGACGAGGACCTGCGCCTTGCCGGAGGCGAACTCATTCAAGATGCTTTCGCTGTCGGCCAGCCGGCCCGCAGTGTCACGATCCCATCGAACGACCTTAGTTCCGGGAAAGGCCTCTTCGACGTCTGCTGCTACCGACTCCGTCCCGAATCCGTAGAGGCTGAGTCGTCGATTCATGCAGGCGCCGCACTGCTCGGGCTGGCGGCGGCGGCGACCGCAGTAGTGGCAGACCAGCCTTTCAGCGCCCCTGTGATAGGTGAGCGCCACATCACAGCCGTTGCACTTGACGACTTCCCCGCAGGAGCGGCACTGCAGGAAGGAACCAGAGCCTCGACGGTTCAGGAACAGCAGTACCTGACCGCTGGAATCCAAGGTCTCCCGGATGGCTTCGGTCAGCGGCGAACTGAGGATTCCGGCGCTTCCGCTCTTCAGTTCCTGCGCCATGTCCACGACCCTGACTACGGGAAGCCGCCCCGGCATGGGCGGGTCGTTGGCTGCGCCGGGCCTCGAGGCGACACGGGCGGGAAGCTCAAGCAAGCCCGACTGCCTTCGCCGGGCGCTGTAGTATGTCTCGAGTTCAGGCGTTGCGCTGCCCAGCAGCACCACTGCGCCCTTGATGGACGCAAGCTGGAGCGCTACGTCCCTGGCGTGGTACCTGGGACTGGGTTCGGACTGCTTGTAGGTCCACTCGTGCTCCTCGTCCAGAACGATCAGACCCAGATCCGGCAGGGGGGCGAAGACTGCGCTCCTTGAGCCGATGGCGATCTGATACTCGCCGCCCCTGATTTTCCACCATTGGTCGAATCTCTGGCCGTCGGACAGGCCGCTGTGAAGGACGGCGACCTGGCCGGGGAAGCGAGCAGCGAAGCGGCTGACGGTCTGGTGGGTCAACGCGATCTCCGGCACGAGGACGATTGCGCGCTTGCCGAGCTCGAGGCATCGCTCTACAGCGTCGAGGTAGACCTCAGTCTTGCCGCTCCCCGTGACCCCGTGCAGGAGGAAGGAGGCGGGGCCGGACTCAGGCTTTTCCAGTGCCGATCGTACCCGGGAGGCGGCTTCGGCCTGCTCACTCGTCAGTATCACGGGACGGGCAGACTGAAAGGTCTTGTCGGCCAGCGGGTCTCTGAACTCCTGTATGGACTGGGTCTCCAGCAAACCATTGGTCAGGAGGGCTTTGACCGCTCCTCTGCCGTACTCGCGGCGGGCTTCCGCGATGCGCATCGGATGGCGTTCCGACGCAAGGCGCCTGATGAGCCCGGACTGTTTGGGCGCGGCCTTTTCGAGCGCCTCGTACTCGGGAGAGTCCAGGGCCATGGCTGGGTCGGAGAGCTTCAGGCTCTGGACCATGCGACGCTTCACGGAGGGGCCGATTCTTCCTCCCTCCGATCTCCTTACATGGCCGGCATCGACGAGGCGGTCGATGACCGACCGGCTGGTCCGCCGGGCTTCGATCAGTTGGTCCTGGCTGACGCGGCCTTTTGAGTGGATGTGTTCCAGGACCTCCGCCTGTCGCTTTGTCAAGCCGGAGCGGACCTCGGAAGGGTCGTCCACCAAGGACTCAAGGTAAGTGGCGGGTCTTGCACGGCTTCCGTGCGGGAGCATGGGAGCGACGGCCTCGAAGAGGCCACACATGTAGTAATCGGATACCCAGCGGGCAATGGCCAGCCGGTCATTGTCCAGCAGGACGTCCGGGTACACGAGGGCAAGCACGTCCCTGGTGTAGGGGACGTTGGCCACGCTGGAAAGCTCTAACACCACTCCCTGCAGAGTGCGCGGCCCGAAAGGCACCCTCAGCAGGTGGCCGGGCGCGAGTTTCAGGCCGTCCGGGACCGAGTAGGTGAACGTGCGGCCCGCTCCGACCGGGGAGTCGACCGCGACTTCAGCGTACTTCAACGTGCGTCCTGCGCGGGCAGGCCCGATGGAGCGCCGTATCCAGCTTCCTGCCGCAGCGCCGTATCCGGCTGCGGGCCAAGTTCAGCGAGATTCGGGATGCGCATGAGAGCAGCCTCATCGGGTGCACGCTTCCATTCCGGGAAGCGTAGTCATGTGCAAGCGGTCCCTTCGTTACGATCGAAGGGGGACGTTGGACTGACGGAGCGTTACCTGCGTTCCTTGATGCGGGCGTGCCTGCCTGTCAGACCCCGAAGGTAGTAGAGACGCGCTCGCCTGACTTTGCCACGACGAACGGTCTTGACTGCCTGTACCACGGGGGAGTTCAGCAGGAATGTTCTCTCCACTCCGACCTCATGCGCCACGCGCCTGACAGTGAAGGAACGGCCGGGGCCGCGGCCGCGCTTGCGGATGACGACGCCTTCGAACATCTGGGTACGTTCGTTGTCGCCTTCCTTCACCCGAATGGACACATTGACGGTGTCCCCGGGCTGGAACTCTTCTACGTCCGGGTTCGATTCCAATGTTACGAGATCGTGAGCGTCCATTTTCCCAACTTCCTCAAAGGTGATTGTCTTGTTGCACAATCAATTATTCTATTGCCGCCGGTCGTGATGGGCAAGGGAAGCTGGCGCGAGGGCAGTCGGGGATGCCCCCTCGTTCACGCTTTCGCGTGAGTGCCGGAATGGCGGTGTTGTGGTGTGGGTTGGTGTAGTTGGGTGGGCGCTGGGGGGGACTTGGGGCGAGAGCTGGCTTGCGTAAGGCCCTTCGACAGGCCCCTTCGACGGGCTCAGGACACGGTCAGGGCGAACGGATTGGGGGCTACGCTCTGGCGGACTTGGGGCGAACGGGTTCCTGTCGACGCTTTGGTGTGGTGCGTGGTTGGGCGGGCCGTTCGCGAACGGCCCCTACGCCTGAGGGATGGCGGCGGAGTTCTGTTGCCGGAGGGTGTTGGCGGGCGTGACGTGCCCCCTCCCCTCTGGATTCCGGCTGGCCCCCGGTTCACGCTGTCGCGTGAATACCGGAATGACGGGGTTCTGGGGTGGGCTGGCTCTCTTGCCGGTGCGGCGTGTGTTCGAAGGTCACGCTGCGGCAGGGACGCGGGCATCAAGGGGGAGCGTCGGCGTTCCCTCGAGGGGGTTGGGACAGGCTGTCGTCGTCATCGGTGGGTTCTTCCCCGGGGTCCGAGTTCTTCTTGGTGTTTTGGGCGATGAAGGCGGAGGGTGTCCGGCATGAATCACGGATGCGCCTGATCGCGTCCATGACTTCGCCTGCGGCGATGGACAGTTCTACCGCTGTGCGCGCGTGTTCTTTGAAGTAGTGCTCCGTTCCGTTGTGCACGATGATGCTGCTCGTCTCGTCGGGGTTGAATGCTCCTGGCTTCTCGGGCGGCGGGAGCCTGCCGACGGCGTCCATCAGGGCGTCCGACGCCTTGAAGACTGCTCGGGTGTTCAGACCGTCGTCCCGGCTGTGGCCGTATGTGTTGACGTACGGGGGTTCGTAGTCGAGGAGGATGTCGGCATCGGCGGGGGAGTCGTCAGAGGACGTCTGTTGCGGTCCGACAGGTCCGTTCGGCAGGCTCAGGACAGGCTCGTTCGACGGGATCTGGGCAGGCTGGGGAAAGAGTGGTAGGTCGTCGGGGGCTTCGTCGAACCCGCGGCGGAGCAGCTCCTTGGCGGCGTCGATGCGATGGTGCGGCCCGAACCCGGGCATGAATCCTAGCATGACGTCGACTAGGAAGCGTACGGCCCGGCGGCCTCCGTCGGTCTCGGCGCGTATGAAGAGCGCGAGGTCGGGGTTGAGGTTGGCGGTGTCGATGGTGTCGGCCTCGGGCTTCGGCTGCTCTGCGCGCTGCGTTGATGTCGCGGGTATGCTTGCGAACTCCTTCGCCTCTTCGAAGCCGAGCTTGATTAGCTGGCGTGCGGCGTCGAGCCTGTGATGGGGCTTGGCGTCGCGTATTTCGTCCTGCATTGCAGCGACGAGGAATCGCACGATGAGTCTGCCGTCCTTTGTCTCTTCTCGGACGATGCTCTGTATTGGTGATATGGACTGCGTTTCGCTAGACACGCGTTCTAGGTTACAGCATTGCGCACGGGTGTGTCAAGAGGGTGTGGGTGGAGGCGAACGGATTGGGTAAGGGCATCTTGGCGGACTTGGGGCGGGAGCTAGCTTGCGTAAGGCCCTTCGACAGGCTCAGGGCGAACGGGTTGGGTAAGGGCACTTTGGCGGACTTCGGGCGAGAGCTGGCTTGCGTAAGGCCCTTCGACAGGCTCAGGGCGAACGGGTTGGGTAAGGGGACTTTGGCGGACTTGGGGCGAGGGCTGGCTTGCGTAAGGCCCTTCGAAGGGGTCAGGGCGAATGGGTTGGGGGCTACGCTTTGGTGTGGCGCGTGGTTGGGCATGGCCGTTCGCGAACGGGCCATGCGCCTGCGGGATGGCGGCGGGGTTCTATCGTCGGAAGGTGTTGGTAGGCGGATGGAGTGCCCCGCCCCGTTGGATTCCGGCTGGCCCCGGGTTCACGCTGTCGCGGGAGTGCGGGGATGTCGGGGTTGTGGGGTGGGTTGTTGTCTGGGAACAACTTTGTTTTGCGGGCAACGGCTTTAGATTCTTCACTCCGCTTCGCTTCGTTCAGAATGACAGTTCCGTGTGGGTTCCTGTAATCGAGGCGAGTGGTTCGATTGGCGAAATGCCCCCGCCCCTGTGGATTTCGGCTGGCGCTTGGTTCACGCTGGCGCGGGAGTGCGGGGATGGCGGGGCTGTGGTGTGGGTTGGTGTTATTGGGTGCGTGGTTGGGCGGGCCGTTCGCGAACGGCCCCTACGCCTGAGGGAGGGCGGACTTGGGGCGGGAGGTGGCTTGCGGAAGGCCCTTCGACAGGCCCCTTCGTCGGTGCTCAGGACGGGGTCAGGGCGAACGGGTTGGGTAAGGGGACTTTGGCGGACTTGGGGCGAGAGCTGGCCTGCGTAAGGCCCTTCGCCGGGGCCAGGGCGAACGGGTTGGGGGCTACGCTTTGGTGTGGCGCGTGGTTGGGCGGGCAGTTCGCGAACGGCCCCTACGCCTGAGGGATGGCGGCGGGGTCTATCGCCGGAAGGTGTTGGCGGGCGTGACGTGTCCCGCCGCGCTGGGTTCCGGCTGGCGCCTGGTTCACGCTGGCGCGGGAGTGCCGGGATGGCGGGGTTGTGGTGTGGGTTGGCCTTTTGTGGGCGATGGGGGGACTTTGGGCGAGAGCTGGCTTGCGTAAGGCCCTTCGACAGGCTCAGGGCGAACGGGTTGGGTAAGGGCACTTTGGCGGACTTCGGGCGGGAGGTGGCTTGCGTAAGGCCCTTCGACGGGGTCAGGGCGAACGGGTTTGGGGCTACGCTTTGGCGGACTTGGGGCGGGAGCTGGCTTGCGTATTGCCCTTCGACAGGCCCCTTCGACGGTGCTCAGGACGGGGTCAGGACGAACGGGTTGGGGTAAGGGTGCTTTCGCGGGCTTGGGGGCGAGAGTTGGCTTGCGTATGGCCCTTCGACGGGGTCAGGGCGAACGGGTTGGGGTATGGGCGCTCTTCGGAGCGGCTTTCGTTTAGTTTTCGATTTCCGTAGCGCTTGGCTCTTGTCTTGTCTTGGGTATCTGGGGCGACTCTTGTCTTGTCTTGGGTATCTGGGGCGAGCGGCTGTTGTCTTGTTTTGGGAATTCGGAGCGCCTGGCTTCTGTTTGGTCTTGGGTATTCGGGGCGCTTGGCTTTGTTGGTCTTGGATGTTCGGGCCGGTCCTTTACCTGAGGCTGTCCAAGTATTCTTTGTCTTCGGGTGTGAGGTCGGCCAGGGCTAGCAGGTCCGGGCGGCGCTCGAAGGTGCGCTTGAGCGACTCCCTGCGTCTCCAGCGTTCGATCTCGGCGTGGTGGCCTGACAGGAGATCGGCGGGCACTGGCCAGTCGCGATACGTGGACGGTCTTGTGTACTGCGGATGCTCCAGCAGGCCTGTGGAGAAGGACTCGCCGGCCGCCGAGTCCGCGCACCCGATCACTCCGGGGACCAGCCGGGCTACGGCCTCGATGAGCACCATCGATGCGAGTTCGCCGCCGCCCAGGACGTAATCGCCGATGCTTATTTCGTCGGTTGCCAGGTGTTCCCGAACGCGCTCGTCAATGCCCTCGTACCTTCCGCACATCACGGCGAGTTCCGGTTCCTGAGCGAGCTGTTCGACCATGGCCTGGTTCAGCCGGCGGCCCTGGGGAGACATGAGCACCACGCGGGACTCATGCCGCAGCTCCCGGCTCCGGCGCAACGATTCCACGGCCTCGAACAGCGGCTCCGGCTTCATAACCATGCCCGGGCCGCCGCCGTAAGGGTAGTCGTCCACGGTGCGGTGCCTGTCATGCGTGTGGTCGCGAAGGTCGTGGACGTACAGCCCGATCAGGCCGCGATCCCTGGCGCGCTGAAATATGCCTTCGCCGAGGGATGCCTCGAACATGCGAGGGAAGATCGTGAAGACGTGAAATCGCATTGCCGGCTAGGGCGCCGCGTGAGTCCGGTGGCCTTTGACCATTTCCAGGGCGTGGGGAAGCGCCGGCCCCACGACTTCTAGGCACTGCTCGACGCCGCTCGGGCTGCCCGGCACGTTGACAATCATGCACCCGTTTCTGACTCCAGCCACCCCGCGGCTGAGGATTGCGAACGGGGTGTACTTGAGAGTCTGGACTCGCATGGCTTCGCCGAGGCCCGGCGCCTCAAGGTCAAGCACATCCCGTGTGGCCTCCGGCGTCACGTCCCTGGGGCCCAGTCCGGTGCCGCCCGTCGTAATGACGAGGTCCACGCTGCCAGCATCGCACCATTCAGACAGTTTGGCGGATATGGCGTCTCTCTCGTCCGGGACGATTTCCCGAGCGACTTCGCTGAACGGGCCCTCCGACATTATGCGGCTTACGGTATCGCCGCTAACGTCCTGCGAACGCTGTCCGCCGGCGCCCGAATCGCTGATGGTCAGGATGGCGAGATTGAATATTTTGCGACCTCAATTTTTGGATTTGTCTAAAATCTTCTTTAAACGGAATATAAAATCACCTTGAACACCCTTAGGCACCTCTGGAAAACTTCCCACCATGCCATTGGTGAGGGGGGCATTGTCCTAGCCTGCAGGGCGCCGAGATTGTAACACGGAGCTTCCTGGCCGAACTGTGAAGAGCACCGGCATGGGGCCGCACCACGAGCCCGTAATGGTAAGGGAGGTGCTCGAAGGGCTGAAAGCCCACCAGGGCCGCCGATTCGTCGACTGCACCTTAGGTGAGGGAGGCCATGCAGGGGCCATCCTAGACGCGGCGGACAGTGAGGCTCGATTGCTCGGCATCGACAAGGACCCCGAGATGCTGAGCCTGGCATCCGAGAGGTTGTCGGGCCACACGGGCCGGTTTGCCGTAGTCCACGGCACGTATGCCGATGTTGGAGCGCTTGCCAAGGAAGCGGGTCTCTTCCCAATGGATGGCGTCCTGATGGACCTAGGAGTCTCCTCCTTGCACCTGGAGAAGGGTGACCGGGGATTCAGCTTCGATGCTGACGGACCACTGGACATGCGGTTTGACAGAAGTCAGGGACTCGACGCCGAGAAGATAGTCAACAAATACCCGGAGCAAGAGTTGGCGCGGATCATCAAAGATTACGGAGAGGAGCGCGGCGCGCGCAGGATAGCGCGGGCCATAGCCGGCAGCCGCCCACTGACATCAACGCGAGAGTTGGCGCGAGTAGTAGCGTCGGCCATCCGGGGACAGCGACGCAGGAGAATTCACCCAGCTACGAGAACTTTTCAAGCGATACGGATTGCAGTGAACCGGGAACTTGAACAGCTAGAGAGAGGACTCACGGAAGCGGTCAGCGCGCTGAGCGAAGGCGGAAGGCTGGTGGTCATCGCCTACCACTCGCTGGAGGACCGACTGGTAAAGACGGCAATGAGAACCGAGTCAACCGACTGCCTCTGCCCGACCGAAGTTATGACCTGCGTCTGTGGACACACTGCCCGCCTGAGATTGGTGAATCGACGCGTGCTCAAGCCATCGAGCGAGGAAGTGGCTGCGAACCCCAGGAGCCGGAGCGCGCGGATTCGAGTCGCAGAGCGACTGGCGACAGCCTGACATTGCGGCAGATACAGAGAAGAACAAAACGAACACGAGCGGATTTAAAGCCAATAGCAGAACTTGAGGGGAAAGGACTCAAATGTCTAAGAGCGCACCAATGATCACTGCAATCGACATAGGCACCACGAAGGTGTGCACGGTCGTAGGCACAGGCTACTCACCGTCGCACATGGACATCGTGGCTCACAGTACGGTCCCCAACAGGGGAATGCGCAAGGGCAGCGTCTCTGACCCAACGGAGCTTACGCAGGCCGTGCGCGAATCGGTCAGCCAGGCCGAGTCACAGCTGGGCCGCAAGATCCACTCCGCGTACATCAGCCTGACCGGCGGTCACATCGAGTTCGAGAACCGCAGGCAGAAGATGAGCGTGCGCAATGAGCTGGGCGTCGTAACCCAGAAGGACCTTGCGCGCATGCCGATCCTGGCCAAGGAGAAGGCCGCCGGGAGCGAGCGGGAGCTGATCCACGCGATCGCCCTCGAGTACGCGGTTGGCAGGAACGAAGGCATCAGGAACCCGGTGGGCATGCACACTAACGAGATCGAGGTTGACTCGCTCCTGATAACGGGCGCGACGTCATACGTCGACAGGCTTGTGCGCGCCGTGGAAGCGGCGGGAGTCTCCGTGGAGGACATGGTGCTGAACCCGATCGCCAGCGGCCGGGCCGTGCTGAAGTCCAACGAACTGAAGCGCGGCATTGTTGTGATAGATATCGGGGGCGGCACGACCGACGTGGTGGCCTTCCGCGACAACAAGGTTGTGTACACGACCGTGATTCCGGTTGGCGGATACCAGTTCACGAGCGACATCGCGTTCGTCTACCAGGCGACGTACAACTCCGCCGAGCAGGTGAAGATGAACCACGTGAACATCTCACCGAAGGCGCTGCAGGACGAGGAAGAGATACCCGTCAACACGACGGCCGGCAAAGAGCTGATGGTGTCCAAGGGCGACATCTGCAAGCTGGCCCGTGAGAGGGCACAGGAGCTGGTCAAGCTCGTGGCGCTGAAGGTAATGGAAGCCGAGACCGGGCCCATCGCAAGCACCAGGGTCGTCCTGACCGGCGGCGCTTCCCAGCTCACCGGCCTGGAGGAAGCCTTCCAGCACGGGCTGACGAAGCACGTGAGGCTGGGCGGGCCGGAGGCGATGGAGACGTTGCCGAAAGCGCTGAAGGGCGTCGAGTACTCGACGGCAGTGGGGACGCTCATGTGGGCCGCGTCCAGGCAGACTCCCCCGCCAGGAGTCAACGGCACGACGAGCGTACCGGCGGGCAACTCTTCGGGGCTGTTCTCCGGGGTCGTCGGTCAGATCAAGCGCCTGCTGCCGACCGCTTAGCCGCAGCTTGACCTTGTCAATTCATTCAACGGGACAACGAATCTACTACTAGGGGAGGATTCGATGGTAGTGAACGATACGCAGGGAAGCGGCTCTGCCCGGATATTGGTCGTCGGGGTGGGGGGCGGCGGCTCGAACGCGGTTTCCCGAATGTACCGAGAGCGCCTGACGGGCGTCGAATACATAGTCGCGAACACCGACAGGCAGGCTCTCCTGATGTCGGACGTGCCTTCCAAGCTCAGCATCGGCGTGCAGACCACGAACGGCAACGGAGTTGGAGGCAACCCCGAGATCGGGAAGAAGGCGGCCGAGGAGAGCCGGGGCGAGATATCCGACGCTGTGAGGAGCGTGGACATGGCGTTCGTCGCGGCCGGGATGGGCGGCGGCACGGGCACCGGCGCGGCGCCGGTGATAGCGCAGGCCGCTCGCGAGGGCGGAGCGCTCACGGTGGGCGTGGTGACGAGGCCGTTCGCTTTCGAAGGACTGCACAGGGCGAAGAATGCCGAGGAAGGCATCAACAAGCTGAGGCAGAACGTGGACACGCTGCTGGTCATCCCCAACGAGAGGCTTCACTACGTGTGCGGCGAGGACGTGACCGCGGAGAACGCCTTCGACCTGGCGGACGACGTGCTCAGGCAGGGTGTGCAGTCGATCGCGGAGCTGGTGACGGTTGCCGGCGACATCAACCTGGACTTCGCGGACGTTCAGGCTGTGATGAAGGACTCCGGCCCAGCCTGGATGTCGATCGGCAGAGGCTCAGGCGACGACCGCGCGATCGTTGCGGCGCAGGAGGCGATTACCAACCCGCTCCTGGACGTGTGCATCGAGGGCGCCAAGGGCGTGCTGCTCAACGTGGCCGGGGGCGAAGACCTCCTGCTTTCGGAGTTGAACCAGACCGCTGAGGTGATCCGCCGGGAGGTGGACGCCGACGCCAACATTATCTTCGGCATGGTTACGGACCCGAAGATGGGCGACGAAGTCAGGGTGACGCTGATAGCCACGGGGTTCCCTGTCACGGAGAACGAGGCCGACCCGTACAGCGGCATGCTGGGCACCGAGAAGGACCTGGACCTGCCGCCGTTCCTTCGGGGCGGCAACAACGGACTTCGAGCCCGGAAGGAATACGATCAGGCGTTAACGGTGAACGGGCACGGGAACTCGTAGGCCCGAGGCAAAACAAATCACGCATTCGAATTTTGAGCTATTGGAGGACCAATGGAAGTCAAGAAGGCCGAAGAAGTAGGGAATATCCGGATAAAGGTCATCGGCGTTGGCGGCGGCGGTTCAAACGCGGTATCCAGGATGTACCGCGAGAGGATTGCCGGCGTTGAGTACATGGTGATGAACACGGACAAGCAGGCGCTGCTCACGTCCGACGTTCCTTCCAAGCTCAGCATTGGCGACGAGCTTGCCGAGGGTAAGGGCGTAGGCGGCGACCCGACGAAGGGCGCCAGCGCCGCGGAAGCCAACCAGGAAGAGATCGCCGGAGCCGTCAGGGACCAGGACATGATCTTTGTGGCGGCCGGCATGGGCGGCGGCACGGGTACGGGAGGCGCGCCAGTTGTGGCGAAGGCGGCGAAGGAAGCGGGAGCGCTCACGGTGGGCGTTGTGACGCGGCCGTTCGCTTTCGAGGGCCTTCACAGGGCCCGCTCCGCCGAGACGGGCATCCGCCAGCTGTGCGAGTACGTGGACACGCTGCTGGTCATTCCCAACGAGCGCCTGCACCTGGTGTGCCAGGAGGAAGTAACGGCAGAGAACGCGTTCGACCTGGCCGACGACGTGCTTCGCATCGGCGTTCAGTCGATCGCAGAGCTGATCACAGGCATCGGCGACATCAACCTCGACTTCGCCGACGTGCAGGCGGTGATGAAGGACTCCGGTCCCGCGTGGATGTCGATAGGCATCGGCGAGGGCGAGAGCCGCGCCGCGATGGCGGCCGAGGAAGCGATCACCAACCACCTGCTCGACGTATCGATCGAGGGCGCCAAGGGCGTGCTGCTGAACGTGGCCGGCAATGAGGACCTGCTGCTGTCAGAGCTCAACGAGGCGGCCGAGGTCATCAAGCGCGAGGTGGACCCCGAGGCGAACATTATCTTCGGCATGGTGACCGAGCCGAAGATGGGAGACCAGGTCAGGATCACGCTGATCGCGACCGGTTTCTCCGGTTCCGAGACTATAGTCGACCCGAACAGCGGCATGCAGGACCTGCTGACCGCCGCGCTTCTGGCCGACGAGTCGGAGCTGGACCTGCCCCCGTTCCTGCGGCGCACGGCGAGGTCTCGCCGGCTCGAGCCCGCGGCGACGGCGAACAGCTTCAGCTGGAACTTCTAACCCATTAGCTAACCCGATTCCGCTCGTGTGATTCGGGCCCTCCTCTAGGTAGAACGGGCCGCCTTTGCCGGCGGCCTGTTCTGCTTGTGTCCGGTGCGGTATCCAAAGTGTTAATATTCGCGCCGCAATCCAGAAGCCTCGAGGAGTGTGCCGTTGAGCGATAACCCAGACCAAGGGGGGCTACCCCTTCACGACGCCGCGAGGGCGATGGGCGTCCAGTTCACGCAGGAGTTCGAGCCCAGCGACAGGACCGTTGAGGCCAACGGCCTGACGTTTCACTTCCTGGAGTGGGGAGACCCATCGAACCCGCCGGCGCTGCTGCTTCACGGCTTTGCCCAGACGTGCCATTCCTGGGACTTCATTTCTCTATCGCTGGCCGACAGGTTCCACGTGCATGCGCTGGACCAGCGAGGTCACGGGGACAGCTCCTGGGCGCCGGACGGGGACTACAGCCCGGAGACGCAACAGACGGATATCCACGGCGTGGTGGAGGCGCTGGACCTTCGCGACTTTCTGCTGATGGGCCTGTCCATGGGCGGCAGGAACTCGTTCACGTACGCGGCTAACCACCCGGAGCGGGTGAAGGCGCTGGTGGTGGTGGACGCGGCGCCGGAGAACATGGCGGCCGGCGGCCAGAACATCAGGCGGTTCGTGCAAGGCGACGACGAGTTGCCGTCTGTGGAGGCGTTCGTGGACCGGGTGCTGGAGTTCAACCCTCGACGAGACCGCAACCAGGTCAGGGGCAGCATCCGGCACAACCTGAGGCAGCTTCCGAACGGGAACTGGACCTGGAAGTATGACAAGCTGCTGAGGAGCTCGAACCGTCCGCTAAGGGGCGACGAGGGGCTTTCGGAGCGGCTCTGGGGCTACCTGGGGCAGCTTCAGTGCCCCACCCTGGTGGTCCGTGGGAGCCACAGCGACATCGTGGCGCAGAACACGTTCGAGGAGATGTCGAGCCGGATACCGCGCGGGCAGGTGGTTACGGTGGAGGATGCAGGGCACATCGTTCCCGGCGACAACCCGGCGGGGTTCCAGAGGGCGCTGCTGAGCTTCGTGGACGGGCTGGACTAGGGCCGGTCTAAGGGCTCACGCGTCCTGACCGGCAGCGCCGGAGATCCGTCCCGCGGCTCTGAGCAGCTCGGTCAAGCCGCTTCGCAGCTTTTCACGATCTACCGGCACGGGGCCGATTTCGCCGGCCGTTGCGAGTTCCAGTATGTTCCCGGCGACGCCCGACTCGCGGCCCGCGGTGCGGGACTGCATGATGATGAGGTTGGTCATCGTCTCCTTGAGCTCTTCCATCGGGCTGCCTTCGTCGGCCCTCGGGAGGGCGGTCTGCAGGCCGGTGAGCAGGCCCAGGCGCATTTCGCCGAGGTCTGTGAGCAAGCGTACGAGGCGGGCGAGGACCTCGGCGCGGAGGTAGTAGCGGCCGTCTTCCTCGACGCCGGCTACAGCTAGAAAGCTATCGACTACTGACTCGTTATCGCTTGATGACAAGGCTGTCCTCCTGGGTGCAAGTGACGGTCCGGCTGTACACCAATGCTATCCGCAAGGGGCCGGCCGGGACAGGCTTTCGGGATAGCCGGCGCAGGGCAGCCAGACGTGGACAACAGCTTTCGGGAGCGCCTATCATTCGCGCTCAAGGCCAATCCAGCTAACGGAATGTTCCATTGAACGAGATCTGGTTCTACATTGTGTGGCCGCTGCTCTGCTATGCGCTGGGCTCCGTTTCGAACGGGGACCTGGTTGCGAAGGCGGCGGGCGTCAACATTCGGGAGGAGGGCACGGGGAACCCGGGGACCGCCAACATCTGGCGCGAGATAGGCCCACGGCACGGGGCCGCGGTGTTCATGATGGACCTCGGCAAGGGGGTGATCGCGACGCTTCCGCTGTTCCTGTGGGAGGTGCACGGGTGGGTGTGGATCGTGTCGGTGATGGCGCTTATGTCGGGACAGATCTTCCCGGTGTTCTTCGGGTTCAAGGGCAACACGGGGATGGCGTCGCTGATGGGCTGCACGCTGGGGCTGCTGCCGTTCGGGGGGCTAATCGCGGCGCCGATCGGGATTGCGGCCATTTGGCTGACGAAGAACTCGGGCTGGGTGGGCCTTTCGATCTTCCTGATCGCGGGCATTTCGGGCGGCATTCTTCACGAGTCGCCGATGGGCGTGGCGGCGGTCGCCGCGGGCGGTGCGACGGTGTTCGTGCGGAGCCTGATCCAGTACCAGATACGGACTGTGGGCGAGGTCTTTCGAGGGAAGCGGCGGGTGTAGCCTGAGCCGGCGTGGGCCGTTCGCAAACGGCCCCTACGGCGGATTTTGGGCGATGGTCTGGCGGACTTGGGCAAGGCCCTTCGACAGGCCCCTTGACGGGCTCAGGACACGGTCTGGGCGAACGGAGTGGGGGCTACGTTTTGGCGGATTTGGGCAAGACCCTTCGACAGGCTCAGCAACTGTTGTGGATGTCAAGCATGTTGGGGGTCCCAGGCAGTGCGGTGCTTGAGCATCGCATTGAGGATGGTTAGCAACTTGCGCATGCATGCGGTCAGCGCGACCTTCTTGGGTTTGCCCATTGCCAGCAGCCTTGTGTAGAACTTGCGGAGTACCTCGTTGTGGTGCACGGCTACCAGTGTCGGCATGTACAGAGCCGCGCGCACGTTGGCGCGGCCGCCCCAGCAGGTGCGCACTCCATGAGACCTCCCGCTGTCCCTCGCAAGCGGCGCCACTCCGACCAGGGCGGCTATCTGCCTTCTGTTGAGCGTGCCCAACTCCGGAAGGCCAGCCAACAGGCTGAACGTCAGTTTGGGCCCCACAGCAGGCACACTGCGCAGCAGGTCCTCGCTCTCCTTCCACATGGGCGACTTGCGAAGTCTGGCCGTCAGATCGGTGTCGATGTCTTTGAGCTCCTGGTCCAGTAAGTCTATGACCCTCTCTATCCGGCGACGGACAACCTCCATCGCCCGGTGACGGCGGTTCATCTCCGCTGTCCTCATCTGGACAAGTTGACGGCGCCTGGCTACGAGCGCCTCGAGTTCGCGTACCTCTTGCGGCACCGGTGGCTTGGCCACTACCTTGCTGACCTCACCGAAGTGTGCGATCACCGCGGCGTCAAGACGATCTGTCTTGGCCAGTATGCCCTGGGACCGAGCGAAGTCGCGGACATTGCGGGGGTTGACCATAGCAACCGGCAACCCTGCGGCGCCTAGCGCGATGGCTGCCAGACGCTCAGGACCGCCGGTGGCTTCCATGACTATGAGGTCTGGTCGCAGCTTCCCGAGGCGCTTGACCAGTGAGCTGATGCCGTCTTCGTCCTGTGTCACCTGCCAATGTTCGCCTGATGGTCGTACCGCGACATCGAGCCAGTTGTTGGACACGTCGATACCGATATACACCTTCTGATCGGAACTACTCATCTCTACTCCTTTGGCCCTTCCTTGCACGATGCGGGCTCTCGATGGCCCAGGCAACTGTTCGGGCTCTAAGATGTACATGGCGGGGCGATCACGCTGAGCTACGGTCTCGTAACCAGGGGCGAAACGATCTGCCCCGCCTTCACTTCAAGATACAAGGGCGAACGGATTGGGGGCGATGTCTTGGCGGATTTTGGGCGAGTGGCGGTCTGCGTAAGGCCCTTCGACAGGCTCAGGGCGAGCGGAGTGGGGGCTACGTTTTGGCGGACTTGGGGCGAGAGGCGGTCTGCGTAAGGCCCTTCGACAGGCTCAGGGCGAGCGGAGTGGGGGCTACGTTTTGGCGGATTTGGGGCGAGCGGCGGTCTGCGTGTGGCCCTTCGACAGGCCCCTTCGTCAAGCTCAGGACACGGTCAGGGCGAACGGGTTGGGGGCTCGTGTGGTTTGGTTGGGATGTGAGGTTGTTGTGGGCACAGGGCGGGCGGTTCGCGAACCGCCCCTACGCGGGGAGGTTGGCCATCGGCGGGGGTGGGTAGGCATGAGGCCTTCACGTGCAGGCGTCTTGGGGCGCGAGGAGGGGAGCCCGACGGTGGTCAGGTTCGGTTGGAGACTACCAGGTCTGTTCTGTGGCCCCAGCGTTCGTAGAAGCGTTTGAAGTTTTTGAAGCTGAGTTCGTTGCGCTGGCCTTCGTCGAGGGCCGCCCACTGGCGGTGCTCGTGGCGGACCATGGGGACGTTCTCGATCGCGACGATGTGGTGTCCCTTGTCGCGGACCTGGAAGCTGAAGTCGAGGTCGAGGTTGCGGTAGAACCTGAAGCCCTCGCGCATCAGGCCGGCTTCTCTGACCAAGTCACGGGCGAAAGCCTGGCAGTATGCCTGCATGGCGTCGGCCTCTCCTGAGGTGACCTCTTCATGGAAGTGCTGGAGGTTCTCGGTGAGGAGGCCCCAAGGTCCCACGATTCCGACCCCGGGCGTCTCCAGTGCACGGCCCAAGGGGGTTAGTGCGTCTCCGGTGGTCTCGACGGAGGGGTCGATGATGACGATGGTGTTGCCGAGGCCCTGCTTGAGGCCGATGTTCTTGGCGGCAGCTTCTCCGATTACGTGGTCGCAGTGCACCACGCGGACGCGGTCGTCTTCGCGGCTGAGCCGCTCGAGCCAATCGGCCGTGCCGTCCGTGGAGCCGTTGTCGACGACGACGAGCTCGGCTGAGTGACCGGCGGCCCACTTGAGGGCGCTGCCGGCGCAGCGTATAACGTCGTCCAGATAGTCGGACACGACCATGACCATCGTGTACTCGACTTCGGATGCGCGGTCCAGGTTGGACTCGACTTCTCTTGGCGAGGAGACTGTTTCGAAGGGAGGGCGAAGCTGCTCGAACGCGGTCTTCGGCCTCGTCCATGGGCCGGCGGACGTGTCTCTGACCAAATGACCGCCATTGGACAGCTCAGTCCTGATTGCGTCCGCGTCCTGGAATGACTCGCTTTGGCGCAGGTCTTCACGCCGCGCCAGGTCGCCTGCGATTGGACTCGCGGCGCTCTCGGAGGCCGCCTTGTCCAGTTCGAGGCCAAGCACCGCGTCCCACTCACGCAGGAGTTCGAGCTTTGAGCGAGGCGGCAGCGATGACTTTGCCATGCCCCACAGCACGGCGAGGCCGCCGGGGAGGTCAAGGTCATCGTCCAAGCGGTCCCAGAACTTGCCGTTCCACTCAGAACTTTCTCCCGAAGCCGAGCCGTTGGCGCGACTCTCGGCTTCCCATAGCGCCATCCTGTCCCTTAGCGAGGTCAGCGCCTTCTCGGCAGCCCTCAGCGCGGAGAGCGTGAAGTTCATCCTGTTGCGGTAGTTCACGGTCATGCAGAGGTATCGGAAGGAGAGGGGATCGAAGGCGCGGTCAACGAGATCGTCGAGAATGAAGACGTTGCCGGACGACTTGGCCATCTTCACGCCGTCGACAAGCAGGTGCTGGCCGTGAACCCAGTGGCTAACGTACTGCTGGTCGAACGCGGCCTCGCTCTGTGCTATCTCACCTTCGTGGTGCGGGAATATGTTGTCTACGCCGCCGGTGTGGATGTCCAGCCGCGGGCCCAGGTACTTGGTGGCCATGGCCGAGCATTCGATGTGCCAGCCGGGGAAGCCGTCTCCCCAAGGGCTTGGCCACTTCATCTCCCTGCCCGGTTCGGCGAGCTTCCAGAGCGTGAAGTCGCGCGGGTCGCGCTTGTGCGGATCCGCCTCCACGCGGACGCCTTCAGCGAGGCCCTCTCCCCTGTTGCCGGACAGCTTACCGTAGGCCCCGAATCGCGCAACATCAAAGTAGACGTTTCCGGCGGTCTCGTACGCGTGGCCCTTGTCGACGAGCTTGCGGACGATGTCGAGCATTTCGGGGACGTGATCGGTGGCCCACGGCAGATGCGAGGCGGGTTTGATGTTCAGCCGCTCCTCGTCGCGGGAGAAGGCGTCGGCGTAGTAGCGAGCGATTTCCTGGGGCGTCTTGCCCTCTTCGAGGGCGGCGAGGATTACGCGGTCCCCGCCCTGCTCCAAGGCCTCCTGGCGCATGTGGCCGACGTCCGTGATGTTCTTGACGTGGACGACGTCGTAGCCGTGGCGTTCGAGCACGCGCCTGATCCAGTCGGCCATGAGGTAGCTGCGGAGGTTGCCGATGTGCGCGTACCTGTAGACGGTGGGGCCGCAGGTGTACATGCGGACGACGCCCGGCTCGACGGTCTGTATCTCTTCGACCTTGTGGCCGAGGGTGTTCGTTACTCGAAGCATGTCTTAGCTCCCGCAGGACGGACCCGATACCTGAGATTCTACCACCGTGATGTGACCCCAACTAGCGAGGGGCTTCGGAGGCGGCCTGGAGGACGTACGCAGATAAGGACGGTCTATGTGCGTTTCAGCGTGTTCTCGCAACTGGGCGATGCCGGACTCCGGCATTCGCCGGCGTGACGGAAGGAAGGCATGTACCGTCACCGAGTATGGGGAAGTTGCTAACGGTTACGTGAGTGAGGGCAACAGGGTATCCTCAGACCGGACAGCATTCTGGAACTTGGTATGAGCAGGGAGGGTTGAATTGCAGCGCAGCAAACTTATCTTGACTCGGGAGGAACTGGTTGCAGAGCACGGCGTGGCAACCGGCGGACACCAGGCTGAGGCCGATGCGGGAGTCCGCATGCTGCAGGACGGCGGCAACGCGGTTGACGCGGCGGTAGCGGCGGCGTTCACGGCGTTCGTGGTGGAGCCGTCAAGCACCGGACTCGGCGGATACGACCACATCGCGATATACATGGCGGAGCGTCAGGAGTTCGTGTCGATCGACGCGTACCTGAGGGCGCCGGGCAAGATACGGCCCGAGGTGTATCAGCCGGACCTGTCGAAGCCGTTCATGTACTACGGCCACCCGGAGACGATCGGGAGGGTCGCGCAGCGGGGCTACCTCGCGGCGGGCGTGCCCGGGGCAGTATCTGGGCTGTGCACTGCGCACGAGATGTTCGGCAAGCTGCCGCTTGCGCACGTGCTGCAGCCGGCGATCGAGGCGGCCGAGGCCGGACTGCCGTTGAGCATGGAGATGGTGGGCTCCATTGCCGGAATGCTGGACGAGATCCGCAGCTTGCCCCACACGGCGGAACTGCTGCTCAGAAACGGCAATCCTCCGCCCGTAGACAGGGATGGATCGACTTCGAAGCTGGACATGTCGGACATGGCAAAGACGTTCCGATTGATCGCGGAGCATGGGGCGAAGGGCTTCTACACGGGTCCCGTGGCCGAGGCGATCGAGAAGGAGGTCACGGGGAACGGCGGCTTCATCACGGCGGAAGACCTGGCAGCGTACCGGCCAAAGGTGCTCAGGGAGTCGCCGGGTCGATACCGGGACTACGATTACATCACGGCGAACGACCATCTCGGTTACGAGATCATGAACATCCTGGACCAGTTCGACGTCGCCTCGTACGGGCAAGGGTCCGCGGAGGACTATCACCTGATGGGCGAGGCGCTTGGGCACGCGTTCATCGACTGCAAGACGCACTACGGAGACCCGGACTACGAGAACAGCCCGGCCAGCGGGCTTGTGAGCCGTACGTTCGCGGCTGAGCGCGTGAAGGGGATCAACGACAAGGCGGCAGCGCCGCGACCGATCACGCCGGGGGACCCGTGGCCGTTCGACAACGACGCGGAGCCGCCGGAGGTCATCTCCAACATGCCGACGATCGGCAAGGTGGAGGGCACCACGCAGGTGGCAACGGTGGACAGCGAAGGCAACATGGTCACGATTATCACGAGCCTTTCGTCCGGATTCGGCTGCCAGGTGCTGGTGCCGGGTACGGGGGTGTTCCTCAACAACGGGATGCAGAACTTCGATCCGAGGCCGGACCATCCGAACCGGATCAGGGGCGGGAAGATGCCGATCTTCGCGGCGCCCTCGGTGGTTGCCACGAGGAACGGGCGCGCCGTGTTCGGGGCATGCGGCTCGGGCGGTTACCGGATCGCGACGGGCGTACTGAGCGCGATGGTCAACGCGCTGGACCACGGCCTGAGCGCGCAGGAGGCCGCGGACGCGCCGCGTGTGCACTGCGACGGCGACGTGCTGTACGTGGACGCGCAGGTGCCGGAAGACGTGCGGGCGAAGCTCGAGTCGATGGGGCATGAGGTAGTGGTGCAAGACACCCAGCGTTCGCCGTCCTGGGGGACGTTCGGCCGCATCAACGTGGTGCGCGTGGACGAGAAGACCGGCCTGATCCATACAGGCCTCAACCCTGCGTGGAGCACGGCGGCAGCGGGGTACTAGAACGACGAGCCGGAGCGCGGCCGGCATCCTGTACGACCGGAGTTTGGCGTGAAGATCACGGGAATCGAGACGTTCGTCGTGGACGGCGGCTGGCGGCCGTGGCTGTTCATGAAGGTGACGACGGACGAGGGGATCACCGGGTACGGCGAGTGCAGCGACACGCGGACTCCGATGGGCATCGTGGGCGCGGTGGAGGACCTGAAGCCGGTGCTGATCGGGAGCGATCCCCGGGCGTACGAGATGCGTTTCTGGGACATGTATCGCGTCATGCGCCAAAGCCCCGGCGGGCTTGGGGCGAAAGCGATCGCCGGAATCGAGTGCGCGCTTGTGGACATCAAGGCGAAGGCGCTTGGCATTTCGGTGGTGGAGCTGTTCGGCGGGCCGACGCGGGACAGCGTGCGGTTGTACTGGTCGCACTGCGGGACGGTGCGGGCGCGGATGCACGAACTGCTGGACGTGGCGCCGCTACGGTCGATGGACGACATCTACGACCTAGGGCGCGAGGTGGTCAGCAAAGGCTACACGGCGCTGAAGACGAACGTTGTCGTTCCCGGCGAGCCGGCGCGGGTTTGGGGCGGCGGATTCGGGCACGGGCCGGGCACGACCGACCAGGTGGTCAGCCGGCAGATGCTGCGGCACATCGAGACTCTGATCGGGACGTTCAGGGACGCCGTTGGGCCGGACGTGGACATCAACCTGGACCTCAATTTCAACGTGAAGCCTGAGTCGGCGATGCGAATCGCGAAGGTGCTGGAGCAGTTCGACCTGCTCTGGCTGGAGATCGACATGTACGACCCGGAGTCGATCCTGCAGATCAAGCAGTCCACATCGACGCGGATATGCACGGGTGAGAACCTGTTTTACATGCGCGATTACCTGCCGTACTTCGCGCTGCGGGCGGCGGACGTGTTTATGGTCGATGTGCCGTGGAACGGGTTCAGTCAGTCGAAGAAGATCGGCGACCTTGCTGAGGCGCACCAGCTGAACGTGGCGCCGCACAACTACTACAGCCACCTGGCGTCGGCGATCAGCGCGAGCCTGTGCGCGGTGCTGCCGAACGTGCGGATCATGGAGACGGACGTGGACGACGTGCCGTGGAAGGACGACCTCACGACGGTCAAGCCCGTGATCGAGAGCGGGCACTACCGGACGCCGACCGGGCCGGGATGGGGCACGGACCTCAACGAGGAGGTCGCCGCGGCGCATCCGTGGAGGGCTGGGGGGAAATGGGGAGGGTGACGGGAGCGGGGGCTGGCGGCGGATTCTGACTGGGGGTTGGTGAACGGCGGGAGGCCGGACTTGGGGCGAGCGCTGGTCTGCGTAAGGCCCTTCGACAGGCCCCTTCGACAAGCTCAGGACACGGTCAGGGCGAACGGGTTGCGCAAGGAGCTTTGGCGGACTTGGGGCGATAGGCGGTCTGCGTAAGGCTCTTCGACGGGCCCCTTCGACAGGCTCAGGACACGGTCAGGGCGAACGGGTTGGGAGAGAGAGCTTTGGCGGACTTGGGGCGAGAGCTGGCTTGCGTATGGCCCATCGACGGGGCTCAGGGCGAACGGGTTGGGAGAGAGGGCTTTGGCGGACTTGGGGCGAATGGTTACGCCTGCCAAAGGGTTCCAGCGGTCACTCACCATAGGGTGCGCTTGTGCGGTTTGGCTGCTGAGTTTAGACTAGGCGCCTGTTCGATACGGGCTGTGCCAGCGTGCGCAGCAGACGATGACAGACAACAACGAGGAGGTCCATACAAGCATGGCCGATCTTTCACGAACGACCGCCATCGTCGGCGTGGCCGAGTCCGACGAGATAGGGCGGGTGGAGCACAAGTCTTCGCTCCAGCATCACGCCGAGGCGGCATACAACGCGCTCGAGGACGCCGGGCTGTCGCTGAGCGACGTGGACGGGCTGATGACGGCGGGGTACTCGACGCTCCAGCTAGCCGAGTACCTTGGAATGGAGCCACAGTTCACCGACTGCACGGCGGTGGGCGGGTCCTCGTTCATCATTCACATCGCGCACGCGGTGGCGGCCATCAACGCCGGCTACTGCGAGACGGTGCTGGTGACACACGGCGAGGCGGGCCGAAGCTCAAGGGCGCGCAGAGGGTCGAACTCTTCGGAGGCGGGGCCGCAGTACGAGGTGCCGTACGGCATCATGGGCGCCCCCGTCAGTTACGCGATGGCGTGCCGACGGTACATGCACCAGTACGGAGAGGACCGAACGCGGCAGGCAATGGCCGAGATCGCGGTGTCGACGCGCAAGTGGGCGCTGATGAACCCGAAGTCTTACATGAAGGACCCGATGTCGTTCGACGAGTACCACGAGTCGCGCTGGATCGCGTGGCCGTTCCACCTGCCGGACTGCTGCGTGGTGACGGACGCGGGCGGCGCGTACGTGATCACTACGGCAGAGCGGGCGCGCGACCTCAAGAAGCCGCCGGTGTACGTGCTCGGAGCGGCTGAAGGGCATGACCACGGCGTGATCAGCCAGATGCCTGACCTGACCCGGCCGATCTCAAGAGAGACTGGGCCCAAGGCGCTGGCGCGCGCGGGCGTGACGCACGACGACATCGACCTCGCTATGGTCTACGACTCGTTCACGTACACGGTGCTGGCAAGCCTGGAGGCTCTCGGATTCTGCGGCTTCGGCGAAGGACCGGACTTCGTAGCCAACCAGCGGACGGCGCCGGGCGGCGACTTCGCGCTGAACACGTCGGGCGGCGGGCTTTCGTACACGCACTCCGGCATGTACGGCATGTTCCTGGTGCTGGAGGCGGTGCGGCAGCTACGCGGCGAGTGCGGGGAACGGCAGATCGACAAGCACGACCTGTGCCTCATCAACGGCACCGGCGGGGCGCTGTCTTCGACTGGCACCGTGATCGTATCGGCGAGCTAAGGGGCTGAGACAGCCTACTTCATCAGTTACTCAAGGAGCGACAATGACGCAGGGATACAACAAGCCCCTTCCACAGCCACAGCAGGAGTCGGACGTCTACTGGAACAAGGCCAAAGAGCACGAGTTGTGGCTGCGTAAGTGCGACGACTGCGACAAGGCGTACTTCTATCCGCGGGACATCGCGCCGCGCTGCTTTTCCAGGAATACGTCCTGGATGCAGGCGAGCGGCAGGGCGAAGCTGTTCACGTACGCGATCGTGCACCGGCCGTTCCATCCCGGCTACGTGGACGACATCCCGTACGTGGTGGCGATCGTGGAGCTGGAAGAGGGCCCGAAGATGGCCACGAACATCGTGATGGACGACCCGACGCCCGAGAAGCTGCAGATCGACATGCCGCTTGAGGTGGTGTTCGACGACGTGACGGACGAGATCACGCTGCCGAAGTTCAAGCCGGCTTAGGGCGCGTCCGTCCGCTGTTTGGCGCCTCCAACCTGTATGAGGTTGGAGGGCCGGCCATTGGCGGGGTAAGCACCGCCGGTGGGCAGGCACAAGGCCTGCGCCTACGTTTGGGATGGGCCTCCGATTGCTATTGACCTGGATATTCCCAGTTGTGCTACGCAGGGCGCTTCGACCGTCTTATTTGGAGGGCTGGGGACAGTGTCAGGGTGAACGGGGTTTGGAGCGAGGTCCTCGGCGGACCTAGGGCCAGCGCGGTTCTGGGTAAGGCCGTTCGACAAGCTCAGGGCGAACGCAATGGGCACGGGAGGTTTGGCGGACCCTTCTCGAGGGACGGTCTCGGCCAAGGACGATTTGAAGGGCAGAACGCGGATGTTGCGCGGGGCTCAGCAGAGTTCGGTGATTGAGCGGATGATCCTGTCTGGCTTTACGTCTGCGTCTTCCGGCAGGCCTTTACCTTCGGCGTCAATCCAGATGCCGACGATGCCGAGGCGCTGAGGCGCGGCCACCTCCCACTCGAGGTTATCGCCGACCATCCACGCGTTGGCGGCGTCCACGCCGAGGCGCTCGAGGGCGTGCAGGTAAACGCCGGGTTCGGGCTTGCCGGCGCCGAACTCTTCTTCGACCTGGATGTGATCGAAGTATTTTTCTAGGTTCATGCGGCTGATCTTGGGGCGCTGGACGAGGGTTGAGCCGTTCGTAATCAGCGCCAGCTTCACGCCCCGCTTCCTCAGCGTGGCCAGCGCTTCGAGAGCGCCGGGGTAGGCCCTCACCGAGTCGATGCGCAGCTCTCTAAAGCCGGCGGCCATCTCTTCGCCGGCGGACCGGCTGGTGACGCCCACACGGGCAAGGGCGCCCGAGCAGAGTTCTGCGAGCATCTTGTCCGGCTCCAGCCGCCCCCTGCGGTGGCGGTCCTCGTCGCTGAAGTACCAGCGGCGCTCCTCCGTCAGGGCATCGCGCAGGGCCTGCGGCGTCAGGCCTTCTACGGAGGCCGCTACAGACTCGCACACCCTGCCCCACGCGAACTCCATGGCGCCGCTGAGGTCCAGGATGGTGTTGTCCATGTCGAACAGGACCGCTTCGGGCAGGGGCGAGGTCATGCCGGTGCGCCTCAGTTCCAGGTGTGCGTCACGGACACGCTACCGGCCGGGTGCGGATGTATCGGCCTTGCACTCGGCGCACGGGCAGAGGCGGCGGAGGTCATCGAAGGGGTAGATGCCCGTGTAGTGGCCGTCGCTCCAGAGGAACTGCACGGCGTAGCGGCCGATCATGAGGTAGTCTTCGGCCCGTATGTCCGCCGGAACGGTCGCGGGATCGAGGAGCTTGCGCCTGCTCCACTCCTCGACGCACTCAGCGCAGCCGCAGTTTACGCGCAGGTACTTGGCATCGTACGTGCTGCGGTGGCCGTCGCTCCACTCAATGGCGATGCCATCGTCAGACAGGTCGACGTGCTGCACGTTCAGTTGAGGCAAGCGGGCGGTCCTTGTTGGTGAGTACTAGCGTTCATGGCCTGGAAAGGGCGGTTGTCCCTTCCAGCATCGGCGGTCAAGACCCATTCTAGCCTACGCGGTATTCTGCTGTGCGGGCATATGCCGATGCTGTAACATCGATGCAGGAGGGATTGATGCGCGGCAAAGACTTTCTGGCCATCGGCGACCTGGAGTCCGAGGAGATCGGATTGCTGGTCGAGCGAGCGGCCGCGCTCAAGCACGGGGAGCGACCGCAGGTGTTGGCCGGCAAGGTGCTTGCGCTGATCTTCGAGAAGCCTTCTCTCAGGACGCGCATCAGCTTCGAGGTTGGCATCCGGCAGCTCGGCGGGCAGTGCGTGTACCTCTCGAAGGACGACATCGGGCTGGGTACCAGGGAGCCTGCCGAGGACGTGGCGCGCGTGCTGGACCGGTGGGTGGATGGCATCGTCGCGCGAGTTTTCTCGCATCGCAGCCTGGAGATACTTGCCGAGCACTTCCAGGCGCCGGTCATCAATGCGCTGTCTGACCTGGAGCATCCGTGCCAGGCAGTGGGCGACCTGCTGACCATCAGGGAACACAAGGGCAATTTCGGCGATGTGCGGGTGGCGTGGGTCGGAGACGGCAACAACGTGTCGGGGAGCCTGGCGCTCGCCTGCGCTTCGGTCGGGGCAGACTTTGTAATGGCAACGCCTGAGGGCTACAGACTGCCCTCCCCTGTCTGGGACGCTGCGAGCCATCGGGCGGCCCGCAGCGAGTCCGCTATGGAGTGGACGGTGTCGCCGTCCGAGGCGGTGCAAGGCGCAGACGTTGTCTATACGGACACGTGGGTCAGCATGGGGGACGAGGGCGAGGCGGACGTAAGGAAGGCGGCGTTTGCCGAGTACCAGGTGAGTGCCGCGCTGATGGACGAGGCCAAAGACGGCGCCGTGTTCATGCACGACATGCCAGCGTACCGAGGAAACGAGATCTCGGAGGGCATGATCGACGACGCGCGATCGGTGGTGTTCGATCAGGCGGAGAACCGGCTGCACGGGCAGAACGCCGTTATGGTCGAGCTCTTCGGCGGCTAGCGTACGGAGCACATCTGTGAGCAAGCCTCTCGTCGCCATCCTGGGACGGCCCAACGTGGGCAAATCCACAATGTTCAACCGGCTGGTCAGCCGGCAGTCGGCGATCGTGTCCGACATTGCCGGCACGACCAGAGACCGCGTGAGCATGGAGACGGAGTGGGCTGGGAGGCCGTTCATCCTTGTGGACACGGGCGGGCTGGACGTTTTTCCGGAGACGGACATCTGGCGGATGGTGAAGGACCAGATCGAACTCGCCATGGACGAGGCGGACGTGATCCTGTTCGTGGTGGATGCGACGGAAGGTGTTACCAACGGGGACAGGGACGCCGCCGATGTGCTCCGGCAGTTAGAGAAGCCGGTGGTGCTCGCGGCCAACAAGGCTGACAACGACGAACGGACGGCGCAGGCGGTCGAGTTCTACGAGCTGGGCATGGGAGAACCGCTGCCCGTCAGCGCGTACCACAACTTAGGCATGGACGAGCTGATGTCGCAGGTCACCGACCTGCTGCCGCCCCTGGTTGAGGACACAAGTCCGGAGACCGATATGAGCCTAGCCATCGTCGGCAGGACGAACGTTGGCAAATCCATGCTGACGAACGCAATTCTCGGCGACGACCGGTCGATCGTCAGCGACGTGCCGGGGACCACGAGAGACGCGCTGGACTCGATACTCACGACGGATGGCGGCGACGTCTTGCGGCTCATCGACACCGCGGGCATCCGACGGCGGGGGAAGATCGAGCCCGGAATCGAAAGGTACAGCGTACTGCGCACGCTAAGGGCCATCGACCGTGCGAACGTCGCGGTCCTGCTTCTGGACGCGGGCGAGCTGGCCACGGCGCAGGACTCGCACGTGGCGAGCTACGTGCTCGACGCGTACAAGGGGCTGGTGCTGGCGGTTAACAAGTGGGACCTTGCGAGGGAGCTAGAACTCACCAAGGAAGAGGCCGAGAGAACAATCCGCATGAGGTTCAAGTTCGCGCCTCATGTGCCGATCGTGTACCTGTCGGCGCTGAGGCGTACGGGCATACCCGAGCTTCTGAAAGTCGCAAGCGGCGTGTACGAGGAGTGGACGAAGACGGTGCCGCGCTACGGACTCCGCCGCGTTGTCTTGGACGCTGTAGCGGACCATCCGCCGGCAAGCGGCGGAAGAAGGCAACTCAAGATATTCGGAGTAGCGCAGGACTCGTCCGCGCCGCCTTCTTTCACGTTCTACGTGAACCTGTCAGAGTTGGTGCACTTTTCATACCGCAGGTACCTGGAGAACGCGCTTCGGAGCGCCTACGGCTTTGAAGGGAACCGACTGAGAATGCGCTTCAAGGGCAGGCGCGACCCTTGAACGAGAATCTTATCGACTGCCTCATATTCATACCCATCGGGTATGCGCTCGGCTCGGTGCCCTTCGGCCTGATCTCGGGCTACATCTTCGGTGCGGGCGACATTCGACGCGTGGGAAGCGGGAAGAGCGGCATGACGAACGTCATGCGCACGGTGGGGTACAAAGTGGGCGTCGTGGTGCTGTTCCTGGACATGGGCAAGTCGGTCGGGGCGATTGCGCTAACACGTTACGGCTTCGATGCCTTCGACGGCGCGGTGGCGGGCGCCGGACTGGCCGCACTGGTTGGTCATGTCTGGCCGGTGTTCTCCGGGTTCAAGGGCGGCCGCGGAGTTGCGCCGGGCTGGGGCGGACTAATCATAATCTCGCCGATCTCGGGCATCGCGGCCACGGTGCTCGGGCTTTCCATTGTTGGGCTCACTCGCTATGTTTCGCTGGCATCGATCACATCGGCGGTCAGCGGTTCGGTCATCCTGATAGTGCTGGCCGCCCTCGGGCAGGAGCCGTTCCACTACATGTGGTACGGGATGATTGGGGCGCCGTTAATCGTGTATTTGCACCGGGACAACATAGGAAGGCTGCTAAGGGGCGAAGAGCGGAAGCTGGGGCAGCGCGTGCCGACGGAAGGCGAGGAGGAACCCGGAATGTCTAGCGAAGGGGGCGAGTAGCAGGCCTTGGCTCTGGTAGGCGTCTGCGGCGCGACAACCTGGGGAACGACGCTGGCCGTGTTGATGGCCCACAACGGCCATTCGGTCAGGCTGCTGGCGCGTACTGATGAGGAGGCCGATGCGCTGAACTCGGCCCGTGAGAACCAGCGATTCACTCCGGGCGTCACGTTCCCTGCTAGCCTCCAAGCGACCTCGTCGCCGGACCGAGCGTTCGAGGAGGCGGAGCTTGCCGTGGTCGCGGTGCCATCGCAGACGTTTCGCGAGAACGTGCAGCGGATCGCCGGGGCACTGCGATCGCCGACGATCGTGGTCAGCGCCACGAAGGGACTCGAGGTTGGCAGCGGCAAGCGAATGAGCCAGATTCTCGGCGAAGAACTGGACGCCGGGCTGAGCGAGAGCGCGTGCGCGCTGTCCGGGCCCAACCTGGCCCGTGAGATCAACGAGGGCAAGCACTCGGCCACCGTAATCGCATCCGAGTCTGCCGAGGCTGCGGCCAAGGCACAGGAGCTAATCAACTCTCAGCGTTTTCGCGTCTATACGAGCGAGGACCTCACAGGCGTGGAGTGCGCGGGAGCGCTCAAGAACGTCATCGCGCTGGGGGCGGGCGTATGCGACGGCATGATGTTCGGGGATAACGCGAAGGCGGCGTTCCTGACGAGGGGACTTGCGGAGATCACGCGACTCGGCACGGCGATGGGCGCGGAACCGATGACGTTTGCGGGACTTGCCGGTATGGGAGACCTTATCGCCACGTGCGCCGGCGGCCTCAGCCGCAATCATAGCGTTGGCAGGCTTCTTGCCGAGGGCAAGACGCTGGACGAGATACGTGAAGGAATGGACAACATCGCCGAGGGTGTGGAGACGACCCGCGCGGCCGTGGAGTTAGGAAGAAAGCTCGAGGTCGAGATGCCCATCGCCCAGGCGGCGCATGACGTGCTCTTCGAGAGACTGCCGATTCACGAGGTCATCCGTGCGCTGATGACCCGTGCTCCTATTCCCGAACTGGCAGAGTAGGTTTTCCCAGGCCGATACGAGTAACCGGCCGAACGTCAATCGGCCTGCGTGCCTACCATCAGTTGTTTTGGCTCCTTGCTAAACTTGAACTCTGAACCAACACACTGGGTGAGGTCTCCTACGAATTGTTTAGACAACGGATAGATAGACACACGGAGTTGCGACAGGTGGACGAGGACCAGGCCGGTGAGCTTAGCCGCCTCGTTGACAGGAACCGGGAGCACCTGCGCGAGTGGCTCCCGTGGGTAGACGACAGCCGGTCCACGCAGGACAGCAGGGCCTTCCTGCGCAAGGTACGCAAGATGTACCGGGACTCGCGCACGGTCACGGCCGGCATATGGCACCGCGAGCGGCTATCGGGCATGGTCGGGCTGAACGAGATCGACTGGCTTGACAGGTCTACCAAGTTTGGATACTGGCTGGATGCCGGTCTCCAAGGCAACGGGATTATGACCCGGGCATGTGAAGCGCTTGTGGTGCATGTGTTTACCGACCTGGAGCTCAACAGGATTGAGATAGAAGCGGCGGTAGAGAACGTCAGGAGCCGGGCGATTCCCGAGCGGTTGGGGTTTCACCTCGACGGCGTGCGCCGGGAGGCGCAATTCTTGAACGGGCGGTACGTTGACCTCGCAGTCTACGGGATGACGGCCAGCGAGTGGCAAGCACGGCATCAGAGGCCCACGGGCTAGCTCAGTAGTCCCACTCCCCAAGGTGGAACATGGCCGCAGCCACGGCCGCCATGCCGGCAGTCTCCGCCCTGAGCACACGAGGCCCCAGCGATACGGGGATGATGTCCTTTGTCTCTGCGTATCCGACTTCAGACTCCGTGAAGCCACCTTCCGGGCCAACGAACACGGCCAGGCTGTTCAGGCCGCCATGCCGCTCCCGGAGATCGCGCAGGCCACGCTCAAGCCCTGTCCTGCTCTCGTGCTCCCAAAGAATGACTGCGGGGCCGGACACGCTGTCGCAGGCATCTCTGAACGGAGCTGGATTAGAGAGCCGTGGGAGGCGACCTCTCTCCGACTGCTCGGCTGCCTCGAGGATGATGCGCCGCCAGCGCTCGAGCTTCGTGCGTGACTTGCCGGGGTCGCGTATTGCCGCGACCGAGCGCTCGCAAGCAACGGGGACGAAACGCGAGACGCCGAGTTCAACGCCCTTCTGAAGGGGAAACTCGAACTTCTGAGACTTCAGCAGCGCCTGGTAGAGCGTGACATCGAGTCGAGGCTCGCCGGTCGACGGCGCGCTCTCCAGCACGCGGCCTGTTGTCTCCGAGGCGTTGACATTGACCAGCTCCACGAGGTGCTGGCTTCCAGTGTTGTCCAGGACCACCACCTGCTGGCCGGGACGGTGCCTCAGGACGTGTGCGACCTGGTATGAAGCGTGACGGTCGAGCCGGACCTGTCCGTTCGAGATGAGAGACGGGTCCAGGAAGAACCGGTGAAGTCCTGCCCAACGCCGGCCTGTCCCTGCGACGGCGTTCAATGTGCCGTCGCCCGGCCAGCGGCAGAGTAGACTAGAGCGACCCAATCGTCACTCTTCATCTCGTCGGTCAGTGTCAGGCCGGATTGTTCAAGTATGCCGCACACCTCGTCCCTGCGGCTGCCGATAACTCCGGAGACCACGATGTGGCCCCCAGGGGCGACGGCATCAGCCAGTTCTGCGGACAGGTCAGATACGACCTTAGCGGAAATGTTGGCGAGAACGACATCGTAGCCCTGTTCTCGTTCTACTTGATCTCCAAGAGACCCGTGGATGGTTGTAACGACACTCTCCACCTTGTTGTGAACTGCGTTCTCCCTGGCGACTCGCGCTGCCGCCTCCTCGATTTCGTAGCCGATGACTTTAGCGGAGCCGAGCTTGGCCGACGCGATGGAGAGTATGCCCGAGCCGCAGCCAACGTCCAGCACCCGATGGCCCGGCTGCACCAGCGCCTCAATGAATTCAAGGCACATCCTTGTTGTTGGATGATGGCCGGTGCCAAACGCCATTCCAGGATCCAGGCTGACAACAATCTCATCCGGCTGGGGGATATGGTCCCGCCAGGTGGGGCATATCACGATTCGTTTGCCGATCCGGAGCACGTGGAAGTGGCGCTTCCAAGACTCCTGCCACGCCTCCTCTTCAATGACGCGCTCACTCAGCGGCGGCAGCGGCACGAAGCTTGCGACGAGCTGGACGGCGAGTTCGATGCTCTCGCGACGCCGATCGGCGGTCGCGTCCATCGGGAGGTAGGCGCGGACGACCACGTCGGCGCCTTCAGGCGGAGACTCACCTTCGTCAGGGTTGAATCCGCCCAGCGATTCCAGAGCAACGCCACCGTGACCGTATCGGTGAAATATCTGGGAAAGCGGCTCTACAAACTCGGGCGGCGTCTGAACGCTGAGCTCAATCCACTTCAAGGAGTCGGGCTCCGGGCTATCCGCCCAGCAGGTCCTTGATCTTGCCGGACCAGCCCTTTTCCTCCCTGAACTCGAAGTCGCCGGAATCATCGAGCGTGCCCGCAAGCTGCTCGAGCAGGAGCCTCTGGGACTCGTCCAACGATTCAGGAGTCTCCACTACTACGGCTACGAGCAGATCGCCGCGTCGCCTCGGATTCCGCAACTGCGGCACGCCTTTTCCAGCAAGCCGGAAGAGCTTGCCTGACTGCGTGCCGGGGGGAACCTCGATCTCAGCCTCGCCTTCCAGGGTTGGGACGGTGATGACACCTCCGAGTGCAGCCTGGGCGATGTTCAGGCTCCGGGTGAGAACGATGTGGTCGCCTTCTCGCTCAAAAACGTCATGTGGCCTGACATTCACCGTCACGTACAGGTCGCCCGGAGGGCCGCCGTTGGAGCCGGGCTCGCCCTCGTTGCTGAGGCGGATGCGCGTACCGGTCTCTATGCCGGGAGGGATCGAGACGGCGAGCTTCCGGCGCCGCTTCTCCCTGCCTGAGGCGAAACAGGTAGAGCAAGGCTCGCTTATGGTCTTGCCCTCGCCACGGCACACGTTGCAGGTCGAGACCTGCACGAACTGGCCGAAGACGCTCTGCTGCGTCCGACGTACCTGGCCGGCGCCACCACAGTTGGTGCATGCGGACACCTCGGAGCCAGGTTCGCTCCTGGCGCCGCTGCAGTGGCTGCAGACCTCCATCCGCAGGACCTCAAACTCCTTCTCCGCGCCGAAGACAGCGTCTTCGAATCCAACGGCGAACTCGTAGGAGAGGTTCGCCCCTCTGGTGGCGGTAGTTGTCCGCGCCGAGCCGCCGAGGCCGCCAAAGAAAGCATCGAAGATGTCGCCGAAGCCGCCGAAGTTCTCGAAGCCTTCGAAGCCGCGGCCTCCGTTGCCGCCGACGCCTGCGTGGCCGAAACGGTCGTAGTTCCGACGCTGTTCCTGGTTGGTGAGGACCTGGTATGCCTCGTTGATTTCCTTGAACTTCTCGCTGGCGTCCGGACTCTTATTGCGGTCAGGGTGGTACTGGAGGGCCAGCTTTCTGAACGCCTTGCGTATGTCCTCTTCCGAGGCGCCCTTGGAAACGCCCAGAACGTCGTAGTAGTCGCGCTTTTGAGTGGTCATTCAGTGTCCGGCACAGTAATGCTAGGTTAGATTATATGGACGGGCCGCATGCCCCACAAGCTATCGGAGGCCGTTCAGGAGGATGGCCGCAGGGGTTGGACGCGCCTGAGGGGCTAGGAGGTTACGCCTTCGACGAGTTCGCTCATGACGTTCGACACGAACCGGACGCCGCCAATTGTCCTGGAGTACTCCATGCGCCTGGGGCCCAACGCACTCACGACGCCGAAGGCCTGACCCGGAACGCCGTAGCCGCAGATCACGACGGTGAAGGGCCTCAGGAAATCTCCCTGGTTCTCCTGACCAATTATGACTTTGACCGTGCCCTCACCCGGGGATGCGTCGAGAATCGCGTGGATGAGGGAGCCGTCCTCCAGGCTGCCAACGACCCCTCGGAGGCTGTCGCCTTCCGCGAGTTCGGGCTGGTTCAGAAGGTTTTTCAGGCCGTCAACATAGTGGTCCCTGCGCGACGACTTATCTTCAGCATCCAGCATGGAAGCGGTGGTACTCAGCAGATCGTCCTCAAAGTCCGAGCCGCGGTCGTCCCGTTCCAGCGACAGTATCTCCCGCTTGCTCAGACCTGTGATGCGTCCCCTGATGCGGGAGGCCATTGCGTCCAGGTCCGACTGTTCAAGCGGCGCGGGGAGACGAACTATGTGCTTGCCCAGCCTTGCCTGCCCAAAAACGAGAATCAGCAGGGCGGTCAGCTCCTGCATGCTGACCAACTCGAAGTGGCGTACACGGGACTCTTCCGACATGGGGAAGGTGGCAACGGCCATGTTGCCTACGAGGCCTGCCAGAAGCTCGGCAGCGGCCGAGGCCCAGTTATCGACGTCGCCCTCGGCCTGAATCAGACGGTTGCGGACGCTCTGCCTGACTGAAGGCGGCGGGCCGTCCCTCCACGATTCGGTCAGGGACTCCACGTACATGCGGTACGCGCGATCTTCCGGCACAGCGCCCGACGATTGGTGCGGCCTGGAGATGTACCCGGCCTCTTCCAATTCGGCCAACTCGTTCCGTACCGTGGCCGAGCTTACGCCCAGATCGTGCTTGCGGACGATGGTCTCTGAGCCTACCGGCGCGACCGTCCTGACGTAGTCTTCCACTAGCACATTAAGTATTTTTCGCTGGCGCGTAGTAACCATGACAAGTAGTGGCGGAGCAAGGGGTTAGTGAAGGTGAATCTAGCACCGGCGAACTTAGAGTGTCAAGAACACAACGCTTGGAGTGGGGCCTTGCCCCGCTTCAGGAAGGGAAGCCATGCCAGGGTTACCGTGGGCCTATGTCAGTGATCCCGGGCCCGGACAACAAGGCCGGGCCTGTGCCGCCTATCCAGGGCCTCCGGGGAGGGACTCGCATGCGAAGCCGTTACGGTCCCGATCCAGACGGTGCGGGTCGGCGTCGGGGCCGCCGGCCGCCTCGTAGAAGCGCTGCGCGTCTTCCCAGAGCTCGAAGTCTGTACAGTTGCGGTCAGGGCCTTCAGGGTCGTACAGCAGGCCGGCGGGGGTTGGCTGCGCTGTGGCAACCGGCGACAGCTCGAGTGTTGGTGTAGAAGTTGCCTCCGCCGGCGCTTGCGGACTTCCGGGGAGTGACTCGCATGCGATGCCGTTGCCGTCCCGGTCCAGCCCATGGGTATCGGCGTCCGGGCCACCTGTGGACTCGAAGAATTGCTGCGCATCTTCCCAACTCTCGAAATCGGTGCAGTCCATGTCGGCTATATCCGTCTCTGCCTCAGCCGCGAGTTCGGTGGCTGACGTCGGTGTCGGCGCAGGGTCGGTGAGCGTCGCTGTTGGCGTCGGGCCGGCAGCACTGGATTCGGTGGTCTGCAGAATGGCGGAGTGTTCGCAGGTGTCCAGCATGTCGCGGAGCGCGTCGACTTCGGCCTGCGTAGCGGTCAGGCCCCACTCTCTCTTGACGGCGATCCAGTCTATGGCGTACCGGCACCAGTAGCCGCGGTCAGGCGGGCGCCACTCCTCCGGGCCCTTGCGGCCCTTCGTCCTGTTGGCCGAGGCTGTCGTGGCGACCAGGTGGCCCTCGAACGGCAAGTGGTTGGCGAAGCGCTCCTTACGATCGTCGCTCCAGGCGTGGCCGCCGGAATCGTGAGCGTTCGCGAGGGGCACCATGTGGTCGATATCCAGGTCGGAGGGGTCTTCAGTGACTGTACCGGTGAATGGGTCGGTCCATGCGCCGGATTCGACGCGGCACATGCGGTCGTCAGTGAAGGTTACCGAAGTCGTGGACTCTTCGATGAGGACTTCCTGCCTCGTGTTCTGGCAGTCGCCGTCGGCATCGGTCCAGTGCTTCCAGTCATCGCGATCGTAGTCCGGGATGTCCGACTGCCGCTCCGCGACCACAATTGCCGAGACGAGCGCGACCGCCTGCGGCGTTTCTGTGGTGACTGCCGGCTGGGGCGTTGGCGTGGCCTGGGGCGGCGCAGTTGGCGCGGGCGCCGTGTCCAGCGTGCCGCAGGCAGCTATGACTACAACGGCGACCACAGTGGCCGCAACCGCGACCCTTAAGAGGGAGGACACGCCCCGCAGACGGAGGGCGGCTTCGCTATGCCTCTACGGGCTCCGGCGACTGGGCCTTCACGGAGAGGCCATCCTCCGTGACGTCGATTACGGCGGTGTCGCCCGGTCGCAGATTGCCGCCCAGGATTGCATCGGACAGCATGTCCTCGACGTTGTCCTGCAGCACGCGCTTCAGCGGCCTGGCGCCGAAGAGACGCTCGTAGCCGTTCTCCACCAGCCATTCCTTGGCAGACTGACTGACCTCGAGGTCGATGCCCTGCTGCAGGAGATTAAAGGCCACCTTGGCAACCTCCAACTCAACTATCTGCTGCATGTCGCCCTTGCTCAGCGCGTGGAAGACGACTGAACCATCGACGCGATTGAGGAACTCCGGCCGGAAGAACCTTCTGACCTCTTCCATCACGTTGTTCTTCATCCGCTCGTACTCGGCATTATCGGACTCGTCGCCGTCCGGCATCAGAGAGAAGCCGAGCGACCTGTCCTGCTGGATCAGGTTGGAGCCGATGTTGCTGGTCATCACGACGATGGCGTTGCGGAAATCGACCTTCCTGCCCTTTGCGTCCGTCAGGTGACCGTCGTCGAAGATCTGGAGCAGGATGTTGAAGACCTCTTGATGCGCCTTCTCAATCTCGTCCAGAAGGATTACGCAGTATGACTTGCGGCGCACGGCCTCCGTCAGCTGCCCGCCTTCATCGTGGCCTATGTAGCCCGGAGGCGCTCCGACGAGCCTTGCCACGGAGTGGCGCTCCATAAACTCGGACATGTCCACACGGATGGCGGCGTCCTCGCTGCCGAACAGGAATTCGGCGAGCTTCTGGACAAGGAGCGTCTTCCCGACGCCCGTGGGGCCAAGGAACATGAATACGCCGACCGGCCGCTTTGGGTTCTTCAGTCCGGACCGGGACCTCCGGACCGCTTTCGAGACCAGGGTGATGGCTTCGTCCTGACCGATCACGGTCTGGTGCAGTTCCTGCTCCATGTTCATGAGGCGCTCGGTCTCAGTGGTGGTCAGGCGGGTAACCGGAATGCCGGTCCACATGCTGACGACCTCTGAGATGTCCTCGTCTGTGACCACGGCGCCCTCTGACTCCATCTCCTGCTTCCAGTCACGCTCCTGGACTTCGAGCTTCTCAGCGAGGCCGGCCTCGCGCTCCTGGAGTTCGGCGGCGTGTTCGTACTGACGGGACGAGATGGCTTCGTCTTTCTCTTTTCGCAAGCTCTCCAGCGCCTTCGTCAGGTCTTTGACGGAAATGGGCATAGTGCTCCGATTGATGCGCACTCTGGAGGCGGCCTCGTCTATGAGGTCGATGGCCTTGTCCGGCAGGAAGCGGTCCGCGATGAAGCGCGACGCAAGATGTGCGGCGGCCGTCAGCGCCGTCTCGTCAATGTCCAACTCGTGGTGTTCTTCGTACCGGCTCTTGATGCCGCGAAGTATCTCCACGGTCTCATCTTCGCTGGGCTCCTCAACGCGCACGGGCTGGAACCGGCGCTCCAACGCCGGATCCCGCTCCACGTACTTGCGGTAGTCGTCCAATGTCGTGGCGCCGATGCACTGCAGTTCGCCGCGCGCCAGAGAGGGCTTAAGGATGTTGGCGGCGTCCACGGCGCCCTCGGCGGCGCCTGCTCCGACCATGGTGTGAATCTCATCAATGAAGAGGACGCAGTTACCAGAGTTGCGAATCTCATCGACCACCTTCTTGAGGCGCTCCTCGAACTCGCCCCGGTACTTGGTGCCCGCTACGAGCGCGCCCATGTCCAAGGTGACAAGCCTCTTGCCCTGCAGCGTGGTGGGCACCTCGTTGCTGGATATGCGCTGGGCCAGCGCCTCGACGATGGCGGTCTTGCCGACGCCCGGCTCGCCAATCAGCACCGGGTTGTTCTTGGTGCGACGACTCAGAATCTGCGTGACGCGCTGTATTTCCTTTTCGCGTCCTACAGTGGGATCGAGCTTGGCGGAGCCTGCGAGCGTCGTAAGGTCGATGCCCAACTGGTCCAGGGTGGGCGTGCGCGTGGAGGACCGCGAACTGCTGCCGCTCTGAGTCTGGTGCACGGTCTGGGTCAGTATCCGGCTGGTCTCGCCCCTGACGGAGTCCAGGCTGACGCCGAGGCTCTCCAGTACTCCAGCGGCGACGCCCTCTCCCTCCCGCATGAGGGCGATGAGCAGGTGCTCCGTGCCGATGTAATGGTGGTTGAGGCGCCTTGCCTCGTCCACGGCAAGCTCGATGACCTTCTTTGCGCGGGGTGTCAGGCCGATTTCGGAAGAGGTTGTCTTTTCTCCCCTGCCGATAATGAACTCTACCGCAGACCTGACCTTGTTCAGTTCGACATTGAGATTCGAAAGTACTCGGGCCGCAACGCCATCCGACTCTCGCACCAACCCCAGCAGGATGTGCTCCGTACTGATGTAGTTGTGGTTGAAGCGCTGGGCTTCTTCCTGAGCGAGAGAGAGAACTCTGCGCGCGCGTTCTGAGAACTTTTCAAACCTGCTTGCCATATGTGAATGTCTCCTAAGACGTTACCGCTGCGAAGCGGTATGCCGTCAACCGTACAGGCCCGCGTACGGATCCTCCTGTGCCTGCCTGAGGCTCAGGCCCATTCGCCGCCGTTCAGGCTCGATGCGCAGAATCTTCAGCTTGACCTCATCGCCCTCCTGCACGACATCACGAGGATGCGCGATCCGCCTGTTCGCAAGCTCCGAGATGTGGATCAGACCTTCAACGGAGCCTTCTATACGAGCGAAAGCGCCGAAGTTGGTCAGCTTGGTGACCACGCCATCGACAACATCGTCCACGTGGAACCGCTCGTGGATGGTGTCCCACGGCTCCGGTTCAAGCCTTCTCAAGCTCAGAGCGATCTTTCTGTTTTCCGCGTCTACCTTTAGAACGTAGACCTTGACTTCGTCTCCCACTTTGACCAGGTCAGATGGGGAGCGGATGTTGTCCCAGGACATTTCCGAGATGTGCACGAGGCCGTCAGCCCCGCCAAGATCGACGAAGGCCCCGAAGTTGCTGACGCCCGTCACTTTACCAGTACGGACCTCCCCAACCTGCAGTTCTTGGATCAGCTTGGCCTTTTCGGCCTCTCGACGCTCGCGAACGGCCTGCCTCTCGGAGAAGATGGCCCTGTTCCTTGGGCGGTTTACTTCGAGGACCTTCAATTTGAGCTCTTCGCCCACGAAGTCGTCGAAGGTCGGGCCGGCGCTCTCCTCCCCTTCCTCGGACTGCGCCTCCGCGTCACTTTCGGCGGCACCCTCTTCCCCAGATTCCTGCCTGGTTGAAGAGAATACGTCCCGGGGTACGGACACCAACTGCGACATGGGCACGAAGCCCTGAACGCCTTCAACCTCCACGATGGAGCCCCCGCGGTTAAAGCCCAGGATCTTGCCCTCTACGGTCTCGCCCGCTTCCAGCAGCTTCTCCAGGGTCTTCCATCCACGCTCTCCAACTGCGCGGTCGATGGACAGAATGGCGGCCGACTCGCCCGACTCAGGCCGAATCACGAAGGCTACGATCTGGTCGCCCACCTCGAGGGTCTTGTAAGCGTCCTCGCCGAGGGTACGCGTCTCACGCGGCGGGACGATGCCTTCCGCCTTGTGGCCGATGTTCACGAGGATGCCGTCCGGATCGGCGCGCATCACCATGCCCTCGACAATGTCCCCGCGCCTGAGGGGTTTGATGTCCTCGACGGAGTCAAGCAACTCCGCCATATTCATGTCTTGATTGGGGTCTGCGCCGCCCGTTTGCGAAGTCACTTTATTCAGCCGGTGTCCAACTTTGATTGAGGTGGGGTCATTATAGGTTCAGTCCAAATATAGTGTAAAGGCAAATTTGGGAGCGGGAATGGGGACTGGGACATCGATGTTTCCAGGCATTCCGGCCAGCAACAGCAGCAATGCCTGGACCGTTGCGCCTCCTCTTTGGGAGCTACTGAAGGATTGTAGCACGAGCTTCGTTCGTTCTCGCCCAAAGAAAAAGCCCCCTGGCAGTGGCCTATTGTCCCACACCGTTGCCAGTGCAGTATCGTCAGCGCTGAAGCGTTTCACTGCCGTGTTCGGAATGGGAACGGGTGGGGCCGCCTCGCTTGAACCACCAAGGGACTCAGTTTTCGGTGTTTATTCTGACGAACCCAGTGGGCGAAAGTCAAGACGCCCGATTGCCAAGCCCCGTGCAGCTACCTTGCAGGCAAGCCCTGTCCGGGCCACTAGCCCCGACGATTCGTATGTGGAGTTTTCCAAGAATCCAATGCTGTGGACAGCTTGTTTGAGTTTGAACTAGGCTTCCATTAGAATGACCGCCATTCTGGAGTTGGGTGTCGGATTCGCTAACCCTTCCTGGGTGGGCGAGTAGCATTTAGTTGTTCGACTGGCTCAGTCCGACTGCAGTCCTCAGAGGGAGAAGAGATGACTTCAGAGACCGCGAGCACCAGACCAGTAATCGAAGTTAAGGACCTTAAGACTCACTTCTTTACGCGTGACGGCGTAGTGAAGGCGGTGGATGGCATCTCGTACGAGATCGCGGAGGGTGAGGTCGTAGGAATCGTGGGCGAGTCAGGCTGCGGGAAGAGCGTTAGCGCACTTTCCGTTATGCGTCTCGTCGCAGACCCGCCAGGCAGAATCGTTGACGGAGAGATCATTTTCGAAGGCGAGGACCTCCTGGCGATGGATGACGCAGAGATGCGCAACATCCGCGGCAACCGGATCGGCATGGTGTTCCAGGAGCCCATGACTTCCCTGAACCCTGTCTTGACGATAGGCAGGCAGTTGACAGAGACGATCGAGCTTCACCAGCAGTTGCAGCACGAGCAGGCGCTGGCGCGCGCGGCCGAGTTGCTCTCCCTGGTGGGAATACCTGACGCCCGGAACAGACTGGACGACTATCCCCACCAGTTCAGCGGGGGCATGAGGCAGAGGGTGATGATAGCGATGGCGCTCAGCTGCAACCCGAAGCTGATACTCGCGGACGAACCCACGACAGCGCTGGACGTAACAATTCAGGCGCAGATCCTGGAGTTGATGCGTGACCTCGCGGAAGAGTTCGGGACGGCGCTCGTCATCATTACGCACAACCTCGGAGTGGTCGCCCGTTACGCGCAGCGAGTCATCGTTATGTACGCGGGCAAGATCATAGAGGTTGGCACCGCCAGGCAGATATATGAAGACCCAAGGCACCCATACACGCTGGGACTTCTGGGTTCTGTTCCCAGGCTAGACGAAGATCGAGTTGCGAGGTTGGAGACGATCGAAGGGCTGCCGCCCGACCTGATCGATATGCCAGACCGCTGCTCGTTCGCTCCCCGGTGCAGGTTCGCGACGGAGAAGTGCTGGCAGCAGTCCCCTGACCTTGAGACGTACGAGGAGGGCCACACATCCGCGTGCTGGCGGTCCTCCGAACTCGGTGAGTTGGCGGCCTCTATACGGTCCGGAAGTTAGGAGGAAGGTCATGGCAGAGGAACAGAGCACCATGGCACAGGAACAAAGTACCAACGGCGCCGGCACCAACGGCACAGAAGAGTTGCTGCTGGAAGTACGCAATATGAAGGTGTACTTCCCGGTTACATCGGGAATCGTATTCCAGCGTCAGATCGGGCAGGTGAAGGCAGTTGACAATGTCTCCTTCAACATCAAGAAAGGCGAGACGCTGGGACTCGTGGGCGAGTCGGGCTGCGGGAAGACCACAACCGGCCGCGGAGTGCTCCAGCTAACGAAGCCAACGGAGGGCAATGTAGTCTTCGAGGGTGAAGAGCTCACTTCGATGTCCACCGGCAACCTGCGAGCAATGCGACGGCGGATGCAGATCATCTTCCAGGACCCGTACGGCTCACTGAATCCAAGAATGACTTGCGGGGACATCGTCGGGGAACCGCTGAGGATCCACAAGCTGACCCGGGGCAAAGGGGAGTACCGTGACAGGGTCTCGGAGCTTCTGAGCATCGTAGGCCTGAACCCGTACATGGCAGACCGTTACCCTCACGAGTTCAGCGGCGGACAGAGGCAGCGCATCGGCGTGGCGCGCGCGCTCGCGGTGAATCCGAGCTTCATCGTCTGTGACGAGCCTGTGTCAGCGCTGGACGTGTCGATTCAGGCGCAGGTAATCAACCTGCTTGAAGAGCTTCAGGACCAGTTCGGCCTCACGTACCTGTTCATCGCGCACGACCTGTCTGTGGTGCGCCACATCAGCGACAGGATTGCCGTGATGTACCTGGGCCACATCGTCGAAATCGCTGACCGGTTGGAGCTGTACGAGAACCCGCTCCATCCGTACACGCAGGCGCTGCTCTCGGCGGTGCCCATCCCGGACCCGGCGCTGGAACAGCAGCGAGAGCGCATTATCCTGGAGGGCGACGTGCCCAGCCCGCTCAATCCACCTGTGGGATGCGTGTTCCATACGCGCTGCCCCAGCATGGTGGACGAGTGCAGGAACGAAGTGCCAGATCTCAGGGAGGTCAGCCCGGACCACTGGGTGGCCTGCATCCGGACCGAGGGTTACGCGGACGCGCCAAGCATAGTGCACAGCTAGCGGCAGCCCGACGCTCGGTCTTCGAATCTACTCAGTCTCCAACCGCAGCATGGAGCCGGGCCTGAGGCCCGGCTCGGCAGTCCTCGTACGGCGTCTGAGGTCTACTGCGTCTCCCGCCCACGAAAGCATCGTTGTGTTCGAGTCGCCGGAGGGCGACCGCACCCACTACCTGAAGCGAGTGATAGGCCAACCGGGCGACCTGTTGCATTCCGAAGTTGGCCTTCTGTTCCGCAACGGCGAGCGACTTACGGAGCCGTACCTGCGAGGCCTGCCTTCCATTCCAGGGCTCGAGGACCGATGGGAGCTGAGGCTGGGCGCTAACGATTACTTCGTCATGGGGGACAACCGCGCGCGGAGTACGGACAGCCGGAAGTTCGGGCCAATCCATCGAGAATCGATCTGGGGGCGCGCTGTCCTAAGCGTTTGGCCACCATGGGCGATTGGCCGGGTGGCCTAGCCTTCTGGGCTAGCTATTGCCATCAAGCCAGCGGGCGGCGTCTTTAGCGAAGTAGGTTATCAATATGTCCGCGCCTGCCCGCTTGATCGAAGTCAGCATTTCCAATGCGGCCGTCCTCTCCTCCAGCCACTCGTTGGCAGACGCCGCCTTGAGCATGGAGTACTCACCGCTCACGTTGTAGGCGGCGACGGGAGCGGCGAACCGGTCCCGAGCCGCGGCGATGACATCCAGGTACGCCAGGGCGGGCTTGACCATGACAATGTCCGCGCCCTCTTCGAGGTCCTGGGCTATTTCCATCATGGCCTGCCTGACATTGGCGGAGTCCATCTGGTACCCGCGCCGGTCTCCGAACTGAGGCGTGGACTCGGCGGCGGCCCTGAAAGGGCCGTAGAAGGCGGAGGCGTACTTCGCCGAATAGCCCATGATCGGCACGTCTTCAAAGCCACTCTCGTCCAGCGCTTTGCGTATCGCGCCGACCTGACCGTCCATCATGGCTGACGGGGCGACGATGTCTGCGCCGGCCTCCGCCTGAGCGACGGCGGCGCGGGCGAGCAACTCCAGCGAGCTGTCGTTTTCGACGTGCCCGTTCTTGATGACTCCGCAATGGCCGTGGTCGGTGTACTCGCATAGGCATACATCGCCGATCACCGCCATTTCGGGGACGGTCTCCTTGATGGTCCGAATCGCGTTCTGGACTATGCCGTCCGGGGCATACGCCTCTGAGCCCACCCCGTCCTTGCTTGCTGGAATGCCGAAGAGGAGCAATGCCGGCACGCCCAGCTCGAACGCGTCCCTCGCTTCGACCTTCAGGACGTCAAGCGATATCTGGTACTGTCCCGGCATCGGGTCTATCTCATGCCGGACTCCTGAACCGTGAGTCACGAACAGCGGGTACACGAAGTCGCTGACCGACAGGCGAGTCTCGCGGGCCAACCCCCGCAAAGCAGGGTTCTCCCTCAGTCTTCTCAGGCGATTCGCCGGGAAGCTACTCAATTTCCCTTCTCCCATACTCGACTGCCGGTCCGTCAGGCGGCGTCATTCGCGAGACTGCCTTCCAAACTTATCGCGCGTCTTCGTACAGCCCTTCAAGAGCGTCCACGAGGCCAACCACCGTGCTGACCGCGGCCACAGCGTCAACGTGGAGCCCGTGCTCCGCCGCAGTTCCAGCCGTGATCGAGCCTATACAGGCAACGTTGACGCCGCTCAACAGTCCAGTGTCGCCGTCAAGCAAGTCTATCAGGCATCTCACGGTGGACGAGCTTGTGAAGGTGACCGCGTCCACGCCTTCCTTCAGGGCCTCTCGAACCAGACTGCGGGACTCGACCGCAGGGACCGGCCTGTATGCCGGCACCTGGGTGACGTTCGCGCCGAGCGCGGCGAGGCCGTCCACGAGCGCTTCCCTGCCGGCGCTGGACCTCGGCAGGAAGATGGAGGCGCCGGATACGCCGATTGCTTCCATGGCCTCGATCACGCCTTCAGAGACGTAGCGCTCTGGGACCAGATCGGCGTCAATGCCGCGAGCGCTGAGAGCGCGCGCGGTTGCCGGGCCGAGCGCCACTACGCGGGTGCCGTGGAACGCCCGGGAGTCAAGGCCCATCTCCTGCAGCCTGCCGAAGACGATCTGTACGTTGTTTTCGCTGCTGAGGACCGTCCAGTCGTAGTCTCCCAGCCTGCGGAGATGTCCGTCCAGCTCGGAGTAGTCCTTTAGGGGCTCGATCCTGATGGCCGGCACCTCGACCGGCAGGGCCCCGCGCTCGGCGAGGACCGCAGAGAGGCGGCCGGCCTGGGGACGCGTCCTCGTGATCAGTATTCGCTTGCCGAACAACGGGCGGTTGTCGAACCAGCTGAGCGTGTCGGCCAGCGCCGCCACGTCGCCGATGACGGCCACGACGGGGGACCCGACGCCTTCGGCGCGGCCCCGGTCAACGATGGAGCCCAGGTCAGCGGACACGGACTTCTGTCGTGGAGTGGCGCCCCACTGGACGAGGGCAGCGGGCGTACTGGGGGAGCGTCCGTTGGAGATGAACGACTCAACGATGCTGGGCAGCGCCTTCCAGCCCATGAGGACAACGAGTGTGCCGGGCTGGGAAGCCAGCGATCGCCAGTCCACGGCGCTCTCGGGCTTGTCCGGGTCCTCACTGCCGGTTACGAAAGTCACCTGCGAGGCCTTGCCACGGTGCGTGACCGGTATGCCGGCGTACGCAGGGGCCGCCACGGCCGACGACACGCCGGGCACGACCTCGTACGGGATGCCCGCGGAGACCAGCTCAAGCGCCTCCTCTCCGCCGCGTCCGAAGACGAACGGATCGCCGCCCTTCAGCCTGACTATGGTCTTGCCCTCGCCGGCCTTGCTGACAAGCAGCGCGTTGAGGTCCTGCTGGGAGTTGCGTTCGGAACCCGGGGTCTTGCCCGCGTCGATCACCTCGGCATCGGGCCGGACATTCTTCAGGATGCGCGGGTCAACGAGCCTATCGTGGACGATCACATCCGCTGTATCCACCAGGCCCTGGCCCTTAGCTGTAATCAGTCCAGGATCTCCCGGCCCTGCTCCGACGAGGTAGACCTTGCCGACGGGTGAGTCCGGAGTAGCTCCCCTTCTGACGTCAGTCATAGAGGACCTCCCCGGCTCCGGCGTTCACCAGCATCTCCGCAGTCAGCTTGCCGGCATCTTCCGGCTTGTCCTGGCCGAAGACTCGCTTGACGCGGAATATACGACCGCCGTCCGGCGTTGCGGCCATCGCCCGCACTACGAGGCGCCCGCCTAATGGCCGCGCGCAGGCGGCGACAGGCGAGCGGCAGCCGCCGCCGATTTCGGCGAGGAAGGCGCGCTCGGCTTCGAACGAGTCCACAGTGTCGTCGTCCTGGACGCGCCGCAGTACGTCAAGCACGTCCGCGCTGTCCGACCGTACTTCCGCCGCGAGCGTTCCCTGGCCGACGTCGGGAATGCACGTGTCGGGCTGCAGGTAGTGTGAGATCCGGCTTCGGAGGCCAAGTCGAATCAGCCCGGCCGCCGCGAGAACGGCGCCGTCGTAATCGCCGTTCGCTGCTTTCTCCAAGCGGGTGCCTACGTTGCCCCGGATGGGGACGAGTTCGAGGTCTTGCCTGGCGGCCGATAGCTGGGCGATGCGGCGAGGGCTGCTGGTACCGAGCCTCGCGCCTGCCGGCAGTTCGTCCAATCGGAAGCCGCTCTTCGTCACCAGCACGTCTCGCGGGTCGCGGCGGACTCCGACTGGCACGAGCACGGTGTCGATGGGCATGTCGCCCGGTACGTCCTTGGCGCTGTGAATCGCCATGTCGATATCGCCGGTCAGGAGGGCCTGTCGGATGTCTGTTGTGAACATTCCGCGGCCGAGGCTCAGGAGCGGTGCGGCCTTGTCGCGATCGCCCCTGGTTGAGATCGTCTCTACGTGGAACCCAGTGTCCGGGAAGGCCTTTCTGAGAGGCGCGAGCACCTCTTCGTTCTGGGCCAGCGAAAGCGGGCTGGCGCGGGAGCCGACGACGATCCTTGAGGGCGGCGACATGGCCGGAGCGTCAGGCAGACGCTGCTGGAGTCTTCCGGCCAGAGTAACGCGAGCTCAGGGTGTCGTCGTCCCACATCTTGCAGCCGGGGTGCTCGCAGCCGCAGCCATCGCCGTCCGCAAGGTTGGCGAGGAGGGTGGCGAGCGCGCTGGCTTCGTCGCCCCGGCGCAGGTAGTCCATCACGTCCTCGGTGATCGAGGCCTGCCAGTGGTCCGGGTTGACGTACAGCCCCCTGCTCCGTAGTTCTGTCCGGGCCCTGCTCAGTACGGGCGCGAGATCGGCGTACTCGATGACGTTGCTGCTGGCCAGCTCCTGGCGCATCTTACGTGCTAGCGCGGGGCTGGTGCCGCCGGTGGAGGTGGCGATGGTGACGGCGCCTCGTTCGACGATCGACGGCGAGATGAAGCTGCAGAGCCTCGTAACGTCGACCACTACGGTGGGGATGTTGCGCTCCTCCGCCTCTTGGGCTATGACCTGGTTCAGCTCGTTGTCCTGGGCCGGTGCGGCGGCGGCGATGACGATGAACGCGCCCTCAAGGTCGCCGGGCCTGTACTCGCGCTGAAGCCAGGTTATGCGGCCTTCGTCGGCGAGGCGGCGGACGGAGGCCTCGGCCTCGGGCGCTATGACGACGACGTTGGCTTCAGAATCGACGAGGCGGCCGACCTTGCCGGCACCTTCACGGCCGGCGCCGATGACTACGCACTTGCGGTCCTTCAGGTTCAGGTAGACGGGATAGTATTTGGGCAAATTTGCGTTCCCATGTGAGTTTACGTGCGTTGATTATTGAACGCGGTGTGCGCGAATTCAACGGTTACGCGAGATGCGGACGTAGCGCCTTGCGCCGGAGCCTGCGCCCTGTGACCAAGCCTGGAAATCCGGGCGGTGAGGGCGAAAAACCGAGCAAAGTGTCTCTTTCCGTCACATTCTGTAACTTTTCATAGCTGGGAGGGTGAGACTGGATCGTGCTTCTTGGGTACGTTTTAGGTACAGAGAGAAGAAAATGAAAACGATTCGAGATGAAAGGTGACAGTGTCTTGTGGTTCCAAAGGCGACTTCGGGCAGGGTGCCGTGGGATGCGCGTCGGACCGCCGAATTCCCGTTCATGTGATGTTGGTCATGCATGCGGATATCTTAGCACGCGCGTTCTCAGCAGGCAATAGGTCTCATGACGTCGGTAGCGACAGAGCGAACGTTGTTTTGCGTAAGACCCTTCGACAAGCTCAGGGTGAACGGATTGGGGGCAATGTTCTGGCGGATATGGGGGCAGCGACGGACTGCGTATTGCAACTCGGCAAGCCCGTCAGTCAGGCTCAGGACAGCGTCAGGATGAACGGTCTATGTGGTCTATGTAAGGTGACTTCGGCCAATGGGACAGAGGGCGTACGTTGCATTGCGTAAGACCCTTCGACAAGCTCAGGGTGAACGGGTTGGGAGGCAACGTTCCGGCGGAATTGGGGACGGGCCCATTCGACTGCGCCATCTTCGTCAGGCTTAGGACGGCATTAGGGCGAAGGGCTTGGGGCAAGTGCCTCGGGCGTGGTGAGGGTTGGGCGCGGCGTTAGACGAAGTAGCGGACGCGGGTCTTTTTGTACTCGCGGGTGCTGTAGAGGAGCATGTAGTCGTCTATGCCTGTGGCCTCCGAGATCTGTCTGGCGACGGACTCACACTCGTCCCGGGTGGTTGCGTGAATCATGGAGAAGTGCGTGTAATGCCAGTCCGGGAAGGTGGGACGCTGGTAGCAGTGAGTGACCCACTTGGAGCCGGCCATGATTGCGCCGACCTCTACTGCCCTGTCCTCAGGCACGTTCCAGACGGCCATGGAGTTGGCCCTGAAGCCGGCCCTGCGGTGATGGAGCACTGCGCTGAACCTGCGCATGATGGCGCGCTCCTGGAATTCGGCGGCGAGATCGAACAGTTCCTGATGTGAGATTCCAAGGCGGTCAACCATGCCGTCGAACGGGCGGGGGACGAGGTCGACGTCTTCCTGGAGTTCGCGGATGACGTCCTTCTCGAACTCGGTCACCGGGACGACCTTGTTCCAGGCGTCATTGGAGCGGTTCGCGCCGTCATTGCCGTAGCCGTCCGGGCTGAACGAGGCGGCGTTCCCAACTTCCTTGACCATGTCAAAGTTGACGCCGATCTTGAAGAAGCGGATGGTGGGCATCATGCGGTATGTCTCCGCGCCGGCGCGGCGGGACATCTCCTCTACCGTGTCCTCCAAGCTCTCGTCCGGGGCCACGGCGATCGTGAACCAGAGGTTGAACGGGCCGGTGCGGGCGTAGTTGTGGCTGACTCCCGGGTGCTCGTTGATGACTCGCGCGCCCGCATCGAGATCCTCGTCGGCGAAGCGCATGGCCACGAGGGTGGTCTTGTAGCCGAGGCGGCGCGTGTCGAAGATCGCCGAGATCTGGCGAACGACGTTGCGGTCCTTGAGGCTGCTCACCGCTTCGATGGCCTGCTCCTCGGTGAGGTCAAGCTCCTGTCCCATCTCAAGGAACGGCCGCTCGGCGAGCGGGAACGTCGACTGGAGTATGTTGAGCAGCTTCCTGTCGGTCAGGTCCAGGTCGGTGGCGCTTCTGGCAGTGCGGGTTGTCATGGTCCCCCTAGGAGAGTGTGTTGGTTCAGACTGCTGTGCGTTGTCTTGCTTCTGCGACGGCGTTGAAGATGAAGTCGGCTATCTCTTTGGTGGGGCTTCCGGGGCCGAACACGCCGAGGACGCCCATCTCGCGAAGGGCGAGGCGGTCTTCTTCGGGGATGATGCCGCCGGCGACAATGGGCAGGTTGCCCATGCCGGCCTCGTCCAGACTGTCTACGATTTGCGGGAACAGCTCCATGTGGGCGCCAGACAGGATGCTGAGGCCGAGCGCGTCGACACCCTGCTCCCTGGCAATCTCGACTATGTCATCAGGCGTCTGACGAATTCCAGTGTAGATTACGTCCATCCCGGCGTCCCGAAGGCTACGGGCGACGATCTTCGCGCCGCGATCATGGCCATCGAGGCCGGGCTTGGCAACGAGCACCTTGATCCTGTTGTCTGCCATTCCTGCTACCTCATTGCTCCGTCGGCATCAACGAGTTCAATCAGCACACCACGTGTGGACCTGGGATGAAGGAAGGCGATGTTGCCGACCAGCCCCTTTCGAGGCACCTTGTCCACGAGCTGCACGTCAGCGTCATCCAAGCGTGACAGCGTGTCCTCAAGATCGTCAACCTCGAAGCAGATGTGGTGCATGCCCTCGCCGCGCCTCTCGATATATCTTGCGACGCCGCTCGTCGGGTCGGTGGGCTCGATCAGTTCGAGAAGCGTTCCGCCGATCCTGACGACGGCGGCGCGCACGCCCTGGTCAGGGACTTCCTCCATCACCGCGGAGCCGACTCCGAAGGTCTTGCGGTAGAAGTCTAGCGTCTCGTCCATGTCGTTTACGACGAGCGCAACGTGATTGACGTGCCTGGCTACGCAGACTGGGGCTTCAGACAAGGGCCGCTCCTCAGAATGTGCTGAACTCGCCCTGCTCGCCGAAGACCGACCTGAGGGCGTCCGAGATCTCACCGACGGTGGCGTACGCTTCCACACATGCGAGGATGGCGGGCATCGTGTTGTCCTGCGAGCGCGCCGTGTACGCGAGGTGCTCCAGCGTGCGCTCGACCTCCGACTCGTCGCGGTCCCTCTTGACGCGGGCGAGCCGGTCAAGCTGGCGTTTTGTCTGCTCGGGATCGATGGTCTGCAGCTTGCGTATTGGCGGGTCTTCCGACTCGTACCGATTTACGCCGACGACGATGCGGTCCTGGGCCTCAATCTGCTTCTGGAGTTGAAATGCGCTCTCGTGAATCTCGTTCATCTGGTAACCGCTGTCGAGGGCCACAAGCGCGCCGCCCATGCGGTCGATCTCCTCTATGTACGCGAAGGCTTCTTCCTCAAGCTTGTTGGTGAGGTTCTCGATGTAGTAGGAACCGGCGAGCGGGTCCACGGTGTCCGCGACGCCGCTTTCATGCGCGATGACCTGCTGGGTGCGGAGCGAGAGCTGGGCCGACTCCTCCGTGGGCAGGGCAAGAGCCTCGTCCCACGAGTTCACGTGGAGCGACTGCGTGCCACCGAGGATCGCGGACAAGGCCTGTAGCGCCGAGCGAATCGTGTTGTTCTCCGGCTGCCGCGACGTGAGGCTAACGCCCGCCGTCTGTGTGTGGAAGCGGAGCGTCCATGAGCGGCGGTTCTCCGCTCCGAACCTATTGCGCATTATTTTGGCCCACATCCTGCGGGCGGCCCGGAACTTGGCAACTTCCTCAAGCAGGTTGCTTTGGGAGACGAAGAAGAAGGAGAGCCTGCCGGCGAATTTGTCGACATCCAGGCCGGAGTCTATGGCGGCCTGCACGTAAGCGATGGCGTTGGCGAATGTGAATGCCAGCTCCTGCACGGCGGTGGCTCCCGCCTCCCTCATGTGGTAGCCGCTGATGCTGATCGTGTTCCAGAGCGGCACCTCCACGCTGCAGTACTTGAAGACGTCCGTAACCAGGCGCATGGAGCCTTCCGGCGGGAAGATGTGCGTGCCCCTGGCTATGTACTCCTTCAGGATGTCGTTCTGGACGGTGCCGTTCAGCTTTGACGGCTCCACCCCCTGCTTCCTGGCGGTGGCCACGTAAAGCGCGAGCAGAATGGACGCGGTAGCGTTGATGGTCATGGACGTGCTGACCTTGTCCAACGGAATGCCGTCGAACAGCACTTCCATGTCGGCAAGGCTGGAGATGGGCACACCGGTTCGGCCGATCTCGCCGCTTGCGAGCGGGTGATCGGAGTCGTAACCCATCTGGGTGGGGAGGTCGAACGCGACGCTCAGGCCGGTCTGGCCCTCCTCAAGCAGGTAGCGATAGCGGCGGTTCGACTCCTCCGGAGAGGCGAAGCCGGCGTACTGGCGCATGGTCCAGAGGCGGCCGCGGTACATGTTTGGCTGGACACCGCGCGTGTACGGGAACTCGCCGGGGTAGCCGACGTCCGACTCGTAGTCGAACCCGTCGACGTCTTCGGGCGTGTAGAGGCCGTCGATCTCGATGCCGGACGTAGACTCGAAGCGTTCCTGGCGTTCCTTGAACCTCTTCTGAAGCGGCCCAAGCGTGTTAGTGCGCCATTCAGACTTGTTGGTGCTGACCAAGGTTGTCACTCCGCGCTTCAGCCGCCGGTTGTCGAAACGGCGCGCCTCGCCGGGGGCGCGAACACGTGTCTCGTACGGCCAAGCGTGAGCGGATTATACCAGCTACGCTGTACTCAGGCCGGGTTGCGTTGTGGTACCTTGAAGCGCAGCCAAACTCCACGCCGGACGAAACGTTATGCGAGCGATGACAGGCCCGAAGTGACTACTCAACGCATTGTCTCAGGCAAGCCTCACGTAGAGGACATGGCCTCCGACACGGGGCTCAGGCCGCGGCGGCTTGCCGACTATGTGGGCCAGGACCGGGTCAAGGAGAACCTGATCATCGCGATCAAGGCGGCGCTCCAGCGCGACGAGCCGCTGGACCACCTGCTGCTCCATGGCCCGCCGGGCCTCGGCAAGACGACGCTCGCGAACATAGTGGCGGCCGAGATGGGAGTGCAGATCAAGACGACATCCGGCCCGGCAATCGAGCGGCCCGGGGACATGGTCGCCATCCTCACGAAGCTGGAAGACAACAGCATCCTGTTCATCGACGAGGTGCACCGCCTCAGCCGCGTGGTGGAGGAGGTGCTGTACGGGGGCATGGAGGACTTCCGCGTTTCGTGGGTGATCGACAAGGGGCTGAAGGCGCGCAGCATGAACCTCACGATCAAACCGTTCACGCTGATAGGCGCGACGACGCGGTACGCGATGGTCAGTGCGCCGCTGCGGGACCGCTTCGGGGTGATACACAGGCTAGAGTTCTACGACGACGAGGCGATGCGCAGCATCGTCGGGCGATCGGCCCGCATTCTGGGCGTCGAATCGGAGGGCGACGGCGTGTCGGAGATCGCGCGTCGCTCTCGCGGAACGCCGAGGGTCGCCAACCGGCTGCTTCGGCGCGTGCGCGACTACGCACAGGTGGAGGCCGACAACGTGATCACCGGCGACACGGCGCGGGACGCGCTGCGGATGCTGGAGGTGGACGAGCTGGGGCTGGACGTGAGCGACCACCGCGTGCTGAACTCGATCATCGACAAATTCCAGGGCGGGCCTGTGGGACTGGAGACGCTGGCCTCTTCAATCAGCGAGGAGGCGGACACGATCATGGACGTGTACGAGCCGTATCTGCTGCAGCTCGGGTTTCTAGACCGCACGAGCCGTGGCAGGATGGCCACGCTGCGCGCGTATGAACACCTGGGAGTCGAGTACCCGTTCCACGGCTCGGGGCCCGACCGGACGAGGGAGGCGCCTCAGGGGCAGTTGCCGTTCGGGGAGTAAACCCTTGTTGTCATGCAGTGTTCATGATACACTCATGGCATGGCAAACTTACAGGTTAGGAATATGCCGTCAGGCTTGCACGAACGCCTACGCCGCTGCGCGCGCGCGGACAACCGCAGCATGAGTGACATCGTGCTCGCGGCGATTGAACGCGAGCTGGACATGCTCGAGTGGAAGAAGCGCCTTGCCGAGGCCCCCGAGACAGATCTTGGCGTGCCGGCAGCAGTGCTGCTCCATGAAGAACGGGCTTCATACGAAGCGGACTTGGAGTGAGCCGCTACGTCGTTGATGCCTCGATAGCGGTCGAGTACCTGCTGAAAACTCCGCTAGGGCTGTCGGTGGCGGGACTCGTCGAGGGCGACTACCCTCTAGCGCCCGAAGTCATGGATGTGGAAGTGTTGTCTGTCTTGCGCCGGGCGGTCTTGCGAGGCGCCCTAGAGGAGCCGCGCGCTCTGCTGGCCTTGGAGTACCTGACAAGATGGCCGGTGCAACGCATTTCTCACCGAGACTTGATTCCACTGGCTTGGGAGCACTACCAAAACGTTACCGCTATGGACGCATTCTACGTGGCCGCGGCGCGTGTCTACAGCGTGCCGGTGCTGACGGCCGATGGAAGGCTGGCGCGGGCGCCCGGGCTTGGAGTCGCGGTGCAGTACGTGCGGATGGGGTGAGGTCCGGCGCTGGGTCTGGCATGCCGCTTTCTTCCTCAGACAGTCTTAGCCGCAGCACTCTCAGCAAGCCGCCAAACACACCGCTTGAGGGGAGCTACGCGCCAGCCTCCAGCGGGGCTTCGATGGCGGCGTAGTTCATGCGGTAGAGGTGGGCGTACAGGCCGTCCTGCGCCATGAGGGCGTCGTGGTTGCCGACCTCTTCAACGCGGCCCTGGTTGAGCACGATGATCTTGTCCGCGCCTCGGATTGTCGAGAGGCGGTGCGCGATCACGACTGCGGTGCGGTCTTCCAGCAACTGCTGCAGCGCGCGCTGGATCAGCATCTCCGTGTGGCTGTCGATGTTGGCGGTGGCCTCGTCCAGGACGAGAATGCTGGGATCGGCGACGATGGCGCGGGCGAAGCTGATCAACTGCCTCTGGCCGACGCTGAGGTTCATGCCGCGTTCCTGGAGATAGGTCTCGTAACCGTCTTCCAGTTCCATGATGAAGTCGTGAGCTCCTACGGCGGTGGCGGCCCTGACCATATCGTCGTCGGTGACGTAGTTGGCGTTGTTGTACTTGATGTTCTCGCTGACGGTGCCGGAGAAGAGGAACGGCTCCTGCAGGACCATACTGAGCCTGCTAGCAAGGGAGCTTCTTTCGATGTCCCTCACGTCATGCCCATCGACAAGAATTGCGCCCTGGCCTTCAGGTACGTCGTAGAAGCGAGACAGCAGCGAAACGAACGTAGTCTTGCCCGCGCCCGTCGGCCCAACGATGGCCACCGTCTCGCCCGGCTGGATGTGGACGTTGACATCCACAAGGACCGGTTCCTCGGGCAGGTAGCTGAAGTTCACGTTCTTGAACTCGATGTCTCCCTTGACCTCGGTCATGCGAGTCGGATTCGGGCGGTCAACGAGGGTGACCGGAGCGTCAAGGAGATCGAATATCCTAGTGCCGGATGCCATGGCTCGCTGGAGCATGGTGTACTGCATCGTCATGTTGCGGATCGGGTCGAAAAAGCGCTGGACGTAAAGGACAAAGGCGATTAGCACGCCGATCTCCAGGGCGTCGTCGGTGATCATGCGGGCGCCGAAGAAGATGGCGAGGCCGACAGCGACCGCCGTCAGAATGTCCACTGCGGGCATCAGAGTAGCCGACATCTGGCTTGCGCCCAGGGCGGCGTCGTGATGCGTCTTGTTCTGGCCGTCAAATGTGACGAGGTTGCTTTCCTGGCGGTTCATGCTCTGCACAACGCGCACGCCCTGGATGTTCTCGTTAAAGGCTGAGTTGACTATGGAGATCGCAGTGCGCACGCGCATGAATGCACGTACGGCGAAGGGCTGCCACACGGCCATGACTACGACAAGCACGGGCAGCACGCTCATGGTGATGAGGCCGAGCTTGAGGTTCATTATCAGCAGGGCTACCACGATGCCGATCAGAGTGAGCACGTCCCCCAGGGTCATGATGATGACCCACATGACTTCCTGGAGCTGAGCCACATCGCCGTGCACGCGTGACATGATCCTGCCGATCTCGGTCCTGTCGTAGAAGGAGAGCGACAGCTTCTGGCAGTGGGCGAACATGTCCCTGCGAAGGCTGAACAGGATGCCCTCTCCGACCTTAGTCATTGCGACCTGCTGGGTGTAGTTGGTGCCCCAGTTCAGGAAGGCGTTGCCGATCAGCAGCCCGGCGATGATCGTGAGGCCTCCGAAGTTCCCTGCGGTTATGTAGTCGTCGATGCCGATCTTCAGGAGATAGGGAACTGCCACCATAGTGCCGCTGAACAGCAGCATCGCCACCACAGAGACGATCAACAGGTACTTGAACGGCATTACGTAAGGCATCACCCTGCGGATGACGCGCGGGTTGTAAACGGTGCCGAACACCTCTTCGTCCGGAAGCCCGCGGCTTGCCCGGCCGAATCCCCACATCATCATGTTGTGGCATACCTCCCGGCGCCTGGCGCGGTGACATCCACCTCCAGCATGACCTCTTCCTGTGGCCTTAGTTGCAGGTCGTAAATCTCCTTGTACAGTCCATCCTTCTGGAGAAGTTCGCCGTGCGTGCCCTGCTCAGCGATCCGGCCGTTCTGAAGCACGACAATCTGGTCCGCCTTGTGCACCGTGCTCAGCCGGTGGGCGATTACGAAGGTGGTCCTGTTCTGCATGACGGACTCCATCGCCTGCCGGATGCGCTCCTCGGTGCGCGTATCCACGCTGGACGTGGAGTCGTCGAGGACGAGGATCGGAGGATCGAGCAGGACTGCGCGGGCAATCGCCAGGCGCTGCCTCTGCCCGCCTGAGAGGGTGGTGCCCCTCTCTCCCACAGGGGTCTCGTAGCCCTGCGGCTGCGTATCGATGAAGTCGTGAAGCTGCGCCACCTTGGCCGACTGAACAACGAGGTCCATTGGCGCGTCTTCGCGGCCGTATGCGATGTTGTCCCTGATGCTTTCGGCGAAGAGGAACACGTCCTGCTGCACCATTCCGACGTTGCGCCGCAGCGACTCCAGTGTGGTGTCACGGACGTCAATGCCATCGATCGTTACGCGTCCTTCGGTCGGATCATAGAACCGCGACACGAGGTTCACGATGCTGCTCTTGCCGCTTCCGGGCGCGCCCAGGAGCGCTATCACCTGCCCCGGCGCGACATCGAGGTCTATGCCTTCGAGCACGTTTCCGCTGGTATCGTACCCGAACGAGACGTTTTCGAAACGCACGTGTCCGCTTGTGCGCGGCATGGCAATGGCGTTCTCCTTGTCCTTCACAGGAGACTCGTAGTCGAGAATCTCGAAAAGGCGCTGACCCGCCGACGCGGCCCTGGCGTAGGAGTTGACCATCCACCCGATCATCCGAACGGGCATGGACAGTATCTGCATGTAGAAGATGAACTGCGCAAGCTCGCCAGGGGTCAGGCGGCCGTCAATGACGCGTTCCCCCCCGAACCACAGGATGAGGCCAAGCGCGACCATGAACGTGAACGACATAAACGCGGTGTTTGCCGCACGAATGCGCTCGGCCCTGACCGTGGTCTCGGCGACATCCTGGCTGTGCTTGTTGAACTTTCGCTCTTCGTAGTCCTCCGAGGCGAAGGACTTGACCACACGGATGCCGGTCAGGTTCTCCTGCAGGACCGTGTTGAGCTCGGCCATCATCTCCTGGACGAGCAGCCACAGCCGGCGCATCTGCAGCCGTACAACCGCCGACTGGATCATGACCACCGGCATGAATCCCAGGCTGATCAGGCCGAGCTGCCAGTCCATTCGCAGCAGGAGCACCGCCACCACTACGAAGAGAATCAGGAAGTACGGCGTACGCATGACACCCATGTTGATGAACATGCGAATGTTCTCGACGTCCGTTATAGCGCGGGACATCAGGTTCCCGGTGTGATACCGGTCGTGGAAGCCGAAGCTGAGGTGCTGGATCTTGTCGTAGAACGAGTTGCGGAGGTCGTATGAAACGTCCTGGCTAAGCGCCTCGCCAAGATACTGCTGGAAGTACGCGAACAGGCCGCGAACTATGCTGATGCCCAGGATAAGGGTGACCGTTGTGGTGATCACCGCGAGAGACAGGTCGCCCTCCCGCAGCATCTGGTCTACCTGGTCTATAGCTCTGCCGAACAGCCGGGGCAGGTACAGATAGGACAACGTGGCTCCCGCAAGAGCCGTGTATGCAAACAACAAGCGCCACTTGTGGCGCAGGGCTATAACCAGGATTCTGAGAATTATCTGCATCTACCGGGGGTGGGGGAACCTCCTGAGGGGGTACGCGCGAGACTAAGCTCGGGCGCCGATGAGGTCTAACCTACCGATGGTACTTTGACTTAAGGCGGCCCGCAAGGGTTTGACGTACTAGGAGGAATGGCCCGGTGAATGGTGCCGCGCTGCTTGCGGCAAGAGCGTGGCCCAGGCAGCGAAATGCGGCTGAGCGCATGACCATCCCTGCTCTACCAGCTCAGGAATTGCATGGGACGCGTTCCACGGCGGTCGGCCCATGTCTGCGCGGGTGCGAAGCGCAGGTTGAACATCACTAGCCCGCCAACCAGTAACAGGCCTCCAACTACGAAGAGCAGTCCGGACCAATTGGCGTCGCCTGTGTATGGAGGCTTCGGCGTTGTTGTCGGCACAGGAGTGGGCTTCGTGATCGCGCTTGTCGAGCCGGAGGTCGTGGTCTCACTCTTCGTACTCACGGACGTCGTCTCGGATTTCGACTGGGCCGACTTCAGTTCCGATGATTCCTGGTTCGAGGAGCGCTTGGTCGATGTCGCCGTCTTCTCGATAGTTGTAGTTGCCGTGGAAGTGGCCTGCTCTGAGATGGGTGAGATCGGCGTTGTAGACGTCGCCTGAGTGTCAGAGTTCGGGTCGTCGCCGCCGTCGTTGTTGTTCTCGTCGTTGTTGTTGCTGGTGCCGCCGTTGTTGTTGCTGGTGCCGCCGTCGTTGTTGCTGGTGCCGCCGTCGTTGTTGCCGGTGCCGCCGTCGTTGTTCCCGGTGCCGCCGTTGTTGTTGCCGACGTTGTTGCTAATGGTGTTGACGCTATTGCTTCCCGGGTTTTTGTTCGTGTTGGTGTTACCTACGTTGTTGTTGCCAACGTTGGAGTTTCCATCGTCACTATTGCCACTGTCATCAGAGCCTTGGATTCCAGAATCGGAATTGTCGTAGTAAGAGTGCCAGTTCTCCAAGGAGATCGGATTCCAGAAGCCAATTGACTCGTGGAAGCAGAACCAGAGCCTCGAAGAAATATCCGTAACGTTGTACTTGACTTTGTACACTTTGTGATTGGCAGGGAGAGTTACGATTGCATGGCCCATGTAGTCAAAGGTGTTGTCTATCTGGGTCACACTGTTAATCACGACGCCCGCGCCATCGGCTTTGACGTCCTCACCCTTCACCATGTGGTCGCCCGTGGTCTCTAGGTAGAGAATCCAGGTCCCAAGCTCCGTGTCTATGACATCAACGCAAGCCTCGCCGTCCGCCCATACCGACGACTCCTGAAGGGCGATCGCCAGGCTTGCAGCGATCGCCAGAGCGGCGGTAAATGCGCACATCTGTCTAATACAAGTCTTAGACATGGCCGCCAGACTATTCTCGCCGGGGAAGCTGCTGCCAGATGATTTCGGGTCACAAAGCGCCAATCTATAATTGACATAACTTCGCAGGGCTTTGGTCAACTGGTCCCACCGATTGCCGCTTTAGCCACTCCACTTCGACTTGATAGAATCTAGCCGTGGCAACCTCTCTTAGATACCGGGACGCAGCGAATGGGAGTTCAACACTCGCCTGCGCCGCAATCGATCTGGGCATGATCGAGTACAACGAAGCACTCGCATTCCAACGACGGCTCTCTGCAGAGATCGCGAGCGGCGCAAGAGAAAGTACGCTGCTGTTTGTGGAGCACCCACACGTGTACACGCTGGGCCGTCGGGCCGCGCTGTCCGAGGCCAGCAACTTCATAGGCGGCTTGCGTCGCGCCTCGGTGCCGGTGCTGAGCGTGGACAGGGGCGGGCAGGCGACATACCACGGGCCGGGCCAGATAGTGTGCTATCCGATAGTCCGGCTGCGGCCGGTGTTCGACGGCCCACTCGCGTTCGTGCGAGCGCTGGAGCGCGGCGTGGCCGCGACGCTGTCCCGGTTTGGAATCTCGACTTCCAACGAGAGCCGGCCAACGGGCGTTTGGACCGACGGCGCCAAGATAGCGGCGATAGGCCTGCGGGTGAGTCGGGGCGTCACAACGCACGGTGTTGCACTGAACGTCGACCCGGACCTGACCTACTTCGACCACATCGTGCAGTGCGGCGATCCGGACGCGCGGGCGACCTCGATGGCCGCGGAGCTGGGACGGCCGGTCGCTGTCCACGACGTCGTTCGGCCGCTCGCGGATGAGCTGGCGGCTGCGTTCGGTCGCCGGCTGACCTGGGAGGGTCGCGAGTCTCTGCAGGTTGCGGGCGCGTCGCAATGAAGACGGAATCGACAATGCGACCCTGCTCGCAAGGAGCGCGCTTCGCCGTTCGAGCACTGAGGGAGCAGGATATCTCGCAGTGCGAAGAGATCGAGCGGGAGGCTTTTCCGACGATGTTCCCCAGGACGTCCTTCCGCAGCGAGTTCAGACGGCCAATCTCAAGCTACCTCGTAGCCTGCGAGGCAATCGATGCGGAGGCCGGGCCCGGCTTTACACATCCTGTCCCGCAGGGCGGCGGGCTAATTGGTACGGTGTCCGACTTGAGCAGGCGTGTTCTCAGCGGTCTCATGGAGCAGTACCGCGAGCCGCCGACGCAGTTCCTGGCAGGCTTGCTGGGACTCTGGTACATGGCCGACGACGCACACATTGTCACCGTCGCGGTCCGGGAGCGCTATCGAGGCATGGGAGTGGGCGAACTACTCCTGATTGAGGCCCTGAGGCAGGCATCGGCCAAGTGCCGGGGCGCCGCGACGCTGGAGGTGAGGGTATCCAACGAGATCGCGCAGAACCTGTACGTCAAGTACGGGTTTGAGACCCGTGGAGTCCGCAAGGGCTACTACTCCGACAACCGCGAGGACGCCCTGATCATGACCACCGAGCGGCTGAGAAGCGAGTCGTTTCAGGAAAGGCTTCGCAAGCTGGCTGAGGCACACCAGCGGCGTTGGGACTACGGTGGACTCCAGCCGGCGTGAAGTGGGCGAGCCAACGGACTCAGCGTCCTCTATAGCTTGACCAGGATCACCTCCGAGGCAATCAAAGCGCCAATCAGCGCCACACCGCCTCCGCCGACCATCATTGACCAGCCGACGGCGGTCTGGAGTATTCGGAAGCGGAGGGCCTGGTAGGCCACCACGAGGCAGCCAATGAGCGCGAGGACTAGCATGGCAAGCCAGAGCCCGATCCAGACTGCCTCACCGTACCTGTCCCTCAGCTCGATGACGTAGTAGATGAACGCGACAAACGTGACCCCAGTGACGATTCCCGTGTACATGCCCACCGCACGATCGTCGAGGTCGAACAGCATGTTGACAGCGGTGGCCACCGCATAGACGCCCCAGACAACAACAACAGCGTTCAGCAGATTGTTTGCGGCCGACACCGCCAAGGGGTGGATTAGTGCATCGCCGGCGCCATCAGTGGTGAGCACAGAGGGAATAAAAGCGCCGTCGAACGCCACGACCGCCAAGGCCATCAGGCCCAGGAGACCAGTCACAGTTCCCAGGGACCTTCTGTCTGCCTCGGTATCCAAGACGTGCCATGACTGGCAGAAGAGGGCGGCGCCAATCAAGACCAAGACTGTTGATTCCATGTCAACTCCTTGCGACGAGCTATCTGCCAAGCCGATCGAGGGACCGGCCCTGATTCCCGGCTACTTGCAAGTCCCCAGCCCGTCGAGCAGGGCAAGTATATCGTCCGGCAGTTCCAGTTCGGTTGCCCGGGCATTCTCGGCAATCTGCTCAGGCCGGCTCGACCCGGCGATCACAGAAGTAACCGGCGGCTTGGATAGCGTCCACGCAAGTATAAGCGCTGTGGGCGACTGACCGGCGCCCCTGGCGATCTCATCAAGCCGCTCAGCCATGTCGAAGTGGTCACGGTTCCAGTACAACCGCCTCGCGGTGTTCGAGTGCCTCGCGCTCATGTGGGTCTCGGACGGTGGTGGGCCGTCGCCTGAGTATCTTCCGGTGAGCACGCCGCCCATGAACACCTGGTAAGGCAGAACAGCCAGGTTCTGGTCCTCGCAGAGGGGAAACAGCTCCCCTTCCGGCTCCCGAACGGAGAAATTGTACGCGGGCTGGACCGACTCGAACCGCTCGAAGCCCATGCGATCGCTCGTCCACAGCGCCTTGCAAAGCTGCCACGCGGCGTAGTTCGAGCAGCCAAGGTATCGGATCTTGCCGTTTCTAACGTGCTGATCGAGTGTGGAGATGGTCTCTTCCAGAGGCGTCGTCGGGTCCCACTGGTGGACCTGATAAAGGTCGATGTAGTCAGTGTTGAGCCGCCTCAGGCTGCCTTCGATGGCCTTGGTCAGATGTCTCCGGGACGCTCCGACGTCGTTCACGCCAGTCCCCATCCTCATGCCGCCCTTGGTGGCGATGACGACGTCATGCCTGCGCCCGGCCGCCGCCCTGCCGACGGCCACCTCGGACAGACCGTCGTGGTACATGTCGGCCGTGTCGATGAAGTTGACTCCGGCGTCGAAGGCCGACGCGAACACCGCCAATGCGCGCTCCGCGTCCACGTAGCCCGCGCCGAACATGTTCGTGCCGAGGCAAAGCCGGGAAACTTCCAGGCCGGTCCTGCCGAGTCTGGCGAACTTCAAGAGGTCCGGACCTGCTCTCGCGTTACGCGAACAGCCGGGACGGCCGCTCGACGAAGCTCTGAAGTCGGCGAAGGAACGCGGCGGCCACCGCACCGTCCACGACCTGATGGTCCACGGTGAGGCTCAGCGTGCACATCTCCCGGACCACGATCTCACCGCCGCGCACAACCGGCTTGTCGATGGAACGTCCGACGCCCAGAAGGGCGTTCTGCCCGGAGCTGAGGATCGGCGTGAAGCCGTCCACGGTGCCTAGAACGCTGATCGTGAACGTTGCGCCGGCGAGGTCGTTGGCGTGCATCTTGCCGCCCGTGGCCCTCGCCGTGAGGTCCTGCACTTCCCTGGCGATCTGTACGACAGACTTGTCCTGCACATCGTGCACAACCGGCGTCAGGAGACCCTCCTCCAGCGCCACCGCAAACCCGATGTTCACGCTGTCGAAGTGCAGTATCTGGCCGTTCTGCAGGACGGTGTTGAGCTGGGGCGTCCAGCGGAAGGTCTCGGCGCAGGCCTTCATCAGCACGTGCCCGAGGCCGATGGTGAGCGCGCCCTCGGATACCTCCCGCCGGAGACGCTGCAGGTCCGTGACGTCAACTTCGAGGAAGAACGTAAGCTGGGCGGTAGACGTGATGCTGTGCAGCATGTGGCTCGCCACCGCCTGGCGCATGCCCGAGAGCGGCTCGCTGCGGGCAGGCTCGTCCGGGCGCGGCTGTGGCTTGCGGTCCGCGTACGCCTGCACGTCCGCTTCAACCACGCGGCCGCGCGGCCCCGTGGCGGTCACTGTCGCGATGTCGATGCCAAGCTCTCTCGCGAGGCGGCGCGCGCCTGGAGTGGAAGGAGTGAATTCGCCGGACGCGGCTCGGGCGAGCTGCGGGGCCGGCTCGGCTGTCGCTGCCTGGGGTGCTTCCGGTGGCTGCTCGACGGGCACCGGTGGGGCTTCGCCGGCTTCCACCAGGTATCCCAGCACGCCGTCCACAGCGACCACCGTGCCCTCGGAGACCATTGTGTGAAGGGTTCCCGAGCCGGTGGCTTCGAGCTGGTAGTTGATCTTCTCGGTCTCGATCTCGGCTACGGCTTCGCCCGACTCCACGAAATCGCCGGGAGACTTCAGCCATCGATTGACGGCGCCCTCCACCATCAGCATCCCGAGCTTGGGCATGACTATCGGAGTTGCCATATCCTCACGGACTCCCGGGAGCGAACACGCCGGTCAGGGCCTGACACTCCTCACTCCAGGACGGACAGCGCCGCCTCGATAACCCTGTCCCTGTTCGGCATGAACAGTTCCTCAAGGGGCATGCTGTATGGGACCAGCGTGTGCGGCGGAGTAACGCGTACGGGCGGCGCGTCCAGGTAATCGAAGGCTTGCTCTGCCACAAGCGCCGAAACGTCCGAGGCGACGCTGCACCGGGGGTAGTCCTCGTCAACTATGACCACGCGGCGCGTCTTCTGCACGGACTCCAACACCGTCTCCTCGTCCAGCGGCGACACTGAGAGCAGGTCCACGACCTCGGCCGAGTGGCCCTGCTGAGCGAGCGCTTCGGCCGCCTGCTTGCATACGACCGTCGTGTACCCGATGCCAACGAGCGTAACGTCCGAGCCCTCGCGCTCGATGTAGGCCTGGCCTATGGGGACCTCGTAATCGTTCTCGGGGACGTGCCGGTCGCCCCGCATGCCCATGAGCATCTTGTGGTTGAAGATCATCACCGGATCGTCCGCCCTTATCGCCGAAAGGTAGAGGCCCTTGGCCGCGTAAGGGTTTGAGGGCACCACGCACTTGAGGCCGGGGAAATGTGAAAAGACCGAGTAAAGCGACTCAGAGTGCTGGGCGGCGGAACTGGAGCCGGCGCCGATGTTTGTCATGATCGTCAGGGGGATCTGGACCTTGCCGCCGAACATGTACCGCATCTTGGACGCGTTATTGATGATCTGGTCTCCGCAAACGCCGAAGAAGCCGATAAACATCAGGTCGACCACCGGGCGGAGCCCCGTTGCGGCGGCGCCGACGCCCGCGCCGATGAACCCGGCCTCTGAGATCGGCGTGTCCCGAACGCGCTCAGGCCCGAACTTGTGGATGAGGCCGCGCGTCATCTTCATCGGACCGCCCCAGGCGTCCTCCATGCCGGGTCGTCCGGGCGCGCCCGCGATGTCTTCGCCCATGACGATGACGGACTTGTCCCGCTCCATCTCCTGGTGGAGCGCCTCGTTGATGGCCTGGGTGTAGGTCAGGTTTCTGTTGGTTTGGGTCATGGGAGTGCTCCGTTGTTGTGCGCGCTGTCACGCCTATGCGGCTGGGAACTCCAAGACATTCTTGTATTTGCGATAGCAGGTCGGACACACGGGCTTCTTCATCGTGGATATCTGTTCTTCTCCGCACGTGTGGCAGTATTTTTCCTTGTAATCCTCGTTCCCATACCTCTCCCATATCCTGTAGTGGGGCTCGCAGTACGGCTTCGCTGGATTTGCGGGAAGGTCAATCTTGCACCGAATGCAGAAGCCAACTTTGGTGACACCGGAATTCGTCAGGTCCCCCGCTGGATCTGAACTCTCCATGTCTTCGTCATTCTGTACAACTACAACGGGCTTGCGGACGACTTCACTTTCTGCCTCAATCTCACGCGCTTCCTTGCGAATCGCTTTGTACAGTTCAATGTCACGTTGACGGGATACGAGTATCCCCATTTCGCGGTTATTTTGCTCTGAGAACTGGTGAAGGTTCATCGAAGTCACGATGGCCCACTTCTCGTTCAGATAGCACTTCGCATGAAGATTCTTGCAAAAGCTGATCTTAATTGAGGTTAAGGACTCAAACCATTCGCGTTCCTTCGGCTTTAGGTTTCGCTTCCCGAATACTACATGGATATCGACTCTAGGTCTGAGCAACGGCTCAACTAGATTCCTTACACCTGCAAGTACTCCGCCCGACGACGGAACACTGAGTTTGTCCCTTTCTTCTCTGTCTTTGCCCTCGAGAAGCCCTTTGACAAGAGGATTGATCTGCAAGTACGGACTTATCAGGACGAGTTCACTCTTCGCGTTCTTGATAATCCTATTTAGATAAAGCGAAATTAATGGAGTGTCCAGAAAATCAGCCACTTCGATCATTTCTCCTCTATTGCACGGTGACGCCTGCGTCAGCCAGAGTAAACGTCTGTGACCAGTTCCTCGGCATCAGGATACGGGCTGTCCTCTGCGAATGTGACGGAGTCCGCGACGGCCTGCGCGGCCTTGGCGTCGAGCTCGTCGAGCGTCTCCTCGGTTGCGTACTCGTAGTGCACGATGTATGACCGGAGGCCTGCGATGCAGTCCCGGTTGCGGTGGTACTCCTCTTCCTCCTTCGTCCGGTACCTCAGCGGATCGTCCGCACCGAAGTGGCCCTGGTAGCGGTACGTCTTGGCCTCCACTAGCGTCGGGCCCGCACCGGATCGCGCCCTGTCCACGGCCTCCCTGGCAGCGGCGTGCATCTCTACGGCGGACTGCCCGTCAACCGTGACGCCGGGCATGTCGAAGCCGAAGGCACGGGCGGCCACCGACTCTCCGGCGACCGAGTACTCGACGGACGTGGACTCAGCGTACATGTTGTTCTCGCAGACGAAGACGATTGGCAGCTTCCAGATCGAAGCCAGGTTCATCGCCTCGTAGAGCGCCCCCTGCCCCACCGCGCCGTCGCCGAAGAAGACCACGCTGACCTGGTCGGTCCCCCGCACCTTGGCGGAGAGTGCCACACCTGTGGCCACGGGGATGTTGGAGCCAACAACGCCGTTGGCGCCGAGCATGCCCTTGGTTATGTCGGCGATGTGCATGGTGCCGCCCTTGCCCTTGTTGGTGCCGGTGGCTTTTCCCATGAGCTCCGCCATCATCTCGTTCACGTCAACGCCTTTCGCGATGCAGTGATGATGGCTGCGGTGCGTACCCAGGACGAAGTCGTCGTCGCGCAGGTGGGCGCAGAAGCCGGTGGGAACAGCCTCCTGGCCGACAGAGGAGTGCATTCCCCGCAGCTTGCCCGCGTCAGCCTGGCGCTTCGCTTCTTCTTCGAAGCTGCGGATGGTGACCATGGTCTCGTACATCCACAGCAGCGTTTCAGAGGTCAGGTCATCATCGATGGTGGTCATGGCCCGTCTCCGAGCACGGCCGGATGAGGCTTCCGGACCGCGCGAGGTTGAGGGCATTGTATCAGGCAGTTGATGGCTGCTAGCGCCGAGCGTACGGGATTGAAGTAAGGGGTACCGTTCTGTATCTTGCGAACGTAGCAATCTGCCCCTTGGAGACACAGCCATGGCAAACGGCGCTTACGACGCGATTGTGATCGGCGCAGGCCACAACGGCCTGGTGACGGCCGCCTACCTGTCCGGCGAAGGAATGTCCGTGCTTGTCCTGGAACGGCTCGACAAAATCGGCGGCGCCGTCACCACGGACGAGTTCGCGCCAGGATTCCAGGGGCCGATGTGCTCATACGTAGTGCATGCTCTCCGCGGCAAGGTCATCGACGACCTAAAGCTGAGGGAGTACGGCTTCGAGTTCACGGAGGCAGGCGCACGGGGCAGGATCAGCAGCAGGCTGCACCCTTTCCCGGACGGGTCATACATCGGCGGGCCGGACGTTCGGGACCAGTTGGACACGATCAACCAGATCAGGGAGCTGTCCGAGCATGACGCGCGGAACTATCCCGACTGGCTCGACTTCTGGGACCAGGCCGCGGCGATCCTCGATCCGTTCTACCTGAAGGAGCCTCCGACGATCGGTGAGTTGGCGGAAGGAGTGCGGGGCTCAAGGCAGGAAGACGTCCTCGAGAAGCTTCTGACGTGGAGCTACATAGACCTGGTGGAGCACTACTTCGAGGACGAGAGGGTCAAGGCGCACGCAATGACCCACAACATCGAGTGCGATCCGTCCACTCCCGGCTCCATGCTCGGAATAGCACTGTTCAAGTGCAGCCAGTTCAACAGGCCGGAAGACCAGGGCATCCCGCGGATGAGCATGGGCACCGTATCGCAGTCCATCGCAGAGTCCGCGCGAAGCCGGGGGGCCGAGATTCGCACAAGGGCCATCGTCGAGAAGGTGATCGTTGAAAACGGCGAGGCAAAGGGCGTGAGGCTGGCCGGCGGCGAGGAGATCAGAGCGGGATTGGTTGTCTGCAACGCAGACCCGAAGCGCACGTTCTCCACGCTCTTCGAGCCCGACCAGGTAAGCTCCGAGACACATCGGAGGCTGAAGCGCTGGAAGACGCAGGCGGGTTGTGTGAAGTTCCTCGCCGGGCTCCGCGAGCTGCCGGACTTCTCCCGATACCTTGGCGATGACTACGACCGGAACGCCATCACCTATGTGAACATTATGCCCTCGGTGGAGTACCACCAGGCTAGCTGGGACGCATGCGCGGCCGGCCAACCGTCCCAGCATCCGATGATGTCGATCCAGCTAACCTCAACCGCGGAGCCGGGCCTCGTGCGCGGTGAAGGTCATGTCATGTCAATCTGGACGCTGTTCTACCCGCCGCACCTGGCCGAAGGGTCCTGGGACCAGCGACGTGACGAGGTCGGCGATCACATCATCGACGTTCTTACGCAGTACGCGCCGAACTTCCGGGACAGCATCGTGGAGCACACGGTGCAGGCGCCGATTGACATCGAGACCCGGGTGGGAATGACTGACGGCAACATCAGGCACCTTGACATGGTCCCCAACCAGCTTCTATCGCAGAGGCAACCGTATCGGACCGAGATCCGGAACTTCTATATGTGCGGCGCGGGCACGCACCCGATGGGCGAGGTCACTGGCGCGCCGGGACACAACGCGGCGCACGTGATCCTGCGGGACCAGGAGCGGATTCCGGCATAGGGGAACTTCACGAACTCCGGGCAATGGGCGGATGAAGCAGTTGATACGGGCCTGACCCAGGGACCCGTTGGCTTGAACTCTACATGAAAATACATCCGATCATACTAGCGGGGGGAGGGGGCACCCGGTTATGGCCGCTGTCCCGCCAGGAGTATCCCAAGCAGTACCACGCGTTGCTTGGAGAGAGGTCGCTGCTTCAGGAGACGGTCGTCAGGCTGGACGGCATGGACGGCGCGGAAAGCCCCATAATGGTCAGCAACGAAGACCATCGCTTCCTTGTCGCAGGCCAACTTGGCGAGATCGGGCGGACATTCGCCGTGCTGATTCTCGAGCCTGCGGGTCGGAACACGGCGCCCGCGGTTGCCCTGGCCGCCGAGCACCTCTCCGCGCAGGTCAAAGACGGCGACCACCTCATGCTGGTGATGCCGTCCGACCATGTCATCCAGGATGTGGCGGCGTTCCAAGGCGCCGTCAGCGCCGCAGCCCCGCTTGCCGCGAATGGCTCGCTCGTCACGTTTGGGGTTGTGCCCAGAGGGCCGGAGACGGGCTACGGGTACATTCGAATGGGCGACCCGGCTGCAAGTTCCGATGGTCCCCTCACGCCTCGCGAAGTGACGAGGTTCGTGGAGAAGCCGGATGAGGCGACCGCCGCCGAGTACGTGAAGGCAGGCCAGTACCTGTGGAACAGCGGCATCTTCATGATGCTCGCGTCCGTATGGAAATCGGAACTGGTCCGGCACAGGCCGGACATCGCGGAGGCGGTGGCACAGGCATTCGGAAGCGGTCGTAGCGACGACAAGTTCTACCGTCCAGACTTCGACCTGTTCGCGCAATGTCCGAGCGATTCGATCGACTACGCCGTCATGGAGCCTTCGGCGGGTTCGGGGGAGACCAGCCATGTGGTCGTGCCACTGGATGCGGGGTGGTCGGACGTTGGGGCATGGTCGGCACTGTGGGCGAGGGGCGAGCCGGACAAGGAGGGCAACGTCACCAGAGGAGACATCTACACGGACGGTTCCAGGAACAATCTGATCATATCGCAGGACAGGCTGGTGGCGGCAGTGGGCGTCGAGGACCTTGCCGTGATCGAAACCTCAGACGCAGTTCTCGTGGCGCGCAGGGACCGCGATCAGGACGTCAAGCAGCTGGTCGAGGAACTAAGGGAGTTGAAGAGGCCTGAGTACGCGGTGCACCTGAAAGTCCACCGTCCTTGGGGCAGCTTTCAGATCCTGGAAACCGGCGCCAACTATCAGGTCAAGCACCTTACGATTGACGCTGGCGCATCCATCTCACTGCAGTCCCACAGGCAACGCTCCGAGCACTGGGTCGTAGTCAGTGGCGTAGCCACGGTGCAAAGGGGCGACGACTTGTTTCAGCTCAGTGAGAACGAGTCGACCTACGTACCCAAGGGCACAATTCACCGTCTCAGAAACGACGGAGAGCAGCCGCTGGAAGTGGTCGAGGTCCAGGTTGGCAGCTACCTGGGCGAGGACGACATCCAGCGCTACCAGGACGACTACGACAGGCCGGTGGCCAGCTGAATCGCTCCCGGGTCGCCGATGGCGCCACCATGACTGGATGCTGAGCCAGGTGAGCTGGGACATGCTTCGATCCCGCACATGATTGTCGACTTTCACACTCACATCTTTCCGCCGTGGTTGCGAGACCAGCGGGAACGATACGTGGACAGGGACCGCACTTTCGGTGAGCTTTACGGCGATCCCCGGGCTTCCATGGCGGACGTCGATGACCTGATCGCGGTGATGGACGAGGACGGCGTTGACGTCGCCGTAGTGATGGGAATGGGCTGGACCGACATCGGACTTGCCCGCGACACAAACGACTACCTGATCGAGTGCGTCGGGAAGCACGGCCGCCGGCTAGTAGGCTTCGCCGGCGTAAATCCGGCGTGGGGCCCACCAGCCGCGGATGAGGCTGCCAGATGCGCTGCCGCTGGGCTCCGAGGCGTGGGTGAACTGCATCCAGACACGCAGGCATACGACGTCGGCGACGCCGGCGTGATGGTGCCGTTGATGGAGGCCGTCCATGAGCGCGGGCTGATCGTCACCACTCACTCTTCTGAGCCGGTGGGGCACCTGTACCCGGGCAAGGGCAGCGTTCGGCCGGAGTCACTTTGGAAGCTGGCGCTGAACTACCCTGACGCGGTGATCGTCATGGCGCACTGGGGAGGCGGCTTGCCGTTCTATGCGCTGATGCCGGAGGTCAAGGCTTCGCTCCGCAACGTGTACTTCGACTCGGCTGCGTCACCGTACCTCTACACCCGGGACGTGTTCACGGTAGCGGCATCGCTCGTGGGCGCGGAGCACATCCTGCTGGGCAGCGACTACGGCCTAATGCGCCCGCGCCGGCTCCTGAAGCAGGCGCGCGAGTCCGGGCTGGGCGACGGTGAGCTGGCCGCGGCGCTTGGCGGGAACGCCGCGCGGCTTCTGGGACTGCGAGGCGAGACCGGCCAGGAGGACTGCTGACCTCTCCACGTCTCTTTGACGCCTGATGTAATCCCTAAAACAGAGCTGCTACCGCCTGCCACCAGTCGACAACAACATCGATGGCGCGATAGTTGTCGAGCCACCTGCCCCAGTGCAGCGCAAACTCCTGGAATTCCTTGAAGGCCAACAACGGCAGAAGCCAGAGGACGGCCCGCTTCCACGTCATCTCATACTCTGGCCTGAACCGGTTCAAACCGGCAATCAGGAGGAACCACAGTTCAAACACGTTTGGAAAGAAGATCAGGACGCCTCGCCACGACGAAAAGAGTTCGAAATACGCGACGCCAACGATCCGGTATGCGCACAGCCCCACGGCAACCTGTCGCGGCACGCCCTTCCATCGAAGGGCCACCACGAGGAAAGTGACCATGTAAACCTGGTCAACGACCTTGTCGAACGTCTGGTAGCTTCTGACCCCGCCAAGGTCGAGAAGGTTCATCATGAACAGATCGGAGAAGTCGACCAGGACCGCCAGTATGCCTCCCGCAAGAGGCCAGTACAGGACCGGGAGGGATCCGGCGATTCGAACCGCCGCGATAACAGTCTCTTCGAGGGTCATGCCCGATCGCCCAGCAGCGGCAGACTTAGAAGGGGACCTGTGAATCTACGCGGCAGGGTGCTAGAAGGCGTCGAGCCTGGGGCGGAAGACCCCGAACGAGCTTGTGTAACCGTGGATAAAAGTCGTATTGCCGACTGGCCCGATCTCTCCGTTGCAGAAGAAACCTGTCAACGGCACGCTGCCCACCTTCTCGCGAAACATGTCGGTGTCGTGGTCCGGTCGGCCGTACAGGTACGAGCCCCGGCCCAGGCACTGGAACAGCAGCGCGCCCGAGCCTTCGTGAACGTGGTGGTCACCGCTGTAGCGGGTAAGGAGCGCATCGAGGTCCTGAGACGACGTGTCCGCGTCCCTTAGGTGGAACTGCACCGTCTGCCCCTCCGCGAGGAGCTCACCAATCGCCAGTACGCCGCTGTTCTGATCGGCTCCTATGACATTGCGGACTAGGAAATCGCCCAGCTGGGGAGAGTCGATCAACTCGTCCATCACCACGCCGAGGAACAGCGAGTGCTGCACCAGTCCGCGGTCGCGCTCGTCGAGGCCGCTGAACACCTCGCGCAGCACCTCCATGGGCGGGCGGCCGTCGACCTCCAGCAGTATGTTCCTGTCGCATGCTGTCACAACCATCGGTGAGCCGATGGGCCGGCAGCCCTGGGCAACGATCGTGTCCAACAGCACGCTGCCGCGCAGCGCAACGCCAACAACGCCAGTGCGATAGCAGTCACCTTCCAGGAAGAGCGCGTTCGTTCCCGCCTGCTGCCCGCCGCTCGCCAGCCCGCCGATCTTCGTGCTGGCCGGAAACGCGAAGTCCAGACCCATGAGCATGTCTTCGCCTCGGACGCTGAAAGGGTCTGCGAGGATCACGAACTGAGGACCGCTCTCCGCACTTACTCCCACAACACTTTCCCACTCCTGGGGACCGGCGTCGGCATCGGGGAGATCACGGTCATCGAAACGGAACGGCGTAATTCTCACTCCAGGCATTTTCGCGGCCGTAATGGAAAGGCCGGCCCGGCCTTCGACCTCCTTGCCGGCGCCGATGATGCCGTTGCCGGAGCACCCGAGTATCGCCGCGTTCGGAAAGTGGTCCCGAAGCGTGACCGGAAACTTCTCTAGGCCCTCAGCGTGATGCACGGAGGGAAAGGCCAACACGAGGTCGGCATCCTGCGGGGCCAGGTCCGAGTCCAGGGCTTCCAGGCACTCGGCAACTGCGTTGTCCAGAAGCTGCTCTTCAGAGACGGCGGAAGTCCACTGCATAGGTCAAAAGGAACCAACTGCGAGATGCGGCCATTCTGACACCCGCTTGAGGGGCCCGCAACTTTCAGCCCGGCCTGCGAAGAATCGTGTATCGTTGCATGTCGATGAGATTCCGGGGGAAGACAGCCTTAGTGACAGGCGGCGCCAGCGGCATAGGCGGCGCAGTCTCGCGGCGTCTGGCGAGCGAGGGCGCCGCGGTGCTGATCGCCGACATCAACGAGGAGACCGCAAGCGCCAACGTCGAGCGGATTCGCGATGCCGGCGGCACTGCGGAGGCCGTTCGCACAGACGTGGGCGTGCATGACGACGTGCGAGCGATGGTCAAGCGCGCGGTCAGCCTGTGGGGCCGGCTCGACATCCTCGTCAACAACGCCTACAGCCCGGGTGAAGGGCACACCGGGACTGCCGTGGATGTAACTGAACGGCAGTGGGACGAGGGTATGGGCGTCCTGGTGAAGGCCATCTACCTCGGCGTGAAGTACGCGGTGCCGGAGATGCGAAAGAGCGGAGGCGGCAGCATTGTGAACATCTCCTCGGTGCACGGCCTGCTCGGAACGCCCGGCGGTCTCGTGTACCAGGCCGGTAAGTCCGCCGTGATCGGCGTCACGAAGGAGATGGCCTGCGACTTCGGTCCGGACAACATCCGCGTAAACGCGATCTGCCCCGGACATATCGTCACCGAGCGGTCCGCCGAGTACTGGCACGGCAAGGACGGCGTTCAGCCACTGATCCTGGAGCAGTCCCCGTTGCGCCGCGTCGGCAAGACGGACGACATCGCCGCAGCGACGGCGTTCCTGTGCTCCGAGGAAGCCTCCTTCGTCACAGGGCATGCACTGGTGGTGGACGGCGGGCTGTCGATTCAGCTCCAGGAAGACTTGGGAATCCGCCAGGCCAGGTTCGCCCAATCGCGGCCTGACCTGGACCTCACCCCGTAGCGCGACTCAAGGGCCGACCCGCGCACGGGCAGCTCTGACGCCGGCGAGCTCACGGCGGTCTTGGTAACGGCGAATCGTGCCATCTTCCATGCTCCAGATGCCGGTGGCAAACCTGTCTATTAGCGCGCGGTCGTGGAGGGCCATCAGCACCGTTCCCGGAAAGGCGTCGAGCGCCTCCTCGAATTGCTCTCTCGAGGGTATATCAAGGTGGTTCACCGGCTCGTCGAGCACGAGAAAGTTGGCTCCTTCTAGGACCAGCTTGGCCAGCAGCATACGGGAGCGCTGCCCGTAGCTCAGGCTGGCGGCCGGAAGCAGCGAGCCGTCGCCTTCGAACAGATACTGGTGCAGGAACGTCCTCGCCTCGGTCTCCGTCATGTTGGCCGCGGCTCGAACGATGCCCAGTGCCGACATGCGCCAGTCCAGGCCGGCCTGATCCTGCGGCATGTACCCGATCTTGACGTTAGCGCCGAGCCTGACAGCGCCCAGGGACGGGCGCGCATTCTCGGCGACTATGCGCAGCAACGTGGTCTTCCCGCAGCCGTTCGGTCCCAGCAGGGCAATGCGTTCGCCATGCTTAAGCGTCAGGTTCGCGTCCTGGAACAGCCAGCACCCATCGAATTCGTGGCCGACGTCCTCCAACGCGAGCACGCGGGAGCCGCCGCGAGGCATCCGGCCGAAGTCCAGATTCATCGTCCACTCCGGCTTTGGCCGTTCCACACGGTCAGTTGACGCGAGCATGCGCTCCAACCTGCTCTCCCGCGCCTTGGCCTTCTGAGCGACCTTCTTCGCACGCCTCCGATAGAAGTCGTGCGTGGTGGAGGTCTCCGTGCGAAGCGCCGTCTGCTTGGTGCGGGCGATGTCCTCCTTGAGCCTTCTCGCCTCCGCCTCCTGGTCTTTCCACATCGCGGTCTGCCTTTCCAGTTCACGCCCTTTGGCACGCCGGTAATCGGAGTAGTTCCCGTGATACTCAACCATGCATAAGCGCGAACCGTTCAGCTCCAGTATGCGAGTGACTGCGCCATCTAGGAATGTCCGATCATGAGACACGATCAGCGCCGCGCCCTCGTACGCTGAAAGCCAGGTTTCCAGCCACTCCAAGGCCTCAACATCCAGGTGATTCGTGGGCTCGTCCAGCAGAAGCACAGTGGGCTCCGAGGCTATGACGCCGGCGAGCCCGGCCCGCGTCTGCTGGCCGCCGCTCAGCTCCGACAGCAGCGTGTCCCACGGCACCGCCCCAAGGCCGAGCCCTTCGAGCACGGCTGCGACCCGCAGATCGACATCGTAGCCTCCCAGCGCCTCGAACTCATCGTACGCGCGGCTGTACTCCGACATGAGTGCTTCCAGTTGGGCCCCTGTAGCTTGCGCCATACGTCGCTCCACCGACTGTAGAGCGGCCTGAGCCTCGACATGGTCCGAGAGGTTCCGCCGAACGATGCTGCCTACCGTCTGCGAGGTGTCTTCCTCGAAGCCTTGTGGCAGGAGCGTTGTCGATGCACCGCCGCCCAGAACAACGCGGCCTTCGTCAGGCGGCTCTAGCCCGGCGATTATGCGAAGCAGCGTGGACTTGCCGCACCCGTTGGCGCCAATGAGTCCGGCACGCTCGCCTGGATTGACGACGAAAGAGACATCCTCCAACACGACCTCAGAACCGTATCGCTTGGAGATGTTTACTGCCTGGAGCATGCTCCACCTTCCACTACAATTCAGTCGGGAATAATCCCGAACAGGACGAAGTGCGGTGGGAAACCCAGTGCCATCCAGGCTCCCACCGCATCACGGCGGGTGGGTCTGTCACGGCATAGTCCAATCACAAGAGATCAAGGACCTCCGTCGTCAGGGAGGAGGCCGGGGATTGAGATTGCCGTGGCAGCTAGTCTAGCCTCAAGGGATGGCTGCTCCTTGCAGTGTGGTCGAATCAGCCCGCGTCGGCAGAAACTCCGCAGGCAATCACGATGCTGCGAAAAGCATAGCATGCAATGGGAACCGGTGGCCTCAAGTAACAGGAAGCTATGATCTCGATTGGCGTCGCTTCAACGATGGCAAGAGGAATTGAACATGACCACTGCAGAGCAGAGACTTCTCATTGCTGAAGACCTGCTGCGGCTGGACGGCCATGGAGTGCGCGGCGAACTTACCCGAGGAGTGCCTTGCGAGACTACGCCAACCGGGCACGAGCACGGCACAGTGGCGGAAATCCTAAGTGCCGAGTTGCGAAACTTCGTGAAGCCTCGCAAGCTTGGCACGCTCACAACCTCTGACCCCGATGTTTGGCTCGAACGCGATCCCGATACAGTCCGCGAGCCAGACAGTGCCTACTTCTCCGCTGAGAAGATCCCATTGAATGCCAGAGGGACCGGCTATGCGGAGGCAGTTCCCGATCTGGCCGTGGAAGTCGCGTCTCCCAACGACAGCCGATCTGAAGTTACCGATAAGGAGTTGATGTGGTTGCGATACGGCGTGAGACTGGTCTGGGTCGTTCATCCGGATAACCGGACGGTGGACCAGTAACAGGAAGGGCAGGCGGTCCAGACGCTCACTGCCGCGAACACGATAGGTGGCGAGGAGGTCCTGCCAGGCTTCACCTGCCTCGTTAGAGACCTGTTCGAATCCTAGTCAAGCTGCCAGCCGACAACTACTGCCTGTCAGCGCCGACAAACCTCAACTAGAACTCGTTGCGCACCTTTGCTGGCATACCGGTACGCAGCGATTCCCAGCACGCCAGGCCGGTTGACACCACCCGCGCGCCCTCCCGGACGCCGACCCATGGCGTCGCGCCGTTGAGGATGCAGTCGGCCATGTGGCGCATCATTACGATCATCTCGCCGTAGTGGCCGCCGTGGGGCAGTTGAGTGTGGTACGCGCGCTCCGGCAGATCGCCGTCGGCGTCTAGCGTCTTCACATGATCGCGAATCGTTCCTTTCGTGCCGTACACGGTCAGGCTGTTCATCCGCTCGCCTCCGGGGTGGACGAGTCCGAGCAGGTTGGCGACGCGTCCGATTTTGCCGCTGGCGAACTTGACGTTGATGAAGAAGCAGTCCTCCTGCGGATACTCCGACGCCACGCCGCTTCGCAAGCCGACACAGTGCACCTCGTCAATGTCACCCATAAACCAGCGCAGCATGTCGATCGGGTGGCACGCCCCGCCAAGAATGAGGTCCTGCGGCATCGATGTCCGCCACGGCGTCTTCTTGTAGACAGGGCGAAGGTCGTGGACGTAGTGGGCCTCGGCCATGAACAGTTCGCCGATTTCGCCCGCGTCGCAGGCGCGTTTCGCGTCTATGAAGTCTAGCCGCCCGCGCATCGACTGCGTCACCAGCAGCGCGAGTCCCGTGCGGTCCACAGCTTCCACCACTCTCTCGACTTCAGCCATTGTGTAGACCATGGACTTGGTGACCATGACGTGCTTGCCGTTATCGAGCGCCGTCAGGATCTGTTCAGCATGCAGCGGGCCCGGCGTGTAGATGCCGACGATATCAACGTCGTCGCGCGCAGCAAGCTCGTCGAAGTCCGTTGTGACCGAATCGATGCCGTGCTTCCTGGAAGTCTCGCCGAGCAAACGCTCGTTGGTGTCGCAAAGCGCAGTGACACGGATCGGAAGTTCGTGCTCCGGATCGTTGGCCTGAAGCAGCGTGTCGCCGTGTCCAAGGCCCGCCAGTCCAAGTCTAAGTGTATTCACGTCCACTCTCCTTCAGCTTCTGGTAAACGGCCGCCCACCGCTCGGGCATGTCCTCCCTGGTCATGACAGGCGACATCCCCATGGACAGGTAGATGTGTATCGCCGGCAGCCTCCAGTCGTCCGTGTTGAGGGAGACTGCCTTGCATCCCCTCGCCACAAGGAACCGCGCAACCTCGGTGCACGTGACCCTACCGAGGCCCTTGCCTCGATGTTCCGGGTGTGTCACGACGTAATCAATCAAGCCCTCTTCATAAGGGTCTTCCCCGCTGACCCCGACTGTTGACAGCCGATTCGAGACTCTGGAGGCGAAGGTCGCCGCCACAATCCGGCCCTCATGTTCAATGACACTTGATCCCTCAAGCCGCTCATCGATCTCCATGAACTCTTCAACCCCGGCCTCTTCCCATTCCTCAAATCCTCCGGCCTGGAGAGTATCCGCCCAGCTCGCGGCGTCACCGGGACGATACGTTCGCGCAATGTAGCCGTCCGGCGGCGCTATATCCGGCAAGCGGCCAACCGCCGCCGCGTCGAAGACCATCGCAAGCTGCATGGGAGGGAGCGAAGACATGAGGCAATCATAACCTCAGGCAACCTACACCGACAGCTATCCACACCGGCGATGCCGTACACAGGCCTGGCTCGTGATTCAAGTGGAGTCCTTTAGTTCATAGATCGTGAAACCGTCGACTACTTCAATAGGTTGGTAGTTTGTATCGAAAAACTCAAAGAACTGAGGATATAGTCCGGGGTCCATGTATCGGCGTCCCTTTGGTATCCAATCCGCCCGTTCCGTGGAGTCGAGGGGTGGCAGACGACCATCTCCAGTTTCGACAACTATCATCGGCCTCTCACCAATGAACCCTGATATGAACTCACGGCGCACTCCTTCGTCAGCATAACGACGATTAATCAAAGGGAACTGAGTGAAGAAACGGGTTAGCGCATCACGTTGCGATTGCAGATATACCTGAGGCTGATTTCCCCACACGAGGATTTGGTCTTCCGGTTCCGTCAGCTGCCGTACACGCTGAGCCACAGTTGTATACCTGTCAGTAGTGATGTCGGCGGCATTTGAGTACTTGTCTACAATACGCTCGACGGTGCGGATAGGGACTCTATAGTCAGGCAGGTTGTAGTACACAATTGGTACCAGTAGCAGTGTTGCCAGTAATAGCGGAGCGACGGTGCTACGGCTTAGAAGAAACTTCGTCAGAAAGGCAAGAGTCAGGCCAGCGGCTGGAAGCAGAGCAACAAAGTAGTGATTGAACCCATAGCCCGAAGTCGTTAGCAACAGCGTCTCGATAGGCAGGAGAAATAGGGTCAGCGGCAGCACGTCTTCAAATCTAGTTCCCTTTGCTCTCCCAGTGAAATAGTAGTAGAGGCCAATACCCCATCCCGCCATCAGCGGCAGTGAGATCAGAATTAGTGCGCCCCGCAGGTCCCGTAACACGCCCAGCCTGTTAATGAACAAAGCGTCCGAGTACGTGAAGTTGTACACGATCACCGCATCCCACATCGCGCCGAATGCGCCGAGCGACGCAATGACAATAGCGGTCAGACCGAGGACGGCCAGACCTCCGGCGGCAGACCACACGATCCATCGCAACGCTTCCCGACGCTGGAACGCCCAGATTTGCAGGGTCCAGTAGAGGCCAATCGTCAGCCAAACACCGATGAGATTGGGCCTAAGCAGAAATGCCGCCGCGCCCAGCGCCCCAATCGCTACTAATGCAATACGATCTCCTCCTGTGCGGCCCTGGCTTACCCGCAGAAACAGGAACAATGTTAGGCACTGGAACAACAGGGCATAGTGTTCTGTGAGGCCTCCACCGTCAGCAACTCTTCGGAAGCTGAACAGGAACAGAGTGCCGGCCACAAGAGCAGCAGTCGCGCCAAATGCCTCCTTCGTTACTTTGAATACGAACCAGGTTGATCCCAATAGGAACGCTGTTCCCAGCGTCCAGATCCCGTACGAGCCTCCGAGTATCGTTCCAATCAGCGTTAGTACAAATGTGAGTGGACCCTTTTGATCCCATCGGTCCACGTAGGGCATATCACCTTCCAGAAGGCCCTGCGCCACATACACAAACACGCTGAGGTCTTTGCCCAGTGGATTGATGAGTGAGTCCACGGCGAGCAACAGGAACAGGCTGAAGGCAAATGTCCATCCGAAGAACAGGACCCGTTCGAGTGCGGCCGGGTAGAACCTGCTCTCCAGCTCAGTCAGATATCTGCGAAGGAGCCTAAACAGCCTGTCACCGGCGGCAATCGCGCTTCGACCAGAAATCTCGCTATGCAGAATCAGACTCCTCATCTACAAGAAATGCCATGCAACCAATGGTCAGGGGGCCAATTGATCGTCTAGCAGATGTCTTTCGTGCACAGATGGACATGCTCGCGCCATCTTACCGCCGGAAGCTGTTCCTCCGGTAGAATCGGCCCATGTACCGCATTCGTCTGATTCACTGGAAGCCGGAAGAGGCGGAGTCTCGGATCGAGCGCCTGACTGCAGCCGGCTTCGATGTGGTGTTCGACGCCGTAAGTCCTGCCTTGCTTCGCGAATTCGTTAAGCACCCGCCGGACGCCTTCGTAATCGATCTGACGCGCCTTCCATCTCACGGGCGAGATGTGGCCCTCCACTTCAGGGAGCGGAAGGCCACGCGCCACGTGCCGATAGTGTTTCTTGGGGGAGCCTCCGATAAGGTGAGCCGGACGCGCGAAACACTGCCGGACGCAATCTTCGCGGCGTGGGAAGACGCGGAGAAAACGATCGAAATCGCGGTCGCGAGTCCTCCCGACGACCCTGTAGTGCCTGCAAACATTCTCGCCGGCTACTCCGGCACGCCTCTACCGAGGAAGCTCGGCATCAAGCCAGGTTCGACCGTTGCACTGATTGACGCGCCGCCCGAATTCGAGCGGACGCTTGGAGCGCTCCCGGACGGCGCCGAAACGCACCGAGGGACGTCGGAACGGGCCGACTTGATCGTCAAGTTCAATCGGGACCAGGCAAGTCTCGAAGCCGGAGTAGCGTCGCTGAGCAAGAGCATGCCAAACGAGACGCGGCTCTGGCTCGCGTGGCCGAAGAAGGCGTCAGGCGTAGTCACGGACGTGAGCGAGACTGTCGTACGAAAGGTCGGACTCGCGGAAGGGCTCGTCGACTACAAGATCTGCTCTATCGATGCTACCTGGTCAGGCCTGCTGTTCACGAGGCGAAAGGCATGATGATCCCTTACCGTGCAGCGAGACTTGTGTCGGCCTTAACGAAATAGCTCGTAGTACTCGCGCAGTTCCGAATCATCATATTGGAATACTGCTTCGTCCCAAGTCATTTCTGGCCACGCAATGTCTTTTGAATTGACTATGGTTCCATCAAGCCGGATAACATTCCACAGGCTGGAGTTGCTTAAGAACATAATCGCTCCTTGCGCGACATTGCAGGTACCAGAGAATCGATGCATCCCTTCTGCACCACAGTCAACATAGACTTTCCCCCCATTTTCGGTAAAGCTTTTAGGATCAGTATCAGGTGCAAGCACGTATACATCAAACCCTTGAGCAGTGTCTTCCGTTTCAAACGAATAGTGATACTCTCCTGAACCGCAAAGGGGGAAATAGTAGTACCATCCACCACCTAACATTTCCGAGACCTCTTGTTCCACAACGAACCGCGTTTCCGTTTTCTCGTGCATCACGTTGTTGGAATCTCTACTGTGTCCATAGCCCATCGAGTGGCCCAACTCATGCCATAAGATTTTCTTTATTGTGTCTGCATCAAACGCCTTCCATTCTCCGAGACAATTACTTGTTCCTAGCCCTACCTTGATGTGCGAAGAATAAATCGCTTGTCCCAAAACGTGGGAGCCGTAGTCACGGATCCATTCGATAGTTAGGTCTGCATCTTGTAAGTTGTGGACGCGAATGATCTCAGCTCCATACCTACTCCATGAAGAAAAACTCTTAGCAACTTCGTCTACAGCTTGCTGGACACCTTTTCCTGCGAAGTATGGAAGAGGTTCTATGAAATACCTCAGTTCTCCTGTTACTATTGCCTTCAACAGCGGTTGTGTTCTTGCCGCCTCTAATATCATAGCCCTTTCTTCGGCGACCAACTGGTCTTGAGCTACTTCAGCTACAGCTATCAATTCTGAGATCTCTTCAGACTGTGCCAAGCTTACCGCCTCTTCGGCGGCTATTTTCTGTCGAACTGCTTTGTCTCTTTCCTTTTCGACCAACTCTGCTGCCTGCTGAGCAGCCTCCTTTTGTTGAATTGCCTCTTCCATCTCTCTCTCAGCAGTTTCCCGGGCCAACCGTTCCCCATAGGCAAACAAGACTGCTGCCGCAACAGCTATCAAAGCTCCTAAACTAACCAGAGTCACAACTAGCTTCACTGGAGTCCCTACCCATTAACCCGGAATGCGAAAGGTTCGAACATGCTGGGATGACTCTGGTTAGATTGGCTGAAGAAAGTGTCGGGCGTCGTGACGGACGTGAGCGAGTCTCATCAGGCCCAGCATTCGTTAGGAAGAAGACGAACTTGCTAGGTGTGCAGCCGCCTACCCCTGCTCCGGCGGCGCCGACCAGGCGTACTCCTCGCGCCAGTTGGGGCCAACGTCTACGAAGCGGCTCAGCTTGTAGTTGTCGACCGGCAGCGAGGTCTCGCCGTGGCGGGCGAGCTCCGCGATTGCTTTGCCGTGGGCGGGCGACAGGCCGAATCCGTCGGCGGAAGCCGTAGCCACGATGAAATTCGACGGCTCCGGCAGGAAGTCGATGATCGGGAACATGTCAGGTGACTGCTCCACCACGCACGACCAACTCCTCAACACGCCCATGTCGGCCGCGCCCGGGAACAGCTCCATGAGCCGCCTGCCGATGTTGCGAATGAGCGGCGTATTCAGCCGCTCGGGCGTCTCGTTGTCGACGTCCACCCACTCCTGGTTGCCGCCGCCGTAGGCAAGGTTGCCCCGTTCGGTCTGGCGCCCGTAGAGTCCGTTGCCCATGAGGGCGCCCTCCCACATGCGCTCGACGGGGGTGGTAACTATGATCTCCACACGGCCGGGAGACAGCGGCACAAAACCGCCGGCCATCTCCGCCAGAACCCCGGTCTGCGGCCCGGCCGCATCCACCACTACGTGGCAGCCGATATCGCCGTTCGTGGTCTCCACGGCAACCACCTTGCTGCCTTCTATCTTGAAGCCGGTAGCCTTGGTGTGCTGGTAGATACGGCCACCGTGGTCCTCAACCGCCCATGCGTATGCCTGTACGGTACGCTGGGGGTTCGCGTGACCGGCGTCGGGATCGTACAGGCCTCCGCGCACCTCAGGGCTGATAATTGGCACCCATTCGCGGATGGTCTCCGCATCGAGCACCTCCAAGTTCCATCCAAGCTTGTTGTTTCTCGCCGCCCCGGACTTGACGAACTCCATGTCCTCATCCGTCAGGGCGGCATCAACCGTGCCTCGGACGAACTCGCACGGATAGCCCAACTCATCTTCCAGCGTGTGCCAGAGGCGCGTCTCCTCGTAGCCCATGGGACCGCCGCCCAATACTCCGCGATGGTACGCGCAGATTCCGCCGTTGCGACTGGACGCCTCGTAGCCGACCACCCCCTTCTCAACGACAATCGTGTCCACGCCCTCGCGGGCAAGGAACCACGCGGCGGCGAGGCCCGTGACGCCGGCGCCTATGACAACAACCTCGGCTCCGTCAATCTGCGCCATCAGTTAGCCTCCCTTAGTCTGCCGCGCGGCCTGCCATAGTCACATCGTTGAACCGGTAAAGTGAGGTCAGCCGGACATGCTAGTTCCGACTTGCGAAACGAGCTCCCCACCCTCCAGGCACTGCATGACCCACTCGTTGAAGTTGTGCGGGCCAAATTCCTGCGGCACGAATGTACTGGACTCGAACCGATTCGAGCGGATGCCGGACTGCTGCCACTCGCAGTTTCGAGCGTCCTGCCTGTTCGTGATGTCCCACATCTCTACGTATTTGTCCAGGTTGAACTCCGGAATCTCCATGCTCTCCTTCTCGAACAACCAGTCGTACACCATCCTCACACTCTCGGGGCCCGTCGGGAACATAATGTGGGAGTTGATGTAGTCCGGGTGCACATTCAGGAAAAGGTTCGGCCTTATGACCCCGCCCGTATACACGATGTCCCGCTCTTCCTCGGTGAGTCCCCTGAAGGGCGGTATCTCTGACGTACCGTCCATGGTCATTGTGACAGCGCCGGACAGATAGCGAGAACCGATCTCTTCGATCGCGTTGCCAAATTCGTCCTCTTTGATGCCCCACTGCCCGCCGTCAGCGTCGGAGACCACTATACTGCAGTACTCGGGATGCACAGTCGGGCAGTGGAAGCACTCAGCGAAGTTCTCGAAGAGCAGCTTCCAGTTCGCCTTCACGTCCATGACGATGCGCTTGCCCAGCTTGAGGTCTTCCATATGGTAGTTCTCAAAGCGCGCAGGCATGTTGCCTAGTACGCTCGCAAGAGGAGGAGCCTTGTCGCCGGCAAGGTTCAGGAACAGGAACCCTGCCCACGTGTCCACGGCCACGTTGTAGAGCGAGTAGTCGGCCATATCGAAGTCGGCTGACTCAAGCTGGTGCGGAGTGGCGATCAGGCCGCCGTCCAGCGCATACGTCCAAGCATGGTAGGGGCAGACGATGGAACCGCCGGCGAAGGAGCCCTTCTCTTCTGTGCAGAGGATGGAGCCCCTGTGCCTGCACGTGTTGTGGAAGGCACGAAGCCGTCCCTGTTGGTCGCGGACCACCATCACGTTCTGGCGGCCAACCGTAATGACCTTGTAGTCGCGCGGGTTGGGGATCTCGTCCTCGCGGCCCACGGCGATCCACATGTTGTAATAAAACACTTCAAGCTCTCGCTCGTAGTGTTCCGGGTCGAACAGGTACTTGGCCGGGAATCCCTTCTCCGTCTTGTGCAGTCGCGTGAAATAGTTGTTAGTGGGAGCCTGCATGTTGCCTCCTACGCCTCTCTCGGGGCCGCATTTCTCGCCGAACTGTTGGTGTGTTGCCACGATAGTACTTGCAGAAGCAAGATTGTCAAGCGCATTTGCCACCTAACATGCGACTTGAAGATTGCAATGTGGTGAGGACCTCCTGCGACCTCAAGACAAATGGTTGCCGACCCCTGTGACCTCAGAGAACTGGTGCCTATTGGGAATGCCTGTTCTTGTCGATGTTAAAACAGACCAAGCAGTCTCCGCCGGACGCGACGCACACAAGCCATGCCATTGACCCGGCCGGGCTGCCTTCCCCCTAGTCCAGTCGAGAGGAGCTAGGCGCTGAGTGTCTCATAACTGTCTCAAAGCGCCTCAAATCTGTTCCACGAGCGTCTCAAAATCACCTCACGCCATCAGTGTCGCAGCAACGAAGTGAGACACTATGAGACAGAATGAGACAGATCTACCGGGTAATCGCCCATTCCAGCATCGCATACTAGGCCTTTCCGGCCTCAGCCGACTAGCTTGGGGTCCTTGACCTCTTCTCCGGCAGGCAGCATATCCCTCAGATAGCGGCCCGTGTGCGAGTCTGCCATGGCGGCGATCTCTTCAGGCGTCCCGGTGCCGACGATGTACCCGCCCTTGTCTCCGGCACCAGGGCCGAGGTCGATGACGTAGTCGGCGTTCTTGATCAGGTCCAGGTGGTGCTCGATCAGTATCACGCTGTTCCCTGCATCCACCAGGCGGTGCAGTACACGCAAGAGGTACGCGCAGTCCTCGAACGATAGTCCGGTTGTCGGCTCGTCCAGGATGTAGAGTGTATTGCCGGTAGCCCGCTTGGACAACTCGGTTGCCAGCTTCACACGCTGCGCCTCGCCGCCGCTGAGTTGCGTCGCCGGCTGGCCCAGGCGGATGTAGCCCAGGCCCACGTCGTTCATCGTCTGCAGCTTGTTCCTGATCCTCGGTATGTTGCCGAAGAAATCCAGGGCCTCGCTGACGGTCATGCTCAGCACGTCCGCGATGTGCTTGCCTTTGAACTCGATCTCCAGCGCTTCCCGGTTGTATCGGCGGCCGTCGCAGATCTCGCACGGCACCGTAACGTCCGGAAGGAATTGCATCTCTATGTTGATATGCCCGTCGCCCTTGCAAGCCTCGCAACGTCCGCCCTTCACATTGAACGAGAATCTTCCCGGCTTGTAGCCGCGAATTCGCGCCTCCGGGACTGTAGCGAACAACTCTCTTATCGGCGTGAAAGTGCCTGTGTACGTTGCGGGATTGCTCCTCGGCGTGCGTCCGATTGGCGACTGGTCGATATTGACCACCTTGTCGATGTTCTCGACGCCGAGGATCTCATCTACGTCGCCGGGTCTGTCCCTGGCGTGGTAAAGCTGCTGCGCCAGCTTCTTGTAGAGCGTCTCGTAAATCAGAGTGCTCTTGCCGGAGCCTGACACGCCGGTGATACACACAAGCATGCCGAGTGGGACCTTGGCCATGGCGTTCTTGAGGTTGTTCTGCCGCGCGCCGCTGATGACGATGTGCATCCCGGAGCCTTCACGTCTCGTCTCAGGCATCGGGATGGAGCGCCGTCCTCCAAGGTACTGTCCGGTGATCGACTTGCGTTCGCGGATAATGCTCTTGACCGGACCCGTGGCCACAACGTGGCCGCCGTGCTCGCCCGCGCCGGGGCCGAGGTCTACGATGTAGTCGGCCGCCCGCATTATCGCCTCGTCGTGCTCGACGATGATTACGGTGTTGCCGAGGTCTCTGAGGCCCTTCAGTGTGCCTATCAGCCGGTTGTCGTCCAGCGGGTGCAGACCGACGGAGGGTTCGTCGCAGACGTACAGCACGCCCATTAGGCCGGACCCTATCTGCGTTGCGAGCCTGATCCTCTGCGCCTCGCCGCCGCTAAGCGTGGACGCGGTCCGTCCGAGCGTCAGGTAGTCGAGCCCGATGTTTAGCAGGAAGCGGAGCCGGGCTTCGATCTCCTTGAGAATCTGATCGGCTATTGCCAACTCACGTTCGGTGAGCGTCTCGCTGACCAGGCCCTTCAGCTCCTCGTGGCTGACGGTTCCGTTAACGCCGCCGGCCTCTTCGGCCCCTAACGCAGGCTGCCCGGCAATGGCCCGGAACCACGAAAGCGCCGTGCCAATCGACTGCTCCGTAACCTGCATTATGTTCAGGCCGCCAATCGTGACAGAGAGCGCCTCCGGCCGCAGTCGGTTGCCCTTGCACGACTGACACGGTCTGGAAGCCATGTACCTTTCGATCTCGGTTCTGGAGTAGTCCGATTCGGTCTCACGGTACCGTCTCTCGAGGTTGTTTACAATGCCTTCGAATGAAGTCTTCCAGCGATACGTCTTGCCGCGGCGCGTGCGGTGGCTGACTGTGATTCGCTTGTTGCGGTTGCCGTAGAGGACTCGGTCTAGGTGCTCCTTGGGCAGGTCCTTGACAGGCGTCTTGGTTGAGAAGCCGTACGCGTTCGCCAGGGCTTCCAGCAGGCTCGCGAACCACGGCGATTGAGTGCCAGAGCGTTGCCAGGGTTGGACCGCTCCCTCAGCAAGGCTCAGATTCTTGTTCGGAATGACAAGGGCCGGGTCGATCTCCAACCTGTAACCAAGACCGGTGCACTTGGAGCACGCCCCGTGCGGATTGTTGAAGCTGAACGTCCTCGGCTCTAACTCTCCGAAGCTGATATTACAGTGCACACACGCGAACTGCTCCGAGTACAGCAACTCATCCCCGCCCTGAACGTCCACAAGCACCGTGCCGCCAGCCATCCTCAGCGCCGTCTCTACCGACTCTGCCACGCGTGAAGGCTCCGCCGAGTTGCCCAGGACTAGCCTGTCCACGATGACCTCGATGTCATGCCACTTCTGCTTGTCGAGGCTGAACTCTTCGGATAGCTCTCGGACCTCGCCGTTGACCCTCGCTCTCACGAATCCGGACCGCCTAGCATCTTCGAAAACTGGCGCGTGCTCACCCTTTCGCCTGCGGACCATCGGCGCCATGATCTGGATTCGGCTCTTGTCCGGCATCCTCATGATGGAGTCGACGATCTGCTGCACGGTCTGCCGCGCCACCGGACGGCCACACTTGTAGCAGTGCGGATGGCCGACGCGCGCGTAGAGCAGGCGAAGGTAGTCGAACACCTCCGTCACGGTGCCAACGGTTGAACGCGGGTTGTGCGAAACGCCCTTCTGGTCGATGGATATCGCCGGTGACAGCCCTTCGATGTAATCGACGTCCGGCTTGTCCATGCGGCCCAGGAACTGCCGCGCGTATGCGGACAGCGACTCCACGTATCGGCGTTGGCCCTCGGCGTAGATGGTGTCGAACGCGAGCGAACTCTTGCCAGAACCTGAAACGCCGGTGATGACCACCAGCTTATTCCGGGGGATTGTGACGTCTACGTTCTTGAGGTTGTGCTCGCGGGCGCCCTGGACCACGATTCTGTCACTGGGCATGAGCGGCGGCGCCTCCCGTGGACCGGAGTTGGGTTACCGCTATGTTAACAGCGCGAGCCGAAGGCCTGCGAGGTAATGCGGCGCCGCAAACCGGTCAGTTCGAGCGACTCCAATTCATCTAGTGCCAGCGCTCCATGTGGCGGGCATGCGTATCCAGATACGCTCCCGGCTCGAAGTGCTGGTCATAGAACTCCAAATCAAGGTGATGCACTTGCAGATACATCTGCGAGTACATCGAAGGTACGGTGGCTGGAAACCGTCCGAACCGGTCGTAGATGTACTGGGCCATCAGCGCCACACAGTCCTTGAACTCGTCAGAGTGCGGGTCCACGCTCGATCTCACGGCTGCGTTGTCTCGCCATGGGCCTGGCGTCGATTCGTGGAACGGACCTCCGAGGCCAAACTTGCGCTGCGCGTGTGCCTCCACCGCCTCTCGCATGTCTGCGTAGTGGGGCGGGCAGTGGCCCTCGAACACGCCCGGCAGGCCGGTGGGGTTTGAGCTGGCCCAACTCTCGTCCTTGTCGTACCTGAAGCCAAGACCGGTGACCTCCGGGTCGCCGCTCGCCCCCATTACAGAGAATCCGTCGATCCCACTGTACATCCAACCGCCCAGTCCCATAGCCTGCAGCATTAGCATGCCCGCATAGCAGGAGATCGAGATCTCCGTAGCGCAGGACGCCATGGTGTTCCGCTCCATGGAGGTCAGCGGGCCCGGGCTGTTCACATCCACAAGGTGATTGAACCTGTCGAGGCCTGGTATGCGTTCATCGTTGATGTCGTCATAGAGGCACGATCCGTTCAGGACCATGTAGCACATCGAGGCGATGAGGTACTCTGCCACGTCGCTGATTGGCATGAGGAGCAGGCTCCCCGGCCTGTTCGCGCACCACACGTTATGGCCTGCGACGTGAGGCTTGGCCGGGGGCACGTCGAGCCGTCGATCCGACAGCACTCGTACTCGCGATCTGTGGGCTTCCAGGAACTCGTGCAGATCGAGTGGTTCGTCCCCTGGCCCAACTAGTGAGGGGGCGTCCCGCGCCTCCAGCATGTACGTGCCGCGGTCGTTAGTGAAAAATAGCTCGGTGGTGTGGTAGCCCGCCGCCGAAGGGAACGTGCGGCCTCCCGCCGAGGAAGGATAGGAAGGCAGCTGCGGCGAGTACCGGTCGCTGTGAGGGAGCATGTAGTGCCAGCCCGTGTTGCCTGCGGCCGCCGTCACCACAAGCATCTCCTCGAGCTCGCTCAGGGGCTCTGGCTCGTGCCTCGACTTGAACTCGAACGGCCCCCCTGGAATTTCCGATCCCAGTCCGAACCGCCTCGCCCTTCGGCCATGCAGCGCCTCGATGAACGGGAAAGACAGCACATCCTCGATTCCCTTCGGAAACGGCTCACGTTCAACGGGGTACTCAGACGCCAACACTAAATCCTAGACCGTGCTTGCCAAAGCGCCGCACAGCGGGAATCTGCAGTCCCGCCATTTCCTCGATGGGGCCGCGGCTACCCGTTGCCAGAACTCCAGAGACGGCAAGCAACGTTTCCGGTTACCAGAGGATAAAGCCCGTCCACCAGCACCCACGTGATAGACCTGGCGGCGTCACTTGATGATTCAGCGCCTGCCGTCAGTTCTGCAAACCAGCTCCAGAAAAACCATAGCGCCAGGAGCACGGTGATGTAGAAGGCCATGCTTGCGCGCAAGCTCTGCGCCGGGTCGGGGCCGACACTCGCGGCACGCCGGCGCATGAAGTTGTATGCCAACGCGTAGAGTACGCCCACGGCCATGATCCAGTTCAGCACATACCAGATATCTTCGACCTCTATGGCGTCGCTGTAGAAATGGGACACCATGAAGTGGGCGGCAACCACGATCGCGGACGCAAGCATCAGGATCGCTACCAGCCTGGGAAGTGTGAGCACAGCTAACTCTCCTTACGCATCAAGATGGTACTCAAGCAGTATACGCGAATGGCCGCGACCTATTGACGCCGTTCTCACTCACGTAGGCTGATCGCCAATTCCCGGTTGTTGAAGTACCAGTCCACTACCTCTGAGAGCCCCGTCTCGAGGCTCACCTCCGGCCTCCAACCGAGGACACACTCGGCCTTGGATATGTCCGCAGAAGTGGAGTCCACGTCTGCGGCAGGTCTTTCGGTCACTTCGAATATGGCCTTGCGCCCCAAGTGTGACTCGATCAACTCGATCACTCGCTTTACGGTGGTTGTCTGACCACCGCCAAGGTTTATGACCTCGTGGCCCAGTGGCCTGACCCCAGCGATTACACCGCGCGCAATGTCGTCCACATGGGTGAAGTCACGCTCTCCACCGTCGCCGAACAGCGTCAGTGGCTCCCCTTCTGCAATGGCCCGCACAAACTTGAAAATAGACATGTCCGGCCGGCCGGCTGGACCGTACACAGTGAAGAACCGGAACACGGTGATGTCTAGCCCATGCAAATAGTGATACGCGTAGCAGAGGTCTTCGGCCGCCTTCTTGGAGGCCGCATAGGGCGACAGTGGCATTGAAGCGGGCGCCGACTCGCGGAACGGTGGAGGCGTATTGTTACCGTAAACGCTCGATGTGGACGCCTGCACCACCTTGTTGACTCCGTACTCTCGGCACAGTTCCAACAGATTCACCATCGCCAGGTAGTTCGTCTGTGCGTATATCCAAGGGTCCGACACCGACTGCCGTACGCCCGCTCTGGCACCGAGGTTCAGGAGCGCGTCAATCTGATCGGAGGCGAACACGTCCGACATGACCTTAAGATCGCAGATGTCAGTCTTCTGGAATGCGAACTGCTCTTCTGCCTGCAGGCGTTCGAGCCGCCACTCCTTGAGCCGAGGATCGTATCCGTCGCTGAGGTCGTCAATCCCAGTGACGCGATGCCCCGCCTCGACGAGCATCTCCGAAACGCGCGAACCAATGAATCCAGCACACCCCGTGACTAAGTAGTGGTTAGCCATGTCCTGATTGCCTGCATTAGTTCAACATCGCCTATCAAGTGCCCTTGCCTAGGTTCCTCGGTGATCTACGTCGGGCGAGAAGACCCTCGCTTAGCCATCCACAAACTCCGATACTCTTCAACGAACCACTCCGCCACGAGGCGATCATCAAACTCCCTCTCAGCCTTGGCTCTCCCCGCCGCACCGTACTGCAACCTGAGGTCTTCGCTGCCAAGCAGGCACTCTATAGCTTGAGCCAATGACTTCGCATCCCTGACGGGCACAAGCAGTCCATTCACCTCATCTTCTACTATTGCCCGCACTCCCGGTATGTCCGTGCCAACGATCGGTCTTGCCATCGCTGCCGATTCAAGAAGCACTCGCGGCACACCTTCGGCGTAAGAGGGTAGGACAGCCACGTCTGACACGGCCAACAATGCGGGCATGTCTTCGATGTGGCCAACAGGCTGGATAATGCCTTCCTCGCGCCACCTCTTTACGTCGGCGTCTCCAACAGAATCAGGATTGCCCATATCTGGCGTACCTGCCAGCAGAAAGTGAACGTCCGGCAGTGACTGCTTCACCAGTCTCGCGGCCTCTGCGTACTCAGCAACGCCCTTGTCCCAAAGCAGCCGTGACGCCATCGTGATCACGAGCGAACCGTCCGGCACGCCGATTTCCTCTCGCAGCGCGACCAGCCTGGCCTCCGAAATTGCGTTGGGATTGAAACCTCGAACATCGACTCCGGATCCTCCAGGATTGACCCTGGCCTTTGAGGCGAATAGTTCTCCCTTTCCGAGAACAAGTTCAACGTCGGCCTCCGTCTGAAAGACGAGCCTTGCCGAGAGCAGTGCGCAGCACTTGTACCAAGTGGATACAACGGTTCGCAAAGGTGCTCTCGACAGCTTGCCGGAAGCGAAAGCATAGCCGGTTCCCGTTATACCGCAGAACATCAGTGGCACCCCGGCGAGTTTGGCGGCCAAGGCCCCATACAGATTTGGCTTGACTGTGAAGTGCTGGACCAAGTCGGGACGAACACGGCGGTAGATCTGGGCCAGTTCCACAATTGTACGCAACTCTGAGATTGGGTTCAGACTTCTTCTTCCCAAGTTCCAAGGGACGAACTTCGCGCCAGTGTCCTCGATGCGCTTAGCGTACGGGCCAGCTGGTGCAACCGCGAACACTTCGACCCCACGCCGGACCAGCGCCTTCACAAGCGGGGCGCGAAATCGATACAGATAGGCGTCGGAGTTGGTAACAACGGCGATGCATCGGGGCAGGTCGTTCAATCTGGGACCCTTGTAGCTTCCATCGAAGAGTCGGGAATTACAACTTGACCGATTGGTGGGCAATGTGCGCCGAGACTCACATCACACTATCACAGCATCGCTGGATCAGAAGCATGAGCCAGGATACGCCAGTCGCGCGACTAGGCAGTTTGCGCTGGCCTTTGGTCCTTCTCCAGCCACAGTCGCCCCAACTTCGCGCCCTCAGTCAGCGCGCGGCTTCCGGCAGCAATAGCCGAGCGTCCGGCTTCCGTGTCGGTGTACCCAGATAGGAAGTACTCCCACGCCGAAAGATAATATGCTGAGTAGCTGTCTGCCAGGCCCCCATGGCCCCAGTCCCTTAACATGGCGGTCCCCTTTGTGCGATTCACGCTCCATGATGCATCGGTATCAACGCCGGAGATGTGCAGAACCCTCGAGCAAACGGGCGATACGCGAAAGGTCAGCTGCCTGAGTCCTTCGCGTACATATCGGCCCGGCCTGTCCACGAGGTGGAGTGGCATCCGGCCGGTCCACTTGCCCTGCTCGACGAGCGCGGCAGCGTCATATCTCCTGATAGCGTCAGCGTCGCTATAGTCGGGCACAGGGCTCTCCTCCCCAAAGAGCACTGAAACCGTCGATTGCGGCGAGTGCACGAAGTGCTCAAGCTCGGCGATCATCTTGTTCACTACGATGAGCTGCGGCCTTGGCTCATGTACGGGCTGTGGTATTCGACAAGAGAATCGCTTCTCTACGCCCCTCTGAAAATCCAGCGCCTTCTCTACAGTTCCCAGATACTCACGCCATGCCAGATCATCGCGGAACCAGACGTGCACATCTACGTCACTGATCTCAGGAACGTAATCAAGCGGCGAGTCCCAGGTCTTTACGGCCGATCCCTTCAGATGTATGCCCCGGATCTCCAAAGCCGGAACAGTCTGGAGAAGCTGGTCGCGGATGCACTCTGCCAGGCAGATGGCCTCAGACCGGAGCCGACCAGGGTCCGGATATCTTGAGCTCCAAACAGTCATCTGGCCTGGAGTTCCACCACATCGCCGTCGGCCAAGGCATGTTCAGCGGAAACAGGCTGGCCCTCCTGCCTGGCGGACTCCCCCCAAACGCGTGCGCCCGTCAACCGGCGGGCGAGGTCTCTGTGTACCGTAGCTGCCAGATCCGCAACCGTCGACCCGGCCGTCACCCAAAGCCGGTCGGCGTCCTCAGGCGATTGGCCCGGCGGCTTGGCGTAAGTTGATATGAAGCCGCCCACGCGCGCCACCGCCGGCAACACATCGGCGAAGTCGCTCTCGGAACCCAAGACAATCCTTGGGCCCGACAGCATGCCGATCGACATCTCACGGGCCGATTGCCCCGCCTCGGTCGCCCTGTTCACGAGCGCGAGCCCCTGATCCGACTGTGGTCCCGACAACTCGAGCTCCTCAGCAACGACAAACTCTTGAATCTCAAGATCGTCGGTCCCGTCCAAGACAATGCAGAGCACATCAGCCAGGTCGAGAACGCGGCGCAGCTTCTGCCCGTATGGAAGGCTTTCAAGGCCGTCCTCAGCAATTGGCGGCAGGTCCACGACCTGAACGCTCAAGTTGTCCAGTGACGCCTGATGCAGCGCCGGCACAGCTGTAGAGTACGGGTAGTCTGCGATACTAGAGCCGCTTCCGCCCAGCCGCTCGAACAGGAACGTCTTTCCGACGTTGGGAAGCCCCACAAGGCATGCGGTCACGTGGCCCGACTTGCTGAATACAAATGGGTCGTCAGAGGAAGGTCGGTTGGTAGCCGTCACACTGCGGCTGGTCTTCAACCTCTCCAGACGGGTCATAAGGTGGCGCCGCATCCTGACGTACTCGCCGCGAAGATTGGGCGGCCAGTCCGCGATGTAGTCTTCGATGATGCGAATCTGCTCGGCTTCGGGCTTGCCTTTGAGCGACGATTCGATCTTGCGTCGCATGTCTCTGGCCTTGAGCATGACTTCAAGCTCCGATCAGATTAGGCCCTTCTTCAATGCACCCATGGAAGGCGCGCGTGTTCCTGCACGGATGGATTGTCAGCTACTACGTTGCGAACCCAAGCGCTTGAGCCACTTCACGCTGACGCTGGTCAAGGGTAACGAATGCGAGTTTACCCGGTCGGTCCGTCACATACAGGGCACAGGCAAGATGCCACAGGTCGGCTCCTCGCACGTATCTTGCAAGCAGAACGGCTTCAATCTCTTCACCGATCTAGGAGGCAATATCCACTCGATGATTGGCACTAGCCTAAGAGAGAAGGGCTGACCTTCCCTCGCATATGCAGCTCGCAGTTCGGCTTCCAACCGACTTGATGAAACTACGCGCAAATGCTCGTTCAGCCAATCACGAACATCTCCGCCACGCCGCTCCCTGAAGGCCATGGCAACCAGCGAAGACGAGTCGACGTGTGCGGAGCTCAAACGTTGCGGTCTGACAGAAAGCGGGCAAGTGCCCCTGAATACGGTTCGCCCAACTCGAATGGTCGTTTGGGCTTACTCGAACGGACCAGCGCTCAGATCCGATCTAACTCTGCCAGATGTTCTTCAAGAGTCTGAGGCTTTCGCTGTACAGGTCGTATCTCAGCAACCGGCTCGCCTCGATACGACACGGTTATCGTCTTGCCCTCTTCACGCACCTGCCTAAGCACCTCAGAGAACTGGGCCTCTGCTTGATAAGTGGAGTAAATGGGTGCCATGCGCAAACTCTATCTAGTCAGACTAGTCGGTCCAAGCTTAATGCGCCGTTAGTCCAACATCAACCAAGGCAGTTCGCGTTCGGTGTAGGTAATGGTGTCTTGTGGCGACCCCGACCGGATTCGAACCGGCGATCTCTGCCTTGACAGGGCAGTATGTTTAACCACTACACCACGGGGCCGCAGAGGAAGGAAGACGCCCAAACGTCTCGTCGCATTCTAGCTATTCGCAGTTCGGGCAGTCAACGTCCTTGGCTGCGCTGGCTTTGCCAAATGTTCAAGCGCAGCGAGTCAGAAGGCCGCCGCCGGGCGTCCAAGTTGACTACGGCTCCAGGTACCTGACCATCCACTCCACGGTGCGCGACTGAACATCGCGGATATGGGCGATTTCGGCGAATCCGTGGGGTTCGCGCGGGTAGACCACCAGCTCCACGGGGACTCCATGGTCCTTAAGGCCGCGGTGGAACTGATAGGCCTGCTCAACAGGGCACACCGGGTCTTCCTCGCCGTGAACGATCAGCGTTGGCGTCTTGGCATTCTTGATGTGCGTTATCGGTGAGAAGTGCCGGTATATGCCGTCCGGGTCCCAGGGATCGGGCCTGTTGTAGAAGATCCAGTCCCACGTGTGGATGCCCGTCATTCCGTGAAAGCTGCGCCAGTCGCTGATGCCAGCCGACATCACCGCAGCCTTGAACCTGTCGGTCTGTGTCACCGTCCACGCCGTCATGAAGCCTCCGTAGCTGCCGCCGGCGACGCCCAGCCGTTCAGGGTCCGCGATTCCCTCTGCGATACAATGGTCCACGCCAAGCTGCACGTCCTGCCAGTCCTTGCCCCCCTGGTCGCCGAGGTTGCTCTCGGAGAACTCCATGCCCCAGCCCGTGCTCCCGCGAGGGTTCGGTAGGAACACGGCGAACCCCGCCGCCGCGAGCAGTTGCGAGTAGTCCCTGCCCGACCCGGCGTGGTACACGTTTCCGTGCGCGCTGGTCGGTCCACCATGAATCAGGGTGATCATTGGAAGCGGCCGATTGCCAGCATCTCCGGGCGGCCTCACCAGCCAGCCCTGCATATCCCAGCCATCCGCCCCCTTCCAGAAGATCTCCTCCACTGCGCCGATGTCGAGGTCTGCAGCCTGCGGGTGCAGGTCGGTCAGTTGCGATATCTCGTATCCGTCATCTGACAGCTTTGCGAGGTAGACCTGTCTGGGTGAGTCCCAACTCTCGAGGACGAACGCAAGGTTACCCGACCGGTCAGAGCTGAATCCGGCGTAGTTGCCCTCTGCCATAGAACACTCGCCAAACCAGAGCGGGCTATTCTCGCCGGTCGCTACATCAATCTCGGTAATGCCAGTCCCGCTTCGGACCGAACCGGAAACCAGCAGCTTGCTGCTGTCTTCAGACCACTGTATCCAGCAGTAACTGGCAACTTCGCCCTCGGTCAGGTCGCAGCACTCGCCGCCGTCGGCAGGGACTACCCAGACGTCCCCCTTGACCGAGTACTTATCGCTCCAGGTCGATGATGTGAATGCAATCTTTCCGCCATCGGGAGACCACGTCGGCTTGGACACCGCGCGGTTCGTGTCATACAGAGTGTCCACGTTTCCGCCGCCAATGGAAAAACGTACCAGCCGGTTGAGGTACCAATCCGCCTCAAAGGGCAGGTCCGAGGCGACGGCTGCGAAGTGGCCTCCGTCCGGCGACCAGCAGAAGTCCCAGATCTGGAGTCCATCCGGAGAGGCGCAAGTCTCTTCGCCTGTCTCGATATCGATGACGTAGATTCGCATGAACTTTGGATGCTGCTCGAACTCAACTACGTCCCGCTTCTCGGCCTTGCGGCGTTTCTCGTCTTCCGTTTCCGGGTCGTACTTGATGTAAGCAAGCTTCGAGCCGTCCGGCGACCATTCAATCGTTGGCACGCCGCCCTGGGTCGGGAAGCTTCCCTCGGTACTCGTGATCTGAGCCGCCTCTCCGCCGTCTGCCGGCAGGAGGTAGACCTGGTATTGGCCATCTTCAACCCGGTCCGACAGGAACGCGAGGTACATTCCATCGGGAGACCAGCGGGGCTTCACGTCGGAGCGACCGCTGGAGGTCACACGCCTGGGGCCCCCACCTCCCGTCGGGACCATCCACAGGTTCGACTCTTGGTTCTTGGTATCCACGATGAATGAGTCACCCATCTGGAAAACCACCATCGAGCCATCAGGCGAGACCTGCGCGTCGGCCACGCGCTTGAAGCTCAACTGCTCATCAACCGTGACCCGTCTCTTTGCCATTTCGCCTCCCGATTTGTGCGAGTTGCAGCGACAATTCTAGCAGGACGCCAAGTTACAAATTGCGCATCTTAAGTGGCCGCGAGCATGGCCTGTTCGGCCTCTGCCACGAGGGTTTCTACGTCTCCGTACACCTCCGGCATCGGATCGCGCTGCAGGAACAGCAGAACAGCTTCCTTGACCGGCATGCCGGTGGAACGGGCAAGCGCCAGCGAGTACGCTCCGACCTGTGTCCGGTACTTGTCGGAAGCTGATCCGGCGTCTTCGTTGGAAATCGCATCCGTCTTGAAGTCCACGATGACCAATGCTCCGTCTTCAACGAAGCAGAGGTCCACGAAGCCTTCTAAGACGCTCGCGCCAACCGGTGTGGCCGCGTAGATTTCTCGGTAGTACCGGCCTGATTTCACGCCTCGTCTGACCACATCCGAGTCAATGGCTTTCCTGGCCAGCCCCTCGACCTCCTCAGTTCGATCGGGCACGCTTTCGGCCATTGCATGGAAACGACTTAGCCTCGAAACCTCGCGGCCATGCGGGAGGTCGACCGCTTGCAGCACGGCGTGGACGGCGCGGCCAACGTTCGTGCCTGCGCGTCCCCGCCTTCCGGGCGACGCCTCGCGGTCAGGGTCATCGTACTCGGGATCGTGAGCCAGGCTGCTGGCAGCCACCGCGTGCCTCGCGGACGCCCGCAGGAATACTTCTTCGCGTTCCTCCAGCCACCGGTCGCGGTCGGACTGCGTCGGCACAGAAACATTGACCTTCGCATCTTCAACCTGCCGGGACGATGCCGTCCAATCGAACACGGGAAGCTCCATCCACAGATGCGGGACGTCGTTCGCAAGCTCCACGATCTTGTGCGCCGGGGAACCAGTCCGATTCGAGTTTCGAAAAGTGCTCACCACCAGATGGTCTCTTGCGCGAGTTGCCGCTACGTAAAGCAGGCGGACGCGCTCCTCTTCGTCCGCAGCGGCTTCCCTCTCCTTTGCTTCGTTGTAGCCCTCCGTATGGAGGGGCGGGACTTGACTTGACCCAAGGCTAACCTCCGCAGTGCGCGATACGCGGTCGAAGATCACCGAACCGGCTCTCCCGCCACCCGACCTGCCGAGACCGGTAAGCACGACGATGGGAAACTCCAACCCCTTGGCTGCATGGACGGTCATGATCCTGACGGCGTCCTCGTCCGTTTCAGGTACCGGCGCCTCGACCATTCGCGCCTCTTCCTCCGCTTGTCGCTCGATCCAGTCAAGGAACTCCCTCAGACCTCCACCGGCCGTAGCGCTGAACGTCCGGGCCCGCTCTATCACGAACTTGAGGCGCCGCCATCTCTCTCTCGGCCTCCTCCTGTTGAACGACAACTCGACCATGCGCCGTTCCCGCACGAACTCTTCGATCAGGCGGTCGGGCGGCTGCCACATACGGTCCTTGTGGAACCTGGCAAGCGAGGCGAGCGCCTCCGAGACTGGCCCTCCGTTAAGACTATTGCCAGCGTATGAGAACTTCCCTCCGGCGTCGACGTGTCGGAGCAAATCCACGTCGCTGCACGAGAACGCGGGCGACCTCAGCGCGGCAACTATTGCAATCTCATCCGCTGGAGAGTCGATCGCCCGGAGGCAGCTCAACAGCTCCCTGACGTCCTGGGTATCCAGAACGGTAGACTGGCTCTCGACGCGGTACGGTATGTCCCTGTCCGAGAGTTGGTCCTCCAATTCCCGTAGCGCGGACCGGGTCGGCATGAGAATGCAGACATCCCTGTACTGAGCCTCCCGCAGTCTGCCTTCCTCGTCTCGTATCTGCCATTCTTCGCCATTGATCCGCTGCACCACGCCCGCCGTTGCCTGTGCTTCGCGTAGTCCCATTTCAGGGGCGTTGCCGCACTCCTCGCCGTACCAGTGCACCCCCATCGGTGTGCCGACTTTCGGCGGCGTCCATCGAGCGAGCAGGTCCTGGTACTGGGCCTGGACAGGCCTCGCCTCCCGGCCCATCCATCTCCCAAACACCGAGTTCACCCAATCGACTATAGGTTCCTGGCACCGGAAGTTCTGGGCCAGCGGCACCAGTCCCGCATCCAACTGGTCTCGCATATCCTTGACCGACTCGATATCGGCGCGCCGGAACCGGTAAATCGACTGTTTCGGGTCGCCTACTATGAACAACCTGCCGTCCCGACCTCCGTCGGTCAGCTTCAGTGCAATCTCAGACTGAATGGGATCGGTGTCCTGGAACTCGTCTATCAGCACATATCTATACCGATCGAAGAAGTGGTCCCTCGCCCCTTCGCTCACATTGAGCAAGTCGCGTGCCCAAATGAGCAGATCATGGAACTCTGCCCGGCCATCCTTCTTCCTGCACTCTGCGTACTCCACTACAAATTGCCGTAGTTCTTCAATCAGCCCCATGACTGCGGAGCGTGTGCGGCGCGTCAGATACGAGACTCGGGTCGTCTCCAAGTCAGCCAGCTTAGCCTTCAGCAACGTGCAGGCGTTCTCTCCAGACTCAGGGGCAACAAGCCAGTCCGTTTTCCTGCCCCGCGAGTACGAGAGCTTGCCAGTCCTCAACAGTTTCCTGAAATTTGACTCCTCGTCCGCAAGCACTAGCTGCAAGTTGGCGCAAAGCAGGGCGACGTTTCGTCCATGGGCAGCCAGCGGGTCTTCATCGCCGTTCTTGGCAAACGCCAGCAGGCGCTCTATGGAACCTTGCTCCGAGGCAATAGTCTGAATCTCACCACCATCAGCTCCGGCCGGCTCACAGTCAAACGGTTTCGATGAGAGGTCGTAGTTAGCGTGGAATGCGCGGGCCACGTGTTCGAGTCGGTTCATAGAAAGTGGCAATCCCAACCGCAGGTACTTCGCCAGGCCAGGAGCGGCCTCATCTGAGTCAAGCGCGCTCTCCAGCCAGTCCCGCCATTGACGATCGAATTCCAGTTGAGCGGTGATCTCGTCGGAAGTATCGAACCCGGGCGGCAGGCCGGCCTCCAGCGGCCGCTCGCGTAGGAGCGATGCTGCGAAGCTATGGATCGTCTGGAACGCACCGCGCTCCAAGCAACCGGCAGCAGTCGCGCAGCGCTGGCGCGCCTCTTCTGTCGCGCTTGCGTCGTTGGCCCTTGCCTCCAGACCCTGCCGCACGCGGTCTCTGAGTTCGGCAGCCGCAGCCTCGGTGAATGTAATAGCCGCTACCTGATCGATTGTCGCCTTACCTTCAGCGACGAGGCTGACCACTCTTGACACGAGCGCCGTGGTCTTCCCCGTACCCGCGCTCGCCTCTACGAACAGCGTTTCGTCAAGCGCGCTCTCGATTCGCTCGCGGTGCTCCTGGTCTGACGGCAAGTAGCTTTCTGTCACGCTCCATCCTCCACGACGTCCCCAGAAAGCTCGGTGTAGTCGGCGAGTGCAGCGTTCCGTTTCTTGCTGTCCCAGACCCGCAACCTGTTTGTTGGGCATATGCGATCGAAGTCGCAGTAGCGGCAGTTCTCCCAGCTTCCCCTGTCGCGTGGGCCAGGCCTCGCTGGGAAGATCCCGGCCGCTATCCCCGAAGATGCGGTGGCAACCACGCTCTCGAAGCGTTCCATGACGTCCGCCGCCTCCGGGTCCACCTCGATCTTCTTGAAATCTCCGCGTGTCGTCACGAACCAGAAGAAGCCGTCGACCCGATCAGGAAAGTCCCTCGCGGCCCGCACAGCCGCGGCATATGCCGGCAGCTGCAATCGGCGTCCGCGGTCGACCGGGTCGCTGCCTATCGCCCTGTAGGACGAACTGCCGCCTGTCTTGTAGTCGATCACCACCGCTCTGCTGCCGTCCCGGCTCAGATCGACTCTATCGATCATGCCGCGGAACATGACCTCGCCGCCATCGGGCAGAACAACTCTCGCAGCATCTAGTTGCCCGCGCTCGGGGTCCCCGAACCGCTGCTCGACTGCCGCCGGTGTCCAGCCCTCCGTTCTCCACTCCGCGTCTTCAGCCAGGAATCTGTCCAGATCTTCCAGTATCTCTTCCCGGGCAAGCCGCCACAGCAGACGCCTTCCGGTCTTGCCTTCCATCTCTGCCCTGTCGAACTCACGCGCCGCAATGGCTAGAAGCAAGTCTCTACTGCCGTCGCTCCACGATTCCCCCGGTCGCGGCACATCGCCGCCTTCGAGAGACTTCCTCATGAAGAGTTCGAGAATATCGTGTACCAGCGACCCCTTGTCCATTGGCGATATCGAGAGCTCATCGGCCGGCGCGTCCAGCGCCGACACTCGCAGCACGTCTCCCAGGAAGTACCGGTACGGGCATGCCGCCCATCGCTCGAGCCCCGTCGGTGAGAGCACGCCCCCGCGCTGCCTGCTCAGCCTTCGGCTCTCCGCCGCCACGGACGACACGTCGCCGTCCCAGGCCGTGAACCGCCTGCTCAGGCGCTGTTCCTCCATGCGCAGCGCCCCGCTGAGAGGCTCCCCGGCGGCCAAGTAGTGACTCCGCAAGTCCATGCCCGCCCTGCTCCACGCATGCAGCGATACGAGGTCATAGTCGTGCGCATCGGCAGCTCCTGACTCGCTCGCAACGTCGAGGCCGTGCTGCACAGACTCGATTACCGTAAGCCACGCTTCCCCTGAATGCCGCGTCAACTCATCGGAAGTTACCGGCTCGCCATGAAGTCCATGCGCGGTCTCGAGCAGCCACGGCGATGGGTACTGCTCGCGCTGCGCCCCCGGCTCCGTTCGCGGATAGCTCAGGACCACGGAGCCTCCGGCTGCCAGCGCACCCAGGAACGAGCGTCGCTCCTGCGCCTCCCTTTCGGACGCTCGGGTCATCGTCCGGCCGTCGACCAGTCGGCTGAACAGCCTGTCGGGCAGAACCGGATCGTCGCCCGTTCGCCGCGGAAGCGCGCCTTCAGCCACCCCGACGATGTGCAACGTATCGAATTCCATGCACTGTGCCTGATCCAGCGGCCCCACGAACACGCCGGTACCAAGCGCGCCCAGCGTACCGATGCGCCTTCCGAGCGCCTCTTCCATGTGGCTCCCGAATTCAATCCGGCCGAACTCAGGAAATCTCGCGCCCAAGCCTCCAACCTCGTCCAGCTCTTCTTCCAGCGCCCTCAGCGCGTCCCCCCCGGTCTGCGGCCATGAGTCCGGATCGTGCGCGTACTTCCGCAGAAGCGCCTTCCACCGCACCGCGCTATCCCGGAATCCGCAGGTCGCCAGCGATGCAGAATCCTCGGCCAGCGTCCCGATGAACTCCCTCAGTCTTGACGCTGAGTCCAGCTGCCGCCGGTGACGATCGACGGTGACTGGCGACACCTCGTCGGCTTCCGTGTACGAGTCGATCCGTCGACGCTCTGCCTTGCAGTACAGGTCCAGCCTGTCCAACCACTGTTCACTGCCCCGAACGATGCCGGCATCCGCTGAGATGCGCTCCCACAGGAGCAACTCGTCATACGCCGCGCCGCCGGTGTTCGGGTCCTTGACTGGCGCCTCAGCTACCCATCGAAGCACCGCCGTCCTGCTCAGATCATCGTCGAATGCCTTCAGCAAGAGGTCCACCAGTTTCCCTGGAGGCGTGTCTCGAAGGCGCACGCGTACCGGGCCCGCGGCTGGTATCCCTGCTAGGTCCAACTGGCCGGCAATAAGCTTCGCGTAAGGCTCCGGCTGCCCAAAAAGCACCGCGCACCTGTGGAACGGCACTCCCGCCTCCGCACGTCCGACGATGCTCCGGACAACAGACCTGATCTCCTCGGCCGCGTCCGGCGCACTGACGATGCGCATTTCCGCCCGCTCCGCGCCCTCGAGTTCGGCCGCTCGGGAAGCTGGCGTGGCTTTTAGGCCCAGAGACGTGACTAGGTGGCGCGTCGATTCGTCCGCCGCGTCGTCGCCGAGCAGCCCCGCGATCACCGTACAGCGCCCCGTCCTGTACAGCGCCTCCGTGAGCCGCGTCTCCCCTGGCGAGAGCGCCGACAGTTGGTACAACACCACATCGCCGATCTCATAAAGCGCCGCCGCAGGGTCGGTGATCACCACCTGGGCGGCGTCCACAGCCAGGCGCTCGTCGCCGTGGCAACTCGCCACCTCGCCCCGGTACCGTTCGAACCAGCGGACTATCTCATACCGGAAGCTGTCCTCCTGTTCGATCCTGCGAAGTTCGCGCTCGCTGACGCGCTCCAACTCGCGGAACGTTCCGCGCAGCGATGTCTGAAGCTTAGGATGGTCCCTGACCGGGCCAAGCGCGCTGCCAGCATCCACGCCATCGCCCGTCTTCCGGATCGCCGCCACTTCCAAGTGGGGGGTAAGCTTGCCGCCGTCATCGGACGCCGCGCTCGACTCTCCCAGCACGCCCGCAAGGTCGGAAATCGTCATGAACTGCGCGTTCGCGATACCGCCTTCACTGGCCAGCCTGCGCCTCAGCGCAATAGACGCATAGCGCGTCGGAACGACGACGGTCACTGGCGCGAATGGATCGTCCCGTTTCAGCAGCGAAACGATGCCACGAAGCTTGTTGAACGCCGGTGGCCCGTACGCAACGAGGTGGACGGCGCCGAGCTCGGATGCAGACATGAAATCAGTCTACATCACGCGTTCCCCGTGCTGGAGAACTCCGTTGTGCTAGCATTCGCGCGTGGCGGGAGGCGCGCCGGAACCACGGGCGTGTGCCTCCGCCCTCTCAGTCGAACAGAAGCGGGGGAACGTCTTTGACATCATCCAATCCGGAGACACTGCTTGACCTGCTCGAAGTAGGGAAGCCGGGAGACATCGCCCTCCAGGCGCCGGATGGCCCTTGCCTGACATACAACGAACTCCGTCAACAGGTGCACGACCTTGGCGAGCAGCTGCGGGGACTGGGAATAGCGCGAGACGACCGTGTCCTGTTCGCCCTCCCGAATGGCATCGAGGCCATCGTTGCCTTCCTTGCCGTCTCCTCAGTTGCGACCGCCGGCCCTTTGAACCCAGGCTATCGACCAGAAGAGTTCAGGTTCTACATGGAGGACACCCACCACAGGGCGCTGATAACCCCCGCCGATGACGGCGAGTCCGCCCGGGGCGTCGCCCTCGATGGCGTGCTGCAGCTTGCGGCTTCGTGCGACTCGCACGGCACCGTGACGCTGTCGGGCCCGCAGCCTTCAGCCCGTGCCGGCACAGAGCGCCCGGACCCGGACGATCCAGCGCTGGTCCTCCACACGAGCGGCACGACGAGCCGTCCCAAGCGAGTGCCGCTGCGCCACCTGAACCTCGCTGCCTCCGCCATGAACATCAGGGACACGTACGCTCTCACTTCGCAGGACGTGTCGCTATGTGTGATGCCTCTCTTTCACGTCCACGGCATCGTCGCCTCATTGTTGGCAGCTCTTCTCTCCGGCGGCACGGTAGTAGTGCCGTTACGATTCTCTGCCAATGGCTTCTGGCCCATGGCCAATCGGTACGGCGTGTCGTGGTTCACTGCCGTGCCCAGCATGCACCAGGCTCTCCTGGCCCGCAGCGCAAATCAGGCCCCCGCCGTTCCTGACGAACTGCGGTTCATCAGGTCTTGCAGTTCCCCTCTGGCGGCCGAAGTGATGCTGGCGATGGAGGACCGTTTCGGTGTGCCAGTGCTGGAGGCGTACGGCATGACCGAGGCCGCGCACCAAATGACGTCCAACCCGCTGCCGCCCGGCGACAGGCGGCCGGGATCCGTCGGCCCCGGCACAGGCGTCGACGTCGCGATCATGGACGATGTCGGGCGCCTGCTGCCCAAAGGCGACCGCGGCGAGGTCGTCATCCGGGGCCGCAACGTCATCGACGGCTACGAAGACAACCCCCAGGCCAACGCTGACTCGTTCACCGACGGCTGGTTCCGTACGGGCGACGAAGGCACGCTGGACGGTCACGGCTATCTCACCCTCACGGGACGGCTGAAGGAGTTGATCAACCGCAGCGGTGAGAAGATATCGCCGTGGGAGCTAGACCAGGTGCTAATGGCGCACCCGGCCGTCGCGGAGGCCGTCTGCTTCGCCGCGCCTCACCCGATGCATGGCGAGGAGCCGGCCGCGGCAGTCGTGCTGTCAGGCGAGGCGACGGAGCGCGACTTGGTCCGCCATTGCCGGGACCTAGTCGCCGCGTTCAAGGCCCCCCGGAAGATCCACATCCTGGACCAGATACCGAAGACTGCCACCGGCAAGGTGCAGCGCAGACTGGTGGCGCAGGTCGTGCTGGGCACTGACGCATGAAGATTGCCATCTTCGGCGCCGGCGCGATCGGGGCGTTCCTGGGCGCCAAGCTCGCCCGTGCCGGAGTGGACGTAACGCTGATCGCACGTGGTCCGCACCTGGATGCCATGCTCCGGAACGGCGTGAAAGTCAGGGAGGAAGGGTCAGAGTTCACTGCTCAGGTACGGGCAACGGACGACCCGCGTAAGGTTGGCGAGGTCGACTACCTGTTCCTGACGGTGAAGGCGCACTCGCTGGCCGGAATCGTCGGTCACATCGGACCGATGGTGGGCTCCGACACGGCCGTCGTCTCAGCGCAAAACGGCATCCCGTGGTGGTATTTCCAGCGCCATGGCGGCCCTCTGGATGGGACTAGACTGGAAAGCCTCGATCCCGGCGGCGTCATCTCGGACGCCATTGCGCCGGAGCGGATCATCGGCTGCGTCGTCTATCCCACCACGGTCATTGCCGAGCCGGGCGTCGTACACCACCTTGAGGGCAACCGCTTCACGCTCGGCGAGTTGGACGGCGAGAGATCTGACAGGTGCCGCGATCTATCTCGCGCGATCATTTCCGCCGGCCTCAAGTCTCCAGTGAGCACGCGGATCCGGCGCGACCTCTGGATAAAGCTTCTCGGCAACGTTGCCTTCAATCCCATCAGCGCCCTCACCGGCGCTACGATGGTCGACATCGCCACTCACCCCGGAACGCGGACGCTGGCGAGAGCGGTCATGGAGGAGGCGGACGCTGTAGCGGACACCCTGGGTGTGAAGATCCCGATCTCCGTCGATCGCAGGCTTGCGGGCGCAGAAGGCGTCGGCGAGCACAAGACCTCGATGCTTCAGGACGTCGAGGCGGGGCGCCCCCTGGAAGTGGAGAGCGTGGTTGGCGCAGTCGTGGAGCTCGGCGATATGCTCGGGCTGCCCATGACGAACACGAGAGCCGTATACGCCTGCGCAAATCTTTTGGCTGCAGGAGTCGCTCCTGTAAAATGATGCCGACTTGGTATTGAGGCAACTGGCAGACTTCATCCCCACCGAGAGGAGCTACATTGGGAACCTCATATAAAGACCAACCCGAACATACGGAACACTCCAGTCCATGGGCGGACGTCGAGGTATCTAGCATGCTAACCGGCGCCGCCCTTGCCATTGGCGCCGGTACGCCAACGGACGTTGGCCGCTCGTGGGCTCCGCCCACCGACCACCCGGACCCCATAGTGTTGGCCGCGGGCATTCCCGACGCCGACACTCTGCCTGTCCAGGACCTCAGGGACGCGCTGGACAACGTGCTGGTGACAGACGCACGGAACGCACTCGAATACGGCGGCCGCATGGGGTACATCGGGCTGCAGGAGGCCATGGCCGAGCGTCTGACACGGACCGAGGGCATTCCCGTGAGCGCCGACAATCTACTCTTCAACAATGGCAGCTCAGGTACAATCGACAACCTCTGCAGGGCATTCATCGAGCCAGGCGACGTAATCATCACTGAGAGACCCAGCTATTCTGGATCGATCCGCACCATGCGTGGCTACCAGGCTCGAATCGTGGACGTTGCGATGGACGACGAGGGCATCTCCGTTGAAGGAGTCAAAGAGGCTATTGAGGCCGTCAATTCCGAGGGCGGCACCGTAAAGTTCGTTTATACCGTTGCTGACTTCCATAATCCCTCTGGGGTCACGATGTCCGCGTCACGCAGGGCCGAGCTAATTGAGCTTTGCGCCTCTCATCGGGTGATCATCCTGGAGGACTCCGCGTATGCTGACCTGTACTTCGGCGAGGAACCGGAGGCTTCGATCTACTCTGTAGCGGAGGGCGAGGGCGTCCTCAAGCTGGGCTCCTTCAGCAAGTCCATCGCCACCGGGCTCCGCGTAGGTTGGGTGCAGGGCCGGTCCGATTTCGTGGAGTCTATCAGCCGCATGCGGTTCGACATGGGCAGCAATCAGGTCATGGTCAGAGCGCTGGCCGAGCTGGTTGCCTCCGGCAAGTTTGACGACCACCTCGACAAGATGCGGCCGATCTATGCCGAAAAGAGCAGGGTCCTTGCCAACTCCCTCGCCGAGCACTGCGAGCCGAACCTGCGCTTCAACGAGCCGCAGGGCGGCTTCTTCCAGTGGGTCGAATGCACTGGTACCACAGCCAGAGAAGTGCTGGACAGAGGCTCGGCCGATGAGGGGCTGATCATGCCGATCGGCTCCGTGTTCTACCGGCGCGGGGAGGAGGACGACACTTCCCACATTCGCATGGCCTTCAGCAACGCGCCGCTCGATAAGCTGGCTGAAGTTGGCGAACGGCTGGGACGGGCATTCAGGAGCGCCCTCAGCGGCTGAGCCAGCCCGGTCTTGACGCCCCCGCCGCCTTCCAGGAGCCGGTTACCCAGCAGACTCCTGGTCTGAGGATCTGCTGTCCTTGACCTCGGCATCGTTCAATCCGACGCGCTCTCCAACCTTGCACAGGGGCATGACACAGCGGCGTTAGCCCCAGGCGTCTGACTGGACGCAGGTATTTGCGCTGGAAGTCAGCCCAAGGTTCGGGACCGCCTCAGCAGGCCAATCCAGCCCCAAATCGCGCTCGATGATCTAATCGGGCATCTCCGACGTAGCGAAGAGCCGGTTACTCGGCTGCCGAATCCCCGTCCGAAGCCTCGCCCTCCTCGCTCTCGGCATCCTCTGCCCCTTCCTCAAGCTCGCCCTCGATCAGGTCGATGCCTTCCTCAAGCTTGCGCGGCGGCAGGACACGGGCAATTACGTCCTCGGCGTCGGCCAGTAGATCGACGTTCGCGCTGGTCGCCAGATCGCCAATCTGCACCGCCGTATCGAATTCATCCAGGCCTGAAACGTCAACCTCGATCGACGCGGGCATCTCCAGTGGAAGCGCCTCAACAGGCACGGACGACAGCTGCTGTACAAGCGTACCGCCGTCTCTCACCGCCGGGGCATCGCCAATCAGGATAAGCGGCACGTCCGCGCGCAGGCGCTGTTCCGCATCCACGCGCATGAAGTCCACGTGCAGCAGGTCTTCGGACACCGGGTGCCGCTGCACCTCGCGCACGAAGCAGATCGTCTCGCCGTCCTCGCCGGGAAGGTTCACGCCAACGGGCACGTTCGTCCCCACCTCGGGCAGGAGCCTGGACAGAAAATGCCCGTCCGCCTGCAGCGAAACGGGGCCCTTCTCGCCCCCGTAGAGGTGCACAGGAACGATCCCCTGCCGTCGGAGACGCCCGACTTTCTTGCCGGTGACGCTCCTGCTGTCGAGTTCGACCGAGTATCTCGTATCCGTAGCCATCGTGAATTCCTTAGTTTCAGAGAATCGGCCCCGAACAACGGAGCCGCCTGCCCATTCTACCAGCTTTGCATACCATCTCGACGCAACTGCCCAAATCGCGCCGCCGAGAGCCCGATTCTCCCGCCAAGCTGTAGAGAGGACCCCGTTCACCCCAACCAATGTGAGCCTTTCGGGAACGACTCACACCCGCCCTATGCCACAGGCTGCACCTCACCACCAATCCTCAACACAATGAGCCTCCCGAGACAATCGCCATCAAGAACGATCGCCCGCATACCGCGCCGCGCCCTGCCCCGCAATCCTCCCGAACACCGAGCCAGCCGTCAGGCCAGACCCTCCAGGGTAGTTGTGATAGAACAGCCCGCCCACGAGTTCCCCCGCCGCGAACAGGCCCGGAATCTTGGCGTCGCTGGTATCCAGCACCTCGCCGCAGGTCGTTATCTTGAGACCCCCGAACGTGAACGTGACGCCGCAGGTCACCGCATAGCCCACGAACGGAGGCTCGTCCAGCGGCAGCGCCCAGTTCGACTTGGGCGGAGCTATGCCTGTGGTCGACAGTCCATCCAGCGCTGCCGGATCGAACTCGCCCTCACCTGTCGCCTCGTTGAACGCGGCTACCGTCTGCACAAGGCTTTCCCGATCAATGCTGAGCTTGTCCGCAAGCTCGCCGATATTGTCCGCCTCCGCCGAGGACACCTCCGGGATCCGGTACTCGTCCCTGAGCAGGTGCCTCGTCTTCCGGTCGAATATCTGGAACGCTGCTCGCCGCGGCTGGTACAGGACCTCACGACCGTACTTGGCGTACGTGTAGTTGCGCAGGTCTGCTCCCTCGTTCACGAAGCGCTTGCCGTCCACGTTCACGATGATCCCGAACGGGTACGAGTGCTTCTGAAACAGGTCAGCGATCACGCGGTCTCCGAACGGCGGCGCGTTGAGGTCCCACGCCACGGCGTGGCAGCCGCTCCAGTGGCCGTGCGGCATCGCGCCCACATCCAGTGCCATGCTGATGCCTTCGCCGGTGTTGTACCGCGTGCCCCGAACCTTGGCCAGTTCCCAGCCTGCGCCGAGGTACCGGGCGCGCATCTCAGGGTTCGCCTCGAATCCGCCGCAGGCGAGCACAACCGCGCGCGCCGCGATGTTGGCCCTTCCCTCCGGCGTTCGCACGCCAACGCCTTTCACGGCCCCTCTACGGTCCAGTTCCAGGGAACGCGCGGCCGTGTCGTACCGCACGTCCACGCCGGCCCTTTCACAAAGCTCAAACAGGCTGTCGGAGAGTCCCTTGCCCGCACCCACAGCCTCCAGCACGATACCGCCCCAAAACCTGTGCACGCCGTCTCGCGGGAACGCCTGCCGTCCATAGGCGGGCACCCATCGCACGCCCCGCTCCTTCATCCAGATCACAGTCTCATACGATCTCGACGTCAGTACCTGGGCCAGGTCGGGATCGGACAGTCCCTCCGTGACCCGCATCAGATCCGCGTACATCTCCGCCGCCCGGTACGGACGCACTTCGATGGTCGAGCGCAGCCTGTCTTTGGGCTCGTCCAGCAGGGCGGCGATCTCGTCGATGCCGTTGTGCGCGAACCTGAACAACCCTCCGGAAAAGTACGAGTTGCCCCCGCGCAGGTGCTCCGGCGCCTTCTCCAGCACCGCGACCCGCGCCCCATCGTCCGCCGCCGCGAGCGCAGCGCACAGCGCGGCGTTTCCGGCACCTACAACCACCACGTCAAACTTGCTTTCAGGCTTCATTCGTACTCCGTCCGGACAGGCAGAAGAGGTTGTCCTTCACAAGGCTCTGCCTGTTCGAGTCAATCATGTCTTTGCAGCAGGACTCTCAAAGCTAAGAACTCGAGAAGTGTGGCATTCCGTGACATTTCGCTACCTATCCGTGACATTTCGCTACCTATCGTAGATGGGGCAGCTGGCCAACCGCCCCATAGTTGACTCCAGTCTGCTACCGAAATGTCCCAAATAAGGCCCAGAACTGTCTCAGAACTGACCCAATCTTGACCTAGCTGACTAGACGTGACAAGGCTGCCGTGCGCGAAGCCTTGGTTGGTCTGTGCCGCAATGAACATGCAACTAGTTTAGCACGCTAGTTCGCTGAACGGAACCGCCTTGCGGAGTGGGACGTGACGAGAGTCAGGGTAGACAGATCGTTACTATACGAACACCAACTGTTCGCAATACATACTCTCGGCGAGACTGAATGTGTGATTGTGACGTAGAAGGCCAGGCGATCCGTCGCACCGGCTATCCTGCCAATCTATACTATGATCGCTCAGGAGGTTCGGAACTGGACGAGAACCGTATAGCGCTGCTCGACAGGCTACGCAAGGAGATCGACTCCCCGCGCGTGATCGACGCCATGGAGCGCGTACCGCGCGAGGCATTCGTGCCGCCCGAGCTAGCCGGCCGCGCATACGAGGACAACCCGCACCCGATTGGAGAGGGCCAGACGATCTCGCAGCCATTCATCGTCGCGCTAATGCTCGCGGCGCTGGACGTCCGCCGCTCGGACGAGGTGCTGGAGGTCGGAGCCGGGAGCGGCTACCAGGCGGCGCTCCTGGCCGAGCTCGCCCGCAAGGTCGTGACCACCGAACGCCTGCATACATTGGCTGAGATGGCCCGCCGCAACCTCGGAGCGCAAGGCTACGACAACGTAAGTGTCGTCCACACGTCGACCGGCATCGGCTGGCGGCCGGAGGCGCCTTACGACGCTATAGTCGTCGCGGCGGCCGCGCCGCGCCTGCCGGTCGAACTCTGGGACCAGTTGGCCGACAGGGGCAGGCTCATCTGCCCGGTCGGCCCGCCAGACAAGCAGCAACTGCTCAAAATCGTAAGGTCCGGGGACTCCCGCTCTGTCCAGAGCCTCGGCGGCTGCCAGTTCGTGCCGCTGATCGGCGGGGGCGCATGGCCTGAGTACGCCTCCACAAATGGAACGAGCGTCTACTCGGCCCAAGAGGACATCCATTAGCCAATGCGTTACGAAACGGTAATCGGCCTAGAGGTACACGCGCAGCTCCTCACCCGGAGCAAGATGTTCTGCGCCTGCCCTTCCGACTACCAGGACGCCGCGCCCAACAGCGCCGTGTGCCCCGTCTGCATGGGGATGCCCGGCGTGCTTCCAGTGATAAACAGCCGGGCAGTCGAGCTGGTCGTGCGTACAGGTCTGGCGCTGGGCTGCGAGATCGCGTCCTTCACCAAATTCGACAGGAAGAACTACCCGTACCCGGACCTGATGAAGGGCTACCAGATATCGCAGTACGACCTCCCAATCGCCAGCAACGGCGCGCTGCTCGTCGATGTCGATGGCCGCGAGACCGAGATCGGCATAGAACGCGTTCATCTCGAAGAGGACGTAGCCAAGCTCTTCCACAGGACAGAGTCCGACGGTGAGCCGTACAGCCTTTTGGACATCAACCGCTCCGGCGTGCCCCTCATGGAGATCGTCAGCTCGCCAGACATGCGGACGCCTGAAGAGGCCCGAGCATACCTGATGCAGCTACGATCAATCCTCCGCTACATCGAGGCGGGCACCGCCAACATGGAGCAGGGCAGCTTCCGGTGCGACGCCAACATCAGCATCCGACCGCAGGGAAGCCTAGAGCTTGGCGTAAAGGTGGAAGTCAAGAACATGAACAGCTTCCGGTCCGTGTTCCAGGCGCTGGAGTACGAGCAGGACCGGCAGGCCAGGATCGTCTCCGAAGGCGGCCGGATATTGCAGGAGACCCGAGGCTGGGACGAGGAGCGCGGCGTGACAGTGTCCATGCGCTCAAAGGAGTACGCCTCCGACTACCGGTACTTCCCGGAGCCCGACCTGCCTCCGCTTGAACTCGATACCGCCTGGGTGGAGTCTGTCCGGGCCAACATGCCCGAGCTGCCCGAGGCGCGCCGTGACCGCTTCGAGCGCGACTTCGGCCTCCCAGCCTACGACGCCGACCTCCTGACCGCATCCAGAGAAACGGCCGACTACTTCGAGGGTGTCGTGAGGATAGGCTCCGGCGAACCCTCAAAGCTAGCAAAGACCGTGAGCAACTGGATGCTCGGCGAGATGGCGCGCTTTCTGAACGAAACGGGCGCGTCAGTCGATGACCTCAAGTTCAAACAAAGGGACCTCGTCGACCTCATAGGTCTGGTCGACGACGGAACCCTGAGCACGTCCATGGCGCGCACCGTGTTCGAGAAGATGTTCAACTCCGGCCGTCCGCCTCGGCAGATCGCGGAGTCCGAGGGGCTGGCCCAGGTCAGCGACGCCGACTCGCTCCAGGCGATCGTTGAAGAGGTGCTGGCGGCCAACCCAGGCCCTGTGAGCGACTATCTGAATGGGAAGGACCAAGCGATTCGCTTCCTAATGGGCCAGGTCATGAAGGCAACCCGCGGAAAGGCCAACCCGCAGGTGGTAAACGAGACGATGAGGTATGAGCTGGAGGCCCGCCGCTGAACCGACTGCCTGCGCAACGCTGTGACATGCGCACGTTTGCGGTTATCATTGTCAGCGAGCCGGGGGTGAGCAGGAATAGCAGATGCAGCAAGTAATGAACGTGGTCCAGATCATCATTGCGATCGTACTGGTCGTGGTGATCCTCATGCAGGTGCGAGGCCAGGGCGGCGGTCTTTTCGGCGCGGCGCAGAGCTCCTACAGGACCAGGCGCGGCGTGGAGAAGCTGCTGTTCCAGGCGACCATCGTGCTCGTCGGCGTGTTCATCACTGCTTCGATAGTGAGCGCCCGCGTCTTCTGATCCGGGCCCAATGATCGCTTGCCCCTTCCTCAGGCTTCTGACTGGAACGGGCAGGTATCCGATTGCCGGCGCACGAGAACTGTTCTGTTGCCAGTCTGCACCACTGTTCAGTCTTGTTGAGCGGTCATGCCCCACCCCCTTGAATTCCGGCTGCCCACGGCTCACGCTGCCGAGTGAATGCCGGATTGAAGGATGGCTACGGCTCTATCTTGCAGGGCCAGTGCACGAGAACTGTTCTGTTGCCAGTCGGCGTCACTGTTCAGTTTTGTGGAGCGGGGCATGCTCCACCGCCTGGATTCCGGCTGCCCCCGGTTCACGCTGCCGTGTGAATGCCGGATTGAAGGATGGCTACGGCTCTATCTCGCAGGGCCAGTGCACGAGAACTGAATTGCTGCCAATCCGCTCAGGAAGGTTGGGACGGGGAAGCTCGCGCTAAGTCCTAGACCAGGTTGTGCCTTCGGGGCTGTCCTGTAGCGAGATCCCCAGCGAGGCCAGCTCGTCCCGTACCCGGTCGGCAAGGTCGAACCGCTTCGCCTGGCGCATTTCGGCCCGCAGTTCGACCAGCAGATCGACAAACGGCGCGACGTCCTCGCCTCCCGCAGGCTCCGGCGCGGCCTCCAGGGTCAGGCCCAGCAGCCCGGCCAGCCGCCTGAGCGCCTCCTGTGCCCCGGCAACGTCCTTGCCCTCGCCGCTCGACCGGTTGATGTCCCTGGCAAGGTCGAACAGCGCCGCGACGGCGCGGGGCGTGTTCAGGTCGTCGTCCATAGCCCCCACGAAGGCCGACTCGTAGCCGCCGGCATCCAGCGTCGCACCGGGCCCGGACGGCGCTTCAAGCGCCTGCCGCAGCCTGCCCACTGCGCGGGCATGGCCCTCGACGGTCTGGTCCGTGTAGTTCACCGGACTGCGATAGTGCGAGCTCAAAAAGAACAGGCGCAGCGAGTCCGGCTCGTGCTTCTCCAGAGCCTCCTGCACTTCGACGATATTCCCGATCGACTTGCTCATCTTGTCGTCGCCGAACTGGACCATGCCGTTGTGCACCCAAAACCGGGCGAAAGGCTTCACTGACGAGTACGCCTCCGACTGCGCGATCTCGTTCTCATGGTGCGGGAACACCAAGTCGCGGCCGCCGCCGTGTATGTCTATCGACTGGTCGAGGTAACGCATCACCATGGCGCTGCACTCGATGTGCCAGCCAGGCCGGCCCGGCCCCCAGGGGCTGTCCCACGCCGGCTCTCCCGGCTTCTCGCCCTTCCAGAGGACGAAGTCCATCACGTCTTCCTTCTGCTCGTCCACTTCAAGCCGCGCTCCGGCGATCATGTCCTCAAGATTGCGGCGGCCCAGCTTGCCGTACTCCGGATCCTTCCTGACCCGGAAGTACACGTCGCCGTTGACTGAGTAGGCGTACCCGCGTTCCTCCAGCCGCAGGATCATGTCGACGATGCCCTCGATCTCCTGCGTCGCCCTCGGATACACCGTGGCGCGCTTGACGTTGAGAGTGTCCATGTCCGCCAGAAACGCCGAGATGTTGCGCTCGGCAAGTTCCGCGACTGTGATGCCTTCCCTGGCTGCGGCAACGATCATCTTGTCGTCGATATCGGTGAAGTTCTGCACGTGCCGGACCTCGAAGCCCTTGAACTCCATGAATCTCCGCATGACGTCGAACACCACGGCGCTCATGGCATGGCCGACGTGGGAACTCGAGTAGGGCGTAATGCCGCAGACGTACATCTTGACCACGCTACCGGAGACGGCGAAGTCTTCCTTGGCGCGCGTCAGCGTGTTGTACAGCTTCATGCGATTGGCTCGATTGTGGCGACCGCCATTGCGCAGATGCCCTCGCCTCGCCCTGTGAAACCCAGTCCATCCGTGGTCGTGGCCTTGACGCTGACAAGCGATTGGCTCAGACCCAAGGCCCTGGAAAGAGAGGCCTCGATCAGGTGTCTAACCGGCGCGACGGCCGGTTTTTCGGCGAGGATTGTAGCATCGACATACGCCGCCTTCCAACCAATCTCGCCAATCTTCTCGACCGTTCGAGCGAGCAGTTCCAGGCTGTCCGCGCCCTCGTACGCCGGGGCGGACGATGGGAAGTGCGAGCCGATGTCGCCAAGTCCAGCGGCGCCCAGCAGCGCGTCGATGATCGCGTGGCACAGGACGTCGCCGTCGCTGTGGCCCGCAAGTCCGCGGTCGTGCTCCATCCGAACGCCGCCCAGGAACAGGGGACGGTCTTCGGCGAATGGGTGGACATCGACGCCGATGCCCGTGCGGGGACCTGTCACGCTTCCACCGTCTCCGATTGACGGCGCGCGGCCAGAATGGCTTCGGCTGCGATCACGTCCTCCGGCGTCGTGACCTTGAGGTTGGTGTACGCGCCCTCAAAGAGCTTCACCGTAATGCCCAAACGCTCCACCATCGCGGCGTCGTCCGTCACGTCTTCAGTTACTTGACGGTGTGCTTCAGCAAGAAGCTCCCGTCGGAAGACCTGCGGGGTCTGGACGGCCCACAGCCTGTCTCTGGGCAGCGTCTCCAGCACGTTCAGGCCGTGGTCAGCGAGCTTGATCGTGTCCTTCACAGGGACGGCCGCCACAGCCGCGCCGGTCTCCGCTGCTGCGCAAAGGCCACGCTTGATCATCTCGACGTCCAGGAAGGGCCTGGCTCCGTCGTGCACGACCACCCACCCGCAGGGCCCCAGCGTCTCCAGACCCCGGCGCACCGAGTCCTGCCGCCGCAGCCCTCCGGTGGTGACAGCGGTCACTTTGTCCCAATCACTGTCCTCGACCATCCCACGCGCCGCCTCCAGGTTGCGTTCCGAGAGCACCAGCGCCACCTCGCCGACCGCCCCGCACCGGGACAGCGCGTGGAGGCAGTGCCACAGCAGCGGCCGACCACCAATTGGCACGAACTGCTTGTCCACGCCCGCCATGCGCCGGCTGTCCCCGGCGGCCGCCACGATGGCGCCGACGGACTCGGGGGCTGGGCTGGTTTGGGGATTCATGGGTTGCGTATGGTAGCAGGGCGGATCAGCGCCAACTCCCCGCAGACCTACTGAATGCTAACTCTGCCCGAACGGAGGCTGCCGCGCCAGGCGGCGGGCTTGCGGCGGCTGTACCTGATGCGTGATGCGCCGAGGAAGCAGGCCAAGTCTTCGACCGTGCGGGCGGTGGCCGCGCCGATCTCACGGTCGGACCTGGCGTGGTCTTCGGCGTGGACGGCGTTTACTTCAAGCGTTCCGGTCTTGCGGTCCATCCTGGGGTCGACGCGGCCGACGAGCCGGTCGCCGTGCAGGATAGGCATTACGTAGTAGCCGTACTTGCGCTTGCTCTTCGGAACGTAAATCTCGATCGTGTAGTCGAAGTCCCACATGGCCAGCGTGCGGGCACGGTCGCAGATCAGGTTGTCAAAAGGCGAAAGCAGCACCGTGCGGGGCGACCAGTCGCGCTCAAGCCGGTCGAGCAGCGGCACATCGTCTCTGTGGATGTACCAGTCGCCTCGCCAAGGCCCGGACTCGTCCCGCACCTCCGCTCGGACGATCAGACCCTCCGCGGCAAGGTCCTGAATCGTCTGCGCGAGGCCGTCATAGTGGCCGCGGACGAAGTGGACTCGGATCTGGGCTGGCGTAGCCACTCCGAGCGCTTTCAGCGAGACCTCCGCCGCGCGGCGGACAGCCTCGGCCTTGGTCAGCGGAGTGTGGTCGATCCAGTCCGGCGCCCAATGTTCTGTCAGCGTCCAGTACCTTCGCAGGCCCTCCCGCTTCGCGACAGCCACACGGCCTTCGGTCCAGAGGTGGCCCAGCATCCAGCCGACGTCGTTGCCGGTGCCCCAGCCGGTCACCGGGCCTCTTGGCTCTGCGGCCGGCGTGAACTCCGCGAGCTTGTCCGACGTCAAGGGCGGGTTGTCGCGGAGCGCGGCGAGCACCTGCTCTCGCAACTCCGCATGATCGGCAAGCCACTCACGGACTCGGACGACCCGCTTGAGGTCGCCGGTGTGGGCCGTCCTCATCTGCGAATTGTGGATTGGGAAGTTGGCCGTCAGCACGATCGAGGCGGCGTGCGCCCAGTACTCGAACAGGCGCTTCTCCTCCCAGAGTGCGGTGTGCAGGTGCTCGGGATCGTACCGGCCGAGCCTGCTCCACAGCACGAGGTACTGGGTACGCTCAACGGCTTGGATAGGGTCGATCTGCAGGCAGCCGAGGTCGCGGACGAGGTCGACGATGCCGTCTGGCGTTGCTACCGGTCGAGGCCCAGCTAGCCGCTGTTTGGTGATCGCAAGCCGGCGGGCCTGCGCGGATGTGATCTCTATGCTGCTCATTGGAGGAGTGGGAATGGTACTGACCCGTCTGCCCGCGCTTCAACCGGCGGACTTAGCCTGTAACCCTCGACTAATGTATTCTGGCGGCATTCACCCAAGAGAGATGCGACATGCCGGATTCCAGCGACGTTGTCATCATCGGCGGGGGAGCGGCGGGAAGCGCGACGGCGTACTTCCTTGCGCTTCAGGGCATCAAGTCCACGATTGTCGAGGTCGACGCTGTGGCCTCGCAGGCGTCCGGGTACGCGGCAGGGCAACTGAGCCCGCTCTGGGGGCCGGAGATGCTCACGCCTCTCCTGGCGGACGGGTTCCAGCTGCACATCGATCACATGGAGAAGCTGACCGGGCTGTCCGGCGTTGACTTCCACCCCAAGTTCATCCACCAACTGAGAGTCGCGTTCGAAGAGGAGGATGTCCCCGTCCTCAGGAGCATGCTGGACGAACGCTCGAAAGCGCTCGAAGAGCTTCAGGCCACATACCAGTACGCTGAAAGAATGTCGTTCTCATGGCTGACGCCCGAGGAGGCGCTCGAGATGGAGCCGCGCCTGGCGAAGGACGTGGTGGCCGCCGTGGACGCGTACGGCATCCTGGCCGTTGACCCATACGAGCACACGCTGAGCGTGTTCATGGCCGCGGAGAGCCTGGGCGCGTCGCTGCGACAGGGCAGGGCCGTTGGCATCCGGCACAAAGGGGGACGCGTGACCGCCGTCGAGCTGGAGAGCGGCGAGATCCCATGCGATGCGGTGATATTGGCCGCCGGGCCGTGGAGCGGCGAGGCCGGAGCCTGGTTCGGTCTGGACCTGCCGGTAGTACCGCTGCGGGGCGAACTGCTTCACGTGGGCCTTCCCGGAGAGCCGCTGAAGCATGACATGGGATGGCGCCGCGCAACGTTCTTTCCACGGTCCGACGGACTGGTGCGGATTGGCAGCACGATGGAGCATAGGGGCTTCGACCGGACGCCGGACGAGGGCGTGGCGGAACGGCTGCTGCGAGGCGCCGTGCGGATGATGCCCTGCATGGAGGATGCGCGACTCGTGCGGCAGACGGTCTGCTTCCGACCGTTGACGCCCGACCAGCGGCCGGTGATCGGCCCCACGCCGGGCTGGGACAACGCCTACCTGGCGACCGGCGGCAGCAGCAAGGGCATCCTTCTGGGTCTGGCGATGGGCAAAGCCATCGCAGACCTCATTACGGAAGGCGAGACCGCCCTGCCAATCGAGACTTCCGCGCCGACTCGATTCGCGCTGTAGCGCCGCCGGGCCGCCCAAAGGCTAAACGACGGGCCGGACGGTGACGGTCTCGTGGCGGTTGGGGCCGGTGGAAATGACGTCGATGCGCCTGCCGACCTGCTCCTCGATCAGGGCGATGTATGCGCGCGCCCTGCTTGGCAAGTCTACGAGACGCGTCGCGCCGGCTGTCGGCGTGTCCCAGCCTGGCATCGTTTCGTAGATGGGGTTGCATCTCTCGAGCGTGGCGGAGCTTCCGGGGAAGTCGCGCACTATGCGGCCGTCCAGCTCGTAGGCGGTGCAGATCTGGATTTCGTCGAAGCCGTCGAGCACATCGAGCCGCGTCAGGATGAGCGACGTGTAGCCGTTCACACGGGTGCTGTAGCGGGCGACCACGCAGTCGAACCAGCCGACGCGGCGGGGTCTGCCGGTCGTGGTGCCGAACTCCTGGGCGAGGTCGCGGACGCGGTCGCCCGTCGCGCCGTGCAGCTCGGTGACGAAAGGGCCGGCGCCGACGCGGGTGCTGTACGCCTTGAACACGCCGAGGACTGTGTCGATCTGGCCGGGGAGCAGGCCGAGGCCGGTGCTTGCGCCGCCTATGGTTGGGTGCGACGACGTCACGAAGGGGTAGGTGCCGTGGTCGAGGTCGAGCATGGCCCCCTGCGCGCCTTCGAGCAGGACGCGCTTGCCTGCGGTCACGGCGTCGAACACCATGTGCTCGACCGGGCCGATGTACGGTGCCAGGCTGAGCGCCCACGTCTTGCACTTCTCGTAGACGTCCTCCAGCGGCACCTCATCGCCGCCGTAGAGCCGGGTGATCAGCGCATTGGCGTGCCCGACAGCGCCGGTGAGGCGCGCGTACAGCGCCTCCAAGTCGGTGAGGTCGGCTGCCCTGATTCCGATGCGGGCCGCCTTGTCCGTGTAGGCGGGCCCAATGCCCCTGCCTGTGGTGCCGATGGCGTCCGCGCCCCGCGCCCTTTCGGACAGCTCGTCCAGCACGATGTGGTAGGGCATGACGAGGTGCGCCCGCTCGCTCACGACGAGTCGGCCCGTCAGGTCTATGCCCTTTGACGCCATCGATGTGATCTCTTCGAGCAACGCGTCGGGGTCGACGACGACGCCGTTGCCGATGACGCAGGTGGTCTGCGGCCAGAAGATGCCTGAAGGAATCAGGTGGAGGGCGAACTTGCCCTGCGGATTCATGACGGTGTGGCCGGCGTTGTTGCCGCCGGAGAAACGGGCGACGATGTCCGCGTCCTCGGACAGGTAGTCGATTATTTTGCCCTTGCCTTCATCGCCCCACTGGGCCCCCAACACTGCATAGACCGGCATTCGTGCGCTCCTAATTTGGATCAGATCTTGTTTCCCACCCACCCGCCCTTGTTACTGGGGGCAAGGCCCCCAGACCCCCGACTGTGGCGTGATCTAAGAGTGAAACCCGCTAGATCCCGCAGACTTTGGGCAGATGGCTATTGATAACTCTGGTTGACTTGCTATGTTGAACTTGAGGCTAGTCGTCCGGCCTACTACGAGAGGCCTAGGTCTTGTTCGACGGCGCCGAGGGCTTTGTCGAGGCCTGCGACGATTGTGTCTACGTCAGGCCGCTCGATGCAGAGCGGCGGGGTTATGGACAGTACGTTCCCCAGCGGGCGAAGGATAAGTCCCTCTTCCTTCAGGTAGCCGGTCAGCCTCTCTCCGAACTTGACGTCTGGCGGGAAGGCCTCTCTCGTAGCCCGATCCTTCACCAGTTCTAGGCCGAGCATCAGGCCCTTGCCCCTGACCTCGCCGATCGATGGGTGCACCTGCCGAAGCTCATCGAGGCGGTCCCGGAGGTAGGCTCCGACCTCGGATGAGTTCTCCACCAGGTTGTCTTCTTCGATTATCTCTATGTTTTTGAGCGCGGCCGCGGACGTTACCGGGTGCCCTCCGGCGGTGAGGGCGGCTCGGAAGAAGTTGTCGCTGCCGGCGAAGGCGTCCGCCACCTTGGTGGAGGCGATGGCCGCGCCGACGGGAGCGTACGAGCTCACGATGCCCTTGGCCACGGTCATGATGTCCGGCACCACGTCCCAGTGCTCCACGCCAAACCAGCGTCCGGTGCGGCCGAAGCCTGTGACGACCTCATCCGCGATGAGCAGGACGCCGTGCCTGTCGCAGATGTCGCGCAGCATGGGCCAGTACTCGTCGCCCGGCACCATTGCGGCTCCGGCGATCGGCTCGGCGATGACCGCGGCCACGGACCTCGGGTCGTTCGACTCGATCAGCCGCTCGACGGCCTCCGCGCAGCGTACGGCACACTCGGAGGGAGTCTCACCGCCCAGCTCGCACCTGTACGGGTGCGGCTGCGGCGCGTGCAGGGCGCCCGGCGGCGCGGGCTCGTAGTCGAACCGGCTGAAGTCGCCGCCGCCCAGCCACAGGACGCCAGCGGTCGCGCCGTGGTACGAGCGCCTCCGGCTGATCACCTTGTAGCGGCCCGGCTCTCCGCGGCGGTTGTGGTAGCCCTTCGCGATCCTAACCGCGATCTCGTTGGCCTCGGAGCCGCCGGACACGAGCCAGGTGCGGCTGAGGTCGCCCGGCGTGACCTGCGCCAGCTTCTCTGCGAGGCGAATGGCCGGCTCCGTGGCCGAGCCCTGAGCGTAGTAGGCGGTCCTGCTCATCTGCTCGTGCATGGCGTCGGCGATCTCGGTGCGTCCGTAGCCTACGTTGATCGACGCAAGGCCGCCGTTCACATCGATCCACGTCCTGCCCTCCGAGTCCGTGACGCGGACGCCGGAGCCCTCGACGATGATCGGCGGATCGCCCTCTTCCGCCATCTTGATCCAGTCCATGTTGGCCATCCAAAGATGGTCCAGCGCAGCCTGGCGCAGTGTCTGGGTCTGTGTTGCTTCTGCCAATGCCTGCTCCTCGCCGGCGCCTACAGGCGCCGGAGCCCTACCCTAGGCCTGCCCTCATTGCACGACAGCTTTGTCGTGAAGGCATCATCCAGACCCCATCCTAGCCTTCCCCAGCAGACTGGGGAAGGGATCGGTGTGTCCCTTAGACCAGTTGCGAGATGCCCAGCTCGCCCTCGATCTCCCAGAGCGAGAGGTCGATGGCGTGGAGCATCTCGTCGGCCTCGTCCCTCGTCATGCAGAGGGGCGGACCCACGGTGATCATGTTGTTGCGGGGCCTCAGGACGAGCCCGTGCTTCTTGAACTTTTCCAGGAGCCGATCTCCGAAGTGGACGTCCGGCGCGAAGCGTTCCTTCGTTTTGCGGTCCGCCACGAACTCGACGGCGATCAACATCCCGATTCCACGCACGTCGCCGACGACGGGGTGGTCCATCATGAGGCCTTCGAGCTGCTCCTTGATGTACGCGCCGACCTCGGCTGCGTTCTCGACCATGTTCTCTTCTTCCATGATCTCTATGTTCTTGAGGGCTGCCGCCGCGGCAACCGGGTGCCCGCTGAACGTGAGGATGTGGCTGAGGCGGTCCTCGCCGCTTGCCAGGTAGTCAGCGATCTCGCGTTTGACTACCGCTGCGGCAAGCGGCATGTATGCGCTGGATATGCCCTTGGCCACGGTCATGATGTCCGGCACCACGTCCCAGTTCTGGAGGCCGAACCACTTGCCGGTGCGTCCGAAGCCGGTGATGACCTCGTCTGCGATCAGCAGGACATCGTGCCTATCGCAGATGTCGCGGAGCATCGGCCAGTACTCGTCGCCCGGCACGGCCGCGCCGGAAAGCTGCGAGACCGGCTCCGCTATGACGGCCGCTATCGTGTGGGCGCCGTAGAAGGCGATCAGCTCCTCGACGGCCTCCGCGCACCGTACCGCGCACTCCGACGGCGTCGTGCCGCCGCGCTCGCACCTGTACGGGTTCGGCTGGGGAGCGTGGACCATGCCGGGGTGCTCTGGGCCGAACTCGTCGCGCTCCGTGGGCTGGTATCCGCCCAGCCACATGACGCCGCCGGTCATGCCGTGGTAGGAGCCGCGGCGGCTGATGATGCGGAAGCGTCCCGACTCTCCCCGCCTGCGCCAGTAAGCGCGGGCGATCTTGAGCGCGGTCTCGTTGGCCTCCGAGCCGCCGGAGGTCGGGAATACGCGATCGAGGCTTCCCGGCGAGAGCTCCGCGACTTTGGCGGCGAGTCGTACCGTGGGTTCCGTGGTCGAGCCGTTGGGGAAGTACGGCAGGCGGCTGGCCTGCTCGCGTACCGCATCGGCGATCTCGGTCCGCCCGTAGCCCACGTTGACGCAGTTATAGCCGCCGTTGGCGTCGATCCAGCTGTTGCCCTCGGCGTCCGTGATCCTCACGCCGCTTGCGCCGGTCATGATCAGCGGATCGCCCTCTTCGGCCATGCGCACCCAGTCGCGGTTGTGCATCCAGATATGCCTGAGCGCAGATTGCCTCAGTTCTTCTGCTGCTGTGTTGCTCGCCATCCGGCACCTCTCAACGACTAGGGGCTTCCTCAATGCCGACTTTCAAGGCCGATTTTCAAGTCTACGCCCGCGCCGTTGGAGCGGCAACAGCGCGGAAAATATGTTGCATTATGTTGCAATTCGTTGCATTTCGTAGCTGGGACGGGGGAGGCTTCGCAGCGCCCTTGCACCACGAATACAACTTGAACGCATCAGCTTCACGTCAGAGATGCAACACGAATGCAACACAGAGCAGTGCGCCGACGCGGCGCATGGCCGAGCCAGCGACTCGGCTGTCACACAAAAAGTGCCTTCCGGTGTTCATTGGGCTATATTAGCACAGCAGTTCTCAGAGTGCAAGCGACGGACCAAGCGCGTGCCGACAGGCAGGAAACGGAATCGCCGGGAATGGTAAGCTTATCCGGATGGAGATCGTAAAGGGAATCCACAAGATACCCGGAACTTTCTGGTCTGCCCTTTATCTCATCGAGGGCAGAGACTCGCTCGCGCTGGTCGATTCGGGGTCGCCGGGAGACGCAAGAAGGGTCGAGGAGTACGTGAGGTCGATCGGCCGGGACCTCACGGACATCGAGTACATCCTCGTGACGCACAGCCATCCGGACCACACGGGCTCGGCGTTCGCTATCGCCGAGAAGTCCGGGGCGAGGGTGGCCGCCCACCGGCTGGACTCCAAGGTGCACAAGGACGGCGACGTGTCGCTGAGCTACATGGGCGTGTTCACGAGCGTGCGTCTGCCGATCCCGTACCTGCGGTTCACTCCGGTTACCGACCTGGTCAATGACGGCGACGTGCTGCCGATCGGCGACGGGGTGCGCGTGATCCACACGCCGGGCCACACGCCCGGAAGCCTGTGCTTCATGGACGAGGGCCGGAGGCTGCTGTTCTCGGGCGACACGCTGTTCAGCGACGGCGACGGCGTCAGCAGGTCTGTGCCGTTTCCCGGCTACGACGGCGAGGCGTATCGCAACTCGATCAACAGGCTGGCGTACGAGGAGTTCGACACGCTGTGCGGCGGACATGGGAGGCCGCTGGTGGGCGGGGCGAAGTACGCGCTGCGGTCGCTGCTCAGGACAAGCCCGGAGCCGCCGACGTGGGGCATGTTCTTCAAGAGTGTTCCCAGGAGGCTCTGGAGGGGCTGGGCTCCGAAGGGGGAGTTCGAGTAAGCCGGGATTCTCCCGATGCCGGGGGAGTCACTCGTAACAGCGCCCACTTCCACCCTAACCTCGCCCGTCCTGACCCCGCGGAAGCGACCTTACCCCCAATCCGTTCGCCCTGAGATTGTCGAAGGGCCTTACGCAAACCAGCTCTAACCCTGAGCCCACGCAATCGACCGGATTTCGCTGAACTCTCTTGGAAGTTTTCGCCAGTTGTCGCCGCCGTCGTGGCTGGCGTAGACCTGGCCGTAGTTGCTGTGGCAAAGGATCAGGTCGGGATCGGCGGAGTTCGTCGCAAAATAGCCGATCGGCGAGTTGGGAGGTACGGGAAGCGGGAGGGGCATCCAGCTTTCTCCCCTGTCGGTCGATCTATGGAGCGTCCCAGCTTTGCCGATGTCCGAATCGCCGTTTCCCACGAAGACCACGTCCGGATGGCCCGGTTTCACTGCCACCCCCCGGCAGTACGGCATCGAGAATGTCTCCGCCGCCCCTACGGCCGTCCAGGTCTCGCCTGCGTCGCCGCTCCTGTACACCTCCCACTCGGTGTTGACGAAAACGAGCGACGGCGACCCAGGACTGATCGCGATCCCGTGAATATCCGAGTCGATTTGACGGTCTCCGACACGTTTCCAGGTTTCGCCGCCGTCGGTGCTCAGGCGAACTCCGTCTGCCTCTACACCGGCCCAGACCATACTGCTATCGGTCGGGTCGACAGCAACCGCCAGAACCCTTGGAGCACCTCCGAACAGTCCTTCCGGGGCGAATTCAACGGGGAGCTTCTCCCAGCGCTCTCCGCCATCGGACGACCGGAAGACCGCGCCAGGCCGGCAACCGGCGAAGATCGTGTCGGAGTCGGAAGGATCGACGGCCACGGACCAGACGGCGTACGCGTTGATCGGGCAGTTGATCCGATGGAAATTCACTCCCCGGTCTTCGCTGCGGTAGATACCGTCACGAAGGCCCGCGTACACGAGGTCGGGATTACGCGGGTCGACCGCAAGGGCGCAGCAGTTGAACTCGTCCCGGATTCCCTTGGGCACGGTCCAGGTCTCTCCGCCGTCGACACTTCTCCAGATACCGCTTCCGCCGATTCCAACAGTCCCAACAAAGGCGGTGAAGTCCTGGGTCATTGCCATCCTCCTCCAGAAGTTAGACTAGTTTGTCCCGTCAAGGGGCGATCACCGCCAGCTTGGGCGGTCGATTCAAACATCGCTGGATTTACCAGCACTGTAACGGAAACAGGTTGCCGGCCGTTGGTCTGTTGGCGGCCTAGCGCAGCACCCCTTCGCTGACCAGATCAACCTCTACACCGAGAGCTTCCATCATGCTCGGGTGATCGGAGATCCCCCTACCGGCGATATCGAACGCCGTACCGTGGTCCACTGAGGCTCGCACAAAGGGCAATCCAAGGTTGACGCTGACGCTCTTGGCCCAGTTGTGGACCTTGATCGGGATATGCCCCTGGTCATGATACATCGCCAGGACGACGTCGTAGCGGCCGTCAATCGCCTGGTTGAAGATCGTATCGGGCGGAACAGGCCCGGCTGCATCTATTCCCCTGGCACGGGTCCCCTGGCACGGGCCGCGTCGATCGCAGGGGCGATCTCACGCTCCTCCTCATCCCCGATCAGGCCGCCGTCGCTTGCGTGGGGGTTTAGGGCTGCGACTCCGATTCGCGGTGACGGAAATCCCCAGCGGACGAACCATTCGTGGGTCAGCTCCGTGGTTGCGAAGACGTTCTCCCTGGATACGTAGTCGCAGGCGATATGGAGGGCGCGGTGGGTCGTGAGGTGTACCACCATGAGCTGATCCGCCATGAGCATGGTTGCCACTCGGCCGGCTCCCGTCTGGCTTTTGAAGATCTCCATGTGGCCGATGTCTTCGTACCCTGCCAGGCTGGCTGCTTCCTTGTTGATTGGAGCGGTTACGATCGCGCTAACTGCCCCTCCCCTGGCAAGCTCGCCCGCGGTCAGCACCCACTCGACCGCTGCCCTGAGACTGCGTCCACCTTGGCCCGCCGGAATCCAGCGGTGGGGGGGTCACGTCGCGCGCACGAAGTCTGCGTAACGCCGCATTCATCGCTGCGACCAACGGATGTCGAACAATGTCCCCTCTCCCATATTGGGACAAAGCTAGCACCTGCTCCGATCCCCTTGAGAGCGTAGAGGGAGGCCGGGTCGAGAAGCGCACGCACGTGAAGAATGCCCCTTTGCCCACCCTTGTCAGCCCATCAAGGGATAGGAAGCCTACTGCTCAGGCGATTGAGATCTTCCGACGCTACCTATGCGCGGGCTCGTGCCAGGCGCGCGAGTGCGCGGACGGCGGCGTAGGCGATGGGCGTTCTTGCGGCCGGCGGCAGGTCAAGCGCCTTCAGTTCGCCCGTGCTGTCCAGGCCCGCCTCGTCAGTCTCGTCCGGGGTCAGGCGCATGACGAGTTCGTAGAGGGCGCCGTCCGAGCAGACGACCACGCAACCCACGTTCAGGTAGGCGGCGCCTACCGCGTCGAGTATCGCGGGGGCTTCCTCGACCTCCACGGCCCTGAGCGACGGATGGCCCATGAAGGCCGGGAACGGGTCGAGACCGGCGCACAGGTCCGCCAAGAGCGCGTCAAGCTCGCCGCACGCGCGCATCATCACGGCGTCGGCATCCGACGTTGAAGCGGCGGGATCGATGGCCACCGGGCCTCCTTTCGCCGGGTAGAGCGGTTGTGTCATTGCCATCCTACTGATGTCAAGCAGAATAGCGGGCGGCGCCCCCTCGCCCCACTGGATTCCCGCATGCCCCGGTTCCTGCTGGCGCAGGAATGCGGAAATGACGGGGTTCTGGGGACTGGCTGGGAGGCTTTCTCAAATTGACAGCTATGGGGGCCTACTCTATCATTTTGGAGAAGGTCGATTGCGGGGCAACGTAGCTCAGGGGTTAGAGCGGGCGCTTCATAAGCGCTAGGTCGTAGGTTCAAATCCTACCGTTGCCACCAACCCGTGACCGGCAGCTCATTAACATCTCGCTCCGCCTGGGCGGTTAGCTCAGTGGTTAGAGCGCCTGCTTCACACGCAGGAGGTCCGAGGTTCGAGTCCTCGACCGCCCACCACGCGCATCCCGCGAGCGCGTCGTGAGGTGAGCGCCCGCCGGGCGAGAGCGGCAGTTGGCACACGTGCCGAAGTGGCGGAACGGTAGACGCGCTACGTTCAGGACGTAGTACCCGTACGGGTGTGTGGGTTCGACTCCCTCCTTCGGCACCACAGGTTGATCGCAGTCGATGCGGGCCTGAGTGCCATGTTGTGTGCGCTTGTAGCTCAGTTGGATAGAGCGCGGCCCTGCGGAGGCCGAGGCCGTGGGTTCGAGTCCCGCCAAGCGCGCCACTCTCATCGCGGGCACGGTCTACGGGGACTGTGACGGTCCCTCGGGCGACATCGCGGGCGGTTAGCTCAGCTGGTTAGAGCGTCTGTCTTACACACAGAAGGTCAGAGGTTCGAGTCCTCTATCGCCCACCAGGTTTGACTTTCAATAGCATAGTGGACGGTAGGTGGTACCGGAGCCTATCGCTGGGACACCATCCACTCAACCTTCGACGATTACTTGACCAGGGCCGTCCTTGGTCACAACCACTTGACCCTGACCTGATTTGACGACCACCTGACCTTGGCCTGGATGGACGATCACTTGGCCTACGCCCGGGAAAACATACACCTGGCCTCGGCCGGGACCAATGTGCCACGCTCCTTTCGAATCGATCTGTAACTCACGGTCGGTGCCAGGAAACTCATAGGTTCTTCGTTCGCTCAATGCTCTTCTCCCTTCCCTGCGGAGCCGGACCATTAGGAGCCGGACTCATCAGGTATGGCTCACCTCCCCGAATCTAGCTAGACGGAGTCGAGGATATCGTCTGCAGCGTCGTAGCCTTCTCTCGTAACCTCGAACACCTCCCCCTTGTAACCGATGTCCCTGATGTAGCCAGACTGTGCCAGTTCCTCAAGGCCACCAACCCATTGAGCGATGGTTCTCGGTTCTCGATCTGGAATCATCGTCTTCCCGTTAGTGTCAATCGACTTCCCACCAAAGGTGCGGGTTAAGCTGATTAGTCCATCGCCGCAGACTGCCTCTTGCAGAATGGACCGAGCCTCAAACGATGCCATCATGCCCATAGTTCCGACTCCCTCCTTCTCAAGTGTCTTCTATGTTAGAATAACAATAATACCCATTTGACCATATAATTAGAGCTATTACATCTAATTTACATCGAGACTATGTTGAGAGGATGAAGGTGACGCCAGAGGGAGAACTACGGCCTTTCCAGGCAATGACACGAGGACCGTTCGCATCTCTCCTCCGAGTGCCAGAGGATGGTTTCAGCTTGCGTGAGGCTCTCGTCGTCATAGATGACGAGGGGGCGGGGAAGAACACTACCGGACCCTGGTTGGTCAGACCGGACAGTCTGTACGTGCGCCAGTATCCACCACTGGCCGTTTCTAATCTGCACAGGCGGTTTGCTCGGACAGAACCGATTGCCGAGTCCATCCTTGACTTCGCCAACAACTATGGGCTCTTGGGTCACGGGTCATGGCTTGAGGACTCAGGTTCGAGCGACCGGGGAATGGTGATCGGGGAGTCTGTGGGGTTCTGGAGGACGGAGATCGAGCGCATGGCCCGCCTAACCTCCCTATGGGAGCTCATCAAGCGGGGAGGCCGGAGGGAATTGAACCAAATGGTCGAGTGGTCGCCACCGGGCACAGCGCGACAGGTGCGACTCTATCTCGTGGACATAGACGGGATGCTCCGACCGGACCTCGCGCAGTTCATGCGGCAACGTCCCGGCGAGTTTCGTGATCACTTCCGCCAGGACAAGGATTTGGCCACCCGAATGAGACACTCAGAGGTGAGGGTGATCGCGCACGAGGAGACCGGTAACGATATAGAGCTGTTGGAAAGGTGGAGACATGGAGATCCAGTAGAGCCGGTCCGCTACTTTGTGCATCGAGAGGTGAACGTCAGCCTAAGGGGTCACGTCAGTCCCGCCGTGCTCCCCTTCCGAAAGGGTGAGATCTTCTTCTTCCCAGACTGTCTATTGAGCTCGATCTACACACAGTTCATGCTGGAGATCTCGGGGCGTAGCCGCCCTGCAATGCTCTGTGAGCGACCAAACTGTGGACGCTATTTCGAGCCAATACATGGTCGGCAGAAGTACTGCGACAAGCGCTGTCAGCAATTGGCCTACTACTACCGCAGGAAGGACAGAGAGACGACATAGGCACGCTAACGGGACATAAGCCAAATTGCAACGTTCTAGTGACGAACTACCTTACTGTCAACGAAGGTCAGACTGCCGACAAACCGAAGGGGTGAAATGAAGTTCCCAGGTTTAGAGCAAAAGCTAGTGGCTCTCGAATCTGAGATAGATTCGATCAACACTCTCCACAAGGATTAGTGGCTAGCATCTGACGGAGCGATTTGTGGGGCCTGCGAATTCGTAGTTCCCGCCTTGGCCAAACGGACTAACGCCTTTATCGACGCATTCGCAAGAATGGTGCGCGATGATAATCACTACGCTGCGACTTTATTCATTAGACCCACGCTGGAGCATGTTCTCATCGCCGCAGCCAGCGACGAGTACGTAGGCGGTCACCACGAGTTTGCCCAACGCATTATGGCTGGGGATCGAATTCAGAAGCTCAAAGCTGCTTCAGGCCACCTAATGCGCGAGCGATACTTGGTGAAAAGGTTGCAAGCCCGCCTCGATTCAGCACGGCCTGATGCGAACGTTGTCGCTCTCTACAATTGGTCGAATGCCTTCGTGCATTTCGGCACTCAGCAGGCCTTCAGTTTAGTGGACAACCCAACGGAGCCTGAGGATGGCCAAAGCGGGCGCATCGGGTTTGCGTTACGTGGGCCCACTTACGAGATTCCCCGCGCCACCCAGAAGAACGTGGACGATTGGATCCAATGCATGCTTGGCATTGCTACATTGATGAAGTGGTGTTTGGAAGGCTTGATTGAGGTAAGGCGAAACTGGCGAAGCCACGATGGTTAGGAAATAGTATCTGAGTCGATAGACAGGATGACGTCGCTTGGGTTGCCTAGCCCTATCCCACCAAAATGTCTGAGCTGAGTGTTTGGGGAGGCTCACAGTCTGCCAAGCCACATCTCGAAGACGGTGCCATCTATCGTCCACGTTTGCCCACCACCATGCCCCACCTACACGGACATAATCGGGAACCTTCGTGTTGAAGACCAGATTGGGTCTTGATTTACCTGCAGGTATGACCCAGTTTCTGGTTGCAATGCTGCGGTTGACTCTCGATGCGCTGCGGGACCTGGCGCCCATCATTCTCGTCATTGCATTCTTCCAAATTGTGGTGATCCGCCAGCCATTCCCCGATCTACTGGGCGTACTCATAGGTCTCCTCTGCGTGATAGCTGGGCTTACGCTGTTCATCCAAGGGCTGGAGAGCGGCCTCTTCCCCCTTGGAGAGGCGCTCGCGCAGGGCTTCGCGGAGAAGGGCAGTATCAAGATCCTGCTCGCCTTCGGCTTCTGTTTGGGTTTCGGCACGACTGTAGCCGAACCGGCCCTGATCGCCGTCTCCGCAGAGGCGGCCACCGTTGCCGCTAAAGCCGGCGCCATCGTGGATAGCGACCGGGCGCGGGCGACCTACGCTTTAGAACTGCGCATGGTAGTGGCCGTAGCCGTAGGCGCGGCCATCGTGCTGGGCATACTGCGGATCCTCAAGGGCTGGCCGATCCACTGGCTCATCATCGGAGGATACGTGCTGGTGACCGTCATGACCGTTTTCGCCCCAGCAGAAATCGTCGGAGTGGCCTACGATTCCGGCGGCGTGACTACCAGCACCATCACGGTCCCACTGGTGACGGCGCTAGGCGTCGGACTCGCCACGTCTATCCGCGGACGCAACCCCATGATCGATGGGTTCGGTCTCATAGCCTTCGCCAGCCTCACTCCAATGATCTGCGTCCTGGGGTACGGGATGCTGGTCCAATGACCGATTTCCCCAGCGCCTTAGTCGATGCCTTGATCTCGACCGTCCTTGACGTCGCGCCCATCGTCGCCATCCTCCTCCTGTTTCAACTCGCCTTTCTCCGCCGCAGGCCAGCCAACCTGCGCCGAATAGCCGCGGGGTCCGTCCTCGTCCTCGTGGGGCTTGCACTGTTCCTCATTGGCTTGGAGAACGCGCTCTTCCCGATCGGCAGGACCATGGCGCGCCAGCTCACCTCCCCCGAAACCCTGGGAGCAGAGAGGCTTGCGGACGGCATCGACTGGTACGACTACCTGCCGCTCTACGCCTTCGCCGCCGCCATCGGATTCGCGACAACTGTGGCCGAGCCCTCTCTCGTGGCCGTGGCGATCAAGGCACGCGACGCATCGGGCGGAGCCGTTCACGCCTGGGGACTCAGGTTGGCGGTGGCCGTCGGCGTTGCCGTGGGCGTCGCGCTGGGTTGCTTCCGCATCGTCACCGGCACTCCCCTGCCCTGGTACATCATCGGTTCCTACCTCGTGGTCATGTTGCTCACATTCCGGGCCAGCCGGACCATAGTGCCACTTGCCTACGACAGCGGCGGCGTGACTACTTCGACTGTAACTGTGCCCGTAGTCGCGGCTATCGGGCTGGGCCTCGCCGCGAGCGTTCCCGGACGGAGCCCACTGATCGACGGGTTCGGACTCATCGCTTTCGCCAGCGTCTTCCCAATCATTACCGTGCTGGGATACTCTATCTTCGCGTCCTGGTTGAGCCGCAGGCGGAAGTCCAGACTTCCCAAGGAGGCTGAGTCATGAGACTAAAGCTAATTGTTGCCCTGGTGGGCGACGAGAAGGTCGATGTGGTAGTAGAAGCGGCACGGGCCGAAGGCGCGACCGGCGACACCGTCATCACCAGCGTGCGGGGTTCCGGACTGAAGCCGGAGAAGACCTTCCTCGGTCTCGACCTGGCACCGAAGCGCAGCGTCGCCCTCTTCGTGGTGGTCGAGACGCGCGCCCGCGTCATCCTGGAGCGCATCCGAGACGCGGCGCAGCTCGACTCCGAGCACGGTACCGGCATCGCCTTCCAAGTTCCGATAGAAGACGCCGTGGGACTCAACACGCAGCTACCTACAATCCTGGAGGAGTTGGAGTCTGAGATATGACAGATGATTCTCCCATAAGGGTGAGAGACCTCATGGTTGAAGAGTTACACACGATCGACGGGCTCGCCACCGTCGCTGACGCGATGGCGCTGATGAAGAGGCACGGGGTCAGCTCGCTGGTGGTTAGCCGGCATAACGAAGATGATGAGTTGGGCCTCGTCGTGGTCGCCGACATCGCGCGCGGCGTGTTCGCCGATAACCGCGCCCCGGAACGCATCAACGTCTACGAGATCATGTCCAAACCGCTCCTGACTCTGCCGGAAGACATGCTCGCAAGATACGCCATCCGCCTACTGACGCGCTTCGAACTCTCACGCGCCGTAGTCGTCGACCACGATCGCAACTCCATTGGCATCGTGACCCTGCGCGATCTCATCATGGGCTACGAGGCGAAGTAACACACCGGTCGCAGCAGCAGCCGTTTGTTACTGCCGGAAAGTTCGCAGATCGGCACGGCCTGTGTCACCAAGTGCCCGGACGGGCCAGGCCGCGTCTGCGCGCCGGACCAGCGTGATGGTCGATCGCAGTTACGTCTGCATAAGCTGGATCAGGTTGCCGCAGGTGTCGTCGAAGACGGCGATGGTGACGTTGGGGACTTCTGTCGGCTCCATCGTGAAGGCCACGCCCAGCGACTTCAGTTTCTCGAATTCTGCGTGGATATCCGTAACGGCAAAGGACGCGGCTGGGATGCCCTGGTCGAACAACCCCTTCTGATAGGCCTGCGCTACCGGGTTTTCATTTGGTTCGAGCAGAAGCTCGGTCCCGTCCGGGTCATCGGGCGAGACGACAGTAAGCCACTTGTGTTCCCCGGCAGGGACGTCATGCTTTTTCACGAAGCCGAGGGTCTCCGTGTAGAACCTCAGAGCTTTGTCCTGATCACTTACGAAAACGCCGGTGAGCACAATGCGCATTGCTGGCCTCCTATGATTCTCATGGTCTCACTTTAGCCATCGGTCCGCGACGGCCCAGAGGGGTGCATCGTTGAAGACAAGCATCCGATACTTGCCGCGCTTGTCTGAGCTTACGAGACCCGCCTGTTCCAATACATCAATGTGCTTGGCCAGGGCCTGCCGGGAGATGGCGACTTTGTGCCGCATAATCAAGCGCGCCGTGAGCTCGTACATCGTCTGCTCCCGGCGCTCAGAGAACTCGTCCAGCATCAGCCTCCGGGTTGGGTCCGCGAGCGCCCTGAAGACAAGGTCTCTATGCATGCAGACATAGAATATGCAACCGCAGGGTTGCGTGTCAAGGAGCGATTTCCCAGGCCGATAGTTTGCGGTACAGGACGCGTTGGCGCACGCGCTGGGGGCTCGGACTCTCGGCCATGGTGGTTGTCCCGAGGTTCACGGCCCGCCGAGCCAAAGCTCAATGACGGATCTGCCCTTCGTCAAGATAGGCCCGCACCTGGAACCTAAGCGCGCTGTGTATCTTCCTGTCCCAGACACCGCTCGATGGTAGAATCGAAGCAGTAGAAATACGCCCTTAAGAGTGCGAGGGACGCGGATATGACGACACCCACCCACAGAAAAGAAGCCAACGTGCCCCGCCGCCGCCCACGCGAAGAGGCGGTGCGCCTAGGCAAGGCCATATACGAGCGAGACATCCTGCCTCTGGTCGAAGCCGACCACTTTGGCGAGTACGTCGCCATAGACGTAGAGTCAGGGGACTGGGCTGTAGCAGACACGACCCGGGTCGCGGTTGAGCGCCTGCGAGTACGGCGCCCCAACGCAGTGGATATCCTGTGTGAGAGAGTGGGATACAGGGCGCTTCGCAGCTTCGGGGGAAGTTCTCTGCGGAGGGTTGAGTGATTCAGGGAGTGGTGAACGACGCCTACGAGGCGGTCGTGAACCTCTCCCTACAAGGCCCCCAAGGACAAGCCCGGGACATCGAAGCCGTCATAGACACGGGCTACAGCGGCTTTCTCACCTTGCGCACCTCGCTGGTGGCGGAGTTGGGCCAGCCCTTCGCTTACTTTCGCCAGGCACTTTTAGCCAACGACGATGTAGCGACCTTCGACGTTCACGACGTCACGATCCTTTGGGACGGCCAACCGAGGCGTATCAAGGCCGACGCGACGGGCAGCACCCAGCTGGTGGGTATGCTATTGCTCGAACAGTATAGCTTGAACATCGAGGTGGAGCGTGGGGGCCGCGTCGCCATTCAAGCCAGAGCATAGGGGGCGGAGTGGGCCGAGACGGTGGCGGCTACAGCGGCGCATCAGAGCTCGATAAAGGACACGCCGAATGGCTCATACGCTTTCTGTTGAAGAGGTAATCGAGAGGCCAGCCTCGGAGGTTTGGGAGAGGCTCACCGACTGGGAGAGTGCCCACAGGTGGATGCCGGGAATCGAAGGGATGGCGGCTGCCGGAGAGACGGCCGTTGGGACGACGCTCGTGTTCCATGCGCGAGGCAAGGAGCGCTCGAGCAGCATAGTCCACTGCGACGCGGGGAAGTCGATCGTGCTGCGCTCGACGCAGGGCGGTGTAACGGCGGACTACAGGTACGAGGTCCACGACATCGACGGCCGCTCGACGCGCGTTACGCTGGTGGCGGACTGCCAGGTCACCGGGCTGTGGCGGCTCGTGTCGCCGCTGCTCCGCATGGCCATCCGCGCCGCTGACGGCAAGCAGTTGCGGCTGCTGAAGGCTGTGGTTGAGTGCGGGTGAGGGGGTGGGAGGGGGTGGTAAGGGCGGGTGGTTGGTTGGGGTGGCCGGCTTGTGCACTAGGGTCAGTGGTTCGAATCCTGAATCGCCTGCTAAAGTTTAACTGGGCAAACTTGGAATTGACTGCCAGGAACCCTATTGCACAATGTTGCAGCCTGCCGGCAACTTCGACGAATGATCCTAGAAGCAAACGAGACCTGCAGCGAATTCGATCTCAACATGGTGCACCATCGAACTAAAGGCTTGGAGAATCCCCATGGCACGCTTATTTGACGACAAGCCCAGAAACTTCACCAACCCTGCCCTTCGAGCTGAAACATCGTATTCGTTTCTGAATCGCACTTCGAGGCCAGAGTTCGAACGAATTCGAAGAATGCTAGAACGGTGGGTGGAGCGGCTTCCAGACAAGCAACGGCGAGATGTCGTCGGCAGAATGCGCCACAACGGACTCGGTTCCCAACAAGACGAAACTCAATTCAACGCCGCCATGTTCGAGCTATTTCTGCACGAGTTTCTGATTGGCACCGGGGCAAGAGTCTTAGCAGCACCCACCATTGACGGACTGACACCTGATTTCAAAGTGACTGAATGTGCAACTAATGGCTCACAGTTAACTTATGTTGTGGAGGCAAAAGACATCGACTTGGAGTTAGGCAGCAGAATACGGGGAAATTGGAACGAGCTGCGATCGCTTGACGCTATAGATGCCATTGAGTCCGGTGATTTCCGCCTGTACATCCGAGTGGAAGGGAGACTCGAATCCTCTATACGCGGAGACTATGTTAGGGCACCCTTTGAGAAGTTGCTGAGAGAGACAGAATACGATGAACTTCTTTCGCAGGTGCAGGGGGGGTTACAATTTGAGCACTTCCCAAGCGCATCATTCTCGAGTGATGGGTGGAAGGTTACTGGACATCTGACTCCGGTGACACCTGAGTGCCGAGGAGATCCTATGCGCTTTGTGGCTGGCACAGCTTGGGGAGCCGATGGCATTGATGACATTGGAAAGACGAAAAAGAGCCTTTATGACAAAGCGAAGCGTTACAAGAATGTGGAGAATCTAATCATCGCATTGCGTTGTGACATGTCTAATGACCGGCTAGATGAAGTGTTATTTGGCAGCCAGCAGTTCACACTTCATTACCACAAAAACCCCGCTAACACTGCGCCACTCCCAAAGCCATACAGTAGCCAAAAGCTGAACGGGTTTTGGTTCAACTCCGGTGGACCAATCAATCAAAACGTGATTGGCGTGGTGGCCTTCTATATTGTTCACCCTGGGACACTAGATCAGACTCGTGCCGTCTTTTACTCAAATCCTTACTTGGACAAGCCAATGCCAGAGTGGACCAAATTGATTACACATGCGGAGTACGAGGAAGGCAAAATAAGCGTTGTGGATGGAGAAGCCCCGCGCTCTTACTTACGCGACTATGAAGTCATTGGCGATCCATTCGCCTAGTGACCATCCTTGTCAAAGGAGTTCTGCCTTGCGCTCGCGCTGAGCGGCCAGCGGTCGGTTCTTTGCGTGTTGGCAGGCATGGCATTGGACATTGCGGGGCAGAGAGTTGGGAATGACCGACGCTGATCCCTGGCAATCACTTGGGACGCCGCGCGGGTATGTTGAGATCGTGGACTACTGCGCTGACTGGGCCACGGTCTTTGCGCGAGAGGCGGCGGCTATCCTGGAGGCGTGCACGCCGTGGGTGACGGAGGTCCACCACGTAGGCAGCACCGCTGTGCCGGGGCTGGCGGCAAAGCCGATCCTCGACATGTTGCCGATCGCCGGCGGGGCGGGCGAGGGCCACGAAGCCGTTGCCGGAATGGAGCGGCTGGGTTACCGGTATCGCGGCGAGCACGGGATTCCGGGGCGCTTCTACTTCGACAGAGTCGTGGATGGACGCACGGTGGCGCACCTCCACATGCTGCCGGTGGAACACCGGGATATTGGAGAGCTACTGGCCTTCCGCGACTACCTCAGGAGTCATCCGGGAGCCTGCCGTGACTACGAGCGGCTCAAGAGGGGGCTCGCGTCGAAGTTCAGGGACGACCGTCAGTCGTACACGGACTCCAAGGCTGAGTTCATCGTCGGGACTATCGACGCGGCGATGCCGGCCGGCGGGAGCAGCTATCCTCATACCAGGCTAGCGGCGGGACAGGAGGGGCTATGATGGATCTGCATCACCTGGGAGACTTCGATGACACCATCACAAGTCACTGACGTGAAGACCTTCGTTCCCACCTTGAGGCTAGCGCAGTCCGCGAAGCTCCATAAGGCCATGGGATGGAGCATCAATTGGCCGCAGTACCGGAACCGGTGAGCAACACCGTACGGCAGGAGCCGGAGCTCGATCTCGAAGGCTACTCTCAGGTGCCGATGGAACTTACGGTGCGCTCGGTGTATCGGGTGGAGATAGTCGATGGCGGGCTTGGGGGATGGACGCTGCGCGAGGAGCCCGCAGACCCGCCGTTTCACAAGGACTACGACGAGCACTGGCCGCCTACGGGCTGGATCAAGCACGACCTGTCCAACTGGGCGCTGTTTGCCGCGTTCGACGGGCAGGAGCGAGTCGGCGGGACGGCGGTGGCGTGGAACAGCCCCGGGCTCAACATGCTGCAGGGTCGAACGGACATCGCGGTGCTGTGGGACATCAGGGTGCGGCGAGGGCGCCGGCGGTCGGGGATCGGCTCGCGGCTGTTCGACATGGGCGCGGAGTGGGCGAGGCAACGCGGCTGCAGACGGCTGATTATCGAGACGCAGAACGTCAACGTGCCCGCCTGCCGCTTCTATGCGGGCAAGGGGGCGCAGCTACGGGCGATACACCACGACATGTACCCCGAGTGCCCCGACGAAATCCAGTTCCTGTGGTACCTGGACCTGTAGACTTCTAAAGGCGGGCCATCGGCTGCGAGCACGGAGTCGGGAAGATGCCGGACCTCCAGGGCGCCTTTGAAGGCACATTGCCTCACGGCTCATTAGTGAAACGGACATGAAACCAAATAGAAACGTCTTCAGATTTGCCTGCACGAAGAGGAATTTCTGGAGATAAGGGGCGCTGCCCGCGGGCGGCGAATGACAGTCGAGGACTGGGTCCGCCGAGCCTTGTGCAGAGCAGCAGAAGACGACCGCAGGAGCGTCGACGCGAAACTGCGCGCCATCACCGACGCTTCGCGTCACAGTTTTCCAACGGCCGACATCGAGGTCATGCTTGGGGAGATCGAGGCCGGGCAAAGCCTGCCTTGATTTCTCATGGACTCTGAAGTGCCAATGAAGTCAGGAAGGGCGTCGCACTCAAACAATGGCCGTGCTGTGGGCCTCCTGCCGCGCTTGGTGGATGGAGGAGAGCAGTTCATCGCCGTCGTTGAAGCCTACCAAAATATGCCCAACTGAGATGCGCACCTCATCAAAGTGCTGAGGCAATACGACGACGCCTCTAGCAAGAGGAGACTCCGATGACGAAATCTCTTTCCTTCTCGGTCACTATTGGCGTCTCACGGGAAGTGGTGTGGCAAGTGCTGTTCGACGACGAGTCGTACAGGCGGTGGTCCTCCGGTTTCGCGGAGGGCTCGCACGTGAAAGGTGACTGGAGCGAGGGGAGCACGCTGCGGTTCCTGACACCCTCGGGTGACGGAATGGTGAGCGTGGTCGGTGAGCGCCGACCGCATGAGTACATGTCGGTCAAGCACATCGGCGTAGTGAACGAGGGCGTTGACGATACCGAGAGCGACGAGGTGAAGGCGTGGGCGCCGTCGTACGAGACGTACGCGCTTCGCGACGTCGCCGCAGGAACGGCGCTCACTGTGAACATGGAGGCGCCTGACCAGTACGAAGGCTACTTCGAAGAGGCCTGGCCAAGAGTAATGGAGGCCATAAAGAGCCTGGCGGAGGAAGCGGCTGGATGACGTTGCAACTGGAGCAATTGCGGCCCGATGTGTTCCGGCCATCTGCAGGCCCCTGATTACCCCGTCTACGCTCCGTCAAAACGGCGTGTGTTGTAGCTGCTTGTGATATAGTCGACTGTTGGCAGGTCATATGCTAGATCATCGCGTGTGACCGCAACCGGAGGCTAACTGACGCGCTCGAGAATGGACTGAGGAGAAGACCAACGGAATGACTCAACTTGCCCAAGAGATGGTGGAGACCCAGGAGCCGCCCCCGCTGACAATGAAGTCCCTGCTGGAGGCCGGGGTGCACTTCGGCCACCAGAAGAGGCGGTGGAACCCGCGGATGCGACAGTACATCTTCACGCACCGTAACGGGATCCACATCATAGACCTGCAGAAGACGCTTCGAATGCTTGAGGAGGCCTGCGAGTTCATATCGGACACGGTTGCGCAGGGCAAGAAGGTGCTCCTGGTGGGCACGAAGAAGCAGGCGCAGGACACGATAGTGAATGAAGCCGAGCGCTGCGGCGCGTTCTTCATCAACAGCCGGTGGCTCGGCGGGACGCTCACCAACTTCAAGACGATCCAGTCGCGCATCGACTACCTCGTGGAGCTAGAGACGAAGCAGGCCAACCGGGAGTTCCAGCGGCTTCCCAAGAAGGAAGTCATGAAGCTCGAGAAGGTGATGGCCCGGCTGAACCGTTATCTGGGCGGCATCAAGGAGATGACCGAGATGCCGGGCGCGATCTTCGTAATCGACATCGGGGCGGAGGAGATCGCAGTGCGCGAGGCGAACAGGGTCGGCGTGCCGGTGGTGGCGCTCGTGGACTCGGACTGCGATCCGAGCAACATCGACTGGACGATACCGGGCAACGACGACGCCATCCGTTCGATCCGGCTGATCACGGGCAAGATCGCGGACGCGATGATCGACGGGCAGAACCGTCGCGAGGCGATGATGAGCGACCTTGACTCCGTAGCCGAGCAGGCGGCGCAGACGGTCGCCATCGGCGAGATAGCGTACTCGGCAACGCCGGACGATTCGCCGCCGGGAGCCGTCGCGGAAGAGCCTGGCGATGCAGCCGAGGGCGGCGAGGCGCCGGCAGAGGCGACCGCCGAGACGCCGGAGGCGCAGCCGGAAGCGGCGTCCGAGGCACCGGCGACTGAGGCCGCGGCGCCGGAGGCGAGCGCGGGTGACGGCGCAGCCGAGGGCGACGAGGAGAAGGCCTCGCCGGAGGGCGCATAGGGCAACCGGCGCAGGTAGTCCGCCCAGTTGAAGACAGCGCACTCCCCTGCCGCGGACCATAGAATCACGTACGGAGTCGGGTCGGCGCGCGTGCAGCAGGCACGTCCGGCCGCGACAGTTGACAAGAGAGGTCAGAGTTAATTGCAGATCAGCGTGGACTTGATAAAGGCGCTCAGGCAGCGGACCAGCGCGGGCGTAATGGACTCGAAGCGCGCTCTCGAAGAGGCGGGCGGAGACCTCGACCGGGCCGAGGAGATTCTGCGCGAGCAGGGCATCGCCTCAGCGGCGAAGAAGGCCGGGCGCGAGACCAGCGAAGGCGTGGTTGAGACGTACGTGCACAGCGGCGGCCGCATCGGCGCGATGGTGGAGCTGAACTGCGAGACTGACTTCGTGGCGCGCACGCCGGAGTTCCGCGAGCTGGCGCACGACGTGGCGCTGCAGGTTGCCGCGATGTCGCCCCTGTACGTGGACGCCGAGGACGTTCCGGAAGGCGATGCTGCAGAGCCGGAGGAGAGCTGCCTTCTGCGACAGCCGTTCATCAAGGACACGACACGCACTGTGGGCGACCTGGTTACCGAAACTGTCGGCAGGTTGGGCGAGAACATCCGGATACGGAGGTTCTCGCGCTTCTCACTCGGAGAGTAGCAAGAGGGCAGAATGCCTGCTCCAAAATACAGCCGAATCCTTCTGAAGCTGAGCGGTGAGTCGTTTAAGGGGGACGGCGGCTTTGGCATCGATCCCCAGGCCGTGAACTACATGTCAAGCCAGGTCAGGAAGGTCGCCGAGCTGGGCGTGGAGTTGGGGCTGGTGGTCGGCGGCGGCAACATCTGGCGTGGCTCGGAGGGCGAGGAAGGCGGCATGGACAGGGCGACGGCCGACTACGCGGGCATGCTGGCCACCGTGATCAACGCCCTGGCTTTGCAGGACTCGCTGGAGCGCGTGCACGGGCTCCAGACGCGCGTCCAGAGCGCGATCACTATCCCGCAGATCACGGAGCCGTACATCCGGCGCAGGGCCATCCGGCACCTGGAAAAGGGCCGCGTAGTGGTGTTTGCGGCGGGCACCGGCAACCCGTTCATGACCACGGACACGGCGGCCGCGCTCAGGGCAGTGGAGATCGACAGCAGCGTGCTGCTGATGGCCAAGCACAACGTCGACGGCGTGTACGCGTCCGATCCGAACAAGAACCCCTACGCCAAGCGCCTGGACTTCCTCACGTTCCAGGACGCTCTCGGGCAGAGGCTCCAGGTCATCGACAGCACCGCGCTGGCGATGTGCATGGAGAACGACCTGCCGATAGTGGTGTTCGACATGCAGGAGCCGGGCAACCTGGAGCGCATAGTCGCCGGGGAGACGATCGGCTCCGTGGTGGCGTCTTCAACGCCGCACTAACCGGCCGTCCCGATCCAACGGGGGCGGCCTCAATCGACAGTCCTTACGGGAGGTGGAGCAATGGCAACCGTTGAGGAGTTGATGGAAGACACCGAGCTGCGCATGACCGGCGCCGTGGACGCGCTCCAGCGCGAGTTGAACGTGATCCGCACCGGCAGGGCGAGCCCCGCGTTGGTGGAGAACCTGGCCGTCGAGTACTACGGCACGCCAACGCCGCTGAACCAGCTCGCGACGATCAGCGTTCCGGAGGCGCGGTCGCTCATGATCCAGCCCTGGGACAAGCAGTCCATCCGGGACGTGGAGAGGAGCATCCTCACATCCGACCTGGGGCTGATGCCGAACAACGACGGCACGATCATCAGGATTACGATTCCGCAGCTCACGGAGGAGCGCCGTCGCGAGCTCGTGAGGCTCGTGGGCCGCAAGGTGGAGCACGCGCACGTCGCGGCGCGCAACGTCAGGCGGGACACGCTCGACAAACTGCGGAAGATGGAGAGGAAGAAGGAACTCTCGCAGGACGAGTCCAGGCGGGCGCAGGGAGACCTTCAGAAGGTCACGGACAGGTACATCGGTGAGATGGACGAGCTCAAGGCACTCAAAGAGGAAGAGGTGATGGAGGTTTGAGCGCTCGCGCCATCAAGACTCCTCCACGGGCCGAGGACGCAGCCTCGCCGGCGCCGGTCGTGCACCCGGTCCCGTCGCACGTCGGCATCATCATGGACGGCAACGGCCGGTGGGCGCGGGCTCGCGGCCTCGAGCGGTCTGAGGGACACCGGGCCGGCACGGACAACATCGCCCGCGTGGCCAGGTCGTTCGCCGAGCGGGGCGTGAAGTACCTCACGATCTTCGGGTTCTCCACCGAGAACTGGAGCCGGCCTCCCGAAGAGGTCGACGCCCTGATGGAGATTCTGGGCGAGGTTATCGAGCAGGAGACGCTGAAGCTCCACCAGCAGAACGTGCGCGTGCGGCATCTTGGCGGGCTTGGCAGGCTGTCGCCGCAACTTCAGAAGTCCGTGAGTGCGAGCACGGATCTTACTCGCGATAACGACGGGCTGACGCTCAACGTGGCGTTCGACTACGGTGGACGCGAGGAGATCCTGGAGGCGGTCCGCCGCATCCTGCGGGACGGACTGTCGCCGGAGCAGATCACGGAGGAGCTGTTCTGCGGATACATGTCCACCCGCGGCGTGCCCGATCCCGACCTGATCGTGCGCACCGGCGGCGAGATGCGGCTCAGCAACTTCCTGATCTGGCAGGCCCACTACGCCGAGTACTACTCGACTCCCGCGCTCTGGCCGGACTTTGACGAGTCGGAAGTCGACGGCGCGCTGGAGGAGTTCCGCCGCAGGCAGCGTCGATTCGGCGGGCTGTAGCCGCCGGGACCGCGCGCTCGACCACCGGCGGTCCGTTACCTGCGGCCACGTAAGCTAGCGCGATGGCAGCCCGCGTTGCAACAGCCGCCGTAGCCCTACCCGCGCTCGCGGGACTCGTGTGGGTCGGCGGGCCCTGGTTCACCGCGCTGGTCTCGGTCGCCGCCTGCGTGGGGGCGTACGAGGCGGCGGCGCTGGTGCGGCCTCGAATCCCGAGAGCAGTCGAGGCGCTCGCCGCAGCTTCGGCGGCGGCGCTGCCGGTGGCTGTCTTCTTCACTTCAAGCGGCGAGATCGGCGCCGGGCTCGTTCCCATGACAATCGCCGGGGCGGCATGGCTGATGTTGGTCGCCTCGTGGCTGAGCAGACGATCCGCGAGGGCGGCGCTCCGGGGGACGGCGCTCGTCACCGGCGCGGTTCTGTACACGGGAGGACTGCTGGCGTACGCGGTCCTGCTGCGGGAAGCGGACGACGGCCGGGACTGGGTGTACCTAGCGCTGGGCGTTATCTTCGCAACAGACACACTCGCGCTGTTCGCGGGGCGATACTTCGGCCGTCTGAAGATGGCGCCGTCGGTCAGTCCCGGCAAGACATGGGAGGGAGCCGGCGGCGGGCTTGCGGCCGGAATCGCGGCGGGCGTCGCTCTCAAGTACGTGCTCGGGCTCGACGCCGCAATATGGCAACTTGCGATAGTTGCGGGGATGGTGTCGGTGGCCGGGCAGGTTGGCGATCTTGCGGAATCGAAGCTCAAGAGGCTGGCGGACGTAAAGGACTCGGGGCGGCTGCTTCCGGGCCACGGCGGCCTGCTGGACAGGACGGACTCGATTGTTGCCGCCCTGCCCGTGATGTACTATTTCGTCATATGGTGGATTCAGTGAAGGGCCTAGCCATACTCGGGTCCACCGGGTCTATAGGCACCCAGACCCTGGACGTTGTCAGGGACTTCCGGGGCCGCTTCAACGTCCATGCCCTCGCCGCCGGCCGCAACCTGTCTCTGCTCGAGAAGCAGGTCAGGGAGTTCGGGCCCTCCATGGTCTACTGCGACCGCGCTGCGGATGGCCCGGCTACGATCGCGAGCGACGGCTGCCGACCCACGAGCCTGCTGGACATGGTGCGCGCGCCGGATGTCGACCTGGTGGTCACCGCCACCGTCGGCGATGTGGCGCTGGGGCCGACTTTCGCGGCGATCGAGGCCGGCAAGAGCATCGCGCTTGCCAACAAGGAGACCGTGGTCATGGCGGGCGGCCTGCTCGCGGAGGCTGCCGAAAGAAACGGCGTGGACGTGCTGCCGCTGGACAGCGAGCCCAGCGCGATCTGGCAGTGCCTGCGGGGCGAGGACAAGGCCGTCTCCAAGCTGATCGTCACGGCGTCCGGCGGCGCGTTCCGCAACACGCCGGCGGAGGAGCTGGCCGGCGTTACTCCCGAGCAGGCGCTGCGCCACCCGACATGGAAGATGGGCTCCAAGATCACGATCGACTCCGCGACGCTGGCAAACAAGGCGTTCGAAGTCATCGAGGCGCACTTCCTGTTCGGGGTGCCGTGGGAAGACATCCAGGTGGTGGTCCATCCGCAAAGCATGATCCACTCGATGGTCGAGTTCGCGGACGGTTCGGTGAAGGCGCAGATCAGCCCGCCAGACATGCGGCTGCCCATTCACTACGCGCTCTTCTATCCCGAGCGAGTGCCGAACGCCTCGATCCCGAGGTTCGACCCCATCGCGACGGGCGCCCTGACGTTCGAGCCGCTGGACGAGGACCGCCATCCGCTGTTCAGGCTGATCCTGGACACGGCCAAGAGGGGCGGCACCTGGCCCGCCGCCGTCTGCGGGGCGGACGAGGCGGCCGTTGACCAGTTCCTGCGGAACAGGATCGGTTTCCTGGAGATCGAGCAGGTGGTCCGCGAGGCCCTGGACGGCCACGGCTCCATCGACAAGCCCACCGTGGAACAGACGCTGGAAGCCGCCGCCTGGGCGCGGAGCCGGGTGGCCGCGATCGTGGGGAACTGACCGATGCCGGACCTCCCCAACTGGCTGCTGATAATCCCGATCCTGGGGTTCCTGATATTCGTTCACGAGCTCGGGCACTTCGTCACGGCCAAGCGGTTCGGCATCGAGGTCACGGAGTTTGCGTTCGGGTTCCCGCCGCGCATCTTCGGGTACAAGCACGGGGAGACAACTTACACGCTGAATCTGATCCCCATCGGCGGCTTCGTCAGGATGGCGGGCGAGGACGACCCGACCTATCCCCGGAGCTTTGCGGCCCAGTCCACCTTCAGGCGCGTGGTCGTGCTTGTCGCCGGATCGTTCATGAACATCGTGGTGCCCATCGTGGTGTTCACAATCCTGTTCATGGTCCCGCAGGACACAGTTATCGGGGACGCGATGATCACCGGCATTGGCGAAGGCTCACCGGCTGAGGCCGCGGGGCTCAGGGCGGGCGACATCATCGTTCAGGTGGACGGCGAGCGGGTGGACCATCACTACGAGCTCGCGCAGAAAATCATGGTGCGGCTGGGCGACGAGACGGAGTTCCTCGTCCGGCGCGCACCGCTCGTGTTCGGGCTGGGCTCGTCCGCCGAGACGATGGTCATCGAGCCGGTGACCGTGGTGCCGAGGCTCGATCCGCCTGAGCTGACGGTCGTGGACACGGTAAGCGACCCCGGCCGCGAGATCTCACTGACCGACGCGCGCGCCCTCAACCGCGAGTACCATGTCGGCGACACCGTGAGGCAGGGGCCCGTGGGCATCATGATCGCCACCGCCAACCCGCGCGTGGTCATGCGCAGTTACCCGATATGGGAGGCCGTTCCCATGGCCGTCGGCAGGATATGGGAAGTCATCGTTGTGACGAAGGACGGCATTTCCCAGTGGATTTCGGGCGGGCCCGACCCCGGTTTCGCGGGCCCCGTGGGAATAGCCAGGGTCACCGGGGAGGTTGCGGAGATCGGCATATCGCCGGTGTTCGAACTCATGGCGCTCATCAGCATCAGCCTCGCGGTGTTCAACATACTGCCCATTCCCGCGCTCGACGGCGGGCGCCTGATGTTCGTGGTGATAGAATGGGCGAGGGGCGGGAAGCGTATCTCCCCCCAGAAAGAAGGCCTCGTTCATTTCGCTGGCTTCGTGGTAATAATCGGCTTCATCATCGTTATAAGTTACTTCGACATTACGAACCTGCTCGGGGGAGGCAGCGCTCTGCCCTAGCCGGCCTGCCTGCAGGGCGCGGCTGGGCGAGACGCCGGCTCAGAAGGAACGCTCATGATCAAGCGCAGAGTTTCCAAACAAATACAGATTGGCGAAGTCAAGATAGGTGGAGACGCGCCGGTCTCCGTCCAGACGATGACGAAGACCGACACCCGTGACGTGATGGCCACCGCCGCGCAGGTACGCCGCGCCGAGGAGGCGGGCGCAGACATCGTGAGGTGCGCGGTGCCAGACATGGAGGCGGCCAAGGCGCTGAAGTACATCGTTCGCCAGGCGAGGGTTCCCATAGTCGCGGACATTCACTTCCATCACCAGCTTGCGCTCGAGGCGCTGGAGAGCGGCGTAGACTGCCTGCGCCTGAACCCAGGCAACATCCGTGACCGCTCCAAGGTCGAGGGCATTGTCAGAGAGGCCAAGGCGCGCGGCGTGCCGATCCGCATCGGCGTGAATTTCGGGAGCCTGCCGCCGGTGGGCGGCATCGGCAAGACGAGGGGACTCTCCCGCCACAAGGACGGCGTGAACATGCTGCCCAAGGCCGGGGAAGCCGAGGAAGGCGAGTACTCGGTCGTCGATCACATGGTGGAGACCGGCCTATGGGAGATCGGCATCCTGGAGGATCTCGACTTCGACCTGATCAAGATCTCGCTGAAGGCGTTCGACATAGACACCACGGTGGAGGCGTACCGGCGCATGGCGGAGCTTGTGCCGTACCCGCTGCACCTTGGCATCACCGAGTCCGGCACGGCCAAGGGGGGCAGCATACGCAGCGCGATCGGGCTCGGCGCGCTCCTGTACGACGGCATCGGGGACACGATCCGCGTCTCGCTGAGCGACGATCCGACCGAAGAGGTCTACACGGGCATCGAGATACTGAAGTCGCTCGAACTGCGCAAGGAGGGTACCGTCCTGGTGGCCTGTCCAAGCTGCGGAAGGGCCGACGTGGACGTTGTGTCGCTCGCCAACACGGTTGACGAGATGATCAGGGAGATCAAGACGCCGCTTAAGGTGGCCGTCATGGGGTGCGAGGTCAACGGGCCCGGCGAGGCGAAGGACGCCGACGTGGGCATCGCCGCGGGCGCGGGGCGCGCCATCATCTTCCGCAAGGGCAAGAAGGCGCGCATAGTTGACGAGTCCGATATGCTCAGCGCGCTGCTGCAAGAGGTCGAAGAGGCGGAGCGCGAGGTGCTGGCAGAAGCGTAGCGCGCGTCTACTGCCCCGAAAATCCTGCCGCAGACTCCCAGCCCGACCAACCGGCGGGCCGCTTCCCAGTTTCCCCTAAGGAACTTCAATGCGTTTCTCAAGATACTTCGGCACCACGCAGAGAGAGGAGCCCGCTGAGGCGGAGATTACCAGCCACAAGCTGATGCTGAGGGCCGGGATGATCCACCAGGCCGCGTCCGGCGTGTACGCATACTACCCGCTGGCGTGGCGGTCGCTGCGCAAGATCGAGCAGATAATCCGCGAGGAGATGGACGCCGAGGGCGGGCAGGAGCTGCGCCTCGCCGTACTCCAGCCGATCGAGCTTTGGGACAGGTCAGGCCGCAACGAGCTCTACGGGCCGGACCTGTTTCGCCTGCGGGACCGGCGCGACAGGCCGATGGCAATCGCGCCGACTCACGAAGAGCTGCTTACGACAATGGTCAAATCGTGCGTCAGCAGCTACAGGGACCTGCCGCTGATCCTGTACCAGATTCACACGAAGTTCCGCGACGAGCCGCGCCCGCGCGCGGGCTTGATCCGGGTGCGCGAATTCGACATGAAGGACGCGTACAGCTTCGACGTGGACGAGGAGGGCCTGGACCTCAGCTACCAGGCGATGGTCCGCGCCTACAAGAAGCTGTACGAGCGGTGCGGGCTAGAAGTGGTCATGGTTGACGCGGACAGCGGGGCCATCGGCGGCAAGGAGTCGAACGAGTTCATGCTGCTTTCGACCTCCGGAGAGGACACGATCATCCTGTGCGAGAACTGCGGCTACGGCGCGAACGCGGAGAAGGCCCTGTTCTCCAAGCCGCCGGGCGTCACGGAAGACGCATTGCCCCTGGAGGAGGTCCACACACCGGACCAGAAGACGATCGAGGCGGTGTCGCAGTACCTGAACGTGGACACCAGACAGACACTGAAGGCCGTGTTCTACATGTCGGACGGCGAGTTCTGCTTCGTCGTCATCAGGGGAGACCTGGAGGTCAACGAAATCAAGCTACAGCGCGCGCTCGACGCCACCGATCTGCGCCTGGCGACCGCGGAAGAGGTGCGGGAGGCGGGCGTGGTCGCGGGCTCCGCCTCGCCGATCGGCCTGACCGGCGTACGCGTGGTTGCGGACGACTCCGTCGAGATGGGGTCGAACTTTGTCGTGGGAGCAAACCGCGATGACCACCACTACAAGAACGCGAACGTGCCGCGCGACTTCACGCCCGACCTGTTGCGGGACATCGCCCTCGCCGAGGACGGCCACGAGTGCCACAACTGCGGCAACGTACTGGCCTTCCGCAGGGGCATCGAGGTGGGCCACGTCTTCAAGCTGGACACGCGCTACTCCGTGGACCTGGACGCGCAGGTGCAGCTCGCGGACGGCTCGTCGCGGCACATCCTCATGGGCTGCTACGGAATCGGCCTAGGCCGCCTGCTTGCCGCGGCGGTCGAGCAGCACCACGACGACAAGGGCATGACGCTCCCCCGGGCCATCGCGCCGTACGAAGTCATTCTGACCACGCTGAACCCCGCCGACGAGTCGGTGGCGAGCATGGCCGAGAAGCTTTACGAAGAGCTGCGGGCCGCCGGCCTGGAGGTGCTGTACGACGACCGCCCCGAGTCCGCGGGAGTGAAGCTGAACGACGCGGACCTGCTGGGCATGCCGGTGAGGGTGCTCGTCAGCCCGCGCGGCCTTCGCGGCGGGACCGTCGAGGTCAAGGCGAGAACCGCGGCGGACGCGCAGGCCGTCGCGCCGGAGCGCGTGGTGGAGGAGACGCTCGCCCTACTCGCCGCCTAGGCGCGGCCAGAAGTAGGCGTGCAGACGCCTGACGTACTCGTCGGGCGCAAGATCGAACGCGTCCGAGTGCCCCATGCCGTCCGGGCTCCACAGCTCGCTCCCCTCGGGAGCCGCGTCGTAAACGCGCTGGCCGTGCTCGAAGGGCACACGCGTGTCCGCCGTGCCGTGGATGATCAGAATGGGATAGGTCAGCTCCGCCGCGGCCTGCTCGGGAACGAGCACGCCCACGTTGATGTCGTACAACAGCCGGGACAGCACCGTAGCGCCCGGGATGAACACCGGCGCGAACCACTTCGGCAGCACAGTCCTCCTCGCGATCTCGAACGAGATCAGGTCGGCCGCCGAGGCGTACGGGCTCTCGAACACCGCCGCCTGCACGCCCGGCTCGTCCCGCAGCGTCAGCAGCGCCGTGCCCGCGCCCATCGAGCTGCCTAGCACGCCGATCGAGGACTCGGCGATTCCCTGCGACCTGAGGAAGTCTATCGCGCCGCCCAGATCACGCCGCTCGTGGTAGCCGCCGGAGACCCGCTCCCCGCCCGACTCCCCGTGTCCGCGCTGGTCGAAAAGGAGCACGTCGAAGCCGCGCTCGATAAGACGCGCCGCAAGGGGCAGGGCCTTGCCGGCCGCCCGGTTCGAGGTAATCCCGTGCACAAAGATTATCGTCGGCCCGCCGGGCTCCTTCGATATCAGCCAGCCCTTGAGCAGGATGTCATCTACCCTCGACCTGAACTCCACGTCACGGTACGGCAGGCCGTGGTTGCCGGGGTTGTCCTCCAACGGGCCCCGCTCGATCTTCGTGAAGCCCGACGCGATCGAGTACGAGACGCCGGCGTAAATCAGCAGCGCCAGCAGGAACGCCGCCAGTATGATCAAGGTCAACATCTTCCTGCGCCGCATTCTCGGACAATAGCAAAACGCCCGCCACCCTGCGGATAACGCCGGGGACTGACCCTTTCCGTGTGGGTATGAGAGAATCGGCCAGCACAATGAGTGGAGCCAACAGATGAGCGGAATCTGGCCAGGCCGCACACGCTGCGTCGTGATGCTCGGCTTCGACGTGGACGGAGTCTCGGGCGCCATCTACCACGATAGCGAGAACGCTCGCCGCCCCAGCCTCATGTCGCTGCGCGAGTACGGCCCGAGTGTGGCCGTCCCCAGAATCCTGGAGATGCTGCAGCGGTGCGCGGTCCCGGCCAGCTTCTACATCCCCGGATACGTGGCCGAGACACACGAAGACATGGTGATGGATATCATCAGTCGCGGGCACGAGATCGGCCACCACGGGTACATGCACGAGCCGCCGGCCGATCTGAGCCGCGACGAAGAGGCCGCAGTGCTGGACAGGGGCTCGGACATTCTCGAGCGCGTCACCGGCGAGCGGCCCAGGGGATACCGGTCGCCTAGCTGGGACCTCAGCTTGGACTCGCTGCCGCTGCTCGCCGAGCGCGGCTTCACGTACGACTCCAGCCTGATGGGAGACGACGCGCCGTACATGGTGGAGGCGAACGGCTCGCAGCTAGTGGAGATCCCGGTGCACTGGGAGTGGGACGACTATCCGTACTTCGGGTACGACAGGCACGCCGGCTGGGAGGGCAGACCATCCAACCCGGAAGATGTGTACAACGTCTGGTCCACCGGGTTCGAGGGGGCGCACCATTACGGCCGCGCCTTCACCCTGACGATGCACCCGTACATCATCGGCCGTCCTGGCCGCCTCCGCATGCTGGAGCGGCTCATCCGGTACATGCAGGGCTTCCAGGGCGTCGAATTCATGCGCGCCATAGACGTCGCCGACATGTGGGCCGCCCGGCACGAAGGCCGGCTGCCCTGATAGCGGAGCGCTCCATCCCAGGCAGATAGACCAACCCAAGAAAGCTGTTCAAATGCCAACAATGACCGGCGGGCAGGCACTTATACGATCGCTGAAGCGCGAGGGCGTCAGCGTCATCTTCGGAATGCCCGGCGTGCAGATGTACCACGCGCTGGACCCCATCATCGATGAGCCGGACATGCGCTTCATCACCGTGCGCCACGAGCAGGCTGCCGCGTACATGGCGGACGGCTACTCGCGCGGAGGCGGCGGCATCGGCACCGCGATGGTCGTGCCGGGGCCCGGCCTGCAGAACGCGTCCGCCGGCGTTGGGACCGCGTACGCCGCTTCGTCGCCGATTCTGGTCGTGTCCGGCCAGATTCCGAGCCGCCTCATCGGCGCGCGGCGAGGCGTGCTGCACGAGATCGACGACCAGATGGACACGATCAGGCCGGTCACCAAGTGGGCGCACCGCATACTTGACCCCGCCGAGACGCCGTCCGCCGTGCACGAGGCCTTCCGCCAGCTCAAGACGGGCCGCCCGCGCCCGGTCGAGATCGAGATGCCGCCGGACACGCTCCGGCAGGAGGCCGACATCGAGTTGCTCGAGCCGGGCATCCACGACCGGCATCCCGCGCCTGAGCCGGACGTGCGCGAGGCCGCGCGAATCCTCGGCGCCGCGTCACGTCCCGTCATCTGGGCCGGCGGTGGCGCGGTCTCGCCGGGCGCTTCGGGCGCGCTGCTGGACGTGGCGGAGCACCTGCAGGCGCCGATACTGACCACATCGGAGGGCAAGGGAGCCGTGTCCGACAGGCATCCGCTCGCGCTGGGCGGCCTGCGCTACATGGGCGAGCCGCTGCTGGAAGAGGGCTCCGATTTCGACCTCGTTCTCGTGGTCGGCAGCAGGTTCGCGACGGTCAAGGCGAATGACGGGATGCAGGTCGTCCAGATCGACATCGACGAGGAGGAGATCGGCCGCAACCACCAGCCCACGTTCGGCCTGTGCGGCGACGCAGCCGCGACGCTGCGCGACCTGCGCGGCGTCCTGAAGTCGACCGTGCCCCAGCGTCCCGACGCCACGGAACTCATGGAGTCCCTGAAGGCGGTCCGGCGGTCTCAGCTCAACCGGACGGAGCCGCAGGACTCGCTCACCGCCGCGCTGCGCGCAGGAATACAGGACGACGGCATCGTTGTGTCGGGGATGACGCAGATCGGCTACTACAGCCGCATCCACTTCCCGGTGTACCAGCCGGGCACGTACCTGACGTCGTCCTACTACGGCAACCTTGGCTACGCTTACCCGACGGCGCTCGGCGCGAAGGTCGCGAACCCCGACCGGCCGGTGGTGGCGGTGTCCGGCGACGGCGGGTTCATGTTCAACTCGCAGGAGTTGGCCACGGCGGTGCAGTACGGCATCAACGCTATCGTCGTCGTGTTCAACGACAGCGCGCTCGGCAACGTGCGGCGGGACCAGCAGCTGGGCTTCAACGGGCGGGAGATAGGCGGCAAGCTGCACAACCCCGACTTCATGAAGCTGGCCGAGGCTTACGGCGCTCGCGGCATCCGCGCGGACGGCCCCGAGGAGCTGGAGCGCGCCCTGAAAGAAAGCATCGCGGCGAACGACGCGCCGGTGCTGATCGATGTGCCCGTAGGCCCGATGCCCTCGCCGTTCGAGGGCTAGGGGCCGCCGCGTAGGAAAGGACCACGCGAACATGCTTGAGTGGCTTGGCATTGAACACCTCTTCGAACTCTCCGCAACCGAGGCCGTTGCCGGGTTCTTCACCCCGTTCGCCATCTTCGCGGCATTTTTCCTCGCCCAACTGATACTCCCCGCGAGGCGTGTGACCGGCTACGTCATCAACCCTTCGACCGGCGAGCCGCGCAACTACCGGCTGAACGGCATCCTCGTGTTCGCCATCGCGGTGGCCCTGTGGGCGTTCGAACTAATCGGGCCCCGCGACTGGTTCTACCGGTCCGCCGTCTATGCCGTGGCGGGCGGAACGGTCCTGTGCGTCATCTTTTCCGCCCTCGCAGTGTTCAGCCAGCCGCGCGGCGAAGTGAAGAACCCGATCATGGCGCTGTGGTATGGACGGGCGCTCGAACTGCCGCTCTTCAACGAACGCTTCGACGTGAAGATGTACCTGTACGTGGTCGGTGGCGCCATGTTTTCGCTCAACGCCCTGTCCGGGGCCGCGTACCATCACGAACTCTTCGGCGATGATGCCAATCCGGGCGTCTACCTGTACGCGGGCTTTTTCACCTTCTACATATTCGACTACTTCATCTGGGAGCGCGTCCAGCTATACACCTACGACGTGATCCACGAGAACCTGGGCTTCATGCTGATCTGGGGCGGACTCGTGGTTTACGGGTGGCTGTTCATCCTGCCCTTGTGGGGCATGGCCGCCCAACCGGACCCGGGGTTCTCAACGGCGTGGACGTACGTCTGGCTCATCGGATCGACTGCGCTGTTCCTGACCGGATGGAGCATCGGGCGAGGAGCGAATCTGCAGAAGTACACCTTCAAGCGATGGCCGGACCGCAAGTTCCTCGGATTCATTGAGCCCAAGTTCATCCAGGCCGGAGACCGCAAGATCCTGTACAGCGGCTGGTGGGGCGTGGCCCGCCACTTCAACTACCTGGGCGAGGGGTTCCTTGCCCTGTCGATCGCGCTGGTGTTCGGTCACTTCGCCAATCCGTGGGCATGGACGTACTTCGCCTTCGTGCTGACGTTCTTCCTGTCCCGACAGCACGGCGATGAGAAGCTCTGCGCGGAGAAGTACGGCGCCGACAAGTGGGCGGAGTACAAGTCGCGGGTGAAGTACAAGATCCTGCCCGGCGTCTACTAAGACCGGCCCGCCTGCCGTCGCCTCCGCGGCAGGCTGAGAACGGCTTCGCGCCGGGGCTAGGCTCGCAAAAGCTCGAAGGGGATCTCCAGCTCCTCGCAGATGCTCCTGAACCAGTCGACCACTTCCCTGTGGAGCGGGATTCCCCGCGCGAGCCTGTCGTTTTGCTCCTCGAACTCCGGCAGGCCCGGATAGACAACGCGGTCGTGTCCCGGCGCCGGCTTCGTTGAATTCAGGTAGCGGAGCCACTCGTCCATCGTGCTCTTGAACTCCGCGGTGTCCATGAACGCCTCGATGCTGTAAGCGGCCACGAAGTGACCGAACGAGCCCCTGCCGGCCATGCCCGCGATCCCGCCGCCGGACATGATGCCGCCCAGAATCTCCACGATGGCCGTCAGCCCGTAGCCCTTGTGCGAGCCGAGCTCGCGCGTGCTTCCGAGCGGGAGCAGGCTCATGTCCGAGTCCCGCATCGAGTCAGTCTCCGGCGGGTCGATCGCCTCCATCGCAGGCGAGCCGTCGGGGTTGGTGACCCAGCCGGGCATCAGCTTGGCGCCGACCCGCTGCGCCAGCTTGACCTTGTTCGCGGCGACAGTGCACATCGCCGCGTCGAAGACGAACGGCGGCTCCTCGTCCGCCGGTGCCGCGAGCGCGATGGGGTTGGTGCCCATTCGCGGCTCCGCGCCGTGCGTCGGCACCACCAGCGGGGGGCACGCCGTCATGCAGACACCGATCATGTCGTGCTCGAGCGCCATCATCGCATGGTACGACGCCATGCCGAGGTGGCCGGAGTTGCGGATCGTGACGACGCCCATGCCGGACGCGGCCGCCTTCTCGATCGCGATCTCCATCGCCTTGGGCGTCACGATGATGCCGAGGCCGCCGTCCGAGTCGATGTTGGCCGTGGAGGGCGTCTCGCGGAGAATGCGCCAGTTAGGCTGGGGATTGATCGTGCCGCTGGTATACCCGTTCACGTAGGAGCGCAGCATGTTGGACACGCCGTGCGTCTCCACGCCCCGGAGGTCTGCGGACAGGAGCACGTCGGAGCCGGGTTCGCAGTCCTCGGGCGGCACGCCCATCTTGCGAAACACTTCGGTGACTGTCCGCCTCAGCCCGTCGGCTTCGACGCGTACCTCTTCTTCGCTGGCGACCTTGAACAGTTCGAGCAAGTTGGCCTCCTGGGGAACGACGGTAATGGTACCAAACGCGGGAGCATCAACAGTCCCCAAGGTGTGTACGATACTGGCGCGCATGAAATTGCCCCGGACATAGCGGATGTAGAATCGGGCAGGAGGAGGAACGCAGGTTGGACGTCAAGAAACTGATCGTTCAGGAGCCAGGCCGCATCGAGCTGTGCGACGGGCAGATGGACGAGGCCCCGGGGCCCCGCGAAGCGCTGGTCCGGACCGAGTACTCGATCGTAAGCGCCGGCACTGAGGGCGCGGGCTTCTCCGGCCTCGTGAAGCAGATGCCGTTCCGCGAGCACAAGCGGTACCCGCGGACCACCGGCTACGGCAACCTGGGCGAGGTGCTGGAGGTCGGCGAAGGCGTCACGATGTGCAAGCCTGGGGACCGCGTGCTGAGCTTCTCCCACCACGCCAGCTACGTAATGGCGGATGAGGGACTGATGGCGCTGCCGGTGCCCGTGGACCTCGACGGCAGGCAGGCGGTGTTCGCGCGAATGGCGGGCGTGAGCATAGCCTCGCTGCGCTCCTCTAGCGTTCAGCCGGGAGACACCGTGCTCGTGGTGGGCATGGGGCTGGTGGGCAACTTCGCGGCGCAGCTCTTCCAGCTTGCGGGTGCCGACGTTCTAGCCGCCGACCTCTCAGACTTCCGCCTGGACAAGGCCCGGGCGTGCGGCATCGAGCGCAGGGTCAACAGCGGCAGGGAAGACCTGGAAGAGGCCGTTCTGGACTGGACGGACGGTCTCGGTGCGCAGATCGTCGTGGAGGCCATCGGCGTCAGCGAGGTCATCGCCGAAGTGTCCCTGCTCACGAGACCGCTCGGTGAGCTGATACTCCTCGGCACGCCCCGGGCATACGGCGTGTTCGACGCGACGCCGATGCTTCTGCACATCCACATGAACTCCATCCGCATGATCGGCTCGCTGGAGTGGACATGGCCGCAGCACGCCACACCCCGAGCCCGCGACCTGACCACCGGCTACCGCCTGCTGCTCGATTGGATCGCAGGCGGCAAGCTGGTCACTAAGCCGCTGCTGACGCATCTGGCGTCGCCGGCCGACTGCCAGTCGGTCTACGAGGGGCTGACTTCGAGCAAGGAAGAATACATCGGGGCCGTCTTCGACTGGCAGGGCAAGCACGTTGATACATAGGCTGCGTTGGGCCGTCAACCGGCCATACGATCGCACAGGCTCAAAGTCCCGTAGCCTGCACTTAGCAAAGTTATAAGAGTATCCTGCACAACACAGCTTGTATAAGCTGTAACCCACCTTGTAGCGACGCTGTCATTCGCATCAGTCATCACTAAGGAGCACGGACATTGACCACACAGACCGCGCAGATGGTGAGAGGGAGAAGGCTCTGTACGTTCACCGCCCGGCAGGACGGCGAAGATCCGGTGCCCTCGGCGGCCCGCTGGGACCGCTGCCTCGCGATCGAGGTGGAGACGCCGTGGAACAAGGAAATCACCGACTCCGCCACGTTTACATCAGGCGTCCAGGACGCCGTGAGCCGGTACGAGGAGCGCGACGGCACGGTCAGGATCCAGGGACTGATGCGCGACGATGAGTACTCGATGTCCAGCCACACACGCATCATCGAAGCCAGCCTCGTGCGGGACCAGGGCCGGTTCGCGACCGCCGAGTACGTTGTGCCCCTCGACGCCGTCGGTGACGCTGTCGAGAGGCTGCTGAACGGTAACGGGAGCGACGGGAGCATTGACGACTACCGCCGCGACCTGGACGGCGTCAGAGACGTGCTGGTCTGCACGCACGGCAGCCGCGACGCCTGCTGCGCGAGGTTCGGCTACCAGGTGTACCGCCGGCTGCGGGACGAGTACGCCTCTCCCGGCAGCCTGCGAGTGTGGAGGACAAGCCACACGGGCGGCCACCGCTTCGCGCCGACGCTCATAGACCTGCCGCAGGGCAGGTACTGGGCATGGGTCGGCGATGACTCACTCGACGCCCTTATACATCGCGAAGGCCCGCTCTCGGCAATGATCGACGGCTATCGCGGTCTGGCAGCCATGGCCACGGCCTTCGAGCAGGTGGCAGAACGCGAGGCGTTCCGGCAGGAGGGCTGGCCGTGGACCGGATACGCGGTGTCCTCAAAGGTCGTCGAATACGACGAAGCCGAAGACACGGCCGAGGTCCGCATCGAGTTCGCATCACCGAACGGTGACCGGTCCGGGACTTATGCGGCCAGGGTCAAGCGGCTGCCCGACATCGTCACGGAAGGATGCGCGTCCGCCGAGCTGGGCAAGACCGTGGCGGCAGACCAGTACGAAGTGGAGAACTTCGGACCTATGAATGTGATGGGCTCTTAGTCCTGCGTTCGTCCGCAACATCCACACAACAATAAGCCTCAGTCATATGCGGAGCCTCCCTCAGACTCACTCCGATCTACGCACATTTCGCTTCTGCATGTCTTGACTTAGTAATTTACTATGCCTACCCTATCTCCTGTCATTGGCCCCACGGTGCCAGAACCATTGGCTGCATGTAAGCCAACACGGAATCGGGCCACGGCCTTCAAGCTGAGGAGGTAGAAATGAAGTTTGGCAAGTTCTCAGTCATCGCCTTCATGGCCATGTGCGTCGGAGCGATTGCTCTAACCGTCGCCGCCTGCGGCAGCCGGGAACCGGCGCCGGCCCAGCCCTCTGTGAGCACGGAAGACGTCGCCGCTGCCGTAAGAGAAGCTGTCGCGGAGTCCCAGATATCTGAAGAACAGATCGCGGAAATGGTGTCGGAGCAGGTAACTGAACAGGTCACGGAACAGGTCGCCCGCATCATGTCGGAGCAGGTTGCGGACCAAATGGCGGACATGATGGCGGAACAGATCGGGGCCATGGCCGCGCAGGATCCCGGCTTGTCTGCTGAGGATGTCAACGCGATGATCGTTGACGCTGTGGAGGCATCCAACGCAATCTTGTCTGAACAGATCGCGAACATCGAACAGGGCGCGTCAGAAGAAGAGATCGCCGCAATGATGCAGGCTGCGGTAGATCAGGCCGTAGCTGAGACGGTCGCCATGACAATGCCTGAAAGCCCGGGAGAACTGGTCGTCTATTCGGGGAGAAGCGAGTCGCTAGTGCAGCCGATCATCGATCAGTTCGCCGATGTGACGGGCATCGATGTGCAGGTCAAGTACGCTAACACCTCAGCGATTGCGGCGACTCTGCTGGAGGAAGGCGATAACAGCCCGGCCGACGTCTTCTTCGCTCAGGACCCGGGCGGCCTCGGCGCAGTGGCGTCTATGTTGGCTACCCTGCCTGAACAGGTAACTATGAGCGTACCGGATTGGGCAAGGTCCCCAGTACACAAGTGGGTGGGCATCTCAGGACGGGCCAGAGTCGTGGTCTACAACACGGAGAGTGTCGGACCGGAGGACCTGCCGGACGCCATTGAAGAATTCGCGGATCCCAGGTGGAACGGCAGGATAGGATGGGCGCCCTCGAATGCGTCCTTCCAGGCCATGGTAACGGCCATGCGCGTCCTGTGGGGCGACGAAAGGACCAGGCAGTGGCTGGAAGACATCAGGGACAACGGCGCTCAGGTCTACCCCAAGAACACTCCCATCGTGGATGCCGCCTCCAAGGGCGAAGTCGATGTCGGTTTCGTCAACCACTACTACCTGTACCGGTTCGTCCAGGAGGAAGGAGAGGACTTCGGCGCCCGCAACTACCACATACCGGGTGATGGCCCGGGCAGCCTGATCATGGTCGCCGGCGCCGGCATTCTCCAGACCGCCGAGAACCAGGAAAACGCTGTCAGATTCCTGGAATTCCTGTTGTCTAACGTTGCCCAGCAGTACTTCGCCGGCAAGACATACGAGTACCCTCTTGTGGAAGGCGTGAACACGCACAGGCTCCTGACTCCCCTTGACCAGATCACGAAGCCCGCGATAGACATGGCTTCCCTGGAGGACGTACAGGGCACGCAGGCAATGCTGAGGGAGCTTGGAATTTTGCCGTAAAATCCCTGCGCGCGGCACGCTTCACTGGCGCAGTCTGATAACGTAGTCAGGCTGCGCCACTACGGCGCGAGGGCGGCGCCAGGCAGGAACAGCCTGGAATCCCCCTTTAGACACCGTGCTGGCGTCACAGGGTAGTTAGAATTGGAGCTGGAGTCTCCAGAGGACAATTGGCCGTTTGCTAGCCCAGCCAGTTCCCGCGCGACCCCTCCGCACACCCCGCTCGATACTCGGCATAAGGCCCATCCCCGCTGTCATCGCCATTCCTGCCGCGGTCGTGGGCGTTGCGATGCTGTTGCCGCTTTCGTACCTCGTTATCAGGGCGCTCAGCGGCGGCGAAGAGGCCTGGGACCTAGTGCTGCGCGCGCGCACCGCGTACGTGCTTGGGCGCACGGTGCTGCTCGCGGCGATCGTGTCCGGGGCTTCGGTGCTGATTGCGGTGCCGCTGGCGTGGCTGACCGTGCGGACGGACATGTCCTTCCGGCGGATCTGGTCGGTGCTCGTCGCGCTCCCCCTCGTGGTGCCAAGCTACGTCGGGGCGTTCCTGTTCATCTCGGCATTCGGCCCCAGGGGGCTGCTCCAGCAAGCCCTTGAGCCAATCTTTGGTGTTGAGCGCCTGCCATCGCTTTACGGCCTTCCCGGCGCGGCGCTGGTTCTAACCCTGCTGAGCTTTCCCTACGTCTATCTCACCGTGCGCGGCGTGCTCGCGGAGATGGACCCCTCCCTCGAAGAGGCCGCCAGGGGCCTCGGCCATAGCGGCTGGAGCGTCGCCAGGCGAGTGACCATCCCTCTGCTTCGTCCCGGTATCGCCGCGGGCGTCATTCTCGTGGCTCTGTACACACTCAGCGACTTCGGCGCGGTGTCTCTCCTGCGGTACGAAACGTTCACCTGGGCGATCTACCAGCAATACCAGACCCTGTTCGACAGGTCCGCGGCCGCCGCGATGGCGCTAATGCTGGTTGCCATTGCCGTAGGAGCGCTCTGGGTCGAGAGCGCAACCCGCGGCCGCCTCCGATACCACGCGGCAGGCTCAGGCGCGGTGCGTCGGCCGGCCGTCGTGAAGCTTGGCCGTTGGCGATGGGCCGCCCAGGCATTCTGCGCGGCCATCGTCCTTGTGGCGCTCGTGCTGCCGCTCGCCGTCCTCGCCTACTGGCTGGTACGAGGAGTCGCGGCCGGCGAGCAGATCGACTTCCTTTGGACGGCGGCCCGCAACTCCGCGTACTCCTCGGGCCTCGCCGCCGTCGTGGCCGCGGCGCTCGCCATCCCGGTCGCCGTGGTGTCGGTCAGGTATCCGGGAGCCTTCAGCCGCATCGTGGAGCGCGCAAGCCACATCGGATACGCACTCCCGGGGCTGGTCGTCGCGCTCGCGCTCGTGTACTTCGCCTCCAACTACGCGCCGTTCGTGTACCAGACCGTCTGGCTACTGGTGTTCGCATATGTGGTGCTCCACCTGCCCGCCGCGCTGGGCGCGACGAGGGCGTCGCTTGCGCGCAGCAGCCCCCGGCTGGAGGAGGCCGCGAGAGGTCTGGGCAGATCGCCGCTCAACGTCCTGGCGACGGTGACCTTCCCGATCATAAGGGGCGGCGTGTTCGCGGGCGCCGCTCTCGTGTTCCTGATCTCCATGAAGGAACTGCCCGCCACCCTCATTCTCGGGCCGCTCGGATTCAAGACGCTGGCCACGTACGTCTGGTCGGCGTCCTCTGAGGCCTTCTTCGCAAGGGCGGCCGCGCCCGCACTGGCCCTCGTGCTGTTATCGTCACTTCCGATGGCGCTGCTGATGCTGAAGGGCGAGAGGGTCAGAGAATGACGGCCCCTGTGGTCGAGCTTAGTGACGTGGGCAAGCGGTTCGGCGACGTTCCCGCGCTGTCCGGCGTCTCGTTCACGGTGTCCGAAGGCGAGATCATGTCCCTGCTCGGCCCGAGCGGCTGCGGCAAGACGACCGTGCTGAGGGTCATAGCGGGCTTCGAGATGCCGGACCAGGGCGAGGTGACCCTGGGGGGGACTGTCGTCTCCGGTGGAGGCGTGCAGGTGGCGCCTGAGCGGCGGCGGGTCGGGATGCTGTTCCAAGAGTACGCGCTTTTTCCTCACATGACTGTCGAGGAGAACGTTGGATTCGGCCTGAATCGCCTCTCCCCGGAAGACCGGCGCGTCATGCTTCAGCGCGCCATGGAGCTCGTGAGGCTTGACGGCCTGGAAGCCAGGTACCCGCACGAGCTGTCCGGCGGGCAGCAGCAGCGCGTGGCGCTGGCCCGCACGCTGGCGCCTCAGCCTGTGGTCGTCCTGCTCGACGAGCCCTTCAGCAACATAGACGCTAACCTCAGGACGCGGATGCGCGTCAGGGTCGAGTCGATCCTGCGGGACGGGGGCATCTCAGCCGTGTTTGTAACGCACGACAGGGAGGAAGCGTTCGCGATCGCAGACCGGGTGGCGGTGATGCACGAAGGGCGCATCGAGCAGATCGACACTCCGCAGGTTGTGTACCACTCTCCTTCGAGTCCCGAAGTGGCCCGCATCAGCGGGTCGGCGAACTTCATCGACGGTGCCATCGAGAGCGGCTGGGCCGCCACGGAAGTCGGCCGGCTGCAGTGGACGAGCCCGGACGACCGCGTGCAGGAGGGCTCCTCCGTGTGGATTCTCGCCCATCCGGACGACTTCCGCGTCCAGTACAGCGCGAACGCAACGGCGAAGGTGCTCTCCAACGAGTTTCGAGGCGACGAGACGATACTCAGAATCCTGTTGCCGTCGGGAAAGATCATCAGCACCAGGCACGCCTCACCAGGCGGCCTCGCGCCGGATACGCCGGTCCGCCTCACGCCGGCGGCCCGAACGCCGTTCACCGCATTCCTCAAGGATGGCTAGCCTCGACCAGCCTCTTCCGGGCCGCGGGCGGGCCGAGCCATGCCCCACCAGCGACTTCGAATTGCCTAGTGAGCACTAGTGTGCTATTCCGGTTCCATGAACAATCGTAGGAACTTCACCGGCGCAACTCTTATTGACGGCGCAGGTCACATGAGCGCTCCTGCTCGTGAGCGCATGGCCGCCTATTGGCCGCTCACAGAAAAATCTTCGCGGCCAGTTAGGTACGAAATGACCGGTTTTGGCCGGTTTGGGCGGACAAGAAACCACTGCCTCCTGTTTTCTAACCTGAATTGAGCACGATGTTCAATATGCAGGGCAATCAGCCAACCTAAGTTGCCCGCCTGTCAGCCCAGCCATAGAATTGGCCTTCAGATTGTCCTGACTGTCGTCGTAGAATCCACGTGCCGGTAGCGCGGGGACTTAAACGGCAACCCCCACTTCAAAAGGAGTGCCATCGATGGAAGACATAGTCTTCGCCTCCGTACAAACTATCGCCAGGGCAATCAGAGACCGTGAGGTGTCCTCCGAAGAGGTCGTCAGGGCCCACCTCGAGCAGATCGACCGGGTCAACCCCGCCCTGAACGCCGTCGTCCACGTCTGCGGCGACCGAGCCCTCGACGAGGCCCGCAAGGCCGACGAGGCTGTCGCGGCCGGTGCGGAACTCGGCCCGCTGCACGGCGTCCCGATGACGATCAAGGACTCGCTCGACACCGCCGGGGTCCGCACGACCGGCGCAACGGCCGGCAAGCGCGACCACGTGCCCGCCGAGGACGCGACCTGCGTGGCCCGCATGAGGGGAGCCGGGGCGGTCCTGATCGGCAAGTCCAATACGCCGGAGTTCACGCTGTCCGGCGAGACCGACAACCTCGTCTACGGCAGGACAAACAACCCGTACGATCCCTCGCTCATGCCCGGCGGAAGCAGCGGCGGCGCGGGCGCGAGCATCGCATCGGGCTGCTCCCCGATGGACCTCGGCAGCGACACCGGTGGCAGCGTCCGGCTGCCCTCGCACTTCTGCGGCATCGCCGGCCTCAAGCCGAACTCATACCGCGTGCCACGCACGGGCCACGCCATCCACCACACGATGGGCGCGCTGGACTCGCTAACCCAGAACGGCCCCATGGCCCGCTACGTCGAAGACCTGTACCCGATCCTGGCCGTCATATCAGGGCCCGACTGGCGAGATCCCGGCATCGTGCCCGCCCCGCTGTACGACCCAGCCGACGTTGACGTCACTTCCCTCCGCGTGGCCATGCACACCGACAACGGCGTGTACGCGCCAACGGACGAGACGGCCGAGGCCGTGCAGGACGCGGCCCGCTGCCTGGCGGACGCAGGCGTCCACGTCGAGGAGGCAGTTCCCGGCCCCATCGCCCAGCACGCCGATCTCTTTGGCAGGCTGTTCAACGCGGACGGCGGAGCGTGGGTGCAGCGTCTGCTGGACGCGGCGGGAACCGCTGAGGCAAGTCCGTTCGTCTCAAGACGTATCAAGCCCGAAGATGCGATCGATACGCCCTCGCTCACCGCCCTGCTGGAGGAGCTGGACGCTTACAGGAGCGAGATGCTCGGCTTCATCCGCGACTACGACGCCATCCTCTGCCCAACCTGCGCATTCCCGGCCACCGGGCACGGCGGAACCGTGTACGACGAGTCCAGGCGCGGAGGGTTCAGCTACACGAGCGCGTACAACATGACCGGCTGGCCTGGAGTAGTCGTCCGCGGCGGCTCGTCCCCCGAGGGCCTGCCGATCGGCGTGCAGGTCGTCGCACGCCCCTGGCGAGAGGACGTGGCGCTCGCACTGGCCGGCGTGGTCGAGGAAGGCTCCGGCGGATGGCAGCAGCCTGAGTTGGCCTGATCGGGCGCGGCCCGGTTGCCAATGGCCTCCCGTTAATATACGTTTGCCGCTGACGGCCCGCGACGCCTACCTGGCTGCAACCACGGAATGAGAATTGGACATGAATGGCGAGACTAAGCAGGTATGGTTCTTCGAAGTAGGGATCATCGCCACCGGCTGGAACACCATCGGAATGATCTCCGCCGGCGTGTTCAACTCCGTAGGCGGAATCGCGCTGAGCTTCCTGAACGCGATGGGGTTGGTGACAATTTCACCTGTCAACGCCATGGGACTGGTGGCCATCGGCGGGGTCAACTCGGTTGGCGTGGTCGCCATAGCTGGAATGAGGGCCACTGGCATACTGGCCATCGGGGGCACTCACTCAAGCAGCGCGCTGCCCCTGTCCTAGTCGAAACATGACGCCGGTTGGCGCCCCGGAAGACGCGCCGGTAGGCAAGACTCAGCAATGCAACCGAACATTGGAATCGCTCTCTAACAGGAGGAAGTTCGCATGAGAGGCAGCATCGCACTGATGGAGATGCTTCGAGCCGAGGGCGTAAAGTACATCTTCGGCAACCCGGGCACGAGCGAAGCTCCCATGCTGGACGCTATGGAGGGCTACCCTGATTTCGAGTACGTGCTCGCCGTGCAGGAGTCAGTCGCCATCGGCATGGCCGACTCCTACGCCCGCGCCACCGGCGATCCCGCTTTCGTCAGCCTGCACATAGACAACGGGCTGTCCAACTCGTTCGCGCTGCTGATCGACTCTTACTACACGGGCACGCCGCTGGTCGTCACCGCCGGCAACAAGGACGTTCGCAAACTCACCGAAGGGCGCAGCGATCTCTCGGAGATGGCGCAGCCTTACTCCAAGTGGAGCGCGGAGATCACGCACCCCGAACAGTACCCTTCCGCGATCCGCCGCGCGTTCAACGAGGCGGCAAGCCCTCCAACCGGGCCGGTGTTCCTTTCACTTTCGGCCAACTCGCTGGACGACGAGGCCGATGTGGACATCTTCCCATCAAAGCGCTTCAGCAAATCTCCGAACGCCGATCCCAAGGACATCGAAGACGCCGTGGCTCTCCTTGCAAGCGCCGAGAACCCGATAATGCTCGTAGGAGACCGGGTCATGGAGACCGGCGGCACAGCCGCGGCGGTGCGAGTGGCCGAACAGCTTGGTGCGTCCGTCTACGGGTACCTCAGCACGCAGGTTAACTTCCCAACGGGGCATCCGCAGTTCATGGGGCCAATGGCCGTAAGACATGCCGCCTCAGTCGAGACATTGAACAACGCAGACGTTGTGCTGGCGGCGGGATGCCCGGTGTTTAGCGAGTTCTTCTACAAGGGCGACACGGTGCTCTCGCCGGAGACGAAGCTGGTCCACATCGACATCAACGCGGATGAGATCGGCAAGTCGGAGCCCACCGACGTCGGCGTGTTCGCGTCGCCGGGCGCCGCGCTGGGCCAGATAGCCGACGCGCTCGAATCAGAAATGACAGGCTCGCAGATCGAGGCGGCGCGCGGCAGAGCGGAAGCCGTTGCCGCGAAGACGAGGGCCGCGAACGATGAGTTCCGCAGGTTGGCTGCCTCGGGCGGCAGCCGGCGGCCAATGTCGCCGGAGTCCGCGATGCTCGCTCTGGCCGATGCGCTGCCTGACGATGTCGCGATGTACGACGACTCGGTCAGCACCCGCGCCGCGCTGCATGCCGCCGTGAAGTTCAACGAGCCCGGCGACGTGTTCAGCGCGCGCGGCAACTCCATCGGATGGGGACCGGGCGCGGGCCTCGGGCTCAAGCTCGCGAACCCGGACCGGCCGGTTGTGGCAGTCTGCGGCGACGGCTCCGCCATGATGTCCCTTCAGGGGCTCTGGACGGCCGTCAATTCAGACATTCCGACGGTCTTTGTCATCTGCAACAACGCCATGTACCGCATCCTCAAGCTCAATATGAACATCTATAAGATCGAGATCCAGGGCAGGCCCGACGATCAGAGCAAGTACATGGTCATGGACTTCCCTGTTCCCTTCGATTTCGCCGCACTTGGGAAAGCTTTCGGGATGCACGGCGTACGAATCGAAGACCCCGCGGAAATCGGCCCTGAGCTCAACAAGGCCATCGACATGTACGCGCCGGCGGTGCTGGACGTAGTCATGGACGGCGCTATCTAGTTGCCGTTCCTCTCACGTTCGAAGTGCCTTGAGCGCCTGAGGCGTGAGGCGGCTTCGGGCAGGCCGGTCGTAGGCGCGGGGGCCGGCGTCGGAATTAGCGCGAAGTTCTCAGAGGAGGGTGGCGCGGACTTCCTGGTCATGTACAACTCCGGCAGGTATCGAATGGCCGGACGGGGATCGCTAGCCGGGCTGATGCCGTACGGCGACGCCAACGCCATCGTCCTGGAGATGGCATCGGAGGTCCTGCCCGTTGTGCGCCGGATCCCTGTGCTGGCAGGCGTGTGCGGCACCGACCCGTTCCGCGCAATGGGACCGTTTCTCCGCCAACTCAAGGACATCGGATTCGACGGCGTTCAGAACTTCCCGACCGTTGGGCTCATAGATGGCCAGTTTAGGCAGAACCTGGAAGAGACCGGCATGGGGTTTGACCTCGAGGTCGAAATGATTCGCCAGGCGGCGAGTAGGGAGATGCTGACCTGCCCGTACGTGTTCGACGACTGCCAGGCAGCGGAGATGGCGAGGGCGGGCTCGGACATGGTAGTCGCGCACATGGGACTGACGACCAAGGGCTCGATCGGCGCGGAGACTTCCGTTGACCTTGACGAGGCAGTGAGCCGCGTCCAGTCGATCAGGGATGCGGCGATTGCCGTCAAGCCGGACGTCCTGACGCTCTGTCACGGCGGCCCCATCGCCGAGCCACAGGACGCCGCATACGTGCTCGAACGCACGGAGGGCGTAGCCGGCTTCCTCGGGGCATCGAGCATGGAGAGGCTCCCCACGGAGACAGCCATCAGCGAGCAGGTACGAAGGTTCAAGTCGGTCCGCGCCTGAACACACGCGACGCAGCGATGACTTCTACTGAACGGACTCCGTCATAGTGAGTCCGTCTCCGGCTGCAGAGGACCGTCTCGAGGTGAGAACAGAGCCTCGTCGCTAGCTGAGAATGGCCTCCGATTCCAGCATTCCTTCCACGCGGTCTGGCGCCACGCCGCAAAGCTCGGCGAACACCCTGAAGTTGTCCTCTCCGAAGGGAGGGACAGGGGTGGCCTCTTCCTGGGGAGCGGATGGGATCCGCCATGGCATCTGGGGAATGGGGTAGGCTTTGCCGTCCGGGTGGTCCACCCAGGCGAACGCGCCGTTAGCCACGTGGTGCGGGTCCCGAACCACCTCGCCGCCGTCCAGCACAGCGCCCGCCGGCACTCCGGCGCGCTGAAGCGTCTCCATGGCATCGATGTGCGACATGCCCGACGTCCAAGCGGCGATCTCGGCATCGAGGGCGTCTTCGTTGGCCTTCCGTGCCGCAGCGTCCTTGAACCGCGCGTCTTCAGCAAGCTCCGGCCGCCCAATCGCACGGCATAGCGCCTGGAACTCAGCTTCCGACCCAGCCTCGAGAAAGACCCAATCATCGTCTCCCGCGCAGCGGAACACGTTGTGCGGAGCCTTCGACGGGTGACGGTTGCCCATGCGCGGAGGCTGTTTGCCGTTCATGCTCATACCCACTGTGTACTCGCCGAGAGTGGTGATCAGCGACTCGCAGAGCGAAAGGTCGACCAAAGCTCCCTTGCCGGTCCGGCTCCTGCGAAGCAAGGCTGACACAATGGCGTAGGCGCCATGCACGCCGGCGAATGGGTCACCGTAGTTGATGCCGGACTTCTGCGGCTCTCCTCCCTCGTATCCTGATATCGTGCAAAGCCCTGACATGACCTCGGCCGTGGCCCCGAGGCCCGTGTACCTGTACTCCGGGCCGGTCTGCCCCATAGCCGACGTGCGGAGCATGATGACGTCCGGCCGCACCTTCCGCAGATCGTCATAGCCCAGCCCAAGGCTAGGCATGACGTGGGGCGCCCAGTTCTCGATCACGACGTCGCTGACGGCGACAAGCGACCTGAACAGTTCCACTCCTTCGGCGTCTTTCAGGTTGAGCGCTACGTGGTCTTTGCCAGGATTGGTCATCGTCTGGTACGCGTTGCGCAAGTACTTCGGGCGACCTCTGTCGTCCAGTTCGTCGCTCAATATCTGTACCCGCAGCAGATTCGGTTCCGATGTCCGCGGCACTTGCCGCGGGCCTTCGACCTTGATTACGTGAGCGCCCAACTCCCGAAGCATGCGAGCAGACCAGGGGCCGGCCCAAATGTCCGTAAAGTCGACGACGCGGACTGCTGAAAGGGGCCTCATTGCTGTTTTCGCTCCGGAGAGGCGGAGGCCACGAGTCCAGCAGCCTCGAACTCAGAGTACTCGGCCTTCGAGTACCCCAGGATGCCGCAGAGTACCTCTTCGGAGTGCTCGCCCAGGTATGGCGCACGGGCCAACTTCAACGGCATGTCGTCTGACGTGAACGGCCCCCTAGGTACGCTGTGCTTTCCTGCGCTGGGATGCTCCAGCTCCTCAAAGAACTCCCTGGCCGTAAATTGGGGTGACGAAAGCACTTCCTCAAAATCGGCAACATAGCCGAACGGCATACGCAGCGCCTGCATTGCATGGTAAGTGTCCAGCTTGTCCCGTCCCAAAAACCCAACAGTGAGGAGGCCATTCAGCTCCGCCTCCAACTCTGGGTCCATAGCCCACATGTTGGTGAACGGCTTGAACTTCTCGCCTTTGAGCTCCTCCACGCCCAACCAGTCGGCCATGTCTTCCAGTCTTTCACGCCCTCGCATGATGCACCCTATGTGCCCATCCTGCGAGTGGAAGATACCCCTTGCGGCCCCTTGCCAGTTTCCTGTCCGCTGCACGGGGGTGTCCTGGATGATCAGTCGTTGGGACGAGACCTCGATGATGCTGGCCACTGCCCCTGCAACAGAGACTTCAACATGCTGTCCCGTTCCCGTGAACTCGCGCTCCAGCAGCGCGGCTACAAGCGCGACGGCCGCGTAACCGCCCGCGATGCTGTTAATCGTGTTGCCGGCAGGATTGAGCGGTACGTCCCTGGGATCGCCGCTCAGGAAGGTGAGGCCGCCCAATGCGGTCGCCACGCCCTCCGTGCCCAGGTACTCGGCATAGGGACCTTTGGGGCCGAAGCCGCTTATGGTCGCCTGGATAGAGTCCTGCCGGACACTTTGAAGCGATTCGAAGTCCACAACCGCCTCGGAGGCACTGTGAGCGGACTGTACCACGACGTCCGCGTGCTCCAGCAACCGTTCCAGGGCAAGGCTGCCGTCCTTCGAGTCCAAGTCCAGCGCCACACTCCTCTTGGAGGTGTTCAGGTGCAAGTGGGCTGCGCCGGCCTCGATGTCATCTGCGTCCGATGGGAAGGGGCCAAGGCTGCGAACTGGGCCGCCGGCTTTCGGCTCCACGGTGACGACGTCAGCGCCGAGGGTCGCAAGGAGCCGGCCACAGTAAGCGCCGGCGACGGTCTTGCTGAACTCGAAGACCGTCAGACCATGGAAGGGGGACACGTCTTCCGCCACATCGTCAGGAACCATAGGGCCGCAATTATAAGCGTTGCGGCAGCGTCAAGAAGACCCGCCTGCTAGAATCCATTCAGGCTATCCTCGAGAGGCAACAACGAGAGGGAGAGCCGACAACGAGTGAGAGCCACCAAAGAGAGGTTTGAAGGCCAGTGGACACAGTACTCTACATGCATCCCGACTGCCCCTATTCGACGGCGCTCAAGGAGAAGCTTGACGAAGAGGGGACCATGTACGACGAGGTCAACCTCGCGTTGAAGCCCAGCGCCTGGGAGACGGTCATCTCGCTCTCGGGCGGCGAGAAGATCACTCCGGTGCTTGTTGAAGGCGACAAGGTTACTGTCGGCCTCGACGGCATGGGGTGATCGATGTAGCGGGGCCGTCGGCTCCTTCAGCCTAGTTCACCACGTTCTGCGGCCTGCCTTCCAGGTAGGCGATGATATTGTCCACAGCGCCTTCGTTGAGCATCTCCACGCCTTCCGGCGTCATGTCCGCCATGTGAGGCGTGAAGACCACCTGCTCGCACTTGAGCAGCGGGTGGTCTGCGGGAGGCGGCTCCTCACTGAAGACGTCCAGCGCCGCTCCGTGCAGCTTCCCTGAGTTCAGAGCGTCTGCCAGCGCCATCTCGTCGACCAGGGGGCCCCGGCCCCCGTTCACTAGAATGGACCCGTCCTTCATCAGCTCGAACTGCTCCGCTCCGATCATGCCGCGAGTCTCGTCAGTGAGTGCGACGTGCAGCGTTACGACGTCGGATTGCTCCAGCAGTTCGTCCAGCTCTACGTAGCGGACTCCGATACTCTCAGCCCGCTCCCGAGACGGGTTGAATGTCCATGCGATCACTTCCATGCCGAGGGCCGAGGCCAGCCTGGCCACATCAGCCCCAATGTTCCCGGTCCCTATAACGCCCAGGGTCTTGCCACGGAGCAACACGTTGTCCATCCGCATCCAGGTGCCGGCCTTTATCTGAGCCGTCTGGTAGTAGGCCCGCTTGGCGACCGCGAACATCAAGCCGATCATGTGCTCGGCCACGACCGGAGCGGTCCTGCCGGGCTGATTGGACACGACAACGCCCATGTCAGCAGCGGTCTGCAGGTCGATGCTGTCCGTGCCCACCCCGCAGGTTGTGATCATTCGCAGGCGGGAGAGCTCGCGCAGGTCATCTTCAAACCAGGTCACTGCGCCACGGCTGTTCAGAATAATGTCCGCGTCAGCGACCCTGCTCAGTTTCTCCTCGAACGAAGCAGGTCTATCGGTGTAGACGATCAGATCTCCGTACGGCTCCAGCCGTTTCATGTGCTCGGAGCCCTGGACCTGCGGAGGGTCGTCTCCCGGGGCAACGATCGTGACGCGCTCATTGGAGGTCATGTTTGCTTCATCCCTTCGTTCCACTCGCTCAAGTCCGCCGACGGACAAATACAGCGGGGCTGCCGCCCTATTAGTTGCTCCGAGACTGCCTAACTTCCTCAGTCTCCCAATAGCCTCTCGACCGTCGAGGGCTTGTACACGGCATCCAGGACATGCTTCAGCTGTGCCATGTCCTCGTACGTCAGGGCCCAGTCGTGCGCGGCAGCGTTGGCATCTATCTGCTCCGCCCTTGTCGCGCCGGCGATCACGGAGCTGACTGTCGGGAACGCCAGCAGGTAAGCGAACGCCAACTCAAGAATTGTGCGGCCCCGGTCTGCGGCGAACTTCTCCAACTTGTCCAGCACGTCGAAGTTCTGTTCGGTGAGCATTCCCCTGTCACTCTGAGCCAGCCGAGCGCCGGCCGGCGCGTCCTGTCCGCGACGATACTTGCCGGTTAGGAATCCGCTGGCGAGCGGATAGTAGGGGAGAATTCCCACCCCGAATCGTTCGCACGCCGGCACCAGCTCAGTCTCCGCCGCCCGGAAGAGCATGCTGAACTGCGGCTGCACGCTGGCATAGGGGCTCAACCCCAGCATCCGAGATGTCATGACGCCTTCGCACATGTGCCACGCCGCGACGTTGGAGCATCCTATGTACCGGACCTTGCCGGATCGAACGAGGTCGTCCAGCGTGCGCAGCGTCTCTTCCAGCGGAGTGTTCACGTCCGTCCAGTGTGTCTGGTACAGGTCAACGTGATCGGTCCTGAGCCGCCGTAGACTCTCATCGATCTCGGCCATGATGTGCGCCCTGCTCAGTCCGTCGCGATTCACGCCGTCGACCAGGCGGCTGCCGACCTTCGTTGCGATAACGGCGTCGTGACGCCTGTCCTGAAGGGCCTGGCCGATATAATCTTCCGACAGTGTCCCGCCGTAGCTGTTGGACGTGTCGATGAAGTTGATTCCCCTGTCGAGTGCGTGATGGACCAGCCTGATGGACTCATCGGCGTTCATCCTGGAGCCGAAGTTGTTCGTGCCCAGCCCGATGACCGACACGTTGAGGCCGGTGCGTCCCAGTGTTCGGAAATTCAAATCGTCCCCCTTGTCGTGTCAGAGTGATGCAGGGTCAGGAGCCGTGGCCAACCGGACGCTCGGCGCGAGCCGTCAGCAGGCCGTTTTCCCTCTGGACCCGGATCGCGAAGTCGAAGCGGTCCACGTCCATTGCCGCGTCCCGGTCCGACGTTGGGAAGTGGGGCCTGCCCGGATCACCGTACTTGTGCGCCTCGGCCCCCGCTTGCGCAAGGCTACGGACCGCGTTTGGATCGGGACGGCGCCCCTCCAGCAGATTGCGCAGGTAGAGAGCGCACTGCTCGTCTTCATCGTTGCGGACGAGTCCGTTGGAGCCCATGGCCACCACCGTCACCCGCTCGGGGTGTTGCGCGGAGATTACCCTGGCGGTTGCCTGCGCATTGACAAGGGCGCCGCCGTAGATCAGGTCGGCACGCTCGGCCGCAGTGACCCCGACAGTGCCAGCCCTGGTGGACTGGACCAGGGTCTTGCCCTTGACATCGGCCGTCAACATCTGGGTTGGCGAGTTTCCGAAGTCGAAACCTTCCGGCCGTTTGCCACCGACCTCGCCCACGCAGTAGGCGCCCACGCCGCGGCTGCGCAGTTCGATCGCTTCATCCACTTCGGCCACCATCACGATGCAGTCGGCCCCTCGTGAAAGCGCGACTGAAGCCGTAGTGAAACAGCGCAGGACGTCCACGATCACCGCGACGCCTCTTGCAGACCTCGCGCCGTCAATCAAGCTCTCAAGTCTTACTTCCAAGGTATCTCCGAGACCAGTATCCCAAGGACTGGTCTCAAAGTATATCTAAGAGAGGACCTAGCGCGGAGAAACCCCATCTCTATCTTCCCCCTCGAGGGACTCGGGGCAGGCTTCGCAGACTGGGGAAGAGGCGGGGAGGCCCCGCCCGCTGGATAACGGCCTGCGCCGGTATGACGGTGTGAAAGGGGCTTGGCGCCTGTGCTTGATTAGGGGAAGCGGCGTTCGACGTTGTACCAGTGGAGGGTGCCGCCCCTCTCCAGGACCTTCTTCTCGTGGGCGCTCAACTCGTCGCGGTAGTGGTAGCCGGGCTTGGACCACGGCACGTTGGTGTCTTCGTCTCGGACGGCGGGTCCGGGCTCCGGCTCCTCCTCAGGCGCGGCCTCTTCATCGGCTTCGGCTACGGCTTCGGGGGCGAGGTCTTCGCGCTCCGAATCTTCCTCAGCCGACGCCTGGGGCCGGGGGCCGTCCTCAGGAAGCAGGTGCGGCTCTATGGTGATCCCCTCGGCTTCGGCTGCCTCCAGTATCGCCTCGCGCAGGGTGAGGCTGTTCTCGTCGACGAACTCCTCGAGGCCCTCCTGCCACCAGTCGGGCCTCAGTATCTGGATGCCTTCGGCCTTCTTCATCCTGAGATGTTCGACGTAGGACGGTATGTGGAAGAGTGTCTCGACCGGTGTGATGGGGATACCTCGCATCCAGTCTACGACAATGATGCCGTCCGGATCGAGCCTGAAGCCTTCGGGAACTTCGGGCTGGGGTTCTGCGTCTTGCTCGTGTTCGGGCTCGGACTGCGGTCCCGAGTCGTGCTGGGACTGGACACCCGGGCCGGACTCGGTCTGGGCGTCCGGGCTGCCGTGCCTGTCGAAGCCGCGGCGAAGCAGCTCCCTGGCGGCAGCCAGCCTGTGGCAGGGCTTGAAGTCCGGCACGTTGCCCTGCATGACATCGACGAGGAAGCGAATGGCTTCTCGTCCGCCGTCGGTCTCGTCCCGGGCGAACCGCGCTAGTTCTGCGTCCAGCCTGGAGCGGCGGGCGCTGCCGCGCCGCCTCGGTTCGCCTGTGACCATGCGAGCGGGGGAGTTCGAGCTGTTGTCATCGGGAAGCTCTGCGTTGCTGAAGCCGAGCTTGATGAGTATGCGGGCTGCCTGAAGCTGGTGCGAGGGCGTGACGTCGGGGATGTCACCCTGCATGGTAGTGACGAGGAAGCCGACGATGAGCTGTCCGTCGTCGGTTAAACGGCGGACGATGTCTTCGAGCGGCTGCGGTTGCGGCCGCACGGCGTCGTGTTGTTGTTCTTCGCGCGTCACTGTGGGCATGTGTTCTATTATGGGGCGGGCGAACTCGTGTGTCAAGGGGGTGGTTGGGAAGTGAGGCTAGTTCTTCGCTGGCGCGGCGTGTTGAGTGCGTTGGGGGCGGACTTGGGGCGAGAGCTGGCTTGCGTATGGCCCTTCGACAGGCCCCTTCGACAGGCTCAGGACACGGTCAGGGCGAACGGATTGGGTAAGGGCACTTTAGCGGACTTGGGGCGAGGCCTGGCTGGCGTAAGGCCCTTCGACAGGCCCCTTCGACAGGCTCAGGGCAGGCTCTTCGACGGGCCCATTCGTTGGTGCTCAGGACACGTTAAGGGCGAACGGGTTCCTGTCGACGTTTCGGTGCGGCGCGTGGTTGGGCGGGCCGTTCGCGAACGGCCCCTACGCCTGAGGGTGGGCGGCAGGGTTCTATCGCCGGAAGGTGTTGGCAGGCGTGACGTGCCCCGCCCCATTCACCCTCATACTTCGACAGGGCTCAGTACAGGCTCTCAGTCCTCTCCCATCAAGGGAGAGGAAGAATTGTTGTACGGCCACGCGGGCCTTCTACTCAATGCGCCACCAAAGTGTTACCGGTGTGCCCGGTCTGGGTGTTATCCATGTGCCCGGTTTCACGGTGCAAAGATCCTCTGTTGTGGTGGGAATGTGAGAAGGGCGTTTGTGAAAGGTTCGTCTGTCGCGGGATTGCGGGAAGTCTTATATCCCTCGAGGGACTCGGGATGACAGCGGGTAGGGGCTGGAAGTCAACCTCTTTTTTTCTTTGAGAGCGGGGGCCTCCCAAGTCCATCTCCTCTCGATGCTGGCCACTGAATGGACTCGGGGCAGGCTCTTCGACGGGGTCAGGACGCTGTCAGGGCGAGCGGATTGAGTAAGGGCGCTTTGGCGGACTTGTGGCGAGCGGCGTTTGGCGGAAGGCTCTGCGCGCGGCCTGTTGGGGGCGGACTTGGAGCGAGCGGCGGCTGGGGTATGGCCCTTCGACAGGCTCAGGGCGAACGGGTTGGGTAAGGGTGCTTTGGCGGACTTGGGGCGAGGGCTGGCTTGCGTAAGGCCCTTCGACAGGCTCAGGGCGAACGGGTTGGGTAAGGGTGCTTTGGCGGACTTGGGGCGAGTGGCGGCTGGCGTATGGCCCTTCGTCGGTGCTCAGGGCGGGGTCAGGGCGAACGGGTTTGGTAAGGGGGCTTGGTGGACTTTGGGAATTGCGGCCGGGCGGTTTTGGCGGCCTGTTGGGCGGGTTAGCGCATCTCTTTGGGCAGGACGAAGCTTACGTCCTCGTCGACGCCGTCTATTGGCACGACTTCGTCCGGCGATATGGCCTCGATGACGGCTTGCACCAGATAGTCGGGAGTGGACGCGCCGGATGTGATGCCGACGTTTTCGATCCCATTCAACCAGGTGAGGTCCAACTCTTCGGGGCCGTTGATCATGTAGGCCGTCACGCCGCTGGTCTCCGCAACCTCACGAAGTCGATTGCAGTTGGAGCTTTCCGGGGCTCCAATCACGAGGATCAGATCGACCAACTGACACAGCTGTTTGACGGCGGTCTGACGATTCGTGGTCGCATAGCAGAGGTCGTTTCGGACCAACACATCCGTGAACTTGGCCTTGATCTCATCGATGGCCTTCTGAGTGTCGTCGACGGATAGCGTGGTCTGCGTCAGAACGGCGATGGGCTTGTCCGGCTCCCAGTCGGGCAGGTCCATCTCGTCCCTTTCGTCGACAAGGTGCATGGACTCCTGGCCCATGGTGCCCTTGACCTCCTGATGGCCGCGGTGCCCGACCAGCACCAGCCGGCGTCCATCCCTGGCGTACTTGTGCGCCTCGTTGTGGACCTTGGTGACCAGCGGGCAAGTGGCGTCGATCACATTCAGATTGCGAGCGGCGGCCTTCTTGAAGTCCTCAGGCGGCGACCCATGCGCAGAGAAGACAACCGTTGAGCCTTCGGGAATCTCGTCCACGTCCTCAACGGTAATCGCGCCCTTGTCATCAAGGGAGTTCACTACATACGGATTGTGGACGATCTGATGCTTGACGTAGATGGGGGGCTCGAAGCGTTCCAGAGCAAGCTCAACCACATCGATCGCGCGAACCACGCCTGCGCAGAACCCTCTGGGAACGCCAACATAGACCTTCATTTTCGCCCTCCATCAAGGCTTGAGGCCCTGTCCCTACACCGCCGATTTTAGCATAGGGACGCCGCTACGATTTCCGAAAATGCCTACTCGCTGTATACTAGTCGCCACTCAAGGCTCATGGCACATTACCGCACCGTTGAGAAGGAGGACCAATGAAACTCGCCGAGCGCATGGGAAGGCTTGGGACTGAGACGGCATTTGAAGTGTTGGCCAAGGCACGAGCGCTCGAAGCGCAAGGCAGGGACATTGTCCACCTTGAGATCGGCGAGCCAGACTACGACACGCCCGGGAACGTAATCAACGCCGCGAAGGAGGCCCTGGACGGGGGCATGACCCACTACGGCCCGTCGCCAGGCCTGCCGGATGTTCGCGCGGGCATCGCTGAAGAGACCGCACTCACGCGCAACATCCCCGTGACGGCCGACAACGTGGTGTTCACGCCGGGCGGAAAGCCAATCATGTTCTTCGCAATCATGGCTCTTGTGGACTACGGGGACGAGGTCCTGTATCCGAATCCCGGATTCCCGATCTATGAGTCGATGATCAACTTCTCAGGCGGCGTGCCCGTTCCCATGCAGCTTCACGAAGAGACGGAGTTCGGCGTTGACCTAGATGAGGTGCGCAGCAAGGTCTCATCGAAGACGAAGATGATGATCGTCAACTCTCCGAACAACCCGTGCGGCAGCATACTGTCTCACGAGAACCTCAAGGGACTTGCTGAGCTGGCCGTTGAGAACGACATCATCATTCTCACGGACGAAATCTACCGCAGGTTCATGTACGAGGGTACGTTCGAGAGCATAACGCAGTTCCCGGATACGCTGGACCGCACGATCATCCTGGACGGATTCTCGAAGACGTACGCCATGACAGGCTGGCGCGCCGGATTCGGCGTCATGCCGGAGCCCCTGGTCGAGCCGATCAGCCGTCTGGTCACGAACAGCGTGTCCTGCACGGCCGCTTTCACTCAGGTGGCCTGCCTCGAGGCGCTGCAGGGTCCGCAGGAGGATGCGGAAGGCATGGTGGCGGAGTTCAGGAACCGGCGAGAGCTAATAGTCAATGGCCTGAACAGCATCAAGGGCATTCGCTGCGTAATGCCCAAGGGCGCTTTCTACGTGTTCCCAAACGTTGAGGATACGGGGATGAGCAGCCGTGAGTTCGCGGACAGGCTGCTCGATGAGGGCGGCGTGGCCGCTCTTGCCGGTGAGTGCTTCGGCGAGTTCGGCAAGGGGTTCCTCCGCTTTTCGTTCGCCAATTCGTCAGAAAACATCGAGAAGGCGCTGGAGCGGACCAACGACTTCGTGAACAAGAACACGTAGGAGAGGCCGGGCACCGGGGCTGCAAGCCCGGCCGATCCAAGACAACGAGGGTCCAGTGCGCACTTTTCGGCTGGCCATGGCCCAGATTAACGTCACGGTTGGCGACCTGGCAGGGAACACCAGGAAGATCATCCGATACGTTGAAAAGGCCAGGGAGCAGGAAGCCGACCTGGTAGCCTTCCCTGAGCTTGCGATTCCAGGCTATCCACCTGAAGACCTGGTGTTCAAGCCGCAGTTCGTTCGCGACAACCTCAAGCGCCTTGATGAGATTGCCGCCGCTTCTGACGACATTGCAGTAGTTGTCGGATTCATCGACAGCCAGACGCACCTGTACAACGCGGCGGCCGTTGCCGGCGACGGCAAGCTGGCGGGCGTTTATCACAAGGCGCTGCTGCCCAACTATGGCGTGTTCGACGAGGTGCGCTACTTCCAGGCGGGTACAGACTGTCCGATCTTCGAGATCAACGGCGCCGCGGTGGGCGTGAGCATCTGCGAAGACATCTGGCATCCGACAGGCCCGCTTGTCGCGCAACATGCCGCCGGCGCGGAGATCGCGGTCAACATCAATGGATCGCCATTTCATGCCGGCAAGAGTTCGTCCAGAGAGAGGATGATATCCACGCGGGCCTCAGACCACGGCATGTTTGTCGCGTACGTCAATCTTGTGGGTGGACAGGACGAGCTGGTCTTCGACGGCGCAAGCCTTGTCGCGGGACCTGAAGGCGATTTGATAGCGCGGGCCGGTCAGTTCTGCGAAGGCCTTACCGTTGTCGATCTCGACGTGGACTCCGCATCCAGGGTCAGGAACCGCGAAAGGAGGCCTGAGAGCGGCGAGCCAGTTGGGGTGAGTGGGCACCGACGCATCTCGGTTTCGGGCAGACGCGACGGCGTTCCCACGAGCACACCGGCCTCTCCGCAGCGATGCTCATACGAAGGCGCGGCGGAGGTGTACGAGGCTCTGGTGCTGGGAACACGGGACTACGTCGCCAAGTGTGGGTTCGAGAAGGTCCTGATCGCGCTGTCGGGCGGCATCGATTCCAGCCTGGTCGCGGCGGTCGCGGCGGACGCGCTAGGCGCCGAGAACGTGATCGGCGTGGCAATGCCGTCCCGCTTCTCGTCGGAGGGCAGCGTGCTGGACGCGAGGGGACTGGCGGACAACCTGGGCATCACCCTCTGGGAGGCGGGTATCGAGGACGGGTTCGAGGCACTTCTTGGGTCGCTGGAGCCGTACTTCAGAGGGACAGGGTTTGGGGTCGCCGAGGAGAACCTGCAGTCTCGAATTCGCGGCAACCTGATTATGTCCTTATCGAACAAGCTCGGTTGGCTCGTGCTCACCACGGGAAACAAGAGTGAACTCGCGACCGGGTACGCGACGCTCTATGGGGACATGTCGGGCGGGTTTGCCGTGATAAAGGATGTCCCGAAGACGATGGTCTACGAGTTGGCGCAGTTCAGGAATGAACGAGGACCGGGCGAAGTCATACCCCAGACCGTGCTGGACAAGCCGCCGAGCGCGGAGTTGCGCCCGGACCAACGCGACGACGACTCTCTGCCGCCATACGAAGTGCTGGACCCGATACTCAAGGCATACGTGGAGGATGATCTGACATTCGACGAGATTCTTGCCCAGGGCCATGAGCCGGAGGCGGTGAAGCAAGCTATCGCGCTGGTGGACCGCAGCGAGTACAAGCGCCGCCAATCGCCCCCCGGGATCAAGATCACTCCGCGAAACTTTGGGCGCGACAGGAGAATGCCGATCGCGAATCGGTACCGCCCGTACTAGGCGCGATCGCCAAGTCGAATCGGGCTGATCAGTACGCCGCGAGGCGGCGATCGGTCCCTTATCAAACGAACGGAGGCTGAGGCATGCGCATAGGAGTGACGTTCCCGCAGACTGAGATCGGCAACGATCCGATCGCCATACGCGACTACGCGCAGGCCGTGGAGGACATGGGCTATTCGCACATCCTGGCCTTCGACCACGTGATCGGTGCGAATGCCGGCAGCAGGCCCGGATGGAGCGGTCCGTACACGCACCGGCACGCCTTTCACGAGATTTTCGTGCTTCTCGGCTTTCTGGCGGGTTTGACCAAGACGGTAGAACTAGCGACGGGGATTGTGATACTCCCGCAGCGTCAGACCGTGCTGGCAGCAAAGCAGGCGGCGGCGATTGACGTTCTGAGCGGCGGACGGCTGCGGCTGGGAGTGGGCATCGGCTGGAACGACGTGGAGTTCGAGGCGCTGGGCGAGGACTTCGGCAATCGGGGGCGACGGCAGGAAGAGCAGATCGACGTGATGAGGCAGCTGTGGACCAATGACCTGATCACGTATCAGGGCACGTGGCACCAGATCACCGACGCCGGAATCAATCCTTTGCCGGTCCAGCAGCCGATTCCGGTCTGGTTCGGCGGCGGCGCCGAGGCGACTCTGCGGCGCATCGGCCGAATGGGCGACGGCTGGATCCCGCTCGGCGAGCCGAACGAGGAGACGGCAGCGGCGATGGAGCGGGTACGCGGCTACACCCGCGACGCGGGACGCGATGCTTCCGCGCTGGGGTTCGAGACATCGATCGACGCGAGCAGCGACGGCCTCGATGGAGCGGAAGACTACCTGGCGGCATGGGAAGGCATGGGTGGGACGCACGTGATCGTCTCAACCATGGGCCTGGGCCTGGATTCGCCGGAGGCGCACATCGAAGCCCTGCGGAGCTTCAGGGAGGCGGCTGGACTCTAAGGCGAGGACAAAGTATGACTACGAACCTCTTTTCAACTTACAGGCAGGGAGAGAACCGCGTCACCGCCACGTTCATCGCCGTTCTCCAGCGGCTGAGCCTGCCCAACATAGATCGGATACTCCGGGTACTCTTGGGGGAGGAATCCTACAGCCTCGTTTCATTCGTCCCTCAGCCAAAGGGGAAGGGATCAACGCTGGACGCAAGGATACAAACGAGCCCTGGCATCTGGATCGAGACCAAAACGGAACGTGATGCTGTGAGAAGGGGCCAGATCAAGAATCACCTCGAGGTCGTCAAGAACTGCGAAAAGCTGCTAGTGCTCACGCCGGACGAAGAAAAGCCAGGGGGTCTCACGAGTTTTCAAGGCGACGAGCGAGTGGTCTGGTACAACTTCATCACCCTTGCAGGTGCCGTCGATGAGATACTCAGCGATGAGGACTACCCTCCATCCGAAAGAGAGGCGTTCCTCCTGAGAGAGTTCGTTTCGATGCTTCGCGAAGAAGGGCTCCTCAGCAAACCTGAAGTGCTGGTGGTGGCAGCCAGACATGCTTGGCCTGAGTACAAGACACTCGGTGCGTATATCACCCGGCCCAAGAGCTTTCGTCCTTCCAGCCATCTGGCGTTTTACGCGAAAGGCGCGATCCAGCACCGTGTGCCGAGCATCATACACATGGAAGATGCATTGCCTCTGACTGAGGAAGGGATCGCGAATTTCATCGACAGCCTAGATGAAGAGCTCAAGCCCATGGCCAATGACCGCCTAGAGAAGATACAACAGCATCAACAGGATGCGGGGCGCTACATGAATTTCACGGCCAAGGTGCTCTTCCTGAGCGAGTACGACGCTGCCGAGACGGTGAAGCTGGATAACCCCATCACCAACAACAAGAAGGGAAAGGACGACAAGACAGTGCCCTTCACTTACGGAGCGCGCTACGTGACCTTGGAGGCGATTCAGAGAGCATCCAGAACCAGCGATCTGGAGAGCTAAACGGGCATAGGCACATTAAGGCACACGCCTCAGAGCCTTGGACAGCGGCTAGTCTGCGGCGGCGGGACTTGGCTCCGGCGCCGGCGAATTGAGCAACTGCTGCAGCTGCTCACCCTCAATGGTCTCGTTCTCGATGAGGTAACGAGACACCTGCTCCAGCTTACCGATGTGAGTGGAAAGCAGATCTTTGGCCTTTGCATAGGCGGAGTCCACGAGGCGCTTGACCTCTTCGTCGATGGCCTCTGCTACAGAATCGCTGTAGTCGCGCTGCTCCGAAATCTCCCGTCCCAGGAACACCAACTCTTCTCTCTTGCCGAAGGTCCTAGGACCCAGCTTGTCGCTCATCCCATACCGGGTGATCATAGAGCGCGCGATATTGGTCGCCTTCTCCAGGTCGTTGCTAGAGCCGGTGGTCACTTCACCGAAGACCGCTTCCTCCGCGGCTCTGCCTCCCATTGCATAGGCGATCATGTCTTCGAACTGGGCCTTGGTCCAGAGGTGGCGGTCCTCCTCGGGCAGCGTACGCGTGTAGCCTCCCATGGAGCCACGGGAAATGACTGTGATCTTGTACACGGGGTCTGCGTTTGGCAGCAGGTGGGCGACTACGCCGTGGCCAGCCTCGTGGTAGGCGGTCAATTCCTTTTCGCGGTCGCTGATAACGCGGCTCTTGCGCGCCGGGCCGGCGATCACGCGGTCGATTGACTCGGCGAACTCATCGTGGCCGACTTCCTGCTTGGAGCGGCGTGCGGCCAGGATCGCAGACTCGTTCACGAGATTGGCGAGATCCGCGCCGCTGAATCCGGGCGTCTGCTTGGCCAACGTCTCAAGGTCGACCTCACCGTCCACAGGCTTGCCCTTGATGTGGACCTTCAGAATCTCTTCCCTGCCCTTGACGTCCGGATTGTCCAAGGTGACGCGCCTGTCGAACCTTCCGGGCCTCAACAGCGCCGGGTCCAGGATGTCCGGCCGGTTGGTCGCAGCGACGATGATGATGTTCGTTCCGGTCTCGAAGCCGTCCATTTCGACGAGAATCTGGTTTAGGGTCTGCTCCCGCTCATCGTGGCCACCGCCCAAGCCTGCGCCCCGGTGTCTGCCGACGGCATCGATTTCGTCAACGAAGATGATGCATGGCGCGTTGCGCTTCGCCTGATCAAACAGGTCGCGAACCCTCGACGCACCCACGCCGACGAACATCTCGACGAACTCTGAGCCGCTGATTGAGAAGAACGGGACTTCGGCTTCTCCCGCCACAGCCCTGGCCAGGAGCGTCTTTCCGGTGCCGGGCGGCCCGATCAGGAGGACGCCGCGTGGAATGCGAGCGCCAAGGACCTGGAAGCGCTCCGGGTACTTCAGGAACTCCACCACCTCCTGAAGCTCGACTTTGGCCTCTTCCACGCCGGCCACATCGGAGAAGCTCACGTTGGGCGTGTTGCCCATGAGCATCCGAGCCCTGCTGCGGCCAAAGTTGAAGGTCTGGCTCGTGTTGCCCTGTGCCTGCCGCATCATGAAGAGGAGGACGGCGCCAAAGAAGATGATTGGCAGGAAGTTGAAGAGGAGACCGAACAGCGTACCCAGGCCGGACGATCCCTCTACCTGGATGTTGACCCTGCTTACCGCGAGGTCGACGCCGGCGCCCTCCAGCGTGTCCACTATGCTCGCGCCCTCTTCCTTGCGAGACGTGAACATTTCTCCGCGCGTGGTGAGGACGTTAAGTCGCTCGCCCTTGACCTCAATGGTATCGATCTCATTACGCAAGGCCATTGAGATGACGGAACTTATGGGCAACTCCTGGGTGCCACCAAGCGAGTCCGGCAAGAGCGTCAGAAATATCGCCGCAAGTGCGACGATAATCAACAGGTATATGAAACTGTTACGCATCCACCTAGAGCCCAACGTCCAACTTGCTCCGGATCAGAGCCCCAACTCCCCTGATGTACTGCGGGTTGGTTCTCTCTCTTTCACTAGGCATAAAATGTCTGCCATCTGCATGCGACGCAATTGTACGAGACCATTGCGATTCTCGTACTCGTCAGATAGCCGGCAAACTCCACTCAAGTATATCAGAAGGTTGGCATCTGAGATTGAGTATTGAAGCGCCTGCAATGGCGAGTCAGAATGGCGGCAGCCGATTGAGCCACTGCTATAATGCGCCCCAGAACAACGACATTCCAGCACTGGGAGATTAAGCATGGCAGCAGAGATAGGTCAACCGGCGCCCGAGTTCACCGTGCCCGCGCACAATGGCGACGATGTGTCGCTGAGCAAGTTCAAAGGCGAGAAGAACGTCTTGCTATCCTTCCACATCTTCTCGTTCACAGGAGGCTGAACGGACCAGGTTTCTTCGTTCCGTGCGAACAACCACAAGTTTGAAGAAGTTGACACCCAGGTGCTGGGAATCAGCGCGGACAGCCAGCACGTCCAGCGCGCCTACTCCTCATCGCTGGGCACGATTCCATATCCGATACTTTCAGACTTCCATCCTCACGGGGAGGTTGCGAAGGCGTACGACGTGTACATGGAGAACGCCGGCGCCCCACGCAGGTCGGTGTTTCTGATTGACAAGGAAGGGGTCCTCCGTCACAAAGAGACGTACACCAGGGCGACGGACATCGATATTGACAATCTTGTCGACAGAGCCTCGAAACTGTAGTCAAGGCCACATCCGCGAGTCTCAAGGCCGCGCCTCCGGGCGCGGCCTTAATCTATCCAGACCCCAAGGGTGAAACGGACCTGAAATGCGAAGCTCCAATGCGCGCGTCTTCAAGGAAGGCGATCACGTTACGATTACGGACCGACGCGGCCGGCACCACCTGGTCCGACTATCGCCCGGGGACAGGTTCGAGACGCACCTGGGATTCGTCACTCACGAAGCGATAATCGGCAGCAACCACGGCTCCCGAGTCCTTACCAACAGGGGGCACAAGCTTCTCGTGCTGCCGGCAACCCTCGCGGAGCACGTCCTCTACATGCCGCGCATCGCTACCGTCGTCTACCCGAAGGACCTGGGCGCGATACTCACGTACGGCGACATTTTCCCTGGGGCGAGGATTGTCGAGGCCGGTGCGGGCTCGGGCGCGGTTACGATGGCGCTCGCGAGGGCCATCGGCTCCGAGGGACGCCTGGTCTCGTATGACGTCCGGGACGACATGCTCGAGCGGGCCAGGGCGAACGTGACAGCAGCGTTGGGTGACTCGTCCAACGTGACATTCAAGGTCGGTGATGTGTACGAGGGCATCGACGAGACGGACGTGGACCGAATCGTGCTGGACCTGCCCGAGCCGTGGCACGCGGTGCCGCACGCGGCCCGCTCACTCGCGCCCGGCGGGCTCATGTTGTGCTTCCTGCCGACAGTACTCCAAGTGCACGACCTCACGACCGCGCTGAGGAAGTCCGGAACGTTCGACGCGATTGAGACGTTGGAAGTCATGATGCGGCAGTGGAGCGTCGGCGGCCGTAGCGTGCGTCCAAACCACCGTATGGTTGGTCATACCGGATTCTTGACCACGACGAGGCTGTGCGAACCGATGGAGAGCAACGAGTCTGACGAGGCGCAGAGCCCCGATTGACGGTCTTGACCGAGAGTCAACAAGGGTGCGGCCAGAGCTCATCAAGTTCAAACGTGGCCCCGGCATGCCTGCCTTCTCCCAGCGGAACACGGTAGTTGACATTCAATGGCAAGGGCGCGGCAGTGGAGCAGGCGGGACTCTCGAGCGGGCCCTCCAGGAGCTGGCCATAGCCGTCAATCTCCAGGGCCTTAGACTGGAAGAGCCATTTGAAGGCCCCGAGGCCGTCTGGGCGCGCCAACTCTTCCAGGGCCAAGCGGTTCTGGGCGCGCGCGGACGGGTGGAGCGCGGTCCATGATGGCTGCCGGACTACGTCTCGGATTCCCAGCGCCGCTAGCGCGTCGGCCTGCGTGGTCATTCCGAGCGAGCGAAGGCCTACCCGTTCGCCTTCCTCTTGCAGGGCCGTGAAGTCAACGCTTGCCGTGATGTCCTGAGAGCCGACCTCTGTGTACGGACGATCGCCAAGCAGGTGACCCTGAAACGTACGGATCGTGCCTGCGTTTCGCGCTGGAGAGTACAGTTCGCGGGCCAGGTCGCCATAATCGATGGTCAGCACGAAGCCCCTGCTCAAGGCCCTGGCAATCTGCGTCATCAGCGGGCGTATGCCGAGATTGACCTCGCCCCGGAAGCCGTCGGGCAGCCTGCACTCCAGCTTCGCCAGCCTCTCCTCGATCAGCGGCGTCGAGGGCTTGCCCAGGACTTCCCGAAGTCCCTCCCCGTCCACCGTTACGAATACCTCCTGAACGGCGCCCGCACTGATCTCGAAGCGATGTACAGGGAGGGCGTCGATTAGTTCATTGGAGAGAATGAGTCCGTTGACGTTGCGGAAGGGCACGCCGGCGGAGACAAGCCGATCGAAGCCTGCTCCGAGGCGCTGGGACTCTGGGCGGGACCTGTCTACGGCCAGGTAGCGAAGCGCCTCTTGGAAGTCACCGCACAACTCCCTGCTGTACGAGTCGAAGTCTCGAGCGAGTTGGCCGTTGCCGGAGCCCAGTTCGATTACGTCTAAGCGGGAGGGGCGATCAAGAAAAGTCCAGACCCGGAGCGCCAGCCTCGCAAGCAGGGCACCAAACGCGGGATGGACCTGGGGGCTTGTGAAGTAGTCGCTGCGCTGGGACTGCGTGTAGTAGCCGCCGTGAGAGTGGTAGAGAGCGACCTCAGCGAATTCGGCGAACGTAATGCGGCCACGTTCGCGGATGCGCCGGCGAACCTCGGCTTCTGCGGAGGCAGCTATCGGCGGGCTTGCCTTGCGCGCCGACGCTGCGCGCCTCCGCCATCCCATCCAGTCTCCGTCATTGAGTTTCGAAACTCACGGATTTCGCCGCAGATCTTGCAGGTCCCGCCGCTGGTCGGCCCGTTTGGGCTGTCAATAATCCAGTGGTGATTGCACTCGGCGGCCGGGTCATTCTGGTCACTCAAACCGATCTCTCCTTCAGGCGGCAGTGCGCTCGCTGCATGGTCCGCAGGAGCGAGCTGTTGATTAGTTGCGTTCTTCCAGCGGCACGAACCGGCGATTGTCCGGGCCAACATAGTGAAGCCGTGGGCGCAAGATGATGTTGTTTTCCAATTGCTCCGCGTACTGCAGAGTCCAGCCCGGAATGCGGCCGATGGCAAAGATCGGTACGAACAGGTCCTCCGGTATGTCCAGCAGGTGGTACATCGCGCCGGACCAGAAGTCGACGTTCTCAGCTACGCCCCTCCTTGCGTAAGGCTCCATCGTCTCCGACACGGCCTGGAGAATTGAGAACCACTGGGGCTGGTCTTTTCTTTCACCCAAACGCCTTGTGCCCTGCTTGATGTGTTTGGCCCGAGGGTCTGCCGTTCGATATACACGGTGCCCGAATCCCATTACACGGCCCCCGCCCGCGAGCAGATCTCGGACGTATCCGGCGGCGTTCTCAGGGCAGCCGATTTCTGTGGCCATTGCCATCACTTCCTCGGCGGCTCCTCCGTGAGACGGGCCCTTGAGCACGCTGATGCCGGCGGTGATGGCGCAGTGCACGTCGGCGAGCGTCGAAGCTGCAACCCGGGCGGCGAAGGATGACGCGTTGACGCCGTGCTCCGCGTGAAGCACGAAGTCCTTGTCCAGCAGAGCCGCGTCTTCCGGATGCGGCTCTTCGGCAAAGAGGCAGTACAGGAAGTTGGCGGCATGGGAGAGGCCTGCCGACGGCGGCACTGGCTGGAGACCCTGTCTAATCCTGTGATGAGCGGCGACTATCTGGGGAGCCTGCGCGGTCAGGCGAACTCCCTTTCGGAGCGTCGCTTCGACAGATATGTCTTCAACATCCGGGTCGAACGCAGACAGAGCCGAGATCGCTGTCCTCAGGACGTCCATGGGATGCCCGTCCTTGATCAGACGGACTAAGTCGATGATCCCATCTGGGAGCTCGCGCTGAGAGCGTAGCTCGGACTGAATGGACTCAAGCTGGGATGACGTGGGCAGGTCGCCATAGAGAAGGAGGTGCACGACCTCTTCGAACGTCGAATGCTCAGCGAGATCGTTAATGTCGTAGCCACGATAGAGCAGTCGTCCGGCGCGGCCGTCAATGTAGCTGGCCTCGGTGCGGTCGATGTAAATCCCACGGAGGCCCCGGTTTAGCTGGACCTTTGGCTCCTCGGTCATGAAGGGTGCTCTACTCGGTGTGGTCCAACGGCTCTCGGACTAAACTGGGATACCGGCATCAGGTCGGAAGTGACGGCATTGTGCGGAGGCACGAAATCGGGGGCGAATCGACTCACCGACGACATCAACTGACGCGGCAACTCTAGCAGTTGCCGAATACGGCTGTCAATCAGGATCAAACCTACTGGACGCCTCTGGAGACGGAATTTGACGGTGATTGTGAACAAAGTTACAATGTCACATCTCCTCTCAAGCCCCGCGTTCGGCCCGCTTATCTACATCCACAGCACGATATCAATAGTAGCTGCATTCTGAGGAAACCGGATGGACCCCACTGACGTCCCTGAGGTAGTAGTCAGCCGCCTGCCCATGTATGTCCGGGCGCTATCGCAGCTGCAGCTGGACGGAAACAGGGTTGTCAGCTCTCAGGACCTGGGTGCGCGCCTGCAAATGACGCCCGCTCAGATTCGCAAGGACCTGAGCTACTTCGGCAGGTTCGGCAAGCAGGGGCGCGGCTACAACGTCGGCTCCCTCGCCACGCAGCTGAGAATGATCCTCGGGCTCGACCGGGACTGGCGCACGTGTCTCGTTGGAGTGGGCCGGCTTGGGCGGGCGATCATCAGCTACCCCGGTTTCGCGCCGCAGGGATTCAAGATTGTGGCCGTGTTCGACGGCGATCCGGCCCAGATCGGTGCTTCAATCGGCAATCTGAAGGTTCGTGGCATGGCTGACCTCGCTGACGCGGTGCAGAGCCAGGGAATCGTGATCGGCATCGTCGCCGTGCCGGCCGAGCAGGCGCAGTCGGTGATCGATCAACTAGTGGACGCGGGCGTGTTCGGCATTCTCAACTACGCCCCAACCGCGCCGCGCATACCGGAAGACGTTGTCATGCGTAACATCGATCCCGTGCTCTCCCTGCAGTCCATGACTTACTACCTGAGGAAAGAGCAGGAACGAAGGGGACTGACGCCCCAGCGTTTGAGGATCTGCTGACCGGGGAATTCTTGAGACATCCCCGGTCCTTTCGGCGGTGATGGCGCCTCTGTATTGCCGAGACAGCTGTGTGTCCGTCCAACAAGCCAGCATCGGCCATTTCAAAGCTAATTTGCGAGCCTGAATTCGAAGCGCGGGCGACTCTCAATTCGGAGCGACGCTCGGTGCGCCAGACGCGTCTCCTTCACTCTCACTGCGGCTCTCTTTCTCAAAGAAGTCTAGGAGACGCCGCGACCTTAGCGGGGCTGTTGAGTCGTGCGTTACTGGGAGGGGGCTCCCGGACGCGGGGCGCGGCCTCTTCGGCGGCGGGCGACCCTCAGCCTTGCCTGCGAGCGCCTGAGTGAGGCCATCGCGCGTTCAAGGTCCATCGCGGCGGTGGCACCGGCAACGCGCTCCTCGGCTCGCTGCATGGCTTCAGCAGCCCGGTCCTCGTCGATCTCGTCCTCGCGCTCCGCGGTGTCGGCCAGGACTGTGACCTTGTTGCCGATCACCTCGAGGAAGCCGCTGCTCACGGCCATGAAGGTGTCCTGTCCGCCCTGCCGCACGAGAATCTCCCCTGGCTTCAGCGCGGTGAGAAGCGGCGCGTGGCGCGGCAGTATGCCGAGTTCGCCGTCGATTCCGGGAGCGACGATCATGTCAACTTCCTCGGAGTAGACGACTCTCTCAGGCGACACCACTTCCAGTCGCATGGTTGCCACGGCGTACCTCCCGGTCTAGCCTGCGCGGCCTCTAGGAGCCCGACGCCATCTGGGCGGCCTTCTCGACCGCCTCTTCAATGGTCCCGACCATGTAGAAGGCCTGCTCGGGCAGATCGTCATGCTTGCCGTCCAGAATCTCCGTAAAGCCGCGGACGGTCTCCCGGACCGGAACATAGCGGCCCGGCTGGCCGGTGAAGACCTCGGCCACGAAGAACGGCTGGGTGAGGAACCTCTGAATCTTGCGGGCGCGGGCGACGATGGCGCGGTCTTCGTCTGAGAGCTCTTCGACGCCCAGAATGGCGATGATGTCCTGGAGGTCCCGGTAGCGCTGGAGCACCTGCTGGACGCCCCTTGCGGCGTCGTAGTGCTCCTGGCCAACGATGGCCGGCTCCAGAATCCTTGACGAGGACGCCAGCGGATCGACCGCCGGGTACAGCGCCTGCTCTACGAGAGCCCTGTCAAGCGAGATCACCGCGTCCAGGTGCCCGAAGGTTGTGACGATGCCGGGGTCGGTGTAGTCGTCGGCCGGCACATAGATGGCCTGGAACGACGTGATGGAGCCTGTGGCGCTGGAGGTGATGCGCTCCTCCAACTCGCCCATCTCAGTGCCCAGCGTGGGCTGGTAGCCTACGGCGGAGGGCATGCGGCCGAGAAGCGCCGACACTTCCATGCCGGCGAGGATGTAGCGGTAGATGTTGTCGATGAACAGCAGGACGTCCTGGCCGCGCTCTTCTTTGAAGTACTCGGCCATAGTCAGTCCGGTCATGCCCACCCTGGCCCGAACTCCGGGCGGCTCGTTCATCTGACCGAACACGAGAACGGTGCTGTCGATTACGCCGGACTCCTGCATCTCGTGCCAGAGGTCGTTGCCCTCGCGGGACCGTTCGCCCACTCCGGCGAACACGGACACGCCCTGGTGCTCCGCGCCGATGTTGCGGATGAGCTCCTGGATGATCACGGTCTTGCCGGTGCCCGCGCCGCCGTAGGCGCCCACCTTGCCGCCCCTGGTGAAAGGGGTCATCAGGTCCATGACCTTGATTCCCGTTTCGAGGATCTCGACTCCTGTGGCCTGGTCCTGGAAGCTGGGCGGCCTTCTGTGAATCGGCCAGTCCAGTTCTGCGCCGACATCGCCCCTGCCGTCCAGCGTTTCGCCGAGGGCATTGAACAGGCGGCCGAGCGTGGCCTCTCCAACGGGGACCGATATCGGCTGGCCGGTGTCGTGCACGTCGACGCCGCGCCTCAGCCCTTCGGTGGGGCCGAGGCCGAGGCAGCGGACCCAGTTGTTGCCGATGTGCTGTTCCACTTCAAGAACGAGCCGGTCCTCTCCCACCGTGGTCTCCAGAGCGTTGAATACCGCCGGCATACCATCGGGCGGGAACTCAACGTCTACAACGGTGCCAATTACCTGGCTTACCTTACCCGTGGCCATTGTTCCTCCTTGAAGTCCGCGGCTGCCTTGCTTCTAGCCTTCAATCGCGGCTGCGCCGCCGACCAGGTCCAGAAGCTCTCCAGTAATCATGTCCTGTCTTGCCTTGTTCATTTCGAGCGTAAGATCGCCGATCATCTCGTTCGCGTTGTCCGTGGCGTTCTGCATGGCCACCATTCGGGCTGACTGCTCGCTGGCAACGCCCTCCAGCACCGCATGGTAGATCTGCATTTCAATGAAGCGGGGCAGCAGCACCGCCAGCACCGCCAGGGCGTCGGGCTCGTAGATGTAGCCTACCGCCTCCGTCTGGTCGAGTTCGGCCGGCTCGACGGGAATGAGCGGCAGAATACGAGGCCGCTGCACGGTGGTGCTTACGAAGTCTCCATACGAGATGAACACTGCGTCCGACTCGCCCGCCAGATAGTCATCAATCGCGATGCGAGCGACTGGCGTGACATCGGCATACGAGGGCCTGTCTCCGAGGTCGCTGAAGACGGCCTTGACGTTCGCACCGCCACGGACAAAGAAGTCCCGGCCTTTTCTCCCGACCGCGATTACCGAGGCGTTGTCGCCATGCTCCAAGACGAACTGCCCTGCGTACCGGTTGAGGTTGGAGTTGAGGCCGCCCGTCAGGCCTCTGTCCGGAGTAACGTGAATGAGCTGGACGCGCCGGACTTCTCTCTGCGTCAGCAGCTCGTGAGCTTCTTCTTCGTCGCGAGGCTGCGCGGCGAGATGCGAGAGGAGCGAGCGCATTGTCTCGGCGTAAGGGCGGCTCTGCAGGGCCATCTCCTGCGCGCGCCGCATCTTGGACGCGGCGATCATGGACATGGCCTTGGTAATCTTGGCCGTGTTCTCGACGCTGCGAACGCGCCGTCGGATTTGTCTCAGGCTTGGCATGGGTCCAGTTTCAGCCCGTGTTCAGCCGATCGGATAGTCCGAGTCGGGCCTAGTACGGCACGTTCTCCTTGAACTCTCCGATGGCGGCACTCAGGAGGCCGTCTAATTCGTCGTCGATTTCCTTCTTCTCGGTGATCTGGGTCAGTGTTTCGGGATGGTTAGAGTCCATGAAGCTCCGCAGGCCGGTCTCGAAGTCGCGCACCTTTGCGATTTCTACGTCGTCCAGAAAGCCGTTCACCAGCGCGAACAGGACCGTGACCTCGTGCTCCAGCGGCACAGGCACGTTCTGGTCCTGCTTGAGGATCTCGGTGCCCCTCTGCCCCCGCTCAAGCTGCGCAAGGGTAGCCTGGTCGAGGTCGGACGTACCGAACTGGGCGAATGTCGCGAGCTCCCGGTACTGCGCCAGGTCCAGGCGCAGACGGCCCGCGACGCTGCGGATGGCCCGGGTCTGCGCGGCGCTGCCTACGCGCGAGACGGAGAGTCCGGCGTTGATGGCCGGCCTGACTCCGGCGTTGAAGAGTTCCGGCTCCAGGTAGATCTGGCCGTCCGTGATCGAGATAACGTTCGTGGGGACATACGCAGACACGTCGCCGGCCAGCGTCTCGATGACAGGCAGCGCGGTGAGCGAGCCTCCTCCGTGCTCCTCGTCGAGCCTTGCCGCGCGCTCGAGCAGGCGGCTGTGCAGGTAGAAGACGTCTCCGGGGTAGGCCTCGCGTCCCGGCGGTCTCCTGAGCAGGAGGGACATCTGCCGGTACGCCCAAGCGTGCTTGGAGAGGTCATCGTAGATGATGAGGGCGTCCCTGCCCTGGTGCATCACCTCTTCGCCCATGGCGCACCCGGCGTATGGGGCGAGGTACTGCATCGGCGCGGGGTCCGAGGCGTTGGCGGCGACGACGATGGTGTGGTCCATCGCGCCGTGCTCTTCCAGCAGCGCCACGGTCTGGGCGACCTTGCCGACCTTCTGGCCGATGGCGACATAGATGCAGAGCAAGTCGCCGCCCTTCTGGTTAATGATCGTGTCCGTAGCGAGAGTGGATTTGCCCGTGGAGCGGTCGCCGATGATCAGCTCTCGCTGGCCGCGGCCAATGGGGATCATCGCGTCGATGGCCTTTACGCCGGTCTGGACCGGCGTGTCCACGCCCTGGCGGATGGCGACGTCCGGCGCGACCACCTCGACTGGCCTTGTAATGTCGGAAGTGATTGGCCCCTTGCCGTCGATGGGCTGTCCGAGGGCGTCCACGACGCGGCCGATAAGCTGGTCGCCGACTGGGACTTCGACGATGCGGCCCGTGCTGCGGACCTCATTGCCTTCTTTCACGCCCGCGGCATCGCCCATGATGACGACGCCGACGCTGTCCTCTTCCAGGTTTAGCGCCATGGCAGTGGTGCCATCCTCGAACTCGACTAGCTCGCCGTAGCTGACACCGGAGAGGCCGTGCACTCGGGCGATGCCGTCGCCGACTTCCACGACGACTCCGACATCGACCATCGTCAACTGCTGGCCGAATTCCTGAATCTGCCGCTTGATAACGGACGCAATGTCCTGTCCCCTAACTGCCATCACTCATCCTCCGTTCGATGAGGGTCTACGGGCAGGTATGACGCGCGACGGCGTCAACGCCCGTGGACCAATCGCTTCCTCATGCCTTCCAAACGAGTCCGGGTGCTTCCGTCAATCACCTTGTCGCCGACCTGGGCGATGAGGCCACCCAATATGCTGGGGTCTTCACGTGAATTGATTACAACGTCTCGCCCGGCAATATCCCTGAGCATCTCAGCCAGCCGGGACGCCTGCTCGGTGTCCAGGGGAGCAGCGGTAACGACCTCCGCCCGCACGATTCCGCGATGAGAGTCAACCATGGACGCGAACTCGTTCGCCAGGTCGGGCGCGATGCGCGCCGAGTTCTTGGAGGCGAGGAGGCCGAGCAGGTTACGGGTGAGGGGCCGGAGCGAGTCGCCGAACAGCTCATCGACAAACGCAATCTTCCTGGCAGGCGTCAGCTGCGGAGAGTCGAGCGCGTCACCCAGTGACTCGGTCTCGACGGCCGTTCCTATGGCCTGCAGGTCTTCAAGCCAGCCGTCGAGGTCGTCTGCCTCCAAAGCCAACTCGAATGCGGCCTGCGCATACCGACGTGCCGAAGCGCGATACGCCACGATTTATGCCCCTAAAGTCCGATCATCACAGCTAGTTGCGCCGGTCCTGGAGGCCTTCATCCAGAACGTTTTCGATCAACTGCCTGTGCGCTTCCTCGTCGACCGTAGTTTCGATCACGCGCTCAGCCGCGGTAACGGCGAGCCCGGTGAACTCCCGGCGCAGGTCTTCGATAGCGGCGTCCCGCTCGCGCTGCAGGGCCTGCTCCGCGCGTTCGCGCTCCAGGCGGATCTCCTCGCGGGCCTTCGCCAGCTCTTCCTCGCGGTAGCGTTCCGCCACCTCGCGCGCCTGGGCAATCATCTGCTGCCCTTCTGCTCGGGCGGTCTCGATCTGCTGACGCATCTCTTCCTGGGACTGCTCCGATTCCTGCCGGACCCTGTCGGCCGTCTCCAGGCTCTCCCTGATCCGCTGGGACCGGTTGTCGAGCATTCGAACGATCGGCTTGTACAGCAGCACGTACAGGATGGCGAAGAGCGCCAAGAAGCTGACTAACTGAGTAATCAGCCCGGGTATGCTTATTCCTAAGGCTTCCATGCCTCTATTCTCCGTTGAATAGCCTGGGCAGGAGCGGGTTCCGCAACCTGCTTCCGCCCTAACCTCAACCCTCTCCTATTGGAGGAGAGGGAGCCAAGGCGCTAACTAGACGAACTTGATTATGACGGCCACGACCAGGGCGTAAATGGCGATTGCCTCAGCAAACGCGATTGCCAGGATCATGTTCTGCTGGATCGGGCCAGCCGCCTCTGGGTTCCGGCCCAAAGACTCCATTGCCTTGGCGGCAAGCAGGCCGATTCCAAGGCCGGGACCGATACCTCCGAGACCGATTGCCAGTCCGGCTCCGATATTGCCGATATCGCCTTCCATCGATAGACCTCCGCTAGATTTGACTTCCAGGTTGCCGGTTACGTTGAAAACTCAATGGCGTCAGTGGCCCTCGTCGTGTGCGACGGTGGCCGTGGACGCGAATACCAGTGTGAGCATTGCGAAGATGAACGCCTGGATCAGTCCAACGAACAGTTCCAGGCCCAGGAACGGCATTATGCCTATGAGCGGCAGGAGGAACGCCATGGCAAAGAGCAGCACCTCTCCCGCGAAGATGTTTCCGAAGAGCCTGAAGGTGAAGCTGATGATGCGGGCAATCTCGCTGATGGCTTCGAGTATGCCGACGAACAGCCAGATGGGGCCCTGCCTTACGTTGATGAACTTGCCGACGTGTCCGAAGACTCCGAGCGCGCGGAGCGCCCAGAAGTGGACCATGAACATCGCGACCAAGGCGATGGCCAGCGTTGTGTTGATGTCAGTGTTGGCGCTCCGAAGGAAGGGCACGAGCAGACCTGCGCGCGGCCTGTCGCCCTCTTCCATGTGCTCGTATTCTGCTCCGGTCAGTTTGTCGCCGACCGACCCGAAGGCCTGCACCGTTACGGCGCCATCGCCTTCGAAGACGGCGAGTTTGACCGCGTCCAGATTGACTTCCTCGCCCTTCTTCTCCGCCTTGTCCTCCGCGTGGTGAATGACCTCGTAGGCCGGCTCGAACCTGCCAATGGTGCCGAAGCCCGGAAGAATGCCGAGCCAGTTAGAGGCCACAATGAAAATGAAGATCGTCATGACCAGCGGGAGGAATGTGCGGGCCTTTTCCTTTCCGGCAACGCTCTCAGCGAGGTTCAAGAAGAAATCTATGAGAACTTCGAACAGGTTCTGCAGGCCGGAGGGGACCTCGTTCATGTGCCGGGTAGCGAAGAATGCCAGGACAGCAAGCACGATGATCGAGAGCCAGGTGGCAAGCATGGTGTTGGTGAGCTTCCAGCCAGGGAGCAGTTCGTCTGCGAGCACTGGCTCCGCAGCCAACTGGATGTGCGGGAGCGGCGCGCCGAGGAAGCCGCCGCCGAGCGCGTTACCGAGCGCGCCACCCACCAGTCCGAGGACGAGCAGCACCGCGAAAACGACGATTACGGTGAGGATCTTCGGGTTACGGAGCAGGCCTGACACTAGTCCGAGCCCTCGCTGGGCTCAGGCTGGAACAGGGCCATAAGCATCTTCATCATGCCAATCACGGCGATTGCGATTCCAAGCCCCAAGCCGGTCAATGTAAAGACCGGGCTCAATTCGAACTCCTGATCCAGCCAACGGCCACCAATTGCGCCTCCTGAAATGCACAGCGCTACATACCAACCTATACCGAGGAGCCGCAGTGCGGTGCGCTTCCCGCTGGAACTCATAATGTCTCCGAACGGATTGCGGATATTATCACAAAGTGGTTTTTCCGGTCAATTTGGGCAGGTCCGGATGACGTCCGCCGGCCACGGCGTTCGAGTATCGGGAGCTGGCGCGAGGTGCGGCGACAAGCCCATCTTCGACGGAAGGGCAGACGCGCAGGGATCGCCACGATGCGGGCGCGCGGGCAACGAGTGCGGGAGTAGCGCGGCCGGGAAGACCTCTACTCCGAGGAGCTGGGCTTCTCCTCTTCCTGGCCGAGGTCATCAAGGTTCAGTTCGTTGATGAACTCAGTGAAGGCGGAGAGGCGCTTCAACTCCTCCTCGTTCACCGGCTTGGGGTCGCCCTCTCGCGTCAGGCGGGCCGCGCCGGTCTCCTCGTCCATCTCCACGCCGGCCTTCTCCACTACGGCCTCATCGGCGAATATGGGGCACACCTTGCTAATCTGGGGCGCGTACTCGTCGTGATACTTGCGCTGCTCGGTGACGAACGCCTCGGCCTCTGTCAGCGTGGTGAACATCTGCTTATCGCCGTTGGGGTCGAGCAGGAAGTAGCCCTGGCGGACGGCGAGCGCTATGGCGTCGCTGGGCCGTGAGTCGACTTCGTAAGACGACCCGTTTGACTCCAGCAGAACCTTTGCGTAGAAGGTGTCGTCGGTCAGATCGGACACGACGATGCCGCTTGCGGATGCCCCGAGGGCCGAAATGACATTGCCGAGCAGGTCGTGCGTCAGGGGGCGTGGAACCTCCACGTCCTGAAGGCGCAGAGCTATGGCGTCGGCCTCCGCGGAGCCGATCCAAATGGGCAGATACCGGTTGCTTCCCTTGACGCGCAGAATGACTACGCGCTGATAGCTCATGAGGCTGACGCGGATGCTCTCGATCTCCATCTCTAGCATGAAATCGCCTCCCTCGCCGTACCCAAGGTCAAGTCATTTTAGGGTCGAGGTCAAGGGGTGTCAACGAAGAGGCGGGCTTCAAAGGCCCATGTCACACTCGTCCCAGACCCATGAAACTGCGCGCCGTAACGCCCCTCAAATGGCCGCCGATCAGGGGCCGGGAACAGGTCCTCTTGAGGTCTTTTGTGTCATCGAGCCACCCTCCGATGACAGGATGCGCTTCGTACGTTTCTCCAGGTCCCTACGTGACAGCAACACGCGCCTGCCGCACTCCAGGCAGCTGATGGCAATGTCCGCTCCGAGCCTCGAGACCTGCCACTCCAGACCGCCGCACGGGTGGGGTTTTCGCAGCCGAAGGACATCACCGAGGCGGAGGTCTAGCACCAGCCCTTACGCTCATCTTCGAGCACGGCACTCACATGCTCGTTCATATCAAGAACTACACCGCGGGCCGCGTCTGCGAAGTCGGCAGGGTTGTTCGAGGCGTAAGACACGCTTCTGGACGCTGCGATGATGACATTGCGTCCCCGCTCGTCAACGCCCGCCTTGACGGCGGCGGCGAGACCGCCGCCCTGCGCTCCCACGCCAGGGGCTAGCAAGGTCATGCCCGGGCAGGCGGCGCGTGCTCGGGCGATCTCGGCCGGGTATGTGGAGCCGATGACGATTCCGATGTTGCCGCGCGTGTTCCACTCGGCAGCCCGCATTGTCATGCGGTGGTGCATCTCCATATCACCCGCTTGGTCAGCAACGGTGAGGTCCTGAATGTCCGCTGCGCCGGGATCGGATGACTTGCACCAGATTAGGACACCTTTGTCTTCGCGCTCCAGGAACGGCTCCAGGGATCCGCCGCCGGCCCAGCCGTTCACGGTGACGGCGTCAAAGCCCCAGTAGTCGAACAGGGCGCGGGCGTAGAAGATGTTCGTGGAATGGACGTCGCCGCGCTTGGCATCGCCGATAATGGGCACGGCAGGGGCGGTCTGCCGAATGCAGTCGATGGTGTCCTTCAGCGCCTGCATGCCCTCGATTCCCCGCGCCTCGTAGAAGGCCAGGTTGGGCTTGTATGCGCACACACTATCGTGCGTGGCTTCGACTATGGCACGGTTGAACTGCGTCACGTCCGGGACAGCCATCAGGGCGGGATCGGGGTCCAAGCCCACGCACACGAGGCTGCGGTTAGCCTCAGCAGCGGCGAGCAATTTTTCTGAAAACTGATGCACTCTGATTGACCTCCGCAGTTGAGTCTACAGGCAGGATGAAGGGAGGGGCAATCCGCGGGGGCAACTGCACGTTCGATCAGAAGGTCAGACGGAAGCCACTGACGTGGCAGATAATTGCCACATGATTTCCAGTCGACGAGAGGATGGGACGAGGCCAAGGAACTCGCAACCGCTGTTGGAGGTGTTCGAGCGGCTGTCGCGGGAGTACGGGCCGCAGGACGGGTGGTGGCCGAGCGACTCGCCTTTCGAGGTGGCAGTCGGCGCGGTGCTGACGCAGGCGACGGCGTGGGGTAACGCGCAGTTGGCGATCAGAGCGCTCAAGCGGCGAGGGCTGCTAACGTCTGCGGCAATTCGCGGGATGGCTCAGGAAGACATTGCGGACGTGGTCAGGCCGGCCGGCTTTCACCAGCGCAAGGCGCTCACACTGAAGGCGTTGTCGGAGGTCCTGTCCGAGTTTGGGGAGGACCTCTGCAGCGCAGAAAACGAGGACACGTGCTCGCTGCGGAGGCGCCTGCTGGCGGTGCATGGCGTCGGTGAGGAGACGGCCGACGCCATCCTGCTCTACGCTCTTGGTCGACCAGCGTTTGTGGCTGACGGTTACGCGAGGAGGCTCTTTGCGCGGCTAGGACTCGTGCCGGATGGCTGCGGTTATTCGGAGTGCCGGGAGTACGCAATGGGCAGCGCGCCGATGAAGGCAGACGGCTGGGCTGAACTTCACGCGCTGATCGTTACCCATGGGGCCGAAACCTGCAGATCGACGCCTGCCTGCGACGGGTGCCCGCTGCTAGGGATCTGCACTACGGGGCAAGGCGCGCTTTCAGGCTCGGCCCCGGCTCGCAGGCCATTGCGCTGACGGAGGCTCTACGTGCGAGGAGCGTTCGCCGTCGGGCCGGTCGCGACAATTCCTGCAGTCTTGAGAATAAGCCAGACTTCCCGGCCTGGTCTCAGCCCCATTGTCCGTAGGGAGCCGAGAGTGATTTCCGCGGCCAGCCGAACGCCGATGTCGACGTAAACGAGAGCGCGGCCTTCCAGGGCGTGAGTCTCCTCGACTATGGCTGGGATGACGTTGCGGGCGCTGAGCGACCGGGATTCCTCCAGGGCGATGATTATGTCAGCGGCACGAATAGCAACGGTCACCGTGTCCCCAGGCGCAGCGTCCACGGACGGCGCGAGCAGCTCTACGAGCCCGACGCCGATCCTGGTCAGTCCGTCATCGTCGGGCCCTCCAGATACGGCGCCCTCCAAGATGTTCTCCAGGGCGTCATTGTCTGACAGCGCCGAGAGGTGCGGGTCAGCCGCCAGATCCGTGGGCCGCAGGTGGGCGACGTTACGGCCTGAGTCCAGCACGAGCGCAGAGGACGCCAGCGCGAGAACTTCCGAGATCGAGTGAGTTACGTAGAGCATCGAGGTGCCGAGTTCCCTTTGCACTTGCCTCAGGTACTGGATGATCACCCCGCGAAAGCGGACGTCCAGCGAGGACAGCGGCTCGTCGAGGAGGAGCAGCTCCGGGGAGGTCGCCAGCGCCCTCGCCAGGGCGACCCTCTGGCGTTCGCCGCCGGAGAGGCGTGATACGCCTCGCTGCAGGAGCGGCCCGAGGCCGAACATCTCCACCAGGTGATCGGGATCGACGCGGCGCGATTCTTCCGGGGTCAGCCTATAGCCGTAACGCACGTTTTCAAGGACGGTCATATTCGGAAAAAGGGCTGACTCCTGGAACACGTATCCGAACCTGCGGCGCTCGGGCGGTACGTTCACCTTGCCGGAGGTGGAGTACAGCGTCCGGCCGGATAGCTCTATGGCTCCCTCGTTGGGCGTAGTCAGGCCGGCAATGCAGTTAAGCAGCGTCGTCTTTCCGCTGCCAGAGTGACCGTAGACGGCCGTAATCCCCTCACCGAGATTGCCGGAGCACTCCAGGGTGAAGCCTCGATATCTCTTTACTAGGTCGAACGACAGAAGCGCCTGTTGAGTTTCAATTCTGCTGGGGAGTTGCGGCATCGTTCGGTTACTCCCGGCCTGGCGCGGCGCGGCCCAGAAGCCAGTTGTGCGCTAGAAGCGTTGCCAGTGCGAGGGCGATCGAGATGCCGACGAGACGCAGCGCGGTCGCGTCGTCTCCCAACTGTACTTTGCTGAAGATCGCCAGCGGCAGCGTTTGGGTACGGCCGGGGATGTTGCCGGCCACAACGATCGTCGCCCCGAACTCGCCCAAGGCTCTGACGAAGCCCAGCAACACGCCTGCCAGGATTCCACGGTATGCGAGGGGGACCGTAATTGTCGCGAATACTCGCCATGCGCTCGCGCCGAGGCTGCGCGCGGACATTTCCAGCCGCTCGTCGACGCCATCCATCGCGACCATCACCGCGCGAGCCATCAGAGGGAACGAAACGACGGCCGACGCGAGTACCGCGGCAAGCCAGGTGAAAACCAGGCTGAGGCCCAGAGTGTCGCTGAAGAACGACCCTACGGGGCTACCGCGCCCGAGGACGAGCAGCAGGAAATAGCCCACGACCACAGGCGGCAAGGCCAGTGGGAGCGACGTGACGAGCTCAATGATGAACCCTCCGCGGACTCTCTTCTTCGTCACCAGCCAGCTTACGGCGAGGGCGAAAGGCAGGTTCAACAAGGTGGCGACTACCGCGACCCGCAGCGTGAGGCCCAGCAGGGACAGGTCTCCCATTACCGTTATGCGTCCCCGGCCCATCGCTCCGACCGGCCCAGGCCTACAAGTGAAGGTCGCCGTGTCATTTCAATACGATGAAGCCGTGTTCCTGAAGCACTGCTCGAGCCTCGTTGCCTGAAAGGAAGTCTATGAACTCCCTTGCCTCCTCCGGCAGTGGCGCGGAGGCAAGGACTGCCGCAGGATACTCGATCGGGCCATAGGAACCCTGCGGCACCACTCCTGAGACGGTAACCTCTTCAGCTATACGGGCGTCAGTCCTGTAGACGATGGCGGCGTCCGCGCTGCCTGTCTCCACGTAAGCCAAAGCTGCCCGAACATCGCCGCCCCTGACCAGTTTTGGCTGGATGGCTTCCCAGAGACCGGCGTTCTGAAGGGCCTCCCTGGCGTAGCGTCCCGCCGGCGCGAGCTCCGGGTCGGCGAGTGCTACAGTGGTGTAGCGCGGATCGAGCAGGTCCTCAAGAGCATCCACTTCTCCGATGTCAGGCCCTGTGACAACGACCAGCTCGTTCGACAGGATGCTCACAGGGCCGAAGGTGATGTTGTCACTCTCGCTGAGATAGTCCATCGGAAACCGGCCTGCGGTGATTATCACGTCGGCGGGGGCGCCCTCAGCCGCCTGGCGGGCCAGGGCCTGTGAAGCTCCAAAGTTGAACGCCACCCTTACCCCATTACTATGCTCGAAGCGCTGTCCAATCTCCTCGGCAGCATCGGCCATGCTGGAAGCAAAGAAGACCAACAGTTCCTTAGAGTCGCTTCCGCTGGTGCAGGCGGACAGAGCGGACGCGATTGCAGCCAGCGCAAGAGCGAGGGCGAGCACGCGCTTGGAGACTAAAGCGGGCTGTCGGGGGCGAGGTACGGCAAGCAGAAACCGCTTCCAGCGGGGACAGGCGAGGCGGGACCAATCAACTTCGCGGCAACCTGAACTCTTGCTGTGACGAGTAGGCCGGGCGGCGCACTTTAACTTGAGCCAATCGGCTCGGACTGCTATACTCACGTCGATAATCCAGCCGGTGCCGCGGAAAAGTGGGGACTCCCCACTTTCTTTGTTCTACGGCATACGGAAGCAGACTGAGGAGGCTGACATGAAGAGCGACTTCCTGGTAGCCCTAACTCAGCTTGCGGCTGAACGAAACCTCCCCCGCGAAACCGTCTTGTCCGCAATCGAGGCTGCCCTTGTTTCAGCGTATCGCAAGGATAGCATCATGGGAGGGCAGGACATATCCGTCAAGCTAGACCCGGGCACCGGTGACGTCAGCGTCTACATCGTAAAGACCGTAGCGGACGAGATCGAAGACCCTCAGGTGCAGATGACGCTGGAGGAGGCTCGCAGGTACAGCTCGACAGCCCAGGTTGGCGACGTAATCCCGGTCGAGGAGCTACCCCACAGCGCGGGCCGGATCGCCGCGCAGACCGCCAAGCAGGTGGTAATGCAGAGGCTCCGTGAGGCTGAGCGAGAGCTGGTCTTCGAGGAGTATGCCGACAAAGAAGGCGAAGTATTCCAGGTAACGGTCCAGCGCATCGAGCCCAGCCAAATGATCGTGGAGCTTGGTCGAGTCGAGGCGACCCTTCCTTTCGCAGAGCAGTCCGCGAACGAGTGGGTGAGGATCGGCCAGAAGTTCAAGGTGCTGCTCAAGACGGTCGGGCGGTCATTCAAGGGGCCGGAGCTGATCGTCTCGAGGGCTGACCAGGACCTGCTGAAACGCCTCTTCGAGATGGAAGTTCCCGAGATATACAACGGCGCCGTGGAAATCATGGCTATAGCCCGAGAAGCGGGAGCGCGCAGCAAGGTAGCCGTTTTCGCGCGCCAGGACGGGGTCGATCCGGTCGGCTCGTGCGTGGGGCTGCGAGGCATCCGCATACAGAACATTGTCAACGAACTGCACGGCGAGAGAATCGACGTTGTGGAGTGGCACCGGGACCCCCGCGTGTACATCGCCAACGCGCTCAGCCCGTCGCAGGTCCTGCGCGTGGACATCGACGAAGAGTCCAGGTCCGCAATCGCCGTGGTCCCAGACCGGCAGCTCTCACTTGCCATCGGCAAGGAAGGTCAGAATGCGAGGCTTGCGGCGAAGCTGACCGGATGGAAAGTTGACATCTCCAGCCACCTCGAAGCTGCCACGCAGCCGGCAGCGGCGCCTGAACCCGAGGCCGTCGCCACAGTAGTCGAGGAGGAGCCGGCCGAAGTCGAGGCAGTAGAAGAGCCTGTGCTGGCCGAAACCACGGTATCGGATGAGGCTGTCCAAGAGGAGCCCGTCCTTGTCGAGGTGGAGACCGTAGAAGTCGCCGAGGCCCCGGAGGAAGTGGTCGGCGAGACGGACGAGACGGTTGCTGAGGAGGTGGAGCAGGAGGAACTGTCCGACGAAGAGTTGATTGCGGAGCTTGAGGCCATCGAGGCGGCGGAGCAAGCGTCTGTCGACGACGAGCAAGAAGTTGGCGTGCCCGAAGAACTGCTGCCGACTGACGAAGAGCTCGGCATCGTCGTCGAAGAGGAAGAAGAGGAGCCGATGCCGGTGCTCGGGGCTGCGCGTATTTCTGATTTGTCAGACGACGTGTGGTCGCTCCGAAGGCCTGGATCGGACTCAGAGCTCGGGCAAATCAGATTCGCCGAAGACATTGCGGGACTTCGCGGCGGCATCACAGCCAGCCGCGGCCGCAGACGCGGTCCCGGGAATGACCAGGACCGAAACCGCCGCAGAAGACGAAAGGGAGGAGCGAGGAGGCGCACGCGGCGATGAGCGCGCGCAAAGGGCGGGTCCCCATCAGGACCTGCGTTGTTTGCGGCAACAGGAAGGACAAACGGCAGCTACTCAGAATAGTAGCGTCGCCGGACGGAAGCACCAGCCTGGACCGAACCGGCAGGATGAACGGGCGCGGCACATACCTGTGCACTGACGATGACAAGTGCAGGGAACGCGACCTGAATCGCGGCCGGGTCGAGCGGGCTCTAAGGACTTCCATAAGCCCTGAGACGTGGAAGTCGTTGTTTGAGGACGCGGTGAGCGAAAGGGCTGAGTCAAGTGTGAACTGAATCGGCCCGCTTAAAGATGGAGGGACATGGCAAACCAAGTACAGAGAAGCCGGCCGAGACGGCCTGAAGTAGACATTCCCGCAACACTTACGGTCAGCGACCTGGCCATTCTCCTGGACGTTGACCCTGTGGACATAATCAAAGAGTTCATGCGGGCCGGCTACATGTACACGATCAACCAGGTCATCGACCATGGGATGGCGGAGAAGATCGCCATCCTTGCCGGGTACGACGTAAAGCCGCTTGAAGAGGACGAGTCCCCCGCATCGCTGGTCCTCACCACTGAGGGCGAGGCCGAATCAGACCTCGTTGAACGCCCACCGGTCGTTACCATTCTCGGCCACGTGGACCACGGCAAGACCACGCTGCTGGACCAAATCCGCAACGCCAACGTGGTGGACCGTGAAGCCGGCGGCATCACGCAGCACATCGGCGCGTACCAGATAACTCGAGGCAGCGGGGCAATCACGTTCATCGACACGCCCGGCCATGAGGCGTTCACCGAAATGCGAGCCCGAGGCGCCAAGGTTACGGACTTCGCAATCCTCGTGGTGGCGGCGGACGACGGCATAATGCCTCAGACGGTTGAAGCGATCAATCACCTGAGGTCCGCGGACGTTCCCATCCTTGTCGCCATCAACAAGGTCGACCGGCCGGACGCCGACGTGGAACGAGTGAAGCGGCAACTTGCGGAGCAGGAGCTCCTGATCGAGGAGTGGGGCGGCGATGTCATCGCGGTGCAGCTGTCTGCACTCAACGGGCAGGGCGTGGACGATCTGCTCGATAACATCCAGGTTGTTGCAGAAGTAAGCGAACTGCAAGCAAATCCCGACCGCCATGCGCAAGGCGTCGTCATCGAGGCCAGAGTGGACAAGAGCCGAGGTACGGTGGCGACGGTCCTCGTGCAGACGGGAACGCTGAACGTGGGAGACAGCATTGTCGTGGGCGAGTTGCGCGGGCGAATCCGCGCGATGACTTCTGACACGGGCGAGAACATTTCGTCCGCAGGACCTTCCACGCCGGTAGAGATAACCGGCCTGTCCGGGCTTCCCTACGCAGGCGACATCCTGGAGGCGATGGGGGACGACCGTGCCGCAAGGACGCTTGCCGACAATCGCCGGAGAGAGAGGGAGGCCGGAGTCCTGGAACGCGGAGGCGTCACTCTTGAAGAGATCCACCGGCGCATGGAATCCGGAGACGTTCGTGCCCTCAACCTCATATTGAAGACCGATGTGCAGGGGAGCGTCGACGCCGTGCGAGCGGCTCTCGAGGGGCTGGATACGGAGGAGACCAGAGTTAACTTCGTTCATGTGAGCGCAGGCACGATCTCCGAAGGCGACGTGATGCTGGCGTCTGCGGCAGACGCGGTGATTCTGGGCTTCAACACCACGCCGGAGCCGGGAGCGAGCGCTCTCGCGCAACTTGAGGGAGTGCAGGTCCGGCACTACAACATCATCTATGAGCTGATCGACGATGTTTCAAGGGCGCTGGAAGGACTGCTCGAGCCTGAGATCACCGAACACACTGAAGGCCAGGCCGTGGTACGGGCCACGTTCTCAGTGGGACGCCGACGCACGGCAGCAGGGTTCTACGTTACGAACGGACGCGTGTTGAGGAACTCGACTATCCGCGTCCTCCGAAACGGGCAGATGCTCTTCGAGGGCGGCATCTCCAGCCTCAAGCACTTCCAGGACGACGTCAGGGAAGTTGCCAACGGCTTCGAGGGAGGCATCGTGCTCGACGGGTTCTATGACTTCGAAGAAGAGGACGTTCTCGAGTCTTTCACGCTGCAGCAGTCTTAGGCCAGTCCCGGGCCCCAAGTACTCCACCTCTCCTGAGACCGGTGAAATGAACCACCGCCGGGAACGCGTAAACTCCACGGTCCGCACGGTAATCAGCAAGATAATCGGGTCCGAGGTGCGCGATCCCCGACTGTACTCTATGGTCAGCGTCACACGGGTCGACATATCACCGGACCGTAACAACTGCACGGTCTATGTGAGCATTCTGGGCGACGAAGATGACAAACGAAGCGCGATGCGCGCTCTGCGCTCCGCCGCAGGGTTCGTCAGGCAACGAATGAAACCCCAGTTGCGTATGCGGACAGTCCCTCAACTGGAGTTCCGGCTCGACCGGTCGATCGAGCGCGACGCCGAGTTCATGCAGCGGATCTCTGACGTGCAGCCTGACCGCGCTGTGCAGGGCGAAGACGGATAGCCAGCCGGCGGAGTCACCATGGACGGTATCCTCAACATCAACAAACCGCGAGGCATCACGTCGATGGACATCGTCCGCCGGATGAAGCGGGCGGCAGACATGCGGCGCGTCGGTCACGGCGGCACGCTCGACCCCATAGCAACAGGCGTCGTGCCGGTGTTCTTCGGCCAGGCGACGCGCACGATGGAGTACGTGGTGGACGGGGCCAAGGAGTACAGGGGCACGATCGAGCTTGGAGTCTCGACCGATACTTATGACGCGGAGGGCGAAGTCACAGAGACCCGGGACATCGGGGGCATCTCATTGGAGGACGTCGAGAAGGCTCTGAAGGCATTTCACGGGACAATCGACCAGGTGCCACCGATGTACAGCGCGATCAAGCAGCGCGGGAAGCGGCTCTACACGCTTGCACGTGCCGGCATCGAGGTCGAGAGAGAGCCTCGAAGCGTGGAGGTCCACTCTCTGTCGTTGGAGAGCTGGGATCCGCCGGAGGCTACTGTGCTGATCGAGTGTGGGCGCGGCTTCTACATGCGCTCGCTTGCGCACGATCTGGGGCAACAGTTGGGAGTTGGAGGACACCTGAAGGAGCTCAAGCGGCTTAGAAGCGGCAACTTCGACATCCGAGACAGCGTCACGCTGGAGCAGGCCGAAGAACGCTTTGAAGAAGGATCGATTGACGACGTGATGGCGGCCCCGGACGCTGCGCTCTCGAAACTGAACGCTATGGTAATCGGGAAGCGGCCAGAAGCCGCGATCAGGAACGGCAGGTCGCTGCCGACAACGGAGCGATTGCCTGCCGCAAAGCCGGGCGATCTCTGCCGGGCGTACAGCGTGGACGGCCGCTTCCTTGCCATTCTCACGTTCGATGGCAATGAAGCACAGTGGAGACCGCACAAAGTGTTCTCACTCGGGGCGCCCGAAGACGCCGAGGACGTTTAGCCACGCACTTCTTCGCCCACTGCTCTTTCGCGCCTTGGCCGCCACGTCAGATGCTTCCATAGAGGCCTGTTCAGGCTTGCTAGGATTGCGCTAATGGTTGCTGCTTAGAGACTGGACTTCCAATTGGCAACCGTTCCTATTGACAGGAGTTCATAGCGACACATAGCATCCGCATTAAGAGCCGTGGCAGTGGCGTTCTCAGTTCGATGTCACGGCAAGAGCGGCATGACTCCCTGAGGGGACACAGCGAGGAAGGACAGCCCTATGCAGGCATCAACCTACGAACGCCGAAAGATGAAGCAGATCGAAAAGAGCATCCCCGCCCACTACTACTACGACGCTGCTCACTACGAGCGAGAGCTCGAAGTGTTCTGGTACAACATGTGGGTGAACGTGGGTCGCGAGGAGGAGATCCCGAACCGCCGCGACTACCTGGTCAAGAGGATCGGGACTCAGAACATCGTGGTCACGCGAGACCTGAAGGGCAACTTGCAGGCGTTCCACAACACCTGCCGGCACCGCGGCTCCATCCTTTGCACGCAGGAAAAGGGCAGCTTCGAGGGCGGCACGATTGTGTGCCCCTACCACGCTTGGACGTACTCGCTTGAGGGCGACCTCATAGCGACGCCGCACCAGTTGGAGTCGGCCGACTTCGACATGAAGGACTATTCGCTGTACGACGTGGCCGTCGGCACGTGGGGCGGGTACATCTTCGTCAACCTCGCCGGCAAGGATGCGCCGCCGCTTGAATCCGCTCTAGGCAAACTCCCCTCGAGGTTCGTCAATTACCACATGGACGAGCTTCGAATCGGCAAGCGCATTGTTTTGGACATCAAGGCGAACTGGAAGCTCCTGTTTGAGAACTTCGCGGAGTGCTTCCACTGCCCGCAGGTCCACCCGGAACTCTGCACTATCGTTGAAGCGTTCTGGGCAGGCGGGGCGTACGGCATCAAGGAAGACCAGAACGGCAACCTGGTCCCCGAGTTGGAGGGCCGATACATGCCGGGCGCTCAGTCTCTGACCATGGACGGCTCATCAACGGTGAAGCCGTTCAAGCACCTCAACGAGGAGGAGCTGGGAGTCCTCTACACCGCCGGTGTGGTGCGGCCCAACTTCTTCATCAACGTGCACCGGGACTACCTGAACACGCACCAGATGTTCCCGACGGGCCCGGACAGCGTGCAGATGATCTATGACTGGCTGTTCGAGCCGGAGGCCATGGAGCAGGAGGACTTCGACCTCGACTTCATGGTCGAGCTCTGGGACCTGACCAACCGGCAGGACGCCCGCAACTGCGAGTGGCAGCATGCAGGGCTCAAGTCCCGGCACTTCACGCACGGCAACTTCGTGCCGCAGGAGTTCGGTCCGCACCGGTTCAACCAGTGGGTGCTCGACGCCCTGGGCGAGGGCACAGGGCAGTTCCTGGAAGTCGAGACTGAGGCAATGATGTAGCTGTTCGGCTTAGTCCAGTCGAATGCAAAGAGAGCCCCGGGCCTGCGGCCCGGGGCTCTCTGATTTCCGGCGTGCGCGATGTTCCCCTACAGGCTGGGGCGGGACCCAAGCGTTACTTCGACGCCAACGGTCTCACCGTCTCTGAGGATCGTCAGGGCCACGTTGTCGCCGGGCTTGGTGTTACCGCTCAGGTACTCTATGAGATCTGCGAAGTCCAGGATGTCAACGCCGTTGATCGCGACGATCACGTCCGGCCCCGGCTGCTCGTCGCCGCTATCCGGGTCCCATGCCGGCGGGCTGCCCTTCAGGCCGGCATCGGCTGCCGGGCTATCCTCAAGGACCATAGCTATGACGGTGCCACGAGAGTCGTCCGGCAGACGCATCGCCTCGGCCAGAGACGGCGTCAGGGAGTACCCGCTGATCCCCAGGAAAGAGTACTCAAACCCGCCATTGGATATTAGCTCGGGCACGATCTGCCTGGCGGTGTTGATGGGAATCCCGAAGCCGACGCCCATGCTGCCGCCGCTTCTGCTGGCGATCTGAGTGCTGATCGCGATGACGCGGCCGTTGCGGTCAAGCAGCGGTCCGCCGGAGTTGCCGGGATTGATTGCCGCGTCCGTCTGGACGATGTGAGGCACGGAGAACGGAGTGTTGCTGCTCCTCATCTCCCGGCCGAGGGCGCTGATGATTCCGGTGGTTAACGTGAACTCCTGGCCGAAGGGATTGCCGAGGGCCAGCACGACCTGCCCCACGATCAGATTATCGCTGTCGCCCAGTTGGGCCGGCGTCAAAGTGCCTTCGTAGTCGCTTGCCTTGAGCACCGCCAGGTCAGAGTGCGGATCGCTGCCCAACGGCTCGAGTTCCGCGACGCTTCCGTCCGAGAAGGTGGCCGTCACCGTGTCGGCGTCCGCGATTACATGGTGGTTGGTGACAATGTGACCGTCCGCATCCCAGACGAAGCCTGATCCTTCCCCGCTGCGAAGCAGGTCCGGGAATCCCTGTCCTTCGGCAAACTGCGAGAGCAAGTCCAGGCCCTGCTGGTCTTCCACCTGCTGCGTGACGTGGATGTGGACCACAGACGGCAGCACTCGCCGGTAGGCCGAGTTGACGACCTGCTCATGCGCGGCGACGATCTGCTCGTCCGTGAGCGCGTCAATAGCGGCAGACTGCGCTCCCTCGTTGGGAACAACCGTCGATACGACTGCCGCTGAAGCCGGCGCCGCGTCCCGGGCGGGCGAGTCGAGTTCGGCGCCGCCGCAGGCCGCGAGCAGAAACACTGCCGCGAGTAGGGCAGCAGCTGCCAAGAACAGTCCCCGCCGACCGCCGCGTTCAGTTGAGGTCGAGGCTGTTCCATGGGGTTCTGTGCGCCTGCTTGCTGTTCTGCGCGCCATGAACTCTACGCGGCTTCCTTCGCCAGATGGCTGGAGACGAAATCCCGCCAGTCGCCCTCGTCCTCCACATCGATCACGTAACCACACTGAAGGCATTTTATGTACTCCCCGTAAAAGTCACGGTTGCGGCAGAGGTCTCCGCTGCACCTTGCGCACTCACCAAGAAATACGAGCTTGCCGTCTGTCATGGTTCGCCTCCCATTGCTGTTGAGGCGTGTGGAACGCCTCCGAATGGATGCAGTTATAGCAGGCGAATTTCAAGAACTTATCAAGATCGGAGGCGACGGCCCAGCGGACCCAGACCGCGGGGAGAGTGCAAGATCATTCGGGCAACGGCTTGCGTATGACCGGAGCCGGAGCTGCTTCCTAGATGAGGCGGCGTTCGGCGGCTAGCGGTCGCGGGCCCAGTGGTCGTACGTGCCGATCAGGTTGCCATCCTCTCCTACGACGAGCGCCTCCGGGTACTTCACTGAGGCGGTGCAGGCGTGGCCCGGCGCGGCGAAAACGAACTGCCCCACGTTGAGGTCGGCGCCGTTCAGCTTGACGACGCCGTGCTCTTCGCTTTGCGAAGTCAACACGCACTCAGGGTGGCCGATAATCTTGAACCGGCGCTCAACGGGAAGGTCCGGGGAGGCGGACTTGGATCCGACATCGAGAGTTACAGTGTCTCGTTCGTCGTCTCGATCAAGGACCTGGCCCAGCACCAGCGCCGCGATCCTGAAGCCCAGGTCCTCCTGCTTGACGCTGTCCGAGTCCCAGTAGATCCATGTTCCGGGCGATACGCGGAAGTTCTCGTCGCGCAGAAAGTAGTGGAACGACCATGAGCCGCCCGCAACGTTGTCGACAACATCAAGGCCTTGACTGCGGGCACGGTCCCACGTGTCGTGGGCATATTCCAGGCTCTGCTGGAAGATCGCTTCGCGCTCCTCGAGTGACGGCCGGTGCATCTGGCCGTCGAAGATATGAACGCCCATGACATTGAGGTTCGGCGTTGCCGCTGCATCGGCGTACAGGCGGCCGGCCTCCTCGCCAGGCTGCACGCCGGTGCGGTTCATGCCGGTGTCCAGGTCGATGTAGACATCGATGTCAGAACCGCAGGCCTCCGCGGCCTGTGAGAGAGCTTCGAGGTGTTCGGGCCTGCTGACTATGGTCCTAAGGCTGAGGTCCCCGAACTTTCTCTTGAGACGGACGAATCGGTCGAGCTTCTTCGGGTGCAGAAGGATGTGGGCTATCAGGACCTCTTTGACACCGTTCTCCGCGAGTAACTCGGCTTCCTTCAGGGTGGCTACCTTGAAGGCGGTGATGCCTGCCTCCATCTGTAAACGCAGAACGTCCGCCGACTTGTGGGTCTTGGCGTGCGGGACCACACGACTGGCGCTGCCGCAGATATCCAGGATCTCGCGAATGTTGTGGCGCACGAGATGCTCGTACACCAGGAACGCGGGCGTTGCCACGTCTTCGGGACGGTTGAGCCTGTATCCCTCTACTTCCATTTCGCGTCTCCAATCATGCGGTGGCTTCCATTGCGGCCCTGTACACGGCATCGAAGTCGCCAGGCAACTCGACGGGCTGGCTCGTGAACCTGGAGTTCACTCCATGCAGGTCCCCGGCAAGGTACCCGACCTTGAAGTCGGTAAACTTCAGGCCGCTTGCGGTCGAGATGACTATCACCCTGTCCTCGGAACCTATCGTGCCACGGTCCACAAGCTTCAACAGGGCCGCGAGCGCAACGCCGGTCTGCGGGCAGGTGAACAGCCCGGTACGGTCCGCCCAGCCTGAGGCGTGGGCAAGCTCGTCTTCCGATGCCTGCTCAACAATTCCATCAAAGGACTGCAGCACCGCGCTGGCGCGTTCGATGCTCACGGGATTCCCAATCTGGATTGCTGTCGCGAGCGTATCGGCGGGCGTCATGGGTTCGTAGGACTCGAATCCTCCCTTGTAGCTCACGTACAAGGGATTGGCGGCCTGCGCCTGAGCGCATACGAGCCTAGGCAGCCTATCGATCATGCCCAGCTGCTTCATCAGCGTGAAGCCGTTGCCGATTGCCGTCACGTTGCCCAAGTTTCCGCCAGGAACGATCACCCAGTCGGGAACCTCCCAGTCAAACTGCTGGACAATCTCAATGCTTACGGTCTTCTGGCCTTCCATGCGGAGAGGGTTCAGGGAGTTTGCGAGGTAAAAGCGCGGGTCTTCGCTGAGCCGGCGTACTAATTCCATGCAGCCATCGAAGTCTGTGTCCAGCGAGAGGGTTACGGCGCCGTTGGCCATTGGCTGCACCAGTTGCGCCCGCGAGACCTTGTCGTTGGGCAGCGCGACCACAGTGGGGATGCCGGCCGCCGCGCAGTAGGCGGCAAGCGACGCGGATGTGTCTCCCGTGGAGGCGCATACAACGGCCCGGATGTCGGTACCCATCGAGATCATGTCCTTGACCGCGGACACGAGCACGGTGATCCCCAGGTCCTTGAACGAGCCGCTGTGGCTGTTGCCGCACTGCTTGATCCAGACATCTTCGAGGCCGATCTCTTTCCCGAAGCGCTCCGCCCAGAAAAGGTTCGAGCCGCCTTCGTAGAGGGAGACTACGTTGTCATCGTGGATGTTCGGGTGGACGAGTTCCTTCTTGCCCCAGACGCCGCTACCGTACGGCCACTGGGTTGTCATGTACCTGTCGTCGAACAGCTTCATCCACTCTTCGGGGCTCCGGGTCGCGAGGGCCTCGACGTCGTGGCCGACTTCGAGCAGATCGCCGCAGCGCGGGCACGTGTAGATGACCTCAGTGAGCGGGAAGCGGCCGGGGCAGCCCTTGAAGCACTGGAACCATGCGCTGTACGTCATGAGTGCAGGTCTCTCGAGCGAAGTTGAAGGGTCACAAGGGGATCAGCAGCGCCCAGAGCGAGCGCGCCGTCCGGTACCCGTGAACTCCAGTCTCCCAACAGCGATGGCGAACATCCTCACACCGGGCGCCGCAGACCAGCAGCCGCCCGCATTTTCGTTCACTTCAACTATACGTGCGGGCTGGGTGTAACTCAAGGACGGGCTCACTCGGAGGCGAACAGCCTGGCGCCACCTGAGTGGAGATAGCGCTCGGCGACGTGGGAGAGGGGCTTGCCGGCCGACGTGAAATGCTCGGACAGAGTGGCGAAGACTTCTGACAGATCGAGAATGGCCGAGGCTGGATGGCGTTCGGCCAAGGTGTAGAACCTTCGGCCCAACTCTTCGTACTGCTCCAGGCCCACCTGACCACGCCCTAGTTGCACCGGGCTCTGCGCCATAGCGTCCTGGCGCCACCGCCCGGGGTCGTAGTGGTCGGGGAAGACTCCCGTCATGAAGAGGCAGACGTCCGCGATGCGCTTGTAGTAGGGGAACTTCTCCGTCTCGTCGGCGTCTACGCAGAGCCTCATCAGGCTCTGTATGTCCATGTCGTTGCGGCGGATCTTGCGGCGCAGGCCCCGCCTGACTCGGACCCACGTTACCTGGCTGTGAATGCGAGTGAATGATGCCATCATCCCGGCGAGGTAGTAGAGCACGGGCGGCTGGGCGAGGAGGTCCGTCACCGAGTCGGCGTCGAAGACGGCGATGCGCTGCTTGCCGGAGCGTTCGACGGTGTACGTGGAAGACTCCAGGTCCTTGCTTGCCCGGCGCAGCAGAACTTCGAAGTAGAGGCCAGGGGAGATCCTTATGAGGATCTCCTCGTCCTGGACCACTCTCTCGAAGACCTTGTCGTCGGCGACGATCGCGGCGCGCAGGTCTTCGTTCTGCCTGACGGCTTGCATCATGCGCCGGGGGTCAGAGACGTTGGGCGCGACCTCCCCTACCAGGAACTCCAGATCGGAGTCGGAGAGCACTTGGGAAGTGACAGGGATTCGCGCCATGGGCACGTATATATTGAACCTGCGGGCGCTTCAGGGCAAGCTCCACGGCTCAAGAATGGCAGAGGCCCCGGCGAGCTTGCCGGGGCCTCTGAGGCGATTCCCTGAGAGTCTACGTTTAGTAGTCCATGGGAGGCGCGGCAGGCATAGGCATCTCCTTCTCAGGAACCTCAGTGATCAGCGACTCGGTCGTGATCACCATGGCCGCCACGCTGGCGGCGTTCTCGATCGCCGCGCGGGTCACCTTGGCGGGGTCCATGATCCCCATCTCCAGGAGGTGGCCGTACTCCTCGGTCTCGGCGTCGAAGCCCCAGTCGCCCTCGGAGTTTTCGCTCTCCCGCAGGATCACGTCACCGGGCAGACCGCTGTTGGCCGCGATCAGCTTGAGGGGCACTTCCAGGGCGCGCCCGAGCACGCGAACACCGGTCGCGACGTCGCCTTCGACGTCAAGGCCCTCGAGAGCGGAGCGGCCGCGCACGAGCGACAGGCCGCCACCGGGCACGATGCCCTCTTCGACAGCGGCGCGGGTAGCGGACAGAGCGTCCTCGATGCGCTGCTTCTTTTCCTTGAGCTCCACTTCGGTCGCGGCGCCCACCTTGATGATCGCCACGCCGCCGGAGAGCTTAGCCACGCGCTCTTCGAGCTTCTCACGGTCGTAGTCCGAGGTCGTCTCCTCGATCTGCGCCCTGATCTGGCCCACGCGGCCCTGAATGGCGTCGTCCGAGCCGGCGCCGTCCACAACGGTGGTGTTGTCCTTGTCGGCAACGATCCTGCGCGCATTGCCGAGGTCCGCGAGGCTGGCCGAGTCAAGCTTGCGGCCCACTTCCTCGCTGATCACGGTGCCGCCCGTGAGGATTGCCATGTCCTCCAGCATTGCCTTTCGGCGGTCGCCGAAGCCGGGGGCCTTCACCGCGAGGCAGCGCACCGTGCCGCGAAGCTTGTTGACCACGAGTGTGGCCAGCGCCTCGCCCTCGATGTCCTCCGCGATTACCACGATGCCCCTGCCGGACTTGCTCACCTGCTCGAGAACGGGCAGCAGGTCCGCAACAGCGGAGATCTTCTTGTCGGTTATCAGCACGTACGGGTCGTCGATCTCCGCCTCCATGCGGTCCTGGTTGGTGATGAAGTACGGGGAGATGTAGCCGCGGTCGAACTGCATTCCCTCAACGAACTCCTGCTCATAGCTGAGCCCGCGGGACTCTTCAACCGTGATCACGCCGTCCTTGCCGACCTTCTCCATGACGTCGGCGATGAGGCCGCCCATCTCTTCGTCGTGCGCGGAGAGGGACGCGACCTGAGCGATCTGGTCCTTGCCCTCCACAGGAGTCGACAAATACTCGATGGAACTTCGCAGAGCGTCGACGCCCAGCTCGATGCCGCGCTTCAGCGCCATCGGGTTCGCGCCGGCGGCGATGTTCTTGAAGCCTTCCTGGATGATCGCCTGCGACAACACGGTGGCAGTCGTCGTGCCGTCACCGGCAACGTCGTTGGTCTTGCTTGCGGCTTCCTTGAGGAGCTGCGCGCCCATGTTCTCGAACGGGTCCTCCAGCTCGATTTCCTTGGCGATCGTGACGCCGTCTGAGCACACCTGGGGCGGCCCGAATTTCTTGTCGAGCACAACGTTGCGGCCCCTGGGGCCGAGCGTCACGCTGACTGTGTTCGCCATTACGTCAATCCCGCGCTTGAGCGCCGCGCGGGCTTCCTCGCTCGAACTCAGTTGCTTAGCGGTCATCTGCTTTCAACCTCTCTTTCTGCGGCCAAACGTGGGCCCAGCACTACTTCTTGAATAGAATGTCGTCTTCTCTCAGGACCAGGTAGTCAGTCTCCCCGTCCTTGTACTCGGTGCCTCCGTACTTGGAGTAGACGACGGTGTCACCGACCTCCACGTCCATGGGGACCCGAACTCCATCGTCGTTGAGCTTGCCCGGGCCTACCGCCACAACCTCGCCCTCCTGGGGCTTTTCCTTGGCCGTATCCGGGATGTAGATTCCTCCGGCGCTCAGCTGCTCCTCACCCTCGTGAGGCAGCACGACGACCCGGTTACCGATGGGCTTGAACGTAACCTGCGTATCCGTAGCCACGATAGTCTTCCCTCCTTCTGGAACTTTCTAATATTGTGATTAGCAGTCCCGTATGCAGACTGCTAACGCCGGTATTTTAAGTATGCAAAATCGCGCGTGTCAATAGATGCATGTTTCGAAATCGTAAAAGTGAGGCATTTTGGGTCATTTGGGACATTTCATAGCTGGACGGCACATGCAAATGTCACCGCTATGACCCAGGCCCGCTACTGGAATGGCCCAGATATGACCCAAAAGCGAGCGACTTTGACCCAATTCTGTTACAGCGAGCTCGGCGGACTTCCGTATGCGCATTACAGCTCGTATTCCAGAGTCATGTCGTGCTCTGCGGCGCTTCCGGCGGAGAAGGCGCCGGTCCCCGAGAGGCCCGCCAACTCACCGGCGGCTGAGCCGGGAACAACCTCATAGTCCGCCACGGCCTGTCCTCCGTCATAGGAGCCTGTGTGCTGCAAGACGAAGCTACCCGTGCGCCCTCCGAGGGTGCCGACAACTCTCTCGAAGCCCGTGAACGTGGCGATCCCGCTCTCAAGGTACGACATCACGTACATGAGATTGCCGGCGCCGGAGAGGTCGCCGTGGAACGATCGTTGAATGTGGGCCCGTGTGAGCTTCGAGCCGTCTCCCGACTCGTCGAACGGCTCCTCGTCCCAGCCTGTGATCCTGAACTTGGCGTCTGTCTGCATCTTTCTCTCCTGTGGCGGGCTAGCGCGCCCGCAGGGCGGAATGGTCGGCCTGCTTTGCAATTCAGGGCACAGATTAGCACAGGGGTTTGTCTAGTGCAAGTGTTCGGACGGGAGTGCGCTTTGGTGGGCTTGGGGCGAGTGGTGTGTTGCGTAAGGCCCACTCGAGGGACTCGGGGCAGGCTCTTCGACAGGCTCAGGGGAGCGGATTGCGGGTGAGCGTCTCTTGTTGGTTTGGGCGAACGGGTTGGGGGCAGCGCACGGCATTTACAGCGGAACGGGCCGTTCGCGAGCGGCCACTACACCTGAGTGTCCGTGACGTGGCCTGCGTAGGGCCATTCGACAGGCTCATGGCGAGCGGGTAGGGGGCGTTGGTTTTGGCGCGAATATGGCGTTTGCCAGGAAGGTGGCGAGGCCGCCGGCGTTGATGGCGCCGACTATCGCGAACGTGGAGGCGATCCCCCATGCGCCTGCGATGGGGCCAAGGGCGAGCGCGCCGCCGGACTGGCCGATCTCCCACGCGTATGAGATCGTGGCAACTGCCGCGCTGCGCTCCCTGGCAGGGACCCTGTCGAACATGAAGGCCTGCAGCGCCGGATTCAGCAGAGCCAAGCCCGCACCGTACACGGCAGCCACCGCAGTTAACACCAGGCGGCTCTCCGTAACAAGCAACGCGAACATGGCCGCGGAGGAGAGAAGCAGGCCGGGGACGATCACCGGCGCTCTCCCAAGTCGATCGGCAAGGGGACCTGCCATGAGCATCACGACCATAGAACCGATCGAATATACGGTCCAGAAAAGGCCAGGATTCCCCAGTCCGCGGTCGTCCGCAAACGCCGGGAGGAAGGTCACAAGGGGAGCAATCGTAATGGTGTGGGAAAACAGGATGAAGGTTGGGAAGAGAGCAGGCCTGCTGATGAAGGGCACGTCCCTGTTATCTCCACCTTCCCGATGCGCCTCTCCCATCGCCCGTGCGGACGTGATGCCCAGGGCGCACAGTCCCGACGCGAAGCCGGTTGACGCGAGCGCAGCGAAGGCCCATGTGAAGCTGGCAGTGTCCAGAAGATAGAAGCCCAGGTACGGCGCCCACAGTCCGCCGGCGCTTATGGAGATGCCCTGAAACGCCATCGCCTCGCCTCTTCTGCGATGCGGAGCGAGGTTTGCGACGGCGGTGAACGCCCCGAGCGTGCCGAGCGACATGCCGAAGCCGTTCAGCATTCTTACCGGCACCATCGTCCAGACACCCGTGGCGGGCACGTACAGGAGGATGGCGGCGGTGAATATCGCGCCAGCTACAACGCCCGCCTTCCTGGGCCCGACCTTGGCCACCCACCTGCCCATGAACGGCCTGAGCAGCATAGTTGCGATGTTGTACGAGCCAATGACGATGCCCAGTTCCCACTCAGAGCCGCCGCGGTGGACAACGTACTCGGGTATCACGGTGTACTGCGCCGTGAATGCCGCGAAAATGAAGTGGAGGACGCGGAGCGCCATCAAGTAGTCGAGCGTCCAAAGGCGCTCTCCGGAGGGCGGGGCCGTCGTAGACAAGGAAGCCCAAGGCAGTCGCAGCAAGCCAAATGCCCTCTGGCGATTCAAGCCGGGCGAAGTGTCCCTGCCTTGAAGTCACTCAAGACCAGGACTCGTCCGGCTCCTCACGAAGAACGGGACTCGAACCAAAGACTGCATTCGCGGCGAAGGTGACGAGGCCGCCCGCGTTGATGGCGCCGACGATCGCGAATGTGGAGGCCACGCCCCAGACGCCGGCAACTGGGCCGAGGGCGAGCGCGCCGCCGCTTTCGCCGATCTCCCATGCGTATGCGTTAGTCGCTACAGCGGCGCTGCGCTCCCTGGCGGGCACCCTGTCGAACATGAACGCCTGAAGGCCAGGCTGCAAGAGCCCGAACCCGATTCCGTACACGGCAGCCGCGACCAGGAACAGCGGTCGGCTATCGACCGCAAGGAGAATGAACATCGCGCCGACGGAGAAGGCGAGGCCCGGAATGATGACGGATGCCCTACCCATCTTGTCCGCCGTGCGTCCTGAGACCAGCATGACTCCGATGGAGACGAGAGAGTACAGGGTCCAGAAAAGGCCCGGATTGCCCAGGTCGCGGTCTTCGGCAAATGCGGGCAGGAAGGTGATGAGCGGGGCAAGCGTGACCGTGTGCGTCAGCAGGATGAAGGTAGGGAACAGCGCAGGCTTGCTGATGAGGGGGATGTCTTCACCATCCGCAGAGTCCCATCCGGATTGCGCTTCGCCCACGGCGGACCTCATGCCCGCCGCGCATAGCCCGGACATCGCGCAGGCGGCCGCCAGAGCTATGAAGGCCCACTCGAAGCTGACCTCGTCCAACAGGTAGAAGCCTACAAGAGGGGCCCAGATGCCGCCGACGCTAACGGCGATGCTCGCGAACCCCATGCCCTCACCGCGCCGAGTCGGGGGAGCGAGGTTCGCGGCGGCAGTGAATGCGGCGATGCTGCCAAGGGCCATGCCGATACCGTTCAGCATTCGTACAGGGACCATTAGCCACACGTTTGTCACAGGCATGTACAGTAGAACAGCAGCCGCAAAGACGATCCCGGCAAGAACCCCTGCCTTTCTGGGGCCGACCCTGCCAACCCACCTTCCCATGTGAGGTCTGACCAACATAGTGGCGATACTGAACGACCCAATGACGATTCCAAGCTGCCACTCTTCACCGCCGCGATGGACCACATACTCCGGGATTACTGTGTACTGCGCAGTAAAACCGGCAAAGATGAACTGCACCATGCCAAGCGCCATCACGAAGTCCAAGGACCAGAGACGTTCTCTTTGTGCGGTTGCCGTAGCTTGGTCTTTCATGCGTGCCAGTCCTTTCGAGCGACAAACGAGCGTGTAGGCATGATCTTGGCCGATAGCTGAATTGTTGAAAGCCGCTGTGTGCCCAGTCAGCTAACGCCTGGCAACAGGTTGCAGCGACTCGGCAGTATCGGCTTCCGGATTCGAAGCGGCTGGAGAAGGAACCGGCGCCTGCGCCGCGACTGACTTCTCCATCAGCCTAAAGACCTGCCAGTAGATCAGCGTAGACAGAGCGATGCAAACTGCCATGATGAGGAATGGAGACGTGTAATCGCCTGAGTCCACCAGCCTCGAGCCAACCATGATGGCCAGGGCGGATACGGCGCCGCCCGCTGCGATCTCGATGCCAGTGCCGCTGGCGCGCTCCCTGGGATCGAGCACCTCCATGTTGAAGGCCTCGTCCATAGGGTAGCTGACGCCGAACAGCGTGTTTCGTCCCACGTAGGACGTGCTGACCAGGACCAACAGCAGAAACGTGCCGTCGCCCAGGAACATGGGCAGCGCGCCCATGGCGACGAGGAACGGCAGGGACAGGAACCGTGTCAGCGCGACGCCGTCTACCTTGGACATTCTGGCGGTGAGAAGCGGGATGCCGAGCGTCGCGAACGCCAGGCCGAACTCGGCGACGGCGAACATGACGCCGATCTCCGCTTCGTCGGCGTGGATGTGGCCGGAGTGGTCGTGAAAGACCACGTTGACTATGGGCGTAACCGTGCTGGAGCCGAAGGAGATCAGCGCGCTGGTCAGGACGAAGAAGAAGATCAGCCGCGGGTGCTTGATGTCGGACAGCAGCGTCCTGAAGCCGCGCGGCGGTGCGGGGTTCCCGCCGGGCCGCTCCGGCTGCTCGACGGCCTCCACCGACCGGAGCATCACGGCGGGGACCAGGGACAGGAACCAAAGTGACAGCCCGGCGTACGTAGCGTACCGGTAGGCGTCAACAGCGCCGATGTTGTCGATGAACATCGCGGGCACGAGGCCGGCCATTAGCGCGCCGGACATGGAGGAGAAGGTGCGGAAGCTGCCGGCAACGGAGAAGAGGTTGATGCGCTCGGACGGGCGGCTGTTTTCCGCCATGAAGGCGCTCTCAGAGGTGTGGTGCAGGTTGCCGAAGAAGGCGCCTACGGCAGGGCCGATCAGCAGCACTGCCTCGCTGGTCGTGTGGATCATGATCAGCGCGATAAGGGCGCCGATCCCATCCCCGAGGATGAACGAGGCCTTCCTGCCTATGCGGTCCGAGACGAGGCCGGCGGGAGTTGCGGTGATGGCCCTTGCGATGAACTGGATCATCAGCCGGAGGCCGATGAAACGGACATCGAAGCCGATTGCGAGGAGGTACAGGTTGAAGAGCACGTTGAATGAGCCATGGATCATGTCCATGCCAATCACGTGCACAACGTACAGGTTGGCGTTGCGACTGAACTCCCTGGTCCGGGCTACGTAGTCGGCCAGGAAGTCCTGCGCTGAACGAACGGCGGATGGCGCCGGTTGCCGATTGAGCATTGGCCAGTGCCCCTTTCAGGTACTCCTGCGATGCTCTCGGCCCAATGCTAACACCTGCGTCCCATTGAGACACGGAATTGTCTGGAGGGACGCGGGCGCCAGGCCAAGGGACCGGCTGGCTTCAGCGGCTTTTGTGGGGCAGGCCGTCTCTCAGTAGCTTGATGTGATCGAGGCCGATGCCGCAGCATCCTCCGATGATCTGCGCGCCGTAGTTCACCCATGACTTCGCGGCTCTCAGGAAGGCAGCGGGGGAGATCGCATCGTTGGTCTTCTCGCCAGGGGCGGAGCTTCCGCCGCAGTGGGGGTACACGCCCACGGGGACGTCCACGCTGTCTCTGAGCCGGCGAAGCGCCTCACCGGCGACCTCAACCAGTGTGTGAAAGACGAAGTACGCGTCGCCGCCCGATTGCGCGAGATCAGCCGCCGATCCGGCGAAGGAGCGCGTCCCATTGCCGACGCCTCGAATGTCTGCGTCGAGCTTGTAGGCGGACGGGGCCTCGCCGCGGCCTTCTTCGGCTACGCAACTGAGCGCGACCCAGACGGGCAACCCCGCCCGGCCCAACACCTCGATGGCAACGGCGGCCGTGGAGGCGTCGCAGCCCAGCACCTCGAGCAGGAGCAGGTCCGCGCCGGCCCCTGCCAGCACCTCCGCCTGGCGCGCCAAGTCGGCGCGTACGGTCTCGCCTGCCGTGCGCCTACCCACTCCGTACGTGGAGATGGCGCCGGCTATACATACGGGGCGGTCGCCCGCCGAGTCGCGGGCCTCCAGAGCGAGCTCGACCGATCTCCGGTTCAACGCGTCCGACTTGTGGCCGAGCCCGCCTGTCTGCAGGTACTCCCGACCGGCGACGGATGTGTTCGCGGTGATGACCTCCGCGCCGGCATTCATGTAGCTTTCGTGGACTCTGCGTACCGCGTCCGCGTGGGTCTCGGTGGCCATGGCGCGCGCGAAGCCATCCTGTACTTCAACGCCGAGCCGCTCCAGTTCGGAGCCGATATCCCCGTTGAGGATGACGACATCGCCGTCCTCAAACCGCTTCTTCAGGCGCGGGTACTCTGTCATGGCTGACTCTGCGGCGCCTGGCCGCTCAGCAGGCCTCCGGCGGCCTCAGCTCGGGGACCGCCGTTGCCCGATCTCAGTTCCGGTCAATCTTGCGCGACAGGCCGTCCCCGAGCAGCTTCATGTGGTCGAGGCCGATTCCGCAGCAGCCGCCCACGATCTGCGCGCCGTCGCTGACCCAAGACTTCGCCTCCTCAAGGTAGTCCTCGGGAGTAATCATGTTCACGAACTGCCAGTCAGGGGCCTCGAAATCGCCGCAGTGCGGGTAGATGCCAACCGCGCCGTCGACGTGCTCCTGCAGCTGTCGGAGGCCCTCCCGCGCTATCTCGACCTGCGAGTGGAAGATGAAGAACACTTCGCCGCCTGTGTTCGCGATCTCCGCCGCCGACTCACCGAAGTTGCCGGAACCGTAGCGCCTGCCCCCGGCCCCCGGTCTCTGCCGGGCGCCCAGTGCGATTTCGCCCGAGTCGTCTTTCATGCAGCTCAGCGCCACCCAGATGGGCAGGCCAGTCTTCTTGGCCTCCTCGATGGCCACCACCGACAGGGGGCCGTCACAGGCGAGCATCTCGAGGAGGAGCAGATCCACTCCCGACTCCGCGAGGACTTCGGCCTGGCGGCCGAAGCTGAACCGCATCCTGGCCTCACCTAAGCGCTCGAGCGTGCCGAGCGCCGAGACGGAACCCGCAATCCAGACCGCGCCGTTTCCGGCAGCATCGCGCGCCTCGATTGCAAGCTCTACAGACCGTCGGCAAAGCTCGTCAGACCTGTCAGACAGGGCGCTGCCGGAACCCGCGCCGCCAAAGTCCTCCAGGAACTGCCGTCCGGAGGCGTACGTGTTCGTCGTGATTATCTCCGCACCGGCCCTGATGTAGTTCTCGTGGATGCTGCGGACGGTGTCCGGGTGCGTCTCGGTTGCGAGGGCGCACCAGGCGTTCTCGTGCATATCCACGCCCATGCGCTGTATCTCAGACCCGTTTGCGCCGTCGAGGATAATCACGTCGCCGTTCGCCAGCCTGTCCATCAGCTGCTGGTATTCGGGCATTGCCAACTCCTTCGTTGTACTGGTCTGCGCTCGCTGCTGCTTACGGTCGCTCGCGCAAGCGCCGTGGCGATTCTAGCTGATCTTGCGTGGAAGGCCGCGGCCGACCAGCCTCATGTGCTCGAGTCCAATGCCGCAGCACCCTCCGACGATCTGCGCGCCGTCGCTGACCCAGTCCCTGGCCTGCTCAAGGTAGTCCTCCGGTGAAATCATGTTCACGAACTTCCAGTCCGGCGCGGCCCAGTTGCCGCAGTGCGGGTACACGCCGATGGGGCGGTCGACGCTCTCACGAAGCTGGCGAAGCGCCTCCCGCGCGATCTCCACCTGCGAGTGGAACACGAAGAACACGTCGCCGCCTGCCTGGGCGATCTCCATAGCCGAGTCGCCGAACGGGCCGGAGGCGAGGCGGATTGTCGGCTCCGTAAACAGCTGGCCGATGCCCAGCGCAACTTCGGATGAGCCCTCCTCCGACATGCAGCTGAGCGCGACCCAGACCGGAAGTCCGGCCTTGCTCGACTCTTCGATGGCGGCAATCGTCATCGGAACGTCGCAGCCAAGCATTTCCAACAAGATCAGGTCCACGCCCGCTCCGGCGAGCACCTCCGCCTGTCGCGCGAGGTCCCCGCGCATCTGCGGCCCGCCCTTGTCCTCCCACCTGCCGAACGCGGATATCGAGCCGGCGACCCATACGGGGCCGTTTCCCGCCCTCTCGCGGGCCTCCAGCGCAAGCTCTGCCGACCGCCGGCACAGTTCGTCGGACTTGTCGCCGAGGCCGGCCACGTTCAGGAAGTCCCTGCCCGAGGCGTAGGTGTTCGTGATGATGATCTCAGCGCCGGCCTTGATGTAGTTCTCGTGGACGGTGCGCACCACCTCCGGGTGCGTCTCCGTGGCCATCGCGCACCAAACGTCGTCATGCATGGCGCCGCCGAGGCGTTCGATTTCGGTGCCGGTGGCCCCGTCCAGGACTACCACGTCGCCGTCAGCGAGCTTCTGCATGAGCCGGCGGTACTCTGGCATGTCAGACTCCCTGGGACTCCGAGCATTCCGGCGTGGGCCGGCCCCTAGCTGAGAACGCGCTCGAAGACGTACCTGCCGATGTCCCTGTTTTCGGTGAACTCGAATCCTGCGAAGTCGCCATTGTATGCAAAGATCGGAACGGCGCGTTCATGCTCCGAGCCGTGCGAGCGCAGGCGCGGCGGCAGCTCGACCTGCGCCGGGTCGCCGAACACCGTGTCCTCGTCGCCGGTCACGACAAGCTCGCCGATCAGCTCCGGGTGCAGCTGGAACACCGCCGCGGCTTCCTCGGCGGGCAACACTCTCTGAACGCCCGGAAGCTCCGACATCACCTTCGCGGCCTCGACGACGTCCTTCGAGGCAAGGTGGACGAACATGCAGCCGCCCAGGTTCGAGTGGTGCACGGTGTAGCGGTCCTTGATTATGGGCACGGCCGCCGCCGCTATGCCCCGCTTCGAGAGCGCGCCCTGCAGGTCCACCATGCGGCTCTTGGACTTCATGCCGTGGTCGGCTGTGAGCATGAACGTCACGTCCGGGTGGGCGTGCAGCAGCTCGCCGACAGCTTCGTCGAGCATGGCGATGTTGCGGTGAGACTCTGGCTCGTCCGGGGCGTACGTGTGCATGGGGTAGTCGGTGGTGGAGATGAACACGATGTCCGCCTCCATGCCGGACATGATGTGCGTAGCGGCTCGGATCGACCAGATGTTGACTTCCAGCGAATACACGGGAGGCGCGGGCCCGACAGCCTCGACGATCCAGTCCGGCGGACGCTCGGAAGACACGCTGACGGTGGCCGACCGCGAAAGCAGCGTGCGCAGCTTGTCCTTGGAGGTCACGAGCACCGTCGAGAGGCCCTGCCGCTCGGCACGCTCAAACATCGTCTCGGCGAGGATGTACTCGTCAGACTCCACGTACGTCTCCTCGCCGTTGTCACGGTTGAGGCGGTAGTTGGAGCAGATGCCGTGCGCGGAGGGGTACTGCGCGGTGAGCATCGAGACGTTGTTGACATTGGTAACGGACGGCATCATCGACCGGCCGACGGTGAAGACGCCCTGTTCGCCCAGACTCTTGAGGACGGGCGCCTCGCAGGCGTCCAGATACTCGGGATCGAAGCCGTCTACACAGACCAGAACGGTGGTTGTCATGGGAATACCCTCACTTTAACTCTCTCCTTCAAGGGAGATAGGGCCAACATAAATGGATCGTCAGTATTCAAGAGTCCCTATCCTAATCCTTCGACCGGGCCCAGGACAGGCTCTTACACAGCAGGCTGGGGAAGTGGCCAGGATATCGAGCAAGCGAGGCAAGTGTAATCGCTACCCGACGAAAGAGAATCGCAATCGAGGCTGAGGCGGTTCCTCTATGTCCGACGGCACGGCCGCCCACGCGGCCGCGCGGTTCAGGCGCGCGCAACCTCTGCGGCTAACGTCGTGCAGGCCTGGCGCGCGTCTGCGAAGAGCATCAGCGTGTTGTCGGCCGCGAACAGCGGGTTCGGGATGCCCGCGAAGCCAGGACTCAGGCTCCGCTTGACGACGACCACGACCGTGGCCTGATCGACGTCGAGGATCGGCATGCCGGCGATGGGGATTGAGGGGTCGGAGTCGCGCGCCATCGGGTTGACGACGTCGTTCGCGCCGATGACCAGCACAACGTCGGTCTGGCGGAAGAGCGGGTTGACTTCGTCCATCTCCTTGAGCTTCTCGTACGGCACGTTGGCCTCGGCAAGAAGCACGTTCATGTGCCCGGGCATCCTGCCCGCGACGGCGTGTATGCCGAACTCCACGACGGCGCCCCTGTCTTCCAGCTTGGCCACGAGGTCCTGAACCGCGAACTGCGCCTGGGCTGTTGCCATGCCGTAGCCTGGGACAATCACCACGCGGCGCGCGTCCTCCAGCAGCAACGCGACCTCCTCGGCGGTCGTCGACTTCACCTTGCCGGCGTAGACGTCCTCCTCGGCGGCCGCGTCCCCGACCACCACGCCGACTCCGCCGAACAGCACGTTGGCGAGCGAGCGGTTCATCGCCTTGCACATGAGCGTGGTCAGGATGAAGCCGGCCGCGCCGACGAGGGTGCCGGCGGTGATGAGCACGGTGTTCTGCACGACGAAGCCGTGGGCGGCAGCGGCTAGGCCGGCGTACGAGTTCAGCACCGATATGACCACCGGCATGTCCGCGCCGCCGATGGGGAGCACAAGCGCCACGCCGAGCACGCAAGCCGTGCCCATCATGGCCCAGTACGGCCACGCGGTCTCCGGCTCGATCATGAACCAGATTCCAAAGGCTACGCTGGTGCCGAACAGGATGACATTCAGGACGTGCCTCAACGGAATCAGGATGGGCCGCTCGCTGATGAGCCCCTGGAGCTTGGCGAACGCGATGGCGCTTCCCAGCAGCGTCACGCCGCCGATGATGCCGGAGGCGAAGGCCGGGATGGTGAAGTCAACGGCCAGCCCATAGTGTGGCAGCACAAGCTCTTCGTGGAGCGCGGCGCCCACCGCGAGGCCCGACGCGCCGCCGCCGAAGCCGTTGAGCACGGCGACGAGCTGCGGCATCGCGGTTACCGGCACGCGGTACGTGCCCACGACGCCGACTAGCGCTCCGGACACGAGGCCCGCGATCACGATCTCGAAGCTGACGATCCGGTTGTCGAACAGCGTAACGATGATTGCGATCAGCATCGCGAGGGCGGCGAGCTGGTTACCCCGACGGCCGTCCGCGGATGCGACAGCATCTTCAGCCCGAGAATGAACAGTACCGCGGGAATCAGGTACAGGAGCTGTGTCGTTGTGAGTGACACTTGGGCGCTACCTGCGGAACATGCCCAGCATGCGGTGCGTCTGCACGAAGCCGCCCACGACGTTGATCGTCGCGAGGAACACGGCCATGAATCCGAGCACCGTGGTCAGGGTATTAAGCTGCGCGCCCGCCGTGATGAGCGTGCCCACGAGCGTGATGCCGGAGATTGCGTTCGCGCCGGACATCAGGGGCGTGTGCAGCAGCGCCGGCACCTTGGAGATGACCTCGAAGCCGACGAATATCGCCAGAATGAAAATGGTCAGTGAGGGAACGAACTCCTCCATCAGGTTCTCCTTATCCCCGAATCTCCTCTCCCTTCACGGCAAGAGTCGTCGATGCAACCCACAGCAAGGTTCTCCTTATCCTCAGATCTCCTCTCCCTTGATGGGAGAGGATTAAGGTGAGGGTGAAGCGGGGCCGTTCCCTCAACTCCGAACACTTACAACAACTCCCGCACACGCTCGTTGACAACCTCGCCATCGTGCGTCAACAAGGTGTCCCGCACGATCGCGTCGTCCGTATCGAGATGAAACTCACCGTCCCGCACGAGCAGCTTGAGAAAGGCCGCGATGTTCTTCGCGTACATCTGGCTGGCGTGGTACGGAACACTCGAAGGCACGTTGCGCGGCCCCATCACCTGGACGCCGCACACCGTCACGTTCTCCCCGGGCTTGGTGAGCTCGCAGTTCCCTCCCGTCTCGGCCGCCAGGTCCACGATCACCGAGCCGGCTCGCATCGCGCGCACCATCTGCTCGCTGACCAGCACCGGCGCGCGTCTGCCGGGCACCGCAGCCGTCGTCACAACGACGTCGCTCTCGGCGACGGCCTGCATCATGAGTTCGCGCTGGCGCTCGTAGAAGGACTCGTCCATGGCGCGAGCGTAGCCACTATTGCCTTCCGACGCTTCGCCATCAAGTCCTACTTCTAGGAAACGGGCTCCCAGGCTTTCGACCTGCTCCTTCACCTCGGGCCTTACGTCGTACGCCTGCACGACCGCGCCCAGGCGGCGCGCCGTGGCGATCGCCTGCAGCCCGGCGACGCCTGCGCCCAGCACGAGGACATGGGAAGGCGTCACCGTGCCCGCGGGCGTCATCATCATCGGATAGATCCTGTTCGAGGCTGCGGCGGCCATGACCACGGCCTTGTATCCGGCAATCGTGGCCTGGGACGTGAGCGCGTCCATCGGCTGCGCTCGGCTGATTCGCGGGATAAGCTCCATCGCGAAGGAGGTCACGCCTCGTTCCGCGAGCTTCGCGGCGTTCTCGGGCGTGCCGAGCGGGTCCATGAGGCCGATGACCACATGGCCGGGGCGCAGCAATGACAGGTCGGCAGGCCCGTGTCCGTCCTCCGATGCGAGCGGGCCTACCTGTGCGATGACTTCGGCAGACTCGAAGAGGTCGGCCCTTGCCGTTGAGACGGACGCGCCTTCCGACTGGTACTCTGCGTCCGCAAACCCGGCGCGGCTTCCGGCGCCAGCCTCGATTACCGCCTCGGCGCCCATGCCGGCGAGGGCCGGCACGACCGACGGCACGAGAGCGACGCGCCGCTCACAGGGGTGCGCCTCCAGCGGCGCCGCGACCTTCATCCGAGCTCCTTGACCTCGCCAATTGCGCAAACGCCGCAGCCCGCCGGGAATGGGCTCGAGAATCGCGCCCTACTCAAGCCCGGCACAGCCAGCGGCGCTGTTAGTTAAATAATTCACATAAGGTACGTGCTGGCACGGCGGAATTCAACGAATTTCGGGATGGGCGGGCCGCTGATCTTGCGCTCTATGGCGGCGTCCGTGGACGATGAATGAAGTCAACCCAGACACCCACAATGTAGTGAAGGGCTGGGTTCGCTATGTGAGGTTGAGACGCCGTCCTAGGCAACCGTGCTAGGGTACGGCAGGTCGATGTCGTACCTGACCATGACGGCCTCGATTTCGGCGGCGGTGCCTCGTCCGGCGGGACGAGCGGCAGTCTGGGCTTGCCGACGTTATAGCCAGCCCTGGCGGCCATGTGATGTATTCGTCCCCACTTCAGAGGTGGCGGGTATTGGGCAGGGAGGCCATGCGTCTATCGAGCGTCACTGTCTCCAGGCCCACGCGGGAGTAGTCGTCGGTGATGAGCCTGTCGAAGAGACCGGGGCCGCCGGACGCGGCAAGGGCATCGATGACTGACTGCCCGTTCAGCGGAGCCACTAGGCCGCTATCGAATGCTCGGATCAACCCTATCTTCGCATCATCCCTTGAAGCGCGGTAATGGTGTCGCAAAGTAGCATATGCTTCACCGACAACTTGGTTCGATGCATAGACCATCGCCCCGTGCTCATCTCTCAGGAGACGAAGCTCATTCACGCAATGCCGGAAGAGCTCTTCTGGGTCTTGGGAGATCAGCCTTACCAATACAGAGGTGTCAATCCCTATACGCGTAGGGGTCATAACCATCGTCTCGGAACTTGCGGATATCGAAAGGTGGAGTTCCAGGCGGTATCTTGTCTCGCAGGTAACCGAGCTTGGAAAGGTCGATGCGCTGGGGTCGCAGAACGAACCCGTCGGTGCCTTCGAGGATCTCGAGCCGATCGCCCGGCCCCACGCCCATGGCTTCCAACACCTGTTTCGGAAAGGTGACCTGACGCTTGGAAGTAATCTTCACTATCATGCGAGTCTCCTTACCCAAACGGTAGCATGGGTAAGGCATAGCACTCAAGTATGCGGCCCGCCGCTACGCCACTGTGCTCGGGTCCGGCAGGTCGATGTCGTACGTATCCATGACGGCCTCGATCTTCGCGGCGGTGGCCTCGTCCGGCGGTACGAGCGGCAGCCTGGGGTTGCCGACATCGTAGCCGGCCCTGGCGACCATGTGGCGCACGGGTATGGGGTTCGACCAGATGAAGCCGATCTTGAACATCTCAAGCAGACGCCTGTGCTCGGCACCGGCGTTCTCGATCTCGCCCTCCAGGATCATGCCCATCATGGCCTTGATCTGGTTGCCGACCACATGGGACAGCACGCTAACAATCCCATATCCGCCTAGGGACATGATGTAGAGTGTTTCGTTGTCGTTGCCGCTCCACACGCGGAAGTCCTCGCCCGTGTCGCGGATGACGCGTGTTACCTGGTCCAGGTCGCTGCTGGCCTCCTTGATGCCCACGATGTTGTCGACTTCGCTCAGCCTGACGGTGGTGGCGTAGTCTACGTTGATCCTGGTCCTGCTCCCGACCGTATACAGGACGCAGGGCAGGCTCACCGACTCCGCGATTGTCTTGAAGTGCTGGTACAGGCCCTCCTGGGGCGGCTTGTTGTAGTACGGCTCCACGAGCAGCAGCGCATCGACGCCGGCCTTCTCGGCCTCGCGGCTCAGTTCCAAGCTCTCGGCGGTGCTGTAGCTGCTGGTGCCGCCGACCACGGCCGCGCCGTCGCCGACGGCGTCCTTGATCTCCGCAAACAGCCGAAGCTTCTCTTCAACGGTGAGCGTCGGCGACTCCCCGGTGGTGCCGCTGACTACGAGGCCATCGCTGCCCGAAGCGATGAGCCCCTTGGCCAGCCGCCGGGCCTCACCGTAGTTCACTTCCCCGTCCTCATCAAACGGGGTGAGCATTGCGGTAATCAGGCGTCCGATCTCTGCCATGGCAGCTGTCTCCTCTGGTCTTGCGGCATGCAGGCCCTGCTTCAAACTGCCCCCAATCCTAACCTCTCGGCTTCGATCAGGACAGACCCCACGTCCGGGAAGGTCTAGGCTGACTCATGCGTCCGGCCGGACCCTCGCTCTGCCAGCTTGACCAGTCCAACTGGAAAACATCTACACGTGGAGGCCGGCGTGGGCTCTCGGACGCCCTCTTAATTACGCGCCAGGGTGACCAAGATCGGCGGGAGCACAGGGTCCCCGGCAGACCCAGTTTGAGCTAGGAGCCTACCTCAGCGGGGCGGGCGGGAAACCTTGGCACGGGTTTCCTGAGGAGGAGGTCTCGCTTGAGCACCTCTTCCGCTATCTGAATCGCGTTAGTGGCGGCGCCCTTGCGAAGGTTGTCCGATACGATCCACATCGCTATGCCTCTGGGGTGAGACGTGTCCCGCCTGATGCGGCCTACGAACACATCGTCCTTGCCGGCCGCGTTCAGCGGCATTGGATACATGTTGGCGTGCGGATCGTCCTGGACCGTGACCCCGTTGCATGCCGACAGCAGTTCCCTCGCGTCGCCTGGGGCAACCTCGTCCTCGAATTCGATGTGCACTGACAGGCTGTGGCCCGTCGTGACGGGGACCCGGACGCATGTCGCGGACACTTCCAGGTCCGGCCTGTGCATGATCTTGCGGGTCTCTTCGACCATCTTCATCTCTTCCCTCGTGTAGCCACTGGCCAGGAAAGGCTCAATGTGCGGGATGAGGTTGTAAGCGATCTGGTGCGGGTACTGCTCAGGTTCCGAAGGCTCACGGCCCTCGGCTATGTCCCTGTTCTGCTCGTCGAGCTCTCCGACGGCGGCAGAGCCGGTACCGGATACGGACTGGTACGTGTCGACAATCACGCGCCGCACCGGACTGAGCGCCTCGAGCGGCTTGAGCGCCATGACAAGGGGCGTCGTGGAGCAGTTTGGAATCGAGACGATGCCGATGTGCGACTCAAGATCGTCGGCGTTCACCTCCGGCACCACAAGCGGCACCCGCGCGTGCATCCGGAAGGCGGAGCTGTCATCGATGACAAGCGCGCCGCGCTCGACGGCGGTGGGCGCGACATCGCGGCTTACGTCTCCGCTGGCGGAGATGAAGACGATGTCCGACTGCCTCAGCAGCTTCTTTCTGACGAGTTCAACCGGTATCTCTTCGCCAAAGACCTTGAGCTTCTTGCCCACGGAGCGCTCCGATGCGCAAAGCCGGATTGAATCGACAGGGAAGCTGCGCTCCTGCAGCACGTCCAGGAACACCTGGCCCACGGCCCCGGTGGCCCCTACAACGGCTATTTTGCACCCGCTCAAGTCCGGTCCCTCCGTGTTGAGTGTTCAGTCCTGGTTTGCGGGAGATTCCGTCACGGCCGGGAATGGATTCTTGCTCGCGCGGAAACGACAGTCAATTGACAAATGCCGGGAACCGCAAGCATTCCTAAAGATCGAGGATGTTCTCAAGCCCGACGACCAGGCCGGGGTTGCCGGCAGCGTGGCGAATCGCCATTGCGACGCCTGGCATGAAGCTGCGGCGGTCGATGGAGTCGTGCCGCAGCGTCAGAGTCTGGCCGAGCGCGCCGAAGACCATCTCGTGGTGGGCGACTCGCCCAGGCATTCTCGCGCTGTGAATGACAACGCCTTCGTGGTCACCCCCGCGGGTCCCTTCGATGATCTCTTTCTCGGCCGCAGGCGCCTCGAAGGCGCCGCCCTTGCCCTCGGCCGCGGCGCGCGCGATAGAGATCGCCGTACCGGAGGGCGCGTCGATCTTGGCCTCGTGGTGAGTCTCCGTAAGGTCAGCGTAGTCGAAGAAGGGCGAGGCGATGCGCGTGAGGTGCGTGAGGACCACCGCGCCGAGCGCGAAGTTCGGCGCGATTACTATGCCTACGTTGTGTTCAGAGGCAAGCTGCCCGGCCGCATCCATCACGCGCTCGGAGATGCCGGTTGAGCCAACGACGACGTTCGCGCCAAGCGGCGCAGCGGTCATGATTGCGCTCTCCGCACCCTCAGCGTTGGTGAAGTCCACGACGACCCTGCCTGCCCACACTAGGTCAGCGAGGTCGCGCATCAACGGGATGGGCGAATCTTCCCCAGGAAGTTCCAGTTCGCCATCGATGGCCTGCGCGTCTGCACCGCCAATGAGGTTAAAGTCCGGCTCAGAGGAGACCATGGAGAGCACTTCCTGGCCCATCCTGCCCAGCACACCGTGGACAACGACGTTTATCGCCATGGCCTGGCCCTCCGGTCAGTCTCGATAGCCCCGATCGCGGTCCCGGTCGCGCGGGCCTCGGCCACCGCCGGGTCCGCCTCGACGCCTGCCGCCTCCGCCACGACGATCACCGCCGCGCCTGTCGCCTCCGCGACGGTCACCGCGCGGACCTCGGCCGTCCCTGCCTCGACGGTTGAATGGGCGGCCACCGCCCTGAGGCCGGCTTCCCGCGAGCTCACGCTCGCCGTCGCCGCCTTCTTCGCCGCCGTCCAGCAGGGCGCGGCGGGACAGGTTGATGCGGCCCATGGAGTCGATCTCGCGGACAACCACGGTGACTTCATCACCCAGGTCCACGACGTCCTCTACGGTCTCCACGCGGTGCTCAGCGAGCTCGCTAATGTGCACCATGCCGTCCTTGCCCGGCGTGAGCGACACAAACGCGCCGAAGTCGAGGATCTTGACTACCTTGCCGGTGAAGATCTCACCGACCTGGATCTCGCGGGTCAGGTCATGGATCATGCCTATAGCCTTGTCGGCGGCGTCCGCGTTCACGGCGCCCACGAACACGGATCCGTCTTCCTGAATGTCTATCGTTGCGCCGGTCTCCTCGGTAATCGAGCGGATCGTCTTGCCGCTCGGGCCGATTACCATGCCGATCTTGTCCACCGGGATGTTGATGACCTGCAGCTTGGGAGCGAACCGGCTGACCTCGTCTCTCGGAGAGGCGATCGCCGCGCCCATCTCCTCAAGGAGATCGAGCCTGGTCTCGCGCCCCTGATCAAGGGCTGCCCGCACCATATCCATCGTAATGTGCTTGATCTTGATGTCTAGCTGAATCGCGGTGATCCCATCGACGGTGCCAGCTACCTTGAAGTCCATGTCCCCTGTGTGGTCCTCGACGCCCTGTATGTCTGTGAGCGTCACGAACCCGTCCGAGCTTCCGTCAGTCACCAGACCGACAGAGATGCCGGCGACCGGCTTCTTGATGGGCACCCCGGCGTCCATGAGCGAGAGCGAGGACGCGCACGCCGTGGCCATCGAGGTGCTGCCGTTGGAGCCGAGCACCTCAGCCGCAATGCGGATTGTGTACGGGAACTCCGTCTCGCTGGGCACCACCGGAAGCAACGCACGCTCGGCAAGCGCACCGTGGCCTATGGATCGGCGGTTGGGCGAGCCAACGCGGCGGACCTCTCCTGTGGAGTACGGCGGGAAGTTGTAATGCAGAAGGAAGCGCTTTGACTCCGTTGGGTTGATCGTGTCCAGCTTCTGGGCGTCTCCCACGGAACCGAGCGTTGTTACTGCTAGGACCTGCGTCTCGCCTCTGTTAAAGAGGCCCGTGCCGTGTGTTCTGGGCATCAGGCCGACCTCGCAGGAGACCGCGCGCAGCTCATCGGGACGGCGGCCGTCCGATCGCTCGCCGTGTTCGAGTATGCGCTCCCTGACGGCGTCGCCGTGCAGGTCCCGGAACGCGTCCACGATGTCGCCGTCCTCGAACCTGCCGGACAATGCGCTGATCGCCTCGCGCTGCAACCCGCCGAGCCGCTCCGACTGCTCAGACTTTGAGCCGCCGGAGGCAACGGCTTCGCTGATTCCGGCGCCGACGGCCGACGCCACTTCGCCTCGCAGGCCTTCGGGCGGCCCTGCAGGCGTGTACGTGGCCTTCGCCTTGCCGATCTCGGCGATGATGCGGTCCTGGAACTTCACGAGCTCCAGATTCACTTCCTGCGCACGCTCGATGGCCTCAATGACGAAGTCCTCGGACTTCTCGTTGGCGCCTGCCTCCATCATCATCACGCCGTCGCGCGAGCCGGCAACCACCAGGTCGAGCTCGGATACTTCCATCTGCTCGAACGTGGGGTTGACCACGAACTCGCCATCCACGTAGCCCATGCGAGTCACGCCGATGGGCCCGCCGAACGGGATGTCGGAGATGCCCAAGGCCGTGGACGCGCCGATTACGGTCAGCACGTCCAAGGGGTTCTCCAGGTCCACGGAGAACGGGGTGATGATTATCTGGACCTCGTTCTTGAAGTCCTTTGGGAACAGGGGCCGTAGCGGCCTGTCCGTCAGGCGGTCGATCAGGATCGCGTCCGTGCTCGGCCTTCCTTCGCGCCGGAAGAAACTGCCGGGGATCTTGCCCCTTGCGTACAGCCGCTCTTCGAAGTCGATCGTGAGCGGGAAGAAGTCAATGCCCTCTCTCGGCTGCGCCATAGTGGCGGTCACCAGTAGCAGGCAGTCCCCGTAACGGATTGTGAGCGAGCCGTTGGCTTGCAGGGCAAGCTTTCCGGTCTCAATGCTCAGGGTCTTTGAGCCAATCGTGCACTCATAGCTGGATACCATTAGGTATATGTCCTCTCTGGAGGGGACAGGGCGGGGGGAAGGTAGCAAAGGAAGAAGACAGCGCCGCGAACGGTGCTATCTTCTCAGTCCGAGCCTTGAAATAATGGCCCGATAACGGCCCACGTCTTTGTTGTTCAGATACCGGAGTAGCTTTCGTCGGCGTCCCACCATGCTCAGCAGGCCGCGCCTGCTTGCTTCATCGCGGTTATGGACCCTGAGATGGTCCGTGAGGCCGTTGATCCGGGAGGTCAGCAGGGCAACCTGCAGTTCCGTGGAGCCGGTGTCTTCTTCGTGGGCCTGATATTCTTTCTTGATGGCCTCCACCTGAGGCTTGTCTAGTCCCATCCTCTTTGTGATTTCTTTCTCTATTTGGAACAAGTATACACTGCGCCAGTTGGCTGCCGCAATGAGCGACTATGCCACTATTGGCGTAACCGGGCGCGAGTTAGCTTGAATGCCGCAGCGCGGCACTGACGTCGGCGGCCAGCGAACGGTGCGGGTCTTCGGGGCCTGAGCCGTTCAGGACGTGGCTTAGCGCGGTGATCGCGACGCGGCCGTTCCTCACGGCCCAGACGTCGGTGCCCTCGGCCGGAGGTTTCGTGTTCGGCCTGTTCTGCTTGATCCAGTAGTGCGAGCGGCGCTCGTCTCCTTCCCTGAGCACCGAGGGCATGAACGCCGCCTCGCCGAGCGACGTCATCTCCACGCCCTTCAGCTCGTGCGGCTCGGCGTTCGGCAGATTGACGTTGACCAGCAGCCTCTCACGCCTTCCGCTGGCGAGGATCGACTCGGCGAGGGCACGCGCGGTTTCGGCGGCGGCCTCGTACTTGAGGTCCGTGAGCGACGCGATCGACACGGCGATCGACGGCAGTCCGCGCAGGTACCCCTGGAGCGCGGCGCCGACCGTGCCGGACAAGAGGATATCGTGGCCTAAGTTAGCGCCCTGGTTGATGCCCGACACCACAAGGTCGAACGGCTCGTCGAACAGTGCCTCCGTCGCGAGGATGACGCAGTCCGACGGTGTTCCCTGGACGCTCACTGCCTTCACGCCCTCGACCTGCGGCGACTCCTCGTTCACGCGCAGCACGTCCAGCAGCGTCGTGGCCGTGCCGATGCCGCTCTGGTCCCTGTCGGGCGCCACGACGAACACGTCGCCTACATTCTTGAGCGTACTCGCAACGGCCCAGAGCCCTTCCGAGTGGATGCCATCGTCGTTAGTTAGAAGAATTCGCAAGGGTCAAGAACTCCTACGGTTGGTCAGGTTGTTTGACTGGGCGGGAGGTCTCACCCTCACCCGATCACTCTCTCGTCAATAGAGATTAGACTACTCGCATCGCCCGCAAAGAGTATCCCGGAATGGCCTGCCGTTGGCTAGAGTTCCGAGACGGCCGGGAATCCGCCAAGGCCCGTTGCCCGACGAACGCCGCGCACAATCGCCGCGCCCACCACCGCCGTTGCCGCCGCGCAGATGCGGTCGAAGTCGGCGGCGTCGTCGTGCGTGCCGGTGGCCAGCGCGAACATCGTGTCGCCGTCCGACATCGTGTGCGCCGGGCGGACCGCGAGTGCGATGCCGTCGTACGCGACCGCCGCGATCTTGTTCGCCTGCTCCTTCGTGAGCGCCACGTTCGTAGCGACGACGCCGATCGTCGTGTTCTCGCCCGGCGCCGGACCGGCGGCGCGTTCGTTAGACGCGCCAAGCCAGTCGCGCCAGCCGGACATGCCGCCGCCTTCGTCCCGCATGCCCGCGAGGAGCTCGCCGGTGTCCGGGTCGTGGACGCCGCCGACGGCGTTGACGACCATGAGCGCGCCAACGATCAAACCACCGCCTAGTTCCAGTGCCGCAGTGCCGAGGCCGCCCTTCACGGCGCGCTCCGGGCCACACAGCTTGGCGACGGTGGCGCCGGTGCCCGCGCCGACGGAGCCCTCGGCCACGTCACCCGTCGACGCCGCGCGCGCGGCCGCGTAGCCGTCGTCGGGGCCGGGACGCACGCCCGCCGTCACGACGCCGAGGTCGAACACGATCGCGGCCGGCACGAGCGGCACGACGCCGGCCCTCGTCTTGTAGCCGGCGCCGCGCTCCTCGAGGTACCGCACGACTCCGCTCGCAGCGTCGAGCCCGAAGGCGCTGCCGCCGCTCAGCAGCACGCCGTGCACGTGTGTGATGCGGTTGCCGGGGCGCAGCAGGTCGGTCTCGCGCGTGCCGGGCGACGATCCGCGCACGTCCACGCCGCCGATCGCGCCCGCCTCACAAAGCACGGCGGTGCAGCCGGTGCCGCTCGCCGCGTCCGTGTGGTGGCCAACGACGATGCCGGGAACGTCCGTGATGCTACCTGCCGTCAATGACTCCCTACTCCTCCAGTGCCTTGGGAGTCCTCATCCTACAGCTTTGGCACCGCTCAGACATGCTATTCTCATATCGCGCACGGATTGGCAAGAGTCGAGAACGCAACACGGCCCTCCCCATGGTTGGGGAGGGCCGTGTGTGCCTTGCAGAATGTGTCCCGTTACGCTTGCTGTCTGAACCTGCGCAGCAGCGCGATCACGCCCAGCGGGGCCAGGAACAGCAGAATCAGGTTGCCCGCGTTGCCTGCCAGCGTGCCCTCGGCTGCGCCGCATCCGCCGCCGCCCTCGGCCGGGGTCTCGGTGGCCGTCGCCACCGGCGTGGCCTCAGGCGTCGCGGCGACCGTCGGCTCGGGTGTTGGCTCCGGTGTCGGCTCGGGCGTTGGTTCCGGTGTCGGCTCGGGCGTCGGTTCCGGGGTCGGCTCGGACGTTGGTTCCGGGGTCGGCTCGGGCGTTGGTTCCGGGGTCGGCTCGGGCGTCGGCTCCGGTGTCGGCTCGGGCGTTGGCTCCGGCGTCGGCGTCGGTTCCGGTGTTGGCTCAGGCGTCGGCGTCGGGAGCGCCGGGAACGCCAGCGCAAAGCTGTCGTTGTTCGCGCCGCTCACGTACACACTTGTATTGTGTGCCGTCACGCCGTTCAGCACGAACTCCACCGTCTGACCCAGCAACGCTGTATCGCCCGGGTCGACTACGAGCATCTCATAGTGCTGGTCGTCGATGACCGCCGGCGCCGACTCGTAGTCGCCGATGCGCGCCACAAGCGTCGCGCCTTCGGGCACCAGGCCCGCGGACACGACGATCTCGCCCGCGTAGATCCCGGGCCGCGCGACCACGGGCGTCGCCGTCGGAATCGGTGTCGGCGTGGCCGGCAGGTTAGCGAACGACAAGGTGAAGCCCAGGTGGAAGACGTTCGAGGGATTCGACTGAACCGCGTAGGTAGCCGTCTCCGAGGCCTGCACCTTACCGTCGAGGTGGAAGGTGATCGTCTGACCGTTGAACGACCTGTTCGGGGGTCCAACGACAAGGTTCTCGAACGAGCCGTTGGCGACATCCACAGGCTCGCTCTGGTACCCGGTCATCTTGGCCACGATCGTATGGCCCGCGGGGGCCGCGCCGCCGGCGACTGTGATGCTGCCGGCATAGATGATCGGCAGCGGCGGCAGCTCGCCCTCCGTCTGGCCCGGGTCCGGAGTTGGCACTGCTGTCCGCTCGGGCGTCGTAGTCACGCCCTCGCCGGGCTCTGGCGCGCGTTCGAAAGTGAGGTCGACGCCGAACCTAAACACACTCTGACCAGCTTCCGGGATCACGTACCGCTCTGTCTCAGCCGCCTGAACGACGCCGTTCAGGTGGAAAGTGATGGTGCGGCCGTTATACGCTCGTCTCGGCGGGCCAACGACGAGGTTCTCGTACGAGCCCTTCACCACAGCCACGGGCGCGCTCTCGTAATCCTCGATCCGGGCGACAAGTCTCAGACCTTCGGGCGGCGCCGCGCCGTCGATCGTGACGCTTCCAGCGTAGAACAGCGGCAGCGGCGGCACCTCGGTCTGCGACTGCGCCTGCGCCGAGTCTCCCCCGGCCGTAACCAGCCCAACTGCGACGGCCGCCACCACGGCGAGGACCGCTATTGCTCTTCCAGTTAGTCTCATTATCGGTTCCCCTCCCGGGTCTGTCCTGGCGCCCGCTCCGGGGCTGAGCGCCGCCCTTCAATGACCCCGCCTTCCTGTAGCCGCAGCCACTCTGCGGCAGTTTACGACCAAGTCTTAGACAATTGTAGGTATTTCAGGGCCGCATAGGAAGCGGTTAGAGGCGTGACTGGCAGCTAGTTCCTAGCAGTCAATGGAGGGTGAACCCAAAAATAACAGGGCCCCCGCCGTTTCCGGCGGGGGCCCTGTGGTTGCCTACGTTAGCGCAGGGATTACGGGACTACTGTGTGCGCCCTGGTCATCCAGACGAAGTAGCCCTTGCCGACTTCTAGCATCGGCGCGTCTTCGTCGTCCGGACCGAGGCTCACGAACCGGCCGGTTGCCGCGTTGTACGTGATCGCGCGGAGCCAGTTGTTGCCAAGGTAGGTGTTGGCGTCTATCGCATCGGCGTCAGCCGTCTTCACCACCTCGTCCAGCGTCGTCACCGCCACCAGGTTCCAACCCGGCATCAGGCTGTGCGTCGGCGGCAGCGTCGCGCCGCCCGCCCTGAAGGAGACGATGTCCACTGACACGGCGTCGAAGCTGGTCGTCGTGACCCAGTAGCCGAGGCTGGCGCTGACCTCAGTCAGGTTGCCCACCCAGCTTCCGTCCGGCGCCCTCTCGGCGGCAAGCCACTTCGTCGGCGTCGAGGGATCGTACGTCAGGACTGACGTCACATCGGAGCCTCCAAACACACCCTCGACCGAGGTTGTGGCAGGCGTGCCAGGCAGCGAGATCAGGTTCACGCCAGGCGTGAGCGTGATCTGGGTCGCAGGCCTTGCGATGATCGTGAACGTCACGGACGCGTCGGTCGCATTGCCCGCGGTGTCCGTACCGGTCACCGCCAGCGTGTACTCGCCGAGTCCGAGGTTGACGCCGGCCCACAGGTACTCGCGGCCGTTCGCCGCCTCTTCGAAGTCGCCCGAAATGTCCGTCTCGTCGTCGCCCATCGTCAGCGTCGCCGCCGACAGTGCGACGTCGGTGTAGCTGTCGCCCGGGTACTCATCATCTTTGAAGGTAACCTTGATGAACGGCGAGTTGTTCGTGATCTTGGACTCGTCCGCCACCGAGAAGGATGCGCTCGGCGCCGACTGGTCGATCTCAAAGGTGTGGTCCGCGGAGACATACTTGTAGCTCACGTTGGCCGTGGCTCCGCCGGTCACGCTTTCAATCTTGACAGTGCGCGCACTGGCATCGACCGCTGTGACCGTCACCTGCGTCGACGTGGCGACCACGACGCCGTCCTTGTCCATCACCACAACCGACACGTCATCCGCATCCAGACTGTCGTCGAAGTTGGAGTCGGCGATCGGGCCGTTAGCCACGGTTATGACGTCGTTCTTGATCTCCAGGTCCTCGTCACTGCCGGACTTCAGGTTGTTGGAGGAGTTGCTGCCAAGATCGGTGATCTTAACCGCGATGCCATACACACCGGTCTCCTCGTCGTCGCCGATCGTGTGCTTGAACGCGCGGGTGAGCGGCGCGTCGGCCGACGCTTGGCCTCCGGTGTGGCCCGCCTTGGACGGGCCGAATATCGAGACCGTAGCGCCATCATTCCTCAGCTTCTCGTCCGACTCGATGGTGATGACCACCTCGTCGTCCTCGTCCGCCAGCAGCGCGACATCACGCGATACCGTGACCGTTGGCTTCAGGCTGTCGTCCGCTATCACTTCAGAGGTGTCCTTGGTGATGTCCACCTCGTTGCCGGAAAGGTCCGTCACCTCGCCCACAACCTCGATTCGCGGTCTTGCGTCGGGCTCAAGATCGCTCGCGGCCGTCAGGTAGACGTTCATGGTGTTGCCCTTGCCAGTCCCGACCACGGCGCCCGCTGCCACGACGTTACCAATCTCGAAGTCGCTCCCCTGGACAGAGTCCGGGTCGATCGTCTCGCTCATGACGACCTTCACGCCGTCTGCCGCGTCCGTTTCCTTATCATCCGCGCTGTCCCAGCCGATGCCGGTCGCAGCGCTCCTGACCGTGGGCGATCCGGTATCGATGACGATGGAGGCCGTCACTGTCCTCATGTTGCCGGCTATGTCCTCGGCCGTCACGGTCACGTTCAGCTTACCGTCCTGCCGGAGACTACCGTATGTGGCGATCCAGGAGTCGGATGTCGTGTAGACCACTCGGTACCCGTTGGCAACCGGAATTCGCGCGTAGTCGCTCGTGGCAAGCACTGTCCCTCCGGCCGGGTTCTTGCCGTCCGCGTCCAACTGCGTGCCCATGGTAATCGTGAAGTGTTCGGCCGCCGTGTCTGCGTCGAAGCCGGAGCCTTCGTCGGTGGCGACGAACTGCAACGTCGGGTTCGTGACGCTCGTGTTCGTGCCGTCGGCAGGCTCGAAGTCGCTTATTGCGGGCTTCGTGGCGTCGACCGTGATCGAGTCCGAGTCAACTATGTCGCCTTCGTCATCAAGGTAGTGCACGGTCAGCGTGTCACCGTCCTGCACCCAGACCATGTTCTCCTCGTCTTCGCCAGGACCCCGGTTCGCCGGATCACTGGAGAGCATGACCTGGCCGCGGTAGAAATTGCTGTCAGCACTGTCGGACGTGCTTCCAACCTCGCCAACCTCGGAGATCATGACGTACTCGCCCTGCGGGTCGGACGTGCTGACCACCCTGGCGCGTCTGTCTTCCCTGTCGTACACGTCCACTTTGTGATGCTTGAACTTGATCACAACGGAGTCAAAATCAGGAATTGTCCCGCCAAGCACCTTCACAAGGTCTTCTTCGGGCGCCGCAAGTGCCTGCGCCGTCAGTATGGAAGTGTTGCTGCCTACCTTGGCAGTGATCGTGATTTCTGAGTCTTTATGTATCGGCGTGTTACCCATATCCCCCCGGAACGAGGATGCAGCGAAGGTACCATCATCCTGCTCAGGCCCCGTACGTCCTTGATAGCCATTGCTGACACCTGAAGTGCCTGCAACCTCGCCAGTTAGCACGTTGAAGCCCTCAGTTACGCCATTCGTCTCAGCGATGGTTCCTTGCCAAGTCGCGATCTGCTCGTTGGACGTGCTCTCGAGGGCATCGTCGTTGATGTAGAAGACGTACGGGGCGTCACCGCTGTCGTTCGCGTACTTGATGTCCTCGCCATCGTGCATCGTCCACTCAACTTCGCCCTCATCGACGTCGACCTGCGCCGGGGCATAGGAGGCATCCCGCGTGTCAAGTCCGGTCACATCGATCGAACCAGCCAGGACAGGACCGACGCCTAAGGCCCCGACTAGCAGGCCCACAGCCAGAAAGATCGAAAGGATCCTGAATTTACTCACCGTCTACCCCCTTAGATTGTTCTTGGGTCTAACTTGCTTGCTTGCCGATTTCCGCACGTAGCCGTCCGGGGAACTCATCCTCGGATGGCAGACTTTTCCAACACTGGCTTGCATTCTGGGCGAGACTACGCCTTTCAAAGCCGAATCTACGCAGTTTTACACCATCGCGTTCGTTATTGTCAATGGGCGGAACGCACCCAAAGCCCATGCATTTTGGCGCGGGTCGGGCAGTCTGCGGAGCCTCTGGGAGGTGGTCGCCGGACACCCGTCCGAGCCACGCGCAACTATATCCAAGCGCCGCAAGCGGTGTCAATAGGCTTTGGGCGATTACAGGGGGTCATAAGGAGGCATTCCAGGGCCCCATTCAGGCACCCTGCGCAGGGCCCAACGGAGGGGCGGCAAGGCGCCCTCCACGCGCGTCCGCGCACATATCCGCGTGTACAACAGAGGATCGAGAGGCGTGACGGTCGATTGGGGATGGAGGAATCGAGGGGCCGGCGTCATCCGAGCGCCTGACACCAAGTTGAGCCACTCCTTCCGTCATCCCGAGCGTAGCCGAGGGACCCAAAACCGCTCGCCAGCGGAGGACGATCACAGTGAGACGAAGCCAAGAATGTAAGGGCCAAGCGGCGCTTCCCTTCCCAAATGCCCACAAACACCATAGGCGGATACCACGGTACCTCCTCTCCCTCAGATGGGAGAGGATTGAGAGCCTGTGCTGAGTCTGTCGAAGTATGAGGGTGATGGGGGCGGGGCGGCGGGGCCCAACGCCCACTAGACGCCACGTGCATCTGCAGAACCCAACTCCGCCAGGAGGAATCAATACAGATCGTCACCTGCGCGAATTGCCCTCCTCTCCCTCTGATGGGAGAGGACTGAGAGCCTGTGCTGAGCCTGTCGAAGTATGAGGGTGAAGGGGGCGGGGCGGCTGGGAATGCGCCGTTGTGCAACACAGCCTTGGATTCTGTTGCCCCCGCGTCCCGGGCTAAGACCCCAGCGCCTGCGTGACGAAGTCCAGGCCGACGGCCTCCTTCCACGCCTCCAGGAGACGGCCGGCGACCGGCCCGGGCAGCGGCGACTCTCCTGCGCTCGGCAGCGGACCGAGCCGCAGGCCGTTGACCGTGGCCACCGGCTGCAGGCAAATACGCGTGCTCGTCACGAACGCCTCGCTCGCCTCGTACAGGTCTGCGGTCACGTAGTCGTCCTCGTCCACGGCGATGCCCAGCTCGTCGGCGAGCTCCAGCACCGTGGCCATGCTCACTCCGGGCAGGACGTTGCGGCGGTCCGGCAGCTTGATCCGGCCGCCGGACACGAACATGAAGTTGGCGCCGGTGCACTCCGTGATGCTGCCCTCGGCTTCGGCCATGAGCTGGTACGTGCGCTGCCCGGGCGTCGGCGGCGCGCGGTACGTCGCGGGCGTCTCGATGCGCACGCCGTCCACGTACCCCCCCGCGAACGACGCGAAGTCGATCGGCTGGCAGTGGATGACGATGTTGAAGCCGCCCACGTCAGCCTGCTCTCCCACCACGGGGCTGACGATCTGCGTGACCGACAGGTCGCCGCCGGGCGGGACCAGAGGCAGGTTGGCGTCGACGATGCCGAGCGTGGCCGCGGCGAGGTCGTCGATCGTCACGCCGGGGTCCATGCCGCTGTACTCGAGGCCGCTGTACAGCCGCTCCAGGTGGCGGCGCAGCTTGAACACCCGGCCGCCGAAGGTGCGCTCGGAGTCGTAGAAGCCGCCAGCCGCGCCCAGCGACATAGCCTGCATCAACTGAACAGCGCGGCTCTGCGGCATGACCTCGCCGTTCACGTACGCGACGAATTCAGCGGGCGTTGTCACGCGGCGCTTTCCTTATATGTAAGGATTAGCACGGTCATTGCAAGGCGATCTGAGTACACCATGGGCGAGGTGGTGGCGGGGCACATGCCAGGGTGCTTGCGCGGCCTCTAGCCGCCGAACGCGGCCCGGCGCAGTGTGTCGTTGATGCGAGTCTGCCAGCCCCGGCCTGTGGAGTGAAAGTGCTCGACAACTCCGGGGCCAGGCGCAGGCTCACGGGCGCCTTCAGCGGCGCCTTCTGCTTGCCGCGCGTCCGGCGGCCCAGCTTGCCGCGCCGGTATGCCTCCGCTATATGGGAAACAATCTCCGCTGCTGGGCGCGCCTTCGCCATCTCTTCCAGAGTCAGTTCCCAAGTGTCCGGGTCAGCCGCTATGCCTGCGCTGATCGCCACTTCTCCGCCGTACTTGGCCTCGATCTCGCGGAACGTCATGCCATTGACGTCTTCCAGCAAATCACAATCAGGATATCTCATACTCCTGTACTCACCTTGGGTCGGCCTTGCGAAGGCTGACGATTCGAATCAGATCTCCTCGCTCCGTGCAGATTATGCTGTCACGCGAACAAATGACAAATACGAACTGGCGTACTATTATGAATGCATGATTTCACTAGTTCGCGAAAAGACCGGTCCGGCGTGTCCCATCACGCCGCGACCAATCGATGCTCTTGGCCCAGCTGAAGTGACTGCCGCGCGTCAGTCTGAGAAAGCCATGCCTTGGGTGTCTCACAAACGTTGCATTAACGTTGCATTTAGTCTCAGATCCGTCTTACTTACGTCTCACAAACGTCCCGAAACCGTCTCATGTCAACAGCGTTCCAGCTACGAAATGAAACGGAATGCAACAAAATGCAACACTTTTTCGATTTCTTGACTCTGCCACGGCCCCGCCGGCCTGGCCGCAGGCCGGGCTCTGCAGGTCTCGAAGATGCTAGCCTGAGGTCCCGTCCAGCATCGATGCCATCGTGGAGCCGATCTCGGCCGGGCTGGGGATGATCGCGGCGCCTGCGGCCGCCAGTGCGCGCTCCTTCTCCTCGGCGCGCGCGGCAGTGCCGGTGATCACGGCGCCGGCGTGGCCCATGCGCTTGCCGGGAGGCGCGCTCTGACCGACGATAAGCGAGGCGATGGGCTTCGTGAACTCGCTTGCGATGAACTCGGCGGCCTCCTGCTCACGCGTTCCGCCGATCTCGCCGATCATGACGACAGCCTCTGTGCCGTCGTCAGCCTCGAAAGCGGACAGCACGTCGATGTACGAGATGCCGCTGACCGGGTCGCCGCCGATGCCTACGCTCGTCGACTGCCCGATGCCGAGCGCGCTGAGCTGGCCCACAGCCTCGTAGGTGAGCGTGCCGCTGCGCGAGACGATGCCCACCCGGCCGGGCATGTGGATGTCGCCGGGCATGATGCCCGCCTTGCAGCCCTCGGCCGGCGAGATGACGCCGGGGCAGTTGGGGCCGATCAGCGTGACGCCGAGCGACTTCAGATACGGCACCTTGCGGACCGTGTCCAGGATGGGCACGCCCTCGGTGATGCAGGCGATCAGGGGTATGCCGGCGTCGGCCGCCTCGATGATCGCGTCCGCCGCGAAAGCCGGCGGCACGAACACGAGCGAGGCGTTGGCGCCGGTCTCGTCCACAGCCTCCCGCACGCCGTCGAACACGGGAACGTCGCCGTCGAAGAGCTGGCCGCCGCGGCCCGGCGTGACGCCGGCAACCAGATTGGTACCGTACTCGCGGCACCTTGCGGCGTGGTAGCTGCCCTGCCGCCCGGTGATGCCCTGGACGAGCAGCCGCGTGTCCTTGCCTACGAGAATGCTCACGAGCGGCTACCCGGCCTTGAGCGCCTCTGTGGCGCCGCGCAGGTCTTCCACGATCCTCACGTCGAGGTCAGAGTCAAGGAGCATCCGCACGCCCTCGGCAGCGTTGGCGCCCAGCATGCGCACTACCATCGGCGGCATCGCCCGCGGGGCCTCGGCCGCGCACTGAAGCAGGCCGCCCGCGACGATGTCGTTGCGCAAAATGCCGCCGAAGATGTTCACGAGCACCTTCGTCACGCCGGGGTCGGACAGCACGATCTTGAGCGCCTCGGCGATCTTCGCCTCGTCGGCCTGGCCGCCCACGTCGAGGAAGTTCGCCGGCGCCGTGCCGGCCTCGGTCGCCACATCCATCGTGGCCATAGCCAGGCCCGCGCCGTTGACGATGCAGCCGACCTCGCCGTCGAGCTTCACATAGCTGAGGTCGTGCTTGCTGGCCATAGCCTCGAACGGGTCGTCCTGCTCCGGGTCCTCGAGCTCGGCAAGCTCGGGATGCCTGAACAGCGCGTAGTCGTCGAACGTGACCTTGGCGTCCAGAGCAAGCAGGCGGCCGTCAGAGCGAACGACCAGCGGGTTGATCTCGACGAGCGAGCAGTCGTACCGCGTGAACAGGCCGTACATGCCGCCGGCCAGCGCGCCGAACGGCCTGACGAGATCTGCGCCCAGGCCCAGCCCGTACGCCAGCCTGCGCCCGTGGCACGGCTGGAAGCCGATCGCGGGCGGCACCGGCACGCTGATTATGCGCTCCGGCGACTCGGCCGCCACCTCCTCGATGTCGACGCCGCCGGCGTCGCTGGCCACGAGCGTTACGCAGCCCGTGCCGCCGTCCACGATCGCGGACGCGTAAAGCTCCCGATCGATGTCGACGGTCTCCTCGACCAGCAGACTGCGGACGGGCGCGCCTTCGGGGCCGGTCTGCGGGGTCACGAGCCGCGAGCCGAGCATCGCCGCAGCCTCACGCTCGGCCTCCTCCGGCGACGAGACAATCCGGATGCCGCCGCCCTTCCCTCGGCCGCCGGCGTGCACCTGCGCCTTCAACACGGCGCCGCCTCCGAGGCCTCGAACGGCGTCCCTCGCTTCGCCGGCAGTGGAAACTACCGAGCCTTCGGGAACCGGCAGGCCGTGGCGGTCAAATATCTGCTTGGCCTGGTACTCGTGGACCTTCATGGTTGGTGCTCGGAGCAGATGGCGGAGGGGGTGGGATTCGAACCCACGTTCCCTTTCGAGATTCCTGTTTTCAAGACAGGCGCCTTAAGCCGCTCGGCCACCCCTCCTTGTATTGGGAAAACGCCTCGATTCTGGCTACCGAGGCGAGCTTTCATCCTAACATAGAGGCCCCTTGGCAGGACCAATTTCGGCCGTTTGACGCGGTGTTTGGCAAGTCTTAGAGTTATCCCTCAGGAAACTCTCACCTAAGCAATCCAACATTTCACCGACCCACCTCGAATGAGGGGCGCGGTAAGAAGGACAGCAGCAATATGCGCATCACGCTCTCCCTGATCAAAGCGGACGTCGGCTCCATCGGCGGCCACACCATGCCCTCGCAAAGGATGATGGCCGCAGTCCGAAAGGAGGCCAACAACGCCATCCGAAGCGGGCTGCTGATCGACGCCTTCGTCTCGCACACGGGCGACGACATCGCCATCCTGATGTCGCACACGCGGGGAGAGGATGACACCGATGTCCACCAGTTCGCGTGGGACTCGTTCATCAAGGCCACAAACATAGCCCGAGACTACGGACTGTACGGTGCCGGCCAGGACCTGCTGGTTGACGCGCCGTCCGGCAACGTTCGCGGCGCCGGACCAGCGGTGGCGGAGATCGAGTTCGATCACACGCTGGCTGCGCCAAGGCCGGCGGAGTCGTTCTTCATGCTGGCGGCCGACAAGTGCGGCCCGGGCGCCTACAACCTCCCGATGTTCCTGGGCTTCGCGGACCCGATGTACTGCGCAGGGCTCATGCTGCCCCAGATGATCAAGGGCTTCACATTCAACATCATAGACATGGACAACACGGACGGTGACAGCATCATTGAGCTGCACACCCCCGAGGACTACTACGAGATTACGTCGCTTCTACGCGACAACGAACGGTTCGGCATTGACTCGATCTACTCGCGAACTCACGGCGAGAAGGCGGCCGCGATCTCCGCTCAGCGACTGCACTCAATCGCGGGCACGTACACCGGCAAGGACGATCCGATTGCGCTGGTGCGCAACCAGGGCATCTTTCCGGCGCCCGAGGAACTGACCTCGCCGTACGCCAAGGCGCACTACATCGGCGGCGACGCTAGGGGCTCGCACGTGATGCCCCTCATGCCGGTGCCGCTGAACACGGCCGTCACAGGCATCTACTGCCTGCCGCTGGTCTCCTGCGTCGGATTCTCGCTCAACGCGGACGGCCACTTCTCAGACTCGCACGTCGACTTCTTCGACAACCCGGCGTGGGACGAGGTGCGGACGCTAGCTCAGCGAAAGGGCATGGAGATGCGCAGTCAGGGATGGTCGGGCGCGGCCATGCTTCCATACACAGAGTTGGAGTACAGCGGCTTCCGCGACACAGTCGGCGGCCTGCTCGAGCGCTTCGCGTTCCGCAACGGAAGCAAGGCGGAGTCCCCGGCCGCAGTCTCCGGCGACGGAGACGACTAACCGGACCCGGCCTCAAGACTTGTCCGTGAGCCCCGGATCGACGGAATTGCCGCCACTGCTGGTAGCCACACGCAACGCGGGCAAGCTGGCGGAACTCCAGACGTTGTTTCGAGAGGCGCCGTTCAGGCTGATCTCGCTGGATAACACCGACGTGAGCTTCGAGGTCGAAGAGACCGGCTACACGTTCGCTGAGAACGCCATCCTCAAGGCAACGCAGTACGGAGAGGCGGCCGGACTGCCCACGATCGCCGACGACTCAGGCCTTGAGGTCGACGCGCTCGGTGGTGCCCCCGGCGTGCTTTCGTCACGCTTCGCGGGGCCGGACGCCACAGATGATGAGCGCAACGCCTATCTGCTGCGTACCCTAGAGGAGCATCCCGGCGAGGCGAGGACGGCAAGGTTTCGTTGCACCATCGCGATCTACCAGCCCGGCCAGGACGTCAGAGTCGTGGACGGCACGGTTGAGGGCGAGATCACTGACCGGCCGAGGGGCGAGAACGGGTTTGGGTATGACCCCGTGTTCTACGTGCCGGAACTCGGGTTAACCACGGCGGAGCTTTCACCTGAGCACAAGAACCGGCTGAGTCACCGGGGCATCGCGGCCAGGAAGGCGCTCAGAGCCCTCCTGGAAGGCTTGCAAGACTGACGGCAGAGGATTGCGGGCTGGAGCCGTGAGCGCCCAGGCTTTACATATCTCTAGAGAGGTTGTTCAGGAACTCGTCGTTGTTCTTTGACTTGCGAAGCCGCTCCACGACCTTTCCGGTGGCTTCTAGGGCCTGCATCCCGCCATCGCCGGTGATCATGCCGACCATGCGACGCAGCAGCCAGACCTTTTGAAGAATGTCGCCCTTCAGCAGCAGCTCCTCGCGGCGCGTGCTGCTGCGATCGATATCGATTGCGGGGAAGATGCGGCGCTCGGCGAGCCTGCGGTCCAGGTGCACTTCCATGTTGCCGGTGCCCTTGAACTCCTCGTAGATGACGTCGTCCATGCGGCTGCCTGTCTCCACAAGACATGCGGCCAGGATAGTGAGGCTGCCGCCCTCTTCGGTGTTGCGAGCCGCGCCAAAGAAGCGCTTGGGCGGGTATAGCGCCACGGGATCGATGCCGCCGGACAGCGTGCGTCCGCTTGTTGGAACGGCAAGATTGTACGCTCTGGTCAGGCGGGTGATGCTGTCGAGCAGAATCACGACGTTCTGGCCGCCTTCGACAAGCCTCTTCGCGCGCTCAAGCACGAGTTCGGCAACGCGGCAGTGGTCTTCGACGGGCTCATCGAACGTGGAGCTGAACACCTCTCCGTCAACGGAGCGGCGCATGTCGGTCACTTCCTCCGGCCGCTCCCCTATGAGCGCGACCATCAGAACGATGTCCGGCGCGTTGGCGCTGATGCCGTTGGCGATGTCCTTCAGGAGCGTCGTCTTGCCCGCCTTGGGCGGCGCCACAATCATGCCGCGCTGTCCTCGGCCGATCGGCGCGAGCAGGTCGATCAGCCGAGCCGAAAGCTTGTTGGGCTCCGTCTCCAGCTTTATGCGCTCGAGCGGAAAGATCGGCGTGAGCGACTCGAACTGGGGCCTGTGGCGCGCCTTCTCGGGCTCCAGGGTGTTGACCGCCTCCACGCGAACGAGGCCGAAGTAACGTTCCCCGTCCTTCGGCGGCCGGACTTTTCCGGTGACCCTGTCTCCAGTGCGCAGGCCGAACCTGCGGATCTGGGACTGCGACACGTACACGTCGCCTCCGCCCGGGCTGGACCCGTTCTGTCTGAGGAAGCCGTAACCGTCGTTTACGATCGAGAGCACGCCGCTGGCCATCGCCTGGCCGTCCTTCTCTGCGTATGCGTGGAAAACTCTCATCAGGAGGTCCTGGCGCCTCGGATTCGAGCCGTTTCCGTTGAGGACGCCCAAGCCCTCAGCGGCCTTGCGCAGCTCCTCGTTGGACATAGCCTGAAGTTCGTTGAGATTCATCTGTTTCTCCGGTTAGACCCTCTCAGTGGGCAAGTCATTCAGATGATTCGCTGGCCGCCTTCTCCCAGTCCTGGGTGAAGCTTTCCAGCCCGGCAGACGTCATTGGATGCTTGACCATCTGCTCCAGTACTTTGAATGGAACTGTTGCTGCGTGCGCTCCCGCAAGGGCCGCGTTGACGCAGTGCAAAGGGTGCCTGATGCTTGCCGCTAGTACCTGTGTGGGCAGATCAAAGTTCCCGAGAGCTTCGACTATGTCGGCCACAACTTCCATGCCGTCGTGTCCAGCATCGTCCAGCCTGCCGATGAACGGACTGACGAATGTGGACCCGGCCTGGGCGCCAAGCAGCGCCTGGTTTACCGAGAAGCAAAGCGTCTGGTTAATCTTCACATCCTCTTGCGACAGTTGGGACATGGCCTGAAAGCCCGGCCCCGTACTTGGCAGCTTCACAACTACGTTGTGGTGCCATTGGGAGATCCCCCAACCTTCCTCAATCATCGCCTCGGCCTCAAGACTGACGACTTCGACAGAAATGGGACCATCCACGATCTCACAGATTTCCAGAACAGAATCTCTGTAGCGGCTTGCCGTGCCTATACCCTCTCTCGCGGCGAGCGATGGGTTGGTCGTTACTCCGGAAATGACGCCAAGCTTAGCTGCCTGGCGAATCTCATGGAGGTTGGCGGTATCCAAGAAGATACGCAAGCGGGGACTCCTTTGACTATATCACAATGGGCCGGTTTTGTTTCATTTCAATGGTCAACGCGCCTGCATGCTTGGTGGTTGAGAGGCGCAACGGGCAGGAGGGTCAGTCAATTCGAGCCGCACCCGGACGAGTCCGCAAGGGACTCAACCAGTTCCACTGCCACGGCAGGGTACTACATTCTAACTCCGCAAGGGCAATTCATGCTGCCCGCCTTCCCTGATGACTTCTTTGGCTACGCCAACGAACTTGCGGAACAGTGGGTGCGGCCTGTCCGGCCTCGATAGAAACTCAGGATGGAACTGGACGCCCAGCATGAACGGGTGCTTCTCCCTGTCCAACTCGGCGATTTCCACGAGCCTTCCGTCAGGAGAAATGCCGCTGGGGCTGAGCCCAACCTGTTCGAGTGCCTCCATATAGGCGTTGTTAAACTCAAAACGGTGCCGGTGGCGCTCGTACACTTGGTCCTGCTGATAGGCGGCGTACGCCCGCGTGCCCTTGACCAGATCGCAGGGATACACGCCAAGACGCATCGTGCCGCCCATGTCCGTGACCGATCTCTGATCTGGCATCAGGTCGATCACCGGATCAGGCGTGCCGGGATCGAACTCGGTGGAGTTTGCTTCGGGATGTCCAAGCAGGGAGCGGGCAGCCTCTATGACCATGACCTGCATGCCTAGGCAAAGCCCGAAGTACGGGACCTCGTGGACTCTGGCATAGGCGGCGGTGCTGACCATGCCTTCAATGCCGCGCGGCCCAAAGCCGCCCGGGACGACGATTCCGCAGGCGCGGCTCAGCAGCCGCTCAGGGCCGTCGATCTCAATCTGCTCCGAGGAGACCCACTCCACTTCGACATCCAGTCCGTGGGAGAGGCTGGCGTGGTGGAGAGCTTCCTTCACGGATATGTACGAGTCCTCCAGATCGACGTACTTGCCGACTATTGCGATGGGCAGTGTCTCTTTGGGCTCCGTGATCTCGTCGACCATGGCGCGCCATTCGACCATGTCGCGCTCGGGCACTGGCAGGAGGAGAGCATCGCCTATCAGCCGGCCGAGGCCCTCGTCCTCGAGGATAAGCGGCACTTCGTAAACGGTGTCGGCGGTGGGCAGAGATATGACCGCGTGAAGCGGCACGTCGCAGTGGACCGAAATCTTGTCTTTGATGTCTTCCGGGACCAGTTCGTCGCTGCGGCAGATGATCAGATCGGGCTGGATGCCGATGCTTCGAAGCTCACGCACGCTGTGCTGCGTGGGCTTGGTCTTCAACTCGCTCGTGGAAGAGATGAATGGCAGGAGAGTGACGTGGATGTACACCACGTTGTCCCTACCGACCTCGTTGCGCATCTGCCGGATGGCCTCAAGGAAGGGAAGGCCCTCTATGTCGCCAACCGTGCCCCCGACCTCAACGACAATCACATCGGCATGGCTCTCAGAAGCAAGCCGCTTCATCCTTGCCTTGATCGCGTCGGTTACGTGCGGGATCGTCTGGATCGTTGCGCCCAGGAACTCGCCGCGGCGCTCCTTCGACAGAATCTCGCTGTATATCTGGCCAGCGGTAACGTTCGAGAGGCGAGTCAGGTTCACGTCGATGAACCGCTCGTAATGGCCAAGGTCCAAATCTGTCTCGCTGCCGTCCTCAGTTACGAAAACCTCGCCGTGCTGGTAAGGAGACATGGTGCCGGGGTCAACGTTCAGGTAAGGATCGAGTTTCATCAGGGACACGGAGACGCCTCTGCTCTTGAGAAGCCTCCCAATTGAGGCGACGCTGATCCCCTTCCCAACGGAACTGACGACACCTCCGGTGACGAAGATGAACTTAGTCAAGCTGTGAACTCTTCGGAAGAATTCGCGCACACGCCGGGTCTAGACTGCCGCAGCAGCGTGGCTTTTCTGAGGGGTTAGAGTATGCTGGGAAGATGGGGGAAGTGTACTGTGGTTCGGCGACCTGGCATGTATGGTCGCTCACTAGTCACGCACCTCGGCATTTCGAGCCTGCTTGGGATGCATCGGGGTCGCCCTGACCATCTCCTGAGGATGCCACAGTATATTGCCCGGCCGAGAACAGTGTCAACGAACTGCCCTCCCCATGTAAGCTAGCGGGGACGCGCGTGCCGAGCACGCTATAATTGGTCCACGGTCCGCGCGGCGAGGACCCCTTCATGACAACCGGTAACTTACCCTCAAACGATATGACGGACGTATACGGGAGGCCCTTGCGGGACCTCCGAATCTCCGTGACCGACCGCTGTAACTTCCGGTGCACGTACTGTATGCCGGCGGAGATCTTTGGAGAACGGTACCAGTTCCTTCCTAGAAACGAACTGCTGACATTCGAGGAGATCACCCGGCTGGTGCGGCTGCTCGTTCGCCTCGGCGCCGTTAAGGCGCGCGTCACCGGCGGCGAGCCGCTCGTGAGGAAGGACATCGAGAAGCTTATCGCGACTCTCGCACAGGTCGAGGGCGTGTCGGACCTCACCATGACCACCAACGCGTATCTGCTTCCATCCAAGGCGGAGAAGCTGCGAGACGCCGGGCTCGACCGGCTCACCATTAGCTTGGACACGCTGGATGACGACATCTTCAAGAAGATGAACGGGCGTGGCTTCGGCGTACACACCGTGCTTGCCGGAATAGAGGCGGCGGAGAGTGCCGGATTTGGGCCGATGAAGATCAACTCCGTAGTCCAGAAGGACGTGAACGACCACACAATCGTGGACCTCGCGCGCTACTTCAAGGAGCGTGGCCACATAGTCAGGTTCATCGAGTACATGGACGTCGGCACGCTCAACGGCTGGCGCATGGACGATGTCGTGTCCGCCGACGAGATCCTGGCCGCGATTGATGCGGAGATGCCAATCGAGCCAATTGAGGCGAACTACCGTGGAGAGGTCGCGCTGCGTTATCGCTACAGGGACGGCGGCGGGGAAATCGGCGTTATCGCGTCCGTCACCAAGCCGTTCTGCGGGGACTGCACGCGAATGCGGCTGTCCCCGGAAGGGATGCTGTTCACGTGCCTCTTCGCCTCGAAGGGTACCGACCTTCGGGACCCTCTGCGTAAGGGAGCCGGCGACGATGAGATCGAAGCCATCGTCCGGAGTACATGGGGAGCGAGAATCGACCGGTATTCAGAGGAGCGCGCCGCGATGACCGGGCCTTCACCAAAGAAGGTGGAGATGTACCACATCGGCGGTTGAGCCTGTCGCACCCATGCACAAACGGCTATTGAGAGACTTTCTGGCCGAGCGATGTCACGAATAGAGGTCTACACAGACGGCTCCTGCATTGGCAATCCCGGGCCCGGCGGCTGGGCCGCCATCGTCCTCACAGATGGCGAAGAGACCAACCGGCTTTCGGGCGGCGCAGACAACACTACCAGCAACCGCATGGAACTGACGGCCGCGATAGAGGGCCTCCGAGGGGTTGCAGAGGGGAAGCCCGCGCAAGTCTTCAGCGACAGCCGCTACCTCGTGAACACGATGACCCGCGGATGGAAGCGTAAGAAGAACAACGACCTGTGGGATTTGCTGGACGCGGAGATAGCCGGACGGGAAGTCACCTGGGAGTGGGTCAAGGCTCACGCAGGCAATGAGATGAACGAGAGGGTCGACCGCCGGGCTCGCGCTGAGGCGAAGAGCAGGGCGGGCGACAAGACGGAACCCGACTCCCGGCTGACACATGTCGACCAGGAAGGCAAGGGCAGCATGGTGGACGTTGGCGACAAGGAACCCACTGACCGGATGGCAGTGGCGAAGGGCAGAGTGCGCATGGCGTCACAAACCCTTTCGCTGATCAAGGATAACGCCGTCAAGAAGGGGGATGTCCTCGGCATCGCAATGGTTGCGGGAATCACGGGCGCTAAGGCCACCTCTTCGCTGGTCCCGCTGTGCCATCCTCTGCCGCTGGACCAGATCACCGTGGAGTTCGAGTTGGAGGAAGAGGAGTCTTCGGTCGAGATCACGGCCACCGCGAGAACGCACGCCAGGACAGGCGTAGAGATGGAGGCGCTGACCGCCGTCAGCACCGCAGCCCTGACCATCTACGACATGTGCAAGGCAACCGACAGGGCCATGCGGATCGACGGCGTTCGGCTTGTGCGCAAGACTGGCGGTCGAAGCGGGGACATAGAGCTCGAGTAAGTTGCCGATCCCAAGTCTTCCATCATCCGATGGCGCTCAGCCCTCATGTTAGGACGGCTGCTTGACCGGATCAGGAGCCGTCAAGACCCGCCTGAGTTTGCAGTTGTGGGCCTCGGCAATCCCGGCAACGAGTACGCGGACACCCTGCACAACGTCGGCTTCCACTGCGTCGATCTGCTTGCGGAACGGCATGGCGCCGGGCCACTCGCCGGCAGCAGGCACTACGCAGCCGAGGCAGCGACCATCGAACTCACACCCGTGGCGTTGGCTAAGCCGATGACCTACGTGAACAAGAGCGGGCTAGCAGTGCGTGAAATCTCGGCCAAGTACGACCTGGAGCCATCCGAGATTCTTGTCATCTACGACGATATGGACCTCGACCCCGGTGTGCTGCGGATCAGGCCCAAGGGCGGAAGCGGCGGTCACAACGGCATCAAGTCGATCATCGAGAGCATGTCCACGCAGGAGTTCCCCCGTGTGCGGATTGGAGTGGGACGACCCTCTCGCGGCGGCGCCGTTCAGCACGTCCTGGGGCGCGCCTCGAAAGCGGACGCGGCGCGAATCGAGCAAGGTATCCACCGGGCAGCCGAGGCGGTGTTGGCGGTGCTCGCGGAAGGAGTGGATGCGGCCATGAACCGGTTCAACCGGAGTTGACCGGGGTTAAATCGGCCGCGGTGATTCAGTGCATCGCGGACGCGCCAAGGGACAGCCGGGCGTGAACATCCGGCGGCGCATCGGAAGGGCCCAGCCTGGCGTACTCCTGGGGGTCGAACCACAGACCGGTCACAGGATCGAACAGCTCTGACGAGGCCAGGGCGTCTCCGTCCTCGCTAACTCCACCGGTGACGAGCACGAGACCACCTTCGATGAGCGTGGCCGTATGTGCCGAGCGCGCCTCCTCCAAGGTCCCTGTGACGGACCATTCGCCCGTGTCGGGATCGAATAGTTCGGAAGTGCCGATCGGGCCGGCGCGGTTCTTGCCACCGGTTACCAGCACTCGACCGTCCTGCAGGAGAGTGGCGGTGTGATCGCCCCGCGCAGTGTACATACTGGAGACCAGCGTCCAGCTATCCGAGACGGGATCATAAAGTTCCGCCGAGTCGATGGCCTCATTCTTCATCGTCAGTCCACCGGTCACGAGGACCCGGCCGTCCGGCAATAGAGTTGCAGTGTGGAATCCGCGGGCATTGGCCATCGCAGCGCCCAGCCGCCATAGATTCGACTTCGTATCGTAAGTCTGCACCCTAAGGTGAAGCACACCGTTGTTGCCGCCCCCGACCACCAGGACCCTGCCATCCTTAAGCAGCGTTGCCGTGTGGGAGCCGTGGGCACGGACCATCGGCGCCGCCATCCTCCAGTGGCCGGATGCAGGATCGTAGATCTCGGCCGTGGAGAGGCTGCTGCGACCGGTCCATCCGCCCGCAACCAGCACCCGACCGTCTGGCAGCAGGGTGGCCGTATGGAGAGCGCGCGGGCGTGACATGTTGCCGGCCGAAGTCCAGGTGTCGGTCTGCGGATCGTAAAGCTCGGTCCCGCTAAAGCCACCGGAGACGTCGCCCCCTCCGGTTACCAGGACTAGACCGTCCTTTAGCAGAGTGGCCGTGTGCAGCCCGCGTCCGAGGTCCATGCTGGCGCCTTCCGTCCAGAGATGAGTGCCGGGCCTGTAGATGCTCACAGAGTCCACTCCATTGAGCTCGTAGTCCATGGCGCCGATCACCAGAACATCGCCGTTGTTCGTTATCGTGGCGGTATGAAGACGGCGCGGGATGCCCATCGTCGAATTGCCGGCGGGAAGGGCTTTCGGATCCGGAGTGGAGGCGGCCGCCTGCGGGTTGGGGGTCTCGGCGACGGCTACAGACTCTGTTGAGTCGTCGGCGGAATTGGAGCACGCGGCGAGGCACAGTATCGCCAGAGCCCCCGCAATCAGGCCTGTGATTTGCCTGGGCCGCACCGCTCCGCCTCCCAAGCCGCAGATTGAGTGAACAGTCCGATGGGCCGGGAGTATACCCGAATGAAGCTTTAGACGAGGGACGCTACTGTTTGAAGGCTGCTCCAGCTATCTTCCATTCATCCTTGGCTGGGTCGTAGACCTCTGCGTCATCAATGGGGCCGACAAGGTTTCGACCTCCTGTAACGATCACGCGGCCGTCCGGCAGCAGGGAGTATGCGTGCTCGAGTCTGCTATAGGTCATCGACTTGATGTCGACCCATGTCCTGGCTCCCGGATCGTAGATGCTTGTCCGGGAGGAGACCGGAGACTCATCGCCTGCGCCTCCACCCAACAGGAGGCGGCCGTCCGACAACATCACTGCGCTGTGGTACTGAAATCCGAAGCCTATCGAGGGTCCCGCTTCGAGTTCTCCAGTATCGGGATCGAAGATCTCCACGGTGTCCCCTGAAGGGACCCCGCCTACTACGGCGATAGTGCCGTCTGGGGCCAACACGGCCGAGTGACCTGCCCTCGGCGACTGCAGCTGCGCCGCCTCAGACCAGGTCTGCGATTGGGGGTCGAACACCTCTATCACGCCTAGATAGCCACCGCTTTCCCCCCTGCCACCAATGGCGACAACACGGCCGTCCTCGAGCAGAGTCAGTGTGTGGCCCCACTTGGGCGTCGACATTGGGCCGACCGTTTTCCAGTCCGCCGTCCCAGGGTCGTAAGTCTCCGACGAGGCGGTGACGCCGCCGAACACGAGCGTCATGCCGCCGGTTATGAAAACGCGCCCATCTCGAAGAAGAATGGACTCGTGCGATCTTCGCGCCTCGTTGGGGCCGGCGGTCGTGCTCCAGTCTCCATTGGTTACGTTGTAGAGTTCGGCGCTGGCTACGGGACAATTGAAGATGCTCGGCTGACCGCCGACCACTAAGACCTCGCCGCTTCCCAGCAAAGTTGCGGAGTGATGGACGCGCCGGTTGCCCATGTAATGCTGAATCTCCCAATTGGCGGTGCTCGGATTGTAAAGCTCCGCTGAGCCGGTTACGCCTCCCCTCACCTGACCACCCACGACAAGAACGGAGCCGTCGGCAAGCACGGTGGCTGTGTGCCAGCGTCTGGCCTTGGCCAGCGAGCCTGGTTCTACCGACTGCGTAATGAACTCCTGGGGAAACTCTGCCTCCTGCGTCTCGCAGGCCGCGGCGCTAGCAAGGAGTGACGACGCTGAGGGGGTAGATTCCGCCGGCGCGACTGGAGAAGCGCCAGGAGGCGGGGTCTGCAACACGAGCGCGGCAGTATCGTCCTCGCTGTCGCCGCATGCAACAGCCAAGACTGCCGTGAATGCCAGCGCAAAGGGCAGACCGCGCCTGGTCAATGCAGTGAAGTTTCCCAAGAAATGCCTATTGAATGAAGGATGTTGTCTATGACGAACTGCAGGCGAAGGGTACGTACAGGATGCCGGGGTCAGTAATGTTCAACCGGTCTTCTTCATCAATCCAGGCCATGCCATGCACACTCGCCCCCACCTGCAATTGGGCCTCCGAAGGCAACTCTATGCAAGTGTCCCTTCGCGGCCCAGCTTATGATACACATTGAAGGTGAGCACAATATCCGTACCAGCGCGCTTGGCCCAATGGGTCGTCTTGTCCGCAGGACTCCTGCTGACACTCTACGTCCTTGGGGTCGCCTGCGGTTCTGACGACAGCCCGCCAACCCAGACGTCCGAAGGGCAGGATCGTGCAAGCCAGTCGCTAACTTCCGGAACTCCGGCGGTCGACGCGGAGACCGAAGTGGCAGACCAGCCTCTTGCTGGAAGCGCGGGCGCTGGTCAGGCGTCAGGCGAAGCTGCCAACGACGAGGACAGCGCGGACGACTCTGACTCCTTTGCCGCCAGTGAGTACGGCGGCGATGACATTGGCTACGACGAAATTCCTGTGCCGCCGGATCTCGACCTCCATGAGGCGGCCACGCGCCTGCGCACCGGCCTGGACAACCCACCTCCACGCGTCCTGGCTACTCCAACGGGGCCAAGGAAGATCGGAGAGAGCGACACGTTCTTCGTTTACGACGCGTTCAACGACGAAAACTACACCGTCACGGCCGTGCTGGAGCATGTCAGCGACAACGCGTACTGGTACGTGCATCCGGACTTGGCGCTGCCGGTCGACGACCTCATGGAGGCTGCCGAGGTCTTCGAGGACCGGGTCAGGCATGAGATTACGAGCGCGCTGGGGGACATCCGGTCGCCCGGCGTGGACGGCGATCCCAGGCTGACAGTGCTGAACACCGAGTTGAACCGAGTCGGCGGGCTGTTCAGCTACGCTGACGCGCACACGGTCCAGGTGCATCCGTACAGCAATCAGCGGGAGATGGTCTACATCAGCGCGGACAAGTTCCTTGACTTCGGTCCTGAACCGTACTTACGCGTCCTCGCGCATGAGTTCATGCATGCCGTGCAAGCGAACTATGACAACTCAGATGAGGCCTGGTTCGATGAGGGTCTGGCGGAGTTTGCTGTCGACGTCTCAGGCTATCCGACGTTCGGGGACAGGCACAGCTCGTTCCTGTCGAACCCAGGCGTTCAGCTCAACTACATGGACTACGAGTCCCGAAGCACGCTTGCTCACTATGAGGGCGCACACCGGTTTTTCGTGTATCTGAGCACGCACTTCGGCGGGGTCGAGGCAATCGGCGAGCTTTTGCGAGAGCAGGCGGACGGGGAGTTGGGAGTGGACTCCTTTCTGAGGAAACGCGGCACCGACTTCACGCAGGTGTTCAAGGACTGGGTCGTCGCGAACTACGTTAACGCGCCTGAAGGCCGCTACGGGTATGCCGGCCTGGAGAGCGGGAGAGCAAGGACACGAGATTTCTCCGGTGAGGGAGAACAGTCTCGAGAGGCAAGCCAGTTCAGCGCCAGATACATCGATATTCGGCCGTTCGTAGACGACTTCACGGTTGAGTTTGCGGGCGCAACCGAGACGACGATCTTCGACGACAGCTGCTACAGCGGCCGATGGTGCTGGTGGAGCAACAAGGGTGACGCGATCGACACAACGCTTACCAGAGAGTTCGATCTCACCGGAACTTCCAGGGCTTCGCTCGAGTACATGGCCTGGTACGACATTGAGGAAGGCTGGGACTACGCTTACCTGCAAGTCTCTGATGACGGCGGCCGCACGTGGCGCATTCTGCATCCGGAACACGCGAGCGACGCGGACAAGCTTGGTAACGCCTACGGGCCAGGATACACCGGCGACTCGAGGGGGTGGGTGGCGGAGACGGTAGACCTCTCCGAGTACGCCGGCAGCGAGATTCTGGTGCGGTTCGAGTACATAACCGATGGCGCGATTCACTCGGACGGGCTCGTTATCGACGACATCTCGTTGCCGGAGATCGGCTTCTTCGACGATGCGGAGGAAGGCCGGGGCTGGATTGCGGCGGGATTCGCACGCATCCAGAACAGGCTGCCCCAGAGGTTCGCCGTCCAGGTCATTGCCGACCGTGGTGACGAGAACTTCGAGGTCTTCGACCTGGAACTGGATTCTGAAAACCGTGGTCGCACGTCCATAGAGGGCCTCGGAACGGAGTTCGAAAGGATCGTGCTGGCTGTGTCTCCGGTTACGCTTGGGACTCACCAGCCAACCTCCTACACAGTGAAGGTGGCGGGGGCGTCCGAGTAGAATTGCAAGAACCGCGCATGAAGGCCGAACGTAATCAATGTTGACCGGACGAAGCCTCTGAGACAGGATGTGTGTATGAGATCGCTATTTGGAGAACGCGCGCGCCGCGGGTGGAGGGCGCTCGCGCTTGGACTCGCGGCGGCGGCAGCGGCCCTGCTGATAGCCCCGTCGGCATCGGCCGAAGACGGTCCGATCGTTGTCCACTCCACCGCCATCACGTCGCAGTTTCCCGAAGGCATCTTCTTCCAGCTCAATGTTGAGAGCGAGTCCGAGATCGAGTCTGTTTCGGTGAAGTTCAAGGCAGCACTGCCAAGAGCGGCCGAAGTCAAAGACTACCTCGAGTTCGAAGCTGCGACAGTGGTGGACGGCGAGCTTTTCTGGCGTACGAATACATCCGCCCGCTATATCCCGCCTGGGTCCCTTCTGCATGTCCGCTTCGAAATTGAGGACGCCGACGGCAACGTCCTGGTGACCGAGCCGGAAGACTTCGTGTACCAGGACCCCCGGTTCACCTGGGAAGAGATTTCTGAGGGACCGGTCACGGTTGCGTACCACGGGCCGGTGAAGAGGCGCGCCGAGAACGTGCTCGACGCGGTGATAAAGACCATCGACCTTATGGGGCCGCTGCTGGGCGCAGACATTTCTGTGCCAATGCGGGTCACGATCTACAACAACAACCGCGAGATGCTCAGCAGCATGCCGCCGCGAAGCGCCACAACGGGCCGTGAGCTGATCACGGAGGGAAGGGCGTTTGGCGATTACAACGTGGTGCTGGTGCTGGGCAGCGGCAGGCTTGCTCTCGGCACGGCGGGCCACGAAGTCATTCACATCCTTGTGGACCGGGCAGGCGCGGGCCGCGTGGGCTTCGTGCCTTCGTGGCTCAATGAAGGGCTGGCAGAGTTCGGCAACCCGGAGCCCAGCTTCTCCTACGACGTCGCGCTGGAGTTCGCGATCGAGACAAACCAACTCCTGCCGGTCATACACATGCAGGCGATGCCGGGAGACCCTGAGAAGGCAATCATCTTTTATGGCCAGTCCCGGAGCATTGTCAGCTACATGGTGTACGTGTACGGGCCTGACAGAATGCGCCAGCTGATGGCGACTCTGAAGGGCGGCAAGCGCATCGACACGGCGGTCGAAGAAGTTTACGGCCTCACGCTGGAAGAGCTTGACACGCTGTGGCGGGAGGCCGTCGGCGCTCCCGATTACGTTGCCTCCGAGATCGTCGCGCGGCCCACCGCCGAGGCCCAGCCCACAATCGAGTTGTACACGATCGGCTCCCAGGCCGTCCTTTCGGGCGACGACGAGGAGGCAGAGACGACTGCAAGCTCGGAGAGCGTGGAAGAGCCGGATGCTGCCGATTCCGCCGAACCGGCGCCGGACGACGACGCAGGAACGGACGAGGCGGCAGAGCAGTCCGGAGGCGGCTGCACGGGCACAGGCGGCGCGAACGGGATGATGGACTTTTCGGCGGCGCTCCTGATCGCGGGAGTAGGTGCGCTTGCGGTCCGGAAGCGGTTCGGACGGCGATAGCCGGCGCACGCCGCCTGAAGTCTGCGCCCTCAGCCTCCGCGAAGTAGAATACAGGCCGACAATCCCCGGCACGATCAAGTCTGCCCAGCGCAAAGGCCACACTGTGGAACTCTCCCTCGAAGACGTCAGGCACATTGCCGCGCTCGCCCGCGTGCGCTTCACGGACGATGAACTCGAAACGATGCGAAGGCAACTCTCCGACATTCTCGTACAGTTCACGGTGCTGGAGCGCGTAGACACCGAGGGCGTCGAGCCGACGGGGCATGCCTCAGGCATAACGAGCGTGACGCGACCTGACGAGCCACGCTCCGGCATTCCCGCCGAGGACGCGCTGGCCAACGCTCCGCAACGGCAGGATGACTTCGTGAGGATCAGGGCTGTGCTTCTGGATGCGGGAGACTCAACTGAAGTCGAGTGACCTTCCCGGACTCGCGATCTCGGAGGCGCGGCGGCTTCTGGACCGCCGCGAGGTCTCGGCAGAGGAGCTGACGAGCGCCTACCTCCAGCGGATCGAGGCGACTGAGCCGGCGATTCGCGCGTTCGTGACCGTGACGGCTGACGCGGCCATCGACCAGGCCCGGGAAGCCGACGCGCGTATCGCTGCCGGTGACGCCGCGGCGCTGACCGGCATTCCAATGCTGCTGAAGGACAACCTGTGCACGCGCGGCGTGGAGACCACGTGCTCCTCACGGATGCTGCGCGGCTTCGTGCCCGTGTACGATTCGGCGGTGGCCGAGCGGCTTCGAGCGGCGGGAACCGTGCTCCTGGGCAAGGGCAACATGGACGAGTTCGCGATGGGCTCCTCGACCGAGAACTCAGCGTTCCATCCGACACACAACCCCTGGGATACCTCGAAGGTACCAGGCGGCAGCAGCGGCGGACCCGCGGCCGCGGTTTCGGCGGGGCAGTGCGCGTTCTCGCTCGGCTCCGATACGGGAGGCAGCGTGAGGCAGCCGGCGGCGCTGTGCGGCGTTGTTGGCGTGAAGCCGACATACGGCCTTGTCAGCAGGTACGGCCTCGTGGCGTTCGCCAGCTCGCTGGACCAGATTGGGCCGATCACGTCGACCGTGGAGGACGCCGCAACCGTGCTGGGCGCAATCGCGGGCCACGATCCGAGGGACTCGACTTCGATCGACGCGCCCGTACCGGACTACGCAGCCAGCATGGACGGCGGCATCGAGGGGATGCGAGTGGGCGTGCCGAGGGAGTACTTCGTGCCCGGAATGGAAGCGGGTGTCGAGCGCGCGGTGCGGGAGGCGATCGACGTTCTCACCGGCCTCGGCGCGGACGTGGAGGAGACCTCGTTGCCCAACACACCGAACGCGCTGGCGGTGTACTACATCATCGCGCCTTCGGAGGCGTGCGCGAACCTGGCCCGGTACGACGGCGTGAAGTACGGGTACTCGCACGCTGGGGACGAAGGCATGTGGGACGCGCTGGAACTGACAAGACAGGATGGGTTCGGGCCCGAAGTGAAGCGCAGGATCATGTTGGGCGCGTACGCGCTGTCGGCGGGCTACTACGACGCCTACTATCTGAAGGCGCAGAAGGTGAGGACGCTGATCAGGGCTGAGTTCGAAGAGGCGTTCGAGAGATTTGACGTCATCGTGGGGCCGACCAGTCCGACGACTGCGTTCGACATCGGCGCCAAGGTTGACGACCCTGTGCAGATGTACCTGAACGACATGTTCACGTTCCCCGCCAACATCGCAGGCATTCCGGGCATCTCGGTACCGGCCGGGCTCTCCGACGGGCTTCCGGTCGGGCTTCAGATCATGGCTCCCGCGATGCACGAACAGACGATGCTTCGTGCGGCCCACGCCTTCGAACAGGCGACACCGTGGCGCGAGTTAAGGCCCCCAGCATCTGAGGCAGGGCTCTCATGAGGCTCTCTGTAGCCCGCAGCGTTCCCTGGTCCTGGCACATCGGACTGGCTTCGCCCGAGTGTGATGTAAGGCAATTAGAAGAGTTCTCCAAGCGCCGTTGAATGAAATGTGTTGCATTTTGCTGCATTTCGTAGCTGGGACGGAGGAGAGTTCGCAGCGCCGGGGCAGCACCAATGCAACCTGAACGCATCAGTATCACGGCAGGGATGCAACGCTTTTGCAACATGGCCATAGCCCCACCTCGTGTCGAGGTACGAGTCAGTCTCAGGCTCCGCGAAATGCTCATAAGATGGCTGATGAAGTTCATGCTCACATTTTAGCACACTAGTTCCCAGAGTGTAAGGGGCGGTTTGGGTGAACGGATTCCCAGCCACGTCCTGCACTTCCTTCCCCCGTCATGCCAGCCTCCGCCGCTATGACGGCGTTGGCAGAAATGGGCTGTCTGTACCCGATGCGGCGTTGCCTGTACCCTGTCCGGCACTCCACGGCACAGGAGGATGGAGATGGCAGAACTAGAAGGCAAGGTGGCGATAGTTACCGGAGCGGGAAGGCTGCGAAGCATCGGGCGTTCGGCGGCGCTTGCGCTGGCGGAGCTTGGCGCAGACGTTGTGGTGACCGGCACGGGCCGCGATCCGTCAAGGTATCCGCCTGAGGAGAAGGAGATCGGCTGGCGCGACATCGAGAGCGTGGCCGATGAGGCCCGGGAGATGGGCCGGAAGGCGCTGGCTCTGGTCGGAGACGTTTCCAACGAGGAGGACGTGCTCCGCATGTTCCGCGAGACCGTGGACACGCTGGGGCGCGTGGACATCCTGGTTAACAACGCGGCCCTGGCACGCGGCGCGGACAGGGTACCCATCATCGACCTGCCGACCGATCTGTTCCAGCGCGTGGTGGACGTGAAGATCACGGGCACCTACCTGTGTACGAGAGAGGCCATCAAGCTGATGATCGAGCAGGGCGACGGCGGGAAGATCGTCAACATCTCGTCGACTGCGGGAAAGCGGGGAAGCGCGAACACGCTGGCATACAACGCCGCGAACTTCGCGATGGTTGGGATGACGCAGTCGATGGCGCGGGAGCTGGGCGGCCACGGCATCAACGTCAACTGTGTGTGCCCGGGAGCGGTTGATACGCACCGGATGTCGGACCTGAAGGACGACGATACCTGGGAGAAGATGGCCGCCGGCAACCCGATTGGCCGGAACGGCACGCCGGAGGAAGTTGGTGGCCTGATCGCATACCTCTGCACGGAGGCATCTTCGTGGATTCACGGGCAGTCGATCAACTCGAACGGCGGCACGGTGATGGAGCACTGAGGGACGCCGACTGGCGAGAGATGGATGGCCCATAGGTGGACACCTGCTGACCGTCCTACGATTTCAAGCCGGAATCAGGGGAGTGGCTAGAGACTTACAAGGACTTCCCGCAGGTCGGACACTTTGCACTTGTGCTGTGTCAGCGTGGGGCAGAATAACGAATCCATTGTTAGCTGTATCGGCACACGGCATAATTAGTCCATGATCCGTTCGTTTCGCCATCGAGGGTTGAGGCGGCTCTATGAGCGAGACGACCCCAGCAGGATAGCGGCCGACCAGTTGGACCGAATCGCCCTCGCCCTGGCGGACCTGGATGTCGCCGGTAAACCGAGCGATCTCGATCTGCCGGGATATAGACTGCATCCACTCAGAGGGGACCGTGAAGGGTTGTGGAGCATTTCGATCACCCGGAACTGGCGGATCACCTTTAGGTTTGAAGCTGGCGACGTGTACGACGTTGATCTCGTCGACTACCACTGACAAGGAGAATGACCATGCCTATGAAGAATCCGCCCCACCCAGGTCGCAGCGTCAGGGAGAACTGCTTGGACCCTCTCGGCCTGAGCGTTACCGAGGCAGCGAAGGTTCTGGGGGTTGCCCGTCACACCCTTTCGCGGGTGTTGAACGGTCACGCAGGAATCTCGCCCGACATGGCCATCCGCCTGGAGAAGGCTGGATGGTCCAGCGCAGACTTTTGGTTGAGCCGTCAGACTGCATACGATCTGGCTGAAGCGCGCAAGGGTGAAGGCAGAATACAGGTCGAACGCTACCAGCCCCTGCCCACTGCATAGGGATCGCCCGCAATGTTAGCCCCCAACAACACGAACGCAACAAGGACACTGCTCCTGAAATGACAACTGCTACCGACGGCGACCGCAGCCACGAGAGCATCATCAACGATACGCTGGCCCGATTCCTTCGGGACCGGTGTGGTCTGTCAGCGGTCGCTGAAACGCTGCACGACGGCAGGCGTCCAGACATCATCGTCCGCCTGCCTGCTGGGTCTGTGATCCTAGAAACCGAGCTTGAACCTGCCCTGTCCGTGGAAGCGGACGCCCTCTCCCGTCTTGGCATTGAGATTGGCGGACAACGGATCCAGAACGTCTTCGCTGTCACGGTTCCCGAAAGGATACGGTCGGTGAGCCAGCAACACCTGTACGAACGCATGGCGGGCGCGACGTTGGTGTGGCAGGAATGGCGAATTGACGGCACTTCCGGACCTGAGCTCAGTGGGACTGCAATCGAGTTCGGGAACGCGATCCAACGGACAAGCCCGCCATCCGGTGACCTTGAAGAAGCGGTCGACGCCCTCGACGAAGGGGCGAGGCGAGCAGGTTCGCGCCTCTATTCTTCCCCAGGGACACTCGGACGAGTCTCGAGAATCTTTGGCACCGAGCCAAGCGACGAAGCAGCCAACATGGCCGCGCTGGTCATCATCAACGCGATGGTGTTCCAAGAGAGGCTGGCCAGCAGCGAAGTGGCCTTCCAGCCGGTGAGTGCGGCGATGCGAGACGGACGCTTCTCACGTCTGGCGCTGTTGCAAGTATGGGGGCACATTCTCAGCATCGACTACTATCCGATATTCAGCATGGCCAGGAACGTGGTGCAGGAGCTCTCCGAAGTAGAAGCGGCGGATGTGCTTGACGAATGCGCCAGGACTGCCGCCACGATGCTGGGCATGGGCGCCGTTGGACGCCACGACCTTGCAGGGAGGATATTCAACCGGCTGATCTCGGAGAGGAAGCTGCTGGCCGCGTTCTACACGAGCATCCCTGCATCCACGCTCCTTGCGGGACTTGCATTGTCCCAAGACAGATGGCCGCACGTCGATTGGAATAGTCGCGAAGAACTGTCCAGGCTGTGCGTGGTTGACCCTGCTTGTGGAACGGGGACGCTGCTCATGGCTGCGTACCGGCAGATTGTCCAGAACCACTCGACTACAGCTGCCGGCGATTCTGATGACCAGTTACTCCATCAAGCTCTGGTCGAAAAGGTCATTACCGGGGCGGACGTAGTGCAGGCTGCCATCCACCTGACCGCGGCAACACTGGCAGCGATGTCGCCTTCGGTGAAGTTCGAGCAGATGCAACTGCACACCCTTAGATTGGGCAAGGACTCTGACAGCAAGATATGGCTCGGCTCGCTGGACTGGCTGGAAGCGCCCGAAACGCAGTCCTTCTTCTCAACAACCGAAGAGCAGATAGGGGCGGCAAGCGGCGAGGGAGGCATAGTTCATCGTCCGAGTGCTGATCTGGTTATCAGCAATCCCCCCTTTACCCGGCGGGGCAGCGATGGAGGCAAGGAGGAAGCAATTGCTCGTGTATTCTCCCTACCGGAAGGAGATACCGAGTCACAACAGGCCATAGCCAAGCGTACTTCTGCCCTGCTGAAGGGTACGGCAGCCAACCAGATAGCCGGACACGGTTCGTCATTTTCGGTGCTGGCGGACCGGATTGTGAAGCCCGGCGGTCGCATTGCCCTGGTGCTGCCCGTTACGGCCTTGTCCGGCGAGTCGTGGCGTGAAGTCCGCCAGATGTTGGCATCGAGATACGAGATCGAATTCGTCGTCTCGTCCCACGACCCGGATCTCCTCTCCATGTCTTACGACACGGCCATAGCCGAGACGCTGCTGGTCGGGCGAAGGTTGCCTGACGGAGAAGGTCCAACGGGGCGTGGAAGGTTCGTCAACCTCTGGCGGGCACCATACTCAGAAACAGATGCCTTGGCATTGGTTCGGGCTTTGAATGCGGCGGCTTCAATTCCCCTCCACCGGTCCGACGGTCCGCCCGTGGGCGGTAGCCCACTGATGGTCGGCGGCGAACAGTGGGGCGAGATTGTGGATGGCCCGATTGGAGAATCGCCCTGGTCGACAGCCAAATGGCGGCAAGCACTGACTAGCCAATTCGCTGCAGGCCTTGAGAGGGGTGAACTCTGGAATGAAGACGGTGGTCAAGTTGCCGGGCATGTCCCGATCGCAGCTATGGGACAAGTGTGTAACGTTGGCCCCCAGGACCGGAGAATCCGAGGCTCCCTTGGCATGTTCGACGCTTACCACGGCTGGAGTGGAGATGCTCAGTTCCCTGCAATTTGGAGTCTGGACTCATCAGTCCACCAGAGCATGTCCGCGGAACCAAATGCCTGGCTTTCCCCAAAGCCAGGCCGTGATCATCAGTCGGTTTGGTCTCAGTCAGGAACGCTTCAAATCACGCGGGATGTCCGATACAACTCCCAGCGTGTCATGACAACGCGCACAAACATCAGGACCCTGGGCGTATCACAGTGGCACACATTAACCGTGCACGAGGACGACCCCATCGTGAGGTCTGAACGAGAGGTCGCCTTAGCTCTCTGGTGCAACTCCTCACTGGGACTACTGCTCAATTCGAACCATTCCAATAGGTCTCAAGCAGGCAGGGGTAGAGGAAATAAGGGGATGCTAGAAACTCTAGATACTCTTGATGTTCGAAAGCTGGCATCTTGGCAACTCGACGAGACGCAAGCGATCTGGCGCGACTTCAGGGATCGGAAATTCCAGCCCTTCTATTGCTGTGCCATTGACTCTGCACGCATTGAGCTGGATGAGCGCGTTGTCCGGGACCTATTCGGCCTTGGCGAAGACGCCGTGGCAGCCGTTTCCAAGCTACGGCTGCTGCTGGCCAGCGACCCGTCCATTCACGGCTCCAAGAAGCCGGAGTTGCCTTCCTAGCAACCGATACATTGGTGTAGCACGGGTTTGGAACACGACCTTAGTTGTGAGGCATAGAGATAGCAGTGAAGCCGATATCGGAACTCCCGAGACATTGGCAGACATGGTATGAGGATTGGGACGCTAGTGTTCCAGACAACGAGAGCAAGCTCCGGCTTCAGGGTGAGCTCCTAACCGAACCAGGAAGCCAACAGTCATATAGCGCCGCGTTTGAACTGTTTCTCTTCTCGACGTTCAACGGCATGGGACTGAAAGTTGACTTTCAGCCTAAGATCAATGGCGTCAATCCAGACTATTGGATCTCCGACAAGCGTGGATGTGGTGCACACGTGGAGGCCGGGGTGATGTTCAGTGATCCACTTGAAACCGAAATTGCATATATGTCAATGGGGATGCCTATCTGGGAAGAGTTCAAGAATCTCAAGTCTCTGGACTTCACCGTCAAGGCCGCTTCTTCTTCAGGTCACCCTGGCAACGTTAGCCCTCGGTTGGTAAGACGTGGAGTGCAAGAATGGATTGAGGAGCTAGACCCAGCGGAAGTACGCATGAAGCATCACTACTACATCCTGCGGTACAGAACATTTCAGTTCAACAACTGGAGACTTGACGTCGAACTTGACCTAAAGTCTCCCGAAGATAAGGAACGACTAGGAGAGGCAGCCGTAGAACTGGCAGGCTTTTCAGGTGGCTGGTCAGATTTCCCAGCCGGGCGTCTGAAATCCAAGCTAGAAGAAAAGTCCTCCCAGGTCAGAAAAACACAAGGGCACTGCGTTGTGGCGGTAACGGGAAGACAAGAGGGTTTTAGGGAAGATGCTATCCAAACAGCTCTATATGGTGGCAATAGTGAGTACGACTTGTCTCCATATGTCAAAGGCTTGTTCATACCTCAACCCAAGAGAGACGGACTCTGGAGTGGGCATGGTGCGAAGGAACCTCTCGCCGTGATGGTCCACAGAGGCAACCTACACTATCCGGACCATGGGGAGACGGAACTATGGCTGAACCCAAACAGTAGCTATTTCCGAGTTCCTCTCCCACTGTTTGATCTGAAGGTCTACTCAGCGGACCAGAAGATCTGGACAAGACCAGCTACCAAGCTGTAGATGTGGACAGTAGTCAGTCAGGGGTAGGCGAGACTGCGTTTACAGGTCGCAACTGGCCACGAAGCGATTGACGAGGCCCAATCAGAATTTCGCTGGCACCCTTTTGCCGCTACTGTCTGACTGCGACAGCGCCAACCTCAGGGAAGCTGGGAGCGCTTCCAGAACGAGAACCCGTCTGAGGTGGTTAACGAGTTTATCGAGCGCAACCTGCCGATGGGTAAGTTCGGATGGCCCGAGCCGATGGGTGACCTCGTGGCGTTCCTTGCGTCTGAGCGCGCAGGGTTCCTGACAGGCGCATGCATTGTCATCGATGGCGGGCAAGGTTACTCGCTCATCTGACGACGGCCGCCAACGGCCCGCTCAGAATCCGGCGCGTGAGCGTCCGAGGACTTCGGGATTGGCCAGGTTGCGGGGCGGCCTGCCCTGCAGCACGTCGACCACGGCCTGCGCGCCGCGCACTTCGAGTTCCGTCCTGGCTTCCAGCGACAGATAGGCCACATGGGGTGTGATGAACACGTTCGGAAGTCGGAGCAATGGGTTCGAGTCGGCCGACGGCTCGTCCGTGAGCACGTCCAGTCCCGCGCCGGCGATGGTCTCTGAAGTCAGCGCCTCATAGAGCGCGGTCTCGTCGACCAGCGGACCGCGAGCGGCGTTGATAAGGAAGGCCGTAGGCTTCATGGACGCCAGTTCTGGCGCGCCGATCATGTTGCGCGTCTGCCGGTTGAGCGGCGCGTGAACCGTGACGTAGTCGGACCTCTCCAGGAGGTCGGACAAGTCAACGAGAGTGGCCCCGAGGCTGGATGCTTGCTCGGCCGATACGACCGGGTCGGTGGCGAGGACTTCCATTCCGAAGGGCGCGGCCCGGCACGCCACCGCGCGGCCTATGCGGCCCAGGCCGATGATGCCCAGAGTCATGCCGCTCAGGCGAGTTATGCCCAGGTCGGAACGACGAAATGCCCAGCCCTCATCCCTGACCGACCTGTCGTACTGCACCAGCCTTCGGTTCCAGGCCAGGAGCATCGCCATGACATGGTCGGCAACCTCTCCGACGCAGTAGTCCGGCACGTAGGCAATGGCGATGCCGAGGTCAGTCGCCGTCGCGACATCTATGTTGTCCACGCCGACGCCTCCACGACTCACAACCTTGCAGTTGGGCGCTGCGCGCAGGACGCGATCGGTGATCTGAGCGAGCCCGATGATCAGGCCGTCCACGTCAGTCACCTGCTCGACGAGCGCGTCCTCGCTCGAGCCCTCAGCGGTTACGAGGCTGATACCGGCGTCGGACAGGATGCCCTCCTGTCGACCGCCTACGTTCCATGAATAGTCCGTACCCAGGACCTTCAGGCTCATATTTGTCTCCTTGTCTTCAGCATGTGTTCGGCGTATGACGGGCCCGGCAGATTGCTTATTCCGAAGCGCGTGCGCCTCCGGCTTGACGGGAAATCAACCCAGACGCGTCAAGAGCAGGGCCGCCAAGCCGAGGAGCATAAGGAAGCCGAGCACGTCGGTCAACGTGGTAACGAGCACAGCGGAGCCCACGGCGGGGTCCAACTTGAGCGCGCGCAATACTACAGGAACAGCAGCGCCCATCGCACCGGCGACGACCATGTTGCCGGCGAGGGCCAGGCCGACGATCACTCCCAGCATGTAGTTGCCCTTCCACCCGAAGGCCGCAAGGCCCACGACAACACCCACCAGCAGGCCGTGCGCCAAGCCCAGCAGGACTTCGTCCCTGATCAGTCGGAAGGCGGTCCTCGGCGGGACGTCCCCGAGCGCCATGCTGCGCACAACGAGCGTGAGGGTCTGCGTTCCGGCAATCCCGCCCTGGCCTGCCACAACAGGCAGGAACGCGGCGATCGCCACCGTTCTCACCAGTGTGGACTCGAACATGACAATGACCAGCGCGGCCAGGAACGTGGTCGCGAGATTCAGCGAGAGCCACGGCAGCCGCCTTCGAACGGAGCCGCCGAACGAGCCAAACACGCGCTCGCCGCCGATTCCAGTCATGCCGTACATGTCCTCCGTGGCCTCCTCCTCGAGCACGTCGACCATGTCTTCGACGAGGATCACGCCCAGCAGGCGGTCTCGCCGGTCAACCACGGGAAGGTAGCGGAGGTCGTAGCGCTCCATCAGGCGCGCGCACTCCTCCTGGTCCGCAGTGGGCGGGACTGAACTCACATCCGGCGCCATGATCTCGCCGACCAGCCTTCCAGGGCGGGCCAGAGCAAGGCGGGTGATGGTCAGCACGCCCTCGAGCCTGCCGTCGTCGTCCTCGACGAATATGGCGCCGATCGACTCGGCCTCCGGCAGAAGCAGGCGCAGGCTGTCAAGCGCGTTCGACGCGGTGGTGCCGGAGCTAATGGATAGGAACTCGCGCCGCATCAGGCCGCCCGCCGTATCGTCTTCGTAGTCAAGCAGCGGAGCCACGTCCCCGGACTCCTCCATCCGTTCCAGCAGATCGCCGCTCTGCCCGGACGGAAGCTGTCGGAGAACGTCCGCGGCAATGTCGGCGCGAGCCTCGTCCAGGACGTCCGAGAGCGCGCGAGCGTCCATGTGCTCGAACAGGCCGGCGGCCTCCTCGGCCTCCAGGTACTCCATTACCCTGGCCGCGTCTTCGGTCGGGAGCGTACCCAGCAGCGCCTCTCTCTCCTCTGCGTCGAGCAGCAACAAGAGGTCGCCCTGGTCAGCCTGGTGGGACTCGCCGAACAGGGTCGCGGCCTCATCGAATCGATCGGCTCTCAGTAGACGCTGCACGCGCGCCGCTATTCCGGGATGTGTGGCTTCGGGGCTCTTGTATGCCATCGATGTGGGTCCTTACGAGGGGAAGGCGCCGCGCTGGATTATCCTATCGAAAATCGTACTTACGCTGCCCTGCGCGCGCAAACGTCTTGCAGCCCGGAGAGCGGAGGCCACATTCGTGGTGTACTATGGCCGAGCGGCCCGCATTCACATCTGCAGGGCCGTTGGAGCGATGTCTTGGTCCGATACAGGTACTCAAGATGGGACGGCACACAGAAGGTCTCTCTCTTTGACGACGAGGACCTGCTGGAGCACCTGTCCGAGGACATCCTTGCCGGCCACGACGTGGAGCAGGCGCTGCGCGGCCTGCTCCGGCGCGGCATCGAGGGCAGCGAGGAGCACCAGCGAATCGAGGGACTGCACGACCTGATGCAACGAGTGCAGGAGCAGCGCCGCAACATGCTGGAGCGGTTCAACCTTGAGTCGCTGATCGACGATCTCAAGGAGCGGCTGCGGGACGTGGTGGAGACGGAGCGCAGGGGCATTGACCAGCGCCTCAACGAAGCTCGGGAGCAGCTGGGCCATGCCGGCGAGAGCGCGGACCATCTGCAGACGGCGATGGACCTGCTGGAATCGCGCGCCGCGCGCGGGAAGAAGACGCTCGACGAGCTGCCGGAGAGCACGGCCGGCTCGATCCGGGAGCTGCGCGAGTACGAGTTCATCGACCCCGAAGCGCAGCGGAAGTTCGACGAGCTCCTGGAGATGCTCAACCAGCAGGCGATGGAACGCTTCGCCCAGGGCATCCGGCAGCAGCTCCAGGACATGACGCCGGAGCAACTTGACGAGCTGCGCAACATGACGCGCGCGCTGAACCAGATGCTCCACGACAGGGCGAGCGGCATGGACCCGGACTTCGACGGGTTCATGGACGAGTTCGGCCACGTGTTTGATCCCAACCGTCCGGCCAGCCTGGACGAGCTGCTGGAACGGCTCGCCAGCCAGATGGCAGCGGCGCAGTCGCTCATGAACAGCATGAGCCCGGAGATGCGGGCGGAGCTGTCGCAGATGCTGGACGCCGCGCTCGACCCGGAGCTTAGAGGCGAGATGGACGAACTGATGGCGCGGCTCCAGGCCATGTTTCCGTTCGATACGGAGGGCCAAGAGTACCCGTTCATGGGGGACGAACCGGTCACGCTGCAGGAAGCGATGGAGGCGATGTCCGAACTACAGGGCATCGACGACCTCGAGCAGCGGATCAAGGACGTGATCAGGCGGGGCGACGTCCAGGACCTCGACCCCGACCTAGTAGAGCAGCACCTGGGAGAGGACGCTCGGAGGCAGTTGGAAGAGCTGCAGCGGGTGGTCCAGCAGCTTGAGGAGGCGGGCTACCTGAGGCGCAAGGGCGACAGGCTGGAGCTGACGGCCCGCGCGATCCGCAAGCTGGCCCAGCAGGCGCTCAGGCAGGTCTTCTCGGACCTCCGGAAGGAGAGGATCGGCTCGCACCCCGTCTATGTGCGCGGGGAAGGGGGCGAGTCGACTGGAGAAACGAAGAAGTTCGAGTTCGGCGACGGCACGGACATCGACCTGCACAAGACCGTCTTCAACGGCGTGCTGCGGCAGGGGCCGTCCGTCCCGGTCCGGCTGACGGCCGACGACCTGGAGGTGCGGCAGTCGGAGCACCTGAGCCGCGCGGCCACGGTGCTGCTGCTGGACCAGAGCCGCTCCATGGGCATGTACGGCAACTTCATCGCGGCCAAGCGGGTCGCCCTGGCGCTGTACTGGCTGATCAGGTCGCAGTACAAGGGCGACTTCCTCGGGATGGTCGGGTTTTCCGACTACGCCATGGAAATAAGCACGGAGAACCTGGGAGACCTGACGTGGAACGCGTGGGTGTCCGGCACGAACATGCACCACGCGCTCATGCTCTCGCGGAAGATGCTGGCCAGAGAGAAGGCCGCCACCAAGAACATTCTGATGATCACGGACGGCGAGCCCACCGCCCACCTTGAAGGCGGCCACGCGTACTTCAGCTACCCGCCAAGCTACTCGACGATCAACCTCACGCTGGACGAGGTCAGGCGTTGCACGAAGGAAGGGATCACGATCAACACCTTCATGCTCGAGGCCAGCTATCTCCTCGTCGACTTCATCAACCACGTGACCCGGATCAACCGGGGGCGCGCCTTCTACAGCACGCCGGGCCAGCTTGGGAAGTACGTGGTCGTGGACTACCTCAAGAGCCGCAGGGGGCGCAGCGGCTGAAGCGGGCTTTCCCCGGCGTCAAGGCACGCCAGAACAAGCACGTCAAGCGCCCGCGATGACAGGGACATGAACAGGCGAGACACAACCCACGAACTGCTCCGGCAGCGCCGCTCACAACACCTGGAGGGCGTCCGGGAGTACATGGCGCAGCCCAGCGCGAGCCAGGAGCATCCTGAGGACGTCAGGCAATGCGCGGGCTACGTCGCGGACATCTACCGCCGGCTGGGGTGCCGGCAGGTCGAGATCGTCGAGACTCCGGGGCTGCCAGCGGTGTGGGCCCACTACGATGCGGGCGCTCCGAAGACGCTTGCAGTGTACAGCTACTTCGACACGAACACCGTAGGCACGGGCTGGGACAACGACCCTTACGACACTGTGCTGGCGCCAAGGCCGCCGTTCGAGGAGGTAGTGTACGGCAGAGGCGCGGCCAGCAAGGGCGCGGTGCTGGCGTTCATCAACGCGCTGTCCGTTATCCGTGAGGTGGAGGGCGAACTCCCACTCAACCTCATGTTCGTTTGCGAGGGCGAGGAGTTCCTGGGAAGCCCGCACGTGCCGTACCTGATCGAGCGGTTCGAGGCCAGCCTGTCGAATGCGGACGCGGTGCTGTGGCCCGGCCCGTGCCAGACGGCGACGGGCGACGCGGCGTTCTTCCTAGGCAACAAGGGCTGTCTCAAGATCGAGCTGGAGTGCTCGTCGGAGAGATGGGGCCGCGGCCCGACCGGCGGAGCGGCGCACTCGTCTACGCAGGGCGTGATCGACTCGCCGACGTGGCGGCTGGTGAACGCGCTGAGCACGCTGTACGACCCGGAAACGAACACCTCCAGGGTGCCCGGGTTCTACGACGACCTGCTGCCGGCGACGGAGGCCGAGGAGCGGCTGATCGACGACCTCGCGGAAAGGTACGCCGGCCGGGAAGGCGCGGCTGTGCCCGGCGTGCCGCTGGGCGTCACGGTACCCGAGTTCGCGGGGGGCGTCTCCGGCCGCGACGTGTTTCACCGGTTCTGCTTTCAGCCGACGATGAACATCGACGGCCTGCGAGCGGGGTTCACCGGGCCGGGCACCACGCTGTGGACGCTGCCGGACGCGGCGTACTGCACAATCGACCACAGGCTGCCGTTGAACATGGATCCGCAGAGCGTGCTTCAGAAGATCAGGGATCACCTGGACAACATGGGATACGGAGACATCGGCATCAGGACGCTGATGTCCATTGGTGCCCAGAGGTTGAACGTCGAGGACGACATCGCGCAGGCTGCCCTGCGGGTGTTCGAGTCCTGGAACATCGAGCCGGTCGTGTGGCCGCGCAAGGGCGTGAGCGGCCCGTCCGGGGCCTTCAGCCAGATGCTGGGGCTGCCGGTGCTTGGCTCGACGGGAGTCGGATTCGCCAGCGGGCACTCGGGTCCGAACGAGTACCTCGTGACGCAGGCAAGCGGCGCGGTGGGCGGCCTGACAGAGCTTGAGCAGTCGTTCGCAGACCTCGTGTACTCGTATGCGGCACATCCCGAAAGGGCATTTTGACCGAGTCAACGCTGTAACGTACAAGAGGCCTGAATCAATTCGGAGCAATGCGGAAGTGACCAGAGCCAATCCTCCCACGATCATCAAGGCGAAGTACCTGTTCGACGGCGCCAACGTCGAACACTCGGACGGCGCGAGCGTGTGGTTCGAGGGCGACAGGATCACCGGCGTTTACGGCGCCGAAATGCCGGAGCCGCCGGAGGGTGCGACGGTGCTGGACCTGGGAAGCGCGTGCATCCTGCCGGGCCTTATGGACTCGCACGTACACCTGATGTACGGCACCGCGGACAGGATGGACCACCCGAAGAACTACGACCACGTCAACGACGAAGACTCCGACTCGCTCATGCTCCTGAGAACGGTGCGCAACGGCTACCGCCACATGCTGAAGGCCGGCGTGACCACGATGCGGGACGCAGGGGCGCGCAGGCGGGTTACGTTCGACCTCAAGGAGGGCATCAGCGCTGGCCTGTTCAAGGGCTTCCCGACGGTGCACGCCTGCGGGCGCAGCATCACGATGACGGGCGGCCACTTCCACTTCTGCGAGGAGGAGGCGGATGGGCCGGAGGAGGTGCGGAAGGCGGTGCGACGGCTGATCAAGGAAGGAGCGGACTTTATCAAGGTCATGGGCTCAGGCGGCGGCACTTACATCACCGACTACCGATACGCCTCCTACACGGTCCATGAGCTTGCGGCGATCGCGGACGAGTGCCACCGGCAGGGGCGGACGTGCACTCTGCACGCCATCGCGACGGACGCCGTCAGGAACGCCGTGGACGCCGGATTCGACTCCATAGAGCACTTCGAGTTCGTGGAGATGGACTTCACACGGCGCCTGGATCCTGCAGTTGGAGAGCGCATCATCGAAAACGGGATGTGGCTAAGCCCCACGATCCAGACCGGGTTCCGCAAGATGGAGGCGCTGCTGAAGCTGCAGGAGCAGAGGCCGCTGACGCCTGCCGAGCAGGAGAACCTCACATATTCGCAGTGGAAGCAGGAGGGGCAGCTATACATCACCGGCAAGCTGTGGGAGATGGGCGCGCGCAAGTTTGTGATGGGCACGGACGCGATTTCCGAGTTCGGGGACTACGCCATTGGCCTCGGGTTGATGGCCGAGGCCGGGATCCCGAACAGAGAGGTGCTGAAGGCCGCGACACGGAACTGCGCGGAGGACTTCGGCATTCTTGACGACTATGGGACGCTGGAGACCGGCAAGGTCGCCGACATGACAGTGGTCAACGGGAATCCCATCGAGGACATCACAGCGCTCAGGGACGTTGTCCAGGTGGTCAAAGGCGGTTACGTGCTGCCGATGGAAGCTCTCGATCTATTCCCCGCGGGGCCGGGCGCAGCCGCTCCAAGGCGCGGTCTCGGCAAACGCAGGCCGGACCCGGAAGTGGTGCGGTTAGAGGACGACTTGACTCGCCTGTCGTAGCGCGCCGCATATCGGCGCACGGTGGGAGCCGGGTTGCTTCGGGGGAGCGAGTCCTGCCGTCAAAAGCCTGGCTCTAGTGGCGGGCGGACCTGTTGGTGCTGACCGGCGCCTCTTCATCCGACGAGGCCTCAAGTTCGTCGTCGCCGGACTGCGCCTTCCGGAACTCCCGGATCGCCTTGCCCATCGCGCCGCCGACCTCCCCGAGCCTGCCCACACCGAAGATGATGAGCACGACGACGAGGATGATTATTAGTTCCGGTATTCCGAATCCGCGTGTAAACGGCATTTCCTGTACCTGCCGGCTGGTAAACGTATACAGGCATCATACCGTTGCGGGTAGGAGCCGGTCAACGCGAAGCAGGTACAGGATTGCGTCTGCTCAGGCGCGGCGCCGGTTACACCGTCCGGATTACGCCGACCACCTTTCCCTGCACCGTCACCTGGTCCGCCGGAATGACAATCGGGTCCATCGTCACGTTGGCGGGCTGGAGCCTGACGCTGCCGTTCTCCATGTAGAAGCGCTTCAGCGTGACTTCGTCGTCTCGCAGCCGCGCCGCCACCATGTCGCCGTTGCCGGCGTCTGAGGCGGGCTCCAGCAGCACAAGGTCGCCGTCAGCTACAAGCGCGTCGATCATCGACTCGCCGCGAACTCGGACGGCGTAGACGTCTTCCTTGCCGGCGGTCAGGAACGCCGGCAGCTCTACGCTGTCGATACCCTGCTCGCGCCAGCCGCTGGAAGGCGCGACGGGGAGCGGCGAACCTGCGGCGATGTTGCCCATGATCGGGACCGCCACCGTGTTGGAGATTGCGCGCCGGTGCTTCTCGCCGAGCACGATGCCCCGGGATACGTCCGGCTGCCGCGCGAGGTAGCCCTCCCGCTGCAGGATCCGCAGGTTGTAGTCAACCACGGACGTCGAACTGATCTCGCATCCATGCTGGATGTCCCGCACGGTGGGCGGGTACTGGTGCTCCTCCATGAACGCAACGATGAAGTTCATGATGCTCTTCTGCCTGTCCGACAATTTCTTGGCGGCCATACTTGCCTCCTCTGTTTCTGTTTCATCTTTCCCTGTCAGCCAAGCAGTCCCGGCGCCGGAAAAGCCGCCGTTTTCAAGCCTTCATCCAGCACTTCGCCGGTCACCAAAGCCTCAGCGAAAAGATGTTCTGGATAAAACCTAGCACTGAAGATCTATCATGTCAAGTGTTCGCATGACCTCAGGCCAAAGTGGCCGGCCACCTGCCACTCGCAGGACGGATAGCCGAGGCATCTCGGTATATCGGGAGGCGGTCCAGTCATGCTGTGGTGGCGAAACTAGCGTCTGTTCTTCTTCTTCCTGCGGTTGGAGCGTGAGCGGCCGCTGGCGCCCTTGACGTTGACTACCTGCCTGAACGTGTTCACAACCTCGACGAGGCTGGCCGACTGCTCGATGACGTGGTCCACGTCCTTGTACGCCCCCGGCAGTTCGTCGAGAAAGTCGGGATCGTGCTTGACCTCGATGCCCGCCATCGAGCATTCGAAGTCGTCCATCGTGAACCGCCTGCGCGCCTCGGTCCGGCTGAAGCGGCGCCCGGCTCCATGCGGCGCGGAACAGAACGACTCCTCGTTGCCAAGACCGCGCACAAAGTAGCTGCGCGTCCCCATGGAGCCGGGTATCAGCCCAAGCTGGCCGGGGTACGCGCTTATGGCGCCCTTCCGGCTTACCCACACGTCCTTGCCGAAGTGCGGCTCGTTCTCGGTGAAGTTGTGGTGGCACTGAACGGTCTGCACCCGTTCCAGTTCCCGAGTGTGATCGCCGTAGTACGCCTCCGACAGTGAGGACATGACTCGGTCCATCATCACCTCGCGGTTGGCGAGGGCGTAGCCCTGGCACCACTGCAGGTCTTCGATGTAGTCCGCGAACTCCTGCGTGCCCTCCTCCAGAAATGCCAGGTCCCTGTGAGGCAGCTCGACATTTCTGCTCTCGCAGAGGCGCTGCGCTTCCTGGATGTGATGCGTCGCGACCCGGTTGCCGACTCCCCTCGATCCCGAATGCAGGAACGCCCAGGTCGCGCCGTCCCTGTCCTCGACGACCTCGATGAAGTGGTTGCCGCTGCCGAGCGAGCCTAGCTGAAGCTGCCAGTGAGGTGCGATGGAGTCGTACAGCTTCCGCCGGGGGCCCGCACGCTTCGCAAGTTCCTGGGCCTTGTCGATAGCCGTGCCGTACAGGCTCCTGTTCCTACCACCTGTTGCCAGCGGGATTCGCCGCTCTATGCTCTGTCGCAAGCCGGACAGATCTGCCGGCAGGTCCGCGCGCTCCAGTGGAGTCTCGACGGCGATCATGCCGCAGCCTATGTCCACACCCACCGCGGCCGGAATGATCGCGCCCGCGGTGGGGATGACGGAGCCGACCGTTGCGCCCAAGCCCAGGTGGCAGTCCGGCATCACGGCGAGGTGGCGATGAATGAACGGCATCGTGGATATGAGACGGATCTGATCCAGCGCCTTAGGTTCGATCTCATCCGGCGGCAGCCAGGCCACTGCCTTGTCATTGATCCTGTACATCATGCCTACTCCTGTTTGAATCGCGCGCGCCGTGAGTGCGGAGCCTGCTCGCGAGTGCCAGTCGGCGCTCCTGAGCGCCTGAGGTGCTGAGGTAGTTGCCGTGCTCCGCGAGTGCTGCCAAAGCAAAAGAGCCTTGGCGCATTGCCAAGGCTCCTGGGAAAGAGTCGAGTGTTTCTGACTCTATTCTTCGGAATTAGCTCCCGCGCCGTTAACGAGCTTCGCAAGACGTGACTTGCGGCGTGCCGCGTTGTTCATGTGCAGTGCGCCCTTCTGAACCGCTTTGTCCAGGCTCTTGACCGCCGCAGTCAGCGCCTCCCGCGCGGCTTCTGCGTCGCCCTCCTCGGCTCTGCGCCGCGCATTACGGACCAATGTCTTTGCGCGGCTCCTCAGAGCGACGTTTCTGTCGCGGCGCCTTGAAGCCTGGCGGACTGCCTTCCTGGCTGGCAAGTTGTTTACTCCTGTTTCCGGCAGTTCATGCTGGACCCTGTGGGTACAGCAACACGCCGGTTGTATCTATCGATTAAGGCCGGTTTCGATCAGTCTGAGGACGGCAGCTTCCTGGGCTGCTGGGCGTCCATTTCCGAATCGTGGCACTCGACGGCGCCTTCGCCCGCCTTGGTGCACAGAATCACGGCGCCGCACTCCTCGCACTGATACCTTCTACCGAGTTGATTGGCCAATCTACTTCATCTCCAGCGGTCTGCCGCAACACTTGATGGTGCCTTCACCACCCTTTGTCACAACGAATTCGGCGCCGCACTCCTGGCACATGTAACGTTTGCCTGTCTGACTGGACAACGCCGTCCCTCTGCTTCGGATAGCTTTTCAACTGGCAGATTATAGCACGACGGACAATGCGCGAGAGGTCTAAACGGGAGCTACGAGGACAGCCTTCTCCCAGCTTCCATCAACGCCTGGGCGGAATCGTAATCGCGGGGCCCGCCCCTGGGAATCGGCGGTATGACGTAGATTCGACGGTGTCCGGCCCGAAGAAGGTCGGCAACCACCTGGAGCGCGATGTCGACGCCGGAACGCCCTCGTTCGAGATCGGCCGAGGCCCATTCGGGGACCGCTCCAAACGACATGCCGCCCTCCACCAGCATCTGGACGCCCCAGAAGACCGGCGCGTTCAGGGCGTGGCCGTGACTGTCCTCGTAGCGTTCCAGGAAATCGCCCGCCGTGGCAGCGTCGTAAACGGTTTGGAGCAGGAAGAACTGCGCCCCGGCCTCCACCTTTCGCCTCGTCAGCCGGAGCTGGGTCTCGAAGTCTTCGCTGATGTCGATGGTCGCGCCGACGCACAGTCCGGCAGGCGTGCGCAGCCTGCGTCCCCGGTAGTCCCGGCCTTCGTTCAAACCTTCGACCGATGAGACAAGTCCGGTAGGCGTGAAGTCGTTGACCTCCTTGACCAGCGACAGTTCCCTGGGAGAGAAGTGGTCCCCGCGGAGCACCGCTATGTTTTCCAGCCCGTGCAGGTCGGCGCCCAGCAGCAGGCTCTGCACGGCCAGCCGGTTCATGTCGCGTGTGGCAACAGTGACCAGCACTTCCCTGGAGAACCGCGACCTTATCCACGCCGCGGCCATCAGGGAATTTACCGTAACGAAGCGTCCAGGGTTGTATCCGACGGATATAATGTCCGCGTTGAGATGCCCCGCAGGCTCCAGCAGTGCCGGATCAGATCCCCTGGGCGGAGAGAAGTCGCACACAAACAGCGGCGATCCGCCTGCGGTCCAATCCATTTCCACGACAGACGTCATCGACCAATTGCAACGAAAAACGACGCCCGCGTCAATGCGGACGTCGTTTCAAGAGTTCTCAGACTATGCTGTGGTGTATCTGTGGCGACTGGCCTATTTCCAGGCGAGAAACCCGGACTTGTCAGGCGTCAGAGACACCCTGTGAGAGTCGGCGCACTTGAATCGCTCTTCCCGGAACTCACGTCGCTTACCTGAGAGCGAAGACTGCTCCATGATCGTCCTGCCCGGACAGAAGGGGCACTCGACTTCGTGCGCCAGCCGGTTCCCGGTCCTTACCGCCTGGACGTATGTGGTCACGTTCTTCAATGACGGAGAGTCGCCAATGTATCGCACCACGTACCGGGTGGCGGTGCTGAGAAGGCTCTGGGCGCCGTTCCTCTTCGCCTCGCCCGCAAATCTGTAGTCCTGGTACCCGCACTGCAGGCACTCAGGTTCGTGGTACGTCTTGATCAGCCTCGCTTGGCACCTCGGGCACTCGCTCTGTTGAACTGGGGCTGAGGCTATCTGTGTTGCGTACACGCTGTACCTCCTACAGTGGATTGGGACCTTGCCGTGGGTATGTATTTCAGATTGAGTTAAGACGATAAAACTGGAGAAGTCTTAAACGAGTCTTAAACTAATGCCTAACCCATATGACCTGTCAAGAGACAAAATCCGAAAAACGCCCCCAATTTCGCGTAGAATTAAAGTACTTGCGTTCGGTACCCCTGTTCGTAATCCGCCATTCACGCCGTAACCACGGTGTGCAGACGGTTTGAGCAGTCCAAATGTTGTGAATCAGTTCACATGTGTGGAGACGCAAACAGGCCAGAAAATAGAGGCTTCGTACACATGCGATCGAGGCGTGTTTACACGCAGACTTCTCGTGTGCGTGCGCTGCGCATGCAGCGAATCCCAGACATGTCTCGAGCGCCACTCATGCGTGCGGTCCATTCCATAGCTGGGGCCAACCTGCATCGTTGACACATTTTTTCTTGCGGTGCTATAGTTCTTTCGTTTTGGAACGATGCCTGACAACCCCAATTTACGTTCGGTTCGGAAGTTGTGAGGGCGCTAGGGGCACGGCTGGCCAGTCAGGAAATTGCCCAGCGATTACAAGGATCTTGGTGCGTGTGCGAACCGCCACGCCCCTGCAGTAAGTTAGACCTTCAATGGAGAGATAGGAGTCCTCAATGGCACTGAACATCGTCGTCTGCGTAAAGCAGGTGATTGATCCCGAAACCCCTGCATCAGCATTCAAGATAGACGCCGACGCCAAGAAGGTAGTGCCGCCCGCCGGCATTCCGCCCGTGGTCAACGGCTTCGACGAGCACGCCGTAGAAGCCGCGCTTAGGATCAAGGACGCGGGCGAGGCCAACGTCACGGTCATTTCTGCGGGCCACAACTTCGTCATGGACGTGATGAAGAAGCCCCTGTCGATGGGAGCCGACGCCATGATCCTTGTGGACGACGCCGCAGCGGCGGAACTCGACGCGTTCGCTACGGTCAAGGTCCTCTCGGAGGCGATCAAGAAGGCCGGCGATTTCGACCTGGTGCTGTGCGGCAGGCAAGCGTCGGACTGGGACAACGCCCACGTCCCAATGGGCGTGGCCGAAGCCCTGGGGCTGCCCTGCATTACGCTTGCCCAGAAAGTGGACGTGCAGAACGGCACGGTAAACGTACACCGCAGCCTTTCCGACGGCTACGAGGTGGTGGAAGCCGCCACGCCCGCGCTGGTCACGGTCAGCAACGAGCTTGGCGAGGCGCGGTATCCAACACTGCGCGGCATCATGGCCGCCTCGCGCAAGAGCCCCGAGGTGTGGTCGATGGCTGACCTTAGCCTGTCTTCGGACGACCTCGCCCCGCGAGTGGTCCTGCAGGACCTGTTCCAGCCGGTCAGCGACGCCCAGGTGGAGATGATCGCGGGCGACGATGAAGAGGACGCCGGCCGCAAGCTGGCCGACCGCCTGCGGGAGCTCAAGCTCATTTAGATTCGAAGATTAGCTTTGCCCAGAATAGGGAGATAAACGAAATGTCAACAGTCTTAGTTGTCGGCGAGGTCCAGGACGGCGAAGTGCAGGCGGTCACGCACGAGCTGACGGCCACAGGCCGCAAGCTGGCCGACGCAGGCGGTGGTTCGGTAGCAGTGGCGCTCATGGGCAGCGAAGTCGACTCCGGACTCGCCGACAGCGCGATAGCTCATGGAGCGGACAAAGTCTACCTCATCCAGGACCCGAGCCTCGAAGGGCCGGGCCTGGACGCGCCCGTAGCCGCTATCGACAAGCTATGCGCGCACGCCAGCCCGGACGTCGTGCTCATCGGCAAGACGGACACGGGCCGCGACCTCGGCCCGCGCCTCGCGTACAGGTTGAACGCCGCCATTGCACAGGACTGCACCGACGCATGGATGGAGGGCGACCGCGTGGGCGCCAACAGGCCGGTATACGGCGGCAACGCCGTCGCGAAGGTCCTGTTCGGCCCCGGCGACCCACAGGTGCTCACCATACGGCCGCGCGCCGTCGAGCCCCTGGCCGCAGATTCGGGCCGCACCGGCGACGTTGAGAGCTTCAGCCCGGGCATTGACGACTCGGACGTAAAGGTCAAGGTACTGGACACCGTTCAGGAGGAGGCCCAGGGCGTAAGGCTGGAAGACGCCTCCATCGTAGTTAGCGGCGGCCGAGGCCTCGGCGGTCCGGACCCGTTCAATCAGCTGGAGGAACTTGCCGGCATCCTGGACGGCGCCCTCGGCGCGTCCCGCGCGGCGTGCGACGCCGGCTGGCTGGACCACTCGCACCAGGTCGGCCTCACCGGCAAGACCATAGCCCCGGACCTGTACATCACGGTCGGCATCTCCGGCGCCAGCCAGCACATGGCGGGCTGCTCGGGCGCCAAGAACCTCGTCGCCATCAACCGGGACGAAGAAGCCAACATCTTCAAGGACGCCACGCTGGGCGTGGTCGGAGACTGGGCGAAAGTGTTCCCGGCATTCATGGACCAGGTAAAGAAGCTCAAGGCTTCCTAATCAAAAGCAAGACCGGCCGGCAGTCCGCGCGACTTCTCGGGTGACAGGAGTTCGACTTGACGGAAGGCGACTTCGGCATAGACCTGCAGAGGGTCAAAGAGACGATTGACGATGCAGAGGTTATGTCTCTGTTCTTTCCGTCTCTGCGCAAGTCGCTGATCTTAGACGTCAGGACCAACGAAAAGGACGGGCCCATGGTGAAGGTCATGCCAATGGCCGCGTCCCCGCAGGAGCGGCTGCGCGGCCTGCGCCGCATGCGGCCGGGCTTCCCGCGCCTTCGCAGCCTCACGCTGATCCCATGGCTGCGCTACATCGACAGTCTCGTGACCACAGGCGTCTGGGAGCGGGTCATCGACCGCCTGAGCAAGGCGGCCCCCGGCGATGACGAGTTGCTCTCCACGTGCGAAACCGCGCTGAAGGAACTCAAGGACCTCGAGAAGGCCGAGCTCTTGGCCGTGGTAAGGGGCGACAACTACCGCACCATCTGGTCCGCGCGATAGCGCCGGTTCCAAAACTCCCCTCTCACTTGACGCGAGAGGGCCAGGTTCAGGGTGACGGGGCGCGGTGCAGCTCAACATCCCCCACAGACACAAGAGGCCAGACCACAATCTCATGCCCAGGCCCATAACGATAGAAGACACCGTCAGCTTCAGGACGGTGACCGGCGCGGCGATACACCCGGACGGCGGCAGCATCGTGTTCGCTGTCGGCGAACCGTTCGGCGGCGCTACCGGCTCCGCGCCGCGATCCCAACTCTGGATAGTCCCGACAGCCGGCGGAGAGCCGCGTCCGTTCACGTCCGGCGTGGGCGCGGACGCGATGCCGCAGTGGTCGCCCGACGGCAGCCTGCTCGCGTTCCTTTCCGCACGAGAGTCCGATCTGGGCAGGCAGGTGTATCTCATGCGCCCCGAATTCGGCGAGGCGGAGCGCCTGACCCGCACGAAAGGCCAGATCGCGGCTAGCCCGGCCATGCAGACGTTCGCATGGTCGCCGGACGGCTCGCGCATCGCGTTCCTGATGACGGAGCCGGCTACGCCTCAAGAAACGCGGCGCAGAGCCGAAGGCCGGGACGAGGTCCGCTTCGAGAAGGAGCTGAAGTTCAACCGAATCTGCGTGGCGGACGTGTCGACCGGCGAGGTCGAGTACGCCTCGCCGCCCAACCTCCACATCTGGGAGTTCGGATGGTCCCCGGACGGAGAGAGCTTCGTGGCCGTGGCGGCCGACGGGCCGCACAAGTACGACTGGTACCTCGCCCGGCTCGTGCGTTTCGACGCATCGGGCGGCCAGGCGCAAACGCTGCACCAGACCAAACGGCAGCTTGCGAAGCCAGCGTGGTCGCCGGACGGCTCGCGCATGGCGTTCCTGTCCTCGATCTGGAGCGACCAGGGTGCGGTCGGCGGCAGCGTGTTCGTCATGCCCGCTGACGGCGGCGACGCAGTGGAGCTGGAGGGCAGCCGGCACACCAGCCCGAACTGGATCGAGTGGTCGCAGGACGGCGGGACGCTCCACATCGCGGGCCGGGAGCGGGGCGGCTGCGGCATCGCGACGCTGGACGCGGACACGGGCAACAGGACGCAGCTTTGGCACGTTGAAGGCGCGATGGGCGGCGGCTCGTGGCCGCCGTGCTCGCGCGACCGCAACGGCAACTACGCCGTCATCGTCGAAAACGCGCACGACCCAGCGGAGATCCACATCGCGAGGCCTGAGGGCGGCGCGCTCGCCCTGACACGGCTCACCGACCTGCACCCGCTGGCCCCGGAGCTCGAGCTTGGCCGCACCGAGATACTTCACTGGGAGTCGACCGACGGGCAGCACATCCAGGGGCTGCTTATCCGTCCGACCGCTGCTAACGGCGAAGGTCCATGGCCGATGGTAGTCGACGTGCACGGCGGCCCGGCGTCGATGCACGCCAACCGGTTCGTCATGGGCATGGGCAGGCTCGGCTGGCTCCAGTACGCCGCGTCCAGGGGCATGGCCGTGTTCATGCCAAACCCTCGCGGCAGCACCGGCTGGGGTATCGAGTTCACGGAGGCCAACCTCAAGGACCTCGGCGGCATGGACTGGCAGGACGTGCTCACGGGCATCGACCACTGCATCGAGATCGGCGCGGCGCAGGAGGGCAGGCTCGGCATCACCGGCTGGAGCTACGGCGGCTTCCTCACGGGCTGGGCGCTCACGCAGTCGGACCGTTTCAGGGCCTGCGCCATCGGCGCTGCCGCGCCGTACCGGCGGAGCTGGCACGGCAACTCCGGCATCAAGAACTGGGTGGCCACGTACCTCGGCTATCCCGACCCATGGGACCCGGACGGCGACTACCGGCACTTCTCGTTTATATCCCACATCAAGAACGCCAGGATGCCCACGCTCATCCTGCACGGCGACAGGGACGCCGACGTTCCCATCGAGCAGGCGCACATCCTGTACCGGGCGCTCAAGGAGCACGGCGTGGAGACGGAGTTTGTGTACTATCCTGGCGGCGGCCACGGCATCAGCCAGCGGGACCAGGTCATGGACATCGGCCGCCGCGTCACCGCCTGGTTCGAAGAGCGCCTGTAAGCCTGGCCCAAGGTCGAGGCACGGGCTTTGCTTGATCGTCATTCCGGCGAAGGCCGGAATCCAGAGGCGGGGTCAGGGTGGAACCTGGGGCCCCTTCCCCAATCTGCTGGGCAAAAGCCTGTCCTGAGCAAAGCCGAAGGGCTGGGATGGGGAAAGAGCGCCGCGACTCGATGACGCCAAGCGCCTGTACCTGCTAGCTGGCGCGCTGTACCCTTTCATCACAACCCGCAAGGAGACTTACGTATGGCAACTCAGACCCGGTCCAACCTCAAGTGGCACAGCAGCGCCGTTAGCGAGGGGCCGCACAGGGCGCCGGCGAGGGCCATGCTCAGAGCCGTCGGGCTGACTGACGACGACATGAGTAAACCGTTCGTGGCCATCGGCAACCTGGCTTCCGACGTGACCCCCTGCAACGTCCACCTGACGCGCCTGGCCGACAAGGTGAAGGAGGGCGTGTGGGCCGCGAACGCCGTCCCGTTCATGTTCGGCACGATCACCGTGAGCGACGGCATATCGATGGGCACCGAGGGCATGAAGGCGTCGCTCGTGAGCCGCGAAGTGATCGCCGACTCGATAGAGACCGTGACGATGGCCGAGGGCATGGACGGCCTGCTCGTGGTGGCCGCGTGCGACAAGAATATGCCCGGCGCGATGATGGCGATGGCGCGGCTGAACGTGCCGGCGATCTTCGTGTACGGCGGGGCCATCATGCCCGGCAGCTGGCAGGGCAGGGACGTCAACATCCAGGACGTGTTCGAGGCCGTCGGCGCCTGGTCGCAGGGCAACATGTCGCTGGACGATCTGATCGGGCTGGAGTGCGTCGCCTGCCCCGGCGAGGGCGCATGCGCAGGCATGTTCACCGCGAACACGATGTCATCGGCGATCGAGGCGATGGGGATGTCCGTGCCCGGCGCGGTCTCGATACCGGCGATAGACCCTCGAAACGAGACGGTCGCGTTCGAAGCCGGCGCGATGCTGTACAAGCTGCTGGAGCGCGATATCCGGCCGAGGGACATCATCACGCGCAGGTCCATGGAGAACGCGATCACGGTCGTGCTGGCGATGGGCGGATCGACGAACGCGGTGCTGCACCTGATGGCCATCGCGAAGGAGGCGGAGGTGGACCTGTCCATCGACGACTTTGACAGGCTCAGCCGCCGCACGCCATACCTGACCGACCTCCGGCCGGGCGGCCAGTACGTCATGTCAGACATGGACCGCGCTGGCGGCCTGCCGGTGCTGATGAAGGAGCTGCTGGAGGCGGGGCTGCTCCACCCGGACGAGTTGACGGTCACCGGCAGGACGCTGGCCGAGAACCTGGACACGTTCGGCGGGAAGCCGGACGGCCGCGTGATGTACCCGGTGTCGGAGGCGCGCAGCCCCACCGGCGGGCTGGTGATCCTGCGTGGGAACCTGGCGCCGGAGGGCGCGGTGCTGAAGGTCGCGGGCACCAAGAGCCTGAGCCACGAGGGGCCGGCGAAGGTGTACGACGGCGAGCGCGCCGCGTTCGAGGCGGTGACCGGCGGCCAGATCGAGTCCGGTGACGTTGTCGTGATCCGGTACGAGGGGCCGAAGGGCGGGCCCGGCATGCAGGAGATGCTCGCGGTCACGGGCGCGATGGCCGGGCAGGGCCACGGCGACGACGTACTGCTCATGACGGACGGCCGCTTCTCCGGCGCAACGCGCGGAGCGTCGATCGGGCACGTCGCCCCGGAGGCGGCTGTCGGCGGGCCGATCGGGCTGGTGCGCGACGGCGACATCATCGTGATGGACGTGGAGACCCGCGAGCTGAGCGTGCGCGTCTCCGACGACGAGCTCGCGCGGCGCCGGAGCGAGTGGACCGCGCCGGAGCCGGCATACACGCGCGGCGTGATGGCAAAGTACGCCAGGCTCGTGTCCTCAGCGTCCGAGGGGGCCGTCACCAGCTAAGCAGGGCACAGCCCTGCACCCACAAGAAGGGCGTCGGTTACTGTTCGATCTTCGTGAGATATATTCCATGAAGACGATTCCAACTCTTGCCGTCATACCGGCGGAGGCCGGTATCCAGAATCGGGGCGGGGCCTCTGGCCTCTTCCCCAGTCAGCGGAGCCTGCCCCGAGTCCCTCGAAGGGGAAGAATGGGGGATTCTCCTCTACAAATCTATGCAGTCATGATCCCCGACCCAACTTGTTGGGCCTGCTCCACAGCCCATATAATGGCCCTCAGAGTACGAAACAAACTGGAGAATGCCGCAAATGAGCAAGCAGTCACAGGAACAAGCCGAGAGCCAGGGAATGTCGCGCAGGGCCTTTCTGGCGAAGGGGCCGCTGGGTATCATCGCCGGAATCACGATCGGCGTGGTCGGCGGCAGGCTGCTCGGCTCCGTCCTCGGCAACCGCGCGGCCTCAGCTCCACCGCAGTTCCCGGAAGACTCCATCTTCAAGCCCGCAAAGGACCGCAACCAGATCTGAACGGTCTATAAGTCAAATCCGTTCACCCTGAGCCTGTCGAAGGGTCGCAGTGCCGTTCTTGGTTCGACAATGCTCTCAAGAGGTTGCCGTCCGCCAACCTCTGTACTTAGTCCCGGGGCAATCTCAGCAATTGCCCGTCTCCGCCAAACCGCTAGGCTGAGCGCAACTGATCCCCGCCCGCTGGACTGTGGTCTCGACCATATTCCCTGGGCGGGTGCAACTTATGCGCACAGGCGAGGCCCGCGTCGTACAGGGACTGCTGCGGAAGCAAGGGATGGTGGGCGGTACTGGATTCGAACCGGTGACCTCTGCGATGTCAACGCAGCGCTCTAAACCACTGAGCTAACCGCCCGCCAGGAGATTCGAGTGTATCGCCGCCTACTGAGGCGGTCAAGGAGCGCGGCTTCCAAAGCCGTTGCTGAGAGGACGACATAGACACGCGAACCAAGCACACGGAAGACAAAATGAAAGCACGCACCGACCGACTCATCGACTACCTCAAGAAGACGTACCGCGACGACCCCGACGGCTTCCGAGCCCTGCTGCCAGGCCCCACAGACGCCACGCACGGCCCGCCGTACCCCACCAACGCCCGCAACCAAGCCTCCACCCTCTCCGACGACGAGCTCGCCTACCACCGCTCACGCCTAGCGTCAGCGCTACGGACGCTACGGGGGAAGTGAGGACAGAAGTCGGATTTGCACTTGAAGATACTGCTGCCCTTGACGAGGGCGGCAAAGCGAGATCAAAGGGAAAGTCGAAACGAGGGGCTCATCGATGAATAGATTCTTGGTCCAAGTCAGCAAGGATTCTGGCTACGACAACATCACGAAGAACCGGCGTTACCAAAACAATAGCTGGATGAACGGAAATCGAGATAGGGATCACGGGAAGTTCAACCTGGGGACGAACTGCTCGTCTATTGCACCAGCACCGTACTCGATCACAGTTCGTCACTCGCGTTTAGTGTTGCAGTGCAAAAGGTAAGTCCGGATAAGGTCACATTCGAACTCGGCGATCCCCAATGGTTCAAGTCTCCCCTCAAGCGCGAACTCATCATGTCGCATGTGTACCAGCTCAAGCTTCCCGAAATCTTCGGAAAGTGCGGCCAACAGGGGTTCAATATTGCCCAAGTGGAGCCAGAAGCCGCACATCAAGTCTTGGCGCTTCTCAATGCAGAGAAGGGAGCAACAGATGAAAGCATGCTTGGCGGACCTTGGGATGACTACGTCAGGCAGGCCCAAGCTTACGTTGACTCCGGCAGACTGGAGATCGAGGAAATTGACTACAAACTGGAGATAGGACGCAGGCTGGCTGATGCACGTGAGGCAGTGCTCACTGAGAGAGAAGATTGGCCTTCCCTTGTCAAGAGAGGGTTGGGCGGCAACCTCGTCCACAACATCCAACTATCGCGATTCCGAGGGTGGATCGATGAGTCTCAAGAAGGCGCTTTGGCGGCTCTGCGAGCGTTATGGTCAGGCGATTCCCTAACCGTTTCTCAGCGCATCCGTGCCTTCAGTGAACAGTTTCCATACTCAGCAACCGGAACAAGAGGTGCCGGAACTCGGATGAACATCCTCTCCCAACTGCTAATGGGAATAGATGTAGAAGAGTACCCGCCTTTTAGAATCGGGCTGTTCAACCAAGCGTATGAGCGTACAGGGTACGGCAGGCCAGAGCAGGGCGCAGACGAAGCAGTCCTGTATGAGCATGCTCTAGACTTCCTTGACCGGCTAATTGGGGAAGCCTCTACACGCGGGTTACCGCTACGTCACCGCCTTGATGCGCAGTCTGTAGTTTGGGCGATCGCAGGGGACCGGGATGACGTCCCTACGGAAGAAGAAGAAGCAACCACAGAACAAAGCGAACCGCCCCTCGTTGACTTGCAGTCTCTGGCCAAAGAACTGTACCTCAACGTCGGTTTCTTAGAAGAGATCGAAACGCTTCTCGAAGACAAAAGACAGGTCATATTTCAAGGTCCACCAGGGACTGGCAAGACGTATGTGGCGCAGAAACTCGCAAGGCATCTCGCCGGGTCAGGGGATCGAGTGACATTGGTCCAGTTCCATCCATCGTATGCCTATGAGGACTTCGTACAGGGTTACAGGCCTGCTCTCGTCAATGGTCAGCCAGGCTTCGAGTTGCGAGATGGCCCTTTGCTTCAAGCAGCAAGAAATGCTGCACAAGACCGAGACATGAAGCACTTCCTGATAATCGACGAGATCAACCGGGGCAACCTGGCCAAGGTGTTCGGTGAGTTGTACTTTTTGCTGGAGTACCGGGACGAAGCGATTCGACTCCAGTACTCAGACAATTCGTTCTCCCTGCCAGAGAATCTGTACATCATCGGGACGATGAACACTGCGGACCGCTCCATCGCATTGGTGGATCTCGCCCTGCGCAGGCGCTTCTACTTCCTAGATTTCCACCCTGACGAGAAACCAATCCAAGACGTGCTGCGAATGTGGCTTCGAGAGCAGACTCCCGGCATGGAATGGGTAGCGAACGTAGTCGAAGAGGCGAACAACAAGCTGAGAGAAGATCGGCACGCCGCTATAGGCCCAAGTTACTTCATGAAGGACAGCCTCGACGATGGGTACGTCGAGCGCATCTGGAAGCACAGTGTCCTCCCATACATCGAGGAGCGGCTGTTCGGCGATGATGACCAGGTCGGCGGATTCGATCTGGACAAGCTGATGGACGAGGTATCACACGTCTCTCATCTTGACTGCATCGTGGATGGCCTGAGCCGGCTGGCAGGAATCGGCCCGGAGGAAGCGTCCAGCCGGATTGATGCTGAGGGCGGTGTGGCCCAGGGTGGCATATCAAGTAGCTGGCAGAACTGGCACTCGGCCTTCAGGGCCGCCGGCTTGAAGCGCATCGCATTCCCGCTCGGCCAGAGGAAAACACTTAATCAGATTGCGGAGACTCACCAGGCGTTCATCGCGCGGGTAAGAATGCACCTGGTGACTGTGACTGACGGGGAGCCGTTTGAGGCCTGTGACGGTCTGACCAACATGGATCATAAGGCTAACCACTATTGGATCAAGGACGATGGCGCAACGGGTGGGCCGGCGTCCGTATAGCAATGTTCCACATCGACCTCCGAGAGTACGAAAAGAGCGCGCCAGTCCCCCTCCCCGTCGCCGACCGCGACGCGCTCAAAGCCGCTGTCCCATCACTTACCATCGAGCCCGCCGAAGGCGCGGAAAACTCATACTGCATCACTCCCGCCTCAACCGTCGGCGCGGTCGAAGTCGGCGGCATGTCCGTGCTCATACGCCCCAAGATCAGCATTTCAAAGTTGCTGTCGATGGCATGCTACGCGATGGGCGCTTACAAACTGCAGGACGAGCGGCAGTTCGAATTCGAGGATGAAGATTCGCCGCTAGACACGCTGGCGCTCGCTCTTAGCGCGGCCGCGCGGCGGGCCTTTGCGCGGGGCTTGCTCCACGGCTACCGCACGGAGGAAGAAGCGCTGCACACAGTGCGCGGACGCATCATGTTCGCAGAACAGATAAGGCCCAGGTACGGCATTCCTGCGCCGGTAGAGGTTCGGTACGACGAGTTCACGGACGACATAGTCGAGAATCGGCTGGTCAAGGCGGCAGTGTACCGTTTGGGCAAGATGCGGCTTCGGTCGCCGCGGGCGCGTCGAGAGTTGGGCCGGACTGCGGGTACGCTCGACAACGTCTCGCTCGTCGAGTTCCCGCCGCGAACCGTGCAGGACGTCACCTTCGACCGGCTGAACGAACACTATCGGGGTGTCGTGGAGCTGTCGCGGCTCATCCTGCGACACAGTGCCTTCGAGTCGGGCCGCGGGTCAGTACAGGCGACCGGATTCCTGATGGACATGAACGTGGTGTTCCAGGAGTTCGTGACGCAGGCTCTCAGGGAGGCGCTTGAAGCCTCTCCGAACTCATTCTGCTCTGACAAACAACTTACCGGAAATCGCCGGATTTTTCTGGCCAAGCATGACCGCGTAAGGCTCGAACCTGATCTGACTTGGTGGTGCGGCAGGGACTGTGTATTTGTGGGAGACGCCAAGTACAAGCGCATCCGACACGAAAGCGTACCGAACGCAGATCTGTACCAGTTGCTGGCATACGTGACGGCGCTCGACCTGCCGGGCGGCCTGCTGGTCTATGCCAAGGGTGAGACCACGCCGGGGGACTACTTGGTCAGGCACTCCGGCAAGCGGCTTGAAGTTGCAGCGCTGGATCTTTCGGGTACGTTGGAGGATGTGCTCAGGCGCGTGGAGAGGTTGGCTGACAAGATCAAAGGCCTGCGGGACGAGGCTATGACTATGGTGCGGGCTGCCTGAGAAGGTCTGGTAGCGAACGGGACTTCAGAATCTTCATGCCCATGCGCCCGGTCCGAACGTTGCCCGTGTGCCTATCTGAGTCCCTTGAAGGGACCTTTCCAGACATTGCCCTCAGCTCGTCGAAGAGCGACGGCGTAAGCCATGTGACAGCCGGTACCCATGGCTTCCTAGCGAGTAACGCGCCAGTACACATGCCGTACCCTCTGAAGTGCCTGAAGTATCAGCGAGTCTCGTTTGACGGCAAGACGCCGCCAAGTTCATGAGTTGAGTCGAAACCACAATCACCGTCCACGCGGTCCCATGCGCCAGGCCTGCACCCAACCCTTCCCCTCAGCGTACACCTGTGCTAATATGGACGCATGGCCACCAAGCGATATCTCGATCGGCGCCCGGCGAGCCGCCTCGCACCGATCGGCTCCCTGTCCAGAGTCGCACCCATAGCTAGGACAAAATTGGGACATATTTGTGACGCTTCTGTGCCAATTAGGAGTCAAATCAGTGCCAATCCAGTGACATTCTCAAATGCCCTCAGCTATGAGGAGTCCCGAAATGTCACAGTTTTCGAGTTTTTCGCGTCGAGGGGAATGTGCTGAGGGGATGAAGAGGGCCGGGCTGAGAGGTCGCGCCATCCGGATTTCGCAGGATGGACCAGTCCACCCCTGCCAGCCCATCGCGGGAGAGGGGCGCCGGCATAGCTGGCGCAGGTATGCGCTAGGGGGCCGAAAATGACGCAATCAGGGCCCGAAACTAGATGACCTTTGTCTTAGACTTTGGTAAACTTAGGGTGACGTCAGATAGCTTTCAACGCGTCCCGTTTGACACCCTATTTCAAACATCGGTTCGCGGGCGCACAGGACGGTAAACACCGTCTCGGGCATAGATAACCGGGAGGAGCAAAGCATGGTCAAGGTCCAACCGGAATTGGGCTCCGAAATGTACACCGCGAGCGACATCGAAGTCGTTCCAGGCATGGACGCGGTCCGGATGCGTCCGGGCATGTACATAGGCAGCACGGGCCAGCGCGGGCTGCACCACCTGATCTACGAGATCGTGGACAACGCCGTTGACGAGTTCATGGGCGGGTTCGCGACTACGATAGACATCCACATCGGCGCCGACGGCTACGTGACCGTCCACGACGACGGCCGAGGCATCCCGGTGGACATCCACCCGGACACCGGCGTTCCGGCTGTCGAGACGGTGATGACAACGCTTCACGCGGGCGGCAAGTTCGGCGGCAAGGCGTACGCCGTGTCCGGCGGCCTGCATGGTGTCGGTGGCTCCGTAGTCAACGCGCTGTCGTACGAAACGATCGTCGAGGTGCGCCGCGACGGCCTCGTCTATCGCCAGGAGTACTCGCGCGGCGAGGTAATGATAGAGCTGGAGTCGAGCGAAGCAGAGGACAATCCGGACGCCACAGGCACCACGATACGGTTCCTGCCGGACAGCGAGATCTTTGAAGAAATCACGTACGACATCAACGTCCTGACACAGAGATTCAAGGAGATGGCGTTCCTGAACAAGGGACTGACCATCAACTTCAGCAGCGACTGGCATCCCGCCGCCGACGGCGGTACGACCCAGGCGACCTACTACTATGAGGGCGGCATCGCGGAGTTCGTGGAGCACCTCGGCCGCAACAAGGAGCCGCTGCACAGCAAGCCGATATACGTGGAGCAGCAGGTCAACGGCACCCTGGTTGAAACGGCCATGCAGTGGAACAGCACGTACAACGAGGCCGTTTACGCATTCGCGAACTGCATCAACACGATTGACGGCGGCTCGCACCTCACTGGGTTCAGGGCGTCGCTGACCCGCGTGCTGAACGACTACGGCCGCAAGCAGAAGGTGTTCAAGGACTCGGACAAGAACCTGTCTGGCGAAGACGTCCGCGAAGGGCTAACGGCCGTCGTTAGCGTCAAACTTCAGAACCCTCAGTTCGAAGGCCAGACAAAGACGAAACTGGGCAACCCTGAGGTCCGCAACCAGGTTGAGAGCGCGGTGGCCGAGGCCCTCACGGTCTACCTGGAAGACCACCCCAGGGACTCGAAGAAGATCATCGAGAAGTGCCAGACGGCGCAGCGCGCTAGGGACGCGGCCCGCAAGGCGCGGGACCTCATCATCCGCAAGAACGCAATGGACGGCGGCTCGCTGCCTGGCAAGCTGGCCGACTGCGCGGACAGGAACCCGGAGAACACGGAGCTGTACATCGTCGAGGGCGACTCGGCGGGCGGCACGGCGAAGATGGGCCGCAACCGCGCGACGCAGGCCATCCTGCCGCTGCGGGGCAAGATCCTGAACGTGGAGAAGGCCAGGCCTGACAGGATGCTGGCCCACGAAGAGATCCGCGCGCTTATCGTGGCGATCGGCGCCGGGCTTGGCGAGGACTTCGACATCACGAAGCTTCGTTACCACCGCATCATCATCATGACGGACGCGGACGTTGACGGCGCGCACATCCGAACGCTGCTGCTGACCTTCTTCTTCCGCAACATGCCGGAACTGATCAACAACGGCCACCTGTACATTGCCCAGCCTCCGCTCTACAAGATCAGCAGCGGCCGCAAGTCCTGGTGGGTGTACAGCGAAGGCGAGCGCGAGGGCACGCTCAAGACGCTGGAAGGCAAGAAGAACGTTAACCTCCAGCGGTACAAGGGCCTCGGCGAGATGAACGCCAACCAGCTATGGGAGACCACCATGGACCCGGAGGCACGCACGCTCCTGCAGGTCGAACTGTCCGATGCGGTCGCGGCGGACGAGATGTTCTCCCTGCTGATGGGTGACGTTGTCGAGCCCAGGCGCAACTTCATCAAAGAGCACGCGCTGGACGTCAAGAACCTGGACGTCTAGTCTCCGAGGGGCCCACGAGCGACGGGGCTTAGTTATGCCCGCCGTTCACAGGTCGGTAAGGGCTAGTCCCACATGCCGGTGCTGAAGTAGCGCTCCCCGATGTCGTTCATGATGGTGACCACGCGGCCCTCTCCGGCGTCTGCGGCCACCTCGTAAGCGCCCAGCAGGTACGCGCCGGACGACTGCCCGGCGAAGATGCCGCGCGATGACAGCAGCAGCGACATCTTGCGCGCAGCCTCCACGTCGACAGGAATCATGCGGTCCACGACGCTCTGGTCGAACGTGTCCGGCACGATGTGCTCCTCGCCAAGCGGCTTGAGCCCTTCGACGCCTGGCCACTCGGGCGGATTGATGCCGATCACCTGAATGGCGGGATCGACCTCCTTGAGGCGCCTGCCGACGCCGCTGATCGTGCCGCCGGTCCCCACGCCGGCCACGAAGTGGGTTATGCCGGGCACCTGTTCGAGGATCTCCTGCGCAGTGGACTCGTAGTGCATGAGCGGGTTGTTCTGGTTGCCGTACTGGTCGCACCAGAAGTACGTCTCCGGCTCACGCTCGAATCGGCGCTTCACCTCGTACAGCGCCTCGTCGTAACCGAGCATGGCGTCCGTGTAGATGATCTCGGCGCCGTGAGCAAGTATCCGCTTCTTGCGTTCCTCGCTGGCGTTCTCCGGCATGACCAGCGCGACCCTGTAGCCGAGCGCGGCGCCGATCATGGCGTACGAGATGCCGGCATTGCCGGAAGTGGCGTCGAGGATCGTCTTGTCGGCAGTGAGCTCACCTTCGAGCACGGCCTCCACGAGCATCTTCAGCACCGGCCGGTCCTTGACTGATCCGCCCGGGTTCAGGAACTCCAGCTTGGCGTAAATCTCGGCGCTGCCGATCTCGAGCGGCAGGTCCAGCCTGATTGTCGGCGTGTTGCCGATGGCCCCTAGGATGGGGTGGCCGTCCACGAACTCATGGAATTCTTGGTTAGACAATGGCTGTGTCTGCCCTCTCGTCCGGACGCCGTTTCAAGCTCGCCGGCTTCGGCTGAACGGGGCGTTAGTATATCTACCGCGCGAGGGCATGGTCTACATTACCGGCAAGGGGTACGGCTAGGAAGAGGTCGGCGGGTCGACTCGCACGGTGATGAGGTCCGTGCCGTGGAACTGCTGGTGCCGCACGGAGGAGGCATAGTTCCGCAGCAGCCTGAGGGAGAGTTCTTCCTCGGGAGGCGTCTCCTCGTCGTACTGCTGAAGCTGGCGGACGCGGTCCTCGACGTTCCCCTCGCCGCCGCCGCCGATGAACTCGAGGTCAGCCACGTCGCCCTCACTGGACGCGACGACGACCAACTGCTTTTCGTCCCCGTCGTCCTCGTCATCCTCAGCGTCCAGGTCCAACTCCAGGTCGAGAGGGGCAAGCGTGAGGAGCGTCTCCTCGGCAACGGCGCTCAGCCTGTCCTTCATGTCGGAGTTCCAGCCTCTACTGTCAGCGAACTCCGCAATGAACTCGTTGAGCTCCGGAAGCGACTCCGCATCGAGGCGCGACTGGAACCTCATGCGGCGAGGATTGGTGAACTCCAGGTACAAGATCATGATGATGGCCGCAAAGCCGCCGGTCGTAACGCCGCTCTTGAGCAACGCATTGCCGACTGCTCCGATGTCCGGGCTCTGGAACAGCCCGAACTGGAAGGCGGCGCCGATCCAGAAGCACACGCCCGCAACGATGACCTTCTGGTTGTTCTCCTCCGTCTGAATGACTGTGCGAGCGCCGTCCACGAACAGCGTGCCCGTCACCAGGATGAGGTAGCCGGTCATGACCGGGCCGGGAATGGAGCTCAGCAGACCGTACGCCTTCGGCAGAAACGCAAGACCGATCAACATCGCGCCGATCAAGTATCCGACTCTGCGAGACGCAACTCCTGTGGTCTGCGTGAAAGCGGCGGTGCCCGGATTGATGATGTTGGGCACCGCTCCCGCTATGCCGGCTAAGACGTTCGTGACGCCTGCGCCCGACAGTGCGCCCTGGACCTGCCGGAAGTCGACCACCCGGTCGTCTCGCCACGAGACCCGCTGGGATGCGATCGAAGCCCCGTTGGCCTGTATGGAGATTATTACACCCAGAAAGAGGAAGCTGGGAATGAGCGTCCAGAAGTGAATACCGAAGTCCACGCCAAGGCCGGGCCATTCGCCGGGCAGGCCTACCCAGGCGGCGCTTGTGATTCGTTCTACTTCATAGATGCCGAAGCCGACGGCGGCTACGCAGCCCCCGACAATTCCGATCAATGGCGCCCAAAGGCGGACTACTGCTGAGCCGCGAAGCGCGAGCGCCGCTACGATTACGAGGGTGACCAGCGCTGTAAGCGCCGAAGTGCCCACCTCGTCTTCCGGAACGTCGTTCAAGAGGCCGAAGACAACTGACGCCAGGGTGATGGAGAGGATCATCATCACGGTGCCGCCGACGATCGGAGTGACGATTCTCCTCAGAATGAACAGCCACCTTGAGATGACCAGCTGAATCACGGCTGAGACTAGCACTAGAGTCGTCAGCGTGGCAGGCCCGCCGTCCATGACCGCGGTTATGCAGAACGGAATCGAGAAGGCGGCGGTGAACATGGGAAGCACTGCGCCGGCGCCAATCGGCCCCAGCCGGCGAACCTGGAGTATGGTCGACACGCCGCAGACGAGCAGTGAGGCGAAGACCATCCACACCAGATAGCCCTCGCCCTGGCCGGACTTGGTGGCCACGACTACCGGCGTGACCATCAGCGTGGCCGACGCTATGAGGCTGAACTGGGCGGCGTAGCCGAAGGAGGCTGAGAGAGTCGGGTTCTCGTGAGCCTCGAATCGCGGATTCTGTGGAGCCTGCGTGGTTGCCAACTGCCTTCCAACCAGGACACGCCGTGATCTAGGTCAAACTGTACTACAAACCGGGCCTACACGGCATTGCGATGCAAGGTGTCGGCCGACTCCAACACACAGACGAAGGGACAGAGTCCACCGTGGAGACGAGTGGCGCGAAGTGCCACTTGGATTCGACATCGTTGACGAGGACTACATCGGACACGCCATCCGTGCGAGTTCGGCGAGGTCAGGAACGACGATGTCGGCCGTAGCATCGGTCACGCGAGTTCCCCCGCCGCGGTCCGCGCGATCGACCCACACGGACGCGATGCCAAGCCGGTTGGCGGGCCCAACGTCGTGGTACAGGCTCTCGGCCACGTGCAGCCACGCCTCCGTTGCTACAGACATGCGCGAGGCGGCTGCGTTGAAGTTGCGGAGATCGGGCTTGTAGCTGCCGACCTGCTGAGACGTAACGACGGCATCAAATCGGACGCTGAGCGATTCAGCAGTTCCGGCGAATAGATCGTCGTCCACGTTTGAGATGATGGCCAGCTTGCAACGGCTGCCCAGAGCTTCCAGTGCGCTGACGACCTCGGGGAAGACAGGCCAGTCCGGCAGGGTGTCGGACAGGCAGCCGAGCTCCGAGTCCGTTAGCTGGAGGCTGAGTTCGGCGCCTACTAGCGCCATGACCTCGCGCAGGACCTGCCGGTACTCCATGAAGGACCCCGAGCTCTGCACTCTTGGCTCGACTTCGGCGAACAGCGAAAGAACCTCGGCCCTGCTCCTGCTCAGACCGTGTGCTTCAAGGACGCTGGCTACTGCCGTGGAAATGCCGGTTTCCCAGTCCACGAGAGTGCCGTAGCAGTCGAAGCTAACCCACTCGAAGCGGTTGAAATCGATTGTTTCCATTCTCCAGAGGCGCCCTCAGATCAGATTGTGCGAATGCTGCCGCGTACGTAGTCTGCGTCGTCCGATGCGAGGAAGGCCATGACCGCCGCTACGCCCTCCGGGGCCGAGAGGTTGGCCACCGTGCGCTCGTAACCGGCCCGGTCTCCGGTGTTGCGCAAAATCTCCTCCATGGCGGACAGCTTCAGGGGCGTTTCGAGTTCGCCGGGCAAGACGTCATTGACCCTGATGCCAAACTTCGAGAGATGCTCGCTCAAAACGAGAGTCAGCCCGTGTGTGCCGCCCTTGCTGGTGCCGTATGCCACCGATGAACTGCCCCCCAGAACACCAGAACCCGACGACGTCAGTACTATGACGCCGCTGCCCTGCTCCTCCATGTAGCGGGCCGCATGCTTGCAAACCAAGAACGAACCTTTGACATTCACGTCGATCACATGGTCCCAGATCGCGTCGTCAACTTCTGTGATGTCGAGCCCGGCGCCCGTCAGGACTCCAGCGATGTGCAGTAGTACATCCAGCCCGCCGTCCATCCATCCGGCCGCTTCGTCAACTGCGGCACTGACAGACGCTTCATCCGCCACATCCACATGCCAGTACCTGGACTCGCCACCTGTCTCCTCGATTGCGGTGAGGGTCTCTGAGGCGCCTGAATCGTTGATGTCGAACAGTGCCACTCGCGCGCCCTCCGATGCGACCCGGATGGCCGTGGCCCTGCCTATTCCGGTCGCTGCTCCCGTTACGAGAATGCGCTTTCCGCTAAGCCTGCTCACGTTCAACTCCCGGCACCTTGTCCCACACAATACCGGCTTGCGCGGCGATCTTCCTGTACTGCTCGGCAGCAGCGCCGTATCGGTCAGGCGGCAGGTGCTCGATCAGCACGTGACTGTCAGGGCAGACGCGTTGCATTTCCCTCATGAAAGTCTCGTGGTCCATGAGGCCCGATCCAATCTCGGTTTCTTCGAACCCCACCATGAGCTGCTCGGCGATCCTGAAGTCCTTGGCGTGAGCCCCTATTGTCACGTCTCCGAGTACTTCGAAGAATCCTGCTAGGAAGCGAGGCATGTCCAGAGCATCTTCAAGGCTGCTCACGAAGTTCACGGGGTCCTGGTTGAATCCAAGCGCCGGCATGCCTACAGCATCGATGAACTCCCGAACGCGGCGGGCCGAATAGAGGGGGGAGACGCATCCGCCCTCAACGGCGACGCGGATGCCTTCGTCGGCCGCCGCCGCGCAAATCCGGCGAGCGCTGTCCACGAGCCTATCGAATACTTCTGGCGACCTGTTGTCCGGGTGGGGCAGCCAGGCTCCTCCCGGGTTCAGGCTGCCTGGCCTCAGGTACGTGTTGGGCGCACCTAGCATGGCCGTGAGTCCGCACATGCGCTTCACAAACTCGATGGCGCGCGTCCTCTGCCCGTTGTCCGGACTCACTAGGGCTCCGCCGTACGCGCCGTTTGTCTGGCCGATGAGCAGATCGGCCTCTTCAAACATGAGCTTAAGCCGGTCGACGTCGGTCCTGCCCATTCTCGCAGGATCGGAGACCACAAGGTTCAGCACTGAGAAGCCTTCCAGGCGGGCTTCGTGCAAGGCAGCCGGCGTGATGTTCCTCCAGTCGCCGGGGATTCTACCGGCGGCGCCGAGCAGCACGGCGAAACTCCTTGCGCAGACCACTGGCTGGGAGCGTCAGCACCGGACTCTCGCCAGCCCCATCAGATCTGATAAAGCTCCTCGGCATTCGTGGAAAAGAGCGCCCTCTGCTCATCGATGCTGAAGTCCGCGACGATCTCGGTGTAAGCGTCGACCACGGCATCGTACGTGCTCCACAGCCAGTCCACGGGCCAGTTGGTGGCGAAGAAGCAGCGGTCCACGCCGAATGTGTCGATGGACGTGAGCACGTACGGCCTGATGCTGTCGACCGTCCAATCGTGGTCGCCCATAGCGAGGCCGGATATCTTCCACTGGATATTGTCGCAGGTAGCCGCAATCGCCATGCCTCGCTTCCAGTTCTGGAAGTACTCCGGTGTGCGCTCTTCGGGAAACCCGGTGTGGTCGACCACGATCGTGATGTTCGGGAACTTGTTCGCCAGGTCGCGGAGCTTCTCCATGTCCTGCCACACGGCGTTCATGCTCGAAATCAGGTTGAACTTCTCCAGCAGCGCGAAGCCGCGGTGGAAGTCGGGCTCGACAAGGTAATCACCGTACGAGAAATCGCGTATGCCGCGCATGTTCGCGTACTCGCAGTGGCGTTCGAGGACTGACTCCACTCCGGGGTCCCGGAGGTCTGCGTGCGCGACGATTCCGTGCGGGTAGCCGGTGCGGTCGGCCGCTTCTTGAAGCCACTCGGTCTCCGTCACCGGGTCCGGACTGCCGATGGCGGCCTGCACATGCACGGCCTTTACAACGTTGGCGTTCCTGGTCTCTGCAATGTAGTCCTCCGCAAGATAGTTCCTCTCTGCCAGCGGTTGCATCATCATTCCCATCGTCGGATGGGGAACGCCAGGCTGCCAGTGGCCGTACACCAACTCAGGGTGCTGCATGTCGTAGAAGTGGACATGAGCGTCCACGAATTCAAGCTTGTCCATCTTTCTCAAGTTCTCCCCGGTCTCATCGACACCATGAGCTTCAGTCGGTATAGAAGACGTGCTCGAGTTGCATCATCGACTGGTCGGGCCGCCCAGCCAGCGCTTCGAAGTACGGGGCCATGAATTCCTGCCATCTTAGGTTGGCGTCCTCGCCCTCCATGCCCTAAAGGCACGCTTCAAAGCTGTCCTCGCACTCAACGTAGCCGAAGAGAGTCCCGTCGTCGGACAAGAACAGCGAGTAGTTGCGCCAGCCGCTGCGGTGCAGAGCGTCGAGCATTTCCGGCCAGACAGCCTCGTGGTGGCGCCTGTACTCGTCCAACTTGTCGGGCTTCACCTTCAACACGAAGCCTGCTCTTTCCATCGCGCGCTCCTCTTCGATTCAATCTTCTCCAAGCAGCCAGCCTGGGGTCATCAGGCGCCCAATACATACTTGGAAAGGCCTCCGAGCGTCAGGTAAGCGAGTCGATCCGAACCGGTATGCCCGAGGCGGCGGAGGCGTATCCTGCCTCCAGAAACTCTACGACGCGCGCTCCAATCTCTCCGGGCGCGCGGTTCTCCGTCCCTCCAAGCGCGAGGTCGGCAAGCCCGCGCGACGGCAGGTGCGCCGGGTACTGCTCCTCGGCTGAGAGGTCCGGGAGCTGCTCGGTAGAACCGTCGTTGTACTGGACCTCCAGCCGGCCACCGGCCAGATCCTGCCGAATGCAGCCTTCGGTGCCCGCGTACACGAAGCCCTGGTGCAGCCGCTGGCCCGGACGCTTCGCGCCTGTAGAGGCCATTGTGCCTGAGGCGCCGTTGTCCAGCCTGAAGCTGAACGAGTCGACGAGGTCGACGGCCAGGTCGTAGCTCTGCATGTATGCGTGGACCTCCACGGCGCGACGACCGGTGACCCAGAGCGCCATGCCCATCGGGTGCGTCACCTGCAAATGGCCCTGCCCGCCGCCGGCCACCTGGGGGTCTGAGTATGTGCTCTCCTCGGGGCCGGTGACAGGGAACCGGAATGCCTCTGCGTAGTCCTCGGGCTTGCCCCGCAGATATGACTCGACCCAGGAAGTGAAGATGCCGCAGACCAACTGCAACTCGCCGATCCCGCCGGACTGCACGATCTCGCGGGCCGCCTGCGCGTGGCGGGTGAACTGGAACGTGTAGCCGACCATAAGGTGCAGGCCGTTGCTCTTTGCCCGCTCCACGAGGTCCCAGGCGTGGGCGGCTGTGAGGGTCATCGGTTTCTCGACCAGCACGTGGACGCCTGCGTCCAGCGCGTCGCGGGCGACCTCGTAGTGATAGGCGTGCTGGACGGCTATGACGACGCCGTCGACGCCGGCCGCGATCAGGTCCTGGTGATTGTCGTATGTGTTACGGATGCCGTAGTAGTCGGCAGCCGCGGCGGCCTTCTCAGGCTTGACGTCGGCGACGCCGACCAAGTCCGCCTTCTCATAGGCCTTCAGGCTGGGGATGTGGAACTGCGTAGCCCACCAACCAGCGCCTATAACGCCTATTCTTGCTCTGGCCATAAACCTTTCCTTGGAGCTGGGAGCGCAACAGAGCCGGTTTCATTGGCCGCCACGACCATGCCAGGGTGGCTAAGTTGCGATAGCACTTCGAATCGTCGTTCGGAATAAGGGTACTATACGGCGAACATCTCGAATCAGTTGACGGAGCCTGGCCAAGCTCGGGCCAGACAGTGTACGAGGGAGCTTGCCCGGGATCTAAGCTCCCGCACGCGCCGACTTGGCCGGTGAAGACGATCCCCACATCTCAATCAATCGAGGTTAACTTGCCGCGATACCTGGGTCTAATGGCGGTTTGCGTCCTGCTCGCGATCGCGCTGGTAGCCTGCACCAACGACGGCGATGATTCCGGCCGCACCGTAGCGGCGCTTGAAGCCGAGGAGAGCGCGGAGGAACTGAAGGCGCCTGACCAAGACTCCGAGCAGGCCGCCTCCAAAGACGGCTGGGAACTCAGCTCCAAGGAAGAGTGGGCCGAGGAAAAGACTGCGAAGTCCACACTGGTTGAAGAAACGGCCTTGGAACGGACGCTGAACCTGCTGGAGGGTTCCGGCGGCGAGATCCACTACGTCGAGCATCCTGAACGCGATGAGAGTTCAGTCCTCGTGATGCCGGTCAGTTTCGTTGACGGCGAGACCCCGCTCATCGTGTCTCTGCATGGCTTCGGCGGCGACTCTGCTTCCCAGTCCGCCTACGTTCCTCTCCACAAGCGAATCAACACGGACGGGTTTGCCCTGCTGCTGCCGAACGGCTCGCGCGACGGAGTGGGGAGCCGATTCTGGAATCCAACCGACCATTGCTGCGAGGGCGGCAAGACAGGCGAGGATGACGTGGCCTTTCTGACGGAACTGGTAGCTGAGGCAAGGAAGATCGGTGACTTTGGACACGTGTACTTCTTTGGCTACTCCAACGGCGGATTCATGTCGCACCACATGGCGTGCAAGGGCCTGCCGGGGCTTCGCGCCGTGGCCAGCCTGGCGGGCACTAGCTACGTCGAGGACTCGAGCTGTGAAGGCGCGCCGCCTGTGTCAGTGCTGCACATCCACGGAACCGCAGATGATGTCATCCGGTTCGAAGGCGACGAGGCTGAGCTGGAGGGCGGCGAGCGGGCATTCTACGCCGGCGCTGAGGAGATGGCAGCGCGCTGGAGCAGGCGGGCAGGCTGCGAGTGGCCGGACGACGCCCAGCCGTATGCCACGCTCGACCTGGACGAGTACGTGCCGGGCGCTGAGACGCAGGCCTTTCGCGCTGGATCGGGCTGCGCTGAGGGCATCAGCATCGAGCTGTGGCGGAGCGAGGGCAGCAGCCATGCGCCCGGCTACGGCGACGCCTTCGTGGAGGCGCTACTGGGCTGGCTGCTGGCGCAGGAGTGACCGGCCTCTTCTGACAAGACTCTCAGATTGCGGCCAGCGTGATGGTTGTTCTCACATTGGCGCTGGCACTTCCCAGAAACGTGAATCGGCTGCCGAAGTGTCACAGAATCGCCAAGGTCGTTCAAATGCTGTGAGGGCTGACTCTGGTTCGCTCAGCTTGCTCTGGGCGCCTGTATCAAGTCTAAGTCTCGTATGCCGTCAAAGTTGCCGTCATCTGAGGCAAGGGGGCAGGACAGCCGCAATGCTGTGGCTGCAATCCAAGCATCGGCGGTGGCCAAACTGCGTCCGATACTCTATTGCTCAGCGCGCAAGCTCGCGCAGATATCAACAATTTCCCGGTCAGGCCAAATGACTTCATAGTGGTCTAGATGGAGAGCAAGTTCGTTCTTCCGACGTGGCCCCCATCCAGCCTTGTATGCTCCGAACCATACCTCTTCAACTGTCTGAAAGGACACAATCGCGCGCTTGCCGGACACATGGGGAAGATAGTAGTTCCTGCGCTCGTCCCCTCCAAACAACATAGATACGACGCTCGTATCGAGGACGATCACTCTGCCGGCTTCCGACCTTCATCGCGCCCCTTGCGGATTACGTGAACAAATTCGTCAACATCAAAGGGTTCGCTACTTGTCACCAAGCCTTGAGGATCGAATATCTTGGGCCTTGGGTCGTTTAGAAACGCTTCAACGTCAAAAGGCAAATGGGAAGATCGGGCGGCACGTATCTCTTCCACTTTGACAGTAGTCCAATCGTCGCTCTCTTTGAATCTCCCTTCGCCCCTCACCTCGACATGTTGCGTAGCGAGCCGAAGCATATCCTCGTGCAAATCCCTTGCGAACCTCAGCTGTACGTATTCTCCCGAGTAGTCGTGCAACTGAGCTGTGCCTCTTTCCCAATTGACCTCATACAACCACCCTTGCAGCAGTGCCTCAGTCGCGCCTTCTATTCGACGGGATGGCCGGCTTCTGCGCGGGACTTGCACGGAGCGCGGATTCTCCCTATTTCCCAACCAAAGACTGACGCCGTGAGATAGCCTCGAAGCGGTCGAATGGAGGGCGTCTTCTACATCCTTCGGCAGGATGGACGATTGCTCTCCGTTCCACTCTTGCAATGCGGCGATTGCTTGATTTCCAAAGTCATCCATGTAACTTTGGCTGTCAGCAGGGGGTTCGACGACAAGGTCAGCTATCAGGGAGCCCTCTCGAACTCCTACAAGGCGCAGGGTGCTTTGGTCCCTAACCCACCTGGGCGGTTTGCCAGGGCCCCTATCTCTTTCGCCCAAGTGCTGCACCATGAGGCGAACGGCGTTCTGGACCCCTTCCAAAGCTGTGAGGATCTCTGGAACCAACCCACCGGGCCGTGAATCATCAGGGTCTGACAGTGCCAGTGTCAGCGTGCGCTCTTCCATGACCTCCCCCCTGCGCTAGTGCGCCGCCATGGTGCTTCGGACTGCTGAGTATAGCAGCCGCATGCCCTCATCCACGCCAACGAGCAGGGCCCATTCCATGAGAGGCGCCCCGCAAGCGGCTTGTTCCAAGCTGGATCATCGCCCGCCTTGAAATCTCCAATCTGAAGCAAGCGAGTCGTTACCAGAGAACGGAACTCTCCTTACCGGCGGGACCAGGGTGTTGTTGGGCGTTCCTGTTGCTCGCCGTCTACGAAGACGTCTACGCGCTCGTTGAAGAAGCAGACCTGGTTGGCGATCTTGATCGACTCCGACGTGGGGAGCTGGTAGAACCAGACCAGGTCTTCGCCGTCCTCGACGCCTTGCACGGAGTAGTAGTTCGCCAGTCCCTTGTATGGGCACCGTGATGTCTTGTCGCTGGGGGCCAGCAGGTCCATGCGCACGTCTGTCACGGGCAGGTAGTAGCGCACGGGGAGGTTGGTCTCGAACAGCAGGGTCGGGCGGCTGGACTCGGCGAGGGTTACGCCGTTCAGTTCGACGCGCACATGCCGCGAGCTGGGCAGGCAGTCGATGCGCTTGCGCGGGTCGCGGGCGTGTACGAAGACCTCCTCGTCCTCCTCGAACCAATGGTCGATCTTGTTCCAGTAGAAGGCGACGTAGTTGGCGATGTCCGGGCAGTCGACGATGGGTTCCGGGTATCCCCACATGACGTCTTCGACGGCATCGCCGCCCGCGTTGAGGGTGTGGTACTGGGCGTCGCCCTTGTAGGGGCACTGGGTGACGGTGTCGGAGGGCGTCATCAGGTCCATGCGCACGTCTTCGCGGGGGAAGTAGTAGACGGGAAGGTGGCGCGTCTCGTACATGAGCAGCGTGCGCTTGCTGTCGGCGATGAACTGCCCGTTGTGCATTGCGCGCACCCACTTGGCGCACGGCTCGACGGTCACCGTGTGGCCGGGTGTGCGCTTCCCGATGAGTTCTTCCCTGGTAGCCAGCGTTGTCACCATAGCTTGCCTCCGTACTTGGGGGTACTCGGATTGTGGCACAGGGGTATCGAGGCGGCAACGATTTGAGGCGCGCGGCCGGTTCTCTTGCCGCTGCGTTGTGTGTTCGAAGGTCACGCTGCGGCAGGGAGGCGGGGACCAAGGGGGTGCAGCGTGAGGCGGCCCTTTGATGGAGCGGCGGTTGGAGAGCGTATCGTGCCCCCGCCCCTCTGGATTCCGGCTGGCCCCTGGTTCACGCTGGCGTGGGAGTGCGGGGATGGCGGGGTTATGGGGTGGGTTGGCTTTGGTGTGGGAGAGTCGTTTGCGAAAGGCCCATGCGCCTGAGGCATGGCAGTCGGGGATGCCCCCGCCCCACTGGATTCCGGCTACCCCAGGTTCACGCTTTCGCGTGAATGCCGGAATGACGGGTTTGCGGTGCGACGTGTGTTCGAATGACCCCTGTTGCGGGCATTCAGGGATCAAGGGGGAGCCTCGGATTCGGTGTCGTCCGGGCCGGAGTCCTTTTTGGTATTTTGGGCGATGAAGGCGGAGGGCGTCCGGCATGAATCACGGATGCGCCTGATCGCGTCCATGACTTCGCCTGCGGCGATGGACAGTTCGACCGCTGTGCGCGCGTGTTCCTTGAAGTAGTGCTCCGTTCCGTTGTGCACGATGATGCTGCTCGTCTCGTCGGGGTTGAATGCTCCGGGTTTCTCGGGCGGGGGGAGCCTGCCGACGGCGTCCATCAGGGCGTCCGATGCCTTGAAGACTGCTCGTGTGTTCAGACCGTCGTCCCGGCTGTGGCCGTAGGTGTTGACGTACGGGGGTTCGTAGTCGAGGAGCACGTCGGCTTCGGCGGTGGAGTCGTCAAGGGACGCCTGTTGCGGTCCGTCAGACTCACCAAGAGCGGGTTGGAGCGCGTCTGCGGACCAGTAATGGTGAGCCACATTCCTGTCTTCGCCGGAAGGCTGGGGAAAGAGTGGTAGGTCGTCGGGGGCTTCGTCGAAGCCGCGGCGGAGCAGTTCCTTGGCTGCGTCTATGCGATGGTGCGGTCCGAACCCGGGCATGAATCCGAGCATGACGTCGACTAGGAAGCGTACGGCCCGGCGGCCTCCGTCGGTCTCTGCTCGTATGAAGAGCGCGAGATCGGGGTTGAGGTTGGCGGTGTCGATGGTGTCGGCCTCGGGCTGCTCTGCGCGCTGTAGTGATGTCGCGGGCAGGCTTGCGAACTCCTTCGCTTCGTCGAAGCCGAGCTTGATTAGCTGGCGTGCGGCGTCGAGCCTGTGATGAGGCTTGGCATCGCGTATCTCGTCCTGCATTGCGGCGACGAGGAATCGCACGATGAGTCTGCCGTCCCTGGTCTCTTCTCGGACGATGCTCTGTATTGGTGATATGGACTGCGTTTCGCTAGACACGTGTTCTAGTTTAAGGTCTTGCGCACGGGTGTGTCAAGAGGGTGTGGGTGGAGGCGAACGGATTGGGTAAGGGCATTTTGGCGGACTTGGGGCGGGAGCTGGCTTGCGTAAGGCCCTTCGACAGGCTCAGGGCGAACGGGTTGGGTGAGGGCACTTTGGCGGACTTGGGGCGAGAGCTGGCTTGCGTAAGGCCCTTCGACAGGCCGCTTCGACGGTGCTCAGGACACGGTCAGGGCGAACGGGTTGGGGGCTACGCTTTGGCGGACTTGGAGCGGGAACTGGCTTGCGTAAGGCCCTTCGACGGGCTCAGGGCGAACGGATTGGGTGAGGGCACTTTGGCGGACTTGGGGCGAGAGCTGGCCTGCGTAAGGCCCTTCGACAGGCTCAGGGCGAACGGGATGGGGGCTACGTTTTGGCGGACTTGGGGCGAACGGGTTCCTGTCGACGTTTTGGTGTGGCGCGTGGTTGGGCGGGCCGTTCGCGAACGGCCCCTACGCCTGAGGGGTGGCGGCAGGGTTCTGTTGCCGGAGGGTGTTGGCGGGCGTGACGTGCCCCCGCCCCGCCCCATTCACCCTCATACTTCGACAAGCTCAGCACAGGCTCTCAGTCCTCTCCCATCAAGGGAGAGGAGGTATTGTTGCACAACCACACAGCCTTCTACTCAATGCGCCACCAATGTGTTACCGGGTGTTACCGGTGTGCCCGGTCTGGATGTTACCCATGTGCCCGGTTGCACGGTGCGAAGATCCTCTGTTGTGGTGGGAATGTGAGAAGGGCGTTTGTGAAAGGTTCGTCTGTCGCGGGAGTGCGGGGATGGCGGGGTTGTGGCGTGGGTTGATGTTGTTGGGTGGGCGCTGGCGCTGGGGCGGGAGCTGGCCTGCGTAAGGCCCTTCGACAGGCCCCTTCGTCGGTGCTCAGGACGGGGTCAGGGCGAACGGGTTGGGGGCTACTCTTTGGCGGACTTGGGGCGGGAGCTGGCTTGCGTAAGGCCCTTCGACGGGCTCAGGGCGAACGGATTGGGTGAGGGCACTTTGGCGGACTTGGGGCGAGAGCTGGCCTGCGTAAGGCCCTTCGACAGGCTCAGGGCGAACGGATTGGGGGCTACGCTTTGGCGGACTTGGGGCGAACGGGTTCCTGTCGACGCTTTGGTGTGGCGCGTGGTTGGGCGGGCCGTTCGCGAACGGGTCATGCGCCTGAGGGATGGCGGCGGGGTTCTGTTGCCGGAAGGTGTTGGCGGGCGTGACGTGCCCCGCACCTCTGGATTCCGGCTGGCCCCAGGTTCACGCTTTCGCGTGAATACCGGAATGACGGGGTTTTGGTGTGGGTTGGTGTGTTGGGCGGGTCGTTCGAGAATTGGTCATTCGCCTGAGGGTGGGCGGACTTGGAGCGAGAGCTGGCTTGCGTAGGGCCCTTCGACGGGGTCAGGGCAAACGGGTTCCTGTCGACGCTTTGGTGTGGCGCGTGGTTGGGCGGGCCGTTCGCGAACGGCCCCTACGCTTGAGGGAGGGCGGACTTGGGGCGAGAGTTGGCTTGCGTAAGGCCCTTCGACAGGCTCAGGGCGAACGGGTTGGGGGCTACGCTTTGGGGGACTTGGGGCGAGGGCTGGCTTGCGGAAGGTCCTTCGACGGGCTCAGGGCGAACGGGTTGGGTGAGGGCCCTTTGGCGGACTTGGGGCGGGAGCTGGCTTGCGTATGGCCCTTCGACGGGCTCAGGGCGAACGGGTTGGGTGAGGGCACTTTGGCGGACTTGGGGCGAGAGCTGGCTTGCGTATGGCCCTTCGACAGGCTCAGGGCGAACGGGTTCGGTAAGGGTGCTTTCGCGAGGTCAGGCCGTGCGTGTCACGCGCGGCGGGGCTGGCTGTCGGGGGTGCCCCGCACCTCTGGATTCCGGCTGCCCTAGTTCACGCAGTCGCGTGAATGCGGGGATGGCGGGGTTGTGGTGTGGCGTCGGACCGGCAAGGGCGTCGGGTAGACCTCTAGTGCGGGTGGTGGTGGCTCCCGCCGGGAGCGTCGTGGGCTTCCACTCAGCAGCCCGGCTGGCCGTTGTTTCCGCAGCAGCGGCTGGCGTGACGGACTTTGATCGAGATGTTCCGGACGACCTGCCACAGGCGAACGTTCAAGGGCCCGGGGGCTTCCTGGAACATCCTCACTGATCTCCGTATGGAGCGGATCATGCTGGGCAATATACCAGACGGTGCGGAGGCGATTCGCCAAAGGGCCGACTCGACAGCGGCCAATGCGAGGCGTTTGTGAGGAGCGACGCCCGGACTGTCAAGAGCGCGATTCCAGCATTTCCGCGGCCCTGGTTGCGGCGCTGCGGCCGCTGGAGAGCGCGCCGTTGACCGACGGCACGTGCATGTAGTCGCCTGCCAGGAACAGGTTGCCTATGCTCCCGGCAATCTGCCGCGGGACTTCCGCCATCGCGGCGAGCATGCCGGGCGTTCCCATGCACAGCGCCTCTTCCCAGCGGTATACGCGGTAGAAGAGGCCCTCGTCGTCGGCCGGCAAGGCGGAACCTCGCGGCGCCTTCCGGCGAACGGCGCCCAGCATCTGCCGCTTGATCTCTTCGTCATCGAGGGGGATGAGCTCTTTGGCCTGCTCGCGGCCGATCAGCAGGTCAAGGATGCTCTTGCCCGGAGGCGCGCAGGACGGCAGGAAGACGGACCGGTCCAGCAGGAGCGGGGTGTCGTCGTCCTCGGGGAAGAGCGCGCCGTGACAGCCCGGCGGGAGCGGGGAGTGGTCGAGGCCAATCACCACGCGGCAGCCCGTCGAGTAGCTCACGGCGCTGAGCGCGCGGAGGGTCGCGGCGGGCAGGCCGGGGATGAGGTCCGCGACCTTGGTGCCGGGGACCGCGCAGATGACCGCGTCCGCCTCGATGGTCTCGCCTTCCACGACCACGCCCGCGGCCCTGCCACCAGCGACGTCGATGCGCTTGACGGGCGTGGACACGCGAATCGCGTCCGAGCAGGCGGCCGCGAGCGCGCCGCTCAGGGAGCCGATACCGTGCTCGGGCATGCTGACCTTTCCGGAGTGCAGCATCGTTTCGCCGATGTACGCCCGCATCAGCGCCTGTCCAGCGGGCTCCGGATCGCCCAGGACCATCTCCAAAGGCGCTCTGAGCGTGAGCTGCAGTTTCTCGGGTACGCCGAGCCGCTGCATGTAGTGGCCGAAGGACTCGTCGTCGTCGATCTCGGCTAGGGGGCTGTCGCTGGCGAAGCTCATGTGCGCCGCCTGGCGATGTATCTCCCGCATCACCCTGTAACCGGAGCGCATGCCTGTGGGCGAGAGGAAGCCCATGGCGGCGGCGGCGGGTAGGTGCCGCAGGAAGTTCCAGAGCGACTGGTCCGGCGTTGTGGTGACCCACCGGCCGCTGCGGCGGTGGCCGAACTTCATCGACGAGGGGACCAGCGGCAGACCCAACTCCTGGCACAGGCGGAACGCGGTGTCGTAGGTGGAGGTGAAGACGAAGGCGCCCATGTCCAGCGAGAAGCCGTCCACCTTCTCGCCTCGGCCGCGCCCTCCGGCGCGGTCGTTGGCCTCGAGCAGGAGCGGGGTGACGCCGCGCTTCATCAACTCGTAAGCGGCGCTGAGGCCGGCAAAGCCCCCGCCAACTATGACGACGCGTTGGGCGCTCAATGGGTCAGTCCGCCGGTAATGGCCGCAACCGAGCCAGTGGCCAAGTGCCGCGAGAAGTGTCGGCTTTCGTCACTTTTCGTCAACTTTCGTAGTTGGGAGGGTGAGACGGGATGATGCCTCATTGATACTCAATGATGTCCCCGCTACCGGGAGCGTACCGTAGAGCCAAAGAGTAGCACGGCGCGAGAGCTGTTGAGACGCATCGCCCCGCTCAGTTCGCGACTGCGCTGGGGTTGGGTGTGGGGCGATTGGGCGGACCTGGGGGCGGACGGTGACTAGCCGGCGCCACGACGGAGGCCCAGACCCACAGCAACGGCGATTCCCACGGCTATACCTATAGCCACGCCAGTACCCATGCTGCCTATCAGCGCTCCGAGGCCTACGCCTGCTCCTGCTCCGACGGCGATGCCTACGCCGATGTACTTGGATTTGCTCATTGTGCGCTGCCTCCGTGGACTATCCTACGGGCTGGCTGGGGTGTCAGAGGCGATCTCTGAGCAACCGCCACCTCGACGTGCGTTACATAGACTTCATCATGACGTCGCCGTTGGATTTCGTTATCAGATGCAGTCTCGTAGAAGAGTTCCAGCGCTTCCTTCAGGTTGGAGCGAGCCTCCGACACGCTTGCGCCTTGACTTGCTATGTCCAGTTCGGGGCACAGGGCGACATAGAACTCGCCTTCACGCTCGATAATCGCGGTCATCTGTCTCACCATCTCCAGCCTCCATGTCCTGCATACCGCATTGCCAAGAGCTTCTTCCCAATCCCTTACGTCTGGTGGGCCATGGCGTACGGATTTGCGAACTTTTCGGTGGGAGGTTCTTATCTGAGGAGTCGGTCAGGCGACTCAGGAAAGCACCCAATGAGCCTCCAGCCAACCGGGTTTGAGGCTCTTCCATTTCTCCAAGATGGTCCGATGGTCCCACCGCCCCGCCAAGAGGGGGACAGTCCGTCCGCATTATCGATGCTGCGTCCCAGGGAAGGCAAGACTGCGGTGGGGCTGAGGTCACTGCTTACCTCACGGAGCCAAGGGCCGATACAACTATCCATAGACAGGCCGAGCCGTTGACAGTTCTGCGTTAGAGATGGGATAGTAGCCTCGGCCAGTTCTGCAAATACTCGGCCTTCCCACCCTAACCGTACTTTTGACCTCCGAGATGTTTGATGGACGGCCACTGATGTTCTGTCGAAAGGTATACGCGAGAGTGAGCACTGTAAGACGACTCGGGCTCAGGGGAACCGCCATCACGCTTGGCGCAGTCTTGGCGCTGGCGGTGGTAGTGATGACCTCGAATGTGCCCGTTCACGCCAACTCAGCTCCCGATCTGGAGGTGGGAACGCCAACGGTGGACGATTCGAGCCCCTTCACAGGCGCGTCGTTCACGCTGTCGGCCACGGTGACCAACGCTGGCGATGGCGAGTCTACCGCGACGACGCTCCGCTACTACCGTTCGACGGATGCAACGATCACAACGTCGGACACGCAGTTGGGCACCGATTCGGTCGGTGCGCTTGCGGCGGCGGGCACCAGCGATCAGACGATTGATCTAACCGCGCTGTCGACAGCCGGCACCTACTACTACGGCGCGTGCGTAGATTCTGTGACCGGGGAGTCGGACACGACGGACAACTGCTCGGCGTCGGTGACGGTTACCGTCAAGGCCCGGCCGGACCTGACATTGGTACAAATCACTCACGGCATGAACCTCGAGAGCCCGCGAGTGGGTGGGACTTTCCCCATGGGTACGCAAGTTGAAAACAAGGGGAGCGGCGCGTCCGGAGCGACGACGGTGCGCTTCTACCGGTCGACAGACGCGACGATAACAACATCGGACACCCAGGTAGGGACCGCCGAAGTAACCTCGCTGGAGGCCGGCAAGAGACACAGCGAGCTTTGGGTGACTATAACAGCGCCGTCGACAGAAGGGACGTATTACTACGGCGTATGCGTCGACACTGTGACGGGCGAGTCGGACACGACCAACAACTGCTTCTGGCCATCGGAGGAAATCCCGGTGCCGCTGCCGCGCCCGGACTTGGCGGTGGGGTCGCCGTCAGTTGACGACGCTAGCCTGAATACGGGGGCGACTTTCACGCTGTCGGCCGCGGTGACCAACTTGGGCGGCTGGCCGACGAAGTCCTCGACCCTGCGCTACTACCAGTCGACGGACGCGACGATAACAACATCGGACACACAGGTGGGGACCGACGAAATTGAATCCCTATTTGGGGTTGCATCAAGTGAGGAGTCGGTCTCGCTCACCGCCCCGTCTACTGCGGGGACGTATTACTACGGCGCGTGCGTAGACTCGATTACGGGTGAGCCGGACACGACTAACAACTGTTCGTCGTCGGTGACGGTCACCGTCCAGGTCAACTCCGCCGCCACCGGCGCACCGACCATCAGCGGCACGGCCCAGGTGGGCCAGACCCTGACGGCAAGCACGACCGGAATCTCCGACTCAGACGGCCTCACAAATGTTAGCTACAGCTACCAGTGGCTGGCAGACGACACCGAGATCGACGGGGCGACGAGTTCCACCTACACGGTCCAGGCGTCGGATAACGGCAAGGTCATCAAGGTGCGAGTCACCTTCACCGACGACGCGAACAACGAGGAGTCATTGACCAGCGCAGGAACGTCGGCAGTGGTGTTGGGCGGACTATGATGACCACTGCACGACGACTCGGGCTCTTGGGGACTGCCACCACGCTTGGGGCAGTCTTGGCGCTGGCGGTGGTAGTGATGACCTCGAATGTGCCCGTTCACGCCAACTCAGCTCCCGATCTGGAGGTGGGAACGCCAACGGTGGACGATTCGAGCCACTTCACAGGGGCGTCGTTCACGCTGTCGGCCACGGTGACCAACGCTGGCGATGGCGAGTCTACCGCGACGACGCTCCGCTATTACCGGTCGACGGACACAACGATCACAACGTCGGATACGCAGTTGGGCACCGATTCGGTCGGTGCGCTTGCGGCGGCGGGCACCAGCGATCAGACGATTGATCTAACCGCGCCCTCCACGACGGGTACCTACTACTACGGCGCGTGCGTGGATTCTGTGACCGGGGAATCGGACACGACGGACAACTGCTCGTCGGCGGTGACGGTTACGGTCAAGGCCCGGCCGGACCTGGATGTCGATGGTATGGAACTTGCCATGAAACTTGAAACCCCCCGCGTGGGTGGGGAATTCTCCATACAGGCACATCTTAGGAACACGGGGGGCAGTGAGTCCGGAGCCACGACGGTGCGTATCTACCGGTCGACAGACACGACAATCACGACGTCGGACACGGAAGTGGCAACCGCTGCCGTGACCTCGCTGGAAGCGGGGGCAAGACCCAAACAGTGGGTGAACATAACCGCACCGTCGACAGTGGGCACGTACTACTACGGCGCGTGCGTGGATTCGGTGACCGGTGAGTCGGACACGTCAGACAACTGCTTCCTGGGTTGGTTTGAGGTTCCGGTGCCGCTACCGCGCCCCGACTTGGCGGTGCAATCTCCGTCGGTAGACGATGCGACCCTGGCGACTGGAGCGACGTTCACGCTGTCGGCAACTGTGGCCAACTCGGGTGACTGGCAATCTAATGGGACTACACTCCGCTACTACCGGTCTACGGACGCAACAATCACGACGGCAGACACGGAAGTTGGAACCGACGAGGTGGATGGACTGCTCTACCCGCCGCATGGGGGTCAGTGGGCTCAATCAAGCGAGTCTATCGACCTGACGGCGCCCTCGACGGTCGGGACGTACTACTACGGAGCGTGCGTGGACTCGGTTACTGGTGAATCCGATACGACCAACAACTGTTCGTCGTCGGTGACGGTCACCGTCCAGGAAAACTCCGCCGCCACCGGCGCGCCGACCATCAGCGGAACCGCCCAGGTAGGACAGACCCTCACGGCAAGCACATCCGGGATTTCTGACAGCGACGGCCTAACCAATGTGACCTACATCTACCAGTGGTTGGCCGACGACACCGAAATCGACGGGGCGACGAGTGCCACCTACACTGTCCAGGCATCGGATAACGGCAAGGTCATCAAGGTGCGGGTGACCTTTGACGACGACGCGGGCAACGAGAATCGCTGACCAGCGCAGGAACGTCGGCAGTGGTGTTGGGCGGGTTGTAAAGGGTGAGACTAATGGAGCAGTCGGTCAGGCTCTTGAATTTCCGAAGCCTAAGCCTGCTGGCTCCATTGGCATTGACCGTTCTCGTCATCTTTCTCCTGGCTGGCTGTGGAGACTCAGGGCTGTCCCGCGCCGAGGTAGAGGAGATAGTACGTGAGGAGATGGCAGAGGTCCCTACGCCGCCTCAACCTGAACCAGGACTTACGTCGGAGGACGTGGAAGAGGCCGTTCGCAAGGCGTTGGCGGACATGCCTGAGCCGGACTCGGGACTATCCAAGAGAGAGGTAGAAGAGTTAGTCAGTGCTGCTATAGCGGCCATCTCGAAGCCAAAGCCAGGCCTTACCCCTGCCGAGGCCGAACAGATAGCCCGCGGCGTCGTGGCGTCCATCCCGCCCAAGTCGGCCCCCGCCGAGTACACCAAGTTCTTCGTCGACAACGCAATCAGCCGCTACGAGATCCAGGGCCTGGAAGCTACCCTCGCCTACTACAACCGGGAGGAGAGCGTCGATGGCCAGTGGTACGTGTTCATCATCGACGAGAACGACCTTGTCATCGGGCACCCCGACGCCCACCGCCTCGGGCTGGACCTGAAGGGTTGGGTGAGCCTTGACGCCACCGGGTACAACTTCGGTCCGGACATGCTCTCGGCCACGGAAGAGGGCAAGTGGGTCTCCTACGTCTATCAGAACCCTGAGAGCGGGGGCATCGGCGACGACCACACCGGCGCATTGGAGTACAAGCACGTCTGGGTGGTGAGACACGATGGGCTGCTCTTCGCCTCGGGCTGGCACATTTCCGCCGACGAGTACACCAAGTACGTGGTGGACGAGGCCATCGACCGCTACCGCGCCGCAGGGCTGGACCCCACCCTGGCCTACTACAATGACCCGGATAATGTCGACGCCCAGTGGTACGTCTTCATCGCGACTCCTGAGGGCGAGATTCTGGGTCACTATAACTCCGAGGATTTCGCGGTGCACCTGCAAGAGATGCTTGACGACGGCTCCTTCAAGGCCACCGAGGAGGGCGTGTGGGTGAATCACGAGGACGTGAATCCCGCCACCGGGGAGGTCGAGGACAAGCACTTCTGGCTGGTTGAGCACGACGGGCTGGTGTTCGGCTCCGGCTGGCACCACGACGAGTCGGGAGGTTGAGTGTGGGGCTCACGCAAGGGGCTCATCCTTAAACGAAGAAAGGGCCGCATGCACTCGCAGGGCGGGGCCAACCGTTTCACTTGAGTTACGCGGCGAAAGGGTTCGAGTCCCCGTTAGTCTTAGCTATGACCTGGTGGGGAAGCCGGGACTCGAACCCGGACGCCTTGCGGCACATGATCCTAAGTCATGCTCGTCTACCAATTCCGACACTTCCCCACGGGGGACCGCCAAGTGCAGCGGCCGCAGTCAATTATAGTACGTCCGGCTGGGGCAACTCCTGATCGGACCGCGTCGGGCTAGCCGTAAGTGCGGCCCTTCCAGCTTGCGCCGGCGCCGCGCCATCGACGGACGGCGGAGTCGAACGTCATGGCCGTGTACAGCAGGCCGGCGATGGGAAGCAGCGGGGACAGCAGGACGGGGACGCGGTACCAGCGCAGCATCGGCACGAAGCTGGCCGACATCAGCAGCCACGCGGCCACGCCGGTCGACGCGGCAACGAGCGCCGCGGCCGGGCTTCCGGCGCCGGGGTAAGCGGCGATGCCGGCGACGATGGCGAACAGGGGCGCGGCGTACGTGAGCAACATGCCGATCAAGGTCAGGACGAGCAGCCGGGCCGAGTAGCCGAGCTGGGTGTACGCGGTACGCGCGACCATCGACCACACGCCGCCGATGCCGCCGTACCCACGGACGCTCCTCATGCGGCGGTCGTGCCCGAGCCAGGTGCGGCCGCCCGCGCGGCGCTTGACGAGGGCGGCGAGGGCGCAGTCGTCGATGAGATCGCCGGCGATCTCCCGAAGGCCTCCGGCGCTTTCCAGCACGCGCCTTCGCAGCAGGACACAGCCGCCGGCGGCCGCGGCGGTGCTGCGCGTTGGGTCGTTCGACCATTGGAACGGGTATAGCTTGCCGAAGAAGTACACGAACGCTGGTATGAGCAGCTTCTCCGTCCAGCACTCCGCGCTGAGCCTGACCATGACCGACACGAGATCGAGACGCTCTCGCTGGGCTTTGGACGCCAGTCTCGCGAGGGCGTCCGGCGGGTGGGAGACGTCGGAGTCGGTGAACCACAGGTAATCGCAGCCGTCGCCCGCCGCCTCGACGCCCTGCGACAGCGCCCACACCTTGCCGGCCCAGCCGCCGGCAGCCGCCTCGCCCGGAACGACGGTGAGCCTGCCGGCGCGGCCGGAGCCGCGGGCCGATTGCAGCGCGACGGGGGACGTTCCGTCATTGCTGCGGTCGTCGACGAGGAAGACGTGGAATGGGCCGGGGTAGTCCTGCGCCAGCAACGCGGGCAGCGTGCGAGGAAGCACGCCGGACTCGTTGCGAGCGGGCACGATGGCAGCGACCGCGGGCCAGTCGCCGTCGTCTCCCGGCGGCGGGAGCACCGGGCGGACACGCCAGAAGCCGCCGCGCCCGAACACGAGCGCGAGCCAGACGGCAAGGGATGCCGCACCGAGCGCTGCGGCAACGACTGTCAGGGTCTGCGGCATCATGTGGGCAGCCTTATAGCTGAAACGGGCGCAGAAGCGCGATAAAGGTCGGCGCGGGCCGGACGCTAGTGTATAATGAGGCCGCCTTCGCAGGGGGTTACGCCGGAGTGCCGAGAGCAGCGCCTCACAACTACGTCACAAGGACCATCAGGCCTGCGGATTTCGACGAATTCTGGCAAGGCGTAACCGAACAGGAACGCAAGATCCCCCTTGCGGCCAAAGTGGTCCCCGACCCCCTTCGCTCCACGGAAGACGTGGCGGTGTACCAGGTCTTCTACGACAGCATCGACAACGTGCGGGTCGCGGCGTGGTACTGCGTGCCGAAGGAGCGCAGCGGCAAGCTGCCCGGCCTGCTGTTCTCGCCCGGCTACCTGAGCGACCCGCCGATACAGAAGCTCTGGGCTCAGCGCGGATACGCCGTGCTTTCGGTCGCGCCGCGAGGCAAGGTGAGAAGCCGGACGCAGTTCGACCCCGGCTACCCGGGCCTCCTGACGCACAACATCACGGACCGCAACACTTACTCGTACCGGGGCTTCTACGTGGACGCATGGCGCGGCGTGGACTTTCTGCTCTCCCGGCCGGAGGTGGACGAGAACCGCATCGGGGCGACAGGCAGCAGCCAGGGCGGCGGTCTCACGATCACGGCGGCGGCGATGCGGCCGCAGATCAAGGCGGCGGCGGCGGGCGCTCCGTACCTGGTGGGGTTCGTGGACTGCATCCAGCTCACGCACACGTACCCGTACGAGGAGATCAACGACTACATCAGGCTTCATCCGGACAGCCGCGACAAAGTGGTGAAGACTCTGTCTTACTTCGACGGCATCAACTTCGCGCGAAACATCGAGTGCCCGATCATCATAAACATAGGCCTGCGAGACAATGTCTGCCCGCCCGAGACGGGATACGCCGTGTTCAACTCGATCCGCAGCCCGGGGAAGCGGCTCTACCCGTACACGGACCACGGCCATGACGCCGGCTCCATTGTGCACAACGAAGTTGTCGAGCAGTTCTTCCTGACGCGGCTTCACCCGAACGGTAACTGAACGCTATGCCGAGCGAGAGGCCGGAGGGGTTCGACGCGTACTGGGCGGAGGCGCTCGAGGAACTCGGCGGCGTGGAGGCGGCGCCCGAGGTGGAGGCCCTGCCGCTCAGGGACTCCGAGGACGCGTCCATGTACAGCGTCAGGCTTACGAGCATCGGGCCTTACAGGCTGTTCGCGTACCTGAGCATTCCGGCGGGCGAAGGGCCGTTCCCGGTCATCTACTACGTGCCGGGGTACGCGAGCGTAGTCCAGACGATCCCGCAGGGGACCGCGAACCAGGTCCGCGGCCGGTACGTCACCTTCTCGCTGGGACACCGTGGGCAGCGCAACGTGGACCGGCCGTTCACCGGCGACTACCCGGGCATGCTGACGACGGGCATCGAGGACAGAGCCAAATACGTGTTCAGAGGGGCCGTAGTCGACTGCATCAGGGGGCTTGAGTACCTGAGGACGCGTCCGGAGGCGGACCTCTCGCGCGTGGTGGCCTCCGGCAACGATATGGCGGCGCTGGTCGCGGGCCTCTCGCCGGGGGTGACGCACCTGGTGCACAACCCGGGGCCTTTCTACAACGCGGAGGAGGTGGCGCCCAAGACCTCGGCCTACCCGGTGGAAGAGATCAACGACTATCTCAGGCAGAAGCCCAAGAGACGCAACTCGGTGTTCGACACGCTCTCTTACTTCGATCCCCGGTGGGTGGCGGAGAGCATCGGCGCGAGGACGCTGATCATGAGCGACGAGGACGGCGGCATCCTGGACCGCAGGGCGGTGCACGTGCTGCTGGAGGCGCTTGCGGACCGCGTCACGTACCAGCCGACCCAGCACTCAAGCTACAAGGACGGGATGGCCGTGGAGGAGTGGATCACGGAGGAGCTGGGCTTCGAAGAGGCGATACTCCCGGAGCACTGGCAGTAAGCCGGTCCATGGCAGACGCAGACATCGAGTTCACGCAGATAAGCGGGCTCCGGCCCGAGGCCATCGGCGAGCCTGGCAACAGGACGTTCCGAATCCTGGTTGACAGCGGCTCAAGCTCGGCGAGCATCTGGCTGGAGAAGGAGCAGCTTTTCGAGCTGGCGATGGTCGTCCAGAGGCTGATGGCCGTCATGAAGCAGCCGGACGGGTCCGACGAGCCGCCCAGCCACCGCGAGGCCCCGGGACTTACACGGCTGGACTTCAAGCTGGGCAAGCTGGCGGTCGGCGGAGAACAGAACTCCGGCCTGCTGGTGATCGACGTCCATGACATGGAGAACGCGGAGGAGGACAGCCCGGCCACGGTTCGGCTGTGGGTCAGCAGGGAGCGCGCCGAGGACTTCGCCGAAGAGGCGGTCAAGGTCTGCGCGGCCGGCCGGCCGATCTGCCCCCTGTGCGGGCGCGCCATTGACGCCGAGGGCCACTTCTGCGTGAGGAGAAACGGGCACAGCCAGGAACGCGTCGAGCTCTAGACGGCGCGGCAGTCCGAGCGCCCTGCCGCGCGACCGCAATCTCCCATGACCTCCCAGAGACGTCGCCGCACATCCGCCAGAGCCCCAGCGCCCGAGGACGCGCAGCAGGCGGACGGCGTCCCAATCACGCCCCCGGAGGACGAGGCGCGCGCGTTGCTGGAGACTGCCGAGGTGCTGAGAGGCTGGCGCATCGCGCGCGGCTCCAACTACACGTTCCTGCTTCACCTCGATGCGGGCGAGGGCAGGTACGTCAGGGCCGTGTACAAGCCTAGGGACGGCGAGAGGCCGCTGTGGGACTTCGATCACGGCACGCTGTACAAGCGGGAGCACGCCGCATTCACGCTGGCACGCGCGATAGGGTGGCCGGACGTGCCGCTGACGCTAGTCCGGGAGGACGGCCCGTACGGCGTGGGCTCGATGCAGCTCTTCGTCGAGTGCGATCCCAGGGTGTCCTACTTCGACCTGACGGACGACCACACGCCCGCGCTGCACAGGTTCGCGGTCTTCGACGCCGTGGCGAACAACGCGGACCGCAAGGCCGGGCACTGCCTGCTGGGATTCGACGGCCGGGTCTGGAGCATAGACCACGGCCTGACGTTCCATCACCACTTCAAGGTGCGGACGGTCATGCTGGAGATGTGGGGAATGGAGATCCCGGACGAAGACCTGGAGACGCTGGGGCAGATCGCCGAGCAGCTCGGGTCGGGCACGGGCGTGGGAGCGGAACTGGCCGACTCGCTGTCGCCCATGGAAATCGACGCGATGACGACCCGCATAGAGGTCCTGCTGGAGCAGGGCGCGCTGCCAAGGCTGGACCCGTACAGCCACGTCCCCTGGCCGTTCGTGTAGCCGCCAGGCGCGATCGTCAGCACCACGCACGGCTGATGAGCGGGGCCACGGCCCTAGCGCAGGCCCACCGCCTTCGGCAGCCGCCGCACGGCGCGCATCAGCGACGCGCCAAGCCTGCGGCGCGCCGTCATGCCGCCGGTCACGTACGACGTCACGCCCGCGCTGCCCAGCACGAGCGGGCTCGACCATCCGCGCAGGTCGCGCATGGTGGTCTGGCCTTCGCGCCAGCGCACGAAGCCATCGAACGGCTGCCACTCGACCTTCGGGACCAGCCCCAAACGGCGCGACCACCGGCCGGACACGACCGTGCCGCCTGCCGACTGCACCAGGAGCACGCCGGCCGCGACGTCCCATATCTTGGGAGACAGCGTGACCATGTACTGGAGCACGCCGCTGGCCGTCATAGCCGTCTCGAACGCGAGGCTGCCGCTCATGCGCAGGTCGCCGACGTCCTTGTGCATACCGTCCCGGAACTGCAGCATGCCGCCGAACGAGCCCGGCATGGCCATGATGCGCCTGCCCTCGGACTGCTCGGCCTCGAAGACGCGGACCGGGCTGCCGCCCGCCTCGGTCCGGCCGCCTGCCCTCGCGTGGTACACGACGCCGCTGCTCGAGCCGGGCCAGGGCACGTGCACGGCGCCCGCGACCGGCGAGCCTTTGTACAGCACGCCGACGGAGCAGGCGTACACGGGCATCCCGTACATGAAGTTCCGGGTGCCGTCCAGCGGGTCGAGCACCCAGACGAAGTCCGGCGCGAGGGGGCTCTCGCCTTCCACTTCCTGGTCCTCTTCGCCCAGGACGCCGTGATCCGGAAAGTGTTCAAGGATGGAGCGCTCCAGGAATGCCTGGGTCTCCTTGTCCACCTGCGTGACCGGGTTGGTCTGCTCCTTGTCCTTGAACTCGGTGGATATCTCCTTGCCGAAGTAGCCGGCAATCAGCGCTCCCGCCTCTTCCGCCATGCTCACCGCGGCGGTTTCGATGCTCGCGAGCAGGGCGTCGTCAGGGATCGCTGGCGTGGGTTGCGTCATAGGGCCTCGAAATGGGGCGCGCGGGAAGAGATTGGCTGCGTATCTGGCCGGGCCAGTGTATTGGCCGCGCTCTCGGCGCGTCAACGCAGGGCGCCGTCCGTTCGCGGCGCGAGCCCAACATCGCGCATTTGAACCAGCGCCGTCATACGCGCCCGAGCCGACCGTATTCTTGGCGGCTGCAGGCGGTCGGCGGCTACAATAGATTGGATGGCCGCGAGGCTGTCGAGCCCCGTCGACGAGCAATGGAGCGTGTAGATAATGAGGCTTATGAGGCTGCTTCCAAGGAAGAAGGGTCGGATCGCGGTCGTGGAGATGTTCGGGACCATCGGGAGCCGTGTCAGGTCGTCTGATTACGAGCGTATCCTGGTGCAGGTCCGCAGGAGCCGGCGGTACGCGGGCCTGGTGCTCGACATCGATTCGCCGGGCGGCTCCGTCATGGCGTCGGAGTACCTGTACGGCATGGTCCAGAAGATATCGGAGGCCAAGCCGGTGGTCGCCGTGATCCGGGGCGTCGGCGCCTCGGGCGGTTACTTCATCAGCTGCGCCGCGCAGCGAATCGTGGCCGGGCACGGCGCGCTCGTCGGCAGCATCGGAGTCATCTCCGCCACGCCCATCCTGGAAGAGCTGCTGGGCCGCATCGGCGTGGCGATGAACGTCAGGAAGAGCGGCGCGCACAAGGACATGGGCGCCTTCTGGAGGAGGCCGACCGACGAGGAGTCCGGCAAGCTGCAGACGATGATCGACGAGTCGTACGGCCGGTTCACTTCCGTGGTGGCCAACGCGCGCGGCCTCAGCGAGGAGCGCGTGCAGGGGCTGGCGACCGGCGAGGTTTACTGGGGGCCCAAGGCGCTAGAGCTTGGGCTGATCGACGAGTTGGGCGATCTAGAGCGGGGCGTGGAACTGGCGGCGGAGCTGGCCGGCGTGCCGCCCCGGTCCAAGCAGGTGAGGCTGCCGCGGTCGTTCAGGGAGAAGGTGATGGGCCCGTTCGCCGATTCGCTAGTCGACGCGGCCTCGTCAGAGGTCGAGCGCCGTCTGCTCGTATCGTCGCTGCGTTACTGAGCGGCGAGGGGCCAGTTAACGGGCCGCCCCGGCAAGTAAGAGCGGTCTCTACTCCAGGAAGTCGCGCAGCTTCTTGGAGCGGCTCGGGTGGCGCAGCTTGCGGAGCGCCTTGGCCTCGATCTGCCGGATGCGCTCCCGCGTAACGCCGAACTCCCTGCCCACCTCTTCCAGCGTTCGCTGCCGGCCGTCTTCGAGGCCGAACCGCAGTTGGAGCACGCGGGCCTCGCGGTCGCTCAGCGTGTAGAGCACGTCGTCCACCTGCTCCTTGAGTAGCTGGAACGAGGCGGCTTCGGACGGCGCCACGGTGCCCTTGTCCTCGATGAAGTCGCCAAGGTGGCTGTCTTCCTCTTCGCCGATCGGCGTCTCAAGAGAAACGGGGTCCTGGGAGATCTTGAGGATCTCGCGCACCCTCTCGGACGGAAGGTCCATGCCGCGCCCGATCTCCTCGCTGGTCGGCTCGCGTCCGTACTCCTGGACGAGGCGCCTGCTGATCCTGAGCAGCTTGTTGATCGTCTCGACCATGTGCACAGGGATGCGGATCGTCCTCGCCTGGTCCGCGATGGCGCGCGTAATGGCCTGTCTGATCCACCACGTGGCGTATGTGCTGAACTTGAAGCCCTTGCGATACTCAAACTTCTCCACCGCTCGGATGAGGCCTATGTTGCCTTCCTGGATAAGGTCCAGGAGCGACATACCCCGGCCTATGTACTTCTTCGCGACGCTCACGACGAGCCTGAGGTTGGCCTCCGCGAGGTGACGCTGGGCGTGCCTGCCCTTGTTCTTGAGCTGAGCGAGGTGCCTGTAGAAGACGAGCTCGTAGTCTTCCAGCTTCTGCGTGAAGCCGATCTCGTTCATCTGCTCCCTGAGTGACGGAAGATCCGTCTCCGGATCGAGGATCTTGAGCACTTCGGCAGGCATCAGCCGCGTGTTGAGGGATAGCTTCTGTATATCTGCCTTGACCTCCAGCGGGTCCTGGTTAAGCACGTCACCCAAGAAGTTCAGCATGTCTTCCGGAAGCTCGCCGTCGATCGCGTCCCTGAACTCCGGGAGGTTCATCAGGTTGTCGAGCGTTGAGTCGTCGTCAAGGCGGACGTACCGCTTGACGCCTTCGACGAGCGGCTCCGCCTCGCAGACCATGCGCTGCATCTGCATTACGCATTGCCACGCCCTCGGCGGGCGGCCGTCCAGGCCGGTGAGGTCCGTCTCCACCTTCTGAAGGTACTTGAAGGCCTCAAGCTGGCGGGCGAGGATCTGCTCCTCCTTGGCGTTGAGGAGATTGACCCTGCCGATCTCGCGGAGGTACATGCGCACCGGGTCATCGATCATCTCCGTGGTGTCGACGACCTGGCCCAGCGCTCCGGCAAGCGGGTCGGACTTGCCGTTCCTGGCTCTGCGGCCCGTGCGAAGCTGTTCTATCGCACTCACATCCTCCGGACGTGAAACGGTCCCATCCTCGTTGGGGATGAGACCGTCTTCGCGGGCATTTGTGGATATGCCCATAAGGTCTTGCGTGGTGGTGGACCTGACTACGAGGCCCCTGATCCACTCCTCAGCGCTTTCGTCGTCTAGTCGTTTAGTCGCCATACGCTCTCAACTTGACCGCGTTGTACGCGTCTCAGGGTTTGTGGACTTCTGCGTGAACAGGTGCTTGAGCCGCGAGTTCACGCTGGTAATTGTAGCGCTTATTTCTCTGGAGGGGGGTTCATCTCCGGAAGTCTTGAGCAGATCGGCCTGCAGGTCTCTGAGCCGGCGGCTCTCCAAGCGGTTGCGGCACTGCTCGAATGCGGACTCCGCCATGCTCGGACCGGCGGCCTCAAGCTTGATCTGCCTCACTCGATTCAGATGGTCGAGCAGTGGCTGTTCCAGCGATTCCTCCATCTCTTGAATTGTATTGTAGCTTAGCAGACCGGTAAACACCTGCCGGTTTTCTATTCCCTTGAAATTGTCGGCGGAAAACGTCGCGGCAGCAGCCCTGAGTTCAGGATGCTCCGCGAGAAGCGCCAGCATGTACATTTCCAGCCTGGCGTCCGCGTCGACCGAAAGAGCGGCCGCGCTCGCCTGGATGCGCTCAGTCCTCTCGGGCCGCCTTCGCCGGTGCGGCTCCCTGGCGGGCCTCGTGCCCACGCCGCTGGCCCTCAACTGCGCCGTGGTCACGCCGAGGATGCCGGCCAGCTTGGTGAAGTAGTGCTCCTGGTCGAAGTCGTTGCCGATGGTGGCGACCAGCGGGAACAGCTCCTCGGCAGCGCGCGCCTTGCCGTGTCCGGTGCTCAGATCGAACTTGGCGGCCTCCTTCGGCAGGTAGAAGTCCAGCCACGGTACGGCCTCGCTCACCAGCGATTCCCACTCGGCCGGCGACTCCCTGATGAGCTGGTCGGGGTCCCTACCCTGCGGAAGCTCGGCAATCTTGAGGCTCACCGGGTCCCGGCGGTACATGTCCTGCGAAGGACGCCCCACCGCCTGAACGCTCACCGCCCTCCATGACGACTGCAGGCTCCTCAGCGTGGCCTCCTGGCCGGCAGTGTCCGGGTCCAGCGCGAGCACGTAGCTCCTGGCCATGGGGCGCAGCTGGCTGACCTGCCGATCGGTGAGCGCGGTGCCCATGGAGGCCACGACGTTCTCGTGCCCGTGCTGGTGGGCCGCGATGACGTCCATGTAGCCCTCCACGACCACCACCGAGTTCTCCTTGCGAATGGACTCGGCCGCCAGGTGCAGAGCGTAGAGCGTGCTCCTCTTGTCGAACAGCGGCGTCTGCGGCGTGTTCAGGTACTTGGGATTCGAGCTGTCGAGGGCCCGTGCGCCGAACCCGGTCACCCGGCCCTGGCGGTCGTGGATGGGGAACATCAGGCGGCCCCGGAAGAAGTCTCGCGTTGCTCCGTTCTCCGACCGGTAGAGCAGTCCGGCCTCCACGAGGCGGTCTTCCGCGAATCCCAGGGCGATGAGGTGCGACTTCAGGCCGTCCGATGACCGCCGGCTGAACCCCAAACCGAACCGCTCCCGCGCCCGGTTGTCCACACCGCGGTCGTCCAGGTACTTCAGCGCATGCCTGCCCTCCGGGGCAAGCAGCGCCTCCCTGTAGTACTTGGCCGCCACTTCGTTCGCCTGGAGGAGGGCGTCGCCCCGGTTGTCCTGCCGGCGGGGCGCCAGCGTGACTCCGGCCTTGTCGGCCAGCGTCCTCAGCGCTTCGCCGAACTCCAGGTTCTCCGCCCGCATTACGAAGGAGAAGACGTCTCCGCCGGTGGCGCAGGCGCCGAAACACCGCCATGACTGGCGTTCCGGGTTGACTATGAACGAGGGCGTCTTCTCAGTGTGGAACGGGCAGAGGGCCTTGTAGTTGCGGCCCGCCTTCTGCAGAGCGGCGTGCGAGGACACAACGTCCACAATGTCCAGCCTGGCCTTGACGTCGTCTATCTGGGTCAACTGCTGACGGTCCCGTCCTTGCTGTCGGAGCCCTCGTTCTCTGCCGCCCCGTAAGCGTACCTGCTGAGCCTGCCAAGCGGGCCTCTCACGCCCTTGAGGTGCCACGACATGTGCTCGATCGAAGAGCCCAGATCGACCAGGCAGTCCGCGATCGCCTCCCAGTCGCCCTTGCTTTCGAAGAGCGTCTCCAACTGGGCGTCGAGCTCGCGATGCGCGGCCCAGAGGCCGCCGAGGTCGGTGCTGACCGCCGCCAGGTCGTTGCTCAGGCGCTCAGGCAGCCCCGTCTCCTGGAGGATGATGACCACGCGGTGCGCCGCCACTGCCATCCGCCTGCCCAGCTCGACGTTCGGCTCCGCTAGGTGAAACACATCCGCGGTTGGCTCGGTTGACACGTGGACTCTCCTGTCTTTCGATCGCCGGCCTTGGTTACCCGGCCGGACTCTCGCCGCCCGCGGTCGCCACATAGCTGGAGAAGTATGACATCCAAGGCTCGCGGATCATCTCGAGGCATTGCGGCTGCAGCCGCTCCGGCAAGCTGCTGATCTGCCGGAACGTCTCCTTCCAGAGATGGTCCACTTCGACGCGCCACGGCTCGTACTCCAGGCCGTGCGCATCTCTCTGCATGGCCTCCAGGTGCTCGGCGATCAGCTTGACGCGGTTGCGGACCTTCCTCGCGCGGATCCGGTCGGTGGGGGTCACGGGCGAATTATAGCAATCTGTGCCGGAGTTCTCCGGCGACTCCGGGGCTGATCTCCTCCGCCAAGCGCAGGGCGTAGCGATCGGTCATCCCCGATATGTAGTCGATCACGGCACGCTCCGCCGACTCGCTCCGAAGCGAGTACTCCTCCGGAATCCGGTCCCGATGCCGATCGAAGTGCTCGAACAGCATGGTCACGACCCTCCTGGCCGCGTTGGCCTCCGGCCCGGAGCTGTGCCTGAGGTAAACGTGATCGAACATGAACTCGCGCAGCGCGACCACGGCCTCCCTGACGGTCTCGCTCATGCGGATCGCGGGCGCGTCCTCTCCCGGCGCCTGCGCCTCCGTGCAGTCCCACGAGCTTCGCACCACGTCGGTCACCATCGTGTTGATTCGTCGCGAGTGCCTGTCGCCCAGCACGGCGAGTGGTCCCGCCGGCAGGTCGGGGGCCGAGAGCACGCCGGCACGAAACGCGTCCGCCACGTCATGGTTCAGGTAGGCAACCGCGTCGGCAACTCTGCAGATCTGCGCCTCGAGCGACAGGTCTTCGGGAAGCTCCTGTTCCAGGAAATCTCCGCGCGGCTTGGAGTGAAACTCGATCCCGTGCCTCACTTCCCAGGTCAGGTTGAGGCCGCGGCCGTCCTTCTCAAGCCGGTCCACGATGCGCAGGCTCTGCGCGCTGTGCACGAAGCCGCCGGGAGCCAGGTCATTCAGCACCTCCTCGCCGATGTGGCCGAAGGGCGTGTGCCCCATGTCGTGCGCCAGCGCGACCGCCTCCACGAGGTCTTCGTTGAGGTCGAGCGCCCTGGCGATGGTCCGCCCGATCTGGGCCACCTCGAACGTGTGGGTAAGCCGCGTGACGTAATGGTCGCCAAGCGGCGCAATGAAGACCTGCGTCTTGTGCTTGAGGCGCCTGAAAGCCTTGCAGTGGACGATCCTGTCGCGGTCCTGCTGGAAGGCAGTGCGAATCTGGTCAGGGTCTTCGGGCGCGCGCCTGCCCCTGCTCGTTGCGGAGCGCGCCGCGTTGGGAGAGAGGGCCTGCTCACGCCGCTCGGCCCTGCGCCTGACGATGCCGCCGGCGAAGTCCGGGCCGGCGCCGGGTGAGCGGGTCTCTGCGGCCTTCGAGGTCTGCAACGGCACTCCTGAGCGGGTCTTGTGCAGGGGGACGCACCGGCGAAGGTGCGGGACGCCAGTGTAGCAGAGGCAGGCCGCGCGTTGTGGTAATCTGCCCGCATCGCATTCGCCCCAATTCCGCACGGCGAAACCCGGAGAGACACATGACGCAAGAACGCCCGCCGAACGTCCATCCCGCATACATGGGGCTTCCGACATTCCTGAAGGCGCCCTGGATCGAGTCAGCAGAGGAACTGGCGGAGAGCGGCGCGGACATTGCCGTGATTGGCGCGCCCGTAGACATGGGCGTCGTCAACAGGCCGGGGGCCCGGTACGGTCCGAGGGCAATCCGCCAGGCCGACTACTACTCGTCCGACTACGAGTCCCTGTACCACATGGGCATGAAAATCTATCCGTTGAAGAAGCTCAAGCTGGTGGACTTCGGCGACGCTAATTGCCCGCCGAGCGACCTCGCCAAGAGCCACGAGGCGATCAGGCTGAAGGTCGACGAGGCGCTCAAGGCCGGCGCGATTCCGCTGATTCTCGGCGGAGACCACTCAATCACGTATCCGGGCGGCACTGCCGTTGGCGACCATTACGGTCACGGCAAAGTGGGGATGATCCACTTCGACGCCCACGCCGACACCGCGGAGTCGTCATACGGCGGCGTGCCGATCTCGCACGGCAGCCCTATGCGGCGGCTGATCGAGAGCGGCGCCATACCCGGCAAGAACTTTGTGCAGGTGGGGCTGCGCGGCTACTGGCCCGGCGAGGACCTGTTCCAGTGGATGCGAGAGCAGGGCATGCGCTGGCATCAGATGTCCGAGATCGAGACCAGGGGATTCGACGCAGTTCTTGAGGACTCGATCTCAGAGGCGCTGGAAGGGCCGGACCGCGTCTACCTCTCTGTGGACATAGACGTGATGGACCCGGGGCACGCGCCAGGAACAGGCACGCCGGAGCCCGGCGGCATCACCGCGACCGAGATGCTGCGAGCCGTGCGGAAGATCGCGCAGGCGGTCGACGTTGTCGCCGTTGACGTGGTCGAGGTCTCGCCGCCCTATGACGGCCCCGGCGACATCACCGCGCAGGCCGCGCATCGCGTGGCCCTCGAGGCGATCAGCGGCATCGCCTGGCGGAGAATCCAGGCCGAGTCGGAATAGAGCCGTCTAGGCTCCGCGCCTCACCTGGAACGGCGGCGGCATGTTCGGGACGGTAACGTCCAGCACAACCGGCGCCTCCGTGTCCAGCGCCTTGCGGAGCGCCAGGCCGAAGCCGTCCGCGTCGGTCCTCATTCCAACGGCCCCGAACGCCTCCGTCATCTTCACGAAGTCCGGGTTGTGCAGGTCGGTGCCGATGAATCGCTGGTTGTAGCGGTTGTTCTGGTCCCACTCCGAAGCCCCGAAAACGCCGTTGTTGAACACTACGCACACGGCGTTGATGCCGTACTTCACCGCCGTGGACAGCTCCTGCGGGTTGTACATGAATCCGCCGTCGCCGCTGATGGCGACCACCTTGCGGTCCGGCTGGCCCACCTTCGCGCCGAGCGCGGTCGGGAAGGCGTAGCCGAGAGTGCCGAAGTAAGACGACGTGAGGAACGTCCGGGGATGGCGCGCCTCGTACATTATGTTGCTCCAGTAGCCGATGGAGGTCACGCCGCTGACGATGATGTCCTCGTCGCCCATCTCGGCCCGGATCGCGTCGACGAATCCCATCTGATCGGGCGCTATCTCCCTGACATAGCTGTCGAACTCAGTCCTGTAGCGTTCGATGTCCGCAGCACGCGAAGTCTTCCTTACACCCTGGGCGCGCAGCCGGTCAACTATCGCCCTCAGAGCCAGCTTCGCGTCCGCCTCGACGCCCGCGTCCACCGGCATGGCTTTGCCGATCTCCTCCGCGTCCACGTCCACCTGCACTATCTTGAGATCGTCCACCGTCATGTTCCTGAACAGCAGCCTTGTGCCTATGGCCAGCAGGGCGTCCGACTCTCCGAGCACGTCCTCGACAGGGCCGACGCCGCCATAGTGCGCGCCCACGACCATGTGATGGCCGCCGGGGATGGCGCCCTTGCTCTCCGGCGTCAGGATGATGGGCGTCTGGAGCAGGTCGGCAAGCTCGAGCAGCTCGTCGCCGGCGTCCGAAATCAGGACGCCGCCTCCCGCGATCACGCACGGCTTCTCGGCGTCCGCCAGCAGCGCCGCGGCCGCGGCGATCTGGTCGCCGTCCGGCGCGCCATGGGGGTACTCCTCAGGCTCGATGATCTCGGCATTGCCAGACGCGGCCAGAATGTCTGGGGGGATCTCAAGCTCGACGGGCCGAGGCCGGCCGGACTTGAGCTGGTGAAAGGCCTCGTGGACCGCTTCCGGGATCTCCTCCACCTCCATGGACCTGTGGTTCCATTTTGTAATCGGGCTGAACATGTCCAGCTGCTCGTGGACCTCGTGAAGTTGGCCGAGGTTCTTGCCGATTCCTGTCGACATCACCTGCCCGGAGATCATCAGCACTGGCGAAGAGCTGGCGTAGGCCGTTCCAAGGCCGGCGGCAGCGTTCGTTGCTCCCGGTCCCGGCACGACCATCGCTACGCCGACCTTGCCGGTGGCCTTCGCGTAGCCGTCAGCCATGTACGTCGTTGCCTGCTCGTGGCGCGTCTGCACGAGGTTGATCTCATCGCGATAGTCGTAAAGGGCGTCGAAGGCGGCCATGATCTGCGCTCCGGGCAGCGCGAAGATCGTGTCCACACCCTGTGCTCTCAGTGCCTGCACCAGCGCCTGCGCACCTGTCATTTCAGCCATAGCGGATTCTCTCCATTAGCCTGTGGTCTGTTCCATTCCTTGTTGGAAGGGGGTCGGAACAACTCAAAACTTTATCACGCTGTACGCAGTTTGGTTAGAAATTCCCTCGAAACGTCGCAATCGGCCTCGCCGTACGCACTGTGCCGCCACTTCCACGAATATGATGCCCGCGGACACGGTACATCTGAATTGCGTCAAGCGAACGCCTGTGCTCTTATTGTTGCGTGAACATTACACGACACATCGGCCGGGCATCGGGGAGCCGCCTTGCGCGGCGCGGCTCCCTCCCCAATGGCGCCTTCGTATCTACAAAGAGGCTGTTACATTTTGTATCGAATTGGCTCAATTCGTGTACAAGCCGTACTCATTTTGACTCAAAACAAGTGACTTTCTCCAACGCTCCCAGCTACGAGAAGTTACAGAATGTTACGAAATGTCACACTTTTTGAATTTCTCTGTCTGGATGCGAGGCCGGAGCACCCGCCCGCCTGGTGTTGACACAGGTATCTCGGGATTGTTGACCGTCGCGAAGCAAGCCCGAATAATGATGCCCGCAGCGGGCACAGGCGCCGCCCGCCTCAGCAGTTGACTACAAGCCGCAAGGAGCTAGCCATGGGAGACAAGCGCGTGGGATTCGTGGGCCTTGGAATAATGGGCAGGCCCATGGCGATCAACCTGCTCAAGGCCGGATACGAGGTGGCCGTATACGACCGCAACCACGACAAGACGCAGGCCGTCGGCGCCGAAGGCGCTTCGGCGGGAGCCTCGGCGGCGGATGCGGCGGCCGGAGCGTCAGCAATCGTCGTGATGGTGCAGGACTCCGCGAACTCGGAGGAGGCGGTCCTGGGCCCCGGCGGCGTCCTGGAGGGCGCGCCGGCAGGCTCAACGGTGATCGACATGAGCTCGATCGCGCCGGGAACGTCGCAGAAGCTCGCGGCAGCCTGCGAGGCCAAGGGCGTCAATTTCCTGGACGCACCCGTGAGCGGCGGCGAGCCGAAGGCAATCGACGGCTCGCTGGCGATCATGGTCGGCGGCAAGGCGGACGTGTTCGAGCGGCACGTACCCCTGCTCAACGCGATGGGGAGCAGCGCTGTGCTGTGCGGCGGCTACGGCGCAGGCAACACGACCAAGCTGGCCAACCAGATCATAGTGGCCGCGAACATCGAGGCCGTCGGAGAGGCGCTCGTCCTCGCTGTGCGCGCCGGTCTGGATCCCAACACAGTCTTCCAGGCGATCCGGGGCGGCCTCGCGGGCAGCGCCGTCATGGACGCGAAGGCGCCCATGATGATCGAGGGTAACTTCGAGCCTGGCTTCAGAATCAACCTGCACCAGAAGGACCTCAACAACGCGCTGATCACTGCAGGCGAGCTGGGCGTCCCTCTGCCGGTAACAAGCCTAGTCAGGCAGATGGTCGGCGCCCTAATCAACGATGGCAAAGGCGACAGCGACCACTCGGCCATAGCCAACTTCATCGAAGAAATGGCCAAGACGAAGATCAGCGGGCAGGGCTAGGCAGCTCCCGCAAGTTGGCCGCGACAATTACGTCGCACCGCGCGCAGCTCGAGTCAGTGCGCCTCAATCAAGGCTGATGCGGGCCGAATGCCGGAGGTAAGGGCATCCCTTTCTCCGGCAATGTTGCGGAAGTCGCATTCGACCTGGATCCCGTGCCAGAACTCGTCCGATTGACCAAAGAAGGCGCCGAATCGGATAGACATGGCAGGAGTGATCGAGCGCCTGCCGTGGACGATCTCATTGATCGCGCGGGGGGCAACGCCAATGGCGCGGGCCATGGCGTTCTGAGAAATGTCCATAGGCTTGAGGTACTCCTCAAGTAGGATCTCGCCGGGAGTGATGGGATCAGCCAAGGTCAAAATCTTTCGGCAAAGGTATAGTGCCAGTCCAATTCTTGCCCTATGACGTTATAGGGGTGCTGTCAATGGTAGTCTACGATAGCGACCTCTGCCGGTCCACGCGTAGTCCATGCAAACATAATGCGCCACTGGTCGTTGATTCGAATAGAGTAGTAGCCTGTACGGTCACCTCTCAGCTTCTCCAGGCGATTGCCGGGAGGAACGGCAAGGTCAGAGAGAAGGCTGGCCTGATTGATTTGAATGAGCTTCCTAAGGGCAACTCGTGCAATTGCAGTAAACCGGCGGTTACGCTCGAGATGGAACAGTTCCTAAGTGTCTCTATCGGCGAATGACTGAATCATGATGGAATACCAGATGTGCTTTGATCAAACTCAAGGTCATGCGGCTGTGGAAAGAAGCACTAGCTTAGCAAGTGCCCCAAGAATAAGTGGAGGTCAACCGCTGTGACCAACGAAAGACCTATGCCCGCGGACTGGCAGAGGTCTGTGCCGTTTGGCGGGGTGCTGACTTTCATGGGGGCTCCCACCACCAGGGACCTCTCGAAGGCGGACGTCGCCATCATCGGGGCGCCGTTGGACATCGGCACAACCTACAGGTCGGGGGCCCGGTTCGGGCCCAGGGCAATTCGCGAGTCGACAGGCCCGATGGAGCTTCACGCCTGGGATGAGGACGAGCTGTACGAGCCGTTCCGCAGCCTGCGCGTCATCGACTACGGTGATCTCGGTGTAAGCGCCGGTTACATCGAGGACGCTGTCGAGCGCATCGAGAAGGACCTCTCAGTGGTGCTTGACGCCGATGTGTTCCCGGTGGTCCTGGGCGGCGACCACACGATCAGCCTTCCAGTGCTGCGTGCGCTGCACAGGAAGCACGGCAAGCTCTCGCTGCTCCACTTCGACGCACACCCCGACTTCTGGGAGCCGACCCCTGAGAGGCCTGTGAACCACGGCACCCAGGTGAAGATAGCGGCAGACGAGGGGCTGATCGACCCGAAGGCATCGGCCATTGTCGGCATCAGAGGCTCATCGTCAATGACAGTCCTGGACGATGTCCGGGCGGCGGGCTTCACGGCAATCACGACGGACGAGATCGATGAGAACGGCATCGACTGGGCCCTGGACTCGGTGCGTCACGGGACGGGAGACCTCCCGATTCACGTGTCGCTGGACATCGACCTGATCGACCCTGCATTCGCGCCCGGCACCGGTGTGCCGGAGATCGCCGGGCTGACGAGCCGAGAGGCGGTCAGGCTGATTCGCGGGCTCAGGGGAATGCGCATTATGGGGTTCGATATCGTGGAGGTGGCGCCGCCGTACGACCACGCCGAAGTCACCGCTTACCTGGCCGCCAACCTGGTGTACGAATTCCTGTTGACCCAGGTCCGGTAAAGTCCGTTCGCGAACGGTCCCCTGGAGTCTGGGCGGCGTCCCTAGTACGTGCTTACGTTGATCTCCACCATCTCGCCCGTGACCATGTAGATCACAAGCTCGGCGATGTTGGTCGCCCGGTCAGCGATTCGCTCGAGATCGTGCGTTACCCAGATCAGGTAGGTGGCCCTTTCAACAGTCGACGGGTCAGCGATCATTATCTGGATGAGTTCCTGATGTAATTCGCTGTATATCTCATCGACCTTGTCGTCATCGTCGCAAACCGCGTGAGAAGCGACGATGTCCTGGTTCACCAGGGCGTCCAGACTGCGCCTCAGCATATCCGCGGCGAGATCGGTCATGCGGGGGATGTCCACAAGCGGTTTCAGGGGCGGCTCGTCGCCCATCTGAAGGCTGATTCGCGATATGCCTTCCGCGTAATCGCCGATGCGCTCAAGTTCGACGGCCACGTGACTGGCGGAGATGAGCCGTCGCAGATCGCCCGCAATTGGCTGCTGCGCGGCGATCAGCGAAATGACTTGCTTTTCGATCTGATAGCGCTTGCGGTTAATGGCGTCGTCCTCATTTACGACTCGCCTGGACTCTTCGAGGTCCCGCCGTTTGAGAGCGTCCACCGCTCGGACGATTGCCTTCTCGACCATGCTGCCCATGAGCAGCAAATCGTCCTGCAGAAGCCTAAGCTCCCTATCGAACTCAGCGCGGGGCATAACCAACTCCTTGCGGTTGCGCCAGTCCCTCCTGAGGGCCGGGTACCGCCATTGTTACAGATTCAGGCCTTAAAGCCATGGCGACGACAAAACCGCCCAGCCTAACCAAACCGGCCGGTTATGTATGCTTCGGTGCGCTCCTCCTGTGGGTTCATGAAGACCTGCTCCGTGGGCCCCTGTTCGACCAGGTAGCCGGCACGATCATCACCCATCATCAGGAACACGGTATCGTCAGAAGCTCGGGCAGCCTGCTGCATGTTGTGCGTGACCACGATGATCGTATAGTCGTTGCTAAGCTCCCGCATAAGGTCTTCGATCGCGAGAGTGGCGATGGGGTCGAGGGCGGACGCCGGCTCGTCCATCAGAATCACCTCAGGCTCGACGGCAAGCGCCCTGGCGATGCAGAGCCGCTGCTGCTGCCCACCTGAGAGCGCGAGCGCGCTGTCCCTGAGCCGGTCCTTGACCTCGCCCCACAGCGCGGCCTGTCTCAGCGATCTCTCCACTGCCTCCCCATAATCCCCGCGGTAGCCGTTGATTTTCAGGCCGAACGCCACATTGTCGAAGATGGACTTGGGGAAGGGATTGGGCCTCTGAAAGACCATGCCAATCTGCGCGCGCAGCTCCGTCGCGTCAACGTCCTCCGCGTGCAGGTCTTCGTTGCGATACAGGATGCTTCCCTCTATGCGGGACCCGGGTATGAGGTCGTTCATCCTGTTAAAGCATCTGAGAAGCGTGCTCTTGCCACAGCCGGACGGCCCAATCAGGGCGGTGACCTTACGCTCCCGGATGTCCATTGAGATGTCCTTCAGGGCCCGGAAGGAACCGTAATAGACATGCAGGTTGCTCACGCTGAGTATTGTGTTCGCAGTAATCAAGCTAGTCCTCGGAGCGGGTCTGGTATCTGTTGCGCAGGTAGATGGCTATCGAGTTCATGCCCAACAGGATGACGAGCAACACAATGATTCCGGCAGCCGCGATGCCCCTGAAGTCGTCTTGCGGACGGCTGACCCAGTTGAAGATCTGAATCGGCAGCACCGTGAACCTGTCGAAGGGATCGGAGGGCACGAATGTCAGGAATACGAGCGCGCTGATGGCGATCACCGGCGCAGCCTCACCGATTGCCCTCGACATTGCCAGGATCGTGCCGGTGAGAATGCCGGGGAAGGCCGACGGAAGGACGACGCCTTTGACCACTTCCAACTGCGTGGCTCCCAAAGCATAAGCCGCCTGGCGGTGTGAGTCCGGAACGGCTCGGATGGCCTCTCGCGAGGCCATGATGACAATTGGCATTACCAGCAAGGACAACGTTAGCGCGCCGGCCAGCAGGCTACGGCCCATGCTCAGCCAGCTAACGAATAGCGCCAGTCCCAACAGTCCGTAGATGATGGACGGCACTCCCGCCAGGTTGGAGATGTTGACTTCCACGAACTTCGTGAAGAGGTTCTCCCCCGCGTATTCCTCCAGATAGATCGCCGTCCCGAGTCCGACCGGCACGGTGAACGCCGCGGTCAGGCCCATCAGCCAGATCGTGCCCGCCAGCGCGGCAAGGAGACCCGCCTGCGAAGGGTCCGGAGCCGGATAGCTTGTGATGAAACTCCAGCTCAACCACGGGAGGCCGCGCACGAGCACCTGGAGGATGAGCACAACAAGGCCGACTATGCCGACCCCGATAGAGATTACGAACAGCCCATAGAAGAGGCTGCCAATGCGATGGCGCTGCTCAAGGCGTGGGTTGAATCTTGTTGCAGGGGCCTTCACTCGTATTTCTCCCTCCACCTGGAAACGAGGAAGTGTCCGACCACGTTCATGAAAAGGGTCATCAGGAACAGGAGGAACCCAACGGCAAAGATCGTCTTGAACGTCAGCGTGCCATGGGGCGCCTCGCCCAATGACACCTGCACGATGTAGGCCGTCATCGTCTGCACGCCCTCAAGGGGATTGAAGCTCATCCGTGGCGTTGCTCCGGCGGCGATCGTCACGAGCATCGTCTCCCCGATCGCCCTGGAGATTGCCAGGATGAAGGCGGCCACAATGCCGGAGAGCGCTGCCGGCACTACGACGCGAAGCGAGACTTCGAGCCTCGTGGCCCCCAAGGCGTAGGCGGCATGACGAAGCGAACGCGGGACGGCCAGCATCGCGTCCTCGCTGAGGGACGACACCATGGGAATGATCATTATCCCCATCACCATCCCGGCGCTAAGCGCATTGAAGATGATCAGATCCGGGATCACCTTCTGTAGCTGCGGAGTCACGAAGGTGAGGGCGAAGTATCCGTAGACCACTGTGGGTATGCCGGCCAGGACCTCGAGCACCGGCTTGATAACCCTGCTGACCTTCTCAGGGGCATACTCGGACAGGAAGATAGCGGCGAACAGGCCCACCGGCAGCGCGACCGCCGCGGCGATCGTGGAGACCAGGAGCGTGCCCATGACCAGCGGAAGCACGCCGTATGACTGAGGCTTGAGGATCGGCGTCCACCGCGTACCGGTGATGAAGTCCCACACCGGGATCTCGATGAAGAACTGGTACGCCTCCGTAAGCAGCGTTATCAGTATGCCGATGGTCGTGAAAATTGAGACGGCGGCGCATCCGATGAGAAGCCAGCGAACGATCTTGCCCTCAAGGTCCCGGCGCCCTCGCCGCGAAGACCGTAGGCGAGTCGCCGTTCGGCCGGTCTCCTTCATCGGAAGTCCCTCATACGGAGTGGAAGTGGAAACATCCATTGATACTACCCCGATATGCGGTCACGCTGCTTCATGAGCCGTCGCCCAGCTCTTCCAGCAGCCGCAAGACTCTGGCTTCAATCTCGTCCCTTATCGGCCTCACTTCTTCCAGTGGAAGCCCGGAGGGATCCGGCAAGCCCCAATCTTCGGTTTCCATGTGCAGCGCGGGGCAGGCATCGTCCAGCGCGCAGCCCATAGTCACGAGGCGCTTTGAACGCCGGACCATTTCATCAGTGAGGGCCTTGGGTCTGTTGTCTGAAATGTCTATGGCCTTTTCCCTCATGGCCTCCGCAACAACGGGCGAGACACTCGAAGACGGGTGAGTACCCGCGGATCCTGCCGTTACTCTGCCGCCCGCATGGGCCAAGACGAAAGCCTCGGCCATCTGGCTCCTCCCCGCGTTGTGCACGCAGGCGAACAACACATCGAGTGCCGGTCCCTCCTGGTCAGGCATTGTCTTGCGCTATCCCCGCTTCGTCAGCGCCGGGCGGTCTCGGGAACAGTCGACCGTACGAAACTGCGGCGAGGCAAGCGCCTGCAATCGGGCCTGCCCAGTAGAGCCAGTGGCCCGCCCAGTTGCCGGACGCTAGGGCAGGGCCGAAAGTTCGAGCCGGGTTCATCGAACCGCCTGAAATTGTGCCGGCTACGAGAATGCCTACAGCTACGGCGGCGCCAATGGCAAGAGCGGCCGTGCCTGCCGGTGCGCGCTTGTCCGTGACGACAGCCATGATCACGAACATCAGGGTGAAGGTGATGACGATCTCCATGCCAAATGACGCTGCGTTGCCGCCGAGCGGAACATGACCTCCCACATTCGCGACCGGGCCGAACATTGCCCTCAGGCAGTATGCCGCGACGACAGCTCCAGTCATCTGCGCCGCCCAGTAAGGAAGGGCGTCTCTCGCCCTCAGCACGCCGGCTAACACAAACCCCAGCGTCACTGCGGGGTTGATATGAGCGCCTGAGATATGTCCGGTGGCGTGGATGACCAAGGCCACTGCGAGGCCGGATGCTAGTGCGGCGCCGAGAAGCGTGACGGCCCCTCCCGACATACCGTCGGCCATAGCGGAGCCCGCCGCCGCGAAAACCATGCAGAACGTGCCAACCGCCTCAGCAGCTACCCGCTGCGCTAGCGGAAGCACGGAGTGAACAGGTATGGCGCCAGAATCCTCTGAGGGCGGACCACCTTTAGTCAGTTGGCTCAAGGTTCACTTCCTGCCCAAAGGCGCACTTTCCGAAATGCTGCCAGCATTTGCCATTCGCGGTCTAGTTCCTGTTAGGGTCGGCGACGCGGCGCGTACCCAACAGCCCGCCTGACTCCGATGCCGGTGCGTCCGGCAAGAGCGGCAGGTGACCCAGCACAGCCCTTGCGGTAGCGGCGTTAGTCGCGATTGGCACCTGGTGCATATCGCAGACGCGCATCAACGCTGCCAGGTCTTCGGCAGAGTGTCCACCATAAAGAGGGTCCCTGAGAAATATCACCGCATCCACGCCGCCATCGACGACCATCGCACAAAGCTGGAGATCACCCCCGTACACGCTGCTCTGAAGCAGCTCAACGTCCACGTTCAGGCGTTGGGAGCAGACCATGCCTGTGACGTGAGTTGCCACCAGCTTCCTCTGGCGCCACCCATGTGCGCACTCTTTCAACAGGTCCACGAGCTCGTCCCGCTTGGGATCGTGAGCCATGACCGCGATCTTGCCCAACTGTCCCGCACCGGCGGGCCGACTGGTTGTTTGGTGTGAGCCGTAAGCTTGAGTATCCATGACGACAATACTCAGGCCCCCGGCGTCAAAGGGTGTTATCTCACCATTAACGTAACGTTAACGTTTTGTAAAAGTGGCCGTGGCGGGTCGACTCCCACGGCCTTAATGCACCGTTAACCCACTCTTATCCGCACCTTAACCCTCCGTTAACTGCGCCTTAACAATCGGCGCTTAAGCTTGGGAACCGACAGATAAGCGGGAGACACAGAGACTAGACACAGGGACTTATGAAGACCTTCAAACGGGAGGAACAAGAACTTATGAAGACCTTAGTCGGCAATTGGGGGCGCATCGGCGTATCGGCGGTCCTATTGGCCGCGATGCTGGCCGCCCTTGCCATGACAGCATGTGGAGGCGGCGAAGACGACACCTCCACGACGACCTCAACAGCTGACACGCAAGCGACCGCTGCAGCACAAGAGACGCCAGCAATGGAAACTGTTGATGACTCAGACGAGATGGCCGATATGAGCCTCAGCGGGACAGTCGAGATCGACGGCTCAAGCACCGTCGCCCCTGTCTCAGAAGCAGCTGCCTATGAGTTCAGCCAGCTCGACCACGACGTCAACGTCATCGTTGGCATCTCAGGCACTGGCGGCGGCTTCAAACGCTTCACCGCAGGCGAAACCGACATCTCCGATGCCTCCAGGGCCATCAAGGAATCCGAAGTCGAAGCCGCAGCCGCCAATGGCATCCAGTACTACGAGATCCCACTTGGAACAGACGGACTCTCCGTCATGGTCCACCCTGATAACGACTTTGTAGACTGCCTAACCGTTGGCGAGCTCAAGTTGATCTGGGAGCCTGGAAGCACAGTTAACAACTGGAACCAGGTGCGCTCTACCTTCCCGGACCAGAAACTCCGACTCTACGGTCCAGACACCGACTCAGGCACCTTCGACTACTTCACCGAAGAGATCGTTGGCGAGGCCCAGTCCAGCAGGCACGACTACACGGCAAGCGCCGACGACAACACGCTTGTCCAAGGCATCGGCGGTGACAGAAACTCACTCGGATACTTCGGATACGCTTACTACTCCGAAAACTCCTCCAAGCTCAAGCTGGTAGCCGTCGACAACGGCAGCGGCTGTGTGACGCCGGGGCCCGAGACCATCGAGAGCGGTGAGTACGCCCCTCTCTCCAGGCCGTTGTTCATCTACGTGAACAAGGAGTCGCTCGAGAGGCCGGAGGTCATGGCCTTCGTTACCTTCTACCTCGAAAACGCGTACGAACTCGTCCGTCAGACCGGCTACATCCGCCTGCCTCAGTCCGACTACCAGGCAAGCCTCCAGATGATCAGCCAATAGACGGAAGTCCGTTAGTGGGCTTAGCGGGGCCCATGACGGACGCTACTACAAGATTATCCCTACCAACCTTCCTCGCCGCCGGGGCCCGGGAGCCTACTTCCGGGCCCCAGAGCTATCTACCGAAAGCCACGATACTTCCGGCCTGATGGCAGACCTGCAATGCACTCTTCCACTCCCCCAGTCTGACTACTGCTGACTTCACACTCCCGCAACGGCAATACTTCGGGCTGGGTTCCGGCAACAACGGCTACAGGTCCGAGTATCAGGTCCAGAAGGCCCACAGACCGCGCATTCAAACGGGTAAATCTATGCCCAATCAGTGCTATACGGTCGATCCGGCTCGTCGTATTATGCTCCGAGTGGATTCCCAGACTTAACTCCGTGAGCGCGACTTCGAGTCGCGTTCGGATTACTGGAGGAAGCTATGAAACTGCTCGTTGTTTCGGGAGGAAGGCATCCCTACGAGGAGTCGACACCCATTCTGGAAGAGTTTCTGACTTCGGCAGGGCACGCCGTCACAGTTTCAGAAGACCCCGGCCTCCTAGTGGACGCAGACAGAATGGCAGGCTACGACGCCCTCGTCTTCAACACATTGCGTGAGGGCGACTCCACTCTGACTGCCGCGGAGCAGGAGGGTATGAAGAAGTTCATCGAGGGCGGCAAAGGGTTCGTCTGCATTCACATTTCGGGGTGTGTTCCCGACTCCTGGCCGGAGTACAGCAAGATTACGGGCGGGGGCTGGAAGATGTCGAAGAGCTTCCACCCACCCTACGGCAGAATGACGGTGAACGTTACCGACCCCAATAGCCCCGGTGCAATTGGAATTTCGGACTTCGAGACTGACGACGAACTCTACATGGGTGTGGACTACGAAGAGGGTAACGACGTCTACATTTCCGGCTCCTCCGAAGACGGCTCACACACTTGGCGAGGCGAAGAGATGTTCATGCCCGGGGGCACGTTTCCACTCGGGTGGACCAGGACATTCGGCGAGGGCAAGGTGTTCGTCACGCTGCTGGGCCACGACGGCCAGAGCTTCAGATCGCCCGAGTTTCAGAGAATAGTGCTAAACGGCGTAGATTGGTCAACGAGCTAGCAGCCAGCCGGCCAAACGGCGAGCGTTGCCAAAGGGAGGGTACGACAAGATGGTGGACAGTGCCGACAACGATGTGATGGCCGAGTGGCTATCCCGCAATGAAGAGAGCGGCTACAAAGGCAGGGCCGTAAAAGAGGCACGAAAGGACGCAGCACAGAAGATTGCCGGAGCGATTGTGGCAGAGATCGCCTTGAACGACTCCGTGGCGCAGGCTGAGGAAGCCAAGAATCTGGCTCAACAGCTGGACGAGGCCATTCGAGAGCAGATCGAAACGGGCGAGAAGGCTGATCCGGAGTACATAGTTGACCGGTCGAAGGCGGAAAAGGCCGCACGCAGCGCAGCGTTCGACGTGGTCGCAAAGTCGGAGGTTGCCTCTGAGTGGTACACGGCTGCTGCAGACGCGGCGCGGATCAGAGCCAGCGCTGAGGTTGCCTATCTGAGGGCACTATCGGAGAGCGAGATGGCTCTCGATGAGGTTGTCTCCGAGTACCTGCGATAGCCGCGCATTCACGCACTTGTCCGTCACTGGCTCAAGAATTAGTCTGCCTGAGTCAGGTAACGGGCTAGACGTTTTCTTACATCCCTATGTCGATACGGTCCTTACTGTTGTCAACTGGCCCGAGGAAGCCGAACGGTGAACTCAGACCCCTCGCCCACCCTGCTCTTGACGTCGACGTAGCCTCCGTGAGCTTGAACAATGTGCTTGGCTATTGCCAGTCCCAGGCCTGAACCTTCGTCATGCCTGGACCTCTCCACTTTGTAGAATCGTTCGAATACGTGAGGTACGTGCTCTGGGGCGATGCCCGGCCCGGTATCTGTCACCAGCACGTCAACGTACCGGTCCTCTGAGGCTGCTGACACCTTCACCTGCCGACCGGCCGGAGTGAACTTGAGGGCATTGTCCAGCAAGTTCGCTACCACCTGCCGCAACTTTTGCTTTTCGCCCAGAATCCAGGGTATCTCCTCTTCGACGTCGAAGCTGAGTTGTACTTGCGCTTGCTTGGCCCTCGGCAGAAAGGACTCCTGAACTTCAGCAAGCAGTTCGGTCAGATCGAACGGCGTCAGGTGCAGCGCAGCCTGTCCGCTCTCGAGTCGTGCCAGTTCGAGCAGCTCTTCCACCAAGCTCGACATCCGGTCGATTTCACTGTTGAGCCGATTAAGAAAGTCCCGAGCCACGTGGGGTTCCTCTAGCGCCCCTCTCTCAAGCGTCTCCACCATCAGCTTGGACGCAGCAAGCGGGTTCCTGAGTTCGTGGGATACGTTCGTGACGAACTCCTTCCGCGTGGTCTCCAACTGCCTGACTTCGGTCATGTCATGGAGAGTGAGCAACACGCTGCCCAGCCCAGTCTCGGCAACGGGTGTGGCAAGCGCACGCACGAATCCGCCTCCGTATATGAGCTGTACCTCCGCCTGGCGCGGGCGCTGGCTGTCAGCAGCCTCGCTCACAACCTGCTGCAGTTCATAGTCTCGAATGACTTCGGGCAGGGAACGAGAGACCGGGTTTGGTCCAGTCCCCAGCAGGTGCTCCGCAGCCCGGTTGATCAGGGTGATGCGACCATCGCGATTGACCACGATCACGCCGTCCGCCATGGTGTCCAGCACTGTCGACAGCCTCGCGCGCTCAACCGACACTTCGGCGATGATCTGCTGCAGCCTGTCTGCCATGGCATTCAGCGCTGACGCGAGTTCCCTCGCGCCGTCTTCAGACATGGCGGGCACCCGATACTCCAACTCGCCGCCGGCTACGCGACGAGCCGCCTCTGCGATCACTCGCGCGGAGTCTGACGCCCTGCGCTTGAGTGTGTAAGTGATCGACAGCGCAAGCGCGGCAACGAGCACTATCACGGCTGCCGTCAACGCGGCGCCTGCCGAGCCTCCCGTGCCCCAAACAGCGGCACCCGCAGCAAAGGAGGAGAAGCCCGCAGCGACAAGAACAATCGCGCTTGCGGTACGGGAATAGAAAACGAGAGAGATCATCCCTCGAAGCGGTAACCGACACCCCTCACGGTAACGATTCGCACCGGCCTGCCAGGGTCTGCCTCGATCTTCTCCCTCAACCACCGGACGTGAACGTCGACCGTGCGGGTGTCCCCAACGTAGCCCGCCCCCCAAAGCTTGTCGAGAATCTGGTTTCTCGTCTGCACCCGCCCCTTGTTTGCCACCAGAAGCGCCAACAAATCGAACTCTCGAGGCCGCATCCGGACATCGTTGCCAGCGAGTGTGACGGTATGCCTTCCAAGGTCGACTCTCAGGTCCTCCGATGTATGGACCTCATCTTCGCCGCCCGCATCTGCCTGCCCGCCGACCGTTTGGGTCCTTCTGAGAATGGCACGGATCCGCGCAGTCAGTTCACGCATGCTGAACGGCTTGGTCAAGTAGTCGTCGGCGCCAAGCTCAAGCCCAAGAACACGATCGATAACGTCATCCTTGGCCGTAAGCATCAGGATGGGCACCGGGGTCTCTTTTCTGAGAATGCGGCAGACTTCAAAGCCGTCCAGGACGGGGAGCATGACGTCGAGAACGATCAGGTCCGGGCTCTTGTCCCTGACGGAGCGCAACGCCTTGGAGCCGTCGTTCGCAACGGCGACAGCATAGCCTTCGCGTTCCATGTTGTACCGCAGGGCTTCGGCGAGGTTCTCCTCATCCTCAACAATCAGAATGGAGATATCCGCCCCAGGACGGTCCGCCAGGCCAGCTTCTGCCAAATTGGGCCTACCTTCGAGAACGTCTAGTTTTCATGCCCGATTGACTCAGGATGTCAGGATCTCGCGAATTCTGTCGGCAATGATTTCAGGTTCGCCCTCCTGCAGGGTGACCGAGTAGACTTCCAATGTGCTGTCGTAAGGGCTTGACCACAGGACAATTGACGGATCGCCTGATCTGAGTTCCTTGTCCAGGCTCGCTATATCCCAGCCGTCCAGCCCTTCGTCGAGCGTGATGACGACCCTGTCACTCAAGTGCCGGAACTCTTCCATGGACCGATCGGCATGGACAAGCTCCACTGAAATGCCCGGTACGTCCTGCAACCCGTCCACAACCGTCTGCGCCAATAGGCGCCAGCCGGTATAGAGCGCGTCAAAGTCCGTGTCAACAAACATCTGAAGCGCGGTCACAAGCCCCGCGATCTCCTCCTTGCACACCTTTGCGCTGCGACCTATCCCCGCGTTGGGCGAGGCATTGAGATACGCGGCTTCCATCAGGTCTTTTCGGCCCGCCAGAATGCCCGTAGACTGCGGCCCTCTGACTCCCTTGCCGCCGCTGAAACTCACCATGTCCGCACCGTGCCTCAGATACTTCGTGAGGTTTTCCGGTGGTGGGAGCATGGCTGCGGCATCGACAATGACCGGGATTCCGCGAGCATGGGCCATCTCAGCTGCCCGCGATAGGGGAATGACACCCTTCTGCGGGGGGCCAAATATGTACGCCACGGCTGCGGTGTTTTCGCTCATCGCGGCCTCCAACTCCCACTCGTGCGTGACCCCCGGCTTTCCGATCTCTACCAACTTAGCGCCTGCAGATCGAAATGCGTGATCGTATGACACTCGTTGTGCACGATGGATGATCACCTCGTTCTTGAGGCCATCGGTGTGCGGCAGGGCGTCGACCTTCGCCGGATCTGTCCCCGTGATGCATGCAGCAGCCTCAAGCATCATCCCGCTGGCGGACCCAGCGGTCACCAGCCCGGCTTCGGCGCCACAGATCTCAGCGATAACATCGCCCGCCTTGCGATTGAGGTCGTGCAGGTCCACAAACCATTGCGATGCCTCATCCATCGCCTGTCTCACGGGCTCGGACATCAGACTGCCGCCGTAGATCGTTACCCAGCTGTGGCCATTGATGATCCGCTTAACTCCCAACCGATTGTAAAAGTGATTTTCCGATGTCAAGTCCAGTTCCTCCCGGCTGCCCTTTCGTGAGTGCAGCTCATTGCTACCGGCTAGTGTGCTCAAAGTGGCACGCCATTTCAACTGCGCCGGTCCAACAGACGTGGCGTCGCGTACCGTTATGGTACGCTTGCCCTCTGGCTGATACGAAGCTTGACTGCCCTTGTCACGCCGAACGAAAAGCCGACGTGTGAGTCGCACAGATGCCCATTTCACCAATCGATCACGGGTCTATTGTTGATCTGCTCGAGCCGCCATCCGGCGTCTGCGATGCGGTGATCGACACCGACACCTACAACGAGATCGATGACCAGTTCGCGATAGTGCATGCTCTGCTGGCCGACAACATCAACGTTGAGGGCATCTTTGCCGCTCCCTACCACAACAAGCGCTCGTCGGGCCCGGCCGACGGCGTGCAGAAGAGCTATGAGGAGATACTCCGGGTCCTGGACAGGTGCCCAGGCAATTTCGAAGGAGTCGTAGCCAAAGGTTCACCCGAGTGGATGAGTTCGCCGGACACGCCGGTTGACAATCCGGCTACCTCTGCGCTGCTGGAAGCCGCCTCCAAAGAAAGGGCAGGGCCTCTCTACATTCTTTCGCTCGGCGCCGTGACAAACATCGCTTCGGCCATAATCGTAGACCCTTCGATTCGAGAACGGGCGGTAACGGTCTTGCTGGGAGCAGCCCCTTACCATTATCCAAACTGGTATGACCTGAATCTCAGGCAGGACCTGATCGCCACAAGGATAGTGTTCGACAGCGGAATGCCCGTGGTGCATGTGCCAGGCTGGATGGTGTCAGAGCTCATGTTTACCTCAGAAGCCGAGATCGCCAGGCACGTCAAGGGGAAGGGAGCTATCGGCGACTATCTCTACGAGATCTTCGTCGAGTACGTTCCCGATATTCCCGGGCATGCCAAGCACCTGTGGGACCTGGCCGTAACCGCATACGTTATGGACCCAGACTGGACGAGGCACCGCCTGACGTCGAGCCCTATCTTCAACGACAATTACACCTACAGCTTCGACTGGAGTCGTCATCCTGTACGTGTTCTCGAATGGGTGGACCGGAATGCTGTGATGATCGACTTCATCAATAGGTTGGAAGCAGCTACGTAATTCACAGACCGCCGCGGTCAGGCGGCGAGGCAAATGGAGCGAAAAATGGGAAAACTAGACGGCAAAGTGGTTGTAGTAACCGGTGCAAGCCGAGGCATCGGCGCTGAGGTGGCTCGGACGATGGCGGCCGAGGGAGGCAAAGTCCTGGCTGCCGCAAGGACGATGAACGAAGGCGAGCATCCACTTGAAGGCTCGCTGAGCACAACGGTGCAGCAGATTAGGGACGCCGGCGGTGAGGCTGAGCCTGTTTCAGTAAACATCTCCCTGCCGGAGGAGTGCGAGCGGCTTATCGAGACGGCAAAGTCAACATATGGACCAGTGGACGTGCTGGTCAACAACGCGGCTCTGACCTACTTCGTCCCGATCAAGGACTATCGGCTGAACCGTTGGATGCGCTCGTGGGCAATCAACTTCCATGCGCCATTCATACTCAGCCAGCTTGTCCTTCAGGACATGATTCCCCGCAAGGGCGGAAGCATTGTTAACATCTCGTCAGGGGCGGCAATCGGCCCCGGCAGGGGACCGTACGCTGGCGACGTCAGGAGCGGAGGTACCTGCTACGGATCCCAGAAGGCCGCCCTCGAGAGGTTCACGCAGGGACTAGCGGAGGAGGTGTTCGAACATCAAATCTCCGTGACGTGCGTATCGCCTTCGCTGGTTGTGCCCACTCCGGGGACGGTGTTCCACAACCTCGTTACGGGTATGGACGATCCACGAGGCGAGCCGCCTGATCTGATGGCAAAGTCGGTCCTCTTGCTGGCAACGGAGCCCGTGGAGAACGTGACTGGACGCGTGACCTATAGCCAGCAGATTCTGAGCGAATACGGCATGCTTGACGAACCTCGGGGGACCGGCACTGGCGTTGATGATGTCCGCAAGGGCAGCGGCTTCAGCATGATTTGATCTGCCCCTTCCACCGGCATCTCTAAGCCCGGCAACTACTTTCGAGAGGACTCCGAATGGATCTCAGGGACTACATCAGCGATGTTCCAGACTTTCCCCAGCCAGGCGTATTGTTTCGGGACATTACTCCGATGCTTCAAGACGCGAGCGCATTCCATTACGCGATAGGCGCCCTTTCCGACGCGACGGCCAGCCTTGAGTTTGACGCGGTGGCAGGGATAGAGGCCCGAGGGTTTCTCTTTGCGCCTCCATTGGCCCTGAAGCTGAACGTGCCGTTCATCCCTATGCGCAAGGCCGGGAAGCTTCCACGCGGGACGCACGCAGTGACCTACGATCTCGAGTACGGAGAGGGAACGCTGGAAATTCACGCGGACGCGATCTCTTCCGGCGACCGCGTCTTGATCGTGGACGATGTTCTAGCTACAGGGGGCACTCTGGCAGCGGGAGCAGAACTGGTGAGACAGGCCGGCGGGGAAGTGTCGGCCGTGGCAGTGCTCATCGAACTCACGGACCTTGGCGGAAGAAGTACAATTCAGGGTGAAAACATCGTTTCTCTGTTAGAGTTATAGACAGCAAAAGAGTAACAATCGCGGACCCGTCTAAGGCCTGAGCCAGGGCTTGGATTGCGTCGTTGGAGGTACAGAAGATGCCAGTAATCACGATTGGAGGGTTGACTGGAGGGGGCGGAAGACTTGTCGGACCGATCGTAGCCCAGAAACTAGGGGCTGACTACGTAGACAGGTTGATCCTTACCAACACTGCGCGGCGGGTTGGCGCAACGGTAGAGGCGCTGCACGAAATCGACGAACGACCCCCCACTCGCGGCGAACGGTTCTCCCGCATCCTCCAACGGATACTGGAGAGGTCCGCAATCACCGGCGCCGGAGGAGACCCGTACTTTGGACCCGGCGCGATGGCCCTATTGACACAAGAGTACGAGGAGTTGCCCCAGCCGACCATCACAAAGGGACACGAAGTCGAGGATGACCATTACGTTGAGGCCATGCGAGAGGTGATGGAGGACCTGGCCAAGGACGACAATGTCGTGATCGTAGGGCGCGGAGGGTCGGTGATCTTGAAGGACAATCCAAATGTCCTTCGCGTAGGAATCGTGGCCCATCCGGAAGATCGGGTGAATCGAATCATGGACCGGGAGAAGGTGGACCAGGGCAGGGCAGAAGAGATCGTCGAAGGGCGCGACGAGGCACGCGTGTATAACTTCAAGCGCTTCTTCGAACTAGACGACCCGGAGGCGCCCGAACTCTATCACCTGACCATCAACAGCAGTGACGTTAGCCTGGAGTATGCTGCCGACGTAGTTATTGCGGCGAGCGAGGCGCTGAAGGACGGACGCCTATCCGGCAACGTCATGGCGATGGCGTAGCCCCCAGCCGGTCGGATCAAGGAGCCGGCAGAAGCCACCTAACCGGGCTGAACCGGCAGCACAATTCGCGACGGATGCGCCGCATCGTGGTACACACTCTGGAGGGCGCTCTGCACAGGGCCACTGACGCCCAAAGTCCCGCCAGTGTTCGGGTTCACGTCAAATCGGGGCCAATTGCTACTGCTGATGTCCAGCCTGACACGGTGACCTTTCCTGAAGACGTTCGAAGTCGGATAAAGTTCGAATACGAACTCGTAGACCTCGCCGGGAGTCATTAGCTCCTCAGCTTCCCATCCGTTCCTGAAGCGCGCTCTGATAATCGAGTCGGTAATGTTAAACGCCCTCTCGTCCGCCGAGGAACCATCTGGCGGATACACGTCTATCAGCTTCGCGGTGAAGTCCGTGTCCACAGCGCTGGAGGACGCGAACAGCCGCATCTCAATGGGTCCCGTGACCTCAAGGTCTTTCTCAAGCGGCGGCGTTTGAAACGTGAGCACGTCAAGACGCGAATTGAGCGGCAGTGTGTCGGTGCAGCCAAAGAAGTCCGGGCGTCCGCGCTGATCGAAGGCGCCGGGCTTCATGATCGGCTCAGCAGCCGATATCCCGCCGCCGATCGTGGGAACGGGATTCCGGGGATCGAACGTGTATTGAGTGGGAGCCGCCAAACTCTCCGGTGGCTCATCAGGCCTTAGCAATCCCCCTTCGACCAGATAGAAATCCGTGTACTGCGTCCCGGGCAGTGGCCAGTCAGGCTCTCCTCTCCAGTAGCCTCCATGGTGTGTCTTGCTCTCCGACTGAGACCGCAGCGTCTTAGCCTCTGGGCCTCGCCTTCCTTCGCCCGTGCCCATGGTGAAGAACATGACCGGCATGAGTTCAGCCGCTTCCGTGTGCATTCCCTTCAGGTAATGATCGAACCAGGAGAGCTTGAGGTCCAGATAGTTGATATGTGAATCGGTCCCAAAGTCCAGGTCGCCGGAGGCGGTAACTTCATACTGGCCGTGAGTCCAGGGTCCCATCAGCAGGCGCTGGGGAGACTTCTTGATCCTGCTAAGGAGTTGGTAACTGCGAGGCGTGTTCCGGGCGTATGAGTCGTACCAGCCGCCCAGGTACAGCGTCGGTACGTCCGCATGTTCATCGTAGTACTCTTCCGGCGAGTATCCCCGCTGCTTCCAATAGTCGCCGTAGAGCACCTCCGTCTGAAGCTCAATTGCCCACTGCTCGATTGTGGGGAATCTGCGCAGCAGGGTTGTTCCTTTCTTGAGCGGGAAGCTGTTCACGATCTGATCCATGCCTCCCGGGAAGATGGCTTCGATCTGCGACTTAAGGGCGGGGTCGGCGAGCGCTTCCCTGCTGTTGGTTGCCATGCGGAACGAGTAGATCAGGAACCTCTGCTCGACGCAGCCGTTCTGCCGCATTGAAGAATGGAAGTAGTTGGCTGCGCCCACCGCAACGATCATCGTTGCCAGGTGGGGAGGGTTCAGCGTGGCCAGTGCTGCCTGGTCGCTGCCTGCATAGGAGTCGCCCATGGTGCCAACCTTGCCTGTGCTCCACTCCTGCGTACCCAGCCACTCCACTGTGTCGTAGCCGTCCGGAGCCTCCTTCGCGAACGGGTGCCACTCACCTTCCGACTTGAGCCTCCCGCGAACGTCCTGAATGACGCAAACATACCCGCGGCGAGCAAAGAATTTCGCCTTGGTCACCTGAGCCGCAGCCGACTTATCGTAGGGCGTACGCTCAAGGATTACTGGAAATCGTCCATCAACAGGCCTCCCAGACTCTGCAGGGAAGTAGATGTCGGTTGCGAGCCTGACTCCGTCTCTAGCAGCAATGATTACGTTCTTTTCGCAGACCGCCTCGTACTGCTGCTGTGAACCTTCGTATGCCACAATTGTTTCTCCACTAATGGTTTGGGCGCCTGCCGGGTAGTTCGAGCGTGACCGAAGTGAGAAACGGCCCGGACGCGCGACGGTAAGATAACATGCTTCGCGCGTCCTGCTACGCATTGCAGCGAGCAGGACGAATGGGCATTGGCAGAGTAGGAGTTCCAAAGCATGGCGATTCTCGACAAGGCAGAAGTAGCAGTTATCGGCGGAGGCGTATCAGGCCTCAGTACAGCCTGGTGGCTGGCCCGCAAAGGCGTTGATGTTGCCCTGTTGGAGAAGGGAATAGTGGGTTGGGAAGCATCTGGCCGCAATGGAGGCGGCATCGGCCACATTGGGGGGATTCCCGGAACAGACGGTCTCGCCCACGTTGAGGTCGCCCTCTGGCCTCAGATGGACGACCTGCTCGGGTATCCGACGGAATGGACCCAAAGCGGGTTCGCCAGGATGGCAATGAATGAGCGAGAACATGAGACGCTACGAAGCTCAGTCGACCACGTCAGGCTGGTAGGAGGCGATCACGAGTGGATTGACGGCGATACCTTCAGAGAGTGGGTGCCATTGGCGTCAGAGAAGGTACTGGGCGGCCTGTACACTCCAACGGCGGGGCATGCCAATCCTCAGCGGACCTCCCAGGCGTATGCCTGGGCACTTCAGGACCTGGGTGGCCGCATCTACCAGAACACGACGGTTACCGGGATCGACGTTGAAGGCGAAAGGGCCACTCGCGTGCGGACTGAACATGGGGATGTAGAGACGGATTTTGTAGTCTGCGCAGCCGGCCCGCAGACTGGGCTGGTGGCTGAAATGGCTGGGGCTTACGTCCCAGTATCCCCCGGTCGAGTCGAGATAATCGTCACCGCTCCCCTTCCTCTCGCATGGCCGGGCATGATAGTAGCCAGCGGCATGTACGGAAGACAGACCGCACGGGGCAACCTGGCGTACGGCGGAGGCAACCAGGAGTGGATTGACGTCGATCTGAACTCTCCCGAGAAGCCGAACACACCTCTGATTCGGAACATCGCTCGCCGCCTAGCGGAGCTTTACCCAAGCGTCGAGGATGTGCCTCTCCTGAGAAGCTGGGGCGGCGTCGTGGAGCAAACACCGGACTACACGCCGATAATCGACTTCGTTGGACAGCCGGCCAACATGATCGTGATCACGATGTCGGGCGACGGCTTCGGACTCTCCCCTGCTACGGGCAAGGCAGCCTCCGACCTGGTGCTGCATGGCGAGACTGCCATCGACATCAGCGGACTGCGGCTAGGACGATTCTCCGATGTCGAGACGTGTTGGCGCGAAGACAGGGGGTGGGTACCCAAGTCGGAGTAGGACAGTCATTGTCCACTGCGCCGACGGCATCACTCGAGGGGCTGTTGCGGGGTGGTCGGGGTGACTGGACTTGAACCAGCGACCTCCTGCACCCCATGCAGGCGCGCTCCCAACTGCGCCACACCCCGACGGCGACTAGTTTAGCATAGGGTCCGGCGGCGAAATCTAAGCGCTGCCAGCACCAAGAGCCAAGCTGCGAGTAAGGCGCCGGAGACGTCCATCATGCCAGCGGCGCCGCTTACTTTCGCGTTGCACCCACCGCCTTCGACCGCCTCCGGTTCCTCATTATCTTCGCTGATGTTAATGGCAGGCGTAACGGCTGTCTCTGTCTCATCCGGCCTCGCGCCAGCAGATGGCGCCACGGGCATCGTCTCTAGCGTGTACATGTCGAGAGCAGGCAATGGCTGCGGTGGCGGGCGAGATGTGCTCTCCTCCGGGGGGACGTACTCCCGGGCGCCCACAGCCCTTCGCCAAGAGTTATCCAAACCCTCTAAGCCCAGCCCATAGACCCTCTCCAGAGCTTCGTCAACTGGCACTCCATCCTTCAGCTCGGACAACAGCCGGCGTATTCTTTCGGGGCCGTACGTGGCCAACATGTGAGAGACGATGCTCTTGGCCTGCCCGTAGAAGATGATTATGTCCTCGGACGACGTGGTCGGCAGGCCCTGCATGTACACTGCCGGCAATAGCCTATCGGTCTCGATGGCAAACTCGAGCGCTATATCGTAAGAGTAGCCTGGCTGAGGGTTGCCATACTCCGCAAGTCCCTCATCCAGCCACACCGGCAACCTGCTTACAAACCCATCTCCCGCCTGGTGGGTGAGGATGTGCACCGCCTCGTGCCCAGCGGTGCCCAGTGCTTGAGGTCCACTTCCCAGAAGAAGCAGCGTGTTGAAGTCCGAAAACGCCTGCCCTTCGGCGACGAGGTCGTGGCCCAGCCGTCGTATCCAGGGAGGAAGCGCACCCAGCATCTCCCCGTAGTTGTTATACATAGTTGCCCTGATGGGGACTTCGGGATCCGTACCCAGGACATGCGACATTGTCTCCAGGGTCTGTACCAGAGTATCGAGCACGTCTTCCGCTCTTCTCTTGACCGGCCCGTGGTATGCGACCGTAACGGACCCTGAAGAAACTTCTATCCAGTCGAACCTCGGGTCTCGATAGACGAAATCCTTGAAGCCCGTATCGTGAAAGTTGCCTGCAGCGTCCTTGATCTCAAAACTCACTTGAAGGAGCGCTCCGGCCGGAATGTAGCCGGTGCCAAACCCGGCCCTCCAGAACAGCCTCGCGTCAACGGTCTTGTCGACCCGATGGTAGAGGTGCTCATAGACTCCCCGGCTTCGCGCCGGCGACCTGAGCCTTACGGCCACAGACGTTATCGGGGAGTCACTCTCGGCCCGCACTCTGAACAAAATTCCCGCCGGGAACTCTGCGGTCGCCTCAGCCAGAGTGACTCTAATGGAACCTTCGGAGCTCTCGTCCGCAGCCGCCGGGGCTGCATGGCCAATGCCGCCAAAGACCGCAGCGACTAGGAGAATGACGAAGGTGGACAGGAGCTTGAGCACAACACCATTCTATCGAAGGCCGCTCACCACGCGGCTGGGGACAGGCGCCATTTTCCGGTGCGGCTATCCACGCTCCCGTAACCGTCGATGTGCGTAGGCGACGCGGTAGATAGCCGTGGCAATGCCCAAGGCCGCAATGGCTCCGAGCACAGCCGTCAGCACCAACGGAAGCCAATGCGCGACGACCAGCGCTGCCGAGAGTGCGATAACTCTCTCTGTTCTGGTCAGTACTCCTACTTCACAATCGACTTCCAGCGCTTCGGCCCGCGCTCGAACGTAGCTGACCATGAAGGACCCGACGAGAGCCAAGATCGCCAACAGCACAACGAGGGGTGACTCTTCGAAAATAAAGTACGCGGACACGCCGAACAGGATTGACGCCTCCGATACTCGATCGACGGTGGAGTCGAGCAGGGCGCCAAATGGGCCTGCCCTTCCCGTAGATCGCGCCAGGGCGCCGTCCAACATGTCGAACACGCCGGAGACCAACAGCACCACGCCCCCGGCGAGCAGGTAGCCGGCCGCTACCAAACCGGCCGCGGCGAACGCCACCAGCAAGCCAACGACCGTAACCGCATCGGGAGATACGCCGGCCCGCGACAGTACTCCGGCCGCCGGCTCTTCAATGTAGACTCCCAACGCCTTTCGCAGGGACGCCCGAACCTGAGTGCGCACTACCCTACAGCAACGCCACCGCGCGCCTCCATTCGCTCCTGGTAGTGGTCCATTACTCGTTGAGCGACCCGGTCCCAGCGGTACTCCTGAACCGTCTCCAGTCCATTGGAGGACAGGTTGGAGCGAAGCGTCTCGCTTTGGAGGAGTCGTTCGATCGTGCTCGCGAGCGCCGCTTCGTTCTTGGGTGGCACAAGCACGCCATCGTGCCCGTCTCTGATCACGTCCGAGTAGCCCTCTATCCTGCTAGCGACAATCGGGGCGCCTGAGGCCATCGCCTCCAGAAGGACTATTCCAAAGCTCTCTTTGCCAGTGGCCGGCGAACAGTAGACATCGGCACTGCGGAAATAACGAGCCTTGTCTTCTTCGGAGACTCCCCCGACGAACATGACGTCCTGCAAGTTTCTCTCGCCCATGATGTGCTGGGAGTCCATGTCGGGACTGCCGGGCCCGACTACGATAAGACGAATATTGGGCCAGTCCCACTTCAGCCTGGAGTATGCCCCAAGCAGATACTTCAATCCCTTTCTCTTGTCGAGCCTTCCCAGAAAGAGAATGTTCAGCTTGCCGTCCCTCAGGTGTTCGAAGGGCTCTACGCTCTGACCAAAGTTATCGACCTGAATGCCATTAGGAATGATCTCGTACTCTCCGGGGAAGTTGCTGTTGATGAACCTGCGGGCCGTCTCGGAAACGGCGATGCGGCCGTGTAACTTCCTCAGGTAAGGCTGCGCCAGGCGCTTGCCGCCGACGTGGTAGACCTTGTGGCCCCCGTTTGTGTGAAACGTTCCGATGTTCACGGTCTCAGAGGCCTTGATGGTCCACAAAGATGTGAAGCCGGCAAACGGCTCATGAAGATGAATGAGATCGAAGGCCTCCTGCTCCAGCAAGGCCCTGATGCGCGGATACAGCCAGATCGAGAGAGAGACTCTCGCTATCGACCCCCCGCTCGGAATAGGGACTGGCCGCCCCATGGGAATGAAGTCTGGGTCCGCAACATTCTCCGGCTTGGAGCAAGGGCCTATGACCTTGACGCGGTGCCCCCAACTTCGGAACTGGTGCGCCAAGCTGTTGATGTGGTCAGTCACGCCGCCTCGATGTGAGTGATCGTACGGCGAGACCAGCGCCAACTTCAGGGGTCTATGAGTATCCAAGGGCATTCAGGCTCCCATGAATGCTAAGCCTTTCGCCTCAATCTGTATAGAACCCTCTCCTGTGAAAGACCAGTTCTACCGGCGCAACATGTTGGGCGGCCCTCACGACGACTCTCGTGTTTGCGAAGCCGTCCTCACCCACAATGAAGTCTCCCACCATCTGGCGAGCCTCAGAGTCCGTGTGTTGCACCGGAGGCGATTTCATATAGTAACTAGAGGTCCGAGAGTGGGCCCGCCGGTCCCTATGTCCTCAGCCATCTTGGCGCATCGTATTGCGTCAATGACGATGCCGATTGAGTTCGGGCCGTCCCATACCTCCGGCTTCAGTTCGAAGTTCAAGGATACGTCTCCGAAGCGCTCTCCCACAAGTCTGATGTACGCCCGCTTGCGGTCACTAAGCCAAGAAACATGGTCACTCGGGCCAATGCGTATGTTCCCCTTGACAGCACTTGATCAACCCGCGAAGTGCCTGAGATGGACTTGAAGACGCCCCTGCGTTCCACGGCATAGGGAGGAAACCAGTTTGTGTGGCTATCACGACAGAAGCGATCTCATCCTTGAGATTCTAGCCTGACTGCCACTTCAAGAGATCTGAATCTTCCAGTACGGACGGATTGACACAAGACATCGGCCAGCGGCCTGAAAGTACAAGCGAGATCTCTCTCCCTACTCGCCGCCGGGAGCCTATGTCAAACCTGTTTGACGCGGATGCAACGTGAGCCGTCAAGGTCACGTTCTCCATCTTGAGGAGTGGATTATCGGGATCGGGCGGCTCCACTTCCAGCACGTCAAGCGCCGCGTGATCGATCCAGCCCTCCTGCAGCGCCCGGATCAAAGCGGCTTCATCGACTGTGGTTCCGCGACCGGTGTTAATGAAGATGGACCTCGGCTTCATGAGTCTGAACTGCTCTTCGCCCATCAGTTTCGTCGTGCCGCCTGTGCCGGGCAGGTGGTTGGAGACGATATCGGAGCGCTGCAAGAGTTCGGTCAGGCTCACCGGCTCGACGCCGTGTTGGATCATCACCGTCTCTCGCACGAAGGGATCGTGGGCCAGGATGCTCAAGCCGAATGGCCGCATGAGCGGCACGACAGCTCGCGGGATGTTGCCGAACGAAAGCAAGCCCAGTGTTTGCCCGTACAGTCTTGAGTGTCTATAAAGTGCCGGCCGTCCTTCCGACCAGCGCCCGTCACGGACCATTCTGTCCATGAACAGCAGCCTGCGGTATGCCGCGAGTATCAGCACGGCGGTGTGCTCGGCCACTTCCTGAATGAAGGTGTCCGGGCAGTTCGTTACAGGAATGCCCTTTGCAGTGGCAGCGGCCACGTCAACCGAGTCTAACCCGACGCTTGGTAAGGAGATGACCTTGCATTTCTCGAGTCCCTCGATCATTGAGGAGGTGATGCTGATTCGTTTGGCAATGATCGCATCCGCATCGCGCGCCCCTTCGAGGAAGTCCGCCTCGGAATCGCCGCTGACCTCCACGATCTCCGCGCCGGTGGCCGCCAGCGCCTCCATCTCCAGCGCATAGTTGCCGGTCTGACCGGGAGTGCCCGGCACCACTACTTTGAACTTTGCCACGCCAATTCTCCCAGATGCTTCTCAATACTCTTGCCACCGACTTCGCTGCCATCGAACTGGCGAACAGGTGGATTCTGTCTGCTGGAGTGTAGGTTATGGGAAGCGCCTTGGCGTGTCCAGAAAGCGGCGATTGCGGCCCTCATGTACGGCTGCTACCTTTAGGGTCTCAAGCGAACGGAGAAGCCCTGTTTGGACGCCAAGAAAAATTCACCAGCGCAGACTTACCGTGAGGCTGGCGTAGACGCCAGAGCCGTTCCAAACGACATGTCTTCGTTCTTCTCATCAATGCGATCGACGTGGGGAGACGGCAACGTCCCCATAGACCTCGGGCACTTCGCGAGCGTGGTCGAGATTGACGGTATAGGCGTGGCCATGTCCACAGACGGCGTGGGGACAAAGACCATCATCGCGCAGTTGATGGGCCGGTTCGACACCATAGGGATCGACTGCGTGGCAATGAACGTCAACGACGTCATCTGCGTGGGCGCCAGGCCAGCCTCGATGGTGGACTACATTGCCGTGCAGCAATCGGACCCTGTAGTTATGTCAGAGATCGGCATCGGTCTCGCTGAAGGGGCCAGGCAAGCGGGCATCTCGATAATCGGTGGCGAGACCGCGCTGCTGCCTGAGGTGATACGCGGAGAAGCTGAAGGCTCGGGACTCGACCTCGCAGCAACCTGCATCGGCAAGGTCCCAACGGACAGGATAGTCACCGGCAAGACCATCAAGCCGGGAGATGCGATAGTCGGGCTCTCGAGTGCGGGCATCCACTCAAACGGCTTTACACTGGCGCGGAAGGTGTTCGGCCTCACTGCGGACCAATCCTGGGGCGAAAAGGCCGAGACGCTGCAGGCCAACTTCCCGGAATTGGAGGCGACGCTCGGCGAGGAGCTCCTCAAGCCCACCAGGATCTACGTGCGCGAAGTACTGGAGATGCTGGACAGGGGGCTCGACATCAAGGGGCTGGCCCACATTACCGGCGACGGGCTTCTCAACCTGCCACGCCTTCAAGCTGACGTTGGGTACGTAATCGACGCATGGCCAGACGTGCCTCCGATTTTCGAGCTTGTTCGCACCTCCGGCCACGATGAAGTGCCTTTCCCAGAGATGTTCGAGGTCTTCAACATGGGCATCGGGTTCTGTGTTGTTGTGGCCGAGAAGGATGTCGAGGCTGTAATCGAAGCTGCTCACCAACATGGATGCTCTGCGATGCGGATCGGTTACACGGTAGCTGACACTAGCAGGACGGTGACCATCGAGCCGTATGGCTTGCGGGGCAGGCGGGGCGAAGGGTTCCACATAGCGTGAACGTCACTCCAGCCAGACCAGCGCAACCTTTGCTGGCTGCAATGGATAGTGAGTCATGAGCCGAAGACCGTGAACAGGTCGCCCTGTCAGATCGAGGTCGACGGACTCTGGAAGGTCTTCGGGAACAAGCCGGATAGAGCACTTAACTCCCGGTACTCGTCGCACAGCAGAGATGACATTCAGAGCAAACTAGGCCTTGTGGTCGCCCTTCGCAGTGTCACTTTGAGGGTGGCTGAAGGGGAGATCTTTGTTGTCATGGGCCTGTCCGGCAGCGGAAAGTCAACTCTGGTCCGTTGCCTGACCAGGCTCATTGAGCCTACGCACGGTCAGATTAGATTCGATGGCGAGAACATCCTCGAGTACACCTCCGAGGAGCTTACTGCGTTCCGGCGTAGCAAGGTTGCGATGGTGTTCCAACACTACGGGCTCCTGCCGCACAGGCGCGTACTAGACAACGTCGCCTACGGCCTAGAGATACAGGGGAGCGACAAAGCGTCAAGATACGAAGCCGCGAAGGGTGCAATAGATATCGTGGGCCTTCAGGGGTGGGAGGACTACCTGCCTCGCGAGATGAGTGGCGGAATGCAGCAACGCGTGGGGCTCGCGCGAGCGCTGGCCGTTGACCCCGACATACTAGTGATGGACGAACCGTTCAGTGGACTGGACCCGCTAATCCGAAGGGAAATGCAGGACCAGTTAATCCGACTGGAATCCTCCCTGGGAAAGACCATTGTCTTTATCACCCACGACCTGAACGAGGCCCTAAAACTCGGAGACCGCATTGCCATCATGCGTGACGGGGAAATCGTTCAACAAGGCACGCCTGAGGAAATCGTGACTACGCCGGCAGACGAGTACGTGACCAGGTTCGTGCAAGACGTGTCGAAGGCGAAAGTCCTGTTGGCCAGCAGCATCATGAACAGGGCGTGCACCACAATAGAAGAGCACCAAGATGCGCATACTGCCATGCAAGTAATGGACTCTGACAACACCGACCTAGTGTTCATACTTGGCGAAGACCGCGTCCTTAGGGGTCTGATCACGAGAGACGCCGCTGCGGAGTTGGCCCGCCAAGGCGCCGACGTAGCGGACGGCATCGATCCTGAGAGCGCAGTTGCGGCAAGGGAAGACTCGTATCTCACCGAAGTCATTCCTCTGGCCGCCAAGACCGAGCATCCCATAGCTGTTGTGGACGAAAGTGGCAGGCTCCTTGGCGAAATCCGGCAAGGTGAGTTGCTTGCTCGAATTTCTGAGGCCGGAGCTATGGATGAGGCGTCGGATCGAGGAGGGGAGGCAAGAAGTGGCAAGAGAGCATAGGACGACGCGCAAACCTGTCACCGCAGCCAGCATGTTGAGTGGCATAAGCTCCAGCGCGGTGAACGAGAACGTGCAGGACATCTGGCGCGACTACTCATGGCACCTACTATCGGGCGCCGCACTGACCGTTACCTTGATTGTTTGCCTTTCAGTCTGGGGATCGGGCATGGAATTCCCAGCTCAATGGGGAAAGTCCATTGGCGCCAAGGTTGACGAGTGGGTCCTTTGGCTGACTCTGAAGGCGCCCTGGTTATTCGACGGCGTCAAGACTGCAATCACGACGGTCCTCGTCACTATCGAGGATGCTCTGCTGTGGATGCCCTGGCCGGTCATTATCCTCGGAGTGACTCTTACGGCATGGAGGATCGCCGGACGTGCAATGGCTGGGTTCTCGCTGGCTGCCCTGGTACTGGTGGGGCTGATGGGCAGACTGCCGGGTAGCACGGGCACCCTATGGGAGGGATCCATGGAGACCCTCGCGCTCATCATTGTGTCCGTTTGCATTTCTCTAGTCGTCGGGATACCGCTGGGGATTGCGGCTGCCCGCAGTTCGCTGGTGGACACGATAGTTCGGCCCGTCCTCGATGGGATGCAGACTATGCCCAGCTTTGTCTACCTGGTACCGGGAATTCTCTTCTTTGGGCTCGGAAACGTTCCTGCAGTTCTGGCGACGGTCATCTATGCCGTGCCGCCAGTAATCCGGCTGACCTCGCTCGGAATACGCCAAGTCTCATCCGAGGCTGTAGAGGCGGCGAGATCCTTCGGCAGCACACCGCTCCAGCTTCTTACCAAGGTCCAGATACCGATGGCCCTGCCCACCATAATGGCCGGAATCAACCAGACTACGATGATGGCGCTTGCGATGGTCGTGATCGCGTCGCTGGTGGGCGCGGGCGGCCTTGGGGAGGCGGTACTTCGCGCGCTGGGCAGACAGGAAGCGGGCAGCAGCGCCATTGCAGGGCTATCCATTGTGGTGATCGCGATCATCATCGACCGAATAACGCAATCCGCGGCCAGGGAACGCCAGAGGGCGCTAATCGGCTAGCGACTCTCTATTGGCTGCGTAGTCCCTTGTCTTCCCCAAAAGGACGCTGTCGTGTTGCTGGTGAGAGTCCCAGCCTCAAGTTTGCGTTTTGATATGGTAGTCAAGTAATCAGGTAACGGGATCATTGCGAGCCACCCATCGGCCACAAAGCAGAAAGTTGAGGTCTGCCATGAAGTCCAGACTTGAGCGACGCATCGGAATCGCAGCTTCGCTGATTGCTCTCCTGCTGATTGCAGTCTTGGCGGGATGCGGAGGCGGCGACGATGAGAAGGAGACGATTGTCTTCTCCGATCTCAACTGGACGAGCGCTCAAGTCCAGAACCGCATTGCACAGTTCATCGTCGAGCATGGGTACGGCTACCCGACTGACTTTGTCTTTGGGTCCACACTTCCGAACTTCCAAGGCTTCCAGAAGGGAGATATCCACGTCACGCTGGAGATCTGGCTGCCGAACCAGGACCTCGGCTGGGAGAAGGCGTTGGAGGTGGGCGACGTCGAAGCAGTAGGAGCGAGCCTGGTCGGAGACTGGCAGAGTACATTCGTGGTGCCCAAGTACATTGCCGACGAGTATCCGGACCTCAAGACTCCACAGGACCTCAAGAAGCCGGAGTTTCAGGAACTGTTCGCTACTCCTGACAGCCGGGGCAAGGCGAGGCTCGTAGGCTGCGTAATCGGGTGGTCCTGCGAGGTGGTTAACACCGAGCAAGTAGAGGCGTACGGGCTGAACGACTATGTCCACATGATCAACCCCGGCTCCCAAGAGGCCATGTACGCGGAGTTGACCGGCGCATACGCGAAGCAGGAGCCCTGGCTCGGATACATGTGGGGTACGGGCGACCCCGCGTTGAAACTCGACCTCGTTAGGTTGGAGGAGCCTCCTTACACCGAGGAGTGCTGGGATGCCACGAAGGCATGCGCATTCGACGACTCTCTGGTGCTTGTCGCGGTCCACAATAGTCTGCCGCCGCGAGCACCGGAAATTATCGACGTGCTTGAGAAGTGGGAGTTCTCGGTGCCCGTCTACAAGGAAATCTTCCTGTGGATCGACTCCAATCCTGGGAGCGAAGCCTCTGATGCTGCCGTCTGGTTCCTGAACAACAACAAGATCTGGGAGAGTTGGGTTACGGCGGAAGCGGCCGAAAAGGTCAACGCAGCACTGGCTGAACTGGCTACCCAGAGTTAGGGCGCGCTTAGATTCCTCAAGAAGCCTGACGCCCAGTGGCGTCCGGGTCAGGCCGCGCGGGCTAAGTCCGTGCCCCGGGCTGTTCTTCGGCGCTTGGCAGGCTCAGGAAGAACATTGCAGCGGTGGCGGCTAGCACGACGCTTCCGGCGTAGAGGAACGAGACGTGGGTGCCGAGCGAGTCGGCGATGGCACCGGCTATGACCGGCGAGGCTGTGCCGAGGAACCCGGCGCCGTAGATGAGCGAGACCACCGTGGACTGCACGTGGCCGCGCGCCACGTCTATCGCGGCCGCGATGAAGATGGCGTGGAGGGAATAGTGGAAGGCGCCCATCGCCAGGATCGTAAGGACAAGCTGTGCGCCGGTGTCCGCGTAGGTCAGCGCGCAGTACGAGAGGCCCAGCGCCGTCATGCCGGGGATCAGTACCGCCTTCCGGCCAAACCTGTCGGACAGGAAGCCCATCGCAGGCTGGGCGGCGAGGCCTACGATCTGCGCCAGAGCCAGGTACACCCCGACTCGCGTTGCCGAGAAGTCCAGGTCTTCGCGCAGATAGACGGGCAGGAAGGCCATGATCGCGCCCTGACCCATGCTGCGCAGGGCTGTGATCGCCACCAGCGCCTGCATCTTTCGGTCCCGGAGCAGCCCGATCAGCGAGGCGATGTACGGCCTGAACGACGTTGTGGTCGAGGGCCCGCCGGAAAGGGTGCGCATGACCGCCCATATCACAAGCGCGCCGATGAGCGCGGGCACAATGCTGACCTGAAGCACCCCGCGCCACTCCTCTTCCCAGCCCCCAGTCCATGTGAACAGGGTCAGCATGCCTGCCGCGGCGAGCGGGCCCATCACCTCGCCGGCGCTGCCGCCCGTGCCGTGGAGCGAGATTGCGAAACCCCGCTTGTCCGGGAAGCGGCGGGAGAGCGACGAGATCGCAGGCGGGTGGTACAGGGACGGCCCGAAGCCCATCAGCAGCACCGCCACCAGCAGCACTAGGTAGTTCGGGGCTATCCCGGCAAGGAAGAAGGAAACCCCCATCGTGCCGAGCGAGACGCCGAGCATGATGCCTGCTCGGTTGGAGAACCTGTCGCCCAAGTATCCGGCGACCATGGTCGTCACCCACGAGGAGGCTCTGGACACCGTGGCCAAGACGCCGAACTGCACGCCGCCAAGGCCCATGCCAATCTTGATCTCGGGCATCAGAATGGTCTGCCAGGCGGAGTTGTAGAGGTGCTTGAAGGCGTGGCCAACGACGACGGCCCAAGCCAGCCTGACTCGGCCGCGCTTGGCTTCTTCTGTGAGTTCAGGAGCTCGCGCTGTTGCTACCAATGCCGCCGGATGCCCTCACGGATGCACATGGCTAAAGAGGGTACTAGCAGAGGCCGACGACGTACAGAGAATGCCGCGGCTGGCAATCATCGGGGAAGACGCTCGCGGCCGAGCTCCTTCGGGCGCCGCACTGTGTGAACGGAAGCGCGAGAGGCCGGGCCCATGCGCTGTCGAGAATTCATGGCAGGTCTCATGCACCCTCGTTCGCTACAGGTAAGTTGCGATTCCTGTACGGCCTATTGGCGAACTCGAGGCTGGCGCATGGGGTAGCGGCGGATTAGCGAACTGAGGACGTGCGTTGGGGCGGGACGTTAAGGGGCTGGGTGGCTCAGCCTTGGCCTGAGTGGAACCTGTAGAAGTGGTTGACGGGGCCGTTGCCGCCGCCTATGGGCTGGGCGGCGCGTATAGCGCCGGTTATGTAGTCCTTCCCTGCTGCCACAGCGTCTCGTACCGACTGACCGCGGGCGATGCACGCGGCTATGGCCGACGCAAGAGTGCAGCCGGTGCCGTGGGTGCTGGTGGTCTGTATTCGTACGGTAGTGAGCTCCGTGAACTCAGAGCCATCGAACAGCACGTCCGTGGGTGGGCCGTCGAGATGGCCTCCCTTGACCAGGGCTGACCCCGCGCCCATCGATACTAGTTCGCGGGCGGCGAGGCGTGCGCTCTGCACATCGGTCACGGGCAGGCCCGCGAGGACTTCTGCTTCCCACCTGTTGGGGGTGACCAGCACCGCCAATGGCATTAGGTCTCTGCGAAGGGCCATTACTGCATCTTCGCGCAGGAGCCGGCTGCCTGCCTGAGCAACCATGACCGGATCGACGACCAGTTTTTCAACTGCGTGCTCACGGAGTTTTTCTACCACGCAGTCGATGACGGCCGTGCTGGAGAGCATACCCGTCTTGACAGCGTCAGCGCCGATGTCCGAGAGGACCGCGTCGATCTGGGAGCCGATGATCGAAGCGGGCAGTTCGTAGGCATCTGTCACGCCGTGAGTGTTCTGGGCCGTGACGGCGGTGAGGACGGATGTGCCGTACACTCCCATCGCGGCGAAGGCCTTCAGATCGGCCTGGACGCCTGCGCCAGCGCCGGAGTCGGAGCCTGCGATCGTCATGGCAGTCGGGATGGCGGTCAATCGCGCGACTCCCCGGCTTCCGATGCCTTCCGGGAGCGCCGCAGGATGATCTGTTGCAATCGCTTCACGCCGGTGCCAGTGACCTTCATGCGGCGTCGCTTGCGTCGCTTGGCTTCCCTGCGCTCGCCTTTGGTGTTAAGTGAGTCTTCCTGCTTCATGATGATGCGGCCGCGCCTTCAAAGACGCGAGTCTCTCCTGGGATGCCGTCCTCGCTTGGGACTAACACTAAAGTAATTCTACAGCAGGGCCCCAATGGGGCCGGTGATACAATTCACCGGCCCCGCGACGGAATGCCCTTGAAGCCATGGGAGGCGGAGACTGGACAGACTGGTTGAAGGCGCCGCAAGGCTCGGGCTCCGGCTTAACGCCCGTCAGATGGAGCAGTTTCACATCTACCACCGAGAGCTCGAGGCCTGGAACAAACGGACGAACCTTACCACTGTCACCGGACTGGAAGCCGTTCAGTCCCGACACTTTCTTGACTCTCTGACCGTGGCCCTTGCCGCACCTTCGGCGCTGGCAGGCGCGCCGAAGATCGTGGACGCCGGGGCCGGGGCCGGCTTTCCCGGCGTACCGCTCAAGATAGCTTTTCCAGAAGTCCGGCTCACACTTGTCGACTCCGCGTCAAAGAAGACCGCTTTTCTGCGACACATCGTGGAGGCGCTGGATCTCCAGCATGCGAACGTAGTCACCGCGAGGCTCGAGGACGCCGGCCGCGATCCGGGTCTCAGGGAGGACTTCGACGTGGTCGTCTCCAGGGCGGTAGCCAAGCTGTCCGTGCTAGCCGAGCTGACGCTGCCGCTGTGCGCGGTCGGCGGGACGGTTGTGTGCCAAAAGGGTGAGCGGACCGAGGACGAACTGGCCGGCTCGAGGGCTGCGGTCGACGTCCTGGGCGGCGAGATTGCGGACGTTAAGCACGTCGACCTGCCCGAACTCGGTCAGCGCCGGTCGCTGGTCACACTTCGGAAGGCGCGGCCTACGCCGGACCAGTACCCAAGACGACCCGGCATACCGGCCAAGAGGCCGATCGCCCGCGCGGAAGTGTAAGCGAGTGAGCAGCGACGCAGACAGGGCGCTGGAGCGCGGCCGTACGCTCAGGCAGCGCATAGTGTCCGCGCCGTCCGTCATCGGCCTGCTGGTCGCCCTCGCGTTTGTCTGGTTCCTAGCCACGCGATTCAACGTGGACTGGGGGAACACGTGGGACAACGTTCGCGCCACGGACCCGTGGCTGTACGCCGCCGGGCTTGCCGTGTACTACTTCAGCTTCGTGTTCCGGGCGATTCGCTGGCGGATACTGGCGCGTAACGCGGGCGAACATGCGGCGCCGGGAGCCCGGCTGCCGCCTGCGTTCCAGTGCGCGCGGCTGCTGGTGATCGGGTGGTTCATCAACGCGATTGCGTTCCTGAGGCTGGGCGACGCGTTCAGGGCCTACGCATTCTCGGAGGACTCTGGCGGGGGCATATCATGGTCGCTGGGCAACATTCTGGCTGAGCGGGTCTTCGATATGGCGGCGGTGTTCGTCCTGCTAATGGCGGCGGCATTCACGTTCTCCGCAACCACGGACTCGAACGCGTCGAAACTCATACTCTTGGCGGCTGCGCTGCTGCTGGCCGGGCTCGCGGCGCTTGTGATCGCGATGCGGCTGTTTGGAGGCCACTTCGCTAGGCTGCTGCCATCGCGGCTCCAGCGGATGTACCGCGACTTCCAGCACGGGACCCTGGGAAGCTTCAAGCGCGTGCCGACGGTGTTCGCGCTCGGCATGGCGGGCTGGGGACTGGAGGTGGCGAGGCTGTACTTCGTGGTGATCGCTCTGGGGCTGGAGATGGAGGCGCCGCTGCTGATCATCGTGTCCCTGGGTCACGCCATACTGAGCACGGCACCGATACCTGGTGGCGTAGGTGTGGTGGAGCCCGGCATCACCGGGCTGCTGGTGCTTGGACTGGAAAGGTCCGACGCGCTGTCCGTAGCGTTGCTGGACCGTTCGATCACCTATCTAAGCGTCATCGCGTTCGGCGGGGTCGCGTTCGCATGGCGGCACTTCGAGCGGCGGGAGACTGAAGGCTGGGAGCCGGTGCGAGAGGCGGCAGAGGAGACCGGAACTCAATAAGGCGTACGGGCCAAACGCTCCTAGTGACGGCCTGTCTCGGCCTCCAGCGCGCCGGCGGGGCTCTCTCTGCGGCCACCGAGCCTGGCGAGCCAGATACCGACCTCGTACAGGACGATGATGGGGACAGCCACCAGCGCCTGGTTGACCGGATCGAATGTGGGAGTGATGAGGGCGCCGAGAATGAATGCTACGACGACGGCAATCCTGCGCTTGCCCGCGAGCCAACGGTAGTTGACGACGCCTATCCTGGACAGGAAGAACAGGACTAGCGGCGTCTGAAACAGAATTCCCATCCAGAAGAGAAGAGCAAGGATCAGGCCGATGTAACTGCCGAGCCTGATGAACGGTGTGGCAACGTCGCTCCCGAAGTTCAGGAGGAAGTCGATCGCGGGCGGGAACAGCACCAGGTATCCGAACGCGGATCCGAGAAGGAATACGAGGACGCTCGTAGGCAGCAGGGCGTAGAGGTAGACCTTCTCGCGGGTCTTCAGCCCGGGGGCGACGAACATGACGATCTGGTACAGGACGAACGGCAGGGCGCCGAAAATGCCGACCAGCAGCGAGGTCTTGGTGGCGACGCTGATGTACTCGGTCATCTCCGTGAAGATGGGCTGCTGGTTGGGTATGTCCACGAATCGCTCCGCAGGTTCCATCAGCAGCCTGAGAATCTGCCGGTGGAAGGCGAACGCGATGCCGGTGGTCACGAGCACGGAAGCGGCTGACCACGTGACGCGCCGCCTCAGCTCCGTTAGGTGCTGGCTGACCGGCAGGTTGCGGTCGTTCACGTTCCGGGCCGCTCGCTCTCGGACGCGGGCGTGTTATCGGCTTCGTCCGGCCTGGCGGCCGCGGGCCTGTAGGCGACGGGGCCGCCCGACTCTGCGGCGTCCTGCTCGCCTGTCGTGCGCTGCGACTCGCTCGCGTTCGAGGACGCGCCCCTGCCTCCACGGCGGTGGACCTTGGGACGCTCGGTCAGGCTGAAATCTTCCTCATCGAGCCAAGACTCCGAGAGGTCTGCGCTCATCCGGCGAAGCTGGCGAATCGCGCGGCCGAGCGACTTGCCCGTGTCGATCATCCTTGCCGGGCCAAGGAAGATGAAGGCCACGAGCAGGACGACCAGGACCTCCATGCTGCCCATTCCGAGGAAGTTCATGAGGCCGGCGCCCCCTGGCTGACAAACCGCGATGGTCCCATAACGTTATTTTCGGAAGGCGGCACCTCGCACTGCCTGCAGCCGTCCGGCGGCTCCCAGCCGTCGTCGAGGCGCACCATCGCGCCGAGCCTCCGGATGAGCCAAACCGTGACGCACAGGGGCAGCCCAACGACGTTCAGGTAGCAGCCGTCAACCGAGTCGGCCGGCCTGAAAGTCATGTCCTGCACGCCGTACGCTCCGGCCTTGTCGAAGGGTTCGCCGGTAGCGACGTAAGCTTTCAGTTCAGCGTCGGAGTATTCGCGCATGGTCACAAGGGTATCCGCGCCTCCTGTGACGACGCGGCCGGTCTCCGCGTCGACGGCGCAGACGGCAGTGTAGACATGGTGGGACCTTCCCCTCAGGCGTTCCAGCATCTCTATCGCGTGCTGTTTTGAGTCAGGCTTGCCCAGGACGTCGCCTTCGAGGGCGACGATGGTGTCCGCGCCGATGACGATGCCGCGGGGAGTGCGGGAAGCGGCCGCCAGGGCCTTCCCGCGGGCAAGGCGGTGGGCGAACTGCTCCGGCCCTTCTCCCTGCGAGCGCTCGCCCTCGTCATAGCCGGAGTCCACGCGCTCGATGTCTGCCTCGAGCGCGCCAATGATCTCGCGGCGGCGGGGAGAGTTCGACGCGAGGACGACAAGCAGGGCTGGATTTGGCGCTTTGCCCAAGTTCATGGCGCCTCTGAAATACGGTACGGCATGTCCACATTCTACTAGCTTGCCGCGAACCGCCGGAGCGGGAGGGATGACGCGGGCCTAGTGGCGGAAGTGGCGGACTCCGGTGAAGACCATTGCCATGCCGCGCCTGTTTGCCTCGGCAATGACTTCATCGTCGCGAATCGAGCCGCCTGGCTGGACGACCGCCGCGACTCCCGCGCCGCCCGCAGTCTCGACGTTGTCGGCAAACGGCATCAGGGCGTCTGACGCCAGGACGCTGCCTTCTGACTTATCGCCGGCGGCGTTGAGCGAGAGCCGAACGCTGTTGACTCGGTTGGGCTGGCCGGCTCCCAAGCCGATCAGGGCGAGGTCCTTAACGAGCACGATCGCGTTGGACTTGACGTGCTTGGCGGCCTTCCAGGCAAACGCCAGGTCAGCCAGTTCGTTCTCAGTAGGACGCCTCTCCGTGACGACGCGCCACGTCGACGGATCTTCGTCAAGCACGTCGGTGGTCTGGACCAGCGCGCCGCCGGACACGAGCCGGACGTCCAGGCCGGCGCCGCTTTGCGTGCCGGGCACCTCCAGGACGCGGAGGTTGCGGCGCCGCTTGAGCACTTCCAAGGCCTCCTGATCGTAGCCGGGCGCGACGACGACTTCGTAGAACACGCCTCTCATTGCACGGGCCGACTCGGCCTGCACCGGACGGTTGAAGGCGACTATGCCGCCGTACGCGGATACGGTGTCGCCTTCGAACGCGCGCCTGTATGCGACGGTCTGATCGGCGTGGACCGCGAGGCCGCACGGGTTGTTGTGCTTTATGACTGCCGCCGCGGTGTCTTCGAAGTCAGTGACCGCGCGCAACGCGGCGTCCGCGTCCAGGATGTTGTTGAACGAGAGCGGCATCCCGTGGCGCTGGGTGGCGCCGGCGATGCCACCGCCGGCAAGCGGGTCCTCATAGAGCGCCCCAGACTGATGCGGGTTTTCACCGTAGCGCAGCTCCGAGGACTTACGGTAGCCGAACGTGATCTCCGCGCCGGAAAGAGGCTCGCCCTCATCCAGGTACCGGGTGATTGCAGTGTCGTACGCGGCGACGTGCTGGAAAGCCTTCTGCGCCAGCGCCCGGCGCTCCTGCATCCCAACGGCGTCCGGTCCCTGCGCCAAGCGCTCGGCCAGCCAGCCGTAGTCGGCAGGATCGACGACGATGAGGACGTGAGGGTAGTTCTTCGCCGAGGCGCGGATGAGCGTGGGGCCGCCGATGTCAATGTTCTCCAGGGCATCGCCCAGCGTCGCGTCCGGACGGCTAACGGCATCGACAAACGGGTACAAGTTGGAGACGACGACGTCGATCGTGCCTATGCCGTTATCGCTGAGTTCGGTCATGTGGTCCGGCCTGTCGCGCAGAGCCAGAATGCCGCCGTGAATCACAGGATGCAGCGTCTTCACCCTGCCGCCGAGCATCTCCGGGAAGCCGGTGACATCGGAGACCTGCCGGGCCCGAAGACCGGCCTCCTCCAAGCTGCGATGGGTGTTGCCGGTGCTGACAAGTTCGAAGCCCGCGTCGGAAAGCGCGCGTCCGATCACGTCCAGGTCAGTCTTGTCGAAAACGCTAAGTAAGGCTTTCAAGATAGGCTTTCCGGCGGTCCAAGGAGAGTCCGCAAGCTCAGGCCTCGACCTCTCTCAGACTCAGACTTCCAGCGCCAGCTTGTCCATTTCCAGCTGGACCGGCACCGGTGACTCGCCAGTGAAGCAGGCCATGCAGACATCGTTTCTCTGGACCCTCATGGCCTTGACGAGGCCCTGGTGGCTCAAGTAACCCAGCGTGTCCGCGCCGCAGTGTTCGCGTATCTGCGCCACAGTCATGTGAGACCCGATCAGCTCCCGGCGCGTGGGCATGTCTATGCCAAGCTGGCACGGCCAGACGATGGGCGGCGACGCGATGCGGACATGGACTTCTTTGGCGCCGCTCTTCCTCAGGATATTCACAACGTGGGGGATCGTGCTGGCGCGGACGACGCTGTCCTCTACAACGACAAGCCTCTTGCCCCATACGACCTGTCCCAGCGGATTCAGCTTGCGGCGCACGCCGAGGTCGCGCTGTCGCTGATCCGGAAGGATGAACGTGCGGTTCACGTACCTGTTCTTCACCAGGCCCTCGCCGAACGGGATGCCGGACTCCTGCGAGTATCCGACGGCGGCCGGTGTGCCTGAGTCGGGCACACCGATCACGACGTCGGCGTCGACCGGATGCTCGCGGGCAACCTGCGCGCCCATCCTCATGCGGGCGTTGTAAACGAGCTGGCCTTCCAAGACGCTGTCCGGGCGGGCCAGATAGATGTACTCGAACGAGCAGAACGCGCCTATTTCAGACTGCTTGGAGTGCAGTGTCCTCATCCCGCGTCCGTTGAACGACACCGCCTCTCCGGGACGGACGTCGCGGATGTAATCGGCGCCGATGTTGTCCAGGGCGCACGTTTCGGACGCGACTACCCAGTCGCCATCGATACGACCGATGCAGAGCGGCCTCACGCCCATTGGATCGCGGAATGCGAGCATTTCGTCCCGCGTGAGGGCGACGACGGAGTAGGCCCCCTGGGCCCTGCGCATGCAGTAGGCAATGCGGTCGGACAACGTCGCGCCTGGGCCGCAGGTGAGGATGTGCGCGAGCAGTTCCGAGTCGGCAGTGGTGCGAAGCTCGCATCCCCAGCGTAGGACCTCGTCACGCAACTCCAGGGCGTTTACGAGATTGCCGTTGTGCCCTAGCGCAAGCTCCATGTCCCTGCCGCGTGCACGCACGGGCTGCGCGTTCGTGATATTGGACGATCCGGACGTAGAGTACCTGGTGTGGCCGATGCCGATGTACCCCGGGAGATGGATGAGCACCTCTTCGTCGAACGCCTGGCTGACCAGGCCCATAGAGGTGCTGATCCTGATGCTTGTCCCATCCGCCGTGGCGATGCCGGCGCTCTCCTGACCACGATGCTGAAGGGAGAAGAGACCATCAAACGCGACTTTTGCGACGTTGAGGTCTCGAGAATAGACGCCCACGACACCGCAAGCGTCCCTTACATGGTCGTCAGGAGTAGTCATGTACCCCGCTTTCAGCCCTCGGGCCGGATGCTTGGTAGGGTCGGTCGTCCCTCGTGGGCAGAGCACCGGGATTATACGTTTCGGGAGAGAACCCAGTCAATCGGAAGTCGCGGAGCGTCGCGGGGTCAACGACACCCTGGATGCCTGCAAGCCAGCGCCGTGGCCCCACGCTGCGAGCCCGTCCTAGCTATCGCGTGACGGGGTGGCCTTCCACAGGGATGTTGCCCACAGCGCAACGGAGATCAGCAGAAACATGCCGGTCATTCCGTTGATGCGGACCGCGGCGAGCGGGCCAAGCCAGTCAGCGACCGTGCCGAGCAGGATCGCGCCGAGGGGAGCCGCGCCTATCACGAGCGTGATCACGCCAATGCACCTTCCGCGCATTTCGGGCCTGGAGACCAGCATCACGATGGCGCTCTGCATCGTGCTGAAGCCGGCGGTCCCCAACCCGATGACGAGTATCAGGACGAAGGACGCCGGGTAATAGCTGGAGAAAGACAGGAGGGACAGGCAGAGCATCCCGGTCAACGATCCGAGGACGAATATCCTGCCGTGGTGCCTGACTGTAGGCAACCAGGCGACCATGACGATGCCCAGTATGGAACCGACGCCGTCGGCAGCCGACAGCGTGCCGGTCAGACCCGGGCCCACACCGAGCACGTTTCGCGCGATGACGGGAATCATGTTCACGTACGTGAAAAGAAACGTGTTCACGAGGTACGTGATGAGGATGACTCCGAGGATCGTGCGGTTCGACATGGCGTAGCGGATCCCCGCGAGAATCTCACCCACCACCCAGCCCGCGTTCCAGCGCACCCTGCCCGCCTGGTCGGCGGGGACCGTCCACATCAGCAGCGCCGCGCCGCAGAAGATGGACGCGCACGCGAGGTACGCGATCGATGTGCCCTCCAACGTGATCAGACCGCCTGCCAGCGCCGGGCCAATCGCCTTGGACCCGTGGAAGGCCGCCGAGTCAAGCGCCAGCCCTCTTGTTACTCCTCTATCGCCAAGGAGCTGGTGGATGAGCGTCTTTCTCGCGGACTGGTCGAGAGCGCGTCCGGTGCCCACCACGAAGACCGTGCCGTACACGTGCCATACCTCAGACGTCCCGGTCAGAAGCAGCGAAGCCAGGGCGAGGGAGCCGATGGCGCTTGCCGTGTGGGTGGCCCTGATCACGGCGGTGCGGCTCAGCGCGTCTGCGAGCATTCCGCCGAACAGCCCCAGTCCCAGCATGGGCCCCCATCCGAAGACACCGATGAGGGCCACCATGAAGGGCGAATCAGTCCGCTCCAGGATGAGCCAGCCGAGGGCCGTGATCTGCATCCACCAGCCAATCTGGAAGAGGACAGTACCGGACCAGAGCCGGCGGAAGTCGGGATTGGCGAAGACACCCCTCGGACGGCCCACATGTCCGACGGATGCAGCGCGCTGCCTCTCCTGGGTCACGCGGGGCCTTCCGATGCCGAGCGATCTGTCGAATCGGGACCGATCAGGGGCCTTCTGAGGGAAGGCGAAAGGAGGGTGACCGCCGCCAACATTACGAAGCCAACAAGCCCGTTGATCCTGATGGCGGTGACGGCTCCAAGAGAATCGGCGACCGTCCCGAGGAGGAGCGAGCCGAGGGGGCTGGTGCCTATGGCGAGTCCGACAACCCCCAGCGCGCGGCCCCTCATCGCGTGCTCAGAGACCAGGACGACGATCGCGCCCTGCATCGTCCCGAATCCTGACATTCCAACGCCCAGGGCGAGCAGTGAGGCGACCGACAGCCCGTACTCGCGAGAGAACGACAGCGCAACGAGCGACAGGGTGCACGCCATTGCGCCGAACGCGAACACGAGGCCGTGTCTCTTGACGTTGGGCATCGAGGCTATGGATATCGCGCCGATGAGCGAGCCCATGCCATCGGACGCCATCAGGACGCCGACCAGGCCTGCTTCGACGCGCAGCACGTCCCTCCCGATTACCGGGACCATCTGAGTGAAGGGAAACAGAAACACGTTCATCAGGACCGTTATGGCCACGACCGCCTTCATCACGGGATGGCCCAGCATGTACTTCAGCGCTGAGGCCAGATCGGAGGTGACAGAGCGCGCGCTCCAGTTTCTACGCGATTCCTGCACCACCCTCATCAGCCAGACGAGCAGAGCGGCAACGGCGAAGAGGACGCAGACGACCAAGTACGCCTGCGTGACTCCGGCCGCCGCGATGATGGCTCCACCAACCGCGGGGCCAATCACCTTGCTGGTGCTGAATGCGACGGCGTCCAGTGCGAGCCCGTTTGTGACGCCGGTCGAGCCCAGGAAGTCGTGCACGAGCGCGCGGCGGGCTGGCTGGTCGACCGCATTGCCAAGGCCGGTGACGAGGATTACGCCGTAAGCGTGCCATACCTCGATCGCGTCCGCCGCCATGAGCACGCCCACGGTGACGGCCGCCGCCGCGGTGGCGCCGTGCGTGGCGCGTAGAAGCCAGGCGCGGTTGACGGAGTCGGCGAGCAGCCCGCCCACCAGGCCCAGCAGGAGCATAGGCAGCCACGCGAAGAAACCGACCAGCGCGACCATGAACGGCGAGTCGGTAAGCTCCAGGACCAGCCACGCGAGGATCATGAGCTGCATCCACCTGGCCACCATGAAGAGGAGGCCGGATGACCAGAGGACTCTGTAGTTCCTTACGGAAAGGGGGCGGAAGGCGCGGAAGTAACGTGCACGTCCAGGCCTGGATCGAGTCTCTGCCTGCAAGGTCTTTCAGCCTCCCACAGTGACGTACACAAGCCGGCCGTTCAAGGCTCGGCCGCCGGTGGGCGAGCCGGGGAGCGGCGCCATGCCTCGACGCCTGTGACACGGCGTAAACGGTCGATTGAAACACCCCGGAGCAATTGACATGAAAGGGGTCTAAAGATACCATTCAAGCAGGACGGAGACGCAACAACCGTCCAATTGGATTAGGGGGGTGAATCGCGTGGAATCAGCGATCATCGCGATATTCGCCGTCCTGGTCGGCCTATTGGTGGGGGTGGTTGGTGGTTTCTTTGGCAGAATGCTGATCTCCCGTAGACAGGTTGGCGCAGCCAACTCTGAAGCGGAAAGAATACTGGAAAAGGCGAGGGAGACAAGTAGGGAGAGTCTGGTAGAGGCCAAGGAAGAAGCATTAAGCATCCTTTCATCGAGCGAGAAGGAGATCAGGGAGCGGCGTTCCGAACTGCAGCGAACAGAACGCAGAGTGGCGAACTTAGAGGAGAACTGCAACAGACGGGCCAGCAACCTCGACAAACGAGAACGCAGAGTTGCCCGGAAGGAAAACGAAGCGGCTGAGATCCAGGCTGACCTGGAGTCGATCAGGCAGAAGGAAATCGAAAAACTGGAGAGCGTAGCCAGCCTCTCCACCGACGAGGCAAAGGCCATGCTAATGGCCCGTGCGGAGGAGGAGATCCAGTACGAGGTTGCCCGACGGTACCGGGACGTCGAGCAGCAGGCAGGCATGGAAGTGGACGGAAGGGCCAGAATGGTCCTATCGCAGGCAATACACCGCCTTGCCTCGGACGTTGTTTCGGAGGCGACGGTGACGTCGGTACCCCTGCCCAACGACGACATGAAGGGCCGGCTGATCGGCCGAGAGGGCAGGAACATCCGGGCCATCGAGAAGGCCATGGGCGTCGATCTGATAATCGACGAGACACCCGAGGCCGTGATGGTGTCCTGTTTCGACCCTGTGCGCCGGGAGATAGCCAGGGTGGCGCTGTCAAAGCTGATTGCGGACGGCCGCATTCATCCCGCGCGCATCGAAGAGATGGTGGGCAGGGCCGAGAAAGAGGTTGGCGAGGACGTGTGGAAGCGCGGCCAGGACGCCATCTTCGAGACAGGGGTCCAGGGACTGCACCCTGAAGTAGTCAGGCTGCTTGGAAGGCTGAAGTACCGCTACAGCTACGGCGAGAACGTGCTCCAGCACAGCATCGAAGTGTCCCACCTCGCGGCCATGATGGCCGGAGAGATCGGCGCCAACGTCAAGGTGGCCCGCACGGGCGGACTTCTGCACGACATCGGCAAGGCCCTCACTCACGAGGTCGAAGGCCCCCATGCCGAGATCGGAGCGGACATTGCCCGGAAGTACAACGTGGCCAAGCACGTCTGCTCAGCGATTGGGGAGCACCACGACGACGTGATGAGTTCCGCGGAGTGCTTCATCGTGTCCGCGGCGGACGCGATAAGCGCCGCCCGGCCCGGCGCTCGCCGGGACACCGTGGAGCAGTACACGAAGCGGCTCAAGGCAATCGAGGACGTGTGCCGCGGCTTCGACGGCGTCGAGAAAAGCTACGCAATTCAGGCCGGCAGGGAAGTGAGAGTCCTTGTGAATCCCAGCAACGTTGACGATGTCACGGCCGCCTCCCTCGCCCGGGACATCGCCAAGAAGATCGAGGACAACCTCGCCTACCCCGGTCAGATCAAAATTACGGTGATAAGGGAGAGCCGGGCGGTCCAGTACGCCCGCTAAGCGTCTCAAGACAATAGGCAGACCAGGTCGGGTTTACGGCCAAGACGAACGCCCCGTCACAATCGACGGGGCGTTCTAGGATGATGGGCTACGGAAGGTGACAGCAGCGTAACTTGGCGACAGTCGATCTACACCTACACACCAACCGGTCAGACGGCACCCTAACGCCGACGGAGCTAGTGGACCTGTGCTCCGAACGCGGTCTGCGCGTTATCGCGATCAGCGACCACGACTCAACTGAAGGCGTACGCGAGGCGATGGAAGCGGCGAAGCGCCATTCCGGCCTCATTGTGATCCCCGCCATCGAGCTGAGCACGGACGTCGCGGGCGCAGAGATTCATCTGCTCGGCTACTATGTCGACTACGAAGACGCCAAGTTCCAGGCCACCCTCAGCCGGTTCAGAGAAGGCCGTGAACACAGGGGACGGGCGATGGTCGACAAGCTGAACGAGCTGGGCATACGGATTAGCTGGGAGCGTGTGCAGGAGATCGCGGGAGACGCATCGATTGGCCGCCCTCACATGGCGCAGGCTATGACGGAGTCCGGCTACGTACGCTACCCCAAGGACGCGTTCGACACGTACCTGGGCCGCAACGGACTCGCGTACGTGGAGCGCGAAAGACTGTCGCCGACGCAGGCGGTGGAAATCCTATTGGAGAACGGCGCGCTTCCGGTGATTGCGCATCCCACCTACTCCGCGGCCAAGTCCGGACGCGACGGCATTTCGGACCTGCGCAACAAGCTGATCGATCTCAAGGCCGCAGGACTCTTGGGCATGGAGGTGTACTACGGGGACTACACGCCGGATCAGGTCAAGTGGTTAAAGGGCCTGTCAGACGAGCTGGGCCTGATACCGTGCGGCGGCAGCGATTATCACGGCCTCGGCAACCCGAACGAGCCTGAGCCGGGCACGGTTGGGCCGCCGATGAGCACGGTTGAGGCGCTCAGAGCAGCGCTCGAGTCACGCAAGGAAGCAAGCGTCCAATGAAGGCACACCAGGAACGGGACATTCAATGACGGCCGACGCGCTACTGAGCGGCGTTGTCATTCTTGCCTCGTACCTGTGGGGCGGCATTCCTACGTCATATCTCGTCGCCCGCCGCAAGCTGGGCATCGACATACGCTCATACGGCTCCGGCAACATGGGGGCAACCAATCTGATGGCCCACGCCGGAGCCTGGACCGGGTTCTTCACCGGCATCTTCGACTGCGTGGGCAAGGGAACGCTGCCGGTCCTGATCGCAGGCAGCAGCGTGATTGACCTCGGTCTTGGCGTTCAAGCAATGGCAGGGCTTGCCGCAGTTGCCGGACACAACTGGTCGCCATACATGCGCTTAACTGGCGGCAGAGGGGTCGCCACGGGTGTTGGCGTCCTTCTCGGCTTCTTCATGTGGCGTGAGATGCTGATAATGACGTTCGTCCTCGGATTTCTCGGCAGGCTCGTGTTCAAGGAAACGGGGTTCTGGACGTTGATTTCCCTTATCACGCTGCCTCCCCTATCTTACGCACTGAACCAGCCAATGGAGATCGTTCTGACGACGCTGGGCTTGACCGTGCTGCTGATCGCGAAACGGGTAGTGGCAAACGAAAACACGGCGCCGGAGGGCATACGAATGCGGCGCGTGTTCCTCAACCGGGTGCTATGGGACCGAGACGTTCCGGTTAAGAGCAACTGGCTAGACCGATCGCCGCCGCAAGAGGGGAAGGAGGCGACAGGGGATGCCTGAGTCCATCTTCTGCCAGAGGCACCCCGACACGCCGACAAACCTGCGCTGCGGCAGGTGCGAGGCCGCAATCTGCCCCGACTGCATGGTGTACGCGCCTGTTGGAGCCAGATGCCCGGACTGCGGCAAGACTGCGCCGCTGCCGATGTTCGACATCCGCAACACGGACCTTGCAAAGGCAATCGCAGTGAGCCTTGCGATTGGCATAGGCGGCGGGATCCTGCTTGGATTCCTGGGGTTTTTCTTCGTAGGGATTGCTGTGTTCATCATCATCGATCTCTTCGAGTTGGCCGCCTTCGCGGGTCTTGGGCTGTTCATGGGGACCACTGTCGGGAAGGCCCTGGGTGGGAAACGGGGAAGAACACTCCAGTACGTGGCAATCAGCGGCATGATTGCTGCCTGCTTCGCATTTCTCTTCACGTACGGCACGATATCCCTATCGACGCTGATAGGGACGGCGGCCGGGGGATACTTGGCAGCGTCCCGACTCCGGATCTGACATTTCGTCGGTAATCGCAATTCCAGCGCGCCACCTCTACGAAACAGTCGTATATGTTGAAGGCCGTCCGTATGGGTTGCTATCATTGTTGTTAATTCTTTAGCTGATATGGTGTGACCACATGGACGAACGAGACCGGCAAATCATTGCTTTGCTCCAGGAGGATGGGCGGGCCACCAACGCAAACATAGCCCGCAAGGTGGGCGTCAGCGAGGGCACGGTCCGCCGCCGGCTTAACAGGTTGTTTGAGGAGGAGTACATCCGCGTAGTTGCGCTGCCGGACTCTTCCAAGCTGGGGCTGGAGTCGGAGGCGCTGATTGGCGTGCAGGTCGAGCCTGACAAGGCGGACCTTGTGGCCAAGGACCTCGCGGCGCTGGAAGAGGTCAAATGGGTTGCCTCGACCACCGGCTCATTTGACGTGTTCGCATGGGCGGCCCTCGAAAACGCGGAGGCACTGGGAGTGTTCCTCAGGAGCAGGATCGGCACGATCGACGGCGTGCGCAGAACGGAGACCTTCGTCAGGCTGGCGCTGAACAAGCAGTGGTAAAGGCCGGCGTTCTGCGAATCGCCACTTGCCGTTGCCCGGAGTCGGGCTGATCTCAAAGTACGGCATTCCTCGTGGCCTTCATCAATTGAGTCCTTCATTCATATAGCGGGCATATAGCGGGAGCGAACTGTGCTCAAGACGAACAATTGCGGCGAGCTTAGAGCCGAAGACGTCGGACGCCAGGTGACGCTGGCGGGCTGGGTGCACAGGAGACGCGACCACGGCAACCTTATCTTCATAGACCTCCGGGACCGGGAGGGCGTTACGCAGGTGGTCTTCAACCCCTCGGAAGCGCCTGAGGCCCACTCGGCAGCCGAGGCGCTGCGGCAAGAGTGGGTGGCCCAGGTGCAGGGCACCGTGGCCCCTAGGCCGCCCGGGACCGAAAACGTGAACCTCTCCACCGGTGAGATTGAAGTGCAGGCAAGCAACCTGCGCGTCCTGAACAGTTCCAAGACGCCTCCCTTCTACGTCAACGAAGAGAGCGAAGTGGATGAACTGCTCAGGCTGAAGTACAGGTACATAGACCTGCGGCGCGAGGGTATGAGGGAGACCATTGTCCTCAGGCACCGCGTGGTGAAGTACATCCGCGAATTCCTGGACGCCAACGGCTTCCTGGAGATCGAGACTCCCATCCTCATCAAGAGTACGCCGGAGGGCGCGCGGGACTACCTCGTGCCCAGCAGGCTGTATCCGGGCCGGTTCTACGCCCTCCCACAGTCGCCGCAGCAGTTGAAACAGCTCCTGATGGTGTCCGGCTTCGAGAGATACTTCCAGATTGCGCGGTGCTTCAGGGACGAGGACCCGCGCGCCGACCGGCAGCCGGAGCACACTCAGCTCGACCTGGAGATGAGCTTCGTAGAGCAGGAAGACGTGCTGGGACTCATCGAAGAGCTGTACACGGGCCTGATCGAAGAACTCATGCCGGGCAAAAGGATACTCACGCCCTTCCCCAAGCTCACATACCAGGAGGCGATGGACAGGTTCGGCACGGACAAGCCGGACCTCCGGTATGAAATGGAACTAGCCGACATCGCCGACATCGCGGCTGGAGTGGACTTCCCCGTCTTTGCGAACGCGCTCGCAGAGGGAGGCGTGGTACGCGCGCTGCGGGCTCCCGGCTGCGGTTCGTACACCCGCAGGCAGTTGGACGCGCTCGTCGAGACGGCGCGCTCCCGCGGAGCCAGGGGACTCGTGTGGGTCTGCCTTACGGCGGAGCCGGGCAGCGGCGCAATCACAGAGGAGGACGTACGCTCATCTGCCTCACGATACCTTTCCGTAGACCATGTGCGCGCCATCGCGGAGAAGACGGGCGCAGGACCCGGCGACGCCATTCTGATAGTTGCGGGCCCACGCAAGTCGACGGACATGGCGCTGAGCACGCTGCGTCACGAGCTGGGCGAGCGACTTGGCCTGGCAGACCCCGACCTGTTCGCGTTCGCCTTCATAGTCGACTTTCCGTTGTTCGAGTGGGACGAAGACCAGGGACGCTGGGACGCCATGCACCACGCTTTCACGATGCCGAAGGACGGCAATGAGCATTACATAGAGTCCGAACCGCACAAAGTCATCGCACATTGCTACGACTTGGTGGCGAACGGCACAGAAATGGCGAGCGGCAGCATCAGGATCCACAACCGCGAACTGCAGGAGCGGGTGCTTAGACGGCTTGGCTACAGCGACGAAGACATGGACGTGCGCTTCGGCCAGCTGCTGACGGCCCTGGAGTACGGCGCCCCACCGCACGGCGGCATCGCGCCCGGCATTGACCGGCTCGTGATGCTCTTGACGGGACGCGACAACATCAGGGACGTGATCGCTTTCCCCAAGACGCAGAGCGCCGTGGACCCGCTGTTCGAAGCGCCGGGACCGGTCGAGGCCGTGCAGCTCGAGGAGTTGGGCATACGGATGACGGGGACTTCCGACGAGCCTGAGGAGTTGTCGCAGTCGGCCTCTGGATGAGGGCCGGTGCTATAATCATCGTCCTTCCGGAGAGGTGGCCGAGCGGCTGAAGGCGCCAGTCTCGAAAACTGGTATCGGAGCAATCTGATCGCGGGTTCGAATCCCGCCCTCTCCGCTGGCAGAACAGCAGGCCGCGCGGCCATCAGCCGCCCGGTCGTTTTTCTTGTCACCCGACCGCCTTGCGGTGCTACGCTAGGGAGGTTGGACAGATTCGTCGTGGAGAGGTGCTAGAGCGGTTGAATAGGCGCGCCTGGAAAGCGCGTGTCTCGGTTACCCGGGACCGCGGGTTCGAATCCCGCCCTCTCCGCCACTTAGACTCCGCTGCCCTTTGATATGGACTTACAGGAACGAAAATACTGGGTTGCCTTCAACCGGATTCCGGGCCTCGGACGGGCCCGGTTCGGCCTGTTGGAGGAACGGTTCGGCTCGCTCTCCAGGGCATGGGAGGCGAATTCCGCCGAACTCTCGGACGCCGGCCTGGACCGCAAGACCGTCCAGTCGATCGGCCGCAGGCGCGGCTCGATCGATCCCGACGCTGAGATGGCCAAGCTGGAGTCGATGGGCGTAAAGGCCTTCACGTGGCACGACGATGGGTATCCGCGCCGCCTCAAGGAAATCTACGACCTGCCGCCGCTGCTCTACGTGCGCGGCTCCCTGCTGCCGAGCGACGAACGCTCCGTCGCGATTGTCGGCACACGAAAGCCGTCCCCATACGGGAGGCAAGCCGCATACCAGGTCACCTTCGACCTGGCCCGCTCTGGCGTTGCGATCGTAAGCGGGCTTGCGCGCGGGGTGGACGGCATCGCGCACAGGTCGTCGCTCGATGCCGAGCAGCGCACGATCGCAGTTCTGGCCGGAGGGCTGGACTGCATCTATCCGAGAGAGCACACCAAAATGTCCGAGGCGGTCGCCGAGAACGGTGCGCTCGTCTCAGAACATCCTCTTGGCACGCGTCCCGCGCCGGGCAACTTTCCGAGGCGGAACCGGATAATGGCCGGCATGACGCTTGGTACGGTGGTGGTTGAGGCCAACCGCGTGAGCGGAGCGCTGATTACGGCGAGGCACGCCCTGGAGCAGAACAGGGAGGTCTTCGCGGTTCCGGGCAGCATTCTGTCGCCCGCCAGCGCCGGCACCAATGCGCTTATCCGCGACAGCGCGGCGAAGCTCATTACCGACCACACGGACATCCTGGAGGAGCTGAACCTCACGTACGTTGAGCAGCAGATTGAGATGAAGGCCCTGTTCCCGGAGAATGAGGAAGAGGGCGAAGTACTGAAGCACGTTACATTCGATCCTGTGCACGTGGACGAGATAGTCAGGACCGCCGGCCTCTCCGCCTCAAAGGTTAGCAGCGTGCTCGCAATGATGGAACTGAAGAGCATGGTGCGCCACGTTGGCGGGATGAACTACGTCCGGCTGAAGGAAACGCAGTCCGTGTACAGAGTCACAGAGCAAGGAAGTTATGCCTAAAGACCTCGTTATAGTCGAATCACCGGCCAAGGCCAGGACCGTCGAGCGGTACCTGGGAAACAAGTACATAGCCAAAGCATCGATGGGCCACGTCAGGGACCTGCCCAAGAAGGAGATGGGCGTTGCCATAGACGACAAGGGGTTCCACCCTTCGTACTCGACTCTGCCCGACAAGCGCAAGGTGGTCAGCGAGCTGCGCAAGGCCTCAGCCGAGGCGGATACGGTCTATCTTGCGACCGACCCGGACCGAGAGGGTGAAGCGATCTCGTGGCACGTGATGCACGCCGCTAAGATCGACGCTTCCAAGGCCAAGAGGGTAGTGTTCCACGAAATCACGCAGGACGCCATCCAGAAGGCCTTCGATAACCCAAGAGACCTGGACGAGCACCTGATCAACGCGCAGCAGGCGCGGCGCATTCTTGACCGCGTTGTGGGCTACCGGCTCAGCCCGGTCCTCTGGAGCAAGGTGAAGCGCGGGCTGTCCGCCGGGCGAGTGCAGTCCGTGGCGCTCCGGCTTGCGGTGGACCGCGAGCATGAAATCGCCGCCTTCGTGCCGGAAGAGTACTGGACGATCGACGCGCTGCTGTCGAAACTGGGGGCAGGAGAGGAAGGCCAGTTCTCGGCGGGCCTGCATGGGATAGAAGGGCGCAGAGGCCGCCCGAAGATCTCCAACGGCGATCAGGCTGCAGAAATCGAAGCGGACCTGAAGGGCGCCGAGTTCACGGTGGAATCGGCCGAGAGGAAGGAAACCCGTCGGCGGCCGATGCCTCCCTTCATAACGAGTACGCTGCAGCAGGAGGCCTCGCGAAGGCTAAGGCTAACGGCCCAGAGGACCATGAGCATTGCCCAGCAACTCTACGAAGGGCTGGAACTGGGCGGCGACGGTCCAACAGGACTTATCACATACATGCGGACAGACTCTACGCAGGTCGCGTCAGCAGCGCTGCGCGAGACCGGCGACTACATCCGGCAGAGGATTGGCGAGCAGTACGCGTCGGATGCGCCTAGGCGGTACCGCACGAAATCGAAATCGGCCCAGGAGGCCCACGAAGCCATCAGGCCCACGTCCGTGTTCAGGAGCCCCGATTCGCTCAGGCGTCACCTGTCCGGCGAACAGTACCGGCTCTATGACCTCATCTGGCGGCGCATGGTGGCGAGCCAGATGAAGGACGCCCTGTACGACGCCACCACAGTGAACGTCACCGCGGACGGAGCGTCAGGCAAGAAGTACACCTTCAGGGCCACGGGATCTGTCCTCAAGTTCGCGGGGTATCGCACGGTGTACGTTGTCACGCAGTCTGATGACGACCGGTCCCTGCCCGAACTCTCGAAGGATGAGCGGCTGGACAGCCGGGGGCTGAAGTGCGAGCAGAAGTTTACGGAGCCGCCTCCCAGATACTCAGAGGCAATGCTGATCCGCGCGCTCGAGCAGCAAGGCATTGGACGGCCGAGCACCTATGCCCCCACGATCGCGACCATCCTGGCGCGGGACTACGTGCAAAAGCAGCAGGGCCGGTTCGTTCCCACGAAGCTTGGCATCGCGGTAAGTAAGCTGCTCACCGCGCACTTCCCCGACGTGATGGACGTGAACTTCACCGCGAAGGTCGAAGAGCAACTCGACGAGATCGCGAGCGGCGAGAGGGAGTGGACGCCTGTGCTGCAGGACTTCTACACGCCCTTCGATGTTGCTGTGGACGAGGCCCTGAAAAACGCGGAGCGCGTACCCCGCAATGAGCTGGACGAGGAGTCCGACGAGGTCTGCGACAAGTGCGAGCTGCCGATGGTCATAAAGAGCGGCCGATTCGGAAAGTTCCTCGCCTGCACCGGATATCCCGAGTGCAAGGGTACGCGGCCCTACGAGACTCCTGAGGAGCGGGCGGTTCGCGAACTGGTCAGTGAAGACGTGGACGAGCTCTGTGATAAGTGCGAAAAGCGCATGGTGGTTAAGAACTCGCAGCGCGGACGTTTCCTGGGCTGCACTGGCTATCCGGACTGCAAGAACACCAGTCCCCTCAGGGTCGGCGTGACTTGCGAACGGTGCGGAGACGACATGATCGAGCGCAAGCAGAAGGGACGCAACGGGAGGATCTTCTACGGTTGCATCACCTACCCGGACTGCAAGAGCGTTGTTAACCCGCTGCCACAGCCGTGCCCGGACTGCGGAAACATGCTGGTGTCGGCTGGTCGGTCTAAGGCCAGATGTTTCACCTGCGAGTACAAGGGCGCGGTGCCGAAGGCGGAAGCTGTGGGGCTGGAAGTTTGACCATGGAAGCCGAGCGCTGGTCCGAAATCATGGGCCGGTTCGACGACCACCTCAGGATCGAGAAGGGCCTCGCCGCGCTATCGATACGGAACTACCTGACTGACATACAGCCTCTCTTCGAGTACATGGAGGCCAGAAGCATTCCGGACCTTCGGTCACTCGACAGGACAGTGCTGCGCGGCTACCTGGCATGGCTTGTAGAACTCGGATACGTCCGGCACAGCATCGCGCGCAAGCTGAGCGTGCTGCGTACCTTCCTTCGCTGGCTTATGCGGCTCGGAGAGATCGAGGCAGATCCCCTGCCGGCGCGCGGCATGATGAGCCTGGACTCGAGACTCCCCCGCTTCCTGTCCCAGGAGGAGGCGGAGAAGCTCCTGAACGCCCCCGACGCCTCAAACGAGCTTGGGATGAGGGACAGGGCGCTTCTGGAGACGATCTATGGCACAGGCCTGCGCGTCAGTGAGGCTGCAAGCCTGAACGTCACCGACGTGAACCTGTTCAGCCGTGAGTTGCGCGTGATCGGCAAGGGCTCCAAGGAGCGCGTTGTGCTGCTAGGCAGTCATGGTCGCGACGCCATCGCTCTCTACCTGCGGGACGGCCGACCCAAGCTGGAGAGCGGCGAGAGCGGACTCGCGTTGTTCTTGAACCACCGGGGCGGGAGGCTGAGCGCGCGAAGCATCCAGTCTAAAGTGCGGCGGTATGCGGCCGGCGCCGGACTATCGACCAATGTCCACACGCACACGCTGCGCCACTCGTTCGCTACGCACATGCTGGAGGGAGGGGCGGACCTCAGGGTTGTTCAGGACCTGCTGGGCCACTCGAGCCCCGCCACTACCCAACTGTACACGCATGTCACGCAGTCGCAGGCCAAGGAAGTCTACATGGCGGCGCATCCTCGCGCGTCCTCGAGGCGGCGCGGCAAGTCGACGTCGGAGACTGGGTAGCCGCTAGACGCCAGCCAGCACGGCGCTCCGGAAGTCAGCAAGCCGGGTCACGGTCTCCAGCACGAGATCGCCCGACTCCACATCGAGCCCATCGGTCTTAGCAATGCGCAACTGGGTGTTGCCAACTCTTACGCGAGGGCCCAGAACTCGTTCCAACGGCTTCCTGGCGCCTCCAACCTCGCTCCCAAGCTGCATGACGATGACCTTGTCTTCGCTGCGTATGGAAAGGATGCCGGCGTCAACGCACATTACACGGAGCTTGCTCAGGTATATCAGGTTCTCAACCTGCCACGGTGGCGCTCCGAATCTGTCCTTCAACTCATCCGCAATCGAGTCCACATCCTCCACTCGCTCCAGTCCGGCGATCCTGCGATAGAGTCCGAGGCGCGTGGGAAGGTCGGCCACATACTCAGCGGGTATGTGCGCCGGGATTCCCAACTCTATTCCGACTTCCGACGTTGAAGGCGGGCCGCTTCCGTTGTCGCGCTCGAACGAGGTCCGCTTCTCCTCCTTCGATCCGTTTTCGGCGCCGTCAGAGGGGCCCATTGCGCGCTGTGCCCGCAGGTCTTCCACGGCGCCCGAAAGGAGGCGCGTGTACAGATCGAAGCCCACGGCGTGAATGTGCCCGCTCTGTGCGGAGCCAAGAATGTTACCCGCGCCCCTGATCTCAAGGTCCTTCATCGCGATCCGGAACCCTGCGCCCAGCTCCGTTGCAGCGAGCATCGTCTTGAGCCGCTTCTCGGCTGTCTCCGTGAGGCTCCTGTGCGGAGGGACGAGGAAGTACGCGTAGGCACGCCGTGCGCCGCGGCCTACACGGCCGCGCAGTTGGTAGAGCTGCGCCAGGCCGAACGTGTCTGCCCGATCGATAATCAGCGTGTTCACGTTGGGGATGTCCAGCCCTGACTCGATAATCGTAGTGCAAACCAGGACGTCCATCTCGCCCGATGCGAAACTGGCCATCGTTTCTTCCAGTTGCGTCTCGGGCATCTGGCCGTGGCCTATTCCGACGTCGGCCTCCGGAACGAGGCGCCTGATGTACGTGGCCATGTTTTCAATGCTGTGCACGCGGTTGTGCAGGAAGAACACCTGCCCCTCGCGGTCCAGCTCTCTCAGTATCGCCTCGCGGATCAGCTGGTCGCTGAACTCGGAGACGTACGTCTTGATTGGCAGACGCTCTTCCGGCGGGGTCTCGATGGCGCTCAGGTCGCGCACTCCGGCCAGGGACATGTGCAGCGTGCGCGGAATCGGAGTGGCGGTGAGCGTCAGCACATCCACCATCGTGCGCATGTGCTTCAGGCGCTCCTTATGCTCCACACCAAATCTCTGCTCTTCGTCCACTATGACCAGGCCGAGATCCTTGAATCGAACATCGTTCTGAACGAGCCTGTGAGTACCGATGCAAATGTCTACCGCTCCGGACGCCAGACCTGCGACGACTTCGCGCTGCTCCTTCTTGGTCCTGAACCGGCTGAGCACATCGACCTCAACGGGGTAGGCTCCAAGCCGCTGGGAGAACGTCGCATAGTGCTGCTGCGCCAGAACGGTAGTCGGGACCAGCACGGCGACCTGCTTGCCGTCCATCACGGCCTTGAATGCGGCCCTCAGCGCGACCTCAGTCTTGCCGTAACCGACGTCGCCGCACACCAGGCGGTCCATCGGCTTGGTCAGCTCCATGTCTTCCTTTACGCTTCCGATAGCCTGCCGCTGGTCGGGCGTCTCTTCGAACGGGAATGAGTCCTCGAGATCGGACATCCAGGACCTGTCCTGGGCGTATGAGTAGCCGTCCACAAGCTCCCGCGTCGCGTACAGGGAGAGCAACTCGGCCGCCAACTCCCGAGTTGAACGTTCGGCGCGCTCCTTTGCCTTCTTCCAATCCTGTGCTCCCAGGCGCGTGAGATTCGGAGTCCTGTCGGCGGGGGCAAGGTATGGGCTAACGCGGTCGAGTTGGCCCATCGGCACGTACAGCTTGTCGCCTGCTGCGTACTGCAGGACCATGTACTCCGACTGCGAGTCGCCGTCTGGGCCGCTCCCGGCACCGACAAACCGACCGACGCCGTGCTCTACATGCACAACGTAGTCACCCGGCTGAAACTCCTCAGCCAGCGCTTCCAGGCTTCTTGCGACTCCCCTGCGCCTTGCCCGGCGTTGCTTGGCCACGCCGAAGATGTCTGCGTCGCTGAAGACCACGAGGTCTCCGCCAGCGCCATTAAGAATAAGGCCGCTGCCGAGGTCGCCCGCTCTTGTTCGCGCCACGGTGATCTTTCCTGGGACGGGCACCGATTCGAGGTCGTCCACGTGGTCTGCCTCGACACCGTACTCATCGAGGATCTCTTCCAGGCGATTGGGCAGGGAGGTTGCCGCAACCACGCGGCTCCCTTGCTTCGCCAGCCTGTCAGCCTCGTCCGCGAATCGTTCCAGACCGCCGTAGTACCCGGCCGTTGAAGTGAACGGCAGCGAGTGCATCTTGTCTGCAAGCAGTTCGCTGGCTCCCCACGCAGTTACGTCCAGCCTTACGGAGACTGCGCCCAGGAGCGGCTCCACGTCTCGCCAAAGCATGCTCGGTGACGGGAAGCCGTACGGAAGCTCGCCGCGCTGCTCTTTGGCGAGTCGAAGCTCGTGGGAGCGCTCATCGATATCCCATGCGGCCTCCGCCACTTCGGCCGGTCTGTGAACGACGAGCAGTCCTCGGGATGGGAAGTAGTCCAGAATCGATCCTCGATTGAAGAACCCACCGTAGTAGTCCACGTCATCCAGCGAGTGGCCGCCTGCCAGTCGAGCGAGTTCATCGTGGAAACGGTCCCTTGCCTGCGCCGTGCAATCCGCGGCATCGACAGCGCCAAGCTGCCGGTCCAGCTCTTCGCTCTCTGTAAGCGCCGGCAGGGTCTCCCTTGCCGGATACACGTCCACATCGTCCCCCGGCTCCTCGGACCGCTGGGTCTCAGGATCGAAGCGCCGAATACTGTCGATTTCGTTGCCCCAGAGTTCAATGCGCGAGGGGCGTTCCGCGTTAAGGGGGTAGATGTCCAGAATCCCGCCCCGACGACTCATGAAGCCGGGCTCCATGACGGTGGGTTCGAACTCGTAGCCCATCGCCTGCCACTGCCTCATGAGTTCGTCTACGTCCACCACATCTCCCGTACTCAGAGTGTGGCAGGCAGACTCGAAAGCCTCTTTGCCGAGCGTCTTCTGTGCCACCGCGCCCGATGAGGCGACGATGACCGGCGGGAGCGCCTCCGCTGCGTTCAGCGCGATCAGCGCGCGAAGCCGCTCGCGGGTCGTCTCGACGTCAGCGGAGATGCGTTCGAACGGCAGGACCTCGCTCTCCGGGAAGCAGTGGACCCTGTCAGAGCAGCCGCTCCACGTGGCGATCTGATCGGCCATACGCCTCGCCTCGACCTGACGCGGCGTGATTACCAGCAGCGGGGCATCGAGGTCGCGCCAGAGCGTCGCCAGCGTGAATGGTGTGGCCTCGCTCAGGACCTGTGCGCTTGTACGCCGCGCTCGTAGAGCGAGCGGCCTCAGCAGCCCCTGGTACTCTGGAGTGGCCCTCAGAACGCCACCCAACAATTCAAGGCCCATGTACGGTCTGCGCAGGTCTCCTGATCCAGATTCGAACTTCCGAGAGGCGCCGGACGCCCAAAAGGGCCAGCCCCGCTAGGGGTCGGCCTTGAACAATTCTAACACCCTGCCGCCGCGGGTGGACGCATGGCAGCGTGCGGCGGGAAACTGGTAATATGTGGCCACAATACTTTCACTATGTGACTACTAGAGATTAGAAACATGGCCACATACAGCATCCGAGAGTTCAAAGCCAACGTCACTAGGATTCTCAGGTCCCTGGACGACGGCGATGAGGTAATCATCACCCGACGCGGCAATCCATGCGGCCGACTCACCTCAGTGGCGTCCGACTTTGACAAACCTTCGCTTGCTACGCTGCGGGGAGCATTCGCCCTTCTGCCACAGGCAAGCTACGAAGATTTTCTAGAAGCAAAGTCCATCTGGGAGCCGGCTTCGGCGGAGCCCGTCGGAGCTGAGGACGATTAGTCCGACGCGTTACATCGTAGATACGCATTGCCTCTGGTGGTATCTCAGGTCCCCCGAACGCCTCACACACGCCGTATCAGCCGTCTTCCGGCTTGCCGAGACTGGCAATGCCACGATTGTTGTTCCCGCGATTACAATCGCAGAGTTCTACTACTTGTCCCACAAGCTCGGGCAGCCTGTATCGCCTTCCGCCTTGCTGGAGGCGTTGAGTGGCGTAAGCGGCGTCCATTTGTCAGACCTGGGTAGAGCACAACTCGAGAGCCTCGACAAGTTCCCTGAGGTTCCGGAGATGCACGACCGTCTCATCGCGGCCGAGTCCGCAATCCTTGACGCCCCAGTCTTGACCAGAGACTCAACACTTACGGCCTCGCCGCAGGTCGACACAATCTGGTAGTCGAGGGAAGCAGACTGCCGGAGGCGATGGCCAGTATCGACTAGGCTTCGCGGGAGTCCGCTATCATCAATTGCGCGTTCCGCACGGCCTAGCGCCCTGTTCGAAGCCTCTGGCGTACCTCGTCCGGCACCGGGCCAAGCCGGTCTGCGGCCGGCGTCTCGTCCCTGGCCTCCACGCTGACGGCCGCCTCGGCGAGCAGGTCGATTCCACCGAGGAAGTCGGATAGCTGGATGTACTCCGCGCCAACGCCGCCTTCAGGGTCAGGAATGCCGGTTGTGGCGTTGTGGTAGTTGCCTAGCGGGAACGCCAGCCCGGTCACGACGTAGCCCGCGGCCGAGAATGCGGTCGCCTCGCACACGCCGCCGCTCATGAGCCGGCGCTGGTGCTTGAAGGCCGAATCTCGCTTGGCAAGTTTGCGAGCAGCCGACTGCAGCACGCCCTCGGCCCTCATGTCGAACGTCGTCAGCGCGTCGCCAGTCCTGATCACAGGCCCATCGCCCTGCGCCACGCCGGCGATCACCGGACTGGACTCAATGGACACAACGAGCGTATCGGCAGGCAGCGTGCCAGCCTCAGCCATGAGGCGGGCGCCGAAGAGTCCGCCTTCCTCGGCTCGTGTGAACACGCCGAACGCGTCGGCGCTCTCATTGCGTTCCACGAGGCCTTCCATCACCGCGAGCGTTGCAGCGCAACCTGCGAGGTCATCCAACGCGCGCATGCGGATCAGCTCATCGTCGAGTTCGAAGTCCGGCAGGTCGAACACCACGGCCATCCCCGGCCCGATGGTTTCTACTTCCTCGCACCGCAGGGCAACGGTCCGGCTTTTGTCCGGATCGAGACGTTCAGTCTCCGCGGGAACTCTGCGGCCGTCCCCGGCGATGACCAGTACTCTTGTCGGCTTATGAAGCGCCGCCGCCGGTATCCCGCCGAGCGCTTTGGCCGTGACGCGGTCTCCGTTTGCTTCCGTGACCTCGAACCCCGGATGGTCCATGTGGGCCATTAGCGCCAGGGGCGGTGTGCCGGGCTTCGTGCCGCGCGAGTATCGGACGATCACATTGCCGAAATCGTCGGTCTGTACCGGCAGGCCGGCATCGTTGAGCCTTGCTCCGATGTATTCGGAGGGCCCATCTTCATGAAACGGTACGGCCGGACGCGTCCCCAACTCGCGAAGGTGTTCCAAGGCTCGCCCGTGCAACCTCTTCAAAGCGTCGACTCCCAAGTGTGCAAGTTGGGCGAGGGTAGCAAGCCTCGATGTCTCAGACAACGCCGGTCCAACCTACGACAGGGACCTGGACCATCCTAATCCGAGCCGTCCCATGAGCGTCGCATGTACGGCCCTCGCGGCCCTTTGCTATGCTCACATGGCAGGCACTCTGAACGCCGGCAACTCTCGTACACCCACACTGAAGGCCGAAAGGAGTCCCCTTGCAACCAGGGGCAATCGTCGTGGTGCGGCTTGCGAACGGCCCGTCCATCAGGCGCGTCATCGAGACGAAGGGCGCGCGCGTCAGGCTGGCGCTCGGACGCAACAAGGAAGCGAGGCTTCCCGCGGATCGAATTCTACTGGAGACCGGAGAGTCCGCGGAGAGCGAAGACGAGCTGAGTTCCTTCATTGCCGCCTGCGAATCGGCGGACCAAGACCTGGACCTTTCCGAGGTCTGGGATCTGTGCGCCGGTGAGCCCCCCGTTCTGAGCATCGCAGACATCGCCGACCTCTACTGGTCTGAGCCCGCGAGCCCTCCGCAGCTTGCCGCGCTCCTGCTGCATCTGGAACGCGACGATCCGTACTTCGAAGGCGGCGCGGACGGCTACTCCCCCAGGACACGCGAGGACGTGAGCGCCACCCTCAGCCAACGACGCGCACTCGCAGAACGAGAGGCTGCCGTAGCCGCGCTCGCCGATCGGCTCTCAACCGGCGAAGTTCCTGCCAAGCCTAGTCAGACCGAGCGGGATCTGCTGGAACATCTGAAGGGGCTCGTAGTCTACGGCGACAACTACACGCGGGCAGCCCCTGCGAGAGAGTTGGTGGCCCGCGCTGCGCCAAAGGCGAGGGACCACAGGCGCGAGGCGTTCACGCTCCTGGTCAGAGCGGGCCTGATGAGTGAGGACGAGCCGCTGGAGGTGTTGGCCGCTGACATCCCATGCGAGTTCACCCCGGAACTGACCCGGCTGGCTGAATCCGTCGAGGTCGAAGCTGCGCTCTCAGACGGTCACAGAGTGGACCTTTCCGGCGTTCCCACATTCACGATCGACAATGCGGACACGGCGGACCGTGATGACGCGTTCTCACTTGAGCGCCTGGACGGTCGGCTAAAACTGGGAATCCACATTGCAGATGCGGCGGCGCTGGTAGAGCCAGACGGAGCACTCCGTGCGGAAGCCTCTCGCCGGTCGGCCAGCCTTTACCTGCCGGAGACGGTATTTCCAATGTTGCCGCCTCGAATTTCCGAGTCGGCAGGCAGCCTGGAGCCGGGCGAGCTCAGGCCTGCGATGAGCGTGCTGGCGGATGTTAACGAAGAGGGCGAAGTCCTGGACTGGGAGATAGTGTCGTCAATCGTACGCAGCGATGCGGCGCTCTCATACGGTGACGTGGACAGCGAGGCGTCCGACAGTACCGGCGAATTGGGCGAGTGTCGGGAATTAGTCGCTGCACTTGACCGGATCGCCACGGCAAGGGGACGTCAGAGGGCACGAGCAGGGGCCGTATCTTTCCTCAGACCGGAAATGGAACTATCCGTGGATGCGCTCGGAGAAATTGAAGTGAAGGTGATCGACAGGGCGTCCATGTCCAGGCGCCTGGTTTCCGAACTCATGATTCTTGGAAACTGCCTCATGGCGAAGTTCTGCGCGGCGAACGGCCTCCCAGCCGCGTACAGGACGCAAACGGCAGCCAAGGGCGCCTCGCTCTCCTACGACTGGGACCAGAGCTACGACCCCGTTCGCGAGTTCTCTTCCGTCAGGCACATGAGTCCGGCCAAGCTGAGCGCAGAGCCTGAAGCTCACGGCGGCCTCGGCGTTCCGGAATACATTCAGGCCACCGCTCCTCTGCGCAGGTATCCCGATCTTGTAATGCAACGCCAGATTGCGCACTTCATACGGACCGGGGCCCACCTCTACGGGGCAGAAGACGTGCTCGCGATCGCTACCTCTGCCGACGCTCAGATCAGAGAACTGGCGAGAATCGAGCGGCTGCGCAAGCGGTACTGGTTCCTGAAGCATCTGCGCCAGAATCGGACTGGGCAGGGAGGCAAGAACGGAGCCTCAGACGTGTTTCGGGCGGTTGTCCTCGAGCGCAGGGAGCACGGGCCTTCAACTATCGAACTCCTGGAGTACCCGTTCCGGACTCGCATCCACCTGACCGACCGCGACGCCCCCGGCGATCGGATCGAGGTGCGGCTCCACGACGTGGACCTGTGGACTCGCTCCGCGCACTTCATCAGGGAACGCCAGTCATCATAGCGTCCGACGTAGCCTTCGAGCTCCGGCAGCTCGCATGTCGATCTGCCGAGAAGAGGTTCTCGCGCAGCGCGACTTCGCAGCCGAGCAAGGCAGCGTCGGCGCGCCTGTTACTCGGGGTCGCCCACTTCCAGAACGCGGAGCATGTTCGTGCCGCCGGGAACTCCGATCGGGAGACCGGCAACCAACACAAACTTGCTGCCGATGCTAACTCCGCCGGTGCTCCTGACACTCTTGAGCGCAACGCTGAAGATGTCGTCGACCGACTCAGGCTGCTTGATCGTGATCGGCGTCACGCCCCACCTGAGAGCCAGTAGCCGCCGGATGTGCTCGTGAGGAGTGAGCGCAAGAATCAGCTCCTTGGGCCGGTACCTGGAAACTCTTCCCGCAGTGCCTCCGGACTCCGTGAAGGCCACAATCACGCTCGCATCCAACTGGTGCGCGGTCTGCACCGCGTTGTAGCCCATGGCGTCGTCCGTCTTCTGCTCCCGGTAGGCGCCGCGTTCCTCCAGGATTTCGTCGTACGGCAGCGCTTCCTCCACCTCCCTCGCCACTTCAGCCATGAATTGGACGGCCTCCACCGGATAGTCTCCGATGGAAGTCTCGCCTGACAGCATGACCGCGTCAGTGCCATCAAAAACGGCCGTCGCAACGTCGGTCGCTTCTGCTCGCGTGGGTGTCGGCGAAGTGATCATGGACTCCAGCATCTGCGTTGCCGTGATCACCGGCTTTCCCGCCGCATAACACCTGGCAATCAGGTCCTTCTGGATCAACGGAATCCGTGACAGACGGTCCTCGGTGCCAAGGTCTCCACGAGCCACCATCACCGCGTCGCTTGCATCGAGAATCTCGTCGAAGCGCTCCAAGGCTTCGACCTGTTCGATTTTGGAGATCAGGTGCGGGTGGGCTTCGCGCCTTGCCAACTCTGCCCTTGCCGAGTCCACGTCAGCGCGTGTCACCACAGTGGAGAGCGCCACGAAGTCTGCACCGCACTCTGCCGCGAAACCCAGCGCTTCAACGTCCTCCCTGCTTGGGAAGGGGAGGGACGAGGCCTTGCCCGGCGAGGTCACCCCCCGGCGGGGGGTTATGCGGCCGCCGGTCATGGCCTCGCAGTGAACGTCGAGGCCCTCGACCGACCTTACAACCAGCCGGACGCGGCCGTCATCGATCAGGACCGTATGCCCGGGAATTGCGTCGTTGTGAAAGCCGGAGGGGGATACGCTGACACGGGCATCGGCAGCAGAGGTCTCCTCGCTGGTGAGGACTACCATGTCGCCCATCTCGAACTCGATCCCGCCGCGCACTGTCGCGCCCGTTCGATACTTGCGTCCGGGAACGTCCACCATGACGCCAACTGCCATTTCCAGATTGGCGGCGGTGCGGCGCACACGATCCGCGATGGTCCTGTGCTCGTCAAGGGTGCCGTGCGAGAGGTTGAGCCGCGCGACACTCATGCCGGCAAGGATCAGGTCGCTTATCTGCCTATCGGAGCTCGAAGCGGGACCAAGGGTGCAGACTATCTTGGTCTTGGGCAGTATCCTGGCCAGTCCGGGACGACGCGCGTCAGTTCCGTTCATCTCACAGCCGTGGGGCGAGAGCGGCGGAACGGCACGCTGATCTCGTTTCATTGCGCGTGACCGACATGGCCCATATTATAGGCAACGGTTCAAGAGATTAATCAAGCATTGGTCACGCAAGGGTTTACCCCGTTCTGTAGTCTCAGTAGTTCGGGGCTGGGTCACCGCCACTTCGCTATTCAAGGTCTGCGTACCGGCATCCGGAGCATCGCGTGAGAAAGGGCATCTTCAGCGGCACCTTCAACCCCGTTCACTTTGGCCATCTGATCATGGCAGAGTGCGTGAGGGACACGCTCAAGCTGGATAACGTCACGTTCCTCCCACTGGCCCAACCTTGGAACAAGCCCGGCCAGGACCTCGCACCCATCGAAGACAGGTTCCGGATGCTGAAGTCAGCCATAGAGGACAATCCAGCTTTCAGTCTGTCCCGTGTCGAAATAGAGACTCCCCGGCCCAGGTACGATAGGGAATTGCTGATGAGTGTCTGCGAAGATGGCGAAGAGGCGTCCGACTACTACTGCATTCTTGGGTCCGATGCGATGGCAGGACTTCCCCACTGGCAGCATGTCGATGAACTGCTCGAACTCATGGACTTCGTCGTCGTCGGCAGACCCGGCCACGATACAGGCGAAGTCCTTCGCGGCGTGCAGGCTTCCCTTCCCTCAGCAGAAGGCCGGCTTCACGTCGTCAAGGCCCCCGCCATTTCAATCAGTTCCACAGACCTCAGGCGCAGGGCCGCCAAGGGCCTGTCTCTCCGATACCGGGTCCCGGATGCAGTGGCAGAGTACATTACGGAAAACGGCCTTTACGCGATGCCGTCGGCGTCATGCCGATAGTCCGACAGTGACAGACGTAGTCGGTCGGCGAGCGTCGGCCTTAGCGTTGAACGCGGCCGGCCTATTCTCGTGTCCTGATTTGAGGGGACAGATACACAACGTTCAGGAGAGGCTTGCTTGACTGGCATTGCGTTGCATGGTGGGCAGGAGGTCGTAGACAGGATTCAGGCCGTCGCTGACCCCGTCGGCGGCCTGCGAGGCCCGCTTCGGGACTCCGTATCCCGCGTCTTGGACGGCGCCGCAATGCGGGAAGAAGACGCCCGTGCTCTGGCATCGAGCGCAGATGTCGATCTGCCTTACCTGTGCCGAGCCGCAGCCATGCTTCGGGACCGCGGCAAGGGCAACGTGGTCACCTTCTCTCCAAAGGTCTTCATACCCCTGACCATGCTTTGCAGGGACTTCTGCGGCTATTGCACTTTCCGGAAGGCGCCCGATGAGGTCGAGAAACTGTACATGACGCCGGAGGAAGTCCTCGCCACGGCAAAGGCCGGCGACCGCATGGGCTGCGCGGAGGCGTTGCTCACGCTTGGCGAGAGGCCGGAGCAGCGGTATGCGGAGGCGAAGATCTGGCTGAGTGACAGGGGACACAGGACCACGCTGGACTACGTGCGCGAGGTGTCCTCCGCGATCCTGCAGGAGACCGTTCTGCTCCCCCATGGCAACCCCGGCACTATGAGCCGCAGAGAGATGACGGGCCTCAGAGCGGTCAACGCGTCAATGGGCATCATGCTGGAGAACTCCAGCAATCGACTGAAGGAGCCGGGAGGCCCTCATGAACTTGCGCCCAGCAAGTGGCCGGCCGTCAGGATGAAGACACTCCGAATTGCTGGAGAGCTGAAGATTCCGTTCACCACGGGCGTCCTGATCGGAATTGGGGAGACCAGGATGGAAGTGGTGGACTCCCTGTTGGCAATCCGTGACCTCCATGAAGAGTACGGCCACATTCAGGAGGTGATTGTCCAGAACTTTCGCGCCAAGCCTGAGACCGCGATGGCGGATCACCCGGATGCCCAGTCATCGTACCTGCTGTGGGCGACTGCAGCCGCTCGCCTGATACTGGGCCCAGAGGTTAACGTTCAGGTTCCGCCAAATCTGAACGCAGGGGACTATCCTGTATACTTGCTAGCGGGCATCAACGATTGGGGAGGCGTGTCGCCTCTGACAATCGACTTCGTCAATCCCGAGGCGCCCTGGCCAGGGCTGACGGAGTTGCTGAGGCAAACTAGCATCATGGGAATGGAGCTGAAGCCGCGGCTTACGGTCTACCCGGAATACATCACTCATAAGAGGGAATATCTGTCCCCTGAGTTGGCTTCCCGCATCGACTCGATGGCAGACACTGATGGCTATCTGAAGGGAGGAATGACACGCTATGCCGGAAGCACCTCGTAACGGGGACAACGCGGCCGAGCTTTCGAAGCTACTCTCCACCATTTCTCCATCTATCGCTCATACGCTGGAGGGCGCCCTGGGCGGTCGCGACATATCTGTAGAAGAAGCGGTGCCTCTCCTGGAAGCCACCGGCCTGGAACTGCACGCGGCAACTCTGGTTGCGGACGAGCTGAGACGGCAGTCGGTTGGGGATGTCGTTACCTATGTTGTGAACCGCAACGTCAACTTCACCAATGTGTGCATTAAGCGATGCGGGTTCTGCGCGTTTAGCCGCGACTTCCGGCTGGAAGAAGGCTACTTCCTGCCGATCAACGAGATCATCCGGCGCGTCAAGGAGGCCGAGAGCCTGGGAGCCACCGAGGTCTGCATCCAGGCCGGTCTGCCGCCCCACATGGAAGGCGACCTCTACATCAGACTCTGCGAAGCCCTGAAGGAAGAGTCGCCGGAGATTCATATTCACGGGTTCTCGCCCGAAGAGGTGCTGTACGGCTCAATAAGGTCTCGCACTTCAATCAAGGAGTACCTCGCGGCTCTGAAGGACGCTGGCGTAGGCAGTCTGCCGGGCACCTCGGCGGAGATTCTGGACCAGGACCTGCGAGACAGAATCTCGCCGGGCCGCATTCGAGTCGATCAGTGGACCGAGGTGATAACCACTGCCCACGAGCTTGGCATTCCGACCACTTCTACGATCATGTACGGCCACGTAGAGACCAATGAGCACGTGGCAAGGCATCTTGACCTGATTCGAGACATTCAAAAAAGCACCGGCGGGATCACGGAGTTCGTGCCGCTCAGCTTCGTGCACACCGAGGCGCCGATGTTCGCTCAGAACATGATCGAAGGTATGCGGCCCGGACCAACAGGCCTGGAAATCCAGCGCATGCACGTGGTTGCCCGCATTATGCTCAACAACTGGATCCCCAACCTGCAGGTCTCATGGCCCAAGGAAGGCGCACGACTCGCGCAGATGCTGCTTGCAGCGGGAGTCAACGATATGGGCGGCACGCTGATCAACGAGAGCATCTCAACCGCCGCCGGCGCCCAGCACGGCCAGCTTCTTAAGCCGCGCGAGATACGCGAACTCATCCGGGGCGCCGACCGCATCCCGGCGGAGAGATTCACAACTTACGGCATCAGAAGAGTCTTCGAGGATGAGGACTCCGTCTTCGACCCGCTGGACCAAGTAGAAGACGAAGATATTGACAAGTTTGGCTCGTACCACAAGCTCATTGGTATGGAGGACTTCCGGTATGAGCACCCGAAGTACGCGCAGAGGGATGCCTGAACGGCTCCCTTCCTAAACTCTCCCAGAGGAGCAAGCCTTGCCCTATTACCTCCTGCAGATTTCATGGAGCACGGAAGTAGCCAGATCGTTGGTGGAGAACCCGGCAGACCATATGGCCGTTCTGGTGCCCGCCGCCGAAAAGCTGGGCGGCAGCATCGAGTGCGCGTATTCCGTATTTGGCGATGCTGACTTTGTCGGGGTGGTCAACATGCCGGACAACGTCAGCATGATCGCATTCTCCAAGGCCGTCTCCACGAGCGGCGCCTCCAAGTCCATTCGGACCACCCCGCTCGTGACTCTGGAAGAGGAACGCCAGGCGATGGCCAAGGCTCTGGACGCGGGCTACCGCCCTCCCAATACCTGACCGGATTCGTCAAATGCCGAACTTCATGTTGCAGGTCGGATTCGTACCGGAGTTCTGCGCCGCCTTGAACCGGGATCCGCACGACTACGTTGAGCCGATGAGGCGTGAAGTAGAGCGACTGGGAGGCAGGCTGAAGGGCGCCTGGGCAGCATTTGCCATAGCCGATCTCGTCATGTTCGTCGAAGTGCCTGACAATGTCTCCGCCATCGCCCTGTCCAAGGTCCTTTCAACCAGTGGAGCAACGGCCTCGATCCGTACCACTCCGCTCGTGACGCTCGAAGAGGAGCGGGACGCTATGCGCTTGGCCCAGGGCGCAGGCTACGGGCCCCCCAACTCCTGACCGGAGCATCCCGCGCTTGCAAGCCGGCAAGCTGCCTCACGGCCTCCTGTCTGACCTGCTCGAACGGATTCAAGTCCGCGATCCAAGAGTTGTGCTTGGCCCCAAACTGGGCGAAGACGCAGCGCTCATTGACGCCGGTGACCGCTATCTGGTGGCGAAGTCCGACCCTATAACGTTCGCGACCGATCTGATCGGCTGGTACCTGGTCAACGTTAACGTCAACGATCTCGCGGTGATGGGCGCTACTCCGAAGTGGCTCATGGCCACGCTCCTCATGCCGGAAGGAACAACGCCCGAACAGGTCGAGGACGCATTCGAACAGATCACGAGCGCTTGCGAGGCCTTGGACATCGCCCTTGTTGGCGGCCACACTGAGATCACCCTCGACCTGCCCCGGCCTGTGGCCGTGGGCGCTCTGCTCGGCGAAGTGGACAAGGACAAGGTCGTCCTCACTTCTGGGGCTAGACCTGGTGACTCCTTGGTCCTGACCAAGGGCATAGCGCTGGAAGGCACGTCCATTCTGGCGCGGGAGGCGGCAGGGGCGCTGGCCGAAGCCGGCGTGGCAGCGTCTATGATTGAGAACTCACGAAAGCTATTGTTCGAACCAGGCATCAGCGTTCTCAAGGATGCTCGCCTCGCGTTGGAGTCGGGCGGCGTCCATGCTATGCACGACCCCACTGAGGGCGGTCTCGCCACCGGACTCATGGAGATGGCTGCCGCCGCCCGCGTGGGGCTGACGGTCACGCTGGAACGCATCCCGGTGTTGCCGGAGACCGAGGCCGTATGCTCAGCCCTCGGACTGGACCCGCTTGGGCTCATAGCTTCCGGCGCGCTCCTTGCCGCCGTCGACCCCAACCAGGCGCCCAGCATGATCGGGCGCCTCGAGGCGGAAGGTATCTCGGCCTGGGAGATCGGTCTGGTCACTGACCCTGAGAGCGGCCTGCAGATGCACACTCCTGAAGGCGTCCGGCCGCTGCCAGAATTCGACCGCGATGAACTGGCGCGGTACTTCACAGGCGGCGAATAGAAGGAGCCGACGACAATTCTGTACAGGAGCCCTTTGACACGTCGAATGCTACTTGGGGAAGTCTAGCCGCCAATCACGGAAACAGATAGATTGCGGCAAATCTTGTATGCCAACCCATTCGAGACCTCCCAGTGTCGGGGCACTGTCCCGACCGCACCGGTTGACGGATTCCACCGCAGGGAATGTGATCGACCTTCCCTCTTGAGATAGCAACCGTGGCGGCGCAGGTGGCGAAGCAGAGCACTTCGCCTCACTCTACGGTAACTCTCTCCTGAATAGCTTCAGGTGGAACACCACGAAGCCCATCCTCTCGCCGATCTTCCATGATTAATGCTATTGCCTCCGCCAAGCTGCTTCGTGCCGCATCAGCAGTCTCGCCTTGACCATTTGCGCCGGGGATTTCAGGGCAGTAGGCAATAAACCACTCCTCGTCACGTTCGATCACTGCAGTGAATTCGTTTCGCATCTTGGGTGGCTCCTGAGTAGCTTGAGAAATCATAGCCGAGTTCCCGGCAAATGACTACGCACTATGAACAAGTGCACTTGCCTACTCGGCCGAGCCATCTAGGGCAAACAAGCCTCGGGGCACCACACCATTTGACACAGTTCCGCAAGTCTAACAATCTGGAAGGTTGTGCTAACATCCGCCATGAGCGACAACCCACTTCAATCACGAAGACTCACCACCTCAAGGAGGCCCACACTGCAATTCAGCCTGATTTACCCGGTCGAAGAAGGTTACTGCGATCCCGAATCGGTCGCTAGCGTCGCGAAGGCTGCAGAGGCCGAAGGGTTCCACTCGTTCCTCGTCTGGGACCACTACATGCTACCGCAAGGTCCGGACACGCTCGATGCGTGGTCGATCCTTTCGTACGTGGCCGGCGCAACATCGACCATTCGCCTTGGCACGGTGGTCACGCCGATCCCGTTCCGTCCGCCTTCCCAGTTGGCCAAGATCGTGGCGTCGCTGGACGTGCTATCGAGCGGCAGAGCCATCCTGGGGGTCGGGGCCGGCTGGCATCAGCCGGAGTTCGACGGCTTCAGCAAGTGGGAAAGCAACGGCGTACGCGTGGACCAGACGACCGAGGCCCTGGACCTCATGACGCGCCTGTGGGCAGGCGGCCCCGTCGACTTCAGCGGCGCGCACTACTCATCGCACGGCGGAGAGATCGCGCCCAGCCCGGTGCAGACTCCACATCCTCCGCTCTGGTTCGGCACTCGCGGCCGGCGGATGCTGGAACTGACCGCCCGTTACGGCAACGGCTGGATACCCACGGGCCTCGAACCGGACGAGTACCGGCAAAAACTTAACGTGGTACTTAAACGCCGTCAGGAACTCGGCATCGAAGGCGACTTCGCCCCGGCGCTGCAACACTTCACCGCGTTCACCGACGCGCGCGCCTTCCTGGATACGATCGGGGCCTTCGCCGATGCGGGCTGCCGGTACTACGGCGCCGTATGGTCGTACCCGCGGGAGGAGATGGTCAGTCGCGTGAACTGGTTCGCCAGAGAGGTGATGCCAAACGCGCCCGATTAGGCTCAGCTCAGCATCGCGCTGACGGTCGTCAATGAAAGCAGGAAGGGCTCCCAGGGTGGGAGCCCTTCTCTATTGGGACTCGTTGTACTGAGTGGCAGAGTCTGGGCTAGTCGTCCAGCGGGCTTACCGGGACATCCCGGTACTCCATCCCCTCCTCTTCCCTGAGCTGTCGTATGCCGAACCGGCGGTTGCGCCTCTCAGAATAGCGCGCTGTGAAATCGCCCTCGGTGCCACCCCAGGGATCGTCGTCAAACCTGCCGTATGCGAACTCGGACATGTCCTCGATGATCTTGACCTCGCCGTCAATGATCTGCTCCGCCATAAGGATGCCTGTCGCGGGGCCGGTCTTGAAGCCGTGGCCGTTTCCGCCGGCGGCGATCCACAGGCCAGGTACCTCGTCCGTCTCACCCAGGATCATCTGATGGTCCGGCGTGAACCCATCAATGCAAGTCCACGTGCGCGCCCATCCGGCCCGGTCCATGCCCGGGAAGCGGTGTGCGATGCTCCTTGCCGACCGGAACATCTCCTCCTGCAGGATCAACGTGTTGTGAGTGTCCGGGTCGTCCGTCCAGTGGTAGTCCTGCTCAGGGAACGTAATGCCGATCATGGTCATCCCTGGCAGGTCCGGCCTCCAGTATCCGCCTGCTATCGAGTCGGTGATCGCCATGTGGTCGGAGATCCCAAGGTCCGCCGGCCGTTCCAGCAAGCCGGCGCTCAGTCTGCCGCCCTTGATCGGTACGTCGACGCCCACCTTCTTGGCAAGCGGCGCGGTCCATGCTCCGGTAGCCAGGACCACTATCGGCGCGTCAATGTCGCCTGAGTCCGTCTCCACGCCAACGACCTTGCCGTCCTGGACCTTGACGCCCAGCACGCGCATGTCCATCTCAGTCTGCATGCCAAGTTCCTGGCCGCGCGTCACAAGGCTGTTGATCGCCTCGGTGGACGTCGTGTGACCCGAGTTGGGCTGGTAGCTGGCTCCCACGATGTCATCCGTGAACATGAACGGCTGCAACTCTTTGCAGTCGTCTGCGGAGATGTACGATATCTCGTCCGAAAACTCGCGGTTCAGGTACTCCACCTGGTCTTTCACCCAGCCGACGCGCTCCTCATCGGCGATATGAAGCAGGCCAACCGGTCTGAAGCCGGATGCGCCGCCGATGCGGTCTTCCCAGTCGTGGAAGACCTTGTAGCTTTCGAACGCCAACGCTGCTGACCCGTAGTTCGAGTAGTTGAACCTGGTCAGCGCCACCGACAGCCCCGTCGTGCCGCCGGCCGGTCCCGACTTATCGATGAGAAGGACATCCTTCATGCCCTTCTCCGTCAGGAAATAAGCCGTGTTGGCGCCTATCGCCCCCGCACCTACCACAATCGCTTCAGCGGTTCTCGCCATTTGAAAACTCCTGCTGTTTCTCTGGGAAGTCGAGTCCAGTTAGGCCCCTACGATCAACCTGCGGCGTGCCGCAAGTCAAGAGTTAACTGGCAGTCCTGCGACGTATCCGGCTTTGCCCGCCTGGAATTATGACGAGATACCCGAAGGAGCAGGCGCCTCACCGGATGCCTGCATCTTCGAGAGCTCGTCGACGGGAATGTGACAGTAAATCGTGTGGTTCGCCGAGTCTGGGCCCTGCCGTGGGGGAGGCGGCTCCTCGTCGCAGATGGAGCCCAGCTTGCGTGGGCATCTCCCCGCGAAGAAGCACCCCGTGAACCGCTCGCGCATTGTTGGGACGGCGCCCTCGAGACGAATCCGCGTGGGCTCCGCCTCCGGGTCCGGCACCGGCGCGGCCGAAAGCAGCGCCTCCGTGTACGGGTGGTATGGCGGTGCCAGGAGCGCCGCCGCGGAGCCGTACTCCGCCACGTTGCCCGCGTACAGCACCAGGATATCGTCCGAGACGTAGCGGACCACTCCGAGGTCGTGCGAAATGAACACGTAGGAGTTGCCTGCCTCCTTCTGCCGTTCCTCCAGCAGGTTGAGCACCTGCGCCTGCACCGAGACGTCGAGCGAAGACACAGCCTCGTCCGCGACAACGATGTCCGGGTTCGCGGCGAAGGCGCCCGCGAGCGCCACGCGCTGCTGTTGCCCCCCGCTGAGCTGCCCCGGCGGTCGGTCCAGGTACTCCGCGCTCATGCCGACCGCTTCCAGCAGTTCGATCGCGCGCTGGCGCGTCTCGCTTCGTTTAACGCCTGCGAATCTTTGCAGGGCTCGTGTCAGCGTGTGTTTGATCGGCAGCTTCGGATTGAGCGACGCCGTTGGGTTCTGGAAAACCATCCTCATGGCCCCGCGTTCCTCGTTCGAACGCCTTTCGACGTCGCCGGCAAGGTCGGAGTCCCGCAGGCCAATTCGCCCGTCGTTGGGAGCTATCAAGCCCACAATCGTTCTCGCGACCGTTGACTTGCCCGAGCCGCTCTCGCCCACGATGCCAAGCGTTCGGCCCGAACCCACCTTGAAATTCACGCCTTCCACCGCTCGAACCGGTGGCTGGACTTCGGGGCCGAAAAGCAGGTACTTCTTCCTTGCGCCGCCGTAGAGCTTCTGGAGACTCTCGACGTCCAGTATCTCCTCGGCGCCGTCCGAGGGTGCAATGACTCTCGGCTCGGGAACTCCCCAAATCTCCGGCTTCACGTCTTCCGGATAGAAACACCGGACCTGGTGGCCGTCTGCCACAACTTCCATCCGAGGCGCCTGCGAGCCGCACTTGTCCTGGGCTATGGGGCACCTGTCCTGGAAGAGGCAGGCCTCTCCAGCCTCATCCTCGGCGCGGTACACAAATCCGGGGATGCGTTGCAGCCTCGTCGAGACGCCCGTTTCCGTGGGCGGCTGAGGCACGCAGGAAAGCAGTCCGGTCGTATACGGGTGCTTGGTCTCCTTGAACAGGTCCCTGACCGGGGCCTCCTCCACCGTCTGTCCTCCGTACATGACCGCGACCCTGTCGGCGATCCTCGCGATAACGCCGAGGTTATGGCTCACGAACAGGATGCCTGCGTTCACGCGGTCCTTTAGGCTGACCACAAGGTCCAGTATCGTCGCCTCAGTGGTCACGTCCAGTCCCGTTGTCGGCTCGTCCATAATGAGCAGTTGCGGGTCGCACGCCAGCGCCATCGCGATCACAACGCGCTGCTGCATTCCGCCGCTGAGCTCATGTGGATACCGTCCGCCGATCGCCCCGGGGTCAGCCAGCCCAACGCTCTCGAACAACTCCGTCGTTCGCGCGCGGGCCTGCTCCTGCGTCATGTCCATGTGCTCCATGAGCACTTCTTCGAGCTGAGGCCCCACCCGCATCGTTGGCGTCAGCGACGTTCCGGGGTCCTGGTACACCATCGCAATGCGGTTGCCGCGCAGGTGCCGAAGCTCGGACGGCTCTAGGCTGCCAATCTCCGTCCCCTCGAACAGGATCGAGCCTTCAACCAGCGCCGACCCGGGAAGGTAGCCCATCAGCGCGAACGCCACCGTGGACTTCCCGCAGCCGGACTCGCCCACGAGGCCAAGCACCTCACCGCGTCGGATGTGCAAGGACGCGTTACGCACGGCTCTAACCACGCTCGTCTGCGTGTAGAAGGTAACCGCCAGGTCTTTTATCTCAAGAAGGGGTGCGTTTCCGTTTTCGTTCATAGAAGCTACCGGTTAACTGGCAGGTTCAGCGACTGGCGTATGCCGTCAGTCAGCAGGTTCACGCCGACAACAAGCGACGAGATCGCGAACGCCGGCGCCAGCGCTGCCCAGGGAGCGCCGCGCATGTTGTTTCTTGCCTCGGAGATCATCTGCCCCCAGTCGGGCGTTGGCGGCTGTACGCCCAGGCCAAGGAATCCCAGGCCCGACACAGCCAGCAACGCAAATCCCACTCGCAGAGTTCCCTCCACCACCACCACCGGGATGATGTTCGGCAGAATCTCCCTGAATATGATGTACAGGAAAGATTCGCCGCGCAGCCTCGCGTTCTGGACGAACTCCAGCGGTTTCACCGCGAGGGCCGCACTTCTGATTACTCGGCTGTTGATCGGCATCATGCCGATGCCAAGCGTGATGATGATTACGAAGGCCTCATTCACCTGCAGCGTCTTGCGGCTGAGGTCGAGAATGAGCAGCAGCAGCAGCAGGCCCGGGAACGCGAGCCACACGTCTACTCCGCGCATTATCCACAGGTCCCACCTGCCGCCCATGTACGCCGACGTCATGCCTACGAGAAGTCCCAGGAATATCCCGAGCGCCGTTCCTCCAACAGCGATCCAGACGATCGATTGGGCGCCGGCCAGCACACGGCTGAACACATCTCTCCCGAATTTGTCCGTGCCGAACAGGTGCTCCGTGGAAGGAGCGTCGAACCTGTTCTCCAGCATCAGTTCGTCAAAGTAAATTGGATCGTACGGCACAACGAACGGGCCGAACATCGCAAGAAACACATGGACTGCAACGATGATCAGCCCAACGCGGCCCGTGTTCGTCTTGAGGATCATCGCGAGAGTGCCCCGCACTCTCGCATAGACCGCCTGCAGAGGCGGAGTCGACGCTGTGGTTACTTCTTGCCCTACTTCTGCTGTTGCCATTACGCCAGCCTTATCCTGGGATCGAGCACGCCGTAAGTCAGGTCGGCGAACAGGTTGCTGAACACCGTTACTGACGCGATTATCAGCGCCGTGCCCTGGATGAGCGGCACGTCACGGCTGTTTATTGCAGACAGCAGCAGCCTTCCGATACCGGGGTACGAGAAGACCGTCTCGATAATCGCCAGCCCGCCGAACATCCAGGACGCGTTATTCATTATCACCGTGATTGTCGGTAGCAGCGCGTTTGGAAGCACGTGCCTGATCACAACCCGCCGCATCGGGATGCCCTTCAGTATCGCTGTGCGCACGAACGGGCTGTTCATCACCTCGATGACGTTGGCTCGGGCCATCCGCATGACGTAGGCAAACAGCGCCGCCGTAACCGTGAGCGTGGGCAAAACGAGAATGTCCGGCCGGTTCCATACAGCCTCACCGGGCAGCGTGACTGACGATGCAGGCAACAGGTCCAGCCATGATGCCAGGATCAGCATCAGCAGGATGCCGGTCACGAAGTCCGGGAACGAGATCACGAATATGCTGCCCTGGCTGAGCACGCGATCGACCATTGTGTCCGGCCTCAAGCCCACAACCACCCCCGCTATGAGGGAGGTCGGCACCGAAACCACGAACGCGATTCCCGCGAGCAACAACGACGCCGGAAGCGCGTTGCCGATCAGTGTGTTGACCGAGTCACCGCGGATTGACCGGCTGAAGTTGCCTCCAAGGAGGCCCCACTCCCACCTCTTATCCTTTGCGACGGTCCACATGGACACTCCGCCCTCTTCCGTCACCCTGACCGACACGTTGCGGAAAGGCTCCTGCGAAGGCATTTCTGTGCCATCTTCAGCCTTTACGAGCACCTGTTGCTGCGTCCACGAGTTTCCGCTGTCTGCCGTGGTGACCACGAAGCCGCCTTCACCCGTGATGGCGCCTGAGGATCCGTCGAACGCCACGTCCAGCAGGTTTGTGCCTTCAGGCGCACCCACGTCCATGGTTGTCCAGGTTGCGCCTCCGTCCCGGCTCTGCAGTGCCGTGCCGCTTTCGCCCACGGCCCACACTGCCGCCGCACCCGCGAACTCGACGTCGCCCAGGGTAGCGCCTGCTCCCGCTTCCACATCGCGCCATGTCTCTCCGCTGTCCGAGCTCATGAGGACGGTGCCGTCATCGCCTACCACCACCCCTGAAACCCCGTCCGGGGCGAAAGAAATGGCGCGCAGCGTGGCGTTGGTAGGCGTGCTTGCGGACTGCCATGTCTCGCCTGCATCCTCGCTCCACAGCACAGTGCCGCCCTCGCCGGAAATCCATGCCCTTGAACTGTCCGGGAAGAATACGTCCGTGAGCGAAGCACTCGTGCCGCTCTCAACTTCGAAGTAAGTGAACTCTTCCTTCTCGCCATCAGACTCTGGGTCCACTTCAGGGACCCCTCCGTTTGTGGTTCGGTATATCGTCCCGTTGGCGGCGGCCACCAGGCCGATCTCCTCATCCGCGAACGCAATGGAAGACAGGCCCTCCGTAGACCTGAACTGCCTGTTCCAGCGCCTTCCTCCGTCTCTGGTCACGTAGATGCGGCCTGATGAGATAGACCAGCCCTGTCTGGGCGTTAAAAAGTACGTCTCGGATATCTTCTCGGCAGTGTCGGCGAGGAGGTTGCTCCACTTCTCGCCGCCGTCGCGGCTTCCGTACACCGAGCCTTCGTCCTCCGGCCAGCCGACGAACCAGTCCACGTAGCGCACCACAAGCGGCCGGTCCAAGCCCAACTGCTTGCGAAGGTTCTCCAGGTTCTCTGGCGTCGACTGCTGCCCCAGGATGACCTCCGCGGCGTCTCCAGGGACCATTTCCGTGAAAACATAGATCAGCATCGACACGCTGATCAGCGTCATCACTATGAATACGAGGCGGACAAGAATGTAACGTCCGATGGCTCAAATCCTCCGTGAAGAATGAAGGCTTGCCGTTGATTCGCCTGAACGATTGGCTCTGGGCTTGGCCCAGCCCATTCTCAGGCCGGTACTTGACTAAGTATCCAACAATACGACCTGTGGCCAAAGGGGGCCGGGAAGCCAGCCCCCTTTGGCATTAGGCTCGTTTCAAATCTCTACTTCTCGATCCACCAGTTCTGGTAGAAGAAGTGTGTGTATGGATGGAGCTGCACTCCAAACACGTGGTCCCAGTGCGCACCCACGGCCGACGTGTACATCGCGTACGTAGTCGGCACTTCCTCAATCAGGATCTCCTGGATCTCACGGTAGTAGTCCTTCCTCTTCTGGAAGTCCAACTCCGCCGAAGCCAGGTCCAGCAACTCGTCGAACCTGTGGTTGGTCCAGTGCGACTCGTTCCAGTCGCCCGTGCTGCGCAGCGGCAGAGACAGCGCCTGGCTCGCAGGACGGCCCGTCCAGCTCACCGAGTTGAACGGCGTCACCAGCCACACCTCCGTCCAGTACGTGTCCCGCGGATGGTTGTTGACTGTCACATTGATCCCGACCGCCGCCGCGCTCTCCTTGAACGCAAGCGCCATGTTCAGCAAGCCGCCGGGCTCCATCGCATCCAACTCAATGTCGATGCCGTCCGCATACCCGGCCGCCGCAAGATACTCCTTCGCCTTCTCAATGTCCTGGTCAACCTGTACCTGGTCCTCCCAGTAGTACTGGTCGAACGTTGCCACAGGATGGTCGTTGGCTATGAAGCCCGTCCCGAACAGCGCAGCATCCTTCACAAACGCCCGGTCGTACGAGTACTGCACGGCCTTGCGAAGGTTCTTGTCGTGGAACACGCTCCCGCCCTCGATCAGGTCGGTCTCGTCCGTGCTGCCCGGCCGGATGTACATCCCTGGCTCGCGGTTGTCCATCGTCATGTTGCGGATGGACGCCGTGGGAATCTGCAGCACGTTGATGCTCTCATGGTCATTGAACCACTGCACCTGTGACAGGTCGTCGCCGAGTCCATTGTAGTCGATCGCGCCGGCCCTCAGCGCCTCGATCCTTGTCGTGACCTCCGGCATGTAGAAGAGTACCAACTGGTCGATGTACGGCTTCTCACCCTCCCAGTAGTTGGAGTTGCGAATGTACGCCGTTTTCTCTGAAGCGTTGTGGCTGATCTTGATGAAAGGACCCGACCCGCCGATGCTCCCATCGATGATCTGGCTGTAGTCGATGTGGGACGGCAGCACCCTCAGGTGATAGTCCGCCAGGTCGCGCGGGAAATCGGTGTTCGATCCCGCCAGGTTGAAGATCAAAGTATGAGCGTCGGGCGCTTCGATCGACTCCAGATAGGCAAGCGTGGACTTCACGGGAGCAGAGCTCTCAGCCGACAGCATCCTGTCGATCGAGTACTTGATGTCCTCAGCCTCGACAGCCTCGCCATCATGGAACTGCATCCCCTGGCGCACAGTCATCGTGTACACGCTCAGGTCGTCGTTGGTCTCCCAGGACTCGACCGTCTTGTTCACCAACTCGCCGTCAGGGCCTACCTCGATGATCCCGTCGAAGACGCGGTGGAAATAGAACACGTCGCCGCCGGCCCCAACTCCCATCTGGTCGGGGTTGAAACTCAGGAAGCCGGATGTCGCGACACTTATTGTCCCGCCATGCTGCGGACCGCTCATCCCCGGCTCATCCATCATCTCTTCGGCAGGCTCAGGCATCGCATCCATCACTGCCGTGTCCACGGCAGAGGCGATGGCCTCCTCCATCATGGCCATCATCTCCTCGTCAGACATCCCCTCGTCCATCATGGCCAGCTGGTCGCCCAGCATCGCGCTCGCTCCGCCTACAGCCTCCGCGATCATCGCGTTCACTTCCTCGGCGGAAAGACCGGGGTTCGCCGCCGCCATCGCAGCCACCTGATCGGCGATCTGGTCGGACATCATCGCCGCCATGTCTTCCTCGGACATCTGCGACTCGGATACCGCAGCCCTCACCGCATCGGCGATGTCGTCAGTGCTCATCGCAGGCTCCGGTGCCGGCTCAGGCTCCGCCTCGCCGCACGCCACGGCAACCATCGCCACCGCAGCCACGGCTAAAGCAAGAAAGCCTGCAATCCAAAACTTACCCATCTTCATAACTCCTCCTTCGACTCGACAAATGGGGTCGAATTTCGGGCTAGACTACCCACAGCCTTACATCTTGTCAAGTTTGTGAAGCTGAGTGAAAGCGCACCCCGCGCGCTCGTGGTGAGCAAATCTCTGCCCGTTCGTGGCGAGAGCGCCCCCTTGTTTGTTCGCCGTGAGCGCCCCCCTTCTTCGTTCGTGGTGAGCGCCCCCCTTGTTCGTTCGTGGTGAGCGCCCCCCTTGTTCGTTCGTGGTGAGCCTGTCGAACCACAACGTGCCGCAAACCGGTCAGGTGCGCTCACATCGGCACAAAGTCTGCCCAACGCCGGATGCCGGGCAGACTACTAAACGAAGCAGGGGGCCGCGTGAAGCGCGGCCCCCTGCTGATTGAACGCCCTCAGAACTTAGGCCCTTCCAGGCCTTGGGTCTTGTTTACTTCTCGATCCACCAGTCCTGGTAGAAAATATGGAAGTATGGATGCAACTTCACACCGAAAACGTGGTCCCAGTGCGCGGCTACGTTCGACGTGTACATCGGGTACGTAGTCGGCACTTCCTCGATCAGGATCTCCTGCATCTCTCGGTAGTAGTCCTTCCTCTTCTGGAAGTCCAACTCCGCCGAAGCCAGGTCCAGCAGTTCGTCGAACCGCGGATTGTTCCAGTGTGACTCGTTCCAGTCGCCCGTGCTCCGCAGCGGCAGCGACAGCGCCTGGCTCGCAGGACGGCCGCCCCAGCTCACGGAGTTGAACGGCGTCACAAGCCACACCTCCGTCCAGTACGTGTCCCGCGGATGGTTGTTGACTGTCACATTGATCCCGACCGCCGCTGCGCTCTCCTTGAACGCCAGCGCCATGTTCAGCAGCCCGCCGGGCTCCATCGCATCCAACTCAATGTCGATGCCGTCCGCATACCCGGCCGCCGCAAGATACTCCTTCGCCTTCTCAATGTCCTGGTCAACCTGTACCTGGTCCTCCCAGTAGTACTGGTCCTGCAGGCCAACAGGGTGGTCGTTGGCTATGAAGCCCGTCCCGAACAGCGCAGCATCCTTCACGAATGTCCGGTCGTACGAGTACTGCACGGCCTTGCGAAGGTTCTTGTCATGGAACACGCTGCCGCCCTCGATCAGGTCCGTCTCGTCCGTGCTGCCCGGCCGGATGTACATCCCTGGCTCGCGGTTGTCCATCGTCATGTTGCGGATAGCCGCCGTGGGTATCTGCAGCACGTTGATGGTGTCATGGTCTTCGAACCACCCTACCTGTGACAGGTCGTCGCCTAGCGTGTTGTAGTCGATCGCGCCTGCCCTCAGCGCCTCGACCCTTGTCGTGACCTCCGGCATGTAGAAGATCACCAACTGGTCCACGTACGGCTTCTCGCCCTCCCAGTAGTTGGAGTTGCGAATGTACGCCGTCTTCTCTGACGCATTGTGGCTGATCTTGATGAACGGACCCGAACCGCCGATGCTCCCGTCGATGATCTGGCTGTAGTCGATGTGGGACGGCAGCACCCTCAGGTGATAGTCCGTCAGATCGCGCGGGAACCCTGTGTTCGATCCCGCCAGGTTGAACACGACCGTGTGCGCGTCAGGCGCCTCGATCGACTCCACGTACGCCAACGTGGACTTCACGGGAGCAGAGCTCTCAGCCGACAGCATCCGCTCGATCGAGTACTTGATGTCCTCAGCCTCGACAGCCTCTCCGTCATGGAACGTCATGCCCTGGCGCACAGTCATCGTGTACACGCTAAGGTCGTCGTTGGCCTCCCACGACTCGACAGTCTTGTTCACCAGCCCGCCGTCAGGGCCTACCTCGATGATCCCGTCGAACACACGGTGGAAGTAGAACAGGTCGCCGCCGGCCCCAACACCCATCTGGTCAGGGTTGAAGCTCAAAAAGCCCGACGTAGCAACACTGAGCGTCCCGCCTTGCTGCGGACCGCTCATCCCCGGCTCATCCATCATCTCTTCGGCAGGCTCGGGCATCGCCTCCATCACTGCCGTGTCGACGGCCGAGGCGATTGCCTCCTCCATCATGGACATCATCTCTTCGTCAGACATCCCCTCGTCCATCATGGCCAACTGGTCCGCCAGCGTCGCGCTCGCTCCGCCTACAGCCTCCGCGATCATCGCGTTCACTTCCTCGGCGGAAAGCCCGGGGTTCGCGGCCGCCATCGCAGCCACCTGCTCGGCGATCTGGTCGGACATCATCGCCGCCATGTCTTCCTCGGACATCTGCGACTCGGATACCGCAGCCCTCACCGCATCGGCGATGTCGTCGGTGCTCATCGCAGGCTCCGCGGGCGCCTCAGGCTCCGCCTCGCCGCACGCCACGGCAACCATCGCCACCGCGGCTATCGCGAGGGCAATAAACCCTGCCACCCATAGCTTGCTTAGATTCATGTTCTGCTCCTTCAACACGACCATGCTAAGGCCAAATCTTGCGCCAGCCTACCCACAGCCCAACATCCTGTCAAGATTGTGAATCTGGGTGGAAGTGCGCCCGGTCGGTTCGTGATGAGCAAATCTCTGCTCCTTCGCCGTGAGCGCCCCGTTGCCCGTTCGCCGTGAGCGCGCCCTTGCCCGTTCGTCGTGAGCCTCCCCCTTGTTCGTTCGTGGTGAGCCTGTCGAACCACAACGTGCCGCAAACCGGATGAGTGCGCTCATATCGGCACAAAGTCTGCCCAGCGCCAGATGCCGGGCAGACCACTAAACGAAGCAGGGGGCCGCGTGATGCGCGACCCCCTGCTGATTGAACGCCCTCAGACTTAGGCCCTTCCAGGCCTTGGGTCCTGTTTACTTCTCGATCCACCAGTCCTGGTAGAACACATGGAAGTACGGATGGGGTCCCGAGCCGTACACGTGGTTCCAGTACGCGTCCACATTCGGCACGAACATGGTGTACGTGGTCGGCACCTCCTCGATCAGGAGCTCCTGGATCTGTGCGTAGTAGTCCTTCCTCTTCTGGAAGTCCAACTCCGTCAGCGCAAGGTCCAGCCACTCATCGAACTGCGGGTTGTTCCAGTGGGACTCGTTCCAGTCGCCCGTGCTCCTCAGCGGCAGCGACAGCGCCTGGCTCGCAGGACGGCCGCCCCAGCACGCGCCGTTGAACTCCGTCACCAGCCACACCTCCGTCCAGTACGTGTCCGCGGGGTGAAGCTGGACCTCCAGGTTGATGCCGATCTCGGCAAGGTTCTCCTTCAAGGCCAGGCCCGTGTCCAGCAGTTCGCAATTCTCCATCACGTCGAGCGTCAGGTCTATCCCGTCCGCGTATCCGGCCGCCGCCAGGTACCCCTTAGCCCTCTCAATGTCCCGCTCAACCTGTACCTGGTCCTCCCAGTAGTACTGGTCGAAAGACACTACCGGATGGTCGTTGGCGATGACCCCCGCGCCATACAGCCCCGCCTCTGCCAGGAACTGCCGGTCGTACCCGTACTGGACCGCCTTCCGTAGGTTCTTGTCGTGGAAGGGGCTGCCGCCCTCGATCAGGTCCGTCTCGTCCTTGCTGCCGGGACGCAGGTACATCCCCGGCTCGCGGTTATCCATGGGGAAGTTGCGGAGCGCCCCCGTGGGAATCTGAATCACTTCAATGCGGTCGTGGTCCTGGAACCACTGGAGCTGCGACAGGTCCGTGATATCACCGTAGTCAAGCGCGCCCGCCCGCAGCGCCTCGATCCTCGTCGTTAACTCAGGTATGTAGAACAGCACCAACTGGTCGACGTACGGCTTCTCGCCCTCCCAGTAGTTGGAGTTGCGGATGTACGCCGTCTTTTCGGCTGAGTTGTGGCTGATCTTGATGAACGGACCGGATCCGCCGGTGCTCCCGTCCGTGATCTTGCTGTAGTCCACGTGGGACGGCAGTATCCTCAGATGGTAGTCCGTCAGGTCGCGCGGAAACTCCGGGTTCGAACCATTCAGATTGAATATCAGCGTATGGGCGTCGGGCGCCTCGATTAACTCCAGATACGACAGTGTGGACCTCACAGGAGCCGAACTCTCAGCCGAGATCATCCTGTCGATCGAGTACTTGACGTCCTCAGCCTCGACATCCTCACCGTCATGGAACTTCATGCCGGGGCGCACCTTCATAGTGTACACCGACAGGTTCGCGTTGGCCTGCCAGGACTCGATCGCCTTGCTGACCAGCTCGCCTTCAGGCCCTACTTCCATCAGCCCGTCAAACACGCGGTGGAAGTAGAACATGTCGCCGCCGGCCCCAACTCCCATCAGGTCTGGGTCGAAGGTCTGGAAGCCTGTAGTGGCAACGCTTAGCGTCCCGCCATGCTTCGGTCCCGTCGTCCCAGGCTCAGGCATCATCTCTTCTTCAGCAGGCTCAGGCATCGCATCCATCACGGCCGTGTCCACGGCAGAGGCGATTGCCTCCTCCATCATGGACATCATCTCCTCGTCAGACATCCCCTCGTCCATCATGGCCAGCTGGTCCGCCAGCGTCGCGCTCGCTCCGCCTACAGCCTCCGCGATCATCGCGTTCACTTCCTCGGCGGAAAGACCGGGGTTCGCCGCCGCCATCGCAGCCACCTGATCGGCGATCTGGTCGGACATCATCGCCGCCATGTCTTCCTCGGACATCTGCGACTCGGATACCGCAGCCCTCACCGCATCGGCGATGTCGTCAGTGCTCATCGCAGGCTCCGGTGCCGGCTCAGGCTCCGCCTCGCCGCACGCCACGGCAACCATCGCCACCGCGGCTATCGCAACGGCAAGAAAACCTGCCACCCATAGCTTGCCTAGCTTCATGCCATCCCCCTTCGTTAGCTCCAGTCCCGGTCCAATGACTCGTTGAGCGCAAGCCTATCCGCACATTCCAAACTCGTCAAGCCTGCAAGCATTTGCTTCTTGCATCGTCGTAATGTAGCTATTTCTTTGTGCATTACTTCACACAGTCTGTCATTTTGAACGTAGCGCCCCACCACTGTCATTCTGAACGTAGCGCCCCACCACTGTCATTCTGAACGTAGCGCCCCACCACTGTCATTCTGAACGAAGCGCCCCACCACTGTCATTCTGAACGGAGCGCCCCACCACTGTCATTCTGAACGGAGCGAAGCGGAGTGAAGAATCAAAAGCCGTTGACTGCAAGAAACGTAGTCCGCGGGCAGAAGCTCTGGATTCTTCGCTGCGCTCAGAATGACAGGCGGGTAACGGACAAATACGTTTACCTACCCTTGTAGTAGGCTTTTGAGGGGAGAGAGTTAGAGTCAAAGCCAGCCCCAAGTCCCTCGAGACGGCACGCCCGCCGCGCGCCTGCAAACTGAACAAACACAGGGGGCCGCGCGATGCGCGGCCCCCTGCCAAGAGAAACCCTCTTAGTCTCGGTTCCTACTGATCGATCCACCAGTCCTGGTAGAAGATGTGCGAATACGGGTGGAGCCTGACGCCGAACAGGTGGTCCCAGTGCGCGCCGGCGATGGACGCGTACATCGCGTACGTCGTCGGCACTTCCTCTATCAGCAGCTCCTGCATCTCCTTGTAGTAGGCCTTCCTCTGCTGGAAGTCCAACTCCGTTGCCGCAAGGTCCAGCAGCTCATCGAACCTGTGGTTTGTCCAGTGCGACTCGTTCCAGTCGCCCGTGCTCCGCAGAGGCAGCGAGAGCGCCTGGCTCGCCGGACGTCCGCCCCAACTCACCGAGTTGAACGGCGTCACCAGCCAGATCTCCGTCCAGTACGTGTCCCGGGGATGGTTCACGACCTCGACGTTGATTCCGACCGCCGCCGCGCTCTCCTTGAACGCAAGCGCCATGTTCAGCAGCCCGCCGGGCTCCATCGCATCGAGCGTTACATCTACGCCGTCCGCATATCCGGCCGCCGCAAGGTACCCCTTTGCCTTCTCAATGTCCTGGTCCACCTGCGTCTGTCCTTCCCAGTAATACTGGTCATTCAGCCCCACAGGGTGATCGTTGGCGATGAAGCCCGTTCCGAACAGCGCCGCGTCCTTCACGAACTGCCGGTCGTACGAATACTGCACAGCCTTACGAAGGTTCTTGTCATGGAACACGCTCCCGCCTTCGATCAGGTCCGTTTCGTCCGTGCTGCCCGGCCGGATGTACATCCCAGGCTCACGGTTGTCCATCGTCATGTTGCGGATCTGCGCCGTGGGTATCTGCAGCACGTTGATTCGGTCGTGGTCCTGGAACCACTGGATCTGCGAGAGGTCTTCGATTGTGTTGTAATCGATGGCGCCGGCCCTCAGCGCCTCTATCCTCGTCGTGACCTCCGGCATGTAGTAGAGCACCAGCTGGTCTACGTACGGCTTCTCGCCCTCCCAGTAGTTGGAGTTGCGGATGTACGCCGTCTTCTCCGACGCGTTGTGGCTGATCTTGATGAACGGACCAGATCCGCCGATGCTCCCGTCGATAATCTGGCTGAAGTCGATGTGGGACGGCAGCACCCTCAGATGGTAGTCCGTCAGGTCAAGCGGAAACTCCGTGTTCGAGCCCTTCAGATTGAACACCAGCGTGAGCGTGTCTGGCGCCTCGATCGACTCTATGTACCCGAGCGTTGACTTCACCGGAGCCGAGCTCTCAGGCGAGAGCATCCGCTCGATCGAGTACTTGATGTCATCAGCCTCGACATCTTCACCGTCATGGAACTTCATCCCTGGCCGTACCTTGAACGTGTACACGCTCAGGTCGTCATTGGTCTCCCAGGACACGATGGTCTTGTTGACCAGCTCGTCTTCCGGGCCCCGCTCGATGATCCCGTCGAACACCCGGTGGAAGTAGAACTGGTCGCCGCCGGCCCCAACTCCCATCTGGTCGGGGTTGAAGCTCAGGAATCCTGTGGTGGCAACACTCAACGTCCCGCCATGCTTCGGAGTCGTCCCCTTCTCCTCCATCACCTCTTCTTCAGCAGGCTCAGGCATCGCATCCATCACGGCCGTGTCCACGGCAGAGGCGATCGCCTCCTCCATCATGGCCATCATCTCCTCGTCAGACATCCCCTCGTCCATCATGGCCAGCTGGTCGCCCAGCATCGCGCTCGCTCCGCCTACAGCCTCCGCGATCATCGCGTTCACTTCCTCGGCGGAAAGACCGGGGTTCGCCGCCGCCATCGCAGCCACCTGATCGGCGATTTGGTCGGACATCATCGCCGCCATGTCTTCCTCGGACATCTGCGACTCGGATACCGCAGCCCTCACCGCATCGGCGATGTCGTCAGTGCTCATCGCAGGCTCCGGTGCCGGCTCAGGCTCCGCCTCGCCGCACGCCACCGCAACCATCGCCACCGCGGCTATCGCAACGGCAAGAAAACCTGCCACCCATAGCTTGCCTAGCTTCATGCCATCCCCCTTCGTTAGCTCCAGTTCCGGTTCCAGTTGAGCGTTAGCCTACCCTTCCTTTCCGAAACCGTCAAATCTGTCGCACATTACTCCCCGATTCGAAACCTTTACAAGCTAATTGTTTGTGTAATCCATCACACATATGCCTGGACCGCCATTTTTCCGTTGCCTAATGAGCCTTAGGTCGCGCACATGCCAAACAAGGGCTCGGAGTTGAGGCGCCTGTTCAGCCTCGAGGGGCAGCGACAAGCCTCCGCAAGCTGTCAGTCCCCTCTCCCAAGCCTGCCCTCAGCTTTGCCGAAGGGTCTGGGACAGGGCTACAATCTGACTTGAGTCACTCCAAGAGGCCCGCGGAAGGACTCCAGCGAACGGCGGCGCCCCAAGTCCGCCAAAGCATAGCCCCCAATCCGTTCGCCCTGACCCCGTCCTGAGCACCGACGAAGGGGCCTGTCGAAGAGCCTGCCCCGAGTCCCTCGAGGGGGCCTTACGCAAGCCAGCTCCCGCCACAAGTCCGCCTCCCCGCGCACACATCTGGCCGCAAACGGCCCACCCAACAACGCCAACCCACACCCCACAACACCGCCATCCCCGCACTCCCGCGACAGCGTGAACCCGGGGCCAGCCGGAATCCAGAGGGGCGGGGGCACCCCCCGACAACCACCATGCACTAACCTCCAAATCCCACCCTCTCCCTCTTGACACACTAGTTCGTAATAAATTATACTAGAACCCATGTCCAGCGAAACAACGGCCATATCACCAATACAGAGCATCGTCCGAGAAGAGACAAAGGACGGCAGACTCATCGTGCGATTCCTCGTCGCCGCAATGCAGGACGAGATACGCGACGCCAAGCCCCATCACAGGCTCGACGCCGCACGCCAGTTAATCAAGCTCGGCTTCGACGAAGCGAAAGAGTTCGCAAGCCTGCCCGCGACATCACTAAAGCGTGCAGAGCAGCCGAAGCCCGAGGCCGACACCATAGACACCGCCAACCTCAACCCCGACCTCGCGCTCTTCATACGCGCCGAGACCGACGGAGGCCGCCGGGCCGTACGCTTCCTCGTCGACGTCATGCTCGGATTCATGCCCGGGTTCGGACCGCACCATCGCATAGACGCAGCCAAGGAGCTGCTCCGCCGCGGCTTCGATGAAGCCCCCGACGACCTCCCACTCTTTCCCCAGCCTGCCCTGATCTCGTCGAACGAGCCTGTCCTGAGCCTGCCGAACGGGCCTGTCGGACCGCAACAGACGTCCTCTGACGACTTCCCCGCCGATGCCGACATCCTCCTCGACTACGAACCCCCGTACGTCAACACATACGGCCACAGCCGGGACGACGGTCTGAACACCCGGGCAGTCTTCAAGGCGTCGGACGCCCTGATGGACGCCGTGGGCAGGCTCCCGCCGCCCGAGAAACCCGGAGCATTCAACCCCGACGAGACGAGCAGCATCATCGTGCACAACGGAACGGAGCACTACTTCAAGGAACACGCCCGCACAGCGGTCGAACTGTCCATCGCCGCAGGCGAAGTCATGGACGCGATCAGGCGCATCCGTGATTCATGCCGGACACCCTCCGCCTTCCTCGCCCAAAACACCAAAAAGGACTCGGACCCCGGGGAAGAACCTGCCGATGACGACGGGAGCCTGTCCCAACCCCGTCCTGGGCTTGTCGAAGGAGTCCCTCGAGGGAACGCCGAGGCTCCCCCTTGATCCCCGCGTCCCTGCCGCAGCGTGACCTTCGAACACAAGCCGCACCGGCAAGAGAACCAGCCCACCCCCGGAAACCCGTCATTCCGGCATTCACGCGAAAGCGTGAACCGGGGGTAGCCGGAATCCAGAGGGGAGGGGGCACGTCACGCCCGCCAACACCTTCCGGCGAATGAACCCTGCCGCCATCCCCCAGGCGTAGGGGCCGTTCGCGAACGGCCCGCCCAACCACGCGCCACACCAAAGCGTAGCCCCCAATCCGTTCGCCCTGACCCCGTCCTGAGCACCGACGAAGGGGCCCGTCGAAGGGCCTTACGCAAGCCAGCCCTCGCCCCAAGTCCGCCCCAGCGCCCACATCAGGCCGCGCGCATGGGCCGTTCGCGAACGTCTCTCCCTCACCAACACCAGCCCACCCTGCAACCCCGTCATTCACGCGCCAGCGTGAACCAGGGGCCAGCCGGAATCCAGAGGGGCGGGGAGGAATCCGCATGACATCCACTCTGAACAGTTTCCCGGCCCCTGCTGCCACATTCTCGCTCCCTCAGTCTTCTCACGTAGTCGTCTCTTATTCAGTCCGTACGCGGCAGGCACCAGCCAGTGTTCACGGAGTCTCAGTTAAGTATCGAGCCGGCCCGACAGTTGCCTGCCGCGAACGCGTGTGCTAAGATAGACGCATGTACACTGCTCGACGACGAGAAGCCGGCAGGGTGGATTGCTCCGAGTGTAGCGATGACCAGCTTGTCGGCACTGTCACATGTTGTCGTCATTTGGCCTGAACAGTGAACATTCGGTTATCAATTCCTCCCGGAATTGTTAGCACAGACCAATGATGCCGACTATGGAACATGGCGAAATGTTACGGAATGTGACAGTCTCTTCGATTTTTCTAAGAACACACAAGCGGAACTGAGAGGCGTCGCTAGTAAAGGCCACCTTTCAGATTTGCCCGGAGGATCTCCGGATTGACAGGCTCGTAGAAGGCAACCTATATTCCGCTCTCTACAAGATCGACTTAGTCATCAGCAGGCAGCAAGTTTGATCAACCGGCACCAGGACTTCTGGTTCCTTGCCATGGCCGACACTCAGTTCGGTGCGTTCGCGTATGTGGCCGCCCTTGACTCCGCGTCCATCGAACGCCGCAAGCGCGAGGGCATGGAGCCACCACCGGAGGCGGCCGGCGCAACAGGCGTGGAAATGGAAAGCGGGTTGTACGGGCAGGCTGTAAGCGCAGCTAACCGGCTCAGGCCCGACTTCGCCACCATTTGCGGAGACCTGGTAAACGATTTGAACGACACCGCCCAGCTTGATGCGCTCTTCCAGATCACTTCAACTCTCGACGCTCGTATCCCCATGCGCTGGGTCGCCGGCAATGCCGACTGCGGCGTCACCCCAACGGACCAGGCCATCGAGAGGTACCGGCGAGTGTTCGGCGACGACAACTACTGGTTCGATCACAAGGGCTCCCGGTTCGTCGTCTTCAACAGCACCGTCTGGTTTGATCCATCCGAGGCCCCGCATGAGCTCGCCGCAGGGGAAGCATTCCTGCGCCGGGCGCTTTCCGGCGGGCAAGAGAACGGCGCTGCCCACCTGATCGTCTTGCACCACCATCCTCTCTTCGTGAAACATTCACTGGAGGCCGACGATTACATGGTGATCCCCGGCGAACGACGGCGCGTCCTGCTGGACATCTTCGAAGAGTACGGCGTGAGCCTTTCCATAAGCGGCCACCTGCACCGTAACCATATCGCGCGTTACGGCGACATTCAGCTAGTGTCGACCGGCTCTGTCGGAGTCCCGCTCGGTGTAGACCCTTCAGGAGTTCGAGTCGTGAAGGTCTACAGGGACAGGATTGAGCACGAATACTTCGCCATGGACCGCATCCCTGACTCCGTCACGCTGTGACGGGCGTCATTCCCAACGTTTCCACCAAGCGCTCAGCCCACGCCTGCAGCAGGGTAGCCCCCCGTAAACAGGGATCCGGGATGAGTGGTTGGAACCGGGCTCGGCGCCCACAGTCGAAAGTACCGGACACCGCTAGTAGAAACGAGCCTACAGGAGGCCGACAGGAACGAGGTTAGTTCAGCAGGCCCAGCTTCCGAAGAATCGGGGGCAGCGCCTGTTTCTCGTCCTCGGTCAACTCTCGCATCGGCCGGGACATCGTCCCGTGATCGATGACGCCTAGTATGGCAAGCGAGGCCTTCATGGACGCGACGTTGTTCGAGTTCGCGCTCCCGCCCTTCGCGACCGCCTGCAACGCCCCGGACGCGAGCAGAACCTCGTCGCACCGCTGGGCCGTCTCCTCGTCGCCGGCCGCGCCGGCCTCCCAGCCCTCGACGGACACCGCCGCCAGCAGGTTCGCGATGCCCGGGATCACGCCGTGAACTCCGATGGCTCGGCCAACCCCAATCCGGTGCGTTGAGCCGATGAACCGGTACAGAGTCGCGCCGCTCTCAGCGATCCTCGTGTTCAGCTCGGCAAGCGCCTCTCCGGCCCCCGAACTGTCCTTGATCCCTACTACGGCTCCCTCTGCCGCCAGCCTCGCCACCGTGGCCGGCGCAACCGAGGTCTTCACCGTCTGAGGGATGTTATAGACCCACAAAGGCGCGTCCAGGCTGTCCTGGATGTGCCGGTAGTGGTCGAGCAACTCGTCCTGCCCGCTGGGATAGTAGTAGGGCGGCGTGGCGGCGATACCCGCGGCGCCGGTCTCCCGGGCCGACAGGCCGAGCCGAACCGTCGCGTCCGTGGCCGGCCCGGACACGTTCGCGATCACCGGCACCCGGCCGTTCACCTCTTCCACGACCGCTTCGATATTCCGCAGCCGCTCGGAGTCCGTGAAGTTCGCGAACTCCCCAGTCGTCCCGGAGGCCCAGATGCCGTGCACCCCCGCATCCAGCAGGTGGTTGACCAGCCGGCGCAGCGAGCCGATGTCCTGGTCGCCGCCGGGCATCAGCGGCGTCAGGATCGGCACGACCACCCCTTCGATTTTGTGACCGTTCTGCTCTGCCGATGAGACCATTCTCTAACCTCCGCCGATCGCCGGCAGGAAGTGGACCTCGCTGCTCTCGCCCACTTTCTCCAGCATCCCCAGCGGCGAAATCTCCCCGTCCACAGCCACCGCGATGTTCGGCTTGATCCGCCCTTCATCGACGAGGCGGTCCTTGACTCCCGGGTACTCCGCCTCAAGGTTGTCCACGATCTGTCGCACGGTCGAGCCTGCCACTTCAATGCGGTCCTGCCCGCCTGTCAGCGGCTGCATCAGCGAAGGCACAAAGACCAGGGCCATCTTGACTAGCCCGTCCCGTTGCCTGTAGCCGCCACGATCGCCGCCGGGTTCATCGGCAGCTGCGTCATCCGAACCCCCGTCGCCGAAGCTACGGCGTTCGACATCGCAGCCGGCGGCGGCACGATCGAGGCCTCGCCCACGCCCCGCACGCCAAACGGATGGCCGGGATTCGGCACCTCGACGATCACCGTGTCGATCATCGGCAGGTCAAGCGATATCGGCATCCGGTAGTCCAGGAATGTGCCGTTTGCCAAGTCGCCGTCATCCTTGTAGTAATACTCCTCGTTGAGCGCCCAGCCGATGCCCTGCACGCTTCCGCCCTGCATCTGGCCTTCGACGTAGCTCGGGTGAATTGCCTTCCCCGCGTCCTGCGCCATCGTGAAGCGAAGCACCTCAACCTTGCCCGTCTCCGGATCGACCTCAACGTCCGCGATCGCCCCGGCGAACGAGCCGCCGACACCCCTCGGATTGACCGAGGCTCTGCCAACGATTGGCCCGCCAGTGGCATCCATCTGCTCGGCGACGTCAGCAAAGGTCATGCTCAACTCCGAGTCAGTCTTGGACCTGACCTCGGCGTCAACGTATTCCACAGAGTCGGCGTCGACATCCCAGATCTGGGCGGCCCTTTCGATCATCTGCCGCTTCACGTCCTGCGCCGCCTCGTACGCCGCCCAACCGGTGGCGAACGTGGTGCGGCTCCCATCCGTCTGCGCCGTGTACCCAACAGAGTCGGTATCCACTACCTGCGGGTTAATCCGCATGACGTCCACTCCAAGCACCTCTGCCGCCTGCATCGCAATCGATGTTCTCGTGCCCCCGATGTCCGCGGACCCTTCGACGAGGTTCATCGTCCCGTCCGCAGTTACCGAGATCGTGCAAGCAGACGGCTCACCGATATTGAACCAGAAACCAATCGCAACGCCTCTGCCTCGATTCTCGCCCTCCAGCGGCGCGCTGTAGTGCGGGTGGTTCTTGAGGGCTTCCAGCACTTCCACACAGCCGATCCTCGGGAAAGGCGGCCCGATGACACGCTGCGTGCCCTCCTTGGACGCGTTCTTGATCCTGAAGTCCAGCCAGTCCATCCCCACCTTGTCAGCGAGTTGGTCGATCAACTGCTCGACCGCGAACGCAGCCATCGGCGCGCCAGGCGCCCTGTAGGCCGCGGTCTTGGGCTTGTTCACAACCACGTCGTACCCATCGACGACTGCGTTGCCCACGTCGTAAGCGGCAAAGACCGTCATCGCTCCCGCAATCACCAATGAGCCGGGGAAGGCGCCGGCCTCGTAGGCCATATACGCCTCCGCAGCCGTGATCTTCCCGTCCTTCGTCGCTCCGATCTTGGCCTTGATGTATGACCCGGGCGTAGGCCCCGTGCCTTCGAATACCTCCTGCCGGTTCATCACGATCTTCACGGGTCGGCCAGTGTTCTTGGAGAGGATCGCGGCAACAGGCTCCAGGTAGATTTCGGTCTTACCTCCGAATCCCCCGCCAATCTCAAGCGTGGTGACTTTCACCTGCGAAACTGGAATGCCGAGAATCTCCGCCGTCCGGTCCCGTACCAGGAAGCCGCCCTGCGTGCTGCACCAAACGTGGACTCGGCCGTCCTCATTCCACAGCACCGTGCAAGGATGTGGCTCGATGTACCCCTGGTGGACCGTCTTCGTGTAGAACTCGCCTTCAACCACTTCATCGGCTTGAGCGAACCCCTCGTCAATGTCTCCGAGTACTTGCCGGAAATGTTCGGCAACATTGCTGACCTTGTCAGTCTGCTCTCCGAGAGAGTTCGTCATGAGGTCGTCGTGAAGGATCGGAGCGTCGTCCTTCATGGCCTCGGGCGCGGTCAGAACCGCCGGCAACACCTCATAGTCCACTTCAATCAGGTCCAGCGCCTCCTCCGCTATGTGAGGACTCACCGCCGCCACGCCTGCAACCGCGTGACCTACGTACCATGCCTTCCTGTCAGCGAGAATATTGTCGCGCTTGTACTTGATTCCTCGGTCGTCGCTGGCCGGCAGATCAGCCGCCGTTACGATCGCCTTGACCCCGGGAAGCACTTCCGCCCGGGATGTGTCGATGGACCTGATGTTGGCATGGGCATGCGGGCTGCGGAGGATCTTGCCGTGGAGAGTGCCCGACGCCTGATAATCTGCGCCATACTTGGCTCGACCAGTTACCTTGTCGGCGCCGTCGTGCCTGACCGGGCGTGAGCCCAGCACATTGTATTCGCCGGTCCGCAGGACTACGTTTGGCTCATACGTCGTCGTCATGTTTTCTCCTCTCCAATATGGCGAAGGCGACCCAATGGCCGCCTTCACTACATTCGCTCAACAGAATTCCGAAGATGCTCCAGGGTTCCGCCGTTTTGGGCGGCGCGTTAGGCTCCGTTGACCTCCTGGATGGCCTCAGTGACCGCAACCGGATTCATCGGCAGGTGCGTCAACCTGGCGCCTATGGCCTGATTAATCGCGTTGGCAAGTGCGGCCGGCGGGGGAACAATCGAAGCCTCTCCGACCCCTCGCACGCCGAATGGATGCCCTGGATTCGGCACTTCCACGATTACTGTGTCGATCATCGGCAAGTCCAGCGACGTTGGCATGCGGTAATCCAGGAACGTGCTGTTGTTCATCCGTCCATCGTTGCCGTAGAAGTATTCTTCGTTCAGGCCCCATCCTATTCCCTGGACACTGCCGCCCTGGATCTGGCCTTCGACGTAACTCGGATGGATCGCCTTGCCAGCATCCTGGAAGGCGGTGAATCTCAGGATCTCAACCTTCCCGGTCTCCGGATCGATCTCCACGTCCACGATGTTGCCGGCAAACGAGCCGCCGACTCCCTTTGGATCCACCGACGCACTGCCCATAACCGGCCCGCCAGTATCCGCCAGCCTGGACGCCAAGTCTTTGAACGACATTCTCAACTCGGGGTCGGCCTTCGATCGGACCTCACCCTCTTCAAACTCAATTGAGTCCTCATCGACGTCCCAGATTGCTGCCGCCCTGCCAATCAACTGACGTTTGACATCCTGCGCAGCTTCATGGGCCGCCCAGCCAGTTGCGAAGGTGGTGCGGCTGCCGCCGGTCACACCGGTGTAGCCGATCGAGTCTGTGTCGACCACGGTCGGATGTACGTCCTCAGCATCTATGCCGAGCACCTCAGCGGCCTGCATCGCTATCGAAGCTCGCGTCCCACCGATATCCGTTGACCCTTCGATCAAATTGATCGTGCCGTCCGGATTTACCGTTATGTCACAGCTCGAAGCCATACCTGCATTGAACCAGAAACCCACTGCAATACCACGGCCACGGTTGGGGCCCTCAACGGCCGTCTCGTAATGAGGGTGGTCGCGCATTGCTTCGAGAACCTCAACCAAACCGACTCTCGGGTACACCAAGCCGCTGGCCATGCGAGTGCCCTCTTTAGCGGCGTTATTGAGCCGGAACTCGATTGGATCCATGCCGAGCTGTTCTGCCAGCTCGTCGACCACTGTTTCGGTTGCAAACGATGCGTTTGTGGATCCGGGCGCCCTGTAAGCCGCGGTCTTCGGCTTGTTGACGACCACGTCGTACCCATCGATCAGCAGGTTGGGTATGTCATAGGCAGCGAAGACGCATCGGGCGCCGGCGCCCACAGGCGAACCTGGAAACGCCCCCGCTTCGAACGCGAGGTAGGCGTGGGCCGCGGTGATCTTGCCGTCATTGGTGGCGCCCATCTTCATCTTCATGTAGGAGCCAGGAGTGGGGCCTGTGCCCTCGAACACGTCCGCTCGGCTCATGACCATCTTGACCGGATGGCCGCTCTTCCGTGACAAGAGCGCAGCCACAGGCTCCAAGTAGACATTGATCTTGCCGCCGAACCCGCCCCCGATCTCCATGGGGGTCACTCTAATCTTAGATTCAGGCATGTCCAGGATCTGCGCCATGGAGGACCGAACGGTGAATGCACCCTGAGTGCTTGTCCAAACGTGCAGCCGACCGTCCTCGTTCCACAGCGCCGTGCATGGATGCGGCTCTATGTAGCCCTGGTGGACCGTTTCTGTAGTGAACTCCTTTTCGACGACTACATCGGCCTCGGCCAGGCCCTTCTCCAGTTCTCCGAGCACGTGCTGGAAGTGCGACGCTACGTTGCTGGGCCTGTCCCCTGTCTCTCCGAACTCCTCGGTCCTCAGGTCTTCATGGAGAATGGAAGCGTCATTGGCCATCGCCTCCTGGGCGTTGAGCACTGGAGGGAGCACCTCGTACTCAACCTCGATCAGCCCAACTGCCTCTCCGGCGATGTGAGGACTCGTTGCCGCCACTCCAGCCACGACGTGGCCCCGGTACAGGGCCTTGTCAGCCGCCAGGACGTTTCCGCGCATAAACGCGATGTTTCCGGTAGTTTCTCCGAGGTCAATCAGGCCTTCCGGCCCTTCCTTAGCAAAGTCAGCGGCGGTTACGACAGACTCCACACCCGGCAAGGCTTCTGCCTTGGAAGTATCTATTGACTTGATTCGGGCGTGGGCGTGCGGGCTCCTTAGCGCAGCGCCGTGTAGAAGGCCCACGGTGCTGAAATCGGCGCCGTACTGTGCCCGACCTGTAACCTTGTCCGCTCCGTCGTGCCGAACGGGACGCGTACCGATCACGCGGTACTTGCCTGTCTCCAGGACCATGTTGGGCTCGTACGTGGTGGTCATGTCTAACCCCCTAGGCGCTCATTCGGCCTGCGGCATCCATTACAGCTCTGACGATCTTGTCGTATCCAGTGCACCGGCACAGATTTCCAGCCAGCCATTCGCGAATGCGGTGCTCCGAGGGATTAGGCTCCTTTTCCAGCAGATCCTTAGACGCCACTATGAAGCCGGGGGTGCAGATCCCGCACTGCAACGCCGCATTCTCCAGGAAGGCCTGCTGGATCGGGTGCAGGCCGGCCGGCGTCGCCACACCTTCGATCGTAGTGATGTCACGGCCCTCGGCTTCGACACCAAGTACCAAGCAGGAGTCGACGATTCGGCCATCCATGATGACCGTGCAAGCGCCGCAGTTACCATCGTTGCAGCCTTCCTTCGTTCCGGTCAGCTGAAGGACGTCTCTCAGGCTCTCCAACAGGCTTTGCCTCGGCTCGCAAAGGAAGTCCACTTCCTCCCCATTGATTCTTGTCTGAACGTAAGTCTTGGCGGGCATTGAATGTCCTCTCCCTGGATACGTCTTCTAGTTGTTGCCTAAGAGTCCGACTGTGCGCGCTCGATGGCGGTCAACAGAGCTCTGCGAGTCAGTACCTCGCAAAGATGCTGACGGTACTCAATGGTCCCGCGCATGTCCGTGATTGGCCTTGCAGCATCGCGAGCCAACCCAGAGGCGATACGGACTGTTTCTTCATTTGCCGGCTTGCCGGCCATTGCTTCTCCGGCTTCCTTCACGAACAGAGGAACAGGGGCCACAGAGGCGAGCGACACGCGGGCCGACTGGATGTTTCCGTTCTCAAGCGTGACCGACACTCCCGCGCCTGCGACAGCGATGTCCATTTCATTCCTGGGTATAAACCTGATGTAGCGGGCGCCAGAGTGCGGCGCGGGCGGAGGGAAGTGGATAGAGACGAGAATCTCTCCCACCCCCAACACGTTCTGACGAACTCCGGTGCAAAAGTCCTCGACGGGCACCTGCCGATTGCCATCCGGGCCTGCAATGTTGGCTACGCCGCCAAGCGCAATCATGATCGGAATGGAGTCCCCGCTGGGGGTAGCGTTGCAGAGGTTGCCGCCGAGTGAAGCTCGGCCCTGAATCTGCGTCCCGCCGATGAGGGACGCTGCGTCGATCAGACCGGGATATGCCGCGCTTACGGCTTCATTGCCGTAAATCTTGTAACAGGGAACTGCAGCCCCAATGGTTAGGCCAGTACTCGGGTTGTAGGAGATTTCATTCAGTTCGGGAACGCCCTTCACGTCTACCACCAGGTCCGGCGTGAGCACCTTCGCCCTGAGGTGGACCAAAAGGTCGGTCCCTCCCGCCAGCGCGCGCGCGCCTCCTTCTCCGGCATCAGCCATGAGGTTGACAGCCTCCCGTACCGTCTGCGGGTGAGCATAGTCAATCCACTTCAATTGGCTCCTCCTTGTTCTTGGATCGCTCTTTGGTCTGTAACTGTCGCGAGTGCTGGAAATTCCTTCGCAGCCGCGCGCTTTCCCGCTTTGGCAATGCCTTTCGTGCCCTGCGAAGTAGTTGGCTTCATGTCAAGCCGAAAAGTGCACATTCGCGGGGCCAAGGCACTCGAGTGAAAGGCATGGCCGGTTGCCTGTTTAGAAGCGCGGGCAGTATATCAGACAGGTTACTTGGCCAACAACGCGAAGCCTTCTCAATGGTACGCCTCAGCGCGGCTCTGTCTCTCACTCCAACTCGGCTATCAATTGGCCTGCGCTGATCTCCTGGCCTCGCTCTACGTTTACTCTCCTAATCACGCCACTCCAATCCGCCCTCAGCGTCCTGAGGCCATCCATTAATTGAATTTCGCACACCTCATCGCCAGTCACCACCTGGTCGCCTACCTCGACTAACAATGAAACGATCACGCCAGCCACTGGAGCGAAGAACTCCTTCCTAGCCTGAGGAGATCGTGTAGCGGCCTGACCACTGGACTGTGCACTTGATGGCGCTTCAGCTGCTCCCACAAGATCGCCGAGGCTAACATCAACCTGCACACCATCTACGACTGTCCTGACAGGATCAGAGTCGAGGTCGCCAACCTCCACTTCGTACCAGCGCTCTCCCACTCGGACCCGGACGTTCTCACCCACGTTTAGAGCACCGAGATGAAAATTCCAGCCACTACGGCCGAGCCGATAACGCCCGCTACATTGGGCCCTAACGCGTGGGCCAGCAGGTACACCCTTGGGCTCGACTCCTGTCCTACGTGATGGGAAATTCGAGCGGCCATAGGTACCGCAGAGACGCCCGCCGACCCGATCAGGGGATTGATCTTCTCCTTCAAGAACAGGTTCATTATCTTCGCGAATATCAATCCGCCGACGGTCCCACAGCCAAATGCAACGAGCCCGAGGGTCAGTATCAGAATGGTGTCAACCGAGAACACTCGCTCCGCAGAAAGCTGGGTACCCACCGTAAGCATCAGGAATATAGTTGCGATGTTGAGCAGCTCGTTGGATGCGGCATTGGTCAGTCTCGGAACCATCCCGCTCTCCCTGAAGAGGTTTCCGATCATAAACATCGATATGAGAGGCGCGGCTCGCGGCACCACCAAAATGATGATGACCAGCGCCACCACAGGGAAGATCAGTTTCTCCAACTTGGAGACCTCCCTGAGCGGCTTCATTTCTATCTCTCGCTCCTCCTTAGTAGTCAACAGGCGCATCAGAGGGGGTTGAATTATTGCCACCGCAGCCATGTATGAATATGCGATGACCGCAGTAATTCCCAGCAGATGCGGGGCCAACTTGGCGGATAGGAAGATTGTCGTTGGGCCATCGGCGCCGCCGATGATTCCAATGGAGGCTGCCTCGCTGAGGTCGAACTTACCCGTGGCCAGAGCACCCCAGAATGCCACGAAGATTCCAACCTGGGCGGCGGCTCCGAGCAGCAGCATCCTTGGATTCGCGATCATCGGACCAAAGTCGGTCAGAGCTCCGATACCTAGGAAGATTATCGGTGGGAGAATGTTCCAGAATTGAAGTCCATAGTAGAACACCAGGCCGAATAAGCCCGCCTCCTGGACTCCAACTCCTTCTTCTGGTCCTACCAGCATCCCGGTCAGGGGCAAGTTGGCTACGATTACGCCGAGTCCAATTGGAAGCAGTTCGTAGGGCTCGTAGCCCTTTCGGATTGCAAGGTAAATGAGGATGAGACCGACGGCCAGCATGACGGCGTTGCGCCAGTCGATGTGGTTGAATCCTGTCGAACGCAGGAAGTCCAGTAGTTCAGTCAACGGCAGTCCTGACCTGAAAGGTCAAATGGGATAAGTCTGTTCTTGCAGGCGGGGTCACTCGCCTTCTTCCGCGTCTCGCCTTGCAAGCAGAGCTCCTACCGCAGCAGTGGCAGCAATCGCGCGGTCCTGCGCATCTCGCTCTGCACGAGCCTTGCTGAACGGCCAGTCAAATCGGAAACGAAGCTGCATCGCCCTCGTCATCACCACTATAAGCACCAGCAATCCCACCAAGAGCGCGAAGGCAGTGCCCATGCCGATGGCGGTCAGAGTTGCTGCCGACTCGATTAGTTCTGTATCTATGGGACTCACTCCAAATGGACTTCGACAGGTTGGTGGATTCTACACCACGGTAGCTACCTCCCACCAAATTTAAGCGGACAGATCCGACCAGGGCCAACCCGGGTCCTGTGCGTGATCAAGGGCCGCAGGCTACCATCCCGACTTTTGGCGTAAGCTTACATTCCATCCCCGCAGATCCCTGTTGACGGGCATGGCCATAGTTCTGAGACATATAATTGGGTTGACGAGTCGGCTTACGGACGGAAAGGCGAGGAGGGGCACATCCAATGGCAGGGGCAATAGACTTCAATTGCGACATGGGCGAGAGCTTTGGAGTTCACAAGCTCGGCTACGACGAGGAAGTCATCGGACACATTACCTCTGCAAACGTGGCATGCGGCTTTCATGCGGGTGACCCCGGATGGATGGCGCACACGGTCCGAATTGCGGAGGAGAATGGAGTCGGCGTCGGCGCTCATCCCAGTTTCCCGGACTTGCAGGGCTTCGGCAGGCGCACGATGAAGGTGGAGCCGGAGGAGGCGAAGAACGACGTCAAGTACCAGGTGGGAGCTTTGCAGGCGTTCACATCCAGCAAGAGGCTGCAGCACGTCAAGCCGCATGGCGCGATGTACAACCAGGCCGTGAATGACGAATCACTCGCCAGCGCCATCTGCGAGGCGATTCTGGAAATTGACTCCAGCCTCATACTTCTGGCGTTGGCCGGCTCTCAATGGATCAAGGTGGCCGATGACATGGGCGTGCGTGTAGCCAGGGAGATATTCGCGGACAGGACGCTTAACGCTGACGGAACGCTGGTCGCCAGATCCGTGCCTGGTTCTGTGATTCATGACGTTAACGACGTAGCAGAGCGCAGCGTGAGGATGGTCACGGACGGGGTGGCAATAGCCATCACCGGTGAGGAGATCGAGGTCCAGGCGGACAGTCTTTGCCTACATGGGGACACGCCGGGCGCCGTTGAGATGGTGAAGGCAGTCCGGCATCAGCTCGAGTCTGCCGGCGTCGAAATCAAACCCTTGGCCAACCTCGTTTAGCGATTCGATGCCTTACCCAGCTCCCAGGTTCCTGACCGCCGGCGACGAGGCGATCGTCGTTGAGTTAGGAAACGACATTTCCATTGACACGAACAAGCAGGTGCATACTCTCGCGGTGGCAACTGACCGTACTGCCATCGATGGAGTCATTGGCGTTGTGCCTTCTTACCGGTCCGTCCTGATCCAGTACGATTCCATGCGGACCACTCAGGTTGCAGTGCGAGAGAAGCTCGAGTCGCTGCTGGGAGAGCTGAGCCAGCAACCCGGAAGTGACAAGAGTCGCGCCCGAGTGGTACATGTGCCGGTCCTCTACGGGGGCGAACATGGCCCTGACATCGACTTCGTTGCCGAGCATAACGGCATCACAGTTGAGGAGGTGATTGAACTTCACGCAGAGCCACTCTATCCGGTCTACATGATGGGCTTCAGTCCCGGGTTTCCGTATCTTGGCGGGCTCTCTGAGAAGTTGGTCACGCCACGGATGCAGACTCCCAGGGTTGAGATCCCAAGTGGATCGGTGGGTATAGCCGAGGCGCAGACGGGGGTCTATCCCGTCGCCAGCCCTGGCGGCTGGAGGCTAATCGGGCGCACGCCTGTCAGCTTCTTCGATCACATGCGAACGCCACCTTCGCTGTTGGATGCCGGAGACTTCGTGAGGTTCACTTCCCTGCAGGATGAATCAAGCTATGAGGAGATCGCCGAGCAGGCGGCGAACGGCGAGTATGTTCCCGTCACAGAGGCTGTTGGATGACACGCGACACCTTCAGGGTGGAGTCACCTGGGCCGCTGACAACCGTGCAGGACATTGGGCGATACGGGTTTCAGCGCTTCGGCGTACCCGTGTCCGGAGCAATGGACAGGTTCGCGCTGAGGGCAGGAAACCTGTTAGTGGGCAATCGCGAGAGTGCCGCCGCGCTGGAGTTTACCTTCGCAGGACCTTCCCTTCATGTGCTCCGAACGTGCCGGATGGCGGTTACGGGCGCTGAGGCCTCGGTCGAACTCAACGGGATGCCTGTCCCGCAGTGGCAGGCGTTCCGAGCGCCGGAAGGATCCGTCCTAAGCCTTGGCACAGCGACGGACGGGCTGCGCGGCTATCTCTGCGTGGGCGGCGGAATCGAAGTGCCCAAGGTACTCGGAAGCAGGTCAACCTATCTGAAGTCCGGATTTGGGGGACTTGAAGGCCGCACGCTTAAAGAGGGCGACGTACTGCAGGCGGGAAGGCCACTGCTCGGGGCGGTATTCAAGCAGGGCGAGCCCGATTCCAGCTATGCGCCGTATTACGGGAGCGAACATGAGGTCAGAGTCGTTCTGGGACCGCAACATGACGCGTTCACTGACGAAGGGAAGTTTACGCTTCTGAATTCGCTATTCTTGGTCTCGCCCCAGTCGGACCGTGTTGGCTACAGGTTGACCGGGCCCACGATCGAGCACTCCGGTCCTTCGGACATAGTGTCGGATGGCGCTCCCATGGGGGCGGTACAGGTACCTGGAGACGGGCAGCCGATCGTACTCATGGCCGACCGAGGAGTGACTGGCGGATATCCGAAGATCGCAACCGTCATCAGCGCCGACCTGCCGCTGATAGCTCAGGCCCGTCCTGACGACAGCATTCGATTCATAGCCGTGACGGTTGAGGAGGCTGAAGAGATTCGGTGGGAGCAGGAGGCCGTCCTTCATGCGCTCACGGGGTCCGCCGAGCGCTCCGCCGGAGGCAGCCAATCGGTAACCGTGGGAGGCGCCGTATATGAGGTTGTGGGCTCAGATGGCAAGCATCTCTCGGCCCCGCCAGATTCTGACGAGCAGATGGAATCTGCGACTCTCGGTGTTCGAGCGTCGACGGGGAAATTCGAATTCGAGTTGGACGTGGGGTTACAGACACGTGATTAAGGCCGGGTGTCGGCCCGGGCCGGTCCACTAGCATTGCCTATTCGAGAATGGTACCACACTCTTTCGGTGTGGGTGGAGGGGTTTGCCGACAGCCCCTGGTCTATTGTGGCCCTGTTCGCGAACTCATTCTCCGACGCGCTGTTCTTCCCGATTCCACCAGACCCTTTGTTGATTGCCATCTCGCTGCCGCAGCGACACATGGCTATCTGGCTTGCGCTGTTGACCACGGCCGCCTCCGTAGTGGGGGCCGTCGCCGGGTACTGGCTGGGGCGCCGCTTTGGAAGGCCGGCCCTGTACCAAATGGCCAAGGAGAGCGCCGTGCACAGGGTGGAGTCGATGTTCGAACGCTACGGCGCCTGGGCCGTAATCATGGCTGCCATTACTCCGCTGCCTTACAAGGTCTTTGCCATCTCAGCAGGGGTGCTTAACATGGACTTGCGACGGTTCGTGCTCGCGTCCGTCGTGGGAAGGGGAATACGATTCCTGGCAATCGGGGTCCTGATCACGGTTTTCGGAGAGTCGGTGAAGACGTTTCTCGAGACATACTTCGAGGAGGTTACGATTGTCTCGAGCGTCAGCGTCGTAGGCTTGGTTATCGCTTTCTTCGCCTTCAAGAGGCTACGGGACCGGAATGCCGACAAGGCTGCCTCGAACGAAGCTGAGCCGGAACGCGAGCCTGAACTGCCGTAAAGAGGTGAAGGAGTCTTGCCGGAAGCGCCTGACCTTGAGGTAATCAAGGACTACCTGAACCGGAAGGTGCGGGGCAGGACGATTGCGGCTGCCCAAGTGCTGCGGCCCAGCGTCGTGCGGTCCATGTACGGGGAGGACCTGTCCAAGCGCCTGCCCGGGCTATCGATTGACGAGTTCGCGCGGCGCGGGAAGTTCATGCTGATCGGGCTGTCGGACGATCGTGTGCTTATCGTCAACCCGATGCTCACGGGCGTCTTCCGACACTGCGGGTCGTCCGAGCGCGTGGCGAAGAGGACCTGTGTGCGGCTGACACTAGACGACGGGAAGGACCTGCGGTACATCGACGACAAGCAGATGGGGATGGTCTATCTCACGTCACAGGAAGGCCTGAACGAGGTGCCGCGATTGGCTGACCAAGGGCCTGACGTGCTGGAAACGCTGCCGCAGGTTGAGTTCGCGCAGAGGCTCAAGCCCTTCCACGGCGAAATCAAGGGCATTCTTACGAGGGGCCGCTTCATCTCAGGAATCGGCAATGCGTACGCCGACGAGATCCTGTTCGACGCCCGCGTCTACCCATTCAAGCGCAGGAAGGCACTCTCGAGCGATGAACTGGAGAGACTTCGCCTGAGCTGCGCAAGTGTCACTGCGCGCGCTGTGGAGACGCTTCGCGGCAGGATGGGCGACAGGATTCACCTGAAAGTCCGGGACTTTCTGAGCGTCCACAACAAGGGTGGCGAGCCCTGCCCGCGCTGCGGCGAGCCGATCCGGCAGATCAGCGCGAATCGCCGGATAACCAGCTACTGCCGGGCCTGCCAGCCAGGGCTCCTTATCAGGAACTAGCAGCCCGCGCCTCAGGGCCTCCATTGGAGTGAGTTTTGGAGGGCCGACATGCTCTTCACCTACTCGACAAGCACACTTCTCCTATAGACCGAGAGGCGCGCGCCGTCGACTCGAGGGAGTGGCGCACTGAACTTCTGAGCCTATCGGCGGCAAGAGATACCTGCGTGGCCGCCGAATCGGCCAGATGCGGCCATTTCATAGCTAGATCGCGGATTGCAGAATGCAGATTTCCAGAGGCGGTCAAAGGCGGCCAGATATGGCCACGCGGGTGATAAAGAGGACTGAACGAAGAAATGTGTTGCATTATGTTGCATTCTGCTGCATTTCGTAGCTGGGTTCGAGGATGTTTCGCAGCAACAACGCAACGCCAGTGCAACTTGAATGCAGCAGTTTCACGGCACAAATGCAACGCGAATGCAACACACGGCGAAGCCAACGAGTTCAGAGCATGCACAAGGTATGCCCCATCAAGGTACCCGGGGCAAGCTCCTACGAGACGGAGGCCCAGCGCTATTGATTTGACGCGTTTGATTTTCATAGGCCAATAATAGCACTCGTGTTCTCGAAGGTCAAGTGTTCGCATGGCCTCGCTGCGTGTTCCAGTCCTCACCGCATGGTGGGGGTCGATAGCGGAGTGGTGTTTGTGCCTGTTTGTTAGGCGGCCCTATAATCGCGGCAGCATACATTCATTTCAGCCACTCTCCGTCACGCGGAGAGCACGCCAGGAGACGCCAAATGGTCCAGACCGTTTCTCCAACGAAGACACACTTCTACAAGGACGAGGCCGTTTCCCAGCGCGGCATGGTTGCCACGAAGCACCCAGTGGCCACTGAGGCCGGCACGGCCATGCTCGAGGCGGGCGGCAACGTCGTCGACGCGGCTGTGGCCGCATGTCTGGCCGTGGGAGTGGTTGAGCCGGGATCGAGCGGGATTGGGGGCGGCGGGTACCTGACCTACCAGGTCGGCGATGCGGGAGGCGTAGTTGGGTTCCCGATGCGTGCCTCCAAGCAGGCCTCGCCAACGTTCTACAAGACAGCGGACGGCGGCGCGACCGGCAGCTTCGGCTGGGTGCCGGTGGAGGACGACGCCAACATCCACGGTTTCAGGTCGATCGCAGTCCCGGGCGCGGTTGCCGGCCTGACTGAGGCACACAAGAGGCTTGGCAGGCTCCCGCTGAAGGACGTTGTGGAGCCTGCGGTGCGAGCGGCGCGTGACGGTTACTCACCGGACTGGTACACGCTGTACTCGTTCGGGTCCATGATAGACAAGCTCCTCGCTTACGGAGAGCTGAGACGAATCTTCCTGCCGGGAGACAGCATGCCCACCGGCGGGGCCCAGTCGCCAACGTTACTGAGGCAGCCTGAGCTTGCGGACGTGCTGGAGGCGATCGGCAGGGACGGCGCGAAGGCGATGTATCGCAGCGATATCACAAGCAGCCTGGTGGCGGGCATCCAGGACGGCGGCGGAATCCTTACAGAAGACGACTTTGCGTCCTACAGACCCCTCGTTTGGGACCGTGGGCTGGAGGTCAGTTACAGGGGTCACACGGTGCGCCTGCCGAGATTCGCCTGCGCGGGGCCGACCAGCGCGATGACGCTGAAGCTTGTTCGCGGGTTCGACCTGGCGGCGATGGGCCATAACAGCCTGGAGATGCTGCATGCGTACATCTCCAGCGCTCAGCTTGCCTATGCCGACCGGTTCCGCTACTTCGGAGACAACACATTCGTGGACGTTCCGTGGAACGGGCTGCTTTCGGACGAGTACGCCGACCGCCGAAGAGCGGAGATCGGCGACTCATCTCCAGGTTGGTTCAGCTTCGGCGATCCATGGCAGGAGGAAGGGCGACAGCCTGAAGAGCAACTACCCGCCAGCCTGCCGGCCATCGACAACGGGACTACGCATCTGTGCGCGATGGACGGGGACGGCAATGCGGTGTCGCTTACGAACACGCTGATGTCCGGGTTCGGCTCCGGCGTTGTGCCCAAGGGAACGGGCGTGGTGATGAACAACGGCATGATGTGGTTCGATCCGCTGCCGGGCCGCGTGAACTCCATCGAGCCGGGGAAGGCCGGGCTGAACAACATGACGCCGGCCCTGGTGCTGGACGGAGATGGCGCTCGAATCGCGGTGGGTGCATCCGGCGGCAGGCGGATCACGAACTGCGTGACGCAGCTCATTATAAAGATGGTCGACTTCGGAATGGGTCCGCAGGAGGCAATCGACTCGTCACGTGTGGACTCCTCGAACCCGTGGACGACAGTAGACGAGGGAATCGACGAGGCGACGAGGTCGGCGCTCGAGGCGAAAGGCCACCGGCTGCTGGTCGTTGGCGAAGGAATCGCCCGAGGCTTCGCCAGTCCTGTGGCAATCGTCCACGAGAACGGCGAGTACAGGGCCGGCGTTGACACGTTCCACTCAGCGTACGCCGCGGGGCTGTGAGGACTGCCGAACCACTTTAGCGGCAACGAAGTAGCGCCGGCCTTCTCCGAACCAGGTGGACCACGGTTCGCCGCTCACTTTCGTTGAGTGCGCCACGAGGAGGCGTTGAATGCCGAATCTGACCTTCGTCGCCCTGTTCCTCGGGGCGATGTCGGCCTTCATGACTCTTGCATGCGCAGGAAACGGGGCACCGACCGTCGCGACCGGTCAGGCAGGTGAACCGGCTTCAGCATCCGTCGTTCGGTCCTCGCCTACGCCTTCATCCACACCTACTGTCCCCTCGCCTACGCCCACGCCTTCGCCCAGCCCCACTCCGGATACGCCGACCCCAGCGGCCTCGCCGACACCCACTGCCGCGATGCCATCGCCATCGCCCACACCCACACCCGTCACGCGTACGCCGACGCCGTCTCCTACTCCGACAGCGGCAACTCCGACGCCGTCAGCGACTCTCACGCCGGAGCCCACGCTAACTCCTGAGACGCCGACGGTGTCACCGACGCCGACACCGACGTTTACACCTGCGCCATCGCCGTCTGCCACACCCGTCACGCCGACACCCGTGGCTACTCCGGCTACACCCACTCCAACAGCTACACAGGCGCCGATCACACCTACCTCCACACCCACACCTACCGTCATTGCAGCCACACCTATTCCCACGCCTATGTATCTCGATGTGTGGCGTACGCTCACCAATACGGCCTGGCTGGAGCAGAACCAAGCTGCGGACGCGAAGACGATAACGGAATTGCCGTGGGTTGCAGACGGTATCGATGAGTTCGAGCGAAAGGCAGTCCAAGAACTCGTGCATCTCGCCACCTTCGCACAGGAAGTCTTCAGTGTGGTCGTAAGCGCAAGCTGGACTTCTGTCAGATTAACTGAGGCAGAGGCTCGAGTTATCCAAACGCTCAGGTGGACTGCTCAGGACCACCCACAGCAAGCCCTGCAAATCGCCGGGATGCCTTTTCTCGCGAGTTTGGAACCGGCGGACTATGCGGCGATGGAAGCCCTGTACAAGCTGTCTTCATTCAGGCCGACCAGCTTTCTGAAGATCGTGGAGCACCCCACTCTGGCGTCTGGCATCTCGGACGAATGGGCCCCGATCGTCGCCACCTTGTTCGGAGTAGACAGGAGCAATTCGCAGCTCATTGAGGCCTTGTTGGACCCAGAGCAGGTCACGCTCGAGAAGCGGTCTATTAAGCTTCCACTGGCCGGGGATGTCCAGTTGGCGATCATCCGCCTTGGGCCGGGGGCTGGCAGGAGTATTGATCTCCTGGAACACGCTGTGCGGGGCGCGGAAGCCTTTATGAACTCGCCTTTCCCAACGAGATTCGTGGGCCTTCTATTTGGCGATGGGGTTACCCAGACCTTCGCAGGGACCAACTCCGGAACGCATATCGCCATACTGGCTGAGTATGACGTGGACGACGATAGCTACGAAGCTCAGTATGCGGGCTACATAGTTGCTCATGAGGTTGCGCATTATTACTGGAGGGGTAACGCGCACTGGGTGGACGAGGGCGCCGCGGAGCTAATGGCGATTCTCTCAGAGAGTGCGCGAGTGGGGGCTCCCCTGGACCCCGACAATTACCCGTGCTCGCATGCTCCCAACATCGCCACGTTGGAGAGGCTTAAGACTTCCTCGAGGCAAGGCGCCACATCTGCCTTCCGCTGCAACTACTCGCTGGGCGAACGGCTCTTCCTTGACCTTCACCGTTCTCTCGAGGAAGAGGAGTTCAAGGAAGGCTTTCGGTCTCTGTACAGGGCGTCGAAGTTGGAGGACGACGACGAGACTACAGAAGGGACATTTCTGGGAATCGCGGAGCTGAGGGAGGCGTTCGGCGGTGCTACGTCCACACCCATGATTACGGCGCGGTGGTATGAAGGAACTGAACGATTCGACCGGACAAGGCTGGACAGAGACCCGGTTGAACCAGAGTTGCCGTCCATCAACGGGGAGTTCACTCTGGTTGGAGTAGCCCTCTCATACGACAACTGCCTAAGCAACAAGCGAGAACTCAGCTTCTCAGTAAGGGAGATACCTGAACGCGTCACAGTGTGTCTAAAGTACACGTATCAGGTTGACGAGCCGAAGGAAGCGGACATTGAGTTAGTGGTGTGGTTTGAGGACGGATTTCCGATTCAGCGCATTTACCGCACGATCGAAGCGATGGAGCAGTACGTTGGAGCCCAATGGCCTGCGTATATCGGCCCGACTCAATGGAACTGGTGGGCTCCAGGGCGCTACTACGTTTACGTCTACCACGAAGGGACTAAGGTGGGCGAGACCGACTTCAACGTGTTCCCGTGACGGCTTGCGGCCGGTGTTGACACTCTCTCGGGGGTTGCCATAGCCTTTGCCGATAGTTGGCCGTTCCCGAATATTAGTGGGAGGCATGCCTTGTCCTATAAGTTCAACCACGTGCATCTGAAGTCGGCGGACCCGGAGAAGACCGCGAATTGGTATGTGGAGACGTTCGGCTTTGAGATCTTCGCTGACGACGTCAGACCGTTTGGGGACCGGTTCATCCGTTGCCGGACAACTGACGGGGTGACTGTGAATATCTCGGGCGCTCGAACCGGCGAGGAGATGGGCTCCGGGGACGCGGACGCGCACTGGGGACTTGAACATTTCGGCATCGAGGTGGACGACATCGACGCCGAGATTGCCCGGTTGGAGCGGCTCGGGGCGCCGCTGCTCGAAGGGCCGATCGACATGCCGGGAGGGTTCCCGCGCATCGCGTTCGTAAAGGCGCCGGACAACGTCCGCATCGAGATCATGCAGATGTCCGCCTGAGCACCTCGCAGTTGTTGAGCCGTTCATATGAGTGAATGGCAGCAGTTCGCCGGCAGCCTGGGCAAGCGGATGCTCGGGGCGGCCAGGCTCGATCCAGTCCCATTCGAAGATGTAGCCAGCGACCGATGGGCAGCGTACCAGGCGCTGTTCATCGTGCTGCTCGTGGGCCTGATCGGGGGAGCCGTCGGGGTGGCCGGGGGCTCACCGGTGCTGTTCGCGTACCCGTTACTTCCCTCGATCGGGCTGGGCCTCGGCCTTGAGGTAGCGTCGTGGCTGATCTGGTCGACCGTGACCTACATCGTGGGGTCGAGCCTGATGGACAGAGATTCTGAACGACCGGAGTTCGAGAGCGTGCTCAGGTTCGCGGGGATCGCTCAGGCACCCGGCATTGTGATTGCCCTATCGGTAATCCCGGACAATCCCTTCCTGATAGCATGGACGGCAACGGGATGGCGCGTTGCGGCAATGGCGGTGGCGATCAGAGTGGCATTCGGATTCAAGACGAACGGCAGGCCGGCGGTAGCGGCGGTCTGCGGGTTCCTGCTGATGCTGGCGCTCTCCTTCCTGATGGTCAATTTCCTCATCTGACCGCCATTACGATCATGGAGAGCCGGGACGCAAGCCGTAGTTGGCAGCACTTCCCTGAGGGCCGCTAACAATCACCAATGAGCAAATCGATATATCTGGCTAATCCGTATGGGTTTTCGGCGCAGCAGAAGACGCTGCTGCTGCCGCAGCTTGTAGATGCGCTGACGCGGTTGGGCCTGGAGGTATGGGAGCCGTTCGGACGGAACAATCAAGTCGACCTGAACCAGCCAGGCTGGGCGTACCTGATCGGCGAGGCAGATTACAGGGACGTGCGGGAGTCTGACGCGATCTTCGCCGTGGTGAACGGTACGCCTCCGGACGAGGGAGTGATGGTGGAGCTGGGCATGGCGATCGCGCTTGGCAAGCCGACGTTTCTGTTTCGCGACGACTTCCGGCGCGTGACCGACAGCGAAGAGTACCCGCTGAACCTGATGCTGTTCACCGGACTTCCGAAGACAGGATGGCAAGACTACTACTACACGTCGGTCGACGAGATCGGGGCGCCGGAGAAGGCGCTGGCGCGGTGGGCCAGAGGTGAGTTGAACTAACCTCCTGGTTGATCGCAGGAGTCAATGTAGAGGGTTCGATATGGCAAGCGACTGTATCTTCTGCAAGGTTGGGTCCGGCGAGGTAGCGTCGGAGGTCATCTACCGAGACTCGCACTGCTTCGCGATCCGCGACATTTCGCCCAAGGCGCCGGTCCACTTCCTGGTCATTCCCAACGAGCACTTCACCCATCTGTCCGGACTCACGCCCGGCCACGGGACGATGGTAGGCGCGATGCTGCTTGCGGCTGAAGAGGTGGCCGTCCGGGAGGGAATTGGGCAATCGGGGTACCGGGTGGTAATCAACCAGCGGGACGACTCCGGGCAGATGGTGGACCACCTGCACATGCACGTGCTCGGCGGGCACCGCCTGGGCGGCATGGCATAAAGCCGGTGCCGAGCGCCAGAGCCGAACTTCCCGCCGAGGCGGCGCGGTTGCTGGACGGGCTGCCGGAGCGGCTCCGATCGCACATCGAGCGGGTGCGTGAGATCGCCGCAGAGTTGGCGGCCGTGCACGGCGCCGACGAGGTTGCGATCGACATGGGAGGCGCGTGCCACGACCTATTCCGTGCGGAGTCGGGCGAGCGGCTGCTGGCGCTGGCGGTGGAGTACGGGCTGGAAGTCTGCGACATAGAGCGGGCGTTGCCGATGATGCTCCACGGGCCGGTTGCGGCGGCGTGGCTAGCGCGGTGCGCGGGCGTTGCGGATGCCGACGTGCTCGAGGCAGTGCGCTGGCATACGACGGGGCATCCTGACCTTGGGACCGAAGGCAGGATCGTGTTCCTGGCAGACAAGCTGGACCCGGTCAAGAAGCGCAAGTATCCGTTCCAAGACGAGCTGCGCGTGCGTGCGATGGCGGACCTTGACGGCGCGCTGCTCATGTTCGTTACCAAGCAGGCGGAGGCGCATCTTGGGCGCGGGCGGTTGGTCCATCCGCGCACAATGGAGTTCCGCAACAGTCTCTTGCTGAAGGGCTCGGACTGAGAGGATTGTGCGGCGCGCCTCGCTACCGGCGCGGGGTCACCGTTCTGAACTCGACTTCAATCTTGTCAGCGTCCACTGTCAAGACGGCGTACGTGCCGGAAACCATGAAGGACTCGTAACCCTGGCCGGGGTTGATGTAGCGGACGCCTTCGATCACCTCGTCGACGGTCTCGTGGATATGGCCGAACAGGACTGTGTCCACGCCGCCCGTGCCTTCGAAGTCGGGCATCAGGTCCTGAAACGGGAACTCCGGGCCTCCCCACGCGGGATGGGTTACGCCTATGCGATGGCCGTCGATCTCGATGACCTCGACCGCAGGAATCGCGTCGCGAAGCTCGGGCGGGTCTGAGTTGCCGTGGACGACGACGGCCCGCTTTGCCGTTGACCGGAATCCATCGACGACGTCCGCGCGGACGATGTCGCCGCAGTGGACTGCGATGTCGGCCGAAGCCACGGCGTCCTTGATCTCGGGGTGGACCTCGGCCCATTCGTGGCAGTGGGTGTCTGAGACGACGGCGACTTTAGTGGTCATTCCAAACGCTCCTACCAACAGCCGCTGAAAAGCACTTCGTGCGCGGTCTTCGGCAGGGAGCAGATTTGAAGAGCTGTCACATTCCGAAACATTTCGTAACACTCCATAGCTGGGAGGCCGAAGAACGCGTGACGAGACTGAGCATAGATCGATACCGAACACCTACAAAATGCACCCAACTGGCAACGAAAAGTGACAGTCCTATTGGACCTGACTGGGAACGGAAGAGAGAGTGACGTCCGCCAAGTTGATTGACGTCGAGGGTTGAGGGCCATTCGCGAATCGCCCGTTCGAGGGACTCAAGGCAGTCTCCTACAGGGCTGGGCAGCGAAGTCCGGCTAAAGTGCTCAGTTATGTACATGCGCCTATAATAGCACTACCGTTCGCAGAAGTCAATGAGCCGCATGACCCCCAGCACGGCCATCTTTCGGGCAACCGCAAACATGGGCCCAGTTCTCTCCTTCGGCAACCACTATCCTGAGCTCGCAGGGAGTGTCATTGGAGTGAGAGCGATGACGTAGCGACGAGCAGGAATGAGACCGGGGCCGCACTGTTTGGATACTCAAAGGACAATGGATAGTATCTGCTGAGAATTTCGAGCATGTGTGCGTGTAAGTTTGTTACAGGATGGTGGTCGGGGCGACGCGCGATTGCCAGGCGCGTCAGTAGACGCGCTACCCGAGGGCAGCGTCTGGGTCGGTGACTAGAGGCGAGACACGGGTGGACCAGACCGCTACGAGAACCGTTGCGATCATGCCGACCACCAGCATCGAGATGAGTACGGGCGCTACCTGCGATGCGCCGAACGGCGTGGAAAGGCCGAAGGCGGCGTTGTAGGTCTTAGCCAGGGTGAGGCCCGACGCAACGGCAAGGCCGAAGGCGATGACCAAAGGAGCGGCGAACAGGACGGCGAGGTCTGCCGCCAGTAGCCTGCGGGTCGCGCCCAGGCAGCGGAGCATCCTGAACTCTGCGTGGCGCTGCCGGAAGAGCAGTAGGACTGCGTAGAGCAACGACACAGCGCCCATTGCGGCGACGGTCGTCGCCATGACGAGCAGGTAAGGGGTGGCGATCGTTGTGTCTTCGACGAGGCCGATGTCGGTCATCCCTGAAGTTATCGCTTCCTGCGTGGCCACCGACATGACTTCGGAGTGGCTTCGCAGGCCCTGTATGGCCGTCTTCAAGGAGTCCTTTGCGCCGTCGGTGGTGACAAGGAGAAGCCCGAACTCGGTCGGAGGCTGCCGCTCGACGATGAGCAGCGAGTAATCTCTTAGCCATGACGCGGTGACATAGCCTGCCACAGGGTACACGCCCTCGATGGGCGATTCCTCCGCGCCTGGGTACGAGGCACTCCTCACCAGAACATCGGTCTCCCCAGTTGGCTCGGACAGGTAGACGCTGCCCGGGACGCAGGGTGCATCGAGCTCCACAGAGCCTGGCGCATCGTCGCAGGTCAACGTGTAGATGCTCCTGTCGGCGGTGGGATGACTCCCCACCGGCACGACCCGGGTCACGCCGTGGTAGGCAGCCACCTCGGCGACGGTCCGATCCAGCGGGAGATCTTCCATCATCTGCCCATCTAGGGTGGCCACTACGTCGAAGGCACCGACGGCGGAGTAGTCGTCCCAGAAGCTCGCGTACGCCACGAACACGACGAGGAGAACTGCGACCGCGGTGGAGGACACGCCGAGAAGGGCATCGGCGGAGCGGGCCATGCGCGATCCGGCTATCTGCGCCCTGGTGCGGTCGGCAAGCAGACTGCCTGTCAGAGACACCGCGATCCGTGACAATCCCTCAAGACCTACGACGCCCAAGAGCAGCCCGGCTATGACCAACCATACCGACAGGGTGAAGTTGTCGCTCATCTCGGAGGCCGCAACTATGGAGGCCGGGCCGAGCAGCACGCCTGCCGCCGAGAGGTAGGAGAGATATGAAGCGGGGCCGCGCGACCTCCGCAGTACGCCGAGGGGTTCCCTTCCGGTGCGGTAGGCCATCCGCGCCGTACTCATCAACCCGACAAGTACGACGATCAACGGCAGACCGGCAGCGTATGCCACGGGAAGCAACAGATCCCCAGCCCAGTAGGAGGTTCGCGCAACGGTGAAGGAACCCCATGACGACATGAACGCGGCATAGGCCAACGAGCCCAAAAACGCTCCCACCAGGAGGGGAACAGCCATGTCCGCGGCAATCATGACAGCCATTTGGCGCGGCGGAGCGCCCAGAACTCTCAGCAGACCGTAGCGGCGCGATCTGACCGCAACATGCACCGTGGCTCCTGCTCTCGCCAAGGCCACAGACGGGAGCACGAGGATGCCGAGGCCCAAGATGACGATGCTGGTATCGACGGGCCATTTAACCCTGTCAGGGACAATCGGATAGAAGTTCGATTCGAGGCTCTCGGGCACCGCGGCTATGAACTCAACGATTACCAACTCACGGGGATGCACGAGCGCATCGTCGGGAAGGAGGCCTGCCTCACGGCCTCCAAGCCAGGCCTCGATCTCGCCCGTCCAGTCGTCCTTGAGTTGGGCCAAGACTGCCGGGGAAGCAAGGACGGAGCGGTCCGCGCCCACGCGATCAATGCCGGGCAGACCCAAAGGCAGTCCCTCTTCGGCCGCAATGGTTGTCACTACCATCGGGCCGTACGTGGTGTAGATGGTATCGGACGCCCGAAGGGGGCTCTCAACCTGAGCCGTCCTCGGCGGCAGGCCCGGAGGGCCGTCCCGCTCCATGGCGGCGACCTGCTGCGCGAGCATCCCGGAACGGAATCCCAGCGCGAGGGATAGTCCGACGCAGGAGATGAGGCCTACGAGGATCAGGGGAGTCCATACGGCGAGCGACCTCGGCGAGCGGGGCCAGACGAACCTCAAAAATAGCCTCATGCGTTCACGCACTCATCGGTCTGGCTAGCGTCATGCCGTCGCGCGCTCCTCGACCAGCCTGCCTTCGTCCAATCGAAGCACCCTGTCGCACGCTGCCGACACCGACGGGTCATGGGTAACGATCAGCACACCGACGCCGTACTCACCGGCGATTCTTCGCAGTTCGGTCACAACAGATGATGAGTTTGCTTCGTCCAATGCCCCCGTGGGCTCGTCGCAAAACACGATGCTCGGTTCCATCGCCAGAGCGCGAGCAATCGACGCGCGCTGAAGTTCACCGCCCGATAACGTCGAAGGGTACTGTTCAGACAGTGGTCCCAGGCCGAATCGTTCCAGAAGTTCGCGGGCGCGCTCACGAGCATCTCGAGGCCTGGTCCCGGACACGACGAGGGGAACGGCAACATTCGCGGCGATTTTCAGATCGTCCAGAAATGCTGGGAACTGGAACACGAAGCCGCAATTTTCCCTACGGACGAAAGTAATTCGGGGCTCGCGCAGACTCCATACGTCGGCATGATCGCCCCAGGCGACGGTTCCCTGATCTGGCTTCCGCAGCCCTGCAAGGGCGTACAGCAAAGTCGACTTGCCGGAACCGCTCACGCCAACCACAGCGAGCACCTCGCCGTGGTGCAGGTCCAAGTCCACATCGCTCAGGACCTGGCGGTCGCCGAAGTTCTGGTTCAGTCTACGACCTGAGAGCACCGGAGCGGAAGTCGACTGTGCGATCGTCATGGTTTGGCCTCCTGACGTTGCTGGCCTTATCCGTCAGGCTACCACGTTAGCATTCTGATTATGGCTGCTACGCACAACCTGTAGCGACTGCAAAAGCGCGGCAAACGCGCTGCATCTTTTCCTCACCAAGGGTGCCCAGACAAGTGTGCAGCAATCGTTGCTCTACTGTCTGCACGTGGTCAAGGTTCACGGCAGACTCGCGCCCTAGTCCTTCCTCAATTCCCACCAAGACCTCACTTGGAAGGCCTCGAATCGTCGATGTCACAGGAGCGACTATCACGGTACGCAATAGCGGGATCACTTCCTGCCGACTAAAAATAACGACCGCCCGGCGCTTGTCGGGCCTCCTGAAGCGGTATTGCCAAACTTCACCACGCTTGGGGCTGAATCCTAATCCTCCGACCATACTCCCTCGCCGGCCCATCCTTGAAACTCGTCACCATCGAAGCGGTCACCATAGCCTGCGCGATATTTGGCCGATATCTCCCTCATCTCTTGCCGCGCAATGAAGTAGGCGGCGGCCTCTCAGAGGATTGCCGACCGGCCTCTCTCTCGTACTGATGGAAGCCGGTCCAACCGGGCCAACAACTCTTCGTCGAACGTCACTTGTATAGCCTTCATGTACAGGCTTATACCACATAGCCTATGTGGGTACATTGCCCTTGCCAGCTATGTGAGATAGTTCGAAGGCCTCATGCGCGTTCTTGCGTACCAAGGACCTTAGACCTAATGGGAGGCTTCTTCGAAACCAAGGTCGGCGAATCGGACAACCTCCATGTCAACCTTCATCAGCAGACTGTGGAAGGGAATAAGGTAATGCCTAGATTGGCTCAGGCAACTGTGATGCAATGATTTTCCTGGCACGGGAACGCAGACCTTAGAAGCGCATCCCCATCACAGTTACGCAATTCGAACCTGAGACGCAGGGAGACGCAGGGCATCGGGGCTGGGAAGGCGCTCGGGTTCCCGCCTCAAGAGATATATAATCAAGTAACAGCCCATTACTTACGATCCAACAATGCTTGCGGACCCACAGAGGGGGTAACTTGTCCGACTACGATCTTGTGATTATCGGTTCAGGTCCCGGCGGGTACGTTGCGGGGATTCGCGCGGGGCAGCTTGGCCTGAGAGCGGCGGTGGTGGAGAAGGATGAGTTGGGCGGCCTGTGCCTAAACTGGGGATGCATACCCAGCAAGGCCCTGATCAGAAACGCCGAGGTCCTCAACCTCGTGCGCGGCGCGAGCCGGATGGGGATCTCCTACGACAACCTCGGCTTCGACTTCGGAGCGGCCGTGGACCGGAGCCGGTCGGTGGTGAAGCGGCTCACGATGGGTGTGGCCAGCCTGCTGAATAAGAACGACGTGGATGTCATAAGAGGGCAGGGCGCGCTCAGGGACAGAAACACGGTGACGATCGACGGCGAGCCGATCTCCACGGACAACGTGATCATCGCCACGGGAGCAAGGTTCCGGAAGATCCCAGTGCTGTCTGTCGATGGGGCCGTGGTGATGACCAGCCGAGAGGCGCTGGCCTCACGGGATGTGCCGGAGACCGTGGTAATCGTCGGCGGGGGGGCGACGGGTGCTGAGTTCGCGTATGTCTACCGAGCCTACGGCGCGAGGGTGATCGTGGTTGAGATGCTGCCCAGCCTGGCGCCTGCCGAGGACGAGGAGATCAGCAGGGAACTGGAAAGAGCGTTCCGCAGGCAAGGCATCGAAGCCAGGACGGGCTGCACCGTGCAGAGCGTGACGGTAATGGGCGACAGGGCCGAAGTGATCATTGGCAGCGACGAAGGCACGGAGACGGTCGAGTGCGACCGCGTGCTCGTGGCTGTTGGGTCCACGGGGAACATCGAGGGACTGGGCCTGGAAGAGGCAGGCGTCAGCACGGAGCGAGGCTTCGTCCCGGTCGATGAGCGCATGCAGACGAACGTACCCGGCGTGTACGCCATCGGCGACGTCACCGGCAAGCTGCTGCTGGCGCACGTGGCGTCGGCAATGGGCGTGGCGGCCGTGGAGGGCATCGCAGGCCAGGATGGCCCGCCGCTGGACTACGAGGCGATGCCGAGAGCGATCTACTGCAATCCTCAGGTTGCAAGCTTTGGCCTCACCGAGTCGCAGGCCGTGGAGCGGGGGCACGACGTGCAGATCGGCCGTTTCCCGCTGGCGGCGAGCGGCAAGGCGCTGGCGATGGACGAGTCGCACGGCATGGTGAAGGTGGTGACGGACAGCGAGCTTGGGGAAGTGCTGGGCGTGCACATGATCGGAGCCGAGGTCACGGAACTGCTGGGCGAGGTGGCGCTGGGAAGGCATCTTGAGGCAACGAACCTGGAGTTCGGATGGGCTACCCATCCCCATCCCACAATCTCCGAGGCCATCAAGGAGGCCGCATTGGCCGCAAACGGGGAGGCAATCCACATTTAGGCCTCATCGCAACATGACTTACAATTGAACCAGACGGAGCTCGTCTCAGATATTGAGACCAATCTGAAGGCTCCGGAAGACTCCCAAGGCCGGTACAGCGTGAATTCTTCGTTCAACATAGACGCCGACACGGCAATCGAGCTTCACAGGCTGATGTTGCTCATTCGCCGGTTCGAAGAAGAGAGTTCACGACTCTACATGCAAGGCAAGATCCGCGGCTTCCTTCACCTGTACATCGGGCAGGAAGCGGTAGCGGCGGGCGCGGTCCCCTGCCTCCGCGACGACGACTATGTGGTGAGCCATTACCGAGACCACGGCCATGCGCTGGCAAAGGGGATGGACCCCTCCATAGTAATGGCCGAGCTTTGCGGCAAGGCCACGGGCAGCAGCGGCGGCAAGGGCGGCTCGATGCACCTGTTCGATGTGTCGAAAGGCTTCATGGGCGGGTACGCGATAGTGGGCGGCCAGCTGCCGATTGCCACCGGGCTGGCCCACGCGATCAAGTACCGGGAAGAGGACCGGGTGGTGCTCTGCTTCTTCGGCGACGGCGCGGTGAACGAAGGCGAGTTCCACGAATCGATCAACCTGGCCGCGGTCTGGAAGCTGCCAGTACTGTTCCTTCTCGAGAACAATCTGTACGGAATGGGGACGCATGTCGAGAAGACCCATGCGCTGGGCAAGGACATCTACCTGAGCGCAGACGCTTACGGCATACCATCGGCCCAGATAGACGGCATGGACCTTCTCGCAGTCAGGGATACGACCATGAAGGCGCTCGATCGGATCAGGGCCGGAGGCGGGCCTGTCTTCATCGAGGCTATGACATACAGGTTCCGAGGGCACTCGGTGGCAGACCCTTCCAACTACCGTGACTCGAAGGAGGTCAGCTTCTGGCAGGTGCGCGATCCGATCGTGAAGTTCCAGGAACTCGCGCTCGAAAACGAAGTCATGACGAGGGATGACGTGAAGGTCATCGGTGAGGAGGTAGAGGAGGCTGTGGCGGAGGCGGTCAGATTCGCTGAAGAGAGCGAAGCGCCGGACCTCGACCACGTTGGGGACAATGTCTATGCCTAGGATGATCACCCGAGAGGCAATTGCCAAGGGACTTCGTGAGGCCCTAACCGGTGACGACCGCGTGTTCATGGTGGGAGAGGACATCGGCGACTACGGTGGGGCTTACGCAGTCACAAGAGGCTTTCTGGAGGAGTTCGGCGAGAAGCGTGTTATCGACGCGCCGCTTGCGGAGTCGGCAATCGTCGGCGCGGCAGTAGGCGCGGCCATGGGCGGCCTGCGGCCGATCGCCGAAATCATGACGATCAACTTCCTGCTGCTCGCGATGGACCAGGTTGTGAACCACGCTGCAAAGCTCAGATACATGTCGAACGGGCAGATCTCTGTGCCCCTTGTGATACGGACGGTAACCGGGGGCGGCGGACAGCTTGCGGCCACGCACTCGCAATCATTCGAGCCGTGGCTTGCGTCAGTGCCGGGACTGAAGGTCGTAGTGCCTTCAAACCCATACGACGCGCTCGGACTACTGAGGACGGCCGTTGCCGATGACGACCCCGTGATCTTCTCGGAGCACTCCCTCCTCTACGGAGTCGGAGGCGAAGTGCCGGACGATTACTATGAGGTCCCGTTCGGTCAGGCCAACGTTGTACGGGAAGGCGACGACGTGACACTCGTTGGCTACTCCAGAATGACACGCGTGGCGGAGCAGGCAGCTGAGCGGCTTGCCGGCATGGGCACGAGCGCGGAGGTGATCGATCTGCGGACACTGTGCCCGCTCGACATGGACACGGTTCTAGAATCGGTCCGCAAGACCAGCCGCGCGGTGATCGTGGAAGAGAGCTGGAGGACGGGTGGATTCGCTGGCGAGATCGCCAGCCAGATCCATGAGCAGGCGTTCGATTACCTGGACGGACCGGTTGTGCGCGTGGGCGGAATGGACGTGCCAAGCCCATATGCGCGCAATCTCGAGGAGACGGTTATTCCAAGCGTGGACTCGGTGATTGCTGAGATGCAAGACCGGCTTGGCCTTTAGCTCGATACAAAGGCCCCAGAGACAAGAACAGTGAAAAAATTGGTCAAGAGGACGGGACAAGCCCCGCCGTTATCGACATTCCAAAGGAGGTCAGAAGGTGGCGACTGAGCTGACCATGCCACAAATGGGCTACGACATGCAGGAAGGGACCATCGTCCGATGGCTCAAGGGCGAGGGCGCCGCCGTTCAGATGGGCGAGGCGATCGCCGAGATCGAGACTGACAAGGCGATTGTGGAGTTCGAGTCCTACGCTGATGGACTGCTGCGGATGATCTTAGTGGGGGAAGGAGCCACGGTCCCGGTGGGCCAGACTATAGCCGTCGTAGCCGAAGAGGACGAGGACCTTACAGGATTCGCGCCGTCCTCTCCGCCGGAAGCGGAGCCGGAATCAGAAGACGGTGCTGACGAAGCTGACGAGCCGGCCGCTGCGGAAGTCCCAACGGTACAGGCAACGACGACGCCATCTCCGCAGCCAGCGCCCTTCGCGCCTGCAGGGCCCTCCAGAGCATCGCCCCTTGCGCGCCGGCTGGCCGAGGAACGCGGCATCGACATCGGTCTCGTCCCTGGCACCGGGCCCGGCGGCCGAGTGGTCAAGGACGACGTCATCGCATTCGCTGGCGCGGCCACAGTTGAGACCCCAGCCGGGGATGAGGCAGCAGCCGAGGCCGAGGCGCCTACGGTGGACCCAGGCGCCGATGAGGTTGAGGTGGCCGTCGAGGATGTCGAAGAGCCTGTCGCGGAAGTCATGGAGACTGAAGAGGGGGCTGCTGAGATTGAGGAACCGGAAGAGGTTGCCGCTGAAGAAGTCGTAGAACCTGTTGCCGAGATTGAGGAGCCGGAAGAGGCGGGTGCCGAAGAGATGGATGAGCCGGCAGTTCAAGTTGAGGAGGCTGAAGAGGCGCACGAGGAAGTGGCCGAGGAGCCGGAAGTGGAACCCGCAGTACCGGAGCCAGACCTGGAGCCATTCGTGATCGAGGAGGTTGAAGCCGCCGCGCCCGAGACGCCAGTGCAAGAACAGGCGCAAGAGGCCGAGTCTTTTATCCCTGAGCCAGACCTGGAGCCTGTCATGCAGGCGGAGGTGCCGGCAGTTGCCGAGGAGGCCGTGGGAACGAGCGAAGTGGTGCCGCTGTCTCGCATGAGACAGCAGATCGCCAGGGTTACGGTCAGAAGCAAGCAGGAACAGCCGCACTTCTACATTACGTCCGATATCGACATGACCGAGGCCATGAGCCTCCGGAGTCAGATCAACGAGTCGCTCGAGTCTCAGGGCGTGAGGATAAGCGTCAACGACATGATCGTCACCGCATGCGTCGGGGCGATCAAGAGGTATCCGAAGTTCAACTCGTTCTACACTGATGACGGCATTCAGATGAACGACAGGATCAACATCGGTATCGCGATCGCGGAAGAGTCGGGGCTTATCGTTCCGGCAATTCTGGACTGCGGAGACAAGGCGCTCAGGGACGTCTCCGAGGCCGCCAAGGACCTAATTGCACGGTCACAGTCGGGAACACTGCGCAACGAGGAGTACACAGGCTCCACCTTCTCAACCAGCAACCTGGGCATGTTCGACGTTACGAGCTTCACAGCGATCATTCATCCGCCGCAGACTGGTGTGCTGGCCGCAGGCACTGTGGAGAAGAGGGCGGTTGTGCAGGGCAATGACATCGTAGTACGAGAGATGATGACCGCTACGCTTTCGGCAGACCACAGAGTAGTCGACGGCGCCGAGGGGGCCCAGTTCATGATGGAGGTCAAGTCCCTCCTGGAGACCCCGCTGTCGCTACTCGTCTAGTCGGCCACGAGTTCGTGGGAGAGGCACGTGCGGCAGGTGTGTTGGCGTTTGCCTACGGCGCCGCGTGCGCCAAGCCGCGGTCTCGGGTTGACGAATTCGACTCCCCAATGACAGATGCCGGCGAATAGACGCATCTATCCTCTCGACCCCAGGGACCTCACGGAGGAGCAGATCGCCGTGGCGTTTGCCATGACGTCACGCTCGACAGAGCCGTTCGACGTCATGGCGGAGAGGGTCTCCGAGTCGAGGGCGGCTGAGTTTCACGAGCGGGTCGTGCTCAACTACGGCCATGCCTCGGTGGCCGAGCATGCGGTGATCCACATGGCCATCGAGAACGTGTCGAGGCTTGCGTGCGACGAGATTGAGGACAACCGGCTGGCGTCCTACACAGAACTCTCATCCAGATACCTAGTGATCGAGAGGAACAACTTTCACGTGCCGGAGGAACTCGACGGGCACGGCCTTCGAGACGAGTATGTCAAAGCGTGCACGGCGCTATTCGAGGCGTATGAAGTAGTTTCCAAGGGCATTCAAGAGTATCTGCGGGGCATTGTCAGGCAGGGGTTGAGAGAGAGCGACAGGGCGTATGCCAACCGGCTGCAACGCCGCGCCATAGACAACGCGCGATTCCTACTGCCTGCCGCAACGCTTACGAACGTGGGGCTTACGATCAATGCACGGGGGATGGAGCACGCGGTGAGCAAGCTGCTGTCGTCCGACTTAGGGGAGTCGCGGCACATTGGAGAGGCATTGAAGGCACAGGCCAAGGCAGTGACGCCGACGCTGATCAAGTACGCCGACCGGAACGAGTACATATCGTTGACAAGAGGCGCGCTTCGTGAGTCAGCAAAGCACTTCGACGAGGAACCGGCGGAGGACTTGGGCGACGCCGGCGGGCAGACGCCCAACGGGCTGGAGGCAAGGCTGGTCCACGCCGATCCGGACGCGGAACGCAAGCTGGCCGCAGCTCTGCTGTATCGCTCTTCGCCGCATTCGTATGCGGTTGCTTGGAGCGCCGCCGGACGATTGGACGTGGACGGCCTCAAGGCGCTGGTCGAAGAGGCGCTTGGAAGGATGGGCGACCACGACGTTCCCCTTCGCGAGCTTGAGTCTGTGGGCTACGGGTTCGAGTTGGTCATGGACTATGGCGCATACAGGGAGTTTTCCCGGCACCGGATGCAGACGTATATAGCCCAGCCCCTGACGGCGGCGAACGGGTTCGTGACGCCGCCGCGTGTCAGAGAGGCGGGTCTGACTTCCCGTTTCGAGGATGCTGTGGAGGTGTCGAGCAGGGCCTTCGAGCGGCTGTCCGGAGAGCTGCCGTCCATTGCTCCGTACGTGGTTACGCATGCGCACAGGCGACGGGTGCTCTCCCTGATGAACCTGCGAGAGTGCTACCACCTGTTCAAGCTGCGCACGCAGCCGACGGCGCACTTCACGCTTCGTGAGGTTGTTGGCGCAGCAATGGAGACTGCGAGGGCGGAGCACCCGCTGCTGTTCGAGTACCTGAAGCTGCGATCTTAGGCGCGGGCCGACGAGGCTACCGGAACTCCGCAGGCTGCTCCTGCATGGCCGCCTCGCTCTTCTGCGTCTGCAAGTAATCCCACGCCATAAGGGCCGCCGGTACGAGCGCGACCACGCAGAGGATGGCGGCAAACACGAAGAAGTTGCTGAAGAGCGACAGTCCGATATCGATCAGCTCGGCGGTGAACAGGTCGGCGCGAGCCTGCGATTCCTCAGGAGTATCGCCCGACTGGGGAAGTGGGAGCGACATGCCGATGGTGAGGTCGGTGAAACGCCCCGTCCCCCATGCCGCTATGGCCGCGATGCCGGCCGTCATGCCTACGAGCCGCATCGCCGTTACCATTGCGGCGGCCACTCCACGGACTTCGGCCGTCACGGAGTTGATCGCGGCAAGTGAAATGGGGGCAATGAGCAGCCCGAACCCCATGCCACCAAGGACGAGCGGCACCGTCAATGAGATCTGGCCAAGCTCCAGACCCCAGGTACTCATCATGAAGTAGCCAATTGCGGCCAGCGTCAGTCCGATCCAAGAGGGAATGCGGTAGTCAATGTGTCTACAAGCGAATCCGCCAATGATGGCGCCGATGGCCATCGCGGCCGTCATCCGCATGAGGCGCAGCCCGCCTTCCAATGCAGTCTCCTCGTGCACGGTGTTGGCCATCAGCGGTACCGTGACCATACCGATGATCAGCGCAGCGCCAATGAGCAGGTGAGTGACGTTGGCGGCGCTGAAAGGCCGGATCTTGAACATCCTGAGCGGGAGAAGGGGCTCGGGAATCGACATCTGCCGGGAGATGAAGAGGCCAATCGTCGCCGCCGACATTGCGAGGTAGCCGGCCATCAGGAGGTCGGGCTCGCCGATCCTGTCCAACCCAAGAGTAAACGCGCTGAGGCTGATGGCGATGAGTATGCCCCCGATGACATCGATCGAGCCTCCCTGCGAGCGGCTCCTGCCCAGCATGGTCATCACGAAGAAAATGATGATCAGCCCGAGGGGAATGTTCACCCAGAAGACCCACGGCCATTCAAGAAACTTTACGATGAGGCCGCCCCACAGAGGGCCCACCACGCCTCCTGCTTCCGCTGACGCACCCACCATCCCGAGCGGGACGGCCCGCCTTCCGGGCGAGTACAGATCGCCGACGATAGCGATGGAGATGGGCACCAGCGCCCCCGCGCCGATGGCCTGGGCTACCCTCGCGGCGACGAGCCACCAAAGCCCACCGGCCAGGGCAGCTCCGATGGACCCCAGGATGAACAGGGTCATGGCCCCGATGTACATCTGCTTGCGGCCCCACACGTCGGTCACCCTGCCCATCAGCGGCATGGCGGCGACGTAGCCCAGCAGGTAGGCGGTAATGGTCCAGGCTCCGCTGTCCAACTCGTTCAGCTGTACGCCGAGGTCGAGGAGCACCTCGGGCAGGATGGTGACGATTACTGTCTGATCGTCCGCGGCAACGAACACACCAGCACAGACCGGTATAAGTGCGACGTTCGGGGGAATTGGCCCGTCGCCGATGCCAAACGAACGCAGCAGTGTCTTAAGGAACACGGGGGCACCGACGCCGCAGCTTCTGCTCTAAGCCGCAGGGTGGGGAGATGTATGGCGGGACATTATGCATGCGCCCGAGGACTACTGCGGCGCCTCGACAGTCATCGGTTCGTTGAACTTGGACAGCCAAAGGAGCCGTACTATGCCCTCAATGTCCGTGGGTACAACTCTGCCTTCCACCCTAGCCTCAGTCAGAAAATAGCCATCGGTGTCGATGACGAGCCTGGCGTCGACTGTAGCTCCCTCAATCGAGGGGCCGAGGAGGGACTCAAGGGCCTTGGCAGGGACCCTGCCGTTCAGAGTGTACACGGCGCCGTTGACGCCCGGCGGCTCCTCCACGCTGTGCACTTCCGCCAGGATCACGTTGATCCCCCGACGAGGATTGAAGAAGCCGAGCGGGCTTACGTCTGCATCAATCGGCTCCCACACTCCGGAAAGGGGATTGGTCAGCCAGTTGTCTTCCCCTACCGCGATGAACTCCGAGTTGACGGCCAAGGTCCCGAACTGCGCCTTAAACGACGCTCCCATGCGATCCGGATTAATAATCTCCGCCTCAGCCTCACTGAGTACAACGCCTGGTGCGAATTGCGTCGTACCATCTCCTTCGTGCTCCAGCCGGACATGGAATGTTGACAGACTCTGCATCGTCTCGCCGGTCAGTCTGAGAATAGTGTCGACGTCGGGAGGAGTGGCGGTGGGAGTCACGCCGGGGGCATCCTGGGAGTCGCCGCAAGCGGAGGCTGCGGTCAGGAAACAGGTCAAGGCAAGAACAGTCAGCCATCGCTTCATGTTCGAGTCACGCTCCAGTAGATGAAGTGCAGCGGTGCGAACTGCCCGCGGGCGCAAGCGCGGCCAGAGTGTGCAGGTGCGCGCATAATACAAGAGGCCCCGCTGCAACGGCAACGGAGCCTCTCTCAAGTCCTATTTCAGGGCGCTTACGCGGAGTTCTGTGTCCTTCTGCGAACGGTAACCAAAATTCCGCCAGAAATCATGAGCGCAAGGGCAGCTATCAGAGCGCCGCTGACAACGGCCGGTACGGCAGGATCTCCAACAGCAAGCGAGTCAAGCGAAGGTCCGGCAGCGGGGGGCAACCCGTCCGTCCCCGGCTGCAGGGTGTAAGTCGCCATTGCCTGCGCCGCCTCATATACGTGGACCACACCTGGCTCCAACGTCAGAGCGCCCGACGTTGGGTCAGAGGACGTAAAGCCGTTCAGGACCGCGTCCATCTGGCTTGCTGCGTTTGCCGCGTAGGTGCTCGCCAGCAAGGGGATCTCCGCCGCCAGCGCTTCAAGGGCCGCGTCCCTGGCGCCCATCAACGCTTCGTCTACGTAGGCACCGTATCCGTCTACGGCGGCAGCGTTATCGAGAACCGTGCTTACGTCCCGCGCGGCCGCGGCGGCGTACAGAGCACGCTCACGGGCGGCAGAGTGCACGAGCAGGCCTGCGCCGTCTCCGTTGTCGGCTGTGGCGCCGTCCCCGTTATGGTCGCCGTAGTTGTCGCCGCCCATGCCTTCGATCTCGTTGACCAAGGCCTCGGCGTGCATCTTGATCTGGTCTATGTTCTGTGCTGACGCCGCGCGTTGGGCGTCGTTAGCCGCGATCATTGCCTGCGCTCGGAGCTGGCCCAGATGGCCCATGCTGTCGCCTTCCGAGGCACTCGAGACCAGTTCCCGAATGTACTGCATGGCGGCTCTTGGCACGGAGGCGCTGAAGGCTATGACATCAGAAGGCGCGGGGTCGTCGTCGGGAACGGGCTCGGCAGTGACAACCAGCTTGTCGTACGTAGCTATGAGGTCTTCATCCGGGCTCTGGTACGTCAGGCTGCCGCTTCCCGTGCCTTCGGTGCCGTCCGCGACAACGTCAATGATCCCGATGCTCAGTTTCACTGAGCCTCTGTCGTTGACCAGCCAACCCTCATAGGCGGTACCAGCATCAGGAAGCGGTACAGCGTTTAGCGTCACGGTGATAGCGCCGTTGTTGTGAACCATGCCGCCATCATCGGTGTAGTCGGAAATGAGACCGACGCTAGGCTGCGTCTCTCCTTCCTGAGCAAAAGCGATCCCGGCAGGCAGAAGCAGGAGCGCAGCCACAGCCAGGATCAAGGACAGCTTAGACATCTTTAGAGCCTCCGCCTCGGTTTATAGACAGGAATCTAGGCCGCTATACGGTACCACACGACTCGGCCTCCGCAAAGTGCATGGCTATGCTCTTTGCGTCCAGTATTAGACAAGACCGGCCTGACTTAGAAGCGACCCACACAAGATACCACAGGACGGCCGGGAATGGCCCGCCCAGCACACCATTCAAATGCGTCGAGCTGTAGATATCATGGGGCGAATGGGCGCACGCTTCCAGGTACTAGAGGTCCCCCTGCAACACGCTTTCGCCCGAGTTCACAGCCGTGATCTCTATGGCTTCGATCTCGTCCCAAGAGCCCACCGGAATTATGACTGCCTGACCATATCCCGTGGGATCTACACTGAAGACCCCGGCGTCGTGCCGGAAGCCATGCCTTACAAGCCACACCCTATAAAGGGAGCCAATCTCGTTGGCGGGCAACTGGCGGGTGGTCAGGAACGCGCTCCCGCCTTCTCCCTCGAATATGATGAGGCCTCGCGCTTCCGAACCCGTAGCAGCGGGCGCCTGGGACGTTGAGGTCAGGACGCTGACGAGCTTGTCAGGGGAGGCAAGCATGTAGGCCATGTCCTGCTGGTCCTTGATCATGTCCATCATCTCGCCCTCGGACTCAGACATCTCCTTGACCATGGTGGCAAGGGAGTGCTGGTCTTCAGACAGGACCTCTACGTGATCGTTAATGACGGAGGTCAGTTCGCTTTCCATGGCCTCGACGTCGTCCAGCCTTGCCTTGAGCACGCTGTTTTCCTGACGCACGGTGTCCAAGCGGTCGTTGAACCACACGCCTCCGACGATCACGGCTACGGCGAACCCGGCTGCCATGGCGACACCGGCATATCCGGCGGAGGCTCGCCAGAAACCGCCCATGGCGCGCAGCATGTCCATGACGCCTGACGAGCGATGCGGTCCGGCCGCAATTGGCCCCGACCGCTCGATTCGCTCGAACAGGCCTGCCTTGACACGGTCCGGCGCTACGAGCGGGGGAACCGAGTAGGCCATCTGCACGGCAAGCTCGCCAGCTTCGCTCAGCTGAATTTCGCAGTCGGCACAGCCTGCCAGGTGACGCTCTACTTCTTCTCTCTCCCTGGGATCGAGCGCTCCCAGGACGTACGAGTCCAACAGCTCAGCCGCTTCCCTACAATCCATGCTCCACCCACTCCTGCGCATGGCTCCCAAGCACCTCCCTCAACTTCTTCAACGCCAGCCTCATCCTCGTCTTAACCGTTCCCAGCGGTTGGTCCAGCTTCCTGGATATCTCCGAGTGCGTCAGACCTCCGAAGTATGCAAGCTCCACGACGCTCCTCTGCTCCGGCCTCAACTCCATCAACGCATTCTTGATCTTTCCGATTTCAAATCTGGAGGCTGTGTACTTGACCGGATCTGTGGTGTCGTCAGCGGCCCTGCTTTCGATATCTGTGTCGTACTGGACGACGTTTCTGTCCCTCTTGTTTCGCCTGATCTCGTCAATGGCCCTGTGGTGGCCAATACTGAAGAGCCATGACTTGAACGATCCTCTTCCCGGCTTGTAGCTGGAAGCCCGCCGCCAGACGTTAAAGAAGGTATCCTGCGTGACCTCCTCGGCGGCCTGCGGATTCCTCAGCATGTGCATGGAAAGCGAGTAGATCGCATTCCCATACCTCACATACAAGGCTTCAAGCGCTTCCCTGTTCTTCTCCTTGACCAGCTCCAGGAGTTCCTGGTCTTCCAGCCCTTCGAACGTGCTCATTTCACACGTCCGAGAACGGCTATGGCACGCGCCACTAACCCAACTAGATTACGTACAGAGGATGTCACGTGGATTTCTCCGGAATCTGAGAGCCCGGGCGGAAGGTTTCAGTTCGGGGCGATTATAACAAAGGGCCAAGTCCCCACAGGAGGCGTTCGAGGCGTGGTGAATCAGCCGGTAGACTCTATGACCGTTCCCTGATTGACTTCGTACGTGGCCGCGCCGCCCAGGAACGGGCTTTCGATGCTCTCAGGGTCCGCCGTGGTGATCAGGCATTGCTCGTACTTCGACACATGCTCGAGCACAAGCGACCGGCGCGCGGGGTCCAGTTCGGATAGCACATCGTCCAGCAGCAGAAGCGGCTGGCTCTCGCTGCGGCCGCTGATGTATCGGGCCTCGGCGAGCTTCAGCGCCAAGGTCGCGGTGCGTGCCTGGCCGCGCGACGCGAATGCGGCGGCGCCGCGCCCGTCTATCACTATGCATGCGTCATCCCTGTGCGGGCCTGACGTTGTTGCGCCGGCGGCGATGTCACGGTCCCTGTTGGCGGCAAGCGCTTCAGCCAGCCTTTTGCCAGTTTCTTCGACGCCGGGCTCGTCCGCTTGCACACTCGGAAGATACTCTATGTCCACAGGTTCATCTCCGCCGGCCAGTTCCTCGTGTATGGGCCTGGCGAGTTCGGTCAACCGAAGTACGGTGTCACGACGGCAAACAGACACGTAGGCCCCTTCATCTGCAAGCTGCCGGTCCCAGAGAGGAAGCTCATCGGCCGGGGCCCGTCCCGCCCTAATGCTCTTCAGCAGATGGTTCCGCTGCCTCAGCACGCGCTGATATCGCTGGAGCGAACGGAGGTATGCCGGGTCCAACTGTGAGTTGATGATGTCCAGATACCTTCTTCTGGACGCAGGCGAGCCGAACACGAGCTCGAGGTCCTGCGCTCCGAACAGCACGCCGGTAACGCGCCCAACGAGGTGTGCGACACGCCTGGGAAGGCCGTTGATCCTGACGTACTTCTGGATTGAGGCATCTTGCACTGGGACGGCTTGAAGGTTGGCGGACTGATCGCCAGGCGCGCAGGGCGAAACGCGAAACCCGACCATGATCTTGACAGCCTCCCCGTCCTGTTGCGCCTCGGCGACAACCTGAGTGTGGATGTCATGCGTTATGGGCTCCTGGAGAATGAGGTCGCGCTCGGTGGCGGTGCGCGACGACTTGCCAATCACCACCATGTAAACGGCTTCCAGAAGATTGCTCTTGCCCTGACCGTTCTTGCCATGGACGAGTGTCATTCCCGGCCCAAGCTCAAGTTCGAGCTTGCGGTAGTTGCGGAAGTTGAGTAACTCGAGGCGGCTTATGTGAATGGGAACCTGCTCTGCCAGGTGGGTGTGCGCTGTATTATAGGCCTGCGTTCCGCGCCTGGAGGCGACAGTCATCTCAGACGAATCCACAAGTTTGCTGGCCCTTGCCGGAGGCGTAGGCGGCGCCAAGCTGGCGCTGGGACTCAGCAGAGTGTTGCCGCCCAGCAGGCTCTGCGTCGTCGTGAACACTGGTGACGACGAGGAGTTCTACGGGCTCCATGTTTCCCCCGACCTTGACACGGTGATGTACACGCTGGCCGGCGTCTCCAACCGGGAGACCGGCTGGGGCCTCGAAGGAGACACCCGCGTGACGCTGGAGGCGTTGCGGGCATTGGGCGAAGACACATGGTTCGGACTGGGAGACCGCGACCTCGCCACTCACCTTCGACGGACCGCGATGCTTGGCCGCGGACACAAGCTGTCCGAGGTTACGACGTCGCTGTGCAGCGCACTGGGGGTGACACACACCGTGGCGCCCATGAGCGACGACGCCGTCAGGACGCGCGTGTTGACGCAGTTCGGTGAGCTGGCGTTCCAGGAGTACTTCGTCAAGCACCGCTGCGAGCCGACAGTCAGCGGACTGCGCTTCGAGGGCGCGGAGGAATCGACGCCGTCCGCGGCCTTCCTCGAAGCGCTGAACGCGGCGAGTGCGCTGGTGTTTTGCCCGTCCAACCCGTTCCTCAGCGTAGCGCCAATTCTGGCCGTGCCCGGCGTCCGGAGGGCGATCGAAGGTTTCCAAGGGCCAAGGGTCGTCGTGAGCCCGATCGTTGGCGGCAAGGCGCTGCGCGGCCCCGCGGCCAAGATGCTGGCCGAGCTGGGTCACGACGTGTCGGCGCTGGGCGTGGCGAGAAGCTACGCAGGTCTGTGCGACGTGTTCGTTGTGGACGAGGCCGACCGGGATCTGGGGCCATCAATCGAGGCGTTGGGCATGGAGGCCTGTGTCACCGGCACAGTAATGACGGATGACGCGGATAAGGTCCGGCTGGCAGAGCGAGTCTGCCATGCTGCCGGGCTGGATTTGTGATTGGAGAGTCGTGGGGGAAGTAACGGCGGTGGTCCCCGTCAAAGAGCTGGCCCGCTCCAAGTCGAGGCTTGCGGACGTGCTTACGGCAGAGCAGCGGGCGGCATTGAGCCTGGGCATGCTTCGTAGAGTGCTCGCGGCGGCCATGCCCGTTTGCGGAAGGTCCGTGGTCGTGGGAAAGGACGAGCGCGTTCTCGAAGTTGCAGCGGAGGCTGGCGCGGAGTGGTCCTGCGATACGGCTGGCGAGTTGACTTCGGCGGTCTCGCTGGCGTTCAGCGGACTGATGGCAGAGGGTGGGGCGGCGATGTACCTTCCGGCTGATCTGCCGTTCGTGAGGTGCAAGGATGTGAGGGAGCTAGTTCGAGTGTCGCAATCAGGGGCGGTGCTTACGCTAGCGCCGGCCAGATTCGACGGCGGGACGAATACGATCGTCGTGCCTGCGGGCTCTCCGTTCCGCCCAGCGCTGACGGGCAGCAGCTTCGATGGCCACCGGGAGGACGCACGCAAACTTCGACTGAGGACAGCGTACTTCGATTGCCCGGGGCTCGGTATCGACATCGACAGGCCGGAGGACCTTGCGCTGGCCGAGGAGATCGAGCCCGGGATCACGAAGGCGCTTATGGGAGGATGAACTGATGGCGGACAGGGAGAGAGCCGGAAGCAAGCGGCCGAAGCTAGGTGTGCTGCTGCCGACCAGGGCGCTGCTGATGGGTGACGATCGCCCGACCGATATGGAGCTGGTGCTTGAGATGGCGAGCATGGCAGAGGACGCGGGACTGGACTCGGTGTGGGTTGGGGACAGCCTGACGGCGAAGCCGAGGCCGGAGCCGCTGACAGCTCTGGCGGCTGTGGCGGCCCGCACGAGCCGGGTGCGACTGGGGACCGCGGTACTGCTGGCTGCGCTGCGGCACCCAGTGTCGCTGGCGCAAGCGGCGGGGACGGTCGAGCTGATCTCAGGCGGGCGGCTCGTGCTGGCAGTGGGGGTAGGCGGAGCGTTCAATGAGGCGCAGCGGACGGAGTGGAGGAACGCCGGGGTGGACCCGAGGACGCGGGCCAGCCGGTTCGAGGAGGTGGTGTCCCTCACGAGGCGGCTCCTGGCGGGAGAGACGGTCACGCATCGCGGGCGGCACTTCCAGCTTGACGAGGTCAGCGTGGAACCGACTTCGCCTCGGGGCGCGGTGCCGGTGCTGGTCGCGTGCCACTGGCGGGCGAACCTGGACCGGCAGTTTCGCAGGGCTGCGGAGTTCGGCGACGGGTACATGTCGATCTCCGACCATCCGCACGAGTTCGTCAAGGTCGGCGAGCGCGTCCGGAGCCTCAGCAGGGATCACGGGCGGGACCTTACGGAGATGGAGGCGGCGTTCTACGTAACCGTCAACCTGAACGATGACGAGGCGGCGGCCGCGGAGGAGGCTGACCGCTTTCTGCACGGGTACTACGGCATCAACATCTGGGACGAGCGCTGGGGTCCGTACGGGCCTGCTGAGCGGGCGGCAGAGAGGATACGAGCGTACGCAGGTGCAGGCGCGGATACTGTGATCGTGCGGTTCGCGTCGTTCGATCAGCCGGGGCAGATGCGGGTCTTCCTCGAGAGGGTTGTGCCTGCGGTGTACGGCCGGGGGTGAGTGGCGCTTGGGATCGTCGGGTTGGGGCGGTGGTTTGGCGGACCTATGGCGGAGGCATTTCGGGGCAAGGCCCTTCGACAAGCTCAGGGCGAACGGGTTGGAGGCCAGGTTTTAGGAATCCAACTTCCTACGGCGGTCTGCGAAAGGCCCTTCGACAGGCTCAGGGCGAACGGGTTGGGAGAGAGAGCTTTGGCGGACGGCGGGCAGGAAGGGGTCTGCGCAGGGCTCTTCGGTGAGTTCAGGATGAGTGAACTCCGTCAGCGAGGCTTTGCCTGGACTCGATGAGGGCTTCGAACTCGTCTTCGTCTATGACGGCTACTTCGAGGCGTTGTGCGTCGGTGAGCTTGGAGCCGGCGTCGGCGCCGGCTATCAGGTAGTTTGTGTTCTTGCTGACGCTGCCGCTGACTGCACCGCCGAGCGCCTTGATGCGGGCTTGAATCTCCGAACGGCTGAAACTGGAGAGACGGCCCGTGACGACGAAGCGGAGGCCTTCGAAGACCTGCGGGCCAGCGTCGGGCGCTGCCTCCTGTTCCATCTTGACACCGCGCTCGCGCAGCTTGCGGACTACCTCGCGGTTGGCGTCGTTGGCGAAGTACTCTACGACGGCCTCCGCGATCTTCGGACCTATGGAGTCGATCGCCTCGAGGTCTTCAGCGGAGGCGTCCATGAGCACTTCCAGCTTCAGGAATCTGCCGGCTATGACCTCGGCGACCTCGGAACCGACGTGCGGGATGCCGAGGGCGGTCAGGAGACGCGAGAGGGGCTGCTCCTTGCTCTTTTCGATTGAGGCGAGCAGGTTTTCGCTGCTCTTGTTGCCCATTCTGTCGATGTTCACGAGGTCTTCCAGTCTGAGCGCGTAAAGGTCCGAGACGTCGCGCAGCAGCCCGTTCTCGATCAGGGCCTGGCCCTGCTTCGTGCCCATGCCCTCGATGTCCATCGCGCCGCGGCTCACGAAGTGTTCGACCAGCCTGACTAGCTGGGCGGGGCATGCCGGGTTTTCGCACAGGGTAACGGCCTCCTCGCCCTTACGCGCCGCGGGCCCGCCGCAGCTCGGGCAAGTGTCAGGCATCTCGAATGCGCGCTCCTCACCGGTGCGGCGCGATTCTATGACGGTCACGATCTGCGGGATCACCTCGCCGGCGCGCTCAACGACGACCCAGTCTCCGATGCGTATGTCCTTGGAGCTGATGTAGTCCTCGTTGTGGAGGGTGGCCTGCCTCACGGTCGCGCCGCCGACGTTGACAGGCTCCAGGACAGCGTACGGGTTGAGGCTTCCGGTGCGGCCGACGTTGACTCGGATGTCCAGCAGCCTCGTCGTCTCCTGTGTCGCGGGGAACTTGAAAGCAACGGCCCATCGGGGTTCGCGGCCGACGTGGCCGAGGTGCTGCTGGTAGTCGAGGCGGTTGATCTTGATCACCGAGCCGTCGCAGCCATAGTCGAGGTCTTCCCTGGCCTCCAGCCACTGCTTGTGGAAGTCGACAGCCTCTTCGGGGGTGGGCGCCAGGCGGTTGTGGGGGTTCGTCTTGAAGCCCAGGTCAGCGAGGAAGGCAAGGCGCTCCCAGTGGGTTTCAGGGACCGGGCCCTCGGCCCAGCCCAGGCTGTACACGAAGATGTCCAGCGGGCGCTCCGCTGTCAGGCGCGGGTCGAGCTGGCGCAGGGAGCCGGCGGCGGTGTTGCGCGGATTGGCGTAGGTGGGGAGTCCCTGCTCGCGGCGCTGCTCGTTGAAGCGCTCGAAGGCCGATTTCGGGAAGAGGACCTCGCCGCGCACCTCGAAGCGGTCGGGCGCGCGGCCGCGAACGCGAAGCGGGACGCTGCGGACCGTGCGCAGGTTCAGCGTGACGTCCTCGCCGGAAGTGCCGTTGCCGCGCGTCGCGCCGCGCACGAGTACGCCGTCCTCGTACGTGAGGGCGACGGCGAGGCCGTCGAACTTGAGCTCGCAGACGAGGTCGAAGTCGTTGCGCTCCAGCATGTCGGCGGCGCGGCGGTGCCAGGCCATGAACTCGTCCTCGTCGAATGCGTTGCCGAGGCCGAGAAGGGGCACCGGGTGACGCACCAGCTGGAAGCCGCTCGCAGGCTCGGCGCCGACGCGCTGGGACGGTGAGTCTGGCGTCACGAGGTCTGGGCGCTCGGACTCCAGGGCGATCAACTCGGTCATCAGCGAGTCGAACTGGACGTCGCTGATCTCTGGCTGGTCGAGGACGTGGTACAGGTGGTTGAACCTGTCTATCTCGCGCCGGAGTTCTTCGAGTCTTTCGATTGTGGGTTGTTCGGTCAACTTGGGGCCGCCCATGAAGCTACCGGGCAATGGTAGCGATGGGTTGCGCGGGGCTCAAGGAGCGTTTGGGGGCGGACGCATTCTCTTCAATGAAGACTGTGCGAAGAGAAGAAATGTGTTGCATTATGTTGCATTCTGCTGCATTTCGTAGCTGGGTTCGAGGATGTTTCGCACCAACGGCGCAGCACCAGTGCAACTTGAATGCAGCAGTTCCACGGCACAGATGCAACGCAAATGCAACACACTGCGAAGCCAACGAGTTCAGAGCATCCACAAGGTATGCCACATCGAGGTACCCGGGGCAAGCTCCTACGAGACGGAGGCCCAGCGCCGTTGCTTTGACGCGTTCGATTTTCATAGGCCAATGATAGCACGCGTGTTCGCTGAGGGCAAATGCGGAAAGGCAGAGGCCCCTGTGCTCATAGCGGGGTCTTCTGTCCCTTCCCCAGCAGACTGGGGAAGGTTAGCATGGGGCATCCGCCAGGCTCTCGCGAATCACTTCCAACACTCCGTCAACCTCTCGCAGAGCTTCGTTGTTCCAGAACCTGAGCACTTTGAATCCGCGCGACTGAAGCCATAGAGTCCGGGCGGCGTCATAGCTCGTACGCGCCTCAGCGTGTTGGCCACCGTCAACTTCGACCACCAATCTTCTCTCCAAACAAACAAAGTCTACGATGAATGATCCGATGACGAACTGTCGCCTGAACTTGTAGCCATCGAGCTGCCGGCGTCGAAGGAGATGCCAAAGGGCGCGCTCGGCGTCGGTCGGCGTGGAGCGGAGGCGGCGAGAGGTATTGGTCTTGTCGCTGCGCGAAAACATGCGAAAGTGAACCGGAGCGACCCCATCCTAACCTTCCCCAGCAGACTGGGGAAGGGACCGGAGCGCTTCTTCCTTTAGCTGATCTACCCCAGACTTCTTTGCTCAGCCGTCGCCACTGAGAAGAGGTCGGGATATTTTGCCGGTCTCCGCGGGAGGCCGCCAAGCCTCTTCCCCAGTCTGTTAGGTGAGACCGGCATGTTGCCTTGCTGTGCAGAGAGGAAAGGCAGAGGCCCCTCTCCCATGTTGGAGAGGGGCCTCTTGTTGGCGCTTCAGTTGTCAGCAGGTCTGTGGCCGATTATCTCCTGGCGCGCCTGCGGACGGCTACTGCGCCGAGGCCGCCCAGCAGCAGGACGCTGCCGGCCGCCGCCAGCGCGAGCTGCAGCCACTTCGATGGCGCCGCGTCGCCAACCGAGATCCTGGTGATGTCCGGCTCAGGCACTTCCGGCAGGACCGGCGTGGGCGCGGGCTCGTAATCGCCGGTGAACCGCACAGCGGGGAACTTCACTTCGACGGAGGCGCAGTTCCCTGACGTGTCACACGCCTGGATCGTCACCGTCGTCGGCGCGGAAGATTCCCGTACGGGCCTCCCGGTGATGGCGCCGGTCTCGCTGTCAAGGCGCAAGCCGCGAGGCAAAGTACCGTTCAAAACGGTGTATGAGTCTATGTCCCTATCGGAGGTTATGGGCCTCATCGGGCTGATCTTCTCGTTCACCATCAGGCTCGACGGCGCATTCCACGACACCGTAGGCGCGGTCGTGTCGGGCGTCGTTGTGGGAGTCGGCTCAGGCGTAGGAGGCGGCGGCACGCGTACGGTTACACTCGAGTCTCCACCGACGGCGTGACTTGCCCTGTCTTCATCCTGAAGCATACCGGAGAACCGATAAGTTCCGGTGCTCGTTGCCGCTGTGACGGTGTATGTGCTGGTCTGAGGCCCTGCGCTCAGCAGCCTGATTGTCACAGTCTGGCCAACCGCGTCCGGGCTCGTGAAACCGTCAGGCAATGTCTCGATGATCCTGCCCACTCCCCCGTAATTGTTCGCCACGATCGTCACTGTCAGCGAACCGCCAGGTCTCACCGTTCCACTGGAGAACGATCTGGTCGCGCTGGGATCCACCGTAACCACCGTCACGCTGGCGTCGCCCCCTACAGGGTGTTCGACCCTATTCTCGTCCTCGAGGACGCCGGTGATGGTGTAGTCTCCGACGTCTTCCGAAGCGGTCACGGTGTATGTCCGCGTTTGCGGACCCGCGGTCAGCAGCCTGATCGTCACAGTCTGGCCTGCCGCGTCAGGGCTCGTGAAACCGTCAGGCAATGTCTCGATTATCCGCGCCAGCCCACCGTAGTTGTCGGCTGTGACGGTTACGGTGAAGCTTTCACCGGTGCCGACGGACGTCGCGGACAGGGACCTGCTAACAGCGGGGCCATCAGGGGCCGTCACCGTCAACGTCGTATCCCCGCCAATCGCCGTCTCCGTTCTGTCCTCGTCCTGCAGAGTGCCCGCAAAGTCGTAGGAACCGGCCGTATCCGGTGCGGTAACGGTGTAAACGCTGGTCTGAGGCCCCGCGCTCAGCAATCTGAACGTCACGACCCCGCTAACAGCATCGGAGCTTGTGAAGCCGGCGGGCAAGGCTTCCACGATCCGGCCCAGGCCGCCGTAGTTGTCGGCAGTGATACTTACCACCACATCTTCCCCGGCGGCCACTGTGTCTGCAGAAAAGCTCCGCGTTGCGATTGGCTCGCCAGGCGCCGGTGTGGGATCGGGCGTTGTAGCCGTCCCTGTAATGGTTATCGTGTCTTCACCGCCCACATCCCTCTGGTCTCTGTCTTGATCCTGAAGGTATCCCTCAAATATGTGGTCTCCAGGGCTGTCGGGGGCCGTCACCGTGTACGTCACGGTCTGAGGACCCGCAGCAAGCAGTCTTAACGTAACAGTTTCTCCATTGGCGTCCGCTTCCGGGCTTGTGAACCCGGCGGGCAGTGTTTCAACAATCCGTCCCAGTCCTCCGTAGTCGTTGGCGACGATTGTGACGGTCACGCTGTCACCGGGGTCTACGGTTGTGGCCGAAAACGACCGTTCAGCGCTATGTTCCGAAGCATCCACAGAACGGGAGGGCAAAAGCCAGAAGCTACCAAGTGCTGTACCGGTGACAGCTACCACCGCCAAGAGCACTAACACTCTATGCATCAAGATCTATTCCTCCCGTACTGTTCAATCCAATCAATGCTTTAGTTGACGCGCATCCTAGCTGTCGAAGAACAGGTCGACGAGCTCATACACCTCGTCCAAGGTAATACGCTCTTCGCCAAAGTCGAAGTAATCGTCTATGGCTGCGAAGACCTCGTAGAGATCGATCGCTCCATCACTGTCGGTGTCGTACCGCTCCAGCAGCGTGCCCGCCTGCTCGTCCTCGTCCGTGACCCTGACGGTCACGTCCTGGGTGTCCATGTCATCGCCTTCCGTGGCCTTCACGGTGACCATGTACACATTATCCTGGTTCGCGTCTGCCGGCGACTCGTAGTTGGGCGTTCTCCGGAACATGAGCATCGTGCTCGCGCCGGAAGTCGTGCTGAGCGTGAAGTCGCCGCTGTCGGCGCCTTCCAGCGTCCACCTGGCGCTGGCCGGGTCCTCGCCCCGGGCCGTGTAGGTCGCCACGGCACCCGTGCCGTTCTCGGCGTAGCTCCGCGATGCCGGACCGGATACGGCCAGGCCGCCGGCTGTGATCACCGGAGCCTCGTCCACGTTGGTGACTGTGACCCTGACCATGCGGTCGGCGGTCATCGTGCCTTCATTGGCGCGCACCGTCACCTCGTACACGTTGTCGCCGTTCGCATCCTCTGGCATCTCGCGGTCGGGCGCCGCCGCGAAGGAGAGCACTCCAGCGTTACTGAGGCTGAACCTGCCCGCGTCCGGTCCCATCAGCGTCAGGTTGACGTTGAGACCTTCCGGATCCGTTGCCGCATAGGTGACGCCGGCCTCGGTGGATACGGGGCCATCGGTCGTGTCGAACAGAGCGGTCCTATTCTCGGGGCTCATTATCAACTCCGGTGACAGTGCGGTACCAGTGGTAGTGAACTCCGGCTTCTCGTCGACGTTCGTGATCGCGATGTTCACGGTCGCGGTAATACCGGTTACACCAGTGGAGTCGGTGGCCGTTACGGTGACTACGCACCCGTTTGCAGCGGCGCACTGATCGTCGGCGCCATCGGTCGCCTCGTAGTTCAGAGCCACTTCGGTCGTTATCTGACCGGTTTCATCGTCGATATCGAATCGAGCCACGTCCGCGCCACTCAGCTCGTATCTGATGGTGCCGTGGTTGCCCGTGGCCGTCACCGGTGCACCGACGTTCCTGCCTGCGGCCCCCTCGCTGATGGTCCTGGAGACCGTTGCCGGGTCGAACTCGAGCTGGTTGTCACCGACACGGGCCGCCAGCACGGGATAACTAGTGGTCAGCTGCGCGCTCTCCTGGCTTGGCTTGCCATCAACCTGGTATCTCACCACCACGCGAATGGTCTTGCCAACATCGCTTTGTTGGAGTTGGTAGCTATTGGTGGTGGCGGTGGTGATTTGGGTCCCGCCGCTGTACCACCGCCAGGTGACTCCGGCCACTTCACCGGCCCTGTCGACCGTAAATGTCTGAGTTGCATCTGTTATGTCGCCATCTTCGGCGGTGGCCGTCAGGTTTGCGTCGACAAGGTACTGCGGCGTCCCATTTGTGGTGTCGGTCGCCAAGGTGATCTTGCCTGGCTCGTTCAGGTTCGTGACGTTGACCGTGACCTTGTGGTAGCCCGTCTGCCCGCCATTCTCGGCGTCGGAGGCCAATACCACCACCTTGTAGGTGTTTGCCGTCGCATTAGTAGTCGCCGGGTTCTCAAAGTCGGGCGGGCTGGCGAATTCCAGCACCCCGTCTTCGATGGTGAAGGAGGCGTTGTCGACGATGTCTGCCGCTTCTACGCCATCGATGGCAGCGTCCGTTGCCAGCGACCAGGTGATGGACGTGCGGCCCTCCGGGTCCGTGGCCGTGAAGGTGCCGACCGCGCCCTCGCCGTTCTCGGCGAAGCTGATTTCATCCCTGCCCGTGACGACCGGGCCTTCGTCCTCGTCGGTGACGGTGACTCTAACCATCTTGTCGGCGGTCATCGTGCCGTCATTGGCGCGCACCGTCACCTCGTACACGTTGTCTCTGTCCGCGTCCCCTGGCATCTCGTAGTCGGCCTCCTCCTTGAAGGAGAGGGCGCGGTCGGCGCTGAGCTGGAACTTGGACGCGTCCGATCCCATCAGATGATAGGTAATGTTCCGGCCCTCGGGATCCGTTGCCAAGTAGGTCACGCCGGCCTCCGTGGTGACGGGGCCGTCGGTGGTGTCGAATAGAGCTTCCCTATTTTCGGGGCTCTCCAGCATCGCTAGTGCTTCTGTTGGGAACGTCGGCTTCTCGTCCACGTCCGTGATCGAGATGGTGACGGTCGCTACCGGGTCGGAGGCGTCGCCGGTGGAGTCCCTGGCCGTTACGGTGACTACACAGCTGTTCCGAACCGTGCAATTATCAGCGTCGCCCGCTGCCCCCTCGTAGTTCAGGTCCACCGCGGTCGTTATCTGGCCGGTTTCATCGTCGATGTCGAATTCATCCGCGTCCGTGCCAGTCAGTTCGTATCTGATGGTGCCGTGGTTGCCCGTGGCCGTCACCGGGGCGCCGACGTTCCTGCCGTCGTCTCCCTCGGTGATGGCCCTGGAGACCGCAGCCGGGTCGAATTCGAGCTGGTTGGCCCCAACCCGGGCCGCCAGCACGGTAAAGTCGGTGGTCTTCTCTGCCATATCTTGGTTTGTGTTGCCTGTAACCACGTAGAAAACGACCGCGCGGATGTATTCGCCCGCATCGGCCTGCACGAGGGTGTAGGTGTTGTCCTGCGCGTCCGCGCCGGTGATTTCGGTACTCCCTCTGTACCACCGCCACGTTACGCCGGTCACCTCACCGGCCCTGTCGGCCGTAAAGGTCTGAGTTGCATCTGTTATGTCGCCATCTTCCGCAGTGGCCGTCAGGGTTGCGCCGACCAGGTACTGCGGTGTCCCGGCGCCTCCGCCGGTGCCGGTGGTGTTGGTGGACAAGGCAACCTTGCCTGGCTCGTCCACGTTCGTGACCTTGACGGTGACCGCGTGGTAGCCAGCCTGGGCGGTGGCGGGACAGGCGTCCGACACCAGCGCCACATCGCAGGCCACCACCACCACCTTGTAGGTGTTGGCCGTGGCATTAGTAGCTGCCGGGTTCTCGAAGTCCGGCGGGCTGCTGAACTTGAGCATCCCGTCTTCGTCGATGGTGAAGGAGGCGGCGTCAGCGTTGTCGGCAGCTTCTAGATCGCCAGCACCGTCAGGGTCGCCAGCGCCCTCCACTATGTCCCAGGCGATGGGCGTCGCGCCCTCGGGGTCATCGGCCGTGAAGGTCGCCACCGCATCTTCGCCGTGCTCGGCATACTCAATGGTGGTGTCCTGCGCATGGAGTGGGCTGCCGGGAAGCATGAGCATCATGCCAAAGGCGATAGCCGCGAGAAGCGTCATCGCAAAGAGAACCGGACGCGCGTTCAACGCGACGGAGCGCGGCGCGCCAGCCGGTCCGGCTGCGACGTCGTTCCTACCAGGGGAGACCGTCTTACGAATAGATGTCATCATCTTGTGAAACCGTCCTTCTCTGCAGTCAGATTCTGCTATCTGCTCTTCGCGCTTCATCATGTCCATGACCCCTCAAGTTGAATGGTCTTCTGCCAATGAAATAGGCACACGTCAATTGTCCGCAGGACAAGTTAACCAACCAGTGCTCGGCCTGTCAAGTGTGTAAGTGTACAGAGTTGATGCCAAGTACGCGGAAGGCCATCTCTCCAGCGTGGGGCGTCTGGCTATTTTACACCTTACATATATTAAGGTGGAGAGCGGTCCTCTCGTACCTATAATAAGGGGGGAGCGGTCCCTTCGTCTTCAGATTGAAGTCGAAGGGTGTGGCGGTAAAGCTTTCACGTACAGGGTATGGAATGTGTCCGGCCTGCTGCGGGTCAACAACCGCGCACATAAGCAGTCGCGCACATGAGCAGTGCGGGCTGTGCCCTGCCAGCACAGTCGCGGCAACCAGGCGACTACTGTACAGAAGGACTTCCCAAGGGAGTGGAGGTGTTCGGAGTCAGGCCCTTCGACAGATTCAGGAGGTGGTCAGGAAGGGGTTAGCCCCCAGTATCGGCGAACGAGACGGAGACGTGAAGTTAGCGCCGAGAAACAGCTTTCGGGAGGCTAGCCCATGGCGACGCAGGTGGTGGTGCGGACTACGCCCTGCTGGGTGTGTATGTCTCCCTGTACGAGGCTGCTGAGACCGTTGAGGTCTTCGGCCTCTACGACGACGAGGACATCGTAGGGTCCGGTAACGCGGTCGGTCAGTATGACTCCGGGGCGGCCCTGCATGGCGCTGAGGAACTGGGTGGAGTATCCGGCCACCATCTCGATCAGTACGTAAGCTTTGACCACGGTCTTGCCTCTTCGCGTCTGGTGGGTTTCCAAGTTAGGTCAGAGTATCAAGAAGGGGGCGTAGCCGCAAACGAGGGGAGAAGCCCCATCCCAACCTTCCCCAGCAGACTGGGGAAGGGGTCGGAGGCGCCGAAGCGCTGGACCATTGCCTTCGGCGAACGACTGTGCTATTGTGGCCCCATGAACATCAACACGCAACGTCCTCGACTCGCGACACCGGTCCTGCCGCGGCCGATGGGCAGTGTCCCATTTGTGTTGCATTTCTGCCTCGAAACTGTCCCATTCATGTTGCACCGGCGTTTCACCGGCGCCCGAAACCTCCCCAGTCCCAGCTATGAAATGAAACGAAATGCAACATAATGAGACACAATTTTCGAAAAACAGGCCCGCCGGCCACTGACGGCTAGCCGCGGGCGGGCGCCTGTTCAAGTCTTCGTGAGGAACCAATCGATGCTGAAGAGCTACCTGACGCACCTTGAGTGCACCTACTGCGGGCTGGAGCATCCGGCGGAAGAGCCGAACCGGCTTTGTGTGGAGTGCGGGAAGGTGCTTTACGCGAGGTACGACCTGGAGGGGGCGAGGGCGGCGCTAGATCGCGAGGACCTGGCGGGGCGGCCCGCGAATATGTGGCGGTACTTCGAGGTGATGCCGGTGCGGTCGGAGGAGAACGTGCTGACGCTCGGCGAGGGGTTCACGCCGATCTTCGAGGCGGGCCGGCTCGCGGGCAGGCTGGGTTTCGAGCGGCTCCTTATAAAGGAGGAGGGCCTGAACCCGACCGGCTCGTTCAAGGCGCGGGGAATGTCGGCCGCGGTGTCGAAGGCGAAGGAACTGGGCATCACGAAGATCACGATGCCATCGGCCGGCAACGCGGCGGGCGCCACCGCGGCGTACACGGCGCGCGGCGGCATGGAGGCGCACGTGTTCATGCCGCGAGACGCGCCCGAGGCCGCGCAAAAGGAGTCGGTCCAGTTCGGCGCGAACCTGACGCTCGTCGACGGACTGATCAGCGACGCGGGGCAGGTCTCGCGGGCGATGGCGGCGGAGCACGGGCTGTTCGATATCTCCACGCTGCAGGAGCCGTACAGGGCGGAAGGGAAGAAGACGATGGGGTACGAGATCGCCGAGCAGATGGGGTGGTCGCTGCCGGACGCGATCGTGTACCCGACGGGCGGAGGCACGGGCATCGTGGGCATGTGGAAGGCGTTCGCGGAGATGGAGGCGATGGGCTGGATCGGGCCCGAGCGTCCGAAGATGTTCTGCGTGCAGGCGGAGGGATGCCCGCCGATCGTGCGGGCATTCGAGGAGGGCACGGAGTTCGCGGAGCCGTGGCAGGACGCGGAGACGATCGCGCCGGGAATCCGGGTGCCGGCCGCGATCGGCGACTACCTGATACTGGGTTCGCTGCGTGAAAGCGGAGGCGGGGCGCTGACAGTTTCGGACGAGGAGATCCGCGAGTACATGGCCAACGTCACGGCGCTGGAGGGCGTGTTCATGTGCCCGGAAGGCGCGGCGACGGCGGCGGCGCTGCCGACGCTCCTCGCCCGGGGCGAGCTGGAAGCAAGCGATACGGTGCTGCTGATTAACACGGGCTCAGGGCTCAAGAACCTGGAGTTGATGTAGGCGTATCGCCGCCTGCCGATAGCTAGGCGGGCAGCTACTTAGGCCCTTGACACAATTTGCGAGAAAGTGATAGTTTTCACCAAGCTCAAAATGGCCTGCAAGATTGCCGTTTGGGCGAAATCGGCACACTGAATAGGAACTGTATGGACCCTGCTCATCTAGGGGCGGCTGAATGGGCGGAAGTCGGTAAGCTCGTCACCAACCTGTGGTATATGGTCGGCATGATCGTGCTGTTCTCGACAAACATGCTGATCGGCCATGTATTCGTGCCGTCGCTGGTCGCGTCCCGCCATCTCCCGGAGTCCTTCAGCAGTACGCGTAGGATCTTCTACGCGCTGGCGATCATTTCGTTCGCCTTGTTCGTCTTCTTCCTGATACGCACGATAGATGTGGCGGTGCTGGCGAACGGCGGCAACGGCATCGTCGACCGCTTCTATCCGAAGTTCTGGATTTGAGGCATGACGTGCGCAAACTAACTGACGACAGGCCGGAGTCCTAACCCCAGTTGCTCCCCGGTGACTTTCAAATACGGCGGCCCTCGCGAAAGGGCTACATCAAGCTGGGCGTCCTTGGGCTCTCCGGCACGGTGGGCCTGTTGGTGCTCGCCGCGATACTCACGTTCGTTATAACGGCCTGGCTGGGCCGGCCACTGTCCGTGTTTGGACAGACGGACGCGCCAACGCAGCCGATCGATTTCCCGCACACGGTCCACGTGGAGGAGATTGGGCTCGACTGCACCTTCTGCCATCGCAACGTCACCAAGGGAGCGGCCGCGACGGTGCCGGCCGTAAACCTCTGTATGTCCTGTCACGTGTCCGTTGGCGACGGCCTTGCCGAGGTGGAGAAGCTGAGAGACATCCACGCCTCTGGGCAGACGATCGACTGGCTCCGAGTGCACCGCCTCCCCGACCACGTCAACTTTGTGCACGAGGCGCACATCAACTTCTTCGCTGAGAGGGACAACGTGATGCCGGCCGAGGTGTGCTCGACGTGCCACGGGGATGTTGGCTCGATGCTGAAGGTGGAGCAGGTCCGCTCGCTGAAGATGGGCGATTGCGTGGACTGCCACCGGGACTACGGCGCTCCAACGGACTGCACGACGTGCCACTACTAATGAGGACTGAGGCTTAACCGGCATGGGCTTGACCCGAAGACAGTTCATGGCCCTGTTCGGAGGCTCGGCGGTGTCCGCCGTGGCCTTCCAGGCGTGCGGCATTCCTGAGCACGAGATGCTCATACAGTCGCCTCTGGAGATGCCGGAGGACATGGTCACCGGACTGGACAACTGGTACGCGACGATATGCGGCCAGTGCTCGTCTCAGGAGGGGATCGTGGTGCGGGTGGTCGAGGGCCGCGCCAAGAAGGTGGAAGGCAACCCCGACTACCCTGTGAACCAGGGCAAGCACAGCGCACGGTGCGAAGCCGCGCTGCAGGCGCTGTACCACCCGGACCGCATCGCCGGGCCGATGGTGCGCTACGGCGAGCGGGGCGAAAACAAGTGGGACGAGGTCGGCTGGGTCGACGGGATCACGAGGCTGGCGGCCCAACTAGAGGCGCTGCCGGGCAACCGCCGCGGAAACGTGGTTGTCCTTACGAACTCTGAAAACGCGCATCTGGGGCACGTGATCGGCCGGTTCTCGGAGGGGTACGGCGCGCAGCACCTGACCTACGAGACGCTGGAGCGCACGAACCTCCATGCGGCGCTGACCTATGCCTTTGGCGACGACTCCGTGCCGGAGTTCGATATCGCCAACTCTGAGATGATCATCTCGTTCGGTGCGGACTTCCTGAACACCTGGGGCTCGCCCGTGCGGTACGCGAAGGCGTACGGCGAGTTCCGGCAGGGCCACCGCTCCCGCGGCAAGCTGGTGCATGTGGACTCGCGGCTGTCGCTGACGGCGGCCAATGCCGACGAGTGGGTGTACGTTGAGCCGGGGATGGAAGGCCTGCTCGCGCGGAGCATCGCAGCGGTGCTCATCGAGGAAGGCAGCGCCGAGGCGGGGGCCGCGAACAGCATCACGGGCGGCGACCCCGAAGGCTTCATCTCGAGGTTCTCGCCGGAGCACGTGGCGCAGCAGCTATCGCACGTCTCGGCTTCGAAGATTCGAGACATCGCTCACGATTTTGCAAGCCACCAGCCGGGGATCGCCATTGGAGGCGGCTCGGCCGGGGCGCACACGAACGGCTACGCCAACCTGTCGGCGGTGTACGCGCTGAACGCACTTGCGGGCAGCGTGGGCGTCGAAGGCGGCGTCCTGCGCAACCCGGCGCCATTGATGGGGCGTCCGGCATCCGCGGAACGCGCGTCATTCGCCAGGATGAGCCGGCTCGTGGACGATATGAGGGCGGGCAATGTCGACGCGCTGCTGGTGCGGGGCGTCGATCCGATGTACAGCCTGCCGGAGTCGCTCGGCTTCAGGGACGCGAGCTACAACGTGCCGCTCATCGTCAGTTTCTCGGACATGCTGGACGACACGGCGGACATGGCGGACCTTGTGCTGCCGCAGAACAGCCCGCTGGAGGACTGGGGCAGCAGCGTGCCGAATCCTGGCACGGGCGTCCGGCTTGTCGGCTTCCAGCAGCCGGTCGTACGACCGTACTTCGAGCCGCGCGGACTGGAGCTGGGCACGAAGAACTTTGGCGACGTGCTGATGGCACTGGCGAAGACGCTGGACATCGACCTCGGGCTCGAGGTCGAGACGTTCAAGGAAGTGCTTCAGGCAAGCGCACGGGAGGTCTGGGAGTCCGGCCGTGGATCGGTCGGGACGACGCCGGCTTCCTCTTTCACGGACTTTCGCGCGTTCTGGAACGCGGCGCTGATGCACGGCTTCTGGCAGGAGGACGACGGCACGGCCGGCGGTGGAACGGCGAGCCTGGGCCCGCTGCCAGAGCACAGGAGGCCGTCAGCGGCCGGCGCCGCAGGATCGAACAGCTTCAACCTGGTGCCGTTCGCGTCGTCCGGACTGCAGGACGGGAGCGGCGCGCACCTGCCCTGGCTGCAGGCGATGACCGACACAATCACAACGGCCGCGTGGCAGACGTGGGCAGAGATCAACCAAGGCGTCGCGGACCAGATGGACATCAAGGAAGGCGACGTGCTCCGACTGAGTTCGGGGTCAGGAGAGATCCTGGCGCTCGCCTACCCGCATCCCGCCGTCGCGCCGGACACGGTGTGCGTGCCGATGGGGCAAGGTCACGTAGCCTACGGGCGTTACGCGGAGGGGCGCGGCAGCAACGTGCTCGACGCGCTCGTGCCATCGACGGACGCGGACACCGGCGCGCTTGCGTGGGCGGCTACGCGCGTCCTGGTCCAGAAGACCGGCGACTGGGTCAGGCTGCCCAAGTTCGAGAACACGAAGCCGGACGTAGCAGTGGACGAACACCACGACGTGATACAGCTCACGTCATAAGAGAGACGAGTTGGCTGGCAGGCCACGGGGGCCTGACCTGCAGGAGCGTATAAATGGCAAACAAGTGGGGAATGGTCGTAGACATCGACCGGTGCATCGGCTGCCAAGCCTGCGTCATCGCCTGTCAGTCGGAGAACAATGTTCCCATCAACACTGAGGGCCTGTACAACCAGCGCCGCGCCATCCAGTGGATGAGGGTGGAGCGCTACTGGGACGGTGAGTTTCCAGACGTCAAGGCCAGGTTCATTCCGATAATGTGCCAGCACTGCGCGGACGCGCCCTGCGAGCCTGTGTGCCCGGTGTTCGCCACCTACCACAACGAAGAAGGAATGAACGTGCAGGTGTACAACCGCTGCATCGGCACGCGATTCTGCGCCAACAACTGCCCGTACCACGTGCGGTTCTTCAACTTCTGGGAGCCGGAGTGGCCGGACAGCCTCAAGAACCAGCTCAACCCGGACGTTACGGTGCGAAGCCGGGGGATCATGGAGAAGTGCTCGTTCTGCGTGCAACGCATAAGAAGGTCGACGCGCGAGGCTGAGAGGGACGGGCGCGAGTTGGAGGACGGCGACCGAGGACTCAGTCCGGCGTGCGTCAACGCCTGCCCGACGGACGCGCTGACGTTCGGCAACCTGAACGACGAGAACAGCAAGGTTCGGCAGATGGTGGACGAGGAGCTTTCGGACGATGGGCGCGGATACCACCTGTTCGACAAGCTTGGCACGAACCCGAACGTTGTGTATCTGAAGAAGGTCGAAGAGGGAGCCAAGGAAGGAGCCCATGCGTAACGGCTCAGGGCCGGCAACTGCAATGTATGCCGACATAGGCCGTGACATGCTTGCGCGGCACGAGAGGACGTCGCCGGCGTTCAAGGCCGCGGCGGCGGTCTGCGGCGTGCTTCTGGTCCTGGGCATCATAGGCTTCATCCTGAGACTGACCGACGGTGTGGACAATAAGGTCCTCTGGGGCTACCACGCGGCGCTGTTCGCCTTCATCCTGACCACTTGCCAGGCGGCGCCGATGGCCGCAATCGCGCCACGCATGGCGAAGGCGGAATGGCGACGGCCGATCTCTCGCACTGCGGAGATGTTCACGGCGGTCGGTCTGTTCAACCTACTGCTGTTCATCCCGCTGCTGTGGGTGCTTCCGAGCCTGGAGGACGGCAGGCGCTCCATGTGGTTCTTCGGGGCCGGCGGCGCAGATTCCGAGTACATGAACGTGCCGGTGTATTCTCCGCACATCTGGACCGGGCTAGCGCTGTTGTCACTCGTGGTAATCGGCTTGATGATGCTTTGGGTCTCGGCACTGCCCGACCTGGCATCGATGCGCGACCACTCGTCAGGGTGGCGGCAGCGTTGGGGAAGCAGGCTTGCCCGGGGATGGTACGGGACGTCCAAGCAGTGGCACATGCAGAAGAACCGGCTTGGGATACTGGGCGCTTTCTACTTTCTCATGCTTGTGTTCGTGCACTTCCTTGTCTCAGTCGACTTTGCGATGACGCTCATTCCGGGGTGGATAGACGCGCTCTATCCGGCGACTCACGCCGCTAACGCGCTGCAGGCTGGCGCGGCAACCGTGATCGTCACGATGTACGTGCTGCATAGGTGGTGCGGCTACAAAGACGTGATCACGCTCGAGCATTTCTGGGGCCTCGGCAAGCTGATGTTTGCACTGTCGCTGCTGTGGTTCTGGTTCTGGTTCTCGAGCTTCATCATCCTGTGGTACGGCAAGAAGCCCAGCGAGCAGGCAGCGATCGAACTGCTGATGACCGGCCCGTATTGGCCGATATTCCTCACCACGTTCCTGCTCTGCTTTGTGGTGCCGCTGTTCGTGCTTATGTGGAACAACGTGAGAAAAAGCATTCTGGGGCCAACGCTTATCGCATGCGGCATTCTTGTTGGGACATTGCTGGACAGGATCAGGCTGTACGTGGGCGCGTACTCGGTGGCCGACCAGTCCCACAAGAAGGAATTGTCGCTGGACGCCATCCCAGCCGCCCACACGCCGGGCTTCGAAGACATAATGCTGATACTCGGAGTCCTGGGAGGGTCGGTGCTGGTGTACCTGTTGGCGACGAAGATCTTCCCGATCGTCAACATCTGGGAACGCAAAGAAGGCTCGATGTACGAGTGGCACAAGCCATTCCACAGAACAGAAGTCAAAGTGTTGGCGAAGCCGGAGTAGCAGAAGCCAAATGCAGGAACACGTACAGCTAGACCAGAGGACAATCAACGACGAGCTCCTCAACGGAGTGCTCGGTTTCAGAAGCTGGTGGATGCCGACCCTGGCGGTATCGGTGCTTGTCTTCCTCGCGGGCGCTGCGGCGTTTGGCTACATGCTGAACAAGGGCGTCGGCGTGACCGGCCTGAACCGCCCCGTGTTTTGGGGCTTCTTCATGGTCAACTTCGTGTTCTGGATCGGCATCAGCCACGCAGGAATCATGATCTCCGCGATCCTGAGGCTGAACCACGCGGAGTGGCGCCGGCCGGTAACCAGAGCCGCCGAGGTGCTCACGGTGTTCTCGCTGACGGCGGCGCTGATGGCCGCGCCCCTGGTGCACGTGGGGCGGCCGTGGCGCGCCGACCTCTGGGTGTTCCCGTACGACTTCGCGAGGGGTGTCTGGATCAACATCCGCTCGCCATTCATTTGGGACCCGTCGGCGGTAATGACCTACCTGACGGCTAGCACACTCTTCGTGATCATCGCGCTGTTGCCGGACCTGGCAATCATCCGCGACAGGACCACGGGCTGGGTCAACAGGGTCTACAGCGTGCTTTGCCTCGGCTGGAGAGGAACACCGCGCCAGTGGAAGCTGCAAGCCGTGGCGGGCATCCTGCTGTCGGCGCTGGTGCTGCCGGTGTTCGTGTCTGTACACAGCATCGTTTCATGGGACTTCGCGGTGCAGATCGGCGTTGAGGGATGGCACTCCACGATCTTCGCGCCGTACTTCATCATCGGCGCGATTCACTCCGGCGTTGCCGCAGTGGCGACTGTCATGGTGCTGATGATCTGGGGCTTCAAGTGGCAGAACTACCTGGGCCCAGACCATCTGGACGCCATTGGAAGGCTGCTGATCGTGGTTGGCGTCACATGGTTCTTCTTCTTCTTCCTTGAGTGGATCTTTGCCCTATACACGCTCGAGGCGCCCGACATCGCACTGAGGGAACTCCAGGTGTTCCAGTGGCCATGGTCTGGGCTGTTCATACTGTTCCTGATCACGGCGTTCTTCTTCCCGGTTACAGCCTGGCTCTTCCGAAGCGTGCGGCGGAACCTGTGGCTAATGTTCATCACGACTGTGTCCGTGAACGTCGGGATGTGGCTTGAGCGGTTCCTGATCATCGTGCCTGGCCTCATGCGCAGGCAGCACATGGTCTTCGACTGGGGCTCGTACCATCCAAGCATGATCGAGATACTAATGGTCTCGGCAACGTTCGCCTGGGTAGTTATGGGAATGATCCTGTTCTCCAAGGTGTTCCCGCTTATCCCGCTGTTCGACGTCAAGGAGGCGATGGTCTTCAGAGACGAGACGAAGATCGGGCGGCGAACCGTGCCGGCAACAATCAGAGAGTAAGGACGGAGCGATGGCAGAGAGAAGCGTAATCGGTCTGTTTACAGAGGAAGACAAGGCGGCTGACGCAATGGACGCCCTTCGGGACGCTCAGTTCGAGGAGAACGAGGTTGAGGTGCTGAGCGGCACTCCTTACCCTGAGGGTACGTTCGGCGAGACGGAGCCCGTGCACAAGCTGTACAGGTTCCCGCTGATGGGCGCCGCCTGCGGCTTCATCGTCGCGCTGCTACTGACTGCCGGAACGCAGATAGCCTATCCACTGGTGGCAGGCGGGAAGCCGATCTTCTCCATACCGCCGATGGCGATCATCATGTATGAGGGCACCATGCTTGGCGCCATTCTGTTCACTGTTGTTGGGATTGTCTTCGAGTCCAGGCTGCCCAGATTGTTCATGGGAGCGTACGACACGCGCATTACAGAGGGGTACCTGGGTATCACGGTCACTTCAGGCGAGGACCGCATGCCGCAGGCTGAAGAGACGCTAAGGAATGCAGGGGCGGAAGAGATCAAGAGAGGCTGGGAGTAAGAGAACGGTGACGGCTGGCAACTTCAGGACATCGCTGGGCAGAAGCGCGCGGGCGTTGGGTACTCTCGCACGCTGGCCGACCCTGCTGCTCATTACTCTCTTCCTGCTGTTCGCTTCGCTCGCGACCGGCTGTTACAACAACAACACGGGCGAGACGAACATCGAGGGCTTCGTGAACATGACCCTGCCCGCTTTCCCGCAGCAGGGCGCCCACGCAGTGGTCGTCTTCAGCGAGATGCACTACTCTCCGGCGATGCGATCCCAAGAGGGCCCACGCATACTTCCACCCGCCGACTCCGTACCGATAACGGGTCGCGAGGTCTCTTACTCAAGCCTCGATGAGTATGCGGAGCTTTCGATTCCGGACGCGTATGCAGACAGCTACGAAGCGAGCGCGGCTGAGGAACTCTACCGGGTGAACTGCCTCGTCTGCCACGGCGAGAGCATGACGGGCGACGGCATGATGAGCCAGCGCATGACACGGGGGCCGCTGCCTGCCGACTTGATGGCCGACATCTCAACCGAGGCGCTGCCGGGCGAACTGTTCGCCTTTATTTCCGAAGGCGGCAGGCAGGGTTACGCCACGGTACTGACGGGGAGGCCGTCGACATCACCTATGCCAACGTTCAAGTCTCTGCTAACGGAGGGGGAGCGCTGGATGCTGGTGACGTACCTGATAGAGATGCAGGGCCGCTAAGGCCTGAAGGTCCTCGGTGGGCGTCCTTAGTTTTCGGGACTGCGTACGCGAATGCGCGCGGCGACATCGTAGCTCAACACCACGTCCAGGCCACCGCAGTCCAGGATGATGACTCCGCGATAGTGCGCCGCCTCCTTGACAGTAGCTGACTGTCCCGGAAGGACGCCGTTGCGAACGAAGTACTCCAGCAACGCTTCATCGTCCTCCGGAACCTTGTCGATCACCAACTGCTGACCCTGGCCGGCTACGTCCAGCATGAACATGTTCTTGGGGGCACGGTACCCGCTTCCGGGAATCGGCGCGCCGAAAGGGCAGGTCTTCGGGTTGCCGAGTTTCTCCACGATCTTCTTCTCCAGCTCAGGAGAGATCGCGTGCTCCAGCAGGTGTGCTTCAACGTGGGCCTTGTGAAGTTCGAGGCCAAGCAGATCTACAACAAGGCACTCGGCCAATCGGTGGCGTCGAACTATGCTTTCGGCCGCCTTGCGGCCCACGCGGGTGAGAACAATCTCCTTGGTTGAGGTGACGCTGACGAGCTTCTCACGGGTCATGCGGCGCACCATGCCGCCGACGGACGCGAGGGATGTGCCGACGCCTTCGCCCTTGGGCAGACGCCTTATCTCTTCGGCGAGTTCACTGGCCGTAACCCGGACTTCCTGCTCCTCCAAGTGGAAGATCGACAGCAGGTAGTTCTCCGTGGCCATGGAAAGCCTGGACCAAGGAGCGGCGTCTTCCTCTTTTTTCTGCTTAGGGCTGGCCATGTGAGGTGCGTTCGAGGCTAACACGGCCCCCTGAAGGCTTCAACGGATTGCGAGAGGGCAGTACCCTGTACAGCCAGCCATTATCTAGTAAGTTCATAGCTATGATCCGGCGGCAAGGAGCGTGTATTGGTCGAGCAAGGAACTAATTCCAGCGGGCTGCGTGTCATCGGGACGCGGCCGATACGTCACGACGGGGCTGACAAGGTCACCGGCCGAGCGCTATACGGAGCCGATCTGCAGATCGCCGGGATGCTTCACGGCAAGATACTCAGGAGTCCACACGCGCACGCACGCGTACTCTCCATCGACACATCCAAGGCCGAGGCACTTCCCCGGGTCCATGCGGTTGTTACTGCAACGGACATGCCGCGTACCTTTCCCGGTCAGATGTCGAACTTAACGCACTGGAATAGAGGCCTCTATCCGACGAAGTACCTGCGTGACAACATCCTGGCAAGCGACAAGGTGCTGTACCAGGGACATGCCGTTGCAGCCGTGGCCGCCGCAAGTCCACACATCGCCGAGCAGGCGCTGGAACTGATCGACGTCCGGTATGAGTTGCTATCTCCCGTGCTCGACTGCAGAGAGGCGCTACGAGACGGGGCGCCCGTACTCCACGACGACCTGCGAACTTCGACGCTTGGCGAGGCGCCCTCCGGACCGACGAACCTAGCGGAGCACTTCGGGCTCGAGTCAGGGGACGTAGGCAAGGGCTTCGAGCAAGCGACAGCGGTAGTGGAAAGGGAGTTTCACACCGGCACCGTCCATCAGGGGTACATCGAGCCGCACAATACCACCGCGCTCTGGAACGAGGACGGGCGGCTGACCGTGTGGTCGAGCACGCAGGGTTCATTCTTCGTGCGCGATTATCTTGAGCAGATACTCAACCTCTCCGACTCGGACATACGATGCGTGCCTATGGAGATTGGCGGCGGCTTCGGAGGCAAGTTCGAACTCTACGCCGAGCCGGTGGCGGCGCTGCTGTCCAGGAAGTCGGGCCGGCCTGTCAAAGTCGTCATGAGCCGTGACGAAGAGTTCATAGCCACGGGTCCGGCGCCCGGCGGATACGTGCGGATCAAGCTAGGAGCGCGGGGCGACGGGACTATAACGGCCATCGACGCCGACCTCGTGTACGAGGCCGGAGCGTACCCCGGTTCGCCGGTAGCCGGAGGAGCCAATGCCTTGATCGCCTGCTACGACGTCCCAAACGTTCGCATCGAAGGGCGAGACGTTGTGGTCAACCGCCCGAAGGCGGCGGCGTACCGGGCGCCGGGCTATCCGAACGCCGCCTTCGCGCTGGAGCAAGCCATCGACGAACTGGCACGCGAGTTGTCGATGGACCCGCTGGACCTGCGGCTCAGGAACGCCGCAGAGGAAGGCACGAGGCGTGCGGACGGGATTGTCTATCCCCGTATCGGGCTCAAGGAGACCATCGAGGCCATGCAGGACCATCCGCACTACTCAGATGCCCAGGCGGGCCGGAATGCGGGCAGGGGCGTGGCGATCGGCATGATGTCGCACGGCGGCGGTCGGTCGGCCTGCTCCATCAGCGTGAACCCGGATGGCACGGTCGGACTCATTGAAGGCTCCACGGACATTGGAGGCACCAGGACTTCAGTAGCAATGCAGGCTGCGGAAGTGCTAGGCATCCCTGCCGAGTCGGTGCATCCTGCCGTGGTGGACACCGACTCCGTTGCGTTTACGCATGGAACGGGCGGCAGCCGCGTGACATTCGCCACGGGCATTGCCGCGATTGAGGCTGCCGAGGACGTCCGCGATCAGATGCTGGCGCGAGCGGCTGCGCTCTGGGACGTGGACCCGAGTTCGCTGAGGTACGAGCACGGCGTCATCAGGTGCGAAGCGGAGCCGGAGCTTGCAATGCCTTTCCAGGAGCTGGCCGGGAAGCTTGGCGAGACGGGCGGCCCTATCGTAGGGGCTTCGGCAGTCGACGTTGCGAGGGGGACAGGGCATAGCTACGCCGCGGGCAATATCGTGGACGTTGAGGTTGATCCGGAAACCGGGAAGGTGCAGATTCTGAAGTACACCGTGTTTCAGGATGCGGGCAGGGCTGTGCATCCCGACTACGTGGAGGGCCAGTTGCAGGGAGGGACGATCCAAGGGGCTGGCTGGGGCCTCAACGAGGTGTATGAATACGACGACGACGGACGACTCACTAACGGCACCTTCCTGGACTACCGGCTGATGACGACGCTGGATCTACCCATGATCTCGGCTGTGATCGTCGAGGTGCCAAGTCCCGGGCATCCATTCGGCGTCAGAGCCGTGGGAGAGGTCAACATCATCCCGCCTCCCGCGGCGCTTGCGAACGCGATCTACGACGCGGCGGGCGTTCGCATGACCGAACTGCCCATGAACCCGACGGCGATCGCGGAGGCGATGGCGAGGGACAGCCGCTAGCAAGTTGAGGCGGCCAGCCTGGCTGCGTACCGCTCCATTTAGCTTCACTTGTAGTTGCTTGTTGGGTCAGGCCTTGCGAATCAGTAGTACGCCGTCCCGGACCGTGAGCATGACCTGGGTCACCCTCTCATCGTTGGCGACACGGGCGTTGAAGGCTGCCATGGTCCTGGCGGACTCGTCCTGGGGATCGGCAACTGAGCCGCCCCAAAGCACATTGTCCACGACGATGATTCCACGGTCTGAGATCAGCTCCATCGCACGCTCGTAGTAGTCTGCGTACGGCGCTTTGTCGGCATCTATGAAGACGAGGTCGAATGGGCCCTCGAGCGAGTTCATTGTGTCGATCGCCGGTCCGATGCGGAGATCGATCTTGTGGCCGTTCGGACCTCGGTCAAAGTGCTTTTGGGCGATCGCCGCCGTGTCCGGATCGATCTCACACGTGGTGATCCTGCCATCTTCAGGAAGCGCTTCGGCCATCATCTGGGCGCTGAAGCCTGTGAAGCAGCCGACCTCTCGAGGATTCGGCGGGCCCCGGAGGCCCAGATCAGGAAGCGCAGCAGGCTGCCCTCCATTGGGCCGCATAGCATCCCGGCCATCTCCACGTTCTCACGGGTGAACTGTGCAAGCTCCGACAGGTGCGGCTCCAGCGGCGTTGTATGACTGACCGCATATTCTTCGATCCGTTCGGGCACTAGAGTCAGCACTGGTCCTCCTCCGGAAACATGGAATGCAATGTAGAGGCGTTGCGAGCCCAGGCGCCGCACGGAAGCAAAAGGAAGAATGGGGCTAGAACCCGAAGGCAAGCAAACGCTCCTCAAATGCTATGAAGCTCGACCGAAGGCTACATGGGTTCCTCCCACAGAAGGCACCGCTGACCTCACAGCGCTGGGCCACTTATGATGTATGTCTTCCGGGCCGAGGGCCTGGTCAAGATTCGCAAGGAGGCTGCGAATGAACGTCAGTGAGAAGCTCGCGATTGACGGCGGACGGCCGGTGATCGACTCGCCGCTTCCGAAAGGTGTGTCCGGGCCGAGCGTCTTCGGCGACGAGGAGGTTGCGGCCGCGGCGCGGGTCATACGAGGCGACATTCATTTCCGTTACCAGGCTGCTAACGATGTCGCGCTCTTCGAGGAGGAGGCGCGTGAACGTCTCGGCGTGGAACACGCGCTCATGGTGAACTCCGGAACCAGCGCGCTGGCATGCGGACTGGCGGGCCTTGGCATCGGGCCCGGCGATGAGGTGATCGTGCCCGGCTACACGTACATCGCGACGACCGCGGCCGTGGTCGCTGTGGGAGCCGTCCCTGTCATTTCGGAGATCGACAACTCACTTGGCTTGGACCCTCATGACATGGAAGGGAAGATCTCGCCGCACACGAAGGCGGTTATCCCTGTGCACATGAACGGAACGCCGGCAAGGCTAAGCCAGATCATGGAAATCGCTTCAAGGCATGGCCTGAAGGTGCTCGAAGACTGCTGCCAGTGCGTGGGCGGCACGTACCGAGGGCAGCCGGTTGGAACGCATGGGAATGCCGGCGCGTGGAGTCTGAACTACGCAAAGACCATAAGCTCAGGCGAGGGCGGCCTGCTGTTCACGAACGATCGCGACGTGTACGAACGAGCTTCCTTCAGAGCCGATCCCGGGATGAGGATGTGGCAGAAGGATGGCTGGCAGAACGAGGCGTTTCCGGGAGAGACGTACCGGCCAAGCGTTGTGCTGGGCGCAATCGCAAGAGTCCAGCTTGGCAAGCTGGATGTGATTCTCAGGCACCAGCGGGCCTTGCAGTCAACGTTCCTGGACTCGCTGGAAGAAGCCAAAGGATACGTGTTGCGCCACATGGACGATCCAGCTGGCGACACGGGGGTTTCCGCGACGCTTATCTTCCACGACGACGCCCTCGCACGCGGTTACGCACTGGCTCTAGAGGCGGAAGGGCTGCCGGTGGGAACGGTGTTCAACGAGGGAATCCCGGACAGGCACATCTACAGCCATTGGGACAGCATTCTCCAGAAGCGATCACACCACTCGTCCGGTTACCCGTGGAGCGACCCGGCGTACAAGGGATGCGTGGAGTACTCGGAAGACATGTGCCCGCGGACTCTGGACATACTGGGCAGGAGCGTGCGGTTCGACTTCAACATGAACATGACGCCTGAGCATGCCAAGCTGATGGCCGAAGTCGTAAACAAAGTGGACCAGGCTTTGGGCGGCTAGCCGACGAAGATCGCCGATCGCGCCGTACGTCGCCAGCCGGGCCGACGCGAGGTACACACTAACGCAAGCTGGATTTCACCGGCTGCGTCTGCATGTACGCCCAAAGAGGGCGGTCTAGGCGGAGTGACGCTGCCGACCCGCGACCCTGGCGGGTCCACGGATCGGCACTTTGGGTCGGTCTTACAGGCCCTGTCCGACTATAGAGCGGGCAGTTCCTCCATGGTCTCACTCGGCTCGAAGGAGCCCATAGCATCCCGGATGAAGTCGCCGATGGGCTGCGGCTGCTCAATGGCGGCCAACTCATCAACGCCCAAGCGCTTTCGGCCTTCTTCCGTAAGGTCGAACCGTGCGGGGATCAACCGGCCGATGATGACATTCTCCTTGAGGCCGCGCAGGTAGTCCACGTCGCCGTTGACTGCTGACTCGGTCAGCACCCGCGTGGTCTCCTGGAACGAAGCGGCCGCCAGGAAGCTCTCCATGCTGAGCGACGCCCTGGTGACTCCGAGGAGCACCGGGCTTGCGGTGGCAGGCTCGCCGCCTTCCGCCAGTATCTCAGCGTTGATGTCCTCATACTGCTGCCGGTCCACGAGTTCGCCGGGCAGCAGGTTCGTGTCGCCAGGGGAGTCTATGCGGACCTTGCGCAACATCTGGGCGATGATCACTTCGATGTGCTTGTCGTGGATGGTGACGCCCTGGGAGCGGTAGACCTTCTGCACTTCCTCAATGAGGTAGTTCTGGACGGCCTCCCTACCCTGAATCTGCAGAATCTGCTGCGGGTTCTTTGGGCCAGAGGTCAAGGCGTCGCCCGCCCTAACGGTATCGTCAGTTGTGACCACGATGTGGGCCGCGGCCGGGATGGAGTACTCGCGATGCTCTTCATCCGACCAGGTAATCGTCACGACGTCATCGGCAATCTGCACGACGCCGGATACTCGGGCGTGTATCTCCGAGACGGGCTGCAGTTCGGTAGAGTCTTCCTCCGCACCCTCTTCCGGTCCAGCTAGCTTGGTCCCGATGATGACCTCATCGCCGTCCTCCACTTCCAAGACGTAGCCCGGTGGTAGGACGTACTCGTCCGAGTACTCCTCGTGGCTCATCACGGTAATGGTGCGTCCCTCAGCCGATTCGTTGATCTCGATAGCACCGTCGATTTCAGTGAGCACGGCCTCACCCTTCGGCGAACGGGCCTCGAAGAGCTCCTCCACTCTCGGCAGGCCGCTTGTGATGTCCGACCCCGCGATGCCTCCTGTGTGGAAGGTACGCATTGTGAGCTGCGTGCCGGGCTCGCCGATGCTCTGAGCGGCGATGATGCCCACGGCTTCGCCATGGATAACCGGCTCGAGAGTGGCTAGCGAGATGCCGTAGCACAGGCAGCAGACGCCGCGCCTGGCCTCGCATGTCAGCGGCGTGCGGACCGATACTCCGGCGACGCCCGCTTCACGGATCTTCGCGATGGTCTCGTCCGTGACCATGTCTCCCGATTCGGCGAGTATCTCGCCGGTCTCAGGATCGACTACGGTTGCAGCCAGATGGCGAGTCCTGACGCGCTGGTCGAAGGACGACAGCAAAGACTCGTCCGAATCGACCGCAACCCACAGGCCGTTGGGCGTGCCGCAGTCGTCGGCGACAACGGTAATCTCCTGCGAAACGTCGATGAGCCGCCTCGTAAGGTAGCCGCTGTCCGCGGTACGGAGAGCCGTGTCCGCCAGTCCTTTGCGGGCGCCGTGAGTGGAAAGGAAGTACTCCAGCACGCTCAGCCCTTCCCGGAAGCTGGACTTGATGGGGCGGTCGATGATTCGTCCCTTGGGGTTGGACATCAGCCCGCGCATTCCGGCCATCTGCTTGATCTGGGCGACGTTGCCCTTGGCGCCTGAAGTCGCCATCAAGTAAATGCCGCCGTAGTTGCGCAGGTTGGCCTGGATTTTCTGGGTCAGGTTGTCATTGGCCTCTGTCCAGGCGTCAACGGAGGCGCGGTAACGCTCATCCTCGGTGATCAGGCCATCGAGGAATTGCTGGTGGAACCGGTTCACCTTAGACTCCGCCTCTTCCAAGATGGCGGGCTTTTCCTGAGCGACCTCAATATCGTTGATCGCTATTGTGATTCCCGCCTTGGAGGCGTAGTGGAAGCCGAGGGCCTTGATGGCATCCAGAATCTCGGCGGTGCGGTCATGGCCGAACATCCTGAAACACTCGCTCGTTATCTCTTTCAGGACGTTCTTTGCGATTTCCTCGTTGCGGAAACCCAACTCAGAAGGCAGGAGATCGTTGAAGATGATGCGGCCAACCGAGGTCTCGATGACCTCGGTGGCGGCGCCGTTAGAGCCGCTGCCGTTAAGGGAGGCAGGGTTTCGTACCTTGATGGCGGAGCGAAGCCCGATCTGCCCAAGCTCGTACGCGAGACGGGCGTCCTCAGGGCTCGCGAACTCGCGCATGCCGTCTTCCGCAACCGGATCGATGATCGTGAGGTAGTAGCAGCCGAGGGCCATGTCCAGCGTAGGCGTCACGCTCGGCTCGCCGGAGCTGGGCAGAAGCATGTTGTATACGCTGAGCATCAGCTTCTTGGCCTCCAGCACCGCCTCCCGAGAGAGGGGCACGTGGACGGCCATCTGGTCGCCGTCAAAGTCCGCGTTGAAGGCGGAGCAGACCAAGGGATGCACCTGGATGGCGCTTCCCTCAATGAGTACGGGCTGGAATGCCTGGATGCCCAGCCTGTGAAGCGTGGGCGCGCGATTCAGCAGCACGGGACGGTCTTTGATCACCTCTTCGAGAATGTCCCAGACCTCCGGCCGGACGCGTTCCGCCATGCGCTTGGCGCTCTTGATGTTGTGGGCGTAGCCCTTGATTACGAGGCGATTCATGACAAACGGCTTGAACAGCTCCAGGGCCATGCGCCTCGGCAGGCCGCACTCGTGCAGCTTAAGGTCGGGGCCGACAATGATCACCGAGCGTCCGCTGTAATCGACGCGCTTGCCAAGCAGGTTCTGGCGGAAGCGGCCCTGCTTTCCGCGAAGCAGGTCTGACAGCGACTTCAGCGTGTGGTTGTGGCTTCCGGCCACCGCACGTCCGCGTCTGCCGTTGTCGATGAGCGCGTCAACGGCTTCCTGAAGCATGCGCTTCTCGTTTCGGACGATGATTTCAGGGGCCTGAAGCTCGATCAGCCTCTTGAGCCGGTTGTTGCGGTTGATGACGCGACGGTAGAGGTCATTCAGGTCGCTGGTAGCGAACCTGCCACCGTCCAACTGGACCATCGGCCTGAGCTCGGGTGGCAGCACCGGCAGGATGGTCAGGACCATCCACTCCGGCTTGTTGCCGCTCTTCCGGAAGGCCTCCACGACTCGCAGTGTCTTGATGGCCTTCTTGCGGCGCTGTCCCGTGGTTGTCCGGATCTCATCCTGCAGCCCGTCACGGAACTCGTCCAGATCCTTGCTCTTCAGAATGTCTATCACCGCCTCCGCGCCCATGCCGGCCGTGAACACTTCCCCATGCCGATCGCTGAGTTCCCTGTAGCGGTTCTCTGTAAGTAGTTGTCCTACGCGCAGGCTCTCCAGATCAGAGATCTCGTCCAGGACCTCCTTTTCGAAGCCGACCCTGTCTTCCTCGTAGGTGGACCTGATGCTCGAGATCATCTTTCGAGTCTCTTTGGAAAGTTCGGATTCAGCTTCTTCATCTTCGTTTTCGAAGTTGCCGCCGAGTTCTTCTATCTTGCCGCGGGCTTCTTCCTCCAGCTTCGCCAGAATCTTCTCAAGCTCTTCCTGCAACTCTTCCACTGCCGCGAGGCGAAGTACGTCGTCCACGGAGGTGACGAGATACTGCGCGAAGTACAGAACGCGCTCCAGATTCCTGGGGGACAGGTCCAAGAGGAGGCCAAGCCTGCTGGGCATGCCCTTCGAGAACCAGATGTGGGCTACGGGGGCGGCCAACTGGATGTGCCCCATTCGCTCCCGGCGCACCTTGGCGCGGGCCACTTCAACGCCGCAACGGTCGCAGATCACGCCCTTGTAGCGGATCTTCTTGTACTTGCCGCAGTAGCACTCCCAGTCCTTGGTAGGGCCGAAGATGCGCTCGCAGAACAGGCCGTCCTTTTCCGGTCTCAGCGTGCGGTAGTTAATGGTCTCCGGCTTGGTCACTTCTCCGTAAGACCACATCTTGATCTGGTCGGGAGATGCCAAACCGATCCGAACCGCATTGAAGTCGTAGCCGTCTTGGACCATCTATTGCGTCTCCTGCATTACTTCAGAAGATTTGAGGGCTAGCGCTGCCCCGAGCGGGACCGACTAGTCTCCCTCTACAGATTCCTGTTCTTCCAGAGGCGAGGCGGAGTCGGCAGCGCCGTTGGTCCCCACCGCGGGCGCGCCGGGCACATCGACTATCGCACCGTCTTCGGTCTCGCCGTCACCATCGATCAGTTCCAGCGCCGGCAACGGGCCCATCAAGGCGTCGTCTTCCACAACGTCTTCGCCCTGCGCGTCTGCCAGAGCCCCGGGCTTCAGGTCTTCGTGGAGCAGTTCAACCGACAGTCCCAGGCTTTGAAGCTCCTTCAGAAGGACGTGGAAGGATTCCGGCACGCCCGGCTGAATGACATCTTCGCCCTTGACTATCGATTCGTAAGTCTTCACCCTTCCGACCACATCGTCAGACTTGACGGTCAGCATCTCTTGGAGGTTGTGCGCGGCGCTGTAAGCCTCCAGCGCCCAGACTTCCATCTCGCCGAACCGCTGGCCGCCGAACTGGGCCTTGCCGCCGAGCGGTTGCTGCGTGATGAGCGAATAAGGGCCTGTCGACCGGGCGTGAATCTTGTCTTCGACCAAGTGAATCAGCTTCATCATGTAGATGTAGCCGACCGCAATGGGCTGGTCGAAAGGTTCGCCCGTTCGACCGTCATAGAGGATGGACTTGCCGAGAATCGGGGCCGCGACCTGCTCCTCTCGGTTCAGGCGCAGGATTTCCTGCATCATGTCTTCGGAAGACATACCGGAGGTGTCCTTGCCCATGTCTTCGCCGAGCCAGATGGCCATGCACGCTTCACGCGCGGGCTCAGGGCTGGCGTTCGAGAAGATGTCATCGAAGTTGTAGCCGCGGTCCGTCAGCCATTGCCTCGTTACCGAGAGGTCAATCTTCGACGTACCGTCGCCGTCCAACGGCCTGGGATCAACGGCGCCCGACTTGCTGATCAGCCATGACTGGGCAAGGGTGCCTTCGATGGCATTGTCAGGCGCGCCATCGAACACGGGCGTCACCGCCCGGAAGCCCATGGTGTGCGCGGCCCATCCGAGGTGGGTCTCCAACACCTGCCCCAAGTTCATGCGGGAAGGTACGCCGATCGGGTTGAGGATGATGTCCACCGGCGTGCCGTCCGGGAGGAAGGGCATGTCCTCCTCAGGCATTATTCTTGAGATCACGCCCTTGTTGCCGTGGCGCCCCGCCATTTTGTCGCCTTCGGATATCTTGCGGGTCTGTGCGACCCAGACGCGTACCAGCCTGTTTACGCCGGGGGGCAACTCATCGTTGTTGGCCCTGCTCAGTGCCTTAACTTCGATGATCTTGCCACGCTGCCCGTGCGGGACCCTGAGCGAGGTGTCCTTGACGTCGCGGGCTTTCTCTCCAAAGATCGCCCGGAGCAGCTTCTCTTCGGCGCTCAACTCAGTCTCGCCCTTCGGGGTTATCTTCCCGACCAGAATGTCGGCGGGGCCGATCTCCGCTCCCACGCGAATGATCCCTTCTTCGTCGAGGTTTCTCAGGCTCTCCTCTCCGACGTTAGGAATGTCTCGCGTTATCTCTTCGGGACCGAGCTTTGTGTCGCGGGCTTCAACCTCATGCCTTTCTATGTGGATCGAGGTGAACTTATCGTCCTTGACCATCTTCCGGCTCATGATGATGGCGTCCTCGAAGTTGTAGCCTTCCCAGCTCATGAACGCCACGAGCGTGTTCTGGCCGAGCGCGAGTTCGCCCTGCCCCGTGGAGGAGCTGTCAGCCATGATCTGGCCGGCGGACACCGCGTCTCCCTTGGTGACGATGGGCCTCTGGTTGACACAGGTGCCCTGGTTGCTGCGAAGGAACTTGCGCAGCGGGTAGTCATGGATCCGACCGTCAGCGTCTGTGACCTCAATCAGGTCTCCGTTGACCTTGGTCACCACGCCGTCCGTACGTGCCAGGACCACCTGTCCGCTGTCCCGCGCAACGCGGCCCTCCATGCCCGTGCCCACCAAGGGAGGCTCCGGCCGGAGCAGCGGAACTGCCTGGCGCTGCATGTTCGAGCCCATGAGCGCACGGTTCGCGTCATCGTTCTCAAGGAACGGAATCAGCGACGTGGAAACGCTCACCAACTGCATTGGAGAGACGTCCATGTACTGTACCGCCGCAGACGATTCCATGGAGACGGACTCGCCGACGCGAGTCTCAACGAAGTCCTGAGTGAACTGTCCTGCCTCGTCCAGTGGGGCATTGGCCTGGGCGATGTGAGCGTGCTCCTCCTCGTCCGCCGACAGATAAACGATGTCGTCCGGGTCTTTCGAAACGAACGGAATCATCTGGATCTTGCGCTCGGGCAAGGAGTTTATTTTTCTGAGTGTCCTACGCGTGATCCTGCTGCCAGGCCTGAGGACCGTCTTGTCGTCTTCGTCCGCGACGCGCTCCGCGACCACGTGGCCCTCGATCTCGGGGGTAGAGCTAAGCATCTCCGTGCGGACGGGACGGTAAGGCGTCTCAATGAAGCCGAACTCGTTCGTGCGCGCGTATGTAGCGAGCGAGCCGAGCAGGCCGATGTTGGGGCCTTCGGGCGTTTCGATTGGACAGATGCGGCCGTAATGCGAATGGTGGACGTCCCTGACATCGAACCCGGCCCGCTCCCTCGAAAGGCCGCCGGGGCCGAGGGCAGACAGGCGGCGCTTGTGGGTCAGCTCGGCCAGCGGGTTCGTCTGGTCCATGAACTGCGAGAGCTGCGATCCGCCGAAGAACTCCTTGATTGCCGCCACCACCGGCCTGATGTTCACGAGGGCCGCCGGCGTGGTGGTCGCCGGATCGAGCTGCGTGGTCATGCGTTCCTTGATGACCCGCTCCATCCGAAGGAGGCCCACTCGCACCTGGTTCTGAATTAGCTCGCCGACCGCCCGTACTCGCCGATTGCCGAGGTGGTCTATGTCATCAGGACTCGCCTCGCTGTTGTTGATGCGGATCATCATGCGGAGCAGCGCGACGATGTCGTCGCTCTCCAGAGTGCGATGCTCGTTCTTTCTGCCGTTGAAGAGGCGGCGGTTCAGCTTGTACCTGCCGACCCTGCCCAGGTCGTAGCGCCTGGGGTTGAAGAAGAGGTTGTCCAGAAGGTTCCGGGCGTTTTCCGGGCTCGGGGGCTCGCCCGGGCGAAGTCTCCTGTAGAACTCGAGGAGGGCTTCGTCCTGGTCCGCGACCGTTGTGTCCTTCTCGATCGTGGTCCTCATGAACTGGTGCTCAGGGTTCGTGTCCACGTCCTCGAAGAGTTCGTGGATCTCCTGGTCTGTGGAGTACCCAAGCGCCCTCAGCAGCATGGTGACGGGAGTCTTCCGCTTGCGGTCCACCTTTACCGAGACGACATCACGGTTGCTGGTCTCGAACTCCATCCACGCGCCACGGTATGGAATGAGCTTTGCGGAGGTCAGAGGGCGGCCTGTGGCCGGGTCCGTGTTTGTTGTGAAGTAGACGCCGGGCGACCTTACCAACTGGCTCACGACAACGCGCTCCGCCCCGTTGATGACGAAGGTGCCGGTCGAGGTCATCATCGGAACATCGCCTATGAACAACTCCTGCTCCTTGACCTCGCCCTGACCAGGGCCGGGGGTCTTGAGTTTGAGCTGCACCGTTACGTACATTGGCGCGGAGAACGTGATTTCCCGAGTGCGGCACTCTTCCTCCGTGTGCTTGGGATCATCAAACCGGTGATCGAGGAAGCTGAGCTCGAACCGTCCGCCGGGAAAATCCTCAATTGGGGATATCTCGCTGAACAGTTCTCCGAGGCCCTTGGTCTTGAACCAGTTGAAGGAATCCAACTGCACCTGAATCAGATTCGGGACGTCCAGTACGGTCGTTGCAGAAGCGTACGAGCGCTTACCGAGAGCCGTGTTACCGTTAGATGCTAGAGCGTGGCCATTAGAGACGTTAGTCGAGGTCATGCAGTGATATCCTCTCCAAAGGGGACAATAGGAGTGCGCACCATGACGCCGCGAGGGGCGCAGGCGTAGAAGGGCGCACTACGGGTGGGACTGATGCCGGTCAAGAAAGAGGTGCTGGCCCAAAGGTCATAAATCGACGGATGGCAATCGTAGCAAAGCAGGCCCGGGCTGTCAAGGACTTTTGGCGACGGCTAGAGCACCGCACGGGCGAGCGCCCTGCTCAGCCGGGGCTCAGCGGCGACTTAGGTCTGTCCAATTGACGCAGCCGGTTCCTGGAGTGGTGGCCTCCCTGTTGCGCCTTCTACTCGCCGCTTGAGGCCTGCGCCGGCGGCAACACCCTATACAGCAAGGTGACCGACTTGCGAGTGACACGCGAGTAAGAGTTATCAAACTCAAAGGTGTACTCGCCAGACAACTCAGCTTCCAGTGAGTCAAGAGCAATGTGGTCTGCCCGCTCCCAGCGGCCCAGCTCCAGTCCCCGGGGGTCGAACAGCCAGATGTTGACGTCCCTGCTGGCCTCGACTCGATATTCGAGGGTGTGGCCTGACTCGACCTCAACGTCATGAGCGACTTCATGCCCGGCGCGGACCTCGAAGTAGGAGCGCTCAAACGGAGGCAAGTCGCCGTCCGACTTGGTCGGGGCCAGATCACCGCACGCAGCCAGCAGCAAGATAAATGCGGCGATTGGCCAAAGGATACCGAAGAGACGAAATCGCCGATTCAGAGTCACTTCATCTCTTCTCAATAATGGCCTGGTTAACGAGGACTTGGAATTCGTGACGAATGGGATAGTAGTCGTTGGGCATGAACTGCGTCATCAGGATCCCGATCAACTCCTGCTGAGGATCAATCCAGAACTTCGTGCTTGCGGCGCCGCCCCACGCGTACTCGCCAACGGATCCGAGCACACCGGCATCTCGTACGTCCGTCAGAACGCTGAACCCGAGTCCGAAGCCGTACCCATCCATCGTATGGTCGCCCATCTTCATGGGGAGCAGGCTGTCTTTCAAGTGGTTCATTGTCATCATATCGATAGTCCTTGGACTAAGCAGCCGCGCGCCGTCCAGTTCTCCACCTCTCAGGAGCATCCTGCAGAACCGCATGTAGTCGTCCACCGTTGAGACCAAGCCTCCACCACCGGAGAATAGCGAACACTCGCGAGTGAACCTGCCCAGTACAGGGGACTCCATGGGCTCGATTGCCCCATTCCCGTCTGGGCCGTAGAGCTGCGCGAACCGGTCGATCTGATCCTCGCGGACGTAGAACCCCGTTTCATCCATGCCCAACGGAGCGAACATTCGATCAGCCAGGAACCTATCGAACGCCTCGCCAGAAATCACCTCCACAAGGCGTCCGAGGACGTCAGTCGCCACGCTGTACCTCCACTCGCTTCCAGGCTCGTGAGCCAGCGGAAGCTGGGAGAGCTTCAGCACCATCTCCTCGAGCGTGCTGTCCGGGTCCAGTACGTTCGCGCCCTGGTACAGCCTGTCTACCGTGGAGCTTGGAAAGAACCCGTACGACAGTCCGGCGGTATGGGAGAGCAGGTGCCTTATCGTAATTGGACCGGACTGGCCGACCGAGGTAGGTCCACGCGCGTCCTCGCCCGTGCAAACTTTCAGGCCGTCCAGTTCAGGGATGAAATTGCAGACCGGGTCGTCCAGTTGGAAGCAAGCCTCTTCATACAACATCATCACGGCGACGCTGGTAATGGGCTTGGTCATCGAGTAGATCCGCAGCAGAGTGTCCTGCTCCATCGGCAAGCTCTTCTCGCGGTCGCGGTGACCAAAGGTCTCTGAGTAACAGACCTCGTCCTTCCGGGCGACCATAGCCTGGATACCAGCCAGCTTGCCGGTGTCCACATAGCCCTGCGCCCACTTACTTACCCTCTCCAATCGCTCGGCAGACATTCCTACAGTTTCTGGATTCGTCATAACTTCCCTCTGGACTGGCGATATGAGACGATTCTATTCTGTTTGCTTCCACTCAGAAACTGTTTGGGGCCATCACCAACTACTGCGATGAGTCGGCCTCATCGCGAGTTCCACCGAGTTTAATGAGCCAACAGCCAAAGGCGCGCATCGCCGTCACGGACGGTGACCGAGAGACCAAATGGATCAAGCCGTATGTGGACGCCGTGCTGCGGTACGGCGGAGAGCCGGTCGTCGCGCGGCCCAACGGGCTGGAATCGCATGAGGGCCGACTGGCCGACGTCACAGGCTTGATGCTGACCGGGGGCGAGGACGTGGCCCCCTCCAGATACGGGGAGGATGTTGACCCGGACGCGGGCGTTCAAGTCAACCTGGAACGAGACGCGATGGAGTTTCAACTGCTGGAGGAAGCACTCGAGCGAGACATTCCGGTGCTGGCCATCTGCCGGGGGATGCAGCTATTGAACGTTTCGCTGGGGGGCAAGCTGATCCAGCACGTCGATGGGCACCGAGGGCCAGACCTGGGCACTGAACCATCCACCTTTCACCGGATCTACATTGCGCCGGGCAGCAAGCTCGCTGCGGTTGTGGGCTCCGGCGGTACGGTGCGCGTCAACAGCATTCATCACCAGGGCGCGCGGGAACCACATAGGGCGCCGGGGCTGCTGGCGTCGGCGTACGCACTGGATGACGGCCTCATCGAAGCGCTCGAGAGTCCGAGTCACCGATGGGCGATCGGAGTACAGTTCCATCCAGAGCGGCGCGAGGAGACTCCGCCGCACTTCGACCGGCTATTCGAAGCTCTCGTAGACCGGGCATCGGAGCACTCCGACTAGCCGTCAGGTCGGGCGGCTTCGCTAAGCTTCGAGAGCCCTTGACCAAGCTCGAACTAGTTTTAGAAGGCTCTAAAACTAGCTTTGGCGCAGCTTTGGACATGGTACAATACAGGGTGTGTTCGGGCTGAGCCGCCGTGAGTGTGAACGGGCACCTGAACCAAGCAACCCACGCACCCGCTCACCTCTGCGGCGACCATAGCCCGGCGGAGATTTGCCTCCAAGGAGTCGTCGATGGTCACATCACCTCCGGAACGTACTGAACACGGTTTCATAAGGCCGCTGCTCATCGAAGACGAGATGCGCGAGTCCTACATGGACTACGCGATGAGCGTAATCGTCGCACGTGCGCTTCCAGACGTCCGAGACGGCCTCAAGCCGGTGCAGCGCCGGATCCTGTACGCGATGCACGATCTGGGCATGCGCCCGACGACGTCCTACAAGAAGAGCGCCCGGCTCGTGGGGGAGGTGCTGGGGAAGTACCACCCGCACAGCGACAGCCCGGTATACGAAGCTATGGTGCGCATGGCGCAGCCATTCTCTATGCGACTCCCGCTTGTGGACGGCCAGGGCAACTTCGGAAGCGTGGACAACGACCCGCCGGCCGCCATGCGGTACACGGAGGCGCGCCTGAGCCGAGTGGCCCAGGAGATGCTCTCAAACCTCGAGCAGGAGACCGTTGACTTCAAGGACAACTTCGACGGCTCCATACAAGAGCCGACAGTCCTGCCGGCCAGACTACCGAACCTGCTTGTAAACGGCGGTTCGGGGATCGCCGTGGGCATGGCGACGAATATTCCGCCACATAACCCTGTAGAGATCTGCAACGCCATCATCCGGCTGATTGACGATCCTGAACTTTCCATACAGTTGTTGATGCGATCGGTGAAGGCGCCGGACTTTCCGACCGGCGGGACGATCATGGGTCTCGATGCGGTGCGGGAGGCGTTCGAGACCGGCCAGGGCCACATAACGGTCAGAGGCAAGACGCACATAGAGGACGTGCCGCGCGGCAGTCGCTCTCGAATCATCATTGACGAGTTGCCCTACCAGGTGAACAAGGCCGCGCTCGTAGAAAAGATCGCGGGTCTGGCAAAGACACGCCGGCTGGAAGGCATCTCCGACATCCGCGATGAGTCCGACCGCGACGGCATGCGGGTTGTCATTGAGCTGCGGGCCGGCGCACAGCCGCGCGTGGTGCTCAACAACCTCCACAAGCTGACGGCGCTGCAGACGACGTTTGCGGTGAACATGGTGGCTCTGGTGAACGGCATGCCGCAGGTGCTCAACCTGAAGGCGGCTGTGAACCACTTCATCGACTTCCGGAAGGAGGTCATCACCCGGCGCTCCGAATTCGAGTTGCGGAAGGCGAGGGAGCGGGCACACATCCTGGAGGGGCTCAGGATCGCACTGGAGTTCCTGGATGAAGTCATCCAGTTGATCCGCAACTCTGAGGACGTAGATTCCGCAAGGCAGGGCCTCATTGCGAACTTCAACCTCGACACCGTACAGGCGCAGGCGATTCTGGACATGCAGCTGCGCCGCATCTCTGGCCTTGAGAGGGAGAAGATCGAGAACGAGTACCAGGAGCTTCAGCAGACGATCAAGGAGCTGGAGGAGCTACTTGCGAGCCCTCAACTTGTCCTGGCCGAGGTAAAGAAAGAGACCGAAGAGCTCAAGAAGAAGGTAAGGAACAAGCGCCGCACAGACATCAGCTTCGAAGACCACGACCTCAGCCGGGAGGACTACGAACCGCACGAGCAGATCGTGGTCACGCTCAGCCGAGGCGGGTATGTGAAGCGCATTCTCGCGAACACCTACCGCAACCAGCACCGCGGCGGGAAGGGCGTGCTCAGCATGGTCACACGCGAGGACGACCCTGTGGACCATATTCTGGTCCTGGATACGCACGACACTCTGCTGTTCTTCACGGACAAGGGCAGAGTTCTGCCGTTGAAGGGCTACGAGTTGCGGCCGGACACATCGCGGAATACGCGGGGCGTTCCCGTCGTGAACGTAATCCCGCTTCAGTCCGACGAACATGTCAAGGCGCTCATCTCGGTTGAGACCCTCAAGCAGTCGGACAGGTACCTGTTGATGGCAACAAGGCGGGGCCTCATTAAGCGTCTCTCACTGGAGGCCATCGCTAACGTGCGCCGCGCCGGCCTGATAGTCATGAACCTCAGGGAAGGCGACGACCTCGTGTCCGCCACGCTCTGCAACGAGGAAGACGACCTGGTCATGGTGACGCAGAACGGCCAGTCGATTCGATTCCCGGCGATCCAGATCACGCCGCATCAGAGGGGAGCGGGCGGCATCAAGGGCATTACACTGCGCGATGGCGACAAGGTTGTTGCCATGGACGTGGTCGTGCCTGAGGGAAGGCTACTTGTGGTCAGCCGGAATGGCTACGGCAAGTTGACCCAACTCCGCTATTATCGCCCACAGAAGAGGGGAGGCATCGGCCTCAAGACATTCAACATTACCAGGAAGACCGGCCCGGTGGCTGCGGCCCAGATCGTTGACGCGGCGCGCGAAGTATACGTAGTTTCACGAAAGGCGCAGGTCCTCCGGACGAACATGTCCGAGATCGCCAACATCGGGCGTGCCACGCAGGGTGTCCGCGTGTTCAAGCTCGATTCCGGCGACAGCGTGGCTTCCATCACCGCTGTTGACCTCGGCATTCAGGAGCGAATCAAGGCGGCGACGAAGCCCGGCGAGTCGGGCGACCGGAACGGCCGAAGTCCATCCCGTTAGAGGACGCCGACCCTCCAAATAGACTCGCCCTGACGTTTGCCTTGCCAAAGGCTGGCCAAAATTTGGCCAAGCTGGCTCGTGCTCTGTTGGCGCAACGCTCGAATCCCGTAGCGTGGCGCAGTCGTACCTAGAGTTAAGAGAGCCATGCTTTCCGATGCCTTGAAACCCAAGTCCTCGCGGGTGCTGATTGCGCTGCTAGTGGCGCTGGCGGCGCTCGGGGCCGCATGCGGCACAAGCGAACCTGGCGCCACAGCCACGCCCAATACTGCTACCGCAGTGGCCGTCGGGACCGAAGCAACGCAGACGGTCACGGCGTCTCCAACTCGGGCGGCACCAGTCGCGACTGCCACTGCGATTCCGGGCACTGCCGCCGCGGACCAGCAACCCACCGACGTCGAGCAGCTGTCGCAGCAGGCATGGGAGAGGCTGGAAGACCTGACGTACAACCTGAGCCCTCGGGCCAGCGGGACTGAGGAAGAAAGGATTGCCGCGAGCCAGCTAAGGGAGACCTTGCTGGACATGGGATACGAGACGACTGTTCAGCTGTTCACCTATCGCACCGTACAGACCGAGGCGGCCTCCACGGGAGCTGACGCGGCGCAGTTCCGGGCCATTCCGCTGACCTTCAGCGCCCGGGGCAATGTCGAGGGCCCGCTGGCGTACGTTGGCCTGGCCCAGGATGGAGACGTTCCCGAAGACGGACTTGCCGGCAAGGTTGCCCTCATCGAGCGCGGCGTCATTACGTTCGAGGAGAAGGTCAACAGAGTTGCGGACGCGGGCGCAGTCGGGGCAGTCATCTACAATCATTCGTCGGGCTTGTATCGAGGCTCTCTTGGTTCAGAGAGTGCGATTCCCGCGGTGGCTGTATCGCAGGAGGACTCCGACGCGTTGCTGGAGTTGGCCGGGGATGCAGGCTCGGCCTTCTCGCTCTCGATCGCCGACCATGAGGCGCCTTCGCAGAACGTCATTGCCGAGAGGACGGGGAGCGCTGACGGGGTTGTCGTACTGGGGGCGCACTACGACACGGTGCCGGACTCGCCGGGGGCTAACGACAATGGTTCCGGGCTGGCGACCGTGCTCACAGTGGCCAGCGAACTGGCCGACGAGACGCTTCCATTCACACTGCGAGTCGTGCTGTTTGGCGCGGAGGAGGAGGGTCTCCACGGCAGCATCTTCTATGTGGACAGCCTTTCTGAAGAAGAGCGGGAGCCGCTACTGGCCATGTTGAACTTCGACGCGCTGGGGACGGGGCCCGTGACCGCCGTGCTTGGCCACGCGGACCTCGCTCGAATGGTGACCGACTACGGTCAGCAGCATGGCATCGACCCGGCGCACAGGCTCAGCATCGGCCCGTTCACCAGCGACCACGCGCCGTTCGAGAACATCGGCGTGCCGACGCTGTTTTTCCTGGCGGACGACTTCTCCCGCATCAACTCCCCGGACGATGTGATTGAGTTCGTTCAGCCTGTGCGAATGGGAGAGGCCGCCGCGCTGGCGATCGGCCTGCTAAGGGGGCTGGCGGAGGAGCAGTGATGGTAGTTCACGGGTGTTGCTGGACTAGGCTAGCCCTTGGAATGTAGGCTGGGTGCATGTTCGAAAATCTTTCAGAGAAGCTCACCGGCATATTCAGGCGACTTGGCGACAAGGGCGTCCTGACCGAGCAGGACGTGGACGCCGCCCTCAGGGAAGTCCGAATCGCCCTGCTGGAAGCGGACGTCAACTTCAGGGTGGTCAGGAGCTTCATCCGTCGAATCAAGGAGCGCGCCCTTGACCAGGAGCTGCTGAAGAGCCTCAGTCCGGGCCAGCAGGTCGTCAAGATTGCCAACGGGGAGCTGACTGAGGTCCTGGGAGGCGCCGTGAAGGCGCTGGAGCCGGCGGCCTCCGCTCCTTCGGTGTTGCTGATGGTGGGACTGAACGGGTCGGGCAAGACGACCACCTCTGCCAAGATCGCCGCGCATCTCAAGGGATCCGGAGAGTCCGCGACCCTTGTTGCCGCCGACCTTCAGAGGCCTGCGGCTATCCTCCAGCTAGAGACGCTGGGCGAGCAGATAGGCGTGCCTGTGCACTCGGAGGACCCACAAGGCTCGTCTCCGGAAGCCGTTGCCAGGGCAGGCGTCGATCGGGGCGCGGAACTCGGCGCGTCTTGGGTGATCGTGGACACGGCTGGCCGCTTCCAGGTGGACGACGAGCTGATGGCGGAGTTGCAGGGCGTCTCGGAGGCGGTGTCACCGTGCGAGACGCTGCTTGTCGTGGACGCTATGACCGGCCAGGAGGCCGTGCAGGTGGCGGAGGAGTTCCACAGCCGGATCGGTCTCACGGGTCTTGTGCTCACGAAGCTGGACGGTGACGCGAGAGGCGGAGCCGCGCTCTCCATAACCTCGGTGACGGGCGTCCCTATCAAGTTCATTGGGACCGGCGAGCGCACGGACGCGCTCGAGCCGTACATCCCGGAGCGGCTCGCGTCCCGCATCCTGGGCATGGGGGACGTGCTCACGCTGATCGAGAAGGCGCAGTCGACCTTCGACCAGGATGAAGCGGCGGAGACGGTCAAGAGGATCAGGAAGGCCGACTTCAACCTGGAGGACTTTCTGAAACAGCTCCAGCAGCTTCAGCAGATGGGGCCGCTGAGCAACGTCCTAGACATGATCCCCGGGATGGGCGGAAGCCTGAAGGGGAAGCTAAGCGCCAACGACGTTGACGAGAGCCAGTTCAAGAGGATGGAGGCGATCATCCAGTCGATGACGCCGGAGGAGCGCGGACGTCCAGCGATCATCGGCGGAAGCCGGCGGCGCCGGATCGCGCGGGGCAGCGGGACCTCGGCGCATGACGTCAACCAGCTGCTGAACCAGTTCCGTGAGGCCCAGAAGATGATGCGGGCCTTCGCCACAGGCAAGGGGCCGCGCAACCTGATGAGGCTGCTCAGGTAGGAACGTTCCCGTCAGTTCTTGCGGGCCACGGCCCGCTTGGCCGCCTCGATGACGTCGCGCTTAGAGATGCGGTACTTCTCCAGGAGCTCGTCCGGTTGTCCGGACTCTGTGTAGCCTTCCAGTCCGACCATCTCTAACGGGGTTGGATGTCCGGAGCCGAGCGTCTGGGCCACCAGGCTGCCGAGACCTCCTGAAAGGTAGTGTTCCTCCGCGGTGACGACCGCACCCGCCTTCCTGGCAGCTTCGAGTATCGCTTCCCCGTCCAGTGGCTTGACGGTGTGCATGTTGAGGACTTCGCACTCGATTCCATCGGAGGCCAGGGCCTCCGCGGCGTCCAGCGCAGTCTTGACCATGATCCCGCAGGCTACAATTGCGACGTCCGAGCCCTCACGCAAGGTGCCAGCTTTGCCAAGCCTGAACTTGTAAGCGTCACCATAGATCACAGGAGTGGCCGGACGAGAGAGGCGCACGTAGTAGGGGCCGGGGTGATTGACGGCGTGCTTCACGGCCGCCACCGCCTCGACGGCGTCCGCGGGCACTATGACCTTGAACCCAGAGAGCGCCGACATGATGGCGATGTCCTCTACAGCGTGGGCGGATACGCCGTCTTCGCCGGTGATGATCCCGGCGTGCGTGGCTATGACCTTGACGTTTAAGTTTGCCTGCGACACTCCCACCCGGAGCTGGTCGTGCGGCCTGCTGGTGGCGAACACGGCGAATGTGCTGACCACGGCGGTCTTGCCCGAGGCAGCCATGCCGGCGGCCACGCTCACCATGTTCTGCTCCGCCGGGCCGAAATCGAAGAACCTGTCCGGAAACTCAGCGTCGAACAGATTGGTGAACGTGGACTTGTTGAGGTCGCCGCCCAAGACCACGAGGTCGGGCGTGTACCGGCCTATCTCGACCAGCGCTCTTCCTACGGCCTCTCTTGTAGATTCAGTCCGTTCCATATTCGAGTGCCAGTCCTGCGCTGAGATCAGTCCAGGGCGGCCAGCGCGGCTTCGAGCTGTTCCGGCGTGGGCGCCTTGCCGTGGAAGTCCGGGTTGTTCTCCATGAAGTCCACGCCCTTGCCCTTTACCGTCTTGGCGATAATCGCGGTCGGCTTGCCCTTCGTTGACTCCGCTTCGTCAAAGGCGCCAAGCACCTCTTCGATGTCGTGGCCATTGATCTCCAGCGTGTGCCAGCCGAAGGCGCGCCACTTGTCGGCCAGCGGCTCCAGATTCATGACCTGCCAGGTGAAGCGATCGTTTTGGATGCCGTTGCGGTCCACTATGGCCACGATGTTGTCCAGCCCGTAGTGCGAGGCGGACATGGCCGCTTCCCAGATCTGGCCCTCGTCGCACTCGCCATCACCAAGCAGCACGTAGGTCCTCGAAGGATTTTCGTCCAGTCTCATGGCCAGGGACACGCCGACTCCAAAGGAGAGTCCCTGACCCAGGGAGCCGCCCGACATCTCCACTCCGGGCGTCTTCACGTGGGCGTGGCCCTGGAGGCGGCTGTCGAGCTTGCGAAATGTGGAGAGCTCTGCTTCGGGAAAGTAGCCAGCTTCAGCGAGGGCCGCGTAGAGGACCGGGCAGGCGTGGGCCTTGCTCAGCACAAACCTGTCGCGGTCCGACGACTTTGGGTTGGAGGCATCGTGGCGCATCACGCTGAAGTAGAGGGCGGTCACGATCTCGACGGCGGAGAGCGATCCGCCGGGATGGCCGCTGCCGGCCTCCGCGGTCATGTTCAGGATGTGGCGCCGGATGTGTCGGGCGGTGGCTGCCAGACTATCGGCAGAGGTGGGCCGACTCTGGCGGTCAGTTTCCGGTGTTGACACGTTCGAGAGTCCCCCAATCGCTATCGACGAACATCCAGCGGGAGGTTAAAGGCAGCCCGTCTGGAAAGTTCGGCCATTATATCAGCAGGCCACGGCAGGGGCGCGACGGACGGGTTGTTCAATGTTCGTAGTTCACCTGTTCGCTGAAGGCAAGGGGCCGTGGGTGTTCGCCTACGGCGATGCCGGAAGGGCCGCTGAAGTCGTGGTACGCCTGGTGCGGCGTGGGTTTCTGGGGGAGGCCTTAGGTCCCTTGAAGGACTCGGGATGACAATTGGGTCAGGCGGGATGACTTTCGGTGGCAGCAGAGTGGCAGGTTGGGTGAATATGCGTGATTTGTGGCGTAGTGATAGTTCGGACGTCGTTGGGGTTGGTGGAGGCTGGGAGTTGGGCCGGTGGTCTGAGAGCGACGACGCGCTATGGGGACTGGGTTGCTTCTGCCAGGGCCTCGGTCAGAGTCTCCGACACTGTCACGTTGGGGGCGAAGACGAGGTTGACGGTCTTGCTGTCGCGAATCAGGGTGATGGTCTGGGTGCTGGAGTTCAGCCGATAGCGCGCCTCCGATTCGTCCAGGGGTTCCCACTCCAGGCCAGACTTACGCTCCAGGTGGCTGTGGAATGCTTCGAGGAACTCAACGGCATCGTCTCTGGTGTCCCAGGCAATGACTGCCGCGAGCGCAAGCTCACCCTGCGGGCCCTCGATCAGAGCGTACCTGTCTCCTCCCCAGCCCGCTGAAGCTGAGAAGGCGTAAGGCGGCGGCAGGTCAGTTTCCAGGTAAGTTAGCAGCATGTGCTGGCCCAAGGTGTCTCTGCGTAACTCTTCCCAGCCGTCTCCGAGTCGTCCAGCGAGCGCGGGCAGTACCACTTCGACCGGCTTATCGCGAGCCAGGAAACGGTCTATGTGGAGGATGTGCTCCGTTGACAGGGGCGGGTTTTCGTAGGCGTCGTTGAGGGCGTCCCATCCACCGACACCAAGCAGGTCGCGGACGAACGTGAAGCCGTCCAGGTACGGGAAGAAGAATAGTCTTCTGACCACGTATGGAGCGCTTCGCAGCGAGTCCGATGCCCCGGCCTGGCTCTCATCGCGGGCCAGTTGTTGTTCCTCCTCGGAGAAGAACTCGATCATGTAGACGGCCTCTACGATGCTGGCGTCACCTTCGATCAGTGCGGTGAATGCGGCGGAGGCATCACTGTTTCCCTCAAGTGCCTCGCGGGTGGCGTGTATGTCGAAGTTTTGCTGCTGCAAGGCGTGGGTGGTCTCGTGAGCGTGGGTCACCAGGTTGAGCGGTGAGAACTCCGGACTGTCCGAGATTACGTAGAGCTTCTCCTCTTCCAGGTGGTAGTAGCCAGCAACGCCTTCACTGAGCACGTCCAGCCAGATGTCGTACAAGACATCGTCCGGGCCGATGAGCCTGAGCGCCTGATAGAGCTTCTGGTCCGCCAGTATTTCGTCGCGGTCCTCTTCGAGGATCTCCATGAGGTTGGAACGAAGCTGATCGCGTGAAATGAACTCCCACTGGATTGGACGCTTGGGTATGAGCCTCCTGATCTCTATCGTCCGCTCCTGCGTGAGTTCGAGCCGGCCCTGCTGTGGGTGCTGCGCGGTCCTGAACGGCGTGGGCGAGGGCACAGGCACCGCAGGCACGATCACGTTGGCCAGGTCGTATGACTCGACAGTCGGAGTGGGTGTAGGCTCCGATGCCACTGAGACCGGTGGCGTTGAAGTAGACGGCAGCTCGGCTTCCGGTTCAGCGGTAGCGACGGCCGTCTGCGTTACGGCGGCCGGGGCAGGAGTGGCGGAAGGGGGCTCGTCCGTGCCGTTGCACGCGAGAAGCAGCAATGACGTGACGGAGACGAGCGTCAGTGTCAACAGGCGCACGTTAGTCTCGGGCTTTCTCAAGTTGATTCCGGCCTCCCTCCAACTCACCTTACTAGCGTACCCAGCTTCCTGGACTTGGCGGCGCCCAGCCCAACATCCGGATGCCGGCCTCCGCCGGTATTACGTGCGTCCTGTTCGTGCGACTGCGAGGTCCCGCGAGTCTTGAGCTTTCTTCTGTTGGCTGGTCCATCATGCGTGCGACGTAAGCGGCGCTTTGTCAGCGTTCATCATGCCGGATGTACGTCGCTGGTACAATGAAACGGCGGACTGCCACCGGCCGTGAGCGGGAGTAGCTCAGTGGAAGAGCCCCTGCCTTCCAAGCAGGCTGTCGCCGGTTCGAATCCGGTCTCCCGCTCCACTTTTCACTTCACGCTGTTGACGGCTCATCGGTGAACTGCGCGTTAAGCCAGGCGGCGAGTGCGGAGAAGAAGTTTTCCCGGACGGCCCTCTCCAGCCACGGCTCGTGGCCGCACCTAGCCCACTCCCTGTACTCGATGTGGGGCACGTGTTGCCTGAGATTGGCGTATATCATCCGGCCCGGATGCGGATCGTGCGTGCCGTGCAGCTTCACCACGGGCGCTCGGACCGACAAGAAGGCGGCCGGATAGACGCCCTCGTCCTGCAGACGAATCATGTCGTTCCACGTTTCTTCGTGTGCCCTGGCATCGATTGTGGTCTGCTCTGCTTCAGTGTCCAACGGGGCGTAGGCGAACAGGCGTGAATAGAGTTCTCCAATGCGCCTGATTCGCTCTTCCGGGTCTGTTGCGGACGATTCGATCTCGTGCATCTCCTCTCGGGCATCATCGTCCATGCGGGCTTCGCAGGCGGCCTGAAATGCGCGTCTTGAGTCGACGTCGAACGTGCCGCAGCCGATCAGCGCCACTGGGCCGGCGAGAGGCGGATGCGCTGCCGCGAAGGAGAGCGCGAGCATGGCTCCCCAGGAGTGGCCGACGAGCGCGGGGATGCCTTCGGGAATGGCCTCGACGACTTCGCGCAGGTCTTCGACGTGGCGGGCAACCGTTAGCGGGCGCTCTCCACTGCCTCGCTGAATCGGCTCGTACACGCGGAACGAGGCGGCGAGGCGTCTTGCCACGGGCGCCATGGTCCCGCCTGCCGCGGGGCCGCCGTGGATGGCGATCACCGGCGGGCCGTGAGCGCCGTCTGTCCGGACTTCGATGGTCATGGGTAGTTTTCGGCTAAGGGACGCGGGTTTGGAGTCTCATGCAAGCCAGGAGGGTTCCCAGTCACGCTCGTTGGCGGACGCCTCGAGTGGGTCCGTTTGGCCCTCGCCTGTGCCCGAGGGCGGGTTTGAAACCCGCCTCCCAACACTAGCCTTGTGCCCGTCCAAATCTGTACAGGCACAAGGAAAACTAGTAGTCCAAATAGCTGATTGGATGCGTCTGTTAGTAGGTGGAGCGGCTGGGTTCCATGTTCGAGTGGACGTCTATCAGGGCGGACCTGCCTTCGGCGTTGAGTCTCTGGGCCTGGGCGATCGCGGACGCCAGCTCGGAGGGCTGTGTGACCGTGATTCCCACTGCGCCGAGGCCTTCCGCGATCTTGGCGTAGTCGCCGGTCATGCGCGTGGTGCCGAAAAGCTCGTTGGCGGTCGGGTAGCCTCCCGGATAGGTGGCCATGCCGGCGTTGTTGAGGACCACGGTGGTGATCGGAGCGCCTCCTCTTACCGACGTCTCGATATCGAGGCCGGACATGCCGAATGCGCCGTCGCCCATGAAGTTCAGGCAGAACCGTTCCGGCTTGGCCAGCTTCGCGCCGATCATCAGCGGGATGCCATAGCCGAGGTGCGTGGTCTTGCCCCAGCCGATGTAGCTGTGTGGCGTTGTGGCCGTGTAGAAGGGCATGATCGTGTCTCGCGGCGCGCCAGCGTCGTGCGTGACGACGCTGTTGTCGTGGTCAAGGTTGCGCTCTAACTCGCCGATGACACGGTAGGTGTTGATGGGGACTTCGTCGGAGTTGAGCAGCGGCGTCCACTGGGACATCCACTCCTGTCTGACCGAGGCGATCTCGGCGGCAACTTCGGACTGACCTTTTCGGCCGTTCTCTCCAAGCCTGGACTTGACCTCGGCCAACATCGCGCGCAGCGTCGCAGCGGCGTCGCCGGGCAGTCCAACGTCAACGTTGTAGTCCTTGTTGATGTCTTCGATGCTGTCCACGTTATGGATGATGACTTTGTCGTCCGGAATCGGCTGGCCGTAGCTCGTGCGAGTCAAGCTGGAGCCGACGGCGAACAGGACGTCGGACTCCTGTAGCCAGCGTCTCGCGGGCAGGGAGGTCGCGCCGCTGCCAGAGCCCAACGCGAGGGGATGGCGCTCGTTGAAAGAGGACTTGCCCGGCATGGAGCAGTAAACGGGAATCTCCGTAAGCTCGGCCAACTCCCTCAGCTCCTCGGTTGCGCCCGCGAGCAGCACGCCCATACCGGACCAGATTACGGGCTTGCGCGCGTTCAAGAGCAGGTCCACTGCCGAGTTTACGTCGTCCTGAGACGGGGACTGAATCGCGCGCTTGGGCGGCTGGTAGTCGAGGGCGCCCTCGGGGACCTCCCGTCCGGCGACGTCGCCGGGGATTTCGATAACCACGGGGCCCGGGCGTCCGTTCCGCAGGGCGTGAAACGCCCGGCGCATCGTGGCCGAGACCTGGGCGGGATCGTTGATCACCTCAGCGTGACGCGAGACGGTGGTGTATGTACGAGCGGGGGAGAAGTTCGGCCTGACGGCATACTGGTCAAGGGAAGGGCCGCCCGCGAAGTACAGAATCGGGACGTTGTCGCCGAAGGCCTGGGCTATGCCGCCCATCGAGTTTTCGGAGCCGGGGCCTCCCTGCGTAATGACGACGCCAAACTTCTTCCTGTCGTTCAGCCTGCTGAAGCCGTCGGCCGCCATGACGGCGCCGCGCTCCTGCCTGAACATGAGCGTGCGTATGCCCTCTTTGGCCACGGACTCGATCAACTCATTGGATGGGAAGCAGGACACCCACTCCACCTGTTCGGTCTTCAGAATGCGGGCAACTGCGCCGTTTACGTCCATGTCTGATCGCTCCGATTGTGTGTAATTGTCCCAGGTGCGGGCACTCCCGCCATTATATGCCGACACCGGCAAACGTTTGGCGATGGCGTCGATTGGTATAATCGAACGACGGCGTCCTTCCAGCGGGCCGTACTCTCCACCGATATCCTCCAATGACCTTCAAAAGGCACGTTGCATCCACAGTGACCGCCAGCCAGGACCGCGAAGCCGCGTACAGCAAAGTTGTCGTTAAGCTCGGGACCGGGCTACTGACGCACGGGGGAAACAGCCTGAACGACGAGGTAATGGAAGACCTTGCGGGCCAAATATCCAGGCTGCACGAATCCGGGCTGGACGTGGTGGTGGTGACATCGGGCGCGGTGGCCGCAGGCCGTCACATTCTCGGAGCAGCGCAGGGAGGAGCCGCTCCGCCGCTCGAGAGCGTCGTGCAGAGGCAGGCGCTGGCGGCGGTGGGACAGGTGGAGCTGATGCGACGCTACGCGAGCCTGTTCGCGGGGCGCGCCCGGCCAATCCCGGTGGCGCAGGCCATGCTGACGCGAAGGGACATCGTCAGCGACCGGCTCAGCTACCTCAACGCCCGCAACACGCTCCTGGCGCTACTGCGGCAGGGCGTGGTGCCGATAATCAACGAGAACGACGTTGTGGCCGTCGACGAACTCGTGGGGCAGGTGTTCGGCGACAACGACAACCTGTCCGCGATGGCCGCGAACCTGGTTGACGCGGACCTGCTGGTGATGCTGGGAGAGGTCGACGGGCTGTACACATCGGACCCGCGACTGAATCCCGGCGAGGCTGAGTTCGTCCACAGCGTGGAGAACGTGGAGGCCGCGATCAGAGACATGGCAGGGCCATCCGCCGACCCCAAGGGGCGCGGCGGCATGGTCACCAAGCTGGAGGCCGCGCGCGTGGCCTCACAGGTGGGCACGGAAGTGGTGATATGCAGCGGTCTCGCCAAGGACGCCCTCGATGCCGTTGTCTCCAGGCGAAGGGAGAGCGGCGAAGGGCCAAAGTGCACGGTCATCCCCGCCTCGGGGACCAAGACGGAGAGCCGGCGCCGCTGGATGGTGGCCGGCAAGTGCCAGACGGGCCGGGTTGTGGTCGACGACGGGGCTTCGCACGCGGTGTCCAACGGCAATCGAAGCCTGCTTCCAGCGGGGGTATCGTCGGTCTGCGGAGTCTTCGAGCGTGGGGAGATCGTTCCGATCTGGGACTCTTCCCGGGAGATCGCGGCGGGGTTCTGCAACTACAGCGCCCAGGAACTGGAACGCATCAAGGGAAGCCAGTCTACGGACATCGAGGACATCTTGGGCTACGAGTACGGAGCGGAAGTTGTGCACCGCAATAACATGATGGTGTTTGCGCAGCCGCCATCGCGGAGGTGAGTATGCAGAACGTTGTGGACAGCTTGACTTCGAAAGCGAAGGCCGCCCGAAAGGCGTCCCGCGAAATGGCGCGGCTCCCGACCGAGATCAAGAACGACGGCCTGCGGAACATCGCAGCGAACTTGAGGGACCGATCCGCTGAGATACTCGACGCCAACTCCGTGGACTGCGAGGAGTCGAGGAGGCAGGGAATCTCGGAGGCAGTGCTCGACCGGCTGCTGTTGACCGAGGAGCGGCTGTCGGCCATAGCGGACGATGTGCTGAGCATCGTCGACCTGCCGGACCCGGTGGGTGAGGTCCTCGAAGAGCGCACTCTGCCGAACGACCTAGAGGTACGGCGACGCAGAGTTCCGCTCGGAGTCATCGGGGCCATCTACGAGAGCCGGCCGAACATAACGATCGACATCTCATCGCTCTGCTTCAAGGCGGGCAATGCCGTGATCCTGCGAGGCGGGCGGGAGGCCTTCCACTCGAATGCGGCGCTGGCCGGTATCGTCAGGGACGCCATCGCGAAGGCGGGCGGCCCGAAGGAGGCGGTGCAGTTCGTGGACTCGACCGACCGTCAGCTTGTGGGCGAGATGCTCCGCATGACGGAGTACATAGACCTGATGATTCCAAGAGGCGGCGCCGAGCTCGTCAGGCGCGTGGCCGAGGAAGCCGCGATGCCGGCTGTGACCGGCGGTATCGGCGTCTGCCACGTGTACGTCGATGCGGCAGCCGACGTCGAGATGGCCATGGAGGTCGCGCACAACGCGAAGGTGCAGCGCCCCTCGGTGTGCAATGCGCTGGACACGTTGCTCGTGCATTCGGCGATTAGCCCGGCGTTTCTGCCCAAGATCGGCAAGCGCTGGACTGACTCGGGCGTGGAGATGCGATGCGACCGCCGAAGCCGCAGCCTGCTTGAACCGTTGAACGGCTCGCAGGTAACAAAGGCCGCGGAGAGCGACTGGGGCCGGGAACACCTGGCGCTGATAGCCTCCGTCAAGGTGGTCGACTCGCTCGACGACGCGCTGGAGCACATCGAGACGTACGGGTCGGGCCACTCGGAGGCTATCGTGACGGAGGACTCCACCGCCGCCGAGCGCTTCCTCGACGAGGTTGACGCTTCGGTGGTGCTGGTCAACGCCAGCACGCGGTTCAACGACGGCGGCCAGCTTGGGCTCGGCGCGGAGGTGGCGATCAGCACCAACAAGCTGCACGCGCGCGGGCCGATGGGACTACGGGAGCTGACCTCCTACAAGTGGACGGTGGTCGGCGAGGGCCAGATCAGGACGTAAAGCGGCGGCCAATGCGGCCGCATGGAGCGATTGACAATGTCCAAGTACCTATTCGAGCGCGAGTGCCGCACTGAGTACTCGGAGTGCTACACCGTGGTGGAGGATGAGCAGTTTGTGGGGAGGCTCGACCTGCATTACGCCGACAACGTAGTGCACTCCTCGCTGAGCGTGGCGGAGCGGCTGACCACTGAGGACATCCAGGAGGTGCTGGACGCCATGGAGGGGCAACTCCTCAACTCCGTGGGCATACCCCGACAGGAGATGATCATCCACGTTCACCAAGGGCGCGACATCGGCGCCTGGACCAGCCACGACTTCGAGGGCAACGGCGGCTACCATCGTATGAGCTAGAGCCGCGCCCGCGGGCGCTTATGTGTTGTAGTCGCCCTTCTCCCGGTTGTACTCCTCGCGCCAGTTCCTGGGGAGGTCCTTGAACCTGCTCAGGCGAATACCGTCAATATCTATCGACGACTCACCGTGCATGACGAGGTCCGCCGCGACCTTGCCGGTCGCCGGCGAGGGCGCGAAGCCGAAGCTCGCGAGGGTCACCACGACGTAGTTGTTCGCGTGGTCCAGCGTGTCGATGATCGGCGAGTAGTCGGGCGTGGTCTCGACGATGCAAGCCCAGCTGCGGATCAGCGGCACGTCTCCGGCGCCCTCCCACAACTCGTAGATGCGGCGGGCGATGTTGCGGATGATGTGCGTGTTCGGCTTGCTGGGCGAGTCCATGTCGTCGATGTCGGTCCACTCGTGCGGGCCGCCGCCGTACGCCAGGTTGCCGCGCTTCGTCTGCCGGCCGTAGAGGCCGTTGCCGCTGAACGCGCCTGACCACATCGGCTCCAGCGGCGCCGTGACGGCGATCTCGGGCCGGAACGGCGACGTCGGCACGAACGCGCCGACCATTTCGGCGAGCGCGGTGGTCTGCGGGCCGGCGGCGGAGACGACGAAGTTTGTCTCGATGTCGCCTTCGGACGTCTCGACCGCGGTCACGCTCTCGCCCTCGACCTTGAAGCCGGTCACGGTCACGTGCTGCAGTATGCGGGCGCCGTGGTCCTGCGCCGCCCAGGCGTACGCCTGCACCGAGCGCTGCGGGTTGGCGTGGCCGCCCATGGGGTTGAAGAGGCCGCCGAGGACGCGCGGCGAGATGAGAGGCGCCATGTCCCTGATCGTGTCGGAGTCCAGCAGCTTGGCGTCGACACCCATCTCCTGCATCTCGGGGACCATTTCCTTCTGGAATTCCAGCGACTCTTCGTTCAGCGCAACGTTGATGGTGCCCGGCTCGTACTCGGTGGGATAGCCAAGCTCGTCGTCCATGGTCGGCCAGAGGCGCGCAGCCTCCATGCGCAGGGCGCGGTCTTTCAACTCCGACACGCCGCCCGCGCCGACCATGCCGCCGTTGCGGCTCGAGGCCTCGTATCCAATTACACCCTTTTCGATGACGAGGACGTCGACTCCGGCCTTGGCGAGCCACCATGCCGTGCTCAGGCCGCTAACACCTGCTCCTATGACTACTACTTCGGCCTTGTCGAATGCCATTGGACTCTCCTGAAGTTGTACCTGCTAAGACCTGTTCCCACGATGCGTGCCGACGCCCGGCGGGCTATTGTCCTGGCTGAAAGGTTCCTACCGGTCCCCTTCTCCTGTTGCGCGGCATGTGCAGCCAGCCTGCCCACCTGTCCTTCATTTCCTGTGTTTCATCGTGGGCGTAGATTATCTTGAGAGGCAGCGGCCGCAACGGCGCGCGATAGGAGGCAAGCGGCACGTTGGCCAGGGGCGTTCCCGTGCCGTGGGCCAGCAGCATAGACACCTGTTCGCGGCAGCGGCGGCCCTGACAGTAACCCATGCCGGCCCTGGTGAGTCGCTTGACCTGGTCCTGGTCCACGGGGCCGTCCTTCAGCAGGGTGTCGATGTTGCGGCGGCTCATCTCCTCAGAGTTCCAGCCCAGGTAGCGAGGCGGCGAGACGTCCAGGAGCTCGCCCTGCGTCACCTCCTCGCAGCGGCAGACCATCACATCGCTGCCTCCGGACTGCCGGAGGGCGTCGAACCAGCGCTGGCGGTACTCGGCAGCGCCAGCGCCGTCCCGGCCTCCAGACGGGGTCAACTCCGCGATCCTCCGGTCAGCGGCGGCCTGGTCTACGGCGCCGAGACTGTGTGCCGCGGCCGTGCCCGCTATGCGGCCCTGCGCGACGGCGATGGCGGCATCGGTGGCCACGCCGGCGGTTACGCCGGCCGTGTCTCCGGCGACGAACACGCCGGGGACGCTAGTCTCCATGTTGTGGTCGACCTCCGGCGCCCAGCCGCCAAGCTCTGGCCTGAAGGCCATCTGGCAGCCGGTGATGTAGGCGATGTCGGCCATCGGTATCTGGCCGATGGCGAAGACGACGGTGTCGCAGTCCAGCGTCCTTGCCGCGCCTGTCGGAGCGAGGTCATCTCCCACGTCCGAGACCACGACGCCGGTGACCTCGTCACCGTCCGTCTGGACTTCCAGGACCGTGGTCGAGAGCAGCAGCGGGATGCCGCGAGCTTCCAGTTCGCTCGTAACTGCGGCGCCCACCGGCTCGGCGGATACGTCCACGACGCCTGCGACCTCAAGGCCCAGGTCGGTCGCCGTTGCGGCGACCTCCAGACCGAGTTCGTTGGCGCCGAGGACTACCAGTTTCCGGGACGACAGCGCCTGATATCGTTTCGCGAGGCTCAGCAGCCCCCCCGCCCCCAGCACACCGGCCGAGTCCCATCCATTGACGGCCAATGCGAAGTCGCGGGCTCCTGAGGCCACTATCAGGCGTTCATACTCGACTATCCAGGAGTGTTCCTGGTCGGCGAGGCCCAGCACCGGGTACTCGTGCTGATAGCTGTGGTTTTCGTTCTTGAAGCTGCCCCAGACGCTGATGCCCAGACGCACATCCACGCCGGCTTCCTCAGCCTGCTGAAGCGCCTCGCCGGTGGAGACGTACCGTTCCAGCATCAGGGCGCGGTTCCGAACGGTGTTGACGTACCGCTCGCCGAACATCAGGGGCACGTCCTGGGCCATCATCGACGGCTCGAGGGGGTTCTCGTCCAGGAGCACGACGCTGAGGCCCGCCCTGGCGGCTTCGACCGCCGCCGATGCCCCAGCCGCTCCCGCTCCTACGACCGCTAGCTGTACGCGTTCCATTCGGCTACTCCCAGAATTCGCACTTGCTTGCTCTCGTCGACTCTAGACGCCATATGAGGTCATCGCCAATGGTACATCAGAAGTCCCCAGGTTCAAGGGGCGACGGATTCTTCAATTGAAGTTCTCGGGGAAGCCGGTTTCGGGAAGAACAACTGGTCCGGCTAGAATTCTCCGAAAGCGATGTCGCTGAACTCGTCCCCCATCCTAAGGCGATGTGGGCAGACCTTTACGTAGTCCTCCGAGGGCATGAGTATGACCTGTTCCCCCTGGTCTGTTTCCACTGTAACCAGCGTGAACGAGGCGTCCTGGAGGGCTGCTTTGGGTATGTCGGGCGCAAGCTGGACGCTGGCCTCGACCGCAGGGTCGCCGAAAGAATCCGTGGCCTGCCCGGCGGCTGCGGCAACCACGGCGTTGCCCACGTTGTTGGCGTCCGCCGCCGCAACAGCCGAAACGCTCTCCAGGCTGGGCTCCGGGCTCCATCCCCTCTCCATTGGATGGGTCGTTGGTCTGGAGGACGACAGCGCCGCCGAGTTCGCAACCTTGACGATCCTGTCATGGGATGGGTATCCGTCGTCACGTGCAAAGTCGTAAATGTAGGCGGCCGCCGCCACCTTAGCCGCAATGGCCCTGTCGGCCTCCGGCTGGTAGGCCGCGTCTTGTCGGACTGGGTTCGTGTCCGGGACTGCGTCAGACGGCTGGATTTCGGCGGCAGCGTCGTATGCCGTGGCGTCAAACTGAAGCTCAGGGCCGTTGGACGTGCCGCACGCAGCGAGCAGGGCCGCGAGCGCCGCGGCGACAGGCACCGCCAGCAGCCGCCTCTTCCACATCTCGGTCCTCCTCATGCGGTCCTGGGCAGCGGCTCTTCTAAGTCTGACCGCGGAGCCGCGGGTCCAATAGGTCGCGCAGGCCGTCGCCGAGCAGGTTGATTCCGAGAACGACCAGGCTGATCGCTATACCGGGGAATACCGCCAGCCACGGCGCGTTGAACACGTGCGTGACCTGCGACATCGTCAGCATGCCTCCCCACGTGGGATTGGGAGGCGGCACACCATAGCCAAGGAAGCTCAGGGACGCTTCGTAGAGGATGGCGCCGCCGAGACTCAGCGTGGCGAGCGTAATGATAGGCGCGGCGACGTTCGGCATTATGTGACCGAACACGATTCGCGCGTCGTTGGCGCCAAGCGCCCTGGCGGCGGTCACGTACTCGCTCTCCTTCACTACGAGCGCAGCGGACCGGATGATCCGGGAGTTCCAGGGCGTCCACAGAATGCCCAAAGCGATGATGATCTTGGTCATGGCCCACGCCGCCAGCGGCATGAACCCGACACTGGTTGGCAAGATTGTCACGAGCGTTATGAGCACGGGAAGAGCAGGGAACGTGAGCCAAGCGTCCACGATCCGCTGGATGAACAGGTCAAACTTGCCGCCAAACCATGCCGAGGCCACACCGAGAACGGCGCCGAAGAAGATGCCGAACGCGACGGTACCGATTCCCACAAGCACCGAGGTACGGCCGCCATGGATGACAAGGCTCATGAAATCCCTGCCATTGATGTCCAGCCCCATTGGATGCCGCCAGCTTGGCCCGGGCACGTGCCAGACGCCGTAGTCGGGCTGGCTCGCATCTGCGGCCTGATCTTCATCCAGCTCTGTGCGGATCCTGTCCAGGTTGGGCTCGTTGATACCTTCCGGAGCGATCCACGTGGCGAAAATGCCGATGACCAAGAAGAAGAGCATGATCACCAAGCCGACCGTCGCCAGAGGCTTCGTCTTGACCAACTGAATCCAGAGATCGATATACCAGGCCCGGGACTTGGCCCTTGCGAGTACTTCTTCTGCTCTCTCCGGTTGTGTTGTCCTAGTTGTCATGCGTGACATCCTTGCTCATGCGACCTTGACAGCCGTGAACGATCTTCAGATTTCTGTTATCCGTAGTGAATTCTTGGATCGAGCCAGCCGTAGGTCATGTCAACGATTAGGTTCGAGAGCAACACCGCCGCCGCGAAGAACAGGTTTATGCCCTGGATGACCGGGTAGTCTCGCAGTCTCACCGCGTCCAGAAGCAGCCGACCGATGCCGGGAATGCTGAACAGGCGCTCGATGATTACCAGCCCGCCGACGATCAATGGAATCTGCATGCCGATGATCGTCACCACAGGGATCAAAGCGTTCTTCAGCGCGTGGCGGTATATGACCACTCGCTCTCTCAGGCCCTTCGACCACGCGGTACGCACGTAGTCCTGCCTGAGCACCTCTAGCATCATGGAGCGTGTCATGCGCATGACACTGGCAGAGCCGAACAGCCCGCCCACGAGCACAGGTATGGCGAAGAACCTTAGGTTTGCCATCGGGTTGTCGAAAAAGAAGATGTACTGCAGCGGCGGGGACCAGTCGAACCAAACGGCGGGAAGCAGGATAACCATCGTGCCAAGCCAGAAGCTCGGGATCGCCAGTCCGGCAATGGCGACTGTCCTGCCGGTGTAGTCCATCCACGTGTCCTGCCGCACCGCAGACAGGATGCCCAGCGGGACCGCCACAGCCGTGGCAAGCAGAATCGTCATGATTCCAAGCTGCAGCGTGGGAGCCAGAGTCCTCGAAAGATCCTCGGTGACGGTGCGCGTTCCGACGAGCGACTTGCCGAGGTTACCTCCAACGGCGCCCCAGCTCCAAAAGCTCTTAGACGATGCCACGAAGTAACGGTACTCCCCGGAGCGTTCGCTAACTATTGGCCAGGCAGCCAGGAGATTCCTGTCGGGAATGGGCTCGTCATCCGGGTCGATCAGCTGCAGGCGCTGCCAGGATGCTCCGCCGTCCAGGGTCTCCAGCATGAGACCTCCATCTCCGAAGGCAAATCCCCGTTGATCGCTTACCAGTCCAACTCCCCGAAGATTCTCGTCAACCGGGACTGGCTCGCCAGGGGCATCTCCAGGAAGTACGTAAGACACATCGGACACCCGCCAGGACACTCCTGCGTCGTTGCTCTGGGTTACAGCGCCGCCCTCTCCCACAGCGACCGCCTTCGTGCCGAAGTAAGCCACCGACAGCAGCCTTGCAGATGTTCCGCTGTCCACCATCCTCCAGGTTGTGCCGCCGTCTGCCGTGCGCAGGACCGTTCCGTTGTTCCCTACTGCGAGGCCGTTGTCAGCGTCAATGAAAGCAGCCGAATGCAGGTTTTCCGACGTGCCGCTGTTCTGCGACCGCCATGTCGCGCCGCCGTCCGAGGTTACGAGGACTGTTCCGGCGTTGCCTACAACCCACGCAGTATCGGCGTCCAGCACCGCAACATCATTGAGATGCTCGGTGACGTCGGACGGCTGTTCAAGCCATGTGCTTTCACGCCTGCCGCCACCGGACGTGGGGCGGCCTCCTTCCTCGCTGTAGTAGATCGTGCCGTTGTCGCCGACAGCCCAGACATGGTCCACGTCGGCGGCCGCCACCGCATTCATAGAATCGTCGGTCTTGTGCTGGGGCGTCCACGTGCGACCGGCGTCCGTGCTGCCCCATAGGACCTCCTTGCCCACGGACCACCCGTCCCTGTTCGTGATGAACGTCAGATCCGTAACCGGGTCAGCGGCAAACTCTCCCAGCTCCCGCCAGACCCCATCGCCGAAGCCGCTTCGCAGCACACGCCCTTCGGTGTCGGTCCATCCGAAGATGAACCGCACATACTGGACGGCGAAGGGATCGTCGAGGCCGAGCCTTGCCTTCAAGATCGCAAGCTCTCGTTCCCCCAGTACGGAGGAGACGTCCCGGCCCGCGCCCAGGTACGCCTGCAAAGCGTCGCCGGGCATAACGCGTGCGATTCCCGCCACGAAGAACGAGGCGATCAGCAACGTGGGAACCAAGAGCAAGACGCGCCTCAGAAGATATACACGCATCGGCCTTCTCCTTCATACATCAATCGACGCGGGCCCCCTCCCAACTACCCTTCGCACACACCGAGGAGCAAGCACGGTCAAGTTCAAGCCATCTGCCCCTTCCGGGTCTCAGCTACCCCAAAAGGTCCGGGGGACCTGGAGGTCTTAGCGCTCTGATCCCCGATCCGGAGCGGGTGGGGCACCTGGGCTCGACGGTAACAATCAGGCCTGCGTCCGAAGGACGGACGCTCTATGCGATCAGCCCAGGATTCCTACAGGACAGGCCCCGGGGGCGGGGCCTGTCCTGTTCCTAAGAATCTTCTACTCTTCCCATTCCCAATTGGTCCTGGACGGATGAGCATCGTCCACCCAAGCCGTCAGGTACATGTCCTGGATCCACCGGCCGGTAGTGAACGGGCCAGGATTCTTGACCCACTCAGGGAATACGTTCTCGTTGGTCCAGTTCGGGACCGCCCAGTCGTACTGCATCTCGGCCAGATGAATCTGGATGTCCCTGTAGACCTGCTCTCTCTGTGCCGGGTCGAGTGTCGACTGGCCCTTAATGATGAGTTCGTCAAGGTACGGGTCGTTCGTGCCCGGCTGGTTCAGCTCAGAGTCGCTGTGATAGCGGTTGTAGAAGAGCGTATTCGGGTCCTTCGCCGGCGTGACGTACTGGACGACAAGTCCGGTGAAGTCGCCGGCTATAACGGACTGGAACTCGTTCTGGTCGTTAGCAACGATCTCAGCCTCGATGCCGATCTTTGCCAGGTCCGCAACCATTCGGGTGGCGATGTCAAGGATCGCCGTGTCCGGCTGCGAGATGGTCATCGTGGTCTTGATCGGCTCATCCGGGTCCAGGCCGAGCTCGATCTTGCCCTCGCGGACGAAGCCTTGGGCCTTCTCCAGGTCCATCGTGTTCTCTGGGAAGTTCACGTAGAACTGCTGCCCGTCAGGGGACAGGTCCTCGGTCGGGACGAACCAGGGGTTGTCTGCCGCGGCCCAGCGCGTCGGCTGAGCTCCGCCGCAACAAGGCGCCCACGCCTCGAAGCTGATGTCGTTAAACATCGCCACGCCCCAGCGGATCTTCTTGTTCACGAACGGGCCCTCAAGCTTGGCGCCGTAGTAATAGGTTGTCCAGGCGCCGCCGCCCGCCGGATGGTAGTTGTACACCAGCTCAGGCTTGTCCAGGAACGTGATCATCTGGTCCTTCAGGGCGCCCCATGCACCCCAGATCTGCCAGGCCGGACCGGCGTCCAGCAGGCCGTTCCTGTACGCCGCCACTGCCGCCGCCTCTTCGGGGATTACCACGCCGTATATCTTGGATGCGTACGGCAGATCCTCGCCGGTTATGCCGTTCGGGCCCCGCCAGTAGTTGTCATTTCTGACCTGGGTCGTCAGTGTTCCGACCTCGTAGGACTCCATTTGCCATGGGCCTGTCCGAATTGTGGCCTCCCAGTCGTCGGTGCCTCCGAACTCTTCCTCAGCTTCCGGCGGCTGAATCACGTAAGGCGTGATGCCGATAACTGTCATGAACGGCGCGAAGGCGTTCTCGAACTTGAACTCGACCGTGTAGTCGTCCAGCGCGGTTATGCCGGTGACCGGCCCTAGCGTCGCGCCGTGGCGGCCTCCCGGCTGGAGTCTGCGCTCGAAGCTGTAGACCACGTCATCCGCCACAAGCTCTCGTCCGTTGACCGGAGACTGGTCTGCCCAGTGCACGCCCTGCCTCAGAGAGAACCTGATCGTGGTGTCGTCCACGAACTCCCAGGACTCGGCGAGGCTTGGCTGCGGCCTCAGGTCCCAAGGCTCCATCGGGTTGTCTGCCCTGAATCGAACGAGAGTGTCGTCCATCAGGCGCTGCGGTGCGGTGGGGGTGCCACGCTTGTCAACGTCCCAGGATGGATAGTCAGTGCCCCGCAGTCTCAGGATGCTGTCCCTGTTCGGAGCGTCGTCCGTCCAAACCGAGAGGCCGCGGGCCTTGAAGATGTTGTCTTCGTTGATCTCGGAAGCCGACGTGATGAATATCTCACCAACTACGGGCTCCGGAGCGTAGACGGCTTCATCCACTTCCGCAGCCATGGCATCGTCGTCCATGGCATCGTCGTCCATGGTGTCTTCAGCCATGGTCTCGTCTTCCATGGCCTCTTCTTCCATGGTTTCCTCAGCCATGGTTTCCTCTTCCATGGCATCGTCGTCCATGGCCTCCTCGGCCGCGGGCTCCTCGTCGGGCTCTTCTTCTTCGGCTGCGCCACAGGCAGCAACAGCGAAGACAAGCGCGAGCAACGCCAGCAACGCAGCCAGCGTCATCGCCGTCTTGCTAACAAACCTCATGATCTCTCCTCCTATTGGGGCTCATTTCCGGTTGTGACTTCGGTAGAAACTACTGAGAGTTCCCAGACCGACTTACAAGCAAGCCAGGAGCGTCTTCCGCACCCCCACTAGCTAGTTGATTCCTACACTTCTCTAGTGCAAGTCACGTTATAAGACGACATTTCCAAAGTCAATTTAGTGCAATGCGTCACAAACAGTTGGCTGGAAGCCTCCTCTAGCGTCTCGCGGTCAGGCCACAGGGGGCAGCTTGCCAACCGCCGGCGACACCGCTTCCCAGCGACTGGCGACGCCGAAGAGCAGCGGTTCCTGAAAGGGCCTGCCGATGAGCTGGAAGCCGGCCGGAAGGCCGTTGTCGGCAAAGCCGGCGGGAACCGTGATCGAGGGCAGGCCCGTCGTGTTGGACAGCCTCGTGTTACGCGAGGCGATGTTCTGGAACCGCGCCGCGTGCACCGGCGGCTCTCCGCCCTGCGGGCCGCGCGCGCCCAGGTCCATCGCGGGCACCGTGACGCCGCCCACGTCCATGGAGTGAGCGTCCTTACGGAAGGCCGTGATCGGCACGGTGGGAGTGGCAAGCACATCGACATCCTGAAGGATGCGGAAGAAGTCCTGCATGATGAGCCGCTGGGCCTTCATGGACTTCACATAGTCCCTGGCGAGCACGAACTGCCCCGCCAGGAGGCGGCTGGCCATTTCGGGGCGGTACAGGTGGCGGCGGGTCTCCAGGTGAGGCTCGTGAGTCACGAACCCCTCGGCCGCCATTCCGATGTACATGAGGTCTATGTACTTCTCGCACTCAAGGCCCACCTCGTGGACCTCCGCGCCCATGCCCTCGAGCCTGGATATGGCCGCGCGGACCAGCGATTCAACGCTGGGATCGATTGGCTCCTTAAAGTAGTGATGGGTCGGAACGCCGATGCGGAGGCCCGTCAAATCGCGCCCAAGCTCGGCGCAGAAGTCCGGCACGGGCACGGGTACGGAGCTCGGGTCCAGCGGGTCGTTGCCGGCTATGGCCTGCAGCACGAGGGCGTTGTCGCGGACGCTGCGGGTCATGGGCGCTATGTGGTCGCCGTTGAAGCTGGTGGCGAGAAGCCCTCGCTGGCTGACCCGCCCGAACGACTGCTTCATGCCCACGATGCCGGACATGGCGCACGGGATGCGCACCGAGCCGCCAAGGTCGGTGCCGAGGGAGGCGTAGGTGATGCAGGCCGCGACGTTTGCGCCGCTGCCGCCGCTGGAGCCTCCGGCCACGTACTCCGTGTTCCAGGGGTTGGACACCGAGCCGTAGTACGGGTTGTCGCAGGGGACGCCCCCGGCGAACTCGTGCAGGTTCTCCTTGCCCAGGATTATCGCGCCCGCGCTCTTGAGTCGCTCTACGGCGAAGGCGTCGTAGTCCGGCACATGGTCCGCGAACACCCTGGAGCCGACGGTGGTGAGCACACCCTCGGTGGCGATATTGTCCTTCAGACCGACGGGGATGCCGTCCATCGGACCGCGGTAACCGCCGTTGGCGATGGCGCGCTCCCGCTCGGCGGCCTCCGCCAGCGCGGCCTCCGCCCGCAGCGTGATGAAGCCCTTCAGCGATGGCTGGAGCCGCTCCGCCTGCTCGACGGCGGCTCTCACGACCTCTACCGGCGAGACCTCGCCCGACTCGATCAGCGGCGCTACCTCCGAGATCGTCATACGGTGCAGCGCGCTGTTAGCCATCGTTTCGCTCCTCCGGGTACAGGGAGATGATGCGTCCCGAGACCACTTCCGACAGGTCGATGCCCTCGAACTGCTTCGCCGACCTTATGTATGCCTGCACCATGGGAACGGCGGCCTCCAACTCGCTGTCCGATAGGGGCATTGCGTTGAACTGTTCCGCCATCCGCTGAAGGGTCTCTTTGTCTATGGTTGGTTCCTGCATGTTCTCTCCTCCATCAACGCCGGCCCGGACTCTTGCGAACTTACCCCTAACCCCTTCTTCCCTACGTGGGAGAAGGTTGGGATGGGGGGTTCGGAGGGTTCGCAGGAGTCTCCGCTGGCAATCGGCTAGTAGCCCTTGCTCTTGTCTATAACGCTCAGCAGGTCTTCCCCACCCAGATGGCGGCGGAGGTTTTCGCAGAACAGGTCCACGATGCGGTCGCCCCTCACCGGCGAGCCGCCGGACGCGTGGGGCGTGACCACAACATTGCTCATGTTCCAGAGCGGGTGATCGTCGGGCAGCGGCTCCTGCGGTGTGACGTCCAGACCGGCCCCGCCAATCGCTCCGCCGGCAAGGGCGTCCATCAGAGCGGCCTCGTTTATGATCTTTCCGCGAGTAACGTTGATGAGCAGCGCGTGGTCGCGCATCAGACCGAAGGCGCGCTCATCGAACAGGTCCTCGGTCTCAGGCGTGAGCGGCGCGCAGACCGCGACGACGTCTGACTGGCCCAGCAGGTCGTCGAAGCCGTCCATCGTCCGGCATGCCTCCACCTGCGGCGGGAGTTCGACCGGCACCGGGTCCACGGCGATGATCCGCATGCCGAAGGCGTCAGCGCGGGCCGCGAGCTCGCGGCCTGTGCCGCCAAGTCCGACAATGCCCATGGTCATGCCCTCGAGCTCCCACGAGGCGTCCCTGATGGGCATGCGCTGGTCCCATCGGGGGTTGCGAATCGCGGTGTGGATGCCGCGCGCCAGGGTGAGGAGCAGGCCCATGGCGTGATCGGCGAGGTGGACGCCCACGATGCCCTTCGCGCTGGTCAGCACAACGTCGCTGTCGACGAACTGCGGGAAGAGAACCCCGTCCACGCCGGCGCTTGTGACTTGCACCCAGCGCAGCCTCCGGCCGCGCTCCAGCATCCCTGGCGTGAACCTGCCGAACACCACATCCACGTCCGGCATGGCCTCCAGGATCTCGCCCTCGGACGGCAGGTCGAGCACCTCCACTTCGGAGGACACGGCCTTGATCTGTTCGACGTGCCGGTCCTCCACGCCGCTGTCTTCGGTCCTCAGGTTAAGCAGGACGTTCATTGGCAGACCTCCTTCATGTACCTTGCGCGCTGTCCATAATTGCCGGGGGGACGGTGCTTTCCGATTGCTTGGAAGCTTCCCAAAGCGCTTCCTTCTCGTCCATCGGGACGTCGCTCAGCGTGAGGCCGCGCTCGCCTGCGGTACGCTCCATCGCGCCGAAGCGGGCGCGGAACCGGGCGTTGGCTCCACGGAGAGCGCCCTCGGCGTCGATGCCCATCCAGCGGGCGGCGTTTACCATGGAGAAGAGGATATCGCCAAGCTCCGCCTCCCTTTCGGCGTCCGTGCCGGCCGACCGCAGCTCCGATACCTCCTCGGCGACTTTGTCGATGACGCCGTCGACTCTGGGCCAGTCGAAGCCCTGACGGGCGGCGCGCTCCTGGACCGACTGCGCGTACGACAGCGCGGGCATGCTCCTCGGGACGCCGTCCAGCGAGGACGTGCCGTCCCCGGAGCGCTCCGACTGTTTGATGGTCTCCCACTGCCGCTTGACCTGGTCCGGCGTGTACGCCGTGGCATCGCCGAAGACATGGGGATGGCGGCGGACGATCTTGTCGATCAGGCCGCCGAACACGTCTTCAGAGCCGTACCCACCGGACTCGGCGGCTATCTCGATCAGGAACGCCAGGTTGATCGCCACGTCCCCCAACTCTTCGACTTGAGCGGGAGCGTCGCCGGACTCGATGGCCTCGATCAGCTCGTAGCACTCCTCTAGTAGGCCGGCCTTCAGGGAGTCGCCGTCCTGTTCGCGGTCCCACGGGCAGCCATCGGGGCCTCTCATGAAGGCGGTGAGCCTCATGACGCCTTCGAATGTGTCCGGGAACTGGGTGCGATCTGTCATGTTGTCACTCACTATGCTTGATACGATGTGCAGTCGCTCCGGCGGTTTGAAGGCGCAGCCGGGAAGGACTCCCCAGGAACTCAATGTACAGACAGAGACTCGTCACGTTCATCAAGGGCTCTCTTGCGGCTGCGTTCGTGGTCGCCGTGCCCATTTTCCTCATCGCGGTAAGCGCTAGGTGGGTGATCAACGCACCCATACTTTACAGCTTCGGCTTCGACAGGCACAGAGTGGCGGCGTATACGGGCATCGAGCGCGCCGAGCTGCTCTCGGCCGGGCGGCAGATCAGGGACTACTTCAACGGAAACGACGAGTACCTCGACGTCCGGATACAAGTCGACGGAGTGCGGAGAAGCATCTACAACGAGCGCGAGATCCATCACATGAAGGACGTCCGCGGGCTGGTGCGGGGCGTGTACCGGATTTCCGAGGCTGCGGGGGCGTTCCTGCTGGTCTACATCCTCGCGAGGCTGGCAATCGCGGGGCGCCCGGCGTTGCTGCGCGTGCTCAAGCTGCTGAGATACGGAGGGATTCTGACGCTCGCGATCGTGGGCGGGCTCGGCCTGGGCTCTCTGGTCGGATTCGACAGGCTGTTCCTGGCCTTCCACCTGGTGTCGTTCGCAAACGACCTGTGGCAGCTGGACCCGAGGACCGACAATCTGGTCAGGATGTTCCCGCAGGGGTTCTTCCTGGACGCGACACTGTGGATAGCGGGCTCCTCGATCGTGGGCGCCGTGGCGCTGATTGGGGGGTCGACGTTCCTGCTGGCGCAGCTACCCGCAGGGCAGGCAGCGCAGAGCGCCCGGCCGGTGTCTCCCGGAGGCGGCGCTAGTAGCTAGGCGCGGGCCGCACAGGCGCAGCCACCGCCACCTCCGCCGCCGCAGCAACCGCCACCGCCGGCTATGGCCCTGGTCTCGCCGCCGGCGCTGGTCGAGTACGTGGAGAAGACCGAGAGCTTGCGGCTGGACTCGCCCTGGCAGTCTGGGCAGGGCGCCGGATCGTCCATGCGGGTGATGGGTCGCAACTTCTCGAATGTGTTATCGCAGAAAGTGCATGTGTACTCGTAGAGGGGCATCGGTCTACTCCGGTTTCGTACTTCTAGCTACGTCATTGTATGTGCGAGTCGAGCGCAAGGCAACGATAGGAGCGGATAGGGGAACCACGCGCTGCCTTCCGTGCCGTACCTGCAAACTGAAAAAGCTGGAACATTTCGGGATATTTGGGACATTTCAAAGCTGAGGGCTCTGGATTCTGACATCGAAATGTCCCCGGTTTGCAGCAGGGATGACTCCTGATTGACACAAAAGTGACCCATTCCCGACCTAGCTGGGGAGGCATTTCGATGTTCCTGCCCGCAACATGGGATGGCATACCTATTGGATGCTGCAACGGAGCGCAGATGTCGTGTGTTGATGTTCATGTGACCATATTGGCACGTCAGTTCGCTAAGTGCCAGCGTTCGCATCTATAAGTTGGACCCGCCCTCCGCCGGATACCGCCTGTTCGACTGAGTTCAGGACAGGCACTCCGCCCGTATGAAGTTAAGGGCAAGCAAGGGCGGAGACACTTACTTGAAGGCGTTGGGGGTTCGTGTTGTCTCAGATTCTTCGTCGCTGCGCTCCTCAGCATGACAGGATGGGTATAGCAGTACGACAGGAAGCGTGGCCGATAAAGGGATTGAGCGGCGAAGCTCGAACATTGGGGAGAATCTGCGCGGCAAGTCGCGTCTATAATAAGCGCATGCCCGGCGGGAGATGGTGACCAACATGCAAACGACACTACCGGATGCTTCCGGCAGGTATGGAGCGTTCGGTGGGAGATTCGTTCCCGAGACGCTGATGCCCGCCGTAGAAGAGTTGGAGGAGGCGTTCGGAGCCGTTCGGGGCGACGCGTCGTTCGAGGCGGAGCTGTCGGCGCTGCTGAAAGACTACGTGGGCAGGCCGACGCCGCTCTACTTCGCGGAGAATCTCTCCCAGGAGCTTGGCGGCGCCCAAATCTATCTTAAACGCGAAGACTTGGCGCATACGGGGGCGCACAAGATCAACAACACGGTGGGGCAGGCCCTGCTGGCGCGCAGAATGGGGAAGACGAGGATCATCGCGGAGACCGGCGCGGGGCAGCACGGAGTCGCCACCGCCACCGTGTGCGCGCTGCTGAACCTGGAGTGCGTCGTGTACATGGGCGAACTGGACATCGAGAGGCAGGCGCTCAACGTGTTCCGCATGCGGCTGCTGGGCGCGGAGGTGCGTCCGGTGCACTCCGGCAGCCGCACGCTGAAGGACGCTATAAACGAGGCGATCCGGGACTGGGTCACGAACGTGGAGACGACTCATTACCTGATTGGCAGCGTGATGGGGCCGCACCCGTACCCGATGGTTGTGTCGCACTTCCAGTCGGTCATCGGGCGCGAGGCTCGAGAGCAGCTTCGCGCGGCGACGGGCCGGCTGCCCGACTACGCAGTGGCGTGCGTCGGCGGGGGCAGCAACGCAATGGGGCTGTTCTCGGAGTTCGTGCCGCACGAGGATGTGAGGCTCGTGGGCGTCGAGGCCGGAGGGCAGGGCGTGGAGTCGGACCACCACGCGGCCACTCTGACGAAGGGGGAGGTCGGCGTGCTGCACGGCAGCATGTCGTACGTACTTCAGGACGATCACGGGCAGATCCAGGAGGCGCACAGCATATCGGCCGGGCTGGACTACCCGGGCGTGGGCCCGGAGCACAGTTACCTCAAGGACTCAGGGCGGGCGGCGTACGTGAGCGTGACGGACGACGAGGCACTGGAGGGCTTCCGGCTGCTGTGCCGCACCGAGGGCATCATCCCCGCGCTCGAGCCGTCGCACGCGGTGTTCCACCTGTCGCGGCTCGCGCCCTCACTGGACGCGGACAAGATCGTGCTGATGTGCCTGAGCGGGCGCGGCGACAAGGACATTACGACGGTGGCCGAGGCGCTGGGACAGGGCTAGGGCCCGCGCCCACAGAGTGGCAGCCATACTCGACAGGGACCCGGCTCACCAGCGGACCTTCCATATGCCCGGCACAGCCGGATCTGTGAGTTCACCGCATGAGGCCTTCCCAATTCAGCCTCTTGCCCCTCACACTAGTTGATCGCCGTACCGCCAACCGCTCGGTGCCCACTTTCGTATAATCTGGTACTGACGTTGGTCAAGCTGCGGGGCGCACACTCCCCGAACTTGCGGCAACCGGCTCAAGCGACGGCTTGACCGCATCGAAGGAGGGTTGATGAGACAGCGAACGTACGGAAGGGACAGGGAGCTCACTTTCAGGATGGGGTTCACCATCCTGATGCTGGTCTTCGTGTACATCGCATTCATGGGCCTGCTCTTCTGGGCCGGGGTGCCGTGGTTCTTCATCCTGATCGTGGCCGTGGGCATGTCGATCTTCCAGTACTACATGTCCGACAGGCTGGTGCTGATGACGACGGGCGCGAGGGAGGTCACGCCGCAGCAGGAACCTCGGCTGCACGCGACGATCGAGCGGCTGGCGGCGATGGCGGACCTTCCGAAGCCGAAGAAGATCGCGATGATGGACACGCACGTGCCGAACGCCTTCGCGACGGGCCGGAACCCGCAGAACGCGGTGATAGCGGTGACCAGAGGCCTAATGTCTCGCCTGAACGAGAAGGAAGTCGAGGCGGTGCTGGCGCACGAGTTGACGCACGTCAAGAACCGCGACGTGATGGTGCTCACATGGGCGAGCATCATTGTGATCATGGCCGGCTTCCTGATGCAGATGCTGTTCTGGATGAGCCTGTTCGGCGGTTTCGGCGGAGGAGGCCGGGGCAGGGACGGCGGCGGCGGAAACGCGATGATGGTCATGCTGGCGGTGTACGTCGGCACGATCGTCATCTACTTCGTGAGCCAGATGCTGATCATGGCCCTGTCGCGCTACCGGGAGTTCGCGGCGGACCGGGGCGCGGCGGTCATCACGGGCGCGCCGATGCAGCTGGCGTCGGCTCTGCAGAAGATCAGCAATGACATTTACCGGATCCCGGAGAAAGACCTGCGGCAGGTGGAGCACGCTAACGCTTTCTTCATAGTCAACGCGCTCAAGGGCAATGACATGGCGAAGCTCTTTTCGAGCCATCCGCCTGTCGACAAGCGTATCGAGCGGCTGCGGCGCATGCAGCGCGACATGGAGCGCGGGGGCTTTTAGCAGGTGGGCATCCTAAGCACGCTGTTCGGCCGATCGAAGCTCAAGAGGCCCAGCCGGGAGCAGTTCTTCGCGATCGCGACAACCGCCGTTGGCCTGAGCGCACGCACCGACCTGAACGTGACCAACTTCGCGGGCGTTGTGTTTAACCCGGTGGAGTCGAGCTTCTTCGCGGAGCTGGAGAGCGAGATGAACGCGCTCCTGGACGAGGGCCAGAAGTCGGCGGGAACCAGGTTCGAGGTGAAGGACGACGGTTTCGGCACGCGATGGGTCATCCTGGACGACCCGGACTTCGAGGACCTGGTCACGACGATCCACATCGTGGGCGAGACGATCACGGATCACGGCTTCGGCGACCGGCTGATAGCGGCGGTGCTGCGGTTCGACTTCGAGGGGAAGCAAGCGTACTGGATATACAACATCAAGCGAGGCAGGTTCTACCCGCTGGTGCTGTCAGGCCGGAGCGAGCGCGACAACGCGGCGGAGATGCGCCTCGGCGCGCTGATGGAGGAGGAGAAGGTGCCCGTCGAGCCTAACCTGGAGAACTGGTACGCGCTCTGGGGAATTCCGTTCTAGGGCATGAACGCCCGATACCGTATGCTGGAATTGCACGAACTGAACCACGGCCTTCCAGCCATCACGCCCCAGTTGGGCGCTACGCTGGCTCAATCTGCGGGCGTATGCTTGGAATCGCAGGGACATCGTCAACAGGTTCCCTTTGATGTGACAGGTTGCGTAAACAAAACATACACTCTGATTTGGCCGTTCATCGATGACCAAGCTCTTAGGACCTGGGCGGATCTCCAGGAGGCAACCGAGTTCGGCGCTATGGGTATAGCTGTGTTGCTTGCCAAGAAGGAGCTTGGCTACGCAGCGATAGAGAGATCCGCGAAAGGCACAGGCATCGATTATTGGTTGGGCTATGAAGAAGAAGGGCCGCCATTCCAAAACAAAGCAAGGCTGGAAGTATCAGGAATCTTACGTGTAGAAGGGAGCACCACGGATGTTGAAAAGGCCGTGGGGAAGCGGGTAAGCGAAAAACTAAAGCAAACACAACCTTCCAGCGGTTCGCTACCCGCCTACGCAATCGTCGTTGAGTTTGGAACGCCGCTTGCCGAGGTGCAGAAGACATGAGCGAGATCAACGACTTTCATAACAGAGCCATGGATCTGGCTGAACTTGCTCTCATTGCGCGCCTGCGAGGGAACGTAGAAGAAGAGATTGAGCTTTCTAAACAGGCGTTAGATCGTGAGCTAGCCGCTATCAAAGAACTCAAGGGCTCAACTATAGAACCGACCTTCTCCGTTCTGCATCGCAGCGCCGGAACATTGGCGTTGCGGTGCCATAACTATCGCTTAGCCGAGCAGATCGCGGCTAAGGCCCTTGCCGAGGAGCCTCCACACGAAATTGCGGAGGAGCTCCGAGACCTTGTCCAACAAGCGAATTTCCATCGTCACCTTGAACTGAGAGGAGTTGAACTGGGTCAGGACGAAATGCAGATGAGCTTGTCAGGCAGAGGGGTTGGCCATGGCATGGTTAGTTCGGACGAGTTCGTGGGAAGAATAGGTGACGCGTCAAGGTTAATCGCGCGAATCGTCGAGCGGCAAAGGGAATCACCCTTTACAGAGCAGGGCCCTAGGAAAACCATCCGCGAAGCTTATCCTGTGCTTGTTTCTGTACCAAGGGCCGCCAGCTTTGCCGTCACGCTAAAAGTTGGAAGGCCATCAGGGCAACTTCATCTTGCATCAGAGATACAGGTGGTTATCGACGAATTCATGGATGTCATGGAGATGGTGGGTGGTGCAAACATCCGAGCCCTCGAAGAGCGCATACCCGAACCACCATACTTGCGGAACTTTGTTGGACTCGCAAAGAAGATAGCACCCGATGGTGAACGTGTCCGACAAGTGGGATTTACCGTGGAGAGAAGTGAGGGACCTCGGCGCGTTTCAGTCACACAACGCGCTGCGGATGTTCCATTGCCGCAGGTCGCAGAACCGATCGCAAAAGATGAAATGCCTGGAACCCCTGTCACGGTTCGGGGACTGCTTCGTTTCGCAGATGCGACAGAAGGCGAAACGAACGAGATTAAGATCTTGGAGGACGGCGGAAGGAGACGTTCCGTACAAGTTCCTGAGGGAATGATGAATGACATCGTTCGTCCGATGTGGGATTCGATGGTGCTGGTTACAGGGTTGAAGCGCGGCCGCGGCCGAGGTCGCATCATCTTGCAAGATATCGAACCGGACACTAGCTAGCGACCTCTAGCGGCCAATTGAGTTCCTTTCTAGGGACGAGGAAAGTGGCGTCGGCCTGTCTGGAGAGTACTGGCTGCGAGTGGGGACAATTCCACCGAAGGGCCCTCGCCGCCCCTAGCCGCTGGCGGCTTTGGCCTTGGCGCCTGCGGCGGAGAGGTGGTCCTTCATGGCCTGGATGCCTGCGGGGACGCCGCCGGGGACGTACGCGATAACCCACTTGGTGGTGGCGACGAGGTTCGTGCCGAAGCCGAAGCCGTCTTTCTTGTCCCCCCACGTGTACCGGTAAGCCATGACGGGAATCATGACTATCAGGAATGGGACCTTTAGTAAACGTAAGAAGGGCATTGTGAACGCCTCCAAGGGGGTATATCTGGCGTCGGCTGGATTATAGCGCAACAGACACTAAGGGTAGATGCCGCGAATTTCCATTGCCTCAGCGACGCGTCCCACGGCGAGCATCAGGGCGGCCTCTCGCATATCGACGCGCTTCTCGGCCGCCATCTCGTAGACCTGTTCGAAGCTTCGGACCATGATCGACTCGAGCCTGTCTCGCACTTCGCCGATCTCCCAGAAGAAGTGCTGCAGGTCCTGCACCCACTCGAAGTAGGAGACTACTACGCCTCCCGCATTGGCCAGGATGTCAGGGACCACCAGAACGCCGTTGTCGCGCAGGATGCGGTCGGCCTCCGGCGTTGTCGGACCGTTGGCGCCCTCGGCCACGACGCGCGCCTGAATGCGGCCAGCGTTCTCCTCGGTAATCGCGGCTTCCAGCGCGGCGGGAAGCAGGATGTCGCAGGGCGCCTCGAGGACATCGTAGGAACCGATAGAGTCGGTGCCAGGGAAGCCATCGAACGACCCGTTTCGCAGGTTGTAGTCGTACAACTGCTGTGCGTCAATGTCATGGTCTGAGTAGACGCCGCCCTCGCTGTTGGAAACGGCCACGATCTTGCAGCCCAGTTCGTCCTGCATCAGCTTGCCTGCATTGAAGCCCACGTTCCCGAATCCCTGGATCGCGACGCGTGCGCCCTCCAGCGACATGCCCAGCCGCAGAGCGGCCTCGCGCGCGGCGATCATGACGCCTCGCCCGGTTGCCTCCACCCGGCCGGCCGTGCCGCCCACCTGCGTGGGCTTGCCGGTGACCACTCCGAGCGTGGTGAAGCCCCGGTGCATGCTAATGGTGTCGACGATCCACGCCATCATGCGGCCGTCGGTGTTCACGTCCGGGGCCGGAATGTCGGTGTCCGGGCCTATGAGCAGCGCTATTTCGGTGGCGTAGCGGCGCGTGAGGCCCTCCAGCTCTCTGTCCGACATCTGCTTCGGGTCGCAGGTGACGCCGCCCTTTCCGCCGCCGTAAGGAATGTCGGTCACGGCGCACTTCCACGTCATCCACATGGCGAGGGCCTTCACCTCGTCGAGCGTAACGTCCGGGTGATACCTGAGCCCGCCCTTGGCGGGGCCGCGCGAGACGTTGTGCTGTACGCGGTACCCGGTGAAAACACGCACCACACCATCGTCCATCTTGACGGGGAAGTTGACGGTCAGTGTTCGCTTGGGCTCGAGGAGCCTGGCGAGGCTGCCGGGGTCGATGTCTATCTTCTCAGCCGCCTTCGTCAGCTGCTGAACGGCCATGGAATAGACCGGGCCATGGTCCGGTTTGCCTGCAAGCGCTTCGGTTGCTGTCTCCAACTGTCCAAGCGTCATGTGCGTCTCCTTCCGGCGGTATCGACTTCGAGTTTTTTTGGTGAAAAGGCTGAGAGAGTCGCCCCGGCTGATGTGACTCCGCAAGCCTGGGGGATCGTATTTGGTTCATACCAGGCCGTTAAGGGGCCACGCCTGTGTCGTCGAGCGCCAATCGTATCTCTTCCCTGACCTCTTCATCCTGCTCCTGTTGCAAGCGTTCTGATAGCGCCTTCACGGCGTCCTGACCGCCTATGCGGCCCAGCGCCCAGGCGGCGTGCATACGCACGAGAGGCGGCCTTTCGGCGAGCGCGGAGGCCAGCGCGGGCACCGCCGCAGGGTCTCCGATGTTGCCGAGCGCCACGCACACGTTGCGCTGCAGTCCGACGCGCTTTGCCCTCTTCACGGGGCTCTTCCGGAACCGCTCGCTGAAGGCTGTGTCGTCCAGTTCCAGCAGCGGCAGAAGGTCGGGTGCCGCGAAGTCGTGCCGCTGTCGAAACGCCGGCTCGACGGTCTCCGGAGCGGCCCTGTTGACGGGGCAGACGTCCTGGCATATGTCGCAGCCAAACACCCAGTCGCCGACGAGCGGCCGGAGATCCCTGGGGATGGGGCCGCGCAGCTCGATCGTGAGGAAAGAGATGCACCGCCGGTTGTCCAGCACGTACGGCGCGATGATGGCGTTGGTGGGACAGGCCACGATGCAGCGGACGCAGTCGCCGCAGTTCTTCAGCAGCGGCAGGTCGGGACGGAGGTCGAGGTCTGTGATGACCTGCGCCAGGAACACCCATGAGCCGTGGCTGGGCGTGAGGATGTTCGTGTTCTTGCCGAAGAAACCCAGGCCGGCGCGCTCAGCCGCGGCGCGGTCGTTCATCGGGCCGTCGTCCACGAAGATGCGTGTCTCCACGGGGCGGCCGGCTCTGCCGGGGAGCGCGTCAACGAACTGCCTCAGCCTGGCCTTGATGACGTCATGGTAGTCATCGCCCCACGCGTACCTGGCGATCTTTCCCTTGAGCGCGCCTTCATCGCGTTCCGGTTCGCCGGTGTTGTAGCTGAGGGCGAGCGAGATGACGGACCTCGCGCCATCGAGCAGCCGCTTGGGGTGGGTCGCTTTGCGGACGCGCTCTTCCGTGTACCACGGCAGGCCGTCCATGAGGCCGTTGCGGACGCGCTCGGCTGCGGCTTTCTCGTCGCGCTCGAACGCTTCCGCAGTCGTAATGCCGGCAAGATCGAAGCCCAGTTCGCGTGCCAGCGCCTTCACCTCGCGTTCGAGGCCGGCGGAACGATGCGGCCGCCGGTCAGCGCCGGCGTGCTCGGGAGGTCGCGAGTCCCTGGTCTTCGTCAGTCCGGGATGATCCCTTCGCCGGTAAAGATCCTTTCGGCTTCGGCCAGCGTTATGTCAGGCTCGGGGAGGACGATGTCGGACTCCACGATCTCATCGAGGGGCACCGGCGAGCCGTGCTCGCGTACGACGTCCAGCATCTCCTTCAGCAGCCCGTCGAATGCGCCTTCGTCCTCGGCCTCCACGATCTCCACGAGCCGGTTGTCCAGCTCGTTCAACCGGTCCAGGTGCGCGCCGGGCAGGTTGTACTGGCCTTCTGTGAGGATTCGAACGATCATGACCGCCCCTCCGGAAGCTCCTTCGCCTGAGGAGTCATGCCCGCCTTCAGCGCCGCGAGCTCGTCTTCGACGGCGGACGTGGCGGTCACAGCGCGCAGCTGCCGCTCGATGTCGTCGCCTCCGCCGAGCATAGCGGCGTCGTCCAGCACGCCGGTCGTGGCGAGCTCATCGATCGCCCCGGCCCTGGCTCGCAGGTTCTCGGTCTTGGTCTCAGCCCTCTCCACGGCCAGCGATATGTCGCCCATCTCCTCGGAGAGGCCCGAAAGCGCGGAGCCGATGCGTACCTGCGCCTGGGCGGCGCTGTACTGGGCCTTGATGATCTCCTTCTTGGTGCGGAACGCGTTGACCTTGGCCTGTAGGCGCTGCTCAGCATTTGTCAGCTTCTCCTGCTCCAGCTCGAGACCGGCGATCTGCTGGTCTAGGCCCTCGAGCTCGGCCAGCGCGAGCTGCTTGCGCTCCAGCGCCGTGCGGGCGAGGTCCTCGCTGCCTGCCTGCAGCGCCCGCCGGGCCTGGTCGTCCAGCTTGACTACGTTGTCCCTGGCCTTGGTGGCCTGCAATTGCAGGCGGCGCTTCGTGGCGACCATCTCGACCACGCCGCGCTTGACGTTGCGCAGCATCTCCATCTGCTTCTCGTACGAGTAGTCCAGGGTCTCGCGGGGGTCCTCCGCGTTGTCCAGCAGACGGTTCATCTTGGACTTAACTATGGTGGACATTCTGGAGATCATTCCCATGAGTATCGCCTTCCCGCTGTGTTCTCTTTCGCAGAGCCGCCGTTCGAGCGACCTTGGTCCAGGGTTACCAATCGCTGCTGCTGCTCTTCTTGCCGCCTGACAGAGCGTTGAAGAGGCCGATCACTAGCGCGATGACGCCGAAAATGATGAGGATCATGCCCGCGAAGTCGATCAACCAATCGATCAGGTCCCATCTCAGGATGATGCCCAGGATGATCAAGAGGGCGCCGACAACAAACATGGACCAGCCGCCAAGCATACTAGTCTCCCCAGTCGATTCTTGATAATAGCGCAGCCATTGCTAGCCTCAATAATACCATCCGCCTTGATTCTTTCCCGTGGGCCTGGACATCACAGCGGCGGAAGCTGACGCATCTCTCCGCGCGACGCCCCCGCATTCCGTCTCCGGGCGCCGGACAAATCTCTGCTAGGCGGAATGATTGGCCCTCCCGCGAGCTGGATAACGCAAGTACAATTGAATGTGGGAATTCCCCTTCTCGAACCGCTGGGACGGAACGACGGGAAAGGCACGGCACTTGAGGTTCATCACCAGCGCGGCAATCCGACGGCCCTCCGTCACGCTGTTGGCGGTCCTCATTCTCCTTGCCGGCGGAGTGCTCGCGTACAGGTCTCTGAAGGTCGAACTGTTCCCGGAGATCGACTTCCCGCTGGTCTCGATTCAGTACGCCTACCCGTCCGCGGACCCGGAGACGGTGGTTCGCGACGTTACCGCCCCCGCCGAGCGAGCCATCTCCGGCATCTCGGGACTGGACACGGTGCGCTCGACTTCGATCGAAGGCATGTCGGTGGTCCTGGCGCACTTCAGGTTCGGCACGGACATGGCGGAGGCCGAGAGCGCGATCCGCGAGGCCCTCAAGGACGTTCCCTTCCCATCCAGCGTTCCTGAGCCCACGGTCGGCCGGTTCAACCCCTCCCAGATTCCGGTCATCCAGTTCAGCGTCGTGTCTGACGAGAACGCCGCTGAGCTGCAGGACGTGGTCACGGAGCGGGTGCTGCCGTCGCTTGCGGGTATCGATGGGATCATGCTGCTGCAGGTCGACGGCGAGGTCGAGAGGCGCGTCGAGGTCACGGTCGACCCCGACAGGCTGGCAGCCAACGGCGTCGCGCTGTTCAACATCTCCACGGCGCTGAGCGAGAACAACCTCACGCTGCCGGCCGGCCTCGTATTCGAGGGCTCGCAGGCGATCATTGCCAAGACCACGCACACGCTTGACTCGGTGGAAGGCATCGAAGACCTCATCGTCGGCTCGACAGAGTCCGGCCCGGTGCGGCTGGGAGACGTGGCGGACGTGAGCCTGGGCATGGCGACGCCGTCCAGCATCTCGCGCACCAACGGCAAGCCTGGCGTCGGCGTGTCCGTGATGAAGGCGCCGAGGGCGAACACGATCGAGGTCACGTCGGCCGTCAGGGATGCGCTGGACTCGATTGGCGACCTGCCGCCAGGCGTCGAGATCGTCCTCGTCTCTGACCAGGGGCCGGAGATCGAGCACCAGATCGAGGCGCTCGAAAGGGAGGCGATGTTCGGGTTCCTGTTCGCGGTCTCCGTGGTGTTCGCGTTCATGCTGACAGTGAGGCCCTCCGCGATACGCGGCGTCCTGAACACCCTGCGGCCCACGATCGTGATCGCGCTCTCGATCCCGCTGAGCGTGTTCACCGGAGTGCTGCTGATGTGGTGGCAGGACATGGCGCTAAACTTCATGACGCTCGGCGGGCTGGCCATATCCGTGGGCCGCGTGGTCGACGACTCCATAGTTGTGCTGGAGAACGTGTACAGACACGTGCAGGGCGGCAAGGAACGGTGGAAGGCGGCGTTGGACGCCACGCTGGAGGTCGGGCCGGCCATCTTCGCGTCCACGCTTGCCACGGTGGTCGTGTTCCTGCCGCTGGCGTTCATCCAGGGACTCGTGGGGGCGTTCTTCTTCCCGTTCGCGCTCACCGTGGCGTTCGCGCTGCTAGCCTCGCTGCTCGTGGCCCTCACCGCGGTGCCGGTGCTCGCCGGTTACCTGCTCCGACCCGGCGATCTGCCGGAGGGCGCAGGCGAAGCAGACGAAGACGGAGAGCCGCACACGCGTGAGACGTGGATGCAGCGGGCGTACACGCCGGTGCTGAAGTGGGCGCTCAGGCACCGGATCGTCACGCTGCTGGTCGCCGGCGCGGTCACGGTGAGCAGCCTTGGGCTGACCACGGTCATCCCTGTAACGCTCTTCCCGGGGGGCGACGAGCGATTCCTGGACATCGATGTCGCTCTGCCCGCCGGCACTCCGCCTGAGCAGACCGTCGAGGCGGTCATGGAGATCGAGGAGCGGCTGCGCGGCGTGTCGGATACGTACACGGCGACTATCGGCGCCTCAGACCTGGAGCTGGGTGGCGCGCCGACCGGCTTCAACCATGCGAGCATCCTCGCGGTGCTGAGGGAGGACGCGCCCGACGACATCGCCGGAAGGCTGCGGTCCGAGTTCGGCGACGACGACTGGACACTCAGCGTGAGCGAGATCTCCGAAGGGCTGCCCAGCAGCGGCGTGGACATCAACGTCACGGGGCCGAACTACGCCGACATATCCAAGTTCGCGCAGCAGCTCACGGCCGCCCTGTCCGAGCTCGACGGCGTGGAGAACGTCCGGAGCAATCTGACGCAGGCCCGGGACGAAATCTCCATCGAGGTCAATCCGGAGAGTGCCGCGCTGATCGGGCTCAACACGCGGCAGGTCGGGTCGCAGCTCGGCCAGTACCTGATCGGCCAGACGGTCACGAGCATGGCCATAGACGGCGACGATGTCGACGTGGTGCTTCGCGGCGCGCCTCAGGCAGTGCTTGGCGTGGACAACGTCAAGCGGCTGCTCATCTCGGGGCCGCTGGGCTCGGCGCCCCTGAGCGAGCTGGCCAACGTCGAAATCCGGGATGGTCCGGTGTCCATCAGCCGCACGGACAGCATGCGCTCGGCCACGATCACGGGAGACGTGACGGCGGAAGACACGCAGGCCGTCGGCGGGCTCGTCGACGACGCGGTCGCGGCGCTGACGCTGCCTGCCGGCGTCGAGGTCACGAGCGGCGGCATCTTCAAGGACCTGGAGGAAGGGTTCCTGGCCATCTACATCTCGGCGGCCGTCGGACTGGTGCTGGTGTACCTGGTCATGGTTGCCAGCCTGGGTTCGCTCAGGAACCCGATCGTGATCGTGCTGTCTATGCCGCTGGCGCTCATTGGGGTGTTCGCGTCGCTGGCGCTGACCGACCGCACGCTGGGCCTGCCCGCCATGATGGGCATGCTGCTGCTGGTCGGGATTGTCGTCACGAACGCGATCGTGCTGATCTCGTACGTCGAGCAGCTAAGGGGCAAGGGAATGGGCGTCTACGAGGCGCTGATCGACGGCGGAAGGGCGCGGCTGCGCCCGATCCTCATGACCGCCCTCACGACGAGCTGCGCGCTGCTTCCGCTGACCTTCGCGGCGGTCGGCAGCGGCGGGCTGATCGGGGCGGAGCTGGCGACGGTCGTGATCGGCGGGCTTGTGAGCTCGACGGCGCTGACGCTGATCGTGGTGCCCGTCCTGTACACGCTGTTCAACGAGAGCCTGCCCAACCTGTTCCGGAAGCTCGCGCGGCAACCGTCCCGCAAGGCGTCGACAAGCCCTGCCCCGGCCGGCGGATAGGAGCAGCGGGCTCTTGAGCAATCGCGCCCCCAGATTCGCCGTTGATGTGGTGGCCTCTGCCGCCCGCGATGTCTACGCCGCGATGGGGGCGGCGGAGCGGGACCTGCCGGCTCTCGTCGACCAGATCGTGGACGCCACGCTTCGCGGCCACCCCGGCCAGGGCCAGGGCATCGAGAAGCTCCCGAGGGTGTGGGAGCGGTCCCAGGGCGGGACGGTCTGCGCCGGCGCAACGCCGGAGGTCGTGGCCGAAGGCCCCGCATGGGTACACATCGACGCGCGGAAGTGCTGGGGGCCTGTGGCGGGCGCGTTCGCAATGGACGCAGCGATGGACAAAGCGAAGTCTGCGGGCATCGGCGTCGCGGCAGTCAGGCGCAGCAACCACTATGGGACGTCCGGCTACTACGCGATGCGGGCGGCGACTGCCGGCCTGATCGGAGTGGCGATGACCAACGCGGGGCCGGAGATGGCGCCGTGGGGCGGCGTCACCCCGCTGCTCGGCACCAACCCCTGGGGCATCGCAGTGCCGCGGCAGCCGTTCCCGCTCGTGCTGGACATGGCGCTGACGCAGTCCGGCAAGGGCATGGTGCGCTGGGCAAAGGCGCATGGCCTGCCGATTCCGCCCAACTGGGCGTACGCGCCTGACGGTTCTGAGACCGTGGACCCTGACCTCGCGCTGCTGGGGCCGCTCGTCCCGGTGGGAGAGTTCAAGGGCACGGGCCTTTCGCTCATGACCGACATTCTGACCGGCGTGATGAGCGGCGCCGCGTTCGGAACGGACGCATACGCCGATCCCGCGGAGCACGACGTCGGCCACACGATGATCGCTATCGACTACTCTCGATTCATCTCCCCGGACGATTTCGCGGTGCGTTTGGATACACTTGTGTCCGAGATAAAGTCCAGCGAGCGTAGGAAGGGGTTCGACGAGATACTGTTGCCGGGCGAGCTGGAGCATCGCAGAATGGTCGAGCGCAAACGTGACGGCGTTCCGATCGACGACACTACCGTCAGCGAACTACAGGCGCTCTGCAAGGAGCTTGGGATTTTATGTCCGCTGCAGCCACAGACGTAGCCGTCTCCCGACACGTTGTGGGCCTGGAGGAGCCCGCGGCGCGCCTGCCGGGCCTCGCAGGAGGCAAGGGGGCCTCGCTGGCGCGTATGACGGCCGCAGGACTTCCGGTCCCCGCAGGGTTCGTGGTCACCACGGAGGCGTTCAAGAGGGCGGCGAGCGGACTGCCTGACACGCTGTTCGTGAACATGACCGTCGCGGGGCCGGCCGACGCCGGCGCGCTTGAGATGGTGTGCTCGGAAGCGAGACTGCGCATTGAAGAGGCAGGCCTCACGGACGAAGCGGCCGGCGCCGTACGCGCAGCTTACCGCCGGCTCGGCGACGCGGTCTCCGTGTCGGTGCGCTCGTCGGCAACCGCCGAGGACCTCGCGGACGCCAGCTTCGCCGGACAGTACGACACCTTCCTGAACGTGACCGGCGAGGATGCCGTGCTGGACGCGATAATCGGCGTCTGGTCCTCGATGTACTCCGCGCACGCCGTCGCCTACAGAGTGCGGCTCGGAATGGACACGAACGAAGGGAGCATGGCGGTCGTGGTCCAGACGCAGCTTGCGCCGGACGCCGCGGGCGTCATGTTCACGCGCAACCCCATCACCGGCGGCGACGACCGTTACCTGGTGAACGCGGCCCTCGGCCTTGGCGAAGGCGTGGTCTCCGGCGAGGCCCCGGCGGACTCGTTCGAGCTGGATGCCGCGACCCATGCCATCGTCGGCCAGGCCATCGCCAGGAAGGACGCGATGCTGTCTCCGAGCGCATCGGGCACGGAGCGGACCGAGCCGCCGAGGGAGAAGTGGGACCTGCCGGCGATGACCCAGACCCAGCTAGCCAGGCTTGGCGCGTATGGCGCTCAACTCGTCGAGTCCAACGGCTCGCCGCAGGACGTCGAGTTCGCGGTTGTCGGCGAGGACGTGCACATCCTCCAGTCCCGGCCAATCACCACGGGCGGCGGCGCGCAGTTCCAGGTCGAGTGGGCCGACCCTGAGGACGAGCAGCACTTGTGGAGCCTGAGGGAAGGTCCTCTCTTCAAGCTGGACGAGGACAGCCACGACTTCCGCTACAAGTGGATGAAGCACTGCTTCCGGGAGACCGCGGTGCCTCTCAGCCACCATCACATCTACACGACCATCAACGGCTTCTTCTACATTCGGCCCTCGGACGCTACAGAGTCGGAAATCCAGGAGATACAGGGCCGGTACCGCGCAAGGGAAAAGAAATACAGGTCCGAAGGCACATCCACATATCGAGCTGAGATCGAGCCTCGAACGCTTCAACTGCTGGCTCAGTTGGAGGAGTTCAACCCGCGCGGCGCCTCGCTCCCCGAGCTTGCAGACCACCTCGAAGCAGCGATGGAGGCAAACGGGGAGGTCATGGGCCACCTCCACTGGGCAAGGCCCATGCTGGAGGGCGGTCGCGTCGAATGGTCGGACGAGTTCGAACGCCTTACGGGCGAGCCTGGTGAAGCGTCCGCCCTCTTCCTCAAGGGCCTGCCAAACTTCACCACTCGCCTGATCCGGCGGCTGCGGGGAATGGCAAGACTTGCGCAAGAGAACGAAACCCTTGGGACGGCGGTATCGTCCGGAGATTACGAGGCCCTGAAGTCCCCGCAGATTAGAAGCAGCCCGGAGGGCAGAAAGTTCCTCGGGCGCTTTCGCAGGCTGTTACGCGACTACGGTCACCGTTCGGGCTACGGCTACGGCGCGGACACCAACTTCGCGACGCCCACATGGAATATTGCGCCCGGACGCCTCCTGGACGTGATCGCAACCTATGCCGTTCAGGACCTTGATCTGCTCGACGAACAGGACCGTGCGTCTCGGCCAAACAGGGTGGCCGCCGCGCGGCGTATCAGAAGCAGGCTGGGGGCGGACCCCGACAGGCTGGCCGAGTTTGACAACGCTCTGGCTAATGCTCAGGAGCAGGCCATCCTGATGGAAGACCACAACCACATCATGGAGCAGGGCGTGACCGGCGCCTTCCGGGAGGCCGTCCACTTTATGGGCGCCGGCCTGGTCGCGGCCGGACACGTGGACGAGCCCGACGACGTGATTCACCTTTCGCTGGCAGAGCTCCGTTCGATAGCGGCAGGCGACTCAGACGTGAACGCCCGTGATCTCGCAGCGGCGCGCAAGGCCGAGCATGCCGCACGCCTGCAGATGCACCCACCTCAAACGATAGGGAGCGGCTCTCCCCCCGAGGACGACGTCAACGCAGCGTACGCTCCGCCACCCAATGTCGGGCTTCAGGGCACCGTGATCAGGGGCGTGGGCACCTCGCCGGGACGCGCCACCGGACGCGCGATAGTGGTGTTCGGCGGCGAGGAACCGCCCGCGGTGCAGCGCGGCGACATACTCATCGCGCCGAACGCGGGGCCCGCATGGACGCCCATGTTTCCCGTGCTGGGCGGGCTTGTGCTGGACGAGGGCGGAACCTTCCAGCACGCGGCAGTGATCGCCCGCGAGTACGGCATTCCGGCCGTAATCATGACGCAGGACGCGACAACGGTGGTCCTGAACGGCCAGACCGTGGCCATCGACGGTACGGCCGGCGAAGTGGACCTGGCGCCCGGCGCGCCCGGCGGCGGCTAGGCTCCCGCCTTCACCTTCGCGCCGGCGTCCGCTCCGCGCGACGCAGCGTCCGGGAAGTGCACGCTGAGGACCTGCTGGGCGATGCCCTCGGCGTCCAGCCGCAGGTTGTGGCGCTGATCGTCCGCGGTCCCGTGCTCGATGAACGTGTCCGGCATGCCGATCCGGTGCACCGAGGCGTCTTCCACGCCGGCCTCCGCGAGGGCTTCGAGCACAGCCGAGCCGAACCCGCCGGCCAGCACGTTCTCCTCGACCGTCACAAGGCGCTTGGTCCTGCGTGCGGCATCCAGCAACAGCTCGACGTCGAGCGGCTTGACGAAGAGCGGGTTGACCACGCCGCATGAGATGCCGTGCTCCTGGAGCACGTCCGCAGCCTCGAGGGCCGCGCCCACCGGCTTGCCGAGCGCGAAGATCACAACGTCGCTGCCCTCTCTGACCACAACGCCCTTGCCGAGCGGCAGCTCTCTGAGCTCGTCGTCGAGCGGCGTCCCTACCGCGGCGCCCCTGGCGATCCGGATAGCGAACGGCCCGCGGTGCTTGTACGCCGTGTACACCAGGTGCTGCAGCTCGTTCTCGTCCATCGGCGCCGCGACGACAGCGTTCGGCAGGCATCTGAGGTACGAGATATCGAACGCGCCGTGGTGCGTCTTGCCGTCCTCGCCGACTATGCCCGCGCGGTCCGCTATGAGCGTGACCGGCAGGTTCTGGATGCAGATGTCATGGACAATCTGGTCGAACGCCCGCTGCAGGAACGTGGAGTAGATCGAGACGAAGGGGTTGAGCCCGTTGGAGGCCATTCCCGCTCCCATGCTCACCGCGTGCTGCTCGGCGATGCCCACGTCGAAGACCCTGTCCGGGAAGTCCTGCTGCACCTCCACCAGCCCTGTGCCCTCCAGCATGGCCGCGCTGATGCCGACCACCGTCTCGTCCTCGCGCATCAGGCGGGAGACGGTCTGCGCGAACACCTTCGAGTAAGTCGGCGCTCCCGTGCCTGCTCCGAGCGGGGAACTCGGCTGGTGGAACTTCACCGGATCGTCCTCGGCCGGCTCGTAGCCCCGGCCCTTGTGCGTAACCACGTGGATCAGCGGCACCGAGCCCGTGGACTGCATCGCCTGCCGCAACGTCTCCTCGAGTTGCTTGCCGTCGTGCCCGTCAACCGGCCCGAGGTACTGGAACCCCATCTCCGTCCAGAACATCGTGGGCACGATTATGCCGTGCAGGCCCGTGTTGACCCTCTTGACCAGGCTGTAGATCAGCTCGCCGGTTGGCACCTTCTTGGTCAGCGCCCTCATGCGCTCGATCATCGCGTGGTACTCGGGATGCGTGATCACGCGCTTGCGCCAGTTCGTCAGAAAGCCGATGTTCTCCGAGATGGACATCCCGTTGTCGTTGAGGATGACAATGAGCTTCTCCGGGTTGAGGTGAACAATGTTGTTCAGCGCCTCGAAGCTCGACCCGGACGTCATCGCGCCATCGCCGACGACGGCAATGGTCCACGAGTCATGCCTCCGCCTCGCCGCGCCTTCCGCGATGCCCAGCGCGATCGACAGTCCGGTGCCCGCGTGTCCGGCGCACAGCGTGTCGTGCGGGCTCTCGCTCGGCTCCCCGAACCCGGACAGTCCGCCCTCTAGCCGGATGTCCTTGAACTCATCGCGCCGCCCGGTGACGAGCTTGTGAGTGTAAGTCTGGTTCGTCGTGTCCCAGACTATGCTGTCCTTCGGGCTGTCGAACACCCGGTGAAGGGCAAGCGTCAGCTCGACAACGCCGAGGTTCGACGCAAGGTGGCCGCCCCGCTCCGTGATCACGGAAATGATCGTGTCTCGAGCCTCCTGCGCGACCTGCTCGAGTTCGTCGTAGGTCAGACCCTTGAGGTCTGAGGGTGCATCGATCTGGTCCAGCAACCGTTCGGACATTTTCAGTTCCTTAAGAGGCTGGCGCACCAGCCCGGACTTATGAAGACTCCTGATTGAGACAGTTTGTCACATTTGGTGCGGTTATATGTAGGGGCACACACGCCACTTGTTGGGTAGTACCTCGGATAGCTATGCCCTGGGGCCGTCGATCTTATCTCAGCCTTTTACATGTTTGCCAATTCAGCGCCCGGAACTGCCCAGACTCCTGGCTCAGAACCTGATTACGCTGAAGCCCAGCGCGTACTCGCACCCGAAGCGCTCACCATTGGCCTTTGCCCTCTCGTACATCCATGTTGGGTCGAACGGCCTGCCCAGCCCATCGAAGTACGCCTTGTGCTCCGCGAGGGCGGCAACGCCTCGCTCGATGTAATCGGTAACGTCAGCGAAGTGCGTCGCGCCGGGCCCGCCGGCGCTTGAGCAGGCGAACTGCACCCCGTTCCAGGGCTCCAGTCCCTCATCGAGCAACTCCGTGAAGATCCACCGGTTGGCCGCGTCCCGGATCGCGTCCAGCGTCGCGAGCCCGACGACGCGGTGGTCCGACATCACCAGCGTCACGCCGCCCCGCGTAAGGTCGTAGCCTTGCGTGATCACCACGTCCGGCTTGTGCCGCCGGATGACGCGCGCGATGTCTCTGCGCAGCGGCAGCCCGTACTCGATGACGCCGTCCTTGTAGCGCATGAACTCCACCTCGTCCACGCCCACCACTCTGGCGCTGGCTCGCTCCTCCTCCTCGCGCAGTGGGCCGGCCTCGTCCGGGTGCATCCCGTCGATGCCCGCCTCGCCGCTGCTCACCATCACGTAAGTGATCTTCTTGCCCTGCGACGTCCACCGGGCGATCGCGCTCGCCGTTCCGTACTCAAGGTCGTCGGGGTGGGCCACTATCGCCAGCGCTGATTCCCATCCCTCCGGCATTGGTTCCATAGCTGCGCTCCTCCGTTTCTTGTAAGAAGTCTATCACGCGAAGGCCCTGCGGCCCCTGTGGCATCGAATGGCGGCGCTGACCGTCCGTGTCCGCCCGCAGCAGGCGGAGGCCCGCGCCCCGCATAGCCCGAATAGACTGATACGCGAGCCGTCTGGTAGTCTTTGCCTTACTCAGCTCGGCAGGGAGTTACGGCACAGCGCCCTGTGAGCCTTGGCTGCGGCGGTCCGTCCTGAATTGCGATCGGACCTGTGGATGGAGGAGGTTGAATGCAGAGCCGCGAAAAGCACTTGGCCAGTATCGTTCGCCGCCTGGTTGGATCCGGGCGGGAGTCTGAACAACGGAAGAAGTCAGACGCAGAGCAGCTTGCGAACCGACTGGCCTCGTTCCCCGAGTACAACCCGAATCCCGTGGTGGAGACGGACCTGGACGGCAACGTGGTTTACGTGAACCCGGCCGCGCAGGAAATGTACGGAGAAGAGCGGTCGGAAGGCCTGTTCCACCCTCTGGCCCGCGAACTTGGCCCCATCCTTGGCCGTTTGATGCGCCAGGGCGAAGCCTTTCTCTCAAGGGAAGTGGAGGTCCAGGGCGCAGTATTCGACCAGAAGATCATCTACGTTCCCGACGCTCTGGTCATACGCATCTACTCGCATGACATCACTCGCCTGAAGGCGTCGCAGGAGGCCATTCGGGCGGCGGGTGAAGAGATGCAGATGCTGGCCCAGGAAAACGAACTCCTGGTGGAGATCGGCAGGATCATCAGCTCCAGCCTGGACATCGACAGGGTCTATGCCGGATTCGCCGAGCAGCTGCGCACGCTGATTCCCTTCGACCGTCTCGCCATCAGCCTGGTCAACCTGGAAGACAACACATTCTGGAACGCGTACGTCATGGGAGAGACCGTCCCCGGCCGCGGACGAGGCGAGGTCAACTCGCTTGAAGGCACGATCACAGGCGAGGCTGTTGTCTCCAGGCGTCCGCTTGTCATCCAGGGCGAACCTGAACAGCTGGCGAGCCAGTACCCCAACTCAATTGGATTCCCGTCAGTCGTCCTCGCGCCGATGATCTATCGCGGCGAGCTGTTCGGCGTTCTCAACGCAAGGTCGTCCGCTCGGGACGCCTACACTGACAAGGACGCGGAGATTATGTCGCGCGTGGCGGCCGAGATCACGCCCGCGGTCGCCAACTCGCTGCTGTACGCCGACATCGTGCGCACGCAGCAGGAGCTCGCACGGTCCAACGACGACCTTGAGCAGTTCGCGTACGCGGCCTCCCACGATCTCCAGGAGCCGCTCCGGACAATATCGTCTTACATCGGCCTCGTCCGGGACCGGTACGGCGGGAGTCTGGACGACACGGCGAAGGAGTTCATTGATTTCGCCATCGACGGCGCTGAGCGGATGCGCAAGCTCATCGATGACCTGCTCGAGTACTCGCGCATCGACACGCAGTCGAAGCCATTCGAACGCGTCGATTGCAACCGCGTCGCCGAGGCCGCGCTCACGAACCTCAACGAGGCCGTCAAGCGCGCCGGCGCGGCGGTTGAGTGCTCGCAACTCCCGGTCGTCGTCGGTGACGAGTCCCAGCTCTCCAGGCTGTTCCAGAACCTCATCGGCAACGCCCTCAAATTCCGCGGCGACTCAGAACCGCGAGTCCGTGTATGGGCCGAGCGGAACGGCGATGACTGGGTGTTCGCTGTGGAAGACAACGGAATCGGCATCGCTCCCGAAAACCAACCGCAGATTTTTGGCATGTTCACTCGCCTGCACTCAAGGTCTCAGTTTGAGGGGACAGGTATTGGTCTGGCCACGTGCAACCGGATTGCGCAACGGCATGACGGCAGGATTTGGGTGGAGTCTGAGCTCGGCAAGGGCTCAGTCTTCAGATTCAGCATCCCGGCCGGTACGTAAGTTGTCGGAAGGCACATGGAGGTGCTCTTATGGTCTCGGGAAGCGGATACAGTTCCATTGAAATCTTGCTGGTGGAGGACAACCCCGCCGACGCTCGGCTTGCTCTAGACACGATCGAGCAGTCCGGACACACGGCCAACATAACTCACGCAGAGGACGGCGAGATCGCCCTCTCGATGCTGAGGAAGGAAGGCGAGCACTCGGACGCCCCCACGCCTGACCTGATTCTGTTGGACCTCCGCATGCCCAACAAGGACGGCACGCAGGTACTTGCCGAGATGAGCCAGGACGCCGGCCTGTCCGCGATCCCCGTGATGCTCCTCACCGGCACTCAGGCCGAAGCCGGCCTGCTGGAGTCGTACTCCATACCCGCAAGCCGATACGTCCGAAAGCCGCTGCAGCTCGACCAGTTCGAGAGGGTGGTTAGCCAGTTGGACTCCCTCCGCCGCAGCCCCATTCAGATGCCCTGGACCACGGCGCCGACGTCCACTACCACAGAAAAGAAGCGGCGATGGTGGTGGCCGTTCGGCTAGAGCAGCGGCGGTCCGCGGGCAGCGGACTGCTGTAAGGACGGCTGCCCGGCCCAATTGACACCGCTACGGCTGGGTTGCATCATGGTGCGAACCGGCGCCGGGCAACGCTCGGCCCATTAGGAACGCAGCCAAGAGGAGCGCGCTATGGCAACCAAGGTACAGACCCCGCCTTCCGCAACGTCCCCCAACGCCGGCATTACAGAAGACCAGCTTGACGCCATGCGGCGGCGCTTCGAGTCGGAGCCCGGCAACCGGCTCATGCTGAACGCCGTCACGCAGAACGACGTGGACGAGGTCGCCCTGGACCGGTCGCTCGCCACCAGCGCCGTGCACACCTACTCCCACGTGCTCGACTCGTGGACCGCAACGGAACAGAACCGCTCCGGCAGGTGCTGGATCTTCGCCGCCCTGAACCACTTCCGGGCCCATACGACGAAGGTGCTCAACCTGAACAGCTTCGAGTTCAGCCAGAGCTACCTGATGTTCTGGGACAAGGTTGAGCGCTCCAACTTCTTCCTGGAGACCATGATCGATCTGGCGGACAGGCCGGTCGACGACCGCGCCGTGGCATGGATGCTGGAGCAGCCCATCCCGGACGCCGGGCAGTGGGACATGCTCGTTCCGCTCCTCCGCAAGTACGGCGTCGTGCCGAAGGAGATGTACCCGGAGACCGAGTCCTCGGGCAACACCGCCAAGATGAACGCCGCAATCTCGTACCACCTGCGCAACTCCGCCGCCCGCATCCGCAGGGAGCACGCGTCGGGCGCAGACCCTGCGTCGATACGCAAGGAGAAAACCCGCGCGCTGGACACCGTGTACAAGATCCTGTGCATCCACCTCGGTGTCCCGCCGTCGGAATTCATCTGGCAGTGGAAGGACCAGGACGGCAGGTTCCATCGCGAGGGCCGGATGACCCCGGTCGAGTTCGCCCGCAAGTACGTCGAAACCCCGTACGAGGACTACGTCTGCCTCGTGCACGACCCGCGCGAGTCCAGCCCGCTGGGCCGCACCTTCACGATCGCCCACCTGGGCAACGTCGTCGGCGAGTCCGACGTCCGCTACCTGAACGTCGACATCTCCCTCATAAAGCAGATCGTGATGGAGCAGATCGTCGCCGGCAGCACCGTCTGGTTCGGCTGCGACACCGGCAAGCAGGCCCACAGGAAGCTGGGCATGTGGGACGCGGACCTCTACGACTACGAAGCGGTCTACGACGCCCCGTACTCCATGACGAAGGCCGAACGCCTCGATTACCACCAGTCCCGCATGACCCACGCCATGCTGTTCACCGGCGTGGACATCGTCGACGGGCGGCCCCGCCGCTGGCGCGTCGAGAACAGCGCGGGCGAGGCCCCCGGCGACAAGGGCTTCTGGCTGATGAACGACTCGTGGTTCGCCGAGTACGTCTCCGAGATCGCGGTCCACAGGGACTGCGTGCCCGCCGACCTGCGGCCGGCGCTCGACACCGACCCGATCGTGCTGCCGCCCTGGGACCCGATGGGAGCACTGGCCGGCTAGAGGCTTCCGGAGGCCCCCATGTTCAAGATCGGGATAGACGTCGGCGGGACCTTCACGGACTTCGTGATCGCGCGGGACGGCGAAGAGCCGCGCTACTTCAAGACGCCGTCCACGCCCCACGATCCCTCCGAGGCGGTCGCCGCCGGGCTCGCCGACGCCGCGTCGGCGTACGGCCTGAACGCGCGGGACCTGCTCAACGACACCACCATGCTCATCCACGGCTCCACCGTGGCAACGAACACGCTCGTCGAGCGCAAGGGCGCCCGCGTCGGCCTGCTCACGACCGAGGGCTTCCGTGACGTGCTCGAGATGCGCGACGGCCTCAAGGAGGACCGCTACAACCTGCACCTCCCGCCGATCAACCCGCTCGTGCCGCGATACCTCCGCCTCGGCGTCCGCGAGCGCGTCCGCTTCGACGGCTCGGTCGAGACGCCGCTCGACGAGCAGTCGCTCGCTGACGCACTGGACCGCCTGGCGGGCGAGGACATCGACGCCCTCGCGGTCTGCCTCCTGTTCTCGTACGTGAACCCGGACCACGAGCGGCGCATCGGCGAAGCCATCCGGAGCCGCTTCCCGGACCTGTACACGTCGCTGTCCCATCGCGTCCTGCCCCAGATCAAGGAGTTCGACAGGGTCAGCACCACCGTGGTCAACGCCTACGTCGGCCCCGTGTTCGGCGCGTACCTGAAGCGCCTGCGCGAGCGGCTGGCGGACACGGCCGGCGAGCGCGACATCCTGATCATGCAGTCCAACGGCGGCGTCGCCACCATCGAAGACTCGCGCCAGCAGGCCGTCCGCGCGATCCTGTCCGGCCCCGCGGGCGGCGTCGCCGGCGCGACGAGGCACGGATGGCTCGCCGGCGCACCGAACCTGATCGGCTTCGACATGGGCGGCACGAGCACCGACATCTCGCTGGTCGAGGCTGGAGAGCCGCACCTCGCCAACGAGAAGTTCGAGGCCGGCTGGAAGATCGCCACGCCGATGATTGACATCCACACGCTCGGCGCCGGCGGCGGCAGCATCGCCCGCGTGGATGAGGGCGGCATCCTCCGCGTCGGCCCGGACAGCGCGGGCGCGAGCCCCGGCCCCGCCTGCTACGGCAATGGCGGCGAGGTGCCCACCGTCACCGACGCGAACGTCGCGCTGGGCTACCTGGACCCGGCCAACTTCCTCGGTGGCCGCGAGACGCTGGACCCCGCGGCAGCCGAGAAAGCCGTCAGGAACAACATCGGCGCGCCGCTCGGCCTCTCCACCGTGGAGGCGGCCCACGGCGTGCAGCAGGTGGTCAACACCGCCATGGCGGAGGGCATCAGGGTGCTCTGCGCCCGGCGCGGCGTCGACCCGCGCGACTTCGATGTCGTCGCCTTCGGCGGCGCCGCCGGCCTGCACGTCACCCGCGTGGCCCGGGAACTGAGCATCGAGACGGTGCGCATCCCGCCCGCGGCCCCTGTCCTCTCCGCCTACGGCATGCTGAACACCGACCTCAAGTACGACCTCTCGCGCTCGTACGCGGCCAGCCTCGACTCGCTCGACCTCGACGAAGCCCGCGCCATCGTGGACGAGATGACCAGGGAGGGCGTCGACAACCTGCTGAGTCAGGGCGTGCCCGAAGGCAGGATCACGACGCAGGTCTTCTCAGACATGCGGTACTTCGACCAGATCTACGAGGTCACGGTGCAGGCGCCCGACCTGTCCGGCCACCGCGACGCCGTGCTCGAAGAGTGGGCATCCAACTTCCACGAACGTTTCGAAGAGCTCTTCTCGTACAGGCAGGTTGACCACGAGATCAGGCTCGTCACGCTGCGGGTCGTCGTGACCGGCGCCCTGCCGCGCACCGACGCCCCGCCGGCGACCACGACCGGCCAGGACGCCGGCGCCGCGCGGAAGGCCACGCGCAGCATCTACACCGGCCAGTGGGTCGACGCGCCCATCTACGACTCGGCGGCGCTGCCCCCCGGCTCGTCGGTCAGCGGTCCCGCCGTGCTGGAGTCGGAGTTCACGACCGTCCTCCTGGACGAGGGCGACACGGCCGAGGTCGACCAGTACGGCGGCCTCGTCGTCGCAGTCGCGCCGCTGCGGGCCGCCGAGCCCGCGTCCGACAACGAGCCGGACCCCGTGACGCTCGCCATGGTGGAGCGCAGGCTGGACTCGATCGCGCAGGAGATGGTCGAGGTGATGCTGCGCACGTCCATGTCGCAGATCCTCAACTCCAGCCGCGACTTCTCCACCGTCGTGCTGGACGCCGACTGCCAGATGGCCGCTCAGGGCGAGGGCATCCCCGTCCACATGAGCGCCCTCCCGGTGGCCGCGCGTGCCGTGATCGACTACTTCGGCGACGATGTCCACGAGGGCGACCTGTTCATGGTGAACGACCCGTACTTCGGCGGCAGCCACCTGCCGGACATCACCGTCATCTGGCCCGTGTTCCACGAGGGCCGCATACGGTTCTTCACCGTCAACCGAGCCCACCACAGCGACGTTGGCGGCGGCACGCACGGCGGGTACAACCCGGCCGCCAGCGAGATATTCCACGAGGGCCTCCGCATCCCGCCGCTGCGCATCCAGGACAAGGGCGTCCCCCGCTACGATCTCATCCGCATGATGTCGGCCAACGTCCGCCACCCGGAGGGCTTCGTCGGCGACCTCAACGCGCAGATCGGCTCCGTCATGACCGCCGCGCGCCGCATTCACTCGCTGCTGGACAGGTACGGCCCGGACCTCCTCGCCAGGACCGTCCGGGAGATCATGCGCTCCACCGAAAGGCGCGTGCGGGGCATGATCGCCGGCTGGCCGGACGGCGTCTACCACGGCGAGTCGTTCGTCGACAACGACGGCTTCGACGCCGAGCAGATCCCGATCCGCGCCAAGGTCACGATTCGCGGCGACGCAATGAACATAGACCTCGGCGAGTCCAGCCCGCAGGTCACCGGCTTCATCAACAGCGCGTACGCCAACACGCGCTCCATCGCCCACGCCGCCATCATGTACATGGCGCCCGCTGACGTGCCCAAGAACGAAGGCTCCATGCGCCCCGTGACCGTTGTCGCGCCTGAGGGCCTCATCGTCAACGCGCAGCCGCCCGCGCCCGTCTGCATGAGCACCAACCACTGCGCCGAGGAGATCGTCGAGGCCATCTTCATCGCGCTCGCACAGGCCGTGCCGGAGGCCGTGACCGCCGGCTACTCGCGCAGGCTCCGCTACGCCATCACGGGCGTCGACCCCAGGACCGACCGCAAGTTCATCTGGCACTTCTTCATGGCGCGGGGCGGCGGAGGCGCGGCCCACGGCACCGACGGCTGGAACGGCGTCGGCGAGATCAACGTAGTCGGAGGCATCCGCAGCCCCAGCGTCGAGATCACCGAGGAGCGGTTCCCGCTCTTCGTGGTCCGCCACGAGTACCGCCCCAACTCCGCCGGCGACGGCAAATGGCGCGGCGGCCTCGGCGCCGAGTGCGAGATCGTCTACCAGGGCGACGGCAACGCGCGCCTCAACACCGCCGGCGACGGCACCATCAACCCGCCGTTCGGCCTCTTCGGCGGCCAGCCCGGCCTCCCGCACATATACAGCATCGTCTCCAACGGCACCGAGCGCGTCCTGCCCTCCAAGCAAGAAGGCGTAACCGTAATCCCCGGCGACCGCATAGTCTGCCTCTCATCAGGAGGAGGCGGCTTCGGCAACCCCCACGAACGCCCAGAATCCAGCCGCAAATCAGACACCCGCAACGGCTACGTGCAGTAGCCGCGAGGGACGCTCGCGTATGCCTCACACCCTAGTCGATATCAGTGAACTCCTTGGCTGCACCGCGACAACGTTCGACAGCTTCTCGCCAACGCTCGGAAAGAAACACTGCGATTGAGCCGTTTTGGCGATTGTCCCTACGACTTTTCTCCGGTTCACTCAATTGGAAACAAGATCATCTGGGTCAATACCTAAGCTCCTCGCCTCTCGCTTAAGTAGCCAATTCATGCTTACATCTTCTATCCACCTGTGACCATCCCTGATGGTATGTCCAGTAACGTGCCTGACTAATGTGGCTAGAATCACAACGAATGCAGCGCCCGAAACACTCCATGAAGCTTCTACGGGTATTGGCAGGGGCATCAGACGAATGAACAGTCCTGCCGTGAGTATAGTTGTTAGCGCTCCCGATACTCCCCAAGCCACTTTGCGGGCTCTCTTGCGACATCGCCAATAGAGCCCTTTTACAATTTCATTCGTTCGGTTCCTTTCAGCATTGAGCACTTCACGTGTTTCTTGATGAGCTTGTTGCTCAACTGAAAGTTTCTCTGACTCTTCCTTCTTAATTTCACCAGATACACGTTCTAGTGTTTCCTCCACCGCACTTTGTGTAAGAGAAGCATCGTCGCCGAGTGTCAAATGCATTAGTTCCGGGTAGACACTTGGGCTACTCCTAAGTAATTGATGGTCTCGTTCTGTTATACTTCCCGATTTCTCTAGTCGATCGATTTCCTTTAAGTATTTATTTAACAATTCCTTTGATGGTTCCATTGCGGCGTATGCGAACGCAAGCACTTGGGTGGCAGGTACATCTGGCGCTCCCATAGGTGCCTTAAGCCAGGCAACATTAGCCAGTGTAAAGTCAGATATCACGCTTGAAACATTCCGAGATACATCAAACTGTTGTCCATACTCCCATGCCGCCCTGGCAAATCCACTATTGCTTGTCACGAAAATACCGTGTGACTTCTCAATGGAAGGTGTTATTTTTTCTCCTCTGATGACGTAAATGCTTCTCACAGAATTGATGTCATACTCTTTTGCGCGAGGATTGTAGTATGAAACCTCGTCCTCAAGAATCTCTTCGAAGGCTGTCTCATCGATCTGAAATGCTTCCGTATAATCCGGTGTATTCTCTACCTCTACGCCGGCCATCGCAATTCTCTCAGTACTTGATTCCGCAAGAATCACTAGGTCTGATTTTGTTGTGCCGCGCCTCCTCGCCTCGAATACGACTGCTCCACGAGCATCGGGGGAGTCCAGGTAGTTTGATGCTCCAATTAGGACACGTCTCACCTCATCCTGCGAGTGGGCGAAGGCGGCCACTTTGCCATCCAGATTGCGAACCAAAGAAATCAATTCACTAATGGCTGCCAACTTTGCGTCACCTTCATGACCCAGCCTTTGAATGAGTAAAGGTGTGTCAAAGTAGAAAGTGACATTACGGAACGTACCAGAAACGTTCTGAAGATCTGGACACATGAGTGCATTTGCTAGCATGTGCCCTTGCACCAAGACAAGGAAACTATTGAATCGTTCCGGATCGGTGCGTTGTAAGTGTTGAACGTAATCACTAACCAATATGATTTTAGTGTCATGCGACTGTCCGGCATTTGGAATAGCCGTACCACGCAGATAGGCTCGCAAGCAGGTAATACTAAACTCAGCGAGAAATCCCGTGACTGCATTGACAGCTTCTTCATGGTCCACAATAGGACTTAAAGTATCCTCTGAAAATTTCTTGAGTCCATTCAGGACCGAGTCAATGTGACGCTCTACCTCTGCCCTTTTAGCGCTAATTCCAGGATCGGGTAGCGAGCCTACCTTCCTATAGATTCCTCTAACACGCCTAATGGGATAGCGCTTGGAGAGTCGTCTTAAGACAGCTTCTATGGTAGGTGAAGGTATTTCAAGTCCGAAGCTCCTTCGAATCAGTCGAGCAATCTCGCTGCTGGTAATGGGGTCGAAGTTGTGGTCGGTCAGAATCTGAAAGACGAAAGGTCTAAGATAGTCAAGATAGTCAGTTCCTTGATCTACATTGACCTTCAGTATAGCTAGACTAGTTAGGGTGTCCTTAAGCATACGAATGTCGCTCTCTAAGAGACAGCCTCTCGCCTCTCACCTTATGTACGATCATAGTAGTGGCACCTCAAATGTGCGGCACCAGTCACGGCTTCTGAACAGCATAACCATCTGGCAGGTTCGTCGCAATTATGGCATACAAGGTTCGAGACTCTTTCGTACATCACCTTACGCCGCCTCACGTGCCCTCTCCTGTCTCTTTTCTCCCACGCACTTTGCATTCGTATTCACTGCCAGCCCGCATTAGTCGAACAGCTTCCTGACCCTCCCCGTACCAACGAACTGCGACAGCAGCCGGTAGTTATTCTCTGCGTATCGGACTTTGCCCGCGATGATCGCGGGATGTACACCGGCCTCCATTGCGAGATCCACGACAGCCGCCGGATTCGGGTTGAAATAAGCTGCACTGTCGGCCCACATCCCCGGCGGAATCAGCGCGTCTTCCGCCCACTGATCAGCCGCAGTCTCCATAGCATCACCTGATCCGCCATCGGCTCTGCGGAGCGTATGGTCGTCCACAAAGCCTCCATCTTCGCCATTTGCATCCAGGTGCAGGCCCACGTGCGCAAGCTCATGAAGCAACGTGAACCAGAAGTTATCGATTCGGTCATATCGAAGCGTCAGCCCAATCACGGGCCGTCCGTCCGACAGCCGAAGCGCTGCGCCGTCTAGGTGAGTCCTCCGAAGGTGGCGCACCGTCTGTACTGCTATGCCGCACTCCCCAAGCACCTCGACCGCCTGCACCGGGCCCCGATGTGCGCTGCTCAATCGCGCGATGTCCCTGAGAAGGTCAGGAGTCACAGTACCCTTCTTGTATTGGACGGAAGGCTGCCGCTCGTTAGCTCTCGCGAGCACCTGCAAACACCAAGCGCTCAACGCATATTCGTCCGTCTTGGCATTGATCCGCCGGTGATCGTTCTTGCGAAACATCGCCGCGACTGCGACTTTCTGTCCGCCAGCACGATCGATCAATGCGCGCATGACCTCCTCCGCCCGGTCCGTCAGGTCGGACAGCTCCTCAATCCAGCCCCTGCGGGCCATCTCCCTGAGTGGGAATCGGTGCCATTCGATCTCCGACAGAGTTGGGTCCATCAGCCCACTCGGGTCCTCAAGCAACGCCTCCGCAGGGATCCCCAGGTGGCGGTGAAGGGCTCGTGCCATCGCCATCGTTATTGCCCTCTTGCCTGACAGGACTTCCGACACCTTGGCACGGCTGCCGATGTACGGCACCAGATCTCGCTGGGTTAGGTTAGCCTGGTCCATCCGGAATTCGATCGCCGCAACCGGGTCAGGCGGGCCGATGGGGTGGTGGTTCTCCTCGTACCGCTCCACGAGGCTGACAAGGACGTCCAACTCGTCGTCCTCGGGTGTGTTCGGCTCGGCTTCCATCAACTCGTCGATTCGAGCAAGAGCCGCTTCGTAGTCTTCCTCCGTTCTAACTGGCCGCACAGTTACCATCGTCACACTCCTTCCGTGTCGATACGGTCATATTCGGCGTGCGTACCGATGAACCTGACGTACACGACCCTGTGTCGATAGTTCACCCTTACCACTAGCCGGTATGACCCGCCCCTGATATCGAAAACAACTCGGCTGTCTCCAATGATGCTGGCCTTCGGGTATGCAGCCTTCACATCGGCTGGCGTCGCCCAGTCGGCGGTCTGCGCCTCCTTATGCCAGGCCCTCAGCGGCCGTTCAGCATTCCGGTTCCGCTCCCAGAACTCCCGGAGCGTCTTCTTTGCAATGACTCGCACAGCAGATTACGCTCGCTCCCAAAGACTGCTGGATTAATATGCTCCCATTATAGACTTCTGTGTGGGATTGCGCAACGACTGCCCACACTACATCCTCAGACCCTTAGCCATCACCCGCCTCTTGACACACCCGTGCGCAATAAATTATCCTAGAACGTATGTCTAGCGAAACGTCGGCCTTATCACCAATACAGAGCATCGTCCGCGAAGAGACCAAGGACGGCAGACTCATCGTGCGATTCCTCGTCGCAGCAATGCAGGACGAGATACGCGACGCCAAGCCTCATCACAGGCTCGACGCCGCACGCCAGCTAATCAAGCTCGGCTTCGACGAAGCAAAGGAGTTCGCAAGCATGCCCTCGCCTTCAATGAAGCGCGCAGAGCAGCCAGAGGCCGACACCTTCGACACCGCGAACCTCAACCCCGACCTCGCGCTCTTCATACGCGCCGAGACCGACGGAGGCCGCCGGGCCGTACGCTTCCTCGTCGACGTCATGCTCGGATTCATGCCCGGGTTCGGACCGCACCATCGCATAGACGCCGCCAAGGAACTGCTCCGCCGCGGCTTCGACGAAGCCCCCGACGACCTACCACTCTTTCCCCAGCCTTCCCTGATCTCGTCGAACGGCAGGGATGACGAACACGACTCTTCTAACCTCTTCCCCAGTCTGCTGGGGAAGATTGGAGCCTGTCCCGAGTCCCTCGAGGGAATGGGGTCCTCCGCTGCCGAAGTCAGCCCGGACGCCAACGGCGCTGACGACTCCCCCGCCGATGCCGACGTGCTCCTCGACTACGAGCCCCCGTACGTCAACACATACGGCCACAGCCGAGACGACGGTCTGAACACCCGGGCAGTCTTCAAGGCGTCGGACGCCCTGATGGACGCCGTCGGCAGGCTCCCGCCGCCCGAGAAACCCGGAGCTTTCAACCCCGACGAGACGAGCAGCATCATCGTGCACAACGGAACGGAGCACTACTTCAAGGAACACGCCCGCACAGCGGTCGAACTGTCCATCGCCGCAGGCGAAGTCATGGACGCGATCAGGCGCATCCGTGATTCATGCCGGACACCCTCCGCCTTCATCGCCCAAAATACCAAAAAGGACTCCCGCCCGGACGACACCGAAACCGAGGCTCCCCCTTGATCCCCGCGACAGGTGACTCTTGAACACACGCCGCACCGGCAAGAGAGCCGGCTCGCACCCAAACCCCGTCATTCCGGTATTCACGCGGCAGCGTGAACCCGGGGCCAGCCGGAATCCAGAGGGGCGGGGGCATCCCCGACTGCCAGGCCTCAGCCGTAGGGGCCGTTCGGGAACGGCCCGCCCAACCACGCGCCACACCAAAGCGTCGACAGGAACCCGTTCGCCCTGAGCCTGTCGAAGGGGCCTTACGCAAGCCAGCTCTCGCCCCAAGTCCGCCCCAGCGCCCACATCAGGCCGCACGCATGGGCCGTTCGCGAACGCCAACCACTCCGACTCCCCCTTCCCCTGCCACCAGAAACTCGGGGAATGGGGTCGTCCGCTCTTGATGCTAGACCTTCTGGAACTTCGTGACCCGCTGCGCGTCGCCGATCTCCGTCACGTAGATGCTGCCCTCGTCGTCCACGCACAGGCCGTGGCCCGCGGCCAGCGTCCCCGCGCCGGGGCCGTCGTCTCCCTGCCAGCGCGTGATCGGCTCGCCGTCCAGCGTCCAGATGCTCACGCCCGTCGATCCGCCCTGTTCGACGACGTACACGACGTCGTCCTTGATCCAGATGTCGCCCGGCAGGTGCAGATCCACCCACTGGCCGGTGAACCCGCCGTCCTGGTCGAACGTCTGGATGCGGTCGTTGTGCCGGTCGCAGACCATGACGCGCCCGTTCCGGTCCACCCAGATATTGTGGACAAGGCAGAACTCGCCCGGCCGGTCGCCCGACCTGCCCCACGAGTGCAGCAGCTCGCCGGACGGGCTGAACTTGTGCACGCGGAAGTTGCCGTAGCCGTCAGAAACGAAGATGCCGCCGTCCGGCGCCAGCGCGACCCCTGACGGCATGTTGAACGGCATCCCGCTGAAGGTGGGCGACGGCGCCAGCTTCTCGCCAAGCTGCATGACCACCTCCCCGCCCGGCGTGTACCTGGTGACCGTGTGGTAGTTGCGGTCGGCAATCCACACGTGGTCGTCGGGCCCGATGAAGATGCCGTGAGGGTCCGATGAAAACGTGCCCTCGCCCCAGGACGAGACAAATTTGCCGTCCTTGTCCCAGATCGTGAGCGGGTGCAGCCCGCGGCTGAGCACGTAGATCTCGTTCTGCGAGTTGATCGCGGCGTCCGAGGCGAGGCCAAACGACCAGTACTTGGGAAGGTTCGGCCACGAAGGGACCACCTCATACCTGAAGTCTCCGGATCCTACGATGGTCGCCATGTCCCGCACCTCCGTGCAGATGTGCGCCGATTCTATAGGTTTGGCAGGTTGCAGCGTCAATTCGTCCGGGTGCGCTAACATGCCAGGCATGGCGAATGGCGAAGGCGGCAAGATGAACGCGGCGACCGGCCTCGAACGGGCCAGGCAGTTTGCCGAGGCCTCGGGAATCGCCCCCAGCGGGCCGCTGCTGGAGGCCGTGACCGAGAGGCTCGCCGTGACTCTGGCCGAGCTTGACTCGGTCACAGAGGAGCAGCTTGAGGGCATCGAGCCGGCCGTGGCGTTCAGCGCCGACGACGAGACTGATGGCGTCTAGCCCCGGGCTCGCCGACCTCTCGATCTCAGACGCGTCGCGGCTGATCGCGTCCCGCGAGGTATCGCCGGTGGACCTCGTCGTGGCATGCCTGGCGCGCATCGAGAGGCTGGACGAAGACCTTCGGGCGTTCATCACGGTCACCGAGGACACGGCCCTCGCGGACGCCAGGCTGGCGGAAGAAGCCGCGGTCAACGGGAACCTGAGAGGCCCGCTCCACGGAATACCGATCGCGCTGAAGGACATCGTTGACACAGCCGGCGTGCTCACAACGTCCGGCTCCAGGCTCCACGCGGAACGTGTCCCCAGCGCCGACGCCTGCGTCGCGGAGCGGCTCAGGGCGGCGGGGGCCGTGCACATGGGGAAGCTCAATCTGAGCGAGTTCGCGATGGGCGGCACGGTCGAACACGTGTACGGCACGCCAAGGAACCCGTGGGATCGCACCCGCAACCCGGGCAGTTCGAGCAGCGGCTCGGCAATCGCGGTCGCCTCCGGCATGGCGTTCGGCGCGCTGGGATCTGACACCGGCGGCTCCATCCGCGGCCCCGCCTCGTACTGCGGCATCGTCGGCATCCGGCCCACGTACGGCAGGGTGCCGAGGCACGGCGTCACGCCCTTGTCGTGGTCGCTGGACACCGTCGGGCCGATGACGCGGACCGTCACCGGCTGCGCGATCATGCTGCAGGCCATCGCCGGATTCGATCCGAGAGACGCCACCAGCAGCGGCATCCCGGTGCCGGCATATCCCGCCGTACTCGATCGAGCGCCCGCCGGCATCGACATCGGTCTCCCGACACAGCTCTGCGAGTCAGACGAGCTCGACTCGGAGGTCAAAGCCACATTCGATGATGCGGTTGAGGTGCTCCGCCGCCTCGCGGACACGGTCGATCCGGTCAGCATCCCCACAATCGACGCGTCTCCGGTGCCGGTCATGGTCATCTCAGACGTGGAGGCAGCCGACTATCACGCTCCCTGGCTAAGGAACAGGGCCGCCGAGTACGACGAGAACGTGCAGCTACGGCTTCTATCGGGCGCGGCCACGCCGGGCGACGCCTACGTGCGAGCACAGAGGATCAGGGCCCTTGTACGGTCGCAGATGCTCGAGGCGCTGGACCAGTTCGAAGTGCTGGCCGCGCCTGCCACTCACACGGCCGCGCCTCCGCTGGCGACTACCGCCGGCACGGGCGGCTCGTACGGCGACCTGCGGGAGGACCTGCCGCGCCGGGTCTTCGCCGGGCCGGGCTCGCTCGCCGGCCTGCCGACTCTGGTGCTGCCCTGCGGTTTCACCGCATCGGGCCTGCCGATAGGACTGCAGCTCATCGGCCGGCCATTCGAAGAGGCCACCCTCTTCCGCCTGGGCCGCGCATACGAGAAGGCCACAGACTGGCATCGGCAGCGCCCTCCCGTCTAGCCGCCGCCTGCCTTGCTAGCGGGCTGGCCGGAAACGTATCATCAAAGTAGCGTCGGGGTGTGGCGCAGCGGGAGCGCGCTTGCTTTGGGAGCAAGAGGTCGCCGGTTCAATCCCGGCCACCCCGACCAGCTCATCCCTCCCAACTCGCACCCATGCCTGCTTAATCGCAAGAGGGCGCCGGGCGTCACATTCAATGAGAAAACCGCCGCGCCGCTTGGTGAAGGGCGGCGCGGCGGCCAAGTGCAGCGGGGCAGACTGCGCTCAAGGCAGAGTCCTTAGCCTCCGCTCCTCAGAGCGTCGGCGATATACACGAGGTCTGCCAGTTCGGCCACGTCCGGATCGTCCCTCAGCAGCCTCTTCACTCTGCTCGCGTGGGCGCCCACATCACCCAGGTTGCCTTCCTGGGCCCAGTAGCTGCCGCGCAGTATCTCGGCATACTCGGCAACCACGGCCGAGAGCTGGAACCGGGGCGACGTGTCTTCGAAATCGCCGGCCAGTTCGCTCCTAGACAGGCTGCGCTCCAGCTCCACGATGACCGGGTCGTTCGGGTCCTCGTAGCGCACGAACACCGTGCCTAGCTTGCCTCTCGCGCCGTCATTGAGCTTGAGCTCGTAAAGTGCGGTGACGCTGTGGCCGGCTCCCACCTCCCCGGCGTCGATGGTGTTATTGCGGAAATCCTGGTCCGCCACCCGGCGGTTCTCGTAGCCTAGCAGCCGGTAGCGGCTCACCAAGTTGGGGTTGAACTCGACCTGCACCTTCGTGTCCTTGGCGATCACCTGCAGCGTGCCCGACAGGTCCTCGACGAATATGCCGTGGGCCTCCTCCAGCGAGTCCACGTAGTGGTAGTTGCCGTTGCCGTCGTTGGCGAGCTGCTCCAACAGGATGTCGTTGTAGTTGCCCATTCCAAAGCCGACCGTGGTCAGCGTGATGCCGGCGTCAACGTAGTGCCGCGCCTGCCCGAGGATCGACTCCGCGCTGGTGTTCCCCACATTGCCCACTCCGTCCGAGAGCAGCAGCACGCGGGTGATGCGCCCGGGCCGCATGTGCTCGGCTGCCATCCGGTAAGCTGTGCGCAGGCCGTCTTCGAGATAGGTGGATCCGCCCGGGTACAGGCGGTCGATTGCCTTGGTGATCTGCCGCTTGTTCCTGCCGCTGGTCGGGTTCAAAAGAACACGCGCATTGTCGTTGTACGTGACGATGCCGACCTCGTCGTCCTGCCTGAGCTGCGAGACCAGCAGCCTGAGCGCCTTCTTGACCGTCTCCAGCCTGTCTTCGCGCTCCATCGAACCGGACACGTCGATCGCGAAGACCAGCGTGGCGTGCTTGCGCTCTTCCGCTGTGATCGTCTTGCCCTGCAGACCAACGCGCATCAGCCAGTGGTTGTTGCCGCCGAACGGCGAGGGCCCGCCATCCACGTGAATCGCGAACGCCCGGTCCTCAGGAGGCGCGTAACCCTGGTCGAAGTAGTTGACGTACTCCTCAACCCGCACCGAGTCCGGGTCCGGCACGTTGCCGTCCAGCACGAAGCGGCGCATCACTGAGTACGAAGCCGTGTCCACGTCAATCGCAAAAGTGGAGAAGCGGTCGTCCTCGGTGTCAATGAATGGATTGACGCCATAGTGCTGGAAGAACGTCAGGTCATAGGCCTCGTCGTTGACCGTCGAGGAGCCGCCGATCGCATTGAACCCCTCACCACCGCTCGGCTCCCCTTGCGCACCGGATTGCTGTCCGCTTTCAATATCTGCAGAGTAGGTCGTCATACTCTGGGTTTGGGAATCTGAAGGCTGGACCTCGGATGCGTACGTCTGTAGTCCGAGTTCAACCTCCAGCGACTCAGTCATCACTTCTTCCGTCATCGCCTCAGTGCTCGTCATGGCGTCATCGTCAGACTCGTAGGCTTCGTCTTCGTCGGCCATTGTTTCCTCGTTCGAGTACTCCGCAGTCATAGCCGACGTATCTGTAGTAACCTCCGATGCGGTCGTCTCCTCCAAGCTACCGTAGAAACCCGACGGCTCCGTCTCAGCTTCCCCGCACGCCGCGAAGCAGATCGCCAGCAGGAATGCTCCCGCTAGCAACGCTGTCCTTCCCGTTAGTCCGTTCATCTCGTACCCTCCTGTCCTGTATGCGCTGTCGCTGCGTTGAAGTGGATTTCGCCGCGACGCACGTCCAGTATTGGATTCGAGACGTATACAAACTGAACTACTGAATTGGCACATTCGGCGTGAATCATGTGCAGGAGTTGTGACATTTGCCGACTTTCGCCGAGTTGCTGAACTCCTTCATGGCGCGTACGGGCATCGGAGACGCCGAACTCGCCCGGCGAATCGGCGTGAACCGTCTGACCCTCGTCCGATGGAAGGAGGGCGTCACAACAAGGCCGCGCCACCGCGATGACGTGGTCCGGTGCGCCGAGGAACTCCGGCTCACGCCGGATGAGCGTGATGAACTGCTCCTGACCGCCGGGTTCGCCCCCGACACGGTGCCCCCCACAGCCGATACTCAACCTGGCGTCATCGAAACAGCGCCTGGCGATGAAGGCACAGAGGAAGCAGCCGGGGCCGGCAGATCAAGTCGCACTCGATTTGCATTCGTAGGGGCGGCGTCCCTTGTCATTCTGCTGGGAGTGCTCGGTGGCTACATCGCGGTCACCTCCGGCTCCGTCCAACAGTTGACTTCCACACTTCCTGCCGACACTCCGATCGCCATAACACCCGAGGTCGGCTTGGCAACGCGAGAGGACGTCCAGACTTACCCAGTTGCAGCGGATGGCGAGTGGCTGATCCTGATGGCCCCGTTCGTCAACTACACCGGCGGCTCGCAGGGGTACAACGTACTGGGACGGCTCAGGGAAGCCGTGGACGTTGAGATCAGTGCGGCCAGGCTCGCCGACGTGAGGACGGCCGAGCTGCCAGATGCGATTAACGGCGAGGCAGAGGCGCTCGAGGCCGGCATGCGCAGCGGCGCGACAATCGTGATATGGGGCGAGTACGACAGCGGCAGGGTGAAGGCAACGTTCACTTTGCCCCGCAAGAGTCCCGGCCAACATGCGCTGCAGGTTGTCTCCCTTGAGGTCCCGTCTCCGGACCTCTCGTCCACGATCAACATCGACCTCGCGGCAGAGGTACGGTTCGCGGCGCTCATGACGCTCTGCGAACTCTACTATCAGAGAAGCGAGTTCGATCGGGCCAAGAAGTCTCTGCTTCAGGCGATGACCAGTCCGCCGTCGGACTCCGGAGCGGACGCCGTCCTCAAGTACCGGCTGGGCCGCGCGTACCAGGGAGGAGCGACCGAAGACCTTGACGAAGCGATATGGCTCTTCACCCAGGTGTTGGAGGTATATCCGGAGTCGCTCGATACATTGAACAGCAGGGCGATGGTGTATCTGGACCGCGGCAGAGAAGGCGACGCTGAGCTGGCGATCGAAGACCTGGGCCATGCGGTGAGGATCAACCGCAGCCACGCCCCAACCTATGTGAATCGTTCGAGGGCCTACCTGTCTCGAAGTTCCGAAGGGGATCCCGCGCTGGCCCTCGTCGACCTCTCAACGGCAATCTCACTCGATCCTGACCACGCCGAGGCATACGTGGGCCGTGCGGCGCTGCACTTGGCGAAGGGGGACCCGGAGGACCTGTCCAGCGCATTGGAGGATCTGGAGCTAGCCACTGAAATCGATCCAACCCTTCCATCCTTGTACCTGGTCTATGGAGAGTTCCATCTACTCCGGGATGATTTCCACAGGGCGGTAAGCAAGTTCAGCCGCGCCATGAGCCTGGACTTGAGCTTCGCGCCGGCCTTCTTCAACAGGGGCCTCGCATACTCGGCGCTACGGCAGTGGGACCGGTCACTCGCAGACCTCAGGAGGGCACAGAGTCTCAACCCGCGCGATGTTACATTCAATCAGACTCTGTGCCGTCAGTTAGCCGCATTGGGAAAGCCGTCTGAGGCGTTGAAGTTCTGTAATGCAGCCGTGTTGCTGGACTCAACAGGCGCATCGAGGGACGGACTCGGGCTTGCCTACGCTCTGCTGGGCAGGGCTGAAGACGCAATAGACGAGTTCGACGCCTTGCTGGAGTGGGCGGCAGGGTCACGCAAGCCAACCTGTCTTCAGAACTACGCCTCACGGCGATTCTGGGCTACCGCCCTCAGAGCGGGGGAAGACCCGTTCCGTGACGAGATGCTGACGGACCTGGCCGTACATCCGGAGGCTCTGACGCACGACCCTTGCTAGCCACTCGGAGCGCATTCGTCATTCTGCCTGCCGTGCCGAGCCTGCTGTCTCCGCCTGGGGACTTCCGACGATTCCCGCCACACTGCGATAAAGCAGCGCGGCAGTTCCGACCACGACGCCTCCACCGAGCACTAGTGTTGCGGGCGCACCGATCACCTCCGCGATCGCGCCGGTCTGGAATCCCAGAAGCCACACTGTGCCCCCGGTCAGAGAGCGGAATCCCAGCACGCGCCCCCTGATACGGTCCGGAACCACGACCTGCAATAGCGTCCATACGGTCGTGTCGTAGATCACGACGCCAGCGTACATCAGGCCATAAAGCGCAAGTGACAATGGCATGTTCCTCGAGAAGGCGAAGGCAACCATGAAGCTTCCAAATGGAACTGCGCCGAGTATCAGAAGCCTGCCCTTGCGCTCGACCTCTCCGAAGTGAGAAAGCATCAACGCCGCCGCAAGTCCGCCGGCGCTACCGGCGGCAATGATATTGCCGAGGCCTTCCGCCCCCACTTCAAGCACGTCCCGGGCCATGATGGGCACCATCGGCTCGTGCATGAAGCCGAAGTACTCAGTGACCAGAATCCCGATGAACAGGGTCCTTACAACCGGCGCGCCGATTACATACTTGGCGCCTTCTTTCAGTTCGGCAAGGGGCGAGGCTTCCGTGGCTGCGCGCCCCGCTTGGCGCCGCAGCCTGAGGGCGAGCGGTATAGCGGCCGCCTGGCACGCCGCGACGAAGACGTATGCCCACGCGATGTCGAACGTGTCCACAATCCTGCCAGCAGACAAAGGCGCCATAATGCCGGCGCTCCCCATGACCATCTGATCGATGGACAGGGCAGGCAACAGCTTCTCCTTCCCCACAACGTCCAGGACCAGCGTCATTGCGCTAGGCACGAGCACGGCCAGCATTGCTGCGTCCACGAAGCCCAGGATCATGATGTAGCCGACCCGCACCTGGTCAGTGAAGGCGAGCGCCGCAATCGCTGCCGACGCGACCATCTGGATGGTCAGGGCGGCGACAAGAACGCTTCTCCTTTCGAGTCTGTCGGCAAGCACGCCGCCGACTACGCTGAAAGTGAGGAGGCCGGCGCCGGACGCGCCGACCGTGGCGCCTACCCAAAAGGGAGAGTCCGTGGTCTCCAGCGCCAGCCACGGCTGAAGCATCATGAACAGCAACTGGGCCATGCCCGTAAACAGGGTGAATCCGAGCAACAGCCTGAATTGCGAGTTGTCTATTATCAGGCGCATCTTGCCAACCCTCGTCCGTGCGGGGGCCTCCTTCCGGACATAGGGATATCCGTTGGCACGCCTCGAGCAGCCCAGGGCCGCACGAATGCCCTGAGCAGACTACTCCAGCGCGTCCGCGTTCAGTGAAGAGTAAGAAGTGCGGCTGCGCTTCATGGCCTTGCCCGAACGCCACCTATCACGCAGAGAACTGAAAGCCAGCGCAAGCATGAACACTCCTGCGGAGAAGAGTACGACAGACGGACCGGAAGAAACATCCACATAGAAGCTGGCGTAGAGGCCTCCTAGCCCGCAGAAGGCGCCTATTGCCACCGACAGCGCCATCATCTTGCCGAAATCGTTAGTAAGCAGCCGCGCCGTTACGGGCGGTATGACGATTGCGGCCGCGATCATGGTCACTCCTAGCACCTGCAACGACACCACGATCACCGCCGCCAGGATCAGGGCAAACGCCGCGTCTACCCATCCGGTGGGCACACCGTAGAACTGCGCCACCTCCGGCTCGAACGTGGTAAACAGGAAGTACTTGTAGCCCAGAAACATCGCGGCCACTGTCAAGACGGCTACGGCGACGACTGCGACAACGTCACTCTGTTCAACAGCAAGTATATTCCCGAAGAGGGCCGCGTCGAAGCTGCGGGTGAACCCTTTGAACCGGCTTATGAGGGCGACGCCTAACGCAAAGCTGGACGTGGTGACGATTCCAATCGCTGCGTCTGCGCCGATCTTGCGCTTCCGGGTGGTCAGATTGATGAGCAACGCTGACACGAACCCCCATACGCTCGCGCCAACGAAGAAGTTGATGGACATGACGTAGCTGGCCACGGCGCCGCCGAAGATTGCGTGTGACAGGCCGTGACCAATGTACGCCATCTTCCTGAGAACAATGTAAACGCCGATCAGGCCGCAGAGTCCCCCAACAAGCGTTGCTACGAAAAGGCCTCTGACGAAGAACTCGTACTCGAGCGGAGTGAACACTACAGATGCGACTGTTCAGGGTTCTCGTACCCGTGCGAGTGCGGCTCTCCCGCGCTCGGCAGGTGCGGGCTCTCCGCGACCAGCGTCATGCCACGATATTCCGTGACGTGCAGATCCGCGTTGTAAGTTCTCTTGAGAACGGACGGCGTGAACACTTCTTTCGGAGGGCCAGAAGCAATGACGCCCCCGTTGAGACAAATCACCCAGGGCAGATGCGCCGCAACGGCGTTCATCTCATGAGTGGTCATGATGATTGTCACGTCCTGATGATTCAGGTCGTGGAGCAGATGCATCACCTCGTCGCGGGTCTTGATGTCCACTCCCATAGTGGGTTCGTCCAATAGCAGGAGTCTGGGATTGCTTACTAGCGCCCTCGCAAGGAACGCACGCTGTTGCTGGCCACCAGACAACTCTCTGATGTGTCGACCAGCGAGATGCGCAATGCCGAGGCGTCTCATCATCTCGTTTGCGATCTCACGGTCTCTCCCGGGAAACCACGGAAGCAGGCGACTTTCGGCCGTTCGGCCCATCATCACGACCTGTTCGACCGTAACAGGAAAGTTCCAGTCGATAGTCTCCAACTGCGGCACATATCCCACACGCGGCCTGTGCTCGAAGATCGAGCGCCCGTCCACGAGCACGTCTCCACTGTAGATGTCGACAGCGCGAAGGATTGTCCGCAGTACCGTGGTCTTACCCGAGCCGCTGGGGCCGAGTAACCCTACGAACTCGCCCCGGCCTATCTCCAGGTCAAGCCCGCTTAGGATTGGCGAGCCATCGTATCCACAAGTGACATTGCGCAGTTCAACAATCGGCTCTTCGCTAGCTCGGGTGTGCGGGATTGGATGGAGCATCGTACCCTCTACTCCGAGTAGATTGCCCCACTCTCTCCCTCGAACACGGGGCCAGCGTCGAACCCCGACATGGAATCGGCGTTGCCTCCCAGTGCAGGGATCATAATCTCAATGTTCGTCGCCATCATGCCCAGGTAGGAGTGGCGTGGGTCACCGTGAGAACCGGGCAAGTCATCGTCCCGGAGTTGATCCACGAAGGTAGCGCCACCCTCTTTGGCAATCTGCTCCATGACGGGGCTGGGGAAGACTTCGGAACCGAAGACCGCTGGGACGCCGCTCTCTTTAACCTGGTCAATCAGGTCTGCCACCTCTCGGGCCGACGGATCCGAGAAGTCAGAAGGTTGAACCGCGCCTATGACTTCAAAGCCGTACCGCTGGGCGAAGAAGGGAAACGAGTCGTGGTATGTGAGCAGCTTCCGACTATCTTCCGGCACAGACTTGACGGCTGCCGCAATCCTGCTGTCGAGGTCCTCAATTCGCCCCTTGAGACTGTCGTAATTCTCTACGAAGTAGGACTGGTTGGCAGGATCAAGCTCAGCTAGCGCATCCCGAATCAGTTCAGCGTACTTGAGGGCAAGCGGAGGACTGGTCCAGAGGTGAGGGTTGGGACGGCCACCAGACTCCGGGAACGAGAAGTCAAACACCCAGTCGTCTCGAGTGATGGCCTTATCTCCAAGGGTGAGGATTACCGCTCCTTCCCTGCGATTAGCCTCGGCCATCTTGAGCGCAGGCTCTTCAAGGAACAGACCGTTCAAGATGATGAGATCGGCCTCGGACATCACCCTAGCCACTGAAGGCGCAGGTTCATAGGTGTGAGAGTTAACACCCTCCGGGACTATTCCCTCCAGAGTAATCCTGGTCCCGCCTACGTTCTCGGTAAGACTGGTAATCGGTGAGACTGTGGTGACGACCCGCAGCAGGCCGCCGGTACCAGCCTCATCATCTTCCGTGGCCGACGGCAGATCGCTATCGGAGCAAGCCAATGCGATTAGGCCGAGGGCCAGTGGCACCAGAGCAAGCGCCGCAAACTGACTTATGCGCACGGATAGCACTTTAAGGATCATCTCACGGTCTCTTGCGGCCTGACGCGCCCCGCTAGGACCCGGCTTCGCCGGTGCGGCACTGGTTGCAGAGCCCGAATATAGCGAGGTGGTCCATTTCCGATTGGAAGCCGAACTCAGCCATGATCTCCTCGTCCAGTCTCTTGACAAGCTCATGGTCAAGCTGGGTAAGGCCCTCGCAGTTCCGGCAAATCAAGTGATGATGTCGAACATCGTCTATCCACTCGTAAGTCGCTTCGACGCCGCCCATGTCCGTTTCAGACACGACCCGCATGGCCTTCAACACACCAAGCGTCCGATAAACGGTGGAAACGTCAATGTATGGATATGTCCGCTTCACGCGGTCCAGGATTTCCGAAGCGGTCACGTGACCGTTCGCGTGGCGTACGGCGGATAGAATCATCAGACGCTGAGGCGTTGGCCTGTGTCCCGAAGCCTTTAGCGTCTGAGCAGTGCTGTTCTCACAACTCATGGACGCGCACAATACGCAACAAGCAAGCGTTTGTCAAAACTCTTGATGGCAGTCGCATGATATGTCTTCTGCAAGTATTTGCAGAAAGTGCGAAGTGTCGCTCAATGCGTACTGCTGTCCATGGCGCGGGCCGCCAAGCAGGCGGCCATCCATAATTGGTTCAAGGCAGATCAGAGGGACGCCACTCGTGCGGTACGGCGTGCCGCTCATAGAAGTCGGCCAGGTCCACGGCGGCACTCTTATTGTGGGACTCTTCCATCGCGGCTATGGCGGCGAAAGTACGTATGTGGTCGCGCGCCGATGGGCGAGGCCTCCTGTTTCCGGATGCAAGCTGGCGAAGCACATCGGCGAACAGCAGACGTGCGTCGTCCACCAGGTGCTCCTGCTCCGGGAGCGCCACCGGGGTTTCGATGGAAGTCTCTTCACCTCTGATTACGCTCAGATCTGAAGTGATCTCACGTTGGATTAGCGCGCCGCCATCGCAGTCGGTCCGCCAGAGAAAGTAATCGGCCCCGGTTTGCCCGGACCAGGTGCCGAAGATTCCGACCTCCAAGCCATCGGTCATGCCCAGGGCCGCGATCACGGTGCTATGGTCTTCGTACATACTCCAGATTGGATTGGAACAGCGGCACTGAACGCGCGTTACCTCCGCGTCGTACACGAAGCGCATTTCATCGACCGCGTGGATAAGCTGCTCGTACAGCATCGGCTGGCGCATCGTGACCGGGTAACGGTTCAGGCCGGGCGCATGGCCGTCACGCTTTCGCCAATATGTGTAGCCGGCCAGCCGCGGGCGGCCAATCTCCCCGCTTCTGAGAATGCGCCTCGCCTCCGTCACGCAGTGCTGGTAGCGAAAGTTGAGGCCTACAGCGAATGCGCGGCCAGCCTCTTCAGCCGCTTGTACAAGCCTCACACCTTCGTCGAAGTCGAGAGTCAAGGGCTTCTCGGAGAGCAGATCGCAGCCGGAGCGGAGTATCTTCAACGCATCACGATTCCGCCCCATGGGAGGAGTTGCCAGCACTGCGAGGTCGGGTTCGCACTGAGAGAGGGCTTCATCAAGGCTCGTTGCAAACTTGGCTTGCTGCCCGGAGTATCGTGTGCGCGCCCACTCCAAGCGGAGATTCATGAGGTCGACGTAGCCTACCGGTTCACACTGCGGCTCCTCATCCATGATGCGCGCCCACTTTCTGCCGCGCGCACCTAGGCCTACGAGAAGAGTTCTGACGGGGCGCAAAAAGGAGATTCCCACTGCCTCAGTCTTCGGCAGGCACGTTCAACAGAGTAGGAGATCTGCAAGATCCTCCATGGACTTGACCACCACAGTAGCGCCATCTCTGGAGGGCGCTCCCGTGCGACTTAGCCAAACAGCCTGAAGTCCGGCATTGGCAGCGCCCATAACGTCGTTCTCCCAGGCATCACCGACGTGGAGGATTCGGTTTGCAGGGCATCCCGCCTGTTCGACCGCGATGTCAAAGATCCGACGGTCCGGCTTCTCTATTCCGCCATGCGCCTCCGCGTATACTTCAAACGAGATCAACTCCCTGATGCCCAGCGCGGCCGCGCTGGTGTTGCCGTTGCTCAGCAGACCAAGTCGAAAGGACCGCGCCAAGCGTTCCAATGCCGGCCGAGTATCCGGGAAGAGCGAGCCCGCGGAGTTCCGATAGTCAATATAGACCTGTGTGAGTTGCGAGCCGAGGTGGTCATCTGAAACGCCAACCCCACTCAGAGCCCGCCGTATCGATTCTTCGCGGATGGCGTTGAGATCGGTCAGCCGGTCCCACATGTGTGCGTGAGTTTCGTCGCGAATGGCGATCATCCTGTCAACGCTCAGCTTGACTGCCGCCTCTGGCTCGAATCGCGACAACTCTTCAATGACTGCGCACAGGGCGCCTCGCATCACTCCCTGAAAGTCCCACAGTGTGTCGTCCACATCGAACGTAACTATCTCGATGCCGACGAAGGGTCTGCCTTCAGGCTGGGTCATGAGTATTAGCGCAACCTACTCAATCAGTAACGGCCAGTATCGGCGCTGACTCCTGCGACAGTTAGCCTTGCGATTCCGGACGGTACTGCAAGGCTTCAGCGACATGGGCCACTTCAATGGGGTCTTCGCCGGCGAGATCGGCAATTGTACGAGACAGCTTCAGAAGCCTATGGTAGCCGCGCGCGGACAGGTGCATCTGCTTCATTGCCGCCTGCAGCAGGCCCTGAGCCTTTTCGTCAACTTTGCAGTGGTCCCAGACTTCTACCGGGCCCATCTCAGCATTCGCGACGATCTTGCTGCCTTTAAACCGACTCTCCTGTACTTCGCGAGCCTGAGCAACACGACTGCGTACGTCCGCAGAACGTTCGCTCCGGCTGGTACTCACTAGCTTTTCGTAGTCGACCTGAGGAACATCGATGAACAGGTCTATGCGGTCACGCAGCGGCCCGCTGATCCGGCGCCTGTATCTCGCAAGCTCGCTTGATGAGCAGGAACACTCGCGCCTGGGGTCGCCGTGGTAGCCGCAGGGGCAAGGGTTCATGGCGGCTACGAGCATGAAGTTCGCAGGGTAGGTCACCGTCCCCTGAGCGCGACTGATAGTGACAACCTTGTCTTCTACCGGTTGGCGCAACACCTCCAGGCCCGTATGGCCGAATTCAGGCAACTCGTCCAGGAACAGCACGCCGCGGTGGCTGAGCGTGATCTCTCCGGGCCGCGGGTTGCGGCCACCGCCCACAAGGCCGGCGCTCGAAATCGTGTAGTGCGGGGCCCGGAACGGCCTTGAGGTCACCAGCGGAGATGAGCTGGGAAGGAGGCCGGTGATACTGTAAATCTTCGTTACATCCAGGGCCTCTTCGCTCGTCATGCGGGGCAGGATGGAGGACATGCTGCGGGCCAGCAGGGTCTTGCCACTACCCGGAGGGCCGCTCATCAAGAGGTTGTGTCCGCCAGCCGCCGCGACTTCTATGGCGCGCTTGGCGTGTTCCTGTCCGCGTATGTCGGCAAGGTCGACGCCTCCTGTGAAAGCCGGGTCTGAGGCGCCATTCGGTCCGGCCGATCCCTCAGCCTTTGCGATTAGCTCCTCAACGACGCTGCCTTGGGACAGGCCGAACGGCGCCAGTGGCTCGTCGCCTCTCAGGTGCGCGATCAGAGCCCGCAGGTCGCTGACCGGCAGTACCGTAATGCCCTCCACCAGCGCGGCTTCTTCGGCGTCGCTGTGCGGCACGTAGGCCTGCGCGAAACCCTGGTCCCTGGCAACGGCCACCATCGGGAGCACGCCGTTCGTGTGACGGACGCCGCCGTCCAGAGAGACTTCGCCGAGGAACACCGCGTCCTGCGAGACCGGCGGCAGTTGGCCAGAGCTGGCAAGCAACGACACGGCTATCGGCACATCGTAGGACGGCCCTGCCTTGCGAAAGTCCGCGGGCGCGAGGTTGGCGGTGATCCTCTTCATCGGGAAATCGCAGCCGGAGTTGCGGACCGCGGAGCGCACGCGCTCCTTCGCCTCCTGCACGGCCGTGTCGGGAAGGCCCACGATGTTGAACGCGGGAAGGCCGGGAAGTATGTCTACTTCCACGTCCACAATGTAGCCGTCGAGACCCACGACGGCGCACGAATTCGTCTTTGCCAGCAAATTGGGTGTCCTCGCTCAAGAACTCAGTGGAGATGGTAACCCATTGAGTGCTACTTGAATAGAACTAATGCACGGCTAGTTGGGGCGTGCGCGCCTCAGGCCGGCCAATGGGTGATGTAGGCAGGAGCCAGATTATTGTCGCGGCTGTCACGCTCAGGGCGAGTGAGGTCCAGACAAATATTCCGTATGAATCCGTTCTGTCGAAAACAGACCCCGCAAAGATCGGCCCTACCACGCCAAGCAGACCGGAGATGGAGAAGATCGCGCTCCGTATTGTCGCGTAGTTGCGGAGGCCCACCCAGTCGGCCACCAGCGCCATCATGACCGAGAAGACGCCGAAGTCGGGCGAGAGAAACGCGAAGATAACTACCAACTTCCACAGATCTCCGTCCAGCCACGTGATGAGTAGCAGCCAGCCGAAGGACCTCAAGAAAAGGCCCAAAGATATGATCTTGGTCTTGTGCCAGCGGTCTCCCAGAAAGCCGAGCGTTAGCAGCGCAGGCGCCATGAGGGCGCCCCAAACACCCAACATATCTCCAGCCGTCTTCTCAGGAAGTCCCTTCCAGACCAGTATCGCCACCAGATGTACTGAGACGGCAGTTATCGTGACGCTGTGCATCCCCATGGCAAGGGAAAGGAGCCAGAGGCGAACCGTCTTCAGACCCTGGCGCACTGACAGGCCCTCCAGTTCCTGGCGGGCCTGGGCCGCAGTCATCCTGCGTGCCTCTGAGGCCACCTGAGGTCCGGTGCCGTCTGGACTCAAGCCCATTTCATGCGGGAACTTTCGCAGAACTCTGGAAAGGGGAATTACAACAAGCCAGATTCCTATCCCAATGATTGCGGCCGTAGTCCTCCAACCCACAGAAGCTACGCCGAGGCTTAGCAGGGGAGGCAACGCAGCAAACCCCACCGGCCAGCCCGCGTTGGCAGCGCCCATGGCCATCGACCTACGAGCCAGGAACCACCGAGCTACCGCCGCCGTGCCGCCGGGAATCAGGGGCATCATGCCTAGGTTGATCATCCCGACCATGATCGCCACGAAGGCGAGGTAGTTTGTGGTGAAGCTGAGCGTAATGAAGCCGGACCCGGCCAACAGTCCTGACCAGAAGAGAACAGTGCCTGGGCTGAACCGATCAATCAGATACCCGGTGATCGGGCCGAGCGTAGTCATAAGGAATCTGTTAATCGTGAAAGGTATGGATATCGCCGTCTTGCTCAAGTTGAGATCACGGCTTATGGGAAGGAAGAGGATAGAGAAGCCGAAGAGCCAGGTGCCGTCATTGACGGCGTTGTAAATGAAACTGACTGCTACCACGCGCCAGCCATAGAATGTGGAGGCGATCTTGCGAGAAATCGGGGATAGTACGTAGCTGGCCATTGGGCGCATACTATGGCCCACCCCAAACGCCGTCAATGCGAGTATCAGCATGTTAAGCTTGGGTTCTTCCAAGCACGGAGTCTAAGTCAGGTGGAATGTCCTCGATGCGGCCTCAGTTCAGCCTCGGACGCCAGCTTCTGCACCGAATGCGGGCAGAGGCTCGGAAACGGGGTAGCGGACAACGCCGGCGCACCTCAGGAAGCCGCTAGACCTACCGACCCCGAATCGGTCGCACCGAAGCTCTCGTGCCCGCGCTGCGGTACTCAGAACGCGCTTGAGGCCACGCACTGCTCGGAGTGCGGCGCGGTAATGCGTCCCGACCTTCGAAACGTAGCTTCTTACCGGCCTGATGCTGCGCCCACGGCGGCCAGGGCTCCTTCACGGCCGAGGGCGGCGCCTGTAGCTGCCACAGCTGCCGAACGCCCGGACGCCGCACCTGCAGCGGCTGGAAATGCCTGGACGGTGCCGGAAGGCCGCGTGCTTATCTTCACCGTTCTTTCCTTCGGGTTGTACCTGCTTTACTGGATGTTCCTCACGTGGAGGCAGTACCGAGACTGCGTTGCGCAGCCTCAGTCGTCCGACGAGCAGCCCGAAGCCGTTCAGTACCCGTTCTGGCACGCGCTAACGTTGCTGGTGCCGATCTACGGTCTTTACAGGACTCACGCCCACATGTCGGCCTTCAGAGACCTGATGCGGGCGCAGAATCTGCCTACTACGATATCGCCGGGATGGTGTGTGGCGGCCGTGCTGCCATTCACGTTTCGGGCATTGGGCACCGTGTTCACACTGCTAAGTGTGGGGATAGGTCAAGACCAGCAGATCGGGACCGGCCCTGCAGGCGACATTCAACAGCCCGTCGATAACGTTGCCGCAGGCACAGTGGCTGAGACACTCTCAAGAAGTGAGCTTGTGCTGGGGTTGGCAATTGAAGTGCTGGTGCTCGCAGCCCTAACGTGGATGCTGGTCCATGTTCAGGGGAACATCAATGCGTACTGGAGCAAGGTACGAGGACAGGTCAGCGCAGTGCCGGTCAGCTTTGCCGAAGTATCGCTCGCAGTACTGGGAGTGGTCATGTGGGCCTTCACGGTAATCGCGGTGCTGGGAGCGAGTTAAGGGTCTCCAATGACCTTCTTCAGTCGTCCGTGATATTTTCCGGGCCGGACTGCCCGGTTTACTTCGAGGAGCGAAAATGAGCAATAGCGGCAGGACAGCAGTGATAACCGGCGCGGGGTCCGGCATTGGCAGGCATACCGCGAACGCGTTGTTCGAGGAAGGGTACTCAGTTGCTCTCGCCGGACGGCGAAGGGACACCCTTGAAGAGACCGCACAGTCAGCTGGAGTGGACTCATCGAGGGCGCTCATCGTGCCGACGGACGTCGGCGATCCCAATGCAGTCCGGGCCCTCTTCGCGGAGGTAAGGCGGGCATTCGAGCGGCTGGACCTGCTGTTCAACAACGCCGGCATCAGCGCGTTCGCCGTGCCTCTGGAGGACCTCACTTACGAGCAGTGGAAGGCAGTGGTCGACACGAACCTCACCGGTGCGTTCCTGTGCACGCAGGAGGCGTTCAAGATCATGAAGAGCCAGGAGCCGATGGGAGGTCGGATAGTCAACAACGGCTCGATCTCGGCGGACATGCCGCGTCCGAACTCGGCACCGTACACTGCTACAAAGCATGCGATGACAGGACTGACGCGGTCGACGTCACTGGACGGCCGTAAGTACAACATAGCCTGCGGGCAGATCAACATCGGGAACGCGCTAACCGACATGGTGGCACGTGCAGCCGAAGGCATGCCGCAGGCCGACGGGTCTGTCAAGGTGGAACCGACGATGGACGTGGGGCACGTTGCCCGCGCCGTGGTCCAGATGGCATCCCTGCCGCTGGACGCCAACGTGCAGTTCATGACGATCATGGCGACGAAGATGCCGTACATCGGCAGGGGGTGAGGCGACTTGCGGCCATTGGCGGAGGACGCCCGGGGCTTTCCAATTGGGAAGCCGAGCCGATCGATAGAGAAACTAAGAAGAGTGGAGGCGACCATGTGGAATCAGAGACGGACCGATGAGTTCGAGGGCATGTCAGCGGAGCTTGTCACAATATCCGGCCACGGAGGCGATGCGGTAAGCGCGTATCTTGCGCGACCAGTGGGAGACGGGCCGCACCCGGGCGTCGTGCTCGTTCATCACATGCCGGGCTGGGACGAGTTGTACAGGGAGTTCACACGCCGCATGGCTGACCACGGCTTCGCGGCTATATGCCCCAACCTGTACGAACGCTTCGGACACGGCACGCCGGAGAACGTGGCGGCCCATGCCAGGAGCGAAGGAGGCGTGGCGGACGAGGTCGCGGTTGCAGACTTCGATGCGGCCCGCGAATACCTAAGCGGACAGAGCTACTGCTCCGGCAAGGTGGGCATCATGGGCACATGCTCCGGCGGCAGGCACGCCTACCTTGCCGCATGCCTGACCGACGGGTTCGGGGCGGTGGTGGACCTGTGGGGCGGCAACGTGGTCATGCCGGCGGAGCGGCTTTCCGAGAAGCAGCCGACAGCGCCAATCGATTACACAGGCCAACTGTCGGCGCCCCTGCTGGGACTGTTCGGCAACGATGATTCCAGCCCGTCTCCGGAAGAGGTGGACCAGCACGAGGAGGCGCTGAAGGAGCACGACAAGGACTACGAGTTCCACAGGTATGACGGCGCGGGCCACGGATTCTGGTACTACGACAGGTCGGCATACAGACAGGAGCAGGCAATGGACGCCTGGAACAGGACGATTGCCTTCTTCAAGACGAATCTTAGCTAGCCGAGCGCTGTCATAGAGACCAGAGGAGTAAGCCATGTGCACTATGATCGTGGAGAAGGCCAAGGTGGCGGGGAGCGCTCGCGGGGCAAAGGGCTGGTTCAAGCTGGACCAGGTCAACGTGTCTTACGACCATCCATACAACGCCCAGTTCGACCATGCTGTGAACCTGGACTTCGTCAACGGCGCCGCAGGACTCGACGCGAGGGTCGCCGTTGAGCTATCGCCAGAGTCGGCCCGCAGCCTGATGCGCGCCATAGAGGCGGCCCTGAGCCGCGGCGTGGTGGAGGCTGGGCTCGATTCGGGGGAGTAGGCGGAGCCTTCGCTAGGGTAGGCTAGCGGGGCTCGCCCGGTCTTCTGTGAGTAGAGGCGCGCTCAGTTGTCCGGAAAGGGATCGTTCACGCTTCTGATCGCCTGTGCCTCCCGGATGTTCAGGCCGCGGCTTGTCTTATCGCCCCACAGGTTCTTGAAGTAGGTGATCACGGCGATCGTTTCTTCGTGGGTCAGCTGAGCGCCGAAGGCCGGCATCGCGCTCCTGAAATCGGGCAGCAACTCGGGGTCTTCCTGGAACCTGCCGCCGTCCTGAATGATGCGGTACAGGAATCCGTCGCCGTGGTGCCATGTATGACCGTCGCCGTTGAGGGGAGGCGCGGGCATAGTGCCGTTCTCGTTCGGTATGTGCCAGTTGGGCTGGCCCTGCCCTTCAGTGCCGTGGCACGTGGCGCAGATCGAGGAGAAGACTTCCTCGCCGGAGCGGGCCCTGGGCGCGGGCGCCGCGGGGGCGGTTTCCGTGGGCTCGGCCAGTGGAACGTCCGACGACGAGGCGCACGCGGCTGTCGCCGCGATTCCCGCGGCGATTATGGCGAGGCTCGCGTTGCGGCCGGCATTTGCTAGGGCTTCGCCATTTGTCCGGACCTTCAATGACCGCCGCCCTGTGACTCCAGCCAGTTCTTGCTGGCCTCTGCCTGCCATGCGCGCTGTTCGCCGTCCCAGCCCGCCTTCATGTATTCGAGCAGTCCGTCGAGCTCTCGCTCGGTTAACTTGCCCTCAAAAGAGGGCATTGTCTTTCCTTCATAGTCCAACGTGCCGAGAATAATCTGCTTTAGCTGTCCGTCAGCATGATGCCAAGTGTGCCCGGTGCGACCGTGAGCAGGCGAGTTATCGGTGGCGCCCGCGCCAGTCCTGACGTCGCCGTGGCAGACCTGGCAGTCTCTCAAGTAAGCAATTCTCCCCAGCTCGATCAGCTCCTCGTCCAGTTGGTCTTCCGAGTCTGCGCTGCATGCAACCCAAATGGCGGCCACGACTAGGAGCCAGATCCAGAGAATTGAGAGGCGGGAAGCGTGACTTCCCCCCTGTAACAGCGCGGTGGCCGGTCTCATTCCTGTGCCGAATCGCAGTTGATCATCCAGCTGATGCCGAACCTGTCTGTGCATGCGCCGAAGTACGCGCCCCAGAACATTTCCTGCGGTTCCATCATTACGGAGCCGCCTTCAGAGATCTTTGCGAACAGTTCGTCTGTCTCCTCGCGGCTCTGCGCTGGATAGCTAGGTGAGAAGTTGGTGCCGGGCACTCGCGGCGGGCCAAAGTTGGATGGTACGTCGCTCCCCATGAGTACGGCGTCGCCAATCGACAGGGTGACGTGCATCACCTTGTCGAGGTCGTCCTCCGGAACGGCAATCTCGGAGCCGCCGTCGCCGAAGGTCTGGAAGATCTGGTACTCACCCCCGAAGACGGAGCGGTAGAAGTCAAACACCTCGCGGCAGTTGCCATCGAAGTGAAGATAGGCATTCAGGGGCATGTTGGGTCCTCCATTGTCCATTTAACTGTTCTAGCTATGAATTACGATACGAACCTTGGGCTGGATGGGTCAAACTCAGGCCGACGCCTCTGCGCATGAAGTGTTGCTCCTAGGGCAGACTTGCGGCTACTGACCGGGCCGCGCTCGACTCGCGATGCGGCTACTGGGAGAGTGGAGCCAACGGTCGGGGTCGAACCGACGACCTATCGCTTACGAAGCGATTGCTCTACCACTGAGCTACGTTGGCGTGAACCGTACTCATTTTATCACAGGCAGGTACGCGCCCCGATGCGACGGCGCGCACGTCAGGCGCCCAGCGAGTTGCCTTCATCGACGTACGCTGTCCCGCCAATCCTGGTGACGGTCACCTGCTGCCGGTAGTTTTCCAGCTCCGCTGTGTATGTCTCCGTCTCCGCCTCGACGTCCGGCGGAGTATCGCCGTCCGCGAGTGATTCATGTAGCACCCGTCCGTCCATTTCCTCGCCGCCTGAAAGCCCGAGGATGTGCAGGACCGTGGGAGCGACATCGATGTTGCCTGTCGGAGAGTCGATCACGGTGGAGCGTCGGAAGCTCGGGCCGCGGGCGATCAGCGTGTTGCGCAGCTCGTGGGCGCTCATGCCACCATGCGTCCCGGCCCCAACGGGACCAACCACGCAGGCGGAGCGGCCAGGGTAGCCGGCGTCGTTCGCGGCGGAGTCGAAGGCGAATGACATGGCAAGATCTGGACCCCTGCGTCCATCAATGCCGGCGATGTTCGCGGGAATGGCGCCGGGCAGGGGGCCTACGCGCTCAGACGCGAGCAACGCGCCACACCACGGCTGCCGGATTAGCCACGCCACGAGTTGTTTCAGGGTCGAGGGATCTGCCTCGTGGGCGTAGAAGAGGGCTGAACTGCCGTTGGGAGCGACCAGCAAACCGCCGGGCCGGCCTCCGCTGGGGAAGCCCGCCGACCGCACCTCGGCCTCTATGTCCACGACCTCGGTGATGGTCGCGTAGCCGTGGTCTGAGACGACGATTACGTCCGTATCGTCCGCTGCGTCGTTGCGGTCCAGCCAGGCGAGGATGCGTCCGAACTGTTCGTCGGCGAAGGCGAAGGCGCTGTTAGATTGGGCGGAGCCGACGCCGGCCTTGTGGTTCGAGCTGTCGGGCTCCGAGTACCAAAGCAGGGCAACTTCGGGGTCGCGCTCGGCGAGCACGTACTCGATCAATACATTCGTGGCGATCTCGATCTGGGCGGTGTTGGGCACCGACTTGTCCGGCCAAGGGCCGAAGCGGTCGACGATCGTGGGGTGCAGTTCGCGGGGCATGCAGAACTCGGGGTGGATCGTGGCACCGCCAAGGTCTTCGGCGAGCGGGTTCTGGACGTATGCGTTGCCGGATGTGCCGACGCCGACGGCAACGTACTCGGCGCCGTGGCCGTGCAGGATGTCGGCCAGGGTGGGCTTCAGCAGGACGGCCCCGGTCTTCCGGCGGACCTGGGTGAGTTCCGGTTCGAGGGCAGGGATGGTGTTGTCGGGATCGTAGTCGCGGACGACGAGCGTGTTGCCGGCGAGTCCGTGCGAGCCGGGGTGGCAACCGGTCACGAGACTGGCGACGTTGATGCGCGTCACGGTGGGAAAAACCGCGTGGTTCCGGGCGAAGGTAACGCCCCCGGCGGCAAACTCCGCGAGATTCGGCGCGAGCTCGGGCCGGACCTGCGAGGGCTGCAGGCCGTCGAAGGCGACTATGAGTACGCGAGTCACCTGTGATTGCTTCCTGTCACGCTGGTCGGGATAGGGCAGTCACGATAGCCGTCCGCGGGGTTCGGGGCAATAGGCGAATCCGCATGACCGCCAATTTGGCCAAAAGCGGCCATTTCATAGCTAGATCGCGGATTGCAGATTTCCAGAAGCGGCCAACAGCGGCCGCCAGGGCAGTATAGAAGACTGTACGAAGAAATGTGTTGCATTATGTTGCATTCTGCTGCATTTCGTAGCTGGGATCGAGGATGTTTCGCAGCAACGGCGCAACGCCAGTGCAACTTGAATGCAGCAGTTTCACGGCACAGATGCAACGCGAATGCAACACACTGCGAAGCCAACGAGTTTAGAGCATCCACAAGGTATGCCCCATCGAGGTACTCGGTGCAGGCTCCTACGAGACGGAGGCCCAGTGCCATTGATTTGACGCGTTTGATTTCCATAGGTCAATAATAGCACTTGTGTTCGCGAAGGGCAAATTGAGGGCTGTACAGGAGCAATTGGGGCAATTCCGGATTGCGGTGGAGGTTTGGCGGACTTGAGGCGCAAGGTGACTTGGGGCCGGCGCTTCGGCAGGCTACTCCGGCAAGCTCAGCACAGGGTCAGGGCGAACGTATAAGGGTGACGGCCGATGGGTAAACGATAGAGGATGGCAAGCCCAAGCCAGGGCTGTGTTAATCTCCCGTATCTCGCTCAGGGAGTCTGCTCTTTTGGCAACAGTGGCCCAGACCGTCGATTCTGGTCCCGTTCGGGAGTCGGGGCGAATCACCAGCCTGGACCTGATTCGCGGCGTTGCGGTGCTCGGCATCCTGCTAATGAACGCCGTTTACTTCAAGCTCGGTCCGGGTCCGTACTTCAACCTGAGCGCGGCTGGCTCAGAGACGTGGCTGGACTGGGCCGTGGGCATCCTGGGCGAGGTCTTCGTCGACCAGAAGTTCATGGGGCTGTTTTCGCTGCTCTTCGGCGGGGGAATGATCCTCTTCATCGACCGCGCAAGCGGAAGGGGGAGGCGGGCGGTCCTGCTGAACCTGTGGCGAAACGCTCTTCTGCTGCTGATCGGCGTACTTCACATGCTGGTGTGGGAAGGCGACGTGCTGACCGTCTACGCGGTATCGTCGGTCTTTCTGCTAGCGCTGCGAAGGCTGCCGAATTGGGCTCTCATCGCCGCCGGAGTCGCTGCGTTCGCGCTGTCCGTAGCCTGTGCTGTCATCGCACAGAACATCGCAGACACGTCAGGCGCATCGCTGGCCGGACTGTGGACAACGGGCGAGGCTTCGGACGAAGGGGACATTGAGCTTGTCTTCCTGCTGGGATTCTTCCTGCGGGCGCTGGGGCTGATTCTCGTCGGCGCGGGCCTGTACCGCACAGGCTTCATGAACGGCAGCCTGCCTCCGCGAATGTATCGTCTCACCGCGATTATCGGTCTCGGCGTCGGATTGCCCCTTGCCGCCGCTGGCGCAATCCTCACCGCGGCAAGCGACTACTCCCGCGAGATCGCCTTCGTCGGCCAGATTCCGAACACGCTCGGCACGATTCCAGCCTCGCTGGGCTACATGAGCCTCATAATCCTTTGGAACAACCGCGGAGACAACCGGCTCAAGCAGCGTCTGCGCGCGGTGGGGAGGATGGCTCTGACGAACTACCTAGCGCAAACGGCGCTGGGCGTACTTGTCTTGACCGTGTGGCTGGGCGATTCCGACTACGTAAACCGGGCCGCAATCCTGCTGTTCGTGTTCGCAGTGTGGGCCTTGCAACTGTGGTGGTCGCAGGCGTGGTTGAGCCGCTTCCTGTTCGGACCCCTAGAGTGGCTCTGGCGAGTGGCTACGTACAGAAGCGGACAACCTCTTCGCCGCCCCGCAACCTCGCGGCGCGCGGCGTAGCGAGCGTAATTCGGGCTTCCGACGGGGCCAGGGAGAAGGGTTTGGGGGCGGCGTAGAGCGGGACGGGCTGCTCGCGAGCAACCCCTACACCGGAGGCTTCGTGCGGTGTGTTGCGTCAAGGCCTTCGGCTGGACCCTTAGTCGAGATCAATGCGGAGTCAGGGCGAACGGGCTAAAGCGACGGCCGGTCGGAGCGGACTCGCAAGGTCAGGCCGGCGATGGTGAGGGCGATGGACAGGAGGCTGCAGACTACGAGGCCGGTCCTCAGGCTGCCGGCGGACTCCTCGATGTATCCGGCCAGCAGGGGGCCTATCACTCCTCCGGCGGACATGCACATCGTCAAGAATGAGGACGCGACGGCTACCTCTCTCGGTCGTATGCCGGGCAGCAGAAACGGGACGGTGTACAGGATGGGGAAGAAGCCGGAGCCGATGCCGTTGACAAGAGATAGCGCCAGCAGGGCCGGCATGGACCCGGTGAGGGTCATTCCGACGAATGTGCCGACGACCACGATGCCCATGAACCGCAGAATGGTCTTGCCCTTGTCGAAGTCGAGGGCTATGTAGCCAAACCATACCCCGAAGACACCGCCCGCAGCGATGCCAATGGCGAGAATGATGCCTGAGTTTCTGACGGAGATGCCGTACGCTGCCTCGGTCAGGGTGGGGAAGAAGCTCAGGAACGCAGTATATGACGCCATGTATCCCACGAACGCCATTCCAGCTATCCAAAGGTCCCTGTAGGCCAGGGCGGATTTGACGAGCGCAAGGTCTCGCAGGCCGGGCGACCGCCTCTCTCGGTCGCGGTTCGGCCCCTCCCTGCCGAGGACCAGCCAGAGCAGAGTCAGGACGACAAAGTAGATGCCGAAGACGCGGAACACGCCGCGCCAGTCGTTGTCGACGAAGTCGAGGATGAACGGCGTGACGGCGAGGCCGCCGCCCACGACAATTCCGAACATGAGATTCGAGATGCTGCTGACCATCACGATCTCGTGCCTGGGGAACCATTGAAGCGTCAGAAGCGCCCGCGCAGGCTCGCGAGCGACAAGCGTCAGGCCAAAGACGAGACGCCCAATGCTGAGCACGATGAAGCCGGGCGCCCACGCCTGCACAAAGATGCAGGCGGACGCCACGGCAATCATGACGGTGGTCAGTATCCGCGGGCTGAAGCGCGAGGCAAACCAGCCAATGGGAATGGCGATCACGAGGCTGGCCCAGAAGGCCGCAGAGCTGAGGATGCCCTGCTGGACCGGCGACAGGCCGAGGTCGTCGCTGATTGCGGGCAGCAGCAGGCCGAGGGCCAGATGCACCATGAAGGAGCTGACGCCGAGGAGCAGGAACAGGCCGACGCTGACCCACCGGTATGCGGAGGGGCGGCCAATGGCTGCGGGCGCGGCTTCTTCAGTCATGTGGGTTCATGTCTACGGCATCTCAGTTGGGCGGTCAAAGCTGCCACATACTAGCCTTCCCCTGTGTGCTGGGGAAGGGATTCGAATGCGGTGTGCATGGGCTGCGGATCGCTTCGGGCCCGGCTTCTACAGTTGAGCTGGGAGTTCTCACCCTCACCCGACGCTGCGTGTCGACCTCTCCCATCAAGGGAGAGGTGCAGAGGCACTGCGATTGGCTCTGGGCGGACCGAGGCGCGATCAGGGCTGCGGTCGTGAGGGGTGGCGGATGCTCTAAGACCGACCGTCCCCTTCTGGATTCCCGCTCCCTCCCCGGGTTTCCGCTTCGCGGAGAGCGGGAATTGTAAGTGTCATCTAATTCGTTGACAGAATTTGCAGTGTTTCCAGGGGTGTCTTGCCGTCCAGGCCTTGGTGCGGCCTCTCGGTGTTGTAGTACAGCAGATACTGCTGCAACTCATCCTTCAACTCCGAGATCGACTCGAAGGTCGTCCCCTCCAGTAGGTCCTCGTTCAGGGTTCTCCAGAACCGCTCTATCTTCCCGTTGGTCTGGGGACGGTAAGGCTTGGTGTAGCGGTGCTTGATTCCCAGTTCCATCAACATACGTTCCATCGGATGGCCCTCTATGTTCCTGGGAGAGGCCATCTCAGGGCCGTTGTCGGTGAGCACCGCCTCGAAGCGGACCCCGTACTCTGCATTAAGAAGGTTGATGCTCTTGAGTGCAGCGAACATCACGCTGAGGCTCTTGATGTCTCCGACCACCTCCGCCCATGCCAGCCGGGTGCAGGCATCCAGCAGCGCCACCAGGTAGCAGCGCCTCTTGCTGCCCAACACCAGGTCGCGGCTGAGGTAATGAGTGTCGAGGTGACCCAACTCACCCGCCCTGGTCTTTATGATCTTGCGCTTGGACTGCTGCATAGGCTTGGTCAATCTGTTGAGGCCGTGACGTCTGCAGATGGAGTAGATGGTCGAGGGTGCAGGCGTGTGCTCCTTGAGAACAGGCTTGAGTATGGCATATATCTCGTAGCGGTTGATGCCCTTGCGGCGTTGCTCCAGGACCTTGTGCTCGATGAAAGGCAGCGTGCGGCGGCTCTTCCAGCGGGGACCTCGCTTCTGTGGTAGCAGCGCCTGGTCGGCTCCCGACTGGCGGTAACGATTGTAGTACTTGGCGAAGGTCTGACGACTGGTGCCATGGAAGTTGTAGAAGTCCTGGACGAAGCGGAACTGGGGGTGCCGCTTCGCCTTGACCAGTTCGTACTCGCCGATTAGGAACCGCCACTTCTGAATGTAGTTGCGTTCCACCGTCTTGTCATTGCTGTTGTCTCGCATCTTCGCCTCCAGATCGGCATGTGGTCGATACCAAATCTGTCAACGAATTACCTAACACATACAGGAATGACGGTCGGGGAGGGCGCGCGCGGCCGTTCTTCCCATTCAATGCGAAGGGCGACTGAGGGCTGCGGCCTCCCTTGGTTGAGCTGGGCGTTCTCACCCTCACCCGACGCTGCGCGTCGACCTCTCCCATCAAGGGAGAGGTGCAGAGGCACTGCGATTGGCTCTGGGTTGCGGTTGGAAAAGGTGGGGGACCACCCGTCCCGTTCTGGATTACCGCTCCCTCCCCGGGTTTCCGCTTCGCGGAAAGCGGGAATGACGGGATGTGAGGCGCGAAGTTTCTACTAGACCCAAGTGGCCGGCGGCGGACGTTGCGTCTTCTTCAGACACTCTCCAGATCTAGAGATAGCCGTCAATGATGGAGCGGACGCAAGCGTTGACCTCGTCTGGGCGGTGGCCGACGAGGGAGCCGTGGCCGAGGCCCTCCAACAGGTGGAAGTGGCCGTCGGGCGCGGCGTCTGCCACGCGCCTGCCCAGTTGCGGCGGCGTCTGCATGTCCTGGGAGAAGGCGATGACGTGCATGGGTACCTTGCAGTCCGGGAGCCTGTCGAGCACATCGAAGTCTATGCAGGCTTCCCACTGGGCAATCAGCATCTCGCTGTCGCGTTCGCCGTACGCGCCGTCAGCGACCTCTCTGACTTTGTTCCATAGCTCCTCGTCGCCCAGGACTTCGGACGGGAACAGGAACGCGCCGTAGTGGTGGATGGCGAACTCGCGGCTGAGCTTGCCGCCTGAACGGAAGAACTCGACCTCCGCCTCCATCCACGTCTTGCTGAAGCCGACTGGCTTCGCGGCCGTGCCCATGGGAATGGCGCAGCGCACGAGGTGCGGGAAGTCCAGGGCGACCTGCTGGACTATGAGCGAGCCCATGGAGAGGCCGGTGAGGAAGACGGGGGGCTCGCAGACCGCCTCAATCAGGTCGGCGCAGTCACGGGCGAAGTCAGCTATCGACCATGGCGTGGGCTGGGAGCACTCGGTCTCGCCGACGCCGCGAGGGTCGTACGACGTGGTCCGGAAGTCGGCCTCGAACGCGGCGATCTGGTACTCGTAGTCCTCGCCGCGCTGATCTCCGCCGGGAATCCAGACGATGTCAGGGCCTTCGCCGCGCTGGAAGTAGAACTGGTCTACGTGGGTGCCTTTGATCTTGGGCATGAGTCGGTTCCTTTCAACAGTGCTTTGGCTGGATTGGACGGGGCGGGAGTAATGGCTCAGAGTTGGTGAGAAATGTGAAGAGAATGGCCCACCCTTCCTATCATTACTTCGGCAAGCTCAGCACGGGATCTGAGGAGCGCAGCGACGAAGAACTTCAAGAGCGAAGTTCTGGTGCGAGGGTCTTCAGATTCCTCGAGGGACTCGGAATGACAGTCTGTGGGCTCTTACAGTTCACCTCATCAACTCTGACCAGTTACGGACGGGATGAAACCCTCGACGGACTCGGGCTCATTCAGGCCGGCTTGAACCTGGCTATCTCTACGAAGCCCTGCTCTTCGTCCGACCATGCGAACAGGGCCGACTCGACGACGCGTCCGTTCTCCACGCCGACGACTAGCTGCTGCACCGGGTACGCGGGGCCGTCACCCCAGGGGCTGGTCGCCACTCTGCGATCGATGTCGGACATGTAAGCCCTGCCGTTGGGGTGGGAATGGTAGATGACGCGAGCCGGCCGGTCTCCATCCAGACTTTCGTTGAGGGCGAGGAGGTCTTCGGGAGAGAAGACGTACGCCGACTCCACGCCGCGTCCCGGGTGGGTCGGGTGCCCGCCCTCAGCCTGGACGTTCTCGACTTGACGGGACTCGTCCACGGACCAATCGGCGGCGGGGCCGCTGAGCCAACCGCAGCACTCGCCGGGGAAGGAGTCGCGGGCGTGTTCGTAGATGGCGGCGAGGACGTGCTCGGGGATGTGGACGGAGGTTGGGTGCGTGGTCACGTGGTTGTCTGTTTGCCCGGGACGGATCACCCTCACTGTGCAACCGGGCACATGGGTAACACCTAAACCGGGCACCTTGGTAACACTTTGGTCGCGGTACTAAGCACATGACTGGTGTGGTCGTCCAACAGCCCAATGCTCAGTGGTCCGTACATGAGCGTCCAGTACCTGGAGTTCTTCTGCACCAGGCCCACCGGTTCGCCTATGAGCGCTTCACTGAGGTATACCAACTCTCCCCTCCACTTGATCTGTCCGTTCGTCCTCACCCTGCGTACGGTCACTGCGCTTCCATACTCTGGAGATTCCACTCGCTTGGGGTACTCCCGCACAGACGGCCGGTACACTCGAGATGGAGGCTGCTGTCCCAGCGCCTCGTGCGGACGACGCTCGTTGTAGCTGTCCCTGAAGGCGTCGAACGCTCTCTGCTGGCTCCTTCGACTCGCCCTGGGTGGGGCTGCCGTCTCCTCCTTCAGTGTCCTGTGAAGACGCTCCAGCCTCCCGTTCTGCTCCGGATGCCCCGGCTCGATGCGCTCCGGGGTGATCCCCAGCTTGATCCACCAGATCGACAGTGTGGTCAGGCCTCCCAGTCCAACGCTTCCAAACGGCGGCCCGTTGTCCGTGCGTATCGCCCGCGGCAGTCCGTACTCTCTGAACGCTCTGTCCATCACCCCGTGAACCTGCGCCGTCCTGGGCTGAGCCAGACCCCTGCATGCCAGAAGGTAGCGAGAGGACGCATCCTGCACGGTCAGCGGGTCCACTCGCTTGCCGTCCTTAGTTCTAATCCAACCCTTGAAGTCGACGCTCCACACGTCATTGGGATGGACCGCCTCGGTGAACGGCTCACTCCACGCAGAGGCCTTTCTGCGGCGACGCCTCCGCTTGACCAGCCCCGCACGGTCCAGTATCTCTCCTGCCGTACTGGGCGCCGGCCAGACCACCTCGGGCTCCTCAGCTCGCAACCAGGCCACCAGCTTCTTGGGACCCCATGTCGGGTTGGCTCGCTTGGCCTCGATCAATCGCCTGGATACCTCCGGACTGGTCGCGTTCGGATGCCTATGAGGCGCGCTGCTGCGGTCCCCAAGACCCTCGAACCCACACTCCCTGTACCGGTTGATACGCTTGTGCCCCGTCCTTCGACTGATCCCGAACAGACGGCACAACCCGGACACCGATTCCTCTCCCGTCAACCACATCTCTATGAACACCCTCTGCTCACAGGCGGCGCTGGACTCCTTCCACGGCATCACAATACTCCTCATAAGGTCTCCCTCTTATGGTGGAACAATGTGTTACCCATGTGCCCGGTCTATGTGTTACCAAGGTACCCGGTCTGTACCCACCTTAGCCCTCTCCCATCAAGGGAGAGGGGAAGAGAGTAATTCGACAATCACCTGCTTTGTACAACGGCGGATCAGGCGGCCTTGAGGACGTGGCGCATGGCGAGGGTGTGCTCGGGGCCGGTGGCGCAGCAGCCGCCTATGATCCGGGCTCCCCGCTCTTTCCAGTCGACGGCGTACTGGGCGAGGCGCGAGGGCGTGGTGCTGTAGGACGCGATAATGTCCGGGCCGATCCTGGTCCTGCCGCCGACCATTGCCATAGGGTTGTAGCCGGTATTTGGGTACACGCCGACGGTGCCGTCGTACACGTTCTGCAGCATCGGCAGGCAGGCGTCCAGCGATTCGGCGCTGCTGCACATCAGCAGGATGGCGTCGACGGGGTGTCCCTCGAGCGCGCGGACGAGGTCTTCGAATGACTCACCGTACTGCATCTGCCGGTCGGGGCTGACGTGACGCACGCCGAGCCATACGGGCAGGCCGGGCTCCGCGCTGGCGTCTACGGCGACGACGCAGTCCTCGATGTAACCCATGTACTCTGGGAGGATGACGTCTGCGCCGGCGCCGGCCATGATGCGGGCGTGCTCGGCGAACTCGTCGTAGTAGGCCTGGCGGCCCATGATCTGCACGTCGGTGCCCTGGCCCACGCCGAGCATCTCGAGACCGAGCCCGGCCATGCCGCCGGCGACGTACGCCTCCGGGTTCATCTGGTCGCGGGCAGCGACTGCGTTCACCGCGGCGGCGTTGGAGTATTCCTGCCAGCGGTCGCCGAGGCCGACGGGCTCGAGCCGGGACTTGGTGGTGCGGAAGTTGTTGCTGATGATGATGTCGGCACCGCAGCGCAGGTAGTCGCGGTGGACCTGCTGGACCACGTCGGCAGCGTCCACGTTGGCGGTGGCGGACCAGGGGCCGAGCTTGTCGCCGTCACTGCCGAGCAGGACATCGACGCCGCGGCGCTGGATCTCGGAGCCGGTGCCGCCGTCCATGAGCAGCGTCTCACCGGCGGCTATGCGATCGTATATGTTGACGGTGGGCATGGTGCGGTTCCTTTGGCGCTGGCGCTTCTAGCGCGTCCCAATCTCTCCCTTACTGCTCAGAGAGGACTGTCGTCGGTTCCCGATAGTCAACGCAGGCATCGGGCACGGTAAATTACCCCTCATTCCTTCGACAAGCTCAGGACAGGCTCTAACCTTCTCCCTCAAGGGGAGAAGGGACCGGAGGGTCTAAGTGACTTGAGACAATTGGTCTCCCTCACATTAAGCCTCTCCCATGAAGGGATAGGGGCCATTGGCTTCCAGTTCAATGCATCAGTCCCCCTTGACTACGGGGCGCATAGCCAGGGTGTGCTCGGGGCCGGAGGCGCAACAGCCGCCTATGATCTGGGCGCCGAGGTCCTTCCACTCCGCGGCGTGTTCGGCGAGCTGGGACGGGGAGTAGCCCTCGGTGTTGAGGATGTTGGCGCCGGTGTGCTTGCGGCCGCCGAGGGGCGCCATTGGGTTGTATCCGATGTTGGGATAGCCGCCGATGGGGCCGTCATACGTCTCGCGCAGGATAGGGAGACCGGCAGTGATGGCCTCCGGACTGCAGCACATGAGCATGACTGCGTCAGCCCTCATGCCCTCCAGCGCGCGGCCGAGGTCGGCGAGGCTCTCACCCGAAGGCATCGACCCGTCCCGCTGGATGCCGCGAATGCTCAGGAAGACCGGCATGTCGAACTCGGAGCAGACGGCGACCATCTCTACGCAGTCGTCGATGTGGCCCACGAACTCGGGGAACATAATGTCGACGCCGGTGTCGGCCAGGACGGCGGCCTGCTCTCTCACCTCTTCGCGGAAGGCGTCGCGGCCCATGGTGACAACGTCGGGGTTTCTCGTGCCTGTCATGCTGCTGAACGTGGGCGGGGCGAAGGTCCCGGCGACGTAGGCTTCCGGATCCTGTCTGTCGCGCGCCAGGACGGCGTTCTCGCCAGCCGCGCGGGCGTACTTGTCCCACTCGTCACCGAGGCCGATGCGGGCGAGGCGGGTGCGCGTGGTCCAGAAGTTGTTGCTCAGGACCAGCTCCGCGCCGCAGCGGATGTAGTCCTGGTGCACCTGCTGGACGACGTCGGCGAACTCGACGTTCGAGGTGGCCGACCAGCACATGAGGTCGGACTCCATTGTGGCGCCGACGTGCACGTTCGCGCCGCGGCGCTGCACTTCAGAGCCGGTGCCGCCATCCATTAGGATGTGCTCTCCGTCTTTCAGCCGGTCGACTATCGATCTCGATGGCATTTTGCCCTCCTGTTGCTGTGTGCCCGCATTGAGTCTCCTCTATGTTCCCTTAACGACCGGGCGCAGGGCCATAATGTGCTCGGGGCCGGAGGCGCAGCAGCCTCCGATGACCTGCGAGCCCATGGCCCTCCACTCTGCCGCTTGAGCAGCCAGCTCCGACGGAGTGTTGCCATGCGTGTTCAGCATGTCCGGGCCGTCCTCGGCTATGTACGGGCTGCCGCCCAAGGGCGCCATGGGATTGTATCCGATGTTCGGGTAGCAGCCGATCGGGCCTAGGTAGCTGTCACGCAGGACAGGAAGCCCCGCGGTGATGGCCTCTGGCCTGCTGCACATGAGCATGACGGCGTCCACCTTCATGCCATCGAGCGCGCGGCCGAGGTCGGCGAGGCTATCGCCTGACACCATGGTCCCGTCGGGCTGGATGGCGCGAATGCCGAGGAATGCAGGAAGCTCGAACGCGGAGCAGACATCGACCATTTCCACGCAGTCCTCGATGTGGCCCACGAACTCAGGGAAGATGACGTCGACGCCGGCGTCCACAAGCACCTCGACCTGCTCGTTCACCTCGGAGCGGAACGCTGACCGCCCCATAGCGACGACGTCCGGCTCCGCAGCGCCCGCGATGCTGCCGATCGCAGGCGGCGCGAAGGCGCCGGCGACGTACGCTTCCGGCTTCTGCACATCGCGAGCGATGACGGCGTTCTCCGCACCGGCGCGGGCGTACTTCTCCCAGTCGTCACCAAGGCCGATCGGCCCGAGACGCGTGCGCGACGTCCAGAAGTTGTTGCTGAGGACCAGGTCAGCGCCGCAGCGCAGGTAGTCCTGGTGCACCTGTTGCACGACTTCCGGGAACTCGACGTTCGCGGTGGCGGACCAGGCCTGAAGGTGGGACTCTAGGGTGGCGCCCGCAAGCACGTCGGCCCCGCGCCGCTGCAGCTCGGAGCCTGTGCCGCCGTCCATCAGGATGCGCTCTCCGGCGCGGAGCCGGTCGACTATCGATCGGGTGGGCATCTTCTAGGCCCTACGATTCCGGGTTCCGGGATGCCAACACAGCCGTCCCCGACGAGAGCCTTATTCTCCCTTCACGGCGGAGCGCATGGCGAGGATGTGCTCGGGGCCGGAGGCGCAGCAGCCCCCGATGATGCGCACGTCCTCGTCCGCCCACTTGGCGGCGTACTCGGCGACCATTGATGGCGGGTCAGCGGTCGGGGAGATGATGTCAGGGCCGGAGCGCTGGCGGCCTTTGACAGGGGCCATGGGATTGTAGCCGACGTTGGGGTACGCGCCGGCCACGCCATCGAAAACGTCGTGGAGCTTCGCGAGCGCGGCGTCGGTCGGGCCGGGGCGCGTGCACATGATGAGTATGGCATCAATCTGGCGGCCCTTGAGGGCGTCCGCGAGGTCCTCCAGGGACTCTCCGTACTGCATCGTGCCGTCGTCGTTCGTGTGCCGGACGCCGAGCCAGACGGGGAGGTCGAAGCCCTGGCAGGCGTCTACGGCCGCCACGCAGTCCTCGAGGTGGCCGATGTACTCCGGCAGCAGGATGTCCACGCCGACGCCGGCGAGCAGGGCGGCGTGCTCGCGGTACGCATCGTGGTAGACGTCGCGGCCGAGGACTTCGCAGTCGGACTTGCCGCGCGAGCCGCGATCCTTGGGAATCGGAGGCGCCATGCCGCCCGCTACGTACGCGTCATCGTTCATGGCGTCCCTGGCGGCGATCGCGTTGTGGGCCGCGGCCTCGGCGTACTCCTCCCAGCGGTCTCCAAGCCCGATCATGTCCAGGCGGCCGCGGGTGGTCCAGAAGTTGTTGCTGATCAGCACGTCGGCACCACAGCGGAGGTAGTCCTGGTGGACCTGCTGTACGACGTCGGCGTAGTCGATGTTCGCTGTGGCGGACCAAGCGAGGAGCTCGGTGTCCGCGGTAGCGCCGACAAGGACGTCCGCGCCTCGCCGCTGCACCTCTGAGCCGGTGCCGCCGTCCATCAGGATCTTCTCGCCCGCCGCGAGACGGTCGGTTATGGATGCTCTTGCCATGATTGCTCCTTTCGCTTGTCCCTCAGTTTAAGGACCGGGCGAATTGTACGGCGTTTGCGGGTTTCGCGTCTCTATCCGCTGTGCCCGCCTCTACGGGATGCCAGGACGCGATCAGGGTGGCGGTGAGGCTAGGCTGCGCCGGCGAAGGCCACTTCCAGTACTGGGCAGATGGCTTTGGGCGGCCTCTCGACGGCATTTGAGGCTCTAGCATAGACCTACGTACATCCCCACGCACCACCCCATTCACCCTCACCTCAATCCTCTCCCATCAGAGGAAGAGGAGGACGTGTCGGCGCAGGCGACATGGTTGCGCGGTGATCTCCATCGGCCAGTCTCAAAACGCCGGAAAAAACACTTCAAAAGTGTCGCGCTTTGCAACGTTCTGCACAATCTTGTAGTTGGGGCGATTTGGAAATGGGGACGAAATCGGTACTGTTTGATGACTGGATGAGTACAAATGAGTACGACATGAATAGGAAAGCAACAGGTCTTTTTGAGATTGAGCGGGCGTTGTGCCGTCGGGCCGGGCGTGTGCCGGGGCCGTTGGTAGTTGCATTGTTGGCCGATGTTCGTAAATTCATCCTGCCATAGGAGGATAGGCGTTCGCAGAAGGGAAGCTGTGGTTGTGTTCCGGCAGTTCCACTGCGCTGCGGGCAGGAGCAATGCGGGAAAGAGGCGGAGCGGCGCGGGGAGACACCCGGGACGCATGCACGTCACGAAGCGGCGTCCTCAGGGCGTGAGTTGGGTCTCCTCCAGAGGAGCTACATGACGTCTCGCATTGCCAGGATGTGCTCGGGGCCGGAGGCGCAGCAGCCACCCACGATCTGCGCTCCAATGTCCAGCCACTCCTTGGCGAACTCCGCCGTGCGGGACGGCGAGTGCTCGCCCGGCTGGATGAAGTCGCTGCCCTCCGCCGGCAACTGGTTGGAGAGCATTGCCGGCGTCTTGAGTTGCGCCAAGGGGGCGTAGCCGATGTTGGGGTAGGCGCCGACAACTCCCTCGAAGGCTGGGATCAGGACTTTCAGGCCGGCGGTGATCGCCTGCGGGTTGCTGCACATGAGCAGGATGGCGTCGACGGGGTGCCCCTCGAGCGCCGCCGCGAGGTCCGCGAGGCTCTCGCGGTACTGCATGGAGGCGTCCTCGGCGTTGATGTGCCTCACGCCGAGCCACACCGGCAGACCGGCCTCGGCGCACGCGTCGACGGCGGCGACGCAGTCGGCTATGTAGCCAACGTACTCCGGCAGGACCACGTCGGCACCCTCTTCGGCGCACAGCTTCGCGTGATCGGCGTACTGCTTTCGGTACTCGTCTCCGAGCGATCGGACGTCCGGCTGGTCCTGTCCGGCGCCAGGCGGAGCGATGCCTGCGGCGACGTACGCCTCCGCGTTATGCGCGTCGCGAGCCTTGACGGCGTTGCGCATGGCGGCGCGGGCGTAGTCCTCCCACCTGTCTTCGAGGCCGATCGTGGCGAGGCGGTACGGGATGGTCCAGAAGTTGTTGCTGATGATCAGCTCCGCGCCGCAGCGTAGGTAGTCCTGGTGCACCTGCTGGACGACGTCGGCGAACTCAATGTTGGCGGTGGCGGACCATGCCTGCTGGCCTGTCTCGGCAGTGGTGTCCACCAGCACGTTCGCGCCGCGGCGATGAAGCTCCGAGCCTGTGCCCCCGTCCATCAGCAGGGGTCCTCCCGTCTTCAGGCGGTCAGCTATTGAGGTTGAGGGCATCATCTGCTCCTTTTTGCGTTTAACTGTGGCTTTAGTCGCCCTTGACGACCGGGCGCATGGCCATGATGTGCTCCGGGCCGGAGGCGCAGCAGCCTCCGATGATCTGCGCGCCCATCTCTTTCCACTCGGCGGCGAACTCGGCCAAGCGCGAGGGAGGGTAGCTCTCCGTCTGAAGTATGTCCTGGCCTTTCGCCTCCTCCTGGTTGGTTAGCAGCGGATTATCGCGCAAGGGGCCGGTCGGGTTGTAGCCGATGTTTGGGTACGCGCCAATGACGCCGTCGTACGCCTCGCGCAGGATGCGCAGCGCGGCGGTTGTGGCTGGCGGGTTGCTGCACATGACGAGTATGGCGTCCACGGGATGGCCGTCGAGGGCGGCGGCCAGATCAGCGAGGCTCTCGCCGTAGTGCATGCTGCCGTCATCGGCGACGTGGCGCACGCCGAGCCAGACCGGCTTCCCGGCCTCGGCGCAGGCGTCGACGGACTCGACACAGTCCGCGATGCGGCCCATGTACTCGGGGAGCATTACGTCAGCGCCCTCGCGAGCAAGCAGCCGGGACTCGTCAGCGAACTCCCGGTGAAAGCGGTCCCTGCCCATTATGTCCACGTCGGGCGGGTTGTTGCCCTCGGGCAGGGGCGACACAAGATAGTCCGCCTCCTCCTTGCCGAACCTACGCTGCAGGTTGGGCGGCGCCATGCCTCCGGCCACGTAGGCTTCCGGGGCCATGCCGTCCCGAGCGACGATGGCGTTGCGGGCGGCCGCGGCCGCGTACTCTTCCCAGCGGTCTTCGAGGCCGGAGCGCCGCAGGACCGTGGGGCGGGTCCAGAAGTTGTTTGTGATGATGACGTCAGCGCCGACGCGGAGGTAGTCCTGGTGTATCTGAGTGACCACGTCGCCCGCGTCTACGTTGGCCTGGGCCGTCCATGTCTCAAGGCCCGTTGCCTCCGTCGCGTCCTTGAGGACGTTGACGCCGCGGCGATGGAGCTCAGAGCCCATGCCGCCGTCCATGAGCAACGCCTCGCCCGCGTTCAGTCGGTCTGTCACGCTCTGCCCTGGCATTCGGTCCTCCTTAGGGTTGCGAAAGAGACTGTCAGGTCTATGCCGGTTACGCCGCCTTCACGACATCGCGCTGAGCGAGCGTGTGCTCAGGGCCGGTGGCGCAGCAGCCGCCAATGATCTGCGCGCCCTGGTCCTTCCATCCCTGGGAGAGCCCGGCGAGGTGCGAAGGCGCGTATCCGCCCAGGTTCAGGATGTCCCCCGTATGCTCGAATTCCTCGTATCCGGGATCCTTTGGCTTGCCTAGCGGAGCGACCGGCGCATAGCCGATGTTCGGGTAGGCGCCGATGACGCCGTTGAAGGACTTCTTTAGAATCGGGATTCCGGCTGTGATCGATTCCGGGAGGCAGCACATGAGGAGCACCGCGTCGACCGGGTGGCCTTCAAGCGCGCGGCCGAGGTCTTCAAGGCTCTCGCCGTACTGCATTTCGCCTTCCCTGGTGATGTGGCGCACGCCAAGCCACACGGGCAGACCGGCCTCCGCGCAGGCGTCCACGGCAGCGACACAGTCCTCAAGGTAGCCGACGTACTCGGGGAGGAGCAAGTCAACGCCTTCCTCCGCAAGGAGCTTCGCGTGATCGGCGAATTCCTTCTTGTACGCGGCCTCGCTCATGATCCGGACATCCGGCCGCATACGGTCGGCGCTCTGCGACTGCATGGTAGGAGCGGCGATGCCACCGGCGACGTACACCTCGGAGCCCATGGCTTCACGCGCCTTCACGGCGTTGCTGGCGGCGGCCCGCGAGTACTCCTCCCACCGGTCAGCGAGGCCGATGGGCTCAAGCCGCGACGGCCCGGTCCAGAAGTTGTTGCTGATGATCACGTCAGCCCCGCAGCGGATGTAGTCCTGGTGCACCTGCTGGACGACATGCGCGAAGTCGATGTTCGCGGTGGCGGACCACGCCTGCAGGCCAGTCTCAGAAGTAGCGCCAATCAGAACCTCGGCGCCGCGGCGCTGGATCTCCGAGCCGGTGCCGCCGTCCATGAGCAGGACTTCTCCGGCCTTCAGCCTGTCCATCACGTTTCTCGACGGCATGATCTTTCCTCCTGATTGGTCCGTTGTCCTTGCGTCAGAAACGCTGCAGAGGCCCGCCTCTCGCTATGGGAAGGTCACGTAATAGAAGGAGCCCGGCGGCAGCAGGAAGTCAACGACATCGGCCACCTCGTACCAGCCGGAGCCGAACAGAAGGCCGTCGTGCTTCACAACCCAAGAGTGCTTCCTCTCCCTGCGCTCATTCTGCGCGGGGTTCAGGTAGAAGTAGTCCACCCACTTGCCCTCGTCCGTCGCGGAGATCATCTCGCGGCCGAAGTCGTATCCGTAGATGTCCTTGCCGAGGTCCTCTTTCAGGTCCTGCCCGATGTTTCCGGGGATTGTCGCGTGAGCGATCATGACGTCGTTCTCGTCCGCTATGAACACGTACCACTGGCCGTCTACGCTGGCCGCGGTGTTGTAGTACTCGATAGTGGCCTCACGGCCATCTCTCTCATAGCGGTCGATGGCCTTTTCCACGAACGCCTTCGTGTACCCGGCGGGGTCCGACTTCATCACGGACTCGGCCTCCGTGCTCCGCTCGTACCAGCCGGAGCCGAAGAGCAGGCCGTCGTGCTGCACCACCCACGTGTGCTTGACCTCCTGCTGGTTGCGGCGGGACGGATTGAGGAAGGTGTAGTCGATCCACTGACCATCCTCGGTGGTGGCAAGCATCTGCTCGCCGAAGTTCTTGCCGGTAATGTCCGTTCCGAGGACGCCCATCAGGTCGCGGCCCACGTTGTCCGGAATAGTGGGATGGGAGATTATTACGCCTTCTTCATCGACGACGAACACGTACCATTCGCCGTCCACGCTCTCTTCATTGTTGTAGAAGTCGATGGCGGCCTCGCGGCCGTTTCTTTCGTAGTAATTTACGGCGTCTTCCACGAACCGCTTGGTGTACAGCCCAGGCTCCAGCTCCGCAATGATGTCGGCGTGAGATGGGCCGGACTCCTCGCCGAGCGACAGCGGGTTGGGGAAGAAGAGCGCAATTAAGAGTGCGGCCGCTCCCAAGACAACGGCCGTGCCTATTCCAATCCGAGTGATCATCCTTGTGTGAGCTCCTTCAAAAGAACGTCAGCCACGCCGGCTCCCCGGGGCGGGACAGCGAAATTGTGGAATTGACCATACGCGGGCTTCAAGCTGCCTTCACGGCGGGGGCCATGGCCTCGATGTGCTCCGGGCCCGCGGCGCAACAGCCGCCGACCACCTGAGCGCCCATTTCGATCCACTGCTGCGCGAACTCCGTCATTCGCTCCGGCGGATAGTCGGTTGTGTCGATCTTGTGCCACTGTTCAGTGACGGACTTTCCAAAGTTGGGATTCTTGCCGTAGCCGATGTTCGGGTACACGCCGACGAGGCCGTCGTACTCGTCCTGAAGCTGCGGCAGGCCAGCCGTGATGCCTTCCGGGAAGCTGCACATGAGCAGGATCATGTCAACTGGGTGGCCGCGCAGCGTCTTGGCCAGGTCTCCCAGCTTCTCGCCCTTGATCTCCATGACGCCGTTGTTGTCCAGGTGGCACACGCCCAGGAACACCGGCAGGCCAGCCGTGGCGCAGGCGTCAACCGCGATCACGGAGTTCTTGATGGTGCCAACGTACTCGGGCAGCATGAAGTCGACTCCAACCTCTGCGAGCACACGGGACTGGTCCTCCAACTCCTTCTGAACGTCCCTGTCCGGGGGAGCAACGCCGCCGGCCACGTACGCCTCCGGGTTAACGTTGTCCCTGGCCTGGAGCGCGATCTCTCCTCCGGCGCGGGTGTACTCTTCCCACCTGTCGCCCTCGCCGATCGTCTCCATCTTCGGGCGGCTGGTCCAGAAATTGTTGGAGATGATGATGTCCGCGCCGAGACTCAGGTAGTCCTCATGGACCTGCCTAACTACGTTCGGAGCGTCCAGGTTGGCCGAGCCGGACCAGACGGCGAGGCTGGTCATGGTCGAGCCCTTGGACACGTTGACGCCGCGCCTGCCCAACTCCGATCCGGTAGCGCCATCCATGAGGAGAACATCGCCCGCATTCAGCCTGTCCATTATGCTTCGAGACGGCATCATTTCCTCCACACTGCCTAAGTAGGATTCTCTACTTCAGCATTGTATACAATCGCCCACAGCGTTGGAACGCGGCAACCTGAACCCAGCGCCTGTGCGCAGGGTCGGAGAGGCCACCTTCGAAGCCGGACATGAGTGACGATCCCGGGAGGAGCGCCGATGTCAGAAACGCATGACTGCATAGTGATTGGCGGAGGAGCGGCTGGCCTGCTTGCCGCTGTCACGCTGCGGGAGGCGGGGCGCGACGTTGTCCTGCTGGAGGCCCGCGACAGGCTTGGCGGCCGCGCGTACTCGGCGCCGCTGTCCGACGGCACGATGGTGGAGCACGGGGCCCAGTGGGTCCATGGCTCGACGATCCCCACGTGGGAGTTCATCCTACGCTTTGGCCTTCAGACCCACCACGCGGACATCGGCGGCGGAGCCAGGCACGCGAACATCTTCCGGGACGGCGATTGGACGGACAACGACAACATCACCCGAGAAGCCGGCGAGGGGCTGGAGAGGGCGGTGGGACACCCGAACCCGGACACGATGAGCTACAGGGAGTCGCTTCAGGCAGCGGGGCTGACCGGCGATGTGCTGGCAGCGGCTGAGCGAATGATGGCAGTGTCCGCGCCGATGGACCCAGGCCTGCTCAGCGCGCGGAACGCGTCCGACATCCACCACCTGCACGACACAACGAACGACCCCGTAACGGGCGTGACGCGGCCGGGCAATCCAAACGTGGTGCTGACAGGCGGCTACAAGAGCCTGTGGGACGCTCTGAGCGAGTCGATATCCGACATCATTCAACTCGGCACACCCGCCGAGGCAGTTGACTGGTCAGATGAGGGCGTGACGGTGCACTCCGGCGCCACGGAGTTTCGCGGGCGTACGGCCATAGTCACTCTGCCTGTGGGCGTGCTCCAGGCTGGAATCCCCGAGTTCAGGCCAGCGCTGCCCGAAGCTAAGCAGGCGTCATTCATGGACATGGACGGCGGCGGGCTGATGAAGGTCATCGCGGAGTTCCGGCGGCCGTGGTGGGAGGACACGCTCGGGAACGTACAGAGCATCCGGTACGCCGACCCATCGCCGTTCAGCGGGCTGATGAACCCGTTCTGGAACCGGCCTGGACCGCCCACGCTGCTGTCGTTCATCGGCGCGCCGCACGTGGCGGAGCTGACGGGCAACCCTGAGCGGGTGCGAGGCTCGTTCCTGGGACAGCTCATGGAGATGTTCCCGGGAGTCGACATCGAGGCCGAGCTTGTCAGCCTGGAGATTGCCGACTGGCCGGCCGAACCGTGGACGAGGGGCGGCGTAAGCACGGTGCCAAAGGGCAGGTACCAGGCTCGGGCCGACCTCGCCGCGCCTACACCGCCGCTGTTCTGGGCAGGCGAGGCGACGCACACGGGCGGCTACGCGGAGTGCGTGCACGGGGCGCTGGACTCGGGGCGGCGAGCGGCGTACGAGGTAGCGCACGCGACACAGCCGGCGTACGTGACTGGGAGCGGCGAGCCGCTGGACTGGTGGCGGTACAACGAGCGCATGCGGCCGGAGCAGGGTTGACGGGTAAGGGCAGCAGTATGTACTATATGACCATAGTCATAACTAGAGTCACTTCTGCCCTATCGAGGAAGAAATGCAAACAATCTCGAAGAGCAAGCTCAAGGCCAACATGCTCAAGGTGTTCCGAGAGGTCGAAGCCAGCGGTGAAGAGTTGGTTGTTACGGACCGGGACCGACCAGTGCTTCGCATCCTGCCCTTCTCAAGAAAGGGCTCCGTCGATGAAGTATTCGGCCACATAAAGAGCAAGCCCGTCTATTTCGAAGATATCGACACGCCCACTACGGAAGAGTGGCCGGACTTTCGATGATTGTCTTGGACACTTCCGCCCTATTGTTCTGGACTTTAGATCAGGAGAGGCTATCATCACGAGCGGTGCAAGCCATCTCAGATTCTGAACGCATCGGGGTCAGCTCGATGTCTGTCTGGGAGATTGGCATAAAGTCCAAGAAGGGCAAGCTTCTGTTGCCATTGCCACTCAATGACTTTGCCGACGGTCTATCAAGATTGCGCGGAGTCGAACTGCTCCCCGTTGACACTCCCACGTGGATTGAGAGCCTGGAATTAGGTTGGGACCATGATGATCCTGCAGACTGCGTAATCGTAGCGACTGCGAAGCTGCGTGAATGTCCGCTGGTAACATCTGACGCGAAGATTCGGTCCCACTACGCGCAATCCGTTTGGTGAAGGTAGTCGGCCTGCTAGGCGCAGTCTCTACATTCCCGCTCTCTTGAATACCTCGATCAGGCGGCCCCTTGGCGGGCGGGCGGCTGAGAGGAGCCCGCACAGCTCATTCATGATGGCGCTCCGGTCGGGGATTTTCCAGGTTGGGTAGTTGAAGACCCTGTACTGGACGTACTCTCTAAGGCCATTTTTGTCGTAGATTTCCCTGGCTGCCAGCATCTCCATCAGCAGCGCTCGGCGGTGAGCGTATGCGTGGGACCTGCCAGCCAGCTTGTGTTGGACTTCGACGTGCTCGTGGTACGCGCTGAGGTCGGCGCGCATCGCGTCGGCGCGGAAGCAGCTCTCGGCAACGTAGATGTTGCCGTAGTGGTCGTGGATCGCGGGTTCGGGCTCCAGCGGCCACGGACCGGAGATCGAGTACGTGACCTCGGCGCCGGCGATGACCGCCGTTCGGGTGTCGCGGACGGCGTCCTTGATCTGCCGAATAATTCGGTCGACCTCTTCGCCTTCGTGGGGAAGGCGGATTCTCCTTGGCATGATTCCTATTCCAGCCGGCCAGCGGGAGTGCCGAGACGCTTCGTGCGTGTGCGGGGTCCAGCCGCGCGCTACTGGTTCCCCCATCCGGGGCTGTCGCCGCGCATCTGGTCCAGCCATGCGTCGCGCTTTTCCGGGGTGAACAGCTCCTGACACTCAGCCCTCAGCACGCCCTCGGCGAGTTCGATTCGTCCGGCGGCGCCCGCCATCTCCAGCATTCCTGAGACCGAATACGACCCGTACGTGCGGTCTTCTCCCTCAAACCTGCCACCAAGCACAAGTCTGCCTATGCCGGCGTTCATGATCGCGCCGCAGCACATTGGGCACGGCTCGTACGTGCCGTACATGGTGCAGCCGGCGAGGTACGGCGACCCCAGAGTTGCGGCAGCGTTACGCAGGGCGAGCACTTCGGCGTGTGCGGTAGGATCGGCGTCGACCATGGTGCGCGGCTCGCTCTGCCCGACGACCTCGCCGCCCTTCACGACGATGGCCGCGACGGGGACGTCGTTGTGGGCCTCTGCGGTACGGGCGTGGTCCAGGGCCTGCGCCATCATCTGCTCGTCTGTGTTCATGTTCGCCTCCAGATTCAGAGGGGTCGGCAGATTGGGCAGGGTTGCGCCGACCGTCGCGCAGCCGCTGCTCACTCCTTGCGGAACTGGATTGAGTACAGGTCCGCGTCTCTGAGCACGAAGCGGAGCCGCACAGGATGTCCAGCCAGCCTCGACACGTCGGTCGTGTCGCCCCACTTTACCGTGCGCGCCAGATCGTCGCCCCACACCTCGTGGCAGTCTCCCAGCGAGAAGCCCTCGACGGCGTGGCCGCGCGCGTCCTGTATCTCCACCTTCACGTCTCCGGCGGCGGATGACGAGAAGTTCAGCACGAGGGCGCTGCCGTCGAACAGGAGCGGCTTCGTCAGCAGCTCGCCGCCTGAGAGGGGCGCGGTGACGGACACGAAGCCGTCTATGCGGATCGTGTGGCGCCGGAGCCGCTGCGCGGCGTCCTCCTGGTGCGACGCCTCGCTGACGTACACCGAGATTTCGTTGGCCGCCGCCTCAATTGTCGATGGCGTCTCAACGATGCCCCAGTTCTGGTAGTTGTCGCCGTAGAACCAGTTTTCCTTCAGGCGCAGTCCGGGCCTGATGAAGGACTCCGGCCAGACGTTGAAGTGTCGGCCGTCCCGGCTGGACATGAACATGCCGTCAGTGACCGCCGTGCCTTCACGCGACTGTCGGCTTCCCCTGACCCGCCTGTAGTCGAGCTGGGGCAGGTGGTTGGTCGACTCGGTCCAGCCCCTGTCTATGTACCGCGTTGGGAAGCCGAGGAAGATGTGCGGAGCGCGGTAGTACGGGATGACGCCGTTCGTGTATAGCTCGCTGGTCCTGGCGGGGGAGTAGGTCAGCCACCGCGGCTCCGGCCAGTCCATGAAGTCCCCGGACGTCGCGGTCTTGATGTCACGGCCATGGGGGTAGCCGAGGAACGCCCTGTGGTATTCGCGGTACTCGCTACGCAGCTCGTCCCAGAAGACCAGGTTCTGGGAGTCGAAGTACCCGTCCGTGATGATTCCCATGTCCGCCATCCTGGTCCAGCGGATGCCGTCCGGCGACTTGTAGGCGATGAGGCCGCCCTCCCTGTCGCCTCCGACGCCCTTGTAAGCCTCGTCGGGAGGGCAGTCCGGGTTCGTGTCCTTGAAGGGCGTGAAGTTGTGTGTTGGGGGCTCTTCGTCGAGGACGATGTTGTTGTTCTCCGAGCCCTCGAATTCAAAGAGCCCGAGGGACGGCTTGCGCCACGTGACGCCGTCGCTGCTCTCCGCATAGCAGTAGTACTGCTGATGGCTCTTGGCGTCGGGGTTGACGTAGCTGTGGCCGCTACCGCGATAGTACATGCGGTAGACATCACCGTCCTGGAAGACGGTGACGTAGCCGCAAGTGTTTCCCTCCCACGGATCGTCGCGCGTGAGGACGACGTTCTGCGGCTCCGGGCGGTTCAGGCGCTGCGCCGCGCCCCTCAGCCGTTCGATGAGGTGGTCGTCCACGAACAGTTCCAGCCGGGAGCCGATATCTATGCCGGCTTCTGTCATGTCAGGCCCTCCTGCCCGGGGTGCTCGATGAGACGGTTAGCCTACTAAGTTCTCAACTGAACGTCGTAAAGGCAACCGGCGGCGATCCCTTCTCAAAAGCAGAAGGGCGCCGTGAATGTCGCGGCGCCCTTGTGTTCGGGTCTGCTGTTACTAACGTTGCGTTAGGAGGCGAGCTCCGTCTTGGGGAGTTCCTTCGTCGGGTCGACGAACGGCACGCGAACTACTTCGGCGTCCACGATGCCGTCACCAGGAAGCTGGACCTTGACCTTCGTGCCCCGCCTCCAGTGCGACCGTGGCATGACAGCGAGAGCGATGTTGGACTGCTGGCTCGGCGACCAGAAGGCGCTCGTGATGTAGCCCACGTCCTCGCTAGAGTCGTTGTCCTTTACGAGGTAGAAATCCTCGTTGTACCAGATGATCGGCTCGCCGCCGAGCTGCAGGCCGACGAGGCGCTGGTCGACTCCGTCTGCCTTGATCTTCGCGAGGGATTCCTTGCCGATGAAGTCGCCCTTCTCCAAGTCCACCTGCCAGCCGAGGCGGACTTCGAACGGGTTGCTCTCGATGTCCATGTCCTGGCCGTAAGAGAGGATGCCGGCCTCGAGGCGCCTGCTGTGGCTTGGGGCGATTACGCCGAGGTTGAACTCCTCGCCCTGCTCCAGAATGTACGGCCAGACGTCGTCCGCGTGGAGCATGGCGTCGTGCAGGTAGATTTCGAAGCCGACTTCGCCGGAGAAGCCGGTGCGGGAGATCGTAACCTTGTGGCCGTTGACCTCGTCGTGGATCAGCGTGTAGTAGGGCATCTCGCGGACGTGGGAGCCGACCATCTTCTCCACCAGGTTAACGGACTTGGGGCCCTGTATCTGGACGGGAGACACGTCTATCTCGTGGATGTCCACGTTGTACTTGCCTGAGGAGTTCACGCCCTGCGCCCATAGCAGCACGTCGGAGTCCGAGATGCTGAACCAGAATTCGTCGTCCGCCACGCGGAGGAGCACCGGATCGTTGATGATGCCACCGTACTGGTTGCAGAGGATGACGTAGCGTGCCTGCATCGGCGGAACGCGCGTCTCAACGTCACGCGTGATGAGCAGGTCAACGAAGGCGGCGGCGTCCGGTCCCTTGACCATGATCTGCCGCTCGACCGCCACGTCCCACATGCTGACGTGCTCGGTGAGGTATTTGTACTCCTCGAACAGGCCGCCGTCCTCGGGCTTGATGTATGCCCGGGGGTGGTACATGTGGTTGTACGTGGTGTACGCCCAGCAGCCGGCGGCCTTGGACATGTGCCACCAGGGTGACTTCCGTACGCGAGTGGAAATCAGCATCTGCGCGTCGCTGTTTCCGCTCTGCCTCAGGTTTATGGGCAGGTGCCGCTTCTTGAGGCCGTCTATCACTAATGTCTGCGCCATCTCAGATTCGTCCTCCGGTTGTTTTGTTGTTCACGTTTTCAGGCGGACTTCCCGCCCTTGGCGATGGCATTCTACACGCTCAGGGCCGCATCGGACACGCATTGCCGGCGACTGAGGTCACAGAAGTTCACGCTTGAACGTCTCCACCCAGCGGCGCTGGTGATGCGGCAGTCCGTTGATGCGCACGTCGAGCTCTATGGAGACGTGGATCGCCTCCTCGGTGCTGCGGACGTTCGCGGACGTGTCCACGTTGATCACGCTGTCCGTCCTTGTGATCGTGCGAAGGTGCTGGCCAATGGCCGTGGTGTCCGCAGGGTTGCTGTTGTTCGCCCACACCTCAAGATTGGACTCCATCTTCACGGTCATGTCCGAGCTTGCCCTCGATTCGCCAACCTGGCGGATCCTGAGGCCGGTCCGGTCCCGCATCATGTCCTGGGTGATCTCCCAGGGCACCACGCGCGGCGAAGCTTCCGGGTAGCGACGCGGGTTGGCGGAAGGCTCGTACTCCATCTCGTCCGGCGGCAGCTCGCCCGGCGCGGCCTCCCGCGTGGGAACGACCGGCAGTTCGAGGTACGACTCATGGCCGGCGTCCCGATACACGCGGTTCGTGCCGTTGTACGGCGTGGGCCACAGGTTCGGGAAGTCTGCGCTGCTGATCGACAGGCGGATGCGATGCCCGCGTTCGAACCTCCAGGCGGTGGCGTCCAGATCCATGTGCAGCTCGTAGATCTCGCCAGGCTCCATCGGCTCCGGATCGGTCAGCGAGTTGCGGCGCGTGCCGTTCAGCACGCCGATCGTCGCTTGCGCGCTCGTGCCGTCCGGCGCGACGTCCGAGAGCCGGGCCACGAACGCCATGACGGGCGCGGTGGAGCTTACGTGGACCACGGCCTTGCCCATACCGATGATCTCCAGCGGCTCTTCGAGGGGCTCGGACGTGTAGTTGGCGGAGTAGATCTCATCGACGCGCTGGTCGCTTGGCAGGCTGTAGGGCACGCCCGCGCTCCAGAGGCCGCTCGCGATGCCGACGGACGGCCTGTACTCATACTCCTCGTAGCCGTCGCGCATCATGTCCGGGCTAGTCGGCGCGAGGTCGCTTCCGATGTCCATGCGCTTCGTGTGGCCGCCGGGGATCGGAAACTCCGGTTCGCAGCGCCAGTAGCCTGACGTGTGCGTGCGGTACGCGTCCGGCACATCGAACGTCTGCATGTACACGTTGATGTCCGGCTCGTCCGCGATGCCATTTTCGATGCCTTTGAGCCAGTAGTCGCACCACCGGACGGTGAGGTGTTCGCGCGCCAGCGATGGGCCGGGCGTCTCGCAGTCCGGCCCGGAGTGGTTCCACGGGCCGATGAGCACCTTGGCGGGCGCGGTCATGTGCTGCGACGTCCTGAGCGGCGCGTTGCAGTAGCCATCGCGCCAGCCGCCGATGAGCAGCGCCGACGCCTTCAGGTGGTCGTAGCGGCCGCGGATGCTGCCGGGACGCCAGTACTCCCCGTCCTTCTGATTGGCCAGCCAAGTGAGCAGGTACGGGTTGTTCTGCTCCAGGTGCTCCTCCCATATCTCGGCCCAGCGGTCGCCGCTGTACTCGGGGTAGGGCGGCATCGAGTTCATGCCGATCATCGAGCAGCCGTACGCGCCGATATCGTAGTAGCAGCGCCAGGCGCCGCCGCGGTAGTGGCAGTCGTCTGTGTAGCGATCGTCGGTGTAGTTCCAGGGGATGATCGTCTCGAGGTGGGGCGGCGCCAGCGCGGCAACCTGCACGCTCGAGAAGCCGCCGTATGAGCCGCCGGTCATGGCGACCTTGCCGTCGCACCAGTCCTGCTCGGCGATCCATTCGATGACGTCGTAACCGTCTCGGTGCTCAATGGGGCGGTACTCGTCATCGTTCATGCCCTCGCTGGAGCCTGTGCCCCTGCAGTCGACGCGGGCGCCGACGTAGCCGTGCTGGGCCCAGTGGTGCTGCATGCCGGCGAGCGGCTCCTGGTCGTCCTTGCGGTAGGGGATGTACGTGAGTATCACGGGCCACGGGCCTTCCCCGGCTGGGATGTGAATGTCCAGCGCGAGCTTGGTGCCGTCGCGGGTGGGCGCCATGATGTTCTTCACGAAGGCGATGCCGTCCGAATCGACGGCCATTGGCCGATAGCCAGAATAGGTGGTGTCTACCATGCTGGACTCTCCCTCTTGGAATGCGGATGCCAGAATATTGGCTTGAGGCGGAGATAACAAGAGCGGGGGAAGCCGGCATCAGAGGTTGAGCAAAGGAACGTACTCTCTTGGGCAATTACCGTTGAAGTAAGGTTTCCACCATCTCAGGTCGCCCGCGGCACCGATTATCTCTATTGCTGAAAGGGGGGCTTTCTTCCTATAAGGAAGGCAGCGCGGCGTCCGCGGCCCGCACGGCCTCGGCGAAGGCCCTGATCTTGGCAGGGTCCTTCACGCCCTCGGTCTCCACGCCTGTCGATACGTCGACGCACCACGGGGTCGCGGCGGCGATGGCGGCGCCGACGTTCCCCGGCGTGAGGCCGCCGGCGAGGATGACTCTGAACTTCTCAGCAATGGCAGCGGCAATGGCCCAGTCAAACGTGTGGCCGGTTCCGCCCGGCTGTTCCGGACGATAGGTGTCCAGATGCGGAGTCTGACCGTGGTGGGCGATGTCCCGCACGATCTCCATTGTGTCGCGGACTACGTCGTCACGCTCGCCGTCGTCCCTGATGCGCACCGCTCTCAGGACGGGCACGGGCATGCGGTCCCAGTAGTCGGGGCCTTCGGAGCCGCACAACTGCACGTAGTCCAGCCCGCACCGTTCGGCGACTTCAGCCACGAAGTCGGACGGCTGGTCTGCGAACAGGCCGGCCAGGCCGGGGCCCTCCGAGTCGTCCCTGGTCGCTCGGTACTCGCCGATGATGGCCTGCGCGTCGTCGACGGCAAGCTGGCGCCGGACTCCCTCCACGAACACGAAGCCCATGAAGGAGGCCCCGGCCTCGGCGGCCACGAGCGCGTGCTCTGCGCTGCGGATACCGCAGATCTTGAACCCGGTCATAGCAGGGCGTTCAACTTTGCGCCGGGGTCGCCGGACACCATCAGGCTCTCGCCGACCAGCACGGCGTGCGCCCCCGCGCGCTGCACCCGGGCGATGTCCGCGCGCGACGCGATGCCGCTCTCGCTGACGACGGTCTTGCCGGCAGGAACGAGAGGGGCCAGCCGGTCGGTGATCTCAAGGTCCGTGTGGAACGTCCTCAGGTCACGGTTGTTGATGCCGATGACGTCCGCGCCCTTGCAAAGGGCCACTTCAAGCTCCCGCTCATCGTGGACCTCGACGAGGCAGTCCATGCAGTAATCGGCGCTGAGGCCCATGAGCTCCTCTATCTGGCCCTGGGAGAGCATGGCGACGATGAGAAGAATAGCGTCGGCGCCGTACGCCCTCGCCTCCACGACCTGGTATGGGTCAAACGTGAACTCCTTGCGCAGCACGGGCTTGCCGGCCGGACGCGTGACCGCCTGTACCTGCTCCAGGTGGTCGATCGAACCCTGGAAGCGAGCATTGGTCAACACCGAGACTGCAGCCGCGCCGTTCTTGACGTACGACCTCGCGTGCGCGGGCGGGTCGAAGTCGGCGCGCAGCAGGCCCTTGGAGGGCGACGCCTTCTTGATCTCGGCGATCACGCGCACGCCGCCTCCCCTAAGCGCGGCCGCAAGGCTGTGGGGCCGGGGTCGGCCTTCGATGCGCCTTTCGAGCTCGGAGACCGGCACCTCCACCTTGAGGCGCTCGACCTCCACACGCTTCTCCTCGACGATCCGTTTCAGGATGTCGGGTGTGTCCGGGGCGCTCACCGCGAGTTCCGGTGCCGTTCCAGCACGCCCATGATTTCAGACGCGTCCGGGATTACGTCCACCACCGGCATGCCCTCGAAGCTCTCGCGCGGCGTCACGCCAGACAACGCAGCCAAGAACGGCACGCCAGCGCGGCGAGCGGTCTCCGCGTCGGTGACCGTGTCGCCCACGTACAACGACTCGGCGGGCTTGCAGCCGAGCCTTTCGATCACGAGAAGCAGCCCGGTTGGGTCGGGCTTCAGCGCAGGCAGATCCTCGCCGCCGATGATCGCGCCGATGCGGCCTCCAAGACCTTCCCTGTCGAGCACGTGCTCGATCCTGCGCCTGAACTTCTGCGAGACGATCCCCATGGCAACACTGGCTTCCTCCAAGGCGTCGAACACTTCAGGCACGAACCCGTACAGCCTCGTCTCGCCGGCCATCACCTCGTCCGCGCGCTCCACGAATAGCCGGAAGAACTCGGGGGCGTGACGTCGGTTCGATTCTTCGGTCAAGGTCACCAGCGCCTCATCCAGCGAGAGCCCGATGGTCTTGCGGATCTCGCCTCCATCAGCCTCGGGAAGGCCCAGGTTGGTCAGAGCGTAGTTGATGCTGCTTATGACGCCCTCCGAAGAATCGGCGAGGGTGTAGTCGAAGTCAAACACCACGCAAGACGGCCAGCCGTTGGGGTTCACTGGAACGCGCCTATTCGAGCGCGCGGCTCAGCTCTGCGAGGGCCAGCAGCCGCCCCTGCGCCGCGCCGCTGTCCACCGACTCTGCCGCCAGCTCCACGCCGCCACGCAGCGAGTCAGACGCACCGGCAGCCGCAAGGGCCGCGCCCGCGTTCATGAGCACGATGTCGCGCGCCGGGCCCATCGCGCCGCCGAGCACGTCGCGGATGATCTCCGCGCTCTCGTCTGGACTCTCGACCTGAATGTCGCCGGTTGGGCTTCTGTCCAGGCCCAGGTCTTCGGGCGTGACCTCGTACTCCGAGACATCGCCGCCGGCAATTTCCCACACGGTGGAGGGGCCCGCGATCGTGAGCTCGTCCATGCCGTCGCTACCCCGAACGACGCTCGCGCTCTCGCCGCCCGACAGTGCGAGCGCCTCTGCCATAGTCGGGCCAAGGCCGTAGTCGGAGACGCCGAGCAGCCGATGGCCTGCGTTGGCCGGATTGGTGAGGGGGCCGAGTAGGTTGAACACCGTGCGTATGCCGATCTCGCGTCGAGGTGCGGCCGCGAACCGCATCGACGGATGGTACCGCTGCGCGAACATGAACCCGAAGCCGACTTCGTTGATGCATTGCGCCACCGACCCTGGGCTGAGGTCAATCTTGACGTCCAGCGCCTCCAGCGCGTCCGCGCTGCCGGTGGCGCCGGAGGCCGCGCGGTTGCCGTGCTTGGCGACGCGCACGCCCGCGCCGGCCACCACGAACGCCGCCGCCGTTGAGACGTTGAACGTGCCGGAGTGGTCGCCGCCGGTGCCGCACGTGTCCAGCAGCGGGCCTTCGACCTCCACGCGCAGGCACCGCTCGCGCATGACGCCGACCATGGCGGCAATCTCCGCCGGCGTCTCGCCCTTCATGCGCAGCGCCGTCACGAACGCGCTGAACTGCGCCGGCGTCGCCTCACCGTCCATGATCTCGTTCATCACCGCAACGGCCTCGTCCGCTGAGAGGGCGTTGCCCTCCGCGAGGTTCTGTATCGTTTCCACAATCATTGGTCGTCTCCGGTCAGCCTGCCCCCGCGCTCGACTGGAATGCCGTCCAGGTAGGTCTTTTCCTCGTTGAAGTCCCTGCACCAGCCGGGCTCACTCGTCACATCGATCCTGTCGCCGTAGTGAATGTACGGCTTGAGGTCGAGCACCAGCGTGCCGTCGACGGCGTCAAGTCCGTGCACGCGCACCGTATTGCCCTCGATGCCCTTCAGTTCGACGACCGTCATACCGATCGGGTTCGGCCTGACCGGTGACCGTGTGGCGAACGTGCCGCGGCTCCGCTCCTCCGCCTCGGCCTTGCTGGCGGGCGGCTCCCACGGCGACGAGAGATGAAGCCAGAACAGGACTATTGCGTGCGAGAACTCGTCGAGTCCCAACAGGTCCGGCACGTACCGGTCCTCCAGCACGATCTCCGACTCCACCTCCTCCCACACCGTGCGGCGCTCCGAGACGCCATTGCGCACGATGCCTATGGGCCGGAGGCTCATGCCATCGTTCTGCGGGCCTTCGGCCATCGTCATGACTCGAGGAAGTTCCGCAGCAGGTCATGGCCCGTCCTGGTCATGATCGACTCCGGGTGGAACTGCACGCCTTCGACCGGCAGACTCCGGTGGCGCAGGCCCATGATGACGCCGCTGTCAGACCACGCCGTCACCTCCAGATCTTGCGGCATGTCTTCCTGCATGACTGCGAGCGAGTGGTAGCGGATCGCCTCGAACGGGTCGGGAAGGCCTTCGAACACGCCCTTGCCGTCGTGGCTGATCATCGACGTCTTGCCGTGCATGATTTCTCCGGCGCCAGCGACGCTGCCGCCGTACGCCTGCCCGATGCACTGGTGGCCGAGGCACACGCCGAGCACGGGCAGCTTCTCGCCGAAGTGCTTTATGGCGTCAACGGAAACGCCCGCCTCGTTCGGAGTGCAGGGCCCCGGGGAAACGACCACCTTGTCCGGCGCCATGCCGTCCAAATCCTCGACGGTAGCCTCGTCGTTGCGCACTACCTTCACGTCCGCGCCAAGCTCGCACAGGTACTGGTACAGGTTGTAGGTGAAGCTGTCGTAGTTGTCGATTAAGAGAAGCAAGTCAGGTCCCTTAGCTGCGCTGCTCGGCGACGTCGATCGCCCTCAGCGAGGCCATCGCCTTGTCGATCGTCTCCTGGTATTCGGCCGGCGGCGAGCTGTCGTAGACTACGCCTCCGCCTGCCTGCGCGTACGCAACGCCGTCCTTGACGACGAGCGTCCGGATCGTGATCGCCGTGTCCATGTTGCCGGACAGGTCGAAGTAGCCCACCGCGCCCGCGTACACGCCGCGCTTGTCCGGCTCGAGTTCGGCGATGATCTCCATCGCCCGGATCTTTGGCGCACCTGTCACCGTGCCCGCCGGAAAGCACGCCCTCATCGCGTCGAACGCCGTGCATCCGGCGGCCAACTTGCCGGAGACGGTCGAGACGAGGTGCATCACGTGCGAGTAGCGCTCCACCTTCATGACGTCCATGACCTGCACGGTGCCGGGCTCGCTGACGCGCCCAAGGTCGTTTCGCCCCAGGTCGAGCAGCATGATGTGCTCGGCGCGCTCCTTTTCGTCGTTTGACAGTTCGTGCTCCAGTGCCTCGTCCTCGGCCGGCGTCCTGCCCCTTGGCCGCGTGCCGGCGATCGGCACGGTGCTGACCACGCCGTCCACAACCTGCACAAGCATCTCCGGCGACGCGCCCACGATCTGGAAGTCGTCGAGATCCAGGTAGTACATGTACGGCGATGGATTCACGTTGCGCAGCGCGCGATAGATCTGGAACGGGTGCGCCTCCGTGGGCCGGGAGAGGCGCTGCGACGGCACGACCTGGATCACGTCTCCCTGCACGACGTACCGCTTCACGCGCTCGACGTTCTCTTCGTACGTCTCCCTGTTCACGTTCGACGAGAAGTCCCAACTATCGAGTCGGCCGTTGCCGGCCCGCGCCTGAGCGGGCAGCGGCTCCTCGAGCCGCGCCACGATCTCGTCGATACGGGCCACGGCGTCGAAGTATGCGCGCTCCACGTCGCCGTCGATGTGCCCGTGGCTGATCACGCGAATGCGGTGCCGCAGGTGGTCAAACTCCAGGAACGTGGTAGTCAACATCATCACCGACTCCGGCAGGCCCAGCCCGTCGTCCTCGGGCGTTGGCAGCCGCTCGAAGTGCGCGGCGGCCTCGTAGGCCAGGTACCCGACGGCGCCGCCGTTGAACTTGTCCAGGTAAGGGACGTCCGCCATCTTGTAACGGGACAGCATCTCTTCGATGGGGACTAGCGGGTCGGTGCTCGCTAGCGCCTCGCCCTTGCCGGTCTTGATGACCTCCAGCGGCTCGGTGCCGATGAAGCTGTAGCGCGCCATGCGCTCCCCGCCTTCGACGCTCTCCAGTAGGAACGAGTACGGCGGCCGCGCGACCTTCAGGTACGCGGACACCGGCGTCTCCAGGTCGCTGTCGATCTCCCGGTACACGGGCACGAGGTTCGCGTTGCGCGAAAGCCTCTCGAACTCCTCTAGCGGCGGATAGTATCCGGTCAGGCCGTCTCCTCCGTTCGTCATGGCACCAGGAACCCGATTCGCTCTTTCATCTCGTTGACCTTGGCGGAAGACACTGCCTCCGCCTGCTGAGCGCCTACGGCCAGCAGCCGCTCCATCTCCCCGACGTCGTCCATCAACTCGTAGTAACGCTTCCTTATCGGCGCCAGTTCTTCGATGACCACCTCGGCCACGCGCGTCTTGAGATCGCCGTATCCGCGCGCGTCTGTGAAGTCCGCCTCCGCCTCCTCCTCGGACTTGCCGGTGATGACCTTGTAGATTCCCAGGATGTTGTTCACGCCAGCCCTATCCGGGTCATCGGAGAACCTGATCTCGTTGCCGGAGTCGGTGACGGCCCTGCGGAAGGTGCGCATGACCTCGTCCGGCTCGTCCAGCATCCTCACGGCATGGCCGCGAATGTGCGCGTGCATCTTCGACATCTTCACATTGGGGTCGTCGAACCCCATGACGCGCGCGCCGACCTCCGGAATCACCGCGTCCGGCACTACGAACGTCTCGCCGTACAGCCGGTTGAACCGCTCCGCGATGTCGCGCGTCAGCTCCACGTGCTGCCGCTGGTCGTCGCCGACCGGGACCTCGTGCGCGTCGTATAGCAGGATGTCCGCGGACATCAGCACAGGGTAGTCCAGCAGCCCTGTAGACACGCTCCCCCGGCCCTCCGACTTGTCTTTGAACTGCGTCATGCGTTCCAGCCAGCCGAGGGGCGTCACGCAGTTCAGCAGCCAGCAGCCTTCGGCGTGCGCGGCCACGTGGCTCTGCACGAAGATCGTGCACTGCTGTGGATCGAGACCGGACGCGAACAGCATCGCGGCCAGGCTCTGCGTCTGGTGCCGGAGGTCTTCCGGCGGCTGAGCGGTGATCGCGTGCAGGTCCACAATGCAGAAGTAGTTGTTCTTCTCGGACTGCCGCTCAACCCAGCCCTTGACCGCGCCGAGGTAGTTGCCGAGCTGCATATCGCCCGAGGGCTGGATGCCGCTGAAGACGGTACGGTGCTTCACCCTTGAGCCCGCTTCCCGCTGTGACTGTACTGCTTGCATCTGATCTCTCCCTGATCCGGCCAAAAAAAGAAGACCCGTCCTGGTAAGGGACGGGTCTTTCCGTGGTGCCACCCTAGTTACCGCTGGCGCGGCACGCCGCGGGCGGTCTCTCTATGAGCGCACGGGCCGAATCTCTCCGGCGCGCCCTGCGCCCAGGGCGATGGTAACGGCGCCCATTCCGTCCAAGCCTACTGGCCGCGGCATGCGGCGTTCGGTTGGAAGCTCCCAGGTCCATTCGGCCATCGCGCTGGCGCCGGCTCTCACCTTACCCGGTTCTCTGAGCCCCGCTAACGGCGTACTAGTCCTGATCAAAGCCGTCTGTTTGTACTTGTGGGGTCAAGTCTAGCCAGCGGCGCGCGGGCCTGTCAAACAGCTTCCGGAGCCTCGAGCGGCCAAATGCAATCACGCGGGCCAGGCAGGTACCGCCTTGAAATTGGCGAGGCTTATCGAATCCACAAGCGCTGGAGCACTGCCGCTAGTCGATGCGCTCGAGCTTGTAGAAGACGGGCCTGAACCCGTCCGTGCAGCACGTTACGAACACTCCCGGTTTGGCGCCCACCATGTTGCCACCCCTCGCGAGGGTCATGACGTACTTCTGAATGTCGGTCCACGCCCAGTCGCTGAACCCATCAGGCATGTGGCCATCTGAGATGAACTCCTGCCCGATCTCAAAGTCGTGGCAGCAGCCCTTCGGCTCCCACTCGACGCCCTCGGTGTACTGATCGACGAGGTCCTGATGAAAAGTCTTCTTGATAACCGTGATCCTGACCGGCTTCGGGTGCGTCATGGCCTGCCTCCCGATGCTGTGATTCATACGATTCGGCGCTTGCTCGATGGTAACTGTTTGATTTTCAGCTTACTCAAACAGATCAGGACGTAGGTTACGCAGGTCGTGAAGCTCTGTTCGCAGTTCAGGTGGTTTGCCAATGACATACTTCGCGCCGACTGAAGAAAACATGCTAGTTAGTCTTGAACGCAGTTGACTGGTTCCGCTGAAGCAGATGACGAGTTGTGGGCTCAGATGGCTTAGCACCTGCCACCCCCAATTCAAGGCATGCTGTTGTTCAGTATGGCTCATTTTTACGACCAGGGCTCTTACCGGAACAATGTTGAAGCATGGTGTCTTCCTAAGCTCCTGCTCAGCGTTGAGGCCATACAACATTTCAAAGATATTGCGAATGTTCTCTTGCAGAGGGGCTTGGCCCTTTGGATGTTCCCCGCCGTTCTTCTCCCACACCTCGTCTAGGAAGGAATTGTATTCAGGTTCTTCATAAACCCGCTCAAGATATCTGTGTTGCTGATCCAGATGCACAGATTTCCCACGACCGTCGGGGGCTAACCCCACCACAACTTTCTTGGAGTTCTTGCGGAAGAGTCCCGCGTAGCTGAAGAAGGGCTTGACTCCGAAACAATGCCCGCCGCGCTGTGCGATTTGCTCTGCCTCGCGCTGCTTTTGAAGGGCAAACTCATGGGACATCAAACTTCTCCTCATCTCTTCCCCATTGGGAAGTAACCATTTTCTAGCCTAACCTCTAGGTTCTCTCAATGCACGCCGGGTCGGATCCAGTCGCGCCTTGAAGCCTTTGCAATTCTGATGGCAACGGGCGGGCCTTGGCCGCCGCACCGGTAAAATGGCAGCGCGATGGACGTGCTCATCTGGTTCTTAGCAGTGCAGGCCGCCGGCATCACGGCGTTTCCGTTGCTGTTCTGGCTTCTGCCCCGACTTCCCGACCGCGGGTACAGCGTTTCCAAGCCGCTGGGCCTGCTGCTGCTTGGATACCTGTCCTGGATTCTGAGCCAGCTTCACGTGCTGCCGAGCACGCAACTCACGCTCGCGCTCCTGCTCGCGGCAATGGCGGCCGCATCCGGCGTGTATGCCTGGCAACGACGGCGACAGTTCGCGGCGTTCGTACGGGCGGAGTGGAAGACCGTGCTTGCCGTGGAGCTGGTCTTCCTGATCTTGTTCGCGGGCTGGACGCTCTACCGGGCGCACGATCCGAGCATCTCGCACACCGAGCAGCCGATGGACTTCAGCTTCCTGAACGCGTCGGTCAGAGCCTACTACGGCCAGCCCGAGGACCCGTGGCTGAGCGGGGAGCCGGTCAGCTACTACTACTTCGGGCACTGGATTTCGGGCGCTCTCGCGGAGCTCACCGGCACGGCGACGCACGTCGCGTACAACCTCGCACTCGCATCCACGGCCGCGCTGACGGGCACGGCCGCGTACGGCCTCGTGTACAACCTGGTCCGGTGGCGCGGGCAGAGGCTCCGGATGGCGGTCGGCGCCGGATTGCTGGCGGCGGTGCTGCTGACCGTCAGCGCCAACCTGGAGGGCGCGCTCGAGCTCTTGCGAGCGGCGGGCGGAGGCCCGGCGTCGCTGTGGAGCTGGCTGGCGATCGACGGCCTGCACGGCGAAGCAACCGCCTCCTCCTGGCGGCCGGACGACCCTTGGTGGTGGTGGCGAGCGACCCGCGTCATCAACACATTCGTGGAGGGCCGCGGAATCGACTACACGATCCAGGAGTTCCCTGCGTTCAGCTACATCCTGGGCGACCTCCACGCGCACGTCACATCGCTGCCGCTCGTGCTCCTGTTTCTGACGCTTTGCCTGGGTGCCTTCACGTACCGGGACATGACGCCAGTGCGTTCCCGCGAAGGCCGTTCGCCGCGAATGAGGTGGGCGCCGATCGCGCTGCTGGCCCTGCTTGGGCTCACGCTCGGAGGCGTCGCCTTCACGAACATGTGGGATCTGCCAGTCTTCGCGGCGGCCTTCCTCGGGCTAGCCTTCCTGCGGTCGTTCGCGCGGACCGGCGTCAGCCTCACGGCAGCGGGGCTGCGCGCAGCGTCGGTGGCGGCCGTTGTGATCGGCTTGGCCTTCCTGTTCTTCCTGCCCTACCACCTCTCATTCACGAGCCAGTTCTCGGGGCTCCACCCCGTACAGGACGCAACGACACGTCCGGTCCACTTCGCGATCATCTGGGGGCTCCTGCTCTTCGCAGTTGTTCCGTTCGTTCTCTACTCGTTCTGGCGGACCTCGAACCTCGTCAGAAACCACATCCCGGCTGCCCTGGCGGTGCTCATCGGGTTCCTGCCGTACCTGGCCTGGTTTTTCCTACATCTCGAGAACGGCGGTCAGGTGGGCGGCTGGTGGAGCAGGCTGGCCCACGTGCTGCCGCTCGCAGTCCTCATCGTCCTGGCCGCCTACACGACGCTCTGGCACGCCTCGCGCAGTAGCCCTCCGGCTCTGGTCTTCGCGCTCGCGCTGTCCACGCTGGGGATCGTGCTGATCACGGTGCCGGAGCTCGTGTTCGTGGGGGACCTGTTCGGGACGCGCATGAACACCGTGTTCAAGCTCTACTACCAGGCGTGGCTCCTGCTGTCGGTCGCCGCCCCGTTTGCCGCCTGCCGGTGGGCGGCGTGGTGGGCGAACGGAAGGTCGCGGCTGTTGGCGGGCGCGCTTGCGTCGGCGTTCGCCGTGCTCCTGGCCGCATCGCTGTACTACACGCCGGCGGCAGCGCTCACCAAGGCAGGGCAGGGGTTCGAGCCGCTGACGCTGAACGGCCTCGCCCACGTTGAATGGTCGCGGCCAGCCGAATACCGCGCCATCCTTCGCCTGCAGTCGGAAGCGCCGCGCGGCTCGGCGATGGTCGAGGCCACGGCCGGCGACTACTCGGAGTTCGGCCGCGTTTCGTCGAGCAGCGGCGTCCCGACCATACTCGCCTGGCCCGGCCACCAGCACCAGTGGCGCAGCGACCCCTCGCTCTACGAAGGCCGAGCCGAGGACGTGGAGCGCATCTATTCCACAACGGACGTCGCCGAGGCAAATGCCCTTCTGGACATGTACAACGTACGATACATATACGTGGGGCACAGGGAACGCCAGCTTTACGGCGAGGCCGGCCTCCAGAAGTTCGAGCGGATCGCGGACGTATGGTTCGCGGTAGGTGACGTAATCGTGTACGAGGTACGGCGATGAAGGACGCGTTGGCTCATGCGGGCCGCGGCACAAACGGCATGGCGGCATCCACCGCGGTCCGGACGCTGGCCGGCCTGGCCGCTCGCTACTGGGAGATCGTCTCGTACGCCGCGCTGTTCGTGACGGCCGCGGTCATGCGATTCTGGGACCTTGGCTCGCGCGCGGTCCACCACGACGAAAGCCTGCACGCCTACTACGCCTGGCGGCTCTCCGAGGGCATGGGCTATACGCACAATCCCATGATGCACGGCCCGTTCCAGTTCGAGTCCACCGCCGCGCTGTTCTTCGTGTTCGGCGCGGGCGACGTCACCGCGCGGGCGTTGTACGCCGCAGCAGGCTCGCTACTCGTCGTCATGCCGTGGCTGTTCAGGGCGCGGCTCGGCCGGCCCGCCGCGCTCTTGGCGGCCGCGATGCTGACCTTCTCGCCCGCGATGCTGTACTTCAGCCGGTTCGCCCGCAACGACATCCTGGCCGCCGTCTGGACGCTCGGTCTCGTCATCTGCCTGTGGCGCTACCTTGACGAGGGCCGCAACCGGTACCTGTACGCCGGAGCGGCGCTGCTGGCCCTGTTCTTCACGACCAAAGAGACGGCCTTCATCTTCACGGCGATACTCGGCCTCTACCTCGCGGTCGTGATCGCGCTGCGGCGGCTCGCCGTGTTCCGGCGAGTTGCGCGGCGAGCCGGGCGGAACGCCGCTCACACGGCCAACGTGGCGGCTGCGTACGCGCGGCGGGGGATCGACCTCTCGCGCATCTCGAGGGAAGGCGCGTTCTTCCTGATGCTGTTCACGCTGTCACTGCCGCAGGGCGCGGCGCTCTCCGGGCTGTTTCAGGACACGTTCCTGCTCCGCTGGTCCGGCATCACGCTCGCCCGCACAGCGTCCGGAGGCGGCCCCGTGGGCGCGCCCGAGGGCGGCGGCCTCGTCGTGGCGGGCGCGATCGTGTTCGCGCTGCTGGCCCTGTCGGTGCGGCTCGGCTGGCTCTGGCGATGGCGGGTCTGGCTCGGCTGCGCCCTCGTCTTCTACGCCATCTGGCTGCTCCTGTACTCCACGTTCTTTACGAACCTGGACGGCATCGGCTCCGGCTGGTGGCAGTCGCTGGGGTACTGGCAGGCGCAGCAGGACGTCGCGCGCGGCCACCAGCCTTTCTACTACTATCTGCTCCTCTCTCCGCTGTACGAGTTCCTGCCGATGCTCTTCTCCCTGGCTGCGGGGGTGTACTACCTGCGACACCGGGACCGCCTCGGCCTATTCCTCGTGTACTGGACCGTCGCCACGTTCTTCATGTACACGCTGGCCGCCGAAAAGATGCCGTGGCTCCTAGTCAATCTTGCGCTTCCGATGGTCATTCTCGCCGCCCGGTTCATGGCGGACCTGTGGGTGTCGATTGAGTGGCGCAGGCTGCTTCCCGGCGGCGGGCTGTCCGTGCTGCTTGGCGTCCCGGTGCTGCTGTGGGCGCTGTGGCGACTCGCCTTCACTGGCCTCGACCCCGGCTCACCTTCGACGGCCCTGGAAACGGTCGCCTTCTCTTTCCTCGCGGTCGCGGCGGCAGGCGCCTGTGCTGTCGCGACCGTCCGCTGGGGCTGGCGCAACGCTGTCGCCTTCTCGGCAATTCCGCTCGCGCTGGTGCTGCTGGCTATTACGGTGCGCGTCGGCACGACCGCCGCATACGCCAACGGCGACCGTCCGGTCGAGATGATCGTTTACACGCAGAGCAGCCCCGACATACCTCGGCTTGCGAGCGAGATCCAGAGCATCGCCGAGACCACGGGCGAAGGGCGCGCCGTTCCGATCACGATCGACGGCACGAGCGGCTTCGCTTGGCCGTGGGTCTGGTACCTGCGCGACCACACCCGCGTGGGGTACCCGTCGTACACGAACCAGACGCCGCCTGAGTCCTCCGACGCCGCCGTGGTCATCGTCCACGGCAACAACCGGCCAACGTTCAACCTGACCGTCGAAGAAGGCTACAAGGAAGAAGTCAGGATCAGGCACCGGTGGTGGTTCCCGGAGCACACGTACCGGGACCTGACTTTCGGCAAGATTGCCCGCTCCTTCGCGGACCGCGGGGCATGGCGCAGGGCGATGGACTATTTCATACACCGTAAGCTGGAGTCCAACCTCGGCAGCGAGGACGCCTACGTGTACATCGCCGAAGACCTGCCTCAGACGTTCGAGGCCCACGCCCAGTGACTTCCGACGCCACTGACGCACGGGTGACGGCCGCGCCATGATCCCCAGATTCTGGATAGGCATCGCACTCAGCGTCGGCCTTCTGGCCCTGTTCCTGGCGACCGTCGACATTCCCCGCATGCTCGACGCGCTCGCGGACGCAAAGTACGGCTACCTCGCGCCCGGCGTCGCGCTGTACTTCGCGAGCGTCTGGGTGAGGACGCTCCGCTGGCAGGTGATCCTGCGTCACCTGAAGTCAGCGACGGTCGCCCGCCTGTTCCCGGTCGTCGTGGTCGGCTTCATGGCGAACCACCTGCTGCCCATGCGGATCGGCGAGCTGGTGCGCAGCTACTACCTGAGCGAGCGCGAGGGCGTGAGCAAGACGTCCGCCTTCGCCACGATCATGGTGGAGCGCGTACTTGACGCCGTCACGCTCCTCGCGTTCGTTGCCGTGGCCGCCGGCTTCCTGCCAGTTATCGGCCTTGTGAAGTCTCTCGGCGAGAGGTCCGGCCTGCCGTGGCCGCTGCTCGCCGCCGGCGCAAGCCTGCCGTTCATCGCGATGTTCGGCGCGCTGCTTCTGCTGGCGCTGCACCCGTCCCGCGCCGCCGCCCTGATCGGCCGGGCGATGCGCTGCCTTCCCGCTCGCCTGGGCCGCCCGTTGGCGGAGCTTTCGCGCCTATTCCTCGAAGGCCTCGCTGCCCTGCGCAGCCCTGTTCGAATCTTCGGGCTGTTCCTTCTCTCCGCGCCTGTCTGGCTGCTCGCAGCCGGCCTGTTCTACCTCGGCGGACTGTCTTTCGGGCTCCAGGACGCGTTCGGAGGCCACCTGCAGATGGCGCTCGCGATGGTCGTAGTGATGGCCGTATCCAAGATCGGCAGCTCCGTGCCCGCGGCGCCCGGCGGCCTCGGCCTCTTCGAGCTGGTCGCCCGTGAGACGCTCGTGCTGCTGCCCGCCGTATCCGTAGACCGGTCCGTCGCCGCGGCGTACGCTGCGGTCGTGCACGCCGCGCTGCTACTACCGATGATACTGCTTGGCCAGGCCTTCCTCTGGTCCGATCAGCTCTCCCTGCGCCGCCTTTCGAGGCTCGCGAATGTCTCCAGGCGGCCGTCCACCGGCTCCGTGGCCCGGCCCGGCCTACAGGGAAAGTGCGAATGAAGGTCGGAATCATCGGCGGCGGCGCGACCGGCCTCGCGGCGGCCTACGAGCTGGGCCTCCACGGTCACGAGGCCGTCGTCTTCGAGCGCACCGACTTCCTCGGCGGCCAGGCGTCGACGTTCGATGTCGGCGGCGGAAGGCTGGAGCGCGGCTACCACCACCTGTTCACCGGCGACCGCGCCATCCTGGACCTCATGGAGGAGATCGGCCTCGGAGACCGCGTCCTGTCCTTCGACTCGAAGGTCGGCACACTGCATGATGGCAGGATCTACGACTTCGTCACAGCCACAGACCTGCTCAGGTTCACGCCGCTGAGCCTTATCGACAGGTTCCGCCTAGGCCTCGTAACCATGTGGCTGCGCACGATGAAGGACTGTCGGCCCCTCGAGCGGCACACCGCCGCCGCGTGGCTGCGAAAGTACGCCGGACCCGGCTGCTACGACACGTTCTGGGGCCCGATGCTGCGCGGCAAGTTCGGCGAGCAGTACTTCGAAGAGGTTGGCATGGCCTGGGTCTGGGGCAAGATCCACACCCGCTTCGCCTCACGGAAGGGCGGCGTCGGCAAGGAGCAGCTCGTGTATCCCGCGGGCAGCTTTGGCGAGGTGTTCGACGTCCTCGCCGACTGCATCCGCTCGCAGGGCGGCCGCATCTACCTGTGCAGCGAGGTAACCGGCGTGCAAACCGCGGCCGGAGAGGCCGTCGCCCTAGACACTGCGCGCGAAGGGGCAGGGGCCGAGACACACGAGTTCGACGCCGTTGTCTCGACTACGCAGTCGCACATCTTCCGGCGACTCGCGCCCGACCTGCCGGACGAATACCTGGCGAAGCTGGAGTCTGCGAAGTACATGGCCGCCGTCCTGCTCATACTCATGCTGGACCGGCCGCTGTCCCACGTTTACTGGCTGAACGTCGCCGATCGCTCCATACCGTTCGTCGGCGTCATCGAGCAGACGAACCTGGTGGACCCGTCGCACTACGGAGGCAACCATATCGTCTACCTGTCGAACTACCTCGACAGGGGCGACAGGCTGTACCGCCTCGAACACGATGAGCTGCTGGCCGAGTACCTTCCGCACCTCCGCAAGATCAACCCGCAGTTCGACGAGTCGTGGATCGTGGAGTCGCACCACCACCGCGTCGACGCCGCCCAGCCGATCATCGGCGCGGGCTACACGAGCCGCATGCCCGAACTCCGCACGCCCATCCGCGGCCTGTACCTGTGCAACACCACGCAGATCTACCCCGAAGACCGGGGCACCAACTACAGCGTCCTGATGGGCCGCAAAGTCGCCCGCATGGTCATGGAAGACGCTGGCGGCGTGGCCTAGGCCTCCTGCAACAAGACCCCGAAACCCGTAGCCGCTGCCAACCTCGTGCCTTAGCCTGACCTGACATCACAATCATCTAGGGAGGCATCATGGTCAAGCAACGGTTCGAGTGCACCAAGTGCGGCGGCACCGAGTACAGCTCCGGAGAGATCCGCACCACCGGCTCAGGCGCGTCCCGATTCCTGAACATGCAGAACCAGAAGTTCGCCGTCGTCTCCTGCAACGGCTGCGGCTTCGCGGAGCTATACCGCATGGACGGCAGTGGCATCGGCAACATCTTCGACGTCCTCACGAACTAGCCCCCTAATAGCGCCTCGGCGCTTTCTCCGGCCAGAACTCCCACAAAGGAACAGACCCCCGGCAGTACCGGGGGTCCGCTCCGAGGAGGATGGGAGGATGGGATTTCATTCGATTACCGGCCTGTTTCCGCAGGCCAGTTCGCGCCTGTACGGCGCGCACTCAATGCGATTCCGTCTTACGACCTGATCTGCACTTCCTGACAATTCACAGTAGTTGCGGATTCCGTCATTGTCAAGATTGTGAAGTTAAACACGAAAAACCCGGGGAGCGCAGCCCCTCACACTAGACCGCGCCCTCTTCCCGCAGGTCCCGCAGAGCCTGACCGAACGCATCGGCCGTCTCGTCGATCGCGTCCTTGCTGTGCGCCGACGACACGAAGAACGCCCGCCCTCCCATCATGTCCACGCCGTTGACCAGCGCCGCCTGCCGCAGCGCCGTCGACTTCGCGCGCGGCATCGCAGCGTCGATCTCGTCGTAGGGCATCGTGCACAGTCCCCGGTCGCAATCGCAGTCCGCGCCAAGCGTAACGTGAACTATCGACGATATCCCGTGGGCGTGCCCCGCGACCTCGTTCCGCATGAATGCGTCGTTCAGGCCGCGCTTCAGCCGCTCGGCCATCACGTCCGCCCTCGCGTTCACGCCCTGCTTGGCGATCGCGTCCAGCGTCGCAATGCCGGCCGCCGCGGTCACCGGCTGAGCGTTGTAAGTACCGCCCTGCGCCACGCGCCCGTCGGCGTCCCACTGCGGGTCCTGCCTGAACGCCATCAACTCCATGATGTCCGCGCGCCCGCCGACGGCCGCTCCCGGCTGCCCGCCGGCGATGATCTTCGCGAACGTGCACAGGTCCGGCTCCAGCCCCCACCTGACCTGCGCGCCGCCCGGCGACAGCCTGAACCCCGTAATCACCTCGTCCATGATGAACACCACGCCGTGCCTCGTCGTGATCTCGCGCAGGTCCTGCAAAAACGTCGGGTTCTGCAGCGGGTGCGTCCCGTAGTGCGCGCCGTTGCTCTCGACGATCACTGCAGCAACGTCGCTGTCCTCGGCGAGGACCCGGTCGACCGCCGCCGCATCCGCCGGCGCCACGATCACCGAGTCGAGCGCCGCCTGCGGCACACCGCCGTGCGACTGCCCGGAGTCCGGCACGCCGTACTCCTGCCAACCGTGGAAATGCTCGTGGAACTTCACGATCTTCGTCTTGCCCGTGTATGCCCGGGCGAGCCTGACCGCCAGGTAGGTCGACTCGGTGCCCGAAGCCGTGAACCGCACCCGCTCCAGCGACGGCACGAGCCGCTTCACCGCCTCGGCGTACAGGACCTCGTGCGTGGCCGCGCCGCCGAGGTGCGTCCCCCTCGCCGCCTGCTCGGCCACCGCCGACGTCACGGCGGCCGGGCTGTGGCCCATCAGCAGGCTGCCGTTACCCATCACGTAGTCGGTGATCCGGTTGCCGTCCACGTCGTACTTGTACGCCCCCTCCGCATGCTCGAAGTGCACCGGAAACGGCGAGGTGAACCGCGTCTGGTGCGTCACGCCACCCGCGAAGAGCGACTTCCCACGCTCGTACCACGCCGCCGAGCCACCAAACTTCGCCGCGTACCGTTCTTCCACAGTGGCCATGTCGTCCTCCAGTCACTGCAAGATCGACAGCAGTGTAAGCCAGTCTCTCAATCAGCGTCATCCTGGCGGCTGTTGGGATCAGACCTTTGCAGTCTACCGTTCACCCTGAGCTTGTCGAAGGGTCTTCTGCAAGACACGTCGCTTGCCCAGTACTTGCCACTGTGTCAGCACACCACGACCCATCCAGATAGAGGTGGAAGGTGTTGCCCCTCTTGTTCGCCCTAACGCTGGCCTGAGACTAACGAAGGGGCCTCTCAAAGGGCCTTCTGCCAACCAAGTCTCTTGCTCAGTCCTTGTCGCTCACTCCACGCCCCCATAGAATCAGCCCATCCGGCACATACCTCACACCAGCCAAGGAGCCCTCCATGCCCACAAGGACAATCCGCCAAAGACTGGACGCAGGCGAACTCCTCCTCATGGACGGCGGCACCGGCTCCGAGCTGCAGGCGCGCGGCGCGGACGTGCTCGTCGGCGCCACCGAGGAGACGGGCCTGCAAGGCTGGTCCGCCACCGCCAACGTCGAGTTCGCGGACGTCGTGCAGCAGGTCCACCAGGACTACCTGCGCGTGGGCGCCGAAATCCTCATCAGCAATAACTTTTGGACCAGCCCGTCTCGGCTGGAGCCCATCGGCCACGCGGACCGATGGGCCGAGTACGCCCGCGCCTCCGCGGACAACGCAATCCGGGCGCGCGACGCCCTCAACCCCGAGGCCTATGTAACAGGCGGCATGGCCCCGCCCTGCCTGGCAAACACCCAGGGTGAGGACGACGTCGCACTGATGGGCGCCGCGGCATTCCGCAGCGAGTACCTCGAGCACGCAAGGCTGCTGGCTGACGCCGGCGTCGACGCACTCCTTCCAGAGTTCCTGGGGAGCATTGATGAGTGCGTGCAGGCTGTCGACGCATGCTTCGAGACCGGCCTGCCCGTGCTGCTCGGAATCCGCAGCATCCAGGAGGACGGCGGCTTGCAGACCGGCGAGACGATGCGCGACCTCGTGTCCGCAATGAAGGGCTACGATCTCGACGCCATCCTGCTCATGTGCTCCGGCCCGGAGAACATCACCGCGGGCCTGCGCGACCTCCGCGAAGCCTACGACGGCCACATCGGCGGCTACGCCAACATCGGCTACGGCGGCGTCGGCATCCTCGGCGAACGGGCCCGCGAGCGATACATGGCGCTGACCAACTACGGCCCGGCCCGCGTCGCGGACATCGCCCGCGAGTGGCAGGACATCGGGGCCACGGTCATCGGAGGCTGCTGCGGCACCGGCCCCGAACACATCCTCATGATGAACCTCGTCCTCCGGGACCTAGAACGCAACGACGCGCCCACTGGGTAGGCCATTCCGCGCCCGCCTTAGACCTCCGGTGTAGGGGCCGCTCGCGAGCGGCCCGCGCCGCACTGACAACGCCGCGCACTGCCGCCCAACCCGTCCGCCGCGCGGTCACGCCACACGCGAGGCGCACGGTCCTTCGCCCGCTACAGCGTCCTCAGCCGTGGATCGAACGCGTCCCGAAGCGCGTCCCCGAACAGGTTGAATCCGTACACCGTCAGGCTGATCGCGATGCCGGGGAAGATGGAGAGCCAAGGCGCGCTCTCGATCAGCCTCGAAGACCCTTCCTGCAGGTCCCTGCCCCACGAAGCCGTGGGCGGCGGCAGTCCCAGACCCAGGAAGCTCAGCGTCGCCTCGGCGATGATCGCCCCGCCGATGCCCGCCGTCAGCACAACCAGGAACGGCGCCACGCAGTTCGGCGCTATGTGGCGGAACATGATCCTCCACTGGCTCGCGCCAGACGCCACCGCCGCCGTAACGAACTCGCGCTCCTTCATCGTCAGCACGGTCGATCGCACAATCCGCGCCGTCCACGGCACGTACCCGATGCTGATCGCCATGATGATGTTCAGAGTACTGGCCCCAAGCACCGCCACTATCACGATTGCCAGGATCAGGAACGGGAAGGCCAGCAGCACGTCCACCAGGAACTGCGTGGCCATATCCGGCCATCTGCCGATATAGCCGGTCGTTATGGCCAGAATGAACCCCACCGCGCACCCTATGGCCACGGACGAGAAGCCGACCAGCAAGGACATCCTCGCACCGTACACAACCCTGCTCGCCACATCCCTGCCTCTGCGGTCGGAGCCCAGCACGAAGTCGGCGCCTGGCGCCTGCAGCGTATCGTACGCGTTGATCTTGTTTGGGTCCTTCGGCGCCACGAGCGGGGCCGCTATGGCCAGGAACGCCATGAACAGGATGATGACCAGGCCCACGGTCCCCAGCGGCTTGCTGCTGATGAACAACTTCGCATGGTAGAAGAATGACCGGCGCGGCCGTTCCTGGAAGGCCGAGAGCGGAGCCCCTCCCGCCGCCGCGGCCTCCGGCTGAGGAGCCGGCGCATTGGACATGGTCATGTGTACCTGATCCTCGGGTCGAGGAACGCGTACAGCACGTCGACCAGGATGTTGGTCGCCACTATGAAGAACGCCGCCGCCAGCGTCACAGCCTCAACGACGGGATAGTCGCGCCGCTGCACCGCCGCGATCAGGTACCTGCCCACGCCGTTAACGTTGAATGCCACCTCCACCACGATCAGCCCGCCGATACCGAAGCCGATGTACATTCCCATAGCCGTCATTACAGGCAGAATCGCGTTTCGCAGCGCATGCCTGTACGTGATGAACCGTTCCTGGAGCCCCTTCGCCCTCGCCGTCCGGACGTAGTCCTCGCGCATCACCTCCAGCATTGCGGACCGCGTCAGCCGCGACACCATCCCGATCGTCGCGAACGCCACCGCGAACGCCGGCAGGATGAACTGCTTGAACGATCGGACCGGGTCCACCCAGATAGGCGCGAAATCGATTGGCGGCAGCCATTGGAAATAGCGCACCAGCGCCACAATGATCAGCACGGCCACCCAGAAAGAGGGCAACGATAAACCCGCGAGGCTGATCACCCTGACCACGTAATCGATCGCGGTGTCCTGCTTGAGCGCCGATAATATTCCCGCAGGCACAGCCACCACGAGGGTCAGCACCGTCGCCAGGATCACGATGCTCGCCGTCACGGGAAGCTTGCGCGCGTACTCCTCCAGCACCGGCTTCCTGCTCCGCAGCGACTCTCCGAAGTCGAAGCGCACCGCTCCCCACAGCCAGCTGAAGTACTGCACGTGGAGCGGCCTGTTGAGCCCCCACTGCTCGCGCAGGGCCTCCACCTGCTCCATGCTCGCGCCGCTCTTCCCCGGGTCCCCCAGCGCGGCCACGGCCGGGTCGCCGGGCATGACGCGGAGCAGCAGGAACGTTGCCGTGGCAACGCCGAGCACAGTCAGCAGGCCAATGAGCGACCTTCTGAAGAGGTATGCCCTCAATGCGCGTAGTCTTTCTTTGGAAAGGGCCGGCCGCCCTGCTCAGTTCGGGCAGCCGGCCCTCGCGTATTGATTCCTATCCGCCTGTTGGGTCTGCCTCTACTGGGAGATGCTCGCCACGTCCGCTGGGCGGCTCAACCGCCTGGCCTCGTCCATGTCGATCCACACCTCTTCCATGCTGAGGATGCTGTAGTAGCCGGCGTCGCAGTGACACCAGTTCTTCAGCCACGGCCACCAGGCCATGCCCTCGTCATACCAGTAGATCAATACCGACGGTATGTCCGTCAGCAGGATGCGCTCCATCTGGTGCGTGATTTCCATTCGCGCCGTGGCGTCGGTCTCAGATACCAACTGCTCGTACAGAGCGTCCAGCTCAGGATTGCTGTAGCCGGTCATGTTCGTGCCGCCGCCCGTGATGAACGGATCGGCATAGATCAGGGTCGGCTCCACCACGCCGGTCACGCCGTACATCTCGCCGAGGAAGAAGTTGCCCTCGATGCGCCGCTGCTCGGCCACCGAGAAGTCCGCGACCTCGTCAAGCTGGAAGTCGAACCCGCAGTCGCTCATCGTGTCCTGGTAGTACGCGAATCCGCTCCATACCGGGTCGCCCATGAACTGCATCTCCAGCGGGTTGTCGGGGCTGTAGCCGCCGTAGTCCGCCAGTAGTTCACGCGCCTTCGCCCTCCGGGCGTCCATGTTGGCGCCGAACTGGTCGGAGATTCCCAGCGTCATGAGGCTGGCTACCTCTTCCGGCGGAAGGCTCCACTGCGTCCAGTGCGGCTGGTACCCGCCCGGCACGTTCGTGCTGTACGTGTACACCTCGCCGGCTCCCACCCTGTCCAGACACAGGCTGAACGCCTGCCGGACGCGCAGATCGCTCCACGGCTCCTTGTCCAGCGGGCCGCCAAACGTGTTCCACCACAGCTTTGCGCGCAGGTCCACGATGATCTCAGGGTTGCTCTCCTTGATCACCGCAGCCTGCTGCGGGCCCACCCCTTGGTGCGGCGACGTCATGTCGAGCTGGCCGCTCCGGAAGATGCCGATCATCGCGTCCCAGTCCGGGATCACGAAGTTGTGGTACTCGTCCAGGTACGGCAGGCCGTCGCGGAAGTACTCCTGGTTCCTCACCAGTACGGCCTTCTCGCCCGTGATGTGCTCCTTGAAGATGAACGGGCCCGTGCCCATCACCGTCGTTTCCATGGCCTCATACGGCATCTCGCTCGGGATGATCGCCGACCATCCAACCGAGAGCTTCTGCACCAGGCCGGCGTCGGGCGTCGACAGCGCCAACTTCACTTCGAGGTCGCTCGGACACTCGATCGAAGATATCGCGTACACGTAGTTGGAGCTCTGGCTCCAATCGGGGTTTCCGAACTTCTCCAACGAATGCTTGACGTCCGCGCAGTCGAGGGACGTGCCGGCTCCGGGACGGTCCGCCACCAGCGACCCGGAGTGGAACTTGACGCCCTCCTTGAGGCGAAGCGTGTACTCGAGGCCTCCGTCAGCAATCTCCCACGTGTCCACCAGGTCGTTCAGCACGCGGCCTTCCTCCAGCGGGTGGAGGCGCCAGAGCATGTTCCCCGCCGGGTTCGTGCGCTGCACCGTGCCGATACCCCTGATCTTCATGTAGTCGAGCGTCGCCGGGTCGTCCCCGGTCATAGTTCGGAGGATTCCCCCGTACTGGCCTTCGGGCGCCAGCCGTGCGTCAGCGTCGGCGGCGTCCGGCTCCGCCACTTCCACCTCTTCGAAACCCTCGAACTCAGACTCTGCGGCGGACGTGGTCGGCTCGGCGGTCGCCTCCATCTGCTCGGCCTCGGGCTCGGCTTCCTCCTCGTCAGCTTCTTCCGCGCCAGCGCACGCCGCTACGAACGCAAGCACCAGGCCCAGGGCGCACACCATGAACATCGCGCTCCAAATCCCATACTTCTTACGCCTCGATTTCATGCTCGCCTCCCGTTGACGTCGATTGCGTTAGCAACCAGGACTCACGTCCTTCCATAATCCGTTTCCACTCCACCGCGACTCAAACTAAATGCAACTCGTCATCCTGGAACGCTCTCCTGAACGACCCGACCATCGGCGGGCTGTAATCGAGATCATCGCCGAACCGCTCCGGCGCCAGCCCGCTTATATCGAACGAGCACTCGCCGTCCAGAATGACCTCGCTCAGCGCCTTGCCCGCGCCGGGGCTGTTGCTGAAGCCAACTCCGCCGAAGCCGGCGTTCACGTACATCCCCTCCGGGTGGCCCAGACGACCTATGAACGGCAGGTTGTCCGGCGTAACGTCCATGAGCCCCGCCCACGTCCTCAGCACCGGCAGGTGACCCAGCCCGGGCATGAAGTCCACGAACCTCTTGGCGATGCCCCGCGTCATCAGCGCCGTCGTCGGCTTGTGCGCCGGCCCCGCCGGGTCCATGCGCTCGTACCTGCCCCCGCCAAAGTGGAAGTGCCCCTTCTCCGCCTGCCTGCAGTACAGGCCCATCCCGCCGAACGTAGCCGTCGTCATCGGCGGAGCAGGCGCTGTGCACAGAATCTCGATGCGCACAGGCTCAATCGGCAGCGTGTGCTCCACCATCTCTGCGATCACTCGCGCGTAAGGCCCCGCCGCGTTTACCACCTTATCCGCGCTGATGTGACCCGACGTCGTCTCCACCCCCGTAACTCTCCCGCCCGACATCGTTACTCCGGTCACCGTCGTGTGGTCGTGGATTCTGCCGCCTTCGCGCAGTATCCCCCAGACCCAGGCCTGGCTCGTCAGTTGGGGGTTGGCCTGCCCGCTCTCCGGCACGAACACCCCTGAGAGCGCACGCGAGGTGCATCCGGGAAGGATCTCCCTGATGCCCTGCAGGTCCAAGTCCTGTGTGTCCACGTTCCACTTCTTCTTCAGGTCCGCGCTGTGGGCCATGTACACGGAGTCCATCTCCGTCAGCGCCACCATGACCGAGCCGCCGAGAACGAACTCGGTAGGAGAACCCAGCTCGTCGTCCAGCGTCTTCCATATCTCGATCGCCTTAAGCGCCAGAGGCATGCGCCCGTCGTCGTGGTCGTACCCCACCGCCCAACCGCCGTTTCTGCCGGACGCCTCCCAGCCGGGAATGCCCCTGTCCACCAGCGCCACGTCCATGCCGCCCTTTGCGAGGAAGTAGGCCGTTGAAAGGCCGACAACCCCTCCCCCGATGACGACTACATCTGCTCCATCAAGTTCCATCCGTTGCTTCCTGTGGCTACGTCAGCTCTAATCTGACACTGCTCTAGTTACCGCCGAATCGCATCTGGTCTCATCACGTGATCGAGTCGTACGTCGTCCCCTCGTACAGCGCCCGCTCGTCGTCCGTCTCGTCCTGGTTGGCTATTACGGCCAGCGGTATGGGCCGGAACGGCGGCCGGTACGATGCCAGCGGGACCTCCTGCAAGGCGCTCTTGGTACTGTCTGAAAGCACCATCTGGATCTGCTCCCGGCAGCGGCGGCCCTGGCAGTGACCCATTCCCGCTCTTGTGAGTCTCTTGAGGTGGTCGGGATGTCCCGCCCCGCGCTGCACGGTTGCCAGCAAGTCCCCTCTCGTCACCTCTTCGCAGAGGCAGACAACCGTGTCCTGGCCCTTGGAATGGCTCAGAGAGTCCAGCCACGCTCTGCGGACGTCGACGACCGACCCGCTGGGTGCGCCGGCCCCACTTCCTTCCGCTCCGCCATGGCTCGCAGGCGCCGATGCGGCGCCGCTCGCCGCGGCAACGGCCGCGCCTGCCCTGACGCCCTGCTCCTCCGCGTGCGCAGGATTGACGTACCGTTTCTCATCGAACCCCGAGGCGTCCCCAACAACGTAGACCTTCTCGTTTGTCGTCTGAAGCTGATCGTTCAACACCGGCACGAAGCCGCCCCGGGCAGGCTCGAAGCTGAGTTCCACGCCGGCCCAGTACATCACCTCAACCGACGGCACCATGCCGATGGCGAGGCAGACGGTGTCGCACTCGATCTCAACGGTCCCTTCGCCGCCGTTCCCGACCGGCGCGATCCGAAGCCCTTCGACTTCGTCCGGCCCCAGTGCGCTTCGAACGGTGTGCGACCCGTAGACGGGAATGCCCTCGCCCTCGGCCCTCCGGAGTAGCTCGGGCCTGGCGCTTGGTGACGGGCCGGCGTCGACAATCGCCGCGACCTCGAGGCCGTTCTCAAGCGCCCGAAACGCCACGTGCAGCCCCAGCTCGCCCGCGCCAAGCACCGCAATCCGTCTTCCGGAGAAGGCCTGGTACCGGTCCATCAGCGCAAGCGCGGCCCCGGTGCCCATGACGCCCGCCTTCTCCCAGCCATCGAAGGCGAGGCAGAGATCGCGCGCTCCCGTCGCGAACACGCCGTACTCGTAGTTCAGCAGCCATGACTGTTCGCTGTCCGCGAGCCCGAGCGTCCCGTCCGGCTCGCTGCTCCAGACCGACGTCCCGAGCTTCACGTCGACGCCGGCGTCGACAGCGTCCGCGATAAGGGGGTTGTTGGCAGTGACGCGCTCAAGCATCAGCCCGCGATTGGCCGTAGTCGCCAGCATGCGCTGCCCAAAGAACAGGGGGATGTCCTGGGCCATCACGTCCGATGCCACTGGATGCTCGTCGATCAGCGCAACTTGCATCCCGGCCCGTGCCGCCGTCAGGGCCGCAGATATGCCAGCAGGACCGCCTCCTACGACCGCCACCTGGACACGTTCCTGCCGCGCGAGCTCACGGTCGAGGTCGAACATCGTCCCACCGCCGCACTGCCGGTGCGTCCCCCGCGAACGTTCTGTGCCAAAGCGCCGCTGCACATCTAACAGCAGAGTGAGGCACTGGCAGCCAGCCGAACGTAACACGGCCTCAAGTAAGGGTCAACTGAGACACCGCGTCAGTCCCCAGCCTCATCGCGTCCGCCTTCGATCACATCCTCTGCGTAGCCGTCACTTACACTCAGGCAGACCAAGAACAGACAGATCAGGTGTTATTACACTCCGCAGTCTTGCCGGCACACAGCCCTTCAGGCTATTCCCACAGAGCCCGCCACTTGAGTGCAGCGAACGCCTGTGCGCTTGTTGGCCCGTGGATACTGAAATGCAACTACGTCTTGCTGTGTTTGGCCTGCGCATCCCTTCCGGCCGCTCTCGCCGCTCAGCTAGGATAGAACTGGGTCGGAATCGGGCGTCATTGAGTACTTTCCGGGTAGGAACGGTGCCATATGCAGGCCAATGTGGTGACACCGGTGTGAGCAGCCCAGCTAGGAAATGTCCCAAATGTCCCAAATGTCCCGGAATGTCCCAAGTTTTTCGATTTCAGGACTTCCAATGGCTCCCGGAGCCGGCCATCGACTCGCCCGGATTTCCGGGATGTGACACATATTGGAAAATCACCGGCCCGGACCCCGCTGGGAGGCCCTCGCCGTGGCGTCCGCCGCTACGCCTCGCCCAGCCGCTCCCGCACATAGTCGTGGATGGCAGCCACCCCGTGCTCCTGGAGGGTCAGTAGCCCATGCCCATGCCTGTTCGAGTGCAAGCCCTGCTGGTTGTACTCACACACCAGCGCGTCTTGCTCCGTAATCAGGATCCCCAGGCTCACGTGCTCCCGTGCGTCGAACTCCGGGTCCGCCAGCACGCTCTCCTGGAACAGCCAATCCACGACCAGGTCCGTCCTCTCCGGACCGCGCGCCGCGACCCGGCCCACTCTCAGAAAGTCCGGGTGGAATGCCACGAACCAGCTCGGCCGGATTACCGCGAATGAGTGCCCGGTGGCCTTCTCCTCGTCGGTCAGGTCTGGGAAGTAGGGCAGGTCAGTGGTGCCATCCATCGTCCAGGTCACCATGCCCTCCGCAAGTCGAGGCTTCGGCCGGCCGGTGGCTGGGTCCCTCTTGATTTCCTCGGGGGGAAGGTCGCTCGTAGGATCTTCCATGTCGCTGAGAAGGCCCTTGCCGAAAATCGGCACCACCTTGGAAAGCTCCGGGTGCACGCTGGGGCAGTGGAAGCACTCGGAGAAATTCTCCCAGAAGACCTTCCAGTTCACGTTCATCTCGTAAGTCTCGGTCGCCCCAACCTTCAGCCGCTCCGTGTGGAAGTTCCGGAACCGCTCCGGCACATCGCCCAGCGTCGACGCCAGCGGCTCGGCGTCTTCACCGGCCAGGTTGATGAACATGAAGCCGCCCCACTCGCCGGCCGCTACGCCGTACAGGCTGTAGTCCCCCATGTCGAAGTCCGCCGACTCAAGCTGGTGAGGCGTGGCGATGAGCCTGCCGTCAAGCGAGTACGTCCACGCATGATAGGGGCACACGATCGAGCCGCCCTCGAAGCTGCCGCTCTCTTCAGTGCACAGGATCGAGCCGCGATGCCTGCAGGTGTTGTGGAACGCCCGCAGCCGCCCATAGAGGTCCCTGACCAGCACGATGTGCTGGTCCCCAATCTTGACGATCTTGTAGTCGCGCCGCTCCGCCACCTCGTCGGAGCGGCCGACGTACAGCCACTCCTTCGTCCAGATCGCGTCCATCTCCCGCTCGAAGATGCCCCGATCGAAGTACCACTCCGACGGAATCGTCGGCTGGGTCCGCTCCAATGGCTGCCTACGCTGCTGTGCCTGCATAGCGGGCCTCCTGCTCCGGTCTTCGGCCCCCGCGGCCGTTCCGGCCGATTGTACCAGCGTTGCCGCATCGCATAGCCGCTCACAACTCAATTGACTGCGTTCCGGACTGTTCATACCATTGCCGCGAACGTTGGCGTCAACCTGAGCAGACGGGGCCCTGCTTCCGCAGGCAGAGGGGACCAAGCATGAAGTTCGGCATGTTCTACATAGTCCAGTCCCACCCCGACTGGTCGGAGAGCCAGTCCCTCCACGAGGCGATCGAACAGATCGAGCTCGGCGAACGGCTCGGCCTGGACGAGGTCTGGCTCGGCGAGCACCACTTCTCCCGCCACGGCCTCCTGTCCGGCATCTACTCCTTCGCCGGCTACGTCGCGGCCCGCACCAAGCGCATGCGCATCGGCACCGCCATCATCGTCCTGCCGTTCCACAACCCGGTCATCACAGCCGAGGAAGCGGCGATGCTGGACGTCCTCAGCAACGGCCGGCTCGACTTCGGCGTCGGCAGCGGCTACCAGCGCCGCGAGTTCGAGGGCCTCGGCGTGGACGTCGAGGAGAGCCGCGACCGGTTCCGCGAGTACCTCGACGTCATCGTGAAGGCCTGGACCGAGGAGACGCTGACCTTCCACGGCAGGTACGTGAACGTCGACGACGTCTGGGTGATCCCCAAGCCGGTCCAGAGGCCACACCCGCCGCTGTTCCAGGCCATCAGCACCAGCCCGGCATCCGTCGAATACGCGGCGCAGAAGGGCATGACCTGCATCTTCGGCGGGCCCACCGCCGCCCTCGGCGAGGTCCCGGACGCCATCCGCCTCTGGCGCGAGAAGATGGAGGAGAACGGCCATCCGCACGAGCACATCGACCCGCCCGTCTCCATCAACATCTACGTCGCACCGTCCGTTGAAGAAGCCGAAGCCGACCCGCTGGGCCGCGAGGACTTCTCCCAGAAGATACTCGCCCGCATCGGCTCCCCCGCCGGCAAGGACGGCAAGCTGCCGAAGGGCTACGAAGCGTGGGCCACCCGCAACCTTGACCGCGCCGCAGCCCTCAAGGGCCGGGGCGGCATTCCCGTCCTGCGCGGCACGCCAGAAGTCGTCGCCGAACGCCTGGAACAGGTGCGGGCCCAGGGCATCAACCACATCTTCAGCAGCTTCGGCTTCCCTGGCCTCCCCCAGGAGAAGTTCCTACGCTCGATAGAGATGTTCACCTCGGAGGTCATGCCCAACTTCAATGCATCGCCGGTCGAGGCAAATCCCGCCGCAGGCTGTTGAACACTGCCTGCCAGCTCCGGACAATACAAGCTTGGCATCTTCAGGGAATGCCTGCCCGGCCTCCTATACGGTGTTACCATCACAATCGAACTCAGGTTAGTTAGGAGGGCCTGAATGCCCGAATTTCGCGAGTCGTACACCCTGGTCTCCATGGACAACATCACCCGCCTGGAGATCCCGGACGAAGAGGGCCACTCGTACCAGCTCTACCGCGTGGGCATGCTGAGCACAGAGTCGGAGCCGGCCGAAGCCGAGGGCGAGGACCTCAACTACAACAAGCACTGGTGGTACATAACCCAGGAGAACTGGCAGGGCGGCAAGGAGTTCATCGATCACGGGTACGGCGAGCGCATCCTGCCCAATGGCGACCGCATCTGGTATAAGTTCGACGGCCAGGCCGGCGAGGAAGAGATAACCGGCGGCACCGGCAAGTTCGCCAATATCAGAGGCGAGGGCACGTACAAGGGCGAGATGCGAAACGGTATCTGGCGCGGCTGGCACCACTGGGAGTACGAACTCGGCTAACCGCATCGCCGCCTCTGATTCTTGATACAGGCCAAGCAACCGGGAGAAAGCAATGGCACCAGTAGCCTCAGTCGACATCACCTCTAGAGGGCCCTACGCAGACGGCCAACCCTTCGGCGACGACGGCCCGTTCGAGCGCATCGACGGCGTGGTCACCTTCACGGCTGATCCCGCGAGTCCGGCGAACGCGGCCATCACAGACATCGGCCTCGCGCAGCGCGACGAAAACGGCCTCGTCAGGTTCAGCTCCGATTTCACTCTCATAACACCGACTGAACCCTGAGCAGGCAAGCTGCTGGTTGACGTCGTCAACCGTGGACGGAAAGTGGCCGTGAACACCTTCAACCGGGTGCCGGCCGGCCAGCCTTCGCGCGATCAGCCGCCAGGAGACGGTTTCCTGTTCAACCAAGGCTTCTCCGTACTCTCGATCGGCTGGCAGTGGGACGTCTACAGCGACGAGGCCTTGCTCGGCCTGCAGGCGCCCCCTGTGCTGGACAATGGCCAGCCGGTTACCGGGCAGGCGGTCGTAGAGATCCGGCCCAACTTCCCGGCGCGAACATGGCTGCTTGCAAACCGCGTGCACCAGCCCTACCCCATCGTCGACCCCGAACATGCAGAAGCCCACCTTTACGTCCGCGACTGGGAGGACGGCCCCGAGACGGAGATTCCGCGCAGCGAGTTCCGGTTCGCCAGGGAGTCCAACGGTGACATCGTTCCCAGCGCCAAGCACGTCTACTTCAGCTCCGGCTTCCAAGCGGGCAAGATCTACCGCATCGTGTACGAGGCCGGCGGCTGCGTCATGGTCGGTGCGGGGCTGTTGGCGGTCAGGGAGGCAGCCGCCTGGCTGCGCCACCCATCGGAAATGAACCTGTTCGATTCCGGGTACGACCACATCTATGCGTACGGCGTGTCCCAGACGGGCCGCATGCTCAGGCACTTCCTCCACCTCGGTCTGAACCTCGACGAGTCGGGACGCCAGGTCTATGACGGCCTCCTGCCGCACGTGGCTGGAGGACGAATGGGCGAGTTCAATCACCGCTTCGCTCAGCCGTCGCAGCAGTCCGAGCCTGGATTCGGCCACGTCTTTCCGTTCGCCGACGAGCCGGCCTCGGACCCGTTCTCTTCGAAGTCCGACGGTCTGCTCTCCCGCCAGAGACAGCTCGGAGGCGTCCCCAAGGTCGTCTACACGAACTCCTCCGCGGAGTACTGGCGCGGTGATGGCTCGCTGCAGCACATCACGCCGGACGGGCGGTGCGACGCCCCGCAGGCGCCGGAGACCAGGTCGTACCACTTTTGCGGCACGCAACACGGCGCCGGCTCTCTTGGCCGTGCCGCCGCCGGCCCCGACGGCAGCCTGGCGAAACACCCCTTCAACGTCGTCGACTACCGGCCGCTGCTTCGCGCCGCCCTGATCAACCTCCACAACTGGGCCGTCGAAGGCGTGGAACCGCCTCCCAGCAAGCACCCGCGCCTGGACGACGGCACTGCCGTAGAGCCGGCGGACGCGCTCAAGGCCATGCCCGCGATTCCGGGACTCGTAAAGCCGGACATCGACAGGCTGTGGGCACTCCGCGAAGTGGACATGGGGCCCGACGCGGCGGCGGGCATCGGCTCCTACCCGGCACGGGAGGGCGAGGCGTATCCCAGCCTCGTGCCCGCCGTAGACGCCGATGGCAACGAGGTCGCCGGCATCCGCCTGCCCGATCTCGACGCCCCTGTCGGCACGCACTCGGGCTGGAACCCGAGAGACCCGGAAACGGGCGCACCCGAACAGATCATTCCGATGCAGGGCTTCTCGCTCTTCTTCCCGCGAACAAGGAGCGATGCGGAGGCGTCGGGCGACGAACGCCGCTCGCTGGACCGGCGATACGTCACCCGTGACGACTACCTGAGGATGGTGCGCGGCCTCGCGAACAGGCTTGCCTGGCAGGGCTACATCCTCTCCGAGGACATCGAAATCGTCATCGCCGCCTGCGCCGACCGCTACGACGCCGCATTGGCGCAGGACTAGCCGATACGCCGTTAACATAGGGTTGATCGTAATGGACACATCGAACGTCAGAGCCGTGATCTTCGACGTCTTCGGAACGGTTGTCGACTGGCGAGGCAGCATTAGCGCGCAGGCCGGAGCGTTCGGACAGGCCAGGGGCATCGACGCGGACTGGGACGCCTTCGCGGACACATGGCGCAGCAAGTACGGCCCTTACATGAACAAGGTCCGGACTGGAGAACTGCCCTGGACCAACCTGGACGGGCTGCACCGCATGTCCCTGGAGGTCGTGCTGGACGAGTTCGGCATCACCGGCCTGACCGAAGATGACCTGCGAGAGATGACGCTGTTCTGGCACCGCCTCAAGCCATGGGCCGACGCCGTCCCCGGCCTGTACCGCCTCAAGAGCAGGTACGTGATCTCCCCAATGTCCAACGGCAACATCGCCATGATGACCAACATGGCGAAGAACTCGGGGATTCCGTGGGACTGCGTGCTCGGCGCTGAAGTCGCCCGCCATTACAAGCCCGACCCGGAGAGCTACCTGACTACGGTCGCCCTGCTGGGTCTGGAGCCCGATCAGGTTGTCATGGCCGCCGCCCACGCCCGCGACCTCATAGCCGCCGGCAAGCTCGGACTGCGGACTGCGTACATTCCACGGCCTATGGAGCACCGCCCCAACCCAAGCCCTGAGCCCGTGCCGCCGCCGGAGTTCGATGTCACCGCGACGGACTTCGTAGACCTCGCCGCCAAGATGGGGGCCTGACGCCGCCGCGCAGCTCCGACCGGTGTTCGGTTATGCCACGCCCCTACGCACCCTCGATGGCCTCCCGCTGGCAATCGACAAGCTCCGCCACGCCCTTCGACGCGAGGTCGAGCAGCGCGTCCAACGACTGCCTGGAGAACGGCGCCGCTTCCGCCGTGCCCTGCACCTCCACGACATCGCCGCCGTCCGTCATGACAACGTTGACATCGGCGTCCGCGCGGACGTCCTCCTCGTAGCAAAGGTCCAGCATGGGCTCTCCGTCCACGAGCCCCACGCTCACCGCGGCGAGCCCCGCGCGGAATGGCAGTCGCGGGAGCTTGCCGTCCGACACCAGTGCGCTTGCGGCCCTGTGCAGCGCCACGTACGCGCCGGTAATCGCCGCAGTGCGCGTGCCGCCGTCCGCCTGCAGCACGTCGCAGTCCACGTTGAACATCCGCTGCCCCAGCGCCTCGAGGTCCACGACCGCCCTCAGGGACCGGCCGATCAGCCGTTGTATCTCGCTTGCCCGGCCTCCCGTGTTCCGCCCCCTCGGCGTTCGCGTATGCGTCGAGCGCGGCAGCATCGCGTACTCCGCCGTCACCCATCCGCGGCCTGAGCCGCGCAGCCATCGCGGGACGGTCTCCTCCACCGACACTGCGCACAGAACGCGGGTCTCTCCCGCCTCGATCAGCGCCGAGCCTTCCGCGTATCCCTGTACGCCCGTCTCGATCCTCACCGGCCGCAGTTCGTCGGCCGAACGTCCGTCAACTCGTTTCATATCTTGATGTTACTCCAGTGCGCGCCGCCCCAGTCAGCACACCGTCTCGCCCATCAGCGTGCCGTCCTGATCAATATCCGCTTCCCGTCCGTCACGAACTCCACCGTGCCCGACTTGCTAGTTTCGAACACGAACTCCTCCGGCACGTAACGCAGCAGCCGGTCAACGGTCTCAGGATGCGGATGGCCATGGACATTATCCTCCCCGGCAGACACCACCGCCACCGAAGGGCTGACGCTCCTGAGGAGCGGTGCTGAAGACGATGTCCTGCTCCCATGGTGCGCCACCTTCAGCACGTCGCTGTCCAGCGTCGCTCCTCTCGCCAGGGCCGTCCGCTCCGCCGACACGTACATGTCGCCGGTAAGCAGAAAGCTCGCGTCCCCGTATACCACCCTGAGGCCCACCGAAGCGTCGTTGACCTGAAGTGGCGATACGCTCGCCGGAGGGCTTACTACGTTAGCGTAAGCGCCTCCGCCGAGTTCGATGAACTGGCCTGCCCGCGCATACACGGTCCGCGCACCCTCTTCTGCCACGAGTCTCCTCCACTCCGCGTACTCAGCGCTGCCGTACTCCACATCAGGCTCCAGGACCGCCTTGACTTCGTACCTGCGCAGAACTTCGGTCAGTCCTGCAAGGTGGTCGCTGTGCGGGTGCGTGAGCACGACCAGCTCGATGGTCCGGTCACGGAACGGCATCCGACTTCCAAGCCGGTCAGCCAGCAACGCCCCGTCCGGCCCGCCGTCGATCAGCACCTGCGCTCCACCCGGCGAGGACACGAGAATCGAGTCGCCCTGACCGATGTCCAGCACCGCCACTCTAAGTTGCCCGTCTGGCCGGGAAAGCAGCGTCGCCACGCTGAGCAGCACGACAAAGGCCAGCACGCCAATGACGGCCCACGCCGCAACCCGCAGGCCCGCCGCACGCGCCGGAGCAACGACCGCCGGCCGCAGCATACGAAGCCGAAGCCCAGCGGTGCGGCGTACCGCAATGTGCGCTGCCGCCAGCAACACGTAGTAGGCGCAAACGAGCAGGACGCCGATCTGCCCAGTCTCGATCGAGGCTGCCGGAAGCCGTGACAGCGCCTCCACCACTCCTTCGACATAACCGGTGACCAGCCACGCTGCCCATCCGAACGGGACGGCTACGCTCCCAAAGAGTCCCGCCAGGGCAGTCAGTCCCTGCGTCACCAGCACCGCAGGCACAGCCGGGAGCACCAGCAAAGTGGCTGGCAGGCCCAGCACAGGGACGCTCTGAAAGTAGAACGCCGTCAGGGGCAGTGTTGCGGCCGTCGCTGCGATCGTCATGGCCGCCGTCTCGACGGTCAGCCTCCTGAGGAGGCCCGGTTCGGCAGGGCGCACTGCATCGAACCTGTGGCGACCACCGAGGTAAACGGCAATCGGCTCCGCCCATAGGGCGATCCCGGCCATCGCCGCGAAGCTCAGCTGAAAGGACAGGCTCCTCAACACACCGGGATCCACGCCGGCCATCACCGCTCCTGAGAACGCGAGCGCCGGCAGCGTGCTCCTGGGTCTGCCGAGCGCAAGCGCCGCGAGGAAAACTGTGCCCATGATCGCCGCCCTCACCGCCGAGACAGGCGCGCCTGCAAGCAGCGTGTAACCCCAAACCGCAGCCAGCGGCGCGACGAGGTAGAGCTGCCTCCGCAAGCCCAGCACCGCCTGGCTCACAGCGATGCTCACGCCAAGGAGAACTCCGACGTGGAGCCCCGATATCGCCAGCACGTGCGAAGCGCCCGTGAATCTGAACGCTCCCACCGTGTCCTCCGAGAGATTGTGCCTCAGCCCCAGCAGCAGCGCCTGTCCGATCGACGCCTGAGGCTCGGGCACAACGGACGCGATCGAGTCCCCGAGTTCTCTCCGCGCAGAGTACAACCAGCGCCGGAACAGGCTTCCGTGGCCGGCACTCAGAAAGTCGGACTTAGGAAAGGACATGACCGTGTACACGCCCTGCTTGGCAAGGTACGCCGGGTAGTCGAACTCCTCCAGTTCCGGCGGTGGCGAGAGCCTGCCAGTCAGCGAAAGCCGGTCGCCGAACCTGACGTACGGTCGGCTTCTCTCTCGAGCCAACTCCTCTGGCGCGCGGGCAGTCACAAGCACCATACCGTCTCCGCTCGAAACGATGCCCGAAGCTTCTACACCCTCCACACGTAACCTGAATCTGACCGCCGACCGCGTCGCCTCAGGATCACTGACCACCACACCGGTGACCTCGAGGATGCCTGCGACGTGGAAGCGGGCCAGCGTTGCGCCAGCGGGCTCGTTAAGCCCAGTTCTCAGTAGCCCTGCCATGAAGATGGGCGCCACAAGGACGATCCAGACGGGAGCCCGCAATCGCCACAGCAGCAGCCCTGTTAACGCTACGGCCGCCCCAAACAGGCCGAGCGAGGCGGGAGGTACATCGGCCCAGAGGCCAGCCCCGAGGCCGGCCAGCCATGCAGTAGACCACCAGATCAGCTTCAATCGACAGCGGCTGGTCGGCTAGCGGATGACAACCAGGTCGCGAAGACCCTCCACGATGGTGTCGCCAATTCCGCGCACCTCCAGGAGGTCCTCTACGTCATCGAACCGGCCAACCTCTTCCCGATAGCTGACGATGGCAGCCGCCTTGGCCTCGCCGATCCCCGGCAGGCCCGTCAGTTGCTCTGCTGTGGCCGTGTTGAGGTCCATCACGGTCAATTCAACCGCAGTCCCGGAAGGCGCGTACGCAGTCTCCTCCCCAACGGCGGGAATGTGCCAGTGGTCTTCGTCATTAAGGCGTCCCGCCAGGTTGACAGAGTCCAGCGCCGCGTCCTCGGTCGCGCCGCCGGCTGCCTCCACTGCGTCTATCACGCGGTCGCCCTCCGCCATGCGGTACACGCCCGGCTTGCGCACCGCGCCGCTCAGGTACACCTTAAGCTCCGCCGGCGCCTGCGAGGTGGGCGTCGGCAGGACTATCGTGACTTCGTCTGAAGTTGAGTCTCCCGCGAACCACAGCGCCATGCCCGCGATGAGCGTCGCGACCGCGCCCACAGCAAGCAGCAATGGAAGTGGGTTCTCGAGGAGCGAGCGCCTTGAAGTAGCCTCAGGCGGGCCGTCTCCTTGGCTCACGTTCCCCGACATACCTTTCCTTCCGCCTGCGCCGACATCGCCGCTCCCTGGCCTCGTGTGATGAACCTGCTCAGATTGGCGGTCATGTTACACTGTACGTCGTACTTGGAAGCTCGACCGGCGTGGAAGCGGAGGTTGGTCAAAATGGCCGCCGTAACGCTTTCCAGGCCCATTTGACATTAGCGGTTCCAGACCAATGACCAGACCCAAACGCCGACCGGCGGCGCGCCGCGTGCCATTGCCTCATACGTACCGCTCGCAGACAGCTTCCGCACCGCTGAGGTAGCTGATGTCCCAGTCTTCAGGCGTCCCCAGTGTGGATGACATTCAGGACGCCGCTCTCGCCCAACTTGAGTCCGCCGAAACCGACGATCAAGTCGACGACTGGCGAGTCGCGTTCCTTGGACGCAACGGCCGCCTGACGGAGGTCCTGCGCGGCATCCGCGAGTTGCCCCCCGAAGACCGGAGCAGCGTGGGCTCCGCCGCCAACGCAGCCAAGCGGACGCTCGAAGCGGCCATGGAGCGGCAGTTGGCCGGCATCGCCGCCGCGCAGGCTGAGAGCGCCCCGTCCATCGACGTCACTCTGCCCGGCTGGCCGGTCGTCACAGGCGGAATGCACCCCACCACTCGCACGATGCGCGAGATTTGCGACGCCTTCGCCTCCATGGGCTTCCAGGTCGCCGAAGGGCCGGAGGTGGAACTGGACAGCTACAACTTCGAAATGCTGAACATCCCTAAGGACCATCCGGCCCGGGACATGTGGAACACGCTGTGGGTCGATGGGGGCGACGGCTCAGACGCACGGGATATGCTTCTCAGGACCCACACTTCTCCCATGCAGGCTCGCATCATGGAGACTCAGGGCCCGCCGGTCCGCGTAGTCGTGCCCGGACGCTGCTACCGCTACGAGGCCACGGACGCCAGCCACGAGTGGCACTTCTTCCAGGTCGAGGGCCTCGCTGTCGATCGTGGCGTAACCTTCGCGAACCTGAAGGGCACGTTGTTGGAGTTCGCCCGCCGGATCTTCGGCGAGTCCAGGCAGGTCAGGTTCAGGTGCGACTATTTTCCGTTCGTGGAGCCGGGCGCGGAGATGGCTATCGACTGCTTCCTGTGCGAAGGAGGCTGCCGAGTCTGCCAGGGTACGGGTTGGATCGAGATTCTGGGCGCGGGCATGGTCCACCCCAACGTCCTCAAGGGCGTAGGCTACGATCCCAACATATACACAGGCTTCGCGTTCGGCATGGGCGTCGAGCGCATCGCCATGCTCAAGCATGGAATAGACGACATCCGTCACTTCTACTCCAACAACCTGCAGTTCCTCAGGCAGTTCTGACCGTTGATCGAATCGAACTTGATAGGACCTACCCCTCAAACGTCGAACGTGCCCTCGGCAACTTCGCCCGGTGACGCGCAGGCCGGAGACGTCCTGTGAAAGTACCCCTGTCCTGGCTGAGACAGTACGTTCCTGTGGACCTGACTCCCGGCGAGCTGGCCCACAAGATCACCATGGCCGGCGTCGAGGTGAAGCAGATTGAGGAGATCGGAGGCAGCTGGGACCCCGAAAAGGTCATCGTCGGCCACGTGCTCGACGTTGCTCCCCACCCCAACGCCGACAGGCTCAAGCTCCCTACAGTTGATCTCGGCGGCGCTGAGACCGCCAAAGTAGTCTGCGGGGCCCCCAACGTGGCCGCCGGCCAGAAGATTGCCTTTGCCAGAGAGGGGTCGATGCTGTTCAGCGCCCGCTCTGGCAGGGTGGAGCCGCTGAAGAAGGCCAAGATTCGCGGCGTGGAGTCTGCCGGAATGGTCTGCTCCGAGTTGGAACTCGGCCTCGGCGAGGACCACGAAGGCATCCTCGTGCTTGACGATGAAGCAGAACCGGGTAGGCCGCTGTTCGATCTGCTTGGAGACACGATCCTCGAACTCGATGTGACGCCGAACCGCGTCGACTGCCTGTCCATCCTCGGCGTTGCGCACGAGGTGGCCGCGCTGACTGGCGCGGAGGTCACAAGCCCCCAGCTCGAATACGAGGAGCGGGGCGGTCCAATCCAGGACACCGTCTCCATCGAGATCGAGGACCCCGCGCTGTGTCCCCGCTACACGGCCAGCCTGATAACCGGCGTAAGCATCGGCCCCTCGCCGCAGTGGCTGAAGGAGGCCCTCCAGCGCGCCGGACAGCGCTCAATCAACAACATCGTTGACGTGACAAACTTCGTCATGCTTGAGTACGGTCAGCCGCTCCACGCATTCGACTTCGACAAGGTCGCGGACGGCAGGATTATCGTGCGCCCCGCCTTTGCGGGCGAGACATTGGTAACGCTGGACGAAGAGGAGCGCAAGCTTGGTCCCCCGATGCTCACCATCGCGGACCCGGCCGCCTCCATAGGCTTGGCGGGCGTCATGGGCGGCGCCAACACCGAAATGACTGACTCCACAACTTCCGTGCTCCTTGAGTCGGCGAGCTTTGACGCTGTCAACACCCGGCGCACGTCAGCCGGACTCCGGCTGCACACCGAGGCAGTGCGCCGGTTTGAGCGCGGGCTGCGGGCAGACCTCGCCCCCATAGCCCTTCGCAGGGCAACCCGCCTCATCCTGGAAGTGGCCGGCGGGAAGGCCGCGCAGGGAATCATCGACCTCTACCCCGGCGAACAGCCGGAAAGCCCCATCCGGGTTGGCACGGACCGCATCAGCCAGCTTCTGGGCATGAACATCCCGCTTACCCAGGTTGGACGGGTGCTGACCTCCCTGGGCTTCAGCCGGGCCAAGGACCCGGAGAGCGTCATCGATCTCATTGAAGCCGTGGAGGCTGCCCCTTCCCCGGAGAGGCAGACCACCATCTGGGTGACTCCGCCCCATTGGCGGTCTGACATCGCCATCGAAGACGACGTGGTGGAGGAGCTGGCCCGCATCATCGGATACGACAGCATCCCAACTACCATGCTTTCGACGCCAATCCCGCACCACAACCAGCAGGACGACAGGACCACCAGGGAACGGGTTAGGGACGCGCTCGTCGAGACCGGAATGCAGGAGGTGGTGACCTACCCGCATACTGGCGAGGATGCGCTCGACGCCGTGGGCGCTCTCGCCTCCGGACCTGCCCCTTTGCGCATTTCCAACCCGATCAATCGTGACCGCCCGCTTCTTCGCACAACCCTGCGTGCCAGCGTTCTGGAAACGCTGGAGTCGAACCGGCGAACGTCACGAAGCGCGGGCATCCGTCTGTTCGAGATTGGCCGCGTCTATCTCCGCGATCCGCAGGATGAAGTCGGGCTGCCTCTCGAGAAGGAGATGGCGGCCGGTGTCCTGTCCGGTCCGCGGCTCCCGATGTCCTGGCAGGGCGACGCTGCGGAAATGGACTTCTTCGATGCCAAGGGCGTGCTGGAATCCGTATTCCCACACTTAGGCCTGGAGGCTCAGTTCGAGCCCGCGGAAAACCACGCAATGCTCAACGGCCGGACGGCCCGCCTTCTGGTTGACGGCAAGTACGTTGGCGTCGTCGGTGAGGTCGCCCCCGCAGTCCTGGGCCACTTCGGGCTGGAAGGCCAGGCCGTCGCGATGTTCGAAATCGATGTCGAGGCCCTGGCGGAAGCCGCATCGAGCGGAGCGCGGGCCTTCGCGCCTGCCAGCAGGTTCCCCTCCGCCGAAAGAGACCTCGCGCTCATCGTGGACGAGAGCGTCCCCTCAGCCGACATACAGAGAATCATAGACAGGAACGGGATCGTCGCCGGGTGCACGCCGTTCGACGTGTACAGCGGCCCCGGCGTTCCCGCAGGCAAGAAGTCGATCGCATACCGGATCGAGTACCGCTCCCTGCGCGGCACCCTGACCTCCGACCAGGTGGACAAGGCGCAGCAGGGCATCCTGCGCCAGCTCAGCCGCGAATTCGGCGCCGAGTTGCGCACGTAAGGCCGGGAGCATTGCCGTGAGAGAGCACATACACAGGCACGATCACGCATCCATGATCAGCGTGGAAGACGCACTGGAAAGAATCCTCGCTGAATTCCATGTGCTCGAGCCGGAAACCAGGTCGATTCTCGACGCAATGGGACAGGTCCTGTGTGACGACGTCATCGCCCCATTCGACATTCCGCCGCTGGAAAACTCGGCGATGGACGGATACGCCGTCCAGTGGCCCAGCATCTCCGAGGCCTCGCGGGGAAACCCCGTGGAGCTCCGCGTAATCGGCGTAGTTGCCGCTGGCAGCCTGCCGGACAGGGCGGTCGAGCAGGGGACTGCGGTCCGCATCATGACCGGGGCGCCCATCCCGCCCGGAGCGGACACGGTGGTCCCGTTCGAGGACACCGACGAGCAGGACCGCAAGGCAGCCGGCGCCTCGCTGGACTCGATCGCAATCCGCGAGCAGGTCCCCCAGTCGGCCAACGTGCGGCCGGCAGGCCAGGACGTTGCCAGTGGCGACCTTGTCCTCACCAGTGGCTCCCTCCTGAGGCCCCCTGAGATCGGAGTGCTCGCATCCCTGGGCATGGACGAGGTGAGCGTCGTTCGCCGGCCCAACGTCGCAATCATCGCGACAGGCGATGAGCTGCTGGAGCCCTCGGCGCCGCACGAGCCCGGAAAGATCTACGACAGCAACACCTACGGCGTAGCGGCCGGCGTCAAGAGGTACGGCGGCATTCCCATAGTGCTTGGCATCGCCAGGGACAACCTGGAGTCGATGAGTTCCATGCTGGACAGAGCAATGGACTCGGACGTGCTCATAACCTCTGCCGGCGTCTCCAAGGGCGACTACGACGTGGTTAAGGACGTCCTCGCCCAGCATGGCCAGGTGGACTTCTGGTCGGTCCGCATGAGGCCCGCCAAGCCGCTCGCCTTCGGCGTCTTGGATGGCCCGGACGGAAGGCGCGTGCCCCACATCGGCCTGCCCGGCAACCCCGTGAGCGCCCTGGTCGCCTTCGAGCAGTTTGGCCGGCCTGCGATTCACAAGATGATGGGTAGGGAGCAGCTCGACAAACCCTCAGTCCAGGCTGTCCTGGAGGAACCCATCGTCAACAACGACGCCCGGAGGGTGTACGCGAGGGTCCAGGTCACCAAGCGTAACGGGACGTACTACGCCCGGCCCACCGGGCACCAGTCATCCAATCTGCTCACGTCAATGGCCCGCGCCAACGGCCTCGCCATCTGTCCGGAAGACCTGCCGCGAAAAGACGCGGGTGAGACCGTGACGGTCCAGATGTTGGACTGGCCCGAGCAAGTCATCTAGCGGCCCGGCTGACTGGGACGCACCGTTCGACTTCCACCTCAAGAACAGGAGTATCGTCGACAATGGCCGATAAAGAAGAGCAGTTGCAATTCATCGTGGACCTTACCAAGGACGGCAACCAGGGACGGTCCCTCTCGGTGCTCATAGCAAGCCGTCGTTGCTATATGGACCAGCAGGGAGAAGACGACGCCGAAATCCTGGTCGCGGACCCAAAGAAGTTGATCCGTCAGATCGCCGGTCACTGCGCAGATGCGCCCGACTACCTGCTGCCGGACACGCCGCTCAAGGAGTCGATCTTCAGGACGTTGCTCGCCGCTAACAACAAGCCGTTGACTGCGGAGGAGATCAGCGCTCAGCTCTCGGAGCGCTGGTCCAGGACCGCCCAGGCCCGCGATGTCTCGCCGGACGTCGTCCGGCGGCTGCTGGAGAACAGCCCCCTGTACTCCATCACTCGCGCTCCGGGGCGGGGTTGAGGCCAGACTGTATAATGCCGCGCACCATCCGGCGCAGGAGAGAGAGTTAATGCCCGAACCGGTCGTCTACTTCCGCGGACAGTTCGCGCCCATGGACCAGGCCCGCGTTAGTGTGACAACGCACGCGCTCCATTACGGCACCGCCGTGTTCGAGGGCATCCGCGGCAACTGGAACGCCGACAAGGGAAAAATGTTCGTGTTCCGCATGCGGGAGCACTACGAGCGCTTCCTGCAGGGCTGCCGCATCATGATGCTGGACATCCCCTACGATGTCGAAGAGCTTTGCGACATCACCGTCGAGGCAATCGTCCGGTGCGGCTACTCAGAAGACGTTTACATACGCCCCCTCGCTTACAAGAGCCAGGAACTCGTCGCCAACCTCAGGCTCCAGGACCTGGAGAGCGACTTCACGCTCATCATCGTGCCCTTCGGATCCTACATAGAGACCGACGGCGCCATTCGCTGCTGCACCTCCTCATGGCGCCGCATCGACGACCTGGCGATTCCGCCGCGAGTCAAGATCGCCGGCCACTACGTGAACAGCGTCCTCGCCAAGACCGAGGCCACGCTCGCGGGGTTCGATGAGGCCGTCATGATGAACCCGGACGGCACCGTGTCCGAGGGCACCGGCGAAAGCCTGTTCCTGGCCAGCGGCGGTCGCCTGTACACGCCTCCCGTGGGCGACAACAACCTGACCGGCATCACCAGGGACTCCGCGATGCGCCTGGCTCATGACGAGTTGGGCCTGGACGTGTCCGAGCGCCACATCAGGCGCAGCGAGCTTTACCTGGCTGATGAGGTCTTCCTGACCGGCACTGCCGCCCACATCACTCCAGTGGGGCAGCTTGACAACCGTCCCATAGGCGCGGGTGGAGTCGGTCCGATCACCGAGGAGCTCCGCGGCCTCTACGCCACTGCGATCCGAGGCAACAACGACAAGTACATGGAATGGTGCACGGCCATAGCCCTCGAGTCGTTCTAACGCAGCGCTGGCAGGCGGTTTGCCTCACCAGCCGGGATAGGCTCCGATAATGTCGGAGTTCATCTTCGAGTACTACTTCTTCGTGTTTCTGGCCGCGCTGGGCGCCATCCAGTTGGGCGCGCTTGCCGGCAAGCTCAATGGCCTCCTGATTCTGAAACAACCCATCGCGGCCGTAGCTCTGAGCGTCCTCTTCATAGCTGCCGCGCCGGTCTGGTTCTTCTCGACCGGCGAGCGCAACATCAACGACTACGAAGGCGGCATCACCGCCAACGGGCAGGCGCTCTACGCCTTCCTCGGCAGCATTACCGCCCTGGCCGCCACACTCGCCATCACCTCATTGGTCAACTTCCGCCTTGGACGTGGCGCGACTCCACCGTTCGAAGGCCTCCACTCCATGACGGAAGTGAACTACCTCATAGCGATCACAGGCAATCTAAGGTACTGGGTGAGAGCTTGGCGAAAGCTGACGAGCAACTATTTCTTTGGTTGAACGGCGGCGTGGGCAAGGCCCCGCTGTTCGACCAACTGGTCCGTTACATGGTGAGCGATTACCTCGTTCCGGTCGCTGCCCTTATGGTCTTGCTTGGTCTGTGGTTCGCCGGGAACAGCGCCCCCGAACGCCTCCGCATTCAGATCGGAATCTTCGTCGCGCTCGTTGCGATGGGCTTCTCCAGCCTGGCCGTCCATGTCATCACTGTGCTCTACTCCAGACCGAGGCCGTTCTTGGCGCACGACGTCGAGCTGCTCTTCTACCAGCCCACGGACACCTCCTTTCCTTCCAACCCCATAGCCGTCACGTTCGCCATAGCCGTCGGCGTCTGGTTCATCAACCGCCGCCTTGGCCTCGCGCTTATGGCGGTTGTCGGGGCCTACGCGTTCGCCCGTGTGTACGCCGGCGTGCATTACCCGCTGGACGTCGCAGCGTCCATGGCCATTGGGACCGTCGTCGCCCTGGCGGTCCTGTGGGCCGAGCGTCTGGTGCGTCCAGTCCTGAAGGCCGCAATCAGGCTCGCCCGACTGTTCTGCCTGGCCTGACCTCGCGGAAGGACTCGCTCCCAACCCGTTCGCCCTGACCCCGTCCTGACCCCGTCGAAGGGGCCTGTCGAAGGGCCTTACGCAAGTCAGCCCTCGCCCCAAGTCCGCCAAAGTACCCTTACCCAATCCGTTCGCCCTGACCCCGTCCTGAGCACCGACGAAGGGGCCTCTCGAAGGGCCATACGCAAGCCAGCTCCCGCCCCAAGTCCGCCAAAGAGCCCTTACCCAACCCGTTCGCCCTGACCCCGTCCTGAGCCTGACGAAGGGGCCTGTCGAAGGGCCTTACACAAGCCAACTCTCGCCCCAAGTCCGCCAAAGTGCCCTTACCCAATCCGTTCGCCCTGAGCCTGTCGAAGGGGCCCGTCGAAGGGGCCTTACGCATGCCACCTCCCGCCCCAAGTCCGCCCTCCCTCAGGTGCAAGGGCCGTTCGCGAACGGCCCGCCCAACCACGCGCCACACCAAAGCGTCTACAGGAACCCGTTCGCCCTGACCAAGTCCTGAGCCCGTCGAAGGGGCCTGCCGCAAGCCAGCCCTCGCCCCAAGTCCGCCAAAGAGTTGCCTCCAATCCGTTCGCCCTGACCCCGTCCTGACCCTGACGAAGGGGCTTGTCGAAGGGCCTTCCACAAGCCAGCTCCCGCCCCAAGTCTGCCCGCCCTCAGACGTAGGGGCCGTTCGCGAACGGCCCGCCCAACCACGCGCCACACCAAAGCGTCTACAGGAACCCGTTCGCCCTGACCAAGTCCTGAGCCCGTCCAAGGGGCCTGCCGCAAGCCAGCCCTCGCCCCAAGTCCGCCAACGCGTAGCCCTCAATCCGTTCGCCCTGACCCCGTCCTGAGCCTGACGAAGGAGCCTGTCGAAGGGCCTTGCGCAAGCCAGCTCCCGCCCCAAGTCTGCCCACCCTCAGGCGTAGGGGCCGTTCGCGAACGACCCGCCCAACCACGCGCCACACCAAAGCGTCGACAGGAACCCGTTCGCCCTGACCAAGTCCTGAGCCCGTCGAAGGGGCCTGCCGCAAGCCAGCCCTCGCCCCAAGTCCGCCAAAGTACCCTTACCCAATCCGTTCGCCCTGACCCCGTCCTGAGCCTGACGAAGGGGCCTGTCGAAGGGCCTTACGCAAGCCAGCTCCCGCCCCAAGTCTGCCCACCCTCAGACGTAGGGCCCATTCGCGAACGACCCGCCCAACCACGCGCCACACCAAAGCGTCGACAGGAACCCGTTCACCCTGACCGTGTCCCCAACCCGTTCGCCCCAAGTCCGCCAAAGTACCCTTACCCAATCCGTTCGCCCTGAGCCTGTCCTGAGCCTGACGAAGGGGCCTGTCGAAGGGCCTTACGCAAGCCAGCTCCCGCCCCAAGTCCGCCTCCCCGCGCACACATCTGGCCGCGCACGGCCCGTTCGCGAACGGCCCACTCAACTACACCAGCCCACACCGCAACCCCGTCATTCCGGCATCCACGCGAAAGCGTGGACCCGGGGCCAGCCGGAATCCAGTGGGGCGGGGCACGTCACGCCCATCAAAACGTGAACCATTCCCTCCACAAGTCAGTCCAAACACCCCCTTGACACACTAGTTCTCGATGCCTTAAACTAGAACACGTGTCTAGCGAAACGCAGTCCTTATCACCAATACAGAGCATCGTCCGCGAAGAGACAAAGGACGGCAGACTCATCGTGCGATTCCTCGTCGCAGCAATGCAGGCCGAGATACGCGATGCCAAGCCCCACCACAGGCTCGACGCCGCGCGCCAGCTCATCAAGCTCGGCTTCGACGAAGCGAAGGAGTTCGCCAGCCTGCCCGCGATGTCAACACAGCGCGCAGAGAAGCAGAAGCCCGAGGCCGACACCATCGACACCGCCAACCTCAACCCCGACCTCGCGCTCTTCATACGCGCAGAGACCGACGGAGGCCGCCGGGCCGTACGCTTCCTCGTCGACGTCATGCTAGGATTCATGCCCGGGTTCGGACCGCACCATCGCATAGACGCAGCCAAGGAACTGCTCCGCCGCGGCTTCGACGAAGCCCCCGACGACCTACCACTCTTTCCCCAGCCTTCCGGCGTAGACAGGAATGAGGGTCACCCTTACACGTCCGCAGACGCGCTCCAGCCCGCTCTTGGTGAGTCTGTCGGACCGCAACAGACATCCCCTGACGACTCCCCCGCCGATGCCGACGTGCTCCTCGACTACGAACCCCCGTACGTCAACACATACGGCCACAGCCGGGACGACGGCATGAACACCCGGGCAGTCTTCAAAGCGTCGGACGCCCTGATGGACGCCGTCGGCAGGCTCCCGCCTCCCGAGAAGCCCGGAGCTTTCAACCCCGACGAGACGAGCAGCATCATCGTGCACAACGGAACGGAGCACTACTTCAAGGAACACGCGCGCACAGCGGTAGAACTGTCCATCGCCGCAGGCGAAGTCATGGACGCGATCAGGCGCATCCGTGATTCATGCCGGACACCCTCCGCCTTCATCGCCCAAAATACCAAAAAGGACTCCGGCCCGGACGACACCGAATCCGAGGCTCCCCCTTGATCCCCGAATGCCCGCGTCAGGGAACATTCGAACACACGCCGAACCGGCAAGAGAGCCGGCTCGCGCCCAAACCCCGTCATTCCGGTATTCACGCGGCAGCGTGAACCCGGGGCCAGCCGGAATCCAGAGGGGCGGGGGGCATCCCCGCCGCCCTCCCTCAGGCGTAGGGGCCGTTCGCGAACGGCCCGCCCAACCACACGCCACACCAAAGCGTCGACAGGAACCCATTCGCCCCCAATCCGCCAGAGCGTAGCCTCCAATCCGTTCGCCCTGAGCCTGTCGAAGGGCCTTACGCAAGCCAGCTCTCGCCCCAAGTCCGCCCCAGCGCCCACCCGACAACACCAACCCACACCACAACACCGCCATTCCGGTATTCCCGCGAAAGCGTGAACCAGGGGTCAGCCGGAATCCAGTGGGGCGGGGGCACGTCACGCCCGCCAACACCCTCCGGCAACAGAACCCCGCCGCCATCCCTCAGGCGTAGGGGCCGTTCGCGAACGGCCCGCCCAACCACGCGCCACACCAAAGCGTCGACAGGAACCCGTTCGCCCTGACCCCGTCCTGAGCCTGTCGAAGGGGCCCGTCGAAGGGCCTTACGCAAGCCAGCTCTCGCCCCAAGTCCGCCTCCCCGCGCACACATCAGCCCACCCCGAATACCCGTCATTCCGGTATTCACGCGACAGCGTGAACCAGGGGCCAGCCGGAATCCAGAGGGGTGGGGCACGTTGCGCCATCCAACCGCCACTCCGGCAAGGACCGCGCACGCGCCCGACTCGAAGGACAGTGCCCTCGACGATAATGTCCGTCCCTTCCCTTGCCCGCGACGGCGTACTACGATGAGAACAGGGTTGGCCTTGGAAGATGACTCAGTCGTCTGAAGGAGTGGAAGTTAGGAGAAAGTGAGGAATAGCAAATTGGACCTGAAGCGCCTGTTGATCATCGGGGGAATCGTAGTCCTCGCGGTAGTTGGATATGCCGCTTGGTGGTTCCTGTCCCCCCTCTTCATCGACGATGTGGTGGACGAAGACTTCCCCATGTCATTCAACGCTGAATTGCCCGCCGGCATGACACAGCAGGAAGCGGAAGATGAAATGGCAGAGGCCGCTGCGGTCGACGCGCCTGTCGATGAAGAGATGCCGGAGCCGATGGCTAGCCCGACCGCGCCGGTCAAAGTGAGGGCCGGCTCCTTCACGGACGCGGACCGGTTCCACAAGGGCAGCGGCAGCGCCACGATCTATCGCGGGGCGGACGGCTCCCACTTGCTTCGATTCGAGGACTTCTCTGTAACTAACGGCCCCGCGCTCAAAGTCATCCTGTCACCTCACCCCAACGCCCGGAACAGTGCCGAAGTCCACCTCGAGGGCTACGTCCATCTCGGGGACCTCAAGGGTAACGTAGGCAACCAGAACTATGAGCTGCCCGAGGATCTTGACGTATCTAGAATCGGCAGCGTAATCATCTACTGCGAACCATTCAAAGTGGTCTTCAGCGTGGCGCCTCTCAAGGATGCCGGCTGAGCCCGCCGGAACTACGGAGGCCCGCGAATGACCGAACAAATATCACAGGATGAAGACCACCTCTTCGACATCGTCCGGCGCCGCTACTGCGACGGACTGACATCAGAGGAACTCGAACAGGTGCGCAACGGCGTGCGGGATGTTCTGAAGCAGGCGGACGCCCTCGCCGCCGTCAAGCTGGACATTTCCGCGGAGCCGGCTCCGCTCTTCAGGCCGCACACGTCTGATGAGTGAAGATTTCGTCTTCCTGCCCATCCGTGACCTGGCCGCGCTGATTCGCACGCGCCAGGTATCGCCGGTCGAGATCGCCGAAACGTTCCTGGACCGCCTCGACACGCTTGGCCCCCGCTACAACGCCGTGGTCACGGTCACCCGCGACCGGGCCATGGAGCAGGCGAGGCGCGCGGAGTCCGAAATCGCCGCCGGCGAGTACCGTGGTCTCCTGCACGGCGTCCCTTACGGCGCCAAGGATCTGCTCGCGACTTCCGGCGGCATTCCAACCACCTGGGGCGCGGCACCATACAAAGACCAGGTCTTCGACTTCGACGCCACCGTGATTCGTAAGCTGGAGGAGGCCGGCGCCGTGCTCGTAGCCAAGCTGGCCATGGTCGAGCTAGCGGGAGGCATGGGCTACAGGAACGCGGACGCCGCCTTCACCGGGCCCGGTATAAACCCTTGGAACCCCGGCGCCTGGGCGGGCGGCTCCTCGAGCGGGTCCGGCTCTGCCGTGGCCGCTGGTCTGGTCCCGTTCGCCATCGGCTCCGAGACGTGGGGCTCGATACTCTGCCCATCCGCCTTCTGCGGTCTCTCGGGCATGAGGCCCACATACGGCCGTGTCAGCCGCTACGGCGCTATGGCGCTGAGCTGGACGCTCGACAAGCTGGGGCCGATGGGCCTCTCGGCGGACGACTGCGGCACTGTCATCGAAGCCATCGCGGGCCATGATCCCAATGACGCATCAACATCCGAGCGCACCTTCCGCTACGACAGGGAGGCCACCGGAGGCAGTCGGCTGAAGTTAGCCGTGTTCACCGGCTCGTTGGAAAGCGCGGAAGAGTCCGTGGGCCGGAACTTCGGCTCTGCCCTTAAAGAACTCGAAGCTGTGGCGGACATCGAAGAAGTCTCCCTTCCCGACTACCCTTACGCCGCAATGACCTCCACCATCTTGAGCGGCGAAGCATCGGCGATATTCGATGACTTCCTGGCCGCGGGCCTCTCTCACGAACTGAGGGGCGAAGGTTGCAAGTACAACGGCTTCGCCCGGGCCGCCATCCTGGCCAAGGACTACCTCAAGGCGCTGCGCCTGAGAGAAGTGCTCGGTCGCGAGATAGACTCCCTGCTGGCGCCCTACGACGCTGTGGCGGCGCCGTCCGTGATCAGGGTGGCGGAAGCCGTCGATAAGGTCTGGGACAGAGACGAGGACGAGTTCGGGCCTGACCACACCGGCGCCATAGGCAACGGGCTGGGTCTTCCATCAATATCCGTGCCCAACGGCTTCGACGACGAGGGCCTCCCCACAGGCATCCAGTTCATGAGCAGAGCCTATAGAGAGAACTCGGCTCTGGCGGCGGCCAACGCCTTCCAGTCCATCACCTCCTGGCATAGGCAACACCCGGATGTGTCATCTGGCTAGTCCGTACTACGCCCCTGTACGGGCGGCCCCAAGGAGTAACAATGCCTGATTCCGCAGAGTTCGATCTCGTCGTCGCTAACGGCAGGGTCATCGACCCTGAGTCCGGCCTCGACGCCGTGAACGACGTCGGCATTACAGACGGCGTAGTGCGAAGCATCCAGCCCGGTGGCCTGCGGGGCGGCATCACGATCGACGCTGGCGGACAGGTCGTCGCGCCCGGTTTCATCGATCTGCACTCGCATGGCCAGGACGATGAGAACTACCGCATCCAGGCCCTGGACGGCGTCACCACCGCGCTGGAACTCGAGGTCGGCACGTTGGACGTGGACGCTTGGTACGCTGAGCGCGAGGGGCGCTCTGCCGTGAACTTCGGAGTGAGCGCGGGACACATCCCAGCGAGGATCGCAGTCATGGACGACCCGGGCGAGTTCCTCCCCATCGCCGACGGCGCCCGCAAGGAAGCCTCTGACGGAGAGATAGCCGCAATGGCCGCTCATCTGCAGAGGGGCCTCCGCGCCGGCGCGCTCGCCGTTGGATTCGGCCTCCAGTACACGCCCGCCGCCACACGCTGGGAGACGCTGGAGATGTTTCGCATTGCCGCGAGCTTCAACGCTCCGTGTCACGTCCACATGCGCGGCATGGGGCACCGCGAGCCGCTGAACAGCATCGAAGGCCTTGTGGAACTCATCGCCGCCTCCGCAATTACCGGAGCCCCGTTGCACGTAGTCCACATTAACAGCAGCGGAATGCGGGCGACCGCGCGCCTGCTCCGCATCATTCAGGAGGCGCGCGGCAGGGGAGTCGACGTTACAACGGAATGCTACCCATACACGGCCGGGCTTACCGAGATCTCCTCGGCGATCTTCGACGAGGGCTGGCAGAGCAAGCTCGGCATCGGCCACGGCGACCTCCAGTGGGTGGCGACGGGCGAGAGGCTTACCCAGGCCACCTTCGCCCAGTACCGCGAGGAGGGCGGCCGTGTTATCGCCCACATGATCCCGCAGGATGCCGTCGAGGCCGCCGTCACCAGCCCCTTGACCGCCATCGCGACTGACGGACACATAAAGAACGGCAGGGGACACCCCCGTACTTCCGGTTCTTATTCGAGAGTGCTCGGACGGTTCGTCCGCGAGGCCGGCGCGCTAACGCTCATGGAGGCCATCTCAAAGATGACTCTGATGCCCGCCCGCCGCTTGGAGGCCCGAGCGCCCGCACTCGCCCGCAAGGGCCGCGTGTCCGTCGGCGCAGACGCCGATCTTGTGGTGTTCGACCCACAGACCGTCATCGACACGTCCACGTACCAGGATCCCGTGAGCCCGCCGGTGGGAATCTCGCACGTCGTAGTCGGCGGCACGCCGGTCGTCGCTGACGGCCGCTGGGAGCCCGGCGTCGCCCCCGGAGCCGCCGTGCGCGCGCCGGTCAGCTCTTGAGCTGCAGCTCCCCGCTAGGGCTCCTCGCTCTGGCGCAGACTCTCGAACATCTCCTGTAGCGGCGTAGGCGGGTAGCCTAGTGCTGCCGCCGTGTCCAGGTCCTCCTGAGCTCTGGCCATGTTGCCGTTCAGCGCATGGGCAACGGCACGTGAAGCATAGACCTCCTGGGACTCGCCTCCTACGCGCAGTGCTGCCGTGAAGTCCTCAATGGCAGCGTCCAACTCGCCCAGCCGCATGAGGATCTCCCCCCTCTCGATGTACGTCCACACCACGTCCGGGTCGCGCTCGATCTCTGCCGTAAGGTCGAACACGGCCGCGCTGAGCTCGACCCGCTCACGGCTCGAGATTCCGAAGGCGTTGAACTCAGCCGTAGAGGTCGATGTGGTCGCCGTTGCTGGCGCCGTTGCTGGCGCCGTTACGGTCGGGGTAGCCGTTTCTGTCAGCTCAATCCGCTCCTCAGGCACCATCTCGGCAGGGAAGGTCGGCATGACCGGCCCAACGACTTCGCCGCCGCCGCACCCGGCTGCAGCCAGGCCAATCGCCGCAACAAGCGCCGCGGACACCGCCCGCATGCAAGCCATGAGTCCCGCACTCCGTCCCTCTGCCAAGCCTGCCATGTCCTCCTGGATCGGGTGCGTCGGAGTTTACAGGAATCCGCTATCGGCTCGGCCTTCCAGCTACAATGCCGCAATCCAACTTCTGGGTCCAACGGGTGACTGAAGAACTTCGAGAATTGCTGAGTTCGCGGTTTGGGCATGACCGGTTCCTGCCGATGCAGGAAGAGGTCGTCCAGAACGTCCTTCGCGGGCGCAACTCCATCGTCCTGATGCCCACCGGGGGAGGCAAGTCCCTCTGCTATCAGCTGCCCGCGCTGAGCTTCAGCGGCCTGACCCTGGTCGTGTCCCCGCTGATTGCGCTGATGAAAGACCAGGTCGATGCCCTCAACAGGCGAGGCATTACGGCCGGATGCATCAACAGCGCGACGCCGCCGGACGAGTCCCGCCGCATTGCGCGCCAGGCCCAGCAGGGCCAGCTCAAGCTCCTTTATGTTGCCCCGGAACGCCTGGCAATGCCCCGCTTTCGCCAGTACCTGCTAGGTCTGGACCTCAGTCTGATAGCGATCGACGAGGCTCACTGCATTTCCGAGTGGGGCCACGACTTCAGACCCGACTATCGAGACCTGCAGTCGCTGCGGACCGACTTCCCGGACGTCCCCTTGATCGCTCTCACTGCCACCGCCACCGGCAAGGTGCGGCAGGACATAGCAAACGTCCTGGGCCTCCAGGACGCTGAGCAATTCACTGCGAGCTTCAACAGGCCCAATCTGAATTACAGGGTCATCCGCAAGGGCTCAGAGTTCGAGGACCTGCTCTCGCTCCTGGCAGGAATCGGGGACGGCTCCGCCATCATCTACTGCTTCTCGCGCAAGGGCACTGAGAACCTCGCCTCGAAACTCACTGATCGCGGTGTGAGCGCCCTTCCATATCACGCCGGCCTGGACGGCCCCGTCCGCCAGGAGACACAGGACAGGTTCCTGGATGACGATGTCCGGGCTGTCGTTGCAACAATCGCGTTCGGAATGGGCATCGACAAGCCGGACGTCAGGCTCGTCGTCCACTACGACCTGCCCAAGACAATCGAAGGCTACTACCAGGAGACCGGCAGGGCAGGCCGCGATGGGGAACCCAGCGACTGCGTCCTCTTCTACTCCTACGGCGACAGGAGCAAGCAGGAGTACTTCATCGGCCGGATTGAAGACGCCTCTCAACGCGGAAACGCGACACAGAAACTTGACCGCATGGTGAAGTACGCGGAGAGCAGAAGCTGCAGGCGCGCCCTGCTTCTCGACTACTTCGGCGAAGAATGGCCCGCAGGCGCTTGCGAGGCCTGCGACATGTGCCTGGACAGATGGGAGTTGCCTGCCGGATGGGAAGCGTACGACGGCACCGAAATCGCCCAGAAGGCCCTGTCAGGAGTCATACGCACCGGCGAAAGCTTCGGAGCCGCATACATTGTGCGCCTTCTCAGAGGCAGCCGGGACAAGCGCCTGCGAGAGTCCGGCCACGATCAACTCCGCGTCTACGGCTCCGCTCGCGAGTGGTCCAGGGCCGACTTGCACGAAGTCCTGAACCAACTCATAGACAAAGGCCTGCTCGGACGAACGGATGAGAGCGGGTTTCCAACGCTCTTCGTTACTAATGAGGGCAGGGAATTCCTGACCAACCGAGACTCCGTCACATTGGCGCGCCGGACTTCACAGCATTCTGAAGACCCGCAGCCCCATGACGTCGACCTCTTCGAGAAGCTGCGTGCGCTTCGCAAGAGCATCGCTGATCGCATGGGCATGCCGGCCTTCGTCGTGTTCAGCAACGCGACGTTGAGGCAAATGTGCACAGATACGCCAACTGAACCTAGCCCCTTCCTAGCCATCAAGGGCGTTAGCGAGGCCAAGCTCGATCAGTACGGCCCAGACTTCATGGCCGCAATCCGGGATCACCTCAACTCAGCCGAAGGCATGGAAACGGGTCCGCCCTCCGATGCTACCCTCGTACCTGACCCGCCGTCGGCCGTCGCCGCGCAAGCGCCAACCGTTTCTCGGTATCAATCCAGCGCAGAAGATCTGCTGGGCCGTTTGGCCGGCCGTCAAGTGGCCCTGTCCAGCAACACGCCGGGCTGGGAGCACATCCTCAGGAGCAAGCTTGAGCGCATACTTGCAACCCTGCCGCCGCGAGACTCCGCAGTGCTCAGACTCAGGTTCGGCCTCGAAGACTGCACTGTCAGCACTCAGGAAGAAGTCGGCCGGTCTTTCGGCCTGTCCACAGATCACGTCAAACAGATAGAGGACCGGGCGCTGAGGTATCTGAAGAGCCAGCGCCACTTCGCCGAAATCACGACGCAGCTCAATGAGAGTGCCGCGCCGGCACGCGAAATCGACCACATCGCAACGCATACCTGAGCATGAACACCCCTGAGTACACCTCAGTCCCTATAATTCAAAGTTCCTTGGAGAAATGAAGGAGGGTTGCCGATATGCAGACTCAAGACATTCTCAGTCGCTTGGACAGTGGAGAAAAGATTCTGATGGACGGGGGCACCGGCTCCGAGATTCACCGCCGGGGAGTCGATGTGATGGCAGGTTCGAACCCGGACATGCTGGGAACCTGGTCCGCAACGGCCAATGTAGACGCTCCCGACGTGGTGCAGCAGATCCATGCCGATTACATTCGAGTTGGCGCGGACATTGTGACCACTAACACCGTCTTCACCACCCCGACACGCATGGCCGTCGCTGGTCTCGACGATCGGTGGCGCGAGTATGCTGCCTCGGGCGGGATGAATGCTGTCAGAGCACGCGACGCCTCGGAAGGGGATGCCTACGTGGCCGCGGGCATGGCAACCCCTTGGGTTTGCGGACTGAAGGGCGACAACCAGTCTGACGTCCAGCACATGGGCGAGCCCGCTCTCAAGGCGGAGTTCTCAGAACTCTCTTCAGCGGTCGCAGAGGCGGGCGTAGACATCATGCTTCCGGAATTCATTGGCTTTGTGGATGACTGCGTCGCTGCGGTGGAAGTGGCCGCGGAGTTCGATCTTCCCGTGTTCCTGGGAGTCCGCGGGATACAGCCCGACGGCACGATGGTATCCGGCGAGACCATGGAGCAGCTAGCGTCCGCGCTCAAGGGACGCCGCGTAGACGCCATTCTCCTGATGTGCTCAAGCCCGGAGAACGTTTCGGCCGGGCTCCCAAGGCTCAGGGACGCGTTCGACGGCGTCATAGGCGCATATCCGAACATCGGCTACAACCCACTGGCACGACTGAAGGGCACGGAAGCAGACGACTTCTACGGCCTGATCCCCAATCCCCCGTCGCGGCTTGCAGAGCACGCGAGTGAGTGGATAGATGTCGGCGCGCAGATCGTCGGCGGTTGCTGTGGCACCGGACCTGAGCACATCATGGCTTTGCGAAAGGTCGCCAAGGGCTGATGATGCGGGACTCAAGCCAAGGCACAGCCCATCGGAATTGGCATGAACGCGACGTTTCCAGCCCGAACGTCCCATCCTCTGTGCTATACTCCTCAACGCCGTTGCGCCAGCATGGCAATTGGAACTCGGCAATGGCAAAACAGGAGGACGCTTGGCTTTCGTCACGCTTAGGGAAGGCGAAGACACTGAAGGCCTCGTAAAGCGGTTTCAGTCTCAGATGCAGCGCTCGGGCATCCTGCGCGAACTGCGCGAGCGGCGATACTTCCGCTCCAAGGGCGAACAGGTCCGCATCGACCGTCAGCGCAGCATCCGTCGCCTGAGACGGCGCCGGCGCCGCAACCGCTAGACCGCCCGGCGCGCACACCGGCCCACCCCTCCAGGCAGGAGGGCTAATCTGCGACCGGCACATCTTCATGGGGACTCATCCCCGCTACGCTCTTTAGAAGAATATTTTGAGAGCAACGCTCGATGTTTCCGGGTATGCGCGTCCCTTCTCGCGCCTTGGGTCGCACTCGCCTGTCTGCTCGTTACCTCGGTAGGCTGCGGCAACACTCCCGAATCAACAGACGGCACGACAACCGAAACGGCTTCCCCCACCGCCGCGCCTACACCAACGCCGGCGCCTGACCCTGAGAGCACGACGAATTCATCGCCGCCGCTCTCGCCAACTGGCCAACCCGACAACTCAGCAGTAACCTTCGCGCCGGAGCCCGGCGCATTGACCACCGTCGAAGTAGTGCAGTTGATCGCGCCTTCCGTTGTCCACATTGCCGCCCAGGCGCCGAACTACCCGGACGAAGCCCTCTCATCCACTGGCGTGGCCACGGGAGTCGTGCTCGATGAACAGGGCCACATCCTCACCAGCGCCCACGCCGTGGAGATGGCCCAGGACATTACCGTCACGTTGATCGACGGCCGGCGGCTGCCCGGCATGATAATCGGCACAGACCGCCGCACCGATCTGGCAGTAGTCCGCATTGAGGCAGAGGACCTTGTTCCCGCATCGCTGGGCAACACATCCAGCGTGCGGGTGGGAGAGGAAGTCATCGCCGTTGGTCACGCCCTCGGACTCGATGGAGCCCCCACAGTAACGAAGGGCGTCGTCAGCGCACTGAGTCGCTCCCTGGACGTCACCGCCAACATCACCATCGTCGACATGATCCAGACGGACGCGTCGATCAACCTCGGAAACAGCGGCGGCCCCCTCGTCAACGCAACGGGAGAGGTAATCGGCATCAACACCGCCATCGTTCAGGCGGGCGCGGGCATCGGCTTCGCAATCAACGTTGACGATGCCAAGTTCGTTCTCAAACAGCTCATCGAGAACGGAGTGGTGCGCCGCGGCTTCCTGGGCGTCACCCCGATAAACCTCACCCCGGCGAATTCTTCCGCGATAGGACGGGAATCACCCGTCGCCCGCGGCATTGTAGTCGCCCGTCTGGTCGAGGGAGGCCCTGCGGCCATGGCCGGCCTGCAGGAGTTTGACGTAATCTCAACCATCGGCGGCGTCGAAGTGAAGAACACCGGAGAACTCGCCCGCTTCCTCAGGACACATCTGCCGAACGAGACGACCACGGTCGTGTTCTTCCGCGACGATGTCCGAATGCAGGCTGAGGTCACCCTGGGAGAGCGGCCCTGACCACTCGCCTCGCACTCTCACCCCGGCCGGCGTCAACGCGGTCCGGCGATTCGTCTTCAGCGCCTCCGGACCGAGCGCCCGCTTTTCACCGACCGGCTCCCTCATCGGCCCAATGACACTGAATTGGCCTCGAAATAAGCGCCGACTTACAGGCGCTCCCGACCGCGCATTCCTTAACGATGCGGGGCCCGATGACTAACCGCATGACGCCCGCCATTAGACGTCAATATACGGCCGCCTTAGCACGAAAGTATTGGCCAACGCCTAAACAGCATTCGGAACACTATCTCTAAGATACTCGCTTGCGGGGCACTTTGAATCGCGTGCTAGAATTGCTCCCAACCGGCGGCAAGATCAACCCTTGATGGCCTCTTCATGCCTATGGCATGGGCTCCAAGGGTTTTGCCCCTTCCCTTGCGAGTAACGTTCATGGCAGGCAATCGCGGACATAGTCTGTGGAATTCCGTCCTCGGAAATCTGCAGCTCCAGGTTCCCCGCCCCAGTTTCGACACATGGCTGAAAGACACGGTCGGCTTCCCAGGAGAAGACGGCTCATTTGTCGTCTGCACGCCCAGCCCGTTTGTGGCCGAAATGCTGGAGCGGCGCATGTACTGTCTCATCGGCGATGCTCTGGAAAAGATAACAGGCGCACGGCCGGAAGTCCGCTTCACCGTTGCCTACTCACCGGACACGACGCGCGCTGACGATCCTGACCCTGCCCACCAGGCTGTCGGCCCTAGTGGCGATTCCCCTCGCATCGCCCATCAGACCCACCTGAATGGGAGCTTCACCTTCGGCACATTTGTCGTCGGCAAGTCGAACGAGCTCGCTCACGCCGCGTCGATGGCCGTCGCAGCGGGGCCGGGCCATTCCTACAATCCACTTGTCATTTACTCGGACGTCGGATTGGGCAAGACTCACCTGCTGCACGCCATTGGCCACCGGCTGCGCAATCAGGGACAGAAGGTCGCGTACCGCACCACCGAGGAGTTCACCAACGAGTACATCAGCGCCATCCGAGGTAGCAGCACCGATAACTTCCGTGAGTTCTACCGCGGAGCGGACGCCCTCCTGCTGGACGACATCCAGTTCATAATCGGCAAGGAACAGACCCAAGAGGGCTTCTTCCACACATTCAACTCGCTCCACATGGCCAACAGGCAGGTCGTCATAGCAAGCGACAGGCCCGTGGGATCTTTGACGCTCCTTGAAGATCGGATGAAATCGCGCCTTTCGGGAGGCCTCGTTGTCGACATTCAGGCCCCCGATCCCGAGACCCGAAGGGCAATCCTTAAGACCAAGGCTGATCGCTCCGAGGCAAGCTTCCCAGACGAAGTAGTCGACTACTTGGCGGCTCACGACTACTCAAGCATTCGCGCCTTGGATGGTCACCTTAATCGCATAACGGCATTCGCCGAGCTCCTCTCGCAGCCGGTCACACTTGAACTGGTCCGCCGCGCCACCGCAGACATGACCCTCCGTCACGTCACGAGGCAGATCACGGCGGACCAGGTGATCGAGCAGGTATGCGGCTACTTCGGCGTAGAGCGCGCCGCGGTCATGGGCCGGCGTCGCGACAGGCCCACTGCACTGGCTCGGCAGATTGCCATGTACCTCGCCAAGCACGACAGCGGCATGGGCCTCACTGTGATCGGTAAAGTGATGGGAGGTCGCGACCACAGCACCGTCTCTTACGCATGCTCCCGCATCGCAAAACGAGTCACGCACGACGTTGCTCTCGAGCAGGACATAGCAAATATTCGGCGCTCGCTCGAAACCCTTGCAATCGCTGCTTAATCACTCCGTCCTGAGAAGCCTCTTAACGCTCCACCCATAGCGCCCATAACTTGTGGGCGTTACCTCCACGCGACGTGGAGTCCCCCTTGTCAGCCTTTGGCAACTCTCAGACGCCCACTCCGCCTCAACCTGCTTCACAAGCCATCCCAACCCAGTTCCACAAGCTATCCACTCACGAATTCCGCTACCCAGGCTGTCTAAGGCATTTCTGAGCATTCTCCACATGCTGACTATGACTGCTATTATCTTCTCATGATCGACCAAGTCCTTATCAAAGTGGAAAGTGGTAAAGGTGGTAATGGGGCCATCAGCGGGCGGCGTGAAAAGTTCATCCCTAAGGGTGGCCCAGATGGCGGCTTAGGCGGCGATGGCGGTTCGGTCTACTTCGCTTGCGACGGGAACCTGAACACCTTACTGCCATTCCGTTACCGTAGGGAGTTTCGGGCCGAGGCAGGCGAACATGGCTCCGGTAGTCGAAAGAGCGGAGGTCGCGGAGCCGACGTGACCTTGGATGTGCCGCCCGGAACCCAGATTTGGACGACCAATGTAAGGCCGAAGCTCTTGGCGGAGCTAATGACTCCGGGCGAACGCAAGCTTCTGGTGCCGGGCGGTAAGGGTGGACGGGGTAACGCGAGCTTCGCGTCATCGACGAATCGGTTCCCGGTAATCGCCGAAGCTGGAGAGCCCGGCGCCAGCATGGAACTGCGGCTGGAGTTGAAGCTACTCGCCGATGTCGGAATCATCGGTGAGCCGAATGCCGGGAAGTCCAGCTTGCTGACGGCGCTGTCTGCCGCGTCCCCCAAAATCGCTCCGTACCCGTTCACGACGTTAGAACCGGTGCTGGGCGTTGTTGAACATAGGTACAGGAGCTTTGTGGCTGTCGACATTCCGGGCCTGATTGAAGGCGCACACGAGGGGATCGGCCTCGGACATGAATTCCTCCGCCATGTTGAGCGGACCCGAGTGCTTGTGCATGTGCTGGATGGCTCGCTCGAGGACCCTGTGAAAGCCTTCCATCGCGTCAATAACGAACTGGCGCTCTTTGATGGCGGCCTTGCCGACAAGCCGCAGATCGTTGCAGTAAACAAGGCCGACTTGGACGGAGTCCCGGAGAATTTTCAGAAGATAACTGCCGGCTTGGGGCAAGACGAAAAGGCGTTTCTTGTGTCAGCCGCAACGCATCAGGGCCTTGGTCCGCTCATAGACGCGCTGCTCGTCAGCCTGGACAGATCGAAAGAGGCCTCCGTGCCTTCGATCAATGAGATGTCGACTCCAGTGCTGAGGCCAGATCCCGTAAATGCGAGCGTTGTCCGAGAGGAACAGGGAACTTTTGTGGTCCAAGACCCTGCAGTACAGCGAATTGCGGCCATGCTGGACCAGGACAACTGGCAGGCGCTCGCCCAGTTCTACGCACGGCTGAAGCGCCTGGGAGTGGTGAGAGCCTTGGAGCGTGCCGGCATTGAACAGGGAGACACAGTCAGGGTCGGGGAGTTCGAATGGGAGTGGGAATGACATGGCGGTCGGGGTATTCGGCGGCACGTTCGATCCAATACATCTGGGCCACCTGGTCCTTGCGGAGACCGCGGCTGACCAGCTCGAGCTTGACCGCGTCGTGTTTGTGCCCGCGGGAAATCCGTATCTTAAGGCCGGGACTCCAGTGTCCCCTGCAGAACATCGTGTGGCCATGGTGAAGATAGCAATCGAGCCGAATCCTAGGTTTGAGGTCTCCGCAATCGAACTCGAAGATCCCGGCCCAAGCTACACGTTTAACTCTCTGGGCCGCCTCAGAGATGATTACCCTGATAAGGAACGACCCTTTCTGCTCCTCGGAGTTGATTCCGTCCTGGAGATGCCGCGCTGGAAGTGCCCCAAGAGCATATTCGACCGCGCCCAGGTCGTAGCTTATCCAAGAGCAGGGCTGACGGACGTAGGGTGCGATAATTCTCTGAGCGTGCTGGGTCGAGAGGTCCCCATTCTCGAGGGCCCTCTGGTCGGTGTCAGCGGGACCGAGATAAGGAGTCGCGTGTCGAGCGGGCAGTCAACCCGATACCTCATGCCGGACCGGGTCATCGAGTACATGCAGCGCAACAATCTGTACTCGTCCGCGTGTCTGAGCCCCCGGGCTTGACCCGCATGTCTGGCCCTGAATAACATCTCCCCGGTCTGAGTAGTCCGAAAGTCCGCCGTCCTTAAGTCGCGGTCAAAGCAGGAGATAGGCGTTGACACAGCCATTGGAGTTAAAGGCCCAGCCGGACTTGGCAAGCCGGGTTAGCGGAATGGAGGAAGACGGATACGCCTACTTCCCTGAAGCTATCGATGCCCAGGCCGTTGCCGAGCTTCGCGATGCCATGGACCGGCTTACCGCCAATGAAGATAGCTTCGACCAGTTCACGACTCCCGAGTCCGGCGGGTTCTTCAACAAGCACATCAACAACGCATTCAACCGCGATCCCGTTTTTCTTAAGTACGTCGGCCAGTCGGGCATAATCGACCTCGCCGAGGCGATTCATGGGCAGGACTGCCACATCCTCGGCATGACCGCGTGGGTTACTGGCCCCGGACGCCCCGACCAGTCGCTCCACTGCGATTGGCTTCCCGTAGAAATCCCTGAAGACCTGCTGGCAGATCCACGAGTGAAGATGCCCATCTTCATATCGACCGCCCACTACTACTTGAACGACCTCTCCGAGGAACTCGGCCCGACCAAGTTTATTCCCGGAAGCCACAAGTCCGGTCGCCTGCCCAACGGCGCAACGGAGTGGCGGGGACGCACGGAACAGAGCGTCCTATGCAAGGCTGGCGACGTCGTGATGTTCCGCTCTGAGGTATGGCACCGCGGCACAGCCAACCGCAGCAACGAAACGCGCTACCTGCTCCAAGTCCACTACGCGCAGAGGATGATTACCCAGAAGCTACCGCCATACCTCAATAGATTCGAGTTCCACCCCGACATCCTCGCGCATTGCACCCAACGCCAACTCCGCCTCCTAGGCGACCACCCCCGGGACCCCTACGTCTGATCGCCGTCACTTGCACCCTGGCCAGAACTGACGTGCCCAATACGCATCGCTCACCGATGAGAAGGCTCAGTGCGGGGCCACCGTCCGCCTTGGGCGTGTTCTCCATGGTTGAGTTTGTGAGTGCGCAGGATTGAAAGCTAGTCTGTCTCAAGTCGCATCGCGCCTGAGGGTTGGTCTCCAGGCGGCTTCGGCGCCGTGTTTCAAACTCACCTTCGCGTTGCTGCTGATTTTGGGCGCACTTGGGTTTACTTACCTTAGCTCTTCGGGCAACTTCCCTGAAATTGAGTTGAGAGACGTCCTAGCTCGTGGGATGGCCATCAGCGCTGTTCTGCTTCTCATCGGTCATACGTATGCCATCCGCTCCCGAACCGCTGCGAACGTAGCATTGGCGCTGGTGACGCTTGCGGGCATCTTCACGGCTTACATAGTAAACACCGATCTGTTTTACCCGGAGAACATCGCTTGGCTGATTGTTGTCTGCTTCGCCGCGCTGTTCACGCTGTTCGTGGCATTCCGACTCATCGATGAGTTCCGATGGGGAGGGCTCGCGCTGACGGTAGCGGCCGCGGTGCCTGCCGCTATGCTCGCTTGGCAGGTGCTCTGGCCCATGCTGGAGCGTGGCCTGGATAGGCCTGGCGGATTGCTTGATCCAGATAGTCCCGCTATGTGGTTCGGTCTGGTGGCATTGTGCATATGCTGTGCTGCCGGACTGTACAGGATGTCCAGATTTGTAGATCTTTTCCACTGGGGAGTCTTTGCATGTTTGGGGGCAGTCTTCTTGATCTTCGTCCTTGTCATATGGCTGGGACACTTCTACGGGGAGGGCGGAGACGGCTATTACTCTGACGGCTGGGAAGACCATCCCGGCGTACAATCCATAATCTTTCAGGAGACTCCGAATCTCTACTTCGTTGGTTTCGATTCGATCACTCCAGAAACCATCATGCAGAAACATATGGGAATCGAGACAACCGATTTCCACCGGGTCATGGAAGAGGAGATGCGCCGCTTTAGGAACCTGTTTGCCAATAGCGTCCCTACCACGTCCTTCTACAGAACACTCATGGCGCTGGACCTCGATATTTTCGCGGAACATCGCGAGGCTACCGGCTCAAGCCCTGACTATTTTTCTGGCCACGACCTCAGCCCGCTTGTCTGGATCTTGAGGGAAAACGGCTACGAGACTACGTCCATTTACGACAATACCTTCTTTGGATACCGTCAAGGTCGGGGCATCGACAACTACATCATCAATAGGAAGGGCACGGCTTGCCCTGTATTGGATCCTGCCATTAGATCGTGGGTGTTCTGGGGCTACTGTTGGAATCGCGTTGACCAAGCAGGCCTCCCGAAAGGAGATTTTCTACTCCGGGAGTTGACAGCGGTCAATAGCAGCAAGCCCTATTTTGTGATAGCGCATCTCGGTATGCCAGGCCACTCTCCGAAGATATTCGACTACGATAACAAGGACGACAGGGAACGCTTTTTGGAACGTTTCGAGAAGGATTTCAATAGAGCGGCCGTGTACTTGGAGCAGATTGTCGAGCACGTTAAGGCCAATGATCCCAACGCAATTTTGTTCGTCTACGGTGACCACGGAGCGTGGCTCTCCCGGGGTCGTGACATCGAAGAGGATCCCCAGTTTTTCCTGCAAGACCGGTTCGCCACCCTTGGAGGCGTGTACCCGCCACACCGTTGCACTGCCGAGTTCGACGAGGCCGAAAGCAAGGGCTACATAACCTCCCTCGACGTCGTACATGCGATACTAGAGTGCCTGTCCCGGGGCGAAAGCCCGCTTCTCAAACCGCGAAACGATCGCTTCTGGGGTCGAGTTCCTGGAGACCACGACTATCAGTACAAGGACTTCTTGTACGAGTAGCCAGTCGTTTAATGTCCCAAATGAGAACTTTGAGCTCCAACTTAGCTCCCGCCCGCCTTAAGGCAGACCTCGAAACAGCATCCACGCCAGCATTCAAACTCACATTCTCCCTGCTTCTGATAACAGCCTCACTTGGCGTCACATACATCGGTTCCCAGGACAACTTCCCTGGCATCGAGCTGAGGGATGTGCTGGCGTGGGGCACGGTCGTAAGCGTGGTTCTGCTCCTGGGCGCACTGGCGCTGTGCCTTCGCTCCCGAACCGCCGGGAACACTGCGCTGGCTCTGGTGACTCTCGCTGGTATATTCACCGTCTACATAGTCCACACTGAGCTGTTCTACCCGGCCAACAGGATTTGGTTGGTCGGCTTCTGTACCGCGGCTGGAATCGCTCTGTTCGCGGGATTTCGGCTCATGGACGAGACGCGTAGGGGAGGGTCGGCTCTGACAGCGGTAGCCCTGCTCCCATTCGCTGCACTCACTTGGCAGATTGTCGCGCCGACGCTTCTGCCGAGACTCGTGAACGGCTTAAGTGTGCTTAGAGGACTGCTTGATCTGGGTAGTATCGTGATGTGGGCTGGCTTACTCGGAGTGTGCGCCGTCTCGGCCCTCGCACTCTTGCTTTGGCTCAGGGCTGCGGGATCTTATCGCTGGGGTGGCGCGATCTTGATAGGGGCAATGTTCTTTTCTCTTCCACTCGCCTGGCCAGAGCTCTGGTCCAGGCGGGTCGAAGGTGTAGGCACACCCGGCGGACTGCTCGACTTGGGCAGCTTCGCGATGTTGGTTGCCCTGATAGCCGTGTGGGCTGGCTCGGCTCTTGCCCTTTACTTGTCGATCAGGGCGAAGGACTCCTACCGCTGGGGAGTGTTCGCGGGGACAGCGTTGTTGGTAGTGATTGCTTCCGCCATAATCTGGCTTGGGAATCGGTACGGGGAGGGCGGAGACGGCTATTACAAGCATGGCTGGGAGAGCCATCCGAGTCTACAGGCCGTGGCCTTCAAGGAAACGCCAAACCTGTACCTGATTGGCTTTGAATCGATTACCCCTGAAGTCCTCATGCGCAATCACATGGGCATTGAGACCACGGACTTCCATCGCGTGATGGATGAGAAAATGCGCCGCTTTCCCAATCTGTTCGCCAATGCTGTCCATACCCGAAATTCTTTCCGTGCTCTCATGTCGCTGGATACAGACATTTACTTGGAACACCGAGAGGCTACGCGATCTCTACCTAACTATTTCGCAGGCCACGACCTCAGCCCTCTCGCCTGGGTCTTGAAGGAGAACAACTACGAGACAAATTCCCTTTACGAGAATGCGATGTTCGGCCGTACCAAAGGCACCGGCATAGACAATTACAAAATCAATGTTTGGAGAAGCAGCGTTGCTTGTTCCCTCATGGATCAAGAAGTAAGCGGATTGGCCTTTTGGGGGTACTGCTGGATTCAAGTGGAGAAAGCCTCAGGTCTTCCATTTGGAGATTTCATGACTCAGGAATTGGGGAGATTAGGCAATAACCGCCCCCAATTCGTGATTGCGCACAACCCGCTGCCAGGCCACCCTCCGAATCTATTCGACCCCGCCGACATGGACGACAGAGAAGAATTCTTTGATGGCTACGAGAGAAATTCCAACAGAGCGGCAGACTACTTGGAGCGTCTTATTGAGCATGTCACGATCCGTGATCCAAACGGTATTCTGTTCGTGTTTGGCGATCATGGCCCTCTTCTTGCGAAGGGACTTAAGATCGAAGACGACCCTACGTTCTTCCTCCAGGACCGTTTCGGAATCCTCGGAGGCGTGTACCCACCCGACCGTTGCTCCGCCGAGTTCGATGAGGCCGAAAGCAAAGGCTACGTGACCTCCCTCGACGTCGTACATGCGATACTAGAGTGCCTGTCCGGGGGACAGAGCCCGCTCAGAGAGCCGAGGAACGATAGGTTCTGGGGCAGCGGGGTACCAGAAGACCACTCTTACAAGTACGAGGACTTTCTATATGAATAGAAGATTACTTACAGTCGCAGCGGTCGTTTCAGCTGCCGCCTCCCTCCTGCCGCTCGCCGCCTCCGCCTACGAAGGTCCCGGCGCCGTGACAAACTCGCCGGCACAGCTCGACGTGCTCCTGGCGTACATCGACCCCGGCGCAGGCGGCTTCATAATCGTCACCGTGCTCGGCTTCATCTCCGCCGTGGGGTACATGGCCCGGTCGTACCTCGCCCGTCTGAAGGCCGCCGTATTCAGGACCAGCGCGACCGCGCGAGAAACTGAGGACGGCGAAGAACGCTGACCGCGACCGCCCCGATGCTGAGAGCGGATGGAGGCTCCTTCAGAGACCCGTCGGGCCGGGTCTACCGGGTCGAAGACGCGTCAGGCCGGCCCCGCGTGCTCCGTGGCTTGTCGGCCAGGACAGCGCCGACGATCGAACGACTGCTGTCTGAACCCTTCTTTGAACACCTCGTCGCGGATGGCCATGTGGCAAAGACCGCCAGCCTGGACGCCGATGATCCCCTGTTGAGCTCAGTGACCCGCGAAGGCTGGACTGCGGCCGTCGAGCACGAGCCCATCCCCTTCGAAACTTGGCCCTACGAATGGCCGTTCACGATGCTCAAGGACGCCGCCCTCCTCCAACTGGAACTCTTGACGGCCTCCATCGACAACGGGTGGATACTCAAAGACGCAACCCCGTACAACATACAATGGGTCGGCACTCGACCGGTGTTCATCGACGTGCCGTCCTTCTTGCCCCGGGATCATGACGAGTACTGGGAAGGCTACCGCCAGTTCTGCTCGACGTATCTCACCCCGCTCTTGATCACCGCCCACCTTGGCATACCGTATCAGCCGCTCCTTCGCTCAAGCTTGGAAGGCATTCCCCCGGAAGAGGCCGCCAGGTACTTCCACGGCCTGCGCCGGTTCAAGCGCGGAGTACCGTCACACATCTGGTTTCCGGCAACAGTCGAGAAGCGGATGCGGCGCCGGTCCGGGACAAAAGACTCGCCGGTCTCCAGGCGCACCCAGTCAAAGACCTCACTCCTTGCGCTCCTGGAAGACCTCAGGCGCCTGGTGAGCGGCCTGAGATTTCGCGCAGGCGAGCCGTCCCACTGGGCCAGCTATTCGGAGACCCACTCGTACCGCGATGACGACTTCGATCAGAAGATGGAGTTCGTCGAAAAGCACACATCGGCCCGTCGGCCGGGCCTGCTGTGGGACCTTGGCGCCAACACGGGCGATTTCTCCCGCGTCGCCGCACGTCACTCCGGCCTGGTCATTTCAGTCGATAGCGATCACGAAGCCGTGGACCTCCTATACCGAAGCGTTCGGGACGCCGGCGGAGCCAACATCATCCCACTGGTGATGGACCTTGCCAACATGTCTCCTGGCCAGGGCTGGGCCGGACGCGAACGAGCCGCGTTCGAAGACAGGCGAAGCCCGGACATGGTCCTGTCGCTCGCGCTTGTTCATCACATGCGGGTATCGGCAAACATTCCGCTCTCTTTGTTCGTGGAGTGGCTGAGGAGCTTGAACGCCAAAGCTATCGTCGAGTTCGTAGGTCGGGACGACGAGATGTTCACCGAATTGGTAAGGCACAAGAGCGAAGACTACGCTGATTACACTGCGGAGAACTTCAACGCGGAGGTCCAGAAGCGCTTCACGGTCGAAGATTCGATCTCCCTGAAAGGCGGAAAGCGCCAGTTGCTTCTACTACATCCTCGGTAAGCGGCCTGACGCTCGCAGCTACCCTGGCTCGACACTCACCATCCCGCCCAAACACTTGATGGGAAAGACCTCTCGCCCATAGCATGAAGCGAGCGTCGACCGCTTGGAGAGGAAGGAAAAGCGCTTGAGAGAAGCTGATTTTTACTGGTATCGAAACTGAAGCTCTTGCCGTGAACTGAGGGCGTTGCTCTCAGAAGCTGGAGTGCAACTGCGTGAACGCGAGTACTTCCGCGACCCATTCACAGAAGACGAAATTCGTCAGGTAATTGGAGACCGGCCCGCATCGGACATCTTCTCCCGGCGCAGCCCGAGCTTCCGCAAGCTACAGCGCGACTTCGATTCTCTATCGGATGACGAGATGGTCCGGCTTATGCTCGAAGAGCCCCGCCTGATCAAGCGGCCGATAGTTAAATGGGAAGAGAACCTGGTGGCTGGAAGCGGCAAGGCTGAGCGCGCCGCGATCGCGGCGGCGCTGAAAGCAGTTGGTTAGACAGAATCAAGTCGAACGGAGGACAGTCATGGCAACAACCGGTCAGACTTTGAGGACAGACGAGCAGGTCAGGGAAGAAGTGCGGGAGCATTACGGCGCACTGGCCCGCAAGTCCACGGACTGCTGCGGCGATGCCGAGTCGGATGTGGCCGGGTCGCTGTACGACCAGGATCAGACAGATGGGCTCCCAACCGAGGCCCTGCAGGCAGCCGCCGGATGCGGCAACCCCACGGCATTGGGCTCGCTGCGCCCGGGGGAGACCGTGGTCGACTTCGGCAGCGGCGGCGGCATCGACTGCTTCATGGCCGCCCGCGCTGTCGGCGCCACCGGCCGTGTGGTCGGAATCGACATGACGCAGGACATGATAGACCTTGCCCGCAGCAACGCGGCCAAGCTCGGAGTGACAAACACTGAGTTCCATCTCGCGGTGATGGAAGACACGCCTCTGGAGAGTGCTTCCGTAGACGTGATCATATCCAACTGCGTAATTTGCCTGGCCCCGGACAAGGACGCAGTCTTCCGGGAGGCCTTCCGGATTCTCAAGCCCGGGGGCAGGCTTTACGTGTCAGACATGATTCTGTCGGAGCCCTTGCCGTCAGACTACGTTCCCAGCTCGGAGAGTTGGGTGTCGTGCGCCGGTGGCGCTGAGGACAAGTCCGTCTACCAAGAGCGGCTTGCTAACGCCGGCTTCCAACGGCTCGACTCCATATCCGAAGTCCCCTACGAGGACGACGAGATTCCGAACCTCTTCAGCTTCAGCTACGTGGCGTACAAGCCGGAGTAAGCTGAACTGCGGTAAGGGAGTCGGTTAGGCAGCGGCGGCAGCTCTGTCAGCCATCTCCTGGCTGAGCCTGTCCATGCCCCGGCGAATCTGTCCGAGCGAGTTGGAGAGTTCCTCCTCCAACTGCGAAAGGACTTCCTGGGCGTACTGGTCGGCGCCTTCGCGCTTCTTGGCCGCCTGCTTCTCCAGCTCGTTGGCCATCCGGTAGGCTTTCTCCTGGGCGCGGTGCGTGATGCGCTGGGCTTCCTGTTGCGCCTCGTCCTGCATCGCCTCCACCTTAGACTCGGCGGCCTTGATGATCTCCGCTTCGTCCACCTTGGACAGGTACTCCACCTGCGCGGCCTGCTTGACCGCGGCCGCCTCCTGTGAAGCCGTTGCCTTGATCCGGCGCGCCTCCAGGTTGGCCTGGTTGATGATGCTCTCCTTCTGCCGTATCACCTCCTGCGCTTCCATGACCTCTGCCGGTGCAGAGGTGCGCAGACCGTGAGCATAGGAAAGCATCTGCTCAATGTCCACCATCACCTTGTTCTTGAACCCCGGTACCCTGGTGCCGGTGTTCACCATGTCTTCCAATGCGTCCGCTAGAGTTTGAGTATTGATGGTTGGCCTCCTTTCAGTGCCTACTGTTGTTCTGCGAACTTTCTTGCGAGGGCGTCGGCTACGTGCTCCGGCACAAAGCCTGAAATCTCGCCTCCCAATTCCGCTACCTCTTTGATTCTGCTGGAGTGCAGGAACAGGTAATCCAGCGTGCTCATCGTGCACACAACGTCGATGTCCGGCGCTAGCGATCTCCACATCTGCGCCATCTCGAACTCCGTCTCGAAGTCGAATCCGGCTCTCAGCCCCCGTACTATGAAAGTTGCGCCTGAATCCCGAGCGAAGTCCACGGCCAGGCCGTCGAATTGACACACCTCCACGTTGGGCAGGCTCGAAGTCGCCTGGACAGCCAGTTCCGTTCGCTCCTCAGTCGTGAACATGAGCCGCTTCGGCGGCGCGTCGTACACCCCTACGATCAGCCGGTCGAATACCTTCGATCCTCGCGTGATCACGTCAACGTGACCGTTGTGAATAGGGTCGAAGCTCCCTGGATAGACGGCGTTAGCCACGACCAAGCTCCGCGTAGATGGACAGCGATGCGTCTCCGTAGTTACGGTCCTGTTGCCTCACCAGCCCTCCGTACCTTTCGCCAAGCTCCAGCCTCTTTGGCCTTTCGATTACCAGCGTGCCGCCGTCTGTCACTACCGCGCTCTCCGATACCCGTTCCATGAGCCCGTCCCAGTCCACCATGCTGAATGGCGGGTCCGCAAACACAATGTCGTACCGGCCATCAAGGCTGGACAGCGCTCTTTCCGCTCTCATCCTGTACACGCGCCCCGTCGACTCCGGCGCCAGTTCTCGAAGGCTCCCTTCGATCGCCGCCGCCCTCCGCCGGTCAGCCTCAACAAAATCGGCCCGGTCTGCCCCTCTGCTAAGCGCCTCGATCCCGATTGCGCCGGTGCCGGCAAACAAGTCCAGCACCTTGGCGCCCTCCACCTTTTCGGCGCCGAGCACAGAGAACATCGCCATGCGCACCCTTTCCATCATTGGCCTCAGGCCGCGTGCGTAGGGTGTCCGTATCCGGCGGCCCTTCAGCTTGCCGCCAGTGATCCGTACTATCGCCACTTTGCTTGAACGGCCTGCATGAGGTGCACTCGTCGGAGCGTGCCAGAAATGCTATGCACAAGACCCCTGATCGGTAAAGGACTTTTTTGACGTTAATTAGAGAAGTCCAAGAATTGCCCGGACGTCTGTTGACCCCTATTTTGGCCGTACCTATAATCGGATGACCCCTTCGACAAGGCCCTAATCTAGCCCGGTCAGGAGACGTCCATGCCTCAGAATCAGTACGATGCCATCGTCATCGGAGCCGGCCACAATGGCCTCGTCACCGCTGGTTACCTCGCCAAGGACGGCCTGTCCGTACTCGTCCTGGAGCGGCTGGATCGCATCGGTGGCGCCTGCACCACGGATGAGGTGTTCCCCAGGTTCAACGGGCCCTTTTGCTCCTACAACTGCCACGCGCTGCAGGGCAAGGTGATTGACGAGCTAAAGCTTAGGGAGCACGGCTTTGACATCATCAAGCACGGAAGAGACATCAGCACCGGCGCGAGATTCACCCCCTTCTTCGATGGCACATACATGGGAGGCCCGGAGGCGAAGAGCACAATCGATGTCGCCCGGCAAATCGGCAGCCTCTGCGAACACGATGGGCGCTCTTACCTTGAGTGGCAGGACTTCTGGGACCAGGCCGCGGGTATCCTGGCGCCCCATCTTCTGACCGAGCCGCCGTCAATGGCCGAACTCGTGGACGGCGTGAGGGGGACCGCCAATGAGCCTGTCCTCGAGAAGATGATCACTTGGAGCCTCACCGACCTGGTCGACTACTACTTCGACGATGACCGGGTAAAGGGCGCCCTGATCGGCTCTCCGGAATGCGACCCAAGGCACCCCGGCAGTGTAATGAGCAACTCCATCCTGAGGGCGATCGGCCGAAACGCCCGAGAACAAGACCAGGGCATTCCACGCCGCAGCATGAGCAACATCACGGACGCAATGGCGTCGGCGGCGAAGAGTCACGGCGCGGAGATACGCACCGGCGCCCCGGTCGCGGACGTGCTCGTGGATAACGGCGAGGCTAGGGGCGTTCGGCTCGCCAACGGCGAGGAGATCTACGCATTCATGGTCGTCTCGAACGCCGATCCCAAGCGCACGTTCAACACTTTCTTCAAGCCGGAGGAGATAGGCGAGGCCACCCTCGAAAAGGTGAACAGGTGGAAGACCCAGGCGGGATGCGTGAAGTTCCTCGCGTCCATTGACGGCCTGCCGGACTTCTCAGCTTATTTCGGCGATGGCTACGATGCCACCGAGGTCGTTTACACCGCCATTCGTCCGACCAAGGACTACGTCGTACAGTCGTGGATGGACGCGGCCGCCGGCCGCCCGACGAGCTGCCCGATCATGTCGATTCAGATCACCTCGCTGGCCGATCCTAGCTTGACGCCGGCGGGACAGCACTACCTCTCCAATTGGGTGCTCTACTACCCGCCAAAGCCCGCGGAGGGCACTTGGGATGACCATCGCAAGGAGATCGGCGACAAGATGATAAGCACGATCTCCCAGTTCGCACCCAACTTTGAGGATATCCTGATCGACTACCTCGTCCAGACTCCGGCCGATCTGGAGTCGCGCGTCGGCTTGACAGACGGCAACATCCGGCACTTGGACCTGATCCCGCAGCAGCTCCTGTCGCAACGGCAGTCGTACCGGACGCCCGTCCGCAACTTCTACATGTGCGGCTCTGGCACGCACCCGTCCGGCGAGGTCACCGGCGCTCCCGGCCACAACGCGGCCCACGCCATCCTCCGCGACTTGGAGCGCATAGCTGTCTAGGGACTTTTAGCGTTGAACTTAGGGTACGGAGGTGCTCGGCCGGCCTGTTGGCTCTCTTGACATGGGCTGCCCACCCGCACTAGGCGCCCTTCCAAACGCTCAAGACCCGGAACTGACCGGCCGCGTCCCTAACAACCCCAACGTCTGCGCCTGGAAAGCATCGCGCGGCCATGCGCGTCAAACCGCCGCGCTGCTCCGGCGCAATCTCCACGAACAGAGACCCGCCTGCCCTAAGGCGTCTTCGCGCCTGCTCCAGCAGTTTCGTAGTTACCTCCGTTCCGTTCCATCCGCCGTTGAGCGCTAGAGTCGGCTCCCGCCGTACGTCGCCCGGCAGCTCGGAGAGATCCTCTGACTTTATGTAAGGCGGGTTCGAGACGATCACGTCCGCTCGCTCCGGCAGCGGCTCCAGCAGGTTGCCGCGCAGCAGCCGAACGCGCTCCGCCACGCCGTGCCCTTCGGCGTTCGATGCCGCGACCTCCAGCGCTCCTTTGCTCACGTCCGTCGCATAAACGACCGCCTCCGGCATCCGGGACGCCATCGCCACTGCGATAGCGCCGGATCCCGTACCGACGTCGGCGATGACCAGGCGTTCCCCTGCCTTTTCCGCGCACGCATTCAAAGCGAGGTCTACGAGCAGCTCAGTCTCCTGCCTCGGGATCAGGACACGATCGTCCACCAGAAATTCAAGGCCGTAAAACTCCCGATGGCCAGTGATGTACGCCAGCGGCTCGCCCTCGGCCCGCCTGTCTACTAGACGCTCAGCCAGGTCCGCCTGCTCGGCGGACACGGGCTCGCCGAGCGCCGCGAAGAACTCCGTGCGGTCCACGCCAAGTGCGTGCCTCAGGAGCACCTCCGCCTCGAGCTCGGCGTCATCCGATCCAGCCGAGCGCAGGCTCTGGCTGAGACCACGCCAGGCTTCTCGCAGGCTCCGATCCCTTTCAGACGGGTCGGACAGGCCATGTAACTGGGATTCTTCTGACATCGGAGTTTGTTCGTGGACCTCCCGCCTGTTTGGAGAATGGCTGCCGCCGCCAACTCTATTGATTTACGCTCTGGGCGAAAGGGCGATACTATCGAATGGCGGAGACTTGTAGCTCAGCGAGGAGGTATTCCCCCCCGTGTGCACCTGTACCTAGATCGGCCCAACCAGCATACATCACGTCAGGCCTGAATCATTACGGAGGAGTACCGAAGTCAGTCACCGACGAACTACTGGAGAACAACGCGAGGTACGTTGAGAATTTCGATAAGGGAGACCTGCCCCTGCCCCCCGGACGCGGCCTTGCGGTCGTCGCCTGCATGGACGCGCGTCTCGACACCCACAAGCTATTGGGGCTCGCCGAGGGCGATGCCCACGTGATTCGCAACGCTGGAGGCGTTGTGAGCGACGATGTGCTTCGCTCCCTAACAATCTCGCAGCGGCTCCTGGGCACAACTGAGATTGTCCTGATACACCACACCAACTGCGGAATGTTGACCTTCCGAGACGACGACGTCAAAGACCAGATCGAAGCCGACACCGGCCTCCGGCCCTCCTTCTCAATGGAAGCCTTCGGAGATCTCGATCAGGACGTTCGCCAGTCAATGGCCAGAATCCAGGCGAGCCCGTTCGTGCCAAACAAGGACAACATTCGAGGCTTTGTCTACGACTGCGCCACTGGCAAACTCATCGAAGTCAACCCCGCCTGAGCAGAGAATTGCAGTTCGACGTGAGGGTTGCGGCAGGACGCTCCACCCCCTCTGCATTATGAGGCCTTTCGTGGCCGGTCACGTCTAGGGCTGGCCGGTACTGGGCTCGCGGCCAAGCGCCAGGTCTAGCTGGTGAAGATACTCTGCGAACGCGCGGCGCCCCTCAGGAGTTGCCTGGAGCCACGTGCGCGGCTTTGAGTTCAGGAACTCCTTCGAGGTGACCAGAAAGTCCGCCTCCTCCAGCTTCCGCAGGTGTGTCGTGAGGTTGCCTCCAGTCAGCCCGAGCGTCTTCTGGACGAATCCGTAGGCCACTCGGTCGCTCTCCGACTGTGACACCAGCAGCGCCATGATCCGCAGCCTCGTGGACTGATGAATCGTCTCGTCGAGCATGATCGGACCGTCGCTCATCCCGCCTCGCTCTTGCGCAGCCAGGTCCACGCCACGGCCACTACGGCAAGTATCAGGATCGCCGATACTAGTGGCGCGGCATCCCCCGCAAAGTACGAAGGAACATAGTACGCAGCCGCGATGCCCAGTCCCACGAGCGAAATCGCAGGGTGATGCATGATGCCGAAGAGCACATACCCGAGCCCAACAACCCCAACCGCGACTCCTGCAATGGCCCTGCCATCGATGTCCGCCGTCCACATTCCGGATGCAGCGGGAATAACGAACCCTGCTGCTATCACAGCCATCCAGAAGAAGAAGACCCTGAGTCCGGCGCTCCTTGCCACGGCGCCGGTCGAGTTCCTACGGCTGGCCCTACCGCCTATGACAGATGCGGCTACCGCCCCAATGCCGCCCACAATGCCCCAGAGGGGTCCGGGATACCATGGATAGTCGTCCGCGAATCCTGGAGCCAGTGCCCTTACGGCGAACTGAGACAGGTACCCCGCGGCAACAAGGACTCCCCACATCAAAGTGATCGGCTGCCACCCCGCCACATACATTGAGCTCCTGGATCTGTCCAACGTCTCGTGGATGGCGCGCATGCCTTCCTCCGGTGTCAGAATCTCTTTCTCCGGCATTTGCATCGGACCCCTCCCTGTGCCATGTAGTTGGCAGGAAACTAAGGTTTGCTACGCAAACTAGTTTACAAGGCTTCAGGGTGGTATGCAAGGCCCGCCATTCCAACACGACCAGCAAGTGAAACACGCGACCGCCCAATGTCCTCCGGGATGAGAAGAATCTGGACCAAAGTACTGGCCGAGTGGCAAGGAGCCTTAGCTGAATAGTCTGCGATCGGCCGCAGGCCTCGCACTGCAGGGAGGAGGGGCGACCCGCCCTAGGAAAACGATACGCAGGCGTCGCTCACGACTCGCAGCACCGACTCCTGACCGAAACGGCGCTCGTACTCCTCAGACACCTCGTCGATCGGGCCCATCGTATCGTCGCCGGAAGGAGCAAGGATCACGAGCACCTTCGAGCGCTCCTTCTCGATCACACCATCGGCGTTGCGCCACTGCCCTCGTCCGTCCAGTACGGTTAGTCCATCAGGAAACCGTGGCGTCACGGAATCTTCGAGGAACGCATCCCACGCGACGTCGTCCACAACCTCGCCGGATGCGTTGCTCCGGCCCATGAACAGCTCGTACTTCACGAACGGCTCGGCCCCCTCGTGACAGTCGGGCCCATCCGCGCTGGTGCAAGCTGCGGTCGCGAGGATGAACAGCGCCAGCCCGACGACCAGTATCGCCCGCAAATCGCTTCCCTGTTGGGCCGTCTTGCCGGTGTACAGAGCAACCAACATGGGAAATAGATATAAACGCATAGTCCCGGAAGGCCAGTTATGAACGTTCCTTGGCGGACGCTTCCCGGAGTTCTGGAGTTCTCAGGTTGTGAAGAAGCTTATCCCTGCTCGTTGTACTCGGCCGCTCTCAGTTGCTTGGACCTAGAAGTTGAGTACTAACTCAATAAGGACCGTGCGCAGGATCACGACCGGCAAGAAGGACAGGAGAATTACGATGAACGCCCGAACGGTCGACCTGTAGTTCAAACACTGCCGTACCGCGACCACCATGGATGCGAACTTCCAGACTTGTCCCACCCATGAGATGTACAGTCCAATTACCGGAATCCCTACCACTAGATTCAGAAGGCCTGGGGTCTGCGCAAAACCTGTGCCTCGCGCCAGCTCACCCCAGTCGGCCTTGGTATCGTCGGTCTCCAGTAAGTTCGTTCCGATAATCCACGTGAAGAGCGCCCATAGTGCCCACGAGGCGATCCCTTCGACCGCGCCGTAGATCAGACCGTCTAAAATGTCTATCTCTCCGCCGGCGAAGATGCCCCCGACGAAGCTTGCGGCCGCGACTATGAGGACCACGAACATCGCCTGGACCGTTGCGCTGCGGTCGTGCTCCAACTCCTCAAACGTGGCCGAGCTCAAGCCGGCGGCGCCTAGCATCCGCCTAAGCAAGGTGTCGCCTCGTCTTCACGGTGCGCTCACTCATGCTGCGTACGGAAGCCCCCGCACGACTTGAGACATGACGTCTTAAGGGGACCATCTCCTGCCCTATCAAGTGCTCACTTATCATCAGACGGTGCTTGAGGGGATTGATCGAGCCGGCTCCGCCTTATCGCACGCGGGAGTTCGAGGAGAACTCAGTCTGCGAGCCTTGGGACCGGCAATGCTCAGATCTCCGTTGAGGCTGGCGATCTACCCAGCCGCGACATTCCCAATGCCAATGAACCTCAATGCCTGTTCGGCCGCATCGGTGGCCGACTCTGCTGTTGACGTGTCCGATATGCCAAGAATGGCCGTCAAGATGGCTACGAGGATTATCACGGGAATGAATGAGATCACGACCACGAAGAAGGCCCGCCAGGTTGATGAGTAGTCAAGTGCCTGCCTTACTCCCACCAACATTGCTGCGATCTGCCAGATGAATACCACAAGGCTAATGAGCCATCCGACTCCAGGGATAAACACGAGCACGCTGAGAAGCCCGGGCGTCTGCGCGAATCCCGTGCACCTTGCCAGTTCTCCCCAGTTGGCGCTGGTATCTGGAGTCTTCAGAATAGTGGAGCCTATTAGCCAGGTCACTAGCGCCCACAGCGCCCAGGCCCCCACACCCCGTATGGCCCCAAACACAATCCCTTGGACGATGTCCAACTCATCCCCTGCCAGCATTCCGCCAATCAGGCTGGCAATAGTGACGAGGACCACCACGAGCAGGGCCTGAACCGTGGCCCCCTTGTCCTGCTCCACTTCCTCGAAAGTCGAAACACTAAGACGGGCCGCGCCAATCATTCTGCCTATCATCAAGTTACCTTTCACTCATTGAACTTACCGCAGTCTAAGAAAGTTCCGGAAATACTACCATACGGTATGCAAAACTGTTCCTTGCACGTCACGCCCTGCGTGTTCTCTCCGCCCAACCCAGCGAGCGTCTTACCGCCTCTCGCCAACCGTCGTACAGCGCATCCCGCTGACCTTCGAGCATCGTCGGCTCAAACGTCCGGTCCGACCTCCACATTGAGGCGATCTCGCCCTTCCCGCGCCAGGTACCCACACCCAGGCCTGCAAGGTATGCCGCGCCCAGGCCCGTGGTCTCCTTCTCGGCGCTCCGGTGCAATGGGATCCCCAGCATGTCGGCCTGGAACTGCATCAGCAGCTCATTGGCCGTCCCCCCGCCGTCGACTCGCAGCTCAGTCGGTGCCGATTCGGCGTCCAGCGCCATCGCGTCGAGCACCTCTCGGCACTGGTACGCCGTCGCCTCCAGCGCGGCCCGCGCGATGTGGGCCCTGTTCGTTCCGCCCGTCAGGCCGATAAGCGTGCCGCGCGCGTACATGTCCCAGTGAGGCGCGCCCAGCCCGGAGAACGCCGGCACAAAGTACACGCCCCCATTGTCGGGCGCCTCAGCCGCCAGCCGGTCCATGTCGGACGCCCTCTCGATGATGCCCAGCCCGTCGCGCAGCCACTGCACCGTAGACCCTGCAGAGAACACGCTCCCTTCAAGCGCGTAGTTCCGCTCCTTTGGGAGCGACCACGCGAGCGTCGTCACCAGCCCGTGCGTCGAGTCGCGTCGTCCCGCCCCGGTGTTCATCAGCACAAAGGAGCCGGTTCCGTACGTATTCTTCACCGAGCCCGGCTCGAAGCAGGCCTGACCGAACAGCGCCGTCTTCTGGTCACCCGCGATCCCGGCGATTGGCGTGCCAAGACCGCGAAAAGGGCCCTCCATCGCCTCAGCCGCCGCGCCGCTCGTATTCACGATCCTCGGCAGCATTGCCTCCGGGATGTCCAGCTCCCCAAGCATGGCCCGGTCCCAGGCCAGTTCGTCCAGATTGAGAAGCATCGTGCGCGACGCGTTCGTCGCGTCGGTCACGTGCGCCTTCCCGCCGGTCAGGTTCCAAATCAGCCACGAGTCCACCGTCCCAAACAGCAGCTCCCCATTCTCCGCTCGCTCCTGCCCATCAGGTATACGGTCCAGCAGCCACCGCAGCTTTGTAGCCGAAAAGTAAGCGTCCATCGGCAGCCCGGTCCTGCGGCGCACCTCCGGCTCAAGCCCGCGAGCCTTGAGCTCGTCGCACATCTCCGCCGTGCGCCGGCACTGCCACACCACCGCGTTCGCCGCCGGCTCCGACGTGCGCCGGTCCCAAACGACAGTGGTCTCCTGCTGATTCGCGATTCCGATCGCCGCTAAGTCGCCCGGCTGCGTTCCGGTAGAGGCCAGCACATCGTCGATCGCGTTCACGCAAGAACCGTATAGCTCTGCAGGCGAATGCTCCACCCAGCCCGGCTGCGGATAGATCTGCGTGACCTCGGCGTAGCTCCGGCCGGTTACTTGTCCATCACTATCAACCAGCAGCGCCGTTGTGCCGGTCGTACCTTGGTCGATGGCGAGGATGTATCCGGAATTGGTCATGCCGTGGCCGCCAATCCTAGCAGGATTCGCGTGGAAACCACGGGCGGATGGGTTCGCGTCAGTCGAAAATACTGTAGTAGATATGATGCCGCGCGTAGTATGAAAAAAAAGAGTAGATGGGCCCACAAAGTAGATCGAACAAGGAGGAGGACATGCCGAACCCTGTAGTGCACTGGGAAAAACACACCAACAACGCGGAGGGAACGCAGAAGTTCATGGCCGAACTCTTCGGCTGGCAAGTGAACGCGGACAATCCAATGAATTACGGATTGGTGGACACCGGCGGCGGGGGCATCACCGGCGGCATCGTCGATGCTCAAGGGGAGCCTCAGCGGGCCCTCCTCTATATTGCTGTCGACGACCTGCAGGCTTACGTCGACAAGGCCGAGAGCCTTGGCGGAAAGACTGTCGTGCCCATCACCGAGGTGCCCGGCATGGTGACCTTCGCGGTGGTTACGGACACCGATGGCAACGCCGTAGGCATCGTTAAGGACGATAGCGGCTAAGCGGCCGGACCCTCTTCAGACACCCGCTCAAACAGGTAGCAGAAGCGAGGCCTCCTCGTGTGCGCCACGTCCCGCACCCACTTCAACTCGAATGCGTCGCCCATGACCGCCTGCGTCTCCTCCTGCGATAGTCCCACCGTTCTGCCGTCCTGCTCCCTCGGTTTCCACGCATACAGCAGCACGTGCCCGCCCTGTCTCACCACGCGGCGCGCCGACTCGCCGTACCGCGCCCTGTCCTCCGCGCTGAACGTGTGCAGGCAAGACAGGTCGAGCATGAAGTCGAACAGTCCGAGGTCCGTACTGCCCGGCAACCCCAGCCTGAGGACGTCGGCAGTCTGGAACCCCGCGCTCACTCCTGCCCGCTCAGCCTTGCGCCTTGCCTGCCGCAGCGCGGGACGCGAAAAGTCCACGCCGATCACTTCCGGACTGTGCCGCGCCATGTAGATCGAGTGCGTGCCTGTCCCGCACCCGACGTCGAGCACTCGGTCCGGCTTCAGATCCCCGCCTTCGAGCAGCTCCGTTAGCTCCGGCGGTACCTCACCAGTGTCCCAGGGTGTCCGGCCGATCACGTAGTACAGCTCCCACGAGAGCCTGCGCGGCAGCACCCGGCTCACCATCATTGCGATTCGATACAGCAACTTCTTCTCCTGTGAATTCTGCGTGCCCCTACTCACTCCCCGCGGGCGGCGCCGGAACATGAGGCAGCGGCTCATCGGCGACCTTCGCCCGTCGGCGAGAGGCGGCCTTGGTCCGCTTCGCGGGCGCGTCGAACGTCCCCCGCGAGGGGCACGCCAGCATGACGCACTCGTCGCACCGTGGCCTTTGCGCCTTGCAGACCACGCGCCCGTGCCTGATCAAGTACACGTGAAACGCGAACACGTCCTCCGGCGCGACCATTGGCTCCAGTATGTCGTGCGCCTTGTCCGCCGTGACCTTCGGCCCGATCAGCCCGAGCCGCTTCGACACTCGATGAATATGTGTGTCCACCGGCATCGCCGGCATTCCCAGCGAGAAGCACAGGATGATCGCCGCAGTCTTCGGCCCGATGCCGTTTAGTCGTGTCAGCCACGCCTTCGCCTCCGGCAGCGGCAGGTCGGCCAGGAACTCCAGGTCGAATGACCCGACCTCCTCCCGGATCTGCGTCAGCACGTTCTTGATTCTCGGCGCCTTCTGCGCCGCCAGCCCGCCGTGCCTGATCGCATCCTCGATCTCCTCCACCGGCGCCTCCGCGATCGCATCGATGCTTCCGAACGTGTCCATAAGGCTGTCGTACGCTCGCCAGGAGTTGATGTCCGACGTGTGCTGCGAGAGGATGGTGTACACAAGCTCCGAAGCCGCGTCCAGCCGGGCGTCCCAATACACCGGCCCGTACTCCGGCCCCAGCTTCTCCATAACATCCGCCGCAGTCACGGCAGGCCTCTTGCGTCGCCTGTCTCGCCCCTTCTCCGCTGTCATCGAGAGTTGCGTCCCTCGCTTTGTATGTGGTTTGGATTGGCCTTCACGAGAACCGAATTTGTCCCAGTCACCCAGTCTCGTAGGGGCGGCTCGCGAGCCGACCGAACCGACTACGTACGAGGCTTGGTGCCCTTGGCGCCATGTCCGAGTACTGCTCCACCAGCCCCTTGGAAGCGATTGTCAGGGAGGCCATCGGTTTGCCCAAATCGGCGAAATCCTACCACAGCACACAGCGTGCCCCTCACGCCCGCCCACTTGACAGCCCGGCACCGTTCCGCCTTTACTGTGCGGGCTCCGGACGGCGTCAGGCCAATTCCGGAACGGTAGAAAATGAACGAGATATTTCTGAAAGAACTCGCCGACGAATCTCGGCCACTGCTTCACTCCAGTTTGCTCCAGCTCTCCGGCTCGCCTCCGGAGGTCGCTGAAGCCGTGGAGTCGACATGGCCGTCGATCGCGGACAGCCGCAAGCACGACATCGTCGCCAGGATGCTGGAACTCGCCGGCGACAACCCGGAACTGGACTTCGACGAACTGTTCCTCCGCCTCCTGAACGATCCTTCCGAAGACCTCCGCGAGATGGCGGCCCGCGGCCTGTGGGAGTGCGAAGACCGCGCCGCGATTCGACCGCTCGCGGACTTGCTCTCCAGCGATCCGTCCGCCGCCGTCCGCTCCGCCGCCGCCGTCAGCCTCGGCCGATTCGCCGTCCTCGCCGCGGAAGGGAAGCTGATTGCGCGCGACGCCGAGAGCGTTAGCCGCGCCCTCATGAGCGCCGTGCAGTCCGAGGACGAAGACCGGGAGGTCGTCTGGCGCTCCGTCGAGTCCGTGGCGCCCTTCTTAACCGAGGACGTCATCAAGGTCATCGAAGAGGGCTACCGGAACGGCGACTCGAAGGTGAAGCAGAGCGCCGTCCATGCCATGGGCCGGTCCGCCCATCCCCGCTGGCTCGCGGACCTCACCGGCGCCCTCGATAGCGACGACGCGGCAATCAGGTATGAGGCCGCCGAGTCCTGCGGCATGATCGGCGACCCGTCCGCCGTCCCGCACCTGATATCGCTGCTCCAGGACGGCGATACCCAGGTGGAAGTGGCCGCCGTCCGTGCGCTCGGGGCCATCGGCGGAGACCTCGCGAAACGCGCCCTGACCCGATGCCTCGACTACGGCGACCAGGACGTCGAAGAAGCCGCCGAGGCCGCCTTGAACGAAATCGACGCCATAGAAGACCCCACCGGCTTCAGCTTCTAGCGCGCCGCTATTCTTGGACGGCAGGGAGCCACCCAATGACAACCCCAACCGAAGCCCTGGCAATCGCGCGCGAAGTCCTCGATGCCGAGCCATGGCTGCCCACCCCGATGCTTCCCGCATCGACCCTGGGAGGCAAGCTCGGCCTCGACCTCTGGTTGAAGCGCGAAGACTGCTCCCCCATCGGCTCCTTCAAGCTCCGCGGCATGCTGGTCACCGTCGCCCGCAGGTCTGCCGAAGTCGGCCCCGCCGGCGTGTACGCGGCCTCAGCCGGCAACTACGGACTCGCCGTCGCCGAGGCCTGCCGGCGCAGCGGCATACGCACCACGATCATGCTCCCGGAGGAAGCCACGCCGTCCAAGGTCGAGCGCATCAGGCAGTGCGGCGCAACCGTCGTGCAGTACGGTCGCGACTTCGACGCGGCCAAGGACCACGCCCGCGCCACGGCCGAGGAGAAGGGAGCCGCCTTCTGGGAGGACGGCGTCGTCGAGGAGATGTCATTCGGCTCGTCCACGATCGCCGCCGAGATCATCGAGAGCGGCCCGCCCTTCGACTACGTCCTCGTACCCCTCGGCAACGGCTCCCTGCTCCGTGGCATCGCCTCGCTGTTCAAGGAACTGAGCCCGGATACGAAGGTCGTTGGTCTCGTCTCCGACGCCTCGCCCGCCATGGGCCAGGCAATGCTCGGCGAGGCTTGGGACTCCCACACGATCGTCGAAACCTACGCTGACGGCCTCGCCGTGCGCGAGCCCATCCTCCCCATCGTCGAGGAACTCAAGCCCCTCGTCGACCACGTGTGGCTCGTGCGCGAGGACCTGCTCCTGCCCGCAGTCCGCTGCCTCATGGAGATGGAGCAGGTCATGGTCGAGCCATCCTCCTCCATAACCGCCGCCGGCCTCGTACAGCACCGAGACCAGATAAAAGGCGCCCGAGTCGCCGCCGTCCTAACCGGCGCCCACCTCCGCCCAGACCTCATCCCCACCGCCATGTCCGGCCCGGCGCTCATAACATAGCGCAACCGGCGAGCCAGCCCATCTATTTTCTTCAAGACGATTGATAGGGGCGGTTCGCGAACCGCCCGCTCCGCTCCCCAACTGAGGTCGCTTACTGTCGGACGCCCCACCACAAAGCCCTCGAAAACGTAACGGCTGAACAAGCCACCAAACTCCGCCCTCTAAGTGGGTGCAGGGCCGTGCCCTGCCCCTGGGTGAAACTCCGGCTGCCGCCGCTCCCTGAACGCTGCCATCGCCTCCCGGTGCTCGCTCGTCGACCGCGCCTGCGTGAACACCCGCGACTCCTCCGCGATCACCGCCTCCAGGTCCCGCTCCACCGCATGCTCGTACACCATCCGCTTCGCCTGCGAAAGCTGCCACTCCGGCGCCTCTGCGATCTCCGCCGCAAGCTCCACCGCACGATCGAGCAGCTCGTCCTTGGGCCGCGTCTCCAGCACGATGCCGTACTCTCTCGCCTCTTCGCCCGTGAAGAACCGGGCCGTGAGCATCAACTCCACCGCTCGTCCGAGTCCTGCCAAGTTCGGCAGGATGTGGCTGCTGCCGATCTCCGGCGTCAGCCCAAGCCGCACGAACCGGAACGACAGCCGCGCGTCCGGCGCCGCCAGCCGTACGTCGCAAGGCAGCGTCATCGTGACCCCCTCGCCGACCGCCACGCCGTTGATCGCGCACACGATCGGCTTGGACCCGCGCGCAAACCCAGCCCACGGCGACGCCTGAGCCTCCGGCGCACCCTCCGTGCCGCGGCCCACAGGCGGCCGCTCGAACGACGACACGTCCGCGCCCGCGCAGAACGCGCGACCAGCGCCAGTTATAACGACCGCCCCTATGCCCGGGTCCTCGTTCCACTCCGCGATCTGCGCTCTCATCGTGGCACGCATCTCCCCCGTCATCGCATTCAGCGAGTCCGGCCGGTTCAGCGTCACAATCCCGACTCTGCCTCGCGTCTCCCTGAGTATAAGTTCGCTAGCCATGTTGCCCTCCTGAAGGTGCATTCCAGTGCCGACGCCGATTGTATCCCAGCCTCGTCCTCGTCCCGGCCTCTGACAGGAGGCCGGGAACAATTGGATCGCGCATCGTCCGCGCCGTGAGCCGCGGACAGAAGCATCGAGCCGATTAGGCGGTGCATACCCCTTCCAAAGTGTTACCCATGTGCCCGGTCTATGTGTTACCTATCTCGCCGGTCTGCACCTTCTTGTCCCCTCTCCCTTGATGGGAGAGGGTTAGGGTGAGGGTGCAGGGGGGTTGGGCTTGGCAAGCTCCCGCGCCCAAGGTGCCCGGGTTAGGTGTTACCCATGTGCCCGGTCTATGTGTTACCTATCTCGCCGGTCTGCACCTTCTTGTCCCCTCTCCCTTGATGGGAGAGGGTTAGAGCCTGCCCTGAGCCTGTCGAAGGGGTGAGGGTGCAGGGGGTTGGGGCTGGCAAGCTCCCGCGCTCAATATGCCCCGACGTCATTGCGGCCATCCAGGAATCGCAGACCCCCGCAAGCCAGAATGCTAGACTGAACCTGCGGGGCGGAGCGCGTCTCAGGACAGAGCTCCTCACGCGTCGCCTCCCACACAGTTCCCCGCGAGGAGGAGTCCCATGGCAACCGTAACCTCACACGTAAACGCCAACGTCAGGGTGTGCTCGCTGGACGACCTCGAGCGCGACGGGCGCAGGGTCGTCTCCGTACAGGGCCGTACCGTGCTCGTCCTGCTCTCCGAGGGCGATGTCTACGCGCTCGACAACAGGTGCCCCCACATGGGCTTCCCCCTCTCCCGCGGCACCGTCAGGGACGGCATCCTCACCTGCCACTGGCACCACGCCAAGTTCGACCTCGCCGGTGGCTGCACCTTCGATCCCTTCGCCGACGATGTCACGTCGTTCCACTCCGAGGTCCGCGACGGCGATGTATGGATCGATCCCGTTCCCATCGAGGAGGACCGCCGCGTCCACTGGACCCGAAAGCTGGACGAAGGCCTGGAGAACAACGTTCGCCTCGTCCTTGCGAAGGCGATCATCGGGCTGTACGGCGTCGGTGCCGCGCAGGACGCCATCAGGCAGACCGCTCTCTTCGGCGTCCGAAACCGGGACGCCGGCTGGTCGTCGGGCATGTCCATCCTCACCGCGATGGCGAATGTGCTCCCACACCTTGCCGAGGAGGACAGGCCGCTTGCCCTCTTCCACGGCATCATCAACGTCGCCACGGACACCGCCAACGAGCCCCCGAGCTTCGATCTCGATCCCTTGGCGACCTCCGAGCAGTCTCCGGAGCGCTACATGGACTGGTTCCGCAGGTTCGTCAACCTCAGGTCCACGGACGCCGCCGAGCGCACGCTGCGCACCGCCGTCCACATCGGCTTCGATCCCGGCACCGTCGCGGACATCGTCAACGCGGCCTGCACCGACCACCTCTTCCTGGGCGAAGGCCACACGCTCGACTTCGCGAACAAGTCCTTCGAGCTCCTCGACCACATCGGCTGGGAGCACGCCGAAGAGCTGCTGCCGTCGCTCGTCCCCGGCGACAACATGGTCGCCGCTTCCCGCATGGAGGAGAGCGCAAGCTGGCGGCATCCCGTCGACCTCGCCTCCCTGCTCGAAGACCTATACGCCGAACTGGACGATCTGATCGCCCGCGGAGCCGCGAAGTCGAACGGCTGGAACGGCCACCAGGAGCTCGGCGAGATGATCCTCGACGCTGAGCCCCACGAGACGCTGCAGGAGATGGCCCGTCTCGTCGCCGATGGCGCGCACCTCTCCGATCTGTCCGCCACAGTCGCGTACGCCGCCGCGCGTCGCCCCGTCCACTTCCGCGTCACCAACGAGTTCGCCGACTGGGACACGGTTCACCACACCTTCACATACGCCAACGCCGTCGATCAGGCCATGCGCCGCTCGCCGTCGAGCCTGCTCGCTCGAGGTATCTTCGACGGCGCGATGTCCGTCCACCTCGAACGCTTCCTGAACGTCCCCAAGCAGGCGATCCCCGTCGGCCGCGCTGGCAACGCCACGACCGCCGATCTGCTGGACGCCTTCGACGCCCAGGGCCACGTCGACGAGACCGGCCAGATCGTCGCCGACCTTCTCGCCGAGGGACGCGCCGCCGAGGTTATCCGCTCGATGGGCCACGCCCTGCTGCGCGAGGACGCCGGCTTCCACATGTTCCAGATATACGAGGCAGCCGTGCGGCAGCACGGAGGGTTCGCAGGCACGACAGCTGGCGACCACATCCTGATCGGCGCCGCCAGGTTCCTGTCGGCCCACTCGCCGACGGTCCGCGCCACCGGCCAGACCTACGACATCGCCGCCCGCCTTCTGAGAGGCGAAAGCCTCCACGGCGAAGACGACTAACGTGAGATTTCCGTTGGGCTGCTAACTCTGGATCCGAGGTGCAATCTAGGCCCGTCTATTCTCCCCGCAATGTGACGGCAACAAGCCTGCCCGACTTGTGGATCCGGTAGACGAAGGGTCGCGGTGCGTTACGGATGACGTTCAGCATCCTGTCGTAGGCACGTGCGAAGCAGATCATCTTGTCCCACGTCCGTGCTGAAGCGCCCCACAGATAAAAGCAGCCAATCGCGTACTGCCGTATGGCATTGAGTTCAGGCGCCACTAGGTGATGGCGGCTGTCGTGCCCCACCAAAATCCATGAACGCTCTCCGACGATCGGCATCCAGTCGTCGTCAAGGGCGCCCATAGGGAAATGCTCTTGGTGAAACTCAACAGGCACCGGCGGCCGAAGCAACTTGAGCGCCTTGGGTAACGCCGTACCCACATCGCGGTCGAAGAACAGGACAGGCTCTGGCGTCAATGCGAAGTCTAGGCGGCGACCTGTATGCCCTCGAAGCTGAGGCCGTCACAGATGACATCGCGGCTGAGACCGAAGTCATCCTCGATCTCCTCGATTCTCTCGCCGGCCTCCCACCGTCCCTTCAATATCCACGTGGGAATACCGCTGACTGTCGGTGCTCCAAATCGCATTCGAGGATCGATCGTGACACCGCTGTTTCTGCCCCCAACGTGCCACTTGATGGCTAGGTCATCCTCGTAGTCGAACTCCATGAACCTGTCCGCGATCACTTCGGGCCATGTGACCTGGCCATGACTGTCGCCCACGATGAGATTGTCCAGTTCTGCGTCGCCCTCAATCTGGCGAAGGTCTACCAGCAGGTGTTGTCCCTCCGTCTTCCAATTGAGTTGGGCAAACGGAAACTCTTCATTCAGGACTTGGGCCGCATACTGTTGTGTCCGGCGGATTCTCTGAAGAGACACGCCTGCCCGCCGGAAGCTGGCTACGACCGCCACTTCGATCAACTCAAGGTAGGAGAGTCTCGCCCCTTTTCGGCGTTCCGTAAACAGATCGCACCATCGACTGACGGTCTGGGTGGATGTTCCAGAGTAACGCGCCGCATCACCGGCCCTGTAAGCCGGCAGCAAGAGGCGGCGGCGCCATTTGGGACCGTCTTGTCGGGAAGTGGGGTCACCATTCATCTCTAGGCTCCGGGCTCTAGTGTTAGACCATTTGCTCTTAGTATAACTGTTGTGTCCAAGACGAGTACCTCCTTCGGTCTAGGGAGTCTAGAGGGAGACATCCCTCTTGCAATGGGGCGAGGGAGCGCAAGCCTTGAGCCAGCCGAAAAGAGCTGTCCCTGAGAGTCACCGCCTTCTCGCCACCTCCAGGAAGCGGTCGTAGCGCAGGCTCAATAGCTCAGGTGCGGGGCGTTCTACCACCTTCCTTGGCAACACGATTCGCTGGCCATGGAGCCCTTGAATCGCATGTTGGAGTGTCGGGCCGTCAATCTCTTCGAGGACATCTCCGCGAACTTCAATGACATGGTCTGGCCGCACAGCAACAAAGAAACGGTCGTAAGCCGCGTGATGCAATCTACAGAGCGCGATTCCGTTCCGCACAACGGGTTCGCCCTCTGGCTCCGAGTCCGGCACGATGTGTGCCGCGTCAAGCAACTCGCTGTGCCTCAAACGGCAGAGAGCGCACTGGCTTCGATATGCGCGGAGGATGTGTGCACGAAATGCTCTCTGGTGTAGGCGCTGGCGCGCCACAGATGTCACATATGCCCGTCTGGTTTCAGCGATCCTGCCGGAGGCCTCCTGGGGACCTGGAAATAGGGTCGCATGGACTGCATCGTCAATTGCAATGGAGAAGGCCAACTCGTCTGGTGTATCGCCAACCACGTATGCTGGCCACATTGCCAAATAACTCCCGGGCTCGATTCCGTAGAAGTACGCAAGAGGAAGGTTGTTTTGCATGGCAACTCGGAGGCCAACATTCTCACGGTGGTCTGGGTTGGTGCCTCTGTATTTGTACCTTAGAAGATTATCTTCGCCTACCGAATCGCCATATCGACTATTCGGTGACGTCGTTATGGAAAGAGGCAACTCCATGACAGCAGGCTTGAAGATGCCTTGGCGGCTGACAAGATGCACTTGCCGCTCGTTTAGATCGAAACCCTCAACGAGGGTAGTTCGCGGGAGCACGTCCCCATGAATCGAAACTTGCTCGGAAAGCCAGTCGAATGCAGCAGCCCTGACTCTAGCGTCGTGATTCCTGTCGAAATCCACGAGTCGAACTCCGCTCGCGTACGCTCTGCTGGCGTGAGTATACACTCGCCGCCTTACGCCGCCATTCCCGGAAGTGACACGTCGGGAGTCCAGAGGGCGGGTGGGTGGGACGGCCACCGCCGCTTGGACAGCCACCCCGTGATAGAGTAGCACCGCCATGACCGCAATCCACGACATGGGCGGCGTCCCCGGCTACGGCCGCGTCGAGCCCGAAGAGAACGAGCCCGTCTTCCACAGCGAGTGGGAAGGCCGGGTCTTCGGCCTCGCCACCACCGTCCGTGGCGGCCTGTCACGACGCAGGCTGGAGGCCCTCGATCCCGACACCTACATGTCCGGCTACTACCAGCGCTGGTTGGCCGCCCTCGAGAACGGCCTCATCGAGAGCGGCGTCCTGACCAAAGAAGAGGTCGATGCGAAGACCGACCACTTCCGACAGAGTCCCGATGCAAGCCCAACGCGCGTGATCGACCCGGACCTCGCCGAGCGCGTCCGTGAGGGCATGTACAGGCAGCGCCAGGAGCACAAGACGCCGCCCGCTCCGCCCGCGTTCGCCGTCGGAGACGCCGTACGCGCCCGCTTCATCCAACACGATGGCCACACTCGGCTGCCCCGGTACGTGCAGGGCAAGCGCGGCGCCGTGACAGCCGTCTACGCCGCCTTCGACCTCCAGGACGATGTCCCGCCCGGCGAGGACGTCCCCGTCCAACAGCTCTACTGCGTCCGCTTCGAGGGTAGCGAGCTGTGGGGAGACTCTGCGGAGCCCGGCGCGGCCCTGTACATCGACATGTGGGAAGGCTACCTGGAACCTCAGGACTGAAAGAGCGCATTGTTACTCGCCCCGCCCCGCCTGTGGGCGCTCACGCTCCCGTACAAGATGAAGCCGGAAGCTGTTCAGAATCGAGGTAAAGCGGAATGGCTGCGCCGGTCGTTTGCCCCCTCTCCCAAGCTTGGGAGAGGGCTGGAGCCTGCCCTGGGTCCCTCGAAGGGTTGAGGGTTGGGAGTAAGATTCCCATCAAACGTGAAATGTAACCCGAACCCGCGACGGCCCTCGCCGTGGGTTCGAGGCTTGGAACCCCAAGTGGGGTGCGGGGCGCAGCCCCGCCCATTTGGGCTGGGTGGGCGGGAAAAGGAGTACCCTTTGACCGAAGGTGTGCAAGCTGGCAGACAGTCATCGTCATCGAACAACCCAACACAAACAGAGCGGAGCGCCCCATGAGCGGAGACCACCACCACGATAACGACTCCTACCACGCCGTACGCACGAAGGCCCTCGAGTCCCTCCTCGTCGAAAAGGGCCTCGTGACCACCGACGCCATCGACGCCGTCGTCCGCACGTACGAGCAGGACATCGGCCCTCTGAACGGCGCGAAGGTCGTCGCCAGGGCCTGGGCGGATCCCGATTTCAAGCAGCGACTGCTGGCTAATGGCAGTGACGCGATCGCCGAGCTCGGAATCGGCGGCGCGGAGGGCGCCGAGCTCGTCGTCCTCGAAAGCACGCCTGAAGTTCACAACGTCGTCGTTTGTACGCTCTGCTCCTGCTACCCGTGGCCCGTGCTCGGCCTGCCCCCAACCTGGTACAAGGACGCCGCATACCGCTCCCGCGTAGTGAAAGAGCCCCGCGCCGTCCTGAAGGAATTCGGTCTCGAGGTCGACGAAGCGAAGGAAGTCCGCGTGTGGGACAGCAACTCCGACCTCCGCTACATGGTCCTGCCCGAGCGTCCGCCCGGCACCGAAGACCTCTCCGAAGACGAGCTAGCCGCCCTGGTAACCCGCGACTCCATGATAGGCGTAGGCATCCCCAAACCCGCCCAAGTCACAGCCTCATAAGACCAACCATTGCACACCCCGCCGCCGCCCGAATCAAAGACATCCTCCCCCTTTGATGGGAGAGGACTGAGAGCCTGTGCTGAGCCTGTCGAAGTATGAGGGTGAATGGGCAGGGAAGTGGTGGCCGAACGCCCGGAGCAGCCAACAGACGCTGGATGACCTCTGTCGCATACCTTCGCTCGCCCAACGAGTCCTCCACTCCCTTGATGGGAGAGGATTGAGGTGGGTACAGACCGGGTACCTTGGTAACACATAGACCGGGCACATGGGTAACACTTTGTTCCACCATAAGGGGAGACCTTATGAGGAGTATTGTGATGCCGTGGAAGGAGTCCAGCGCCGCCTGTGAGCAGAGGGTGTTCATAGAGATGTGGTTGACGGGAGAGGAATCGGTGTCCGGGCTGTGCCGTCTGTTCGGGATCAGTCGAAGGACGGGGCACAAGCGTATCAACCGGTACAGGGAGTTTGGGTTCGAGGGTCTTGGGGACCGCAGCAGCGCGCCTCATAGGCATCCGAACGCGACCAGTCCGGAGGTATCCAGGCGATTGATCGAGGCCAAGCGAGCCAACCCGACATGGGGTCCCAAGAAGCTGGTGGCCTGGTTGCGAGCTGAGGAGCCCGAGGTGGTCTGGCCGGCGCCCAGTACGGCAGGAGAGATACTGGACCGTGCGGGGCTGGTCAAGCGGAGGCGTCGCCGCAGAAAGGCCTCTGCGTGGAGTGAGCCGTTCACCGAGGCGGTCCATCCCAATGACGTGTGGAGCGTCGACTTCAAGGGTTGGATTAGAACTAAGGACGGCAAGCGAGTGGACCCGCTGACCGTGCAGGATGCGTCCTCTCGCTACCTTCTGGCATGCAGGGGTCTGGCTCAGCCCAGGACGGCGCAGGTTCACGGGGTGATGGACAGAGCGTTCAGAGAGTACGGACTGCCGCGGGCGATACGCACGGACAACGGGCCGCCGTTTGGAAGCGTTGGACTGGGAGGCCTGACCACACTGTCGATCTGGTGGATCAAGCTGGGGATCACCCCGGAGCGCATCGAGCCGGGGCATCCGGAGCAGAACGGGAGGCTGGAGCGTCTTCACAGGACACTGAAGGAGGAGACGGCAGCCCCACCCAGGGCGAGTCGAAGGAGCCAGCAGAGAGCGTTCGACGCCTTCAGGGACAGCTACAACGAGCGTCGTCCGCACGAGGCGCTGGGACAGCAGCCTCCATCTCGAGTGTACCGGCCGTCTGTGCGGGAGTACCCCAAGCGAGTGGAATCTCCAGAGTATGGAAGCGCAGTGACCGTACGCAGGGTGAGGACGAACGGACAGATCAAGTGGAGGGGAGAGTTGGTATACCTCAGTGAAGCGCTCATAGGCGAACCGGTGGGCCTGGTGCAGAAGAACTCCAGGTACTGGACGCTCATGTACGGACCACTGAGCATTGGGCTGTTGGACGACCACACCAGTCATGTGCTTAGTACCGCGACCAAAGTGTTACCAAGGTGCCCGGTTTAGGTGTTACCCATGTGCCCGGTTGCACAAGCCTGTGCTGAGCCTGTCGAAGTATGAGGGTGAATGGGGCGGTGCGAGGGGATTCATCGCAATTTATGCAGCCAACATTCGATATAAGATCAGACACAACCTAATGAACCAACCCAATCCAGACCGCGCCATCTCCGCCATGCCCGGCTCCGCGGCGCTCCCTCGCCGAAACGGCGAGCTCGTCTTCGCCGAGCCATGGGAAGGCCGCGCCTTCGGCCTCGCGGTAGCCCTCAACGAGAGCGGCCTATACGACTGGACAGCCTTCAGCGACAGGCTCATCGAGGAGACCGCTCACGACGAGCAGCAGGGCATCCACGTCAACTACTACCAACGCTGGCTCCGAGCCCTCGAGCGCCTGGCTCTCGACCACAACCTCCTCACCCCCGCCGAACTCGAAACCCGCACCCAGACGCTCGCCGCCGAGGATACAGACTCCTCCCACCACTAACCCCCTTCCCCCACACGCCTGTCCGTGACCGACGGCTCCCTTGCCAGCTCCCGCCTGATCGTCGCAACCCATTCGCCGTCTAGGCCCAGCGCCTCGATCACCTTGTCGTCGATCTGCCGCCGGACCGGGTCCTCGTGCATCTGTGGGAACGACTGCAGCGTCTCGTAGCCCAGCCAGTCGAACCACTTGTCCAAGTGGTCCAATTCGGCAGCGCCAAGCGCACCGAAGTCGGGCACAGGCAGCGCCCGCAGCGTGTCCAGCGAGAACGACGGGTAAGACGGTTTTCGGTTGTCGCGCGCGCCCAGCAGGGAAAGCAGGCCCGGCGTGGAGTTCAGGTACAGGCACAGCGCCTTCGCGATGCCCTCGTCGTGAGGGCGGCACGGCACCCAGCGTGATCCAACGGCTGCTTCTGGCAGCATGACCGCCGCTACTCGGGCAAGAGGTAACCAAAGATTCGTGGGCAACAATAGACTACCGCGTTGGTCCCAGTACCTATCAGCAAGGTGTCGCTTTGACGCTTTCGGCTCAATGTAGACGTCCGTCTCTGCACGCATCGACTGTGTGACTTCCGTCTTGTGGAACCAGAGCGCCCGCCTTGCTGAGTCGGTTGGCATGTCCGACCGTGTGTAGGCGTCGCGGATTCTTTGCCCCGCAGGCCCAATGTCGGCAAAGTCGCTAAGCCGCGCTGTCAGAACAGTTGCTGGGTTCGTTTCGCTCAGCGTTTGGAAAGCCTCCACCAGGAACGAAGATAGGAAATTGACTGCGAACCAGTCACCCCGCTCGATCCGCTCCGGATCCACATGCTGAACCGTGAAGGCGTTGGCTTTCCCTCCCTCTGGTGCGGTCACCCGCTCGATCTTTGCGGCCGTGTCCAGAGCTTCAATGGGCGTCGCTGGGTTACGGGCAAGATTTATAACCCGCGTGGGAGGCTTTGCCCCGTTCCCACTCCAACCTCGGCAAATCACCAAGGTGTCACCGATCGTGGTGTTCTCCGAGAATGCGATGCGGTTTGGATCGTGCGAACTGACAATGGTGTCAACGTGATAGCGCCTTCCTAAGAATCTTCGGATTTCCAGTCCAGACTTGTCTGTGATTCCCATCAGGGGCAAGACCGCTGCAATGTCTCCCTTGTGGTCCCTGCTGAGATGATCGGCCAAGATCATGAAGGCTCCGCTATTGCCGGCCATGTACGTGGGACTGTCGGCAAACAACCCTCTCTCGTGCTGTTTGATAGCCTGCTCTTCAGCCCGACTAAACTGGTCATGTCGCAAGCTGTCGCGCGTAAACGGCGGATTCATGATTACCAGGTCCATAGGCGGGGGCGGCTCGGCCATTCCCTGCTCAGTTTCCACCTGCTGCGTGATGGAAGGCCATGCGGCAAGCCGGGCCTGCCCGGTGAGGAAGTGCAACGAGCCGAGGAACGCTTCGCCGTCGAACACGCCCAGCAGCGCCCTGTGTATGTTCATCCGGTTGAAGCTGGTTGTTGGCGAGAGCATCCCCAGCGTGCTGGCCGCCATGTGCGTCGCCGTCACGTTCACGTCATAGCCCCACAGCACGTCCTCGACAAGCGTTAAGTCAAGCGCCTCTTGGTCCTTTGGGTCCCCGCGCCCGGTAGCGTTTCGGAGGTCGCGAATGCGCTCGGCGGCAGCCATCAGCAGCGTTCCCGTGCCGCAGGCGGGATCGCATATCCGCAGGTTGGCCACCGCGTTCGCGTCCGACCAGTCGCAGTCCTTCTCCTGCAATGCCAAGGTTGCTAGGAGCACAGCATCGGCCGTGGATGTGTAATACGATCCGTCATACCGCGCCGTTTCCAGAACTCCGTGGAAGATGCGACCAAGCAGGTCATGGCGAAGCCCGGTTATGTGCTCCGAGACGCGCAATACCGTTTCGGCTAGGCTGCGCACCGCCTGGCCCGTGTCCGGGTCGACCGTCAACGCCGCCAACGCAGCACGTCCCGTCTCGAACACTGGACGGTAGTCCACGGCCAGGATGCCTCTCCATGCCTCCCGGTATGCGTTAATCGTTGCGTCCGCTTCGGCACATTCCGTTGCGCTAGCTGGCGGCCAAATCCCCGGGTAGTTGCTGGGCCGCTGCGTCGGAAGGTGCCCTTGAAGCCGGTGATGGAACAGCATCGCCGTGGCGACGACCAACATCCCTCGCTTGGCGGCCACGAAGTACCTGTCGCCCTGCTTCCCCTTTCCCGGTTTGGTTGCTGGAAGATCGAGCGTCTGCGCCAGGGCCTTGCGCACGGGAGTTGCCAGCCTTTGCACCACCGAGTCCAGTCCATCCGAGAGCAGCCGCGCCGCGATGTCCGCCCCGCTTAGGGAGTGAGGCGCCTGCTGCACCGCCTGCGCCAGTTGGGCCACGCCGCCCGAAGACCACTCACCTTGCGGCTCGCCCGCCTTCACACGGACCGTCCATGTCAAGACATCTGTGGCTAGGCTTTCTTCCGTAACCCCTTCTGGGTAGCAGACAGCGAACGCGATGGTTGCCAGCTTCTGCCTCAGTCGCGCGTCCGCATCCTTGATGGCCAATGCTTTCTTGTGGAACCCGGTCTCCGCCTCCAGCACAACCTGAAGACCCTCGACTTCCGCAACGACATCTAACTTCCTGCGTCCTACACGCTTCTCGAAGTCCGCGGTCAGTCCCTGCTCCCGGAAGAGTAAGGCCAACGCGCGGTTCTGGAAATCTTCTTGCTTGGTCATGACTTCCAATTCTACCTAGCCCTCGACATGTCCACACTTCGAGGTCCTCAGGCCCTCCGGCAACCACACCTTGCGCTACCCGAACACTCGTACTATGATAGATGCATGCAAGCAATATCACACAACTGTCGCACCGCAGGATCGCCCCTGGAGGACGCCCTCCGCTCGTGGCCGAAAGTGGCCGCTTTTGTCCCCCTGCGCAGCCTTCGGCCTCGCGCCTCAGCTGCGAAGTGGCCTCTCTTGGCCGATGTTCCGGACACCGCCGCATCACAGGGGCCCAGTAGCCACCCGGACGCCATCCTGAGCTTACTGATTGAGCACAGCCGAAGGACCCTGTCCCGTGTGCTGATACGGGGGCGCACTCTGGCCATGTTGCATTCGTGTTGCATCTCTGTTCCGAAGCTGCTGCGTTCAAGTTGCACCAGGGTTTCGCTGGTGCTGCGAAATCTCCCCCGTCCCAGCTATGAAATGCACCATAATGCGACAAAATGCAACACATTTTTTCGCAATCACCCGATTTGCCGCCCGCCCAGCTACGGCGGCACCCGTGCAATCGGCTCCCAAGTGCGGTTAGCATGGCCCCACTTTGAGCACAGGGAACGGTGACCCATGACTGACCTGACCTTCCAATCCGCCGCTACACTTGCGAGGCTCATCCGCGAAGGGAAGGCCTCCTCCGAAGAGGTCGTCCGCGCCCACCTCGACCGCATCGATGAGCTCAATCCGGCGATCAACGCCGTCGTGGTCGTGATGGCCGACTCCGCCCTCGCCGACGCCCGCCGCCTAGACGAAGAGCAGCACCGCGGGAACGTCGCCGGCCCGCTCCACGGTGTGCCCGTCACCATCAAGGACGCCATCGAGACCGCAGGCGTCGTCACCACCGGAGGCACCCTGGGCCGCGCGAACTACGTCCCCGACCGCGACGCCACCGTCGTGGCACGGCTCAAGGACGCAGGCGCAGTTGTAATCGGCAAGACCAACCTCCCCGAGCTCTCACTGGCCGGCGAGGCCGACAATCTCGTGTACGGCCGCACCGTGAACCCATACCACCACGAGCGCGTCACCGGCGGCAGCAGCGGCGGAGAAGGCGCCGCCATCGCCGCGGGCATGTCGCCGCTCGGCATGGGGAGCGACGTCGGCGGCAGCGTCCGGTCGCCCTCCCACTTCTGCGGCATCGCGGGCATCAAGGCCACCTCCGGCCTCGTCCCCAGCACCGGCCACTACCCGTCCGCGGACGGCATCTTTGACCGCCTCTGGCAGATCGGCCCCATGGCCCGCTACGTCGAAGACCTCGTACTCTCACTGCCGGTCATCGCGGGACCCGACGGCATTGACCCTTCCGCCTTCCCCGTGCCCTTGCGCGACCCCGCCGAGGTGGATGTTTCGAGCCTGCGCGTCGCATACCACACAGAGATTTCCGAGGCGCCGGTAACCCCCGAGACCGCGATGGCAGTCCGAGACGCCGCCCAAGCCCTCGCCGACGCGGGCGCAACCGTGGATGAGACGCATCCCGCCTGCCTCGACAGCATGTGGGACCGCACCAACGCCTTCTACAGCGCCGACGGCGGAGACCAGATCAGGCGCGCCCTGGAGCGCGCGGGCACCACCGAGGCGCACCAACTCACCAAGGAGACAATCGAGTCGCAGCACCACTATGCCGAGTCGGTAGCAGACCTCGCAGAGACCCTCGTCTGGGTGGACCAGTTCCGGAGGGACATGCTCGCCTTCCTGGCCGGCTACGACGCCATCCTCTGCCCGAACCACAGTCACCCGGCGATGGAGCACGGCCAGTCGAACGGCGACGAGTATTACCCCGGCTACCTCTACTCGATGGCCTACAACCTCACCGGCTGGCCCGGCGCCGTCGTCCGTTCAGGCACATCCCCCGAAGGCCTGCCCATAGGCGTCCAGCTAGTCGCAGCCCCCTGGCGCGAAGACATCACCCTCGCCCTCGCCGCCCAGGTCGAGTCAACCCTCGGCGGCTGGCAACCCCCTCCAGGCTAGGTCGTCAGCCTTCCGACCGCACGCGCGCCGCGGTGGCCTCGCTCAACCGCCGCAGGCCCTCGCTGACCTTCACCCGGTACGGTGCCGGCGATCGCAGCGCCTTGTACGCAGCCGGGAGCTCGCTGAGACCCCGCAGGCAGTGCTCCCGCACCTCCGCCAGGGAGAGCTGGGGAGCGACCCGCCTCCCGCCGCGCATGACCTCCGTCAGCAGGCCGGCTCGGCCCTGAGGCGCCGGCTCGCCGGCCGCCGCCAGCACGTCGTTGTTCATCATCCCGTCCTCGCCCTTGGACCGGTACACCTGCTTCGGCCCGGGCGCGGACACCTTCGCGCTGCTGAGCTTCATCACAGGCCGTCCTTCGAACTCGACCATCTTGTACGCGCAGTCCGTCCACGGAGCGTCTGCCGAGACGCCCGCCTTCGTGCCGACCCCGAACCCGTTGATCGGAGCGCCGCCCGACACCAGCTCCTCGACCTCGAACTCGTCCAGCCCGCCGGACACGAACACCTCCACCTCCGGGAATCCCGCCTCGTCCAGCATCGCCCTGCTCCGCCGCGCCATCTCGTCCAGGTCCCCGCTGTCCAGCCGCACCGCCCGCAGCCGCTGACCGTGCTCCCGCAGCTCCCGCGCCACCTCGATCGCTCGCCTCACGCCCTCCACCGTGTCGTACGTGTCCACCAGCAGCGTGCAGTCGTCGGGGAACGACCTTGCGTACTCCCGGAACGCCTCCGTCTCGAGGGCGAACGCCGTGACGAACGAGTGCGCCATTGTCCCCACCGGCCGGATGCCGTACTCCGCCGCCGCGCCCACGTTGCTCGTGCCCTCGAACCCGGCCATGTACGCCGAGCGCGCAAAAGAGTACGACGCCTCCATCCCGTGCGTCCGCCTCGCCGCGAAGTCCACGACCGGCCTCCCCCTCGCAGCCGCGACCACCCGCGACGCCTTCGTGGCAAGGATCGTCTGCAGGTTGACGATGTTGATCAGCCGCGTCTCCACGAGCTGCGCCTCGATGAGCGGCGCCCGCACCTCGAGCACCGGCTCGTCCGTGAAGAAGACCGTCCCTTCACGCATCCCCCGGACGTCCCCCGTAAACGAGACCCGGGCAAGCTGTTCCAGGAACTCTTCGTCGAACCGGCCGCCCCGCCGCAGGTGCTCGATATCTGCCTCGGTGAACCGGAACCCTTCGAGGTACGTCAGCACGTCCTCCAGCCCCGCGAACACGAAGTAGCCGCGGTCCTGCGGGTACTGCCGGATGAACAGGCTGAACACCGCCTCGCCCGTCTTCCCGCTCCGCAGATAGGCCCGGACCATCGTCAGCTGGTACAGGTCCGTGAACAATGCGCTCGAAGGCTGCTCCAAGGCCATAAATCGAGTCTATGTAGACCGTCGAATGCTGGTCAAGCTTCCAGCACGCGAATCAATGACAGCAGCCTCCCTCTACCGAAGGTACATCGACACGTCAGCGTGCTCAAAGTAGATCTCCAGGTTCGCCTGCCGCTCCCTCTGCAAGCTGACCACGTAGTCCACGCGGCCCGGCTCCCCTTCCGGAATCATGTGCGGACATTCCTGCCTGCGCTCCTCGTGCGGGCAGAGGTGCAGCTCGCTCCCGTGGTCCCAGAATCCGACCACCCTCATCGGAAAGTACAGCGTCTCCGCCGCCGTCCTGAGGTCCGCGATGATTTCACTCGCTCGAGCCGCGCCCTCCACGTCCACCCGGATCGTCGCGCGGTCCACCCCCTACGCCCCATCTCCGGCGCCGAAGTGGTCCCAGCCCCCAGCGCCAACGCGCAGCTCTTCGCCGAGGCCGTCAATCACCTCCACGCCGCCGTCTCCCTCCCGAATCTCCCCGATGACGGTTACCGGAACGTCAATCTCTACCGAGGCGCGCTCCACAACCCCCAACGGCGCCGTGAACAGCAACTCGTAGTCCTCGCCGCCTTCGAGTGCCATAGACGCACACTGGTCGGGGAAGACGTTGGCAAGGCGCTCGTCGATGGGCAACATGTCGGCCCGCACAACCGCCGACACCCCGCTCGCCTCGCACATCTTCGCCAGGTCCGCGACGAGCCCGTCGCTTACGTCCATCGCTGCCTCAACACCGTGCCGCACCAGCAAGACACCCTCGCCGACACGCGGCATCGGCCGCCGGTGCGCCTCCAGCAGGTGCTCGGCCACTGGCCCATCCGCACCCGTCGAGCCCTCCGTAAGAAGCGCCAGCCCGCCTGCCGAGCTTCCGAGGCTCCCGGTAACCGCGATCACATCCCCGGCCCTGGCTGCGTCCCGCGTCAGCAGAGCCGCACCTTGTCCATGTGCGGCGCCTGTCATGGCAACGGTGATGAACAGGACCGGCGCTCGCACGATGTCGCCGCCAATGACCTGTGCTTCAAACCGCCCGCAAAGGTCCTTCATTCCCCGGTACATGGCCTTCACGCCGTCCACCGGTTCCGCCCCCGTCAGGCCCAGCGTGACTACGGCGAACTCCGGCCATGCGCCCATCGCCGCGATGTCGCTCAGGTTCACGGCAGCCGCCTTCCAGCCGAGGTCGCGCCATGAAATCGTCTCAGTGGTGAAGTGAACGCCGTCAACCATCGTGTCCGTAGTCAGGACCGTGGCCCCGGCCGGCGCGTCCCACGCCGCCGCGTCGTCGCCGATATCCAGCCGTAGCTTTGGCAGCCCGTGAGCCTTGAACCCGACGCCCGTGGGAGCGTCTCCGGCCTCCAGCGTCTCGGCAAGTATGCCGATCAGTTCAAACTCCCCGATGTCTCGTACCAGCATGGCCTCATTATAGGGCCGCGCCCATCCGGCCTGCCGCCCTCGCCTGGCCGCCGGCAACCCGCCCTTAGGCCGGGGGTAATTCGAAGATGAACGTGCTCCCCTCGCCCTCGGCGCTGTCTAGCCAGATGCGGCCACCGTGCGCCTCGATCAGCTGCCTCGCGATCGTGAGCCCAAGACCCGCTCCTCCCGTAGCCCTGCTTCGCGACGGGTCCACGCGGTAGAACCGCTCGAACACCATCTCCGCTTCGTCGGCCGGAATCCCCGGCCCGCTATCGGCCACCGCGACCCTCGCGCCGCCCTCGTCAGAGCGCTCGCAGGTCAGCGAAACTGTCCTCCCTTCCGGAGAGTGCGTAATCCCGTTGTCGATGAGGTTCCCCAGGACCTGCTCGATACGTGCCCGGTCGGCCATGACTATCGGCGCTCCTTCGTTGACTTGCACTTGGAGTGACACGCCACGGGTCGCAGCGCGCGGCAGGAACGCATCCGCCGACTGCCTCAACAACTCTCCCATTGACGTCTCCGCGAGGTCCAGACTTAACGCGCCCGACTCGGCCATGGCGAGCACTCGCAGGTCTTCGACAAGCCTCGAAAGTTGCCGCGCCTGACCGTAGATTGTGTCGATTGTCTCGTCGTCCGTTTCCAGCACTCCGTCCTTGACGGCCTCCAGGTAGCCTTGGATGTTGGATAGCGGCGTACGCAGTTCGTGGGCCACGTCAGCAACCAGCGCCCTCCGGCGTTGCTCCGCCGTCTCCAGCCCATCCGCCATGGAGTTGAAAGTGCGGCTGAGGTCGCCGATTTCGTCGCGTCCGGGCTCCTCAACCCTGTACGCGAGGTCTCCGGCCCCCAGTCGCTGCGCCGCGCGCCCCAGCGCCCTCACGGGCGCCAGCACGCTCTGCGACAACGCTGATAGCACGATCAGGCCGATCAGCCCGCCCGCTAGGCCGGCCCAGACCAGCGACCTGTTGAGGTCGCCAACGAGCCTGCTTGCTTCCGGCTCCGCCAAGTCATGCTGCTCGGGGCCTTCTTTCAGTTCGACCCACAACGTCGCCGCGGGCCGGCCCGAAGACACGATGTCAATACGTCTCATGGTTGGAGACGGGCCTAGTTCCGGAAGCGCTTGCATGAAGTGGGAGTCGGCCAGCAATCGCCCGTGCGGGTCGTTGAGTATGAGTCGCCAGCCGTAGAATGATCCTGCGTGCTCCACGGCCCTCTGCAGCGCCAGCGAGTTGAACCGGCTGAGATAGACGCGTGTTACGATCTCCTGGATCCGCTGCTGACGAGCGTCCTCGACGTCCCGCTCGAATCGGGTCGCATCTCTGTCGGCCATTGCTCCTATGTAGAAGCTCACTCCCGCCAGCGTCAACGAGAGCACAAGCGCGAAGCTGACAACGAGCCTGAACTGTAGGCTCGCCAGTATCCTCCTAAGCATCGAACCGGTAGCCGACTCCGTACGCGGTGGTTATGTGCCGGGGCCCGTCGGACCTCACCTGCAGCTTCCTTCGCAAGTTGGAGACGTGCGTGTCCACCGTGCGATCGAACCCGTCGAAGTCGTCCCCGAATACGCGGTCGATAATCTCCTCTCTCGAGAACACCCGGCCGGGATTCCGCATCAGCACGGCCAGAATGTCGAACTCCGTCCGAGTCAGGCTTGCAGGCTTCCCTTCCACGAACACCTCGCGTCGGGCAAAGTCCAGGCTGACGCCGCCCCGCTCCAACACTGCGGCCGGCCTTTCCTGCGCCTCGTGGGATGTCCTCCTGAGTACCGCTCTGACGCGTGCTGCCAGTTCCCTGGGGCTGAACGGCTTCGTGATGTAATCGTCGGCCCCAAGCTCCAACCCCGCCAACCGGTCGTCCTCCTCCACCCTCGCCGTGACCATGATAATCGGAACGTTCGAGTACCCGCGTAGCTCCCGGCAGATCTCGATGCCGTCGAGTCCTGGAAGCATCAGGTCGAGCACCACCAGGTCGGGCGCTTCCTCTCTTGCCATGGTGAGCCCTTTGACGCCGTCAGACGCCGCCATGACCTCATGGCCGTCGCGAGAGAGGTACAGGCGAACGAGTTGGGAGGTGTCGGGATCATCCTCCACAACGAGTATCCTGGCTGGCATACGCTCGTCCCCTGCGTCAGGACTTGAGTGTTGATTGTAACCGTTGGCCCTTGTCGCCCCCTCTTCGGCCGGCGCCTCTACTGTTGTCATCTGCTCATCCGTAACTTACTTGTGAGACTTGAAACTGAAATGCCCGCGAGAGTGCCAGGACGTCCCACCGTTCTTCCCGCCGCTCCTATGAAAAGACGAGAGTCCGCTCGTGCCGAATCTGAAGCTCGGCAGCCCTTCCGGCCTGTCTTCATACCACTCCAGGTACTCGTCCGCAGTGTCCTGGTCTATGACCTCGTCGTCGACCAGCTTGTCGAGGTATGCGCTGAGCCTCTCCGTCTGCATGTCCTGCCTCGCCTCGTTGAATGCGCTCTCGACATCGTCTGCGTTCACACCATCGACATTCACTATCTCCGCGATCCTTTCGAATAGGGACTTGGACTCAGATTCGTCCGTGTCACCCTCTTGCGCCAGGACCACGCCGCCCAACAACCCCACCGCAAGCAACGCGGCAGCCGCCATGCCTACAAGAAACCTCTTCTTCATTTGATACGTCTCCTAACGTCCAACAGGTTTGGCCGCAGCTTGACGCCTCCATGTCAAGAAAGTATCAAGACCTCAGTGGCCTTTGATAAACTGGCGCAGGCCCGCAAATGGCTTCAGACTGCCCATCCGAACAAGGACTAGAGATGACCAACACTTCCGGAAAAGAGATCTACGATGTAGGGACCCTGCCGCCTCTCGGAGAGGTTCCGGAGTACATGCACGCCCAAGTAATCCGCCAGGACAGGTTCGGCGATCCCTTGCAGGCCTTCCAGGTCGAGCGCATCCAGGTTCCCGAGGTCGGTCCCGGCGAGGTGCTCGTCAGCGTCATGGCGGCGGGCGTGAACTACAACAACGTGTGGGCCTCGCTCGCATACCCCATCGACGTGATCGCGGTCCGTCAAAGGGGCGGCGACCCCAATGACTTCCACATTGGCGGCAGCGACGCGTCGGGCATCGTGTACGCGGTCGGCGACGGCGTGACCAACGTCTCCGTGGGAGACCACGTCGTGCTCCACAACTGCCTCTGGGACCCGGATGAGCCGTTCGTCAAGGCGGGCGGCGAGCCGACCTACGCCAGGTCCTTTCGCATTTGGGGCTATGAGACCAGCTTCGGCAGCTTTGCCCAGTTCACCAAGGTTCGCGAACACCAGTGCCTGCCAAAGCCGCCCAATCTGACGTGGGAAGCCGCCGCGTCGTACATGCTCGTCGCCGGAACGGCCTACCGTATGCTGCTCGGCTGGCCGGAGCACAAGGTGCAGGAGGGCGACGTAGTCCTGGTCTGGGGCGGCTCCGGCGGCCTCGGCTCGCTCGCCATCCAGATCGCCCGAGAGTGGGGCGCCATACCGGTTGCCGTCGTCTCCAACGATGAGCGCGGCCAATACTGCATCGACTTGGGCGCGAAGGGCTACGTCAACCGCGGCGACTTCGACCACTGGGGCATGATGCCGCACTGGGAGGACGATGAGGCATATGGCAAGTGGATGAGGGGCGCCCGCGCGTTCGGCGCCGCCATCTGGGACGTGCTGGGAGAGCGCAAGAGCCCCCGTATCGTCATCGAGCACCCAGGCGAGGACACCGTGCCCACATCCATATTCGTCTGCGACACAGGCGGTTCGGTCGTCATCTGCGCCGGCACCACCGGCTACAACGCCGTATTGGATCTGCGGTACCACTGGGTGCGCCAGAAGCGGTTCCAGGGCTCGCACGGATTCAACAACGAAGAGGCGATTGCCACCAACAACTTGATCGCAGAGGGTCGCATCTCTCCTTGCCTGTCTCAGGCGTTCTCCTTCGAGGAGATACCGCTGGCCCACCAGTTGATGCACGAGAACCGCCACCCGTCAGGCAACATGGCCTGCCTGGTCGGCGCTCCCAGGGCAGGACTGACGGGCGCAGAGTAGTCGTCCCTAGGCCAGCCCAAGCGCCAGAAGCGACCCGCGGGCTTTGTCCAGCGTCTCCTGGTATTCGGCCTCCGAGTCAGAGTCGTACACGATGCCTCCGCCGACCTGGAAGTAGACTCGGCCTTCCTTGACCAACATGATTCTGATCGGCATCGACATGGACATCGCGCCGTCGAATCCGATGTAGCCGATCGCCCCGCAGTAGACGCTGCGCTGCGTCGGCTCCAGCGAATCGATGATCTCCATCGCTCGGATCTTCGGCGCACCGGTGACCGACCCTCCGGGGAAGCACGCCTTCATTAGCCCAAGCGCGCCAACTCCGGGCCTCAGCCTGCCGTTTACCGCTGACACCATTTGTTGGACCGTCTCGTACTGCTCGATCCCAAACAGCTGCGAAGTGAGCACCGTGCCCGGCTCGCACACGCGCCCAAGGTCGTTTCGCACGAGGTCCACGATCATCACGTTCTCCGCCCGGTCCTTCACGCTCGCCGCCAGCTCGGCTGCCAGCCTCCTGTCCTCGGCCGTGCTCGCCGATCGCGGCCGCGTGCCCTTCATCGGCCGGCTGCTGACCTCCTCGCCCGTTGACTCCAGAAACAGCTCCGGCGACGCGCTCAGCACCGCAACCTCCGGATGGCCCAGGAACGACCCGAACGGCGCCGGGTTCATCGAACGCAGCCTTCGGTAGAGTTGCCATGCCTCGCCATCCAGCTCGGCCTCGAATCGTTGGGAAAAGTTCACCTGGTAGATGTCGCCGGCCACAATGTAGCGCTTGATTGCCGAGAGTGCCTCGACGTACTCCTCCTTCGTCATGTTCGCGCTCAAGCTCGATGCCTTGGGCCAGGCCTGCGCTGGCTGAACGGCCGGCGGCCCCAGCGCTCTCGCCCGCACTCGCTCCGCCTCCCTCTCAGCGCCGCCACGGTCTCCGGAGGGATGCCCCGTCGAAATGACCCACGTCCGCTCACCCAACTCGTCTCGGGCGATCACCCACGAGTACAGCCCCACGCACATTTCGGGCAAGTTCAGGTCGTCCCTTGCCTGGCAGGGAAGCCTCTCCAGGTGCCTGCCAAGCTCGTACGCGAAGTACCCGGCCGCTCCGCCTTGAAATGGCGGCAGGTCGGGCAGGGTAGGGAACTGGTGCTTGTCGAGCAGCCCCTCCAGCACGTCGAACGGGCTCCCGGACACCACCCGCGCGCCGCCTTCCGACTCGACCCGCACGCACCGGCCCTTCGAACGAACAACCGCGAATGGTTCCGCCGCGATGTATGAGAATCGTCGCCCCACCGGGTCGGGCCGAGCGGCGTCCAACAGCACTGGGTAGGGCAAATCAAGAAACCTCTCGAAAAGATCGGCCGTGGGCAGTCCGCAATCAAGCTCGATTGCGACCGGAAGCGTGGTGCTCGAAGTGCTCAAGAGGTCTCCTGGGACGGCGCGAATGCGTTGCCCACATCCTAAACCTTCCCCGCACGTGCATGTAGCGGCCCGAACCCGGGCCCGCTGCCTTGGCCCGGCCCCCGCTCGTTGCCGCTAGCTCCCGGGATGCCCCGGCGTTCCGTACAGCGGGCAGCCGGCGCATGACGACGCCGCGCCGCAGGGAGCGCCCGTCGTCCCCGCAGCCACCGCCTGTTTGCGGCCCTCCTTCGCAGCCTCGCCGAACAGGTCCAGCCTCAGTTGCCTTGCCGTGGGCGGACGGTACCCTCGAAATCGCAGGAAGGGCCAAGCCCGCTTCCGCACCACGCCCATCGACTGCAGATCGCGCCACGTGTCGATCAAGTGCCTCGCCCGGTTGCTCAGGATGCGCTTGGCCGAGGTCGGCCCCACGCCGGGAGCCCGCAGCAGTTGCGCCTCGCTGGCCTCGTTGACGTCAATCGGGAAGCTTTCGAGGTTTCCCAGCGCGATCGATGTCTTCGGATCGTCTTCATGCGGCAGGTACCCGTTCGGGTCGTACGCGAGGCCTATCTCCTCGTTGGAGAACCGGTAGATTCGCTTCAGCCAGTCCACCTGGTACAGTCTGTGCTCGCGGATCATCGGCGTCGCGGGAAGTTCCTCCAGCGGCGTGTGTCGGATCGGCTGAAACGGCGAGTAGTACACCCTCTTGAAGTTCCAGTCGCCGTACAGTTGGTCGATGCGCTTGAAGATGTCCCAGTCCGTCTCGTTCGCGGCGCCGACAACCATCTGTGTCGCCTGGCCCACCGCGCCATTGCCGCGACCGTTGCGCCGGATCATGTCGTCAACCCACCCCATCGGATCGAGGATGTCGCGCTGCATGTCTTTCATCGGGCTGATCCGGCTCAGCATCTCGCCGGTCGGCGACTCGATGTTCACCGACAGCCGCGTGCCAAGCCTGTGGGCCTCCTCCACGAACTGCCTCTCGGTTCCAGGCATAACCTTCATGTGAATGTATCCTCGAAAGCCCTGCTTGCGTCTGATCACGTCGATCACCTTGAGCATCCGCTCTGTAGTCTTCGAACTGGTCCCCGCGATGCCCGAACTCAGGAACAGCCCGCTCACCGTGTGCCGGCGATGCAGCTCGGCGAACGCGTTCGCCAGCTCGTCCACCTTGAATGCGTAGCGCCGTCGCGGCACCCAGTTGCTGTTGGGGCAGTAGTGGCAATCGTACTTGCAGAAGTCGGTGAACATGACGCGCATCAGGCTCATCTTCTTGCCGTTCGGCATCGATGCCCTGTACACGCCGGGCACGGCGTTCCGCCTCGCGCCCGTGTAGGGACTGCGCGTGCGGCTCGTCGGCTCCGGTCGCGATAGCACATCGTCCGTTGCCATGCCGCCCAGCGCCTGCAGCTTCTCGAACGTATCCGGTGTCCGCTTGATTCTCATACTCTGTCCTCCAACAACCTTCTGTGCTCAAGTGTTCTATGGGCCGGGGCCGCTTGTCAATACTTTTGTTCGCATCAGTCCTTGAGAACGCTTGGCCAGAACGTCTGGGAACCATTAGCATGTGAGTGTCGGCAGCGGGCCAATTCGGCCCGCGACTCTTCAAAACAGGGGTCTCATATGGCGGTCGCCCAAAAGGTCAAGGAACGGATGGAGGCTGGGTCGTGGATCAGGCGCATTTTCGAAGAGGGCGCCGCGCTCCAGCAGAAGTACGGCGCCGAGAACGTCTTTGACCTGTCCATCGGCAACCCGGTACTGGACCCGCCCCAAGGCTTCTACGACGAGCTCCGAAGGCTGGCCGATGACCCAACTCCCGGCATGCACCGGTACATGCCGAACGCTGGCTTCCCGGAAACGCGCGCCTCGGTTGCGCGGCAGCTCGCGGAGGAGACCGGCATCGATTTTGCGGCCGACGATGTCGTAATGTCATGCGGAGCCGGAGGGGCGCTCAACATCATCTTCAAGTCACTGCTGGACCCGGGTGATCAAGTGATTGTCTTCGCCCCCTACTTCCCGGAGTACGGCTCCTACGTGGACAATCACGGCGGCGAACTCGTGACCATCCCTTCTGCTGAAGGCTTCCTGCCAGACATGGAAGCCTTGGAGCAGGCCATAACCGATCGCACTAAGGCGGTCCTGGTCTGCTCGCCCGGCAATCCCACCGGCGTCCTCTACGGGCCCGAGACCCTGGACGAACTGGCGGCGGTCATTGCCGCAAGGGAGCGCGAACTCGACCGGGAGATCTTCCTGGTGAGCGACGAGCCGTACCGCAGGCTTCTGTACGACGGCCTGGAGTACCCGCACGTGTTCCGCTTCCACGAACGCACGATAGTCGCGATGTCGCACTCGAAGGACCTCGGTCTGGCCGGCGAGCGCATCGGCTTCGTCGCCGTAAACCCCGGATATGAGGACAGCGCAGAGATCGTCGACGGCCTGATCTACAGCAACAGGGTCCTCGGATTCGTGAACGCCCCCGCCCTAATGCAGCGTGTGATATCCCGGCTGCAGTCGGCCACCGTGGACGTTCCGGCCTACCAGCGCAAGCGGGACTATCTATACGGCAAGCTGACCGAGCTTGGATACTCGGTAACCAAGCCCCAGGGCGCGTTCTTCATGTTCCCCAAGTCGCCTTGTGAGGACGAGATCGAGTTCATGACCGAGCTGCAGAAGCACCGCGTGCTTGTTGTGCCGGGCCGCGGCCTGGGCATGCCAGGTTACTTCCGTATCTCGTACAGCGTGGGCGATGAGACGCTAAAGGGCTCGATGCCCGGATTCAAGGCCGCCATCGAGCGTTACCGCAGCTAGGGCGGCCGTCGCGCTCAGCCGGTCTGCGGCGCGTCCTTCAGCCCTGACCCGGTCACGGGCACGAGCACGCTCTCGGACGGCCCAATGATGCCGCTTCTTGCGACGGCCTCCAGCCCGGCGAACGCCGCCGCAGAGGTCGCCTCGCAGTAGACGCCCTCGGAGACCGCGAGGAATCTCTGCCAGCGCAGGATATCCTCTTCGTCGACAGCGCATGCGCTCCCTCCGGACGTTCGCACCGCCTCCAACACCTGCTCCGCCCGCGGCGGCGTCCCCACCGCGATGCCGCCAGCGACCGTCGCGCCCGCCTCGCTGGCTGGCCACGAGCCCCCCGAGTACGCGGCGGCAATCGGCATCACGGCCATGGCCTGCACGCAGTGCAGCTTTGGCATCGCATCGCTCCGCCCCGCCTTGATCAACTCCCGAAAACCTAACCACGCTCCGATGAGCAACGAGCCGTTCCCAACGGGAACTACCATGTGCTCCGGCGGCCGGTCAGCGACCTCGTACGCGAACGCCTTTGTGCCCTCCAGGAAGTACGGGCTCAGGTTGTGCGACGCGTACGCCAGGCCGTTCCTCTCGCAGAACGCCACTGCCGCCGCAGTAACCTCGTCGCGCGTGCCTTCAGTAGCATGGGTCCGCGCGCCGTATGCTTCGATCTGTCGCAGCTTGGCCCCAGGCGCGCTCGCCGGTACGAACACGTGCGCCGTCATGCTCCCGCGGGCCGCGTAGGAGGCCACGGCGGCTCCCGCGTTGCCGGACGAGTCTTCCACAACTTCGCGCACTCCTTGCTCGACCAATGCGGACATCATCACCGCCGCGCCGCGGTCCTTGAACGAGCCAGTCGGATTGACCAGCTCCAGCTTGCCCCTGACATCGCTCAGGCCGAGCGCCTCCTCCACCCCGGACAGTCGGACGACAGGCGTGTTGCCCTCTCCCAGCGTCACGCGCGATGCCAGGTCGCTCAGAGGAAGCGGCATCTCAGGGCCTGGCGGAGCGCTGCCTCGCTCGTACTCCACCACCAGCGGCCCACCGCACGAGGCGCAAGCGAGCGTACGCACCCCGGCCTCCATCGTTAGGCGGCAACGGAGACACAGAAAGTGAAACTCGGACAATGCGCAACTCCCCTCTACATTTGGAATCTGTACCGCTGCGATGCTATGAACGCGCATTGGAAGAGTCAACGCCGCGCCAAATGGGCCCTATGTTAAAGTGACGCGCAACCCACAGCCCGTCGAGGTGCCCTATGAGCAGAGAAGCTGACGAACTGGCCGCAGCAGAAGAGCGCCACGAAGAAGAGGGAGGCGGGCACGGCCACGACCATGGCAACGGCGAGGGTAGCCGGCGGCTACACGTAGCGGGCCCGCGCTCGTTCTTCAACGCTCCTTGGTGCAGCGACATATCCAAGCTGGACACCCAGGTAGCGCTGGTTGGCGTGCCCTACGACTATGGCGTGATCATCCCGGGCCTCCGGTCCGGCACATCCCTGGGCCCGAACGCCGTACGGGACGGCGGTGCCTACAACTACGTCAGCCCCGAGACCGGCGAAGGGGCGCAGGGCTGGTTCGATATCGAGGACGAGACTGAGTACCTCAAGGGCGTCACGATCTCCGATGTCGGAAACATTTCCGTGATTCCCGGCGAGATCGTCCGCAACCTCGATCGCATCACCGAGGTCGTTGGCCGTATGGCGGCGAGGGACGCGCTCGTTGGCGCCGTCGGCGGAGACCACTCGATAAGCTTCCCCGTCGGACGTGGCATGGAGAGGTACGAGTCGGTCGACGTGGTCCACTTCGACGCCCACGCCGATTTCTCCTACGAGATCGACGGCTCCAAGTTTTCCCACGGCAGCCAGCTCAGGCGGCTCTCCGAGCTTGGCTTCGTCAACAACATCACCATGATCGGCATCCGCCGCTGCAGCAAGAACGTTTGGGAGGAGGCCAGGGAGCGGGGCGTCAACATCGTTACGTCGAGGCAGCTCATGCAGGAGGGCGCTGCGGCGGCAATCGGCCGCGCTGTGCGCCCGTCGCGGTTCCTCTACGTGTCCGTGGACACAGACATCATGGATCACAGCCAGATACCCGGCACAACGCTGCCGGAACCCGCAGGCATTCCATACCAGCTTCTGAGAGACTCGCTGATCGAGACCTGCAAGAAGGGCAAGATCGTGGGATTCGACGTTGTCGAACTAAGCCCGCCTCACGACATCGGCGGCGTGTCGGCTCACATTACTGCGTGGCTGCTGACCCACTTCCTGAGCGCCATCATGGCAAGCCAGGCAGAGTAGGGGCCGCCCGCGTAACGCGCGTTCAACCGTCCCGTGGCTTGGACCTCGGCCCGAACGGCTCGGGCTGGAACGGGCCGTCCCGCACCTCCAGGAAACCGCGCATCCCGCGCTCCTTGCCCGCCTCGTCCATCTCCCTGCGCCGGTAGTCGGGCCTCACAGAAGAGTGAGCGACTGTGGAGAGCATCCAATTGCTTACGAGCGCGTTCCTCAGGCCCATCATCTCCATGCCGAGCGTGGCCACGTACTTGTTAGCGGCAACAGTCTCAGGCGAAACCAGCGAAATGCGGTTCGCGAGCCGGAACGCCTCTTCCATCAGGGCCTCGCGGTCCGGCAGCACGTCATTGATCAGTCCGATCCGATGCGCCTCTTTGGCGTCGACGTGGTCCCCGGTTAGCCCATAGCGCAGGGCGTTCTTGTAGCCCGCGAACAGCGTCCACAGGAAGCTCGTGTTCGATATCTGCCTCACCTCCGGCTGTGCGAACACAGCGTCCTCCGATGCCAGCGTGATGTCGCTTGCCAGCGCCAACCACGTACCGCCGCCCATGCACCAGCTATGAACAGCCGAGATCACAGGAATGGCCAGCTCTAGGATGTGCGTCTGCGTGCGCAACATCTTTCGGTCCCGGTAGAAATTGCGGCTGATATGCGCCGCGCCGGTCCGTCCCTTGACCATCATCGTGTCCGGTTCAATCTCGGGCGGGTCTTCACCGGGGTCCGCTGGCGCGTTGTACTGCTGCCTCCCGCTTGACGCCGAGATGTCATACCCGGAACTGAACGCCCTCCCCGCTCCGTTGATGATCACAACCCGCGCCTCCGGGTCCTCCTCGGCGACATCGAGGGCGTGATGTATCTCGTCCTCCATCATCGGGCTGATCGCGTTCAGTGAGTCCGGTCGGTTGAGCGTCAGCAGGCGAACGGGGCCGTGCTCTTCGAAGAGTATCTGCTCGTAGCTGTCCATTCCGGTGGGCCTCCTGGGCGGTAAATTGGTCTGGCTGTCGGTAGCTCCGTGGTAGGATAGCCGGGTGCGCGGGCTTATGGAAGCTGAACCGTTTGGGAAGGCTCGCTCGTATCTATAACTGTCGGAGGCCCCTGCAACCCCGCTGCTCCTGCCCCGGTCTGCTGGAAAACGGAGGCAAGAGATCAGGCAATTGGCGCAGTAATTCCTAAGTAGTGGCCTCCTTTAGACAGAACATACTCAGATAGCGAGCCTTTAACTTGTACTCATTACGCTCTATAGCCGTTGGCCTTGCTCTACTCTTAATCCTCGGCCTCGCCGCCTGCGGCGGTTCCGATGCCTCGCCCGACGCCGCGGCCGTCGAATCGCCGCCGCCCACTGCCGAGACAACGCCCGAGCAGACCGCTGAGCCCACTGCTCAGGCTGCTGGCTCGCCGACAGCGCCATCCCCCGAACCGACCGCCGACCTAAGCCAGGAGTACGATTCCAGCGAAAACATGCGCCTCCTGTTCTCCGGACGCGGTCAGCAAGAGGAAGACACGCTCCGGGCGCTGGAACTCGCGGCGGTGAACCAGGACAGATCGCTCGTGCCCGTTGTCTTGGAGCTGATGCGTTTCTTCGGCACCAGCAGCATGATCCTGGAGTCGCTCTCATACCTCACGGGGGTCACCGGCCAGGATCCGGAAACGGCGCCGCAGAGTTGGGGCGAGTGGCAGGAGTGGTACGGAAACAACAGCGCGGGATATCGGCCGCCTGACGGTTACGTGGAGTGGAAAGCGGACCTCCTGTCGCTCATCGACCCTAGGTTCAGAGACTTCCTGGTCCCCCACGGAGAGAACGCGCTGATCGACCTGACCGAGGTCATGTGGGGAGGGGTAAGGCCGGACGGCATCCCCGACCTCCAGTTCGTTCCCCCGCTCGCTCCCCATGACGCCTCTTACCTCAATCCGGACGACAAGGTCTTCGGAGTGTCGATCAACGGCCAGCACAGGGCGTACCCGCTTCGCATCGTCAACGCCCACGAAATGGCGAACGACCTCTTGGGAGGCGAGCCTATCGCCTTGGCATACTGAACGCTTTGCGGCACCGGAATCGTGTATTCCGCCAAAATCAACGGTGAGTCAACAACATTCGGCACCAGCGGCCTCCTCTTCCGCAGTAACAAGCTTATGTACGATCGGGCCACGGAGACCATATGGCACCAGTTCACGGGCGAGCCTGTGATCGGCCCGCTGGCCGGCGAGCACCCCCGCCTGACCTTCCACGCCTCGATCCTCACCACTTGGGCCGACTGGCTTGAGGACCATCCGGACACAACGGTCATTTCAAACGAGACCGGCCTGTACCCATCCAACTTTTACGTTGAAGAAAGCAACCCGGGAGCCATCTATTACGACTATTTCAATGACCCCGAAACAATGTTCCCTATCTGGAACAGGGACGATACTCTGGAGACCAAGTCCCGGGTCGCCGGGCTCGAAATAGAAGGCGTCTTTAAGGCGTATCCGCTGGACCTGCTCCAGCAGGAACGCGTCGTGAACGACACTGTGGCCGGCGTAGATGTCGTCGCCATCGGCTCGTCCGGCTCGTTCGCCGCCCAGGTCTACGAGCGCAACGGCCTGACGTTCGCACTGGCCTCCGAGGACGAGTCCGGCCTACCGGCAACCCTCGTCGACGAGACCGGCGTCGTCTGGAACGTGAGCAACGAGTATCTGACAAGCAGCAATGACGCAACCAACCGGCTCGCTCGCATTCCCACGCTCACATCGTTCTGGTTCGGCTGGTTCGCCTTCCACCCCGAAACAGAGATATACACCGGTTCCTGACCCGGGGACGCATGTCGCCTGAGCGCCTTGCCACCGCCGACGAAGTCCGCGCGGCCATCGCCGCTCTTCCTAGAACTCGCCTCGCGCACCTTCCCACGCCTCTTGAGAAGTGTCCAGGGCTGGCCGCTGCGCTCGCGCCTGACGGCCGCGGACCGGCCGTGTACGTCAAGCGCGACGATCTCACCGGCCTCGGCGTCGGCGGCAACAAGATTCGGCACTTCGAGTTCCGCGTCGGAGACGCGCTGGCTGCTGGCTGCGACACGATGATTTACGTCGACGACGCCAACGCCGGCCGGGCCGCAGCCGCCGCGTGCGCCCGGGCGGGCCTCCGCTACGTCCAGATAGTTCCCGTGGGCGATCCGCCCCCATCCGAGTCCAACCTGATGCTCTCAAGAATCATGGGCGCGGAACTCCACTTCGTTCCCGTGTCCGGCCCTCGCCGGCCTGAGGCCCACGAGCTTGCGGCCGAATTAGAATCTGCCCTGCGTCGGCAGGGAAGTCGGCCGTACCGCCTCCAGGCCCTGCCCATGTTCGACTTGTCCGGCGTCGTGGCATACATGCTGGCGACCCTGGAGTTGGCGGAACAGCTTGCGCACGCGGGCATCGAGCCAGCGCACATCTTCACCGTGACGGGCCACGGCCACGCGGGACTGCACTACGCGGCCAAACTCCTCGGACTGCCATGGACGGTCACGGGCGTCGGCATCGACCAGGTCTTCGAGCCTGACGTTCCCATCGCCGGATGGGCGGCTCGCGTCGCCGGACTGCTGGCCCTCCCCGAATGCCTCGCCAACGAAGACATCGAAGTCGACTCGCGCTACGCGGCTCCCGGCTACCATCAGCCTTCAGAGGCGTCGCTGGAAGCCGTCAAACTGGCCGCCCGGACAGAGGGATTGCTCTTGGACCCTGCGTACACCGGCAAGGCAATGGCCGCGCTAATCGACCACGTCCGCTCCGGAGCCGCAGACCCCGGTACGCCCGTCGTCTTCATCCACACCGGCGGCCTGCCGATGCTGTTCGACAACGTCGGCAGCTTCGACTAGCCGCGCCGTCTCACCGCGCGCAGATCGTGAACGCCACTCCCGCGATCAACCCCAGCAACACGACTCCCATAATCACAATGAACACGTAAAGCGCCCGCTCTGCCAGCCGCAACAGCCTGGACGTCTTATCGTCGCCGGGGTCCTGGTAGTACATTTCGTAATTCTGTCAGAGGGTGTCTAAAGGAGGTCTGCGCACACTGACGCCGTCCCGGTTACGCTGAAAACGTACGCTGCGAGCCTGTCAATTCTCAAACCGCTCTTGACCCTTGCTAGTTGGCTGTCTTGGGGTTGCCGAGATTGCCGAAAGCAATCTCTTGGACACCTTCAATGACAAGGAGGAAAGCGATTCGGCCGCTCTTGTGGATAGTTGGTGCCCAGGAAGGGAATCGAACCCCCACTCCCTTTCGGGAAGCGGATTTTAAGTCCGCCGCGTATGCCGTTTCGCCACCTGGGCGCGTTCACCACCGCGACGCCGTCTGGCGTCCCCGAGATTATACCCCGCCTGTTTCACATCTATCCGAACAGATTTAGTACGGAATCACCCCTGCTACAGGGGCATGAGCGGCAGGACTAGACGGGATGGACGCTCCCTGTCGTGAAACACCGTCTGCCGGGCTGTCCTGAACTCGGCATCCGACCAGAAGTCCGCCCCCGTGTTGTGGTTTCGGTCGAAGTTCGGAAAGTCCGAGCTCGAAACATCCAGCCGGATCCGGTGCCCCTTCAGAAAGCGCACGCCCACGGGATTCAGCCTGATCGTGAACTCGTACGGTCGGCCCGGCTCTAGCAGCTTCGGATTATCGAACCCTTCCCTGTACCGCGCTCGCACGATGCCGTAGGTCAGGTTCACGGCCAGCCCGTCCGGGTGAACGTCGATCAGCTTCGCCGTGAAGTCGGTATCTGGCGCGCTCGTCGACGCCCACAGCTTCAGAACCACCGGCCCGACCGCCTCGACCTCCTGTTCCAGCGGCGGCGTCTGGTACACGAGCACGTCGGCCCGCCCGTCGTTCGGCGCTTGGTCTCGCGGCGCCGCCTGCGCGTCCGTGTCCATCAGGCTCATCACCGGGTCCCGCGGATCGTACGCGAACGTGTCCGGCCGCTCCCCTCCAGGCTCGTCGACCGACAGCACGCCGTCGCCAGCCACCGTGTTCGCCTTCCCGCCGCTGTGCAGGAAGAACTCCGTCGGAACCACGCTCGCCGGCGGCCATGTCTCCTCGAAACGCCACTCGTTCTGCCCGATCACGAACAGCCTCACCGGCGGCTCCGACCCTATCCCGTCGTCGATGCCCTTCAGCCGGTAGTCGTACCACCGCGCGATCACGTCCGTGTACGTCTCCGACAACCCCGACCCGAAGTCCAGCGGCCCCTGGCGCGGGCCCATGTCGGCCACGTTGTGCCTCCACGGTCCAATGATCAGCCGGTGCTCCCCCTTGAGGTGCTCCGGGCCCTCCTGCGCCAGGCCGGCAAACATGTCCACCGTCCCAATCAGCCGGTCCCACCAACCGGTAAGGCTGCACGTCGGCGCCGACACTTTCGGCGCAACTCTGTCCAGCGCCCAGTGCTCGATGTTCTGCTCGCGGAGATATGTCTTGAGCTGCGGAGTGAGAGTCGAGAACACGTCGTCAGGAATATCGTCCAGCGGCGTGTGCCACACCCACTTCCCCCGCAGGTCCGTCCGCCACCACTCGTCCGCCTCATCCGCCGTGCGCGGTCCGGTGCCATCGCCCGCCCTCCGTCTCGCGTCCACGGCCATCCTGTGCGTCCACTGGAGTCGCCGCGCCGTCTCGAACACCCCGAAGTTCAGGTCCAGCAGTCGGCTGGAGATGCCGCCCGCGAAGATCGCCTTCAGCGACGTCGGCTGCGTCTCCGCCATCCTCCAGATGCACCACGTCGGGTACGAGTGCCCCCACGTGCCCACCTGTCCGTCGCTTCTTGGAAGCGACGCCGCCCACTCGACTGTGTCATACCCGTCTGGCCTGTCCAGCACCTCCGAGTTGTCCCGGAATTGCCACAGGAACTCTCCCTCTGACGCGTACCTGCCCCGTACGTCCTGCGCCACCACCACATACCCGCGCGCTGCCAGCTCCGAGGCATGTTGCACATTGCGCTTGCCCCCCTTGTCGTAGGGCGTCCGCATCACCAGCGCCGGCCACGACCCGCCACCCGTCGGCCGGTACACATCCGCCCGCAACACAACCCCGTCCCGCATCTCAGCCGGAACGTCGCGCTCAACGCTAATGTTCACGCTGCGTGCTCACTGGGATCGATCTAGACTGTTGAAGACACGTCAACACTGCTTAATAGAAACAGCCCAACATAGGCCAACTCTCATCCCATCTCCACGCGCGTCAATGCGATCCCATCCACGTGCTCGAAGTGGCCGTCGGCCGTCACAAGGTCGGCGCCGGTCTCCATCGCGTGAGCCGCGATCCAAACGTCGTTTGTAGGTATGGGGCGGCCCTTCGCCCTCAGGGCCAGCATTATTCTAGAGTACCGGTCCGCAGTAACTGGCCCAACAGGAACGAACGACACATACGGCCTTGCCAGAAAGGAACGCAACTGCATGAGGTTCTGTTCAAGGCGCGTCCCCTGCCGGAAGCCATAGAGCTGTTCCCCAACCACGATGGCGGACAGCAGGATCTCTTCGGCAGTCTGCACCATGCTCCTCACCTGTTGGCTGCCTCTCATGAATTCAGAGTACGCGTTTGAGTCCAGCAGCACCCTCACTTCCACGCCGCCTCATCGACCTGCTCGAACACCTCTAGGGCAGCGTTGAACGCCTCAGATTCTTCACGGCTCCATGTACCGAAAAGGTCGTCAAGTGAGTTCCCAATTGTGTTCACATTGCCTGTCGCTTCGCTGAGCCCGGCTCCCTTGCGAAGTAGCTTCAGCGCTGCCTGATTCAGCGAGGTGCCGTCGCGTTGGGCCAGTCCCCTTATACTCTCCGCCAGTTCCTCGCCGAAGCCCCTAATAGTCAACTGGTTCACGCTCTTGCTCCTATTTGATGTGAGTCATGATGTGAGTCACCCTGACTCACAATAGCCCTCGCTTCCCAAGACGGTCAAGCCAACCCACCCAACCCCGTATTGTCCGCCGCAACGAGCAGCCGTAAGATACCGGCGCCCCACTTGCCGTCCATGTACACCCACACAGCCGTCTCCGCCAACTAGACCTTGCCGCAAGACCTCTTCGCGTCCCCAAGAGAGCGCCGCCTGTGGACGCTTACCCTCGCCCTCGTCGTCGCGATCTTCGCCACCCTCGGCATTGCCGGCACGCTCGCCGGCGCCTTCCGCGAGACCGGCATGGACGCTGTCCTGTTCCTCCTCGGCATGCTCTTGGTCGGATGCGCCGTCCTTGGATGGTCGCTGAAGACGCGCCCCGCTGGCGTTGAAATCGGTGTCGCCCTCGGTATCATAGCCGTGTACTTCATGGCCTTCGCCCGCATGACATTCGCCGAACGCTCCCACCTTATCGAGTACGGTGTCGTCGCCTCCTTCATATTTGCCGCGCTCATCGAGAGGTCGAACAGCGGCAGGCGTGTCCCGCTGCCCGCTGTGATCGCCATCGCGGCCACGGCGCTGATCGGAGCAATCGATGAAGGCGTACAGAAGCTGATACCCAGCCGCCATTTCGACCCCGTGGACATCCTGTTCAACACCTTGGCCGCCGTCATGGCGGTCGCAGCGATTCTGGCCCTGAGCCGGGCCCGCCGTTGGGCGGCCTCGCGAAAGGAGCGCCGCATTTGAACGACGCACCCCCGGACGCCGCCGTCGAGTTCCTGCGCCGCCACAAGTCGAGGCACGTCCGCCGCATCCAGCGACTCGTCAGGCAGCCCAGCAGTTCTATCGAGCAGGTCGGCGTCCGCGAGTGCGCCGGCTTGCTGACTCGAATGCACGAAGAGGTCGGCCTGTCCGAGTGCGCGATAGTCGAGACAGGCGGCCTCCCCGGCGTATGGGCCGCTCACGACGCCGGCGCCTCCCGCACCCTCGCGGTCTACAGCTACTTCGATGTGCGCCTCGCGCCTCCGGACGAGCCTTGGGACACTCCGCCATTCGCCGCCGCACTCGTAAAGCGCCCGCCCTATCCCCAGGTGCTCGTTGGCCGCGGCGCTCACGGCACCAAGGGCCCGTACGTCGCGCTGCTCAACGCCGTCGAGGCCCTTATCGCCGCGGAAGGCACGCTGCCGGTAAATCTCTTGGTCCTACTCGAAGGGGCGGAGCTTGTCGGCAGCCCGCACTACCGCCAGATGTTCGCCTCGTACCGAGACCAGCTCGCCCACGCGGACGCCTGCCTCTGGCCAAGCGCGTCCCAGGACCCCGCCGGTCGCGTGCACATCGGCATGGGCAGCAAGGGCATGATCTACGGCAGCCTCGAATGCTCCGGACAGCGTTGGGGCCGCGGCCCGCAGGCCGCCCCGCTCCATGGCATGACCAAGGCCGTCGTCGACAGCCCGCCTTGGCGTCTCGTGCAGGCCATGGCGACGATGACCTCGCCGGACGGCAACACCATCACGATCGACGGCTTCGATGACAGCGTCCCGCCACCCACCGCCGAAGAGAAGCGCGCCGCCCTTGCGCATCGCGAGGCCATGGGCGGCGGCAGTTGGAAGCAGGTCATCCCCGGCGTCGCAGCCGTTCCCGCTCCCGCAGGCGATATGGACGATGACGACGCTCTGCTGTCCTACTTCTACGGCCCCAGCTTCAATCTCAACGGCCTCAGCAGCGGGGACACCGGCCCGCCCGCGGCGCCCTTCACGCTGCCCCACACAGCGTCGGCCAATTTCGACTTCCGCGTCCCTCGCGGCGTGAGCGCCCACCGCCTGCTGGAGCAGATGCGCGCCCATCTCGACCGCCGCGGCTACGATGACATCGAAATCAACGCAATCGGCGTGTTCGACCCGTTCGAGAACGATCCGGACTCGCATCTGTTCCGCGCGCTGTTCGGCACTCTGGAGGACATGGGAGCCGCCGTCGTGACCGCGCCCTCCGCGGCGGGCGCCGGCCCGTGGTCGCTGTTCCCCAACGAGCTCGGCGTGCCGATGGTGCGGGGCGTCGGCATCGGCGGAGGCGCCGCAGGCGTCAACGAGCACCTTGTCATAGACGGCGCGGGCCCTGTCGGTGGCCTGATCGAAATGGAGACAGCCTTCGTCCGCTTCCTAAGGAGATTAGGCGCCGGATAAGTGCTGGGGCAGCTTGGTATTCTCTTGAAGAAGGCTTGCTTCGTCGTTGCCTTCATTCCTGAGAAGGCGGGAATCTGCGGGTGGAGTGGGGCATCCATCTCGCCAGGCATTAAGGTGTAGATGCAAAGGCCCTCATGATCAACGGAAGGACCTGACATGGACAAACACGCTCTGCTCAGCCTCATCGACACGGAACTCTCCCCCGTGAACGCGCTCAACTGGGCCACGGATCTCACCCGGTTCTACCGCTCGCCCGGCGCCTCCGGCTACCACGACGCTACACGCGTCGTCGAGGACCTGTTCCGCCGCTCCGGCGTCGACAGGGTGTGGAGCAACACATACCCCTTGGACGGCCACACGGAGCTCATGGGAGAATCCGTCCCGCTGGCATGGGAGCCCGTGACCGCCGAGCTGCGTGAGGGATCGCCCGCCGGCCCGCTGCTCATGTCATACGACAAGGCGTACTCCTGCCTCGCTTGGTGGTCGCCTTCGACCGCGGATGGCGGCGAGACTCTCTCCGTCGTCGACGTTGGCTCAGGCGAGTCCGACTCCGACTTCGAAGGCAAGAGTCTCGAGGGCAAGATCGCATTTGTCCACGGCACGCGCAGGACCAACGGCTGGCCTCAGGCGGCCAGCCTCGCGATGAAGCACGGCGCCGTCGGCATCCTCACCGACTACCTCCTGTACCAGGACATGCCCAGCCGCACCCGCGAGTCCCTCCCGGATGCCGTGCAGCTCCTCCGCATGCCGGGCAGTCGCAACACGGCTTGGGGCATGGCCGTAGACAAGCCCGCCGCCGATCGCCTGAAGGCCATCGCGGCCGCCGGTGAAGACGTCTGGGTTTCGGTCGAGACAAAGGTGTTCGAGGGCATCGGCGTCAACCTGTTGGCTGAGATCGAAGGCTCCGGAGACACGAACGAGAGCGTGCTCTTCGTCACCCACTCCACCGCGGGCACCAAGCCTGCCGCCAACTGCGCGGCCGGCCCGTCGCTCGCCGTGGAGATAGCCCGCACCCTGTCCACCCTCATCGCCAACGGCCGAGTCCCCCGGCCGAAGCGCACCATCCGCTTCCTGACCGACGTCGAGGGCCACGGAAGCAAGCATTACATGCAGACCTATCCGGAAGACCTGAAGAACACCCTGGCCGTGATCTGCCTGGACAGCGTCGGGCACTCGCAGCCCAAGCTCGACACCTCTCTCATGTACTTCCGCTCCCCGGACTCGGTGCCGACCTTCCTGAACGACTTCGTAGCAGGTCTCATAGACGCCTCGCCCAAGGACCTACCTTGGGTGTACAGCACTGGCCGCCCCGTGCCCGCCGTCAACTTCGTCGAGCACCCGTACACCCCGTGGAGCGACAACAAGTACTATCCCGCGTTCGGCGTACCGGCCGCCCTCTTCATGTCCTGGCCGGACCGCTACTTCCACACCCAGCTCCTTACCGCCGACAACCTCGATCCCGCCGTGTTCCGCCGCTGCGGGCTCGTGGCAGCGGCCGCCGCTCTCGGCATAGCGGGCGCCGGCCCGAACGAGGCCATGGCCATCATGCGTGAGGTCGCCTCCCGCAGCCGGTTCCGCATCTCGCAGTCAGCCCTTGAACATGCGGAAGACGATCCCGCCCGCATCCGGCGCCGCCTCGGCTACCTCGCGTCCAGAGACCGCGCGGCCATCGACTCCGCCGTCGCCCTCGCGGGCGGCGAGCGTGGCACGGACGTGAACGCCGCCGCCAACACGCTGAAGGCCGAGATAACCGACCGCGTCCAGGCCGAACTGCAGTGGGTGCCGTCGGGCCGTCGCCGCAGGACCTTCCGTGATGGCGAAGTCGTCCCCGTCCGCAACGTCGAGCGCTCCGCGCCCGGCCTTGCAGGCACCTCGTACGAAGATCTCGTGGAGATTACCGGCGAAATGTCCGCCCGCGATCCCCGTTTCAACTTCCACGCCAGCCGCATAGTCGGCGACGAAATGTGGAACCTCACCAACGGAGAACGCACAGTAAACCGCATCGCCGAAGTAATAGGCTTCGAGTTCGACTACGACATAGACCCAGGCCACATCCTGACTCTGTTCCAGAACCTCGAACGCGCCGGCCACGTCACCCTAACCCGCCCAACCCGCTGAGAAAGGAACCCCACCGGCACCGTCATTCCATTATTTCCGCGCCAGCAGAGACCGGAGGGCAAGTGGGAATCCAGAATGGCCGGGAACATTCCGCCCGTCAAAGCCGGCGACAGTGGGCCATTCCCGCATTGGCGATCACAAAGTCCGCCAATTCACCCACCCCCAAACCGTTCACCCTGAGCCTGTCGAAGGGTCTCGCCGAAGACACGCCTCGCCATAAGTCCGCAAAGGCGGCGCCCCCAAATCGTTCACTCTGAGACTCCCAACCGCGCCATCCACGCGGGAATTCCGTTTGTCTCACAAGAAGAGGCCTGTGCATTGCAGTAGTGAGGCTGGGTATCGAGTCCCTCTGGTCCCTTCTCCCCATTGTGGGACAACGTTAGAGCCTGTCCTGACCCCGTCCTGAGCTTGCCGAAGGGGCTTGTCGAAGGAATGAGGGGAAAGCGCGGCTATGAAGCGGGCGCCGCATCCAGCATGTGCCCAAGGCGGTCCTCATCAAACTCGTTCATACTGGACTTGGGCCTCGGCGATCACTCGACGGCGGAAGCGCCGGCTCAGGACCTCCGCAGTACGAAGATCGCCCTTCCGCCCAAGCACCCACCCCCATCCGTTCACCCTGAGCCTGTCGAAGGGTCTTACTCAAGACAACCCTCGCCATAGGTCCGCGCAACCCCCGCCAACAGGTCCACGCCAAGCCCACCCCCATCACTCCAGCATTCCCAGCCAAGCCGGGCCACCTTCCCCACTCCCCCTTGTGGGTCCAGAGCCTGCCCCGTACTCGATACGGGGGCTATGTCCTGGCCCGCACCAGCTTCGTCACCGGCTGCTCGTTGCACGCCAGGTAGATATTGCCGCGCGAGTCTCCCCAGACCCCGTGCGAGATGTCCGGCGTCCGCACCCGCGTCACCAGCCGCCCGTCCGTGCCGTACACCGTCATCCGCGGTGTGTGGTCCGTCACGTACAGGAATCCGTCGCCGTCCTCGAACACGTCCATCGGCTCGTACAGGTCCCGCCGCTCCTCCAGGAACCGTCCCTCGGCAGTGAAGAGTTGGATGCGATGGTTCTCCCTGTCGGCCACGACCACACGTCCCCGGCAGTCCACCCACACCCCGTGCGGCGTCGTGAACATGCCCGGCCCGTCGCCCGGCTCGCCCCAGGATCCCACGTGCCTGCCGTCCGACGAGAATCGGTGCACCGCCGAATTCCCGTACCCGTCCGCAACATATATGTCACCCGTGAACGGCGACACCCCCACGTCCGCTGGATGGTTGAACGGCGCCTGCAAGGCGGGCCGGCCCCGGTTGCCGATCCGCAGCTTGACGTTGCCCCGAGTGTCGAACGCAAGCACCTCATGAGCGTCCCGGTCCACCAGGAACACCGTATCGTCCGGCGCGATGAAGACGCCGTGAGCGTCCAGCAGCAACCCGCTTCCCCACGTGTCGATGACCGTGCCGTCCGGGTCCGTCACCACCACCGGAGGATCGCCCCGCCGGTACAGGTACACGCGGTCCCGCGAGTCCACCGCCACGTGGCTGATATTGTCCGGCTCCGAACCGGCGATGCTCGGCCCGAACGGGCGGTGGACCTCCCAGACGTGGTCTCCGGTGCCTACGACGGCCATTTCCACGGCTGCGAGCCCCCCGGCTACCGCGCCTGGTGCCCCGACGGGCTGTAGGACGCCATGGACGGCTCACCCGGCACATACTCCGAGTGGCCTTGACGGCCGACCAGCCCGCCGTCCTCGACAACTACCTCGCCGCGCACCATCGTCAGCACCGGCATCCCCAGCAGCTCGAACCCCTCGAACGTCGAGATGTCCGTGACTCCGTGCTCATCGGTGACCACGTGCCGCCTTGCCGGGTCCCAAAGCACCAGGTCCGCGTCCGATCCGGGCTGCAGACTGCCCTTCTTCGGGTAGATGCCGAAGATCTTCGCCGGGTTCTCGCACATCACCTGCACCAGTCGCGGCAGCGTGATCCGCCCCGTGTTTACTCCGGACGACCAGACCACCGGCATCATGTACTCCAGCGTGCTCAGCCCCGCCGCGCAGCCGAATATGTCCTCCATGTCCAGCGGCGGGTCCTCCACGTGCAGGCCGAGCTCGTGTGTCAGCTTCAGCGACCGCGTGTACCCGCAACAGTCGCTCCCGATGACGGACAGCGTCCGGTCCGCTAGCCCATCCCACATCGCGTCCCGGTCGATGTCGTACCTCAACGGCGGGCTTACCTTCAATTGATAACCCCGCTCGATCAGGTCGTCGTCCACCAGCGTCAGGTAATGCGGACACGTCTCGCCGAAGACTCGCAGTCCCCGGTCCCGGAACTCCCGGACGATCGGAAGCGACTCGTGCGCGCTGAGATGCACCGGGTAGAGCGGGCTTCCCGTAAGCGATGCCATTGTGGAAGCGCGATAAACCGCGTCCGATTCGATGATGTTAGGGGCCGCCTGTTGAAGATAGTGCCTGGTCGTCTTTCCCTCTCTCTCGTGCCTGTACTGCAGGAACCACTTGCCGGCGCCGAATTCCGAGTGCGTCATCGTCAGGCCCCCATGCTCGGCCGCCAGCTCCATCACCCGCATGATGTCGTGGTCCGGCAGGGAGCGCAGGTTGACCTCGTGGTCCGGCTCCCAGGGATTGCAGGTCATGAACACCTTGAACGAGAGCGCGCCCATCCCGATCAGGTCGGGGACCACGTTGTCGATGTCATTGACGTCCAGGTACGTCAGCAGCCCATGCACGGCGAAGTCGGTGTAGGAGGCCCCAGAGGCATATTCGATGAAGCTTGCCACCACGTCCTGGGTGCGGTCCTGGTCTCCCCAGGCATTGCTGTACCTCACATGCCTGTACCGCTCCGATCCGATGAACGCGATCACAGTCGTCACGCCCCCGAACGCGGCCCGCATCGTGTACGTGTCCATCTTGTCCCCGAACACGGGATGAGCGTGAGCGTCCACGCCTCCAGGAAGCACGTACCTCCCTTCGGCGTCGATGACCTGCGCCCCCGCGGGCGCCTCAACGCTCGAGCCGGCTGCCTCCACCTTGCCGTCAGTCACCAGTACGTCGGCCTTCTCGATGCCGTCGCCCGAAACCAGCAGGCCGCCCCTAACCAGTGTGCTCGTGCCTCCGCTAGTCATGTGGCAGCCTCCTTGACTGTAACTGTTCAGCACTCTGTAACGTCTCCATGGGAGTTAGCCGCGCCCATCCGGCATTCCAGCATTCATATGGCAGCTGGAATCCTGGGGACGAGGACATCCCCGCTCGCAATTTTACAGCGCTCCCTGGCCGGACCCTCTCGCACTCTCCTGCAGAGAGCGCATTCTAGCAGTACCAGTACCTCCTCTAATGTGCCGGCATGCAAGTGAATGTTGGGGGGTCGGGCCCCTGCTTCTTCCCCAGTCTGCCACGCACATTTTGAGTCCGCCAAAGCACCCGCCCCAGTCCGTTCACCCTGAGACCCTTCTGAGCCATTCGAAGGGCCCCGTCGAGGGGTCACACAAAAGACACCTCACGCCCTCAATCCGCCAAAGGGTCGCCTTCTTCCGTTCACCCTGAGCCCGTCGAAGGGTCTTACGCCAACCACCACTCGCATAATGTCCGCTAAACCTCGCCCTCTTCCGTTCACCCTGAGCTCGTCGAAGGAGAAATGGCTGGGTGTTCGCGGAACCCCCCTCTGACCGCAGGACTGCTCTGCGCAACGGATGTCGTAGCCTGCGCCGCAAGTCAGCATCGAAATCTGAGTGAGAAAAACTTCACATACTTGACAAACGCTCAGTCTGGTGGAATAGTTCTCGCAAATTTGGGCACAAGGTGTGTTCACAACACGTATCTTGTGGATAGATCAAGCGCGCTTGATCGTCATTGCCTACTCATAAAGGCGAGGAGTTGATAATGCTTAGTCTGTCAAGGCTGACCGTGCTGCTGGCTCTGCTGGCCGTGCTCTCCCTGTTCGTGGCAGCGTGTGCTGCCGACGAAGAGGAACCAGAGCCCGACGACACGACGGCGGTCACGGCCGAGGACGACGCCATGGAAGAAGAGGCCATGGAAGAAGACGCCATGGCTGAGGAAACCATGGAAGAAGAGGCCATGGAAGAAGACACCATGGCTGAGGAAACCATGGATGACACTGCCGAGGCGGAAGAGTTGGATGCCACTGTTTCCCGCATCACTCCTCCCATCGGTGATCCCATCCCCGGCGGCCAGTACCGCGCTCCGGGTCTGGACACGCGTAACTTCGACCCGGACTCTCCCGGAAGCTCGACCTACCCGTCATCCGTGAGTCACGACTCCCTCACACACTGGTACAGGGAGGACCCGCTGGAGGTGAGCAACCTGCTCCCATTGCCTGAGTTGGCCACCGATTGGGTCTTTGAGGATGACGTCACCCTGACGTGGACCCTGCGCAAGGGTGTGAAGTTCCACAACGTCGAGCCGGTCAGCGGCCGTGAGATGGTCGCCTCGGACGTCGTTTTCAGCTTCAACCGGCACCTTTCCCCTGACAGCCCCAGGTCCGGCACGCTGGGACCGATTTCGGAAGTTGTCGCGCTCGATGACTACACGGTCCAGATGAAGTTCGCGGAGCCTTTCGCTCCCTTTATGACCATCATCTCCAAGCCCGTCTACCGGGTGGACGCCCCGGAGGTTTTGGAAGACTTTGGGTCATTTGAGTCCCACGCCGCACAGATCGGGACCGGCCCTTGGATGGCGGGCTGGTACGAGCAGGGCGTTAAGATGGTCTGGAACAAGAACCACGACTACTTCCGCGGCGAGAACGGCGTCACTGGTGAGGCGCTGCCCTACGTGGACCAGATCGAGATCGTCATTACCGAGGACGACGCGGCCAAGATGGCCATGTATCGCTCCGGCAACCTCGACGTTGGCCCGGCCCTCTACTACTGGGGCTTCTGGAGCGCTCTGCCGGACCACCTTGTGGCGCTGAAGGACAGGCCTGACCTTACCGCCCACTACGTTGTGGCAGGCGGCGGCCCGTACACGAACTACATCTACGGCGGCAAGCAGGACAGGCCGCCCTGGAACAATCAGAAGCTGCGGCACGCGATCGCTCTGATCAACGACATCTCCTGCGAGGCGTGGTGCCTCATCACCGGCGGCATCCAGCCGTCCCGTGACTTCGCGCACGATAACCCTTGGTTCGTGCCGACTGAGGGACTTTCCGAGCTTGGCCAGAAGTTCTACAAGAACTTCCCGGAGCCCACCTTCGACTTCGATGAGGCGAAGAGGCTTCTCAGCGAGGCGATGGTTGAACTCGGCATGAATCCGGACGAGCCCTTCAAGACCACCCTGATAGGGTGGAACCTTGAAAAGGCGCTTCAGGACGCGTCCGAGCGCACCGCCTCTGACTGGGAAAGGTATCTGGGGATGGACGTCGAGTTGATCATCCTCAACAATGAGGAGTGGTCGGACCAGATCGTGACCGGTAACTTCGATACGGAAGCGATCATTGGCTACAATAGTGGATGGCTGGACCCCGACGACCTGTTCTACAATCGGTACTACAGTGAGTCCACAACCAACCGCCTTGACATTAGCGATCCCCAGTTGGACGAGTGGATCTTGGCCGGTCGCAAGGAGCTCGATCCTGCAAAGCGGCGCGCGATCTACGACCAGATGCAGATCTATCTCGCAGAGAAGCAGTACACGTGGATCGTTCCTAACTGGACCAACAACTCGCTCTTCCCTGAGTGGGTCCAGAACCCCGGGCCGCACTTGCAGTCCAACCCTGGGGACATGGTCCTCGAGATGTGGATGAGCGAAGACGCTCCTTCCAGGGAGCGTATGGCGACTCAGTAGTAGCCAAGACGCCGGATTAAGCTGGTGGCTCCGCGCCGGATCGCAACCTCGACCGGCGCGGGCCGCCGATCAATCGGTTGTTGCAGTACAGCGATGCAAATGCTGGCTGCGTGATGTTGAAGACCTGAAGTCTCGCAACGATTGAAGGAACGACATGGGTCAATACGCCGTCAGGCGATTTCTACTCATATTCCCCACTCTGCTTATCGCATCCCTGATCGTCGCTGCGTTGCTGAGGGTAATGCCGGGCGACGCAGTCATGCAGGCGCTCCGCGAATCCAGGGGCGGCGCAAGTCTGGCGGACTCCAAGGAAGGCTTGGAGATCGCCAGGGCCAAGGTGGGCCTCAAAGACCCATTCTTGGTGCAGTACATAAAGTTCGTGTTTGGCTGGCCTGTCGATGACGGGGCCGTCTACCAGTCCAAGGACGACGGAGAAACATGGAAGCCGGCCGGTAGGATTCACACCGAGCCGATAGACTCTCTGTCCTTCATCACCACCGCCAAGGGCATCGGCATCGGCGGCAAGTTCATTTGGGGCACCAAGGATGCGGGCCAGGTATGGACTGCGTACCACCTGCACGATATCCCGCTGAACTCCGTAGCTTACGGCGATGAGGACAACGTCTGGGTGGTCGGAGATGAGGGGGCGATACTCTACAGCGACACCGGAGGAGTGCGGAGGCACGAAGGCCAGCAATCCTTTAGCACCTTCACTCCACAGAATAGCGGCGTCACGGAAAGCCTTGCTGAGGCCGAATTCACAGACGCCGAACGCGGCTGGATTGTCGGCGACGGCGGGACGATTCTGAGGACCTCGGACGGCGGCGGTACGTGGCAGAGCTTGAGCAGCGGTGTGGACGAGGATCTCTCAGACGTCGAATTCTTGGATGACGGCGCGACCGGATTCGTGGTCGGCAATAATGGCACATTACTGACGACCTTCGACGGCGGCTCGACTTGGACATCAGCAGGGCTGGGCGTATCCAACGATCTCCTCGCGATCGGAATAAACACCCCCGCCAGCATTTGGGTTGTCGGCGCCGGAGGGATCACCCTCAACAGCGTTGACGGCGGCCTGACCTGGCAGGAGGACCAGCTTGCATATGCCGCGGACAACGGCGGTGTCGAGACCCTGGACGAGGACATAACATCGCTTGCGTTCGGCGTGATTGAAGAAGAGACTGGCCAGACCGCCGGCTTTGCCGGAACTGCCAACAGCTTGATTCTGAGGACCCTGGACGGTGGACTCACCTGGGAGCGCATGAGCGGTCTGACCTCCCGGCGCGTAGGTACGGAGTCCATCGAGGAGCCGCTGAGCAGGCCCATTCAGGATGTCGCCGTCAGGATCACTTCCCAGGGCAAAGTCCGTATGTACGGCGCTACCTCCGGCAGGATCTGGCAATGGGGCGTGCTCGGAGGAGACTGGGGCACGACGATCGTGGGGAACCGCTCCGTCTGGGCAGACCTGGCAAGAGCCTTCCCTCCCACGCTGCAGCTCATGATCATGACCGTTGTTGTCTCAACATCGGTCGCTATTCCGCTTGGCGTACTGTCCGCAGTCCGCCAGGACACTGTCGCCGACTACCTTGGCAGATTCATCGCCATCTTCGGCCTGGCCGTACCTTCCTTCTGGCTCGCAACGCTGATCCTGGTATTCCCGGCAATCTGGCTGGACTTTTCGCCCCCGCTTGAATATGTGGGATTCAACGAGAGTCCGGTGAAGAACTTGCTCTTCTTCGCTCTGCCCGTGGCTGTGGCCGGGATTTTCGGGTCGGCCAGCGTCATGAGGATGACGCGCTCGATGATGCTGGAAGTCCTGCGCCAGGACTACATACGCACGGCATGGTCTAAAGGTCTTCGCGAGAGGATGATCATCTCTCGCCACGCCCTGAAGAACGCGATGATCCCGGTTATCACCATCGTAGGGATGCAGATCCCCTTCCTGCTTGGCAACCAGGTCGTAATCGAGCGGATATTCAACATTCCCGGTTTGGGAAGAATCCTCGTGGAGGGCACCAGCACCAGGGACTACACTCTCGTGCAGGGCATCGTGTTCTTCCTGTCGTTCTTCATCATCGTGTCCAACCTGATCGTCGACCTGACCTACGGCTGGCTGGACCCGCGGATTCGGTACGAATAAAGGCCGCAAGCAAATTATGGACGAAAACATAAGGACAGCCGCCGGACCCACTCAGGAGGACATGGCCGCATTCCGCCGTAAGACGTGGCCGTGGTGGATCGATCTGTGGATCCAGTTGGTAAAGACAAAGCCGCTGGCCACGCTTGGCTTGATCATCCTCACCTTCTTCATGATCACAGGCGTGTTCGCCACTTGGATCGCCCCCGAAGGCGTGAACGAAGCGCACACCGAAAGGCTGGAGCGCATTGAGGGCATGATGATCGTGTCGTCCGGGACCATGGTGATCCCCGGGCCCAGCGTCATCCCCTTCCACCCCTTCGGCCTGGACAACGTCGGACGAGACGTCCTGAGCAGGATCATCCACGGAGCTCGCGTGTCGATGATAGTCGCCGTGGGCGCCGTGGCCTTGGGCGTCGGGCTGGGTACAGTGGTCGGCATCTTGTCCGCATGGCTGGGTGGAACGGCCGACACCATAATCCAGCGAGTGGTGGACGCGTGGCTGACGTTCCCGACTTTGATCGTCCTTATTGTGGTGGTCACTCTATTGGGTCACAGTCCTCCACCGGGATTTGACCGCCTGGGCCTGGACACAGACCAATGGGCGATGTTCAAGATCATCCTGTCATTGGGTGTGGTGAACATTGCCTGGTACGCTCGCATCATCCGAGCCGCCGCCCTGGTGATCAAGGAACAGCAGTACGTGGACGCAGCCCGCGCGCTCGGAGCCACCGGCTTCCGGATTATGGGCAGGCACATCACGCCGAACGTCATGGCTCCCGCCATCACCCTCGCCACGCTTGGCATGGGCGGCGCGATCCTCAGCGAGGCAACGCTGAGCTTCTTGGGATACGGCATCCCGCCCCCCAACGCCTCTTGGGGCGGAATGCTGTCCACAACGGGCCAGCTCTTCATCTATCAGGCCCCGTGGCTCGCATTCTTCCCGGGCGTGGCTGTGACGCTCGTCGTCCTCGGCATCAACCTGCTTGGAGACGGCCTCAGGGACCTCCTGGACCCACGCCTCCGCGGCCAGACCTAGAGCGCAGCGTGAGCCGGCACGCGCCGGAGCACGGCTGGCAGTTCGCGGCAAGCTGCCGACCTCGTAGCGGCGCGGCGTAGCGCCTTACCGCCGTCATTGACGCGACGATGATGCGCCCTCTTCTCGCCGCCGCACCGGCGGACGTCGGCGACTAGGGGAATGGCCACTCGGTCGTCTCACCTGCTCGGAGCGACAGCCGTCCGAGTAGCCGTTCAGGCTGGACGTAAGTGCTCTCGCCCTGCCTGCGTCCCGTCCTCGCCGATGGCGCGTGTCGAAGCACGGACGATGGTCCACAAAGCCTCCAGATACTCCGATAACACACTGTCCCCCTGTCTTGATTCAGCGCAATTCCGTATTTAGAATCCCCCGCTAACCTCACATCTCAGGGAGCTTCAGAATGAACGAAGTCGAGCGTTACATCTTCGATCTGCAGGGATTCATCATCCTGCATGATGTCCTCGGTGAACACGAGCTGGCCGACCTGAACGCGCTCCTCGACGATCAGGACCTCCGCATCCCACCGGACTCCGCCGGCAGCCTGAACTTCGGAAATAGCAACGAGGACGGCCTCCCCGGAGGCTTCCTGGAGTGGGGAAAGCCGTTCTGCGATCTCCTGGACCACCCCCGCATCATGCCCATCCTGAAGGAAGTCCTCGGAGACGGCTTCAGACTGGACCACCATTACGGCATCTTCATGCAGCAGGGCACCGCCGCGCTGGAGCTCCACGGGGGAGGCACCCCGTACGATCCGCCGGAGTACTTCCATCACAGGAACGGCCGGATGTACAACGGCCTCACCGTCGTCGCATGGAACCTGTCCGACTCAGGCGGCGCGCACGGCGGCTTCGTAGGCGTACCCGGCAGCCACAAGTCCAACTACCCTTGCCCCAGGGAGATCTACGCGGCGCACGAAGGCGCCGGCTGCGTGGTGTGCCCGGACGCGCCCGCCGGCTCCGTCGTGATTTTCACGGAGGCGCTGACGCACGGCACCGCGCCGTGGGCCGCCGTACACGATCGCCGCTCGCTCCTGTTCAAGTACAGTCCGTCGCAGCAGTCCTGGGGCGCGAGCTACGCCGTCCCCCCTGAGGCGGTCGAGCTGTCGGAAAGGCAGCGGATGCTATTCGAAAAGCCCTACTTCGCCCAGCGCCGTTCGCTCTTCGAGTAAACACATTCCAGGCGCCCCGGTTGAGCGGCGCCTGAGCGTCAATCCCTCATCCGCGCGCTATGGAGACTTCCGAGTCCACGCCACTCCGGCGAATGATCGGCCCACTCCGCCTTGGCGAATTACGGGCTCAGGCAAGCCACCCGTCATTCCCGCATTCCTGGGACAGCAGGAACCGGGGGGCAAGCGCGAATCCAGTGGGGCGAGGGGCCTCCGCCTTCCAACCCACTCACGTGAGATGGGGCCAGCGCCGGTTGCCGTCTGACATGAAGATTAAGTGTCTGATCTAACCCAGAACGCTCTGGATCAGAGCGATGATCAGAATGGCCACCATCGGCGAGAAGTCGATCATCCCGAATGACGGCAACACGCGCCGCAGAGGCGCCAGGATCGGCTCCGTGATCTGGTAGATCACCGCCACTATCGGATTGTCGCTCGAAGGCGCCACCCACGAGACGATCACCCTCGCCAGCAGTGCGGCGTATAGCGCCCACGCCAGCATTCGTATGAAGGTGCTCACAAACTCGCCGAACATCAGCCGCTCCCTAGCGCCTTTGACTTCTCGTACGCCGCGATGACCGCCCGCAGCGCCGCCGCGCGGAACCCGTCCTCCTCCAGCGATCGCAGCCCTTCCGCCGTCGTGCCGCCCGGCGATGTGACCATGTTGCTCAGCTCCGCCGGGTGCCGTCCAGTCTCGTCAACCAGCCTCGCGCTGCCCAGCACCGTCTCGAGCGCCAGTGTCCGCGCCATGTCGCGCGCCATCCCCATGTACACCCCGGCGTCGATCAGCGACTCGATGAACATGAACACGAACGCCGGCCCGCTCGCGCTCAACGCGGTCGACATATCGATGAGCTTCTCGTCGTCCACGTACAGCTCTCTGCCCAATGTTCCGAGTATGCGCTGTGTCGCCAGCCGCCCCTCGTCGGACACCTCAGGCGCCGCCGTCCACACGCACATCCCCTCGCGAATTTGCGCGGGCGTGTTCGGCATCACCCGGACCACGGACTCCGTTCCTAGCCCGTCCTGGAGCGTGTCGAGGGTCAGCCCGGCCACTATCGAAACCATCGTGTGGTCGTTCCAGGAGTAGCCTTGAAGCTCGTCGAAGACCAGGGGCGCCGACTGCGGCTTCACCGCAAGCACACCCACACTCGCTCCGTCGAGCGCGCCGGCGTTGTCGTCGAGGGCCGTTAGTCCGTACCGCTCGCACAGATAGTCGCGCCGGTCGCTGATCGGCTCACCCACGGCGACGTCCTCCGGAGATGCCAGCCCGGCATCCAGAATGCCGCCGATGATGGCCTCCGCCATGACGCCCCCGCCAATAAAGGCGATGCGCACCTGATCTATCTCCTCATGAACGCAGAACGGTATGCCCAAATGGCGAAGTTACTGAGACATTCCCATAGGGAAGAACTAAGGAAACTCGCCGTCCGCCGCGGACGCTTCCTCAGTCCTGAGAAAAGCCCCTGCGATGTGCCCTCAGTTTACCAGATGCCGCCATCGTTCCATCCCACCTGACCGCGACAATTCCCTTAGAGCAACGAACATCACCGCCATTACATAGAAGAACCGGCTCACGCCATTAGCCCGTGATGCCCGCATTCCTGCGACAGCAGGAACCGGGGGCGCGCGGGAATCAAGAAGGGAAAGGGGCCTCCGCCTTCCGGCCTCTATACGTGAAGCAGAGCCCTCTAGCGAGGTCGGCAAGCCACGCCGAAAACCCGTCACTCCCGCAACAGGAAGAACCTGATTCCAGAGCGGCAAGGGGCCTTCACCAGCCAATCCACTACGGCGAATCGGCCTCTTGCGTCAGTCGCACTTCGTGTAGCCGCAGTCCAGGCAGCGCACGCACCCCTCTTGGTGAATCAGCCGTCCGGAGCACTGCACGCACCGCGATCCTGTGATGACGGCAGGCTCCTCCGCGCCATTGGACTCGATCTCGGCCTGGGCAGGCCCCGATGAGGGCGTCAGGCCAAGCTGCATAGCAACGTCCGCGCCGGAAGCCGGCATACCGTCGTCCGCTCCCTCCGCGTGCTCCTTGAGGTGCCGGTCCAGCACCAGCGCGATGCCGTCCGGCCCGGAGCGCACCAGCGAGCCCGCGTCCCAGACTGGGCAGCACGTGATGCCCCGTATCTCGTCCACGATGTCCTTGGGCTCGATCCCGGACCTCAGCGCCAGCGACACCAGGCGCGTAATCGCCTCCGTCTGGGCCGAGTCGCAGCCTCCCGACTTGCCCACGTTTGCAAACAGCTCGAATGGACGCTTCTCCTCGTCGAAGTTCACGGTTACGTACATGTTCCCGTGCCCGGATCGCACGCGCTCCGTGATGCCGCGTATCTGCTGCGGCCGCGCCTGCTTGATCCTGATCTCGTCGTGCGGGAACTCCTCCTCCTCGCCTGCCTCCGTGCCGGTCTCCAGCACCTGCATGGACTTCGAACCGTCCCGGTACACCGTCACCGCCTTGCACCCCAGTTCCCAGGCCAGCTTGTAAGAGTCCTTGATGTCTTGGATCGTCGCGCTGTTCGGAAGATTGATCGTCTTCGAAACGGAGTTGGTCACGTGAGACTGCCAGGCCGCCTGCATCTTGACGTGCGCCTCCGGGCTGATGCCCATGGCCGTCCTGAAGCTGGAAGGGTCGATTCCCTGCTCCTCGAGTATAGACTCGGCCCTCCCCGGATTGTCCGCCACCAGTTCGAGCACCGCCCTCACGCTGTCGTCGTCCCCAAGCTTCTCTTGGAGCGACTCCCACACCGATGCGGGCGCGTCCAGAAGCCTCTGGCTCGTCCCCGCGTGGTCCTCCCACAGCACGTTCGACCACCACGCGATCGCGAAGTGCGGCTCGATGCCGCTCGAGCAGCCGGCGATTCGGCTGATCGTGCCCGTCGGAGCGATCGTGACCACGCTCGAGTTGCGCACAGGGCTCATGCCTCGCTGCTTGAGCGCCGAAGCCTCGAACTCCGGGTACGGACCCCGCTGCTCGGCCAGCTTGGCGGACTCGTCCCAGGCGGTGTTTAGGATGAACCCCCCAAGCCTGTCAGCCAGCGAGAGCGCCTCGTTCGAGTCATACGGAATGTTCATGCGCACCAGCATGTCCGCCCAGCCCATCACCCCAAGTCCGATGCGCCGCGTGGCCAGGTTTACCTCTCGAAGCTTGGGCAGCGGGAACTCGTTGACCTCGATCACGTCGTCCAGGAACCGCACCGAGGCGCGCACAGTCTTCTCGAGTTCCGTCCAGTCCACGTCTCCGCCTCGCACGTGCCGGTCCAGGTTGATCGAGCCAAGACAGCAGTTGCCGTAGTTCTCCAGGAACTCCTCGCCGCACGGGTTGGACGTCTCGATGCGGCCAAGCTGCGGATTGGGCGCCGTGTCCCATACGCGGTCCATGAACACGACCCCAGGGTCCCCCGTCTTCCATGCCGACTCGCATATCTCGTTCCAGAGCTCGGCCGCCGGCACCGTCTTCTCCACTGCGTCCGTGCGCGGATTGACTAGGTTCCAGTCCGCTCCTTCCTCAACAGCCTTCATGAAGCTGTCGGTGACCTGCACGGAGATGTTGAAGTTCTGGATCGCGTCGTCGCCGTCCTTGCAGTGAATGAAATCTTGAACGTCCGGGTGGCTGTCCCTTAGCTGACCCATGTGTGCGCCCAGCCGGAACGCTCCCTGCGTGAGAGTGGCGCCAACGGCGGAGTAAAGGCGCATCACGGAAACGGGGCCGCAGGCGAATCCGTGAGTTGTCGAGATCTTGTCGGTCTTCGGCCGCAGCATTGAGAACCCGAACCCGATCCCGCCGCCCCACTTCTCTATCATCGCCGCGTCCGTGGCCGACGCCATGATTGAAGGCAGCGTGTCTTCGGGCGACACGACAAAGCACGCGGAAAGGCAGCCCCTGCCCGTGCCCGCGTTCACGAGAGTCGGCGAGTTCGGCAGGAACTTCAGCTCAGCCAGGAGCCCGTAGAAGCGGTCCTCCCACTCCTGCCGCACCTCTTGAGGCTCTCCCATTGCGACCGCGGAGGCTACGCGCCGTATGAGGTCTTCGGGCGCCTCGATGACGTCTCCTCCGTCGTCCTTCATTAGGTAACGCTTCTCAAGGACCGTACGGGCGTTGTCCGAAAGGTCCAGCGGCGCATTGCCGTTGCGGCGCGGCGCCGCAGCGTGGCCGTTCGTCGCTACGTCCGCCATCGCTGCCTTGACGGCGCTGTCTGGAACGCCCGCGGTCTTGAGCGCGGCAAGCAACTGCTTCAGCGTGTCCTCCGTGGAGTCGGACGTGGAAGCATCGCTGTGGGCGTCTCTGGTCAACATCTTTGCTTGGACTCCTGCGTTTCTATGCTGTATTTCTTTTGGTTGATGGACTGTTGCCTGTCAGGGCAGGTGGAACTTCAGCGCGCCTGGCAAGATAACCCAAGACCGCACAACCGCCCTGGCCTATTCGGGGAGGGACCTGGGACAGAGGCTCAATTGTGCCTTGCCCGCTAGGAGGTGTCCGCCTGCGTATTCCCGGGCCGCCTGCGGCGGCCCTTCTGCGGTAAGAGCGGCTGGTCGTCCAGGAACGTGAGCTGGTTTGATGAAAGCCGCGGGCCGGACATCGGCTCCATTAGAGCGTCGATCTCCTCGCGGAACGTTTCTATGTCTTTGAAGTCTCGATACACGCTTGCATACCTTATGTAGGCCACGCGGTCCAACGTCCGCAGCCTCTCCATTGCCGCCTCCCCGATCGATCGGCTCGGTATCTCCGTTCGGCCGGAGGCGCCGGCGTCCGACTCGATGTCGTCGACGATCTTCTGGATCGCCTCCACGGGAAGGGGACGCTTCGCGCAGGCTTTGGTTAGGCTGTCCCAAAGCTTGCCGCTGTCGAAGTCCTCTCGCCGCTCGTCGCGCTTAACGACCTGTATGGTCCTGGCGCGGACACGCTCGTACGTTGTGAACCGCCGCTCGCAGCCCTGGCACTCACGCCGTCGGCGTATCTCGCCGCCCGACTCTCGCGAGTCCACAACTCGTGACTCGCTGTGGCTGCAGAACGGGCACTTCATACTCTTGCTACTGCGTGCTCCCTATCTCAGACAGACCACATTCTGTCGTACAGGATGAGCAGATTAGCACCACATCTAGGGCCCGTCAAGGCGAAAGTCATAGAATTTTGAAGGCCGTTTGCCTTCGGGAAATCCCCTGAATGGACCGTCGCCGCCAGTCCGTCCGGAGCGTCGCCCGCAGGCGCAACTTAACAATAACAGCCTTCCATCCCATTGTGAACTGCCGAAAACAGCCGACGGTGGAGTCGTGGACGCGTCACAAATCGGTCGATCTGAAGGGCAGCGTCCGCCTTCTGTCACTTCGAGCGTAGCCAAACGCCGCTCGCCCCAAGTCCGCCCCCAGCCCACACAACAGCCGCGCGCATGACCGATTCGCGAACGACTCTCCCACAGCAACACCAGCCCCCACGGCAAGACCCCCTTGGAAACACTGCAAATTCTGTCAACGAATTAGATGACACTTACAGGAATGACGGGGTTACAGGGTGGGCTGGCTCTCTTGCCCGTGCGGCGTGTGTTCGTATGTCACGCTGCGGCAGGGACGCGGGGATCAAGGGGGAGCGTCGGCGTTCCCTCCAGGGGGTCGGGACAGGCTGTCGTCGTCATCGGCAGGTTCTTCCCCGGGGTCCGAGTCCTTTTTGGTATTTCGGGCGAGGAAGGCGGAGGGCGTCCGGCATGAATCACGGATTCGCCTGATCGCGTCCATGACTTCGCCTGCGGCGATGGACAGTTCTACCGCTGTGCGCGCGTGTTCCTTGAAGTAGTGCTCCGTTCCGTTGTGCACGATGATGCTGCTCGTCTCGTCGGGGTTGAATGCTCCGGGTTTCTCGGGCGGCGGGAGCCTGCCGACGGCGTCCATCAGGGCGTCCGACGCTTTGAAGACTGCCCGGGTGTTCATGCCGTCGTCTCGGCTGTGGCCGTATGTGTTGACGTACGGGGGTTCGTAGTCGAGGAGGATGTCGGCATCGGCGGGGAAGTCGTCAGCGCCGTTGGCGTCCGGGCTGACTTCGGCAGCGGAGGACCCCATTCCCTCGAGGGACTCGGGACAGGCTCCAACCTTCCCCAGCGGACTGGGGAAGAGGCGAGAAGAGTCGTGTTCGTCATCCCTGCCGTTCGACGGGATCTGGGAAGGCTGGGGAAAGAGTGGTAGGTCGTCGGGGGCTTCGTCGAAGCCGCGGCGGAGCAGCTCTTTGGCGGCGTCGATGCGATGGTGCGGTCCGAACCCGGGCATGAATCCGAGCATGACGTCGACGAGGAAGCGTACAGCCCGGCGTCCTCCGTCGGTCTCTGCGCGTATGAAGAGCGCGAGGTCGGGGTTGAGGTTGGAGGTGTCGATGGTGTCGGCCTCGGATTTCGGCTGCTCTGCGCGCTTTAGTGATGTCGCGGGTATGCTGGCGAACTCCTTCGCTTCGTCGAAGCCGAGCTTGATTAGCTGGCGTGCGGCGTCGAGCCTGTGGTGAGGCTTGGCGTCGCGTATCTCGTCCTGCATTGCGGCGACGAGGAACCGCACGATGAGTCTGCCGTCCTTTGTCTCTTCGCGGACGATGCTCTGTATTGGTGATATGGATTGCGTTTCGCTAGACACGCGTTCTAGGATAATTTATTACGAACTAGTGTGTCAAGAGGCAATTGGCGAGGACTTGGAGGTTAGTGCATGGTGGTTGTCGGGGGGTGCCCCCGCCCCTCTGGATTCCGGCTGGCCCCGGGTCCACGCTGTCGCGGGAGTGCGGGGATGGCGGTGTTGTGGGGTGTGGGTTGGCGTTGTTGGGTGGGCCGTGCGCGGCCAGATGTGTGCGCGGGGAGGCGGATTTGTGGCGGGAGCTGGCTTGCGTAAGGCCCTTCGACAAGCTCAGGGCGAACGGGTTGGGGGCTACACTTTGGCGGACTTGTGGCGGGAGCTGGCTTGCGTAGGGCCCTTCGACAGGCTCAGGGCGAACGGGTTGGGTTAGGGCACTTTGGCGGACTTGGGGCGAACGGGTTCCTGAGGACGGCCCCCGGCCCCAGGCCTCCGCTGAGGAAGATCCGGAGCGCGAAGACCTCGCCCCCGAAGCCGATGAAGAGGCCGCGCCTGAGGAGGAGCCGGAGCCCGGACCGGCCGTCCGGGACGAAGACACCAACGTGCCGTGGTCAAAGCCCGGTTACTTCTACCGCGACGAGTTGAGCGCCCACGAGAAGAAGGTCCTGGACAAGGGCGGCACCCTCCACTGGTACAACGTCGAACGCCGCTTCCCATAATCCAAGCACAGGCACCAAGTCCCGCGCCAGATTCTGACAGCCGATCTTGCGCGCGACTTGTGGACTAGCTGTGTTCCGTTTGCTACCATTCGCCGTGTTGGATCGTGGCGGCGGTGGGCGTGCGGCCCGGTGTTCGGAAACCGGCGGTCTAGGGACGCACTTCCTGTAAGTACAAACCGGCGCCCTTGCCCCGGGGGAGCGAGATGGTAACTGAAGAGTTCAACTTCAAACCCTTCACACGTCACCAGTTCTATCGCAGCTTGACGGATCGATTCCTGGACATGGTCAACTTGGGACCGGACCAGAGAATCGTCGACCTGGCCTGCGGGTCTGGGTCAGTCACGTCGCAGATCGTCCAGAGGATGAGGAACGCGCGCGATACGGTCATCATCGCAATAGACCACTCCGCAACGGCTCTGAGAGACGCCATGGAAGACCTCTGCGATGCTCGGGACTCCGCCGTGGAGTTTGTGCAAAGCCGCGTGGAGCAGCTGTCAGAGACCTTGGGAGAGCCTGTGGACACCGTTGTGTACTGCAACGCCATCCACTACGTGGAAGACAAGGACGCCCTCATCAAGGAAGTCGCCAAGGTCGTGAAGCCAGGCGGCACCTTCGCCTTCAACACATCCTTCTACAATGGCGGCAATCCCCCTGAGACGCAGCAGTTCTACAGGAAGTGGATGCTGAAGGCCGCGAGAAACCTCAGGCGCGATCATGGCCTGTCTCCCGTCCGCTCCAAGAGGGTCGAGTCCAGGAAGCACCTGACCCCAGAGGAGTACTGCGAGCTCCTTGAGCGCAACGGCTTCAAGGTCGTGAGCCAGAAGACCGACCGCGTGCTCGTTCCCATCGAGGGCTGGCAGGACATCAGCCGCTTCGAGGACTTCATCAAAGGCGTCATGCCCGGCGTGCCCCTCGACAAGGCCAGCGACGCGATGGTCAAGGGCGTACAGGGCGTCTTCGACGAGTTGAACGTCAAGTACATCCCCAGAAACTGGCTCGACGTAGTTTCCGTCAAGACCTGACCCTGCCAGCGGCCCCCACGCCGCCGCATTCGTAAGCACCAGGCCCGCTGCTCGTGGCGCGACTTCGCCGGACTGGCAACGCCCCTGCCTCTTAGAGGACGAAGTCGATCTCGTACATGTCGTAGTGAGACTGGCTCATCCCCAGACTTTCGTAGGTGCGTTGTGCGCCGTGGTTGTCGCGGTCCACGTACAGCCTCACTCCGCACAGGCCCGGGTCCGTCTCCGCCGTCCGCACCACGTGGTTGTGCATGGCCCGGTACACGCCTCTCCTGCGCCACTCCGCGTCCACGAACACGCTCTGTATCCAGAGAAAGGTCATGCACCGCCAGTCGCTCCACTCGTACGTCACCATCAGATCGCCGACAGGCTTCCCGTCAACCTCGGCTATCAGGTAGTACCCCTTCGAGGAGTCCTCGATGACCGACCGCACGCCCGACCTGAGGGTATCGACGTCAAGTGCCTTGCCCTCAGTCTCCAGAGCCATGGCGCTCTGGAAGCCGACGATCGCCTCGGCATCGTCAACAGTCGCTTCGCGGACCAGCACTTCGAACTCCGGCATGTCGAGACTCCTTTCGTCGCCGCAGCGCAGGGCTAGACGCGGCTGCGGGCCAAACATCCTACAGCACAAGAGGCGCAAGTACCCTGTGCGCCGCCCAAACGTCGCTAGTACAATGAGTCCGTTCCTTCATGACATCAAGGGTTGCCGGCCAAGGGGCTGACACGGAGTTCCCGGCAGCCTGCGAGAGTTGCCAAGCTGAGGAACAGCACACGGAGGGCCGATTGAACTACTCTGAAATGGATAGCGTGGAGCCCGGGCTCAAGTTCAGGACCATCAGCGGGCTGATGGTCGAGACCACGGGCACAAGCGACTACGTCGACGCGACCGATGTACACGTCCACGAAGTGGTGATCTTGGAGGGCGTGGGCGAAGGCAACAAGTACCTCTACAACCTGGACACGGGCGAGCTTCTGGAAGACTAGCCCGCAGCTCCATCGCCGGCAGCGAGGGCGTAGCGCTGCAGTGGGCCAGTCCGGTCGAGGCGCTATGAACATATCCGGCGCACTCCGCCGCATCCTCTCAGACGAGAGCCTTGAAGCTCTCGAAGTGTCTGCGCAGGCCTGCGTCCGCGCAAGCGCCGGCGCCTACCTCGTCGGCGGCCTTGTTCGGGACGCGCTTTTGGGGCGCACAGACCGCACAACAGACCTGGACCTGGTGATCGCGGGCGCGGACGCCTCCGCCATGGACTCCATAGCCGCGCAGATCGGCGAAGTCACTTCCCGGTCCGAGTTCATGACCCTCAAGGTACGCCGCGGCAGCCTGAGCATCGACCTGGTTCGCGCCCGCTCAGAGACCTATGAGAGACCCGGCGCCCTTCCTGAAGTCCGCGCCGGCAACCTGGAGCATGACCTCGCGAGGCGCGACTTCACGATCAACGCCATGGCAGTGGCCCTCGATACCGCGCGCTGGGGCGACCTGACAGACCCCCACGGCGGCCGGACCGACCTGGAGCGCGGCCTGGTTAGGACGCTCCACGACCGCAGCTTTGAAGACGATCCCACACGCATATTCCGCGCCGTCAGATACGCGGGCCGGCTAGGATTTGACCTTGCCGCCGAGACACGGACCACGCTGGAGTCCGGCCTCGAACACATCGCAGCGCTATCTGGGGACCGGATAAGGCATGAGTTGGAGCATATCTTCGCCGAATCGAGGGCCCTGGCCATCCTTGGCCTCGCTCGAGAAGGCGGCATCTTGGAGGAGGTTCATCCAAGCCTGGCAACAGAGTCTTCGGGCATGGCCCGTCTGTGGGACGCGGGTCTGCCGGATGACGAGAGGCGCGGCGCCATCCTGCTTGCCGCCGTGCTGTGGGACGCATCGAACTCCGACAGACGAGCGGTCAGGGACCGGCTGCGGCTCGGCGCAGCCGAGTCGAGAGTCATCGCTGAGATTGGAGACCTGAGAGACGCTGCGGACTGGCCGAAGATCGAAGACGTTCCCCGAAGCCGGATCAGAGAGCGCTTCGCATCCTTCAGCGATGAGGCTCTGGAAGCCTGCGCGCTGCTGACCGCTAGCGAGTCCTTCCGCACTTCGATACGACTGTACCTGGACCACCTGCGTCACGTGCGCCCAGCCCTGACTGGATCAGACCTGATCGCCTTGGGTGTGCCGGAAGGATCTCAGGTCGGCCGGTTGCTGGCCGACCTGCGCGACGCCCGCCTGGACGGCAAGCTGACGACTCGTCAGGACGAGGAGCGCTGGGTGCTCGATCGGTTGGAGAGGACTGGCTCTTAGCCCGGCTGGGATCTACCCGACGGAGACGCCGCCGGACAGCCCCGGTTCTGTCATCGATGCCGGGTCAAGGATGTCGTCCAACTCCTCGCCGGTAAGGTCGGTGCGCTCCGACGCCACCTCCCGCACAGTGCGGCCCGTGGACTGCGCCTCCTTGGCGATCGCGGCAGAGGCGTCATAGCCGATGTGCGGCACCAGAGTCGTAACGATAGCAAGGCCTCGCTCCACCATCTCAGGACCCCGCTCTGTTGCCTTGATGCCTGAGATGCACTGGCGGTTGAAGTTCAAAGCCGCCTCTGTGAGCAGATCGATGGACTGAAGCAGGTTGTACGCCGCAACCGGCATCATGACGTTGATCTCGAAGTTGCCGGACTGCCCCGCCACGGTGATCGCGGCGTCGTTTCCTATGACATGCGCCGCCACCTGGCACACGGACTCCGGTATCACAGGGTTGACCTTGCCCGGCATGATCGAGCTTCCCGGCTGGACCTCGGGCAACTCGATCTCGCCGATGCCTGCCCTCGGACCGGATCCCAGCCACCGGACGTCGTTGGCGATCTTCATCAGGCTTACAGCAACGGTCTTGAGCGCCCCCGAAGCGAACACGATGCCGTCCAGCGAACTCTGGGCTTGGAAGTGGTTCGAAGTCTCGACCACTCGTATTGCAAGCGCCTCGGACAGCTTGGCGCATACCCTTCCCGCGAACTCAGGATGCGTGTTCACGCCTGTGCCGACAGCAGTGCCGCCCAGCGCCACCTCCGCGAGCGCCTCCTCGGCGGCCCTGAGCCGCACGATGCCGAGTTCCATTTGCCCGGCGAACCCTAGGAACTCCTGTCCCAGCCGTACGGGTGTGGCGTCCTGAAGGTGCGTGCGCCCGGTCTTGACCACCGGCATGAACTGATCGGCCTTGGACTCCAGTTCCCCTCGCAGGCCCTCGAGGGCATGAATGAGACCGCCATGAATCGACTTGTGCGCCGCCAGGTGGATGGCGGTTGGAATGACGTCGTTAGATGACTGACCGAGGTTCACATGGTCATTCGGATGGACAGGATCGCGCGAACCGACAACGCCGCCAAGGAGCTGAATCGCCCGGTTCGAGATGACCTCGTTCGCGTTCATGTTGGTGGAGGTGCCGGAGCCGGTCTGAAAGATGTCTAGAACAAACTCGCCGTCTAACTCCCCCGCGGCAACCTCTCCAGCCGCCTGGGCAATTGCCTCGGCAAGACGAGCATCCAACAGACCAAGGCCGCTGTTCACCTCAGCGGCCGCCCCCTTGATCTCCCCCATCATCCCGATGAAGGATCGTGGGAAGCGAAGGTCGCTTATGGGGAAGTTCAGCACTGCCCGCTGGGTCTGGGCGCCGTACAGAGCGTTGGCTGGGACAGGCAACTCGCCCATCGAGTCGCGCTCTACTCGAACTTCATTCGTATTGGACATGGATACTCCTGGAGTGTGGTACTGCTGATGGTGTTGAGGCCCCGAAGGCCGCCGTACTCATATCGATTCTGCAATGAACTCGGCGATCCGGCTAGCCAGCTCCACCTCGACTCCTGACATCGAGTGATCGGCCCCCGGCGCCGTATGGAGTCCGGCGTCGATCTGCGAGTCCTCCAGCACCCGCCGCAGTTCGGCGGCGGGAGAAATCCGGTCGCGTTCGCCGGCCACGAAGAGCATGGGCTTGTTAATTCGGCGTACATGCTTCGCTTGCACAGCGCTGTTGGGCGGAGCGACGAGCGCCAGGCACTTCGCCGCCTTCAACCGCCTTGCGGAGCGAAGCGCCACGCCCGCCCCGAAGGAGTAGCCGGCCACCGCCAGTCGCCGGCCATCGATGCCTGGCCAGTGCTTCAGCGCGTCCAGCACGCCGCTGATGTCATCCCCTTCAAGCTCACCGTTACTGAACTCACCCTGGCTCTGACCAACTCCGCGAAAGTTGAACCTCAGAGAAGCGATTCCCACGGAAGCCAGTGACCTGCAGATGGCCGTTACAACGGTGTTGTCCATCGTGCCGCCCAGGGCAGGGTGCGGGTGGCAAACGGCAACGGCCGGACAGCGGCGGGGAGGGTCATCCGGCAATGCAAGCACACCTTCGAGGGACAGCCCGGACGCAAAGATGTTGATCGCCGTTTGTCTCATCGGCTTCCCGCGGATCGCTGGCCCAGCCTTCTGGCGAAGAACTCGACCACCATCTTGGACAGGTCGAGCGTGTGGGTCGTGAAGAAGTGGTCCGCGTCTCTGATCACCTCGACTTCGGCCGGCTCTGTTAGACGTGAGGCCAGAAACCGGAACTGCTGCACGGGTAGGTCGTGGTCATCCTCCGCTCCAACAACGAGCTTGGGAGCGAGTATCTCCGCTGAGGCCGCTTCGGCTAGCGTCCGAGCAGGAGGCGCCACAGCGGCAACGGCCTGGACTTGAGCGCCTGCCTCCGCCAGCCGTAGAGCCATCGCGGCCCCGAACGCGTAACCTGCTACACCCAGGCGGCTTCCATCGACAAGGCTGTTCAGCGTTAACTTTCCAAGAGCGGTGAGGGCGTAGTCGAACTGAGCGTCAGGCCCAGCCTGTGCGGCTGTGCCGCCGATATAGCCGAGTGTCATCGTTGCGAAGCCAGCCTCGAGCAGTGCATCGGCGATTGAGGCTGCCGCAACAGACCTGCGTTCGCCTCCGTACCTGGGATGCGCGCCGAGCACCACCACGCACGGCGGACGCGTGCGTGTGTCCGGAAGTGAAAGAAGCCCCTCGCCTTGCAGGTCTCCGCTGGACACATCGATGGCTTCAGTATGCAAGGTCTGGCCAGTAACACTCATTTCGAAGGCTCGTTTCCGAGGGAATGGTAACACCGGTGACCTGAGCGGGACTCTGTATGCATAGCATGGCCCGTGTGAGACGTGGACTGCCTCTCTGCGAGGGTATCCATCCAGGGCTTCTAGGAGCTGGAGCAAGGCCACCAGCTTGAAACATGGCGAGATACGGCGTGTAGCTGGTACGCTTCACACGCTGTTCCGCCCTTTCAATACTACTTGTGACACTGGAGTACTTGCATGCGTGTCGTAGACTTCCGCAGTGATACCGTGACATTGCCTACGCCTGAGATGCGCGAGGCCATGGCAACCGCCGATCTGGGCGATGATGTGTACGGCGAGGACCCTTGCGTTAACAAGCTGGAAGCGCTAGCGGCAGAGACCCTCGGCAAAGAGGCTGCGGTCCTGGTCAGCAGCGGCACCCAGGGCAATCTGTCGTCCGTGCTCGCACACTGCGGCAGGGGCGACGAAGCAATCGTCGGGCACCTTTCCCACATCTATCGCTCAGAAGCGTCCGGGACTTCCGTCCTCGGAGGCGTCGCCCTCAAGCTGGTGGAGAACGAGGAGACGGGGATGCTGGACCCTGACAGGCTCCGTGACGCCGTCAGCGCTCCGAACGTGCACTTCTCGCCCACCAAGCTCATTGCGCTGGAGAACACGCACAACGCCTGCGGCGGCGCCGTGCTGACGCCGGAGGATACGGACGCGGTGGCCGGTGTGGCGCAGGAGAACGGGATCGCGCTCCACATAGACGGGGCGCGCCTCTTCAATGCGGCGGTTAGCCTGGAGACACCGGTCCAGGAACTGGCGAAGCATGCCGACACGGTGACGTTCTGTCTTTCAAAGGGCCTGAGCGCTCCGGTCGGCTCCGTGGTTTGCGGCAGCAGAGAGGCTATCGAGAACGTACGGCGCTGGCGCAAGGTGCTTGGCGGCAGCATGCGGCAGGCCGGGATCATCGCATCCGCCGGCATAGTGGCGCTGGAGACTATGGTCGAGCGACTCGCAGAGGACCACTCGAATGCGAGAAGGCTTGGAATAGGACTGGCGCAGATCCCCGGTATCGAGATCAACCCGGAAGACGTTCACACCAACCTCGTCTTCTTCAACGTTACGGCTGAGCGCCGGGCCGAGATTCACGGCAGGCTTGCTGAACTCGGCGTGAAGGGCGGCGGGCCGCAGGAGCGTTGGCGGTACGTCACGCACAGCGGAGTCTCGGCGGGAGACGTGGACCACGCCCTTGACGTGGTCGAGAGCGTATTCCGCGAGTACGCGACCGCCTGATACCCAGACCCCTCTAGTCACTTGCCGAATGCTGGGGAGGATTCCCCGGCTTCGCAGTCCGTTGTAAAGGACGCGCGGTCGCGACATGCGCCTGATTTTCAACAACGCCCAATTCAGGATCCTGCTTGGCGGTTCGCTCATGTTCAGCATGGCGCACCTGCTGTTCATGATCCTCCAGCCATGGCTCGCCCTGGAGACTACTGACTCAGCCTTTTGGGTAGGCGCAACTGTAGGAGCGGCGGGGGCAGGGCTGGTGAGCTTCAGCGTGGTCGGGGGCGTGCTTGCCGACCGGATCGAGAGAAGGAAGCTCATTGCGGCCGCTCTGTGCGTTCAGATGGTCGCGTCGCTGGCCGTAGCTGCCCTGTTGCTCACGGGCCAGATGCGGCTGCCGTTCATCATGCTCTTCAGCTTCATCGACGCCACCATGCTGGCCATTGTCGCGCCAAGCAGCCTGGCGCTGGTACTGGACGTGGTTGGTCGGGAGAGGCTGCTGACGGCGATGTCCCTCCAGCACGTTGTGAGTGGAGTGGCAGGAATCGGCACACCGCTGGCAGCCGGCGCTGTGCTGGACAGGTTCGACATCGGTTGGGCGTATGCGATGGTGGCGGTCTGCCACGTGACGGGAGTGGCGCTGATGCTCAGGCTCAGGCCCGCAGCAAATGTCCAGAAGAGGAGCCAGACGTCGGCGCTGGACGGGTTCAAGGAGGGGGCCCGGTACGTGTTCAGGACTCCCACAGTTAGGATGCTTGTGCTTGGGATCCTGTTCATCGAGTACTTTGGGTTCATGCACGAGCCGATGATCCCGGTCATGGTGAGGGACGTCTTGGGGGCGGGCCCAACCGGCCTTGGCTACGTGTTCTCCGCAAGCTACACCGGAGTCTTTGTGGCGTCGCTAGCGTTGGCTGCCGTTGGGGACGTGCAGCGCAAGGGGCGGTTGATGGCATTTGGCATCGTCGCGTTCGGAGGGTTCCTGGTGGCGTTCGCGTGGTCGCGTAGCCTGCCGCTGTCGATGGCGCTGTTCGCGCTAGGAGGGGCCGGCATGCTGGTGTATGACACGACCATCCAGACGCTTCTGCAGGTTGTGGTGCCCGACGGGATGCGGGGCCGCGTGCTCGGCTTCCAGACGCTGTCCTGGGGAATTGTCTGGTCGTCCGGGTTCCTGACGGGCGCCATTGCGGAGGCCATCGGGGCGCCGGCGACGATCACGCTCGGCAGCGGGCTGGTCGTCTTCATAGCGGCCATCCTGTATCCGAGGGTGGCCCGGATCGGCGAGCCGCAGACGCCGGAAGAGGCGTCCCCGGCCCTTCAGACGACGGGCGGAGCCTGACAATAGACTCACGAATCAGGCCTCATTCCTGATCGTTGGAGTGACCCCACCATTGCTTCAGCCGTTCGGCTACCTGGCTCTCGTAACCCTGATCGGTGGGCTCGTAGTACCGGCGGCCCTTCAGGTTCTCAGGCAGGTTCTCATCGGGGGCAAAGTGGTCGGCGTAGTCGTGGGCATACTTGTAGCCCTCTCCGTACCCTTGGGACTTCATGAGGCCGGTCACGGCGTTCCGGAGGTGCAGCGGCACGGGATCATTGCGTGAGTGCCGGGCGTCCTCGATGGCCTTGTCGATGGCGACGTAGGCTGAGTTGCTCTTTGGCGCCGTTGCCAGGTAGACGGTGGCTTCGGCGAGCGGTATGCGGCCTTCCGGCATGCCGATGAAGTGGGCGGCCTGCTGGGCGGACACGGCCACGGTGAGCGCGTTCGGGTCGGCCATTCCGATGTCCTCGGCCGCCAGTACGACGAGCCTGCGGGCGACGTACATGGGGTCTTCTCCGGCCTCAATCATCCTGCCCAGCCAGTAGACAGCGGCGTCCGGGTCCGAGCCCCGAACGGACTTGATGAAGGCGGAGATCGTGTCGTAGTGCTGCTCCCCGGCCTTGTCGTACATCAGCGCCTTGCGCTGCATGGCGTCTTCCACTGTGGCGGTGTCGATGACGCTGCGGCCCGCGCTGTCGACGGCAGTGGATGCGGCCAGCTCGAGGGCGTTCAGGGCGCTCCTTGCGTCGCCGTTCGAGAGCCGGACGAGCGCTTCGAGCGCTTCATCGCCGATCTCAGGACTGTCGGCGCCAAGCCCGCGGTCCGGGTCTTCAAGCGCGCTACGGACGATGCCCTCAACCTGGTCGTCGGTAAGCGAGTTGAGAGTGAAGACGCGGCTCCGGGACAGGAGCGGGGAGATGACCTCGAATGAGGGGTTCTCCGTGGTGGCGCCGATGAGGACGACGGTGCCGTCTTCGACGTGGGGCAGGATGACGTCCTGCTGGGCCTTGTTGAAGCGGTGAATCTCGTCGACGAACAGGATGGTGCGGCGTCCGTGCATGCCGAGCGCGTCCTTCGCCTCCTTCACGATGCGCCTGAGATCGGCCACGCCGGATGTGACTGCGCTGACCTGGCTGAAGGCGCTGCGGGTGTGCCGGGCGATCAGTGTGGCGAGCGTCGTCTTGCCGGTGCCGGGCGGACCCCAGAGGATCATGGACGGGATGCGGTCGGCTTCGATGGCCTTTCTGAGGACGCGGTCGGGATCGACGATGTGCTGCTGGCCGATGAACTCGTCGAAGGTGCGCGGCCTCATGCGGGCCGCCAGGGGAGCGGAGCTGGCGAGGACCTCTTCGCTGCGATGTTCGAAGAGGGTCATTGAATCCTCATCCCGACCATCCCCAATAGACTAGGGAAGGGGTCAGAGAGCGTCATTTAGCGTTCTCGTTGAGGGCCGCTTTCACGGCTTCGACCAGGGCGTTGTCCTGGGTGGGAAGGACCGTGCGAGGGTCAAGCAGGAGGCAGTTGGCTTCCACTCTGCCGATGACGGGGGGAGCGCCGGCGCGGAGGCGGGCGGCCAGAGCCTGCGCACCGCCTTGGAGGCCGGACCCGTCGATGCTGAGCGCCCGAGTGGGGAGCGTTTCGCCGGGGAGGCTGCCGCCACCGATGGCGGAGGCGCCGTCGACAATCGATGATGGGTCGCCGATGCGCTCTCTCCATAGCCGTGCGCGATACTCAAGCGAGCCGAGGGACTCGGCGATCATCTTCCAGACGGGAACCTTCTGAGGGGCGTCCCGAAGGACGTAGTGCAGAAGTGTTGCGGTGAGCGCGGCGAGGCTGAGCTTGTCGATCCTGACGGCGCGGGCCAACGGGTGCCTGGCGAGCCTTGCGACGGCTTCGCGCTTGCCGGCGATGAGGCCCGCCTGCGGGCCGCCGAGCAGCTTGTCGCCTGAGAAGAAGACCAGGTCCGCACCCGCATCCACGCTCTCTTGGACCGTGGGCTCGTGGGTCAGACCGTACTCGGACGTGTCGAGGAGGCAGCCGCTGCCGACGTCATGCAGGACGGGTATGTCGTACCTGCGGCCGAGGCTGACGAGATCGGCGATCGGAGGCGCTTCGGTGAAGCCGACGACTTTGAAGTTGCTGGAATGGACTGAGAGGAAGGCGCCGGTGTCGCCGGTGATGGCGGCTTCGTAGTCGCTCAAGTACGTCTTGTTGGTGGTGCCGACATCGACCAGTGTGGCGCCGCCCTGGCGGAGCACGTCGGGGACCCGGAAGCCGCCGCCAATCTCGACGGCCTCGCCCCTGGAGACGATGACCTCTTTGCTGTAGGCCATGGCCGCGAGTCCGAGCATGACGGCGGAGGCGTTGTTGTTGACGGCCATGCCCGCCTCCGCGCCGGTGACCTCTGAGAGGAGGCGGCCGACGTAGGCGTTGCGGGAGCCGCGCGCGCCGGTGGAGAGGTCGAACTCGAGGTCGCCGTAGCCGGCTCCAGCAGAGACGGCGGCCTCGACGGCCTCGCGGCTGAGCGGGGCGCGGCCCAAGTTCGTGTGGATCACGACGCCTGTGGCATTGATTACGGCGCGGGGCCAACGCTGCATCCGCTCGGCGGCTCCAGCGCGGACGGCGTCCACGATGGAGTCCAGGGCAGGGGCCGTTGCGCCGTTGCCCACCGCCATCCTGGCGGAGGCCAGTTCGGCGCGGACGAGTTCTACGATCAGATCGCGGGACACCTCATCGCACAGGTCCCGGATAGACGCTTCGGAGAGCACCCGGTCGACGCTGGGGAGCCCGCGGTAGGGAGATTGCGACGCCATTGAGTTAACGTGTCCTGCGACGATTATAGCTGAGTACTGGTCTGGTGGACTGAGGGCGGGCGATGGATTGCAAAGGCCCTTCGACAAGCTCAGAAAGACCAGAATAGAGTCGGGGGCAAAGGAGTGCTGCATGAGAGTCCGGCGGATCGAGTCGAATCCGATCATTCACTGGAGCATGAGTCCGAGCCTGGGCGGGAACGTGAACGGGCCGTCGCTGGTGCGGGCGCCTTCTTGGGTCACTGAGCCGCTAGGCCGGTACTACCTGTACTTCGCGCACCATAAGGGGACATTCATCAGGCTGGCGTACGCGGACCGGATTGAGGGGCCGTGGCGCACCTACGAGCCGGGGACGCTGCGGCTTGAGCGGTCGCACTGCTACGACCACATCGCGTCGCCGGACGTGCACGTGGACGAGGAACGGCGCGAGGTGCGCGTGTACTACCACGGCTGGGTGGCGGACCGTGTGCAGAGGACGAAGGTCGCGGTATCGACGGACGGCATCAGCTTCGAGGCGTCGCCCAAGAGCCTGGGGCTGCCGTACTTCAGGGTGTTCCGGCACGGCGGCTATCACTACGCGATAGGGATGCCGGGGGTCTTCTACCGGTCACGCGACGGGCTGACGGACTTCGAGCAGGGGCCGAAGCTGTTCGGCGACAACATGCGGCACTCGGCGGTAGACGCAGCGGGCGATACGCTGCGAGTGTTCTACACGAACGTGGGCGACTCGCCCGAGGGCATCCTGCTGTCGATGGTGGACCTACGCCCTGACTGGCAGGAGTGGGAGGCGTCGGAGCCTGTGCCGATCCTGGAGCCGGAAATGGAGTACGAAGGGGCTGATCTGCCGGCCGGGCCGTCGTCACGGGGAATCGTTCGGGAGGAGGTGCGGCAGCTACGGGACCCGGCGATCTTCAGGGAAGGGGACAAGACATATCTGCTGTATGCGGTGGCAGGGGAGCAGGGCATCGGGATGGCGCGAGTGGAGGGGTGAGGGTGATTCACTGTGCTGCTGAATTCCACTCTCGTTCGCCATCTTTCCTGAAGAACTTCTCGACTACAGCGTCTTCCATGTCGATCTCAAACTCTGTTGCCAGTGCCGCAAGTAGCGCGAAGGCTTCTGCGATCTCGTCTCGGAGTTGGTCCCGATCGAAGTCACCGTAGTTGACTGACCAGAGTTTCTTGATCTCGGATGCGATCTCACCGATCTCCTCGGTAAGAAGGACGTGAATCTGGACGGGGTCGTTAACAAATCCTCGCTTGGCCCTCGTCTTCGATATTGCCTCTTGTATCTCAGCTAGTTCTGACATGTACCACGACCTGGTGGGAAGTTGTGAGGTGGGCAGAAATTGGAGAGCAGATTAGCACAGGGGAATGGTGAGAATTGGGCTGAGTTCCAGTAGATGCCATTGCATGATGCGGAGGGAACGTAGTGACTAGATTTGATCGCGTACTAGTAGGTCTCCAGTATCGTTGTGGGTAGCTAGGTTCGCCTGTGTTCGGGTCGTCTGCAGTGCCGCAAGCTTTAGATCTCTCGGCTGCGCTCGAGATGACATAGGGAGGGCGGATTGGCGATCGTGGACGGAAACAAAACTTAGGATCTAGCTTGAGAAAGGTCATTCGGCAGTCCTTTTCGGCAAGCTAAAGGCATGAACATGAGAGTGAGGCGACCGTTGCGTAGGCTGGTGTTGGTGAGGCACTCGATGCCGGAGGTGGAGCCTGACCGGCCTGCGCAGGCCTGGAGGCTTGGTGAGGCTGGGCGCGGGAGAGCCGAGTTACTGGCCTCGCGGCTATGCGGCTTCAGCCCAGGCGTAATCTGGAGCAGTCATGAGACCAAGGCCGTCGAGACCGCGGAGATTATTGCGGGCGGGTTGGGAGTGCCTGTCCAGGTCGCGGATGGGTTGGAGGAGCACCACAGAGATGGCGCGCCTTTCTTTCCGTCGCATAGGGAGTTCGAGGCGGCTGTGGAGAGTTTCTTCGTTGAGCCAGACCGGCTCGTGTTCGGATCTGAGACGGCTCATGAGGCGTTGGCGAGGTTCTCCGGCGCAATCGAGCGGATTGTGGCGGTTGGGCAGGCGGACATCGTTGTGGTGACGCATGGGACGGTGATGGCGCTCTACGTCGCGAAGGTTGCCGGAGTCGAGCCCATGGACTTCTGGCGACGGCTGAGGTTGCCGTCGTTCGTGGTGCTTACGCTGCCGGAGATGCGGGTGAGCGAGATTGTGGCGTGAAAGCCGCACTGCCGCTCTTGGCATCTCCTTGGTTCATGTCTGGCTTTCCTCTTCGAGCAATTCGTCCAGGATGACGATGGGCAAGCTCTCAACACGGCGAAAGTCGGCGTCGTTGGTGACAAAGAGCGTGCAACCGACGCTGAGAGCTGTTGCGGCGTGGAGTGCGTCAGGTGTCGCCAATCCCGTCTCGGCCCGGATGCGAGCGGCGTCATCCCAAGTTGCAAGCGTCGCGGGGATGAGTTCCATCTCCGCAGCGGCCAGGATGGACCGAAACAGATTCTCAAGGCGGACGTTCCCGTCTCGCAGTGGCCTGATCAGGGTTTCCAATGCTACGAGCTCGCTGCTTGCCAGAGTGAACCGGCCCGCCCTGGCCTCTTCCCACATCGGAGCCAGCAGATTGCTGTACGGCTCAACGCGTTCTACGCTGTAGATGATCGCATTGGCGTCCACATAGACCGAGCCGCCAGTGGGCAGTATCAACGGCCCCATGATTCCTTCTCTTCCTTCAAGTAGGCTGCTACGTCTGCCGCTGTCTTGAAAGCCAGACCCCCCGGCGCTTCAGCCAGGATGTCAACAGCGGATCGTCGTTCTGACGCCGGCAACTGGCTGACGACCACGTCAACAAACTCTCCTACGGGTAGCCCCTGGTCCACGATTTCAATCTTGCCCCCTGGCAGCACCGTCGTCCGTATGTGCAACGCTTTCTGCATGGTTGTGTCTCCTTACTACGTGATTGAGGCCGTGACTTCCGCGGAGTATGGGCGCTTGTCAACAGGCACGGGTCATGTTTCTCTTGGTTTGTCCGTCGGACGTGCGCGGCGAAGTTCGCGCAGGGGCATCGCGGCTAGCGGATCGCGCTTGATGGCGCCTAAGCGGCGACGGCGTTCGGGTGTGAAGTCGTTGGTCAGTTGGCTGAAAGGACGGTGTCCGCTCATCTAGTCAAATGCCTACTTTCGTGGTTCGTGGCTGTGGGCATCGGGATGTCGTCAGCAACGGGCTAGCATACGTGCAGGAGGTCACATGATAGTTGGGCCAGCGGCTTCGTGCGACTTGTTGAGGGCGGCAAGTCCTTGATTCCTCACCTGCGCTCGGAATGAAAGTTGGGAGAAGGTGCGCTCCGGACGACGGATACGCAAGTGGGCGCGGTCGCTAGCTATTCTTGCCGGTGTTGTGTGGGGACTGCTAGACTTGCGCTTTGTTGTCTGAACGGGGTCATATGTACGTCATTGGGCTTACGGGCGGCATAGGCACGGGGAAAACGGCGGTATCGGAGATGCTTCGTGAGCTCGGGGCGGCGGTGATCGACGCGGACAAGGTCGGGCACGAGGCGTACCTTCCGGGAGCCGAGGTCTGGCAGGCGGTTGTGGACGCGTTCGGGAAGGGGATACTGACCGAGGGCGGAGAGATCGACCGCAAGCGACTGGGAGCGATCGTGTTCGGGGACCCGGCGGAGCTTGGGCGGCTGAATTCGATCATGCATCCCAGGATGTACCGGATGATGGAGGAGAAGCTGGACGGGCTGCGGTCGGAGGGCTGTGGCGCGGCGGTTGTCGAGGCGGCGCTGCTGATCGAGGCGGACTGGCAGCCACTGACAGACGAGGTGTGGGTGGTGACGGCGCCTGAGGAGGACGCGGTGAGCCGGACGGCGGCGCGATCGGGGCTGAGCGAGGAGGCGGTAAGGGCGCGGATCGGCTCGCAGATGGCGCAGTCGGAGCGTGTGAAGCACGCTGACGTTGTGATCGAGAACGATGGAACGCTGGAGGACCTCCGGCGACAGGTGACGGAGGCTTGGAACGAGCGGGCGCTGGCCCGCGAGGAGTTGAGCAGGCTCGGATGACCCAATCAACAAGAACGCTATACCGCAGCTACATCATCGAAGAGTATCACCTCACGGAGGAGCCGTACTACGTTCCGGTTGGGGACGAGATCGAGCTTTTTGAGGCGGCTTACCAGCAGAAGATACCGGTGCTGTTCAAGGGCCCGACGGGCTGCGGCAAGACCCGGTTCATCGAGTACATGTCTTACAGGCTTGGAACGTCGCTGACGAAGGTGAGCCAGAGCGGCGGCCCCGAAGCGGAACGGGTCGAGGCGAGCGCCAACGGCCACAACATCCCGCTGGTGACGATCGCGTGCCACGAAGACCTGACTTCGAGCGACCTGGTGGGACGCTACCTGCTCGAGGGCGAGAGCACTGTGTGGATCGACGGCCCGCTTACGCGCGCGGTGAAGGCGGGCGGAATCTGCTATCTCGACGAGATCGTGGAGGCGCGGAAGGACACGACGGTGCTGATCCACCCGCTGACGGACCATCGCCGGATCCTGCCGGTGGAGAAGCGCGGCGAACTGCTGGAGGCGGCGGACGGCTTCCTGCTGGTGCTGTCATACAACCCCGGCTACCAGAGCGCGCTGAAAGACCTGAAGCACAGCACGAGGCAGCGGTTCGTGGCGGTGGAGTTCGACTACCCGCCGGCGGACATCGAGGCCGAGATCGTGCAGCACGAGTCGGGCGTGGACGCCGATACGGCGGTGCAGCTCGCGAAGCTGGGCGAGAAGGTGCGCAACCTGCGCGAGCATGGGCTCGGCGAGGGCGCGAGCACGCGGCTGCTTATCTACGCGGGGCAGATGATCGTGCAGGGGATCAAGCCGCGGCGCGCTTGCCAGGTGGCCGTGAACTGGGCCGTGACGGACGACCACTCGGTGCAGAGGAGCATCGAAGAGGTGGTCGGCTCGATCTTCGAGGAGTAGCGGCACGGGTGCGGGGCCTGTGAGCCGGTTGCGCTCAATGGCAGACGTGTTGGCCTCGGTTCTTTCACCCTCATCCCTCGACCGACTCGGGACAGGCCCTGAGACCTTTCCCGAAATGCAGACGTCCTTGTTTCTCACCGGCGACTCTTGGAACTCGCCGAGTTCACCCTCACCTCAGTCCTCTTCCATCAAGAGAGGAGAGGTACTTCTCCGAATTCTCGCAATTGTGACCAATTGCATTGAAAGGAGTTTTGCCTCTAACTCAGGGTTAGATCCTGGCAAGACACGTCAAATCGGAGGTTTCCGAATATGCGTGCCGTGACCACGCCGCTCCTGGAGGGTCTGCGGTCGGCGCTTGCCGGCAGGACCGGGCGCCCGGCGCCCAACGGCTCGTTCGTACCCTCGGCGGTGCTGATTCTCGTGTACCCATCGGGCGATGACCACAAGGTGCTGCTCCACAGGCGGTCTCAGAGGGTTGTGCACCACAAGGGCGACATCGCGTTTCCGGGCGGAGTGCAGGAGGAAGGCGAGTCGCTGCTGGAGACGGCGCTGCGGGAGACGCACGAGGAGATCGGCGTGGACCCGGCGGACGTGGTGGTGCTCGGAAGACTGGACGATACGCCGACCTCCGCGAACTACTTGATCACGCCTTATGTTGGTACAATCCCCTCACCTTACGAGTTCCGCCCCAACAGCGAAGAGGTCGATGCGCTTCTGGAGGCGCCGGTCTCAGGACTGCTGGAGCCCTCGAACCGGCGAGAGGACGCGCGGCTGGCGGACGGCGAGTTGAAGCGGATACCGTGCTTCGCTTGCGAAGGCCAGCTTGTGGTTGGCGCGACGGCGATGATACTGGCCGACCTCGTCGAGCTTCTAAAGGGCCCGGCGCGGCGGGAACCGGCGAACTGAAGGCTGGTATGCAAGAAGAGAACGTTATCGAAGAGGCGAAAGCGGCCATCTCCCAGCTAGAAGAGGAGATGGCCCGATACCCCTCAGCGGTGCTGGAGGAGTTCCGGCGCGCCAGGGAACCGATGTCGGCGGCGCTCAACGACGCGCAGCTCGAGCGGTGGACACGGCTGGGAGCGGAGGTGGCGGCGCAGAACGTGCGCTCATGGGAAGCGGCGGCGCAGTACTTCAAGGTCAGCCCGGAAGTTGCCGGGTACATGCCTTTCAATTACTTCGTGAAGTGGGCGGACTGCGGGACGTCGCTGTGCCGGGACTCGCCGTCCCTGGCGACGGCGTTCTTCCACGCGAGCCCCGCGACGGCGCGGCGGCTGAGGTCGCGGCACATCGAGAGCTGGGCGAGCCTCGGGCGCGGGCTGTACAAGGGCACGTGGAAGTCGAGCACGCTGGCCTGCAAGTTCTACGCCAACACGCCGGGGCTGCTGGAGAGCCTGACGTTCCAGGAGCTCGGCCGGTTCGTCACGTTCCTGGACGGGCTGGCCCACCGGTCGTACGACCTGGCGGCGGAGTGCCTTGTGCTGGGGCAGCGCATCTTCCCGCTCATCGGCGACGACAAGGACGCGTTCATCTCGCTGGCGTCGACTCTGTCCGAGACGGGGTGGCGCCAGGTCAAGAGCTTCTTCGAGGCAGGCTCGCGGGCGCTGCCTAGGATCGACGCCAAGCAGCGGCTGCGCTTCATGAACATGGCGGAGCGGCTGGTTCGGAGCGGCGGCACGAACATCCCGAACGTGATGCTTGAGATCTCGCAGGCGCTGGCGACGCTGGAATCGGAGCACCACTCGCGCATCCTGAACTTTGCGGACAGGGCGCTTGAGGTGTCGCCGGGCGCGGTGCCGGAGTTCATCAAGAGCAGCCCGACGGTGCTTTCGCGTGTGAGCATGAACCAGCTCGGCAAGTGGTTCGACGAGGGCATGGAGGTTCTCGAGGAGAACAAGGACGGCGGGCTGGCGTTCTTCAAGCTGGAGTCGGCGTACTCCGAGAAGGTGCTGGAGATGCTGTCCTCCGGCGTGGAGTTCGAGCGCGTCAAGGACGTGCTGCAGATGTACTGCCGCGCGCTTGCGGGGGCGGAGATCAAGATCGCGGAGAGCCAGGAGCTGGTGGGCAAGAACATCGGCTGGGTATCCGGCGAGGCTCCTTCGACGGAGGGCTCAACGGTGTTCCTGCCGACAGTCGTGGACCGGTACGGCTCCAAGGACGAGAACTTTGCGTGGTTCAAGGTCGTGTCGACGCACCAGGTGGCGCACCTGGAGTTCGGCAGCTTCGGCTTTGAGTTTGAGCGGCCTTCGAGCCAGTTCGAGGACATCAGGCAGCAGGTGCGGGAGGCCCGCGACGGGCTCACCAGCGCACCAACGGAGACTAACGGCGCGTCGGAGAACGGCTCCGGCGGACTTGAGACTGCGTGGCTGACGGATATGCAGCGCTACTTCGACCTGTTCGACGACAGGAAGCTGGCGCTGGACATCTTCACGGTGGTGGAGGACGGCCGGCTCGATGGGCGCGTGCGCCACGAGTATCCGGGGATACGGCGCTCGTACCAGGTGGTGCAGGCTGACTCGGTTGAGAACAGGCCGGAGATCCAGGAGCTTCCGATGCGGGAGGCGATGGTGGAGTTTCTGGTTCGGCTCAGCCTGCAGCAGTACAAGGGGATACAGGCGCCGGCGCAGTACGTCACAGAGGCGCGCAAGATAGCGTCGATCGCGCAGCAGGCGGTGCACCCGGAGGCGACGGTGGAGGACGCTGCGGAGGCGACGCTGCGGATCTACGCGATCATCTCCCAGATACCGAACGAGGAGAACCCAGAGGACGACTGGGAGGACCTGGATCTGGAGGACGAACAGGACCAGTTCTCGTTCGATGAGGAAGACCTGGAGATGCTCCTGTCGCAGTTCGGGCAGATGATGGACATGGCCGCCGAGGGTGAGGAAGGACAAGAGTACGAGTCGAGCCAGGACGTGGACTACCGGGGCGACTTCAAGCCTGAGCTTGTGCAGCTGCTCTCGATGCTGCGGATGCAGAACCAGGACCAGCGGGCGGAGTCGACCGAGGCGATTTCGCAGGAGATGCTGGAGGAGATGCTCAAGAACAGCGCCGAGCTGGATCTACAGGCTGTGCAGGGCGACGTAGACGAGTCGAGCGGGCTGTTCGCGGACAACATGATGCGCGAGGCGGGCATGAACATGCCGCCGACGGACCAGTACGGTCAGGGGCCGCTGGTGCACGTGGACGAGCAGGGCGACTCGCTGGACCCGGACGAGCCGCAGACGTTCGTTTACGACGAGTGGGACTTCCGGGCGAACGATTACAAGCCACGCTGGTGCATCGTGCGGCAGAAGCCGATGGCGGAGGGCGACGCCGCGTACTATGCGAACACGGTGCACTCGTACGGGACGCTGGTCACCCAGATCAGGCGGCAGTTTGAGATGATGGTGCCGGAGATGTTCCGCAAGGTGCGTAAGCTGGAGGACGGCGAGGAGCTGGACATCGACGATGTGATCGAGGCGTTCGTCGACATCCGCACGGGTGCGAGCCCGAGCGACAAGCTGTTCTGGCGCCGGAACAAGGTGCAGCGCGACGTGGCGGTGGTGTTCCTGCTGGACACGAGCGCGTCCACGGCGGAGGCGATCGACGACGCGAAGCGGGCGGCGGACGACTGGGATGCGCCGGAGGATCCGGTGGAGTACATGGTGTGGCTGCGTTCGCGGCGGAGCGAAGGCGTGCGGCGCGGTTACAAGCGGATCATCGACGTTGAGAAGGAGTCGGTGGTGCTGCTAATCAACGCGCTGGAGGCGATCGGCGACCTGTACGGGATCTACGGCTTCTCTGGGTACGGCCGCGAGAACGTGGAGTTCTATACGATCAAGGATATCGAGGAGAATTTCTCGGAGAGGGTCAAAGGCCGCATCGACCGGATAGCGCCGCTGCACGCGACGCGGATGGGGCCGGCGATACGGCACGCGGCGTCGAAGCTGGAGAGCCAGGATGCGCGCACGAAGTTGCTGTTCATGATCAGCGACGGCAGGCCGCAGGACCGGGGGTACAGCCGCGAGGGCGTGGAGAAGGAGTACGCGGTCCATGACACGAAGATGGCGTTCGATGAGGCGCGGGCGAAGGAGATCCAGCCGTTCTGCCTGACGGTGGACAAGAACGGGCACGATTACCTTGGCACGATGTGCCAGGATATCGGCTACGAGGTCCTGGACGACATCTACGCGCTGCCGCAGCGGCTCCTTTACCTGTACAAGACGCTAACGATGTAGGCACGGCACAGCCCCGCAACCACTAGGGCGGCGGGGGTTGTTGCCGGGTGCTAAGTCTGCGCAGGCGCGGTGCTCTGGGGATCCATGACGGGTTGTGGATCCTGTGCTTAAAGCTTTAGTTGGCCTACGCGCCGCAGACCTCTCATCCCTTCGACAGGCTCTAAGCTTCTCCAGCAAGGGGATAAGGGACTAGAGGAAGCTCATAGGCTTCCGCAGTCGTGCGAGAGCAGTAGCTTTCCAAGTGAGGAGTGAAGGACTTATCGGAGGAGGAGAAGCCAATGGCCGCACTTCCTGAAGGCGTGGTGAAGCTCTTACAGAAACCGTTCCTGGCGCATGTTTGCACGACAATGGCGGACGGTTCGCCGCAGGTTACGCCGATGTGGGTGGACACGGACGGCGAGCACATACTGGTGAACACGTCAGACGGCCGGACTAAGACGCGCAATGTGCGGCGGGACCCTCGGGTTGCGGTTTCCGTGGCAGACCCGGAGAACCCGATCGAAGGCGCGGTTCAGGTGCGCGGGACAGTGACGGAGATCACGGCAGAGGGCGCGGACGAGCACATCGATGCGCTGGCGCACAAGTACACGGGCTCGGCGTTCGGGCCGAAGGTGGACCGGCTGATCTTCAAGATCAGGCCGGACGCCATGACCGGCGGAGTGCTAGGCGGGCACTGAGGGGGCCAGGGCGTTGACGGCTCATCTACCTGGCATTGCGTGGGAGCGCCTAGTCTGAGCGGACTCGATAGTCCGCTGAGGAGACGGAGTAGACTACGACCTCACGGAACGGGCCCATTGCGTCACCGGCAGCAGGCCTGTTTCTTTTATGGGCGCCACAGCCTGCAAGCAAACGCCAGGTACGTGTTGCGGATTGGCAAGTACTGGCCCCGCTCCGGCTACTTTCTGGATACGGGCCTCCGCCAGTATGACGGTACGGCTAGCGGGCGTTGTCGGCGGCGTACATGAGGGCTACGGCCTCAAGCTCCTCTACCTTCTGGGCGACTATGGCGGGGTTCAGGCGCTCGGCGTGGTCTGGGTAGCCGGCGCGGTCGAGCATTGCGGCGAGCTTGCCGCCCTTGAAGAGGTCCAGCGCCCAGCGAAGCGAGTCGGGGGCGGTCGTGTTGTCTAGATAGAGGCGCTGGTTCTTTGCCATTGGGCCGTAGTGGTAGTGGGGAGCGTTTTCGAAGCAGTCGAACGTCAGTAGCTCGACCTCTGCGCCTGCTACGTCGCCCAGCACGTGAATTGCGACGCCGCGGTCCGAGCCGAGTTCGCGGAACTCGAGGCCGAACCGGACGGAGCCGGCATCGATGATCACGTCGCCCCTGTCGTGGAGCACGGTGCTGCGCTGCTCAAGCGCCATCGCGCGCGCGGCCGACTCCACGGCGTCGAGGTCGGACTGCAGCGTGGCGTCGTCGATGCGGCCGGCGAGGTCGTCGTAGCCGGCGCGCCGCGTCATGTCCGGCATGCGGGTGCGTAGCTGTGCGAGCGTCCAGTCTAGGGGATCGCCTTCGGTCGTCTTGTCCAGCATTAGCCGTTCGTCCAGCTTCTCGGGGCCGTAGTGGTAGTGCGGCTGGTGGTCGAAGCAGTCGAAGCGCAGGATCTCAACGTCCTGCCCGTCGACGTCTCCGTACACGTTCATGGTGACGCCCTGGTCGTTGAGCTGATCGGAGTAGTGGAGATGGAACCTGATCGGCCCGCTGCCAATGTCGACGGTGTCAGTGTTTGCCATGGTGTGTGCTCCGTTTCTGGCGTCTCCGGCGCCGGGGGTCTAGGCAGTACTCATGGTGCCCTGTCCTAAGGGTGCCATGAGCCCTTAGAAGTGTCCAGATTGACCTAAGGCGAGGAGTGAGGGCGGGAATTCATATTCCTGCCTGCCGTATACCCACCAGGAATAGTTCCTGAGATGGAACGAGCTTGTGGCGGGTGGTGTCGGCAATCATACCCAGATTTTCAAGGGTTACGGCTCCAAGGAGATAGACGTCTTCCGGGCCGAAGATGACGGGCGTTGTACGTTCTCTGCCCTCATACCTGAAGCGGGCTTCTCCGATTCCATATGTGCGTTGCTCTCCGTCTGCGAGTGTGAAGGCCAACTGCTCTGTGGGTGTAAGGCCCAGCGTGTCCTCCAGCAGAGAGGAGGGCAGCATTGAGTAAGTGGCGCCCGTGTCTACAATCGGATCTATCTCGTGGTAGACGGGATTTGCCGGGTTGGCTACTTCGATGGTTGTGCGAAAGAGGCCCATTGCCTGTCCTTCACGTTGAAAGATGGTCTTCTATACTTGCGATCATAGCACTTCAACCAGGCTGTGATTCGGGCGGCTCCTCACTGTTTGCAAGATAGTGACTTGGCTTGCATTGAGGGAACTTTCTGGATACCGGCCTCCGCCGGTATGACGGAAGTGGACTTGGGTGCGGCGATTCGCTCTGATTCGAGGCTCACAAGGCTAAGTTTTCGCTCTCACCTTGGCCCGCTTGCCGTCCGGCTTGCTTGGTGGTACAACGGCTGCGCTGCGGCCAGCGTATGCGGCTGAGGCGTTTTGCGATGTCTGATGGATGGAGGCGAATCATGCACTTGCTGGAAGTTCTGAATCCGGTTGCCGAGCAGAGGGGCTCGCTGGCTGTCATGCCTGTGAATGCCAGGCCGTCTACGCTGGACGGATTGAAGATCGGCCTGGTCTGGAGCGGCACTCACGGGGGCGACGTGGCGCTGAACCGAATCGGCGAGATGCTCGGGGAGAGGTTCTCCGGGCTGACGACGAGCTTCTACACGGGCGGGTCTTACCCCAATCCACCTGAGGTGCTGAGGCAGGCAGCGCAGGAGTGTGACGCCGTCATCGGCGCTACCGGCGACTGAGGTACTTGCGCGTCGTGGATGGTCCACGACATGATCGAGGTCGAGAAGATGGGCAAGCCCGCTGTGCCCATAATCTCCGGCCGGTTCGAGGGCGACGCTGAGGCCAGCGCGCGGACGTTCGCGATGCCCTCGCTGAAGTTCGTAATCGTCCCCCGGATTTATCGAAACCTCACGCCGGCCGAGTCGCTGCGCAACACGGAGCCTGCCATCGATGACATCGTCAGGTCACTGACTGGCAACGGCGAGAGCGCCGCACAGGCGGAGGCGGCGCCGGATGCGACAATCGAGCGTTACGAGGGCGGCGACCGGCTGGACACGATGATGCGGATGAACGAGGCGTTCATCGGCAGGGACTGGGGCGACGGTTTCCCGCTGCTGCCTCCGACGAGGGAGGCCGTGGACGAGTTGCTGACCGGCACGAACCTGCCGGCCGACCACGTGGTGTGCGACATGCCGCCCGGGTTCGGAATAGCCACGGTGGAGAAGATCGCCGCCAACTCGGCGATGGCCGGCGCGAAGCCGGAGCACATGCCTGTGATCATCGGCGCGGTGCAGGCCCTCTCCCGGATGGGGCCACACGGCGGCAAGTCGCTACTGATGTCGACAAGTCCGCAGGCGCCGCTTCTGATCGTGAATGGGCCGATCGCATCGGAGCTTGGCATCAACTCGAGGTCGGCCATAGGGCCGGGGCTCAGCAACCGGGTGAACATCACCATCGGCCGCGCGTTCTCGCTGTGTCTGAGGAACATCGGCCAGTGGTACCCGGACCGGATGGACATGGACACGATCGGAACCACGCGCAAGTTCGTGCTGTGTATAGCCGAGAACGAGAGGATGAGCCCGTGGGACCCGTTCCACGCGGACAAGGGCTTCAGGGCCAGCGAGAGCGCCGTTTCCGTGTTCATCTCGAACGGAGAACTGGACATTCAAGACCAGGGGAACGACACGGCTGAGGGCCTGCTCAAGACGATCGCCTACGGCCTGAGCTTCGGCAACCGGAGCCTGGGCGATGCACATGACGCGGAGAGGCTGGTCCTGTTGCCGCCGGACGTGGCACGGCCAGTCGGCGCGCAGGGCTTCACGAAGCGCGGCGTCAAGGAGTTTCTCCATGCGCACGCGAACGCGAGCCTGGGCAAGATGATCCAGTACATGCCTTTGGAGGGTGAGGCGAGGGTGGCGGCCCAGTGGCGATGGCTGGAGGGGCTCACGGAAAGGGAACTCCTGGACATGACGATGCCCGTGCTGGAGAGCCCGGACCGGTTCGACGTGGTCGTAGTAGGCGCCGACAGGGCGAAGACGCTGGTGATGCCGACCGGGCCGAGCGCCGTTACGGTGGGGATCGACGCGTTCAGGCCCTAGGGCTTCTAGCTAGCGGCTTCCTGGGCGTCGGATTCCTCTCCCTCGACATCGGTTGCTTCCGTGATTTCGCCGACCGGTATGTCATCGAAGAGGCCGAACAGGGTTTCGGTCCAGTCCGCGGGGACATAGATCACGGGCTCTGCCGGATAGGAGCTGTAGGCCACCTGACCGTAGTAGCGCTGCTCGTCCGGCGCCTTTACGCCCACACGGAAGGTGAGCTTGGCGGTGTATTCGGTGCCGCGTTCGGAGATCTTCTCGTACCTGATTTCGACAGTCCTCGACAGCTTCGATACGCCGTAAGGCGCGCCCGCAGAGCCTACGTTGTACACGGCGATTGATGCTTCGGGCGGACCGTTAAGCAACGGTACAATCTCAGCCCAGCGTTCCTCGTCCACGGGCTTGCGGTCCTTCAAGTCATCGGGGCCGGACACCCACCACTGATCGTCGTCGTACCGGAACCGCAGCTCTTCGCGGTCCTCGCCCTCCAGCGGCCTGTAGAGGGAGAGGCCGAGAATGGTCTCCGGCAACTGGTCCTTGTGCCAAGGCGGCAGCGGCGGCTCGGCGGCTAGGCGCGTGAGCACGTCTCCCCACGAGTCATTGATCAGATAGAGCTGGTCGTAGCCGGTGACCATGCCGTAGCGGTAGAAGCCGTTCGGAGTCTCGTCGCCGAGTTCTACGGTGATTTCGCGTTCGCCTGACAGCTTGACGTCGATGACAGTGTAGGGGTCATCCAGCCCGTACTGTCCGAGTTCATCTGGAGAGTCGATGAGCAGCCGGCGGGTCTTGGGCCCAGAGAGCAGCACGGTCATGCCGCCCCATCGATGCGGGTCGGCCGGCACGTTGTCCGGGTCCTCGAAGACCCAGACGTTCTCAGCGTTCTTGAAGAACCTCTTGTGGTTGACGTCGCTCTGCACGGTAATCTCGGTGATGTCGTCCATCGACACCTGGTAGAACCACGGAGCGTCCGGCAGGCGCTCCTCTTCAGTGGCGAACGGGTTGATGATGACGACCGCGACAACGGCGGCCGCGATAACGACGAGAATGGCTGTGAGGCGAATGTTCATGGGTTACCGCCTGCGCCACCAGACGTAGAATCCGAGAATGACCATCACGGCGGGCGGCAGGAACCAGCTGGACCACTTGATGAAGTCGCGCTCGCCTGCCGTGACTACCAGCTCTCTGAACGGGATCACCTTGGGCCTGATCGAGATGAGGTTGTAGTCTTCGGCAAGCCAGTTTACTGAGTTGAGGAGCAGGTCCGCGTTATCGAAGCTGGAGTAGAAGCGGTTCTTGGCGAAGTCCGAGTCACCGAACAGCACGAACTTGGCGGTGGGTGGATTGCCCAGGTCGTCAGGCTCTTCGGTGAAGGTGCCGAGGGCCTGCACGACAGTTGCGTACGACCATACGCTAAGCTCCTCTTCGTCCGGGTCCAGCTGCACCTCCTCGGGGTTCGTCTCCATCCAGCTGGGTGTGCTGACTATCATCCTGTAGATGTCGACGTAAGTCGGCACGTCCACCTGCTCGCTCACGGTAAGCCCCACGTCCGTGGCGCCCGGGAAGATGTTTGTGTCCAACTGGTCGGTGATCGGGATATCGTCGCGCGATATGTACTGCTGGTTGGAGCGCTGGACGATGGGCGTGAGCGGCTCCTCCGCCACGGAGCTGAAGATGTCCGCGATGGGATAGTAGCCAAGGTCAATGCCCCAGTTGGTGAGCATGTCGGCGAAGGACTCCGGGGTCTCAGGGTCGAAGAGGCCGAGCAGCCTTGCTCCCACCACGGCGCCGTCCTCACGGACCGTGCCCCGCTTCAGGTAGTCGAGGATCAACTCCTTTTCTTCTGCGGTGAGGTCCTGCTCCGGGCCGGCTATGACGAGCACCGCGGTGTCGTCCGGAATCTCGCCTGTCTCCAGCAGATTTAGGAAGCCCACGCTGTAATTGTCACGCCTCATGCCGCCAATCGCGAGGTCGTATCCGTCGTCGCCGAGTTCGGTAGAGCCGGTGGTAATGGACAGGCCTTTCTCCCCATGGCCCGTGAGGAAGTAGACCCTCTTCTGCTCCTGGCCTGTCACGAGGAGCAGGCTGGCGATCAGCTCCTGTTCGTTGTAGTTGGTGCACTCAGGACTGGGGATACACCTCAACTCCTGGAGTTGGTTGGTGGTCAGGTCTTCGAACACCAGCGTCGGGTATGTCACCACACCGTACCTGTTGGCGAGCGTCGGGTTCAGTTCAGGGTCCTCCAGCCGGTACGTCAGCCTGTTTGTGCGCCTCGACAGCTCGTTCAGGAGATCGGAAGTCTGCTCAGCCTGGAACAGCTCTCTTGGGTTGGACGGGTCGTAGAAGAGCGTGGCCTGCACGGGGCGTTCGAGATTCTCCAGCACGCTCACGGCCTGAGGCGAGAGCGTGAAGATGCGCGTCGAGGTGGCGTCTACCCGCAAGGTGTTCCGGAACAGCAGGAAGTTGACCAGGATGGCGATCACGAGGAACGCGGCCGACATGATCAGTATGTTGGCGCCGTATCGCCCCTGCCTGCCGATCAGGAACGCTGCCACGCTCCGGGCCGAGAAGGCCAACGCGAGGAAGAGCAGCGAAAGGCCGATGATCAGAACACTTAGGGAGAAGTTCTCTATTTGCGGGATCGTCAGGTAAAAGGTCAGGCCCGCGAGTACGCCTATGATGCCGGCGGCGGCGCAGACGTAGCTCCAGAATGCGAGCGAGCCGAGTTCCGGTATGAGGCTCGGCAGCCGGCTGTCCTGCTGTTGGCGTCTGCGGTCTCTCATGCTATCTCCACCTCCGGGTCTCCACAGACCTGACGGTGAGGAACAGGAACACCGCGGCCAGGCTCACGAAGTAAGCGATGTTGCTCAGGTCGAGCACGCCCCTGGCGAAATCGTCGAAGTGATCGCTCATTGAGAGTCCGTTGATGATCTCCTGCGCCACTCCGCCAACGCGGTTGCCGACCACGTCCGTGAAGGACAGCGGCATGAGGATGCCCATGCCGATCACGGCGGCAACGATCTGGTTGCTGGTCAGCGACGAGGCGAGGATGCCGACGGACAGGGCGGCGGCGCCGTAAAGGACGAGGCCGAAGTATGCGGTCAGCACGGGCCCTGTGTCCGGGTCACCGAAGAAGTAGAGGAGCAGGACGTAATACAGAGTCAGCGCGACGGTGACGATGAGTATCACGAGGCTGGCGAGGTACTTGCCGACAACGACCTCCCAGTCTCGCACGGGCGCGGTGAGCAGGAGTTCCAGCGTGCCGAGCTTCTGCTCCTCAGCCAGCAGCCTCATGGTGAGGAGCGGCGAGAGCAGGATGAAGAAGAAGCTGGCCGGGACGATGTAACCGCGGACGTCCGCCTCCGAGAAGGCCTGGACAACGTCGTTCACGAAATAGATGCCGGTGAAGATGAGGAACATGGCCCCCACGATGTACGCCGTGGGCGTGCCGAAGTACGACCTCAGCTCTTTGAGCGCAATTACGAACGTGTTGGTCAAGCGATCACTTCCTCCGTGGTGAGCCTCAGGAATATCTCCTCCAGCGTCATGCCGAGGGCCTCCAGGCGGAGGAGGTCCCAGTTGTTGCGCACGACCGCCGCGGCGATCTGCGCTCGCACGTCCACGCCGTGCCGGGCGTCGACGCGAAAGATGGCGGCGCCATTATCCTCGGCCGCCGGCAGCGTCTCGACCTCGAGGACGCCGTCCACGCCCTTGATCGCGGTCTCCACGTCGCTGCGGCGTCCCCTGACCTCAAGCTCGATGCGCTCGACGCCCCTGAGCCTGGAGGCGAGGTTGTCCGGCCGGTCCACGGCAACGATCTGGCCTTCGTGGATGATGATCACGCGCTCGCAAATCATGCTTACTTCCGGGAGTATGTGCGTGCTTACGATAAGCGTGTGCTCGCCGCCGAGGTCCTTTATCAGTTGCCGCGTCTCGACGACCTGGATCGGATCGATGCCAATGGTCGGCTCGTCCATGATCAGGATGTCAGGGTCGTGGAGGATGGACTGGGCTATGCCCACGCGCTGTCTGAAGCCCTTCGATAGCTTGCCGATGTATGCGCTCCGGTAGTCGCCGAGCCTGCAGATGTCTATGGCCCCCGCGATGCGCTCCTGCATCCATGCGCTGGACATCCCACGGATCCTGCCCATGAACTCCAGGTAGTCTTCCACTGTCATTTCCGTGTACAGCGGGACCGTCTCAGGCAGGTAGCCGATGTGCTGACGGGCGTTCAGCGACTCGGCGACTATGTCATAGCCGGCCACGGTCACGGAGCCGCTGGACGGCGGCATGAAGCCGGTCACGATTTTCATCGTCGTGGACTTTCCCGCACCGTTGGGTCCGAGAAAGCCCAGCACCTCGCCCTGATCGACGTTGAATGAGATGTCGGTGATGGCGGGATAGCTGCCGAAGTACTTTGTTACCTGTGCAAGCTCGATCATTGGACGCTTTCTCTATTGGCAGAGTTCATGCGTTGTCACGTTCATTTACGTAAGCGCCGTGCCGTAAGGATTTCTCCCAACACCGGGGCCGACGCTGTTGCCTTACCGACCGAGCATTCTATCATGAGGCCGCAGCCTATTCGGGCGCGGGACGTTCTGGATGGGCGATCGGCCCAAATGGTAAGATTCAGGAGCGCTGGGCAACCGGCATGTGCCGCTTCGCCAATCCTTTCCAACGAGATTTCTTTCGGACAGACATGACTGACGGAATCGTTTACATGGACCATGCCGCCACCACGGGCCTGAGACAAGAGGCCCTGGATGCGATGGTCCCCTATCTGACCGAGAGCTACGGCAACCCGTCCAGCATCTACACGCTGGCGCAGGAGGCCCGGAAGGCGCTTGAGGACTCAAGGGAGGTGGTGGCAAGAGCGCTCAATGCGCGGCGCAGCGAGGTGGTGTTCACGAGCGGAGGGACGGAGGCCGATAACCTGGCGCTGAAGGGCGGAGCATACGCTCGGCTGCGAGAGGGCAACCACCTCATCACGACTGCCATAGAACACCACGCCGTCCTGCACACATGCGAGCAGTTGGAGGGACTGGGGTACGAGGTCTCGTACGTGCCGGTGGACCGGGACGGGCTCGTGAACCCGGCGGACGTCGTGGCAGCCATGACAGACCGCACGACAGTGATCAGCGTGATGCTCGCCAACAACGAGATCGGCACGATACAGCCTGTGGCGGAGATCGCGGCCGCCACCAAGGCGGAGGCGGCTCGACGAGGAAGAACGGTCACCGTGCACACGGACGCCGTTCAGGCCGGCGGCTTCCTTGACCTGGATACGAAGGCGCTGGGCGTGGACATGCTAAGCCTGTCTGCGCACAAGTTCTACGGCCCAAAGGGCGTGGGCGCGCTGTACGTCAAGCGCAGGACGCCGTTCGAGGCGCAGCAGATGGGTGGCGGCCAGGAACGCGAGCGTCGGTCGGGCACGGAGAACGTGCCCGGGATCGTGGGAATGGCGGAGGCGCTTCGGCTGGCTACACTCGAGCGTGAGGCGTACGCGGCGCACTGCTCGAAGCTGCGGGACCTGATCGCGGCCGGGATTCTGGAGCGCGTGGATGGTTCGAGGCTGAACGGCCACGCGACGCAGCGGCTTCCAAACAACGTGAACGTGTCGTTCGACGGGATCGAGGCGGAGCCGGTGCTGCTGGGGCTGGACTTCGCGGGGATAATGGCGTCGAGCGGGAGCGCGTGCTCCTCGGCCTCGCTGGAGCCGTCGCACGTGCTGCTTGCCCTTGGGCTGAGCCCGCAGACGGCGCAGGGCAGCCTGCGGATCACTGTGGGCAGGGAAAACACGGAGGACGAGGCGGTCCAACTTCTCGACGTTCTTCCGGACTTGGTGCGCCGGCTGAGAGGCATGCCGTCATTGGCGGGCGTGTGAAGGGAAGCGCTGGGACTCAATCATCGGAAGGTAAGAATGCGGTGAAGCTAACTGCGATGTCGGGTGCGGCCATGGGAAGGGCGCTGGCGCTGATTCTCTGCGTAACGCTGATCGCCGTGCTGGCGTCAGCGTGCGGCGGCGAGGAGGAGGATCGTGAGCACTACTCGTTTGGAAGAGTGCTGGAGGTGTACGCCACCGAGCCAGCGTTTCCGGAAAGTTCCCTTATCCGGACGCCGCGGACTTGCGACGGAAGCGCGACTTTTCGACGGCTGGAGCACACGAACCCCAACCGGACGTACGCTGCTGTGCAGGTGCGCATCGTCAACCGGACGGCGGGCGTGGCGCCGCTCTTCGTTAACTCGAAGACCGCTGAGCTCGGCGACCCGCGCTCGGACCGCATCTTCGCGCTCGATCTGTGCACAGCAGGCGTGGGTTACGAGCCGCCACCGGGATCGGAGGCGGTGATAACGACACACACACCCCTGCTCTGGGGCAACGTGGAACTAAAGAAAGGCTTCCAGGTGCGGGGCTGGATGTTCTTTGACGTGCCCAAGTCGCTGACGTTGGACGCGTTCTGGTGGCAGGACCCGGAGACGCAGACTATTATCTACTCCCGCAATTTGATTGTTGAGTGACCGGCCTGGCTGTTCGTGATGAGCGACGAGAGCCAAGCCCTGGACTGAGGTTATGATGGCAGAGCCAACGTCGATAACGGACGAGACGTTCGGGACCGAGGTCCTGGAGGCGCAAACTCCGGTGATGGTAGACTTCTGGGCCGATTGGTGCGTCCCCTGCAAGGCGATTGCCCCCATCGTGGCCGAATTGGCTGACGAGTACGACGGCAGAATGAAGTTCGCGAAGCTGGACGTGGACAGGAACCCGCAAGCGGCCATGAACTACGGCGTGCGAAGCATCCCGACGCTGCTTATCTTCAGCCAGGGGAAGCCTCTGGACCAGATTGTCGGTGCGGTGTCCAAGCAGGCCCTCAAGACGAGGATCGACGAGGCTATAGCCTAGAGTTAGGTCTCCGCGGCCGGTCGTACCCGGCCGACAGGCGTGGGAGCGGATGGGTCCCGGTGGGCCCCGCGGACTTCAAATCCGTTTGGCCCCGGCCCTTCGGTCGGGGTGGTGGGTTCGACTCCCTCCCGCTCCCGCCAGTCAATTAGCAGCTTTCTCACTATGGAAGTGTGGGGCTTGCCCTTCGCGGTGGGTGGGCGGAGGCCCGCTAGGTTGACGTTGGCCCGGAAAGGGGTCGGCGATTGGCGGATTGATGACACCCGCCCAAAGTGGGGCGGCGGGAAGAAGGCTCTTTGGCTAATGGCGAACGGAGTACCTCGGGACTTGAGGCCCCCCCTCGCCGGGAGGATGGCAGCGACTAGATCTAGGTGTAGAATTGAGTCCCCTAACTCCGGTTGCTGACATCTAACGCATCGTCAGGCTTCACTAGCCGGCACCGATCTGGTAGATACAGTTCGTCTCGCATCAACGGCTACTCCCGCGCGTCCAGGCCAGTCGAGGATGCGCTGGTCGGCTGTCACCAGGCGGTGGCCCTCCTGGGCAGTGGCGACGATGCTGCGGTCGGCGGGGTCGCTGTGGAAGTCCGCGAGGTCGTAGGCTCGGATCCCAATTTCGCCGTCGACGGGAATCTCCGTGAGCCCCTGGCCAAATAGCTCTCGACGCCACAGCCCGACATCATCCGGGAAGTCTAACCGGCTCTTACTCTTGAGCATCGCGACTTCCCAAAACGCAATGGCGGATACGGCAAGCTCCCCGGCTCTAAGGGCATCGTCGAGGGTCAGTCTCGCGCCCGTTCCCAGTCGAGACGCACCAGTCCACAACCAAATAAGCGCATGAGTGTCCGCGACGATCATGGATTCAGTGCCCGGTCCGGATTGGTCTCCGCTTCCCATTCAACATCGATGGGACTGATGATGTCGCCAGTGATCTTCATCCTGCCGCGGCCCGTGCCGAAGAGAGTCTTGGGGCGTTCCTGGTAAGGAACAAGCCTGGACATCGGCCGTCCGTTTTTGGTGATGATGATCTCTTTGCCGCTTTCCGCAACCTCGTCCATGAGTTTGAGGCACCTTGCCTTGAACTCGGACGCCTTCATGGTCCGCGCGCCGCCTAAAGGGTCGTTGCTGGTACTCATCACACTGTTTCTCCTGGCTCGTGTGAAGTAAGCGTACCTTAGTCACGACCATGGTCACTTAGGACGAGGCCTGTGGTCTTGCCATGCGCGATGGCTTGGCGGCCGGCCAGGGGCCGGTCGACTAGGAGGTGGCTTCGGCTTTGCGGCTGCTCTGGGCCCGGAACTGCGCCGATGGATGGTCGTCACGCGTGAGGTTCTGGCCCTTGCCGAGGTATCGCTCCCGCAGCGTCTCGCCTGGCTCGTACTCGCGCCGGAGGACGCCGCGCCGCTGCAACTCCGGCACGACCATGTCGACAAATTCAACATGGGACTGTGGCTGGATCACCGGCTGTACTATGAACCCGTCGATGCCGGTTTCCATGGCCTCCTCCATCCGGTCCGCGACTTGTGAAGGGTCGCCGACAATGCGGCGGCCGCTTCTCTGGGCCGTCAGCTCTCGTATGGTCTGGCCCCTCATGCGCCTGGCGATGCCCCTCATGCCGTCCGAGTCGATTTCCCCGAGTGGCGTGTCGGGATCCAGGCCCTTCAGGTCGATGCCAGTCCAGCCGCCGTACAGCGTCAGCTGGCCCTCGAACGACTGGTACTGCAACAGATCTTCGTGCTTGCGCTTGGCGTCCGCCTCCGTCTCGCCGACGACGCACGACATGCCCATCAGCAACTTCACTCCGTGCGGGTCTCTGCCGAACCCGGCGACGCGCTCCCGGAAAGAGTCAACGAATTCCGGGCCGCCTCCGCCCATGAAGATAGCCTCGGCGTGCTTCGCTCCGAAGTCGAGTCCGCGGGGCGAGGCGCCCGCCTGGTAGAGGACAGGCGTCCGCTGCGGCGATGGCTCGCACATGAGCGGTCCTACTACGGAGAAGTGTTCGCCCTCATGGTCGATGCTCCGTACCTTCGCGGGGTCCACGTACATGTCGCGTTCGATGTCCCGGACAACAGCGTCGCCGTCCCAACTCTGCTCCAGGAGCTTGTACACAACGTCCATGTACTCTTCGGCTCGCTCGTAGCGCTGATCGTGCTCCAGAAACTCTCCGAGGCCATTGGCCTGCGTGTTCTTGACGTAAGACGTGACGATGTTCCAGCCGATGCGGCCCTTCGTGTAGTGGTCGAGGGATGTGAAGGCCCTGGCGCACTCGTAAGGGGCGTGGAAGGTGGTGCTGTACGTTACGGCAAAGCCCAGATTCTTCGTGGCCATGGCCATTGCCGGAATGAGGGGCATGGGATCGAGGCCCGGCGCCTGCACGGCGTACTGCACCGCTGCTTCCCACGTGCCGCCGTAGCCGTCATAGAGGCCGTGGATGTCGGCCAGGAAGAAGGCGTCGAAACAGCCCCTTTCGAGGGTCTTCGCCAATTCGACCCAGACATCGACGTCGAGGTACCCGTCGGACATCTTGTCGTTGGGATTCTTCCACTGCCCGATGTTCTGAGAGATTGGGCAACATTGCGAGAATGCATTGAGGTGCATCATGGGCATGACAGCTGCCTTTCGCGTACACGCTTGACAGGCCCCTGAATGAGGCCCCTTCGATGTTTGAGCGCCTTGGAGACGGTCAACTAAGAGCCGTCTACCTGGGCGGCGGCGTGCGGGATGCGGCCTCCCTTGCTCCGGAACTGCGCTGAGGGATGACTCGGCTGTGTGAGCCGATGACCTTTGCCGAAGTAGCGCTCCCGCAAAGTTTCGCCCGGCTCGTACTCGCGCCGCAGAGCGCCCCGGCGCTGGAGCTCCGGCACTACGAGGTCAACGAACTCCTCGTGTGATCGGGGTTGAATCACAGGCTGAACTATGAACCCGTCGATGCCGGTTTCCATAGCCTCTTCCATCCGGTCCGCGATCTGGGCAGGAGATCCTACCCACCGGTTATCCATCCGCTGGGCCAACAACTCCCGCACCGTTTTGCCGCGCATCCGAATGGCGGCAGCTCTCATGCCATCGGAGTCGACCTCCCCAAGAGGAGTATCAGGTTCCACGCCCTTGAGGTCGATGCCGGTCCAGCCGCCGTAAAGTGCAAGCTGACCCTCGAACGATTGGTACTGCCGAGTGTCTTCGTGCTTGCGTTTGGCGTCAGCCTCCGTCTCGCCGACTACGGGCGTGAAGGACATGAGCATCTTCACTCCGTGCGGGTCTCGTCCGAACCCGGCCACGCGCTCCCGGAAAGAGGACACGTATTCTTGCTGGTCGGCCCCTCTTGCGCCCATGAAGATGGCCTCGGCGTGCTTTGCTCCGAAGTCGAGTCCGCGGGGCGAGGCGCCCGCCTGGTACAGCACGGGAGTGCGCTGCGGCGACGGCTCGCACATGAGCGGTCCCACTACGGAGAAGTGTTCGCCCTCGTGGTCGATGCTGCGGACCTTCGCGGGGTCCACATACATGTCACGCTCGATGTCCCTGACGATCGCATCGCCGCCCCAGCTCTGCTCCAAGAGCTTGTACACGACGTCCATGTACTCTTCAGCGCGATCGTAGCGCTCGTCGTGGGGCAGGAAAGTGCCGAGCCCATTCGCCTGCGTGTTCTTGACGTAAGACGTGACGATGTTCCAGCCGATGCGGCCGTTGGTGTAGTGATCTAGCGATGAAAAGGCCCTGGCGCACTCGTATGGCGCGTGGAAGGTGGTGCTGTAAGTTACGGCAAAGCCCAGATTCTTCGTGGCCATGGCCATGGCGGGAATGAGGGGCATGGGATCGAGGCCCGGCGCCTGCACGGCGTACTGCACCGCTGCTTCCCACGTGCCCCCATAGCCATCGTAGAGGCCGTGGATATCGGCAAGGAAGAAGGCGTCGAAACAGCCCCTTTCGAGAATCTTCGCCATTTCTACCCAGACTTCGACGTCCAGATACCCGTCGGACATCTTGTCGTTAGGGTTCTTCCACTGGCCGATGTTTTGGGAGATGGGGCAGCACTGAGAGAAAGCGTTGAGGTGCATCATGGGCATGTCAGTAGCCTTTCGCGCGCACACCGTAGCAGGTCAGGAGATGCTGGTCAGTGGCTAGATTAGGAATACTGCCTCATAGTGTCAAGCTGAGGGACCCACGACTGATTGCCCGCTGCATGCTTCCTCCGTTGACCCTGTCCGCCGGGCGCAAGTACCATCGCCGCAATCTGAGGAGGGCGAGGCGATGGCCGACAGGTACGACGCAATCATCGTTGGCGCGGGCCATAACGGCCTGGTGACGGCTGGCTACCTCGCGAAAAGCGGCCTGTCGGTGCTGGTGCTCGAGCGCCTGGACAAGATCGGCGGCGCCGCTACGACGGACGAGTTCGCTCCCGGATTCAGCGGTCCGATGTGCTCGTACGCCTGCGCCCACCTTCAGGGCAAGGTCATCGACGACCTCAACCTAAGGGAGCACGGCTTCGAGTTCGTACAATCGGCCGAGCGCTCCCCGTTCTCAATGAGCTTCCACCCTTTCCCGGACGGTACGTTCCTGGGCGGCCCCGGCGTGGCGAGCCACCTGGACGCCGCGAACCAGATACGCGAGTTCTCCGAGCACGACGCCCGGTCGTACTTCGCGTGGAACGACTTCTGGGACCGGGCGGCATCGGTCCTGCACCGGTACTTCCTGACGGAGCCGCCGACGTTTGCTGAAGTGGCGGCCGATGTGCGAGGCACGCGGGAGGAGGAGGTCTGGGACCGGCTGGTCACCTGGAGCCTGTCCGATCTCGTGGAGCACTACTTCGACGACGAACGGGTGCGCGCCAACTTCATGATGGTCACCGAGGCTGACCCGGACTCTCCCGGAAGCCTGTTCTGCGTGGCTCTGATTCGCTGCGGCCAGCTCAACAGGCCGGAGGACCGCGGCATTCCCCGCATGAGCATGGGCACAATTACCAGGGCAATGGCGGAGTCGGCACGTAACTTCGGGGCTGAGATCAGGACGCGCGCCCCGGTCTCCGAGGTGCTGGTCCAAGATGGTGACGCTGTCGGAGTGCGCCTCGCGGGCGGCGAAGAGATTCTAGGCTCGGTCGTCGTCTCCAACGCGGACCCCAAGCGCACGTTCGGGACGCTGTTCCGACCGGGAATGATTGCCGAGGAGACGCACAAGAGGCTCAGGCGCTGGAAGACGAAGGCGGGGTGCGTGAAGCTGCTGGCGGCAATGAAGGAGCTGCCGGACTTTTCGCGCTGGCTGGGCGGCGGCTACGACCGCGGCTCCCTCCTCAACGTCAAGCTGATGCCATCGACCGACTACCACCGGCAGAGTTGGCGGGACGCGGCGAACGGCAGGCCTACGACGTGCCCCATCATGTACATCCAGCTGACCACGATCGCGGAGCCGGCGCTCGCGCCCAGGGGAGGGCACGTGATGTCCAACTGGGTGCTGTACGAGACGCCCGATCTGGCGGAAGGCTCCTGGGATGACTATCGAGACGATGTGGGTGAGCAGATCATCGACATGATCACGGTCTACGCGCCGAACTTCCGCGACAGCCTTATCGACTGGACGGTGCAGACGCCGATGGACATAGAGGCGCGGGTGGGGATGACGGACGGCAACATCCGGCACCTGGACATGATCCCAAGCCAGCTCCTGTCGCAGCGGCAGCCGTACCGCACCGAAGTGCGCGGGTTCTACATGTGCGGCGCCGGAACGCACCCCATGGGCGAGGTCACCGGGGCGCCCGGCCATAACGCCGCCCACGCAATACTGAAGGACCTGGAGCACGTGCGATAGCGTGTGTTCTCCCGCACCATGTCCCCATACCATGTCAGTGAAAGTCACTCGAAGGAGGTAACGCATGAAGGCAGCCGTGTTCCGCGAAGTCGACGTCCCGCTGGAGATCGAAGAGGTCCACATAGACAGCCCTGCGCCGCACGAGGTACTGGTCCGCACCCGTGCCTCCGGCGTGTGCCACAGCGACCTCCACTACATGGAGGGCAAGTACTACATGGACACTCCGGCGATTCTCGGGCACGAGGCCGCCGGCACCGTCGAGGCGGTCGGCAGCCAGGTGCGGTACGTGAAGCCGGGAGACGCGGTGATCACATGCCTCTCAGTGTTCTGCGGCGAGTGCGATATGTGCCTGAAGGGCCGGCAGGTCCTCTGCAGGCGAGAGGCCGGAGTGCTCCGGGAGCCGTCCGAGCCGCCGCGTCTCCGCGTTAACGGCACGGCGATCACGCAGGGCATGCTGCTGGCGGCGTACGCGGAGTTCATGCTCGTGCACGAGCACTCGGTGGTCAAGGTGCGCGAAGACATCCCGTTCGAGGTGCTGGCGCTGATCGGCTGCGGCGTCACCACGGGCGTTGGCGCCGCGCTGAACACGGCGCGTGTCGAGCCGGGGAGCACGGTGGCCGTGCTCGGCTGCGGCGGCGTGGGGCTGAGCGTCGTGCAGGGCGCTCGGATCGCGGGCGCGGGGCGGATCATCGCCGTGGACACCGTCGAGACGAAGCTGGGCATGGCCCGCGAGCTTGGCGCGACGGACGTTGTCGACGCCTCGGGCGGTGACGTGGTGGACAAGGTCCTGGGCCTGACGAACAGTCGGGGAGTGGACTACGCCTTCGAGGCGGTCGGCATGAAACAGACTACGGAGCAGGCGTTCGAGATGCTGGACGACGGCGCAACCGCGTACGTGCTGGGCATGGTGCCGGAGGGCACGAAGATCGAAATCAGCGCGGACTCGTACCTCAGGCGCGAGCGTCGGATACAGGGCAGCACGATGGGCTCCAACCACTTCCGCGTGGACATGCCGCGCTACATCGACTTCTACCTGGACGGCCGGCTCAAGCTGGACGAGATGGTCTCGCAGCGAATGAAGCTGGAGCAGATCAACGACGCGTTCGAGGACATGAAGCAGGGCCACGTAGCCCGCACGGTGCTCATGTTTGACTAGCAGGCGGGCGGCATTGCCCACCTGCCTGCTAGGATATAGCCATGCCCACGAACGTACCGCCTCAGTATCGTGAGGCAGAGCAGCGATTTCGGGAGGCCAGGTCTCCGCAGGCCAAGGTGGCCATACTGCAGGAGATGCTGTCCATAGTCCCCAAGCACAAGGGGACGGACCATCTACGCGCGCAGCTCAGAGCGCGTATGTCCAAGCTCATGGACGAGCTTTCAGCCCCGTCCAAGGGACCGAAGACCGGCCGGATCGACCCGTTCTCACTCTCAAAGGAGGGCGGCGGAAGGGCGACTCTCGTGGGTCCGGCCAACGCCGGCAAGACATCGCTGCTCGCGCAAGCGACGGGCGCGGGCGCGAGGGGCGGGCTGTACTTCCCCAGCACTCAGGAACCCACGCAGGGCATGCTGCCCTACGAGGACGTGCTTTTCCAGCTAATCGACACGCCGCCAACGTCGTATCCGCATTTGCACAGCCGGCTCTACGGCCTGCTTCGAACGTCAGACGCATTCGTGCTGGTCGTGGACCTGACGAACGACCCTGTGGCCCAGACGCGGGAGGCCTGTGAGCTGCTTGAGAAGTGGGGCTTCGATCTGCTTGCGCCCGGCGCGCCCGGCTCGGCGGAGGAACCCGCGCTTTCCAAGCCGATCATCATTGCCGCCAACAAGGCGGACATGGACGGCGCGCTGGACACCTTCCAGGAGTTCGAAGACGAGTTGGGCGATGGCTTTCCGGTGATCATGACAAGCGCGCTCGAGGAGGTCGGCATCGACGAAGTCGCGGAGGCGATCTTTCAGGCGCTGGGCGTGATTCGAGTCTACCCGAAGTCGCCCAGGCTGAAGCTGGAGGAGTTCGAGCGCGAGCGTCCGCTCGTGTTGCCTATGGGAAGCACGGTGATGCAGGCGGCGCGCGAGCTCCACAAAGAGCTTGGCGACGGCCTCAAGTACGCGGTGCTGTGGGGCGACTCCGGCAAGTTCGACGCCCAGAGGGTCGGGCGGGCCCACGAGCTAGCGGACCGGGATGTCATAGAGTTGCACTCGTAGGCGGGCGGGGATACGCAGCCCACTACAGCCGGCCGGCCTCGAACTCGAATACTCCCCGCGCGATGTTCAGGCGCAGGATGTCTGAAGCGCCGCCGGCCAGCCGCATGGATCTGACCTCACGGTAGAGCCGCTCCAGCGGGTGGCCCGTGACGAGCGCCTGTCCGCCGGCAAGTTGCACCGCCTGGTCAACGACTCGCCCGGACGTCTCAGTGCAGAACACCTTGGCCGCCATGATCTCGTTGATCGCCGCGTCGCCGGAGTCGAGGAGGCGCGCGGTCCTGTACAGCGTCGAGCGGGCCGCGTACGTCTCGATGCGCATGTCGGCGTACCGCATCCTGACGCCGTCCAGGTCGGCCAAAGGAGTGCCGGAGCGATGCGGCCTTGTGACGTGACTGGTTACAAAATCGACCGCCCACATGGCCAGCCCCGTGGCATGCGCGGCCGACCCGATGCGCTCCTCGCTGATCGTGTTGAGCGCGCGCGGCATGCCCTCGCCGACGCGGCCCACGACGTTGGCGGCAGGAACCCGCGCGCGATCCAGCCGTAACTCGACGTGTCCGCTGCCGTCCAGGCTCGTGAACTCGCGCTCTATCGAGACGCCCTCCGTGTCCCTGTCGATCAGCACGACGGCCGGTCCGCCGGGCGCGCCGTCCGACGCCTCGACGCTCACGACCGCCGCGTAGAAGTCGGCCTGCGCTCCGCCGGTCACATAGGCCTTGCGTCCGGTGACTACCAGCGCGTCGCCATCCTGCTCTGCCCAGGTCGGCCTGCGGGACGCTCCCGTTGGCGCGCCCTCGGTGAAGGCCCATGCCCCGCGCAATTCGCCGCGCATGAGCGGCATCAGGTACCGCTCTCGGAGATCGCCCTCGGCGGCGTGCAGCACGCCCGGCCCCGGCCCGAACACGCAGTCGGACAGCCTGGAATGCGCGGAGGCAACGGCCTCCCGCGCAACTACCAGAGCAACGGCGCCATCGTACGTGCCGCCGTACTCGACGGGCTGGGTCAGCCCGAAAATGCCGGCCGCGCGGGAGCGCTCGCGCACCTGCCGTCTAGCTTCCTCAGGGACGGGTCCGTTGGCGTCAATCGACTCTTCGAGAGGGCCGACCTCGTTCTGCATAAACGCATTGACGCGGCCCCTCAGTTCTTGCTGCTCCGTAGTCAGGGACTCAGGCATTCGTGCTCTAGCTCCATAGGACGAAATGAGAGTTGCCCATCCTATCTCATGGCCCACGATTCCCGCCCTAACCTGCTAATGTATCTGCCGTCGAAACCCATGGTAGGCATGCCTGTGGGGGACTAGGTGACCGCTACTTACACAATCTCGGACGCGCAGATAGAGACCGCGCTGCTGCGGACGATCAAAGTCCTGCTGGCGTTGGTTGTTCTAACGCCGTTGGTCGTCACATCGCGCCTGCTGCCTGTCGACGTCGCGCCGGAGGTCAGCTGGCTTCTGCCGGACACGGTATTTCCATTCGTGGTCGGCAAGGCGCTCTTCACGTACTTCCTGACCGAGGTAGCCTTCGGCTTGTGGGTGCTCGTGTGCCTGAGGAATCCCAGCTATGCCGTGCCCCGCTCCTGGCTCCTGGCCGCGTTCGCCATTTACACCGCTATTACGCTGGCTGCGGCGCTGGCGGGCGTCTCGTCTCAGCGCTCGATCTGGTCGACGTACGAACGGATGCAGGGGTTCATGGCGGTGGCGCACTGGTTCGTTTACGCGTGGATGCTCGTCTCCGTGTACAGGACGAGGTCCGACTGGCGCGCGGTCCTGAACCTGGGCCTTGGAGTTGGCGTTGTGCTGGCAATGGTGGGCCTGGCACAGAGCGAGGGCATCGGGCTGGCGCCTTACATTGAGGCGCAGAGGCGGGTCTACTCCCTGCTGGGGAACCCGACATATGTCGGCAGCTACATGCTCCTCTGCGTTCTTGTTGCCGGCGCTTTCCTCGCCCACTCGTACTGCAACGCGCCTGCCGAGCCGGAGCCCCGTCCCCAGCCGAGAGAACGCCAGCGGCTCAGGGGACGTAGGCGGAGGCGTGCGCGAGAACGGCAGGCATTGCCGACGCTGAGCGCGCCGGTGTGGGCCGGCGCATGGCTATCGGCGATCGGTCTGGCAGGGCTGGTGGCCGTCATCTTTGGCACAACGCTGCTGTTCTGGCTGATGGTGCTGGTGCTGGCCGCGTTCGGCGCCTGCTACTTCATTCAAAGCTCGCGCCGCGGATGCTGGTGGCGCGTGTTCTGGATGGTCTCGATCGTGCTGAGCCTGTATCTGATCGCCTTGAGCGGGACGAGGGGAGCCGCCGTCGGGCTGATCGGCGCGCTCGCTGTGTCGGCCTTCGTGTACGCGCTCATCGGCAGGGCGCGAGTGGCCCGGTTGGCGTGCGCCGGCGCGCTTGTGTTCCTGATAATCGCGCCGCTGCTCGTGTACGCGGCGCGGAACACGCCGCCCGTCGAGGCTGTGCGAGACCAGAGCACGATCGTGGACCGCCTGCTGAGGATCGGCCCGGACGACAGGAGCGTGCAGGGCAGGACGTCGTCCGCGCTGACCGGGCTCAGGGCGTACGCCGACAGGCCGGTTCTTGGGTGGGGTCCTGAGAACTACACGGTCGCTTACGACAGGCACGTTTCGGCCGAGACGGCCAGCAGCGTCGCCGAGTCGTTCGATCAGGCGCACAACAAGCTGATAGAGGAGCTGACCACCAAGGGCCTCCTGGGGTTCGCATCGTACTCGATGATCTGGGTGCTGATGGCCGCGGTCCTTTACCTTCGCGCCAAGGGGCAGACGGCGCGTGAGCAGCCCCTGACAGTACTGCTCGGAGGAGCCGCGGCGGCGTACTTCATCCAGAACCTCTTCCTGTTCGATACGCCGGGGACTGTCGTCTGGTACCTGCTGCTCTTCGGATACGTCGGGTTCCTGGAGACGACGCGTGACCCGGTGATCACGGGCGAAGGGCAAGAGGGCACTTCGCCGGCCGCCCCCAGGCTGCTTGGCCGTCTACCTGCCGCCTTCAGGTCCGGCAACGCCTATGGGGTCGCGAGTCTGGCTGCCGTTGTTGTCATCGGCCTTGCCGTCTTCTTCCTTGTTGCGCGACCGTTCGCAGGCGGCAGGGCCACGTTCGACGCCCACGCCTTCCCTACGCCGGGGTTGGCGAAGGTCGAGGCGTTCGAGCGCGCGGTTGACGCGTTCCCACCGCTGGGCAACTACCCGAGAGTGTCTATGTTACGTCGCGCGGCCGCGGAGCTGCAGTCGCTCTCCCCGGAGGAGGCACTGGCGGTCATCGCCTCGGTGGAACAGGCGCTGGCCGCCGGTCTGAGCAAGGAGCCGGAGGAGTGGCGAATGCACATCGGCGCCGCCTCGGTGTACCACGCCGGGCGGGTGCTCGATCCGGAGTATCTCGTCAGGGCGGGCGAGTTGCTGAGGGAGGCCAACCGAATCGCACCGGGCCGGTACGAGTCAGTGAGGGGCGTTGCCATTCAGTACATGTTTGAAGGGGACCTGGATGCGGCGCAATCGGTCATAGACGACTACGTGGAAGAGTATCCAGAGGCCGTGCGCCACTTCAAAGACATCCTGGAGAACCTGGAGGCCCTGCGAGAGTCGTAGGCTGACAGGGACCTGCCGGCGCCGGCAGGCGCTCGCCGTGCTACAGAGCGTACTCCCGCGTGCTGGTGTCGGCGCCGGGGACCCAGTTCCGCTGCTCGCGCCAGTCGACCGGCACATCCGCGAACCTGCTCAGTCGCAGCCCTTCGATATTGATCGGCGTCTCACCGTGCTTCACAAGGTCCGCGACCGCCATGCCGGTGGCGGGCGAGAGTCCGAAGCCGTCGCCGGACATTGTGCACACGAGGAAGTTCTCCGGGCTGCTGAGCACGTCGATGATCGGGTAGTAGTCGGGCGTCTGCTCCACCACGCACGCCCAGCTTCTGATGACCGGCACGTCCGCCGCTCCGGGGAACATCTCGCCCACGCGCCGGGACACGTTCCTCACAAGAGGCGTGTTCGGCTTCTCAGGCGTGCCAAGGTCCACGTCGATCCACTCGTGCCAGCCGCCGCCGTACGCGAGGTTGCCCCGCTCAGTCTGGCGCCCATACAGGCCGTTGCCGCTGAATCCGCCGCGCCACATGCGCTCGAGCGGAGCGGTGACGATGATCTCCGGCCTGCCCGGAGCTACCGGCACGAACGCGCCGACCGACTCCGCGAGCACCCCGGTCTGCGGCCCAGCGGCGCATACGACGAACCCGGCGCCAAAGTCGCCCTGATCGCTATGAACGGTGGTGACCTTGTTGCTTTCCACCGTGAAGCCGGTGACCGTGGTGTGCTGGTAGATGCGGCCGCCCAGGTCCAGGAGCGCCCACGCGTACGCCTGGCACGTCCTCTGAGGGTTGGCGTGGCCGGCTGCTTGCCGGAGTATCCCGCCGCGAACGTCTGGCGCCACGATCGGCATCGCCTCGCGCACCGCGGCGTTGTCCATGATCTCGTAGTCCACGCCCAGCGCCTCCGCCTGACGCGCCGAGTCCAGCATCTCGTCCCAGTCTTCGTCGGTCAGCGCGATCCGGATGCTGCCAGGGCAGGTCTCAGTCGGGTAGCCGAGCCTGTCGTCCATCGATGGCCACAGCTCTTCTTCCACTCTGCCGAGGTCGCCGACCGGAGACACGCCGCGATGGCCGAACAGGCCGCCGTTGCGCCCCGAGGCCTCCCACCCGACGATCTCCTTCTCAATGAGGATCACGTCCACGTCGTTCTGCGCGAGCCACCACGCCGAGCTAAGCCCCGACACTCCGCCGCCTACGACTACAACGTCCGCACTGTCGATAGTGGTGGCCATGATCGGTCCTCCAAGTGGTGAAAGTTAGCGTGTCTTGACTCTTGCCCGACTTTTTCTGGATGGACGATGCCTGATAGCATACATTAAAGCGCATTAGAACACGGCGCGGAGCGATACGCGCCGCAGAGGAAGAGGACACCGATTGGACCTTGAAAGTAACTTGAAGTGGGGGGCGGGCCTGCTGACCCTCGCCATCTTCGGTGGCGCCGGCTACACGCTCGCCGGTGCGATCATCATCATCGCCGCGGTCCTGTAGGGCCCGCATCCGCCAGCGCCCATTCCGTTCTCCGTTGACATAGTCATACCTGTCCTCAACGAGGAGCGCGCCCTCGAGGACAGCGTGGGCAGGCTACGCGAGTTCCTTACCCGCGACATGGTCCATGTCGACTGGCGCGTCGTCATCGCCGACAACGGCTCGACCGACTCCACGCCCGATATCGGCAGACGGCTCTCCGACACTTTCGCTGACGTTGGCTACCTGCGCCTCGAGCAGCGCGGCCGTGGAAGGGCGCTCAAGAAAGCCTGGGGCGCCTCAACTGCCGACGCAGTTGCGTACATGGACGTTGACCTTTCCACAGACCTTGCGGCCCTGCCGGCCCTCGTGGGCGCTATCGAGGCGAAGCGGTGCGAGGTCGCGATAGGGTCCCGGCTCTGCCGCGGAGCGCGCGTGGTGGGCCGCACCCTTAAACGCGAGTTCATTTCGCGGGCATACAATCTGCTGATCCGCGCCATGTTCATGGTGCGCTTCCGGGACGCGCAGTGCGGGTTCAAGGCCGTGAGCCGCAGGACCGCAGACAACGTAGCGCCCCTGGTAGTGGACAATGGCTGGTTCTTCGACACCGAGCTGCTGCTGGTGGCAGAGAAGGCAGGCTACAAGATAGAGGAAGTGCCCGTGTTCTGGACGGACGATCCTGATACCAGGGTGCGAATAGTGAGCACGGCATGGACCGACTTCAAGGGCCTGCTGCGCATGCGTTTCGGAGGGCTGCGCCGCGCGCTGAGGTCCCTGGCGCAGCCGTAACGGGCATCGTGCTGAGTTGCTCCGGGGAAATGGGGTCGTTGCGCCGGACGGAGAAATCTGTCACGCTAGCTTTGGAGACGGCAGACGACCGGCAGCCGCAGGTGACGCGCTCGTACTGTTACTTATCTGTCGAAGACCAAGACCCCATAACCGCCCCAAGTTGGCCGATGAGTTTGATTGACCGGGGTGTAGCGGAGGTGGGCTGCTAGCGATGGCAAACGCAGTAATCGTAGTAGACATGCTCGTTGGCTTCCTGGAGCCGGGACACAACCTGTATTGCGGCGATGACAGCCGCCGGATCATCCCGAGAGTCATGGACCTGCTGGAGCAGGAGACCGCGAACGGCTCCCACATCTTCTTCGTGGCCGACAATCACGATCCGGACGATCTGGAGTTCGAGATGTTCCCGGTCCATTGCGTCAAGGGAACAGATGAAACGCTGGTGGTCCGGGAACTCGCGGACTTCGAAGGGACTTACATCCCCAAGCAACGTTACAGCGGCTTCTTCAATACCGACCTTGAGGATCGGCTGGCCGAGTTGAGCCCCGACAAGCTGATCATCGTCGGCGTATGCACGGACATATGCGTGATGCACACTGCTGCGGACGCCCGCAACCGGGACTACCGGGTCGAGATTCCCGTGGACTGTGTGGCGAGCTTCGATGAGGAGGCCCACCGGTACGCGCTGGACCACGCGCGGAACATCCTGGGCGTGAAGCTCACGGATCCTGCCGTCCCGTAACCGTCGGACGGACGTAGCCTAGACCACATGACCATCCCTGACTTCAACATACGGCGCTCTCTGCTGGCAGGCGACACCGCGGACGTTTACTACCAGCGGACGCTCACCATCCTCCGCAACGAAGGCGTCAACCCTGTTGTATTCATCGAGTTCTCCGCCTCCAGCAGAGGTGTGCTTTGCGGGCTGTCGGAGGTAAAGGCTCTCCTGTCCAGAATACTACCGGACGTCGGCAGCGAGGTCTGGGCCCTCGAGGAAGGGGAGGCGATCGATGAGGGGGAGGTAGCGCTTCGAATTAAGGCGCCCTATGGGTCGCTGGGTCTCTACGAGACGGCCATCACCGGCATGCTGGCGTCGAGCACAGGATGGGCCACCGCCGCAAGCCAATGCAGCATTGCCGCGCAGGGCACGCCCGTACTCTCGACGGCAGCCCGTCACGTTCACCCTAACGTGGCTGCGGAGGTCGATTACGCGTCGATTGTAGGCGGATGCGCGTCCTGCTCGACGATACAGGGAGCCAGGCTTGCAGGCGTCACGCCCGCGGGGAACATGCCGCACACGCTGCCGCTGCTGCTGGGCGACACGATCAAGGCCGCCCAGGCCTTCGACAGGCATATGCCTCACGAGGTGCCGCGAATCGTGCTCGTGGACACGTTCAGGGACGAGGCCGAAGAGTCGCTCAACACGGCGCGCTCTCTGCGAGAGAGGCTTCGGGGCGTCAGACTCGACACACCGAAGCAGAGGGGCGGCGTAACCGCGGACATGGTCAAGGAGGTGCGGTCGCGCCTTGACCACGCCGGATTCAGGCACGTTGAAATCATGGTCAGCGGCGGGATGACGCCGCACCGCATCGGGGAGTTCGTTGCGTCCGGCGCGCCGGTGGACCAGTTCGGCGTGGGAACGTACATCGCGTCGGCGCATCCCAACAGCTTCGGCTCGCACATCCACGAGATTGACGGCCGTCCCGTCGCCAAGCGCGGACGCGTGCCGGGTCTGACGCCCAGCCCCCGGCTCGACCGCGTTATGTGACCGCGCGTCCGCCAGGAGCAGGGCGGAACTCGATCTCAAGCACCCTCCGCGTATCTGCCGTCACCCGAGCCCAGTGCGCGATGCGGCATCCGACCACCCAGACGATGCCCCTGGGCGATACGACCAGCGGCGTCGAGTCGCGATCTTGTCGCGGCACTCTGGAGTCTGACAGGAAGTCCTTGAGGCTCTTGCTTCCCGCCATTCCCAGGGGCTGAAATCTGTCCCCCGGCGCTCTTCCGCGCACGCTGAGCGGCGATCCCGCCGCCTCCAGGTCCAGGCTGACCGTCAGGCCGTCAGGACATGCCGACAATCGGGCCTCGCTTCGCTCAACGCATCGGGCGTCGACCGTCCACGCGTCGCTCTCCGTCCGGCCCGGCACTCGAAGCTCGAAGCCCTCGATCTCGGCAGCGCGGGGCTCCCGTTCCGTGCGAGCGACGGTCGCGACCTCGTATCCCACCTCGAAGCTGACGCCTCCGGGAAGATCGAGCCGGGCGCCGGCGCGGTCGGCCATCAGCCTCGCCATGTGCTCGATGTGGTTCATCTCCACATCCTTCAGGTCGCCCTTGACGCAGTGGACGGCCCTCCTGAGCACGCGTCGCCCAATGGCCTCGGGTACCTGCGAAAATGAGTCGCGCCTCAGCCGGACGCGGCCGTTGTCTTCCACGGAGACGCGCCGCCACGCCTCGTCGGCCTCCGACTCAAGATGGGCAAGGTCGATGGCGGCCGAGCCTGACAGCCGCAGGAGCGACTCTCTGACCGCCGGGTTGTAGCCCTCCAGCGCAGGCATGAGCTCCATCCTGACCCGGTTTCGCGTGTAAGTTAGTGAGAGGTTTGTGTGGTCCACGCGCGGGTCCAGCTTTAGCGCCTCGCAGTATGCGGCCGTCTCAGCGCGGCCCAGTTTGAGCAGCGGCCTTATCAATCTCAACTCTGAGTCTCCTCGCCGCATGCCGGTCAGCGTGCGCATGCCCCGCAGCCCGGACAGCCCGGAGCCGCGGATGATGTTCATGAGTACCGTTTCCGCCTGGTCGTCCGCCGTGTGGCCCAGCGCCGCCGCCCACGCGCCGCAGTCCGCGGCCGAGCGCGCCAGGAACTCGTACCTCGCCTCGCGGGCGGCCTCTTCCGGTGACATGCCGGCCGCCTGCATCGCCCCGACGTCCGCCGACTCCACGTAACAGCGCAGGCCCAGCGACTCGAAGGCCGATCGCACGAACTCGGCGTCCGCGGCGGACTTGTCGCCCCGCAGGCCGTGGTCGAGGTGGGCGCCGACAATGTCCAGTTCCAGCTCGTCCCTGAGCGCAATCAGCGAATGCAGCAGCGCCATGGAGTCCGGCCCGCCTGAGACCGCCGCCAGCAGGCGTTGTCCCCGCGCGCCGACGCCTGCCAGCGCCGCTCGGACCGCCCTCTCGAAGGCTCGCGCGGTCATGTTCAGTCGCCTTGCTCGGCCTCTTCCTGCGGAGCTGGCGAGCGCGTGACCTTGACCCTGTCGATCTTGAGGTTGTCCACGGCCATCACCTCGAGCGTAAGTCCGTTGTACTCGACGTGCTCGCCCGGGCGCGGGATGTGGCCCAGTATTTCCAGCACGAACCCGGCGACCGTCTCGAAGTCGCCTTCCGGCAATTCGACCTGCAGGTCCTCCTTGAGCTGCGCGATGCTCAGGCTGCCTTCTACCTGGAACGTGTTCGCGTCGATGGCCTCGTACTCCTCCTCCGGTCCCTGTCCCTCCTCGCCAACTGGCCCAACGATCTGCTCAAGCAGTCGCTTGAGCGTGACCAGTCCCGCAACGCTGCCGAACTCGTCGATCACGATCGCCATCTGGTTGCCGGACTCCCGCAGCTCGTCGAACAGCTCGCCGATCCGCTTCGTCTCGGGCACGAAGTACGTGTCCCTCACTGCGTCGGAGATCGATCCGCCGCTCGGAATCGCCTCTGTTGCGATCGCCCTCAGCACGTCCTTGACTGAGACGATCCCAACTACGTCGTCGGGCGACTCCTTGTAGACGGGGAAGCGGGTGTGCGGGTTGCTCGCGTACACAGTCAGGAAATGGCGCACCGAGGAACCGGCCTCGAGAAACACGATCTCCGTCCGTGGGGTCATGACCTCGCGGACCTGCCGGTCTCCGAAGCGGAACACGTTTTCCAGCATCACCGCCTCGCCCGTCTCCAGCTCGCCCTCCGCCTCGCCGATGCCGATCAGCGTGCGAAGTTCGCCCTCGGTGATCGATCTCTGGACTTCCGATGGGTCCGTTCCCACTCGTGAGACGCGCCCGATGCGGTGGAGCACCGCCACAAACGGGAGCAAAAGCGTTTCGATGAACTGCAGCGGCCGCGCGTAGAGAAGGGCCAGCCGCTCCGCGTACACGACCGCGAACGCCTTCGGCACGATCTCGCCCACGATCAGCAGCGCGGCGGTGGCCACGCCCGTGGCGACGAGCACGCCCGTGCCCTCGCGGCCCTCGCCTAGAAGGGACACCGTGGTGACGGTCACAAGCGAGGCGAACGCCACGTTGACGAGGTTGTTTCCGAGCAGAATCGTGGAGAGCAGCCGCTCGGGCTCATCCATCATCCGGGACACCCTGCGAGCGCCGCTCGTTCCGGTCTCCACCAGGTGAGCAAGGCGCGCCCTCTGCAGCGAGAGAAATGCGGCCTCCGAGCTGGAGAAGAAACCGGAGAGGAACACGCAGACCACTATCAGGGCGATGTTCAGAGCGGGACTATCGGGCATCAGACCACGGCGCCTCGGGACTGCGGCATCGCCCCGGAATTCGGTCTACTGCTTTCGTCAGACTCGGTTTCCAAGACTCTCCTCAGTAGGAGAGTATACAAAATCGGCGGTCACCGGTCGTGCTGTTAGTTGCCCTCGGCGTCCCCTCGGACCTCCGCGCTGAGCCGCTCGATTGCGCGCCGGGCCACGGCCTGGCTGTAGCCCCTGCGCTGCAGGAACCCCCACATGCGCCGGCTGAACGCCTCGCCGGGAAGATCGGCGTTGCGCCGGGCCGCCGGGAGGCCGGCCCTGAACGCGCTCTCATCGTCGTCCAGTGCGCTTACCGCCTCGTCCGCCTCCGCGCTGCCCACGCCCTTTGCCAGCAGTTCCCTTTTGACCGCGCGTGCGCTTCGGGGACGGTGCGCGTTTCGGGACTCCGCCCATGCGCCGGCGAACGCCGCGTCGTCGATGAGGCCCGCGTCTTCGAGCTCCCCAACGATCGCATCCACAGTCCGTGTGTCGAAGTCGCGGCCCAGCCTCCGCCGCATCTCGACCTCGGTCCGCGACCGGTGCCCGAGGTACCGGAGCGCCGCGGCCCTCGCACGGGATATCTGCTCTTCGCCCCCGTCGTCCGAGCTCACGTCAGTACCGCCGTCCCGAGACCGTTCAGCGCGCATGCCCCAGCCTCTGACCGTGACCGGCTCGGCCGCCTGCTTCCCGTTCGCGCCCCGCTACTCTCCGGCGGTCGTCTCGGCGAACACGGGCGGCGCGGCATCGGGCGTGAGCGTGTGCCTGATCTGCGCCTCAATGTTGCCCGCGATCTCCGGGTGCTCCCTCAGGAACGCCTTCGAGTTCTCGCGGCCCTGCCCCAGTCGAGTGTCGCCGTACGAGTAGAACGCGCCGCGCTTCGTGACAACGCCATTTTCGTCGCCGAGCTCCAGGAGGTCGCCCTCGTAGCTGATGCCCTCGTTGAACATGATGTCGAACTCGGCCACTCGGAACGGCGGAGCCACCTTGTTCTTGACCACGCGGGCTCGCACGCGGCTGCCCATGATCTCCTGCCCCTGCTTGATCGACTCGATGCGCCGCAGGTCGATCCTCACCGAGCTGTAGAACTTCAGGGCGCGGCCGCCGGGAGTAACCTCCGGGTTGCCCCACAGAACTCCGACCTTCTCCCGCACCTGGTTGATGAAAACGAAGGCCGTGTTGGACCTGCTGATCGCGGCGGTGAGTTTCCGAAGTGCCTGCGACATCAGCCGCGCCTGCAGGCCAACGTGCGAGTCGCCCATGTCGCCCTCGAGCTCCGACCGGGGCACCAGCGCAGCCACGCTGTCCACGACCACGATGTCGATCGCCCCGCTGCGCACGAGGTACTCGCTGATCTCGAGGGCCTGCTCCGCGTTGTCCGGCTGCGACACGAGCAGATCGTTGATGTCCACTCCGCAGCGCTTCGCATAGCTGGGGTCCAGCGCGTGCTCGGCGTCGATGTACGCGGCCTGGCCGCCCGCCTTCTGCGCCTCCGCCATGATGTGGTAGGCCAGCGTGGACTTGCCTGAGGACTCCGTGCCGTAAACCTCGGTGACCCGGCCCTTCGGGATGCCGCCGATTCCGAGCGCCATGTCCAACGAGAGCGAACCGGTGGATATCCCATCGATCTTGATCGACTGGTCCCGCTCTCCCAGCTTCATGACGGCGCCCTTGCCAAACTGGCGGTCGATCTGGCTCAGGGCTACGGTCAGCGCCTTGTCCTTGTCACTGTGGTTGCTGTTGTTCTTACTGCTCATACTGGCCTCCGCGGAAGCAAAACTGGCACATTTGTACGGTTGACTGAAGAATCGTATCACGGGTCTCTGGACTGCACAAGCGATATCCGGCCACGTTTCAGAAAGTTGACACTGTTTAGCCCTCGTTGCTACCTTCCGCGCATTCCCGCGTGGAGATGCTGATGCCTGACGGCTCGCCGGCTGCTGCCAGAGACGCTGCCCCGTCGGCGCTCGGCCATCTGAAGGTGCTGGACCTCGCCGGCCCGGACGCGCAGAGCCTCGGCAGGCTCCTTGCGGACCTCGGCGCGGACGTTGTGCTGGTCGAGCCGCCGGGCGGCACTCCCGGACGGCGGTACCATCCACGCGCCTCGTCCGATCCGGACGTCAGCCTGCACTTCGTGAACTACAACGCCAACAAGCGCAGCCTGGTGCTGGACCTTAATGCCGAGTCGGGCCGCGCGGAGCTGCGGGCGCTGCTGCGCGAGGCCGACGTGCTGATCGATGGCCATCCCCCCGCGTACCTTGACGGCCTCGGCCTTGGCTACTCCCGCATGAGCCGCATCAACCCGCGGCTGGTCGTCACGACGGTAACCCCGTTCGGGCATTCCGGCCCGTACCGCGATTACCGGGGCGGAGAGCTTGTCGCGCAGGCCATGGGCGGCCTGATGTACATCCAGGGCGATCCGGACATGCCGCCCTGCGCCGTGCCTGCCGAGCACGCATACCAGCTGGCGTGCCACCACGCGGCGTTCGCGACGCTGGCGGCCCTGTCCGAGCGCCACTGGTCCGGCAGGGGCCAGCACGTCGACGTCTCCGCGCAGGAGGTTGTGGCCCACCTGCTGTTCAACATCTCCAGGTACGCTCTGAGCGGGGACATTGCGTCCCGGACGAACAACGACCTTGCCATCGCGCCGAACAACTATTATCCATGCCAGGACGGCGCCCGCGTCTGCCTGTGCGTCTTCTACGACCGACACTGGGACGTCCTCGTGGAGTGGATGGGAGACGATGCTCTCGCCGATCCGGCTTTTCGCGAAGCCGCCTTCCGCAGGGCCAACCCGGACATCGTCGACCAGTTCGTCGCGCCGTTCGTGGAGCGGTTCAGCGCCCAGGAGATGCTGGACGAGTGCGAAAGCCGGCACCTTGCGGCCAGCCCCTTCAACACGCTGAAGGACCTGGCCGAGGGCCCTCACACGAACGGGAGAGACTTCTACGTCGACGCCGAACGCGCCGGCATGGGCGGGTTCCGCATGCCGGGAGCCCCGTACCGCTTCAGCCGGACGCCGTGGTCGCTCCGGCGTCCCGCGCCGGAACCGGACGACGCCCGCGTCGACGGCGTGTCCTGCGGCTGGCCGCGCTCGGAGCGCAGGCCTGCGCCGCCGCAAAGGCCGCGCCGCGCCGCGATGCCGCTCGAGGGTGTGCGCGTCATCGACTTCACGCGGGTCTGGGCAGGCCCGCTGGCCTCCCGCTACATCGCGGAGATGGGCGCGGAGGTCGTCAAAGTGGAGCACCGGGACTACGTCGACATTGGCCGCCAGCGCGGCATGGCTACCGGACCCATGTTCCCGGAGTTGAACCGCAGCAAGACCTGCGTAACGGTCAACTTCCGCGATCCGGCCGGCGCCGACCTCGTCCGCGAGCTCGTCGCCATCAGCGACGTGGTAATCGACAACTTCGCGGCGGGCGTGCTGCGCCGCCGCGGACTCGGCTACGAGGAGCTGCGGCAGGTCAAGCCGGACGTGATCGTCCTAAGCATGCCCGGATACGGCTTCGAGGGCCCTTACTCCCGGTACGTCGCATATGGCCAGAACCTGATGTCGTACTCCGGGCTGTCGTACCTCTGGGGCCATCCGGAGTCGGAGTTCGACACGCGCCCGAAGATTCACTACACCGACTTCGTGTCCGGCGCCGCGGCGGCAACGGCAATCGCGGCCGCGCTGGAGTACCGCGCGGAGACCGGCCACGGCCAGTTCATCGAGATGGACCAGTCCGAGGCGCTCACCGCAACGCTCGGCGTGCCCCTGCTGCACTACTTCATCAACGGAGAGGCGTGGCAGCCCGGGGGAAACTTCACTCCCAACGCCGCGCCGCACGGCTGCTACCCCTGCCTCGGCGAGGAGGCGTGGTGCGTCATAGAGTGCTGGAACGAGTCGCAGTGGGCCGCCCTCTGCGAGACCATGGGCGACCCGGATCTGGCAGACGACCCGCAGTTTGCGACCCTGGAGTCACGCCTCGAAAGCCGCGGAGCGCTCAACGAGCGAATCGCCGGGTTCACGCGGGGCCGCACCCCGTACCAGGTCATGCGCTCGCTGCAGAGAGCGGGTGTGCCGGCCGGGGTCGTGCAGTCCTCTGAGCAGATGTACCATGACATTCACATGCGCCAGCGCGGGTTCATCGAGGAGATTACGCACGACAACCTCGGCGCCATCGAGCATCCGACCGTGACCGCCAAGCTCTCCGCCACTCCGGGGCGCGTCAGGCACGGCATGTCCACCATCGGCAGCGCCAACGAGCGAGTCTTCGGCGGCCTGCTCGGCCACTCGCCGCAACGCATCCAGGAACTCGACAGCGCGGGAGCGCTCTAGCCGGCCCCAAACACCACCGCAGGAGGCAATAGACATGCTCAGTGAGTTCAGCCTTGAAGGCAAGCGCGCGCTTATCACCGGCGGCAGCACCGGCCTTGGCCGCGCGATGGGCCTGGTGTTCGCGGAGGCCGGCGCAGACGTGGCCCTCGCCGCCCGGACCGCGGCCAACCTCGACGCCGCGGCCGATGAAATCCGGCAGCACGGCCACAAGGTCGTGACGATCCCGACGGACGTCGCCGACCGCGCCGCCGTCGATGCCATGGTCGAGACCGCCACCGCCGAGCTGGGCGGCGTGGACATCCTCGTCAACAACGCCGGCACCGGCAGCGGAGGCCCTGTCTCCGCGCTGCCGGATGCTCCCGGCCCGGAGCTCACCGGCGGCTACAACAATCCGAGGGACGTCTCCGGCTCCCTCTCGGACGAGGCGTGGGACAGCACGTTCCGTACCAACCTCAGCGGCCCCTTCTACGCCTGCCGCGCCGTCGGCCCGCAGATGCTGGAGCGGAGGTACGGAAAGATAATCAATATCGCCTCCACCAACGCCGTCATGGCGTACCCGTACGGCGCGCCGTACCAGACCAGCAAGGCCGGCCTCAAGATGTTCACCAAGGTGCTCGCCATGGAGTGGGCGCAGTTCAACGTCAACGTGAACGCCATCCTTCCCGGCTGGTTCATCACCGAGATGACGAGGTCCGGCTTCGACAATCCGGAGATTCACCGCCACCGCGTCGAGGGACTGCCGATGAAGCGCCTCACCAGCAACCGCGACCTTGGCCTTCTTGCGCTGTACCTCGCCTCGCCCGCCTCCGACTGGATGACCGGCCAGGCCATCGCGCTGGACGGCGGCGAGACGGCCCTCTACAACTGATTCGTCAACAGTCCGCTGATTCGTCAACAGTCCGCAACCGCTCCTGTTTGAGACCCGGTCAATTTGGCTGCAGTTCCTCCTCGCCCTTGATTGCAGAGGATTGAGAGCCTGTGCTGAGCCTGTCGAAGTATGAGGGTGAAAGGGGAGGTGCGAGGGGCCGGTTGGCCAAGATTGCGTTCTCCGATGGCGCAGAACCCACAATGAGCAAGAAGACCGAAAACACCGCCTTCGACTGCCAGAACTGCGCCGCTGCCGTTCTTCCCGTCACCAACGGCAGCTACCGTAACCACTGCCCGTTCTGCCTACACTCGGTCCACGTCGATGACACCCCCGGCGACAGGCAGAGCAGGTGCGGCGGGCTTATGCCGCCCGATCGCATGACACGGCACGGCCGCAAGGGCCCCCAGGTCGTGCACCGGTGCGCCCGCTGCGGCGTCGAGTCCGTGAACCGGGTAGCGCAGGACACCGTCCAGCCCGACGATGCTGGCCTCCTGGAGGCGCTGCCGGAAGCCGACCGGCACCCGGGCGGGCGGCGTCGAAGCGCCGGGCACAGGAGAGACCGGCGGTAGTTGCCGTAGATAGCAGCGCCCCCGGCATTCGCGCTATGATGGGTGCAATCAATCGATGCTTCGGTAACGCAATCAATCGGAGGAGACAGCGATGCTCACCTACTCATGCGACCAGTGCGGAATGCAGGTAACGAACCTCACATGCGGCAAGTGCGGAGCCGCGCTCGAGCACAAGACGCTCGAGCACGACGGCAACTCCGTAGGCGTGTCCGAGTGCCCCGCCGGATGCGGCCGCATCAAGTCGCCCATGTGCTGCGGCAGCGACATGGAGGCAGCCGCCTAGGACCCCAGCGGTGTGATCACGACCGTATTCTTCGACCTGTACGGCACGCTGGCGGGCTTCAACCCGTCACGCTTCGAGATACAGTCCGCCGCCTGCGAGCCGTTCGGCATCAAGCTCACGCCGGAGGGCGTCCTCAGGGGATACGCGCTCGCCGACGCATACATGTCGGACGAGAACGCGGCGTTCCCCGTGCGCAATCGCGGGCCCGAGGCCACCAAGCGCTTCTTCGCCGAGTACGAGCGCGTCGTGCTCCAGGGCGCGGGCGTAGAGGTCGACGCCGGCAGGGCGTGGGAAGTCTGGCTCCGCGTCAGGCAGCAGAGCTACGAGATGACGAGGTTCGACGACGTGCTGCCCACGTTCGACCTGCTCAAGCAGCAGGGTCTGGCGCTCGGCATGATCTCCAACATGAACCGGCCCGGGGGCGAGCTATCCCGGTCGATGGGCCTGACGCCGTACCTAGACTTCGCCGTCACCTCAGGCGAGGCGGGCGTCGAAAAGCCGCACCCGGCCATCTTCCGGCTGGCCCTCGAGCGCGCCGGATCGGAGCCGTCGGAGACCGTGCACGTTGGCGACCAGCTAACGTCGGACGTGGACGGCGCTCGCGCGGTCGACATCAGCCCCGTCCTGCTGGACAGAGACGGCAACCACCCCAACTACACGGCCTGCCCACGCATCACGACGCTTATGGAGCTGCCCGCCCTCATCGGCCTTATGTAATCCGGAACCTGCCGACAATTGTCGTGTAGGGGTGGTGCGGGAACGGTCCATGCCCATCTGGATTCCGGCTGACCCCGGGTTCACGCTTTCGCGTGAATGCGGGGATGGCGGGATTGTGGTGTGGGCGGGTGTTGGTGAGGGGGAGTCGTTCGCGAAGGACCCATGCGCGCGGCCTAATGTGGGCGCTGGGGCGGACTTGGGGCGGGAGCTGGCTTGCGTAAGGCCCTTCGACAGGCCCCTTCGACGGGCTCAGGACACGCTCAGGGCGAACGGATTCGGTAAGGGCACTTTGGCGGACTTGGGGCGAGGGCTGGCTTGCGGAAGGTCCTTCGACGGAGTCAGGGCGAACGGATTGGGGGCTACGCTCTGGCGGATTTGGGGGGCGAACGGGTTCCTGTCGACGCTCGCGTGGTTGGGCGGGCCGTTCGCGAACGGCCCCTACGCCTGAGGGAGGGCGGCGGGGTTCTGTTGCCGGAAGGTGTTGGCGGGCGTGACCTGCCCCCGCACCTCTGGATTCCGGCTGGCCCCTGGTTCACGCTTTCGCGTGAGTGCCGGGATGGGGGGATGGCGGGGTGAGGCGCGTGTTGCCGCGGCGTGGTGGGACGGGCCGTTCGCGAACGGCCCCTACGCCTGAGGCTTGACAGTCGGGGATGCCTCCGCCCCTCTGGAATCCGGCTGACCCCTGGTTCACGCTTTCGCGTGAATGCCGGGATGGCGGGGTTGCGGGGTGGGCGGGTGTTGGTGAGGGGGAGTCGTTCGCGAAGGACCCATGCGCGCGGCCTAATGTGGGCGCTGGGGCGGACTTGGGGCGAGAGCTGGCTTGCGTAAGGCCCTTCGACAGGCTCAGGGCGAACGGATTGGGGGCTACGCTTTGGTGTGGCGCGTGGTTGGGCGTGACGTGCCCCGCCCCGCTGGATTCCGGCGCGGGCCAGTTTTCTTTTGCCGGCGTGGCGTGTGTTCGAATGTCCCCTGTCGCGGGCATGTGTGGATCAAGGGGGAGCCTCGGTTTCGCTGTCGTCCGGGCGGGAGTCCTTTTTGGTATTTTGGGCGATGAAGGCGGAGGGTGTCCGGCATGAGTCACGGATGCGCCTGATCGCGTCCATGACTTCGCCTGCGGCGATGGACAGTTCTACCGCTGTGCGGGCGTGTTCCTTGAAGTAGTGCTCCGTTCCGTTGTGCACGATGATGCTGCTCGTCTCGTCGGGGTTGAATGCTCCGGGCTTCTCGGGCGGCGGTAGCCTGCCGACGGCGTCCATCAGGGCGTCCGACGCTTTGAAGACTGCTCGGGTGTTCATGCCGTCGTCCCGGCTGTGGCCGTATGTGTTGACGTACGGGGGCTCGTAGTCGAGGAGCACGTCGGCATCGGCGGGGGAGTCGTCAGCGCCGTTGGCGTCCGGGCTGACTTCGGCAGCGGAGGACCCCATTCCCTCGAGGGACTCGGGACAGGCTCCAATCTTCCCCAGCAGACTGGGGAAGAGGTTAGAAGAGTCGTGTTCGTCATCCCTGCCGTTCGACGAGATCAGGGAAGGCTGGGGAAAGAGTGGTAGGTCGTCGGGGGCTTCGTCGAAGCCGCGGCGGAGCAGTTCCTTGGCTGCGTCTATGCGATGGTGCGGTCCGAACCCGGGCATGAATCCGAGCATGACGTCGACTAGGAAGCGTACGGCCCGGCGGCCTCCGTCGGTCTCTGCTCGTATGAAGAGCGCGAGATCGGGGTTGAGGTTGGCGGTGTCGATGGTGTCGGCCTCGGGCTGCTCTGCGCGCTGTAGTGATGTCGCGGGCAGGCTTGCGAACTCCTTCGCTTCGTCGAAGCCGAGCTTGATTAGCTGGCGTGCGGCGTCGAGCCTGTGATGAGGCTTGGCATCGCGTATCTCGTCCTGCATTGCGGCGACGAGGAATCGCACGATGAGTCTGCCGTCCCTGGTCTCTTCTCGGACGATGCTCTGTATTGGTGATATGGACTGCGTTTCGCTAGACACGTGTTCTAGTTTAAGGTCTTGCGCACGGGTGTGTCAAGAGGAGCGTAGCACACCGAACAAAGACGATGTATCTTTGAGGCCACCTCCTGAGAGAAGCGCATGGGACTCATACTTCGCCTGATTCCATGGGGCCCAATCAAGAAGGCCCTGATCGTGCTGGCCATCGCGCTGGCTCTTGTGGCCGTGCTCACCGCGGGCACCGCGCAGGGCCGCACCGGCGTCCGCGCCGCGCTGCTGCTAACCCAGCTCTCTCCCGGCTTCCCCGTGCAGCCGCAGTCGTGGTTCGCGGTCGAGCCGACGCGCACCGACATCACCTACGCGCTTTCAGGCGGCGAGACCACGGCCCACATGTACGTGCCGGGCGGCGACGGACCCTTCGCCGCGGTCCTCCTGGTCCCAGGCGTGAATCCAGCCGGCCAGGAAGACGAGCGTATCGTCAACCTCGCGACGGGCCTCGCGCGGGCCGGCATGGTCGTCATGGTCCCGTGGACCGATCCTGACAAGGAGATGATCGTCCGGGCCGAAGAGGTCGAGGAAGTTGTCGAGACGTTCCAGCACATGCAGCGTTTCGAGTACGTCGATCCCGAGCGCTCCGGCCTCGGCGGCTTCTGCATCGGCGCATCGATCGCCGCCGTTGCCGCCCAGGACGCCCGCCTCCGCGAGGGCGTTGCGTTCGTCAACTTCTTCGGCGGCTACTACGACGCCTCGGACCTGCTGGCGGCCATCGCCTCCGAGACCCGGTCCTATGATGGCGCCGACGAGCCATGGGACCCGCGCTCCCTCTCACGCGAGGTATTCACCAACCACGTGCTCTCCACGGTATCGGACCAGTCCGACCGGGAACTGCTGAAGAAGCGCTTCGCGAATGGCAACGCCTTCGTTGACATCGAACGGGAGACGCTCTCGCCGGAAGGCCGTAACGCGTTCGATCTGCTCTCAGGGCCGGACCTGAAGGAGGCCGATCGCCTGCTGAGGGACCTGCCGCCCGGGTTCCAGTCGTTCATGCAGTCCGTGTCGCCGAGCACGAACCCGGAGCTGCTAACCACGCGCGTCCTCATCATGCACGACAGGCAGGACCGCTACGTCCCCGCCGCGGAGTCCCGCCGCATGGCCGCCGCCCTCGAGGAACTGGGCGGCGACGTCTACTTCTCCGAGTACGAGTTCTTCGACCACCTGGACCCCACACGCTCAGTGGGCCCCTTCAAGTTCATAGGCGAGGCGTTCAAGCTCAACCTCCACCTGTACAACATCCTCCGCGCCGCCGACTGAGGGCCGAGCCTTCAACCTCCGCCCCCAAACGGCACCGCCGCCTACGAGAGAAGTGTGCTTCAGGATTGCGAAGGTCGGCAGGGATGAATAATGAACTAAAGGACGCGATGACCTATCGAGATCCAACACCTCCAGAGGTGCCTTTCTGAACGTAGACAAGGGATCTAGGCGCCATCGCACAACAGCCATTCCCTCATATTGGCGAAAATAGGCGGGACACGTTTTCCACTCCTGGATATCATCCTTCTGGATCTTGCAACTACCAAAGTAGCTTGCGGAGGTTTGGAAATGTAGGTCGCAAAGCCCTTGCTAGTACTTGCTCTGCAAATGGGTACCTATGCGGGAAGGGCTATTAACTCTATGACCAGTTGGCTACATCAGCTTGAAGATGCGCAGCATCCTCAATGGCATGCATTGCTTGTTCTTGGCTAATGTGAGGCTTGAGCCGGTTAATCTCCTTTGCGATATCCTCGTTTGATCGCCCCTGATACTTGTTCCTCAGAAAAAATGCGGTCGATAGTCGTTCTAGGAGACGAGTGTCCTTTGTAGAAATATTCTTAGCTACGAATTCAATCTCTTGAGCATAGCCAGTACTCTTCTTGATCGCCCTTTCGCCCCAACGACCAAGTGTGAATGACGGCCCATAGCCAAGATGGGGTTCTACATCCAATAGCAGCCGTGTTCGCATGACCGCCAATTCACTTCGAAGATCAAAGCTGAATGGACCATGCTTGTAGAGAACGAACTCATAGCCTAGAGGCACGCTCAGCAACTTCTGCAAGAACATCACTGATTTTTGCAAATGCGTTTCTCCGGCCCAACTCTTTGCGTCTGCCATTGCGGCTACAAGATGGCAAAGCAACGCAATGCGATCAGTCTCACTGATTCGGTTCATGGTTCCCCCTTCTTACTGTGAATTCAGAATGGAATTCTTTTCAGAGCGAATCCATTGTCTCGCCTTGTCCGCAACATCAGGATCGATCAGGATGAATCCGACGTCCACAATCGGTATGTTCCTTAGAGGATCCGAAAGTGCGTGAGATGACTCGACACTACGATCCGGACTAAGCACCGGGAAGTCGGTCTGGGCTTGGGACGGAGGATATGACCGCGCTCGTACCTTCTCACTCCCATATTGGCGCTCACACGCCTCTGAAATCACTGTCAGCGGATCGGAAGTTGCCTCTCTGTCGCTCAACGTCGGAGAGTACACCATCTTGTAATGTTGTCGATGGATGATGCGGGACGCGTGATTGTGTCCCTTTGCATTTGAATCGGCAGCTGCTTCAACTATTGCCTCATGAACTCGGCTATCGTTGAGGCGCTGCATTTCTTCCGTAACCACAGGGAAACGTCCGTTAGGAAGCCACTCCCTGAGGAAATCCTCAAGGTGAAGGTCATATGCTGCTCGCACTGGGTGATAGTAGACCTGCATGAACATGAAGTAACGTGCAAGAAGGAGCGCCTCACTTGAATGTATGCCACCTGAGACAATGCCAAGCGTTGGCTCATCAGACAGTTGACCTGAGGGTAGTACCCTCATACTCTCGACGAGGCGATAGTGGTCGAATTTGCCATAAGCGACTCCGACATGGTGGGAGTCCCGTAGTAGATAGTCCATCCTGTCTGCACCTAGTGCGTCACTACTGATAATTTCTGAAAGTAGTATCTCCCAGTCCGAGAACTCTTCATCCTCCATATGTTTCCGTCCGACAGAATCTTGGCGATATGCTTCGGATTCAATGGAGGAGTCATGGAGTTCCAGATGTTGGCCATGGTACTGCCTTGAATGATCTGGTTCGTTAGTGCCTCATGGGAATAGCCGTCCGGCAGCAACTCCAACTCAGCCGCATGAGAGAATGGCAGATGCCCTACGTCATGGCACAGCGCAGCCATTCTCAGTACCGCTCGCCAGTATTCTCTCTGACGATCAGTCAATTGAAAGATTGTGTTTTGTACTGAAGGATGTATGTTGTGTTGAGCAGTAACGTTGTCGAAGACTCTGCTAACTAACTCCATAACGCCCAAGCTGTGCTCGAAACGCTTATGGCTCGCCCCCGGGTAGACGAGATAAGACATTGCCAGTTGATGAATGTCCCTCAGTCGTTGAATGGGTGGCGAATCTAAGACTCGCCGTTCATCGCCGTCCAACGTTATGAAGCCGTGGATGGGATCCCTGATCTCGTGGAATCTCTTGCTGACCAGTCTATTCGATCCTTCAACTAGCGCCGATGCGCTCAAGCTAACCCAAGTTGAGCACGCCTGTTCGGAGATGTCAACACTTACCTTGCGCAAACACCTGTGTCAACATAGCTGTCTGCACTCGATACAACGCCATTGCCGAGTGCTTATTGGCAGAACCACCGCCCCCACGCTTTATCCCACATTAGGACTGTTACCTTCTCGCCCAAGCAGTACAGAAATCATCCCATCCAGCAACGAAAACGCACCAGACCGCGCATCTTTCCCCCGACGCTCCAGCTACGAAGAGTTCCAGAACGTGACGGAATGTGACACTTTCGCGCGTCCTTGCCGTTCCGCAGAGGCCGCAGGCTGGCTAGAGTTCGCAGCGGCCGCCGTCACTCCGTCGCCGGTGTCCAGCCGCGCTCCTCGCGCCAGCCGGGGCCGATGACGCCGAACCGGCCCAGCGATAGGCCGCTTATGTCCACCGACGTCTCCCCGCTCGTGATGAGCTCCTGGACCACCTTGCCAGTCGCCGGCGACAGCCCGAAGCCGTGCCCGGACACCGACGCAACAATGAAGTTGCCCGGGCTGTCCGTCACGTCGATGATCGGGTAGTGGTCCGGCGCCTGCTCCACGACGCCGCCCCAGCTGCGGATCAGAGGCACGTCCGCCGCTCCGCTGAACATCTCGGAGAGCCGCCTCGCTAGGTTGCGGATGACCGGCGTGTTCGGCTTCTCCGGCGAGTGCAGGTCCACGTCGATCCACTCCTGCTCGCCCCCGCCGTACGCAAGGTTGCCCCGCAGCGTCTGCCGCCCGTAGAGCCCATTGCCGCTCACGCCGCCGCGCCACATGAACTCGATCGGCGCCGTGACGATGATCTCTATCCGAGCAGGCGCCACGGGCACGAACACGCCCGCCATCTCCGCGATCAGCGCCGTCTGCGGCCCCGCCGCGTCCACGACGAACCCCGCGCCGAACGTGCCCCGGTCCGTCTCCACGGCCGTCACGCGGCCGCCCTCGACCGTGAGTCCCGTGACCGTGGTGTGCTGGTGGATGCGCCCGCCGTGGTCCTGGAACGCCCACGCGAACGCCTGCACCGTGCGCTGCGGGTTGGCCTGCCCGTAAACGCCGGAGTACATGCCGCCCGGCACCTCAGGGTTGATGATCGGGAACACCTCCCTGATGCTCTGCGCGTCGATCTCCTCGGCGTCGTCCGCCATGCCCTCTCCCTCGAACACGGACGCGCGCATCAGCGCCAGCTCACGCTTGTCCATGGCCACGCGTATCGTGCCAGGGCGGAACTCGGTCGGGTAGCCAAGCTCCTCGTGCAGCGCAGGCCACAGCCTGAGCGACTCCGCGCCCAGCGGCGCTACCGGCGGCTCTCCGGCGCGCGTTGCCACGCCGCCGCCGTTGCGGCTCGACGCCTCGTATCCGACCACGCCCTTGTCCAGCACGATCGTGTCGACGCCCGCCTTCGCCAGCCACCAGGCGGAGCTCAGCCCCGTTACGCCGCCGCCGATGATCACCACTTCCGCGCTGTCGGTGTGCATTTCCTCGCTCCCTGTCGCTGGGCTCGCCGCCGCCGGTTGTCCGGCAATCATACCGCAGGCTTGAAGCGCCACATCGCAAGCGCGAAGAAGACGACGCCCATCCCTGCCAGCGCGCCGAACTCCGGCACCACGTCCCCGAACTCGGCTCCGAAGAGCATGAGCTTGTTGAAGCCCGTGTTGGCCCAGCCGTGCGGCGTGAACATTGCCAGCGAGCGCAGCCACTCGGGCGCGATGAACAGCGGCCACCAGCAACCCCCGATCGGCGCCAGCATCATCGACACAAGGACGCCGACGGCGTCGGCGGTCCGCTCTGTCCGGACGAACGTGGACATCAGCACCGCGAACCCCGCGGAGGTAAGCGCGAGCACGACTGAAATGCCGATCACCGCGGCGGGCGCGTGCCCAAGGTCTATGCGGAAGCCCAGGAGCCCCACTATCCAGAGCACAGCCAGCTGGATCATCGCTACGTAGACCAGCCCGATGTACTTGCCCAACAGCACCGTCCGTCCGCCCACTCCGTTGGACAGGAGCCGTTCCAGCGTCTGGTTGTTCCTCTCCCGGGTGATCGCCGTCGCTCCGAGCATTGCGGCGAAGAACACGAACATCGTCAGGTACCCGGGCAGCGTGAAGTTGCTGGCCTTGAACGGCCTGAGCTCGCCAACCTGCTCGATTTCGAACGTCACGATGGGCTCGGCGGACAGGCTTGATGCCGCATCGGGAGTCCCGCCTTCCTGGCCAACCAGCATCGCGGCGGCCCGCGAAGCCGTGCGCCCCGCCTCCAGACGGCCTGATATCGATCCCGCGAGTCCGGACAGCGCCGCTTGCGTGAACGGCTGGTCGGCGTTCGAGACAAGCTCAAGGCTGATAGGCGCGCCCGTCTCCACGGCCTGCGTGAAGTCGGCGGGGAAGGCGAGGTACCCGTCGAGTTCCCTGCTTTCCACCATCGACGAGGCTTCCTCGTACTCCATCGTCTCGAATACAGTGTTGACGTCTGAAGCCGCCACGAGGTTGTCGATGAGGTCGTGGCTGATTCCTGCCTCCTCCCGCGTGACCACCGTCAGCGTCAGGCGTCCCTCGTCCTCGCCTACGCCGCTGAGCGCAATCGTGAATCCGAGTACGAACATCAGCGGGAATGCCAGCGTGAAGCCCATCGCGAGCCGGTCCTTCAGGAAGATCCGGAAGTCCTTGTTCGCGATCAGGACCGCCTTGCCCAGCGCGGAGGTCACAGCTACCTTCCCTGTTCCACAGTGCGAAACACGAGCCTCGCTGCCGCGAGCCCGGCAAGGCTCGTCCCGCCGAGCACGGCGAGCGCAAGGCCCTCATGGGCCATGGCGCCGGGTCCGGAGTGGATCGCCGCCATCAGCAGATCGATCGCATGCTTGTTGAGGGTGAAGCTGGACAGCGCCGCCATAGCCCCGGACTCTCCCACGTCGAAGAACGTGCCGCCGAACACGGTCATGAACATGGTGATCAGCACCGCCCCCCACGTGGCCTGGTTTCTGGTCTTCGCGAAGCCGCCGATCACCAGTCCCAGCGCGCTTACCGCCGTGGCCACCAGCAGCGCGGCGCCCATCGCGGCGACGAACGAATCGAAGGGTGCGAGGGTGAGCACCGCGAACGCCAGCGAGAGCAGCACCAGCGCCTGCAGGCCGGCCCTGAAGACTCCCGCGAGGAACTTGCCTGCGAGCAGTTCGTTTGCGCCCATTCTCGTGGTGAGCAGCCTCTCCAGCGTACCCAGCTCGCGTTCGGCGACCATCGCCTCCGCGTTCAGCGTCACGGCGAACAGGAGGAACATCACCAGAACGCCCGGAAGCAGCCTGTCGAGGAAGTCGCCGCTTCCGCCGACCACTCTGCTCTCATACCCTATGGACGCCGACCCTCCGGCCTGCGCAAGTGCGGCGTCAACCGCATCGTCTATCTGCTGCTCGCCGAAGCCTCCGCCGGATGTTGCCTGCCCTACGGCGGTCCGGATCTGCGCTCTGGCTCCCAGTTCCTCGGCGGCCGCGCGGATAATCGACATGACGATCCGGCCCTCGTCTCCCCCCGAGCCGCGCTGCCTGAAGGTCAGTTTGGCCGGCTGTCCGGCTGCGAGGGCGTCGGAAAATCCGGCGGGTATGAAGGCGGCGAAGACTATCCGTGACCTGTCGAGGGCCCGCTGAGCCTCCGGCTCCGTGTAGAACTCAAGCTCCAGCCCTTCCACCGCCTCCAATCGCGCGACAAGCTCCGCCGACATCGGACCGCCGTCATGGTCAACGATGTGCGCCGTCCCGTTGAAGCCTTCCCCGCTGAACACGGCGTACATCAGCGCGAACAGCGCGATAGGCAGAGCGATCCCGAACGCGAGGGCGCTCCTGTCCACCATATAGCGCTTCAGCTCCAGGACCGCTACGTGGACTACTCGAGGCATTGGCGAAGGGCTAGTCGCGGAGGGAGCGGCCGGTCAGGCTGAGAAACACCTCTTCAAGCGTCACCGAGTCGGGGTCGCCCACGTCGGACTTCAGCTCGCGGGCGCTCCCGAGTGCGATCAGCCTGCCGTTGTCCATAATTCCGATCCGGTCGCACAGCCGGTCGGCCTCCTCCATGTAGTGCGTGGTGTACAGCACGGTCATGCCGTCGTCCCGCAGGCGCAGCACCGTCTCGAAGATGTGGTTGCGCGACTGCGGGTCGATGCCCACGGTCGGTTCGTCAAGGAACAGGAGGCTTGGCCGGGCCATGAGCGCGATTGCGATGTTGACGCGCCTCATCATGCCGCCGGAGAACTTGGAAACCGCGTCGCCGCCCCGCTCCCGCAGACCCACAACGTCCAGGTTCTCTTCCGCCGCCGCCTTGGCTTCACGGCCGCTCAGCCCGGACATGCGGCCGAAGAACACCAGGTTGTCCATCGCGGACAGCTCGGTGTACAGCGCCAGCGACTGCGGGCAGACGCCTATGATCTTCCTGACCTCTCCGCCGGCGTTCAGCACCGAGTGTCCGCCGATGACCACGTCACCCTCGTCAGGCGGCAACACAGTCGAAAGCATGCGGATCGTTGTCGTCTTCCCGGCCCCGTTCGGGCCCAGCAGCCCGAAGATCTCCTGTTGGGCGATGGTGAACGACACGCCGCCGACAGCCTGCACGTGCTCGAAGCTCTTGTGAAGACCGGTCGCCGATAGAAAAGAGTTTGTCATGGATGAGAGAAAAGGTCGAGGCTAGGTGACGCACTTGGCCGCGCCAAGCTAGAGTCTATCCCACTTATGCTCCTCCCTCCCGTCATGCAGCCGACTCCCGGCCACTAAGTTTGCTACACAAACTAGTTTACACAACATTGATCGCTCTGTGCAAACGCAACCTTAAGGCCTGTACACGCCGCGAGACGCCAGTGTACTATCCGGCCCGGTTGCCAGGGGGAGTTGAGATTGACGGACACGATTGCATCCGAAGTAATGCGAGTCGCCGTGAGGACTGGGGCGCTGGCCTTCGGCGAGTTCAGGCTGACCTCTGGGAAGCTCGCCACCTATTACTTCGACGGACGGAAGGTGACGCTTGACCCTGAGGGCTGCCACCTCGTTGCTTCGGCACTGCTGCCCATGGTCCTTGAGTCGGGAGCCGAAGCCGTGGCCGGCCCCACGCTCGGCGCCGATCCGATGGTGGCCGGGATAGCGATGCTCAGTCACCAGCAGGGCACGCCGGTGCCGGCAATGATCGTGCGCAAAGAGGCGAAGGAGCACGGCATGGGCCGCCAGATCGAGGGGCCTGTAACGGGTGAACTGCCTATAGCCGTCGTGGACGACACCTGCGCGACCGGCGGGAGCCTCATCCAGGCCATCGAAGCGATAGAGGCCCACGGCGGCACCGTGGTGAAGGTGCTGTGCATCCTGGATCGCAATGAAGAAGGCACCGAAGAATTGAATCGCCGCGGGTACGATTTCGCCTCCCTGCTCACCGTGGATGAGGAAGGCGACGTAGTCCCGGCAGAAGGCGCTCCGTAGCTTCACAAACAGTGGAGAGTCGCTCCTGTGTGGGCCGCCGCTTGCTTCCCCAACCGCTGTTGAGGTCTACAACTACTTGTTGCTTGTCAACAGACAAGGTTTGTCTGCCAATGGCAGCGCAATGATTCAAGAGTAAGCTCAAGCGCTTAACATAATTCAGACGACAATGTATCCGACTCTAACGTGCGATTGGTCCTGCTGATGAATGGCGAAGTGAGACTGCAGGAGAGTTTCATTGCGTGAAATCGAGGGATAGTTGCATTGCCTGTTGGTTGAAGACTTTATCGAACTATGGCACTATTTGTTGTATATCTTCTTTGGGAGGGGTTTATAGTGCCGACGTTTGAGAAGGTCCACAAACTGGAAGCCCGGCTGAGGACTGCAAAGGGAAAGCGGCAGGAAATTATAGGCCAGTACGTCGATTACATTAAGCAGCTTTCATCGGACTCCGCCGACTCTGCCGGCAAGCTGGTGCCCGAAACCGGTGAGTCCAAGGCCGCGGTGCGGAGACGTTTGGGCGACGCCATGAGATTCCTTGGCGTAAACCTGGAGATAAAGACCGATCAGGACGCGGTCTATTTCTGGATCAAGCCGAGGAGAGGCAGGAAACCCGCAGCGCTAACTTCCTAGCTTTGCGAGGGAAGAGCGGACTTCCGGCGGAACAGGCGCATCCTTGAGCGAGGAGGTGTCGGGTCCTCCGAGCGTCAGCGCCGACTACCTGATCGAGCGTTATTCGGCACTGCTGTTCGACGCCTATGGCGTGCTGCTTTACTCCAACGGTTCGTTGCCTGGAGCCGTTGAGTTGGTGGGCAGGCTTAACGAGGCGAGTAAGCCGTACTTTGTGCTCACTAACGATGCGTCAAGTCTTCCCGAATCCAGCGCCGAACGCTATCAAGACCTCGGTCTGGCAATTGAGCCTGCCCGGATAATCACTTCCGGTTCGCTTCTTGCCGGCCATTTCGACGAGCATCGCCTTCATGGCGCCGCTTGCGCCGTAATCGGCCCTTCCGACAGCGTTCGTTACGTTGAAAAGGCCGGCGGTAATGTCGTCGGACTTTCCGACCCTTTTGAAGTGCTGGTAATCGGCGATCAGTCGGGCCTGACCAGGGACGATGTAGCCAATATCGCGCTAAATACACTGCTCTCGCAGATGGACAAAGGCAGGGATGTTCATCTGGTCGTTCCAAATCCGGACCTGGCTTACCCAACCGGCCATGGCCTCAACTTCGCGAGCGGAAGCGTTGCCCTGATGTTTGAAGCGGTGCTTGAACTGCGCTTCCCCGGCCGTGACGACCTTAGGTTTCACCGCTTGGGAAAGCCGGAGTCGCCAATATTCCAGGAAGCTCTTCGCAGGAGCGGCACCATGGATATGGTGATGATCGGAGACCAGCCTGTCACGGACATCCGCGGCGCGAGAAACTTCGGCATCGCCTCAGCCCTCGTAAACACCGGCATCGCGAACACAACAGATTTCCACGGCCAGGACAGGCCGGACTTCCTGCTCGAATCGCTGGAAATACGACGCTAGAGCACTCCGTCATAACGGGGAGTGTCCAGCAGCGGCATCAGGTACTCGTCGATCGCCACGGCGAGGCCGTCCTCGTCCACTGTCGGCGCGACGTAGTGTGCGATAGCCTTCACCTCCGGCGCCGCGTTCCCCATGGCGACTCTCAGGCCGCAGGCGTTTAGAAGGGGCAGGTCGTTGTAGCTGTCGCCAACGCCGGCCACGTCCGAAGGTTCGAGCCCCATGAGCGCTGCATATCTGACGACCGCCGTCTCCTTGGTCGCTTCCGCGTGCGTGAAGTCCACCATCCATTCGCCGTTGTCTATCCGGACGATGATCGACGTGTGGACACCAGGCAGGTCTCCGAACTGGGCGTCGATCTCCTTCGCGCGCTCCGGCGTAAGGCTGATGGCCGTTATCCGGGACACACGCCACTCCCGTATCTCAGCGGTGGAGTCGATCGCCCGGTCGCCGTCCACGCCGGAGTAGGCGTGTCTGTGCCGGTCCAGGTAGCCGGCGATCGCCTCGGCGTCCGCGCGCTCGAACGTCTTGAACCACGGCGTATCCCCAGTCGCGGGGTCGAATATCCGCGCGCCGCCCTCCGAGATCTGAAGCGCGCTCAGGCCGATCTCCTCCGAGAACCGCCGCACCACGATGTGGTCACGGCTGGACACGATGGATACCGGGACCCGCGCGGCGAGCCGCCTCACCGCGGAGCGCACGCGGGGCGTTAGCTCCAGGTGCGCGCGCACCATGGTCCCGTCAAGATCGATCAGGGCGGCTTTCAACATTGTGGTGGTACAATCGCGCACCCTGTTGAGGCGCAAATAGCCGGCAAAAGGAGAGCGCTGATGTCTGAATTCACCGCGTATTTTAATGGACAGTGGGTCGATATGGACGATGTCAAGCTGGAAGTCGAAGACCGCGGCTTCATGAGCGGCGATGTTGTCTTCGAAGTCACGCGCACCTTCGGAGGCAAGAGTTTCAGGCTCGATGAACATCTGGACAGGCTGTACCGCTCGCTTAAGTACGTCCGCATCGATCCCGGCATCGGCAAGGACGAGATGCGTGTCCTCACGGAGGACGCGCTTAGGCGCAATCTCGAGGCCTTGGACGATGGCAGTGACCTTTCCATTCAACACTTTGTGACAAGAGGGAAGGGGCGAAGGGCGGCGCAGGCCGGCCCGCCGACCGTTGGCATCAGGGTCTACCCCATAGATTTCTCGCGGTACGCGTCCGACTACGAAACGGGCGTTCACGGCGTGATTGCCCGCACGCGCACCTACTCTCCCGACTCGCTGGACCCCAAGGTCAAACACTACAGCAGGATGAACTTCGCGCTGGCGGACCTGGAAGCGTCGGACGTCGATCCGGACGGCTGGCCGATTCTTCTTGACCCTGAAGGCAACCTCGCTGAGGGCATTTCATACAACGTGTTCCTGGTCTCGGACGGCGTCATCAAGACGCCCGGCGACCAGAGCATCCTGCAGGGCGTGTCGCGAAAGACGATCTTCGACCTGGCTGAAGGCCTGAGGATTCCGGCCGTCGAAGAACAACTACAGCCCTACGACCTCTACAACGCGGACGAGGCCTTCTTCACCGCGACGTCGTACTGCATCCTCCCCGTGACCAGGGTCGACTTGCGGCCCGTCGGCGACGGCGAGGTGGGCCCAATCACGCGCCAGCTGCTCGCGGCGTGGAGCGAACACGCCGGCGTCGACATCATCGACCAGGCGCTCCGCTTCTCCTGACGCCCGTCTGAGACGCGAGGCCGGCGCCCCGAAGGCGCCCCGCACCGGCGCGAGCCTCTCCGCGTCCTTGCGCATCGGGAGCGCTTGCTAGAATCCGCGGCATGACGGAAGCCGGCGGCATCGCACGAGGGTCGGACGGCCCGGCGTGGCGCAGGGCAGCGGCGTACTTGGTTTCCCTTCGCGCATGGAGTGGCCGGCTCTCCCTCGTCGTTGTAGCCGCCGTCATCCTCCTCGCCCTGGGCCTGTTCCTTCAGGAGCGATGGGCAGCGGGACAGCCCGCGCAGGTCCTCAGCGCAGACGGCCCTCGCCTCGGCCTCATGATGTCGCCGGAAACCGCCGAGGCGCAGCAGGCAGGCGGGACATGGTCTGAAGTCGTTGACGAAGACGGCTGGCCGGCGCGCCTGCCGATCCTGGCATGGCTGATCGTCCTCGAGGGTCTCGCGCTCCTGGCGCTGCCGCTGGGGTTCGTGGCCTTCCGGTCGCTCCCTGACAGGGGCTTCCTGCTAACGAAGGTCCTCGCCCTGCTGTTGGTGTGCTTCGCGGTGTGGCTGCTGGCCGGCCTCCACTGGATGGCGTTCTCCCGAGTGTCCATAGGCGTTGCCATAGCCGGCTTGGCGGCCGTCTCGCTGTTCGTGCTGAGCCTGCGCCGCGCCGAGATGCTGGACTTCGTCCGCAGGCGCTGGCCGGTGCTCCTCGCAGGCGAGGCGCTGTTCCTGGCGGCGTTCCTGGCGTTCGTCGCCGTCCGGATGGCGAACCCCGACCTCTGGCACCCCGACTTCGGCGGCGAAAAGCCGATGGACCTGGCGTACCTCACCGCCACGCTGCGCTCCACGTACATGCCTCCATACGACCCATGGTTCGCGGGCGGCTACGTCAACTACTACTACTGGGGCCAGTTCATCGTCGCCACGCTGGCGCGCGCCACAGGCATCGCCCCGGCCACCGCGTACAACCTCGCCGTGTCGATGTTCTTCGCGCTGACGGCGGGCGCGGCGTTCTCCCTGGTTTACAACATGGCCGAGGCCACGCTCCGCCTCCGGTCGCGAGCCGCCGCCGCCCGCGCGGTCCGCTGGCCGCCCGTCGCCGCCGGCCTCGCGGGCGCGGCGTTCGTGGCAGTGCTCGGAAACCTGGACGGCGCGATACAGGTCGGGCGGGGCGCTTGGCGCGCGCTCTTTCAGGACATGCCGTTCGGCGAGTTCGACTTCTGGCGCAGCAGCCGGATGATGCCGCCTGACCCTCCGGGCAGCGAGATCACGGAGTTTCCCTTCTTCACGTTCCTGTTCGGCGACCTCCACGCTCACATGATGGCCCTGCCGTTCACGCTCCTCGTGCTCGGGGCTGCGCTCGCGGTGGTGTTGAGCGCGCTTCGTCCCGGCGCGAGAGGTCGCTGGCATCCCGCGGACATCGCGCTGCTCGCCCTGCTCGGGCTCGCGACCGGCGCCCTGCGCGCCCTCAACACGTGGGACTACCCAACGTACCTTGCAATCGCCGGCGCTGCCGTCATCCTGGCCGTGTTCCTTCGGCAAGGACGCCTGTCGCCCCGCGACGCATTGGAGGCGTCGGCCAAAGTGCTCTTCGTGGTCTCTGCCGGCTGGCTCTGCTTCCTTCCGTACATACGAAACAGCGAGGCGTTCTTCACCAGCCTTGAGCCCACGACCAACACCACAGCGCTGTGGCAGTTCCTGGCCATACACGGGCTGTTCGTGTTCGCCATCGGTTCCTTTCTGCTGTCGGGGCTGCGTCCCCGTCTTAGCTCGGCGCTTGCCTGGGCCCGGCTGGGCCTTGGCAGCACCCGGGCTGTGCAGGCCCCCCTGTCCGCGCTGGGGCTCATGGCGCTGGCCGCGCTCGGCTACGCGGCCTATGTCTGGTGGCCGGATTCCGCCGGAAGCACGCTCCCATTTGCGGCGCTGGGGCTCGTCTTGCTCGCCCTGCGCCTGCAGCCTTGCCGCAGATCGTCGGCCGCCGGCTGGCCCATGCTCGCCTACGCCGGAATCATGGTCGCAGTCGCCCTCGGCCTGGTCGTCGGGCTCGAGCTCTGGCGTGTGGATGGCGACGTCGACCGCATGAACAGCATCTTCAAGGGCTACCTGCAGGTGTGGGTGCTCCTCGCCGCGTCATCCGCCTATCTGCTCTGGTACACACTCGACACCCGGCTCAGGTACGCCCCGCTGCTGCCCCGCGCGCTGTGGCTCGTCGCCGCGCTGGCGCTCATCGCGAGCGCGGCGCTGTACACGGTGCTCGGGACCGGCGACAGGCTGGACTACAGGTTCGAAGGCGAGCCGGCGCTACTGACCCTGAACGGCGAGGCGTACATAGACGGCGCCGTCTACCAGGACGCGCCCGGCCCAATCGATCTCGCGGCAGACTTCGAAGGAATACGGTGGCTGAGGGACAACGTGGAGGGCTCGCCCGTGGTGCTGGAGGCGGTAACGCCCTTCTATCGATGGGGCGGAAGGGTATCGGTGTACACCGGGCTGCCCGCAGTCCTGGGCTGGAAATGGCATCAGGAGCAGCAGCGCTGGGGCTATCGATGGGCGGTGGAGCAGCGCAACTTCGAGGTTGACTTCATCTACCAGACTCTTGACTTTGCCGAGGCTCTGCGGCTCCTCCATGAGTACGACGTGCAATACGTGTACGTGGGGCAGGTTGAGCGACTGTACTACTCACCCGAAGGGCTGTCCAAGTTCGAGGACGAACTCGTTGAACACCTCACGGCAGTCTTCGACAACGGGCAAACGGTCATCTACCGTGTGGCCCGTTCCAATTGACAGTACCCCTGCCCAAACATAGAATCACGCTGTCCGGGCGGCGTGGCCTTGTGTACGAGTTCCGGACCGGTCACTTATCCACCCGCGGAGGCACCAATGAAGACAAGAGCATACATACTGATTGAGACCGCGGTCGGCAAGTCCAGGAGCGTCTCTGAGACCCTCAAGTCGTTACCTGGCGTTGACACGGTCGATGCGGTAACCGGGCCGTATGACATCATCGCGATTGTCAGTGCAAGCGATCTGAACGCGGTTGGTGATCTGGTAACAAGCCAGATTCACACAATCAACGGAATCGTCCGGACCGTGACCTGCCTCTCCGTCGGGGGCAATTAGATAGCATCCTGCAAGGCCGGCCCGAACGGCGCCGGCTCGCTGCGGCGCTCCGTACGGAAGCGGGCGCCGAAACAGTCCGCCTGAACAGGGTGGGCCAGAGAAGGAAGGAGGAGGTCCTCCATGGATTTCAGGTTTGAATCGAAAGACGTAGAGTTCAGAGACGAAGTCGCCGAGTTTGCCGACAAGCAGCTTCCCTGGGACTGGCGGACAGAAACCCTGGACCCTGAGGAACCGGAAGACGGCAAAGTAGTCCAGCAGTTCAAGAAGAAGCTGGCCGATCAGGGCTGGCTGACGATGGCCTGGCCCAGCGAGTACGGCGGCCGCGACGCCCCGCACATACAGCAGATGATCTTCAACGAGGAGATGGCCTACCGCGGCATTCCCGTCGGGGACATGGGTGTGAGGATGGTCGGCCCCATCCTGATGATGTACGGCACGGACGAACAGAAGGAGAACTTCCTTCCCAAGATCGCCAAGGCAGACATCAGCTGGTGCCAGGGCTACTCTGAGCCCAACTCCGGCTCCGACCTCGCGAGCTTGCAGACCAGGGCCGTCGTCGATGGCGACGACTACGTCGTGAACGGCTCGAAACTGTGGAACGGCGCCCACTCCGGCGCGGACCACATGTTCCTGCTCACGCGCACAGATCCGGACGCGCCCAAGCACCGGGGCATCAGCTTCCTCCTCACCGAGATGGCGGCGCCCGGCATTACCGTCGAGCGCGTCCCGATGATGTGGGACGGCGCCCGCGCGCTCGTGACTTTCGATGACGTGCGCATTCCCCGCGAGAACCTCGTCGGCGAGGAGAACCGCGGCTGGTATGTGGGCGCGGCGCTACTGGACTTCGAGCGCTCCGGCGTGGACCGGCCCGCCAGGGCCAAGCGCATCCTCGAAGACCTCATTCATCTCTGCAAGGAGACCAAGCGCAACGGCAAGACCCTCTCGGAGGACCCGGTATTCCGCAACAGGCTTGCAGACGCGGCCGTGCAGATAGAGGCAGCGCGAATGATGTGCTACCAGGTCGCATGGATGCAGAGCCAGGGGCTCGTTCCCAACCGGGAGGCGTCCACGTGCAAGGCCTTCGGGACCGAGATGATTCTGCGCATGTACAACCTTGGCATGCAGATCATGGGCCTGCACGGTCAGCTTAAGCCCGGCTCCAAGCACGCCCCGCTCAAGGGCCGATTGGAGAAGGCTTATCTGGCTGCCCACGGCGGTCAGGTCGCCGGCGGAACGTCCGAGATCCAGCGGAACGTCATCGCCACGCGCGGCCTCGGCCTGCCCAGGGGCTAGACGACCCGGCTATTGCGCGCAGCCGCCGCCGGACCGACCAGTTCCCGGCCAAGGCAGGTATTCGAGGCGTATGACAGGTTCGGAACTCGCGACGTTGATCGGCCGCTGCACTGCACGGATTGTGGATCGACGTGCGCCGCTGCACGCAATGGGTCGCAGCCTCTCTGCCAGTCGTGCGGTCGCGTCCAGCGCCGCTCACCGTCTGTGGCCGTGTGCGTGTTGATCGAAAGCGAGGGCAAGGTACTGCTCGGCAAGCGTTCCTCGCACCCTTTCCCGGGGATGTGGGCACTGCCGGGAGGATATCTGGAGTACGACGAGGACTTTCTTACCGCCGCCCGGCGTGAGACAAAAGAAGAGACCGGACTGGACGTCGAAGTTACTGCGATAGTAAACGTGGCCACCAACTACCTGGCGCCTGACCTGCACATGCTGGCTGTGTTCTGCGCAGCCACGCCCGTTGGTGGCCTTGAGGCACCGGACGACGACCTCTCCGAACTGAAATGGGTCGAACTCGGCGGCCCGTTCCCTCCGATGGCATTCGAAGCAGACGAGCACGCAATCCAGCGTTACAGGGAGTCCGGCCAGCAGGGCATAGCCGCCGATCCGGACTTCGCCTCGAGCCGGACGAAGGTGCCGGCACAGACCTCGTAGCTACTTAAGTTAAACACCAAGCGGGAGAAACAGATGGACCTTGGCTTGACCGAAACCCAGCAGCTCCTCAGGAACACCGCGAAGGAGTTCCTTGAGACCGAATGCCCCAGCAGCTACGTCCGCGAGATGGAGCAGGACGAGCGCGGCTACACCCCGGAGATGTGGGAGAAGATCGCGGAGCAGGGCTGGCTCGGCCTGCCCTTCCCAGAGGAGTACGGCGGCGCGGGGCTGGACTTCATGGACCTGGCCATCCTCTTGGAGGAGATGGGACGGTACATGCTGCCGGGCCCCTTCTTCGCCACCGTCGTCATGGGCGGCCTGGCGATTCTCGAAGGAGGCTCCGAGGACCAGAAGAAGGAGTACCTCTCCAGGATCGCGCAGGGCCAGATCACCGTAACGCTCGCGCTCACCGAGCCCAGCGGCCGGTGGGACGCTCACGGCGTTGAGACATCGGCTGAGAGGGACGGCGACGACTGGGTGCTCAACGGCGTCAAACTGTTCACTCCTTACGCGCACGTCTGCGATTACCTGCTGGTGGTCGCCAAGACCGGACCCGGCGCCGAGGACGCCTCGATGTTCATCACGCCCCGCACCGCCGAAGGTGTGAAACAGACTCTGCTCAAGACCATCGCCTCGGACAGGCAGTCCGAGGTCATTCTCGAAGACGTCCGCGTCCCGGGAAGCGCCCTCATCGGCGAGCTGAACGGGGCCTGGCCTGTTATGGAGAAAGTGAAGGCATACGGCGCCGTCGGCAAGTGCGCCGAGCTCTCGGGCGCTACGCAGCAGGTGCTCGACATGACCGTCGAGTACGCGAAGCAGCGGCTGCAGTTCGGCAGGCCGATCGGCAGCTTCCAGGCCATCCAGCACCACTGCGCCAACATGGCGATAGACGTAGAGGGATCCAAGTACATCACTTACCAGGCGGCATGGGCGCTGGCTGAAGGCCAGGACGCCGACAGGGAGGTCTCGCTGGCCAAGGCCTGGGTGAGCGACGCTTCCAAGCGCGTGTGCGCCACCGGCCACCAGTGTCACGGCGCGATCGGCTTCACCACGGAGCATGACATGCAACTCTTCTCCAGGCGCGCCAAGGCCGCGGAGCTGATGTTCGGGGACGGCGACTACCACAAGGAGGTCGTCGCGGACATGATCGGCCTGTAGCTCAGCCGTTGTCGCTTGGGTCAAAGGCTCGAGCGGCGCCGAACGCAGTTGAAGAGACACATCGGGAGTTAACGATGATCGCCGGTTTCCGCGCTTTCCTGGCCACCGTTTCGATTGTCCTGCTCGCTCTCTCACTCGTCGCGTGCGGCTCGGAGACGGTTGTCATCGCCACTGATGGTAACTACCACCCATTCAACTTCGTCAATGACGCCGGCGAGATCGACGGCCTGGAACGCGAACTTGGTGACGAGCTTTGCAGCAGGGCAGGACTCGAATGCGAGTGGATCGTTAACGACTGGGAGGAGATGATCCCGGACCTGCGAGCCGAAGAGTTCGATGTCATTATGGCCGGCATGTCCATCACGGCGGAGCGGGACGAGCTAATCGATTTCACGGAACCGTACTACCCGCCGGCCCCTTCCGTTTACCTGGCCCTGGCAGACGCGACAGACCAGGCAGCGGACGGCGTCGTCGGCGCGCATGGCCAGACGATCCACTCCGACTACTTTGACGCCGAGGGCAGGAGCTATCGCACATTCGATGACCCCGGCGACTCGCTTTCCGCCCTCTTGGGAGGAGAGATTGACGCACTGCTTGTGGACCGCGCGTACGCGGTCGAGAAGATAGGCGAATATGAAGGCCAACTTGCCGTCGTCGGCCCTGATGTGCCCCTCGACCAGGGTCTGGGCATGGGAGTCCGGACGGACAGCGATCTCCGAGAGAAGTTCAATGAAGCCATCTCCTCCATGAAAGAGGACGGAATCCTGAACGACCTCCTCCGCAAGTGGGTCGGAGAAGACACGGACACGTTCTAAGACACGCGGCCGTGCCCTGCAGACTGTTCTGAGGTCCACCATGCCGCATCGCGCCGCTCGGGGCGCTGTTCAAGTCTTGGGCTAACATGCCGCCGGAGGCCGGTCCATGAAGATCAAGGAAATCGTCGCATTCCCCGTGGAACTTCCCGGCGGCGTTACCGGCGCGCCTGCAGGACGGCAGCCTGCGCCCCGGAGGACTGAGATAGCTAACCCTATGTCCAGGTACTCGAAGGACAGACCCCAGGGCCGCTGGCGGCCCAACTGGCCTCCGCTCGCCTGCGTAGTGACGGCGGAGAATGGAGTCTGGGGTCTGGGCATGACCACGCACAGCGGTCCTGTCGCGCCCGTCATCAACGACAACTTCGCGCCCATGCTCGTTGGCGAAGAGTGCATGGCCGTCGAAATGCTGTGGGACATGATGTTCCGGATGTCCTCGCACTACGGTCCCTCGGGTCTGGCCAGTTTCGCCATCAGCGCGGTCGATCTCGCTCTCTGGGACCTGAAGGGCAAGCTACTCGGCCGCCCCGTGTATGAACTGTTGGGAGGACCGGCGAGGGACAGCATCTTCTGCTACGCGACCGGCAACAACACAGACTGGCACATGGAGCTGGGTTTCAAGGCCACCAAGCTGTCTTGCCTGTACAGCCCGATTGATGGACTGGAAGGTTTGAGAAAGAACGAGGAACAGGTCGCGGGCGCAAGGGAAAAGATCGGCGCGGATGTCGAGCTGATGCTCGATTGCTGGATGGCGCTGGACGTTGAGTTCGCGGTGCGGCAGGCGGAGATGCTCCGGCCGTACAACCTCAAATGGATGGAAGACAGTCTGGTGCCGGACGACTTCGACGGCTTTGCGGAGATGCGGCGGCGCTTGCCCCGGCAGACCCTCGCCACCGGCGAGCACTGGTACACGACACTTCCGTTCATGTCGGCGGCTGCGCGGCGCTCGGTCGACATCTTCCAGCCTGACATCCAGTGGGTGGGCGGCGCTACGGCAGTCGTAAAGATCTGCCACATCGCCGAGGCGGCCGGGATTTCGGTTATGCCTCACATGGGAGCGAACGACGCTTACGGCCAGCACCTCTGCTACGCGATGCCCGCCGTCCACTGGGGCGAACTGTTCATTGGCTCAGCGCCCGGCGTGCCGCTGGAAAGTGTCAGGGGCTACCGGCAGACTCCCGGCATGTCTCTCCCGAAGGACGGCACGCTCGTTCCCAGTGACGCCCCCGGCTTCGGCATCGAGCTAACGCTGGACGAACTCCACGCCGCCCGCGTCTAGCCTTCATTTACACTGCCAGGTGCCTCTGTGCCTATTCGGGCGCGCAGCCTAGCCTACTTTGGAAAGGGGGAAGTTGAGGCCCAGCATGGCGGTGCTGCGTTGGTTTTGCCTGGCTAGCGTAAGGTCACTGTCAGCGACTCCAGCCGTGCAACCCAGTTGTCGAATCGCGGGCACTCTTTCCTGATGACCGCCAAGCCTGTCGCATCAGCCACCAAAGGGCCGTGAAGCCGCTTATGGTAGCCAGGCATGACGACTGATATGCGCTTGCTCGGCGCCGTGTTCGGATTGTCGTTGATTTCTTCAGGCGTCTGGAAGCTTGATCGGATGTCAATGAGCTGCGCAATGGCCTGATTCGAGGCACTGCCAACCACAAGCCTGAACGCGTTGGGAGAAGAGAATAGTAGCCCCTCAAATTCGTGCTTCTGTACGTAAGGGATTAGCTTTCTTTGGTCCCACAGCTGCGAGAGGCTCTCTCGGACTCTGTCGTTTAGGTCCTGCTCCAATTCTTCTACTGTCTTGGTTCCCTTGCCGTGAAAGCCATAGAAATCGACCAAAGAAGTAACGGCGTCGAAATCATAGTAAAGGCTGGTCATATCTCTTTCGAGACGAGCAACGCTGACGTTGCCCCCGCCGATTCTGAGTCGGCGTGTGCTGCCTAGTAGGACCGGTGAAGGTTCGACTCCCGATTCTCTTAGATGAGGTGCAAGAACAGAGTTGACGAACTCTCGTTCCGTGTGGCCCTCCACCGATACGGCGAGTCGGATCGGGCCTATGGGTGGCCTCCAAGGAGGTTCTTCTGCCACATTTCGCCTGTCGAATACTCCTCCAGCCACTTGCTAAAGCTATCCTCTTCAAACCTTCTTGCCTCCGTCCGACCTTCCTTCAACTCCAGCACCGTGATCTCGTCTAGATCGAACGTGTCTACAAGTAGTGGCGACTGGGTTGCGACGATGACCTGTCTTTCCGTGGAAAGCGACTTGATCATGTCGCCGATCAATCCTATAGCCGATGGATGCAGGCCCAACTCCGGTTCGTCAAGCAGCAATACGTCTGGAAGCATCTGGGGGGGCAGGTTCAAAAGTGTGACTAGCGCGAAGAACCGTAGAGAGCCGTCCGAAGTGATGTGCGCGCCGAATGGCTTATCCGTCCACTTTGCCTTCCACCGCAGCAGCGCCTTGCCGAAGCTCTCCTCAATGTCGAAACGGTCGAAAGTTGGAAGTACACGGCCTATATGTCGGCATATCGTCTCGTATCTGTGTAAATCCTCGCGTTCCAGCCGTAGCAACACCGCCGCCAAGTTTCCTCCGTCTGAGCGTAGGTAGTTATTGTCTTGAACTTCCCAGCGGACCTTGAAGTTTGAAGTGTCCGAAGTGTCATGGAACTGGAAAACTGAGCAGCGACGTAGAAGAGTGACAACTACCCGTGCGGTTACCGGGTGAACGCTAAACTCATCAGGCGTCTGAGCAGCCTCAACCAATTTGGCTTCTGTCCCGGGGCTTGGCAAGTACTGCCAGTCCGCCTCAGATATCCAGTCGTCACTGCTGTAGCGGAATGCCTCTTCGGTAAAGATGAGGCGATCGGGGTGTGCATGAGCAAGCCTGAATTTGTAGTCATTACGCCCGCTCTCGGTTCGAATGGTCAATTCGGCGGCCATTTGCGGACTTAGCACACTTCCCCCGAATAGCTGGTCATCGGCTCCGCCGTGACGCTGTATGAACTCCTGCAAATTCCGCGCCCGCACCATCCAACTCATCATTTCGAAAAACCTGATGAAGTTGGACTTCCCGGAACCGTTCGCGCCGATCAGCACGGCGGCATTTGGCAAGTCCCGGATTTGGAAGTCCGCGAGAGAACGAAACCCTTTGATGTGAACGGACTGAATCCGGTTTGGATTAATCATATGGCCACTACACACAGATTAGGGTTTCAACAACATAGCACGCGCCAACGTAGGCCAACAATTGGTCGTGGCTGTCAATCGACATCAAGTGGAAGGGACGCCAATGCAGCCACGCCGCCCGCGTCTAGTTCCGCGAGACGCGTCCCCTCAGTGTCGCCAGCGCGAGGCTGACGCTTACTACCCCGATGCCGGCCACGCACGCTACCCCCTTGAGAAGCTCGCCCCACTGCCAGCCGCCGATCACGAGCGAGCGCAGCGCGCCAAGCAGGTATGTGACCGGGTTGTACGTGGCTATCACCTGCATCCAGTCCGTCATCGCCTCCAGCGGAATGAACACCGGGGTCAGGAACACGACGGGGAAGAACAGTATGAAGCTCGTGTTCACAGCCGCGGGGTTGCCTGTCTTGAGCGCTATCGCGTACGGGAACCCGGCATAGACCAGGCTCCACGCCGCCGCGAAGCCCAGGAACAGCAGCATCCCAAGCGCGCCCGTCTCGAATCGCACCCCTACGGCGAAACCCATGATCAGCACAGGTATCGAGACTAGGGCCACCAGTATGAAGTCCGCGGTCATCAACCCCAGTAGCAGCGCCAGCCGGCGAATCGGTGTCAGCGCCAGCCTGTCGAAGTAGCCGCTCTGTATGTCCAGCACGAGCGTCACGGCCCTCGTCAGTCCCGTTACGGCGAACAGGATCGCCACCGGCAACTGGAACGCCTTGAAGTCGATGTCGCTGCCCTGTTCCACCATGTCCTGGAGCGCGCCGATGTTGATGGCATAGAAGAACGCGGGCATGATCAGGGCCGGCGTCAACGTTTCCGGCTCGCGTCTGATGGAGCGCAGCGCGCGGCCCGCCATAAAGAACACGTCGGGAATGAAGCCGGCCCGCCGAGCGCGGACGTGAGTTTGGGTTCCAGCGGTCATTCGTTGTCGCCGCTCTCGGCCGTATCGGCGTCCACCTCGAGCCGCGCGCCGGTGTAGTGCAGGAACACGTCGTCGAGCGTTGGAGTCCTCAGCGTGAGCTCCTGCACGACCACGCCGCACTGGTCGAGGGCTATCGCCACCGGGCCTATCACTTTCGGCCCGTCCTTCACGCTCACGGTCAGCTCGTCACCGTGACTCTCCACGTTCGCCACGTCCCGGACCTGATCGCAAGACCGCGCGGCCTCCGCCGCGTCGCCGTCGATCTTGGCTATGATCACGTCCGAACCGATCGACTGCTTCAGTTCGCTAGGGGTTCCCTCGGCTACTATCTTGCCCTGGTCTATGATGCCGACCCGCTCCGCCAGGTGGTCGGCCTCCTCCAGGTACTGCGTAGTCAGGAACATCGTCACACCCATCTCGCTGTTCACCCGCCGCACCTCGTCCCACACCTTCGTCCTGCTGATCGGGTCCAGCCCAGTGGTCGGCTCGTCCAGGAACAGGATGCCCGGGTTGTGGATGAGTGCCGCGGCAAGGTCCAGCCTTCGCTTCATCCCGCCGGAATAAGTGCCGATCATCCGGTCGATCGCGTCCCCGATATCGACCAGGCCCATCAGTTCTTCCACTCGCCTTCTGACTTCTCGGCCTCTGAGCCCGTACAGTCTGGCCTGCAGCTCCAGCAGTTCGCGCCCCGTCTGTTTGTCGTCGAGGGCCGCCTCCTGGAGCGCTGCGCCGATTCGCAGCCTCACGTCGGTCGGGCTCTTGACCACGTCGAAGCCCGCCACGGACGCGCTGCCGCTTGTGGGCATGAGCAGCGTAACCAGCATACGCACAACGGTGGTCTTGCCCGCGCCATTCGGCCCAAGGAAGCCGTACACCTCTCCGCTGGGTATGCCTAGATCAACTTCATTTACGGCCTTCACATCTCCAAATCTTCGTGAAAGACCGCTGGTCTTTATCGCGTATTCTGACAAGTGGCGACTCTCGGTATCCTAGATCTGCGAGGGGTCATTTTATGGTCCGTATGGCGCGGCGGTACACGGTTTCTGCCCGCAATTGCCCTCAGAGAACTGGTGTGCTAATATAGCCCCATGAGCATCAGCAAACGAAATTCGTGCCTCGCGCCACCGATGTTGTCCGACCGCAGAAGCCCCCTCATGGGCCATGCCCTGGCGTTGCGCTCGTGTTGCATTTATGCCGTGAAACTGCTGCGTTCAAGTTGCAGTGGTGCTGCGCCGGCGCTGCGAGACCTCCTCCGTCCCAGCTACGAAATGCAGCAAAATGCGACATAATGCAACACGAAAATCCTTACAGAGGCCGGCCCCGGGCTGGAATCTCCCTTGCCGGCGATATCGTGCGCGCCTCTATGCTTACGCGGCCGGTGCGGATGCCGCAAGTCCGCTGCTATACTTTTTGGGAATCTGTCCTATTCGGAGGCGTCGTTGAAAGCGGGAATTATTAACGTTACCGGATACATGGGAGTCGAGCTAGCCCGTATCCTGCAGCGACATCCGGACGTGGAAATCGCGTCGGTTACGGGGCGGAGCCACGCAGGCAGCACGCTGGACGACGTGTTCCCGCATCTCCACGGCCTTGACCTGCCGATCACCGAGGACCTTGAAGGCAGCGTCGACATCGTCTTCTCCGCACTGCCGCACGCAGCGAGCGCGGAGCGGCTGTCGCCGCTGCTTTCCGACGGCGCCCGCGCCATTGACATCAGCGCGGACTTCCGGCTGAATGACGTGGACGAATACGAGCGCACTTACAACACCGCTCACCCCTGCCCGCAGTACATCGAAGACGCTGTGTACGGCCTTACGGAGCTGTATCGCGAGGAAGTCACACAGGCACAGCTTGTGGCCAACCCCGGCTGTTACCCCACAGCTTCGATCCTGGCCCTCGCGCCCGCCCTCAGGGAGGGCATCATCGAGCCGGACATCATCATCGATGCCAAGTCTGGCGTATCGGGAGCCGGCAGGGGCCTCGCGCTGAAGACGCACTACTCGGAGGTCAACGAGAACCTCTCCGCTTACGGCTTTGGAGGCCATCGCCACCAGCCGGAGATAGCGCAGGAGTTGAGCAAGCTCGACTCGGTCGCCGACCCGCGCATCACCTTCCTGCCGCACCTCGCTCCGATGACGCGCGGCATCCTATCGAGTTGCTACGCGCCCCTCCGGAAGCCGGTCACGGACGAAGACCTGCGCGACCTGTACGTCGAGGCCTATCGGGGCGAGCCCTTCGTGGACGTCGCCGCCGGTCCTCCGGGCACGAAGCACGCATATGGCAGCAACGCCTGCATCGTCTACCCAACCGTCGACCGTGGCGCCGACCGTCTGATTGCGATCGGCTGCATAGACAACCTGGTTAAGGGCGGGTCAGGCCAGGCCGTCCAGAACATGAACGTCATGTTCGGCTTGGAGGAGACCGCCGGCCTCGCCCAGCGGGCGCTGTACCCATAGCCCACGCACGGGCGGCCCAGACCCTGTGCCCGGAGGACCGCAGCCAGTTGTGAACGCGTACCCTATCGCAGGCGTCCTGTTCGACCTCGACAACACGCTGCTGGACAGGGAATCGGTCTTCCTCAGGGTTGCTAACCGGTTCTACGATGTTCACTTGAAGGGGGACGCTTCGGTGACTCGGGCCGAGGCGGTGGCGAAGATGGTCGACTGGGATGCCGATGGCTATGTCTCCCGAGAAGCGATGTTGGAGAAGTGGTTGGCGGAGTGGCCCGATACAGGCCTCGAATATGAAAGCCCTCTTCGAGTGGTACCAACCAGAAATGCAGCGTCAGGTGAGGCCGGACATGGAGGTCAACGCGTTCCTGGTGCGGCTCAACGAGCGCGGCGTGCCCTGGGGCATCGTCACGAACGGCCGCTTAAGCCAGCACGACAAGTGCAGTGCAGCAGGCCTCGACAGGCTGGCGCCGTTCGTGCTGGTCTCGGAAGAGGCCGGCTACAGAAAGCCGGACCCGGCTATCTTTAGAGACGCGCTGGCCCGCACAGGCATTGAAGCCCCAGACCAGGTCTTGTTCGTGGGCGACAATCCGCAGGCCGATATTGACGGCGCGAAGCGCTTCGGAATGAAGGCGGCTTGGATCAGGCGCGGCAGACCGTACCCGCCGGGACTCATGCAGCCCGATCATGTACTTGATCACGTACTCGAGGTCCGTCAGGTAATCTCGGTCTAGCCCGCGGCTAACGCTACCCGACGTACCGACTTGTGGTCGGACGTCGATCTCGCGCCGTCAAACAGCGCTCACCAAATTCTGAGAAAAGTTCAGTCAGTTATTTGCCATTTTGGGCCCAATGTGATACAACAATCTCAATAACTTATCTCATTGCTGGAGGAGAAAGACATATGGCTGTAGGAGCGCATCACGACATACACGAGTGCGACGATCACGAGCATCACGGCGACGAGCCCGGCCACGTGCACGACGTTCACGAGTGCGACGGCCACGAGCATCACGCCGAAGAGCATGCTCACGATCGCCACGAGTGCGACACCCATGAGCATCACGGCGACGAGCCGGGCCACGTGCACGACCCGCACGAGTGCGACGACCACGAGCATCACGGCCACTAGAAACATCGCCCAGGACCCTGTTCTAGCCGCCGCTCCCTTCTGAGGTCGCGGCGAAACAGGGCAAACAAGCTCATACATTAGTCGGGCTTCTCCAGCGCGGAGAAGCCCGGCGCGCGTTAAGCGTCCACCCCGCGAACGCCTTGCAACAGCAGGACCCTGGACACTTGTGCAAACAACAGGACAGTCCTCCGATGCATTGCCAGCCCCTTGCCCCGATAGCTAGAATAAGTCCGATTCCGCTTAGTGGCCCCATCGTCTAGCGGTCCAGGATCCCACCCTTTCAAGGTGGTGACACGGGTTCGAGTCCCGTTGGGGCCACCAGTATCCGGTTGAAGGAACAGTTTGCCGCAGAAGGTATCGGCGCTCGCAGTCGCGTTGGCCCTGTCGCTGGCCTTGGCCGCATGCGGCGGCTCAGACGAAGACGCCGTAACTGCTGACACGCCCCCTCCGGCCGAGCCTGCGAAGACCGCAACCGCCACTCCTGAAGCAGAAGCCACGTCCACGCCGACGGCCTCGGCCACGCCCGAAGCGGAGCCATCGCCAACAGAGAGCGTGTCAGAAGTAGCTTCAGCCGCCGAGGACGCATCCACCGAGGAGTTTGACCTCGCCGAACACCTCCGCGAGAAGACCATGCAACTGTGGGAGGTCTACAACACCTACGACGTTGACGGGCTCAAGATCTTCTACGAAGAGAACTACTGGAACGAACAGGAAAAGGAGCTCCGGTCGAACATGGAGCCATTCAAGAACTTCGGCGCAACGATCGCCGCGGAAGAAACGTCCCCACCCACAGAGATCGAGCCCGGCAAGTGGGAGCTAAAGCACCACGGCAGCTTCTCCTTTGGCTCCGTGGACATGGTGTTCATCTACGAAGAGTTCGACGGCAATTGGCTGCTCACGCACGCGGAGAGCGAGTAGGGATCGCTCCCATTTCATAAGAGCGCCCTCGCCTGGAATGCGGCGCGCCGTAGGGTGAGAGCCTGCCCTCGGAGAAGACCGCGATATCTCCGACCCAGGCAACTTGTCGGCTCAGCTCATCTTGGTGATTCGCTCGTCAAAGCGCTGTTGGTTAGGGTCAGCCGCCCCCAACCGCGCGGACCACTTCGATGCTGTCCCCATCGCTGAGTTGCGTGTCCGAAAGCTCGTCTCGGCGCTTGACCTCGCCGTTCAGCGCCACCGCGATGTGACGCGCCTCCTCGACGCCCAGCGACGCCAGTACAGTGATTAGAGACGAGTCAGATCCGTACTCACGCTCTTGCCCATTCAGCCTTACCCGGATCTTCGCTGGTGCTGTCATGCTTCGTCCCTTTCCCCGGTCGGCGGTCCAGCGTTGACGGCCTCGCTGAGTCGAGCCGCCGCCGCTCCTGGGTCGGCGCTGTCCATGATCGCGCTGATCACGGCCGCCCCTGAAGCTCCTGCCTTCATGACCTCTCCCACATTGGAGGCCTGAACTCCGCCTATCGCCACAACAGGTATCGAGACTCTTTCCGCAGTCTCGCGTACCAGGTCTACGCCTCCGAAAGGGCCTTCTGGATGCGAGGCAGTTGGGAAGATCGTGCCCAGCACCAGCAGGTCTGCCCCGTCGCTCGCCGCATCCGCCGCGCCTGCGGCGCTGTGTACCGAGCGCCCTATCAACAGTCGTCTGCCTGCCTTCTCCTTCGCCCGCCGCGTTGCCGTTCCCCGTTCGCTGATCTGCACGCCGTCGGCTCCGCAGGCAAGCGCCACGTCTATTCGGTCGTTGATGAACAGGAGAGCGCGTCCGTCGATCGCGCGCGAAAGCTCAATTGCCAATACGCACATATCGAATGCAGACATGTCCTTGTCGCGTAGCTGGACCATGTTTACTCCGCCGCTGACAGCTTGTTCGACCGTATCAACCAGGCTGAGACCTTCGCCGTCTACGGGGCGTGTGACCAGGCTGAGGACCGGGTGCGGGATGGTGGCAGGCAATGGGGCCGCTGCCGTCGCCTAGCTCGTCGCGGCAGCGGTTGCTACGCCAGCCGTCGGGCTGCTAGGCGTGGCCGTCTTCTTCCTCTCGATCCGGCCTGCCACGTACGCCTTGCGTCCGGCCTCCGTGCCCAGCTTGAACGCCTCGCCCATCAGTCCAGGGTCTTCCGCTTGCGCGATCGCGGTGTTCACGAGAACCGCGTCCGCACCAGCCTCCATCGCCGCTGAGGCTTCCGAAGGAACCGCCAGCCCGGCATCCACCACTACCGGCACCTCAGACTGCTCGATAATGAGGCGCACCTCGTCGATCGTCAGAATTCCTTGGCCGGAGCCTATCGGCGAGCCGAGGGGCATCACCGTCGCGCATCCGAGGTCCTCCAGCATTCGTGCAAGCACCGGGTCGGCGTGAATGTACGGAAGAACCACGAATCCCTCTTGCAGAAGCTGCGCCGCCGCCTCGTAAGTCCCCACGGGGTCGGGCAGCAGGTATTCGGCGTAGGGTATGACCTCCAGCTTGATCCAGTTCGAGCCGGTTACCTCCCTCGCGAGCCTTGCGGTGAACAGGGCCTCTTCCGCAGTCTTGCATCCCGCCGTGTTGGGTAGGATCGTGTAGCGGTCCCAGTCGAAGTAGTCCAGGATGTTCTTTTCGTTTGGGTTGTCCAGGTCCAGCCGGCGTATCGCCACCGTGATGATCTCCGCCTCGGACGCGGTCACGGACTCGACCATCTCTTCCATGGTGCGGTGGCGCCCCGTGCCGACCATGAGCCTTGAGTTGAACTTACTACCGGCTATCTCAAGCTGTTCATCCATAGTTGCGACTCCCATCGTCAGATCGGTCAGGATGAGTGGGAAGTGGGCTGAAAGCACAAACCACCAGCGCAATGCCGGCGGCTCAAGAAAAGACACTCACTGTATCGGATCCCTACGCTGGCATTACCCAGGTCAGGTGCGGCGGTCGTCCCGATTACCCGGAACCTCTCAGCCTGGATTTCCCAAGCTCCCGTCTCACGATCTCCAGTTGTTGTCTCTCAGCATATCCGGCCTGCTTCCAATGGTCAACTTTGGTCGAGTGGAACCTTTTCAGACTCGTGCTCGTCCTGGTAGTAGAATGAATTACCAAGGGAACGGATCGGAGGCTGCGATGTCCCCAACCAGACTGGCAGTGCTTGTAGCGGCGATGGCGTTGGCTATCGCCGCCGGCTTAGCTTGCGGCGGAGCTCAAGATTCAGAATCCATCGACTTCGCCGAGGACGGAGTAATGACTCAGTCCGCGGCCTCCCAAGGCAGCGATGACACGGCCAGGAATATGGAAATAGAAATGGCCATGATGGAGGCCGAAGAAGAGGCTTTCGAAATGGACATGGCTGAGTCGATGGCCTTCGACGATATGGCTTCCTCGGACTTTGATTCCGATTCGTCCGGTCCCGTCGCTGTGCCTGTCACTCAGCAAAGAATGATCGTCCGATCTGCTGAAGTTGCGATAGAGGTGGAGGATGTAGAGGAGAGCCTCACCCGGATCGCGGCGCTGGCCGCTGAGCTTGGCGGATGGGTGGTCTCATCCGAAGAATCGCTGACCTACACAGGGCACATCTCGGTGCGGGTCCCCGCGGACAAGCTGGACTCTGCCATCTCAAGTCTGCGGTCGATGGCGGTAGACGTGGGCCAGGTGCTCATTTCCAGCCGAGACGTCACCGACGAGTACGTGGACAACCGCGCACGCCTTACCAACCTGCAGGCCACGGCAGACGCCCTGCGCGGCCTTCTCGAACAGACCGCGGAAGTGGAAGACGCCCTGAAGGTCCATGAGACGCTCACGGGAATTCAATCGGAGATCGAGCGGCTGCAGGGGCGGATCAAGCTGCTCGAAGAGACAGCGGCGTACTCACTACTCTACGTGTCGGTGTCACAGACTCCGGGGCAGTTGGCCCTCGACGCCGGTCCTGACGTCACATCCAGCGTTGGGCAGGTTGTCAGGTTCAGGGCCACCTTCACTCAGCCTGAGGGGCTGGACACATACTCGTACACGTGGGAGTTCGGCGACGGTTCCCGTCCGGTTACAAATACCATCACCGCACCAACTGCGGATGAAGACACGCGGGTCACCGCCACGGTTACGCATGTCTACGGCGACGACACCGACTCTCCCTACATCGCCAGCCTTGAACTGACCGCGTGGGGCGATGCGGGTCTGTTCGAAGGTTCGGACACGATCACGGTCACGGTTACCCGCCTACCGACTGTGGAAGTGTTCACCGAATCGTGGATTAGTTCCGAAGAGGGCGAGGAGGTCGAACTCACCGCCACGTTCACGAGGCCGCCCGAGCTGACAAGCCTGCGATACAGATGGGAGTTCGGCGACGGCTCACCGCTGGTTGAAGGCGCGGTCGAGGCCGACGCTACTCAGATCGCGGCGTCGCACGTATACGAGCATTACAGGCCGCAGCCGTATCCCGTTCGTGTGACCCTCTATGCAGAAAGCCCAGCCGGAGATGTGGAGGCCACCGCGCACAGCGAGGTCTTCATAGAGGAGTCGGAGGGCTTAGTCGTCCTCGGGTGGAGTGCGGGTGAGCAGGGGGAGAACGCGGTCCGGGCATTGATCGCCATCGGACAGGTCCTGCTCACGATTCTAATCTGGGGCGCCGTGCTGAGCCCGCTGTGGATAGTCGCCGGTGGCGCATACATTGTCATAGCCCGTCGCAGAAGGAGAGCGGCCGCTTCACAACCGAGCGCATCGGATGAATAGCAGCCGGACGGCCTGATGCATTGCAGGCGCTGGGGGCGTTAGCATTGTGGCATGGCAACTATTCGCCATTTCACCGCGTCCGGCTACGTGATTCACGATGACTCCGTACTCTTGCACTGGCATCCAAAGGTCAAGGCTTGGCTCCCGCCCGGAGGCCATATCGAGGCTAACGAGGACCCGGTGCAGGCAGTGCTCCGTGAAATCCAAGAGGAGACCGGGCTTGCCGCTGAGGTGCTGCCCACCGGAATAGTGCTGGACCTTGAGTACCCTGTCCAGGTCCAGCCTCCGTTCACTATTCTGGTGGAAGACATAGCAGATCCAGTGGAAGGCGACCACCAGCATATAGACATGATTTACCTTTGCCGCCCAGCCATGGGCGTCGGCGCGCTGAACGACGGATGGGTCTGGGCAAGCCGATCAGACCTGATCGCGAAAAGACCTCTATCTGCCTCGGGCGCTCCATGCGAGCCGCCTCCGAAGGACGTGTGCCTGCTTGCTATCGCGGCCCTGGACGCGGCCGCGCCCTGGCTGCCCGAGGCGAACGGCTGAAATCGAACGCGATACTTCGGTCCTGATGTCCGCTAATCATGACATGACCCCGGCCGGGCTTGGCTCCGAGCCCCGCATTGTTGTCGTGGGAACCACTGGGTCCGGCAAGACCACCGTGGGGCGATGCATTGCGGAAGCCCTCGGCGTGCCTTTCATCGAGATGGACGCCCTCAACTGGGGACCGAACTGGACGGAGCGGCCCCTGGAGGTGTTCAGGAAAGAACTGAGGGAGGCCATCAGCGGCCCCTCGTGGGTCCTCGATGGAAACTACAGCAAGGTCAGGGATGTCTACTTTCCGAAGGCCACCGCATTCGTCTGGCTCGACTACCCATTTCTGGTCAATCTGTGGCAGCTGCTCACAAGAACTATTAGGCGCGGGGTCAGGGGAGAGGTCCTGTGGAACGGCAACGTCGAGAGGCTGTCTACGCACTTCTTCACGAGAGATTCGCTCATACTCTGGTTCTTCAAGTCGTACTGGAGACGCAGGCGGACCTACCCAGAGTTGCTTGGCGGATCGGATGCCGGTCACGTCCAGGTGATCAGGCTCACGGGGCGCGGCAAGACGGAGGCTTGGCTGCAGCGGCTCAGGGCGGCGGTGGAGGAGGGCGGGAAGTCGTTCAACCTTGACCGCCCATAGGCCCTATGCTAGCGTTTTCTTAGTACATACCAGTACGCGTTGAAGGGGAGTAGTAGCGGACTGCCTTCCACAGAGAGCCGGTAACCGCAGCCTGCATTCGTAGCTTCCGGCAAGCTAGGACTGAGGCGGCAAGGTGCGACACCGGCGTTCGGCAAATTGCGAACTCGCCCCGGAGCGTCCCTCCTGAACACGGTCGGCCCGCCGGCCAGTAGGGTAGGGCGGTGGCCCCGTTAAAGCCTGCAAGCGTCCCTGTCCTGAGGCGACAAGCCGGAAGAGGCTTTGCCGTCGGACGGGGGAACGAGGGTGGTACCGCGGGTACTCACCACGTTCACGAGGTGAGATCCACGAACTGTGGACTCATCGTGAATGCGCCGCAGGAATGCGGCATACCCGTCCCTTCCGGGGACGGGTTTTTTGTTGGCTGCGAACATGTTGGAAGGATCGAATAATGGTAACGGCACAGTCGAGGAGAACACGTTACGACCACAGGGTCATCGAGGCGAAGTGGCAGCGCCGCTGGGCCGACGACGGCCTTCACGAGGTGCGGGACGACGATCCGCGGCCCAAGTGGTACGAGCTCACGATGTACCCGTACCCCTCCGGCGACCTTCACATCGGGCACTGGTATGTCATGGCGCCGTCGGACGCGCACGCCCGCTATCGAAGGATGCTGGGCTACAACGTGCTGCACCCCATGGGCTTCGACGCCTTCGGACTGCCGGCTGAGAACGCGGCCATCAGAAGAGGCGTCCATCCCTTGGGCTGGACGATGAGCAATATCGAGAACATGCGCCGCCAGTTGCGCTCCATGGGAACCGTCTACGACTGGGACAGGGAAGTGGTCACCTGCGACCCGGACTATTACAAGTGGAACCAGTGGCTCTTCCTGAAGTTCTACGAGGCCGGACTGGCGTACCGGGCCTTTGCTCCCGCGAACTGGTGCCCGTCCTGCAACACGGTGTTGGCTAACGAACAGGTCACGTCCGAGGGGAAGTGCGAGCGGTGCGACACCATGGTCGCGCACAGGGACCTCAACCAGTGGTTCTTCCGCATAACCGACTACGCCGAGGAACTGCTGGAGATGTCGGGCCTCGAGTGGCCGGAGAACATCAAGACGATGCAGACGAACTGGATCGGCCGGAGCGAGGGCGTGAACATCCGATTCGACATTTCCGAGCACGGCCTGGACCAGTCGCACATCGACACGTTCACTACCCGCATCGACACGATCTACGGCGTGACGTTCGTTGTGCTCGCGCCGGAGCACCCGCTAACCGCGCAGCTCACAACGCCGGACCGTCGCGAAGACGTGGAGGCCTACGTCGACCAGGCACGCAAGCAGACCGAGATCGAGCGCCTGTCGACCGATAAGGACAAGTCGGGCGTATTCACGGGCTCCTACTGTGTGAACCTTCTGAACGGGGAACGGGTGCCGATTTTCGTGGGTGACTACGTTCTGATGAGCTACGGCACCGGCATAGTGATGGGCGTGCCGGCCCACGACCAGCGCGACTACGCGTTCGCCCAGAAGCATGACTTGCCGATCAGGGTCGTCGTAGCGCCGCCGGACTGGGACGGAGAGCCGCTGCCGGAGGCGTACGTCGACGATGGCGTGCAGGTGGCGTCGGGCCTTTTCGATGGTCTGCCAAGCGAGCAAGGACGCCAGCGAATCGCGGACTACCTGGAGGACAAGGGCTGGGGAGAGCGAAGGGTCCAGTACAGGATGCGAGACTGGCTGATCTCCAGGCAGCGATACTGGGGCGCCCCCATCCCGATCATCTACTGCGAGACCCATGGCGAGGTACCCGTGCCCTACGACCAGCTCCCCGTCCTGCTGCCGGAAGACGCGGAGTTCAGGCCCACGGGCGAGTCGCCGCTGAGGTTTCACGAAGGCTTCATGGACGTTGAATGCCCCGCGTGCGGCGGGCCCGCGACGCGGGAGTCGGACACGATGGACACGTTCGTAGACTCGTCGTGGTACCAGTTCCGCTACCTGAGTCCGCACTACAAGGACGGACCTGTGGATCAGGACGCCGCCGGTCTGTGGGGCGCCGTCGACCAGTACACCGGCGGCTCCGAACACGCCGTCATGCACCTGCTGTACGCCCGGTTCTTCACCAAGGCCATGAGGGACCTTGGGGAGATCGGTGTGGACGAGCCCTTCGACCGGCTCTTCAACCAGGGCCAGATCGTGCTGGGCAGCCGGAGGATGAGCAAGTCTCGCGGGAACGTCGTCGCCCCCGACGAGTACGTCGAAGAGTCGGGCGCCGACGCCGTGCGCTGCTACATGATGTTCCTCGGGCCGTGGGACCAGGGCGGTGAGTGGAGCGACTCGGGCCTGAACGGGGTGAGCAGGTGGCTTAACCGCGTATGGGACCTGGCTTCCCGCGACCCTGATGAACTCGAAGAGCCGGCTTATGACAGCGAATCGGTCCGAGACTTGCAGCGCGCCGTCCACCAGACCATCAGGAAGGTCACCGAGGACCTGGAGAGGTTCAAGTTCAACACCTCGATAGCCGCACTCATGGAGCTGACCAATCTCATGAACCAGGTCTGGGAGCGCCGCAGTGTCGACGCGGCGGTGTGGAAGGTTGCGGTGGAGAAGCTGCTGCTGCTCATGGCGCCCATGGCGCCTCACATCACGGAGGAGCTCTGGGAGGCCACCGGGCGCCAGTACAGCGTTCACCAGCATGCCTGGCCCGAGTGGGACGAGGCGCTGGCAGCGAGCGAGTCGATCACGCTGGTTGTCCAAGTGAACGGCCGTCTCCGGGACCGCATCGAAGTGGACGCTTCGATCGAGGAGGCTCCGGCCAGAGAGCTTGCGCTGTCGAGCGCGCGGGTGCAGCCGCACGTCGAAGGCAAGGAGATCGTCAAGGTAGTGTATGTGCCCGGCCGGCTGGTCAACATAGTCGCCAAGTAGGCAACGGAAGGACCGCAATGCCAACGAAGACGGTAGCGCCGTACGGCTCGTGGAAGACGCCGATCTCGCCCGACATGCTCGTCTCGACTTCGTCGGGCATCGGCCGGGCGACTCAGGTCGCGCTTGACGGGGATGACATCTACTGGGCCGAGTCCAGACCTGAAGAAGGGGGCCGCATCGTTGTGGTCAGGCGCTCGCCTGACGGGGTCGTGACGGAGCTCACGCCCTCGCCGTATAACGTGAGGACGACGGTGTACGAGTACGGCGGCGGGTCGTACGCGGTCAGCGGCGGAGCAGTCTACTTCTCGAACTTCGCAGATCAGCGCCTGTACCGGCAGGTGCAGGGCGGTGTGCCGGAGGCGCTGACTCCGGAGGCTGAACTGCGATACGCGGACGGTGTGGTGGACGCCGGCCAGAACATGTTCTTCTGCGTCCGCGAGGACCACTCGGCAGGGTCCGGGCAGCCCGTTGACACGATCGCAAGGGTAGACCTCACCGGCGGAGACGGCGGTTCCGTCATCGTGTCCGGCAACGACTTCTACGCCTCGCCCCGGCTGAGCCCCGATGGCCGGCTCCTCGCATGGGTGACGTGGGACCACCCTAACATGCAGTGGGACTCGTCCGAGTTGTGGGTGGCTGAGGTCGATGAGACCGGCGGTCTCGGTAATCGCAGGAAGGTGGCGGGCGGCCCCGGCAAGGGAGTGACGGAGCCCAAGTGGACGCCCGGCGGCGACCTCGTGTTCCTGTCCGAGCAGACCGGGTGGCTCAATCTCCACAGGTACCGGCCGTCGACCGGCTCGGTGGAGCCGCTGACCGACCTGGAGGCGGAGATAGGCGGCTTCACGTTCGGGCTGGGCACGTCCACGTACGCGGTGGAGTCGGACCGTCGGATCGTGTGCGTTCGGATGGACCGCGGGAGCAGCCGGCTGGCGACGCTCGACATCGAGAGCGGTGAGATCGAGTACGTGCAGACGGAGATCACGGAGGTGTCGCACGTCAAGGCGGCCAACGGGCGGGCAGTCGTAGTCGGCGGATCGCCGGGAGAGCCGGAGTCGGTAGTCCTGCTCGACCTCGAGGCCGGCGAGTCCGAGGTGTTCAGGAGCGGCGCGAAAGAGGCGATCGATTCCGCCTACCTGTCGGCGCCGGAGCCGATTGAGTATCCCACCGAAGACGGCGTGACCTCTCATGCCTTCTACTACGCTCCTTCGAATGCTGACTTCGAGGCTCCTGAGGGCGAGCTGCCCCCGCTGATCGTGATCAGCCACGGCGGTCCGACGGGGGCCACGTCTTGCGTTCTCGACCTGAATATCCAGTTCTGGACCAGCCGCGGGTTCGGCGTGGTGGATGTGAACTACGGCGGCAGCACCGGCTTTGGCCGCGAGTACCGCGAGCGGCTGCGCCTCAAGTGGGGAATCGTGGACCTTGACGACTGCATCAACTCCGCGAAGTACCTCATCGGACGCGGCGACGCCGACCCTGACCGCGTGCTGATCCGGGGCGGTAGCGCGGGCGGTTACACGACGCTGGCTTCGCTGGCCTTCCGGGACTTCTACAAGGCGGGCGCAAGCTACTACGGCCTCAGCGACCTGGAGGGAATCGTCAAGGACACGCACAAGCTGGAGTCGCGGTATCTCGACGGCCTGATCGGGCCGTACCCCGAGCGCCGCGACGTGTACCTGGAGCGGTCCCCGGTCCACTCCGCCGACCAGATCAACTGCCCGCTGATCCTGTTCCAAGGGCTGGAGGACAAGGCTGTGCCGCCGAGCCAGGCCGAGTACATGCTGGAGGCCATGAGGAGCCGGGGCCTGCCGGTGGCGTACGTCCCGTTTGCCGACGAGCAGCACGGCTTCCGCATAGCCGAGAACATCAAGCAGTCGCTCGGCAACGAGCTTTACTTCTACTGCCGCGTGTTCGGCATCGAGTCGGCCGACTCAGCGGTGCCGGTCGAGATAGAGAACCTTTAGCTGCGAGCCCGCCCCTAGCGGCGGGCCGCACTCCGGCAGCCGGCGGTCCCGGCGCGCTTGCTTTACCTTGCGGTGTGGCGCGCGTAAGCTACGCCGTACACTTTGAGTACCGCCGATAGCTCCACAGGTACAGCCGCCACGTCCGGCCGTTTCGGCGCCCTCCGGCACCGCGACTTTCGCATCCTCTGGTACGGGATGGTGTTCTCCGGCTCCACGTTCGTCTTCCAGTGGTACGCGCAGTCCTGGTTCATTGTGCAGACCACCGACTCGCCGCTCGCGCTGGGCATTCTTGGAGGCGGCCGCGGCATCGTGATGACGCTGCTGAGCGTGTATGGCGGCGTGCTGGCCGACAGGTGGGACCGGCGCTGGCTGCTGATCGTCAGCCAGACGCTGTCCATGCTCATCTACGCCGTGCTCTCGGTGCTCGTGATCATGAACCTTGCCGAGCTGTGGCTCGTGTTCGTCCTCATACTGCTGTCCTCGGCGGCGCTTGCCGTCGATCAGCCGGTGCGGCAGGCGCTGATACCGGAGCTCGTGCCGAGGCGCGACGTTCCGGGCGCCACCGCGCTGGTGGCCGCGGCGCAGATGGGCGCGTTCGCGTACCTGCCGCCGCTGGCCGGGGTGTCGATCGACAATCTCGGGACCGGCTGGACGTTCGCGCTGAGCCTGATCGGCCACCTCGGTATTATCGGAGCCGCGTTGATGCTGCACTATCGAGGCACGCCCCTCAGGAGGGAGACGGTGAGACCCACTGCGTGGGCCGACGCCAGGGAGGGCCTTCGCTATTCCATTGACCACCGGCAGGTGTTCTGGCTGTTCGCCATCACGTGGGCCCTGAGCGGCCTGGGCTGGCCGCTGATCGTCACGCTGTCGCCGCTCTGGTTCAAGAACGAGCTTGGCATGGGAGCGACCGGCTTCACGCTGGTCTCATCGGCTTGGGGCACCGCGAGCCTGGTGGCCTCGCTGTACCTGGCGCAGCGCCGCCAGATCCCCATGATGGGCAGGCTCTTCGTGATTAGTGCCTTCGCCTTCTGCGGCAGCCTGCTCCTGTTTTCTCTTACGCGGTCCATACCCCTGGTCGTGGTCTCCTGGGGTCTGAACGGCCTCACGTACTCGGTGAACATGATCGTGATGATCGCCATGATCCAGATCGCGGTCCCCAACGAGATCCGGGGCCGGATAATGGGCCTCACCACCGTGTCCAGGTCTGTCAGCCAGCTTTCGGGCCTGCCGCTTAGCGCGATCGCGCAGGTCCTGGGCATGTCGGTCATGGTGCCGGGCATGGCCCTCGTCTGCCTCGTCGTCTGCGGGGTCATGGTGCTTTTCGCGCCCACGCTCCGCCGCATGATCGCCGAGGAGTGAACGCGGCATCCGTCCGGAGCCTGCACTTTCGGGCGGGAGTTCCGAGGCAAGTTGAATGCCGATTATCGAAAAGACTGGGACATTTCATAGCTGGGACCCTTGTTCGGATGGCACTGCAAAGCGTGCTCTTGGCACATGATTGACCCATTTCTGACCCAAAAGCGCACAGATTTGACCCAATGCAGATTTGACCCAATATTGACATAGCTGGAGGGGCGGTGCTCCGCCCAATGAGGCCCTCTGAATCGAGTTTCATCGTGGACTGCGTTGTTCATGCATCCAGATTAGCACAGGAGTACGCTTAGTGCAAGTGTTCGGGTGGCCTCGTGACTATCGAAGAGCGTTTGGCGGTTGATGCGGAACAGCCTCAATTAGGTGGTCCACTGCATGGCTTACAGACGCTGCAGTATGAGGAGACAGGCCGAATCATCGACACAGGGCTACGGAATTCGTAAACTGAGTGTACTCAGACCCCACACCGGAGTATTGCCTTGAGCCAAACAAATGTGAGCACGCGGGCCGACATCGCCGCCAAGCACTGGGAGGGGCAGGATGTTACGGAGCTGCTGGCGGAGTCAGCCGCCATGCTGCCGGCGATCAGCCCGACGGAGGCTGGGACGCGGCCGCGGTCCATGGTCATGTCGCGGTCGGACCACGAGTCGCCGATCAATCTAGGCGGCGGCATTCCGGACCCGGCGTCGCTGCCGGTGGAGGGGCTTCAGGCGGCCGTCAACAAGGTCTTCGAAGAGTCATCTGAGCTGGCGCTGCGGTACGGCGGCATCTTCGGCTTCGAGGAGCTGCGGCAGGTGGTGGCCGAGCGGCAGGGGCGCATACAGGGGATCGAGCTATCGCACGAGAACTTCCTGATGACGCACGGCGGCTCGGGCGGGATCGACGCTGTGTGCGACACGTTCCTGAATCCCGGCGACGTGTGCATCGCGGAGCGGCCGAATTTCGCGGGCTCGCTGCGGACGATCCGTGGGCACCTGTGCGAGATCGTGGAGGCGGAGTTGGGCGATGACGACGCCTTCGCCGAGCGCGTCGAGGAGACACTGGAACGGCTGGCGGCGCAGGGCAAGCGGGCGAAGCTGCTGTACACGGTGCCGGACCACCACAACCCGACGGGGGCGACGATGCCGCTGGCGGTCCGGGAGAAGCTGGTGGAGGTGTGCGCCCGGCACCGCGTCTTCATCATGGAGGACATGGCGTACACGGAGTTGTACTTCGACTCGCCGCCGCCGCCCTCGCTGTACGCGGTGGCGGACGGGCACGGCGTGATCCAGGTGGGGAGCTTCAGCAAGATCATCGCGACGGGACTGCGCGTTGGATGGGTCCAAGCTCGGCTGCCGGTCATCGAGTCTCTGGGCCGAGTGCGGTTCGACATGGGAGGCAGCCCGCTGCTGCACCGGGCGCTGGCCCACTACGCGGGCAGCGGGGACCTGGAGACGCACGTAGATGGGCTTCGGGGCATCTACCGGCGCAAGTGCGCGGCGTTGGTCGCCTCACTTCGCGAGAACTGCCATCCGTACGTGCGCTTCGATGAGCCGGCGGGCGGATTCTTCCTGTGGGCCGAATGCGTCGGAGCGAGCGCGCAGGACGTGGCCCGAGAGGCTGCGGAGGAGGGGCTGGTCTTCGCGATGGGCTCCAACTTCTTCAAGGACAAGGAGGCGGCGGACACTTCGCATCTCAGGCTGGCGCTCAGCTACGCGTCGCTGGAGGAGATGGAGGACGTTGGACCGCGCTTCCAGCGGGCCTTCGAGAGGGCGGTGGGCTAGCTCTTCGGGGATTTGCGCGCCTGGTCGATGGTGCGGGGCGGAGGCCCCTTTGGCGAGGACAGCGGGATCCTCAGACTATTTTGCAGAACGGGTAGTCCTCTGGAGGTGCTCACGGAGAGCTCTGTTGATGTCAGTCTGGTATCCCCGACCGCCATGCGCATGGGCCTTGAACCAGGCGATTAGGTCCGCATCAATCCGCAGCGTAATCTGCTGCTTCACAGGCCGGTAGAAGGCTCCGCGCTTGGCATCAGACCAGTCGAGAGTCTCCGGGACGTCGGTCGTGTCGATCTGGTCGTCGGGCAGAGCCTCTAACGCCTGTATCTGCGACTGAACTTCCGGCGGCAACTCATTGGGGTCCTTCTTCATGGGCATCTCAATGCTAAACGATCCTGCGGACCTCGCCCCTGATCAACTGAGCCCGCAAAGGCCGATGCCGTACAATCTGGCAGTGACGATCCGTCATCGGAGATACATGGCATGAACTACACGATCGCTTTGCTTCCGGGCGATGGCATTGGGCCGGAGGTGCTTGCGGGCGCGGTTGCGGCGCTCGACAGGGTCGGGGAGCGGTTCGGGCACTCTTTCGACATCAGGGCCGAGCGGATCGGCGGCAACGCGCTGGACACCGTGGGCACGCCGCTGCCGGACGAGACGCTGGCGACGTGCGCGGAGTCGGACGCCGTGATGCTGGGCGCGGTCGGAGGGCCGAAGTGGGACGATCCGAATGCCGAAACACGGCCCGAGGACGGCCTGCTGGCGCTGCGCAAGAGCCTGGGCCTATTCGCCAACGTGCGGCCCGTGAAGGTGCACGAAGCGCTGACCGGCTCCAGCCCGGTGCGCGCCGACCTGCTGGAGGGCGTGGACATGGTGGTGCTCAGGGAGCTGACCGGAGGACTGTATTTCGGACAACCCAAGAAGAGGTGGAACACATCGCGCGGGCGGCGCGGCGTCGACACGCTGAAGTACACCGAGGCCGAGGTGAGCCGGATCGTGACCGCCGCGTTCGAGATGGCGCGCCAGAGGCAACGCAAGGTGACGTCGGTCGACAAGGCGAACGTGCTGGAGACCTCGAGGCTATGGCGAGAGGTCACGAACGAGGTCGCCGAGGACTACCCGGACGTTGAGCTGGAGCACATGCTCGTGGACGCCGCCGCGATGGAGCTGATCCGCAACCCGGCCGGGTTCGACGTCATGGTGACGGAGAACATGTTCGGGGACATTCTGACTGACGAGGCGTCTGTGCTGTCCGGCTCGATGGGGATGCTGCCCTCGGCGAGCCTCGCAGGTCTTCCGGGCGCTTCGGGCTCCGGGGGCAAGACTGTCGACATGTACGAGCCGATCCACGGCAGCGCGCCGGACATAGCCGGGCAGGGGACCGCCAACCCGATCGGCGCGATTCTCAGCACGGCGCTGCTGCTCAGGTACTCGCTTGGCCTCGACGACGAGGCGGACGCCATCGAGCGCGCCGTCGACGGGGCGCTTGCGGAAGGCTACCGGACGCCGGACATCGGGCGCGACGGCGGGCCGGTGGTCGGGACCGCCAGGATGATCGAGGCGATCACCGGGGGGATCTAGGCCGGTCGCGCCCAACAAAGTTCGACGGCGACGACCTCCTTGAAGCGTTTACACATGCCCAGACGAGCCTATTGTCTGGGAGCGAAGCGTGATATCTTGTCTCATGGATTACTTCCACAAGACAACTACTTCTCTCGGCAACGATTCTTCACCAAGGACGCCCATCAATGAAACTTCGTCTTGCCTTCCTATTGCTTGTTCCGGCCATAGCCCTGGCCCTCGCGTGTACGGACGATGCGCCGCTCGCGCCGACCGGCACGCCTGAGCCGACGCAGACGGCTACTCCGGAACCGACGCCGCCTCCAACGCCTGAGCCCGATCCCCTCTCAACGTATGAGAGCCTGGAGCTTGGCGTGCGGTTCGAGCATCCGGAGACCTGGTCGGTCGTCGAACCCGACGATGAGGAAGAACAGGAAGAGTGGCTGGTCATGGCAGGTGAGGACGGCGAGCCCATCCTGCGGCTGCTCGTCAGTTTCCACGATATGGACGTCCCGCTGGACGAGCGCATGGACAGCGTCATTGATGAGCTAATCGGCGAAGGCGAAATGTCCGAGGAAGAGGACGCGGAAGAGGACGTTGCCGAGGACGAAGCTGCCGGGGAGGATGACACTGGGAGCGAGGAGGTTGAAGAGGAGGATGACCGGGTTGACCGCACCGGCGCGGTCACGCTCGAGAACGGCACAGCGGCCGAGCGGGCAGATGTGCAACTCGATGTCGACGGCACGTCCGTAGTTCAACGTGTGCAGGTCGCAAGCCGCGCAACGTTCACGTTTGCCGCGGTGCTCGAGGCCCCTGCGTCCGTCTTGGGAGACCTGGATGAGACCTTCGATGCCGTGCTGGGAAGCTTCGAGAGCTTCACACCGGCCCCGTTCGGTGTCCCGCGCGAGGAGGCGTTCACGATGCCCCTGGGCGAGCCGACGATCATGGACCCGGCCGTCGCGAGGGAGACAACGTCAGGCTTCTTCGTCAACCACGTCTTCAGCGGCCTTGTCCGCCTGGACGACGACCACGCAGTCGTGCCGGACCTCGCCGAGAGCTGGGAAGTGGACGAGTCCGGGACCGTCTACACCTTCACTCTCCGCGAAGGCATCACGTTTCACAATGGCCGGCCCATCACTGCCGAAGACTTCAAGTATTCAGTAGAGCGCGGCACCGAGCTGGAGACCCCCAGCGACACGGTGCCGCTCTATCTGGGCGACATCGTGGGAGTGGACGAGAAGCTGAATGGCGAGATGGACCAGGTCGACGGAGTGGAGGTCATCGACGAACGCACGCTTCGCATTACGATCGACGCACGGAAGGAGTACTTCCTCGCAAAGCTGACTTATCCGACGGCCTTCGTTGTGGACCGGGTCACGGTCAGGGCGAGAGGGGAAGACTGGTGGATGGACGATGAGATCAACGGCTCCGGTCCATTCAAGCTGATGGAATGGGCGCCGGAGGAGTACGTTATTCTCGAACGGTTTGACGGTTTCCACAGACCGGCCAAAGTGGAGTACGTGGTCTCGCCGAGGGAGACGGTGGCGGGCGCGGGCGCGCTGGACATGTACCTTTCGAACGCGTGGGACGCGGTTTGGGTCGGCGTGAGGTCGCTGGACAGGGTGGAGGAAGTCGGGCTGACCGCTGAGCTAAGAGAGTACCCGCAGCTCACCAGCTACTTCGTGTCGATCGATGGAACGCTTCCCCCCTTCGACGACCTCAATGTGCGCCGGGCCTTCGCCATGGCGCTGGACCGGCAGGGGCTGATCGATGACAACCTGGAAGGGAACGTGACGCTGGCGAATGGGCTTCTGCCGCCCGGCATCCCCGGCTACACCGCGTCCCTGGAGGGCATACCGTTCGATCCCGAAGAGGCGCGCCGGCTGCTCGCGGAGTCGAAGTACGCCGGTGATCTTCCCGAGATCGTGTACACGGCTGTGGACTACGGCGGCCGTCCGTCCTCGCTCATCCAGTACATGCTCGACGAGTGGCGGGAAGAGCTGGGCGTGGAGGTGAGCGCGGGCCTGCTGGACACGGACACTTACTACTATGACTTGGAGGAGGCCGGCGAGCACCTCCTGTTGTATGGGTGGGTGGCCGACTACCCGGACCCGGAGAATTTCCTGGACCTGCTCATGCACTCCGAGATCCACGAGTCAAGGTACGTGAGCCAGCGATTCGACGTACTTGTCGAGCGAGCGCGGATCGAGCCGGTCCGCGAGACACGAATGGGCCTTTACCAGCAGGCGGAGCAACTGCTGATGGACGACGCGGGAATCATTCCGCTGTTTCACGTGAAAGACTACGTTCTGGTGCGGCCGCACGTGATGGGGTTCGATGTGTCGCCCCTGGGGCTGGCACTGATGGAGGGGATCACGCTGGGTCCGATTGGGGAGTAACTACTGCCTATTCGCCGGTGTAGAAGGCGACTGTAAGCTCTGCCGACTCCCGAGCGGCTTCCGGCTCGGTCCCAGCGGCGACCGCCGCCTGCGCCCACTTGTGGCTCGCGTCCGCAATTGACGCCTTGCCGACCGGCGAGGTGGTGATTGCGCCTTCGTCAGGCATCTGTCCATTCGGGTGGGTTATGTAGGTTGTGAGACTCCAGAAGGCCAGCTCCCAACCTACGCCGAGCGGGACGGGATCGTACTCGCTCCAGCGTTCCGACAGGTGGGCGGTGTGAGTGACTGTGAGGCTCGCCTTGCCTTCGCCGGCGGGAGCGACGTTTGCCTCGACCCAACTGACGTGTTCGCCGATCTCCCAGGTGAACGCGAGGTGCGACGGCCGATTGCACGCCGTGATTAGGCCACTGGCGTTGCCCTCCAGCTGATAGCGACCGCCGGGCTCAAGATTGCCGCTTACCGGAAGAAACCAGCCCGAAATACGCCCGCGATTTGTCACGGCGTCCCACAGGTCATGCAGCGTGGTCGCGTAGCCGCGAGTGAGCGTGATCGCGCCGGCGGGCCTTCCGTCGCGTTCCAGCAACGTCACGGAGCGTTCTCTTGCTCCGGGGTGACTGTCGGCGTCGAAGTCCATCATCCCTTCATGCCCTGATCGCTGGGCCGCCGAACTCGCAGCCCGCGGCGGCGTGGCCGTCACGAATCAACCAGCGCTGCAACTCCCATAGTGCGGTCTTGTTACTGTCCCACCTCAATACTTCGATTGCTTTTGCGTAATTGAACCATCGGTACTCGACATGTTCATCTGACAGCGTCAGTACCGGATCGCAGACTTCAACCGCGAATGCATACTCAAGGATGACATCAAGGTCGTCTGGCCATCCCGTTCTTTCGAAATTGAACACAGGGATCGACGTGATGGATTTCAGTGCTGTGAATCGGGCTGACTTCGGGATACGCGCTTCCTCGCATGACTCCCTTCGGGCCGCTTCCAGAGGGGTCTCTCCAGACTCACCACCGCCCGCGATCCATTGCCAGTAACTCTCTCCAGCCCCGTTGCGCTTGAAGGCGGCGTACTTGGGCTCTCTTGCCTCCGACAGCCAATACGGAATCACCAAGACTTGGAACGGGCTTCGGGACTGAGCTGACCTGCTGTGGGCGCTCACGTTAGCCAATCACACGCAAAGGCCCGAGACTGTTCCCGTGCATTAAGTTGACGCCCGCCCGCGCCTGAGAGACCGGCCGGGCAGGGCGCCGGTGTTCTCGCCGTGCTCGATGACGACCTGGCCGTTTACGATCACGTACTCGATGCCTACCGGGTACTGCTTTGGGTCTTGCTTCGTGGCGAGCGCCTTAACCGTCTTCGGGTTGAAGACGACGATGTCCGCCCTGAAGCCGTCGCGGAGCAGGCCGCGGTCCGGCAGGCCGAGCCGTTGGGCGGGGAACGAGGTCATCTTGCGTATCGCCTCCGGCAGGCGGAGGTGCTTCTCCGCGCGAACGAACTCGGCCAGCACCACGGGGAAGCAGCCGTACGTGCGCGGGTTCGGATACTCGCCGAACAGGATGGCGTCGCTGGCGATCATGCCGTACGGGTGCGACACGAACGCCGGCAGCGTCTGCGCGTTCGTGCCGAGCGCGACGGTCGAGATGCCGAGGTTCTCTTCGATGAGCAGGTCGAACAGCGCATCGGCGGGGTCCTGGTCTCGCATGTCGGCGATGTCCGTGAGCAGGCGTCCGTCGTAGATCGCGTTCTCCGGCCTGGTGAAGTTGGTCAGCCACTGGTCTTCCAGGCGGTCCGGCGTGACCTCCCGCTTCATCCTCTGGCGGTCGTCGGCGTCCTGCAGCGCTTCCATCAGCCGCTCCGGGCCGCCGTCCTTGGCCCAGTGCGGCAGGCCTATGGTGACGGTGGTGCCGGAGTACGGGTACGTGTAGCAGTCGAACGTGACGTCCAGTCCCTCGGCGCGCGAGTTCTCCACGAGGCCGATGTAGTCCATGTGGCTGCCGTCGCCCTGCGCGGACTGCCTGTAGTGCGTGAGGTGCACGGGGATGCCGCTGCGACGGCCGATGTCGACCGCCTCCTCCCACGGCGCGACCACGCCCTGCGACTTCAGCGACGCCCTGGTGTGCGTGTGGTAGAAGCCGCCGAGGCCGGCCGCAACGGCCGAGAGCTCGACTAGTTCATCGGTGCTCGCGTACGAGCCCGGCGGATAGTCGAGGCCGGTCGAGAGGCCCCATGCGCCCTCCTCCATCGCCTCCCTGATCACGGCCTTCATGTCCTCCATCTCGGCGGCAGTGGCGGGCCTGTCGTTCCAGCCGACGCCCCAGATGCGGACGGGCGCGTTGCCCAGGATGTACGCGATGTTTATGGCCACGGTGTTGTCGTAGCGGTCCAGCAGGTCCGCGACAGTTAGCCAGTCGGCGGGCTCGGGCGGGTAGCCGTTGAGGCCGGAGTCCAGCCAGATGTACCGGCGCAGCTCCTCGACGGTCTTGAACGGCGCATGTGAGATGCCGTCGATCCCGACGAGTTCCGTGGTCACGCCCTGCCGCACCTTGGGATCGTGGTGCGGCTCTCCAAGTATCGTGAGGCCCGCGTGCGAGTGCACGTCCACGAAGCCGGGGCACACCACGTGGCCTGAGGCGTCGATCCTGCGCCCCGCCTCGATGCCAGACGCGTCGCCCCTGTGCAGGGCCACCGTGTCGCCGTCCACGATGACGGCGGCGTAAAAGCCGGGGCTGCCGCTGCCGTCGATTACAAGACCGTTTTCGATGATCAGGTCAGGCATTACTTTGCACCTCTGTAAGCCATAAGATAACCGCGTTCAAGTTTCATGACTACTCACGTCCAACTGAATGCCGGCGCGGCCTCCGAGTCGTTCCGCCTCATGAGCCGGCGCCTCGCCGATGAGCGCGTGATCGCGAGGCTGGGCGGCGATGCGGCCTCGCTGTGGCCCGACCGCGCGAAGACAGCCGTCGACGCCGCCATGGCGAGCGGCTGGAACGCCGCGGCGCTCGCCGCGTCCGATACCGGCGAGGACGCCCTGCGATTCGCCGGCGAGCTGGAGGTCATGGGCTTCGAGCAGGCCGTGGTGCTCGGAATCGGCGGCAGTGCGCAGGCGGCGAGGGCGCTCATTGCTCTTGGGCCGCGCGATGCGGGACGGGAACCGATGCCGGTCGCTGTGCTGGACTCGATCGTGCCTGAAGTGGTGCTCGAGACATCGGAGCGCATCGACTTCGAGAAGACGCTGTTCATTGCGGCGTCCGCTTCAGGCACCACCATGGAGACGATGCTCCTGTACCGCTACTTTCGGGCGCGCGTGGCTGAGGCCGTTGGGAAGCCGGATGCCGCCCGGCGGTTCGCGGCCGTGACGGCGTCGGGCAGCCCGCTGGCCGTCATGGCAGCGAACCAGGGCTTCCTGCGGTGCTTCGAGTGTCCTGCGGACGTTGCGGGCCGCTTCTCGTCGTTCACGCACTTCGGGCTGATGCCCGCTGCGCTCGCCGGCGTCGACGTCCGGGCCGTGGCCAGCAGTGCGGCCGGGATGCGCCGCGCCTGCGAGAGCGCCGATGCGACGCGGAATCCCGGCGCTTCCCTCGGCGGGTGGCTGGCGGCGGTCATGCGGGAGGGCAGGGACAAGCTGACGTTCGCCGCGCCTCAGGGTGCGCGGCCTCTGCTGGTCTGGATCGAGCAGCTAGTGGCCGAGAGCACCGGCAAGGACAGCCGTGGGCTGGCGCCGGTGCTGTACGAGCCGCCGCTCGAAACGTCGTCGTATGGCGACGACCGGGCCTTCGTGCGCATTCCGCTTGCGGGCGAACCCGACCCGGACGCAGACCGGCTACTCGATTCGCTGAGCGAGGCCGGTCATCCTGTTGCCGTGTTCCCGCCGTTGAGCCCGCCCGACGTGGGCGCGGAGATGTATCGCTGGCAGCATGCCGTTGTCACGGCCTCGGCGCTTACCGGCCTGTGGCCGTTCGACCAGCCGGACGTGCAGGCGTCCAAGGACATGGCGCGTCGAATCGTCGACGGAACCGCAGGAGGCATCGCGCCTGAACCGGAGAACGCGGAGGCGGTCGTTAACGCGCTGCGGAACGCGCCGAAGGGCAGCTACCTTGCGGTGATGGCCTTTGTGCAGGCTACGGCGGCGCTGGAAGCGTCCCTCCGGAAACTCAGGGCGGCCGTCGGCGAGACGTTCGGGATGCCGGTCATGGTTGGTTATGGGCCGGAGTTTCTGCACTCGACCGGCCAGCTACACAAGGGCGGGCCAAAGTCGCTGGTGGGCCTGCAGATACACGCCCGGGGCGAGACCATTGTGCGTGCGCCCGGTGATTCCCACACGTTCGGTGACATCCTCGCCGCCCAGGCGGACGGGGACCTGCACGTGCTTCGCGACAGGGGGCTGCCGGCGTTCCGGCTGCGGTGCGGCCCCGAGGGTCCGGCAGGCGCGGTGCTGGAACTGAGCCGGGCGATTCGCGAGGCGCCATCTGTATAATCACGGACATCCACCCCCGCGATGACACCGGAGGCCGCCATGGTTTCAGCGCAGACCAAGTCTATGCTCGACGAGCGGCCGATGCTGCTGCTGATGGACGGCCACGCGCTGGTGCATCGCGCGTGGCACGGCATCCGCGAGCCGCTCACTGTGCGCAGGACGGGCGAGGAAGTCAAGGGCGTTTATGGCTTCGTCAACACGCTGCTGCGCGCGCTTCATGAGTTCCGGCCCTCTCACTGCGCCATCGCGTTCGATGTCTCCGCGCCGACGTTCCGGCACAAGGGCTTCGATGAGTACAAGGCGCACAGGCCGCCAACGCCGCCGGAACTGAGGGCGCAGTTCACGCGGGTGCGCGAGTTCATGGACGCCTTCAAGATTCCGATCTACGAGGTGGAGGGCTTCGAGGCCGATGATGTGATCGGCACGCTGTGCAAGCACGCGGAGGAGAACGAGATCGAGGTGCTGATCCTCACCGGCGACACGGACACGCTGCAGCTCGTCACGCCGCTGACGCGCGTGCTGCTCACGTACAGCGCCCAGAAGCGGGCAATCTACGACATACCGGCGGTGCGCGAACGTTACGGCGGGCTTGGCCCTGAGTTCGTGGCTGAGATCAAGGCGCTGGAAGGGGACAAGTCGGACAATATCCCCGGCGTGCCGAGCATCGGCAAGAAGACCGCAGTTCAGCTTCTTTCAGAGTACGGCTCGATCGAGGGCATCTACGAGCGCATCGACGAGGTGAAGCCGCCGCGACGACAGCAGGTGCTGCGGGACAACCAGGAGGTGGCCGAGACCTGCAAGTGGCTTACTACGATTTCGAGAGTGGCGCCTGTTGAGCTGGACCTGGACGCGGCCAGGTTCTGGGATTTCGACCGTTCGGAAGTCGTCGGACTGCTGCGTGAGTTGGAGTTCCACAGCATGGTCGAGCGCATCCCGGACTCCGACGGGACGGGCGACGGCGGGTTCGGCGTCAGCAAGGTGGTCACGGACCACGAGATCGTCAGGACCGCGGAGTCGCTGCGCGCGATGGTGGAGGCGCTGGCGACGCCACGCGGGTTCGCATTCGACACGGAGACCACACACGTCAACCCGATGCTCGCCGAACTCGTCGGCATGTCGTTCTCCAACGAGCCGGACAAGGCTTGGTACGTGCCGGTGGGGCACAACGAGGGCGACCAGCTTCCGGTGGCCGGGGTTCTTGACGCCGTGAGGCCGCTGTTCGAGTCTGAGGATGTTCCTAAGACGGCGCACAACGCGAACTACGACGTCATGGTCCTCGCCAACTGCGGCATCGAAGTGCGCGGGCTGGAGTTCGACTCGATGCTCGCCGCGCACATGTCAGGCATCCAGGCGATCGGCCTCAAGCAGCTCTGCCTGGAGCTGTTCAACGAGGAGATGACGCCGATCACGGACCTGATCGGCACCGGCCGCAAGCAGATCACGATGGCCGAGACCGCAATCGAGGACGCGGCGGCGTACGCGGCGGCCGACGCTGAGGTGGCCTGGCGGCTGGCGGAGCACTTCAGGGAGCAGCTGCAGGGCCTTGGGCTGTCGAAGTCGTTCGCCGAGCTTGAGATGCCCCTGCTGCCCGTCCTGGTGAGGATGCAGCGCAACGGCATCTCGCTTGACACGGACCTGCTCGGGCGCATGTCGGAAGACCTTGGCGAGCAACTCGTTGGAATCCGGTCGTACATTCACAACCTCGTGGGCCACGAGTTCAACCTCAACTCGACGTCACAGCTTGGCGACGTGCTGTACAAAGAGCTGCGCCTGCCGACCATCAAGCGCACGAGGACTGGGTTCTCCACCGACGCGCAGACGCTCGAGACGCTCAAGGGCATGCTAGATCGCGGCGAGTGCGACGACGCCGACCCCCGCGCGCCGGACGTCATGAACAACGTCCTGGACTACCGCCAGGTCTCGAAGATCAAGTCCACGTACGTGGATGCGCTGCCCACGCTGGTGCATCCGAAGACGGGCCGGATTCACACGAGCTACAACCAGACCGGCTCGGCCACGGGCCGCGTTTCCAGCAACGATCCGAACGTGCAGAACATCCCGGTGCGCACCGAGCTGGGCCGGCGCGTGCGGGACGCGTTCATTGCCGCGCCGGGGTCAGGCAGCACGCTGCTGGGCGCCGACTACTCGCAGATTGAGCTCCGTGTGCTGGCGCACATGTCGGAAGACCCGGGCCTGCTGGAGGCGTTTCACCGCGGCGAGGACATACACGCCGCCACCGCCTCGTCGGTATACGACGTGCCGATAGACGAGGTGGACTCAGAGCAGCGCCGCATCGCGAAGATCATGAACTTCGGCGTGATCTACGGCCTCAGCGCGTTCGGCATATCGCAGCAGACCGGCCTGCCCAGGGAAGAAGGCTCGCACTTCATCAAGACGTACTTCGGCAAGTATCCCGGCATTGAGGCCTACATCGAAGAGACGAAGGCCAGAGTAAAGGACCAGGGATACGTTGAGACGCTTAACGGGCGGCGGCGGTACATCCCTCACGCCAACTCTCGCAACTTCCGCGAGCGCAGCGCCGGCGAGCGCATGGCCATCAACATGCCTATCCAGGGCACGGCGGCGGACATCATCAAGATCGCCATGGTCAGGATCCAGGAGCGCTTGGACGAGCTGGGCCTCGGCGCAATGATGATCGTGCAGGTGCATGACGAGCTGATCTTCGAGACGCCGCGCGATGAGATGGACCAGTTGCAGTCGCTGGTGCTCGAACTCATGCCGTCGGCCATGAACCTCAAGGTGGACCTCGAAGTAGAGCTCAAGACGGGCGACACCTGGGGCGCGATGGAGTAGGGTGGGCGCGGGCCTGACTTACCTCACGGTTGAGTGGCATCACCCGCAGCACCGAGTGAATCTGAGGTCGTGGAGTTTCTGGCGGACTCCGGTTTCAGGGACAGCGGCACGGCGATTGCTTCTGCGCTGGGCATTGCGGACCCATCAGTACCACTCGGCGGCGCATCCGCGAGACCATACTCTAAGTCCAGCATGCCGAGTTGCTTGCGTGGGCGTGTGAGATATGCCTAGTTTCGCAACGTGATGGCGACTTCCCGCACTTCACCTGGCTGGATCCCTTCCAGAGCCTCGCGAATCGCCTCCCCTCTCCTGGAAATGAGTGGCCAAGCGGTGTTCATGAGGACGACCACGGAGATGCGCCTGGCAGATATGTCTTGCTGATAGCGGATGCCTTGGTCGGTTGTGATCAAGACGTCGAAGTTGGCCTCTTCAGCCCGGTCCAGCAAGTCTCCGTTAGACAAGGCATCCCAGCCATGCTCCCTGGCCTCTTCGACGACGTGGCCAAACAGTTGACGGCCCAACTGCCGTGGAGTTCCATTATCGAACAGGATGAGTATGGGCCACCTCGGCCCTGAGTTCCTGCGCCACGTGCTCCAGGGTCGCCTTCACTTCTGATTCATCCACTCCGCCGAACCACTCGATGAAGTCGAAAATCGTCGCGCCCTCTGCAAGGTTTTCAAATAGGGCGTACACTGGCAACCGAGTGTTCTTGAACACCCAGTTACCGCTCACTCTGCCGGGAACGCTTTCCACTGCCGTACACTTGCTCCAGTCCGTCATGCGGGTCACCTCGCTTTCCATTACCACCCATCTTCTGGCTGACTGGCGCTACTGAGGTCGTTATCCATATTAGCCGTAACACCGCATTCCGGTCTATTTCGATCACTCTGGCCCAACTTCGCAAGAGACCTTTGCGGCGAACCTGATAACTTGGTTTCATGTACGGTAGCAGGGCCAGTTACAATCCGAGCAATAGGAAATGTGGTGGGAGTTGCAAGTGCCCGAAGGAATTGTCGAAGCAAACGGCGTAGACATCTGGTACGAATCGTTCGGCGATCCGTCGCATCCGACGGTCCTGCTGATCGCGGGCGCGTACTCGCAGGCGCTGCTGTGGGTCCCCGAGTTCTGCCAGGGTATCGTCGACGGCGGACGGCACGTCGTCTGGTACGACAACCGCGACATCGGCCTTTCCGAGTGGACTGACGATCCGTACACGCTGTGGGACATGGCGGACGACGCCGCGGGCCTTCTTGACGCTATAGACATCGAGGCCGCGCACCTGGTCGGCGCGTCGATGGGCGGGATGATCGCACAGCTGGTGGCTGTTCGATACCCGGAGCGTACGCTGAGCCTCACCTCGATCATGTCGACGCCCGGAATGGTCGATCCCGCATTGGAACCTTTCCCCGAAGAGCAGATGGCGGAGGCCCGTGAGATCGCCGCCATCCCGGCAGACGACCGGCAGAGCCGCATCGACCAGCAGGTTGCGCTGTACCGGTTCCTCGCCGGTCCCGTACTGCCATTCGACGAGGACTACTGGGTCCCGGTGTTGACCGAGAGCGTCGACAGGTCATGGCACCCGGACAGCAAACACGCGGAGGCCATCGACGCAACGCCTTCATGGATGGCCGAGTTGCCGAACGTCGCCGCGCCAACGCTGATAATTCACGGCACCGAAGATCCGATAATTCCGTACTCGCACGGCGTCGCGACCTCCGACGTCATCCCCGGAGCCAGAATGCTGACGCTGCAGGACGCCGGCCATGACATCCCGCCGGCCCAGAACGAAAGGGTCATCGGCGCGATACTTGAACACACCGCGAGTTGAGGCGCTTCCTCGGGCGGCGTTTCTCGCGCAATCCAACTGTGACCGGGGCCGCGATGCACTGGGCTCACGGTGACGGTGGCCGAATCCTCGGAGACTCAGGAGAAGCGGAATGCCTGAAGGCATAGTCAAGGCGAACGGCATAGACATCTGGTACGAGACGTTCGGCAACCCGTCGCACCCGACGGTCCTGCTGATTAGCGGCGCGTTCTCGCAGGCCATGCTGTGGGCGCCGGAGTTCTGCGAGGCCATCGTCGACGGCGGACGGCACGTCGTCTGGTACGACAACCGGGACATCGGCCTGTCGGAGTGGCCGGACGAGCCGTACACGCTCTGGGACATGGCAGACGACGCCGCGGGCCTCATGGACGCGCTGGGCATCGAGGCCGCGCACATGGTCGGCGCGTCGATGGGCGGAATGATCGCGCAGTTGGTGGCTTTGCGGTACCCGGAGCGCACGCTGAGCATGAGCTCGATCATGTCGTCCCCCGGCGTTATCGATCCGGCTCTGGAAGCGCTCAACAACGACCTGCTCGAAGACCCCGATGCGACCTTCGTGACGCCCGCTGAAGACAGGGAGAGCCGCATCGCCGAGCAGATCGAGCAGTACCGGGACATGGCCGGACCGGCCGTGCCCTTCGAGGAGGACTACTGGGGGCCGTTGCTGGCGGAGTCGGTCGACAGGTCATGGAACCCGGGCTGCCGGCACCTCGATACGGTTCGCCTTACTCCCTCCTGGTACGCGGAAGTGGGGAACATTGCCGCTCCCACGCTCGTGATTCACGGCACGGCGGACAACGTGCTGCCGTACTCACACGGCGTGGCTACGGCGGACGCCGTCCCCGGCGCCCGGCTGCTCACGCTTGAAGGCGTTGGCCACGAGTTGCCGCGGCCGTTCAACGATAGGGTTGTCGGAGCCATCCTGGAGATCTCCGGCGGCTAGGCCCGCGCCGCCCAGTCTTGACACCGCAGGGCCGCCAACATACCTTCCGGTCAATCAGGCCGCGCCGAGAGGCGGGGCAATGCTCGTAGGCAGGGTCGAACCGCGGCGTAACCGCGCATCTGCGGTACAAGCACACAGGAGGTACCGGCAATGGCGAACTATCAGGACCTCAAGGACCGCATCGACGAAGGAGGCACCGTCATCCTTGACGGCGCCGTAGGCACGCAGCTGCAGGACATGGGCGTGCCGATGCACCAGGTGGCATGGTGCGGACCGGCCAACGTCACACATCCGTCAAGCGTAGTCATGATGCACGAGCGGTACATCCGTGCCGGTGCGGACGTGATCACCACCAACACGTTCTCCACCGTGCGGCCCATGCTGGAGAACGCCGGATACGGCGACTACGTGCCGGAGATCAACGCCCGCGCCGTCCACAACGCCCAGGAGGCAAGGGCAAGGGCGGCCGGAGACAGGCCCGTGTACATTGCCGCCTCCTTGTCCAGCCACATCGTCGGGCGCAACCCGCGCACCGGCCACATTGGCATCGGCGGCGCGTACGGCCGCGGCTCAGGCCTGCGCCAGTACCCGGAGAGCGCGCGCTTCACCACGGAAGAGATCGAGGACTTCTACACTGAGATGACGGAAGTAATGGCGGAAGCGGGCGTGGACCTGTTCTTGGTCGAGCCGATGGGCCGCGACAACGAGGCCCGCCGGATCCAGACGAAAGCCGCGAAGGCGACCGGTCTGCCCGTGTGGGTAGGGTTCGATGCATACGTTGACGATGACGGCGCGGTGATACTGGGCGGCAGGTCCAAGTCGATGCCTGCCCCGGCAGGCGCCCGCGTAATCGACGACAATTTGACGCTGGCCGACGCGGTCGCCGAGATCAAGACGGAGAAGCCGGACGTAATGGCCGTCTTCCACTCCAGGATCTCGGACACGAACGCCGGCCTGGACGTGCTGCTCAACGAGTGGTCCGGCCCGGCGCTGTCCTACCCGGACGCGGGACGCATCGACTACGTCCAGAAGTGGCAGGACCGTGAGACTGCCAACGAGGAGTCGCCGGACGAGTTCACCAGCGCCGCCAATGCGTGGGTGGAGAGCGGCGTGCAGGTCATCGGCGCCTGCTGCGGCTTCGGTGTCGACTACATCAAGCCGCTGAGGGACGCGCTGCCGGACAGGATCGCTGAGCCCAGGGCGGCTTGACCTCGCTCGGCAAGTACTACGCCACAGCATTCGCAGGCGTTTCCGAGACTGTGAGAGGCACTCATCCGCCCGCACTCCTCGCGGGCGGATGAGGCGTCCGCCGGGCTGTGCGCGGACCAGTTCACAATCGAATTGCGTACTCCCTCGGCCTCAGACACAGGCCCTGAAGGTCGCTGAAGGCTCGGTCTGAGGACAAGAAATCAATAGCTGGCGACACATGAAAACCGGAGGTGTCCGAAATGGCAGACTATCAGCAGCTTAAGGACCGCATCGACAGGGGAGAGACCATAATCCTCGACGGCGCCGGAGGCACGACGCTCACGAGACTGGGCGCGACGGCCCACCCGGTGGCCTGGTGCGGCCTGGTCGCCGCCACACATCCGGACATCGTTGTGCAGATGCACGAGCAGTTCATCCGGGCGGGCGCTGACGTGATCACCACCAACACCTGGTCGACGGTCCGGCCGCTGCTGGAGTACGTAGGCTATGGCGACCGGGTGCGGGAGGTCAACGCGCTCGCCGCGCAGCACGCCCTGCAGGCGAGGGACAACGCGGCAGGGGACAGGCCCGTGTACATTGCCGGCTCCATGTCCAGCCATATGGTCCACCGGAACCCCCGTGAAGAAGAGATCGGCTTCGGCATTGGCGATGACGTGGCGCCCTACCCCCAGAGCGCGCGATACACGCTGGAGGAGATCGAGGCCTTCTACACCGAGATGGCGGAGGTGCTCGCGGAGTCCGGCGTGGACCTGTTCCTCGTCGAGCCGATGGGCCGCGACAACGAGGCGCGGCTGATCCAGGCGAAGGCTGCGAAGGCGACCGGCCTCCCCTTGTGGGTCGGGTTCGACGCCTACGTAAATGACAGCGGAACGGTGATACTCGGAGGCGCGGAGAGGACCGTGTCGACCCCGGAGGGCGCCCGCGTGATTAACGACGACATGCCCCTCTCGGAAGCGGTGGCGGAGATCAGGGCCGTGGAGCCCGACGTTATGGCCGTGTTTCACTCCAGTGTGAAGATTACGCACGCCGCACTGGATGTGCTGTTGAGCGAGTGGTCCGGCCCTGCAATGGCCTATCCATGCGCCAGCCGCCCGGCCTTGGTGGCGGGTAAGCATGAGGAGGTGATGCCGGACGACTTCATCAGCACCGCCAACGACTGGGTGGGCCGCGGCGTGCAGGTCATCGGCACTTGCTGCGGGTACGGCGTGGAGTACATCGAGCCGCTCCGGGACGCGCTGCCGGACAAGATAGCGAGTCCAAGGGCGGCGTGACTTCGCCTGGCTGGTACAACGCCACAGCATTCGCAGGCGATTCGGAGGCTGTGCGCTGACCAGTTTGCAATCGAGTTGCGTTCTCCCTGGGGCTCAGACACAGACTCTGAAGGACGCTGATGGCCTGGTCTGAGGGCAGGAAATCACTCGCTGGCGACATATGAATACCGGAGGTGTCCGAAATGGCAGACTATCAGCAGCTTAGGGAGCGCATTGACGGGGGAGAGACCATTGTCCTTGACGGCGCCGGAGGGACGATGCTTCAGTCTATGGGGTTTGAGTCTCATCCGGTCGCCTGGTGCGCCCTTGCGGCCGTCACCCATCCGTCCACCGTGGTAGAGATGCACGAGAGGTACATCCGGGCGGGCGTTGACGTGATCACCACCAACACCTGGTCCACAGTGCGGCCTTTGTTGGAGTATGTCGGCTACGGGGACCGGGTGCGGGAGATCAACACGCGTTCGGTGCATCACGCCCTTGAGGCCAGGGACAATGCGGCGGGGGACAGGCCGGTCTACGTTGCCGGATCCATGTCGACGCACATTGTCGGACGCAATCCCCGTGAAGACGACCTGAGGATCGCCGTTCGCCAGGGCCCCTCGCCATATCCGCAGAGCGGGAGCTACACGGCGGCCGAGATTGAGGAGTTTTACCATGAGATGGCGGGTCTTCTCGCTGAGGCAGGAGTGGACCTGTTCCTTGTGGAGCCGATGGGCCGGGACAATGAGGCGAGGCTGATCCAGACGAGAGCCGCCAAGGCGACCGGACTACCGGTGTGGGTAGGGTTCGACGCCTTCGTCAGTGACGAGAATGAGGTGATATTGGGCGGCGCGGAGAGGACGATGCCCGCTCCGGCGGGCGCCCGCGTGATCAGAGACGATATGACGCTGGCAGAAGCCATCGCGGAGATCAGGCCTGAGGAGCCTGATGTCATGGCCGTGTTCCACTCCAAGACAAGGGATACGCACGCCGCGCTAGACGTGCTGCTCGAAGAGTGGTCCGGTCCGGCGATGGCCTATCCCTGCGCCGGGCGGAAAGGCATCGTGGCGGGATCGCTTGAGCACGTGACGCCGGAAGACTTCACAGGCGCCGCCAACGACTGGGTGGACCGCGGAGTGCAGGTCATCGGGACCTGCTGCGGTTTTGGCGTCGAGTACATCGAGCCTCTCCGGGACACGCTGCCGGACAGGATTCCGGGTCCGAGGGCGGCGTAACTCCGCCGGTCTAGTTGTGGGTCTTCCAAGTCAGCGGCCTCTCCAGTTCGGTAGCTAAAGGGCCGCTCACCCCGAGCTTGTCGAAGGGTCGAATTGGGGCTCGCAGCGCGTACTGAGCCATGCCTGCAAATACCGCTGCCTGTCGCGGTCTCTAGAGGGAATGAGGCTACTCAGGCCCGCGTCCCCTATGCGCCGCCGCCTCGCGAAATCCTCTTCCACGAGTCGCGCAGGGCGACCGTCCGGTTGAACACCGGCGCATCCGGCGCTGAGTCCTCGGAGTCGACCCTGAAGTAGCCGATCCGCTCGAACTGCAGCGGCGTCTCCGGGCCGGCGCTGGCGAGGCCCGGCTCAATGCGGCAGCCGGTCAGCGTCTCCAGCGAGTTGGGGTTGATTGCGCTCAGGTAGTCGTCCTCTTCCTCGGGATCGGTCTTGCTGAACAGGACGTCGTACAGCCTGACCTCTGCGGGGACTGACTCCTCCGCCGACACCCAGTGGATCGTGCCGCGCACCCGCCGCCCGTCAGGCGCCTGGCCTCCGCGAGTCTCCGGGTCGAACGTGCAGCGCAGCTCCACGACTTCGCCGTCTTCGTTCCTGATCACCGACGTGCACCTGATGAAGTAGCCGTACCTCAGCCTGACCTCGCGTCCGTCCGGCGCGAGGCGGTAGAACTTGCGGGGCGGGTCCTCCATGAAGTCGCCCCGCTCGATGTACAGCTCCCTGGAGAACGGCAACATCCGCGTCCCCATCGACGGGTCTTCGGGGTTGTTCACCGCCTCCAGTTCCTCCACCTGCCCCTCGGGGTAGTTTTCGATGACGACCTTGAGCGGCCTCAGCACCGCCATGGCCCGGTGTGCGCGCTTGTTCAGGTCCTCCCGCACGCAGTGCTCCAGGAACGCGATCTCCACCGCGTTGTCGCGCTTCGCGATGCCGATGCGGGAGCAGAACGCGCGGATCGCCTCCGGCGTGTAGCCCCGCCGCCGCATTGCGGCCAGCGTCGGCATGCGCGGATCGGTCCAGCCGGAGACGTGCCCGCTATTCACCAGCGCCAGGAGCTTGCGCTTGCTCACGACCGTGTTCGTGAGGTTGCGGCGCGCAAACTCGATCTGCCGCGGCTGGTAGATTCCAATCTTCTCGAGAAGCCAGTCGTAAAGCGGCCGGTGGTCCTCGAACTCCATCGTGCATATCGAGTGCGTGACGCCCTCGATGGAGTCCGACTGGCCGTGCGCGAAGTCGTACGACGGGTAGATGCCCCACGTCTCGCCCGTGCGATGGTGCGGAGCGTCGACGATCCGGTACAACACGGGGTCCCGCATGTTTATGTTGCCTGACGCCATGTCGATCTTCGCCCTGAGCACGTGGGAGCCCTCGTCGAACTCCCCGGCGCGCATTCTCCGGAACAGGTCCAGGTTCTCTTCCACCGTCCGGTCCCTGTAGGGACTGGGCCGCCCCGGCTCCGTCAGCGTCCCCCTGTACGCGCGGATCTCCTCCGGCGTGAGGTCGCAGACGTAAGCGTCGCCTGACTGGATGAGCTTCTCCGCGTACCCGTACAGCTCCTCGAAGTAGTCAGAGGCGTAGTAGAGGTGCTCTCCCCAGTCGAAACCAAGCCACTTCACGTCCGCCTTGATCGCCTCAGCGAACTCCTCGTCCTCCTTGGCCGGGTTCGTGTCGTCGAAGCGTAGGTGGCACCTGCCGCCAAAGTCCTCGGCTACGCCGAAGTTGAGGCAGATGGAAGAGGCGTGGCCGATGTGCAGGTATCCGTTCGGCTCCGGCGGAAACCTGGTAATCACCCGGCCGTCGTACCTGCCGTTGTCCTGGTCTGCTGATACGTGCCGCCGCACGAAGTCGAGGCCCTCCTCGTGGGCGGCGGTAGTTGCTTCTGTTACGTCGCTGGTATCCATGTGTTGCTATGAACTATCTCAGATTGGGCGGGGTGAATACAATGGTGGCACCCAGTTGAGCGGGATGGAGGCGCCCAAATGATCCAGGGAATGCACGGCATCTTCTTCACTCCTGAGGCGGAAGAAGCTAGAAACTTTGTCGAAGAGAAGCTTGGACTGCCGCATGCAGATGCCGGAGACAACTGGTTGATCTTCGGCGTGCCCAAGGCGGAGTTCGCCTTCCACCCCGCAGACGACATGAGCCACTTCTTGTCGTTCTGGTGCGACGATATCGAGCAGACGATGTCGGAGCTTCAGACGAATGGCGTCGACTTCACCTCGCCGGTCGAAGACCAGGGATTCGGACTGGCGACCACGTTCGAGCTTCCCGGCGGCCTGGAGGTCATGCTCTACGAGCCGAAGCACGCGCAGCCGTGACGGATTGGGGAGTCGATCTGATCAGAAAATTCCGATAGCATGATTACCGTGCTATCATGTCATAGTGATCATATCGTTCAAGAATGATGGTACAGAAGACGTCTTCAACGGGCGCTCCACATCAAGAGCAAGAAGGACTTGTCCGACATCGATCTGGTCAGTGGCTCAGCGAAAGTTAGACCAACTCGACTCCGTCGTCTCACTTGTCGATCTTGGCACACCCCCGGGCAACCGGCTCGAGCGTTTGAGAGGGGGTCGCGGTGGACAATACAGTATTCGCATCAATAGTCAGTTTCGAATCTGTTTTGGATGGACAGAAAGAGGCCCGGCGGAAGTGGAGATAACTGACTATCACTGAAGGAGATTGAGCATGGTCAGCATTCCAACCAACCGAGAGCCAACCCACCCGGGCGAAATGCTGCTGATGGAGTTCCTTGAGCCTCTGGGGCTGACCCAACGCGAGCTTGCTAACGCGATACACGTGCCATACCAGCGTGTGCACGAGCTCGTTCGCACCCGGCGCGGAGTTACGCCCAGCACTGCTCTGCGTCTATCCAGGTTCTTCGGCAACTCTCCCGGATTCTGGTTGAACCTGCAACTGCGCTGGGACCTCTACCACGCCCTGCGCGCCGAGGCCGAACAGATTGAAGACATCCGGCCGTTGGATTCGGTGGCTGCCCCCTAGGACGCGCTGTGGTGCAATCGTCTGCGTGACGGCGGGGCCAGCGTTAGGCCTTCACAACAGCCTGCTCGACCTCGGCGGCAGTTCCAGCCTGCCGCTCTCCTGGTCGCCGAATCCGGCGAGCCCGGCTCCCACGCCGACCGCGAACGCGAGCGCGACCAGCACGAGCCACCACCGTGCTGACACTCGCAACCCGGCGAGCAGCGGCATAAGGACGACGCCCGCAGCGAACACAAGGGCCGCCAGGGGCACGATGTAAGACACGCTGCGGTCGATCTGCGACGATGCCATTAACGCCAGCAGCACCACGCCGCCGAAGCTCGCCGACCACGCCGCGAAGTACAGACGCTTTCCGAGCGTGCCACGGCCGAGAGCATGCCACATCACGCCCGACGCCAGCCCCGCGAGCAAGACCCCGGCGGTGACGGTCGCGCTGTTGAACAGCGTGTCGGTGGGAGCGTGGAGAGGGAGTTGCAGAAGTGAAGCCGCCACGGCCGCGACGGCTCCGGACAGCAGGCCTGCGCCAATCGGGCTCCCCTGGGCGCCGTCCTGCCGCGTGGTCACGTCCGGCCTGTGCGTATCAGGGAGCCGGATCGGGCTTGAGCGCCAGCAGCACCTCCACCCGCACGTCGTCCTTCAGCCAGACCACCGACCTCGCCGTGGGCTTCTCGATGCCGAACTGGTCCCATGTGAACGTTGCGCGCCCCAGCACGAAAACCGAGTCGCCGTCGTCTCGCGCCTCGATATCGAAGGTGAGCGGGAACTCGCCGCCCAGCATGCTGATACTGGCCGGGACCTGCGTCGTGACCTCGTTGCCGTCCGCGAAGCCGTCCGGCAGCGGCAGAGTGCCGGGCACCGTCACCTTCGCGACCGGATGCGTCCCGAACATCCTGTTGCGCACGTACCCGTCCCGGTACTGCGAGTCGCTGGAAAGCGTGCTCAACTCTATGATGACGAGCGAGTCGCTGCCGTCGAAGGCAACGGTCCCGCTCAGCGACGACGTGCGCATCACCGCGTCGTTCGGCAGGTCGAGGCTGGTGAGCTGCTCTTCCACCGTGAACGTCGCCTCCGAGCCCTCGGACACGGTGAACGTGTAACCCTCGTACTGCCCCGCGGCCCGCATCGCCTCGACTGCCGGCTCGGTTTGCTCCGCGTCGTCGTCCATGGCGTCAGTCGTCTCTGTAGCGACCCCCTCCGTCTCTTCCGTGCTCGTCTCCTCCGCCTGCTCGGTTGCGGTTGCCTCCGCGCCGGCGTCCGCTTCCGGCGTCGCAGCTTCGCCATCCGATTCGCCGCCGCAAGCCACGGCTGCGATCGTTATAGCTGCGAGGACCAGTGCCAGGGCAAGACGCGTCATGAAGCTGCCTCCGAACTGCGTTTCATGCCCGAATGGTACACCGTCTCTGCCTCCTCCCGTCAGATATTCGCTACTCGCCGGAGTCTTCCGCCGCGTCGGAGTTGCCGCCGCCGCGCTGCCCTAAGTTGAGCCCTCGACCGCCAAAGCCGCCGAACCCGGCCGCGCCCTCCGGCAGCACGAACACGGAAGTGGCCGACATCCCGCCGCTTTCGTCGCGCTGGCCGGTAACCGTGACGCTTGCGCCGGCCTCGAGGTCCTCCAGTGCCAGCTCTGCGAAGCCTTGCATCTCCGTTTGCTCTCCGATCTTGACCTCGATCGGCCCCTGCGGCGTGGTGAGCCTTACAATGTCGCCCTCCACGGCCTCGACCGTGCCAAACACGCCTCCGCCGCCCGCGCCCGCGCCTGCGCCGAACGCTCCCGCGAATCCGGCGAACCCTCCGGCGCCACCACCACCGGCGATGTTGCCCTCGAACTGGCCGGAGCCCAGCGCCTGCCTGATCTGGGAGAGCGTCGCCTCGTCCGGCTGCCCTCCCGCGCCCAGCGTTGCACCGCCGCCCGGTGACGGCAGTGTCGCGAGGTCGGCCGTCGGCAGGTCGTCGTCCGGTGCGTTCCGCTTGCCCAGCTCGTACCCGCCAATGAACAGACCGCCGAGCAGGCCGCCAACGGCCACGACGGACACCGCCAGGACAATGAAGGATTGTGTACTCATCGAGTATCTCCGGGAGTGTGCTGATTCAAGTTGAAGTCTGGGCGCCTCATTCGTACCTGAGCGCCTCGATGGGATGTAGCCGCGCTGCCCTCATCGCTGGGTAGATGCCAAAGAACAGCCCGATTGCAACGGCAACGCCAACCGCTAGGAGAGTCATGTCTGTGCCAACCACGGTCTGGAAGGTCTGCCCCGCCAGCGTACTGTCGTCCGCGAACCAGGACACGCCCAGGCCGGCCGCGGCCCCGATGAGGCCGCCCCCTAGGCTCAGCAGTGTCGCTTCGGCGATGAACTGCGCCAATATGTCGCGCCGCCTCGCGCCCATCGCCTTGCGGATGCCGATCTCCCTCGTGCGCTCGGTTACGGACACCATCATGATGTTCATTACGCCAATGCCGCCCACCAGCAGCGATATGCCCGCGATCGCGGACAGGAAGATCGTCAGCGTGCGCCCCGTCTCTTCCACGGTCTCCACCAGCTCGTCGGTGCTGGACACGGTGAAATCGTTCTGGCCGGTGATCCGGTGCCGGATTCGCAGCACCGTCGTGATCTCGCGCATCGCCTGGTCTATCGACGCTCCTTCGTGCACCTGGGCCGCTATCGATTGCACGCTCACGCCTCCCTGCACCGTACGCACCGGCTCGAACCGGTAGTACAGCGTCGTGATCGGGATCATGACCCGTTCGTCGAAGAAGCCGCCGAATCCCTGCCCCACGGGCTCCAGCACGCCGATCACCGTGAACTGCCGCCCGTTGATCCGCACCGTGCGGCCGGTCGGGTCGCGATAGCCGAATAGCTGCTCGGACAGGCTCTGGCCGAGCACAGCGACATCCGACACGGAGCTGACGTGCAGTTGCGAGATGAACTGCCCGGACGCCAGCGACGTATTGCGCACCGTCGCGTACTCGGCCGTTACGCCGAGAATCTGAGCGAACGCCTCCTCGCGGCCTGCCACGATCTGCCCGAACGAGTTGCCTTCGGGCGCCACGGCCTTCACCGTCGACACGAAGACGGGGTCCAGAAGCGCGTACGCGTCCTCGAGCGTTAGCGATGAACCCTCGAAGCCCAGGAAATTGTCAGGGTTGATGAACACGAGGTCCGCCCCAAGAGACTCGATCTGGGACAGCACCTCCTGCTGCGTGCCCCGGCCGACCGACATCGTGGAGATCACCGCCGCGACGCCGATCACGATGCCGAGCAGCGCAAGGCTGGTCCGCATCTTGTTCGCGCCCAGCGATGTCAGCGCGGTCGCCACCACAACGTGCGGCCTCATGCGGCGGCCGCCCTGTCTTCCACCACAAGGCCGTCCAACATCGAGACCACGCGCTGCGTCTGATCGGCCAGCGCCGGGTCGTGCGTCACCACCAGCACCGTGATGCCCTGTTCCGCGTTCAGCCGCATGAGGATGTCCAAGATCTCCGCGCTGGACCGGCTGTCCAGGTTCCCGGTCGGCTCGTCCGCCAGTAGCAGCGTCGGCTCCTTCACCAGCGCCCTCGCGATCGCCACGCGCTGCTGCTGGCCGCCGGACAGCTCGGTCGGCTTGTGGTTCATCCGGTCCGCGAGCCCCACGCGGGCCAGCGCCTCCATCGACCGCTCCCTGACGTTGCGGTGGTTGCCGTACAGCAGCGGAAGCTCCACGTTCGCCAGCGCCGACATCCGTGGAAGCAGGTTGTACGTCTGGAACACGAACCCGATTTTCTTGTTCCTGAGTTCCGCCATCTCAGAGTCGCTCATCGTCCCAACGTCTTCGCCGTCGAGGACGTATCGGCCGCCCGTCGGCACGTCCAGGCATCCTACGATGTTCATGAGGGTCGACTTGCCGGAGCCGCTCGGCCCCATGATCGCGACAAGCCCGCCGCTCTCGATGGTCAGCGTCACGCCGGCCAGCGCCGTCACGTCGACGGTGCCGGTCAGGTAGTGCTTTGTCAGGTCTTGAAGCTCTATCAAGTCGGTTGGCCTTCAGGCGTCCGGCGTGTCAGGACTGCGAACCGCCTGTCGAGTGGCGCCCGTCATCGGGCCGCGCGCTGGATCGTCCGGATTGAGACTCCGCCGCCGCCTCCGAACGGTCCGAAGAACCCGCCCTGCAGGTCTTCGCCCGCCTCCATGACCACGCGCTCGCCCTCCGCCAGCCCGGACGTCACGGACACCCAGAAGTCGTCGCTGTTGCCCAGGACCACGGCGCGTTCCAGGACCAGCCCGTCGTCGTTGATCACGCGCACCAGCGGCTCCTCGAAGCTGCCGTACACCGCGTCCAACGGCACCAGGAGCACGTCAGTGTCCCTGCTCAGCACCACGCTGGCGACCGCCGTCAGGCCTTCGGGGACCGCCTGCCCCTCCGGCAGCGACAGCAGGATTCTCACCGGGTAGGTCACTAGGCCGGAGCCGCCTTGCCCGAGCTGTTCGCTCGCCGGCCTCGATCCGACCTCGTCCACGACCCCGGTGACCGGCAGCCCGCCGAGCGCGTCCATCGTCACGACGGCGCCCGCGCCCACCTGCAGGAACAAAACGTCGATCTCGTCCACGTGCCCGTCCATCGCCACAACCGTCGGGTCCACGATCTCCAGCACGGCGTCGCTCCCGCGGATCTCGTCCCCAGCCTCCACATCGAGCGACGCGATGACGCCAGCGAACGGCGCCGTGATCACTGCGCCGTCAAGCGCCGCCTGCGCGGCAATCACTGCCGCGTCCGCCGCTCCGACGTCCGCTTGGAGTATGGCCAGCTCCAGCGGGTCGGTCCCCTGCTCCAGTTCGGCCAGCCTGCCCATCGCGTCGTCGCGCTTGGTCTCAGCCAGGGCCAGCCGCTTGATCCTCGCCGTGATCTCCAGCACGTCGGCCGCGGTGCCGAGTTCGGCTAGGTGGCTCGCGGCGGCGTCCCTCTCAGCGAGCGCCGTCTCCAGCGCTGCCTCGGCCTGCATCAGCGCGGCGCTCTTGCCCGCCACGTCGAGTGGGTCGGGCGCGCTGCCGAGCGCCAGCACGTCGGCGTCAGCGGCCTCCCTCGCGGCCTCGGCCGCAGATAGCGCCGCCCGCGCCTGCCACAGGTCGGCCTCGCGCTGCGCGCCCTGCAGCTTGCCCAGCGCATCGGTCGCGGCCTCGAGCGCGTCCTCCGCCCTCGTCACCGCCTCGTCCGCCGACTGTACGGCGCCGCCGGTCTGAGCCAACGCGTCCGCTAGGCCGACCTCCGCGTCCCGTAGCGCGTCCCACGCATCCTCGAGTTCCTGGAACACGCAGACGCCCAGGTACGGCGCTTCGTCGTCGCAGTAGGCGACGATCTCTCCCGGGTAGAAGGTCAGCCATGCGTACACGCGGGCCTCGTCCCAGACCGTAGCCGGATCGTCCTGCGGGAGCCCCTCCCTGGAGAGGAACCTGCTGATGTCGCTGTACCGCTGCGAAGAAGCGAAGACGCGCTCCAGGTTGATGCCCCATCCTGCGATGAGCTCGTCGGGAGCAACGCCGATCTGGTCTGCGTCCAGCGAAATACCGAGCCATGAGTCGAACAGGTCCCCGTACGCCTCCGCCGCGTCGTCCCTGGCCTCCTGTGCGTCTTCCACCTGGTCCTGCTCTCTGTCCTCAGCCAGAGTCAGGCTGATGCGCGCGTTCGCGAGCGCCCTCTCCGCCGAGGCCACGTCGCTCTCGGCCTCTGCCAGTAGCTCCTCTACAGGCTGCGACAGATCGTCGAGCTTCTCCTGCGCCGCCAGCCAGGCCACCTCGGCGTCCGCCGCCGCGGCCTGCGCCTTCGCGAGCGCCTCGGCGTGCGCATCGGCCATGCCATCGAGCTCCGCCTGCGCCGTCTGCACGGCCATCCTCGCCGACGCGACGTTCGCGTACGCGTCAGCGAGGTCCGCCCTTGCCATCATGGCCGACTCCGAGTGATCGTCGGATACTCCGTCCAGGTCCGCTTGGGCGGCCTGCAACGTAAGCTCCGCCTCCGCCAGCTCTGCGCTGACCTGCGCCATCTGAAGGTCCGTCGCCCCGGCCTGTGCCGTCTCCAGCGCGTCCTCGGCCTCGCTCAGCGTCCGCAGCGCCCTGACTACGCCGGTCTCGAGCTCGGCCACCGTCTCCGCGTCCAGCGCCGCGAGCACCGCTCCCGCCGGCACCGCTTGACCTTCGCTCACCATGACCCGGCCCACGATGAACGTGCCCTCAGTGCCCGCATCGGTCCCGAACCTCAGCGTCTCGCGTTCCGGGTACACCAGGTTGCCCGTGAGCGACACGTCGTTCACAAGGTCGCCCCGGCTGACCGGCACGATCTGCTGCCCCTCTTCCAGCGCGGACTCGCTGTCGGACGCCGACAGGTACACGCCGACAGCCGTCCCGCCCGCGCCGAGAAGGAGCGCCGCCAGCACGGCGATCTGCCAGGGACGTAGCGTTCTGAGCGCTCTGATGGGCTGCATCATCGTATGAGTGACCTCGCGGCGGGTCACAGCCCGCCAGGACTTAAGATTTCGCGGTTCATGGGCGGCAACTTAGCGGCGCATTGTCAAGAAAGTATGAACTTTCCAATTTGGCTGGGAACCTTGTGGCCCCTCCCTAGTCAGCCGCAAATTCCATCCCCTTAGAGGAGGCCTTCGCATTACCGCGGCGGAATTGGATGACGCAGACATTCTGGTCCCTTCTCCCCTTGTGGGAGAAGGGTAGGATGAGGGGAATGCGCGGTGACGCCGAGCTTTCCACGAGGCAGATGGTGGTTGAGGGTGAGGAGTCTGCCCCGAGTCAGTCCTGAGCTTGTCGAAGGGACGATGTCGAATGGCTTGGGTTAGGGGCAACGAAGCGAGGCTCGGAACCCTACTCTTCGTCCCGTGACCCAAGGTCCAGCACGATCCGCCACTCCTCCTCGGTCACCGGCTGCACTGAGAGCCGGGAGTTCTTGACGAGCACCATCTCTTCCAGCCCCGGCGTGTTCCTGATCTCCTGCAGCGACACTGGCCGCTGCAGCTTGCCCTTCGCCTGGATTTCCACCATGAACCACAGCGGGTTGTCCGGCGTGCTGCGCGGGTCCGGATGCTCCGCGTCCGGGTCCCAGGCCGTGTCGTCCGGGTACGCCTCCTCGACCACCTCCGCCAGGCCGACCACCGCCGGCGGCTTCGTCTGCGAGTGGTAGAACAGTACCTCGTCGCCCACCTTCATCGCCTGCATGTTGTTGCGCGCCTGGTAGTTCCGCACGCCGTCCCACTCGGCGATGCTGTCCTCCTCGTTCGTCAGGTCATCGAACGAGTACTCGGACGGCTCAGACTTCACCAGCCAGTATTTCTTAGCCATTGGCTCTCAAGGACCTCCGGAATCAACTACCCCAGAATTGTATAGCAGCCAACCGCGCTGCTGGAGGCGCCCCCGCCCTCAGTAAGTGCTTTAGCACTTGGAGACGAGGCCCGTTCGTCCTTGTATCTTGAAGTGAAGGCGGGGCAGACCGCCTATCGTGCCAAGTCCGCCAAAGCCCCCGTTCCCAACCCGTTCGTCCTGAGCTTGTCGAAGGGCCTTGCGCAGGCCACTCTTCGCCTTGACCCGGTTCTGAACATGCCGAACTGGAGAGGCTGAGAACGGCAGGTGCTGTGTCACCCCTAAGCCTCCACCGCCTCCAGGTTCATCTCCTGCTCCCGCGTGATCAGCGCCTCGATCAGTTCCTCCACCTCCCCGTCCAGCACCGCGTCAAGATTGTGCAGGGTCAGCCGCACGCGATGGTCCGTAACGCGCCTGTCAGGAAAGTTGTACGTCCGCACCCGCTCCGACCTGTCGCCGCTGCCAACCTGCGCCCTGCGCGCCGCCGACTCCTCGCGCTGCTGCCGCTCCACCTCGCGCGCCAGCACGCGTGCGCGCAGCACCGCCATCGCCTTCTCGCGGTTCTTGTGCTGCGACGACTCGTCCTGGCACGTCGCCACGATCCCCGTCGGCTTGTGCGTGATCCGCACCGCCGTCGCCACCTTCTGCACGTTCTGCCCGCCGTGGCCGCTCGCGTGAAAGATGTCAGTCTGCAGGTCCTCCGCCTTGATCTCCACGTCCACCTCCTCCGCCTCCGGCAGCACCGCCACGGTCGCCGCCGACGTGTGGATGCGCCCGCTGGACTCCGTCGTCGGCACGCGCTGGACACGGTGCGTCCCGCTCTCGTGCTTCAGCCGGCTGTACGCGCCGCCGCCCCTGACCATGAACACGATCTCCTTGATCCCGCCGATGCCCGTCCTACTCGCGTCCATAATCTCGGTCTTCCAGCCGTGGTTCTGCGCATACCGCGAGTACATCCGGTACAGGTCGGACACGAACAGCGCCGCCTCCTCGCCGCCGGTCCCTGCGCGCACCTCCATGACCACGTTCTTCTCGTCGTTCGGGTCCTTCGGGATCAGCGCGACTCTCAACTCCTGCTCTATCCCGGAGCGCCGCTCCTCCAACTCCTCCAGCTCCTCACGGGCCAGCGCGCCCATCTCCTGGTCGGACTCCTCCCGGATCAGCGCCGTCGTCTCCTCGATCTCCTGGAGCACCTTCCGGTACTCGGTGGAAAGCGACGCGATCTGCCGGATAGAGGCCTGCTCCCGCGCAAGCTCCTGCACCCGCGTGTAATCGACCGAGACGTCCGGATCTGCAAGGAGATGGTCGATCTCCTCGTACCGCCGCTCAACAGTCGACAGCTTCTCAAGCATCATAGGTCCTTGGAATCACGATAAGTCCGTTCGCCCTGAGCCCGTCGAAGGGTCCCACGAACGGACTTGTCGAGATTGGAGACCAACCATTCAATCGCCTTTGGCTGGTAGAGGGTTCCCCATCATGGTTGGGATGCACCCCGTCACCCCTCCTCCCGCACTGACGCCGCCACGCATCCCGCCGCCACGTTCTGTTGGCTCCCGTCCGACATCCGTCGCAGCACGAACGAGCCCGCCTTCAACTCATTCTCGCCGATGATCAGCGCGTGCGTCGCCCCCACCGACGACGCGTACCGCATCTGCGCCCGCAGACTCCGTCCCGCCGGCGCCAGCACCGCCGCGATGCCCGCGCTCCGCAGCCGCGACGCCTCCTCGATGCCAGCCAGCGCCGCCTCCGCGCCCAAGTTGGCGATGACCACCTTCGGCTGTTCGGCCACGTCCGACGCCGTGCCAAGCTCCCGCACCGCCTCCAGCGCGCGCTCTATGCCCATGCCGAACCCCATGCCGGGCGTCGGCCTGCCGTCGAGCTCCTCCACGAGCCCGTCGTACCGGCCCCCGCCGACCATCGTGCTCGTGCGTCCCCCGGTGGGCGGCACTATCTCGAACACCGTTCGCGTGTAGTAGTCGAACCCTCGCACCAGCGTGTGCTCGATCTTCGGCGAAAGCCCGGCCGCCGAGAGGCACGCGTTCATCTCGTCCCAGTGCTCCGTGCACTCATCGCACAGGAAGTCGATCATGTGCGGCGCCGTGTCCACGACCGGCTGGCACCCGTCCTGCTTGCAGTCCAGCAGGCGCAGCGGGTTGCGCTCCAGCCGCCTAAGGCAGTCCTCGCACAGCGTGTCGATGCTCGCCCTGTAGTGCGCCTGCAGCTCGCCCACGTACGGCGGCCTGCACTTCGCGTCCCCGATCGAGTTCACCAGCAACGACAGCTCCGTCAGGCCAAGCGACTCCAGGAACCGCCAGCCCAGCTCGATCACCTCAGCGTCCACCGGCGCGCCCGCGTCGCCCAGCGCCTCGATGCCGAACTGGTGGTGCTGCCGGTAACGGCCCGACTGCGGCCGTTCGTACCGGAAGATCGGGCAGACATAAAACATCCTCACCGGCTGCGGCAGATTGTGCATCCCGTGCTGGATGTACGCCCGCACCACCGACGCCGTGCCCTCCGGACGCAGCGTCAGCAGGTCGCCGCCGCGGTCCTCGAACGTGTACGTCTCCTTCTCGACGATGTCCGTGACCTCGCCGATCCCCCGCGCAAACACGCGCGCGTCCTCGAACTGCGGCGTGTCGATCCGCCCATACCCAAACAGCGCCGCCATCTCCGACGCCTTACGCTCGAACGACCTCCAAGCCGGCTGGTCCTCCGGCAATATGTCAAACGTACCTCTAGGTGACGTGAACAAGTGGGTGTGTACTCCTGGGGATATCCGAGATTAACGTGACAATATGATAGGCCTTACTGTGACGGCCGATTCCGCAGAACCATCCATTCTAATCATCGGCATTGAAGTCCGATTCTTGGCGCTGCGGACGGTGATGTAGCGGCGGCTGCGCTGGCGTATGCTGCCCGTCATGAAGCAACGGCCAAGAAGTCTTCCTCAGACAGGATCTGAATATCCGTGCCACTTTCGATAAATTTCTCAGCTTGTCTATGCTTGGAACTCTTTTTTTGTCCGTTGAGCACACGCTTGTCCTGCATGCCGAGGACTAGCATCGTGGTGCGCTTGTTGACTGTATTACGGACCCTGCATCCAACTTGTGCAGCGAGATCGGCTGCCTCTTGTCGGATCAGATTTAACTTTCCCGTGAAAACGACTACTTCTCCGTACAACGGGCCATCAGGATTACCCGGTCTGCTAGCTGATTGTCGTTTCCCCGAATGGCTGGGAACAATCGGGCGCGCCACCCTTTCAATCCACTGTTCAGGGCCCAACCCCGTTTCAGCGCAAGCAAGGAGCATTATCTCGGCGGAAACTCGTGCGTCTTCCAAGGCGTCGTGATGTTGGAAATCAATGCCGAAGTCGCGAGCAACGCGGCCAAGTCCATAGCCTCGCTCGCTGTACTTTTCGGGCCATGCCCTCCGAACTACCTTGGCGCTGTCCAGCCACCTAACGTCAAGCTGATCCAAACGGTACTTGTCCATGGCTCGTTCGAAGGCCACCCGGTCAAATGAAGTATGGCTCACTAGAATCGAACCTAGCAGCCTAGAGCGGAGCTCATCCCTGACTTCGGGCAAAGTCGGGGCGTCTTGGGTAACTTCTTCCGTTATGCCGTGGATCTCGATGTTCCACCAGTCAAAATCGTCTTCCGGATTGATCAGAGACTTCCAAGTGTCCACGACTACCCCATCTCGGATATGAGCGATCCCAATCTGGCATATGGTTGAACGGTCAGCGTTAGCCGTTTCTACATCAATGGCGTTGAATGTCGGAGGCACCGTTTAGCTCCTGAATCCGATTATGTAAGTTGAGCGTGGTCAGCTCCGCTGCTATGCGCCCCTAAACCACCACCAACGCTCGCCCCACTGCCGCCTCGTGCTGCTCGTCGGCGTGGTACGAGCTGCGCACCAGCGGGCCCGACGCCACGTGCTTGAAGCCGAGCGCCTCCCCCTCCTCGCGTAGCTCCTCGAACTCCGCCGGCGTGTACCAGCGCGACATCTCGACGTGCTTCGGACTGGGCCGCAGGTACTGGCCGATCGTCAGCAGGTCGCAGTCCACCGCCCGCAGGTCGCGCATCGTCTCCGCGATCTCGTCCCGCGTCTCGCCAAGCCCCACCATCATGCCCGACTTCGTGACCGCGTCCGGATAGCCCTCCTTCACCCGCGCAAGCAGCGTGAGCGACTGGTCGTAGTCGCCCCTCGGCCTGACCGGCCGGAATATGCGACGCACCGTCTCGATGTTGTGGTTCAGAGTGTCCGGCTCCGCGTCCAAAACCTTGTTGAGCGCGTCCCGGTCGCCCTCGAAGTCCGGTATCAGCACCTCGATCTTGCACTCAGGCAGGCGCTTGCGAATCTGCCTGATGCACTCCGCGAACATGAACGCGCCGCCGTCCGGCAGATCGTCCCGGTTCACCGACGTTATAACCGCGTACTTGAGCCCCATCAGCACGACAGTCTCCGCCAGCCGGACCGGTTCCTGCAGGTCCAGCGTCTCCGGCCTGCCCGACGTCACCGCGCAGTACCGGCACGCCCTCGTGCACACGTCGCCCAGGATCATGAACGTCGCCGTGCGCCGCTCCCAGCACCCCCCGATGTTCGGGCAGTGCGCCTCCTCGCACACCGTGTGCAGCCCATGCCCACGGAGCAAATTCTTGAGCTCGATGTAGTTAGGGCCGCCCGGAGCCTTAACCTTCAGCCACTCCGGCAACCTCCGCCTGGCAGTCATACCGCCTCCATACGGAAACTAAAGCCATAATACCACCGCACCTCCCACCCCCGGGCCCCGACAATCTTATGGGTGATCACCAGTCCTTTACGCCCTGATCCTACGAAAGCGTTGCCCTCAACCCGTTCGCCCTGACCGTGTCCTGAGCTTGTCGAAGGGGCCTGTCGAAGTGCCTCGCTCAGACAACCTCCCGCCAAAGCGCCGACCCCAACCCGCTCGCCCCAGCCCCCAGTAGGGGCCGTTCGAGAACGGCCCGCACCTCACGCCCCAATCGCGCTCACCCCAAGTCCGCCAAAACCTTTGCCCCCAACCCGTTCGCCCTGACCGTGTCCTGAGCTTGTCGAAGGGGCTTGTCGAAGGGCCTTGCGCAAGACATCGCTCGCCCTAAGTACGCACGAGCGCCGCACTGATCCAGTCACCGAAATCCCCGTAGGGGCCGTTCGAGAACGGCCCGCACCGCCAGCATTCATGACCGTACGTCGCCCTCTATCCTTAACGCTCCGTCAAAGCGTTGCCCCCAACCCGTTCGTCCTGAGCTTGTCGAAGGGCCTTGCGCAAGACATCGCTCGCCCTAAGTCCGCTCAAGCGCCGCACTGATCCAGTCACCGAATTCCCTGTCGGGGCCGTTCGAGAACGGCTCGCACCATCCGCGCGCCCTCAACGCCTGCGTGTGCCAATGCTGTCGCATGGAAACGTACGACGCTCACCCAAAGCAGAAGGGCGCCGTCCAAGGCTTAGCCGCATCGTGGGCCCAAGGCATAGCCCTTGTGGATGCCCTTAACGGACTTTGGCCATCAAGGCAGCAATCGCCCAGCGACAGGTGGCCTCGGAGACCGCAGTGAAGTACGGTTGACCGGCGGAGTCAAGTGGGGCAGTGCGACCCAAGCAGGAAGGTAAGCCATTGTGAGTTTGCTGACGGCACTGGCGGTCCTTGCCGCCGTTGGCTTGCTGTTCGCGATGGATCCAGGCGGCGCAATCGCCGAAAGCGGTTTTCCCGACTTTCGGCAGATGGACTGGAAGCAACTGGCCGCCTGGGGCTTGCGCACGATAGGCGTGGTCTTTGCCCAACTGCTCATTATCGTGCTGTGGCTGTGGCCCAAGCACCGGCCCCCGGAGACGCTCGAGGTGCATCGACGGTCATGGTACGCGGGGGGCCCGCGGTCCGGTGGCATGCCCGCGGCGGCGGTATCCGCTCTGCAGGGCCACATGATAGGGACCCGAACGATGCTGGCCTCCATCATCGAGATGTGCCAGCGAGGCACGCTGCGAATCGAGCCCATACGCACTAGAGTTGGTTTCCTGTACAGGCTGTCCCGGCAGGACCAGGCGCAGTATGACTGGGAACGGCTGATATGCAACATACTGCCCTCGAGCCCCACGACTGTTGAGGCGCTGCATGACCGGTTGAAGGCACACGAGGATTCCATCGGCGACAAGTTGGGAGAGTTCCTGGTCCAGCAGGGCTTCTTCGACCACAACCCAGTGCGTGTAAGGAGAGAATCCCCCGGGGATGGTGCCGAATGGGCCGTGCTGGCCGGTGCCTTGACGGGCATCGGCGGCGGGCTCTGGCTGGCTCTATGGCTTTCCCAGTGGTGGGCGAACGCACTGATCGGCGGGTTCATGGGTTTCATGTATTTGCTGGTTGCACCATCTGTACCGTCGGGCATGGTGCCGCCAACGCAAAGGGGGTCGCATGAGATAAGCCAGTGGCTTGGCTGGAAGGAGACTCTGGCCGCGTCTGCCCAGGCCGGTGCCCGGGACCAACCCGAAAACATGTCGGCCTATGCCGTGGGCCTGGATGTGGCCCAGCCGTGGCTCGACCTCTCGGTCTCGGCTCCGCAGTGGTTCGGATCCGGCAGCGCAACCTCCCTGCAGGACGCCGACTTGGCCTCAGCCTATCACGCCTTCATGCACGCGCCGGAGTGGTATCTGAGCGGACGGTCGGACGATGCGGCGAAGGGGGCCGCGGGGATGGGGAATGAACTTGAGATCGAACTGCTCAACTTAGACTCGCCGGATACGGAGTCAACCGCGCACCGCGGGACCGCCGGCGAAGTCCAGGTCGAAGCCCATGATCTGGGTTCAGAGCGCGGGTCTAAGGAAGCCGCGCCGGCGCCGCCATCGGCCAGGTATCACCAGTACACGGCAGAAAGACGGGCCGAAGAGCCGGAGGGCGGCGGGTGCCTCCGAGGGTGCCTCATGTGGGCGATAGGACTGGTAGGCATAGGAATCGTGGCCCTGCTCGTCCTGTTCAGCCTGGATGTGGTCTCGCCCCGTGACAAACCGTGTCCCTTAGACTCTCCCCCGATTCCGACGCCCGCGCAGATAGCGGTGGTCGGCGATCTGTTCCGCGATGAGTGCGTGAGGGTCCGCGGCACGGTCGTGTCCCAGGCCACTGGCGAACTGGTGATGGAGATAGACAGGGACGAGTACGTGCAGCGCGTGGACGTCCGCGACCCGTCGCAGGCCCTTGAAGCAATCCCACAGGGCCGAGTGCTGACCCTGGCCGGGAGGCTCAGAGTGGAGGAGGGCGGCACTTACTCTGTCCACTTCATACGTGACCGTGGATCGGACCGGGAGTGGTGGCGGAACCTGCTGGAGAACCTGGCCGCGCTGTTCTAGGCGCGCGATTCAGTCCCGCCCCTTGCCCTCAGAGAACACTCGTGCTATTATTGACGCATGCAAACACACGACGCTCACCCAATGCACGAAGGCGCCGTCCTCGCAGGCGAGGAACTCTCTTCCCACCTCCATGTTGCACATGTGTTGCATCTCTGCCGCGAAACTGCCGCATTTAGGTTGCGAAGGTGTCCACAACATGCCGCGAAATCCGAACAGTCCCAGATACGAAATGCAACAAAATGCAACATAATGCAACAGGAAAATCGGACCGGACCGCTTGTCCGTAGCTAACAGGCCCTCTGTCGGCTTCCCCGGAAGACGGCCTTGACCACCCGTCAGACTCCCCGCGCCGCCGAGCAGGTAGAGCACGCCGAGCTGTACCTCGACCGCATGGGAGACCTCGGCGACACCCTCGCGGAGCTCGATGGCGAGCCGGTCAACGTCTTCGGCGGCATCGTCGGCGAGCGCGTCCTCGCCCGCATCGTGCGATACCGGCGAAGGCGCAAGCACTACGTCTCCGGCATCGTGACGGAGGTGCTGGACCCCTCGCCTCACCGCGTGCCGCCGCCGTGCCCGTTCTTCGGCCCGTGCACCGGCTGCCAATGGCAGCACATCGAGTACGACCACCAGCTGCGCCTCAAGCGCGGGATCGTCTCAGACCACTTCAAAGAGTACGAGTCCCTGCGTGACGCCGAGGTCGCCCAACCGTTGGCAGCTTTAGAAAAGTTCGAGTACCGGAACCACGCCCGGTTCACCGTCCGGCACGAGGGCAGGCTCGGCTTCGTCAACCGCATTACCCGCCGCTTTGTCGAGATCGACCGCTGCATGCTCATGGCGCCCTGGATCAACGACACGCTAGCCGAGCTGGACGGCCTCTGCGGCGAGACCTCCCAGCTCACGATGCGATACGGCATCAACACAGGCGAGTGGCTTATCCAGCCCCACCTTCAGAGCCCGGCAATCCAGAGGTTCACCGGCCAGCCCCACTACGAAGAGGAGCTCCTCGGCCACAGGTTCCGGGTCGGCTCCCCGTCCTTCTTCCAGGTCAACACCCGGCAGGCCGAACGAATGCTGGAGCTGGTCTGCGACCGCCTGCGCCTCACCAGGCATGAGATCGTCGTAGACGCCTACGCCGGAGTTGGCGTCTTCGCCGTCGCCGCGTCCGAGCGCGCCCTCCGCGTCATCGCCATCGAGGAGTCGCATGCCGCCGTCGAGGACGCAGCCGTCAACGCCGGCGCCATCGAGAACCTCGAGTACATCGAGGGCAAGACCGAGCACGTCCTAGCATCGCTGGAGGAGACCCCCGACGCCGTCATCCTGGACCCGCCGCGCGCCGGCTGCCACGAGACCGCGCTCGGAGCGCTCATCGGCCTGGCCCCGCCGCGAGTCGTCTACGTCTCCTGCGAACCCCATTCCCTGGCCCGCGACCTCGCAATCCTAGTAAAGGGCGGCTACGGAATAGAGTCGGTCCAACCCATCGACATGTTCCCCCACACCCACCACATCGAATGCGTCGCAACGCTAACGCTCGCCTAGGGGCGGCAGTCTATTGGTCTGAGATTAGAGGCCCGCTCACGCAGACCCCGCACGACCCCTGGAAGGGCTCCGGAGAAGAGCATTGTTCGGAACCGGTTCACCCTGACCGTGTTCTGAGCTTGTCGAAGGAGCCTGTCGAAGGGTCTTCCGCCGACCAAGCCTCGACGAAGTCCCAGTGCCCGCACCGGAAGCATCGGCGCGATGGGCCTTGGGAGGCTACCCCACTACGTAGCCGACCTCACCCGGTCGATCGTGGTCACGCCCTTCACCCCTTCCAGCTTGGAGAACAGAAGGTTGAGCTGGTCGATGCCCCTCACGTACACGGTCAGCGTGATCACCGTCATGCCGTGGGCCGGCTCCGAGACGCAGTTGCTGATGTTTACTCGCTCGTTGGACACCATCATCGTGACGTCGCCAAGCAGCCCTACGCGGTCCCACGCCTCCAGCCTGACCCGCACCGGGTACACCTCGTGCGACTCGCCCCAGCCAACGGGCACCAGCCGCTCCTTCTCGTCCTCCGCCAGGATGTTGGGGCAGGAGGGCCTGTGAACGGTAACGCCGCGGTTCCGCGTGATGTACCCCACAATCGCGTCGCCGCGTATCGGGTTGCAGCAGCCCGCCATCCGCGTCAGCAGGTCGCCGACGCCCATCACCTCTATGCCGGCGGCCGGCCCCAGGGTCGGCAGCTTGATCGGCTCCTCGGGCTGCGGCGATACGTCCTCGGCCGTGAGGCGGTTCACCACCTGCGTCACCGTGATCGTCCCGTTGCCCAGGGCGATGAACAGCTCGTCCCTCGTCTCGAAGCCCGTAAGCTCCGCCAGGTCGATGTTGTCCATCTCCGTCGTCAGCCGCCGGAGTTGCTTGTTGTAGATCTCCCGCCCCTGCGCCAGGTTCGCTTCCCGCTCCTGCCGGTTGAACCACTGCCTGATCTTGGACCTTGCGGAGCCGGTGCGCACGTACCCGGAATCTGGGTTGAGCCAGTCCAGGCTGGGCCCGCGCTCCGTCTTGGACGTGAGGATCTCCACCGTATCCCCGATCTGCAGCCGGTAGGACAGCGACACCAGCTTGCCGTTTACCTTGGAGCCGATGCACCGGTGGCCCACGTCCGTGTGGATCCGGTAGGCGAAGTCCAGCGGTGTGGAATCGGCGGGCAGCTCCTTGACCTCCCCCTTCGGCGTGTACACAAACACCTGGTCGTTGAAGATGTCCGTCTTGAAGGACTCGACGAACTCCTCCGCAGAAGAGACGTCCCGCTGCCACTCCAGAAGTTGTCGCAGCCAGGTCATCTTCTCTTCGAACTGGACGTCGGAAGCGCCGCCTTCCTTGTAAAGCCAGTGGGCGGCCACCCCGTACTCGGACACGCTGTGCATCTCGAACGTGCGGATCTGTATCTCCACCGGGTTGGCCTCCTCGGCCAGCACCACTGTGTGCAGCGATCGGTAGAGGTTGTCCTTCGGGTTCGCGATGTAGTCGTCGAAGCTCGCCGGGATCGGGTACCAGCGCGAGTGAATCGCCCCGAGCGCGCCGTAGCAGTCCGAGACCTTCTCCACGAGCACTCGCACGGCGAACAGGTCGTATATCTCGTCCGCCGATCGGTTCTGCTCTGCGTACTTTCGGATCTTCTTGTGGATGCTGTAGATGTTCTTCGGCCTGCCCGAGACCTCCGCCTCTATTCCGGCCGCCCTGAGTTCGGCCTGCAGCAGTTCGATGATCCTCTCGATGTACGCCTCGCGCTCCTCCCGCTTGGAGGCGAGGAGGTCCGACACCGCACGGTAAGACTCGGAGTCGATGTGCTGGAACGCCAGGTCCTCCAGTTGCCACTTGGACTCCCAGATGCCCAGCCTGTGCGCAAGCGGAGCGTAGATGTCCAGCGTCTCCTGCGCGAACACCCTGCGCCTCTTGGTGGGCAGGCTGTCCAGCGTGCGCATGTTGTGGAGCCTGTCCGCCAGCTTGATGAGCACAACGCGGATGTCCTCCGCCATCGTCATCAGCATCTTGCGGAGCGTCGCCGCCTGGGCCAGGCCGTCCGAGGACGTCAACCTGAGCGCGGAGTCGCGCTCCTCGGAGATCGCCTCCGTCTGCGTCAGCTTGGTGACGCCGTCTACGAGGTGGGCAATCTCGTTGCCGAACACCCCCTCCAGGTCGGCGTAGCTGACCTCCTCGCAGTCCTCGAGGACGTCGTGCAGAAGCGCGGCGGCTATGGCCGACGAGTCAAGCTTGAGGTCCGCCAGGTACATGGCTGTCTGCAGCGGATGTTCGATGAAGGGCTCGCCTGACATGCGCAACTGGCCTTCGTGGGCGAACTCGGCGAACCGGTACGCGTCCTCGATTACGCCCAGCTTGTCTTCGGGGATGTACTCCCTCGCCCTTGCCAGCAGTGCTTCCATGGGCTCCTTTGCAGTTCAGGCTGTCAGGAGGCGCGAACCGACATTATATACCCACATGTACCCACCGGTTTCACTTGCCCGACCGGCCCTGGATTTCGCTACGCATATTCCTCGATAAGTCGTACAATCGAACACAACTCGCTGAAAGGAGCACGGAATGTCGTCAGACACCCTGACCATTATCGACAACCGTACGGGCAGGCAGTACTCCGTGCCCATAACCGAGGGGACGATACGCGCCGACGATCTGCGACAGATAAAGACCTCTGACGAAGACTTCGGCATCATGAGCTACGATCCCTCGTTCCTCAACACCGCCATCTGCCACAGCGACATCACGTTCGTGGATGGCGAGAACGGAATACTCTGGTACCGGGGATACCCCATCGAGCAGCTTGCCGAGGAGTCCTCGTTCCTCGAGACGGCGTACCTGATTATCAGGGGCGAGCTTCCCACTCAGCCCCAGTTGGACGAGTGGTCGTACAACATCACGATACACACGCTTCTTCACGAGCGCATCAAGAAGTTCATGGAGGGCTTTCGGTACGACGCGCACCCGATGGGCATCCTGGTCGGTGCCGTCGGCGCTCTTTCGACCTTCTACCCGGATGCGAAGGAGATACATGACCCGGAATCGCGCGACCTCCAGACGTACCGTGCCATAGCCAAGATCCCTTCGATCGCGGCCATGGCGTACCGGCAGAGCCTTGGCCTGCCGTACATCTATCCGGACAACGATCTGACGTACGTCGGCAACTTCCTGAACATGCTCTTCCACCCGCTCGCGGACCGGCACTTCGAACCTGACCCGATTCTCGAGAGAGCAGTTGAGGTACTGTTCATTCTGCACGCCGACCACGAGCAGAACTGCAGCGCCAACGCGATGCGCGGCGTCGCCAGTTCCCAGCCGGACCCGTACTCGGCGCTGGCCGCGGCCGTCGCCGCCCTTTACGGCCCGCTGCATGGCGGCGCCAATGAGGCCGTGGTCCGGATGCTGGAAGAGATCGGCTCCGTGAAGAACGTGCCGGCCGCCATAGAGAGGTTCAAGAACAAGGGCGGCCGCCTGATGGGCTTCGGCCACCGCGTCTACAAGAACTACGATCCGCGCGCTCGCATCGTCCGGGACCTGGCTTACGATGTGTTCGAGGTCACCGGCGCCAACCCATTGCTGGACATCGCCGTTGAGCTTGAGCAGGCAGCCCTGAACGACGACTACTTCGTCTCCCGGCAGCTCTACCCGAACGTGGACTTCTACTCGGGGATCATCTACCAGGCCATGGGCTTCCCCACGGAGACGTTCCCGGTCTTGTTCGCCATTCCGCGTACAGTTGGATGGATGGCCCAGTGGCGTGAGGCGATCACGGACAGGGAGCAGAAGATCGCCCGGCCCCGGCAGGTCTACTCCGGTATGAGCAGGCGCGACTACGTGTCCATCTCAGAACGCGACTGACCCTACGCGCTGAGTCTGCATTGGTCGACTACAACGAGGCGAACCGGGCCTATTGGAACGAGATCACGCCTGCCCACTCCCAATCCGAGTTCTACGATCTGGAGAGCTTCAAGGCGGGCCGGAACTCACTGCTTGACATAGAGCTCAATGGGCTTGGAGATGTGGCGGGCAGGTCCTTGCTCCACCTTCAGTGCCACTTCGGCCAGGACACGCTCTCGTGGGCTAGGCTGGGAGCGGACGTCACCGGGGTCGATATCTCCGATGAATCGATTGCGATGGCCCGGTCGCTGGCCGGCGAGCTCGGGATCGACGCGCGATTCATCCGATCGGACGTTTACGACCTTCCTGACCATCTGAACGGCGCCTTCGACATAGTCTTCACGTCCTATGGTGTGATCGTCTGGCTGCCGGACCTCGATCGCTGGGCCGAGGTAATCGATCACTTCCTGAAGCCTGGCGGGACCTTCTTCATGGCTGAGTTCCACCCCATGGCCGGCGTGTTCGACTTCGAGCGCGAAGACGGCCGCCTTGAAGTACGGTTCCCATACTTCAAGCAGAACATGCCGCAGGAGTGGATTCCTGAAGGAGAGGGTTCTTACGCTGCTCAGGATATTGAAGTCAAGTCGACAACATATGAATGGTTTCACGGCCTTGGCGAAGTGGTTACAGCTCTGGCATCGAGAGGGCTGGTTGTACAGCACGTGAACGAGCATCGGCACTGCGCCTACCAGATGCTTCCCTCCATGGTTAGGGGCGACGACGGCTTGTGGCGCCTTCCTGACAAGAGTGAGTCAGTCCCGCTCATGTTCTCGCTGAAGGCGTCAAAGCCAGCATTGTCATAGCGGGGACGCTGCCCAGGAAGCATACGCCGCGGGGCGCACTCTCATGTTTCGCTATAATTTCTAGTCGGAGCGCCTTGAGGCGGTCTGATTTCAAAGGAACAGGGGTCGCAGGGAGGAGGTTGGTCGAAGGTTGATGATGGGGACTGGCCCCAGAAGGACTGCAGTTAGCTTACTGGGAATCCTGACTCTTACCGTGCTGGCGCTCGCGTCGGCCGCGTGCCAGGATAGGCCGGAGTTTATCGTCAGCGAGGCCACTGACGGAACGGGCGACATTCTTGTAGCCGATCCTCCCCTGTATGACTACGCCCCGTGGCCCGATTTGCCCACTCCCGAACCATGGCCTGACGGCGTCATTCCGTTCACCCGCCACATCGCACCCCCTGAAGGCGCGCTGGAACTGGAGGTTGATACCGAGCCTCTCTTCCACAGCTTCCAGTACACTCTCCGGGAAGTCCAACTCGATAGCGGGGACACGGTGACCTTGAACTTCAAGGCTCGAAGGGAGTACCACACCTTCACGATCGATCGGTTGGGAATCGACGAGGTCATTACGCCCGGCCAGACAAGCACTTTCTCGTACACATTCCATGTCCCGGGCACATTCGAGTTCTACTGCATCCCGCACCCGTACATGACCGGCGTAGTTACGGTCACGGCTGCGGAGTAGGCGCCCAAGGCACACTGTAGCTGTATATGGTGAGAAGGACTTGTTGAAGAGAGCAGGCGGAGGATGGCTGGTCGGAATAGCCGGGTTGACCCTGGCGATTCTACTCGTGGCTGCATGCAGATCGGAAGACATCGTCGCGCCGGAGCCCGCAGCGGAGCCGGCCGTCGCCGCCGCACCCACCGGAACACCGGTCCCTGCGCACATGGCGACGCGAATCGCAGCAAGGGAGGAAGGATACAAGACAATCTGGATGGTGACGGGGACCGAGCCGGGTGTTTACGCCTTCCAGCCCAACAAACTTACCTTGGAAGAAGGCGACAACATTCGCCTGCTGCTGAAGGGTAGGGTAGAGCCGGAAGGCTACGGCTATCACACCTTCACGCTCCCCTCTCAGGGTTTCAGCGTGTTGGTGCCCGAACGCACCAAGTCGGTCTGGCTGACCTTCGACGAGCCGGGCGAATTCGAGTTCTACTGCATCCCCCACCCGTGGATGCGCGGCACGATAACTGTTGTGCCAAAGGGCGAACTGCCAGACGAAGATTCCGGCTGACCGTCGAACGCAGCCACATGGACGGTCGGCTCTAACGTCCATCGAGTTCCTTGAAGCGAGGCTGCAAAGGCCCGGCGGCTATGCACTCGGTCCTGCTTTGGGGGGGCTGGACTAGGCCCGCACTCTTCAGAGTTGAGTCACCGTTCAGTTGACGCTTGTGATTTCGGTAACAATCTTGACATTGAATCAGGTAGCAGGCAGTATCCGCGCTAGTGTGGGTCGCTTACCCGCAAAATCCTGCTGTCCAATCCCCGGCAGCCCAATTCACTCTAGGTGACAGACCATGGGTAAATACATCATCAGGAGAATCCTCCTAGTTATTCCGACGCTGCTCATTGCGTCGTTCATTGTCTCCGGCCTGATAAGGATGCTCCCAGGTGACTACATCGAGGCCGTCACCACGACGAACAGAGAGGCTGGCAATCTGGCAGGAGAGCAGGGAGACTCCATCGCTCGAGCGAAGCTGGGCTTGGACAAGCCGTTCCTCCTGCAGTACGTCAGGTTCATCCTGGGCTGGCCTGAGAGGACCGGCCGCCTGGTTAAGGCCACAGAGAGTTCCAAAGACCTCAGCATAACGTTCCAGGAGATCGGCGAGTTCGCCAGTGAACCCTTTACTTCGGCAACTTTCCGAACTCACCTGGCGGGCTGGGCCACCGGTGGCGAAATCCTCTGGGGCACTACAAACGGAAGGTCTTGGGCGCCCGAGCTTAAGGGCGAACACCGAATCGTTGCCATCGACTATGCGGACGAAGAATACGTCTGGGCCGTTGGTGAGAATGGCTCCATCTTGCACTCGAGTGAGGGCGGGCACACGATACTGGAAGGTGGTGCGCGCAAGTTTACCTGGAGGGCCGAGTGCAGGGGTTTCGCCTTCACGGAAAAGGGCAACATCAGCGACTGCCTTGATGGCGAGTTCTACACAACTGAACACTTGCATGACCTGGACGTGCTGGACCGTCAGAACGCCTGGGCCGTCGGCAACAACGGCACGATCCTAAAGAAGGGCGATGTCTTCACAGAGACGATTCCTCTGACGGGCAGAGAGTTCGAGAGCAACCGGTGGGATTCTCAAGATAGTGGGACAACTGAGAATCTGAGGGGCGTTGTCTTCATCGACGGAAACAACGGCGTCGTTGTGGGCGATAGTGGCACGATTCTCAGGACGACCGATGGCGGAGCAAATTGGAACGCCGTTTCATCGGGCACCAGCGATAACCTTAGGGACGTTGTGGCGGCCACGGCCTCCAACATCGTCGCAGTTGGCGAGAACGGCGCGGTGGCTCGCAGCCACGATGGAGGGTCAACCTGGACCGCCACCCAGCTTTCTTACCAGGACGAGAATGGTGAGACAGTCGCCATAACCAGCTCTCTAAACCAGGTGGTGTTCACAGTCGAGGGGGACCGGGGCTTTGTAGGCGGCGCCCCGATGTTCGTGGCCAAGACCACTGACTTCGGGGAGTCTTGGGAGAACGTTCCTCTGGTGGACAAGGAAGGCGAAGCCCTCACCGACCGTCCGATTACTGGCGTGGCCATGGGCCAGACTAAGTCCGGCGGCGTCCGCATGTATATCTCGACGTCGAAGTCTTACTGGCGATGGGGTGCCCTTGGCGCAAACCTCGGAGAGTCTTTTACCGGCACCCGCTCGGTGATGGGAACAATCGCCCAAAAGATCGGGCCGACAGTCCAGCTTGGACTCATGACGCTGATCCTCTCTACGATGGTAGCGGTGCCGCTGGGAATATTCTCAGCCATCAGGCAGGACACCGTTGGTGACTACATCGGCAGGTCAGTTGCCATTACAGGCCTCGCCATCCCGTCCTTCTGGCTGGGCACACTCGTACTGGTCATCCCGTCCATCCTGTGGGACTGGGTGCCTCCAATGCAGTATGTGTTCTTCTTGGAGGATCCCATACAGAACATTAAGTTCTTCCTCATACCCACGGCGGTTGCCGGCCTCTTTGGCTCGGCCACAGTGATGAGGATGACACGGTCCATGATGCTCGAAGTCCTGAGGCAGGACTACATCAGAACAGCGTGGTCGAAAGGTTTGCGCGAACGGCTTGTCATTTGGCGGCATGCCGTGAAGAACGCGATGATCCCGATCGTGACGATAATTGGCTTGCAGGTGCCGCTGATTGTCGGCGGTCAGGTAATCATCGAGCGCATCTTCAACGTGCCGGGCCTTGGTAGGGAGCTTGTAGAGGCGGTCAACAGGCGTGACTATCCGGTACTCCAGGGCATCAACCTGTTCTTGGCGTTCTTCATCGTTACTTCGAACTTGATAGTAGACATTGCTTACGGCTACCTGGACCCGAGAATCAGGTACGAGTAGCCGCAGGGCAGCCGGGTACGGCAATCTAGAGCAGAAGGAATCGAGCTATGGTTACAGAAGGAGCCCCATCTCCATCCGTCCAGGCGGAAGGCTTACTCGCCAGACGCAAGGAACGAGTTTGGTACATAGACCTGTGGTTCCAACTTTTCAGGACGAAGCCGCTGGCGGCGTTCGGCCTCATAATGATGATGTTCTTCATCCTCGTAGGGCTGTTCGCAACGTGGGTTGCTCCCGAGGGTGTTAACGAACCCCACACAGAGCGGCTCGTAGAGCAGTCTGACTTCGGCGGCGTCTTTGAAGCCTTCAGGATTCCCGGCCCCAGTTGGCGGCATCCGTTGGGCCTCGATGCCGTTGGACGGGACTACCTCAGCCGCATCATCCACGGCACGCGCACGTCCGCCCTCGTGGGACTTAGCGTCGTAGGCTTGAGCGTCGCTCTAGGAACGCTCTTGGGCGTCTACTCGGCCTGGTACGGCGGCACCTTCGACATGATCGTTCAGCGCATCGTGGATGGATGGCTTACCTTCCCTCAGCTTCCGGTGCTGATTACGATCGTCGCGGTGTTCCCCGCGGACGTTGGCTTCATTCCAATTGCGGCTTGGGCCATGTTCAAGATTGTCTTGGCCATCGGCATCTTATGGACGCCGTGGTACGCTAGGGTGCTTCGCTCGTCGGCGCTTGTCATCAAGGAAAGCCAGTACGTGGACGCCGCGAACGCTATGGGCGCCACCAGCCAGCGCATAGTGCTGACGCACATCGTGCCTAACGTGATGGCAGCCGTCATCACGCTGGCGACGCTCAGCTTGGGCAGCGCCATCCTGGCTGAGACGTCGCTCAGCTTCCTTGGTTACGGCGTGCCGCAACCCAACCCGACTCTGGGAGGTATGCTCACCATGGGCGGCGTTAGCCACCTGTACTCTGCTCCTTGGCTGGCGATCTTCCCCGGCGTGGCCATCTCCCTGATGGTGCTTGGCATCAACCTGCTCGGAGACGGACTCAGGGACCTGCTCGATCCGAGGTTGCGCGGACAGCAGTAGCCGCACAGACATTGTTACCATGAGCGCCCCGGAGAACTTCGGGGCGCTTACATTTAGGGGCCTAAGCAAACCAGGCCGGAGAACTGCACAGGAGAGTTGAATGGTTAGCACCAAACTGGACAAAGCGGAGGTAGTGGTCATTGGAGGCGGTGTCTCCGGCCTCAGTTCCGCTTGGTGGCTCGCCCAGCAAGGCGCGGACGTCGTCGTGCTGGAGAAGGGCGTCGTTGGCTGGGAGGCGTCGGGCCGCAACGGCGGCGGGCTTGGCCATCGGGCGCACGACCCGCCCGTCACTCCTCTGGCGACTAAGGCGCTGCAGTTATGGCCTGAGATGCACGAACGCCTTGGCTATCCAACGGAGCACATCCAGGGCAGATGCCGTGTGGCGCTGACTGAGCGCCAGATGGAATCTTGCGTGGCCGGGCACGAGATGTGCCTGAAGGCCGGAGTGCCCTCTTATCTCATGGACCCACAGGAGATCAAGGAACTCGTGCCGGTCGTCAATCCTGACGTTGTGGGCGGCGTAATGGCCCCCACGGAAGGAAAGACCAACCCGCAGCGTGTTGTTCAAGCTTACGCTTGGGCGATTCAGGACCACGGAGGGCGCATCTATCAGCACACCACGGCCACCGGATTCCAGATGAGCGGTGGGAAGGTCACCGTAGTTGAGACCAACCGTGGTGAGATAGAGTGCGACTTCGTCGTCAGCGCGGCAGGGCCGCAGACCGGGCTGCTGGCCGAGATGGTCGGAGCGTTCGTGCCTGTGTCACCCGCCCGTGTTGAGATCATCGTAACCGCGCCGATCCCCCGGCACTGGGCCGGTGGGTTCGTGGGCAACGGGCTGTACGGGCGGCAGACCGTTCGCGGCAACCTCGCGTACGGCGGCGGCCCCCACGAGTGGATCGACGTGGACAACACGACTCCAAGGAAGCCGAACACCCCGCTGATTCGAAACATCGCCAGGCGGCTGGCGGAGTTCTTGTCGGGCGCTGCCGAGGTCCCGGTCATCAGGAGCTGGTCGGGCGTGGTGGAGCAGACGCCTGATATGTGGCCGATCATCGACTTCCTGCCTGACCCGTCGAACTTCCTTGTGGTCACGGTGTCCGGGCACGGTTATGGCCTGTCGCCCTCGACTGGCTTTGTCGTTAGCGAAATGGTCCTCAAGGGCGAGTCATCGATCAACATCGACGGTCTGAGCTACTCGCGATTCGCGGACGTGCCGATGGAGTGGAACAGGGAGCGCGGCTGGGTGCCCCTGCCGGAAGGCAGCGACTATCGTGACTACCCTTATTCCCACTACGAGGGTGTTGGTGGACTGCCCCAGGAAGTGCTGCAGGGATTTGCAGCAGGTTCCTCAGAAGCAGTGTCTGGCGAATCGGGAGACCGGTACGTCTGCTAGCGGCCGTCGCTGGAGGGTCCCCGAAACAGGCTGGCTTCGACGTGGGCTTGCTGTCTTTCCGTCGGGCGGCCACAGAGGCTCTTTTTGAAATACTGTGACATTTCGGGACATTCTGTGAATCTTCATAGCTGGGAGCATTTGAAGATGTCCCCGGATCTGCCCCGTTTTGGTACCTGAATGTCGCACCATCGCACCAGTATGTCCCAGAAAAGTCACAGTCCTGTCTTGATTGAAGGGCCCGCGCCAACTATGGAGCCAGCGCGCGCGAAGCACGCGGCATGGCGCAGATCGATATGCTGTTCGGTGTCCATTAGCACATATTAGCACTGGCGTTCTCAGAAGGCAAGTGCGCGCATGATCGTGGCAGATGCGTGCCGGGGCCAGCCCAGCATGAAGTCCGGACTAGGCGGGCTTCATGAAGAGCGCAACGTTCTTGCGGGGAAAGTCAGCCTGCCACCCATGTCGCTCTGCGATCCATCTCATCGTCCGCTCGCTGTAGAAGCACAGGTGCGTCCGATCGCGGTGGTAGTACCAACCCGCGAATCGCGACGGATCGTCGAGCATAGACGTCATCACGCCGAGCCATCCCGGAGCGCGCAGCAGTCCGTCAAGTAGCCTGAATTGGCGTCCGGGGTCCCGGAAATGCTCCGCCGTCTCGGTGCAGGTGATGAAGTCGTACGTTTCATCCAGCACGCCGGTGTCCGGGAAGAAGATGGGGTCGTAGACCTGCGCCGCGAAGCCGGCCTCCGCCGTCATCTGAGCCAGCGCTGGGCCGGGACCTGCTCCGAAGTCGAGACCCTCTGCGCCCTCGGGCAGCAACGGATTCAATTCATCGAACAGTCTGGACAGGAAGGCGCGGTACCGCGGATCAGATGGATCGTTGTTGTGCTGCAGGTAGCGGTCTCGTTCCTCGTCGTGCGTCGGGTGAAACTGCGGCGGCACAAACACAAGCTCGCAGTCCTGACACCGAAAGAACTCCCGCCTGCCGGCACGATCTTGCCGTTCGTGGAACAGGTAAGTGCGCTCGGAGTAGCAGAGCGGGCAATGGTGCTCTGATATGCTGGCTCCAGCAGTCATCAAGCGCGGAGAGTGTAAGTGTGGCTACGCCGGAGGATGTTCAGAAGGTGCTCAACAGCCTCTATGAGATCGAGGGATGCGAGCAGTGCGGAACGAGGATACGCTTTGGGGACTTCGACTGCCCGCACTGCGGAGCGGAGCTCGACGATCTGCTGGAGGCCTGGGCGGAACGGCTGGCGGATGCGTTGGGGGAGTGACGACATTCACAGCCTGACGGCTTCCGGAATGCGGTCCATGGCAAAGTACTCGTGCTCGATCCTGTCTTGGTAGACCTTTACCACCCTTACGCCCGAAGGGTCGGCTCCTAGCGGACAGCCGACGGGGCCGGTCGAAACAAGCTGGATGTCGCCATAGCGTGCAATCTGGTTCCGGTGCAAGTGCCCGCTGATGGAGAGGCTCACGCCGTGCTCTTCGAAAATGTCCAGCAGGATGCGCCTGCGCTCCCCGGGAATCACCATCCAGTCATCCGCCTCCAGTGAGTGTTTCACAAAGAGGGGATGGTGATGGAGCGCTACGATGTGGGCCGCGCCCCCGCTGCGCGCATCTGCCATGGCCTGTCGCAGGAAGGACTCCTGAAAGGCTAGCTCGTCCGGTACCTCTGAAGGATCGAACCAGACCGAGCTATTGAAGACTACGAACCTGGAGCCCTTGTGATCGAAGTAGTAGTTATCGGCCCCGAACCGAGACCTGTACTCGTCGATCGACTGGCGTGTTGGCGTGAGGCCGCAATCGTGATTGCCTGCCACCCAGCGCATCGGGATCCGGCGGTCAAGCTCACCGGTTAGACGGAACAGAGCGTCAAGTTGGGTGGGATCGTCCGGGTCGTCTACAAGGTCACCGCAGATAGTGGCGAAGTCCGGCCCCAATCGGTTGGCGGCGGCTACAGCCCTCCCATAGAGTTCGCACTCCATCTCAATGCCGGTCGTGTTCGCAGCCTCCGGCGGGGCCTCGAGGCCCCGCAGCTTGGATCGCGCGATGGACTCGGCGCCTCGAGCGCCGAACGTCGCGAACATGCCGAACTGCGTGTCGGCCATCGCGAAGAACCAGAAGTCCTGGTGCTGTGTGGTCATGATGCTCCGCTCGCGTAACTTGAACTCATTGGTGGAAGCTGAATGTAAGCCGCACTCAAGTAGCCTGTCAAACATACGGCGCCTTCCGCAATCCAACTGGTCTCTGCTTCCGTAACAGTCAATGGAGCGCGCCCGCTTTCGGTGTACTGCGCCCGCCGCGTGCCGTGGCATATGCTTGTGGTGCGAAAGGCTGTTGGTGGATGCGCCCGCAATCCGGGCCGCCGACCGGTTAAACTCACCGGGCCCGCCTGCAGGGCTGCATCCCGCTGCGCTTGCGCAGTCACTCCTAAGGATTGTCATGCGGATATTCGGCATTGGGTCAACTCCGGACGTAGGAAAGCTTCGCACGGACGGCAACGTAAAGGGACTTGTGAAAGCCTTGAGACACAGGCGCGACCCGTCCGTATGCCTGGAGGCAGCGGAGGCGTTGGGCGCCATGGGCGACGCGACGGCGGTGGAGCCGCTCTTCGCTGCGCTGAACGGCGAGAATTCAGAATTGCAGGACGCCGCCGCCCTGGCGCTGGGCGGGCTTGGGGATACGGGAGTGGGGCGCATGGTTGAGGGCATGAGCGATGCAGATGTCAGGGTACGAAGGACCTCGGCTCATGGACTGGGTCTCGTCGGAGAGCCGGCGATCCCTGCTCTCATGGATGTCTTCTATGGGCCGAGCGACTCCCTTCGGAGCGCGGTGGCGTCTACGCTGGCTCGAATTGGCGAGCCGTGCGTCGATACCTTGCTGCCCGCACTCAGGGAAGACAGGTGGCAGATCTGCGAGGCTGCGGCCCGTGTGCTTGGAGAGGTGGGAGGCGAAGCAGCCGTGCCCGAGTTGATCGAGGCGCTTGGACACACGAACCGCAACGTCAGAGAAGCGGCGGGAATCGCGCTGCAGGGAATAGGCGAGCCTGCAGTTCGGGCCTTGTCGGCAGCCCTTTCGGCTGACGAGGCGGACTCACGCAGGTTGGCGGCGTCGGCCCTGGGTAAGGTCGGCGCGGATGACGCGATTGACGGCCTGTCCAGGACTCTGTCGGATCCGGACTGGAGCGTGAGAAGGGCAGCGGCAACCGCACTTGGCGAGATCGGCGGCTCTACTGCGGCCCGGGTGCTCGAGAAGGCGCTCACCGATGCTGATTCGGACGTGAAAGAAGCTGCCGCGGAGGCCCTTGGCCGTATTGGGGACTCGGACGCGATCGGCTCGCTGGTTCGGGTGCTCGGCGATGATGACGAGCGCTCGAGGGTCGGGGCTGCGGCTGCGCTGGCCCGGTTTGGCGAGATAGCGGTCGGTCCGGTAATGGCCGCGCTGGAGTCCGGCAGAGCGGAGGAGAGACTTGCGGCGGCCCGGGCTCTGGCAGGCATCGGAATGCCCGCGGCCGAGCGTCTCCTGTTGCATCTGCACAGCCAGGGAGCCGCCGGACGGAGCGGCGCGGCATGGGCGCTTGGGCAGATGGGCGCGTCAGGCGCCGCGCCGGACCTGATCGCGTATACCGCGGACCAGGACAGGGGGGTTGCGGAAGCAGCGCTATCGGCGCTCGTCACGCTCGGCGATGAAGTGGCGGATGAACTCGTCTCCGCGGTCCAGACGGGAGAAGCCGAGGTTCGTCCTGGCGCGGCGCGTGCGCTGGGCCGCATTGGCGCATCCGTGGCCGAGGATGCTCTGCTGAACGCCCTTGAGAGCGATGATGTGCAGCTCAGGGCGGCCGCGGCTGAAGCTCTTGGGCGCATTCAGTCTCTGAAGGCTGGGCAGCTGCTGGCAGATGCGCTTGAGGACCTAGACGCCAACGTGCGCCGCGCCGCAGCGGGCGCCCTCGGGCATATTGGAGAAGCGCGGCACGCTGAGTCGTTGGTTCGCGTGCTGGCGGACGCGAACTATATGGTCAGTTCGGCGGCAGCGGCGTCGCTCGCCCAGATTGGAGAGGAGGCGATCGACGTGGTGCTGCCCGCGGCAGACCATCCGGACCGTGGCGCGCGAATTGCGGCGGGCACGGCGCTTGGCAGGATGGGTCCCGTTGCGCTCGAGCAGGTGCTGGCCGCGATGTCGCGGCCCAGTCCAAGGATTCAGGAGACGGCGGCCACGGCTCTTGGCCTCATAGGCGACGAGCAGGCGATCGACGTTCTGATCGAAGGACTGCAGTCGTCGGAAGAGAACCTACGAGAGGCTTGCTCGGTCGCTCTTGGTGGCATCGGAGGTCAGGCGGTCGATCCGCTGACAGAAGTCATGGAAGACGTCTACTGGGATGTGAGGGCAGCGGCGGTCGTGGCGCTTTCGCTGACAGGCGACAGGCGCGCGCTGGACCCGATCTCAGAGGCTCTCAGGGATCCGGAACGACCTGTTAGGGAAGCGGCGCAGGAGGCGATGGACCGAATTGAGCACGCCCGGAGGGAGACGGGATAGGCATGAACGAGAACGTGGGCGCGTCCAACGGGGCGGCCCTGGGTGACCGCAGCACAAGGCCGGCCCACGCTGGCGCGCAAGCCGATCGGGGACTCGACGCGGTTGGCGACTACATGGACGAGATAGGCCGCCATCCGCTGCTCACAGTTGAGGAGGAGCTCAGGCTGGGTATGGCGGTGCAGTCTGGGCAGTGCCTGGATGAGGCGCGCCGGATCTATGAAGAGAGCCACCTCGTGGAGCCCAGGCCGCTTGTGCTGGGGCGCGTCTTGTTCGAGCAGCTGAAGGTACACAGGCGACATCTGGCGCAACTCGCCAGGGCGGCGGGAGAGACGGGAGAGGAGCAGCCGGTTCACACTCTTGTAGTGCTTCCGCGCTTGAAGGAAATGCTGGAAGGCAGGCCGCCGCAAGACCTGGTGGAGATGGCTTCTTCAATGTGTGGCTGTCCGCCCGACACGTTTCTTCAGGATGTAATGGCTGCCTCCTGCCTTTGCAGGCTTCTGCCGGCAGACGCTCTCGATGACCTGGAGAGGCGCAGCCGTGACAACCAGGACGATAACCATGAGGGACGAAGCCTGACAGCAGCGCTTCTGGAAGACCGCTGGGAGCGCGTCGAGCGTGAGTGTCGTGAGGCGACGGAGGTGCTGACAAGCCGCAACCTTCGCTTGGTCTCAAGCATCGCCCGCAAGTTCTCCAGCCTGGGCGTCCCCTTTCTTGACCTCGTCCAAGAGGGCAATCTTGGCCTCATCAGGGCTGTTCAGAAGTTCCAGCCCCAGCGTGGGTTCAAGTTCAGCACTTATGCCACATGGTGGATCAGGCAGGCTGTGACGCGAGCCTTGGCGCGTCAGGCACGGACAATTCGGCTTCCGCTGCACATCGTGGAACGAGTCCAGCGGCTTAGCAGGGCAGAGCTTAACTTGAAAAAGGCGCTGGATCGGGAGCCAACGAGGAAGGAACTGGCGGCCGAGCTGGGCTGGTCGATGGAAGAGCTGGACCGGCTGCTTGAACAGAGGCTGCACACAGTCTCCTTGCAGGCCCCTGTCGGAAGCGAGGACGCCACGCTGGAGGACTTCGTCCAGAGTCAAGCTGAGGCGGCTCCTGACGACCTGGCCGTGGAGGTTGCGCTCAAGGAAGACGTGGAGAGCGCGCTGAAAGTACTGCCGGAGCGGCACCGGTTAGTGTTGGAGCTGCGCTTCGGCATGACCGACGGCAGGCCGCGTACACTGGAAGAGATCGGGCGGGACCTCGACCTTACAAGGGAGCGAATCCGGCAGATAGAGCGGGAGGCGCTGGCGAAGCTCCGCGACATCGAGGGTCTGGCGGAGTTGCTGGACCCCGTCTAGCCGGTCCTCCGTACGGCTCAGCCTGAGCCCGCGTCAGCCTGGCTGGTCGGAGATACTCTCGGCGGCGACGTGTGCGCGCAGCTCGCGTAGCGCGTCGCTGTTCTCCTCCATCGTGAATCCGTCCACCTTAGGCTCTACTTTGCCGCTCATGCCGTCTACGCATCCTGCGGCCACCGCACTTCTTAGCAGGTCCTGCTCTTCTTCGATCGTGGGGAGCAGGTCCCTCCCGGCCAGCTTCGACATGGATGCGACGAGTCCGTACCCGCCCCAGTTGGACACGCTGGCTATCACCAACCTGCTCACCTCTGTGACGCAGGGAAACTTCACAAGGCTCGGCACTTCTGTCACGTGCCGGGCAAGGTTGCCCATTCCGATCTCATTGCCGCCGTCACCGATAGCTACGGTCCTATCGTGGTTGGTGAACAGGTGGTCCACCCTCGCGTTATAGTCGCTGATGTCGTCGCCGTGCATGTTTCGATAGTGGCCGTCGTCTGTCAGGCCACACCGCTCGATCGACACCACCGCGGCAGGCGCGACCTCTTCGAGCACCTCTCTCGCGAACGCCTTGCTCTCCGACTCGCCCGCGATCGGAAAGTCGACCACCCGGCACGCATCGCCGCGCAGCCTGGACATCAGAGGCGCAGCGTACCTGTCGGTCACGTGGACGACGTCGTGACCCAGGGCGTTGAGCGCATCGCCGATTACGACGGCCCCCAACGGCCCGTCGGTCTCCGGCGCGCCGGCGCTGAGGATGTAGAAGCCCGTGGCGATGATTACTGTGCTGGGTCCAGGGTCGACGCACTCCAGCAGGTACGCGGCCGCATCGTCGCAGAAGTCCGGTTCCATATGCTTCCGAAGTTGCGATATTCCCCTGCGGTCATGGGCCAGGATGATGTCTTCAACGCTGTTCGGCATTGGAAGTGGGCGATACTGACTACAGTACAGCCAGGTCTTCGTCCTTCACGTCCGTGATGAACATGTGCCCGGGGGAGTGTGTGATCATCAGCGGCGGCTTCGAACTCATGGCCACAGCCTGAGGCGTGACGCCGCATGCCCAGAACACCGGCACATCATCGTCATGAAAGACGGTGGGGTCCCCGAGGTCCGGCGCATTGACGTCGCTAACGCCGATGTCTTCAGGGCTGCCGATGTGCACGGGCGCTCCGTGCACGCCAGGGAATCTCGACGTGATCTGTACGGCCTTCACCAGTTTGTCCTTGGGCACGGCCCTCATCGAGACGACGAGCGGGCCTGAGAAGGCTCCCGCGGACTGGGTTGGAACATTGGTGATGAACATGGGTACGTTGGCGCCGGTCTCGAAGTGAGGGAGCGGTATGCCGCCATTGATGAGACCTGACTCGAACGTGAAGCTGCAGCCGAGCAGGAACGACACCATGTCGGCCCGCCAGTACTCAGACACATCCGGGACCTCCGCCGTCAGTTCCCCGTACTCGTAGACCCGGTACAGGGGCACGTCCGTCCGCAGGTCAGCCCCGGGCGCAAACGTTGCTGGCTCCATAAATCCTGCCTCAACCACTTCAAGCAGCGGACATGGCTTCGGGTTCCGCTGGCAGAAGAGCAGAAAATCGAAGGCGAGGTCCTTCGGAAGAACAACCAGGTTGGCCTGTACGCGTCCCGGCGCCATTCCCGACGTGGGTCTGACCAACTCGCTCGTCCTGAAAAGGGCCCTGAGCTCGGCAGGGCTTGCGGGGATCGTCTCAACCTGCAACGCGTCACCTCTCTCGATACGGGACTCGACCAACGTGTTAGCCGCGAATGTTCTCAGGACGGATTATGAATGCCGCACCGGAGGCCAGTCAACTTTACAAAGGTAACGGGGTGCGACGCTATCGATTGCCCCTCATTGTTGAAGCCTAGGTGTCAGGCGTTCCCGCGTGCCTTGGTCTGCAGCTCGTAGAGCTTGTTCAGAGCGTCCATAGGCGTCATGGAATTGACATCGATAGAAAGCAGCTCCTCCAGTGCGGGATCATTCACTCCCAATAGAGAGAGTTGCGCGACTGCCGGGGCGCGCCATCTCGACCGGCCAGTACCCGGTCTCTTGTTGTTCATCGAACCGTGCTCCAGCTCCTTCAGGAGTTCCCACGCCCGGTGAATGATGCTGGAGGGCATCCCGGCTAACTGAGCGACGTGGACGCCGTAGCTCCTGTCCGCGCCTCCGGGCACGATGCGGTGCAAGAAGACGACGTTGCCCTGGTCCTCTGAAACGGCGATGTTGTAGTTGCGCACGCGAGGAAGTGTGTCCGCGAGCGCGGTCAGTTCATGGTAGTGGGTAGCAAACAACGTCTTGCTGCCAAGGCGGGGATGGTTGTGAACGTACTCGGCCACCGACCGCGCGATCGCGAGGCCGTCGTAGGTGCTGGTGCCGCGTCCGATTTCGTCCAGGACTATGAGCGACCGTGCCGTTGCGTGGTTGAGTATCGCGGCCGTCTCCACCATCTCGACCATGAAAGTCGACTGCCCCACGGAAAGGTCGTCCTGCAGCCCGACGCGCGTGAAGATGCGGTCTACGGCGCCAATACGGGCTGAGTCGGCGGGCACGTAGCTGCCGATCTGCGCCATCAACACGATCAGCGCGACCTGCCGGATGTAAGTGGACTTGCCGGCCATGTTGGGGCCGGTGAGGATCACTACCTGCTCGTCGTCTGTGGACAGTTCGGTGTCGTTGGGTACGAACGTGCCGGACGGCAGCGTGCGCTCAACCATGGGGTGTCTGCCGCCGCGGATCTGGATGGCGGGCCCGTCATCAACCTCCGGCCGCACGTAGCCGTGGAGGGACGCGACCTCGGCTAGCGACGCGAAGACGTCAGTCCGGGCCAGCGCTTGCGCTGTCGCCACGATCGGGGCCGAAGCGTCCGAGACCTGGCGGCACACCTGCCTGAAGAGGGAGGACTCCAGCTCTTCGATGCGCTCTTGGGCGTTGAGGATGCGCGTCTCGTACTCTTTCATCTCGGGCGTGATGAAGCGTTCGCCGCCAACGAGCGTCTGGCGGCGAACGTAGTCTTCCGGGACCTTCGACAGGTTTGGGTTGCTCACTTCGATGTAGTAACCGAACACCCGGTTGTATCCGACCTTTAGCGACTTGATGCTGGTGCGCTCGCGCTCGCGCTTCTCCAGCGAGGCGATGTAGTCGCGCGCGCTTCGGCTGGACTCCAGCAGGTCATCAAGGTCAGGAGAGAAGCCTCTCTTGATCACCTTGCCCTCGCCCATAGAGAGTGGCGGGTCTTCAGCAATCGATCGGCTCAGCAGCGCAGTCGTCTCGGTCGTGTCCTTGAATCCGTCGGCAAGCCACTCCACCTGGGCCCGGTCATCGTCCTCCCTGAGCAGGTCCATGATATCCGGGGCGGCGCTCAGGCCGCGCTCGAGAGCGGACAGGTCCCTGGGAGTCGCCGTTAGGTTCAAGATTCGGCTGACGAGCCTTTCCATGTCTGACATCGACTCTAGCCTCGCGACCACACGCTCCCTGCGGAGGGCGCTGCGGTGGAACCACGCGACCGCTTCCTGCCGACGCGCGATCTCCTTCCCGTCGAGTAGCGGCTGCCCGATCCAGCGCCGGAGCAGCCTGCCCCCCATGGGCGTCTTGGTCCGGTCCAGCGCGGCGGTGAGCGATGCTCCTTGCTCTCCCCAGCGGCCGCCTTCGAAGAGCTCTAGGTTTCGCCTGGTCTGCGGGTCCAGCACCATGTACGCGTCCGTGGAATACGTATGCAACGATGTGACCTGGCCCAATGACCCCCGTTGGGTTGAGCCGAGGTAGTCCACGATTGCGCCCGCGGCCCTGACCGCCAGGGGTATGCGCTCGCAGCCATACGCTTCCAGCGACTGCACGCCGAAGTGGTCCAGCAACGTCTCCCGCGCCCACTGCGGGTGAAACGCGTCGGGAGTAACCGGCGTTAGAGCGGCCTCGGTAACGAACGGAAGGGCGTCCTGGTCCTCAGGCGCCATGATCTCGGCCGGCTCCAGTCGGCCAATCTCGGTCGCCAGCCGGTCCAAAGGCATGCTAGTGGTCGCGAACTCCCCGGTCGAGATGTCCGCATAGGCCAGACCGGCCTCATCCCCGTCGATGATTACGGCGGACAGGTAGTTGTTGGCGTTGCCCTTGAGGACCGAGTCTTCGGTGACGGTGCCGGGCGTTACCACCCTCACCACCTCACGATCGACCAGTCCTTTGGAATGGAGAGGGTCGCTCGTCTGCTCGCAGATAGCGACGCGGTAGCCCTTCTTGATCAGGCGCGACAGGTGCGCGTCCAGTGAGTGGTATGGGATGCCTGCCAGCGGAATGCGCTGGCCCTTCCCCATTTCGCGGGATGTAAGCGCGATCTCCAACTCTCGCGAGATCGTCCGGGCGTCGTCATCGAACGTCTCGTAGAAATCCCCCATCCGGAACAGAAGAATCTCGTCGCGATGTTCCTTCTTGATGCGGAGATACTGGCGCCGCGCCGGTGTGGTCATTGGCAGAGAGTGCGGGTCAACTCTCCTTCCAGAAGCGTTCCTCTTCCACCTTGTAACCCTTGGGGATCATCCTGGCCTTTACGTCTTCAATCATCTCCGGGTGGCCGCAGGCGTAGATCAGGGTATCCTCCGGAGCGAGTCCCCACTCATCAAGGTAGTCTTCCAGTATCAGGTTGACCCTTCCGGTCTGGCCCGCCCATCCGGCGTTGCGCTCCTCCGTCGGGCGGCTGACGGTCGGCACGAATGTGAGCAGGTCGGGGTGCTCCTGCTCCAGGGCGGCGAACTCCTTGTCGTACCCAAACTCGTCAACGTAGCTTGCGCCTTCGAGGATGTAGAACCGGTGACCTTCCTTGCCTGCGTGGATGTACTCGCGAAGGAAACTCACATAGGGGCACATGCCGGTTACTGTGCCTACGAGGACCTGGTTGGGCCACCTCGGTTTGAATGTGAAGATGCCCTTGGCGCGTGGCCTGATCGTCACTGAGTCGCCCACAACCAACTCGTCCAGCTTCGGCGTCAGCACGCCAATGTCGGGAGGGAGTGTCTCGACGTACAGTTCAATCTCGTCTTCGTACGGCGCGGACGAAATGGAGTAAGGACGCTCTATGCCGTCAAGACCGATGGTGCAGTACTGGCCTGCCTTGAATGTGAATCCTTCCGGTTTCTCGATCCACACCAGGTACAGGTCGTGGGTCAAGTTCTCGCGGCGGGTTACCTTCACCTCAGCCAGTTTAGGCTTGGCGAAGGCGCGTCTCTTTGCGGTTGTCATCGGGCTCCTCAAATGTGCGGGTGGGGTGGACCCGGTGACCACACCGGGCCAGTCTCATCTTAGCATGACCGACGCAGGGCGTAGCTACGCCGACTGCTAAGTCTTGACGACCTGGACCTGTTCCAGCGGCAGGCCCGGCATCTTGAGCATCGGGTCGGGGTCTTCGCTGTCGTGGGTAGCAGTGACCACATCTGCGAACAGGCCCGTCATCGTAACGAGTCCTGGATGCGGGCTCGTCAGCCGAGCCGTACCTTGGATGTTCTCGGAAGGAGTGGTCGCCAACACAGAATCGCCGTCCGATATCCCGAGTTCGGCTGCGTCACTCTCGTGAATCTCGATAATCTCCTCGCGCTCCACGTGCTGGGTGCCATTGTTCTTGACCACAGTCATCGGTCGGTCGTTATCGTGCAGGAGGCGGCCCTTGGCCAGGTACAGGCCGGCCTCGAAACGCGGAGGAGGCTGCACGAGAGTCATGGCTTCCATGCGAGGCTTCGGCTGCTCGCCATTCGGCGCGTTCATAATCGAAGTGCCTTGGGGTTCGCCTTCTGTGCGCGGCCACTGGATCCCCTCATCGTTGAGGTCTGCGTAGTTGATCCCGGCGTAGATGTCCGCTAGCTTTGCTATTTCGCTGAAGACGTCCTCAGCGGACTCGTAGTCGAACCCGGAAGCGCCCAACTCCCTGGCAATCCAGCTTAGGATTCGCCAGTCCGGCTCCTCCTCTCCGCGCGGCCCGATGGCAGGCCGGAGCAACTGGACGCGGCGCTCCATGTTGGTGTACGTGCCGTTCTTCTCAGCAAAGGTCGTCGCAGGGAGGACCACGTGCGCCAGTTCCGTCAGGTCGTTGGGCGCCGTCTCGTGCAAGATCAACACGTCCAGCTTCGCGAGTGCTGGCATGAACTCCCCGATCTGCCCATTCGTGAAACTGGCGCTGTCGCCGAGAATGTGCAGCGCCTTGATGCGGCCGTCTTCTATGGCCGCGACAACGTCCCGCACGCCCAGCCCTTCGGCTTGGGGGATAGTGGTGTTCCAGAGTTCGCCGAACACGGTCCGCACGTCGTCGTCGTCAACCGGTCTGTACCCGGGTAGCTGATCCGGCGAGCATCCAACGTCTTTTGCGCCCTGCTCATTTGCGCCCGGGAAGAGCGGGAAAAGGCCTGAGGACTCCTTTCCTACGTTGCCCGTTGCCAACGCGAGGTTGATAAGCCCCGTGGCGCAGGCGTCCCGGGCCTCGGCCGGCACGGTCTCGAGGCCATACAGGATGGCGGCCGGCCCGTTCGCCGCAAACGTGCGCGCGGCGGCCTGGACCTCTTTGCGCGGAATGCCAGTAAGCCTCTCCACCCTGAGAAGATCGAACTCCCAGAGGCTGTTCTTGAGTTCTTTGGCCCCTTCGCATCGCTCGGCCATGAACTCGTGGTCGTCGAGAGCCTCGTCCATGATGACCCTGAGCATCCCGCCGATTAGAGTGGCTTCACTGCCAGGCTTGGGCCGCAGCCACTGGCTGGCGTATCTTGTCAGCTCCGTTTCCCGCTGGTCGATCACTATGACCTTCGAGCCCTGCTTTGAGGCGCGCTTAACGGGCACGGCGGCAACGTTCTGCTCCTCGGTGACATTGCTGGACACGACGAGTATGCACTTGGCATCGTCGAGGCCCCATATCGGGTTAGTCCCCGCTTCTTGTCCGAGCATTCTGCCAAGTGCCTTCACAAGCTCGGGCCGCACGTTGGAAGACACGTCTACGTTGTTGGTGGACATCACGGTCCTGGCGAACTTCTGCGCCACGAAGTGGTCTTCGTTCGTGCTCTTGGGAGACGTAAGCAGAGCGTAGCCGCCGTTCCGGTATGTCTGGAGCTTCGAAGCGACAGCTTGAAGGGCCTCCTCCCAGGACACCTCCTCAAGTTCATCGTTCTCCCTCAACAAGGGCTTCTTGAGGCGCTTTCTGCTGTTTACAAACCCAAGGCCGAACTTGCCCTTCAGGCAAGCCTGTCCGCGATTGGCCTCAGCTCGGCGTTCCGGAATGGCCCGTATGACCCTGTTCCTCCGATTGATCTCCAGCTTCATCGAGCAGCCGACTGGGCAGTGGGGGCAGATACTCGTGATCGTGCGTACCGCCTTGTCCCACTTGTGCTCGCGTTCCACTAGCGCCCCTGTAGGGCAGACGTCGATGCATGCGCCGCAGAACTCGCATCCGGACTCCAGCAACGAAACGCCGTGGGATGTCCCGATGAGGCTGCGGCCCGCGCGATCGAGGAAGGTGAGGGCGTTGTCAGCGCGGATTTCGTCGCAGACCCTGACGCACCGCCCGCAGACGATGCACAGGTTCATGTCCATCTCCCAAAACGGGTCGTCCACGGCCAGGGGCAGGTGGCGATTGTTGTATGTGAGCGGCGTGTCCATGTCCAGCTCAAGGTGGCGGACCGTGTCCTTGAGTTCGCAGCGATCGTTCTTGGGGCACGTCACACACCTGTCGTTTACCGACACGTGTCTCTGGCAGATATCCGCTGGGCCGCACAGGTCGATGCGATGGCAGGTCAGGCAGCCATGAGGATGCTCAGAAATGAGCATCTCCATGATCCCGCGTCGCAGATCAACGATCTCCGGAGTCTGCGTGTTTACGACCATGCCGTCGGCAACGGGAGTCGTACAGGATGCCGGCGCGCCACGGCCGCCCTCCACGTCAACCACGCACATCCGGCAGGCGCCGAAGGATTTCATGCCCGGGTAATAGCACAGGTACGGAACGTAAATGCCGGCGTCCATTGCCGCCTGGAGCACGTTGTTCCCAGGCGTGGTCTTCACCTCCGTGCCGTCTATGGTCAGTGTTAGCTGGTCCGGCATACTCTGGCTCCGCTATGTTCGATAGGATGCGGCCCGTTGCTTTAGCGTGCGGGCCTTTACCAGCTGGTGTGAGTCATCTGCACCGCCTCGTAGGCGTCTGCGAACGGACGGGTGTTGCGCGGCGTGATTATGGGATTGGCACAGCCTCCAGTAATGCACCTGCTCTCTTCCAGGTGCAGCTTGAAGTCTTCTTCGAAGTGATTGAAGGCGGAACTGATAGGGTTGAATCCAAGCTGCCCGTGCCCGCAGAGGGAGGCGGCCTGCATGTTGCCTCCGATCTGCCGCATCAGTTCCAGATCTCCCGGTCGGCCTTCGAACTTGGCTATGCGCTCCACGATCTCCATCAGGTGAGTCATGCCAAGCCTGCATGGGAAGCATTTGCCGCAGGACTCGTACTGGCAGAAGGACACGAGGACGCGTGTCAGGTCCACGGCGCACGTATCGTCGTCGGCTATGATTATGCCTCCGGACCCAAGGATCGCTCCCGCTTCCGCCATGGCCTCGAAGTCCAGCGTGATGTCCATCGCATCGGGCCCAAGCACTCCTCCCAGCGGGCCGCCGGTTTGCAGCAGCTTCAGCTTCTTGCCGCCAGGAACGCCGCCGCCAATTTCGTCTATTACCTGACCCAGCGTAAGGCCCATTGGAACCTCGTACAGGCCCGGCCTGCTGATCTGGCCGTTCAGGCAGAGAATGGCAGTGCCGGTGCTTCTGTTGACGCCGATAGATGAGAACCATTCGCCGCCCTTGGCCACGATCTCCGGCAGGTAAGAGAGGGTCTTTACGTTGTTTATGTTGCTTGGCTTGCCCCAGACGCCGTATGCCGCCGGGAAGGGCGGCCTGAATCTGGGCATCGCCCGGTTTCCCTCGATTGACTCCATCAGCGCTGTCTCTTCGCCCGCGACGTAAGACTCGCCGGTCAATGAGATTTCCACGTCGTAACTGAAGTCTGAACCCAGGATATTCTGCCCCAGGAGGCCCCTGTCGTATGCTTGCCGGATCGCCTCGTCCATCCTGTCTATAGGGCCGTCATGTCCGTGCCTTACGAACACGATGCCATTGGATGCGCCCGTGGCGTAGCCCGCCAGGACAAGACCTTCCAAGAGTGTGTGTGGGTCGCTCTCCAGGATCCCCTTGTCGTTTACCGCGCCGGGATCGCCCTCTTCGCAGTTGCAGAGTATGTACTTCGGCGGCCCGGGCGAGCCTACCAGGAAGCTGAGCTTAACTCCGGTCGGAAAGGCAGCGCCTCCACGGCCGCGAAGTCCGGAGGTCTTGATCTCCTCGAGAACTTCGGCAGGCTCCATGGACTGGAGGGCCCGGTTCAGCGCTTCGTACCCACCATTGGCAACGTACTGGTCAACGTCTCCGGGAACGAGATTACCCGCGTTTCGAAGAGCTATGCGGTGCTCAAACTTCCGTGGAGCCTCAAGGTCCAGGTCGGTCAGGCCGTCCACTGGGACATCGCCAATAAAGCCGAAAGCTCCGCCTGAAGGTATGGTGCCTTTCTCGAGGTATGTCTCGACGATGACGGCGGCGTTATCAGAGGTGACATTGCTGAAGAATACGCGTGAACCGCCGGGGGTTAGGACGTCTACCAGAGGCTCTGCGTAGCAGGTTCCGATGCAGCCAACGCTGCTGAGCTCGGCGTCCAGTCCCCTTGAATCGAGTGCTTCCCGCAAGGCGTCGAGCACCCCAAGCGCGCCGGCAGCTTGACCGCACATTGCGGCTCCAACCCTTATCCAAGGCCTGTTGCCATTTACAAGCGCCTGCCAGCGCTCGTCCGCATCTCGTTTCAGTTCCTGATAGGTGGTCACGTTAGTCGTACGTAAGTCGCTAGCCTTGGGGCAGTTCAGCCAGCACGCTTGCTGCGCCGTCCGGATCGATGCGCCCCATCAGCCTGTGATCGACGCTGATTACTGGCGCCTGCGCGCAGGCCCCCAGGCAGGTGTTGTATTTGAGCGTGATGTTGGAGTCCGCCGTCTCGCCTTCGTCTTTGAGGCCAAGCTCCCGCTGCACCCGATCGAGCACCAGGGCGGCTCCCATCAGGTGGCATGTGGGACCCCAGCAGACCTCCACGACGTGATTCCCCGGTGGACTGAAACGAAAATTCGTGTAGAAGGACGCTACTCCCCACACGTCGTTGATCGATGCATCGTTGAACTCCGCCACCAATTCGATAGCTTCGTCGGGGAGGTAGCCCAGCGCGTCCTGAGCAGCCAGCAGTCCGGAAAGTACTGTGGTGGTCGGCCACCGCTGGGAGGCGAGCGCCTCCCGAATGCGTTCCCTAATGGCGTCTCCAGCCTCAGGCAAGCGGTTGGCTCCTCAAGCTTGCAAAATCCGTCACGAATGATAGCACAGGGCAGTTGGAGCATGCCTCTTCGGCACGCCCTTCTTGACTCTCGCATGGGGGCCCGTACAATCCGAACTGTCACTGTCATCCCAATGCACGGAACGGATGTGAAGTATGCGCGGAAGAGACCTCAAAGAGAAGATGCAAGCCGGCGGGATTGCCTACGGTGCGATGGTCAGCATCGGGCGAAGCCCAAGATGGGCGTCGGCCTACGCGGACTTCGGGCTCGACTACCTAATTTTCGATACTGAACATGCGCCTCTGGACCGAGGGGAAGTAGGGGACATCATGTCCGCAATGTCTCACACAGGCGTGGTGCCGATTGTCCGCGTGGTGGTGCCATGGTCCCATTACATTACGCAGGCGCTCGACGCGGGCGCGCAGGGCATCCTCGCTCCTTACTGCGAAACGGTGGAGGAAGTGGTTGAGGTTGTGGGAGCCGCCAAGTGGCGGCCGCTCAAGGGCCAGGTATTGGACAAGGCCATGGCAACCGGCGAGTTCCCGAGCGAGGATTCGCGGCGGTACCTAGAGCAACGGAACGCCGACTCCGTTTGCCTTGTGGGCATAGAGAGCGTTCCGGCCATTGAGAACCTCGACGCGATGCTAGAGGTGCCGGGCATCGACGGCATATTCGTGGGGCCCAACGATCTGAGCATCACCCTTGGAGTGCCGGACATGTACGATCATCCCAAGTACGAGGAGGCCCTCCGCACGATAATTGCCAAGTGCCGCGCTCGAAACATACCCGTGCTGATCCACCACCAGACCGTTGACCTGACGATCAAGTGGCTTAAGGAGGGTGCGAGGTTTGTGCTGTTCAGCACTGACTCCAGGCAGATGCACATGGGTATGAGGCACGAGTTCGGGCTGATCAAGGAGGTGGGCGCTGAGCTTGGTGGAGGAGACGTCGAAGAGATCGGCGAGTCCAGAGAAGTAATCTAGGAGGCCCGCTTGACCTGGAAGTTCTCTCTCGTTGCCGGGCCATTCGGAGGAGTAACAGAAGGCCCGGCGTGGGACGGGAGCGGCCTTCTCTTCACCCACATTCCGCGGAGCATCATCTACCGCTACGATCCCCTGACAGGGTCAACCGCGCCGTACATGCATGGCACGAACTGCGCCAACGGCCTGATGTTCGACGAGCATGGCCGGCTGTACGCATGCGAAGGCGGCGCTCGACGGGTCGTCCGCTACGATCCTGACGGTCCCGTGGTGCTGGCGGACGGCTACCAGGGCGACAAGCTCAACATTCCCAACGATCTTGCAATCGACCGCGAAGGCCGAGTGTGGTTTTCTGATCCTTTCTACGCGGGAGCCGGAGGCGCATGGAGCCAGGACAGATCGACCAGGGAAATGGACCACGAGTCGGTGTACCGGCTCGATCCGGTACCTAACGGGACGTGGAGCATGGCTAGAGTTACCTTCGACACCACTCGGCCCAATGGAGTGCTGTTCTCGCTGGACTTCGCAACCTTGTTCGTGGCTCAGACAGGAGGCGCACCCGAGGCCGCCAACCAGCATCAGTTTCGCGCATACCCTGTAAACGATGACGACAGCTTGGGGCAGGGCAAAGTTCTGCATGACTTTGGGCAGGAACGCGGGATAGACGGCATGGTTCTGGACACTCAGGGCAACATCGTCGCTACTGCCGGATGGCGCCAGGGCGGGCCGGGACCGTCCATCTACGTCTTCTCACCCTCTGGCGGGGTACTGGAACGACATCCCATACCGTTCGACCAGCCGACGAACTGCACGTTCGGGGGAGAGGACCTGACCACGCTCTATGTGACTACGATAGATGGACACCTGCTGCGGGCGGAGACTGAGCGGGAAGGGAGGCTCCTCTATCCGGCCGCAGCAGGTGGCTGAGGCAAGTTATACAGATCTGGTTCGACTGCTGCGCAATCCCCTTGCTATAGTTGCATGTCGCTGAGGGGAAGGCGGGGTAAGTGCGACAACCTGCAGATAGCCACAGGCAGCGAGAAGCCTACGTAGGCAGGCTCACCAGGACGGTCCTCAATGAGTTCGCAAGGATAGGCGTGGACGCGTCCCAGGACCGCTTTACGGGAATCATGCGCTTTCGTAGCTGCAACCTGGACGGCGCCGCGATCGCAATGAGCGCAGCGCCTTCGTCTGAAGTACACAACTCATCGGACAACATTGGAGTGTTGTACTTCGTACTGCCTCCGGACGTGGACTACTTACACCAGGACTGGGTATATCTTGACCCGTACATAAGGATCACGCGCCGGAAGACATTTCCTGTCTTTGGGACTGTAAGCGGCGTTCAGCTAAAGGCCAAAGGCGACCTCTTCGGCGATCTCGTCGATCGCATAGTGGAAGACGCACAACTGAACGATCTGCTACTGTCGGCTGTCGAATCTTGGAGGACTATCAGCGTTGTGCCGATACTTGTAGGCAGCAGCACATGGCCGCCAGGGGCGCTGGCGATAAGCGGCTCGAGCCTTTCGGCCCCCTCAAAGGAGGTGTTCGAATGCTACGACCTAATAGGCAGGCATCTCAGGCGTTCGCTAGACTTGATTTCCAGACGGTCCAAGTGACAGTGAGGAGGATGGCTGAATGACAGAGCACGTGCGAATCGGACTGGTTGGCGCTGGTGGCAACACCAAGCTAATGCACGTTCCAGGCTTTCAAAAGCTGGAAGGTGTGGAGATTGTCAGTGTCTGCAATCGGAGCCGTGAGTCGGGGCAGGCCGTGGCAGACGAGTTCGGCATTCCAAGGGTCTACGACAACTGGCGTGACCTCATGGAGAACCCGGACACGAACGCCATCTGCATCGGCACGTGGCCTTATCTGCACTGCGCCTTGACAATCGCAGCTCTGGAGAGTGGGAAACATGTGCTTACCGAGGCGCGCATGGCCATGGACGCCTCTGAGGCCCATACCATGCTGGCGGCGTCGCGTGAGCACCCTGGACAGGTGGCTCAGATCGTGCCCGCGCCGCACACATTGAGTGTGGACGCCGCCATCAAAGACCTGATCGCTGACGGATACCTGGGCAATGTGCTGTCCTTGGACATGCGGGTCAGCCAGGGAGGCTTCATCGATCGTGAGTCGCCGATTCACTGGCGTCAGGACCGCGACCTTTCCGGTTACAACATCATGGGCATGGGCATATGGTACGAGGCCATGATGCGCTGGGTGGGCCCCGCGCTCTCCGTGTCGGCGCTCACGCGCGTGCATGTCGATCACCGGCAAAGTTGGACTGGCGAAAGGAAAACGGTGACGATTCCTGACCACGTCGAGATGCTTTGCGAGTTGGCCGGCGGCGCTGTTGCCCACATCAGCCACACAGCGGTGTCAGGGCTCTCGGGGCCGGACCAGGTCTGGATCTTTGGGGATGAGGGCACGCTGCATCTGGAGGCGGGATCCATGACACTGCGCGGCGGCCGGCGCGGGGACGACGATCTGAGTGAGATTGAGGTCCCTGCCGAGAAGCAAGGCGGCTGGCGAGTGGAAGAGGAGTTCGTGAACGCTATTCGCGGCCTCGAGCCTGTTAAGCACACGACATTCGAAGACGGCGTCCGTTACATGGAGTTCACAGAGGCGGTGACCCGAAGCGCTCAGTCGGGCCAGAAGATAGTGCTTCCGTTGTAAGGCGGGCGTCGCAATTCGAGAGGAGAATCAATCGTGGATACATCAGCCCTGCGCGACCTGATCCCAGCCGCTAGGCGCATGACATACCTGAACACGGGCTGGAACGGGCCCTCTCCCACTCCCGTCATCGATGCCATCAAGCAGAGACTGGAGTTCGAGAATGAGAACGGGCCCACTTCCCAGGAAGTGCGGGACTCGGGCACCGAGATTCGGGAGGAGTCACGGGAAGCCGTCGCGGAGTTGGTAAATGCCGACTCCTCCGAGATTCTTCTGACAGAGAACACAACCGACGGGATCAACGTTGTCATGAGCGGCCTCCCGTGGCGCGAAGGCGACGAGATCATTACCTGTAGCCTTGAACACGCATCGATACTTGTCCCAAGCTATTACACGCAGACTACGAACGGCACGAACGTCAAGGTCTTGCAGCTGGATTCCGCTGAAACCCACGAGGGCGTGCTCGAGAAGGTGGATGCGGCAATTACAGACCGCACCAGAATGGTCTTCCTGAGCCACATCGAGTTCTCTTCAGGCGTGAGGATGCCCATCAAGGCGATCTCCGAGATCACGAGGCCGCGGGGGATTTGGCTGCTCGTCGATGGGGCTCAGGGTTCGGGCCACGTTCGAGTGGACGTGAGCGACCTTGGTTGCGACTTCTATGCGATGTCCGGGCAGAAGTGGCTGCTCGGGCCTGACGGCACCGGCGCGCTGTACATCCGGCAGGAGATGATACCGACGGTCCGGCCAGTTCGAGTCTCAAGCCACGCGGTCACGTCCCACGACCACCTTGGCAACTACGAGCTCAAGGAAGATGACATCGACAAGTACGTTGTGAGCACTTCCAGCCTGGCACTTAGGGCCGGGTTCCTAGAGGCTGTCCGCATTCACCTGGCTGCGGGCCCGGACACCATAGAGGCACACAACATGGAGTTGGCTTCCAACCTGAAGGCGGCGCTGGTGGACTTGCCTGGCGTCCGCGTGATTTCACCGCTCGAGGGGCCTGAGTGTGCGGGCCTCGTCACATTCTACGTGGAAGGTGAGGACCAGCGTGCCGCTGCCGAGTCGCTCTGGAATGCGGAACGAGTCCTGGTTCGGTCTGTGCCCTATCCCTCGGGGATTCGCGCGTCCTTGCACTTCTTCAACAATCAGGATGATGCCGACAAGCTTGTATCCACACTTCGGGTAGTAGTCACCTAGGGGCGGTATCCACCAGTCCACGAGGAGGGTGCTGATACAATTCCGGCATGACGTACCTTGCGGACCTGCACCTGCACTCCCAGTACGCGCGGGGCTGCAGCAAGGCGCTCACGCTGGAAAACCTGGCGCAGTGGGCCGGCTTCAAGGGGATCGACCTGCTGGCTGCCGGAGACTTCACGCACTCGGCCCGGTTCCAGGAGATTAGTCAGACCCTAACCGAGGCCGACGACGGCCTTCTCGACTACGGCGGCGTCAGGTTCATACTGGGGACAGAGGTCAACTGCAACGCGCCCCAGGGCGGCCGCTCCAGAAGGACGCACATCCTGGCGTTTGTCCCCAGCCTTGCGGCTGCGGCGCACTTCAACGCTCGGATTGAGCGGCACGGCAAGCTCGATTCTGACGGAAGGCCCACGCTTCATCTCACCCCCAGGGACTTGCTGGACCTTCTCCTCGAAGTCGACGAGCGTTGCTTTGTGATTCCGGCGCACGCCTGGACGCCCTGGTTTGGTGTGTTCGGCTCGAAGTCTGGCTTCGACTCGCTCGAAGAGTGCTTTGAGGACCTGACTTACCGGGTGTTTGCCGTGGAGACGGGCCTGTCGGGCGACCCCGCCATGCACTGGAGAGTACCGGAGCTCGACGATATCGCGATCGTGTCATTCTCCGACGCGCACTCGCTGCCAAAGATGGGCCGGGAGTTGACTGCGTTCAACGGTCCCATGACATTCGATGGACTGGTTGACGCGCTGAAGTCCGGTGGCGTGGCCTACACAGTCGAGTTCTTCCCTGAGTCGGGTAAGTACCACCTCTCCGGCCATCGAAAGTGCGGCGTCCGGCTATCCCCTGAGCAGGTGCGAAGTTGCGGCGTGCGGTGCGCCGAGTGCGGGAGGCCGGTCACGCTCGGCGTGCTGGAGCGTGTCGAGCAGCTCGCGACCCGCGACGTCACCACTGCAGTGGATAGTGCGGGCTTTGTCGGTGGCGTAGATGGGCGGCCTCCTTACAGGATGATGGTGCCTTTGGAGCAGATATTGTCCGAGGCGCTCGGAAAGGGTGTGAACACGAAGACGGTCCAGTCCGCCTGGACCAGGCTCGTTGAAGGTCTCGGTAACGAGATGTCGGTTCTGATGGAAACACCGGAAAGTGAGATCGAGCGCGTTGCAGATGAGCGTGTTGCCGAAGGCATTGCTCGCGTTCGGCGCGGAGACGTCTCCATATCCCCGGGCTACGACGGCGAGTATGGCAAGGTATGTGTGTGGCCGTAGTCGCCTGCGCTTACCAGGTGCGACTGTAGGCCCATTGACAGAGTAGAATCAGAGTGTATGCACAGTCCAGTGACATTAGTCGAGAGGAGCGGGCAATGGCTCTAGTAAGCAGACCGCTATTCGACAAGGAAGAGGTCGTGGCCAGCAATGGCGTGGTCACTGCAATGCATCCCGAGGCCGCCGAAGCGGGGCTGCACATTCTCAAGTCGGGCGGCAACGCGGTCGACGCCGGGGTCTGTATCGCATTCTGCAACGTAGTTCTGGAGCCCGACATGGCGACCATTGCCGGGCTCGGCTACATGCTGGTGCATATGGCGTCAGAAGGACGGACGTACGCGATCGACTTCAATTCCCGCGCTCCACGAAACGCCCGTCCGGACATGTACGATGTCATCGGCCCGTCCACTGAGGGCGGCTTTCAAACGTTCCAGGTGCGGGATGACGCCAACAACGTCGGACCGCTCAGTGTCTCAATCCCCGCAACCTGCGCCGGCCTGTGCGAGGCCCACCGCAGGTTTGGAGTGCTGCCGCTGGAGCAGGTCATTGAGCCGGCCGCAGCGCTGGCGTCGGACGGATTCGATGCCAGCTGGCATGTCGCGTTGACGGCCGCGAACAACTTCGATAAGTGGAGCCGTGACTCTTACCTCGCAAGCATGTGGCTACCCGAGGGCAGGCCCCCGGTAGCCCGTTCGAAGCCGGCCGACAGGATCGTACAAAGTGATCTTGGCAGGTTGCTGAATAGCATCGGGGCAAATGGGCCTGACGCCATGTACAAGGGCGAGGTCGCTGCGGCGTTGGAAGAGTTCGTCGCAGGCGGAGGCGGCGTGATGACCGCTCAGGACCTTGCAGACTACACGCCCACCGTATCCGACCCGCTCTCCACCTCGTTCCATGGGCATGAGATCAAACTCGTCCCGACGCCGAGCGGCGGGATCACCAACCTGCAGACTTTCAACATCCTGGATAACTTCGACCTTCTCTCAATGGGACACAACACGGTTGATTACCTGCACACATTCATCGAGTCCGCTCGTCACGCATTCGCGGACCGGTACAGGTATCTCGCCGATTGGGAGCGTGCGCCGGTACCGTTGGAGGGCATGCTGTCTCGCAAGTACGCGGCGTCTATCGCCGGGCAACTGAATCGGGAGCGTGCCGAGATCGGAGCTGGGCTGGAAGAAGAGCCGTGGATCCACTACCTGGACAGGGCCGCCCACGATCCGTGGAGCTTCCAAAACGGTGCACGCCCAGCCCAATCCCCTGCCACGGTCGCAGTAGACACGAATGACGAAGATACGACGCATCTCAACGTTGTCGACAAGGACCGGAACGTGCTGTCCTGCACGCACACGGCCGGGATGCGGGAGGGTCTGTTCCCGCCGGGCACGGGCGTGTACCTTGCCGGAGGCATGGGGTGGTTCGTGGCTGAGCCCGGCTACCCGAACTCGGTGGATGGCTGGAAGCGTCCGATGAACAACATGTCTCCATTGATCGCCTTTCGGGACGGCAGGCCCGTCCTGACGCAGGGCGCACCGGGCGCTCGGCGCATTATGAACAGGGGCGTACAGGTTGTCGCGAACGTTCTCGTGTTCGGAATGTCGCCGCAGGAGGCGGTCGGACAGCCAGTTGTCGATGCCAGCAGCATGAGTACTGTGGTGGACGATCGCACTCCTCCTCTCGTGATAAAAAGGTTGATGGAGATGGGCCACGCAGTGGAACCGGTCACGGAAGACCCCGGGTCCTGGAACTTCGCTCGCCCAACCGCGATACAGATTGACTACGATTCGGGGCTTCTCAGGGCGGGCGTGGACCCGTTCCGAGCGGCCATGGCGATGGGTTACTAGTAACTGTAAGGGACTAACCCGGTAGCTCACGGTTCCGGCAGTCAGGAGGAAGAAGTGGACGTTCAATCGATAGAGCTAAGGCGTGTGAGTAGAGAGGATGTTCAGCGGATTCGAGACTGGCTGGAGGACCCGGAAGTGTCAGACAGCTGGTTTGGCAGGTACTCGTACGGTGATCCGGCTCACCTCGGATACCATCCCGAGCGCGTCGGAGAGGTGTCTGAAGAAGAATGGCACCGTATCTTCGATGACCCTGAGCACAGGATACAGTCCGTTTACACTCAGGGGGGCGAACACATCGGAGAGCTCCACGTGGCGATCGAAGAGTCTCTTGGAGATGGGCAGATCTCCATCCTCATCGGGCGCAAGGATCTTTGGCATCACGGGTTTGGGACCGCGGCAATACGGGCAGCCCTGGACGAGTCGTTCAATGAGTGGGGGTTGTTTCGGGTGTGGGTGGACGTTCCGGAGTACAACGAGGCAGCGCTGGGGCTGTTTGAGCAGATGGGCTTTGTCCACGAAGGCACCCTGCGTCAGAGCAGGCCCCACGAAGGGTCGCGATTCGACTCGGTTGTTATGGGGATGCTTGCCGCCGAGTACGAGTCTCTGGACGAGGAGGCCTCGTCCGAGCAAGCCGCGGGCTGACGATCAGGTCCGTCCACAAGACATTGTTGTATCAGTCAGAGGCCGGGAACCTTACCGTAACCGCCGGCGGCGATGCGATGATCACGCGCAAGCTGCGCGTGTTCAAGGAGAAGCGCGCCACAGCCCTCTGGGACCTCTTCCGGCGGTCTGACGTCGGCTTCGTCAACCTTGAGATGCTCATGCACGAGTTCGAGCATCCGCACGGAATCGGCGGCGGCACATACACGGCGTCCGATCCAGCAAATCTGGAGGAGTTGAAGTGGGCCGGAATCCACATGGTGTCGCTCGCTAACAACCACCATTACGACTACGGTGAAGGCGGCGTCCTTACCAATCTCTCAAACGTAAAGAAAGCCGGGCTTGCATGCGCGGGCACAGGTCGTAATCTCAGCGAAGCCCGGGCCCCTGGCTACCTCGACACTCCAAATGGACGCGTTGCCCTCATCTCAACGTCATCGACTTTCGCGGACGCCGGCCGCGCTACGGAGCAGAGGCCGGACGCCGCCGGGCGCCCCGGCCTGAATCCGCTGCGGTTCAGCACAACCCACATGGTGGACCGGCCCGCTCTGGACGAGCTTCGCCGCGTGAGTGAGAAGCTCGGATTTGAGGAAGAGAAGGCCCGAAGACGCATGTTTGGTCAGTCCGTTGGGCAGGACTCGGAGACGGAGTTGCAGTTCAGCGGAAGCACGTTCCACCTGGGTGAAGACTTTCAGACAAGGACGGCGCCGCATGTCTCAGACATGGAAGGCAATCTGAAGTGGATACGCGATGCCCGCCGCATGGCCGACTGGGTGATTGTCAGCATTCACAGCCACGAGTTCGGCGACACTCCCGAGGATCCGCCTGATTTCCTTATCGAGTTCGCGAGGGCCTGCATCGATCAGGGCGCTGACATGTTCTTTGGCCATGGCCCTCACTTCGACAAAGGCGTAGAGGTCTACAACGGGAAGCCGATCATTTACAGCCTCGGGAATTTCATATTTCAGAACGACACGGTGGCTTGGCAGCCTGCCGAAAACTACAGCGCCCAGAATTTGAGCCTGAGTTCGACGCCTGCCGACTTCTACGACGCCCGATCAGCCAATGACACGCGCGGCTTTCCTGCGGACCCGATCTACTGGGAGAGCATAGTTGCTGAGTGCGAGTTCGAACGCGGCAAACTGAGTCGATTGGTCCTGCATCCGATTGACCTGGGATTTGGTCGTCCGAGGTCGCAGCGAGGGAGGCCGCTTCTTGCCGAAGGAGAGGTGGCCCATCGAGTGTTGGGCAGGATGCAGCGCCTTTCGGCCCCATTTGGGACAAGGGTTGAGATTGAGGACGGCGTGGGGATCGTCCGGCTCTAGGGCGCGCTCAGCGACCGCCTGCCGGCCATTGCCTCGGCTAACCGTTGTTCCTGACCGACTCCAGCCGCGTTCTTAGCGCCGTGTAACGGCGGGCGTAGTCGTCGTCGCTGATCGACCCGGCTCGGTGACCGGCGTCCAACTCGGCGATTAGCCGCACGAGCGCTGAGGCTTCGCCTTCCGGCCGCACGGATGCTCCCAGTTTAAGGCGTCGGCGGCGTACCGCGAACGCGATGAGGGCCACCATCAGCAGGGCGAGCATGGCTGGAGCCATGAATTCCCAGCGTAGGTCGGACAGGCTGTTCTCCAGCCGGTGGACTGTTCCTATCTGCGGCAGATCGCGAAGCTCGAGCGTAAGCCTCCCGCCGCGGGGCACGTCTTCAGTCGTAAACAGCAGGTACTGCAGCCCTCCAACTGAGACCACCTCGGGCTGTCCAAACACTTCGCTGGCGATGTCGACGCCTTCCGTGGGGACTAGTACGCGGAACTGCTCAGCGCCGTAGAGAAACGACTTTGACAGTTCCAGGCTCTCACCCGAATACGGGAAGTTGTATGAGAACATGACCTCGTGCTCTCCCGGCGGCACGCTGGTTGAGAGCCCGAACCCCCTGTCCACCTGAATGACGTTTGCCGCAATGAGGTTCGTATCCACCTGAAGTCCCTGGGTGCCCTTTGGAAGACCGAACCGTAGGAGCTTCATCGGCTCAGGGCCGGGAACGTATGTTTGGCCAGCCCTATTTGTGATCCCGGATATTTCCATGCCCAGGATGGTCTGGGTGTCAGGATCCACCTCTGCAATCAACAAGGACACGACGGCTGCGCTGATGACCGACTCATCGTCTGTGCCCTCGTAGACCGTCAGCTCGATGGGTTCCGGAGCGCCGGAAGAGAGATCGATATCCATGCCGTACAGCGCTCCCTGGTAGTCGACCGACACACCGTAGGCGGTCCCGGAATCGTACAGCACATTCTCGAATCGGAACGTTCCGTCTGGGCCTGCGGGATACGTGAGGTCGTCATCCCGATCAGCGGTGTGTTGGTGCAGCGTCACGATCAGTCCCTCTACGGACCCGCCGCCCGGGGTCCCGTTTGCGACGCGCCCTTCGATCAGCAGAGGCGATTGCTGCGCCATGGCCGTCGCAGCGGAAAAGACGGCGGCGCACACCAGCGCTGCAGCTACCAGAGTGGCTCTTATCATTGCGACGCGCCCGCGGATGTTTCCTGAGTGCCGATGATTCCTTCCCTGACCCGGCCGATCTCAGCTTCGATGGAGGCGAGCATCTCATCCTCCTGCTGCTGTTCGAGCTCCAGAGCCTTCATTACCAGCGCAGCCTCAGTCATGTACTCATCGCGCAGCCATTCGTAGTCGATCTGCGGCATGTTTCCGAGCGCATGCTCCAACTCAGCGCTTCTAAGGCCCGCAACGGCCGCTTCCCAGCGCCGGCCCAGTTCCTCGGCCGGTGACGGCTCGTCTACCAGTGTTTCGTCGGAGGAGTCTCCCCATAGGAACGGATAGATGATTGCGATCGTCGGAATCAGCGTGAGAATGATGACTGCCAGGATGAGCATGGCTTGTCTGGGGCGATGCTAGGCGTTCACGCCTGTGCTGCCTGAGCGCCACTCGGCATTCGGACTGCAACGGGGGCCGACTGCCGTTGCGGCGAGATGGCGAGCAATACGCCGAGCACAAGTACTGGCCCAGAGGCCCACATCCACCAGACGAGTGGGTTCACGTACACCCTGAACACTGCGCTACCGTCCGGTTGGAACTCGGACGGGACAATATAGAAGTCCTCGATCGGGTTGCTCCTGATAGCTGCCTTCGTGGCCGCGATCTGGTGCGTGTGATAGAAGGCTCTGAACGGCCTCATCACGCCGAGAGACGAGTCGGATTTGAACACCTCGAACCTTGCCGTGTCTTCGAACCTGTTTGTGAACTCCTCGCGCGACACACCCAGATACCTGAAGCGGTAGTCATCGATTGATGCCTCATCTCCAGGCCGCATTACGAAGTCGCGCTGCACGCCGTAGAATGACGAGCCGATGGCGCCCACGGCCAGCATGAGAATGGCGAGGTGAACAACGTAACCGCCATACCTGGGCCGATTTGCCATCAGCAGCCTTCCGAACGCGACGGGGACGCTCTCTCCCCGGCGGCTGCGCGTTCTCGTTCCGCGGTACCACTCGTGCAGGATGCCCGCGGCGGCAACGGCGCAGACGCTTAGCGCGAGAACTGCCACCGGCTGGCGTATGCCGAGCAGGACCACCACGACCGCAGTCCCGGCCCCTGCGATCAGCGGCAGGCGCATCATCGTGACTATGTTAGCGGCGGTGGCGCGCCGCCAGGGCAGCAGAGGGCCGACCCCCATTAGCACCACCAAGCCCAATAGCAGGGGCCCGTTGACTCGATTGAAGAACGGAGCGCCCACGGTGATGGTGACGTCCTGAGCCGCCTCGGAGAAAACGGGGTAGATCGTTCCCCAGAGCGTGATGAACGCAACCGCGAGGAACAGCACGTTCTGCGCAAGGAACGCGCTCTCACGGGAGACCATAGAGTCCAGGCTGCGGCTGCTCTTCAGCGAGTCAAGGCGCCACACGAACGCTATTAGACTGGCTACGAGGGTGAAGGCCATGAAGAAGAGGAACAGCCAGCCCATAGTGGACTGTGCGAACGAGTGGACCGAAGGCACCGGTCCGCCACGGTTGATGAACATTCCCATCTGAGCAAGCGTGAAGCCGACGATTATGAGCACCATGTTCCACATGCGGAACATGCCGCGCCGCTTCTGCACCATGATCGAGTGGACGAACGCCGTCATGGCAAGCCACGGCATTAGCGCGGAGTTTTCGACCGGGTCCCATGCCCAGTAGCCCCCCCAGCCAAGGATGGTGTAGGCCCACCATGACCCCAGCATTAGCCCCAGGGTAAGGATGGTCCAGGAGATCATTGCCCATGTGCGGCCGAGGTCCACCCATGCGTCCCTGCCGCCGCTTCTGGCGACCAACGCTCCGAGGGCAATGCTGAAAGGGATCGCGACCGAGACCAGCCCCGTCATCTGAACGGGCGGATGAATGAACATGCCGAAGTGGACAAGCAGCGGGTTGATTCCCTGGCCGTCCGCCGGCGTGATCGGCAGTCGTTCCAGCGGATTGGCCAGGAAGACGATTATGCCAAGGAAGAAGGCCAGCACCATCGCCATGATGCCGGCGGCATAGGGCGTGGTGTATGGAAGCCTCCCGCGGATCATCTTCACCGCGACCGCAGTGAGTATCGACAGTACAAGCGCAAGCCAGAGCAGGGAACCCGCGTTGCCCGCGTAGAAGGCCACCCAGGTGTACGCCTTGGGCATGGCGAGATTGCTGTTTTCGGCAACATATCGGACGGAGAAGTCCGACGTGACGAAGGCGTACGTCAGACTTACTGTGGAGACCAGCAGCAGAGCTGGAATCGTGTACAGCGCGTACCGTGCGCTGACGACAAGATCGGGCAGCCTCAGTCGTATGCCGACAAACGAGCCCGCGATGGCGTAACCCGCCGCCAAGAGCGCGATTGGAAGGGCGGCGTAGCCGATGTCAACTATCAAGAGTCACTCCAGAGGTCCTGGCGGACTCAGCTTTGGCCGTTCTGTCCGGCGCGGGGCGGCGCCGAAGGCCGGCCGCTGTCAGTGCGGTCAACGGCTTCTTGTACCAGACGCGTGTAACGTGAGAGGTCCTCGTCCGCCATCTTCGTGGCGCCGTCTTCTTCAGGTTTGGTTGGCCTGCCTCGGGTCATGGCCCGCAGCGCGATGTACAGTGCGGCTGCCGCTACTGCCACCAGAATTGCAGGAAGTGCCCAGGCCAGAATATCGAAGCCTTCGCTGGGGGGCTCGAGCAGAACGCTCGGGCCGTATCGTTCAACGAAGAAATCCCTGATTTGCTCGTCGGTCCAGCCTTCGGACAGCTTCTCGTTGACCAAGCCGCGCATCTGCGCCGCCAGCATGTTCTGCGATTGGTCGATCGACTCGCCGGGACAGACCGGGCACATGATCGTCTCATTCAATCGCTGGGCACGCTGTTCCATTTGGGGCGCGTCCTGCGACGGTACGCAGGACAGCACGGTTAGCGTGCAAATCAGAAGGGCCAGGCAGATGCCAAGTTGTCTGTGTGTTAGATCAGCAAATGGCGATAGCAAGTTGGGGCTTGACCTTGAAGTGGTGACGGGCCTTGGCTGGTGTTGCCGTTACGGACATGGGAGTTGCCATTATAGCGCAGCGGTTGGCGGCCAGAGGCCCAATCATGCAACCAGAGAACATATTGCGCAACTTGGGAAGCGGTGCATAGAATACTTTCAGCGCTCGCGCCCTTGTTGCGGCGCGGAAGGAGACCTCATGGCAAGCATCTGGGACGATTTGGGTGTTCGGCAAGTGCTTAACGCTTGCGGAAACCGGACCCTCTTGGGCGGCAACGAACCTCCCCCGGAAGTCCGGGAGATCATGGCAGAATTGGACGACTACTACGTCGATATGGGCGAGCTGATAGACGCCGCCAGCGAGAAGGTCGCCGAGTTGCTTGGCGTGGAGGCTGCGCTGATCACCTCGGGCGCTTCATCCGCGCTGGCAGTTGGAGCCGCCGGCATAATGACCGGGACGGACGACGAGAAGATCGACCGGATTCCGGACACCACCGGGATGCGCGACGAGTTCCTCATACAGCGCCAGCTACGGGTCAAGTACGACCGCTGTCTCACCGCAGCAGGGGGCAAGCTGATCGAGATTGGCGACGAGCATGAGACCACTCCCGAGCAACTCGAAGAGGCTATAGGCCCCAACACGGCCGGAATCCATTACCTTGCCCCCGGAGACAGGCCGGGCTGTCTTCCCATCCAGCAGGTCATCGATATCGCGCATGGCAAGGGCGTCCCGGTCGTTGTGGACGCCGCAGGGCAGGTGTATCCAACGGAGAACTTGTCCAAGTACGTGGACATGGGCGCGGATCTTGCCGCATACGGCGCGAAGTACTTCGGCGCGGTCAACGCAAGCGGAGTGCTCACGGGCAAGAAGGAGTACGTGGAGGCCGCCCGGCTGAACAGCTTCATCAAGTTCGAGTCGACAACGGCGCGCAACTTCGCCCGAACGATGAAGCTGGATAGGCAGTCCGTGGTCGCGGTGTACGCTGCCCTCAAGCGCTGGCTGACGATGAATCACGAGGACCGGTTTGCGGTCTACGAGACCCAGCTCAACAACATCCGGGAAGGCCTTGCCGGCATTCCCGGCATCAACATTGAGCCTGCGGAAGAAGGTCCGACAAGTAGCGCGATTGTCTTTGTCGATCCTGCCGAAACAGGCAAGACTGCCCACCAGGTGTTGGATGAGATGAAGGACGGCGACCCCAGCGTTTGGGCCCACTCAACAGAAGACTTGGGTGGAGCGCCCGGTGGGATATTGCTCAGCGTACACACACTCAAGCCCGGCCAGGAGAATCTCGTGGCCGAAAGGATGCGAGAGATCCTGTAGGAGGGCTTTCAGGCATGCCCCGCTCCTTCGGGAGTCCGGCTAGCCTGCAACCAGCCTCCGTCGCAGGACGCCGCCATGCTCAGCATCGAACTCATCCGACGGGAACCGGACCTGGTTCGCAACACTCTCGCCCGGAGGGGCGAGGACGCGCCCATAGACCAGGTCCTGCAGCTCGACTCCGAACGCCGCTCAACGATCAGCGAGGCGGACGAACTCCGGGCGCGGGCAAACGAGACGAGCCGCCGGCTGAGCAACAGCGAGGAACGCACGCCGGAACTCATTGAAGAGATGCGCCAGGTTCGAGGACGCATCCGCGACCTCGAACAGAGCATCCGCGACCTCGAAGAGCAGCTCGAGACCCTGCTGCTGGCCATTCCGAACCTCCCCAGCGAACACTGCCCTGACGGCGCCGACGAGGCCGACAACGTTGTGGTTAGGCAGGTTGGAGAGCCATACGCGTTCGACTTCGAGCCGCTGCCTCACTGGGACCTTGGGGAGAAGCTCGGCATCATTGACTTCGAGCGGGGCGTGAAGCTCTCCGGTTCAAGGTTCTACGTTCTGAAGGGCAGGGGAGCGAAACTTCAGCGAGCGCTCGTCACATGGATGATCGACCTGCACACGGGCGAGAACGGTTATGAGGACGTCTATCTCCCTGCGCTTGTGCTTGAAGATACGGCTAGAGTCAGCGGCCAGTTGCCGAAGTTCGCCGACACGATGTACCACGACGATGAGGACGGCCTGTGGCTTATCCCCACGGCCGAGGTGCCCATAACCGCGATGCACAGGGACGAGATCATCCCGGCCGGCACGCTGCCCATCAACTACGCGTCACACACGCCGTGCTTCCGCAGGGAGAGGGCTGCGGCCGGCCGCGACACGCGCGGCATCAAGCGCGTTCATCAGTTTGAGAAGGTCGAGATGTACAAGATCGTGGAGCCGGAGGAGTCCGAAGCCGAGCTTGAGCGCCTCGTGTCCAACGCGGAAGAGGTGTGCCGCCGGCTGGGGCTGCCGTACCGAGTGATCGAGCTCTGCGCGGGCGACCTTGGCGCGCTGAGCGCCCGCACCTATGACGTGGAGACGTGGGCGGCAGGCAGCGGAGAGTGGCTGGAGGTCAGCTCCTGCTCGAATTGCACCGACTACCAGGCCCGCCGCGCGTCGATCCGATACCGGCCGGCCGAGGGCGGCCGGCCGAGATACGTCCACACGCTCAACGGATCGGGGACCGCTCTGCCTCGCATCATCATCTCGATCCTGGAGAGCTTCCAGCAGGAGGATGGGTCCGTAGTCATCCCGGAAGTGCTGCACCCGTACACCGGCTTCGATCGCATCGAGGCGCCGGAGGCGTAGGGGAGGGCGTCCCTAGTCCTCTATTGGGGTGGCGTAGCTCTCCTGAAGGATGCGCTTGAGGACTTTGCCGAGGGCGTTGCGCGGCAGTTCGTCTATGAAGACGACTGACTCGGGCTTCTTGAAGCTGGCCAGCCTCTGACGACAGAACTCGATCAGCTCGGCCTCTTCTATTGCGCCGCCCTGCTTCGCGACGACGATTGCTCGGACGCGCTCACCCCAGACATCGTCAGGCACGCCGATGATCGCGGCCTCCTCGACCCCCGGGTGGCCTGCCAGCGTCTGCTCCACCTCTTCCGGCGAGATCATTTCGCCGCCGCGCTTGATGAAGTCCTTGGCGCGGCCCGCCAGGAAGACGTACCCGTCTTCGTCCACGTATCCCAGGTCGCCGGTGTACAGCCAGCCGTCGCGGATCGTCTCACGGGTGGCGTCCTCCTGGCCCCAGTACCCGGCCATCAGCCTTTCGCCGCGGGCCACGATCTCGCCAACCTCGCCGACCGGGGCCGTATGACCGTGTTCGTCAACGATTCGTACATCCACATCGTCGAGCGGCTTGCCAATTGAAGTAAGCCGTTTCAGCTTCGTGGCGATCTCCTCTTCCGAGCCGGACAGTACGTGATCGTCGGGCGGCAGCATCGTGATCGTGGCCGCCGTCTCCGTCTGGCCGAAGGCGTTGATGAACTGCGCCCCCGGGAACGCCTCGACCGCCCTCCTGATCGTATCGAACGGCATGGGGGCGGCGCCGTACGTGATGACTCGCAGGCTGCTGAGGTCGCGGCGCTCGAAGTCCTCATGGTCCATGAGCATCTTCAGCATCGTCGGGACCATCATCGCGCGGTCTGCGCGCTCGTTCTCCACCAGCTCCATCCAGTCATCGGGCTGGAACTGGCGCTGGATGATCAGCGTTCTGCCGCCGTACACGGCCGACATGAGCGATTGCACACCCGCGATGTGATAGAGAGGAACGGTGAGTATGTTCCGTTCCTCGATCTCCGGGTCCGCAGGTGTGACGGCGCTGAGTATGTAAGACGAGAAGCTGTCGTGGGTGAGCATGACGCCCTTTGGGAAGCTCGTCGTGCCCGACGTGTACATGATCACGCAGACGTCGTGGGCATCGGCTTCGGGAAAGCGCTCATCGTCCGAAGCCTCCTGTCGGAGCCGGCCGTAGTCGTGCCATCCGTCTACCGGCCCTTCAAGCCCGACGAAGTGCTCCACCGACGGGATGCCACTGGCAAGTGAGGACACAAGCTCCGTGTACCTGCCGCCCACGAACAGGACCTTTGGACCGCTGTCGTTGATCATGAAGCGCAGCTCTTCCAGTCGAGCACGGAAGTTGAGCGGCACGAACACGGCGTCCAGCTTGGCCGCGGCAAACGCGACCTCGATGTGCTCGGGGCAGTTGACTTGGAGAATGGCGACCCGGTCGCCCGAGCCCACGCCGAGGTCGGCCAGAGCGTTGGCCAGACGGTTAACGTTGTCCTGCAGCTCGGCGTAGGTCTGGCGCCTGCCTTCGAAAACTGTCGCCGACCTGTCCGGAACGATGGCCGACGCGATTGTCAGAAATTCGGAAAAGTTCATGCGTTGGTGGTTGGACTAAAGCGCGCGTAAGCCTACCACCAAGCCATGCTCAATCCAAGCTGAACGCGTTTGGGCAGGAACCTCTTGCGATAGCAAGAGATCCGGCCAATCCAAGAAATGTGTTGCATTATGTTGCAATTTGCTGCATTTCGTAGCTGGGACGAGGGAGGTCTCGCAACGCACTCGCAGCACCACTGCAACTTGTGCGCAGCAGTCTTGCGGCAATTTTGCAACAAGCGTGCAACACGCCCTATGAGTAGTTTGGACGCACGACGGATATCTGCGGTCCTGGCAGAACTGGCGGCGCAGGTGCATATGTTGTGCGTTTGAATTCATGGGCCTATACTAGCACGCCAGTTCGCCGAACGCAAGTGCGGGTCAGGAGTACGCCAGCGTCTCCGCCAGCCTCGCCTCCCGCTTGAGCGCAGCGTCGAGAGGCATATCTGCGCCTGATAGCAGCGCCTCCTTGGCTGCGGCCACGGCGTTGGGATCGAGTTCGGCGAGCGCGCGGGCGGCGCGGCCCGCCTCGTCGAGCAGCACGTCCGGTGCCACGACGCGGTGCACGAGGCCGAATCGCTGCGCATCCTCCGCGGCGACTGGCGAATTCGTTAGCAGCATCTCCATGGCGGGCCCTACGCCCGCGACACGGGCGAGCGTTTGAGTTCCGCCGGCCGCCGGCACCAGTGACAGGCCGGTCTCCGGCATCCTGAACACGGCGTCTTCGGACGCGACTCGAATATCGCAGAGGCACGCGATCTCGACGCCCGAACCGATGACGTGGCCGTGCAGCGCGGCGACCATCGGCTTGCGAATCGACAGGAACAGGCCCCAGATGTCGCGCTCCCACCGCACCTGGCGGGCCACGGCCGGGGAGGGCGCGGTGCCGAACTCCGTGAGGTCGGCCCCTGCGCAGAAGCCCCTCTCGCCAGCGCCACGCAGCACGACTGCCCCCACGTCCGGATCGTCGCGCACAGCCTCGAGGGCCTGGTAGAGATCGTCGCGCATCTGGACGTTGTACGCGTTTACAACTTCCGGTCTGTTCAAGACGATGTGGGCGACTGGGCCGTCTTTCTGTAGATCGACAGTCTCGAACGCAGTCTCCGGCGGGCTATCCATCATTGATCGTGCCGCGGGAGCGGCATTAGATGGTCAATTCGGTGTCCGGGACGAGCCTGTGATTGGTGGTGTCCGCAATCAGGCCGAACATCTGCAGGGAGGTGGCGCCGAGCAGGTACGTGTCATCAGGCCCTTCCGCAACGACGACTGGTAAAACGTCCTCGTCGATATGGAGGTTCGCCACCGTGATGGGCATTTCCCTGACTCCGCCATCAGCAAGTCTGAACCGCCTCGTCTTGCTGTTTCGCGGCACGCCGGTCTCCCGTAACAGGGACGCGGGCAACATCGTGAATGTGGCCCCAGTGTCGACGAGGGCTTCCACCCACTTAATTCGGCCACCGTTGCCATTGCTGACTCCGAGCTGGTACTTGAACGTACCGATGAGTCTCCTCCGCTATGGGCAGTTACTGTAACTTCTAACTTACCACGTTTGCTCTGGCCGGGAACTCGAGCGCGGCCTCCGGCACACTACTCATCCCGGTACTCAGGCCTGCGGCGCTCCTTGAACGAGGCGATGCCCTCCTCGCGATCCGCCGTGCCGTGGAGCAGGAAGCACAGGTCGGCCTCCAGCCTCAGGCCCTGCTCCAGCGTGAGGTCCTGCCCCTGCAGTACCGCCTCCTTCGCGTACCGCTGCGCCGCGGGGCCGTGGGACGCGAGAACGGCAGCGAGGGCCAAGGCGCGCTCGACCACTTCGCGGGGGCGCGCCGTCTCGTTGACGAGGCCAATGCGGTGCGCCTCGCCTGCGCCGACCAGGCGCCCCGTCAGGACGAGTTCTGCGGCGCGGCCCAGGCCGATGAGCCGCGGCAGGCGCTGGGTGCCGCCGTCCCATGGGATCTGGCCGCGTGTGATGTGCGTCAGGCCGATGCGCGCTCCGCTGGAGGCGACACGCAGGTCGCAGGCGAGCGCCAGTTCCAGGCCCTGATCGATGGCGTCGCCGTTGACGGCTGCGATCACCGGCTTGGAGATCGTGGCCACGCGCGTGGACGCCCGCAGGCGGCCGAACGCCTCTCGACCTGCTGGAGACTCCGGTTCCGTGCCCTCGCAGAAGCTCCCGCCCTCGCCGGTGAGCAGCACGACGCGGACGGCATCGTCGCGCTCAACGGCCGTGCAAGCCTCGGCGAGACCGGCGGCCAAGCCTTCGTTCACACGGTTGCCGTCGTCCGGCCGGTCCAGCGTTACTATGGCGGTCTTGTCCTGGATGTCCAGCGATACGCCTGTCATGGCTAGTCCTACGCGCCTGAGTTTACGCTGTGAAGCCGTGCGCGGCCATGCGACGCTCGATTTGGGCGAGGTCGGGCACGGCCTCGATTCCCGGCGCCTCCACGCTCAGCGACGCCGCGCACGAGGCGAATGTGGCAGCCGCCATCGGATCGGCTGTCCGCGCCAGACGGACCAGGAACGCGGCCGCGAACACGTCCCCCGCGCCGGTGGGGTCGACCTCCGTCGCCGGGAACGCTGGTACGCGAGTGTATCCGGACTTCGAGTAGAGCCCCGCGCCCCTCTCGGCCTCAGTGACGATGAGCACCGGCGCGGCACTCCGCAGCTTCTCGATCTCGCGTGGTCCCACGTCCTCGTTGGACATGACGGCGGCGGCCACGTTGGGCATGGCGCCGCTGCCGGTCCACGCCTTCCGCGAGACCGTGCCGTCCGGGCCGGCCTGGCGCAGCCAGCCCTGCATCGAGGCAACAACAACTGAGCCGGGGAAGCGGGCGCCCAGGCCGGTCTCGATCTCGCCGATCAGCGGGCCGAGAAGCACCATGCGTGCGCCCCGCCACTCAGGCGGGATGTCGGCAAACGTGATCGTGCCGGCGGTCGAGTACAGGGTCTGGCGCCGGCCGTTGCCATACTCGTTGCGGAAGGTTGTGGTCTCATGGGCGGGTTTAACGTGTAATGTTCCGTCCGGCAGGGTCCGCGCGAGGTCAACGTCACTCGCGGCGCTTGTCACAATGGCCGTTCTCAGGCCGAGCTGCAGCGCGGTTGCCGCAGCGTAGGTAACGGTGCCGCCCAGCGCGAAGCTGTCGTCCTCCGGGCCGCCCGGCCTGACGTCGCGAGCTACGTGTCCGATTACAAGAAAGTCAGGGACCAACGAGGCCTCCCAACAGAGTCCATGTGTCTGGGATAGCGAACAGGGGTAGGCCAGAAACTGAGGCTAAGCTGGCTGCTTGTACAGATCTGGCCATTTCGAGTTGTTCTCTTCTATCAGCCTAATCTTCCATGCACGGTCCCACTTCTTGAGCGCCTTCTCCTTGGCAATTGCTTCACGCATGGTTCCATGAAACTCATACCAGACCAGCCTGTGAACATGGTATCGATTCGTGAATCCTTCAATGGGCAGTTCTTTGTGCTGCCAGACCCGATGGAGCAAATCTGATGTCACACCTATGTACAGGGTGCCATAGGGTTTGCTGGCTAGCATGTAAACGCAGGGAGACTTCATAGGTTACGCAGGTTGACTAGGGCAGCCGCTGAACACTTGCCCCAGTGCGGTTGTTGCGCTGGCGGACTGGTAGGAGCTCTAAAGCAGGCGATGGGATGGTCCACTGCCGTCATGCCCCGTTGTTCATCCGTCACTCCCGCGAAGGCGGGAGACCATCGGGGACGGGTGAGGAGAGTTCAGGCGTCGGAGGATAAGAGGCTGGTGAGGCGCTCAGTTTAGAACGACGTTGTCCGATCTGCGGGGACTTATGGATTCTCTAGACTCACAAACGAAGTGCAACACCTTGTTAGGGTGTTGCCATGGGAAAGCATTATCGGCATATCACCATTGAAGAGCGATGTGAGATTGCCCGGCTACAAGCCGAGGGCCGTTCGGTCCGGCAAATCGCTGCAGATCTGGATCGCTCGCCATCGACTGTTGCTCGGGAGCTGAAACGCAATACCTCGCGAACCAAACCATACAATCCAACTTATGCACACCAGCAGGCGTGCGCCCGCAGATGGCGCGGCTCACGCTTGGATCGCGATACTGAGCTTCGCGAGCATGTGCTCTCACGTCTCTCACAAGGCTGGTCTCCTGAACAGGTTGCCGGTCGACTCAAGTTGGAGGCTGGCCGGACCGTCATCTCCCACGAGAGCATCTACCGGTTCATCTACGATCAGCTTGCACGCACTCAGGACTACTCGTGGAGACACTACCTGCCTCGAGCCAAATCGAAGCGAGGTTGGAGGGGGCGCAAAGGTGGAAGCCCTGCCTCCTTCATGGCTATGCGCCGTCCCATCGCTGAGCGTCCGCAATGCGCCACAGACCGCTCTACCCCAGGACACTGGGAGGCAGACCTCATGCTGTTCAAGACCTACGGCCATGCGGTCCTGACCATGCACGAACGTCACTCTCGCATCCTCATTGCCGCCAGACCACCGGGAAAGGCATCCCAACCCATTGCCAATGCCATGTCCCAGATGCTCAGTCAGTTCCCGCCACAGTGGAGACGGACCGTCACTTTCGACAACGGCACCGAGTTCGCACTCCACTACCAACTGCACGATCTGGGTGTTGAGACCTTCTTCTGCGATACTTACTCCCCCTGGCAGAAGGGAGGCATCGAGAACGCCATCGGCCGACTCCGACGAACCCTGCCTCGCAAGACAGACTTGACGTCCCTGCCAGACGAACGCTTCACACACTTGATTCAGGCCTACAACAACACTCCCCGCAAGTGCCTCGACTACATGACCCCAGCAGAAATCCTCCAAAATCAGGTGTTGCACTTGAAATGTGAATCCACCTTCCCGCCTGCGCGAGAATGACGGGTTCAAAAGGCAGCCGGCCTGTGGGGGTGCAGCCACAGTTCATCCTGTCCCTCTGCCGTCAGTCAGACCTCGGGAGGATTACCACCTTTCGGCCCGGGCCGTCTCCGGTGCTCTCGGTCTCCACGTCGGAGCGGCCCGAGAGCGCGATGTGCACTATACGCCGCTCGTTTGGCGGCATCGGCTCCAGCTCGATGGGCCTGCCTGAACTGGACACCCGGCCCGCGACCTTGCGCGCCATGGTCTTCAGCGAGTTGATGCGGCGCTGCTGGTAACCGGCAACGTCCAGCATGATCCGCGCCCTTTCGCCCAGGCGGCGGCTCACCATGAAGTTGACCAGGAACTGCAGGGACCGGAGCGTTTCGCCGCGCCGCCCGATCAGCAGGCCCGAGTCGTCGCCGTCGATGTCGAACACCGGGCCGCCCATCTCCTCGGAGTGGGCCTCCGTGAGGTTAGCGATGACATCAACGCCCATCTTGGATATCAGGCTGTTGAGCACCTCCGAGGCCTCCTTCACGATGTCCGAGGCCCCTTCCAGCAGTGTGACCCTTACCCGGGCGGGCTCGCTTCCAAAGCCGAGGACTCCGGCCTTACCTCGACTTTCTACGTCTATTTCTACCTCCGCGCGATCGGCGTCTAGTTCCCTTAGTGCGATTTCGATTGCTTCTTCCGGAGTCCTGGCCTCCGTCACTATCTCCTTCCGGTCCTCCATCTGACTGCTCCTCCTCGGCCGGGGCGCTGATAGCGGGGGCTCCCGCCGGGGACAGAGATCTCCCGAACAGCGAGAGCGACATCAACGGCGCCCAGCCTGAAACAAATCCTTGGATAACGATTCCAATAATGTTCGAGACAATCCAGTACAGCGCAAGGCCGCTCTGGAAGAACAGGGTAAAGTAACCAAACATCAGCGGCATCATCCAGAGCATCGTGCGCTGCGTGGACTCTTGCCGCGGGTCGGCCGCCGGCATTGAGGTCATCTTCTGCATGACCCACATCGATGCGCCGACCACGACCGCAAGCACCCAGCCGACTGCGCCGGCCTGCTGTGCGGTGGTGGAGAGGTCCAGGCCAAGGAAGCTGCTGTCCAGCGGCACTGCGGAGTTGACCTGCGGCAGCCACGAGTACAGGTGCTCCGAGAGCCCCGCAAGCCTCTCCGGCGTGGACGGCAGCGTCTGCCGCAGCGCCTGGTACAGGCCGATGAAGATGGGGAACTGCACGACCATCGGCCCCAGGCACCCAATGGGGTTGACCCCGGCGTCCCTGTAGAGCTTCATCGTCTCCCGGGAGGCGCGCGGCTTATCGTCGGAGTACTTCTCCTGGATCTCCTTCATCTTGGGAGCCAGGGCGCTCATCTGCTTGATCTGCTTGCTCTGACGCAACGTCAGCGGGAACATCAGTCCCCTGACTGCTATCGTGAAGAACACGATGCCCAGGCCGAAGTTACTGAAGAACAGCTGATAGAGCATTATCAGGCTGTTGATCATTGGCCTGATTATGGTCTGGTTCCAGACCTCCGCGATTATTTCCAAGAAGAACTCACAATCACCAGGCGGTCAGCACGGCCTGGAACGGTCGGACGGCTCCGGCTCGTCCCGGTCCGTGAACCTGGACCAGTCTTCGTCCGGGTCGCCGTTGGAATCTATTACAAGCGCCCTGATCGACTTGTCGTTGGCGGAAAGATAGACCACGTTACCGCTTGCGGTCAGGGACCTGATTCTACTGTCGATCTCGCAGCGCCGCACGTCACCGCCGTCCGCCAGCCGGGCCAGACGGATCGTGCCGTCGTTCGAAGGCACGACGAGCCTCTCACCCACGACTACAGGGGAGGCGCTGACCGGATCGTCCGTCTCCACGGCGGGACGCACCGGCTGCAGCGTGCTCACGTCCAGGCCGTACACGTTGCCGTCCAGCGAGGGCGCGTACAGCACTCCTCCGTACACGACCGGCATTGCCCAGTACCAGCCGGTTGCGCCTTCGTAGCGCGCGAGTTCCGTGCCCGACGCGGCGTCGAGGGCGTACATGACGCCGTCGAACGATCCCGCGTACACGCGGCCCTGGTGCACGGTGATGGAGCCCGTAATGCTCGCGCCGGCCTCGAACTGCCACACGATCGTTCCGTTTGTAACGTTCACGGCGTACAGCGTGCGGTCCATCGAGCCGAAGTAGGCGATGCCATCGGCGACCACCGGCGTGGACCACACCATGTTGCCGGTCTCGACCGACCATGTTCTGGAGCCGCTCTCGGGCTCGAATGCGTACAGCCGCCCGTCCGATGATGTGGCAAGCAGTTTGCCGTCCACCAGCGCGGGGCCACCAACCAGCGGCTCACCTTCGCCGACCTGCTCACGCCACTTGAGGCTGCCCGCTGCGGTGAGCGCGTACAGCGAGCCGTCGTACCCGCTGAAATAGATCGTGTCATCGGCGTACACCGGTGTGCCGTACACGGCCCTGGTCTCCTCCTCGCCCTGCAGCTCGAAGCTCCAGAGGGTGGCGCCGTTGGTGCGGTCCAGGGCGATCAACGTGCCGTCCCGCGTTCCGATGACGAGGGCGTCGTGCGTCCTGGCTCCGATGGTGATGCCGTCGATGACGACGCCCGCCGACCAGCCCTCCGGCGTCGCGATCTGCCCGCAGGCGGTGGCGAGCGCCAGGACTGCGGCGGCAATCGCAAGAATTGCGAGGCCTTTGGCCGCCGGCAACCTCGCAGCGCCGGTTGTTGCTCGGGCGAGAGCGGGCGGCCGCCTGTTGGGGAGGGTGAGCTTAAGGGACGGGGTCATAGCCGGCGGTCCCCATGGGCCTGCATCGCCCGATGCGTCGCGCGGCCATCAACGAACCCTGCACTGCCCCGTGTCTCGATACGGCCTCGATCGCGTACTCGGAGCAGGTTGGTAGGTGACGGCAGACGCCCCGGAAGAAGAGGCCGGAAAGTGTTAGCTGGTAAAGCCTGATGCAGCCGATGATGAGAGTGCGCACTACTCAGTCTCCGCGCTACCCGGGCCGGAGGAGCTCTTGACGCCCGCGCCGGACATCAGACGGCGAAGCGACGTCCCGAGCGAGTGGTAGTCTGCCTGGGGGGCGCTGTTTCTCGCGATGGCGACCACGTCCCAGCCCGCTTCCACACCGCTCACCCTTGCGGCCTCCCTCACCCTGCGCTTTGTCCTGTTGCGAACGACGGCGTTGCCCAGGCGCTTGCTGGTGACGAATCCGAACCGCGTGCCGGGCAGGCCGTTGCGGCGGGCAATGACGACGAGCCGGCGATCCGCACGCCTCCGCCCTTCACGATAGACGAGCGCGAAGTCCTTTGACTTCCGTAATCGCGACTCTTTGTGCATGGTGGCCGGCCCGGCAGCCGCCGGGCCGTTCAAACAGCCAGCCTGCGCCGGCCCTTGAACATGCGGCGCTTGAGCACTCGCCTTCCTCCGCGGGTCCTCATCCTTGCTCGGAATCCGTGGACTCGAGCTCTGCGCCGTTTCTTTGGTTGATACGTTCTCTTTGGCATGTTATTGAATTCTGAACTTCGCGAACGGAGATTATAGCCAGTGGCCGAAGGGCCGGTCAATTCGCGTGGCGTGCGGTTCCCAATACACTTAGGTGGCAAAGCCCAATGATGACGTTGCCGTCCGCAATGGAAGTTTGGATACGTTCAACGGCAAGATAGGCAACCAAGATGAGAGATTCGTACTTGCTTCGGCAATAGTTTCGCTATACTTAGAACCAAGTGCAACTTGCAGTCACACTGATCCGGCAATAATGTGTTGACTGAATACTGGCAGACATATAATCTGCCGCGCATACACGCAAAGGGAGGAGTAGCCTCCAGATTGAGGGGCGGCATGGCAACTACACTCAATGTTTCCGTAGGCATCCAATTGGAGAACAGACAGAACTACTGGGCTGGTTGGATTGAGGGAGTGGGGACGTATGTTTACGCAGATACTGTAGATGGTCTGATTCCTCGAATCGGAGAGGTGCTTGATGTTCTCATAAACAGCTTTGACTCCGAGCGTGACATGTTTGCCTATATGCTTAAACGAGGCATTCAGTTCCAGCCTGAAGACGACCCGCCGATGCGTCTAGCAGTTAGTCGCGAGTTGGTTGTGGCCTGATTCTGTGGTCGGCCGTTCTGATGCTCAAGTGGTCATGGCCCAAGTTGGCTATGAGTTTCAAAGCAAACGTGGCAACTCAGACATTTTTCGCAACGTTTTGAGCAGCAGCAGCCCGGTAGTATTAACTTTCCGCCATGAGTCTATGCCTCTTTCAGACTTTCGGCGAATACTCATTGATGGCAATGGATTGTCGGAGTCCGCTGTAGATGCCGCCTTGGAGCAGTGTGGGTTGACATAAGACGGCGCAAGGAGAACAGCTTTGCACGAGGGTCTGCTTGTCGGCCCTAGGTGAAGCGGCTCACTCAACCTTGTACGCCCGCACCACGTAGACCGGATCGGTGGCGGCGGCGGGCGAGATGTTGTGGATCTCCGGGGCGGACCAGCCGCCGGAGTTCTCGAAGTATGTGCCCACCAGCAGCCCGCGGCCCTCGTCGTCCAGCGACTTCCAGATGGCGACGGCCTTCGTGAAAAACATGCGGTTGGAGTAGATGACGTGCAGGCCGCCGCCGGGCCTGAGCACCCGGTTCACCTCCGCGAAGACCTCGAGCGGTCTCGTCAGGTACTGGATCGAAACCGTCACGAAGCAGGCGTCGAACTCAGAGTCCTCGAACGGAAGCGTCGGATCGACGTTGAGGTCGTGCACGACCATGTCGTGGAGCTGCGGGTTCTCCATCATCTCCACGGCGTTCATGCCAAGCCCCACGACACGCTCCGCAGAGAAATCGTCGGGCAGATGCGTGCGCCAGCTGCTCATCAGGTCCAGCAGGTGCGCTCTCTGCGGCAGCGCCTGCGCGAAGTACCGGCCGACCGCCTCGATGGCCGGGTCGTCCAGATGGACGACGAGCCGGGGCTGCGCGTAGAACCAGCGGTCATCGCCGCGGTCGTCCTTGTAGAACGCCCACGGCGGGTAGGTGCTTTCCGGAGCGCCGCCGGTCTCGCTAGACATGCGGGACTCCCTGGATTTCGCAGCCCGGAGATGTCCGGCCGCTCCTAGGAAGTTTCGCCATCGATCAGCCGACGGTAGTGGAAAAGGTACTGGTTGGCGTACCCGGCGAATTCGCCGAACCTGTCCTGCGCCCATAGCCGCATCTTCTTGTCCGTCATCTTCTCGCCCGGCGACAGGTACCAGTCCTCGATCGCGCGGCGCACCCAGACGTCCACCGGAAACGCCGCAGGCTTGTCGAGCGAAAGCAGCAACACGCAGTTCGCGACCTTGTCGGCCACGCCCGGCAGCGCGATGAGCGCCTCCAGCGCGTCATCGTACGGCGCCAGCCGCAGCGAGTGAAGGTCGAGGCCGCCGCTCGCCACGATCTCCGCCGTGCCGGCGACGAACTTGGCGCGGTAGCCCAGCCGGAGGTCGCGGAGCGCCGGCTCGCCCGCGGCGGCGAGCTGTTCCGGCGAAGGGAATGTGGCCCGCTTGCGCCCGCCGCAATCGACTGCCTCGCCGAACGTCTCGGCGAGCGACTCCACGTTGCTGGCGATCCGGGGGATGTTGGAGTTGGACGAGATGATGAAGCCGATCAGGCACTCCCACGGCTCCTGCCGCAAGATCCTGACGCCTCGGCAGCCCTCGAACGCCCTCGCCATCGCGTCGTCGTGACGCAGCGCCGTGTGCGCCTGCTCCATGTCCGGCCCCAGCGCCAGGTAGTCGCGGACCAGCGGCGCGATCTTCTCCTCCGGTTCGGGGCCGCACACCATCTCGATGCCGTCCGGCCGCTGCCGCAGCAGGACTATGTTGTCGAACAGTACGCCCTCGTTCCAGCCGTCGTCTATGTGCCGCCAGCGGAACGCCTGCCCTCCGTGCAGCGAGGCGTCGAGGTCATACGGTCCGTCGTGGGTGATCAGCATGGTGCTAGGCGGGCTCCGCTCGGGCCGCGCCCCGGCGCTTCGCGGCGAGCCAGCTACCGATCCTGGCGCCGATGGAGTCGAGCCTGCACGGCTCTATGTTCATGTCCGGCAGCGAGTCCAGGAACACCCGGCCGTACCTCCTTGCCACCACGCGGCTGTCCAGGATGACGACCGCGCCGCGGTCGTTCTTGGTCCGGATGAGCCGACCGAAGCCCTGTCGCAGCCTGAGCACCGCCTGCGGGAGCGCGTACTCGATGAACGGGCGCTCGAACAGCTCGGAGCGCGCCTCGAACACCGGCTCGGTCGGCACGTTGAACGGAAGCCGCGCCAGAACGAGCACCTGGAGCGACTCGCCGGCCAGGTCCACGCCCTCCCAGAAGCTGGCCGTGCCAAGCAGCAGCGACTTCGGGTTCTCGATGAAGCGCCGCATGATGCCGTGCGGCGAGCCGTCGACCCCCTGCGCGTACACATCGATGCCGCGCGACCTCAGTCGCTGCCTCAGCGCCGTTGCCGTGGCCTGCAGTGCGGCGTGCGACGTGAACAGCGCCATCGTGCGGCCGCCCGCCGCCTCCACGGCCAGCGATACGGCCAGCGCGACCGCCTCCCCGTAGCCCTGCGCGTTGGGTTCGGGCATGTCGTTGGGGACATACACCTCTGCCGCCGTCTGGTAGTCGAACGGCGAGCCGAGCAGGAGTTCCTCGGCGCCCTCGAAGCCCGTTCGCTCCAGCACGTGCTTAAACGATCCGCCGGAGCTGAGAGTGGCGCTCGTGAGCACGACCGTCTCGTTCCGGGAGTACACCTCGTCCTCAAGCAGCTCGCCGACGCTGAGCGGCGCGGCGTGCAGCACCATTGCGCCGTCGCGCCGGTTCAGCGTGCACCAGTACACCACGTCGTCCTCCGGGTGCGGCACCGCCTCCTGCAGCATGCGTCGAACATCGCCAACGTGCTGCATCTCGCCGGCCAGCTCCGTCATTAGGCCTTCGTAGTTCGGCACGCCCGCGTCTTGCAGGGAGTCCATCTCCGCGAGGAGGCCGCGCAGGCCGTCGCCAACTGTCGTGAGAGCGGCGTCTGCGTGGTGCCACCGGGACTCGACCTCCGACCACCCCGGCTGGGCCCGCGTGGCGGTCGTTATACGTGCGTCCGTCTGCGACCCCCACTGCGGGCGGCTCTCCGCCTCCGAGAACAGCACGTCGTTCACGGCGCCGAACAGCCTGGCGATGCGCTCCCTCGCCGCCGGGGCCAGCGCGGCCACCTGCGACGATGCCGCCTCCACCGTCGCGCGGCTCTGCTCGCCCGCGCCGGACGCGGAGACAGCCTCCGCTGTCTCGCGAAGGACGCCGCGCTCGCCGGCCATCGTCTGCAGGCGGTCGTTCAGAGCGGACTGACCGACCTCGAAGCCCAGCCTGCGCGTGGCCTCGTCCTCCAGGTGGTGCGCCTCGTCCACGATCAGCACGTCGTAAGGCGGAATCAGCGCGCCACCCGCCGTGACGTCGGACAGCAGCAGCGCGTGGTTGACGACCACGATGTGGGACGCCGCCGCACGCTCACGCGCGGCCCGAAGGAAGCACGGCGCCCGCATCTCCGGGCAGGTCAGCGCGCCCTGCGCCGATATGCGGTCCCACGCCATCGCCGTGTCGCGCCGTCCGAGGTTGATCTCGCTGCGGTCGCCCGTCTCCGTGTCCCCGAGCCAGACCAGCGCCTTCGACAACACTCGCGCCTCGGCGACGTTCACGTTGCCTGACGATCGCAGGTGCTCGAAGCGCTTGAGGCACAGGTAGTTGGCGCGGCCCTTCAGTTGCGTGAACTTGAGCCCAGCTTCGCCCGCCTCTTCGAGCGCCGCCGCGAGGGCCGGCAGGTCCTTGCCTATGAGCTGCTCCTGCAGGTTGATCGTGTTCGTGGAGACGACCACGCGCTTGCCGTTGGCGATCGCGTACAGCGCGGCCGGCAGCAGGTACGCGAGCGACTTTCCGACGCCTGTGCCCGCCTCGACGATGAGCCGTGCGGACTGCCCGGCGTCCGGGTCCGCGCCGTTGATCGCGTCCGCCACCGCGCGGGCCATCGCGACCTGCTCCTCGCGCTCCTCGAAGCCGGGCAGCGCATCGGCCACGGGGCCGCCGCGCCGCAGCAGCGCCTCGATGTAGTCGGGGTCCACCGGCTCCGGCGCGCCGTCCGGACGCAGCGCGCGTTCCCGCCGCAGCCGCCCGGCGAGGGCCTCCGTGTCCACGCCGGAGATGCCCGCACCCGGCGAGGATATCGACAGCGCCTCCGCCCTGAGCTTGGCCGACTCCATGGCCCGCAGGAAGTAGTCCAGCACCCACGAAGAGATTCCGGCCAGCCGCCGCATCGCCGAGATCGTTCCGGCGTCAAGCCCCCACGCGATGTCCTCGAGCTTGCGGAACACGCCGTGCACCATCGCGGCGTCGGCGTCCGCGCGGTGCGCGCGTCCCATCGGCACGCCGAGCGTCTTGGCCAGCGAGCCGAGGTTGTACGCGCCCGCGCCCGGCAGTAGCACGAACGCGAGGTCGTACGTGTCGCAGCGCGGGTTGTGGAGCGGCGCTCCGCCCGCCTCCAGGAAGCCTAGGTCGAACCCCACGTTGTGGCCGATTACCGGCGAAGCGCCGACGAACTCCTTGAGCCTCGCGGCCGCCTCCGCGAACTCCGGCGCACCCCTGACGTCGCTCTGCCTGATGCCGGTGTAGTCTTTAATGAAGGCGCTGATGCGGCGCTTGGGGTTGACGAAGGTCTGCAGCGTGTCCAGCACTGTATCGCCGCTGAACTTGACCGCGCCAATCTCGATGACCCGGTCCTTTCTGCTGTCCAGGCCAGTCGTTTCGAGGTCAAGCGCGACCCACGGCAGGTCTATATCGACGGGCGCCAGGGGAAGCGTGGCCATGCTGAGCCGCGCGGTCAGCCCGCGGGCGCGGGGTGAGGGTACGGGAGCCCCAGCGGCGGCGCGTATCGTTCGAGCGCACCCACGTTCAGCCCGCCGGCGGGCTCGAACGCCTTCGCCTTGATCGCCTCGACCAAGTCGCGCTCGGAGCGGATGTCGCCTTCGAACACCGTGACGTACCGGCCGATGCCATGCTCCGAGTGGGCGTCGCTTCCGGCCGTGCCTACCATTCCAAGCTCTTTCGCGACCGCAAGGCTGAAGCGGTTCTCCTCGTCCGAGTTCGCGCCGTTTGCCGCCTCGATCTCGTCCACGAGCCCGAATATCGGGTGCCGCGCCGCCTCCGCGGGCGTTCTTGGGTGGCCGTACGGCCCGTTGAACACGATGTTCATGTTGTAAGGTGGCCTGTTGAACAGGTTGCGGAACGGGTGGGCGAGGATCATCACGCCGCCAACCCGGTCCACCGTCTCCCTGAGCGCCGCCGCATCGTGCATGCGGGGGTCGATGTACAAGTGGATGCCGATGACGATCACGTGACCCATGTCCGTCGACACCTCGAGCCCGCGCAACACGGTAATCCCGGACCCGCCGAACGTGTCGGCCAGGACGTGGTCGTCCCAACCGCCTCCGTGCTCTGTGAGGCAGACGCCGTCCAGGCCGATTCGCCCAGCCTCTTCGATCAACTGCTCAGGAGTTAGACTGCTGTCGCTGCTCCCCCTCGTCGTGTGTACGTGGAGGTCGAATACCGCCAACCGGCGCCCCTAAATCCAAGTTTGGAAGCTCAATTCTATATGACCGTCTCGAACGCCGGTCAACGATAGGCTACGAACGGGTGCTTGTCGTCGACGGGTGCTCGTAGACCGGTCCGCGAGCAAGCACTTGGCGCAGGGCCCAATTGGTGTGGAAGCGCGTCCTGAGACCAGCGATCTGCAGACCGCCGCCCCCCGTGTCGAAGAGGCCTTACTCTTCGTCGTTCTCTCGTTCCCTCGCCCGCCTGCCGAACTGGATGCGCTTGTACGAGTCCGCGTACATCATGCCGTGGCCGTACGCTGTGCGGCGGCGCCACTCGCTCAACATCCGCAGCGCGTCCTCGCGTTCCCAGCCGCCCACCTGCGACTTGTGCTCCAGCAGCGCATCGACCGACTGCTCCATGTAGCCGGTGGTATCGATCCACAGGTCCGGCTGGGGATGACCCATGACCCACACCTCAGACACGTTGTGCGGCTCGAACCCGTCCTCGTATAGCTCCGGGAAGGACAGGTGGTCCCTGGCCGTGGGGAAGATTGCGGACAGCGCCGCCTCTCCTGCCGCCATATGGTCCGGGTGCCCAATCCAGAAGTGTGTCATGTCCCCACGCGATGGATACGGGCAGATGACGACGTCAGGCTTGTGCCGCCGGATCTCCCGCGCGATGTCCCGGCGCACCTCGAGCGTCGGCTCCAGGATGCCGTCCGTGTAGCCGAGGAACTCGACCGCCTTCAAGCCAAGCACCTTGCCGGCGTTGATCTGCTCCTGCTTGCGAATTTCGGCGAGCTCTCCCGGACTCACGTCCTTCTCGCTCGATCCCCGGCTGCCGTCGGTGCACATCACGTACACCCACTCCCAGCCCTCGTCGCAGAACTTCGCGACTGTCGCCGCGCACCCGAACTCCGCGTCGTCGGCATGGGCCACTACCGTCATGCCACGCTTGTATCCGTTGAGGTCTTTCATTTCACCGTCCGTAAGTCTGTGTGTGGTTGCGCACCCGGCGACGATGCCGGCAAGCGAGGCCGCGAACTGCGGGCCGTGTCGCCGTAGGCGCCGGGGCCGCGAGAGTACCGGCGGGAGTTTAACAAAGCCCCCTCCCTGCGGTACACGATTTCGCACTCGCACAACGCGCCCCAGCCGTTTACAAACTTCCCCCTTTCGACTAGAATTAATCAAGCAGGGCCGACGCGTAAGCCGCTTGTTTCAGGCGCCGATCGGTCTTTTTTGTTTTCCCCGGAGGCTCGACATGGTGGGCGAACAGCATTACCTGACCGCGGATGGCCGTAAGGAGCTCGAAGCGGAGCTTCACCGGCTGAAAACCATCGAGCGGCCTGAGATTGCGCAGCGAATCCACAAGGCCCACGAGACCGGCGGCAACGTCGACAACGCCGAGTACGAAGAGGTCAAGGAGGAGCAGTCCTTCATCGAGGGCCGCATCCAGGATATCGAGCGGACGCTGTCCTACTCCATAACAGCGCCGTCGCACGATCCGAAGGGCGGCCTGGTCGACTTCGGCTCCACCGTGACCGTCAAGCCTGCGAAGGGCGGCGCCCAGACGTACGTGCTCGTAGGCAGCGCCGAGGCCAAGCCGCTGGAGGGACGCATCTCCAACGAGTCCCCGGTCGGCAAGGCCCTCATGGGCCACAAGGTCGGAGACACCGTTGAGGTCCAGACGCCGGCGGGCCTGCACAAGATGACCATCACCAAGGTCAAGTAAGCCTCACGGCCCGGACATTCCGATGACCAGTCCCGAAGAGCATCACCTTGTAAGAGTGCGCCTCGAAAAGCTGGACAGGCTGCGCGAAAGAGGCATCGACCCCTATCCGCACACCTTCCGGCGCTCCCACACGATCACCGAAGCCGTCAACCGCTTTCTGGCCGTCGAAGACGATCTCGAGGACGGCCGCACGGAAGAGACGTTCGTCCTCGCGGGCCGCATAATGGCCGTCCGCGACATGGGCCGCGTCTCCTTCATGGACCTGCGCGACCAGGACGCCGGCATCCAGGCGATGTTCCGCAGCAACATCCTGAACGAAGAGTTCGCAGTCCTCGAAGACCTGGACATTGGCGACTGGATCGGCGTCGGTGGGCCCATGCTCCGCACCCGCACCGGCGAGGTCACGCTGGAGGTCCGCACCTTCGAGGTCCTCAGCAAGTCGGTCCGCCCGCTGCCTGAGAAGTGGCACGGCCTTCGCGACGTGGAAATCCGGTACCGGCAGCGCTACCTGGACCTGATCTCGAACGAGGACGCCCGCCGGCTGGCCGTCATGCGAAGCCGAGTGTCCACGGAGATGAGGCGCTTCATGGACGGTCGCGGCTTCATGGAGGTGGAAACTCCGATACTCGTGTCCGTTGCGGCCGGCGCGATGGCGCAGCCGTTCATCACCCACCACAACGACCTTGGCCGCGATTTCTACCTGCGCATCGCCACGGAGCTGTACCTGAAGCGGCTGATCGTGGGCGGTCTCGAGAAGGTGTACGAGATCGGACGCGTCTTCCGAAACGAGGGCTCGGACTTCTACCACAACCCCGAGTACACGATGCTGGAGAGCTACGAGGCGTACGCCGACTACACGGACGTGATGGCAATGACCGAGGAGATGGTCCACCACATCGCGCTGGAGGTGTGCGGCTCGTCGTCGGTGGAGTACGACGGCAGGGCAATTGACTTCACGCCACCCTGGCCGCGGCTGGAACTGCGCGCGGAGATCGCTGAGAGGACCGGCATCGACTTCCTCGAACACCCTGAACTGGAAGACCTGCGCGCCGCCATGGCGAACGCCGGCTACAATCCTGGCGAGCAGGTGAGTTGGGGTGGCATGCTGGACAAGCTGATCTCGGACGCCGTGGAGCCCCACCTGCTGGAGCCGTGCTTCCTGGTGGACTACCCGGTCGAGATGTCGCCGCTGGCCAAGCGCCATCGTGACAAGCCGGGGCTCGTGGAGCGGTTCGAAGGCTTTGCCGCCGGTATGGAAATCTGCAACTCCTTCACGGAGCTCAACGATCCCGTCGACCAGCGCCAGCGCTTCGAGCGCCAGGAAGCCCTGCGCCTCGCATTCCAGGAAGAGGACTTGGACCGTCTTGACGAAGACTTCCTCGTGGCCGTAGAGCACGGCATGCCGCCCACCGGCGGCCTCGGCATCGGGGTGGACCGCCTCACGATGCTCCTCTCCGGCGAAAAGACCATCCGAGAGGTCATCCTCTTCCCCCACATGCGCGAGCGTTAGGCCCGCCGCGAGAGGCGCTAGGCTGGGTCGTTGAGCGAAAGCAGTCGTTACCTACTTGCCAAGTCGGCCTCGCATCACGTGTGGAATGCAGGGAGGCTACAGGCAGGATTCCATATTTGCTTTAGCTGAAGAGCAGACCAACCTCTTAGGCAGTGAGTATCCTGGCAATTTGGAGTCCAATATTTAGGACTTGCCGTGATTAGAGTAATCAGCTGGAACATCGCCGCGGCGCACGAGCCATGGCGTCAACTTGTCGAGATGGATGCCGACGTCGCCCTGCTACAGGAAGTTGGCACCATCCCAGATGAGGTGATCGACCGGGTTGAACTGAGCCCGTACATGCCATGGCTGAAGCACGATCCCGCGACCGGCAATCCGCACTATGACCGGTGGCCCATGGTGGTGAAGCTTTCCGACCGGGTCCGGGTCGAGTGGTTTCGGCAGGTCGGTCCGATTTGGGTGCCACCTGAGAGGCCATTTGAGGTAGCGGTGAGCGGGATTGGAAACGTTGAGTTTGCCCGAGTAATCCCCGTTACGGGCCCCGAGCCATTCATCGCGGTCTCGATGTATGCGCGCTGGCTCAGCCCACATCCTGCCGCTGTTGGAGACTGGATTTATCCGGATGCCTCGGCTCACAGCATAATCTCAGATTTGTCGGCATTCATTGGTTACTATGATCGTCCTACCAAGCATCGGATTCTGGCAGCTGGCGACTTAAACATGTCCTTTCAGAGCTCTGACCAATTCGATCATCGAGCTCAGACGGTCCTCGATCGGTTTCGAGCGTTGGGGCTGGACTACTTGGGTCCTCAATTTCCTGCCGGCCGCCGAGCTCACCCAATGCCCGAACACCTGAGTGAAGAATCCCTGGACGTGCCTACTTACTATCACAGGCCATCGAACACTCCTGCCGGCGCATATGCCCAGCTTGACCACGTGTTTGCCTCTCGGGGTTTCCACGAAGAGGTTCGGACGAAGGCATTGAATAGCGTGCAGGAATGGGGGCCCAGCGACCACTGCAGGATCCAGATAGACATTTGAGGGCATCAGCGTCGACCGGATAACAGGGAGGAAAAGGAGACCTAGTTATCATTACTCAAGGGTGCATAGATTTGATCTCTTTCAGATGCCACTGAGGATACAAGCCTCCTGAAGTATGGCCCACTCCTGTGATCCTGCTGTGAAATCTCCCAGTAACCGCCTTTGAATCTAATCTAGTTGTGACAGGGACGGTCTCGTGATGCTCCTCTCCGGCGAAAAGACCATTCGAGAGGTCATCCTCTTCCCACACATGCGGGAGCGATAGGCTGGAGACCACTCCGGTGGTGGAACAACGCGCAAAGGAAGCGGGGCCCCGAAATCGGGGCCCCGCACTTGTTTGAGGTTTGCCGGCCCCTTCCCCAGTCTGCTGGGGAAGGCTGGGATGGGGTCCCTCCCCGTCCCTGGAAAGGAAGGTGCCCCTCTAGGCCAGGAATGCCCAGTTACGAACTCTTATGGCCTCCGTGTAGTCCCTAACGGCCTCGCTGTGCGTCGGCCGTCCTACCGTAGCCCGGTTCTTCCGAACCGTGCCGCCGCGAGTCCTGTCCCTGCCGATGTTGAGAACCTTGAGCATTATTCGCCTCCTCTGAGTGTTGTGTGCTTGTACCTGTTGTCGTCGACCGTTTGCCCGTCCCCAGCTACGGGCACCTGTTCCAGCGGCCCAGCCAGGAGTTGTAGTCCCACCTGGCTCCGCCCAGCGTCGGCTCGCAGCCTGCGCTCCGCGATCTGTAGGCCACGTACCTCTCCCGACCCCTGTTGCGCCCTCCGGTCTGCCTTCCGCTCTTGAAGATGTTTATCATTGCTGCGCCTCCTGTTCGCTCTGATTCTCCCTGCTTGACTTACCTTTCGTAAGTAACATTAGCAGTGTTAGTTACACTTGTCAAGCCCCTTACGGAAAATTAGCGAGAACCGCTCGCACAGCTCAATTCAAGAATGAGTGTGGGAGTTGGCAAGACTACGTTGAAGCAAGCCCCGAGCCTGCGCGCGCCCGTACATCGGCTCGACTCCAACGTGCCCACCGTGTCCGGGGCGTCTAGAGGCCCAGCCCCCAGGAGAGATGGCGGGCGGGGACAAAGATAGATCCGATTCTGAAGGAGCTCCAACAGTGGAGACGATAGTCTGCCGACGCCTGCGGAGGTACGTAGCGCCACAAAAGGCAAGTCGGAGAACCCGCTCCCACCCCTACGGGGGTCTGGAGGCCCAGCCTCCAGCGAGAGGGCGGGTGGGCGGGGACGACAATAATTGATTGCCCTGCAACCCGCATCCGTATAGCTTATTGGGAGCCCCGTCCCGCGAAGGCCGGACAAGTCCCAATCGGGAGACCCGCATGACAGAAACAGAAGTACATGGCACGCCGAGGTTCGTCGAGAGCCTGATGAAGGGCGCGCACATGACAATCAAGATGGCCGTCGACGGCCTGACGGACGAACAGCTTCACTTCCGGCCGTCGGAAGAGACAAACTCCATCATTTGGCTGGTCTGGCACCTGTACAGGTCCCAGGACTTCATCGCATCCGCGCTGTCCGGCAATGAGCAGGTCTGGACCTCCGGCGGGTGGCCGGAGAAGCTCGGCATGCAGCCGGAGGACATGGGCTTCGGCCACACCTCGCAGCAGCTTGCCGGGTTCCGGCCCGACTCGAAGCTCGTCTTTGACTACGCCGCCGAAGTCCGCCTGGCCTTCGCGGAACGAATTGGCGGCCTCCCGGAAGGGACTTTGGACGCGGTGGCCGAGGAGGAGGGCGACGAAATCGGCAAGGACCCCCATACCGACGTTGCGAGAATCTGCATGGACACGATGCAGCACGCCGGGCAGATCGCTTACCTCCGGGGACTTCAGACCGGCATGGGCTGGTTCTTCTAGATGGCCAGCTTGCAAGACCCCTGTCTATACCGTTGTCAAGCTGAAATGCGGCCATTAGAATTAGGAAGTCGGGGCACTTCCCCGCGGAGAGCAATGTGAGCGGCGAGGCTTACTGCTGCCCTAACCTTCAGAACGCCATGGACCTTCTGGGCAAGAGATGGACTTGCCTGATTGTGCGGGCCATGGTGGACGGTCCAATGCGATTCTCTGAAATCTCCTCTTACGTGGTTGGCGTGAGCGACCGCGTCCTCTCCGAGCGCCTGCAGGAGCTGGAGCAGCGCGGCATCGTGGAGCGCCGTGTGCTTGACCAGCGCCCCGTCAGGGTGGAGTACGCGCTGTCCGAAAGCGGACTCGAGCTGCGGGACGTCCTGCACGCCATCAAGACCTGGGCAGACAGGTGGGCGGTGGTCGAAAGGACTGCCGCCGGAGTGAGCTAGGCCGGTAGTCCCGGCCCCCCTCGAAATCGTGCCGGCCATACAAGCCGACCGGATCATCCGCAACGCCAACGTCATCACTGTAGACACGCGCGCGCCTCGCGCGCAGGCAGTCGCCGTCAAGGACGGCCGCTTCCTTGCACTGGGCAGCAACGAGGACGTCGAAGCCTTCACCGGGCCAGGCACTCGCGTGGACAACCTCGGCGGCGCGACCGTCCTGCCCGGCTTTATAGACGCCCATATTCACGTCCTCAGCAGCGGCACTCGCCACGTCATGGAGGCAGACTGCGACCGGCGCTCGATTGCCGACGTCCAGGCCGCGCTTCGCGAGAGGCTGCCGGGCGCCGGACCTGGCGATTGGATACGCGGATTCAAGTTCGACGACACGAAGACCGCCGAGTTCAGGTTCCTGTTCAGAGAAGACCTGGACGCGGTCACTACGGAGCTGCCGGTGCTCGTGTCCCATCGCGCCGGCCACGTCTCGTACGCGAACGGCAGGGCGCTCGAACTCGCGGGCTACTCGCGCGACTCCGACGACCCGCCGGGTGGCCGCCTCGGCCGCGATCCTGCGACGGGCGAGCTCAACGGCGTAGTCTACGAGCGGGCCATCGAGCCGTTCAGGCCGCTACTGCCGCCTGTCACAGACGAGTCGCGCGCGGAGGGCCTGCGCGTGATCAACGGCATGCTCACGGCGGCGGGGCTCACCAGCGTGCACGACGCCCGCGTCTCGGCGGACGAGCTGCGCACGTACCAGGACGGCCGCGACAACGGCGATCTGACTCTCCGTGTGTTCACGCTGATGGGCCACGAGTTCTTCCCGCACCTGAGGGACGCCGGCGTGAAGTCCGGCATGGGCGACGACCGCGTGCGCATCGGCGGCATCAAGATGATCTCGGACGGCGCAATCGCAACCCGCACCGCGTGGCTGTCCGAGCCGTACGTTGGCTCCGAGGACGACCACGGCATCCAGGCCCTCTCCCAGGAGGAGGTCGAAGGGGCCGTCATGGAGATGCACCGTGCCGGCTTCCAGATCGGCATCCACGCCAACGGTGATCTCGCGATCGACATGGTCGTCACGGCCTACGAAAAGGCGCAGGCCGCGTTCCCGCGCGGAGAAGCGCGCCACCGTGTCGAGCACTGCACCGTCGTAAACCCGGACATTCTTTCGCGGATGGCCGCCGCCGGCGTCATCGCCACGCCGTTCTGTACATACATCTACTACCACGGCGAGAAGATGCAGTTCTACGGGGCCGACAGGCTCCAGTGGATGTTCGCCCAGCGTTCCTTCATCGATAACGGAGTCGTATCGACAGGCGCGACCGACTACCCGCCCGGCCCGTACGAGCCACTGATGGGCATCCAGGCCTGCGTGACCCGCACCGACAGCGAGGGCAACGTCTGGGGCCCGGACCAGCGCGTGACCGTCGAAGAGGCGCTCAGGCTCTACACGCTGAACGGCGCCTACGCCGGCTTCGAAGAGGACATCAAAGGCTCGATCACGCCGGGCAAGCTGGCCGACATGGTCGTGCTGCCCGAAGACCCGACGGCGGTGGACCCGATGACGATCATGGACATCCCAATCCAGCAGACGATCATCGGCGGCCAGACGGTCTACGAGGGGTAGCCCCGCACAGCACAGCCACCGTCCCCAGCGCCAGGCTGCGGTGCTCGATGTCCCGCAGGCCCGCATCCCGCATCAGGTCCGCCAGTTCCCGCGCCGTCCTGAACGCCTGCACAGACTCCGGCAGGTACGTGTACGCCTCTCTGTCTCCCGCCAGTATCGTGCCGATCAACGGCGTCACGTACCGGAAATAGACCGGGAAGATCCGGCCGAACGGCCCCCTGCCTTCCAGCGGCACGATCTCCAGGATCGAGAGGCGCCCGCCGGGGCGCAGCACCCGCGCCATCTCCCGCAAGGACCTCGGCACGTCCGTAAAGTTCCGCACGCCGAATCCCACCGTCGCGCAGGCGAACGAGTCGTCCGGGAATGGCAGCTCGTGTACGTCGCCTGAAACGAACGTAACCTTCGATGACAGCCCATGCCGGACCGCCTTCTCCCGGCCCACACGCATCATTTCCGTCGAGAAGTCCACACCGACGACGTCCGAGATCTCTGGCATCCGCGCCAGCTCGACGGCGAAGTCGGCCGTGCCCGTGGCCACGTCCAGCGCCGGTCCGGACTGCCCCGCGGCAGCCAAGCGAGTGGCGAGCCGGCGCCAGGCGTAGTGACGTCCGCCGGACATCACCGTGTTCAGCAGGTCGTACCGTCTCGCGATTCGCTCGAACGTCCGGGCAACGTACTGCGCCCGCTCTTCGCCCCTTAGCTGCGCCAGGTTCCTGCCTCTCCGTCACTCGTTCGCAACATGACTTATGTCTCTAACGGCTCACCGGGTACCGTCCCTCCCAGGATATGTACCAGTTTGACCCAGTCCGTTCGCATTGGCCCCGTCCACCGCACGTCGACCAGGCCCGTCGAACCACAACGGGAGCCGACGGCGGGCAGGGCATTCGGATTGCTTGAGCCTAACCGACCTCTAATGTCTAGTCGCCAAGCGCAAGCTTAAGCTGTGACTCAAGCGTTGCTATGCACTAGCCAACGCCGCTGAGAATCGCACTTCAGGCTTGACCAACTCGCGACCAAGTAGGGCCCGAGCGACGGAATTGGAAGACTGGCTGAGCGACCCGTCGCGTGAAAGTGCACGTCGGCCAAGTTGCCATTGCGGTCTGGAATAGGTGCGAACGTGGCTGATACGCCGTCCTTTTCCTTCCCAACACTTTCGGCGTACTGGTAGTTCAGTTCATCCATTCGACGGTTGATCCTTGCTGCAGATTCCGACTCCAAGATCCCGTAGGCATCTTCCATAGCCTGCCATGTGCCGCGCTGAGGATTTTGCAAGTGCAACTTGAAAGCCTCTTTTTCCCTCTCAACGTCAACCACGAATAAGGGAAAGTCCCTTTGACTCGCAACCTCCTTGATTTCTGGATTGAGGTGGCTACCCTTGAATTCGATAAGCGAGAGGGGACGGTCATCCTTGTCAAGAATCACTATATCGGGCCGTAGCGACGAACCCGGCAACTCCCTTTCACGTTGAACGCTTGCTGCGCTTTCGTGCAAGAGGTTCCACATATGGATTTTCATACACACATCGCACACCCAAACGATTTCGCCATACATCGGAGAGCCGAATTCCGCTGAAGGTCCGCTAGCACACACCGCGGGACAGATATGTTCGATTTTCTCAAGGCCAAACAGCCTGCAGACGCTGCACTTGCTCAACAGCCTTTCAAAGAAGCGATGCCAACTCAAGCAAGCCTCTCTGTGGCCTGCTGTCTGACCTTGGCTGTGTGCCTGAGCGCGTCCGGTGCCAGGTAGGTGGGCATAGGATGACTGCCGTCTTTGGCGGGAAACGGGGTAAAGCAAACAGCCTTCGTGGTCTTGAGTTGCGCCTTTGTACCGCTCTCCGGCAACAGCGTTTTCGATCTTGACCAATGCACCATTCTTGTCATGAGCAGTTCGGATCGGGTGTCTTCTAGTCAATGTGCCCTGCCTCTCAAGAGCCTTCGTATGCATCCTAGTTCTAAATCACTTGAATTGCGCAATTGGAGATTCATCTGCCTTCAGCGAACTAGTGTGCTGATATTGTAGCATGGGATTTGGACTGTGGGAAGGGCGAATTAAGTCGCAGGGGAAGCGCAGCGCTCTTTGTGCCACCGGAGGCCTTTTAATCTACAAGAGGACTGCCGCCCTCTTCATCATTCCATGCTGATCTGTGCTCAAGACTTACTCACTTTCGCTCAGATCCTGTCTCCTTCTCCAAAGTCCTCAGCTATGAAATGCAACGGAACTAGACACTCTCACGGGTTCTTAGCATTCAGCCCGCTCTCACAGGCCATAGGTAGAAGGGCCCTCCTGGACGGCCGCGGTCCTTGACCTGAAGACCGCTCGTGTATACTTGGCCAAACCTGCTGACCAAGCTGCGAAGGCCCAACGAATGACCTCTCAACCGGACAAAGAAGACAAGGAAGATTCCGCTCCTCAGACCAGCGCCGAGGACAGCGAGACTGTCGCAGAGCGAGTGCCCGGCGATCCTCCCGAAGCCGACTCCGGCTCGGTAGCCGAAACGCCTGAGACCGTAGAGGCTGAAGACGCGGCCATCGCCGCCTCGGAGTCCGTTGATGAAGGGCCCGAGAAGGTCTACCGGCAGTCGCGTTGGGCGTGGGGTTGGCCGCTCATTCCTTGGGCCGTCCTGATCGCCTTCCAGATTTACTTAGCTGGTGATCCAATCTTCACGCTGATGTTCTTCGTCCTCGCGGGCATCATGACGCTGCCGAGATACCTGCGCTGGAGGAGCACCACGTACAGCGTATCCGCGGCCGGAATCAAGGTCACCCACCAGTCCGCGTCCGGCTCGCAGAACTTTGAAGTCGAGTTTCATGAGGTCGTGAGCGTCGAGGTCGAGCGCGGGTTCCTGGACCGTACGCTCGGCTACAAGACCATCGCCATACTTCTGGAAGACAGGGGCCTCGCCAAGCTCACCTTCGTGCCCGTAGAAGCCGACCTGGACGAGGAGATTCGCGCAAGGGTGGAGGAGTCTCCGGCATGAGCGGAGCGCCGTTCACGCTGATCAAAGCCGCGAGGCTGATCGACGGCACCGGCGCGCCCGTGCTGGAGCGCGGCGCCGTCCTCATCGAGGGCGATCGCATCCGCGCGGTTGGCGGCGAAGAGAGCGTGCACGCGCCGGAAGGAGCCCATGTCGAGGAACTCGACTACGGGGACCGAACGATTCTCCCCGGCCTGGTGGACTGCCATGTGCACCTCAACGGCATCGGAGACGGCCGCCGCGGGGACGATCTAGTCCAGCTTCCCGACGAAGTCCTGGCGATCCAGTCTGCCGAGAACGCGCGCCGGCACCTGTTCTCCGGCGTCACGACTCTCCGGGACCTCGGGGCGAAGAACCGCACGACGTTCGCGCTCAGAGAATCGATGGAAGCGGGCCTTGCCGTCGGTTCCCGTCTTATTCTGTCGGGCCGTCCGGTCGCTATCGTCGGCGGCCACCTTAGCTACTTTGGCATCCAGGCCACCGGCCCGGACGAGTGCCGAGCAGCCGTCCGGCAGCTCGTCAAGGAGGGCGCCGACTTCATCAAGATCACCGCCACCGGCGGCAGCACGGCGACCTCGTTCCCGCTGCTTCCGTCATTCACGGTCCCCGAGCTAAAGGCGATCATCGAGGAGGCCCACAAGTTCGGGGTGCACGCCGCCGCGCACTGCGCCTCCTCCCAGGGCATGGTCAATTGCCTGGACGCCGGCATCGACACGATCATTCACGGCGTCCACAGGGAGCCGGACGGCGCGGCGACCTACAGGCCGGAGATCTCCGAGCGCATCGCCGAGCAGGGCGTTTTCGTCAATCCCACGCTTAACGGCGCGCGGGAGGGCATGAAGGCGCTGGAGGCGAAGGCCGCCGGCGAGGGTCTGACTCCACAGGAACAGGCAAGGCTGGACCAGGTCAGGCGAGGCGTGGAGACGCGCGCGGACCACTTCGCACGCATGAGGGAGGCGGGCGTAGTCATGGTCTGCGGCTCCGACTCCGCATGGGGCAGGCACACGATGGGCCACTTCCACGACGAGATCGACGCCCATGTGCAGGCCGGCATGACCCCGATGGAGGCAATCGTCAGCGCCACGGGAGACTCCGCACGTTCCTGCTGCGTCGAAGACAGCGTCGGGTCGCTAGAAGTAGGCAAGTTGGCGGATGTGCTCGTTGTCGACGGCGACCCCTCGCGGGACGTCATGGCCCTTGCCAACGTGGCCGACGTGTTCCTCGGCGGCGCGAAGGTGGACCGCACCGGCTCCGCTTAACCGCAGGCCCGGCGGGCCGCAGGCTTAGTCCCTACGGAGCCCTAGTCCCGCCTCGGCAATCAGATATCGCGGGGAATCGACGAGCGCCAGGTCTTCTCGAACACGCGTTCCTCGCCCTCGAACGCCTCCAGCTGGCTGGTCAGGTGATAGTGAGTGAGATCGCACGTCCAGGTCGACTTTGTCTTGACAGCAACCTGCCAGTCGCCGTTGCCGGACAGCATGGTCCTGTTGAATTCGGCGGAGGCCGAAAGCGGATCGCCTTCGGTGATGGAGTACTTCCAGTCGCTCTCTCCGCCGGTCTCGATCCCGCTTTGGGCGAGTCTCACGCGGCCCATGCCGCCGGAGTGCAGGGCTTCCAGCCTGCCTGAAACGACATCGTGATGAAGCTCCCTGGTGTAGGAGCCCGGCTCCAGCCTCTCGACTTCGAGCGGCGGGCCTGCCTCCGGCTCCTCGAACTTCGGGGTCTCGCGGTCCTCGACCTCCATTGAGCGGACGGGCAGATCGAGCTTGCTGGCCTCGCCGGTGAACAGGCTGAGCGTGACCGGTTCGGGCGACGGCCACGCCATTGGCCAGTACGTGGGAGATACCGCCAGCCGCAGCCGGTGCCCCGGCGGAACGGCGTATGCCATGCAGCCGAGCGGCACGCTGACTTCGTACCGCTTGCCGGGCTCGAGGGGCTCAGGGCGCTCGTCGCCATTCCGGTGCGTCAGGTTCAGCATGCGGCGCGTGATTAGCGTCGACTCGCCTGTGGGGGTGACGTCGCAGAGTCGCACCGAGACGATCGCCGCCGGCCGGTCGGAGGCGACCGTCAGCGTGGCGACCGGTGAGCCCAGGATCTCCACCCTCTCGGTCAGGGGTGGAGAGGTCAGGGAGATAGACAGGGCGTCATCGCCGCGCTGGTCCGCCGGCCAGTCCGGCAGGTGCCCGAACACAGCCCACTCGCCGGCGTCCCGTCCGGCCGTCTGCGCGCCCAGGTGATCGATGCGGACCTCAGGCTGCGCCTCGGCATCGACCGTGTGGTCGTTGAGGTAGAAGGAGCGCATCCGGACGTTGGTGGTCGGCAGGCTTGCCTCGGAGATCCAGCGTCCGGGCCTCTCGGTGTAGTGGACGCTGGGCGGGACCGCCTCCGGCATCCAAATCGTCAGCATCGGGTCATCCATGACACCGGTGTCCGCGCCCTTGAGCCAATGGTCCCACCAGCGAAGGCTCTCCTGCAGGAACCCCATATTCGGCCCCGGCGGCTGATCGTGGCCGTAGCCGTGGCCCCACGGCCCGATCAGGCCCTTCTTCGGCCCGGCGTAGTTGGCCAGAAACCGAGGGACGACGCCGACGTACGCGTCCGTCCAGCCGCCGACCATGTATACCGGGCACTGGATGTCGTCGTAGTTCATGGCCACGGAGCCGTGCTTCCAGAACTCGTCTTTGCGGGGATGGCGCAGCCACTCCTCCGCCCAGGGCACGTCGTTCTCCATCCGCTCGAACCACATCTCCCGCCACCTGTCGCCCACGTGCCGGGGGTCGGGAGGTCTGGCGTTCATGGTGAACATGGTGGATGCCCACTCAAGCGTGCCTGTCATAACGCACCCGCCCTGGTGGTGGAGGTCGTCCTCATACCTGTCGTCTGTGGAGCAGACGCTGATCACAGCCTTCAGCGCGGGCGGCCTGCGGGCGGCCATCTGCAGTCCGTTGAAGCCGCCCCAGGAGTTGCCGATCATTCCCACGGCGCCGGTACACCATGGCTGCTCCGCGATCCAGGAGATGATCTCCATGCCGTCGTCCTGTTCCTGCTTCAGGTACTCGCCTAGAAGCAGGCCATCGGAGTCGCCGCTGCCTCGAATGTCGACCCGCACCATGGCGTAGCCGTGTCCGGCCACGTAGCGATGGTCCGGGGCGTCCATCGCCGCGCCCTCGTTCTTGCGGTACGGGATGTAGTTGAGGACCGCCGGCACGGGGTCGTCCTCGGCATCCTCCGGCAGCCAGATCCGGGCCGCCAACCGGCAGCCGTCGGACAGCGTAATCCAGGTGTTTTCGATGAACCGGACCCGGCGGGGGAACTCGCTTACGATTTTCACCATCGGCCTCCTCTCGGGGTTACTTCATGAGCAGGGATAGCCTGCCAACAAGATAGGCGACAATGCCCGGCCTGAGGAGGGTTTCCACTCCGAGAGCTTCCTGGAAGCTCCTGTCGCGTCTGCGCTATGACTGGACCATCTGGCCGAGGACCTCTGACAGCCTGCCACGGCGGGCTTCGAGGTCCTGGAGGCGCTGGCGCTCCCGATCGACGACTTCTTCCGGCGCGCGCTCGACGAATCTGGCGTCTCCCAGGCGGGAGCGCAGCTTCGTCGCGTTGGCGTCGAGGCCGGCGAGCTCTGACTGAAGCCGGTCGCGCACCTGGTCCAGATCGACGACTCCACCGAGCGGGACCTTCACGGTCCCCTGTGAGAGAACGAGTACGACGTCATCGCTGGAGGGGCCCTCGCCGTTGGAGTCCAGGTCCAGCGAGCCCACCCTTGCCAGCGTCTTGACGGCGTCCACCTCTCCGGTCAGGACGTCGGCTATCGCGGGAGCGTCCACGACGGCTTCGACCGGAACGTGGGGCTGGATTTTGAACTCGGCCCGAAGGTTCCTTACCGACCTCACAAGCTCGATGACCGCGCCGATCTCCTCCTCTGCCTGATCGTCGTGCAGGGACGGGTCGGTCTGAGGGAATTCGGCGATTACCAGCGCCTCGGGCAGGCCGGTACGGTCAGGCAGCGCAGCGGTGAGCGTCTGCCAGATCTCCTCGGTGATGAACGGCATGAACGGGTGGAGCAGCCGCAGTGTGCGCTCCAGAACGTGGACGAGGGTTGGGACCGCCGAGCGGTCGCCGCTCCGCAGCCTGATCTTCGCCATCTCCAGGTACCAGTCGCAGTACTCGTTCCACAGGAAGTCGTGGGCCGCCCTCTGCGCTTCGCCGAACTGGTACTCCTCCATCCCGCGGTTCGTCTGCGAGACGGCCCGGTCCAGCCGGCTGAGTATCCACCGGTCCTCGCGGTGGGTGGGCCTGGGGTCGCGCCACTGTTCGAGGGCCGGGTCCCCTGATACGTTGGAGAGCACGAACCGAGCGGCGTTCCAGAGCTTGTTGGCGAAGTTTCGGCTGGCCTCGATCTTCTTCTCGTTCAGCCGCATGTCATTGCCGGCCGAGGTCCCGGTCGTCAGCGCGAAGCGGAGCGCGTCGGCGCCGTAGGCGTCGATGAGGTCGAGCGGGTCCATCACGTTCCCGAGCAGCTTGCTCATCTTCACGCCCTCAGGGTCCCGCACCATCCCGTGCAGGTAGACCGTGTGGAAGGGGATGTCGCCGACGTTCTCGATGCCGAAGAAGATCATGCGGGCCACCCAGAAGAACAGGATGTCGTGCCCCGTCTCCAAGACGCTGCCCGGGTAGAAGTAATCGAGGTCCGCCGTATCGTCGGGCCAGCCGAGCGTGGAGTGCGGCCAGAGCCCGGAACTGAACCACGTGTCGAGCACGTCCTCGTCCCGCTCGAGGTCGAAGCCGCCGCAGGCAGGGCACGACGACGGGTCTTCCATCTCGACGATCACTTCGCCGCACTCGCCGCAGTACCACACCGGGATCCTGTGCCCCCACCAGAGCTGCCGGCTGATGCACCAGTCCCGGATGTTGTCCATCCAGTTGAAGTAGACCTTGGCGAACCGGTCCGGGACTATCCGGATCCTGCCGTCCGCCACTGCTTCGCGGGCGGGTTCGGCCAGAGGCGCCATCCTCATGTACCACTGCAGGCTGACGATCGGCTCCACCACCTCGTCGCAACGCTGGCAGTGACCGACGGAGTGGTGGTACGGCTCCACGGCCTCCAGCAGCCCCTCCGCCTCAAGCTGCTTGACGATTTGAGTTCTTGCCTCACTCCTGGCTACTCCATCGTACGGCCCAGCGTTTTCGTTCAGCGTGCCGTCGTCGTTCAGGACGCTCACGACTTCCAGATCATGCCGGCGGCCGATCTCGAAGTCTGCGGCGTCGTGGCCCGGCGTGACCTTGAGCGCGCCGGTGCCGAATTCGGGGTCGACGGCATCGTCCGCCACAATCGGAATGGCGCGATTCATGATGGGCAGGACGACGTTGGCCCCGACCAGCTCAGAATAGCGGGAGTCCTCCGGATGCACGGCAACGCCGGTGTCGCCGAGCATAGTCTCCGGCCTCGTGGTGGCAACCACCACGCCATCGCCTCCGCCTTCCCGCCTGTAACGGATGTGGTAGAGGGCGCTCGCCTCTTCCTGGTGCACGACCTCGAGGTCTGAGAGCGCGGTGGCGCAGCGGGGGCACCAGTTCGTTATCCGTTCGCCCCTGTAGATGAGGCCCTTCTTGTACAGGTTCACGAAGGTTGTGCGGACCGCCCTGTTCGGCCCTTCGTCGAGCGTGAAGGCCAGCCGGGTCCAGTCGCACGACGCGCCGAGCCGCTTGATTTGCTCGTGGATGCGCCCGCCGTAGCGGTCCACCCACTCCCAGACCTGCCGGACAAACTCCCGCCGGCCCATGTCGTGGCGCGAGATTCCGTCGTCCGCGAGCATGCGCTCCACGACCACCTGCGTGGCGATGCCTGCGTGATCGGTGCCAGGCAGGAACAGCGTCGGCTCGCCCTTCATCCTGTGCCAGCGGACCATGAGGTCTTCGAGCGCGGTCGTGAGCGCGTGGCCCAGGTGCAGCTCGCCGGTCACGTTGGGAGGCGGCATGATGATGACGAACGGCTTCCTGTCGGGATCGATCTCAGGAGTGAAGTAGCCGCCGTTCATCCACAGATCGTAGATTCGCCCCTCGGCTGCCTTGGGGTCGTAGGCTTTGGGCATAGCGGTACCAGGGGGCTCTTGGGCCATGTTGTTCAAACTCTCAGGAAGGAATGGAGGCGTGGTTAGATTCTAGCAGGCTGCGGGCGGCGCTTATTTGAGGAGCGCCGCGACGCGGTCCAGAATCCGGTTGGCGGCCTCGAACTTGGAGAGCATGGGCAGCTCTTCCGCGCCGCCGGCCCGGTCGAGGATCGTGACGCGGTTGGTGTCGACTCCGAAGCCGCTGCCTTCCTCTGTGATGTCGTTGGCGGCGATCAGATCGAGGTTTTTCTTAGAGACCTTGGCTCTCGCATTCTCCAGCAGGTTCTCGCTCTCCGCGGCGAAGCCCACTCGCAGCACGCCGTCCGGAATCTCCAGCATGAAGTCGTCGTTCTTGACGAGTTCGAGAGTGAGCCCCTCGGAGCCGTCCACCTTCTTGATCTTCCGCTCGGAGACCTCGGCGGGGCGGTAATCGCTCACGGCGGCGGCCATGATCACGGCATCGGCGCCTTCGCAGGCCGAGAGCACGGCGCGCCGCATGGACGCGACCGTGTCCACGGGAACTACCTCCACTCCCGCAAGAGGGGGCATGACGGCGGCCGTTACGAGAGCGACCTGCGCGCCGCGGTCCCGGGCGGCCTGCGCCAGGGCGAGGCCCATCTTGCCCGACGAGCGGTTGGTGAGCACCCGGACTGGGTCCAGCGGCTCGCTGGTGCCGCCCGCGGAGACGACGATCTTTCTTCCCGCCAGATCGCCGTTCCTGCCCAGGACCAGCCTCAGGTGGTCCAGAAGCTCCGCAGGCTCAGTCATGCGGCCGGCGCCGGTGAGGCCGGAAGCGAGGCGTCCCTCTTGCGGGCCGACTACGGTAAAACCGCGGTCGAGAAGCGTCCGCACGTTGGCCTGCGTGGCTGCTGCCTGCCACATGTTGCCGTCCATCGCCGGGGCGACCACGACCGGCGCCTCTGTGGCGAGCACCGTCGCCGTGAGGGCGTCGCCCGCGAAGCCGGCGGCCATCGCGGCCATCGTGTTCGCGGTGGCGGGAGCGACGAGCACGACGTCGGCCCGCTCAGCCAGGGCCACGTGGTTGATCGATAGCTCGGACTCGGTCTTGAAGAGGCTTGTGAAGACAGGGCGGTGTGTCAGAGAGCGAAACGTGAGCGGGGCCAGAAATCGCTCCGCGTTCTCCGTCATGACGACGTCGACCAGCGCGCCCGACTGCACGAGCTTGCTGGCCAGGTCGGCCGCCTTGTAGCAGGCGATGCTGCCCGTGATTCCGAGGACTACGTGCTTGCCTTCGAGTATGTTCGCCATCTGTGTTTCCCCGGTTACTCCCGCCGTCCCCGGCTCAGTGACTGTCCCTGTTCATGCCGTAGATCAGCTTCAGGCCGATAAGCGTGAGATTGAGATCGATCGTGTCGAAGATGTCCGAGTCCTCGAACAGCAGGGCGAGTCCCCCGGTGCCTATCACCCTGCAGTCGTCGCCAAGCTCGGTCCGGAAGCGGGCCACCATGCCTGTGATCAGGTCCGTGTAGCCGAGCACGATGCCGGACTGGAGAGAGTGGACCGTGCTCTTGCCGATCGCAGTCTCCGGGGCCGCGAGCTGGACGCGCCGCAGAAGCGACGTGTTGGCGTACAGGGCGTCCGCCGCGAGGGCGATGCCCGGCGCGATGGCGCCGCCGAGGTACTCGCCCGCTTCCGTGATGGCGTCGAACACGGTAGCGGTGCCGAAGTCGACGACGATGGCGGGGCCGCCGTACAGGTGCAGCGCCGCCGCTGCGTCGGCGACGCGGTCTGGCCCCACGTCCCTTGGGCTGTCGTACAGGACGCGGACGCCGGTCTTTACGCCTGCGTCGACGGTCAAGGGCTCGGCCCCGAAGTACTCCCGGCAGAGGTCGACGAAGCTCTGGGTCAAGGGCGGCACGACGCTGCACAGGCAGACGTCGGTCACGCTGTCGGCAGGGACGCCCTTCAGGGGAAGGAGCTGGCTCAGGGCGAGGCCGTACTCGTCAGTGGTGCGCGACCGGTCCGTAGCCGTGCGCCACGTTGCCCTGAGTTCGTCGCCGTCAAACACGCCGGCGGTGACGTTCGTGTTGCCGACGTCCAGTGTAAGAAGCACCGGTTTCCTCCGGTACGCTGCGGCTGAGCCGCTAGCGTCCGGGCGGGATTATACCACCGAGGCCGCGCCGGGCTCGACGGGCGCCCCCCGGAGGGCCCTTTCCCAAAGGAGTGGGACATTCTGTGACTCTTGGGACATTTCATAGTTGGGACGACTCGGCCGGCGTCGCTGAAAGACCCAAGAATGACGCAATCTCGACCCGTAACTGACCCAACAGCGCCCGGTTTTGACCCATTTCCGGCCCAGCTGAGCGGCGAGGGCGACCGGAGGGGCCGACCGATCGAGCGACGCAGGGCAGGCCCCTTCGACAGGCTCAGGACGGAGTCTAACTCTCTACCTCATGGGAGAGAGGACTGGGCGCGAGGCTTGGTGCCTGTGCTTGATTAGGGGAAGCGGCGTTCGACGTTGTACCAGTGGAGGGTGCCGCCCTTGTCCAGGACCTTCTTCTCGTGGGCGCTCAACTCGTCGCGGTAGAAGTAGCCGGGCTTGGACCACGGCACGTTGGTGTCTTCGTCCCGGACGGCGGGTCCAGGCTCCGGCTCCTCCTCAGGCGCGGCCTCTTCATCGGCTTCGGCTTCGGGGGCGAGGTCTTCGCGCTCCGGATCTTCCTCAGCCGACGCCTGGGGACGGGGGCCGTCCTCAGGAAGCAGGTGCGGCTCTATGGTGATCCCCTCGGCCTCGGCTGCCTCCAGTATCGCCTCGCGCAGGGTGAGGCTGTTCTCGTCGACGAACTCCTCGAGGCCCTCCTGCCACCAGTCGGGCCTCAGTATCTGGATGCCTTCGGACTTCTTCTTCCTGAGATGTTCGACGTAGGACGGTATGTGGAAGAGTGTCTCGACCGGTGTGATGGGGATACCTCGCATCCAGTCTACGACAATGATGCCGTCCGGATCGAGCCTGAAGCCTTCGGGAACTTCGGGCTGGGGTTCTGCGTCTTGCTCGTGTTCGGGCTCGGACTGCGGTCCCGAGTCGTGCTGGGACTGGACACCCGGGCCGGACTCGGTCTGGGCGTCCGGGCCGCCGTGCCTGTCGAAGCCGCGGCGAAGCAGCTCCCTGGCGGCAGCCAGCCTGTGGCAGGGCTTGAAGTCCGGCACGTTGCCCTGCATGACATCGACGAGGAAGCGAATGGCTTCTCGTCCGCCGTCGGTCTCGTCCCGGGCGAACCGCGCTAGTTCTGCGTCCAGCCTGGAGCGGCGGGCGCTGCCGCGCCGCCTCGGTTCGCCTGTGACCATGCGAGCGGGGGAGTTCGAGCTGTTGTCATCGGGAAGCTCTGCGTTGCTGAAGCCGAGCTTGATGAGTATGCGGGCTGCCTGAAGCTGGTGCGAGGGCGTGACGTCGGGGATGTCACCCTGCATGGTAGTGACGAGGAAGCCGACGATGAGCTGTCCGTCGTCGGTTAAACGGCGGACGATGTCTTCGAGCGGCTGCGGTTGCGGCCGCACGGCGTCGTGTTGTTGTTCTTCGCGCGTCACTGTGGGCATGTGTTCTATTATGCGGCGGGCGAACTCGTGTGTCAAGGGGGTGGTTGGGAAGTGAGGCTAGTTCTTCGCTGGCGCGGCGTGTTGAGTGCGTTGGGGGCGGACTTGGGGCGAGAGCTGGCTTGCGTATGGCCCTTCGACAGGCCCCTTCGACAGGCTCAGGACACGGTCAGGGCGAACGGATTGGGTAAGGGCACTTTAGCGGACTTGGGGCGAGGCCTGGCTGGCGTAAGGCCCTTCGACAGGCCCCTTCGACAGGCTCAGGACACGGTCAGGGCGAACGGATTGGGTAAGGGCACTTGGCGGACTTGGGGCGAGGGCTGGCTTGCGGAAGGCCCCTTCGTCGGGCTCAGGGCAGGCTCTTCGACGGTGCTCAGGACGCGGTCAGGGCGCGGCCAGGGCGAACGGGTTCCTGTCGACGTCTTGGTGTGGCGCGTGGTTGGGCGGGCCGTTCGCGAACGGCCCCTACGCCTGAGGGTGGGCGGCAGGGTTCTATCGCGGGAAGGTGTTGGCAGACGCGACGTGCCCCGCCCCACCCCATTCACCCTCATACTTCGACAAGCCCCTTCGACAGGCTCAGGACGCGGTCAGCACAGGCTCTCAGTCCTCTCCCATCAAGGGAGAGGAGGTATTGTTGCACGACCACACAGCCTTCTACTTGATACGCCACCAATGTGTTACCGGTGTGCCCGGTCTAAATGTTACCCATGTGCCCAGTTGCACGGTGCGAAGATCCTCTGTTGTGGTGGGAATGTGAGAAGGGCGTTTGTGAAAGGTTCGTCTGTCGCGGGATTGCGGGAGGTCTTAGATCCCTCGAGGGACTCGGGATGACAGTGGGCGGGGGTAGGCTGCGCGTGAAATGACAGAGGGCGGGGCTGGCTGCGCGTGAAATGACCGGAGGCGGGCGAGGAATGGGAGCCTAAAATTCCGATGGCGCGCATGCGGTGTCCCACGGCCTAGTCTTCTGTATACCCTGGACTCACGAACGAAGTGCAGCATATTGTTAGGGTGTTGCGCTTGAAGTGTGAAGCCATGTACCAGCTTCCGCCGGTGTGACGGTGGCGCAATCGCCTCGTCTCTCAGGCATGGACGGAAGTTGCGATTATGATGCTAGGGCATGGTCCGGTTCTGGTTTGTGATTGACAAGCCAGTTTGACCTGCTGCGCGGCCTCCGGTTTGTGTTGACGCAGGTAGGGGTTGCGTTTACAATGCTCATTTGTCGCCTGTTGCGGCGAGGGGTTAACCGTGCGCCTTTCGCGTATCCCTTCTGTTTGGAAATGAGGTCGTGCCTTGCCAACCGTTAATCAACTTGTGAGAAAAGGCAGGAAGAGCAAGAGAAAGAAGGACAAGGCACCCGCCCTGCGCTTCTCTTTCAACACGCTCAGGAACCGTGGACGCCGCGACCAGGGCGCGCCGCAGAAGCGCGGCGTGTGCATTCAAGTGAGGACGCAGACGCCCAGGAAGCCGAATTCGGCTCTCAGGAAGGTTGCGAGGGTCCGGCTGACGAACGGCATGGAGGTCACGGCTTACATTCCGGGAGAGGGGCACAATCTGCAGGAGCACTCGGTGGTGCTCATTCGGGGCGGACGCGTGAAGGACCTGCCGGGAGTGCGCTACCAGATAGTAAGGGGCGCGCTGGACACTGCGGGCGTGTACGACCGCGAGCGCGGGCGCAGCAAGTACGGAGCCAAGAAGAGCGGCGGCCGCCTGTAACGGGCGAGTTCGAAGCTGCATTTATACATAAGGAATAGAGCGGAAGCATAGAGATGGCAAGAAGAAGACGCGCAGAGAAGCGAGTACCGGCGCCGGACGCCCGGTATCACAACGCTTTGCTTTCGCAGTTCATCAACAAGGTAATGCTGAACGGCAAGAAGACCACTGCCCAGAAGATCGTCTACGGGGCGCTGGACGAGGCGGAGGGCGAGGCCCGGCGGCCGGGGATAGACGTCTTCGAGCAGGCCATCCGCAACGCAACGCCGATGGTCGAAGTGAGGTCCAGGCGAGTGGGCGGCGCAACGTACCAGGTGCCGGTAGACGTGAGGCCTGAGCGCCGGCTCGCCCTTGCCATGCGATGGCTCATCACCGCCGCGAGATCGCGGAGCGGTCAGCCGATGGCTCGAAGGCTATCGCAGGAACTGCTGGACGCCGCAAGGGGGCAGGGCTCCGCGGTGCGGCGCAAGGACGAGCTCCACCGAATGGCGGAGGCCAACCGCGCCTTCGCACACTATCGCTGGTAGCCCCTTCCAGCCGGCCGCGCCAAGAGGTCTAACCGGATCATGACCACAAAACTCTGCTCGCTCGAAAGCGTACGCAATATAGGCTTCATCGCTCATATCGACGCCGGCAAGACGACGGTGACGGAGCGCGTTCTCTATTTTGCGGGGCGCACGCATCGCATCGGCGGCGTGGACGAGGGAACGACCGTCATGGACTGGATGGACCAGGAGCGGGAGCGAGGCATCACCATAACTTCCGCCGCCACCACATGCGCCTGGCGAGACCATACGATCAATATCATCGACACTCCCGGTCACGTGGACTTCACCGCAGAAGTTGAAAGAAGCCTCCGCATACTTGACGGAGGCGTTGTTGTGTTTGACGCGGTTGCCGGCGTGCAGCCCCAGTCGGAGACCGTGTGGCGGCAGGCCGACCGCTACGACGTCCCGCGGATATGCTTCATCAACAAGATGGACCGTGTAGGGGCGGACTTCTACAAGGCTGTGGACAGCATCTCTCACCGACTGCAGGCAAGTCCGGTGATCATCCAGATACCCGTTGGCAGCGAGGACGAGTTCGAGGGCGTAATCGACCTTGTGGAGAGCAAGATCTGCAGGTTCACCGACAGCGTGGGCAGCTTCCGCGAGGGCCCGGTGCCCGAGGAGATGATCGAGGAGTACCGCACTCGCCGGGACGTCATGATCGAGAAGGTCGCCGAGACCGATGACGACCTCATCGTCAAGTACATCGAGGGTGAGGAGATCACGAAGGAAGAGATCAAAGAGGCCCTGAGGCGCGCCACGGTCGATAACCAGCTTGTGCCCGTGACGTGCGGAAGCGCGCTCAACTCCAAGGGCATCCAGCCTCTGCTCGATGCGGTGACCGACTACCTGCCTTCGCCAATGGACGTACCTCCAGTTACCGGCAAAGACGCCAACACGGGAGATGAGAGTTTCCGCGCGCCGAGCGACGACGAGCCGTTCGCCGGGCTGGCATTCAAGATAGTCAGCGACCCGTTCATAGGCCGTCTCGTCTACTTCCGGATGTACTCCGGAAAGATGGTGACGGGCGATTCGGTATATATCTCGTCCACGGGCAGGAGGGAGCGACTGGGCCGGGTGGTGCGGATGCACGCCGAGCGCCGGGAGGAAGTGTCCGAGGTGCGCGTCGGCGACATCGCTGCGGCGGTGGGACTTCGAAGCGCATCGACCGGCGACACGCTCTGCGACCCTCGATCCCCGATCCACCTGGAGACGATCACGTTCCCGGAGCCGGTTGTGTCCGTGTCCGTGGAGTCTCGCACGAGGGCGGGCGAGGAGAAGCTGCAGGAAGCGATGCAGAAGCTGTCAGAAGAGGACCCCACACTGCGGGTCTCCGTGGATAGCGAGCTTGGACAGACGATCCTGTCAGGCATGGGCGAGCTTCACCTGGAGATCGTGTCCGATCGAATACGGCGCGAGTTCAAGGTGGAGGCCAACCTGGGGAGCCCGCGGGTGGCGTACCGCGAGGCGGCCACGAGGCAGGCGAAGGGCGAAGGCCGGTTCGTGCGGCAGACCGGCGGCAAGGGCCAGTACGGCCACGCCATACTGGAGATCGAGCCGCTGGAGCGCGGCACCGGATTCGTCTTCGATAACCGGATTAGGGGCGGCGCGATTCCCAACGAATACATCCCCGGCGTGGCGAAGGGCGTCGAGGAGGCGCTGACGACGGGGCCGCTGTCGGGCTTCCCGGTGGTGGACCTTAAGGCAACGCTGCTCGACGGCAGCTACCACGATGTCGACTCTTCAGAGATGGCCTTCCGCGTTGCAGGCTCCATGGCCGTGAAGTCGGCGTTGAGCCGCGCGGGGCTGGTGCTGCTGGAGCCGGTCATGAAGCTGGAGGTCGTCACGCCCGGCGAGTTCCTGGGGGATGTGCTGGGCGACCTGGGACGCAGGCGCTCGAACATCAGAAGCATCGAGGGCGAAGGGGACATACAGGTGGTGCGGGCCGCCCTCCCGCTGGGCGAGAGCTTCGGATACGCCAACGCGCTCCGCTCGCTAACGCAGGGAAGGGCCAGCCACACAATGGAGTTCCACAGGTACGAAGAGGCGCCATCCAGCGTGACGGCGCAACGCTAACGCCGGGGCGCAGAACAATGACAATGGTATCAAGCAGACAAAAGATTCGAATCATCCTGAAGGCGTTCGACCACAAGATCCTGGATCTGTCGGCGCGCCAGATAGTCGAGGCGGCGGAGCGAACGGGCGCGCAGATAGCGGGCCCGGTGCCGCTGCCGACCTCGATCAAGCGGTTCTGCGTCATCCGCGGTCCCCACGTGCACAAGGACGGGCGCGAGCATTTCGAGATTCGCACGCACAACCGCCTGATCGACATACTCGAACCGACATCCAAGACGATCGACTCGCTGACGCGGCTGAACGTGCCGGCGGGCGTCGACATCTCGATAAAGCTATAGGGCTCTAAGCATGTCCGTTGACGGAATCTTGGGAAGAAAGATAGGCATGACCCAGCTGCACAGGGAGGACGGCGCCGTTGAGGCGGTGACGGCCCTGAAGGCGGGGCCTTGCACGGTGACGCAGGTGAAGTCGGTTGACGGCGACGGGTACTCCAGCGTGCAGCTGGGGTACGACGAGGCGAAGCGTGCGAACGGGCCGGCCCGCGGGCACCTCGCGGCCAGCGGCAAGCTGTTCCGTGTTCTGCGGGAGTTCAGGGTCGGCGACACCTCCGAGCTGGAGGTGGGCCAGGAGCTGGACGTGTCGCAGTTCGAGCCGGGCGACCTTGTCGACGCCACCGGGCTTTCGAAGGGCCGGGGCTTTGCCGGCGGCGTGAAGCGGTACAACTTCCGCGGCGGGCCGAAGACGCACGGGCAGTCGGACAGGCATCGCGCTCCCGGATCGATCGGCGCCGGGTCAACGCCGGGCAGGGTGCTTAAGGGCCTCAAGATGGCGGGGCACATGGGCGACCGCAAGGTTACGGTCCGCAACCTCGAGGTTGTGCGGACGGAGCCGGAGCGAAACCTCTTGTTCGTGCGGGGAGCGGTGCCGGGAGCCCGAAACGGGCTGCTGGTTATCAAGAAGTCCAGATTCCAGAAGAGTTAGATAGCGTGAGACTACCGGTAAGAAACGTTCAGGGCAGGGTGGTCGAGACCATCCAGGTGAGGGACGACGTGTTCGACGTTCCGGAGAACCGCGTGCTCGTGCACCAGGTGATGGTCGGGCAGATGGCCAACGCGCGCCAGGGCACGGCGTCAGTCAAGACGCGCGCCGAGGTGTCGGGCGGAGGCGCGAAGCCGCGGCCGCAGAAGGGCACGGGGCGGGCGCGACTCGGATCGATCAGATCGCCGCAGCTAAGGGGCGGCGGCGTTGTGTTTGGGCCCAAGCCCCGCAGTTACAGGCAGCGGACGCCGAAGCGGATGCGCCGGCAGGCGCTGATCGCGATGCTGTCCGACAAGGCACGCAACGACAACCTGGTCGTGGTCGAAGACCTGAACGTGGAGCCCAAGACGAAGGAGATGGTCAAGTTCCTTGAGGCCGTAAGGGCCGGCTCGTCCTCGCTCGTGGTCTCCGACGGGCCTGCTCCGGAAGCGCTCAGGGCCCTCAAGAACATCAAGCGCGTCAAGGCGCTGCCGGCGGCGCTGCTCAACACCGTGGACCTGCTGCGGCACCAGACGCTGATCATGACGGTGGATGCCATTCGCGAGGCTGAGCGCAGGTGGGGCGGGACTTACGCGAGGCGCGCGGCTGCGAGCCAGGAGGCCGCCGACTGATGGAACAGCTGCAAGTCCTCAGAAGGCCCGTGGTCACGGAGAAGAGCACACTTCAGAACGAGGTGGGCAAGTACACATTCGAGGTCGACTCGCGCGCGACGAAGCACCAGATCAAGAACGCGGTCGAGTCGGCGTTCAGCGTTAGAGTTTCGAAGGTAAACACGATGGTCGTCCGGGGAAAGCGGAAGCGGTACGGGCCGCGGCTGGCGACTCAGCCGTCCTGGAAAAAGGCCGTGGTCACGCTGTTCCCCGGCGAGAGCATCACTATATTCGAGGGCGTGTGATATGCCACTAAGAAGCCTGAAACCGAACACACCCGGGCAGCGGGGAGCGGTGGTGCAGACGTCCGACGATCTGACCACCAGCAAGCCGAAGAAGTCGCTGCTCAAGCCGCTGAAGAAGCGCGCCGGCCGGAGCCGATCGGGAAAGATCACGGTCCGGCACCGGGGCGGAGGGCACAAGCGCAGGTACCGGGTCATAGACTTCAAGCGCGACAAGTTCGGCATTCCGGGCGAAGTCACGAGCGTGGAGTACGACCCGAACCGGACGGCCCGTATCGCGCTGATCAAGTACCCGGACGGCGAGTGGCGATACATTCTCGCGCCGGATGGCATCAGCGTGGGCGACAAGATTGAGTCCGGCGAGAACGCGCCGATCAGGCCGGGCAACGCGCTGCCGCTGCACCGGATTCCCGCGGGCGCGCAGATCCACAACGTGGAGCTGAAGGTGGGCAAGGGCGGCCAGATCATCAGGAGCGCGGGCACGTCCGCGCAGGTGCTGGCGACCGAGGGCCGCTACACGCTGCTGCGGCTGCCCTCCGGCGAGGACCGGCAGGTGCTGAGCCAGTGCATGGCGACGATCGGCGTGGTCAGTGCCGGCGATCACAAGAACATCAAGCTTGGCAAGGCCGGGCGGAACAGGCACAGGGGCCGCAGACCGCAGGTGCGCGGCGTTGTGATGTCCCCGCGCGATCATCCGCACGGCGGCGGCGAGGGCCGTTCGCCGATCGGCATGCCTTCGCCGAAGACGCCGTGGGGGAAGCCGGCGCTGGGCCCGAGGACGCGGCGCAAGAAGGCGTCCGACCGGCTCATAGTCCGCAGAAGACACAAGCGGTAGGCGGAAAGGTCGCAAATGTCGAGGTCAATCAAGAAGGGGCCGTACGTACACCCCAAGCTGGCGAAGAAGGTCGATTCGGCTGTTCGTGAGAACAGCAAGGCGATCATCGTCACGTGGTCGCGGGCGTCGATGATCATGCCCGACATGGTGGGGCTGAACATCGCCGTGCATGACGGGCGGCGGCACGTGCCGCTGTTCATAACGGAGAACATGGTCGGACACAGGCTTGGAGAGTTTGCGCCGACGAGAACGTTCAGGGGGCACACGTCCCGGTCCGAACGGACGACGTCGGTCAGGTAGCGGCAGGTCAGGCAGAGAACATGGCGGCAACAGCTATAGCAAAGAACACGGGCGTCTCCGTCAAGAAGGTGAAGCCCATTGTGGACATGGTCAGGGGCAAGCCGGTGGAAGAGGCGCTGGCAGTGCTGCGGTTCATGCCGTCCCCTGTGGCGGCGCAGGTCGCCAAGGTGGTGAGGTCCGCCGCGGCCAATGCGGAGAACGAACTGCTCGGAAGAAGGTCGGAGCTGGTGATCACGGAGATCTTCGCGGACGAGGGCACGAGCCTGAAGCGGTTTCGGGCGCGGGCACGGGGGCGCGTGGGCAGGATCATCAGGCGAAACAGCCGGATAACCGTCGTCGTAGACGAAGCTGGAGGCGATTTTGGGACATAAGACCCATCCAATTGGATTCCGTCTGGGGGTGATCCGGGAATGGGACACCAGATGGTTCGCCGCCAAAGGCGTCGGCTACCGGGCGTTCGTCAAGGAAGACCTCAAGATACGGCAGACGATCCAACAGAGGTTCGAGGACGCGGGCATATCCAGGATTGAGATAGAGCGCGGCTCGAGCGACCTGATCGTAACCATCCACACGTCGCGTCCCGGCATCGTGATCGGGCGCGGCGGCCAGAGGGTGGAGGAGCTTCGCAAGGACATCGAAGAGGTGAGCGGCACGCGAGCCAGGCTGAACGTCCAGGAGATCCGGCAGCCGGAGCTGGACGCTTACCTGGTGGCGCGAAGCATCGCGGACCAGCTTGAGCGCCGGATCGCGTTCAGGCGGGCGATGCGGCAGGCGGTAAGCCGCACGATGCAGGCCGGCGCGCTGGGCATCAAGGCGCTTGTGGGCGGACGACTCGGAGGCGCGGACATCGCTCGCAAGGAGCGGGCCATGGACGGCCGGGTGCCGCTGCACACGCTGCGCGCTGACATCGACTACGGGCTGGCCGAGGCCGCGACCGACTTCGGGCGAATCGGAGTGAAGGTTTGGGTGTACAAGGGCGACGTGATTGAGGCGCCGTTCGAGCCGGAGCCGGAGATCGAGGACATCAAGCCCATTGAGGTAACGGTGCGGGCCGAGGAAGAGCGCGAGGCCGAACGGGAAGCGGCTGCCGCCGCTGCCGCAGCGCAGCAGCTTGCGGCGGCTGAGGAGGCCGCGGCGGCTGAGGCCCCGGCGCCCGAGGCAGACGCACCTGAGGCCGAGGAGGTCCAGTAGGCCGTGTTACAGCCAAAGAGAGTCAAGCACCGGTACCACCACCGTGGTCGAAGGCGCGGGGTGTCGAACGCCGCGAGCCGCATCGACTTCGGCGAGTACGGACTCAAGGCCACCGAGTCGGCGTGGATTTCGTCCAGGCAGATCGAGGCGGCCCGACGTGTGATCACGAGGTATGTCCGAAGGGGCGGCAAGCTGTGGATCCGCATCTTCCCGGACAAGTCGGTGACCGCCAGGCCCGCCGAGACGCGCATGGGCAAGGGCAAGGGAGCGGTCGACCACTGGGTGGCCGTGGTAAGGCGCGGGCGCGTTATGTTCGAGCTCGCCGGCGTTCCGGAGCCTGTGGCCAAGGAGGCGCTGAGGCTGGCCTCCCACAAGCTTCCGGTTGCTACGAAGTTCATTGCCAGGTAGGCACGCAAGGGAGATTAGTTTCAGGTGGCGATAGACGATATCCGGGCGCTTTCGGACGAGGAACTTGAGGACGAACTGGACGACTCCCAGCGCGCCCTCATGAACCTGCGATTTCGAGTGGCGACCATGCAGTTGAACGATGTGAACCAGGTCAGGTCCGCGAGGCGGCGCATCGCCCGCATCAAGACCGTCATGCGCGAACGCGCGCTGTCAGGAGTCTCCGTATGAGCGGCGAACGCCGGAAGATCCGCGTCGGCACGGTCATCCAGGACCGGATGGACAAGACTGTGGTCGTCGCCGTGGAGTGGAGGAGGCCCCACAATCTGTACCGCAAGCCGGTCCGGCGGCGGAGCAGGTTCTACGCCCACGATGAGGCGAACCAGTGCCGTATCGGCGACGAGGTGCGCATCATCGAGACGCGTCCGCTTTCCAGGCTGAAGAGGTGGAGAGTGGTGGAGGTGCTGTCGAGCACAGACATAGCGGAGATCGCGCCTCAGGAGATCGACCGGGAGATCATCGAGGGCACGGACGCGCCGGGTGAGGCGCCGGTCGAGGCTGCTGCTCCGGCGGTCGTTGTCGAGCAGGCAGACGCCGCTCCTGAAGAGGCGGCGGCAGAGGCTGAACAGGAGGCTTCCGCGCCGGACGCTCCGGTGGCGGGGGCCGATGCTGACGACGAAGCCACGTCTGCGCCGGACGCCCCGGTGGCGGAGGCCGATGCTGGCGACGAGGCCGCGTCTGCGCAGGAAGCTCCGGCTGCGGAGGCCGATGCCGGCGACGAGGCCGCGTCTGCGCAGGAAGCTCCGGTGGCGGAGGCCGATGCCGGCGCCGTCGAGGACGCACCTGAGACGGAGGCCCCGGCAGCGGAGGCTCCGGCTGAGGAAGCTGCGGCAGAGGCGAATGGTGAAGCCGCCGATGAGGGCGAAGCGGAAGAGAAGAAAGAGACATCCGAGTGATCCAGCAGTACACAAGGCTGAGAGTGACCGACAACTCCGGCGCGAGGACTATTAGCTGCATCGGCGTGCCGGGCGGAAGCGGCCGCAAGTACGCCGGGCTTGGCGACGTCGTCGTTTGCTCGGTCAAGGAGGCCGCGCCGGGCTCCCCCGTTCGGAAGGGCGAGGTTGTGCGCGCCGTCGTTGTGCGGACCGCCAAGTCTCACGGTCGGAAGGACGGCTCGTACATCAAGTTCGACGATAACGCGGCCGTCATCATCGGCGACGACCAGATGCCGCGGGGAACGCGGATCTTCGGCCCGGTGGCTCGGGAACTCAGAGAGAAGAACTTCATGAGGATCGTCTCTCTAGCGCCGGAGGTGCTCTGATATGAGGCTCAGATCCGGAGACTCCGTGCTGGTGATCAGGGGCCGGGACCGCGGCAAGCAGGGCGCCGTGCAGCAAGTCTTCAAGCATGACGGCAAGGTGCTGGTTGAGGGCGTGAACGTCGTAACCAAGCACGCGAAGGCCACCGGAGGGGTGCGCCAGGCCGGGATCATCCAGAAGGAACTGCCGATTCAGGCGTCGAACCTCATGCTCCTGTGCGTCCACTGCAACGAGCCGACGAGAGTGGTGTACCGGTTCCTGGCCGATGGCAGCAAGGCCAGGATTTGCAAGAAGTGCGAAGAGGTTATCGAGTAGCCACATGGGGCCCTCAGGGGCCAGAGACTGTGCACAACAAGAACTATGACTACTGAAGAGAACAAACAGCAGGAAGAGACGGCCGAAGAGGCCCAGTCTGACGCCGCGCCCAAGAAGGCAACGGGGCGGAAGACAGCGGCGGCAAGCTCATCGGGAGGCGGCCGGCGGAAGTCGGCGAGTGCGGCTTCCGGCGAGGCGAAGAAGCCGAGGGCCCGCGCCCGCTCGAGGCGCAAGGCGGACGCCGAGGTTGAGGCGGATGCTGCGGTCAGCGGCAATGGTCACGTGAGGCCGCTGCCGAGAATGCTGGAGCGGTACCGGGGCGAGATACTTCCCGCGCTGATGAAGGAGATGGAGTACTCGACTCCGATGCAGGCCCCGAGGCTGCACAAGATCGTGCTGAACATCGGCCTCGGCGAGGCGCTGGACAACCAGCGCGCCATGGAGGCGGCAACGCGCGACCTGTCGCTGATCTCCGGGCAGCGCCCTTTCGTGCGGCGCGCCAGGAAGTCGATCGCCGGCTTCAAGCTGCGCGAAGGGCAGGCGATTGGGCTGGCAGTCACGCTGAGGGGCAGGCGAATGTACGAGTTCTACGACAGGCTCGTGAGTTCAGCATTGCCGCGCATACGCGACTTCCACGGCGTCAGGCGCAGGTCGTTCGACGGCCGTGGCAACTTCTCGCTGGGTCTCAGGGAGCAGGTGATCTTCCCGGAGATCGAGTACGACTCCATAGACAGAATGCGAGGCTTGCAGGTCGTCATCGTTACAACGGCCGAGTCGGACCGCGAAGGCATGCGGCTGCTGGAGCTCATGGGCATGCCGTTCGAGCGAGTGGGCGAAGAGCACCGCTTCGCGGCCGTATAGAGACGCGAGAACACAGGAAAGAGATCGAAAGGTAAGGGAGTTTGGCCAAGGAATCGAAGATAGCCAAGTGGAAGAAGACGCCGAAATTCAGCGTGCGGCATCGGAACCGCTGCGAGCGGTGCGGCCGGCCGAGGGCGTACATCAGGCACTTTGGGCTATGCCGCATCTGCTTCAGAGAGATGGCGCTTCTTGGGCTGCTCCCAGGCGTACGAAAGGCAAGTTGGTAAGGACGGGCCTGTTCAGGCCCGCACGTAATCGGCCCGAGAGTAGAGATGCCAGTAACTGACCCAATATCGGACATGCTGACCCGCATAAGGAACGCGGTTATGGTGCGACGCCCCGGCGTCGCCGTGCCGTCGTCCAAGATGAAGGTGTCACTTGCGAAGGTACTCAAGAGCGAAGGCTTCATTGAGAACTTCGAAGTCGTCGAGGACAGCTCGCCGCAGGACACCATCCGAATCCGGCTGCACTATCGAGAAGACGGCGAGCCTTCGATCATGGGGCTGAAGCGCGTCAGCAAGCCCGGACTCAGAGTGTACGTGGGCAAGGGAGAGATCCCCCGCTATTACGGAGGCCTTGGAGTGTCGATACTTTCCACTTCCAGGGGCGTCATGACCGGCCGTCAGGCCTGGCGTGAAGGCGTAGGCGGCGAACTCCTTTGTTACGTGTGGTAGGGGACGAGAGATGTCCAGAGTAGGAATGCAGCCAATAGGTATCCCGTCCGGCGTCGAAGTCGCGATCTCGGGTACGGAAGTCACCGTCAAGGGGCCGAGGGGCTCCCTGAACCAGCGGTTCCACGCCGACATGAGCATCACGCAGGACAACGGCACGGTAACCGTGCAGCGGCCCTCCGAGGAGAGGCACCACAAAGCGCTACACGGCCTTACGCGAACTTTGCTGTCCAACATGGTGGCGGGCGTCACCGAGGGGTTCACCAGGAGCCTGGAGCTGGTAGGCGTCGGTTACAGGGTGCAGCAGAGAGGGCAGGGCATAGCTCTGAACGTGATGTTGAGCTACACGGTGGAGGTCGACCCGCTGCCGGGTGTGGAGCTGGAGGTGGAAGGCAACAACATCATCCACGTCCGCGGGAACGACAAGCAGCAGGTCGGTCAGATGGCCGCTGAGATACGCAAGATCAGGCCGCCGAACGTCTACACGGGGAAGGGCATTCGCTACCTGGGAGAGCAGGTCCGGCAGAAGCCCGGCAAGAGTGCGAGGAGAGCGTAACGTTGCCAAGCGACCGTATCGGAGGCCGAGCGCGAAGGATGCGGCACACCCGCGTCCGCCAAAAGGTGGCCGGGACGTCGGAACGCCCCCGGCTGTGCGTGTTCCGCAGTCTGAAGCACATCTACGCTCAGGTTGTTGACGATGAGCGCGGCGTCACGCTTGCCGCGGCATCGAGCGCGGACAGCGAGATCCGGGGCGACAGCAACGGCAAGAACAAGACGGCAGTGTCGGCAGGCGTAGGAACGCTGGTGGCCAGCCGGGCGAAGGACTGCGGCATAAGCTCCGTGGTGTTCGACCGCGGCGGCTACAAGTTCCACGGCAGAGTGCGAGCCCTCGCGGAAGCCGCCAGGGAAGAAGGACTGGTCTTTTAGATATGGCAATGACTTTCAGAAGCGACCGGCGTGACGACGATCTCGAGGACTCACCTCTTCAGGAACGGGTCGTCAGGATCTCCCGCGTAGCACAGGTCGCCAAGGGTGGCCGCCACCTCAGCTTCAACGCCGGCGTTGTCGTGGGCGATGGCGAGGGCACCGTCGGGATCGGCATGGGAAAGGCGGACGCGGTGCCCGACGCGGTGCGAAAGGGCACGGTCAACGCCAAGAAGAACCTGATCACCGTGCCGATCAAGGACGGCACTCTCCCGCACGAGATTACGGCAAAGTTCGGCGCGTCAATGGTGATGATGCGGCCGGCCCCTCCTGGAACGGGAGTAATCGCGGGAGGCGCGGTCCGGGCGGTCGTCGAACTGGCCGGATTCAAGGACGTGGTCACGAAGGCGCGCAGAAGCACGAATCCCATCAACACGATGAAGGCGGCCTTCAAGGCGCTTGGGTTGCTCAGGCTTCCCGAGGAAGAGTGGCGCCGCCGCGCCAGCCTGGTCGAGGCGGTGGCCGAACGGGAGGCGCGGGCGCAATGAGCCGTCTCTCGATCACCTTGAAGAGAAGCATGATCGGGTATTCCCGCGATCAGCGGCGCACCGTGGCCGGGCTCGGGCTGCGGAAGCTGAACCAGACCGTCGAGCATGAGGACACACCCTCGATAAGAGGCGCGGTGCACAAGGTGCGCCACCTCGTCGAAGTTAAGGAAATCGGAAACTGACGCCGGTCAACGCGCGGGCGGAAGTCAACATGAAACACGGGTCCTGATAGAGATGCAGCAACACGAACTAAGGCCGGGCGAGAACGCAAGGCGCGACAGGAAGAGACGAGGCAGGGGCGATGGCAGCGGCCACGGCAGCTATTCGGGCCGCGGCATCAAGGGCCAGAACTCCCGCAGCGGCGGCGGCGTGCGTCCCAACTTCGAGGGTGGACAGCTGCCGATGACGAAGGCCCTTCCGCATTTGAGGGGCTTCACGAACATCTTCCGCACTGAGTATAGCGGAGTGAACCTGGACAAGCTGAACGGGTTCCCCGCCGACTCCCAGGTCACGCCGCAGGCCCTTGTTGCCACAGGCATCCTTCGCAACCTCAAGCGCCCGGTGAAGATTTTAGGCCGCGGCGAGGTGGACGTGCCTCTGTCAGTGGAGGCGCATCGCTTTTCGGCTTCGGCCAGGGCAAAGATAGAGGCCGCAGGCGGGACTGTGACGGAGCTGAGTTAGTGCGTCAGGCCCAGGCTGCAAGACAGCAGGAGGCATCGAGACCTCAGCTAATCCAGTCCATGATAGACGCGATGCGGGTCCCGGACCTGCGTACCCGCATCCTCTTCACGCTGGCCATGCTGGTCATCTTCCGGTTCGTTGCCCATGTGCCCGTGCCGGGAGTGGATACTCAGGCGCTGCAGCAGGCCTTCGAGCAGTCCGCACTTCTTGGATTCCTGGACCTGTTCAGCGGCGGCGCGCTCGCGAACCTGAGCGTGGCTGCGCTCGGCGTGTACCCGTACATCACGTCCTCGATCGTCATGCAGATACTCGTGCCGGTCGTGCCGCAGCTCAAGGAGCTGTCGCAGGAGGGCGAGTACGGCAGGCAGCGGATCAACCAGCTAACGCACTACTTCGCCGTGCCCATCGCGGCGCTGCAATCCTGGGGACAGCTAACGATTCTGCGGCAGTCCGGCGTTCTCCCCGGCGTAGACTTTGGCCTGAACCTCGAGACACTGGCCATGGTCATCTCGATGATCGCCGGCACGATGTTCCTGGTGTGGCTGGGCGAGCTGATAACGGAGCGGGGCCTCGGCAACGGCATTTCGTTGATCATCTTCGGCGGCATCGTGGCGCGGATGCCCGCGATCGTAGGGCAGGGCTTCCTGGAGCGGGACGAAGGGGCAGGCCTGTTGCTCCTGTTGGTGTTCGGCTTTGTAATCATTTACTTCATAGTCGTGTTCACGGAGGCGCAGCGGCGCATTCCGGTGCAGTACGGAAGGAGCGTGTTCCGGGGCGGCCGCATGCAGAGGCAGTCCGGATCGACGTTCTTACCTTTGCGAGTCAACTCCGCGGGAATGATCCCGCTGATTTTCGCGTTCTCGATCATAATTCTGCCTGCAACGATTGCGAGCTACTTCCGCAATCCGCTCAGCGACGACTTCTTTGCCAGAGCTGCGCGGACCATGTCGGACCTTCTCGATCCAAGCAACTTCGTGTATTGGGCCGCGGTGTTCGTCCTTGTGGTGATCTTCGCGTTCTTTTACACGCTTGTGACGTTCCAGCAGCAAAACCTGGCGGAGAACCTGCAGCGAAACGGAGGCTTCATCCCGGGCATAAGGCCGGGGCTGCCGACTCAGGCGTACCTGAACAGGGTGCTGATACGAATTACATGGGGCGGCGCGCTCTTCCTTGGGGTCGTTGCGGTACTGCCGTTTTTCGTAACGCAGGCCACAGACGTGCGCGCCCTTACGCTGAGCAGCACGAGCCTGCTGATCATGGTGGGCGTAGCTCTGGACACGATGCGACAGCTCGAGGCGCAGCTCCTAATGCGCAACTACGAGGGTTTCTTAAGGTGACGAAGTTGGAGCAGGTCCGACGCGTACAGAGTTGGCATGGCACCAGGAGCCTGGAATGCGTGTAGTGCTTCTCGGCCCGCCGGGCGCCGGCAAGGGCACGCAGGCCGCCGGTCTCGCGCGCTTCCTTGGCGTGCCGCACGTGGCTTCCGGCGAGTTGTTCCGCGACCATCAGCGACGCGATACGGAGCTGGGCAGGCTGGCCAAGATGTACATGGAGCGCGGCGTGCTTGTGCCGGACGAAATCACGATCGGGATGGTGACTCAGTGGGTTAACGGGCCAGAGCAGTCGAACGGATACCTGCTGGACGGCTTCCCGCGCACTCCGGCGCAGGCGGAGGCCCTGGACGAAGTCGCAGACTACAGCGGAGGACTGGACTGCGTCGCGTACATCAGTGTGGAGACAAGCGAGCTTGTGTCGCGGTTGAGCGGGCGCATGATCTGCAGGCAGTGCCAGGCCGCATACCATGTGAAGTTCGCGCCGCCCAAGGCGGAAGGATTGTGCGACGAGTGCGGCGGCGAGCTGTACCAGCGGCCTGATGACAGCGAAAAGGCTGTGAAGATCAGGCTGGAAGTGTATTCGGAGGAGACGGAGCCGCTTGTCGACTTCTACCGGGAGCAGGGCAAGCTCGTGGAAGTCCCGGGAGTGGGGAGCATTGACGACGTACAGAAAAGGTTGCGACAGGCCGTGAGCCGCGCGGCTTTCGCGTCAAGATAAGGTTGAACTCTTGCTACTATTGAGTGCGGCCCTCGACCGGCCGAGAGCCTGAAGAATCGAAGAGAGAATGATCAGCAACGGACGCCCCGGCGGCATTACCATAAAGTCCAACAAGGACCTTGACCTCATGCGTGAGGCGGGCCTCGTTGTGGCGTCCGCCAAGCGCAAGATGGCTGAAGCGGTTGAGCCGGGCATAACTACCAAGGACTTGGACAAGATTGCGGAGACTGAGATCCGCAATCACGGCGCCACGCCTTCTTTCAAGGGCTACCTCGGGTTCCCCGCGTCGGCCTGCGTATCGGTCAACGAGGAGATAGTGCACGGCATTCCGGGGTCCCGCGTGCTCCGGGACGGGGACATCGTCAGCATAGACGTTGGCGCCATAGTCGGGGGCCTGCACGGCGACAGCGCATTTACGGTGGGCGTGGGCCAGATCTCCGAAGAGGCCCAGAGGCTGATCGAGGCCACCCGCGAATCTCTGCTCGCCGGCATCGAGAGGGCAAAGGTTGGCGCGCGGATCGGAGAGATCTCCGCAGCGGTCCAGTCCTATGCCGAAGAGCGCGGTTACGGCGTGGTAAGGAAGTACGTCGGTCACGGAATTGGCTGGGCGATGCACGAAGACCCGCAGGTGCCCAACTACGGCACCCCCAACAAGGGCCCGGTCTTGCGCAAGGGAATGGCAATCTGCATCGAGCCCATGCTCAACGTTGGGACGTACGACACGATCGAACTGGAAGACGGATGGACGGTGGTAACCGCGGACGGCGAGCTCTCGGCTCACTTCGAAGACACTATCGCCATAACGGAAGACGGGCCGGAGGTGCTGACAAGCCCTAAGCAGACTTATGTGGGGATATGATGGCCAAGAAAACTAAAGAAGCCATAGAGGTTGAAGGCGAAGTCAGGGAAGCTCTTCCCAACACCACTTTCACGGTGGAGCTGGCGAACGGGCACAACGTACTGGCTTACCTGTCCGGGAAGGTCAGGAAGAACTTCATTCGAGTGCTGCCCGGGGACAGGGTCCTTGTAGAGCTTTCGCCCTACGACCTCACTCGCGGGCGTATCACCTACAGGTTCAGGTAGGGCTTCGCGGCGGCCGCTGCGAGAACGGAGGATGAGATGAAGGTTTCCGCATCTGTGAAGGTGCGGTGCTCCAACTGCCGGATCATCCGGCGAAAGGGGCGCGTGCACGTGATTTGCAGCAACCCCAGGCACAAGCAGAGACAGGGATAGGAGGCGAGAGATGGCAATAGTCGCCGGCGTTAACATTCCGGACAACAAGCGCGTTGAGATTTCGCTTCGAAGCATATACGGAATCGGCGCACATCAGGCCAAGGACGTCTGCGAGAAGGCGGGCGTTGACGGCAACCCGCGCGTTCGAGAGCTCTCGGAGACGGAGCTCAACCGGATTCGTGAGATCGTGGACCGTGAGAAGAGGGTTGAGGGAGATCTGCGGCGCGAGGTGAACATGAACATCCGCCGCCTGATCGACATCGGCTCCTACCGCGGCCTGCGGCACAGAAGGGGACTGCCATCCAGGGGCCAGCGTACGCGCACCAACGCCAGGCAGAAGCGCGGTCCGCGCAGGCCGGTCGCCGGCAGGAAGCGGACGATGAAGGTGTAGTCCCTGCCGGGCAGGGCATCGCCGCTGCCAGGGCGGCGTACGTGGAAGCAGCGTAGTCGAACAAGTTTGAGGAACTAAAAATATGACGAGCAGAAGGCGGACCAGGCGCAGAGTCAGGAAGTCCATACCCGTGGGCAGGGCGTACATCCAGTCCACGTTCAACAACACGATCATCACCCTGACAGACCCGCAGGGCAACGTGGTGGCGTGGGGCAGCTCCGGCACTGCCGGATTCAGGGGCTCCCGTAAGTCCACCGCGTTCGCGGCGCAGCGCGCGGCCGAGGACGCGGCCCGCAAGGGTATGGAGCATGGACTGCGCCAGGTGGCGGTGAACGTACGCGGGCCCGGGCCGGGCCGCGAGGCGGCGATCCGCGCGCTCAGCGGCGCCGGACTGCTCGTGACCAGCATCAGGGACGTTACGCCCATTCCGCACAACGGGTGCCGCCCACGCAAGAGAAAGCGCAACTAGACCAACTCAGCCCGGGAGACCGGAAGCAGAGGCACAGAGGCAACGAATAGATGGCAAGATACATAGATCCATCGTGCAGGCAATGCCGCCGCATCGGGGAGAAGCTGTTCCTTAAGGGAGAGCGGTGCTACTCGCCGCGATGCGCCATCGAGCGGCGCCGCAGGCCGCCGGGCAACCAGCAGCTGCGTCGCAGGCGCCCTTCCGAGCACGCGATTCAACTGCGCGAGAAGCAGAAGGCGCGCTGGACGTACGGTGTGCTAGAGCGCCAGTTCCGCAAGTACTACGAGATGGCACGGTCGCGCCCTGGCGTCACCGGTGACAATCTCCTGCAACTCCTGGAGACCCGGCTGGACAACGTCGTTTTCAGGCTGTCCTTCGCGGACTCTCGCAAGCAGGCGAGGCAGCTTGTCAACCACGGGCACTTCCACGTGAACGAGAGAAAGGTCGATATCCCTTCCTTCCTGGTCAGCCCAGGAGACGTCATCACCTGGAAGGGCGTCACCTCGGACACCACGCCGGAGTTCGTAACCCTGCTCACCGACGGCCTTCCGAAGCGGCCGGTCCCAAGCTGGCTGACCCTGGATCCGGCCGCGCTTACCGGCGAGGTATTGGCGCAGCCGCCAATGGACGAGATAGACACCGGAATAGACGTACGACTCATCGTAGAGTTCTATTCCAAGTAGAAGTAACCTGATTGAGGACGCGGGGATTGAAGATACAGGAGCGAAGTTGAATGGAAATTGACTTCCATACATTGGACCGCACGGAATTGCTCCCTCCACAGGAAGAGGAGCCGGCCCCAAATCCACACATAACTGTCATCGAAGACGATGGCAGGTACGGCAAGTTCGCCGTCGAGCCGCTGGAACAGGGACACGGCGTGACCCTGGGCAATCCGCTGCGCCGCATTCTCTACAGCTCTCTGCTGGGGACCGCAATCTCCTGGGTGAAGATCGAGGGCGTGCTGCACGAGTACGCCACGATCGACAACATCCGGGAAGAGGTTTCGGAGATCCTGCTCAACATCAAGGGCGTACGCCTCCGCTCAGAGGTGGACCGCCCCGGCAAGCTCCGGCTGGAAGTGGCTGGAGAAGGCGAGGTGTGCGCGGGTGATATCGGGGCCAGCTCGGACTTCGAGGTGGTCAATCCGGAGCACCACATCGCCACGCTGTCTTCCAATGAGGCAAGGCTGTCCGTGGAACTGAACGTGGAGAGGGGCAAGGGCTACGAGGCGGCACGGCACGGCGACGGCCTGCCCATTGGCGTCCTGCCCATAGACGCCGTCTTCACGCCGATTCGCAAGGTGAACTACACGGTGGAGCGCACGCGCGTGGGCCAGCGCACCGACTTCGAGCGGCTGGTGCTTGAGGTGTGGACTGACGGTTCGATCGCCCCCGTTGAGGCGGTGAGGCAGGCCGCGAACACGCTCGTAGAGGGCTTCTTCATGTTCGCCAACGTGCAGAAGGGAGCAGAAGACGGCTCGGAGAGCGCCATACTTGCGCTCAGGATTTCGCCTGAAGACTACAACGTCCCGGTCGAGCGGCTGGAGCTCTCATCTAGGACCCTGAACTGCCTGAAGCGCGCCGGCATCGACAAGGTCGGCCAGGTGCTGGAGATGAAGCAGGAGGAGTTGCTGGAGATCCGCAACTTCGGCGAAAAGTCCCTGGTCGAGCTTTACGACAGGCTGCGGGAGAGAGACCTGCTGCCGCCTGAGATAGACCCGAACGTCCAGCAGGACGTCGCGTTGGAAGACGTCCCGGTTGACGAAGAGCCCGTTGAAGCTGAGGCGGAAGCGGTCGAGGAAGAGGAAGAAGTGCCCGCGGCCTCTGCCGAGGCATAGGCCGGCCAACATAGGAGAGTAGAGCCCAGATGAGGCACCGAGTAGCCGGAAGACAACTGAATCGGCCCACTGCCCACCGAATGGCCATGCTGAGAGGCATGGTCACGGACCTGTTGCGTAACGAGACGATTCGCACTACGGACGCCAAGGCGCGCGAGGTCCGCCGTCTTGCGGACAAGTCGATCTCGCTCGGCAAGAAGGGCACCCTCAGCTCCCGCAGGCGCGCGATCGCGATGCTCACGGACAAGGACGTCGTACGGAAGCTGTTCGATGAGCTGGCCGAACGATACGAAGACCGGCCGGGCGGGTACACGCGCATCGTGAAGCTGACCCCCCGCAAGGGCGACGCGGCAGAAATGGCCGTGGTGGAGCTAGTGCCCTAGAGGCCGGCCGCCGCATGCGACTGGCCCTGGCCGTCGAGTATGACGGCACTCGCTACGCAGGATTTCAGTACCAGAAAAACGCTCGCTCGATACAGGAGGAACTGGAAAAGGCAATAGCAAGCTTGACAGGAGAGAACGTCAGGGTACGCGGCGCCGGGCGAACCGACGCCGGCGTGCACGCCCTCGGACAGGTGGTGGCATTCGACACCGCCTCGGCGCACGAACCGGCAACCGTGCTGAAGGCGCTGAATCACTACCTGCCCGATGACATAGCCGTGAAGGCCGCGGCGAAAGTGGGGGACAATTTCGATCCCCGTCGGTCGGCGGCCGGGAGGCGGTACCGTTACACTGTCGTAAACAGCGCTGTTCGATCGCCCGTCAGGCGAGCGTTCTCCCACCAGGAACCGTCGCCATTGGACACGGACGCCATGGCGCAGGCCTCGAGCCTGTACGTGGGAGTCCACGACTTCAGACGGTTCGCGGGCCGGCCCGACAGGCCCGGAGCGAGCACGGTCAGGCAGATTTGGGAAGCGAACGTCGAGAAGACAGGAGACACGATAGCGATAGAAGTCGAAGGCAATGCGTTTCTGCCGCACCAGGTCCGCCGGATGGTCGGCGCGCTGGTGGATGTGGGCCGGGGCGCGCTGACTTCCGATGACATATCCGCCATGCTGGCAGGTGACTCCGATTCTGCGACCGCAAGGTCGCTGCCGGCGCGGGGCCTGTGTCTCCTGAGAGTAAAATACGTAGAACGAGTTTTTGGAGATAATGAGTGAGATGGCCGTAGCATACAAGCCATACAAAGTTAGGAAGAAGGACCTGGTGCCGGCCTGGCATGTGGTCGACGCGGAGGGTCAGACGCTCGGGCGTCTTGCGTCCGAGATCGCCGTCCTGCTGCAGGGCAAGCACAACCCCCTGTACGTGCGCCACATGGCCGCCGGCGACTTCGTGATCGTGGTCAACGCGGAGAAGATCAGGGTCACCGGCAACAAGATGGGCAGCAAGATGTACTACAGGCACAGCGGCTACCACGGCGGCCTCAAGGAGGTCACGCTGGAGCGCATGCTGGAGACGCACCCGGAAAGGGTGATCAGTCATGCGGTGAAGGGAATGCTGCCGAAGAGCTCGCTGGGACGCAGGATGCTGAAGAGACTGAAGGCCTACGCCGGACCGTCTCACCCGCATCAGGCCCAGGTCGCGGGCTCGGATGCCTCGTCAGACGAACAGGACAACGGGAGTTAGCAGTGGTCCAGCAGGAATACTTTTACGGCGTCGGAAAGCGGAAGACGGCCAATGCGCGCGTCCGGTTGTACAGGGACAGCGGTCCCGGCATCGTCAACGGCAAGCTGATGGACGAGGTGTACGGCTGGCCGTCCTGGCAGCAGAGGATCTACGAGCCGTTCCACATTACCAATTCGACGGGCAGATTCCGCGTTGTCGCCAAGGTGTCGGGCGGCGGCGTTTCCAGCCAGGCCGACGCGCTGCGCCACGGCATCTCGAGGGCGCTGATCGCGGCAGATCCGGCGAACAGGCCGCCGCTGAAGGACGCCGGGCTGCTCACGCGCGACGCTCGCATCAAGGAACGCAAGAAGTACGGCCTGAAGCGCGCTCGCAAGGCCAAGCAGTACACCAAGAGATAGTCCTCTTATCGCTATTGCCGGCTGACAATTGAACTGCTCGGGCCGCCCGCCGTGCTATCGCGGCGTCGGCCCGCAAGGTCGATCCACAGGTCCTGGAATTGGAGTGCTTGACCTATGAGCATGGAAGTCCGCTTTCGCATCCACACCCGCGAGCCCTTCGCATCCGGCGTCGACTTCGGCAACACAGGCCCATACGAGCGGATCGTTGGCGCCGTTGACTTTGCCGTGGACCCCGACGACCTAACATACGCGATGGTCGTCGACCTCGAGCGTGCCCCCCGGAACGAGAACGGCCTGGTCGAGTTCTCGACTGACCTGTTCATGCTGAGGCCCGTGGACTTGAGCCGCGGCAACCGGCGCTTTCTCTACGACGTGAACAACCGGGGCAACAAGCGCGTGCTCTCGTTCTTCAACGACGCCCCCGGCACGAACGATCCAAAGTCGCCGGAGGACGCCGGCAACGGCTTCCTGATGCGGCGAGGCTACTCGGTCGTGTGGTCGGGCTGGCAGGGCGACCTCCTGCCCGGCAACTCGCGCATGACGATGCGCGTGCCCCGCGCCCACGGCGTGCGCGGCCCCATGCGCGCCGAGTTCATCGCCACTGATCCCGGCGTGACCTGCTTCCCTCTGAGCGGCAACGACTACACCTGGTCATACCCGGCCGTACACGCGGACACAAGAACGGCCACACTGACGATGCGGCCCCGCGAGACCGCTCCACGGCAGCCGGTGCCGCCCGAGGAGTGGCTGTACGCGGCGCCGGACGCGAACGGCGTCATGACCCCCTCCTCCACGCACTGCTACCTGCCCTCCGGCTTCAAGCCCGGCTGGATATACGAGCTCGTCTACGAGGCCGCCGACCCGCACGTGCTCGGGCTCGGGTTCACGGGCATCAGGGACCTCGTGTCTTTCTTGCTGCACTCGGAGGCGGACTCCGACGGCGAGCCGAACCTCCTCAGGCAGGACGGCGTGAGCATGGAGAAGGCGTACGCGTACGGCAGGTCCCAGTGCGGCAGGCTCTTGAGGGAGTTCGTTTACCGCGGCTACAACGAAGACATCGAGGGCCGCCAGGTGTTCTCGGCGATACACCCGACGGTGTCCGGCGGCGGTCGCGTGACACTGAACTATCGCTTCGCCCAGCCGGGGCGCTTCCCCAGGCAGCACGAGGACCATCTCTACCCATCGGACCAGTTCCCGTTCGCCTACCACGAGACGACCGATCATCTCACAGATGAGACCGACGGCATCATGAAGCGGCCGGAGACCGACCCCGTCATCGTCCACACGCAGACCGCGTCCGAGTACTGGGAGCGGCGTGGATCGCTCGTCCACACGAACACGCGGGGCGACGATTTGCCGGAGCATGAACGTGTCAGGGTCTACCTGATCGCCGGAGCGCAGCACAGCGCGCTGCCCGGTGACGAGCCGCTCGCGGGCCCGCACAAGCATCCAACGAATCCGCTGCACGCCAATCCGCTCATGAGGTCGCTCCTGGACGCCATGGATGAGTGGGCAACGCACGGCACTCCGCCGCCGGACAGCGCCGTGCCGCTCCGCGCGGAGGAGTCGTCCGTGACGGCGGAGGCGGCTGCGGGCCGCTTCCCGGACATACCGGGCGTAAGCGCTCCGACAGAGCCGAACCGGCTGTACGTCCAGGACCACGGCCCGGACATGGACCTAGGCATTCAGACTGAGGAACCCCCGCTGGAAGACAGGGACCGCGAGTACGCCGTGCTCGTGTCCCAGGTGGACGCCGACGGCAACGAGGTCGCGGGCGTCAGGCTGCCCGACGTCGAGGCTCCGCTCGCAACCTACACAGGCTGGAACCTCTGGCCAGACGATTCGGCGGAAGGCGCCATGTTCTCGATCATAGGGAGCTGCTTCCAGCTTCCGGCCACGGCGGTGGAGCGCAGGGCTTCCGCGGACGGCAGGACTTCGATCGAAGAGCGGTACCGATCGCGCGGGCACTACGTTCGCGCCGTAGCCCAGGCCGCCCAGCGCCTGGTCGACCGCCGCCTGCTGCTGCAGGAAGACGCCGACGCCTACGTCGAGCAGGCCGCGTCGGCGCCCGTGTTCGGGCAGTCCGGCTAGCGGATCGGGCGCGCCGCCCTTCGCAGTGCCGCGCGGGTTACTTCGCGCTCATAGCCTGACTTCACTGCTGGTACGGCTTGCCCTTGGCGTCCCGAAGCTGGAGTAGCTGCACGAGGTTGCCGTCAGGGTCCTCCAGCGTGGCGACGTAACCGCCCCAGTGCTCCTGCTCGGGCGGCCTGACGAACCGCACGCCTCGTTCCAGCGCGTCCTCGTAGAACGAGTGGATGTCCCGGACGCTCAGGTTGACCATGATCCGGTACGGGTCCTTCGCTCCACCCTTCACACGGGTGTGAGCGCCGATGCTCAGCCTCACGTCGCCCCATCGAAACGCCACGAAGTCCGGCCGGACTGAGTGAGGCTCGAGGCCTAGAGTGTCCCGGTAGAAGTCGGACATCTCCTCCAGTCGTTCAGTCCAGATGATGACTCCCGCAACGCCCTCGATCATTGGGCCCTCCAGTTCGTTCGCTTGTCCTGCATAATCCTACCGCCTGCGGCAACGTCCTTACACCGCGTCAGCGCGGCGTTACCCGAAGCACGGCCTCAAAGCTACTGCGGCTGCCCGATGCGATAGAATGGAAGATGCCGCGTCGGGACCGGCAATCCACCGGCGCGCACCAACCCCAGACGTTCCGCCGTCGGATGCGGCCATGCAGGAAACAACGTGACACAGCAAGAGGCGCTGCACATACACTGCGACGACCTGTTCAAGATCTACAAAGCGTCCGATCTTGAGGTCGTCGCGCTGAGAGGCCTCGACTTCAGCGTGGAGTACGGGGAAGTCGTCGGGATCGTCGGCGCGAGCGGCAGCGGCAAGTCTACCCTGCTCAACATACTGGCAGGCTATGACACGCCCTCCGCCGGACGCATATCCGTCGGCGGACGCGACCTCCTTCGCATGAGCTCGAAGGAGATCGAGGACTACCGCAGGGAGGAGGTCGGCTTCCTGTGGCAGCAGACGAGCCGCAACCTGTTCACGTACCTGAGCGCAGTTGAGAACGTGGGTCTTCCCATGATGCTCACCGACCTCTCGGCGAGCGCAAGAGCGGACAGGGCGGTCGAACTGCTGGAGATGGTAGGCCTCGGCCACCGGCTGGAGCACACCCCGGACAGGCTTTCCGGCGGCGAGCAGCAGCGAGTTGCCATCGCCGTCGCCTTGGCCAACCACCCGGCGTTGCTGCTCGCCGACGAGCCGACCGGCGAGCTCGATAGCGCCACGGCGAGCGAGATCCTGGACCTGTTCGGGGAACTCAACGCCGAGCTTGGCACGACGATCCTGGTGGTGACCCACGACCCCGATATCTCCAGGAAGGTCGGCAGGGTGGTGACGATCAGGGACGGCAAGATGTCCACCGAGGTGCGCAGGAAGGTCACGTTCAGGAGGATCACCGGCGCCTCGGACACCGCAGACGAGTTGGAGGAGTTCGCTCTGATCGACAGCAGCGGCAGGGTGCAGATTCCTCGAGAGCTGCTCGAGAAGCTGAACATCAGGGACAAGGCCCGCATGAGTTCCGAAGACGGGCGAGTGACGCTGCAGTCCGAAGACGAGGCGTCCGATTGAGCCGGATCCAGCGCCTCATCGCCGCAGTCGAGCTCGGCCGCACTTACTTGCTCGGCGCCGAAGAGGTTAACGCCGTCAGGGACGTGAACTTTGCCGTCTTCCCGGGACAGTTCATTTCGCTTGTGGGCAGGTCCGGCTCCGGCAAGACAACGCTGTTGAACCTCATGGCTGGCCTCGACCGCCCCTCGTCAGGGCAGATCCTCTTCGAAGAGCGCGACATGGCGCAGATGACCGAGAATGAGCTGACGGAGGTCCGGCGGCACAAGATCGGCTTCGTCTTCCAGTCCTTCGGCCTGCTGCCTCTCTTGTCGGCCAGCGAGAACGTTGACCTGCCCATGCGCATCGCCGGCGTCGGCGCTCGAGACCGCCGCGACCGCGTGGACGAGGCGCTCGAGATGGTCGGCCTGTCTCAGCGCGCCAGCCACCGCCCGTACGAGCTGTCGGGCGGCGAGCAGCAGCGCGTCGCGATTGCCAGGGCCATGGTGAACCGCCCGCCGCTGCTGCTCGCCGATGAGCCGACCGGCGAGCTCGACTCCACGAACGCCCGCTCGATCTTTGGTCTGTTCCGCCGCATGGTCACCGAGCAGGGCATAACCGTAGTCGCCGCTACGCACGACAACACACTGCTGGAGATGGCCGACCACGTATACGAAATGCGGGACGGCACGCTACTGGACTGACGAGCACATTCGACGATGCCTCTGGGGCGCCAGCCTGCGACCGCGCGGGTTGCTGCTACTTCCGCCCAATTTCCTTCCCGCACGCCTCTAGCCCAGGTTCGTTCGCCCTGAGCCTGTCGAAGGGCCTTACGCAAACCGCCACTCCTATTGCGCCCGCCTGTACGCCCGCACCGAGCCTGTCGAAAGCCTTTGCGCACGTTGCCGCTCGGAACTGCAAACTGCCACTTCCCCATCCGGCGAACGCAGAATAGTATGTAAACCAGCTTGGCCGCACTGCGCCGGAAGCCGCGGACCGAAGCCCCAGAGGTGGTATTTTCATGACCGATCCCATCGAACTGCGCGGAGAGAGACAGCTCTTCATAGATGACCACATCGAAGAAGAGACCAGGGAACTCGATCGCGTCCTGAACCAGCCCGTCAAGTACGCCGGCAACCCGGTCGTCAGTCCAACGTACCCGTGGGAGCGCGGCTGCGTCGATATCTACGGCACCGTGATCCGCAACCCGGACGACGGCACCTTCAGGATGTGGTACCAGGGCTTCGGAGGAAGCCCCTACTCCGCGTGCTACGCCAATTCGAAGGACGGCGTCTTCTGGGACAAGCCCAACCTGGGCCTGATCGAATACAACGGAAGCAAAGAAAACAACCTCTTCATGGACGACGCGTCCGTGCTGAACGTCATAGATGACGAACGGGAGCAGGACCCCGACAAGAGATACAAGTCGCTGTTCTTCGAGGCGCGGAATCCGCAGAACCGGCAGGGCGGTAACCCGAACCAAACGGCATCCGTGGCGTTCTCGCCGGACGGCCTGCGTTGGACGAAGTATGAGGGCAACCCGGTACTGACCAACGTCAGCGACGTCCACACGCTTCTGGGCTGGGACGATCTTCATGGCTGCTACGTCGCCTATCCCCGGCCCGGCTTGCGCAACGGCAGGAACGTCAGGGTCATCGCCCGATCCGTCAGCGACGACTTCATGTCGTGGACGCAGCCGGAGACGGTCATGGAGGCCGACGAGCACGACCCTCCGGGAATGGAGTTCTACGGCATGCCCGTCTTCAAGTACGAGGGCATATACCTGGGATTGCCCTGGGCGTACCACACGCCGCCCGAGGAGCCGCCGGTCAGGATGCTGGGCTCAATCGACGTGCAGCTTGCCTCCAGCCGGGACGGCATCCGTTGGCAACGCGCCGGAAACCGCGAGACATTCATACCGCTTGGCCCCAGGGGAAGCATCGACCAGGCCCAGATATGCACCGCCAAGGAGCCCGTACGCGTCGGCGACGAGCTGTGGATCTATCACGGCGCCGTCAGCACGTTCCACGGCGAGCCGTCCACCTACGGCGCCAGCGCGGTCCTCAGCGGCCAGATCTGCCTGTCCAAGCTCAGGCTGGACGGCTTCATTTCCCAGGACGCGGGCGCCGCGGGCGGCACGCTCCTCACCAAGCCGATCATGTGCGAAGGCGGCCGCCTGTCCATCAACGCCGACGCCAGGGGCGGGGCGATTGCCGTAGCCGTGCTGGACCGCGATGGCGTGCAGGTGCCCGGCTACAGCGCCCAGGACTGCGCTGTCTTTGACGGCGACGCCGTGCGCCACGCCGTGACCTGGCGCGGCGCGACCACGCTGGACTCTCTGGCCGGTCGGCAAATCAGGCTGAAGTTCTATCTCCGCTCCGCCAGGCTCTACTCCTTCGCCATCGCCTAACCCTTGCCGTATAGGCGGCCCGCGAACCTCTCACCCCATGCACTCCCAACCGGTTTCAATCCGGGCCTTCCCCGCATATAATTGCCGCTGAAGACAGGGGGCGGAGGCTGAAAGTCTAAGGTGGGTCTTCAGAAAGGAGGTTACTTCGTTGGATAGTAGTAGCAGGAGGCGTTCCCAGTAGGTGTTCCTAGGAACGCCTTCTTAAAAGGCCCCGCTCGCTTCGGTGAGCGGGGCCTCCATCTTTCTGGATTACTCTCGCGATGCCGATCCTCACGGACCTCCCCAAGTGAACCGGTGCTGGCCCGGCTCGGACGATCTCATGAACGCATACCACGACGAAGAGTGGGGCGTGCCAAAGCACGACGACGTCCGCCTCTTCGAATCGTTGATTCTGGACGGCGCCCAGGCAGGCCTGAGCTGGACCACGATCCTCAACAAGCGCGAAGCCTATCGCCTCGCGTTCGACGGCTTCGATCCCGCGACGGTCGCCGCATACGATGAGACCAAGTACGAAGAGCTGCTCAACAACGCGGGCATCGTCCGCAACCGGCAGAAAATACGGTCTGCGATCAACAACGCAGCACGGTGCCTCGAGGTCCAGCGAGAGTTCGGCAGCCTCGACGCCTACCTGTGGGCGTTCGTCGGCGATGCGCCCATCGTCAACTCATGGCAGACGCTCGCCGAAGTGCCCGCCGTCACACCCGAGTCCGAGGCCATGAGCAAGGACCTGCGCTCCCGCGGCTTCACCTTCGTCGGCCCCACCATCTGCTACGCCTTCATGCAGGCCGAGGGCATGGTCATGGACCACCTCGCCACCTGCTTCCGCTACCGGGAGCTTGGGGGGACGCAGGGCTAGGGAAGCTGCTGGATGCGTTGCCATCCAGCAACGCTTGATTGGCTCTACATGTGGAGCGGCGCTGTCGGCGAGGACTACGGCTTCGACGAATACGGCGACGCTATCGGCGTCTCCCACGTTATGGAAGAAGTCCTGCCCGTTTCAGAGCGTACTGAAGAAAACCTAGGCTTTCGCGTACTGGGTCCGCCGCCTGCCCCATAGGGGATAGTCATAGGGCAGGGCTGTCCCCCTATTCCAACCCCTTCATCAGCGTCCTGCGCAGCAGCGCCACCGCCGTCATGGACAAATGCGTCCTGTCCATCAGCCTCGTTTCAGCCGAAGGGAACTCCCGCTGGGCGATCCAAACTCTGTCCGTGAAGCGGGAACTGTTGCCGTACTCGCATCCTGGATGCGCCAGAAACGGCGGGTGTTGGAGAGGCAAGTAGTTTGGGCTGCCCCAGTTCTAGTCCAATCGTCGGATGCCAGCTGCCATGAGCCGCAATGATAACGCGCTGCCTTTCAGGCCGACATAGCAGACAATCGTGGAGACGATTGTGAAAATCACGGCCATTACGGTAAGCCCGATAACCATCATGACCATTAACCCCCAGGCCATGAGCACGAATGTAAGTCCCAAGGGTATCGCAGTGCCGAGCGAAGCGGCTGCGATGACGGCCCAAGATACATAGACTGGCCACCGATGGCCCTTGAAAACACGGACTCGACACATTTCGCTATGTACCGCCATCCCGAGGGTCAAGGGCAACACTGCAAAGAAGACTTGGAGCATGAGTGGATTGAAGTTCGGCATCTCATACAAACGTTGTTGGAGCACCACCCACGCCAATACGCCAACCAACAAGGCAAGCACTGTTCCAATATAGATAGAGAGTGCGCGTCGCGCCCAGAGGTGATGTTGGTTGCATATGACCGTAAGTACAATGGCGAGAGTAACGTTAAGGCCGAGCAACCCAACCCACGACATACTATCTTCCGACATGAGGAACGAGACATTCATCATGCAGAAGACTGCCACGGCCGCAATCATTGTCGTTGATGCTCGGAAATGGCTCAGGGCTACGCTTCCACTCTCCAATCTCTTGGCCAATGCGTTGCGAGCATGCGGCACGGACCTAGCCACATCGTCTTTCATCCCCCTCACCACGCGAAGTAGGATGTGAACCGCAATCACGTCTGGCCTGTAGCCTTCCGCCCGAAGGTCCTCGATATGATCGTGTAAGTCCGAGAGATCTTCTTCGCGCCAGGCTTCGCACTCATCCTTTGAAGCAACCATCGTGTAGAGTGAAGTCCATTTCTCGACTAACCATCTGGCTATAGGCAAGGCGAATGCTCTTACAACGATCATGGTGAGTGCTATGAGTGCCGAAAGAGCAATGGCGATTGACACTAGGTTGCCCTGTTCAGTTTCAATGTTGGGTTGCCGACTCCATCGGCGGACAATTGTGAGACCGTCGCTGCTGCCGTTGCGCCTGCGACGGTAAGTTTGTATAGCCTCCGTCGGGGTCGGCTCGCTTGAGCGGCAATTGCAGGATCTTCCCAACGGCTACCAAGAAGTCCCTGTCGTTCAAGTCTTCTTAGGGCTCGATACAGGGTTCCCCGACCGGTCAGGAGGCGTGCTTCTTTCTTCTCCTTGATGTGCTTGGCGATGCGAAAACCGTGAAATTCCTCGTCGCTGCGTCTGCGTAGGTCCATGGCGGCGACTAGGATGGACTGTTCGATTGGGATGAGGGTGCCTGCTTTTCTTCGCATGTGGCAAGTATATGCATATATCTGCGCATTAGTCAATTTCGTCCGCCTTTCCCATCTGCGGACCCATGTGCGGTCAAAGAAGGATGGGCGCTACACGCCTTCGCCATGCGCACCCTGTAGACCCGGTGCTTATGCTATCCAGAGGAAGTTCCGAATCTCTGGCTTCCCAAGAGTCCTGCCGGCCATCGCCTTCCTCATTTTCCTGAGGGCGCTTTTGGTCTGTGGCTCACACACGCCCACATCAGTCGAAACAGACAGGGCAGTCCTGACCGCCTGGTACAACGCCACTGATGGTCCGAATTGAACGAACTACTCCCGAGTGGAACGCTCCAGGGTAGAAGGGCTGAGGTCGAGCACCACGTTGTTGCCCAGCTTGATGGCATGGCGAATAGCTACATAGTTTCCCGGAGACCCATCCGCCACGTACCTGTCATCGTCAGTCAAGAGGATTACAGCCAGGACGATGGGCGCGTCGCTCGCCAATCCGATGGTCAGGGCACTACGCCCATTTACCTAAATCGCACCTTGTCCTCGGCCCGCCGAACACGCCGTCGCCTCGGCCCTTGACGCCCTTCGTGACCCCCTACCCGAACCCCTCCATCAGCGTCCGCCTCAGCAGCGCGACCGATGTCATAGTCATGCGCGTCCGGTCCATAAGGCTCGTCCCGGCCGACGCGTACTCCCGACGCGTGAACGAGCGCCCGTCCGTGATCGAGATGTGCGTCACCCCGCGCGCCAGGTTCTGCGCCATGTCGCCCGGCTCCGGCACGCCGTGCACCGCGATTCCGATGCTCGCGCCCGCCTGCGCCCGCACCGCCAGCGCCAGCGCATCGGCAAGGCCCTGCTGGTCGCCTTCATGAACGCGTTCTGCCGCTCCGTCGCCCGCAAAGGAGAGCAGTCGCCGCATCGATGTGAGGTTGTTGCTGATCACGCCCTCCACGAACTGCTCCGGGCTCGCCCGCTTTAGCCGCTCGGTCAGCATCCCGCCGGTGACGTCCTCGTACACCGCGATCGTCGAGCCCTGCGCCGTGAGCAGCGCACCGGCCGCGTCTTCGATCATCTCCTCGTTGACGGCGAATACGTGCGTGCCCAGCAGCTCTCTGACCTCCGCCTCCACCGGCGCGATCAGCTCCGCTGCCGCCGCCTCGTCCGCCGCCTTGGCCGCGATGCGCACGTCCACCTGACCGGGGTGCGCCAGCACACCCACCGTCGGATTGCTGGAGTTTGCGATCAGGTGGCCGATCCTGTCGTCAACGCTGCTCTCCCCCAGGTCCGCGACCTTGAGGATCTTGTATGTGATGATCTCAGTGAGCTCGAACTTGCGCCGCAGGTAAGGCACCACCTCGTTGTCGAACAGCCACTTGAGCTCGACCGGCACGCCGGGCAGCGCGAACACAACGCCGCGCGGGTCCTCCACGATGAACGACGGCGCCGTGCCGTTCGGGTTCTCGACCGGTATCGCGCCCTCCGGGATGAACGCCTGCCGCTCGTTGTTGGCCGTCATGATGAAGCCGCGCCGCCTGAACCGCGTCTCGATCTGCTCGATCAGGGCCGGGTCCTTCACAAGCTCCCGCCCGGTCACCTCCGCCACCACTTCCCGCGTCAGGTCGTCCTGCGTCGGGCCAAGGCCCCCGCCGAGCAGGACGATGTCCGAGCGGTCGAGCGCCCGGCCTATCACCTCCGCCATCCGTCCGGGGTTGTCGCCCACCACCGTCTTGTAGAACATGCCGATCCCCAGCGGGGTCAGCCGCTGCGCCATCCACGACGAGTTCGTGTCCACGATCTGGCCCAGCAGCAGCTCCGACCCGATGGCGACGATCTCGGCGTTGGGCATCTACGCGCTCCTCTCAGCTTCGATGAGTTCCTTGGCAAGTGGGATGACCTCTTGCGCCACCCGGTCGCACTCCTCCCGGTGCGGAAAGCCGGACAGGATGAACTCGTCCATCCCGATCCGCCAGTACTCCAGCAGCTCTTGGGCAACCTGCGAGTGGTCGCCCACGATTGCCGTGCCGCAGTTGACCCTCACCGTCGAGATGCCGTTCCACAGGTGCGGCCCGATACGATGGTCCTCGGCCTGAGCGAGCTGCATGCGCTGGCCTACCATCGCAGTGCCCGCGAACTGCGCCTGCCGCTGCTCCCGGACGACGCCTGCCGCACGCGACAGCAGGCCCTCAGACGCTTGCCACGCGGCGTCTTCCGTGTCCCTTGTCACTATGTGCGTCCTGAGCCCGAACCGCGCCGTTCGGCCCGCCTCGTCAAACTTGGCGCGCGCGCGGTCCATCAGTCCGGCCATGCGCACCGTCGGCCCAATCCAGCCCAGCAGCACGTCGCCCTGTCGGGCAGCGAGTCCCAGCGCGTTGTCGGACGCCCCGCCAAGGTAGAACTGCGGCCCGCCGCCAACCGGCCCCGGCGACACCATCGCCCCGTTGAGCCGGACGTGGTCGCCGTCGAACACCACGGGCTCCGGCCTCGCCCACAGCGCCCGGATCGCCGCGATGAACTCCTCTGCGCGCTCGTACCTGAACTCGTGATCGCTGTGCTCGCCAAGCCGCTCGAAGTCGCCCTGTATCCCGCCGGGCACCACGTTCAGGTCCACGCGGCCCCCGCTGATCTGGTCCAGCGTGCCCGCCATCTGCGCGAACAGTCCCGGCGAGATGAACCCGGGTCGTATCGCGATCAGCATCCGTATCCTGCTCGTCACCGCCAGCAGCGCGGTCGCCATCGTCCACGTCTCGGCTAGCGGCGCCGTCTCCTCGAACAGCCCGTTTGAGAACCGCGTGGGGATCAGCAGAGAGTGGTACCCATTGTCCTCCGCCGCCCGCACGACGTCCGACAGGTACTCGAACGATGGGGGCCGCTCGGCCCGCTCCGTGCCTATGTGCTCTCCGTCGCCGTCTATGGGAACGAACCAGCTGAACTTCGGCTCAGGTCTCCCGATTGCTGCCGTCATTTCCCTACTCCTGCGGTTTCTTGAGACGGCATAACCTTAAGGCAAAGGCACGCCATACGCCACTTGGGACAGGCGGGCTTGGGTCTTGCCGCGGGAAGTCGCTTCGAAACCCTAGTGAAAACTACCTCGCTAGAGGATAGAGTTACCTATCCTGTCCGCGAAAAAGGTCTGAGAGCTTGGGAGATAGCGGCGGCATAGAACTGGCGATAATCATCCTGGCGGACGGTGTCAGGCCTGACGTGCTGAGCGCGCTGGCGGCTTCTGGCGAAACTCCGAACATCGGCAGGGCCTTCTACAAGGAGGGCCACAGCTACCGCGGCGTGACCGTCCTGCCAAGCGTCTCGAACATCGCCTACATCCCCATGCTGACGGGCCAGTACCCCGGAACGGCCAACGTGCCGGCGCTCCGTTGGGTGGACAAGTCAAACTTCCGGGCAGGCAAGGTCTACCTTCAAGGCCAGCGCTCTTACCTGGGGCCGACCCATGTCCGCCTGGATGGCGACCTCTCGCCCGGCATCGAGACCCTCTTCGAACTGAATCCCGACTCCCTGGGCGTTCGCTGCGACATCCGTCGTGGCCTGACGGAGGAAAACAGCAAGTTCTCCCAGTTCGTCTCGATGCCTTTCATGTTCGTTGCCCATTACCTGCGCAGGGGGCACTTCGTCGACAGGATCGTCATGTCTCAGACGATTTCGTGGCTCTCCCGGACGAACGACCGCCGCTCCAGGTTCGTCTTCCTGCCGTTGGTCGATGTCGACAAGGTCTCCCACCGCTACGGCCCTGAGCACAGGCGCACGATCGAGTCGTACCGGCGCCTGGACGAACAGGTCGGCCGGCTGCTGGACTGGCTGCGCAAGGAGGGCTTGTGGGACCGGACTCACTTCATGATCACCAGCGACCACGGCCACACCGAGACGAGACAGCACCTCGACCTGACGTCCCTCTTGTCGGAGTTGGGCTACTCCGTCTTCGAGCATCCAAACGTCTTTTTGCGCAGCGCCGACTCCGCCGTGACTGTGTCCGGTAACTCATTTGCGTACATATATCTCGCTTCCGGCGGCGTGTGGGAAGCGCCGCTGACGGCGAATGCCCTCGAGTCGGAGCACGCGGGCGTTCTTGAGGCGTTGCGGCGGTGCGAGGAGATAGAGTGGATCGCGTACCGGAACGGGGACGAGGAGGTGAAGATTGCGTCCCGTGCCGGAGAGGCCGTGCTTGGCGTAGAGGGACGACAATACACGTACGCCTTCGATGGCGCCGATCCGCTGCGCCTGGGCCTCCGCCACAACTACGTCGATCGCTCGCACGCCCTGGCGAAGACGATAGACACCGACTTTCCGGACGCTTTGGAGCAGTTGTGGTATCTCTTCAGGAGCGTGCGCACGGGAGACATCGCCGTGACCGCCAGACCCGGTTACGATCTGCGTGGCTGGCGTGAGTTCCCCGAGCACCGTTCGTCGCACGGCGCGCTCTGCAAGGAGCACATGGACGTCCCAATCCTGAGCAACATCCCCCTGACCGCAGACGCAGGCGCCCGAACCGTCGACCTCTTTTCAACAGTCGCCAAAGGCCTCGACCTGACGCCGACAAGGCCTCACTACGGGCGCAGCCTCCTTTGATCGACGCTGTCGCCCGGTACAGGGTGACGACGCGGCAGGCCGTCATCTACCTGTCGGCCCTGTTGGTTCCCGCCTCGGTTTGTACGCTGCTAGTCTGGCGCTTCCTGCCTCACTGGTGGGAACTCTCAGCCTTCTTCTGGTACTCGATTCCCGGCAACAGCTTCATACTTCTCCCACACGAGCCCGGCGTACTCTTCGCTGGAGCTCTGTACAATCCGGCCCTGGTCGCGATCGTCGGAGGCTTGGCGACAATTCCCGCCTCCACCATCGATTACCAGCTATTCAGGCGGGCGCTGCGCCTCGGCTTCATGGCGCAAGTAAGGCAGAGCCGCATATCTGACTTCGCCAGGAGAGCCTTCTCCATACAGCCATGGTGGACAACGGTAATGTTCGCCTTCAGCCCGATCCCGTTCTACCCCGTACGTATCGTTGCCCCTCTCTCCGAGTACCCGGCCACAAGATACGTGGCGGCCGTTTTCGTCGGCAGGGTGCCCCGCTACTTCCTCCTCGCCTGGGGCGGAGACTACGCCGCCCGCCTCCTCGGCTGGGGTTACTAAGCTGGGAGATGCAACAGGAATCGACCTCAGGGTCTCATACTTCCGGCCTTACAGGCGCAGTCTAAAAGCATTGAGGAAGTCGTCGACAGTGATCTGAGCTTCGCGGAGAATGGCGCGCAACGTGCCATCTGCCATGTCCCCGGAGTGACGTGGGAGTGTGACCTTGCGGCCGGAAGTTCTGTGACGCCATACCTCGTGGCGCCTCGGCCCTGGACGGTCAAATGCGTAACCGAATCGGCGGAGGCGGCGCGCCACATGGCGATACCTGAATCCAGCGAACGGCCCCACTAGGGCACGCTTATCGGTACTAATAGGTCAACGCCTTGGCCATCCTCAGTGGGCGCTGCCAGGACCTCGGGAACTGGGTCCCCGTGCTCAATGCACGACTCTGCGATCTTGCGGGCCAGCCCTTGCGCGACTTCCGTGGCCTCCACAATGCTCCCACCATCGGCGACAAGACCGGAGACATCGGGGCTCGTGGCCAGATATCTGCCTTCTTCCAAAGGCTCGATGTGGAGTCTTATGGTCACTTCATTCATTAGCTCTACATACCTTTACAAGTGATCCGGCCATAGTGCGCTCACTTTCCAATCCACTCGAACAATTGCAGTCTTCGCATGTGATTCACGATATACGTTATCTTGCAGAATGGACAGTGGCAAATTACTGTCGCTTCACCCAGCCCGCGCCTTCCACCGTTCGATCGCCGCCTGCGCTCTGGGACTGATCGCGTTCTGCACTTCCACGTTGACAAGCGCCGGCCGCTCGATCATCAGCGCCCTCCGGATCGCGCCGTCCAGCTCGTCGGGATGCTGGACGTGCTCGCCGTGTCCTCCCAGGCCGCGCACGACCTGGTCGTACCGCGTGGGCAGCAGGTCCGTCGCCACCTTCCTGTCGTAGAGCCCGAGCTGGATCTGCGCGTCGATGCCCCACGTCGAGTCGTTGCCAAGTATCGCGACAAACGCGAGATTGTGGCGCACGGCGGTGTCGAACTCCATGCCGTTGAACCCGAACGACCCGTCGCCGGTGAAGGCAACCACGCGCCTGTCCGGGTACGCTGCCTTCAGCGCGATGGCCACGGGCACTGCCGAGCCCAGCATGCCCAGGGGTGGCAGGTACCACCAGCCGTCCGGCTGCACCGCCGGCAGAAACGACCGGCCGAAGTGGCAGAAGTCGCCGCCGTCGAACGATAGGTAGTCGTCCGCCGTCAGGTATCGCTCCGCCGTCTTGAAAACGTACGCCGCGTGCATCGGCATCGTGGGCTCGGCCAGCGAGTCGAACCACTCGGTGTGCGCGTCCTTCTCCGCCTTCAGCTTGTCCAGCCACGGAAGATCGTTCCACTTGTGTCGGGCAGCCGATTCCGCAAGTTGCTCCACCACCGCGTCCACGTCTCCCTCGATCCCCACGTCCACTTCGCGGTTCCTCGCGATCTCCGCCGCTGACGGGTCAACCTGGACCACCCTGGCGTCCTTCGAGATCACCGGCGGCTGGGCGAAACCCAGGTCCAGGTCCTGCTTGCGCCCGAGCAGCACAACCACGTCCGCCTCGCCCGAAAGGCGCGCCGGCGCGCTGAGTCCCCTGTCGAAGAACCCTAGGCAGTACGGGTGCTCGTCGGAGACCAGCCCTCGCGCGTCCCCCTCCGTCATAAGCGGCGCGCGTGTCGTCTCGACCAGGCGCGTCAGCGCCTCTCCCGATCGCGCGTAGGCCGCCCCGCTCCCGGCGATGATGAGCGGCCGTTCGGCGTCGCGGAGCAGGGCGATCGCCTCCTCCACCTGCTCCTCAGACGCGCGCCGGACGCTCGACGGCCGGCCCTTGTTCGGTGATATGTAGCGCACCTCCTCCGCCTCCACCGCCTGCTCCTGGATGTCCACCGGAATCGTGAGATGCACCGGGCCGCGCCTGCCCGAGTACGCGACGCTCAGCGCCGTCGAGATCATGTCCGGTATCCGGCGGGCGTCCGTGACCATCCACGACCCCTTCGTCACCGGCTTCGCCATGCTTACCTGGTCGATCTCCTGCATCGAGCCTGTCCCCAGCGTGTGCAGGTCGGCGCACCCGCTGATGGAGAGCATCGGCCTCTCCGCCTTCCACGCGCTCGCCAGTGCGGGCACGGCGTTCGCGAATCCCGGCGTCGTGTAGATTGCCACGCCGGGGCTGCCCGTGATGCGTCCCCAGGCCTCCGCCATGTGCGCGGCTGCCTGTTCGTGCCTAGTGTCCAGAAACCTGAACCGGTGGTCGGCCATCTCGTCCAGCACAGGCAGGACGTGGTCGCCCGCGATCGTGAAGACCGTCTCCACGCCTTCCTGCCTCAGGCACTCCGCTATGATCCGGCTGCCCGTGACCTTGTTGCCCGCCATGTGCGCCTCCTGTCGAACGGCTCGGCGCGTGCCGTGTGGACACCGCCGGGGCCTGTCGATAGTATGGCTCGAATGGTCAAGCGTCAATGAGACAGCCGGAACATCGCGTGCGGTTCTGCCAGCAGTGCGGAGCAGAACTGGCCCTGAGGGAGATAGAGGGAGCAACCCGCCCTTACTGCGAGAGTTGCGGCACTCCGGTCTTCTTCGATCCCAAGCTCGCCGCCGTCGTGCTGACTGAAATGGACGGCAAGCTGCTCATGGTCCGCCGCGGCGTCGAGCCCCGGATGGGCCGCTGGGCGTTTCCGTCCGGCTATGTGGACAGGGGAGAGGCCGTGGAGTCCGCCGCCCGCAGGGAAGTGCTGGAAGAGACCGGCATGATCGTGGAGATCGAGCGCCTTCTGGGCGTGTACTCCACCGACGGGCGCGACGTTGTCCTCGTGGCGTTCGCCGCCCGCGTCACCGGCGGCTCCATGAGGGCGGGACACGATGCCCAGGACGTAGGACTGTTCGCCCAGGAGGACCTTACGGACCTGCCCTTTCCGCACGACTCCCAGATCCTGGAGGACTGGCGGAGCGTCCGCTGAGAGCCCGCGAGCGTGCTGCTTGCGGCGCTACTGCATTCCGGAAATCAACTGCTGTGCGTTGAGCGCGAGCTGCTGGTCTCTGGCAAGTATGATCACCTGCTCCAGGTCGGAGATGGCCGCGTCCCTGTTGCCGGCAAGCGAGTGCGCCTCCGCTCTCAAGAAGTAGAGCTCAGCCTCCCCTGGGTCCAGGCGGATGGCCGACGAGAAGTCGGTCACTGCAGAGTCGTAGTCCTCGATGTGCATGTACACTTCCGCCCTGTTCCTGTGCGCGTCGGTGAGCGCGGGCTCCGTTTCGATAGCCCTCGTCAGGTTGACCAGCGCCGCGTCGATGTCGCCTGTTGCCGCGTACACCAGTCCCCGGTAGTTGAACGCCAGGCCCAGCTCCGGCTCCAATGCCAGCGCACGATCGAGGTCGTCCAGCGCGTCGCTGTAGCGCGATACCGCATAGTAGGCGAACGCCCGCCCCGCGAACGCATCCGCCAGCTCCGGGTGCAGTTCGATCGACTTCTCGTATGACTCAAGCGCGCGCGTGATGTTGCCCTGGACCCTGAACTCCTCGGCTTCGATGAAGTAGCGCAGAGCGTCCCGCTCCTTCGCCTTCTGGTTTTCTCCGCAGCCCGCCGCAACAATGACGACGGCCGCCGCGAAGAGCAGCAGCGCAGGCAGCAGGGCCGATGCCCGGTTTACGCCTCTCACGCCGGCTCCCAGGCGCGCCTGCCGTCTCGCCGCACGTACTTGCCGAAGCCCGGGTCGGGATAGTGCCCCGCCGCGACCAGCGAACCGTCCTCCTCCAGCTTGTCCAGCACCGCGTGACGCGTCTCGCGCGAAAGTATGTTGTCCATGTCGAACAGCGGGTTCCAGTGCGTGTAGCGGGCCTGCGCCGGCGTGTGAGACACGTCGCCGAGCACGTAACCCTTCTCGCCGCCCGATCCGATCTCGAATGACATGTGCCCCGGCGTGTGGCCGGGCGTCGCTACCGCCTTCAACTCGTCTGTGATGTCGTAGCCGTCCTCGATCAGGTCCAGAACGTTCAGCTCTTGCAGCGGCAGCACCTGCTCCCGTATGTGCTCCTCAGGCTCATCGGGCATGGTCCAGAACTCCCAGTCGTCCTTCGGCACCAGGTAGCGCGCGTTGGGGAAGGTCGGGGAACAGTCCGTGAGGTTCCAGCCCACGTGGTCCGGGTGCAGGTGAGTCAGCGCCACAAGGTCCACCCCCATCCGGTCCACCCCTTTGCTCTCCATGTCCTTCAGGAGCGTGCCGTCCTCAGCTTGCAGGCCCGTGTCCACCACGATCAGCTGCCCGCGGGAGCGAACAGCCACCGAGCCATACCGCGGATGTATGAGCTCATCCGCGTCCAGCAACTCCGGGAACTCCTCCCGCCAATGCGCCATCGCGCTCTGAGGGAACACGCGATTGGGCTCCCCTTCGCCGAACCCGTCGGTTAGCGATATCAACTCAACCTGGCCGACATTGACCGAATGTCCGGGCACCTGAACCTCCTGTAACCGCGCCCCTGATATACGGCACGGATCATGCATGCGATTCTATCCCGCGCCATAATCCCGCACAACGAAACCACGCAGGCCGGACCCTCGACGAACCCCACCTGACACGGCTGCATGACCCTGATTTGGACGCCGGAACCCCGCGTCGTGACTTCGCCTGATCGGTAATCGGCCAGACGACTTGTCATTCAAAGGTCACTCTTGGGCGGCAACTCCCCCGAGACAGGGAGTCTGGGGTCAACGCCCCCAGAAAATGGGCGCGTGGGTGAGAAAGAAACCCTGGATCAACCAACGTCCGAAGAGACTCCCCCGCGAACGCCAGGCGCCCCCTCCGGTATGATTAACCGTTGAACGCCGTTTCTGTGCGGTGGTACACTATCGGATAGTAAGTAGACCGCCCTGAACTGGAGAAATTGTCAATTTACTGTACTGGTCTCGCTAGCCCGAACCGCGGCATAGACGCCGACCCGTTCGCCTGCGCCTGTATCAGCGATCTCGCCGGACTCGGTCCGAGCGAGATCGAACGTGGACGCAGCATGGCTGGCGTTTGTTACCCGCTTACCCTCTAGCAACAAGCCCGAATAGCCGGCGCCGCTGCCCCACGAATCGCACAGGTTTGTGGGGCTTTGTTTATGTCCGGACAAAGCTCAACGATCGCAACAACATTGGAGGAAACTACATACATGACACAAACTCAGACCAAGCCAACCGTGGCCGCGCTCACGCCGTACCAGGTGGAGCGCTACAGCCGGCACATAATCATGCCCCAGGTCGGCAGCGCGGGTCAGCGCAAGCTCCTCAGTGCCAGCGTGTTGATCGTCGGCGCCGGTGGCCTCGGCTCTCCAATAGCGGTCTACCTGTCGCTGGCCGGCGTCGGGACGATAGGCATAGTCGACTTCGATACCGTCGATGTCACGAACCTGCAGCGCCAGATCCTCCACCAGAACGACGACGTCGGCCGTCCCAAGGTCCAGTCCGCGGTGGAGACGCTGAAGGCGTACAACCCGGACGTCAACGTCGTAACGCACGAGGAGCCGATCACGTCGGCCAACGCCATGGACATCGTCCCCAACTATGACGTCATCATCAACGGCGCAGACAACTTCCCGGCGCGGTACCTCGTCAATGACGCGGCATACCTCTCCGGCAAGCCGCTCGTCGATGGCAGCATCCTGCTGTTCGACGGCCAGGCCACCACGTACCTTCCGGGCAAGGGATGCTACAGGTGCCTCTTCCCCGAGCCGCCCCCTCCGGGCGAGGTGCCGAGCTGCGCCGAGGCCGGCGTGCTCGGCGTCCTTCCCGGCATGGTCGGCACAATCCAGGCTACCGAGGCCGTGAAGGTCATCATGGGCGTCGGAGAGTCCCTGACGGGCCGCCTCCTCCTGATAGACGCCCTGGACATGGAGTTCCGCATGGTGAAGCTGCGCCGCAACCCGGACTGCCCCCTCTGCGGCGACAACCCCACCGTGACCGAGCTGATCGACTACGAAGCGTTCTGCGGCATGCCGGCCGTCGAGTAGCGCAGGCATCCGGGAACGCCCCTGAAGTAAGCAAAATCCCACAACACGAAAGGAGATTTCAAAATGGCTGCAAGAGTAGCTAACCCTCAGGCCATAGTAACCACCGAATGGGTGGAAGAGCACAAGGACGACGACAATGTCGCGCTCGTCGAAGTAGACGTCGACACCGAGGCATACGACGAAGGCCACATCCCCGGCGCGATCGGATGGAACTGGACCAGCCAGCTCAACGACGAGCTGCGGCGCGACATCCTCGACCGCCGCCAGATGGCCACACTGCTCGGCCAGTCCGGCATCGGCCGCAACACGACCGTCGTGCTGTACGGCGACAACAACAACTGGTTCGCCGCATACGCATACTGGCAGATGAAGATGTTCGGCCATCGCCGCCTCAAGATCATGGACGGCGGCCGCGTCAAGTGGATCGCCGAGGGCCGCGCCCTGACAACGGACGTGCCCCAGCCGGAAGCCCGCATCTACAGGGCCCCCCAGGCCGACTCCAGCCTGCGGGCGACGCGCGACTACGTGCTGTCGGTGGCTTCGGGCGACAACAACGTCGGCCTCGTCGACGTGCGAGCCCCGGCCGAGTACAGCGGCGAACTCCTCGCCCCGCCGAATCTGCCGCAGGAAGGCGCCCAGCGCGGAGGTCACATCCCCGGCGCGGCCAACATCCCGTGGGCCACGGCCGTCAACGAGGCGGACGGCACCTTCAAGTCTGTCGAAGAGCTCCGCGAGATCTACGGAAGCAAGGGCATCACCGGCGACAGAGAGATCATCGCCTACTGCCGCATCGGAGAGCGCTCCGCCCACACCTGGTTCGTGCTCACCCAGCTTCTAGGCTACCCCAAGGTCCGCAACTACGACGGCTCCTGGACCGAGTACGGCTCCATAGTAGGCGCCCCCATAGAGCGCTAGCACCAGCCCGTTCGTCCTGAGCTTGTCGAAGGGCGGCAGACAGGCCAGCGCATCAAGTCAGACCAATGCCCCTTCTCCGGCTCTCCGGGGAAGGGGCATGCCATCCCCCAACGCGTCACTCCGGCGCTGGTCTGTGTCTGCTGAGAATGACCGCGGCGCGTAGCGCATTGACCGTAGTTCAGAGAGGCGATAGGCTTTAAGCATAATCGGCGCTGGGGGATCGGCCTTGGGCACATTTACAGCAGAAGTCGGGGTCAGTGACGGCAACGGCGGCCCGGTCCGTACCGTAGAAGCGTCGGTTGACACCGGCGCTACTTGGACGGTTCTGCCCGATTCCCTGTTGCGTGACTTGGGAGTACGGCCAGCAGTTGAGCAGAGGACCTTCACTTACGCCGACGGCAGACGGGTGGTCTTGTCGGTAGGCCAAGCTTGTCTATCCATCGAGGGCGAGGAGACGTTCAATCGCGTCGTATTCGGCGCCGATGGGCAGTATCTCTTGGGGGCGACCACACTCCAGAACTTCGGCCTGGTCGCCGATACCACCAAGCACAGGCTCGTGCCCGCAGGAGAATTGCTTCTCTAGGCAATTGCATATGACCGCCGCCAACCCTACCCACCCCGGGGCCAACCTCCGGGACTGTCTGGAGGCCGAGGGCTGGAGCGTCAACGAGTTCGCGGAACACTTGGGAGTGAGCCGTAACACCGCCTCCCGGCTGCTGAATGGGCGCAGCGGCATTTCGCCGGGCGTGGCCCTAGCCCTGGAGCTTATCGGCTGGAGCAATGCCAAGTTCTGGATGCGGCGTCAGTCCTACTATGACCTTGCCATCGCGCGGCGCCGGGCTACGAAATCACGCCGGCTGGAAGCTGCAGCCATATAGCCTACCTAGCCACCGATCCGAATGAGTTCGGCGGCAACATGCTGTGGCTGCGAGACTCCCGGAGCCCCCTGCAATAGGCAGTCTAACTACGTGATGCAGATACGCGATACGCCAAGTCGACTTTGAATTCGCCAGCCGCCGCCCCGTTCTCGGTAGAATATAGCTAGGCCCAATTGCCGAAGTGGCGGAACGGTAGACGCGACGGTCTCAAAAACCGTTGGGCGAAAGCCCGTGTGGGTTCGACTCCCTCCTTCGGCACCATTGATCGATTTTCGTAGCTGCACCGTCGGTGAGTCGGTCCACATGCCGTCGTTGAGTCTAGTGCATAACTATCGATCGCCTACTTAGACGAAGTACAAATTGAAGTCGATCGTTGCAGGCATGGTGCTCCCACTCTGTTTTACGGCCATAATCGCAGGCTGCGAACCGGAGTCGACTCCGACGCCGGCACAGGTCGCCGCGACGGCGCAGGTCACAGCATCGCCAAGCCCTACGTTTGCTGCGGAGCCTACGCCAACGGCTACCTCAGACCCGCGATGCAGTGCTCGTGATTTGACATCTTCAGACAGGCAGGAGCATTACAACCTGACTATACGTGCTAGCCTCGATTGGGCCAGTACAAGCAGTATTGCAAAGGACTTCCTGCAATCTAGGTTCTACACTTTGGAGGCTCAGTACCTAGCCCTGCGTGCGCTCTACCCTTCCGAAATAGGGACATGGAGAGACTACCTCGCGTCCTCTCCCGTCACATTCAACGGCGAGGGATGGCGATTGCTGTTTGATGATGTGCTTGATCTCGCGAAATCAACGCAGACACCTGACAACTGTGGGCCGGAAGAGGCTGCCTACGAACTGCTCAAACACCATGGAGTGAACATCCTGAGCCAAGCGGTCACCACAAACATAAGCCCTGCGCTTGCAAATTCCGCTCGGGAAGGTATTGCCAGCCGGCAGGCGGAATGCCGTTTGGCAAACCTAGACCGTGATTGCAACCAGGCTGAGTTAGTGTTTCAAGAGGCTCCCAAATGGGAGTCCATCCTTCTTGCAGAGCGGGACTGACGCGGGTGACACTGATCCCGCCTAACGTGTCGAGTTGATGGCTACTCGATCACACTCAGCGCAGCTCTCACAAGGAACCTTGATCTAGACTCCCCGGCGCGTGTCGCCGCCTCGTCGATTATGGTCAGCGCATGAGCCGGCACCGTGATGTTGACGCGCTCAGCCTTCCCCGAGAGCTTCACGCATCGACATTGACATCGACAAGTCCCCAGACACCGTCCACGAAGTCATCATCGACCTGATGCTCCTGCAGCGTTCGCTTCGCAGGGACAGCCTGGCCGTCCAGCAGCAGCGTCTCTATGTGCCCAACGATCGCCTCCCGCGCCATGTCGAATGCCTCGTCCATTGTGTCACCGCTTGAGAAGCACCCCGGCAGATCTGGGACCGTAACTCCAAACTTGCTGTCCTCATCCTTGTGAATGACGATTGGGTAGCGCACTAACGTCTGCTCCTCCGGTCTCACTAGTCCCCGCCGCACCCTCTGATCTCCTTCTCCCCTGGTGGGAGAAGGATTAAGGATGAGGGGGTTCCCCTAACCCCCAAACACCCCCTCCGGCAGCCCCTCTGCCATCGCCGCCGGCCGCTCGCAGCCCGCCTCGATGTCGACGTGCGCCCCCCGGTCCGACGCCTCGTGCACCGCGTGCATCACGTCCAGCACGTGGTACGCCAGCGCGCCCGACGCCCTCGGCGCCCGCCCGTTGCGTACCGCCCACGCCATCTCCGCCGCGCCCAGCCCTCGGCTGCCCGAAGGGAACGCCGCCGACACGCTTGTCGGCGGCCCGCCTCCGGCCTCGATTACGCTCACTGGCCCGTCGAACAGGTTCGGGTCCGGCACGCACAGCGTCGCCTCCGACCCGTACACCTCGATCCTCGGCAGCGTCGCGGCCTGCGCGTCGAAGCTCGTGATGATCGTCCCGATCGCGCCCGAAGCGAAGTCCAGCACCCCCGCGACGTGCGTCGAGACCTCCACGTCGATCCACTGCCCCCTCTTCGGCTCGCTCGTGATCTCGCGCCGTTCGAACGTCCTCCGGTGCGAGCCCGTGACCCGCGCGACCGGCCCCAGCAGCGTGACCAGCGCGCTCACGTAGTACGGCCCCATGTCGAACATCGGCCCGCCGCCGGGCTTGTAAAAGAACTTCGGGTCCGGATGCCAAGACTCGGGGCCCGGACTCATCATGAACGCCGTCGCCGCCACCGGCTCGCCGATCCTTCCCTCGTCGATCAGCTTGCGGCACGTCTGGATACCCGTGCCGAGCACCGTGTCCGGCGCGCAGCCCACCGAAAGCCCCTTGGCCTCCGCCGTGTCCAGGATCGCCCGCCCCTCCGACCGCTCCACCGCCAGCGGTTTCTCGCTGTACACGTGCTTGCCCGCTTTCAGGGCCGCAAGGCTCACCTCCGCATGCGCTGCAGGGTTGGTGAGGTTGACGACCATCTCCACGTCGGGGCTAGCCAGGAGTTCCTCCACCGTAAGCGCGGCCGGTATGCCAAACTGCTTCGCCGCAGCCCTCGCCCGCTCAGGGTAGGAGTCGGAACACGCGATCACTTCGACGTTGCCGTACCTTTCTGAAAAACTCTCGAAATAGGCGCTGCTGATATTGCCGCAGCCGATAACGCCGGCCTTCATCGGAGCGGTCGCCTTAGTCACCACGCGTCCTCGCCCGCGCTCCGGCCCGCCCACAGCATCCCGCGCTTCGCGATCTCGTTCGCCTCCGGCACCAGCAGGTCCTCGATCTTGTGCCCGACAGACGAGTAGAACACGCGGCCTTGGCCCCACATTCGCTTCCATACGACCGGCATAACCGTGCCCCTGATCCAAGAGCACTCGTAGTCCGCCACCATGCTTACCGGCTGGTCGCCCTTGAACGTCGTCGTCGCAAGGACGACGTTGCTCGGGTCCACGTGCAGGTAGTACTGCTCTGTGTTCAGCTTGAAGTCGCCCAGACCCTCCGTTACCGGGTCCCCCGTGTCGAGCACGTTGATCTCATACTCGACGAAGTTGCCTGGATGCGCCACAAACTGCCCGCCGACCATGAACTGGTAGTCGGGCGACATGCGGAACGAGTCGGCCATGCAGCCGTGCCAGCCAGCGATCCCAACACCCGACCACACCGCGCGCAACAGGTTAGTCTCCTGCTCGACCGTGATCGTGCCCATCGTCCACACGGGCACCACCAGGTCCAGTGACTCCAGCATCCCGTAGTCTTCGTACGCCTCCAGCGTGTCCGAGACGGTAACGTCGTACCCCTGCTCCGCAAGCCACGGCGCAAACAGTTCCGCCGTCTCCTTCGGCGAGTGTCCCTCCCAGCCGCCCCACACCATCAATGCCTTTTTCTTGCTCACTGTCCTGCCTCCTTCGCTACTGCACGTCGCAGAAGACCCGCCGAAATCACCAGGCATGTGTGGCGGGTCTCAGACCCGACTTCCCTGTCGCCAGCCTGAAACGATCTGATCCAGCGTCCAATGGTATTCGCCGAACACAATCGGCGCCACGGCTGCCCCGCGCCCGATCCTGGGGCGCGCCCTGCCTTGCTGCCGTCACTCTGCAGGCCTCGGGTCCCTTGAGAACAGGAACGGCATGCCGCACGCCAGCACGATGACCGCGTTCGCGACCAGCCCCCACGAGAGCCCCGCAACGTCCGCGATCAGCCCCAGCAGCGGCGCGCCGACCACCAGACCAACGTCCCCGAACGTCCGCATCGTCGCCAGCGCCACCGGCCGCTGGTCCCCCGTCGCGATGTCCGCCACGTACGCGTTAACCGTCGGCGACTCTATCGCCTGCGCCAGCCCGTACATCACCATCGCCAGCCCGAACACCGCCACCACCGGGCTCGCCGCCGACACCAGCAGCGAGCCTGCGAACACCACCACCACCGGAAGCACCATCGCGCGCCTTCCAAGCCGGTCCGACAGCACGCCCGCGAACGGCTGGAACGCCAGGTTGGCCACCGCCGGCACCGTCAGCATAAGCCCCAGCATGCCGGCGTCCATCCCGAACCGCTCCTCGCCCAGCAGCGGCCACAGCGTGAACAGCGTGCCGCCTCGCGTGAAGAACGTCGCCATCGCGATCAGGCACACCGACACGAACAGCAGGCTTCGAAGAGGCGACTTCGCCTGCGCGTCGGGCATCCCTCGCCGTCCCGTGGGTCCGCGGTTCCGTCGCGCCGTCGACTGCCCGATGCCTGACGGGATCCTCGCGAGAGTCCACACGCCTGCCACGCCCGCCAGCACCGCGACGAAGTAGAACGGCGCGCGCAGCCCGAAGTAGTGCGCGGTCAGTCCGCCCGCCGCCGGGCCGAGCGTGATCCCGACCAGGAAGAACGTCTGGTAGATGGTCATCAGGCGTCCCCGGTTTTCCGGTGTGCTCACGTCCGCCACGAAGGAGACCGCCGCCGTGATGTACAGCGCCGATCCGGCGCCCGCCAGGAACCGGAACGCCACCAGGGCCTCGTAGCTTTCGGTCAGCCCAGCGAATAGATTTCCGACAAGCGACAGTCCCGCGCCCGCGACAAGCACGTTGCGCGCGCCCGACCAGCTTGTCAGAAACCCCGCCGGTATGTTGGCGAACACCCTCGCCAGGGCGAACGCGCTCACCGCGATGCCCACCATCGCCGCCGTCTTCCCCAGGCTCTGTATGAGCAGCGGGATCACCGGCACGACCACGCCCTGCCCCATGGTGATGAACATCGTGGAGAACGCCACCAGCAGTATGCGAGGCTCCTGCCGGATCGGCTCGGCAAAGCCGTAGCTCAGAATGCGGCCTATAGGTGCTGGAATAACATTCATGTATGAGCGAGACCGGCCTCGAACCGGAAAGCGCAAAGCCTATCAGATGCCCGCACTCCCAAGCGGCGCTGGGCGTTGCATAGCCGTCACCCCGGCGAGGCACTACATCCAGGTATGAGTCGAGGCAGGGACGATGGGCGACTACCCGGTCCCGCGACTCACAGGGGAGCCAAATCGCCTATCGCCCCAAGTCCGCCAAAGCATAGCCCCCAACCCGCTCGCCCTGACCCCGTCCTGAGCCCCGACGAAGGGGCCTTCCGCCGAGCAGCGTCCGCTAGAAGTCCGCCCGCCACCAATCCCGCCCTCCAAAGACCACGCGTAGGGGCCGTTCGCGAACGGCCCGCCCAACCACGCGCCACACCAAAACGTCGACAGGAACCCGTTCGCCCTGAGCCTGTCGAAGGGCCCAACGCAAGCCAGCACTCGCCCCAAGTCCGCCAAAGCGTAGCCCCCAATCCGTTCGCCCTGAGCCTGTCGAAGGGCCTTACGCAAGCCAGCACTCGCCCCAAGTCCGCCCCCGTAGCCACCACAGCCGCGCACATGACCAATTCGCGAACGACCCTCCCAGCAGTACCAGCCCACACCACAACCCCGTCGTTCCGGCATTTACGCGGTAGCCGGAATCCAGAGGTAGGGACTCCGGCCTCTTCCCTGGTCTGTTGGCCAATCGGTGTAGGCATATGACCATCGAACCGCCCGCCTCGGTGCGAGAAACCAACACGGGCACTGTCATTCTGAACGAAGCGAAGCGGAGTGAAGAATCTAAAGCCGTTGCCTGCAAGACAAGGTTGCCTGCAGACGGGAGCCTCACCTTCCCCGCTTCACCGGCCCCACAAACAGGTCCTCAGGAACTATGCTGCCGGTTTCGACCGCATGGCTGAAATCGGGAAGCCCCACCGCCGTCACGACCCCGAGCGCCGTATAGAAACTACCCTCGCCGCTGGCGCCGCTCTTGTTTCCCCCGCCGTGCGGCCTTAGCCAGTCGGGGTCGATGACCTGCTCGCCTTTCCACACGCCGCCCGTGGCGATCAGGTGCCCGAACCTCGCCATGTCCGACGCGCTCCACACGACCCAGCCGGGCCCGCTCCTCACCACGTTGCCCGCGATCTCGTACGGCGGATCGAGGTACGTGTACGAGTCAGGAATATCGGGGTAGAAATACTTCTGGTCCTTGACCCACTCTCCGGTGAGCCAGTCCCATCTGTCGGCCGGGATGCCTATGTGGTCGAACAGCCGCTCCTGCACAACCTCCTTGATGTCGCGCCCCCACACGTGCGTAAGCGCCTGCCCCAGCCGCCAGAACCCGGCGCTGCTGTAGACGCTGACGGTGCCCGGCTCGGCGTGCGAGTAACAGTCGTAGAACGGGTCGCCCGTCCAGTCCGCCCACTCGACCACACCCGGCACGGCGTCGCGGTCCTCCAGCCCCGTGCGCTTCTCCGCCCAGCGTACGCCGAGCTCCATCGGGAAGCCGCCCCAGTGCGCGCTCTCAGTGCGCTTGCCGACCAGGTGCCGCCACGTCAGCGTCTTGTGGTGCCCTTCCGTCAGGTACTTGTGAGGGTGCGACAGCTCGCCGTGTCCTGTCCAGTACCTGTTGATCGGCTCGTCCGGGTCGATCAGTCCGTCCATCACCGCGAGTCCCAGCACAACCCACGCCAGCGCCTTCCCGACCGACGCCGTGTGATGCGCGTAGTGCCTGTCGCCCCACGACTGGACGAGGTACCCGCCGCGCGTGAGCACGACGCCATACCTGTCGCCGGAATGGTCCTCGCCGCCAAAGCTCGCGCCCCGTACGTCCAGCCCGTCCGCCCATCGCCTGAAGCCCTCAGCGTCCAGTCCCGCCTCCTCCGGCGAGATCGACTCCCAGTCCTCATCCGGGTAGGTAACCCAGTCAGGAATGCCAGTGCTCATGTCGTGCTCCTCACTTGGCCGTGGACTTTGTACTAGGCCGCCCATCCCCGCCAGTGTATGTGATGGCTCCAGGCCTTGTTCAGACAAGCCCGTAGGCCTCTGTCGCCAGAACCCCGTCACTCCAGCATTCACGCATAATCGTGAACCAGGCGCCAGTCGGAACCCAGAGGGGCGGGGGTATTTCGCCTATCGAACCACTCGCCTCGATTACAGGAATCCACACGGAACTGTCATTCTGAACGAAGCGAAGCGGAGTGAAGAATCTAAAGCCGTTGCCCGCAAAACAAGGTTGTTCCCAGACACCAGCCCACATCACAACCCCGCCATCCCCGCACTCCCGCGATAGCGTGAACCCAGGGCCAGCCGGAATCCAGAGGGGCGGGGCACGTCACGCCCGCCAACACCCTCCGGCAACAGAACCCCGCCACCATCCCTCAGGCGCATGACCCGTTCGCGAACGACCCGCCCCCTGCCCGTGTCCCCAATCCGTTCGCCCTGAGCCTGTCGAAGGGCCTTACGCAAGCCAGCTCTCGCCCCAAGTCCGCCCACGCTCAAGCGTAGGGGCCGTTCGCGAACGGCCCGCCCAACCACGCGCCACACCAAAGCGTCAACAGGAACCCGCTCGCCCTGACCGTGTCCTTAGCACCGTCGAAGGGGCCTTACGCAAGCCAGCTCCCGCCCCAAGTCTGCCCACCCTCAGGCGTAGGGGCCGTTCGCAAACGGCCCGTCCAACCACGCGCCACACCACAACCCCGCCATCCCCGCACTCACGCTACTGCGTGAACCAGGGGTCAGCCGGAATCCAGAGGGGCGGGGCAATCCCGCCCGCCAACACCCTCCGGCGACAGAACCCTGCCGCCATCCCTCAGGCGTAGGGGCCGTTCGCGAAAGGCCTGCCCAACCACGCGCCACACCAAAGCGTCGACAGGAACCCGTTCGCCCCTAATCCGCCAGAGCGTAGCCCCCAATCCGTTCGCCCTGAGCCTGTCGAAGGGCCTTACGCAAGCCAAGCCGTTCGCCCCAAGTCCGCCAAAGTGCCCTCACCCAATCCGTTCGCCCTGAGCCTGTCGAAGGGCCTTACGCAAGCCAGCCCTCGCCCCAAGTCCGCCATCCCTCAGGCGCACGGCCCATTCGCAAACGGCCCGCCCAACCACGCGCCACACCAAAACGTCGACAGGAACCCGTTCGCCCTGAGCCTGTCGAAGGGCCTTACGCAAGCCAGCTCCCACCCCAAGTCCGCCTCCCCGCGCACACATCTGGCCGCGCACGGCCCGTTCGCGAACGGCCCACCCAACAACGCCAGCCCACGCCGCAACACACCGTCATTCCCGCACTCCCGCGCCAGCGTGAACCAGGCGCCAGCCGGAATCCAGAGGGGCGGGGCACCCCCGACAGCCACCATGCACTAACCTCCAAATCCCACCAACCGACTCTTGACACACTAGTTCGCAATGCCTTAAACTAGAACACGTGTCTAACGAAACGCAGTCCTTATCACCAATACAGAGCATCGTCCGCGAAGAGACAAAGGACGGCAGACTCATCGTGCGATTCCTCGTCGCAGCAATGCAGGACGAGATACGCGACGCCAAGCCTCATCACAGGCTCGACGCCGCACGCCAGCTAATCAAGCTCGGCTTCGACGAGGCGAAGGAGTTCGCAGGCCTGTCCGCGACATCAACACAGCGCGCAGAGCAGCCGAAGCCCGAGGCCGACACCATCGACACCGCCAACCTCAACCCCGACCTCGCGCTCTTCATACGCGCAGAGACCGACGGAGGCCGCCGGGCCGTACGCTTCCTCGTCGACGTCATGCTAGGATTCATGCCCGGGTTCGGGCCGCACCATCGCATCGACGCAGCCAAGGAACTGCTCCGCCGCGGCTTCGACGAAGCCCCCGACGACCTACCACTCTTTCCCCAGCCTTCCGGCGTAGACAGGGATGGGACTCACCATTACACGTACGCAGACGCGCTCCAACCCGCTCTTGGTGAGACTGTCGAAACACAACAGACGTCCTCTGACGACTCCCCCGCCGATGCCGACGTGCTCCTCGACTACGAACCACCGTACGTCAACACATACGGCCACAGCCGAGACGACGGCATGAACACCCGGGCGGTCTTCAAGGCGTCGGACGCCCTGATGGACGCCGTCGGCAGGCTCCCGCCGCCCGAGAAACCCGGAGCTTTCAACCCCGACGAAACGAGCAGCATCATCGTGCACAACGGAACGGAGCACTACTTCAAGGAACACGCCCGCACAGCGGTAGAACTGTCCATCGCCGCAGGCGAAGTCATGGACGCGATCAGGCGCATCCGTGATTCATGCCGGACGCCCTCCGCCTTCATCGCCCAAAATACCAAAAAGGACTCCGGCCCGGACGACACCGAAACCGAGGCTCCCCCTTGATCCACACATGCCCGCGACAGGGGACATTCGAACACACGCCACGCCGGCAAAAGAAAACTGGCCCGCGCCGGAATCCAGCGGGGCGGGGCACATCACGCCCAACCACGCGCCACACCAATGCGTCGACAGGAACCCGTTCGCCCCAAGTCCGCCAAAGTGCCCTTACCCAACCCGTTCGCCCTGAGCCTGTCGAAGGGCCTTACGCAAGCCAGCTCTCGCCCCAAGTCCGCCCCCAGCGCCTACAAAAAGCCCACCCACGCCACAACACCGTCATCCCGGCATTCACGCGAAAGCGTGAACCCGGGGCCAGCCGGAATCCAGCGGGGCGGGGCACGTCACGCCCGCCAACACCTTCCGGCAACAGAACCCCGACTGCCATGCCTCAAGCGTAGGGGCCGTTCGCGAACGGCCCGTCCCACCACGCCACGGCAACACCCGCCCCCGCCGCAACCCCGCCATCCCGACATTCACGCGATAGCACGAACCGGGGGCAGCCGGAATCCAGCGGGGCGGGGCCGCACGCGCCATCGACTCCGCCCCCCTCGAGGGAATGGGGTCGTTCCGGCGGGGAGCCTTCCGCTGAGAGTCCGGAAAGACCCTTCGCTGTACAATTGCCGCCTACCATTCCCGGAGGCCCGCTCATGACAGCCATCGCCCTGCGCAACGCCACCCTGATCGACGGCACCGGCGCCGATCCAGTCCCAAATGCCACCGTGCTCGCGGAGGACAATCTCATCACGGGCGTCGGCTCTGGCGATGCCCTGGCCATCCCGGCCGGCGCTGAAGTAATCGACCTTGACGGCATGACGCTCCTGCCCGGCCTGACGGACGCCCACGTCCACTTCGGCCTCCACGGCCTCAACCGCGGCGCGGGAAGCTCGCCCGAGGACAACCTCACGACCTACGTCCTCGACGTCATCGAGAACATCGAGATCGCCCTCGACGAAGGCTTCACAACAGTGCGCGACGCCGCCGGACTCGATCCCGCCTTCGCGCTGGCCGTGGAGCAGGGACGCATCCGCGGCCCTCGCATCCTGCCATCCGGCTCGGCTCTCTCGATCACAGGCGGCCACGGCGACCAGCGCGGGCGGTACGAGACCGAACTCCCTCAGTCCGTGCCCGGCGTCCTGGCCCTGTTTGAGATATGCGACGGCGTGGACGCAGTCCGCGCCGCGGCCCGCCGCCAGCTTCGCCTCGGCGCCACCCAGATCAAGATGATGGCGTCCGGCGGCGTCATGTCGCAGATGGACGAGCTGGAGAGCGTGCAGTTCACCGTCGAGGAGATGGCCGCCGCTGTCCACGAAGCGAGGGCCGCCGGCAAATACGTGCTCACTCACTGCCACACCTCGCCGTCCATCAACAACTCGCTCGACGCCGGCGTCCGGTCCATCGAGCACGGCAGCATCCTCGATGAGCCCACTGCCGCCCGTATCGCGGAGATGGGCGCCTTCATGGTCCCAACCTTGGTCACGCTGGAGATGCTGCTGCGCCAGACCGATGAACTGGCCGTCTCCCACTACAGCATGATGAAGCTGGGCCAGGTCAAGGACCTCATGCCCGTTAGCGTCGAGTTGGCCGCCCACTCGGGCGTGAGCGTCGGCTCCGGCTCGGACCTCTTGGGTCGCCGGCAGACCGGCAGGGGAGAGGAGATCAGCCTCAAGTCCAGGATCGTCGGCCCCATGCAGGCCATCGTCAGCGCCACCAGCGTCAACGCCCGCCTCTTCCGCCTCGAAGACCGGATCGGCGTCGTCAGGGTGGGCATGGAGGCAGACATGGTCGCCGTCTCGGGCGATCCGCTGACAGACCTCGACCTGTTCACCGACCCCGGGAACGTCCGGCTTGTTGTCAAGGCGGGCAGCGTGGTCCGGGACACGCGCTAGAGCTTCGTCTCAGAAACGAGGAATCGCACTCTTGCGCGGCCAACTGTCTCCGTCATACCGGCGGAGGCCGGTATCCAGGGGCGGGTGGGGCACCACCAGGCCCGGACTCTTGCGAGCTGGCTTGCGACGCAAGCCGCCGGCTAGCGCCGTGATATACTCGAATTCACCCGGTTCGCGCCCCAAAGGGCTGCAATTTGCCGGCCCCCAACCCCTACTGGAGAGCGTCTTGACTCAGGTAGAAGACCAGGTGAGGCTCACCGAGCTGGCGGACTGCGCCGGCTGAGCGTCCAAGTTCAGTCCAAGCGACCTGGCGCAGGTCCTGCGCCATCTGCCCTCAGTCTCCGATCCGAACCTGCTCGTCGGGCTCGGCACCTCTGACGACGCCGCCGTCTACCGCCTCAACGACGACCTCGCCCTGGTCCAGACCGTTGACTTCTTCCCGCCCATCGTCGACGACCCGTTCGCCTTCGGTGAGATCGCCGCGGCCAACTCCTTCAGCGACGTATACGCCATGGGCGCAAGGCCCCTGCTGGCGCTGAACATTGTCGGCTTCCCGGTGGACCTCCCGCGCCATATCCTCGGCAGCATCCTGGAGGGCGGCGCCTCCAAGGCCCGCGAGGCCGGCGCCCTCATAGTCGGCGGCCACACCGTCGACGACAAGGAGCCCAAGTACGGCATGGCCGTCACCGGCCTCGTAAGCCCCGGCAACCAGGTCTCCAACGCGGGAGCCCTGCCCGGAGACGTTCTCGTCCTTACGAAGCCCATCGGTACCGGCGTCATCACCACCGCCGCGAAGCAGGGAACAGCACCCGCCTGCGTGCTCGACGCCGCAGTGGAGACCATGGCCCGCCTCAACGATGCAGCCTCGCAGGCCATGACCACGGTCGGCGTGAACGCCTGCGTCGATGTGACCGGCTTCGGCCTCCTCGGTCACCTCAGGCCCATGGTGGCGGAGAGCGGCGTATCGGCAACGGTCCGGCTGTCGGCTGTCCCGCTGCTGGACGGCGCAAGGGATCTGGCGGAGCAGGGGGTAGCGCCGGGCGGCACCGGCCGGAACCTCGACTCATTGGACGGCGTGATGGAGTGGGACTCGGCTATCACGCCCTCGGACCGCCTACTCCTGGCCGATCCGCAGACTTCGGGCGGCCTGCTGATAGCCGTGTCCTCGGGGCAGGTGGAGGGCCTGCTGAAGCGCCTCGACGAGTCCGGTGTGAAGACCGCCGCCGTGATCGGCGAGATGCTCGAGCCGGCCGCTTCCGGCGAGCCGCGGATATCCGTGGTCCCATAGGCCGCCCATGACGCAGTTATACCTGCGCCGGGAAGTTGAGTCCCGGCTCCGAGCGGCCCTTGACGACGCCCAACAGTCCGGCGCTCTGCCTGCCGCCGACATTGAAGACCTCGCGGTCGAACGCCCGCAGGACTCGTCCCACGGCGACTTCGCTTCCAGCATTGCGCTCAAGCTCGCCAGGCAGATGCGCATGAGTCCGCGCGAGATAGCCACCCGTCTGGCTGAACGGCTTGGTCCGGACGGCTTCCTTCAAAGCGCCGGAGTGGCCGGCCCTGGGTTCGTGAACATAGCCCTGTCGCCCGCGTGGCTGGCGTCCTCCGTTGAGGCCATCCGGAACGCGGGCAGCGAGTTCGGGAACGCCCCGAGACCCAGCGGACAGCGTGTGCAGGTGGAGTTCGTCAGCGTCAACCCGACAGGACCGATCCATGTCGGCCACGCAAGGGGAGCGGTCTTCGGCGACACGCTGGCCGGCATTCTCTCGGCCGCGGGGCACGAGGTGGAGCGCGAGTACTACTTCAACGATGCCGGCACCCAGATGGAGGCGTTCGCCCGAAGCCTGCTCGCACGCTACCGCCAGCGCTTTGGCGAAGAATCGCCGGTCCCCGAGGACGGCTACCACGGCGAGTACGTCATCCCGCTCGCTGAAGCTGTCGCGTCCGAGCACGGCCGCAGGTTTCTCGAGATGCCGGAACACGACGCCGTCCAAGAGCTCCTCGAGATAGGCCTTGCCGCCATGGTCCAGGACATTACCGGCGACATGGCCAGGCTCGGCATCGAGTTCGATGTCTGGTTCACGGAACGCTCCCTCTACGAGGACGGCCAGTACGAAACGGCAATGACGATCCTGCGTGAGCGCGGCTTCGTGGCGGAAAGAGATGGCGCCGTCTGGTTCACTTCAACCGATCTCGGCGAAGACAAGGACAACGTGCTCGTCCGCAGCAGCGGCGCCCCCACGTACTTCGCCACAGACGTCGCCTACCACTACAACAAGCTCGTGGAACGGGGCTTCAACAGGGCCATCGATGTCTGGGGCGCCGATCACCAGGGCCACGTACCCAGGATGAAGGCCGTGGTGCGGGCATTGGGGATCGACGATGAGCGGCTGGTCATCGCGGTGATGCAAATGGTTTCCTTCAAGCGGGAAGGGGAGACCGTCAGACTATCCAAGCGAACGGGAGGCGTCATCACCCTGCGAGAGCTGCTCGACGAGGTCGGGCCTGACGCGTGCCGTTTCGTCTTCCTGTCCCGCTCCGCCGAAAGCCAGATGGAGTTCGACATCGAATTGGCCGTCAAGCAGTCGTCGGAGAACCCCGTCTACTACGTCCAGTACGCCCACGCCCGGATCGCGTCTATTCTGCGCCTCGCCGGGGAGCGCGGCATCGACTGGTCGGACGGCGACGTGAGTCTGCTGACCCACGAATCGGAGCTGGAGCTCATCCGCAAGATGCTCGTGCTGCCGGAGCTGGTCCAGACAATGGCGACGAGGCTGGAGCCTCACCACCTGCCGCACTACTCGATGGAGCTGGCGACGGCGTTCCATCTGTTCTATCAGAAGTGCAGGGTGGTGTCCTCCGCACCCGAAGACCTGCCCGTCACAAAGGCCAGGCTGAAGCTGGTGGACGCCGCCAGAATAGCGCTGTCCCGGAGCCTGTCCCTGATGTCCATGTCGGCCCCCGAGTCCATGTAACCGCCTGTTTTCCTCTTCCCCAACTCGTCGATCCCGCAACCCTTAGACCTCTTCCCCAGTCTGCTGGGGAAGACTGAGATGGGGCTAGGCCGCCTTACTCGAGCCCGCCCTCTGCCTTGAAGCGGCGCGCGAGCTCCGCGTACCAGTCCCCGGTCCTCTTGATCCTCTCTCGATATGCTTCAGCCCCTCGGCCTCGCGCCTTGCCTGGCACGCCCACGATGAGCGAGTTGGCCGGAAACTTCTGATCGTCCACAATCACCGCGCCCGAAGCCACAAGGCAGTCCTCGCCAAGCTCCACACCGTCGTTCACCGTGGCGCCGTTCCCGATCAACGTCCGGTCGCCGACTATCCTGGCATGGCAGACCACGCGGTGCGCGATCACCACGTGGCTGCCGATGAACACGTCCGCGTCGCCGTGCACGACCGAGTTGTCCTGGATGCAGGTGAAGTCGCCGATCGTGATTCTTACCCGGTCCGCCCGCACCACCGTCCCCGGCCAGACGCTCGAACCCTCTCCGATCACAACATCTCCGACGACGTACGCAGCCTCACTGACAAATGCCGTCGGATGAATCTTCGGAGTCTTGCCCATGAAGCTGCGAATCAATTCTTGGACCCCCATGCCGACTATCTGTGCCTGCGGTCTCAGCCCGGCTATGCTTCGCCGGCCAAGGCGGGTCGTACTCGAGACCGCCTATGCTATGCTGTCCGCAATCCGCCGACTGACGAGTTTCGTAATCTAACACATGAAGAAAACCCTGCTAGCCTTCGCCGCCTTCCTGCTCCTCGCAGCGGTGGCCTGCACATCCGAGTCCAACGAGTCCGAAACAACGCCCACACCCGAATCCACCACAGCCGTAGAGACGGAAGGCGATGCTGCCGGCGAGTCGGTCGACGCAGACTCTTCTGAGTCCGCGGCGAGCCCCGAGCCGGATGAAACCACGGATGATGACGGAGATTCGTCAGAGACATCCTCAGAAAGTGACCCGGACGCTACCGCAACGCCGGTGACCGGCGTCCTGTTCACTTACATGTACGCCGTGCAACTCCTCGAGAGCCAGCTGTATGAAGAAGCGATACCGCAGCTGAACATCGTCGTGAGGCGGCTGCCGGACCTGGGCCGTGGTTGGTACTACAGGGGCATGGCTTATCGCCACGAGGAGCAGTACGAGTACGCGCTCGAAGACCTCAACATGGCCATCGAGCTCAAGCCCGAGTTCGGACCGGCCTACAAAGAGCGCGGCATCCTCTACAGTGAGTTGGGCGAGACTGACAAGGCCATCGAGGACCTTGAGGAGGCCCTATACCTGTATCACCCCACCAGGGAGTCGTACCACGTAGGGGAAACGAGGCAGCTTCTAAACGAGTTACGCAGCGGCCAGTAGGCTCGCTTCTTTTCCAGACGGCGCTGCGCAATACGCCGCCATCTGGTCGCTGACCCTCCCGATGTGCTTCCGGTAGAGGTGAATCAAGCCCTGGTGCCTCACGGCGTTTGAGACCACGCTCCGGCCTTTCGGCAGCCCCAGGAGCGCCCGCATCTCGCGGGTGATCGCGTTCTCGGATGGCGGCGGCAGCTCCGCTGCCATCTCAACGCAGCGGCCCGTCAGCGCCCGGTCGCCTTGAACGCCGGCCCACGCGTGAACGATTGGAAGGACAGCGTTGACGACGATGTCAAGAGCCCGTCCCCGGCCGACTAGCCCCGGAACGCCGAATCGGTCCACAAGCTGCGTGCCGCTTCGATTGCTCACCGCGGCCCGCATGCCGGCCATGGGACCGCCATCCAGCATCGTCTCCAGCAGGGCCGCCGCCCCTAGAACGCGATTCACAGGGTGATTGGCCGGCCTTACACGAAACAGCTTCCAACTGGACCGCGGCAGGGGCTTCACTGCAGGCAACCGCCGGCGCAGACTCCTGAGTTCGGCACGCGCACTCTCTGGCTTAACGTGATCGAGCAGCCCCGCTCCACCGGCCAGCAGCGCCTGCAGCGCCTTGCCGCGCGTGCTCGGCGGCTCAACGTTCAGCGCGAGCAGCATTGCGATCGGGATGCGCCGGGCTAGCTGCAGGAACGGCCGGCGGTTGGTAGAGTAGCCCAGCGCCTCCATCATCGCCTCGTAAGCGACTTGATCGGCGCTGTCTGCCGCAGCCAACTCGTGGGAGTACCCCCGGCTCTTGGAGAGAAAGCGCTCAATGCCCGCGGCATCGAGGTCTTCCGCACCTACTCTTGGCGACCCCACAGGCCCGGGATGCTGCCCAAGGTATTCCGCCGTCGTAACGATGACTGTTGAGGGTGGCGACATACCCGAGCTCTGGACCGCCGGCGCCCCGCTCGGCCTCAGGACCACATGGAGCACCACTCCGTTGTAGTTGGGATCGGTATGGTGCCCGTGTGCGTACCAGTCCCTTGCGCTTACGTGGACTTCCACGTCTCCGCGCAGCGTTTCTCCTGTTTCCGTAACGAAGACCGCGTCGAGGAAGTCCGGACCGGCGCCACTGTTTGGCCTGCCGGGATAGGTCACGCTCATGCGTCTGCCGTCCTGAGTAACTATGGTCTCTGCCAGTTGCGCTGACGTCGCCCAGAGGTCCTGCACGGCCTTCTCAGGCATCGAGTCACGTGCCATGCTCATCGCAGCTTCCATTCTCCGTTCGTCCCCACGTTGCCAACTCACGTAAGTCTTGGCGGAACGGTAACATAGGGCCTGTGGAGCGGCTAGCGCGCGCAGCCTGTCCGATGACGACTTGGGTCCGCAGCAACCTTCACGAGACCTAGACTTGGAGCACTCAGATGACAGACACGCTGACCGATCCAAACGAAGTCCGTATGACTGGGGAGAATTCGTTCCTACGTCTTTCCACTGGGGCTGATGGCAACGAGACTACCCGGGCGAGTCACTGGCGTGTTCTGCTGTCACCCGGCGGTTCTGGCCATGCTCTCTTGCTGAAGTCCGAAGTAACCGACGGCAACGTTCGCATTTACTCAGACAACATCGCTATGACCCGCTGGCTGCAGGAGGAGATCGAGTCGATGCTGTTCCCTGAGTTCGCCGACACGGACCTGCCCGTGATCGACGCGGTCTTCTCAAAGTTCGGAGACACGGCCACATACTGGACCGAGAGTGTGGAAAGCGCCGAAGACTCAGTCCTCCTGACCTGGTACGACTTCATGGAACCCTTTGTGAACACCGCGCCGCCCGGCGCTATGGGCAGGCCGCTGGGTGTGTACAGCACGTTCATTCCAGCCAGGAAGGCCCAGCTTACATTCAACGGCACTGTGGCTGCCGGCGCGCCGGTGCACCAGACTCGCGATGAATGGGATGCGACGTCGGCCTGCCTCGCCCTGTCGGAGACGTGGGTCCGCCCCAAGGAATAGGCTGCGGGCAGAGATACTGATAGGCAGGCAAGCGTCCCTTGCCGGCGCCTTGTCTGCGGGGATGCTAGTTGTGGCAGCCCCGCGCTGACACGTCAAACACGCCCTCTACGACACCGCGGCGAACGCCCACGATGCGGTCCCACCGGTTGACCATGATGTCCTGCTGCCCGCTGTGCAGCAGGTACTGGTCACCGACTTCCAGTAGAGAGCCTTCGCCAACGCCAAGTGCGATGTGGTCCTCGTAGATTCGCTCTACAGTTACGTTCTCATGGCTGGCGACTGATGGGAACATTCCCCGAGGCGATGCCAGCGCCCTGCTGCCGGTGTCGCCTATGGCTACACCCGGCCGGGGAGTGCTGATCACCGTGCCGGCGATCTTCGCCGCGAACTGGAAATCGTCCATGTAGTGGAACATCGTGTCGTACAGGGCGTAGGTGCCCCCTTCCACCTCGGTCACGCCGGGGATGGTGGCGGCAACGTCATAGGTCCAAGTCTCTCCGGTTGAGACCACCTCAACAGGAATGCCGACGGCTTCTATGGCATCCCTCACGTCCAGGCACTTCTGGATCATCCGCCGGCCTTCGGTGAATCGAGTCTCTCGGTCTGGGTCTGAGTCACCGTCGATTGTCTGGTGGCTCATAACGCCCTTGAATAGGATGCCCGGCGAGCCGTGCGCCAGTCTGGCGATTTCGACGCCGCTCTGCACGTCGCGCACGCCTGCCCGGCCCATCTGAGTGTCGACCTCAACCAGCACTCCAATCTCCACGTTGTGTCTTGAAGCGACCTCTGAAATGGACTGAACGTTTCTGGGATTGTCAACAACGACGCTCACCGTGCCTCGACTGGCCAACTGGCATAGCCTGGCGATCTTGTCCTCCGTGACAACCTGGTTCGGTATAAGCACATCCGTGATGCCGCCCTCGAACATTGCCTCAGCTTCGGCGACCTTTGCCGCGCACACGCCGCCGACGGTCCCGCCAGCCTCGATCTGCATCATCGCCAGCTGAGGGCACTTGATGTTCTTTACGTGCTGACGCAGCTTGGTTGACGTTTCTGAGTACGTGTCAGCGATCTTGCGATAGTTGTGCTCAAGGGCGTCCAGGTCCACCACGAGACATGGAGTCTCCAGGTCCTCCAGCGGCGTTCCTATCGCAGGTCTGAATGCATTCATTCCACTACTCTCCACGTTCCGGGTCTTGGAATTGGATGGCGCCTACCAGTAGAGACCTCGAGCATTCACCGGCCAGACGGCTTCAAGAGCACCGTCACGGACGACGTGCATGAAGTCATACACGTTTGCGGTATCGCCGATGCTGTAGGGCGTTAGCTGGACCTTGTCGCCCAGTTCGGGAACGGACGAAGCTCCGGCATTCATCGTGATGCGGCCGTGTTCGGCACTCAGCGAGAACAGATCGCCGTCCACGTCGATCGCGACTGGAAGCCCCGCGTCCGCTCCTGTCGCCTTGTTGCCGGCGTCGAGCACCACGAGGTTCGGCTCAGGAACGCTGGTTACGGTGGCCAGAATGCTCGCCGCGCACGAGAGTTCAGGCCGCTGTTCCTGGTACTTCGCGTCCATTAGCGCATATGAGCCGGCTGCGACGTCGGTGATACCCTCCATTGCTCCTGCTACGTCATAGTTGTGTGTGCCGCCTGCGCAGACCATCGGCACTTCAATGCCTGCGGCCTCTATCGCCTGCCGGGAGTCCAGGAGCTTCTGTAGCGCGTTCTTAGTCTCCGCCTCCACGACCGATAGGTCGTCCGAGAGTATGGAGCCCTCGTAGGTTGCAATCCCACCGAACGCAAGGCCATTGGACTTAGCTACGGCCGTAGAGAGCTCCACCGCCCCCTTTCCAGGTTCGACGCCGCATCTGTGGAGCCCGGTGTTTACGTCCACAACTGCCCGGATCGTTACTCCTGCGCTGGCCGCTGCTTCCGACAGCGCCTCAACGTTCCTGGGATTGTCTACTGCGACGCTGATGGACGCCTGGCGAGCGAGCGCGCATAGTCTCGCGATCTTTCCCCGCGACACTATCTGGCTGGCAACAAAGATGTCTGTGAAGCCTTCTGAAACGAACACTTCGGCCTGTGCGACGGTAGAAACCGTCAACCCGCCGGCATGTCCTTCAACCCCGAACTGTCTGCGGGCAACTGAGGTGGACAGATGTGACCCCACGAAGGGTCTGACCTTTGCTGGGCGTTCCTTGAAGAAGCCATGGACTACCTCGATGTTGGCGCTCAATCGGTCGATGTCAACGACCAGCGCAGGAGTGTCTAACTCCTCGACTGGAGTACCTACGGGCTTGAGTATCGGGCGTTCCATGGGACGTTCCGAGGTTAGGATGCGATTGCCAGCGAGGGCAACGGTGCACCATGTTAACATGACGTACGCGCCGGACCATCCGAGCCGGTTACCTGGGACTCCAATGACCGAACGGGAGATGTAGGTGGAATCGCCGCACAGCGAAGCGCTGAAGCTCAGACTCGTACAGGGCGAACGTCTGGAGTCCGTGCTCGGGCTGGAAACCGGGGCCGGTGATCCCGACAACGTCCTCGTGCTGACCAACACGCGTCTTGCCCTCGTGAAGAGGAGCGGGCGCCAGCGCAGATCGACCGTTACGTCGGTAAGGGACATCGAGACCGTGGAGGTTGCGGAAGTGCGGCCCGGCGTAGGCGGCTATCTCTGGGCTGGTCTTGCCGTAACTGTTGCGGCGCTGCTCTGGTTCACTATAGACAACATTGTGGGGAGCGCCGTCTCTGCTGCGGCAGTCGGGGCGATTGGGCTGTTTCTGCTCTACGACCGGCTATCCGAGCCCGCCACAACGAGAATCACGTTCAACACAAGGCGCTCAGGCCTGGTGTGCGACCTGGAAGGAGAGCGCACCGACGACCAGATTCAGGCGTTCGTCAATCGCGTATTCGAATTGAAGGACGGGACCAGTTCGGGAAGCTGGACGCTCAGGTAGTCCGGGGTCGAGTTAGTTGCCAATCCCCAGGCCTGGAAGAATGTCCAGGTCCAATTGGGAGTTCTGGCCGCTCCTCAATCGATAGTACGCAGCCGCACCAATCATGGCGCCGTTGTCCGTGCACAGAAGAGGCCTGGGCACAATCACGGGCACGCTGCATCGGTCGTGCATTTCGGCGCGCAACGCCGCGTTTGCGGCCACTCCGCCGCACAGCACAAGTCCGTTAACTCCTGTTGCCTCGACTGCACGTACAGTCACGGTAACCAGGCTGTCGACTATGGCTTCCTGATATGCGGCAGCCATCGCCGAGACCATTGACTGGTCCAGCCCATCGTCCGGCGCGGGATACATGCCTCGGGACCGGGCTCGTTCCAGCAGGGCAGTCTTTAGCCCGCTGAAGCTAAAATCGTATCCACCTTCGACACGCGGCCTCGGAAAAGGGTCTTCACCTCCGCGGCTCTGTTCGGCGGCCTTCTGGATGGGCGGCCCGCCGGGGTATCCGAGGCCCAGCACGCGCGCTCCCTTGTCGAACGCCTCACCTGCGGCGTCGTCCCTGGTGCGGCCAACGAGTTCAAAGTCACCATGCTCCCGCATCAGTACGAGGTCCGTATGTCCACCCGAAACGATTAGGCACAGTAAAGGGAACCCAGGGTCTGAGTCTATGTCGATATCTTCTAGCCACGCGGCATAGATATGCCCCTCGAGATGGTTGACCCCAATGAACGGCAACCCGGAAGTGAACGCCATGGCCTTGGCGGTGTTGACTCCGACGAGTAAGGAGCCGGCCAGTCCAGGGCCGTAGGTCACGGCGACTGTGTCAAGATTGCGCAGCTCTGCGCCCGCGTCCTCCAGTGTCCTTCGGACCACTGCGTTTATCGTCAGCAAGTGCTGGCGGGACGCAACTTCCGGGACTACTCCGCCAAACGTCGAGTGAATCTCAGCCTGCGATGCGATCACGTTGGCGTGGATGGTCCGGCCGTCTTCTATTACGGCCGCCGCCGTCTCGTCGCATGAGGTCTCGATGCCAAGTACTCTCAAGTGGGCTTCCCCAGTGCCGTTTTGGTTGTGTGTGGAACCTGCGCGAAGGTCATCTTAGCATCGCACAATTCGTCTCTAATGTGGATGCCGGATTCGGACATGCTTCCTCAGGTGGTATCATCTTCGAAGCCAAGATTTCGGTTATGGAGGAGATCTGAACCGTCTCCGGTCCGAAGAGCTCTACTCCGTCGCCCGCACGCTGATGCCGGGCGGCGTAAACAGCCCCGCACGTTCCTGGAGCGGTGTGGGCGGGAGCCCGTTGTTCATCGATCGTGCCGCTGGCTCGCGGGTCTGGGACGTGGATGGCAACGGCTATCTTGACTTTGTTTGCTCCTGGGGCCCGATGATACTGGGTCACGCACATCCTTCGGTGATCGATGCAGTGAAGGCGGCAGCTGCGAAGGGCACCAGCTTTGGCGCTCCCACGGAGATGGAAAACCGTATGGCTCGCCTGGTAGTCGACGCGTTCGAGTCGATGGACCTAGTGAGGTTTGTGAGCTCTGGCACCGAAGCGGCAATGAGCGCCATCAGGACCGCGCGTGCGTTTACCGGGCGGGACAAGTTTGTGAAGTTCGAGGGGGGCTATCATGGGCACCCCGACTCACTGCTTGTAGCCGCGGGGTCTGGCGCCGCCACGCACGGCGTGCCGACCAGCGCGGGCGTTCCGGAGCCATACGCTCGGGAGACGCTTGTCGCCACTTACAACAGCATCGAGACTGTCCAAGCATGCTTCGAAGCCTATCCTGACGAGATTGCTTGCGTAATCGTGGAGCCTGTCGCGGGGAACATGGGGGTCGTCTCGCCCGAAGAAGGCTTTCTTGAAGGTCTTCGTGATCTCACCGTCACTCACGGCGCCCTGCTTGTGTTCGATGAGGTGATTACCGGCTTCCGTCTCTGCTTCGGAGGCGCCCAACGGCTGTTCGGCGTCGACCCCGATCTCACTTGCCTGGGCAAGATAGTTGGCGGTGGCATGCCAGTGGGCGCCTACGGTGGCCGCGAGGATGTGATGAGCAGCGTATCGCCGCTGGGCCCTGCCTACCAGGCGGGCACTCTGTCAGGCAATCCGGTGGCTATGGCGGCAGGCATTGCCACGCTGGAGACCCTCAAGGACTCAGAACCGTACGACTCGCTGGATGGTCAGGCTGCCCGCCTTGCCGATGGACTTGTGAACACGTTCGCCGCAGCTGAGACGCCACTCACAATCAACCGCGTGGGGTCCATGATGACGCTCTTCTTTGGCGACAAAGACGTCACAGACTTCGCGTCTGCCTCAGCGTCAGACACCGAGGGCTTCGCACGCTTCTTTCACCGCATGATTGACGAGGGGGTTTACCTGCCCCCTTCGCAGTTCGAGGCGATGTTTGTCTCGACTGCCCACAGCGATGAGGAGATTAACGCGACCATCGAGTCAGCTAGCCGAGCCCTTCGATAGCTGACTCGATGGTCGCGTACTGAATTTCCGGACCAGATTACCTAGCCGGTTGTCGCAGACCTGATGCCGGCAATGGCTTGAGCCACAGTGCAGCCCGCGCTGAACACGGCCGAGCCTGCGACTAGTACGCTGGCTCCTGCGTTTGCAGCTTCGCTCGCTGTGTTGACGTTGATGCCACCATCAACTTCCAGCTCTGCTTTTAGCCCGCGGGCGTCCAGGATCGCCCTCATGCGTTCGAGCTTGCCCAGCGTCGCAGGAATGAAGGACTGTCCCCCAAAGCCAGGGTTGACCGACATCAGGAGCACGAGGTCCACCTCCGGAAGGACCTCCTCAGCAGCCGATACGGGCGTGCCCGGGCTCAGGGCCACTCCAGGACTTGCTCCTCTGCTCCTGATACGTTGCACGACTTCGTGCAGTTGAACCGCCGCTTCGATGTGAACGGAGACGATGTTGGCGCCGGCATCGACAAGTTCGTCCACTAGCCGGTTTGTGTCCCAGGCCATCAGATGGACGTCCAGCGGGAGGTCGGTCCTCCGTCGCAGGTCATGAACCATCTGAGGGCCGAAGGTCAGATTAGGCACGAACTGACCGTCCATAACATCAACGTGGATGTAGTCCGCGCCTCCGCATTCAGCTTCCTCGACGGCATCGCCAAGTCGAGAGAAATCGGCTGCCAGAATGGAAGGAGCGATCTTGACGCCGTCATCCATGGGCGCTGTCTGCTTTCAACCTCGCCCTGGCATCTTCGATGGCGCTGCTCACCTGATCATGTGATGTCCCACCGGGTACTGCCCGTGCCGCAATTGACGCTTCGACAGTAATGGAGAGAACATCCTCCTCGAAACGGTCCGAGAATCGCTGGTACTCATCCAGCGACAGCTCATGGATCGCCTTCGAGCGCTCCCCCGCATATGCGGTGAGTTCCGCCACCACTCCGTGCGCTCTGCGGAACGGCACTCCCCTGGCAACGAGGTAGTCGGCAACATCGGTCGCCAGCATGTTGCCGCCCTGCGCTGCGGCTTTCATTCTGTTCGCGTCGACCTGCATCGTGGATAGCATGCCGGCGAACACGGCAAGGGTGGACAGCAGTGTGTCAACTGTGTCGAAGAAGCCCTCTTTGTCTTCCTGAAGGTCGCGGTTATACGTCAGAGGAAGGCCCTTCAGCGTCGTCAGCAGGCCTACGAGGTTGCCCAGCGTGCGCCCCGTCTTACCACGTGCGATCTCCGCAAAGTCCGGGTTGCGCTTCTGGGGCATGATGCTGCTGCCAGTAGTGAACTCGTCGGCGAGCCTGACGAACCCGAACTCCTCCGAGGACCAGATAACCAACTCCTCAGCAAGCCTCGACAGGTGAATCATGCACAACACGGCGGCAGAGTGGAACGTAACCAGGAAGTCACGGTCTGAGACCGCGTCCATGCTGTTGGCCGATACCATGGAGAAACCCAAATCTACACGGACCGCTTCACGGTCAAGCGGGTACGGTAAGCCGGCCAGCGCGCCGCTGCCCAGCGGCATGACGTCTGCCTCCCGCCGTGCCTCCTGAAGTCTGTGCCTGTCCCTCGTCAGCATCTCAAAGTAAGCTAGCATGTGATGGGCGAACAGCACTGGCTGGGCTCTCTGAAGGTGTGTGTACCCGGGCATGACGGTGTCTGAGTGGGCTTTTGCCAAGTTCAGCAGCGTAGACCTGATGCTGTCCACGCCCTCAATCGCCTGCTCGGCGACCTCCTTTGTGTACATCCTGACATCGAGGGCGATCTGGTCGTTGCGGGAGCGGGCCGTGTGGAGCTTGCCTGCAGTGTCGCCGATGATTTCGTGCAGGCGGCGCTCTATGTTCATGTGGATATCTTCGAGTTCCGGACGCCACGGGAAAGTCTCGCCCTCAATTTCTTCCTGGACCTGCTGGAGGCCTGCGATGATCCGGGTTGCCTCGTCCGGCTCGATGATGCCCTGCGCGCTTAGCATGCGGGCGTGGGCTATTGAGCCTGCGATGTCCTGGCGATAGAGTCTTCGGTCATAGTCAATCGAGACCGTGTAGTAAGACAGCGGGTCCATTGAGGCCACCGGGCCTATCGCTCCAGGTAGGGGAACTGGCGTGATCCTACGTTCATCGCGGACACGCCCAAGACCTTCAGAAAGCCCTCGGCGTCCTCATGATCGTATCCGCCCAACGCCTCCATCGATGAGTCATCCGTGTAGAGCGAGTGAGGCATTGCCTCAGGCGTATCTTCGGCCGACTCGAAGAGGATTCCGCCCTTGAACATCCTCATTGTGATTGTGCCGGTTGCGAGACGGCTCATCGGCTCCAACGCGGACAGCGCAGACGTCGTCGCGAGGTCGAGCCAGTAGCCCTGATAGATCTGGAGGCTGATGACCTTGGATAGGTGATCGAAGAGTTCGCGCGCCCTTCTGTCGAGTACGAACTGGAGCAGAAACTCGTAGCTGCGGCCCAGCAACTCCATGCCGGGCGCCTCGTAGAGTCCACGCGACTTTACGCCGACGAACCGATTCTCAACCACGTGCAGCCCGATGCCCACTCCTTGACCTCCGGCGACCCGATTGGCTGTCTCGAAGGCACCGACAAGACTCACGTTCTCGCCGTCAATTGCCGTTGGCATGCCCTCCTCCCACCTGACGGTCACAGACCGCGGGGTGTCGGGAGCGTCCCAAGGCCACACGCCCATACCCGGCTCTACGAAGTAGGGATCGATTGAGACTGACTCCAGGTCTCCGGCCTCGTGAGTCAGGCCCAGAAAGTTGGCGTCAGTAGAGTACCGGGCCTGAGACGAGGGCCGGATTGGGAGGGCGTTCGCCTCACAGTAGTCGATCATCTGGCTGCGGCCAGGGAAGCGTTCGATGAACTCGCGGTCCCGCCAGGGCGCGTAGACCCTGATCGAGGGGTCCAGCGTGTTGCAGGCCAGCTGAAACCGGACCTGATCGTTGCCGCGGCCCGTACATCCATGGAAGAGTGTGTCAACGCCCTCAGCCTTCAGGTACGGCAGCATGGCCTGGACGGTGATTGGCCTGGCGATCCCGGTTGTGTTCCAGTAGTCACCTTCATAGCGAGCCTGCGATTGGATGACCTTCAGACCGCCCTCAGCAAGCTGTTCCTTGCCGGGGACGATCGTTGCAGAGTCGGCCCCGCATGCAAGCATCCTGTCCGCCACCGCATCCAGAGATTCCTCGTCAGGCTGGCCAAGATCGACCGTAAAGCTGTGAGTGGTGAACCCGTTTTCTCGCAGCCAGTGCGTGACCGTGCAGCTGTCGAGTCCGCCGGATACCGCACCCCCCAGGACAGCGGCTCCCGAGCCCTTGAGGTCGCCCAAGTTCACGTCAGTCTACTTGCTCCGTGGAATTGCAACATCGCAATTGTCTTGAAGGACGCTCGCGCTAGCTGACCGCGGCCGTAAGTCCGGTCTCGAGCCGTTCAAGGGCCTCATCGATCTCAGCCGGCGTTACGTTCAGGGTGGGCATCAGCCGGACGGCGTCCGGCCTGAGCGGGTTGAGCAGCAGTCCCGCCTCGTTGCAGGCCGCCACGACGTCCCCTGCCAGCTCAGAGTTGAACTGCATGGCCCACAGCAGGCCCATGCCTCGGACGTCAGCGATGAACTCGTGGTCCGCCTTCAGCGTAGCAAGCCCCTTTGCGAGATAGTCGCCCATCTGCCTTGCGTGGGAGGGAATGTCGTGCTCGATGATGTATCGCACGGAGGCGTTGGCAGCGGCGCACGTAAGCGCGTTTCCGCCGAATGTCGAACCGTGGTCGCCGGGGCGCAGTACTGCAGCGTCGTCCTTTGCCATGAAGGCGCCTATGGGGACGCCGCCGCCAAGCCCTTTGGCCAGCGTCATCACGTCAGGTTCCACTCCAAAGGCCTCATATCCGAACAGCGTGCCGAGGCGGCCCAGTCCGGTCTGCACCTCGTCCAGTATCAGCAGCAGGCCGTTGTCGTCGCACCATTGCCTGACCTGCGGCAGGTAGTCGGGAGGCGGCACGTTTACCCCGCCTTCTCCTTGGACCGGCTCCAGCATGACCGCGGCCGTCTTGTCCGTGGTGGCCTCCTTTATGGCGTCGATGTCACCGTAGTCGACGTACACGAATCCAGAAGGTACGGGTTGGAACGTCTCCTGGTAGTGAGGCTGTGCGGTTGCAGCTACCATCGCAAGCGTACGGCCATGGAACGAGTTGAACGCGGTAATGACTTCGAACGCGCCGTTCCTGTGCATCTTGCCGTACTTCCTGGCGAGCTTCACGGCGCCCTCGTTAGCCTCGGCGCCGCTGTTGCATACGAACACCTTGTCCAGGCAGCTGTTCTCCACCAAGGCTTCCGCCAGGTGCAGTTGTGGAATGGTGTAGAACTGGTTGGATGTCTGCAGGAGGGTCCTGGCCTGCTCAACGATCGCTTCCGCGACAGCCTCGTTCGCGTGGCCGATGTTGTTGACTGCCCAGCCCGAGGTGAAGTCCAGGTACTCTTTCCCGTCCACATCCCAGACTCTCGCGCCCTCACCACGCTCGATCACGACCGGCTGGCGCCGCGCGCAGAACATGTAGTATCTGCTCTCTATGTCTTTCCAGTCAGTTGCCATGTCACTCCTCTGAGATTAGCTGCTTCAACTGTTCGAGGGAATCCTGGAGCGTACTGAACTCATCCATTACCCGCTCCAGGGAATCCTCGAGATTCTCAATCTGAGCTTCGATTGTGCTCGCGTCAATTTCAACTTCCACTGTTGCCGCCTGCTCGTCCAGATCTTCAGCATCGACCATCATTGCCGTTTCAGACGTTAGCTCGGCAACCGCCTGCTGGACGGTGTCTTCCATGACGACCCTGTCCGCGGTTGCGAGCACGACTTTCTTCAGCTCCGGAAACTGCACGCCCTCAGCCTGCAGGTAGATCGGCTCGGCATACAGCAAGCTGTCTCCTATTGGAATCACAAGGAGGTTGCCTCGGATGCACTCCGAACCTTCCTGGCACCTGAGCGTAAACCACTGGGAGATCGTTGGATCGTTGTCAATGCGAGCCTCGATCTGCTCCGGGCCGAAGACCTGCCTGTCCTTGGGGAAGTTGAATGCCACCAGTTTTCCATAGTGCTCGCCGTCGCTCCGGGCGGCAAGCCATCCGATCAGGTTCTTGCGCTGATTCGGCGTGTATGGAATCAGCAGCACAAACTCCTCCCTGTCCTCACCAGGAATCTTCATGGTGGCGTAGTACGGGGCCACGTCGATCAGCTCTGCGCCCGGCCCGAACTTCTCTTGAGGGATGTTCCACAGGTCTTCGTTGTTGTAGAAGATCTGGGCCTCCTTCATGTGGAACTTCGTGTACTTCAACGCCTGGAATTTGAACAGGTCCTGCGGGTATCTGATGTGGCTGCGCAGATAGTCAGGCATCTCTTCCATTGAAGTGAAGAGCGACGGGAAGATATGGGAATAGGTCTGTACGAGCGGGTCGCTGGGATCGGCTATGTAGAACGTGAGCGTCCCATTGAAGGCGTCCAGGACGACCTTCACGCTGTTGCGAATGTAATTGAAACCTTCCTCCGCAGGCTCCGAATACGGGAACCGATCGGAGATGGTGTAAGCGTCCTGGATCCAGAAGAGCCTCTCCTCAGAGGCGACGAGATATGGGTCGCTGTCGAGCATCAGGAACGGCGCGACTTCTGAGATTCTTTCGGCTATGTTGCGGCGGTACTGTAGCTTGCTGTCGGAGTTGATCTCGCTGCTGATGAGGATGTTGATGTCCCCCAACTCCCATGCGTATGCCAGCCTCCGCGCCAGCGAGCTGAGGGGAACTCCCCCGTCGCCGAAATAGTTCGTCCGGAAGAGCTCGCCTTCCTCAGTCTGATAGTCAAGCTCGTCCGTGTTGGTATTGACCATCACGTAGTCGGAAGTGTTTTCGCCGTAGTAGATTCTCGGATTGGTGACTACAATCGCGTCCGCCGGCGCTTCGCCGTCGAACGAGTCCCTGGCCGTGAGCGGTATGACGCCTTCTGACGGAATGTCCTTCGCGAAGAACTCCGGCTGACCTTCCGGAGTGAATTCGGTCACCGGGCTCATTGCCAGCCCAAATCCGTGAGTGTAGATCAGCCTGTTGTTGATCCAGGTCTGCGCCTGTTCCTCGAGGGACTCGGGCGCGACCTCTCTGGCCGCCAGCATTACCTGCCGGTACTCGCCGTCTATGACGTAGCGGTCTACGTCGGCGTCTTTGAAGTCGTAGTAAGGCCGGATCACCTGGATCTGCCTGTAGACGTTTCGCAGAGGGTCGTGGTCCCACAGCCTGATGTTGTCTATGGTAACCAGGTTCTCAGACACGTCCTGTTCGCCGAGCGCCTCTGCCGGATGGAACACCTCTTCCACGCCGTCCAGCACGAAGCCCTTGCGTGTGAATTCGATGCTGCGGTCAATATACGGCTGTTCTCTGACGAACTCGTTAGGCGTGACATTGAACTGCTGAACGGCGGCGGGCCAAGCTACTCCGAGAACAATCGCCATAGCAACCCATAGGGAAGCGGCGCCGACCAGAAGGCGCATCTCTTTCAAGTAAATGTTTACAAGTGTCAGGATGCCGGCTCCGGCCGCGATGATCGTCATCACGAGCAGGGCCAGCTTGCGGGCGTGCAGGTCTGTGTAGGCTGCGCCGAAAACTGCACCCTGGTCAGAGAGGAGCAACTCCCAGCGGTCCAGCCAGTGGCCAATAGCCAGTAGGAAGAGCACGATTGCGGCCGCAACGGACACCTGCACTCGCAGCGCCGGCGTGAGCTGGAACCGCATGTCTCTGAGGGTGAACTTGATGAAGTGGAGGCCGATCGTGGCCAGCAAGATGACGATGGCGGCTCCCAGCAGCCAGCCTTGCAGGAAGTTATAGAAGGGGAGCCGGAACACGTAGAAGGCGATGTCGCGCCCATAGACCGGATCGAGGACGCCAAATGGCTGTGCGCTCGAAAACCGGAGCCACGTTTCCCACTCCGACGCAGCGACGGAGCCGAAGATCAGGCTGAGGATGGCGGCTCCGGCCACCGTTCCCCAAGTGATGAGGCGCCCGATGAATCCACGGACCTCCGGCGGCACGGCTATCATCTCGGTGCTTTCCGAGAACCTGTTGACCACGTACAGGCTGGCTCCGACCAGGGCCGCCATGATCACGCCGCCCACGATGAACAGGACGATGCGAGTCACGATGATTTTGGTGAACACGCCGCGCAGACCCAGTTCGCCAAACCACAGCCAGTCCGTGTAGACGGTCTTGAGGAAGTTGAGCACCAGGAACGCGATGATGATTCCCAGGACCACGAGGCCCCATTTCACCCATCCGCCGATGCTTGCGGTGTCCAGCTGGGCGATGACGTCCGACGTGCCGGCTGAGTCGCCACCATTCTGGCTGTATGGTTCAGCCATAGTTATTGCTCTTCTCCGTTCTGATCTCTAAGTCGTTCTCTTGTCGTTCGCCCGGGTAGTCTTGGCCCAGCCATAGAACTCAATCTAAGGTACAGCCCGTGCGCACAGACGGCAACTGCGGACAGTCAAACTATTCTAGTTCCGACAGGCTCATCGGTGACGCTGCGGACCAACGCGCCGTCCATTCTGCCGTCAGTGATGTGGGCGCTGCCGACTGCCGAAAGGGCGGTTACGCACGCCTGCAGCTTTGGGGTCATGCCTCCGCCAACCAGGCTGGAATTCATGAGAGATTCGGCCTGTCGGACCGTCATTCTGGAGATGACGCCTCTTCCAGGAGTAAGGACGCCCTCAACGTCGGTGAGGAGCACCAGCCTGTCGGCGTGCAGCGATGCGGCAATCTCGCCTGCAATGATGTCCGCGTTCACGTTAAGCAACACGCCTGAGTTCTCAGACCCATCGTTGACGTGGACGGCCACCGGCGCTATCACCGGGATGTAGCCCCCGCCGGTTGCCTCAGTCAGGACCGTCGTATCCACCTCGGCAACGGAGCCTACCAGTCCGAGCGCAGGGTCCTTGAGTGTGCACTGAATCAAGGTTCCGTCCGCGCAACTGAGGCCGACGGCGCGCCCGCCCGCCCTCTGTATCTCGGCGACCAACTGCTTGTTGACCAGCCCGGTCAGCACCGCGGTCACGATCTCCATGCTAGCGGGGTCGGTAACGCGCAGCCCGTCTACGAACTGGGGCCTGAGTCCGTGCCTCTCCATCCACGTGGAGATCACTTTGCCGCCACCGTGAACGACCACAACCCTGGCGCCGCTCTCCTGGAGTGCCACGAGGTCGCGCAGCGTGGTGTCGTGCTCTCCGAGCGTGCTTCCGCCGATCTTAACTACTATCGTTCCAAGGCTTGGGTCATCCTCCCGCGGCTGCCGTTTGCGTTCTGACATCTACGGTGTAAGTGCGAGCGCCGAAGTCATTAATGTAGGTGGTTGGGGTGAGGACGAACTGAGTGCGCTGCACGCTTGGTCGAGACGTTATCGCCTATGTGGTGTAGGCGGAATTCAGCGTCACGTACTCTTCCGTGAGGTCGCTTCCCCAGGCGACGGCGGTCCCGGAACCGAGATTGAGGTCCACTCGAATCTTCACATCGTGCGCGGCCATACTGCTGATCACGGCCTCGGCAAAGTAGGGTATCGCGATTCCGACGTGGACCATGTGGATGTCGTTGATGAAGACATCGACCTTGTCCTCGACGAGCTCCGCGCCGCTGTTGCCTATAGCCATCATGATGCGGCCCCAGTTCGGGTCCCGGCCGTGCACCATTGCCTTCACCAAGGTGGATGAAGACACCTCGCGTGCCGCGAGACGGGCGTCAGTGTCGGTGTGCGCGCCAACAACGGCCACCTCTATCAGGTGTCCGCCGCCTTCCGCATCCCTGACCATCTCCTTTGCCAGTTCCGTGCACACATGCCTGACGGCGTCTCTGAAGGCTTCCGCCTCCTGCGTGCCATTGGCGATTGGCGCGCCGCTCGCGGCACCGTTTGCAAAGAGCAGTACGGTGTCGTTGGTGCTCTGGTCGCTGTCCACGTCAATCATGTTGAATGAGACGTCTACGGCGTCCTTCAGGGCGCTGCTCAGCAGGTCGGCCTCCACCGCCGCGTCCGTGGTGAGGAATGCGAGCATCGTCGCCATGTTGGGGTGGATCATCGCCGCGCCCTTGGCGGCTCCGCCCAGCGTTACCCGCGTTCCGTTCACGTCGATCGCAACCGCAACGCTCTTGGGCCTTGTGTCTGTAGTCATGATCGAGCGGGCAAAGGCGTTGCCGCCGTCTCTGCCCAGTTGAATCGCACCCATGCCGGAGCGTATGAGCGCCATGGGGAGCTCTATCCCGATGACGCCGGTGCTGCACACGAGCATCTCATCCGGCCCCACGCCGGCATGCCCGGCAGCGATGGCCGCCATCTCCTCGGCGTCGGTGATGCCCTGCGAGCCCACCGCGCAGTTGGCGCATCCACTGTTCGCCACCACGCCTCGCGCAGAGCCGCCTGCCGATCTTGAGCGGGATACCGTAACTGACGGCGAGAGAACGGAGTTCGTGGAGTAAGTCCCGGCGACCGATGCGGGGTGCTCTGAGACCAAGATGCCCAGGTCAAGGACGTCCTCGCCGGCGCTCTTGAGCCCGGCGTGCGTCCCGCCCGCCAAGTAGCCTGAGGGGGACGTCACGCCTCCGTTCGGAATTACTTCGAAGTTGTCCGACATGGTCGTCCTGTCCAGCGTCCGTTACCTAGTCATTTGACCTGGAAACTGACGCGATTGAAGCTACGAAAGTATAGCACGCGCCCTCTGTTCGGGTCTCTCGATCGAGTCTGAGGAAACGCCCGGCCATTAGTCCAACGGTGCGCGTTCGAGGTCGCGCAGTATAGCGTGGGCGGCATTGTGTCCAGGCGCGCCGGTGACCTCCCCCATGGGATGAGTTCCAGAGCCGCACATGTAGAAGTTCCTGATGTGTGTCCTGTATGGCTGCCGCTGGGACAGCATCTGGCTGGGGATCATGTCCAAGTGGCGAATGTTGCCGTCGGTCATACCCACTCTGGTCTGGATGTCGATCGGCGACTGCACCGTCCAGTCCATCAGCCGTTCCCGGAAGTCTGGAGCGTACTCAGAGATGCTGTCTATGATCTGCTCTCCGACCTCGTTCCGGATCTCTTCCCAAGGCCTGCCCACCGGATTCGGCGTCTGGTACAGGACCCAGTCGGAGAGCACGTGGCCCTGGCCTCGAACGAGCCCCGGCTCCGCTATGGAGGTGAACTGCAGGCTGTGAATCGGACTTGAGGTGGGTCTGCCCGCCATGGCGTCCGTCCAGCTTTGCACCTGGTACTCGACGGATGGCCGCAGCGAGACTCCTATCACGCCTGCGGGATTGTAGTCGCGGCCGAGGTAGCGGCTGAAGTCCGGGACGCGGTCGAGGGCGGCAAGGAACTTGACGCAGCCCGCGCCGGTCTTCCACTTGCCAACCTTCTTCAAGACCTTCTCGCCCACCTCACCCGGTTCGAACAGGGTGGAGAACGTTCGCTTCGGGTCCGCGTTGGAGACTACCAGCCCGGCCATGAACTCCCTGCCGTCCGCCAACCGCACGCCCCTGGCTTCTCCGTCCTGGACGATGACCTTCGCGACCGGCGATCGTGTTTGAATGTCCACGCCGCTCGTCGCAGCGGAGGCTGCGAGCGCCTCCGTGATGTTGCCCATGCTCATGCGGGGTATGCCCCTGTCCTCGGGGCGGGTGAACAGGTTGCAGCGGTGGACCGCAGGCCCAAGGATGCTGCCCGCGGACCTGGGATCGGCTTCAGTGTTATACATGAAGTGGGCCTTGACCCTATCGTCTTCGAAGTAGTGGTCTAGCAGATCGATGTAGCTCCAGGTGAGGACGATTTCGAGGACTTCCTCGAGGCTTGTGCCCCGCACGTCGTGCGCGAGGTCAGACAGCGTCGGCGGCTCTGTCAGGAAGTAGGGATTGAAGATGCCGGAGGCGCGGTCCCAGAACCTGTTCCATTCGAAGAAGGCGCGCGCGTCGTTCTCTGAGAAGCCTCTGATCTGGTTGGCGGCGTCGAGGTCTGACTTGATCTCCGGCCCGCCCAGGTGGGTGCCGTCAGGGAACGGATGGAACGTGTGCGCCTGACCGACGTGGCCGCGAGAGTGGACGATCTCGAAGCCGTGGTCCCTTAGCTGAAGGTCGTCGATCACCTTGCCTCGCAGCGAGGAGCACCAGTACGAGCACATCGGGCCGAGGAATCCCGGCGAGAACTCATCGGTTGTTACCGCACCGCCGATCTTGTCCAGCCGCTCAAGCACGAGGACCTTCAGGCCGTCCTTCGCGAGATATCCGGCTGTCACCAGGCCGTTGTGTCCTGCTCCAATCACGATTGCGTCGTACTGGGCTTCTGACATTTTGGCGGCCTCCCGGCGAGGTAGCTAGCTCGCGGCTCGTGTAACATCCGGTCATGCGCAGTGCGATTATAGTGGACGCGAAGCAAACCCCAATTTCGGAAGGTCCAAAGTGTGCCTGTAGATAGTGCTGATGTTGTAATAATCGGCGGAGGCATTAGCGGCCTCTCGTCCGGTTTCTGGCTTGCTCGGGAAGGTGTTGACGTTGTTGTAGTTGAGCGAGGCGTGGTCGGCTGGGAGGCGTCCGGCCGCAACGGCGGCATGATCGGCCATCGCGGGGTTCCAGCATCGGATGGCCTGGGCAGGGCCAGTCATGAGCTCTGGCCGGAGATGGACAGGTATCTCGGTTATCCTACGGAGTTCACCCCGGGGCGGATTGACGCGGCGCTGAACGAGCATGAAATGGAGACCCTGCTGGAGCGCAGGTCGCTCTTCGCGGAGTTGGACGTCCGTCTGGACGAGATCGACGCGCAGACTATTCGCGAGATGGTCCCGGCCGCTACTGAGAAGATCGTCGGCGGACTGATTACGATGGACGGAGGGCACGCCAACCCGCAGCGAACCGTGCAGGCGTACGCGTGGGCGCTTCAGGACCACGGGGGCCGCATCTACCAGCACACCGCGGTCACCGGGGTTCGCACACGCGGCGGCAGGGTTGAGTCGGTCATGACCAGCCGCGGCGATTTCGGCGCGGGGTTGGTCATCTGCGCCGCCGGTCCCCAGATTCCGGCCCTTTGCGAGACCGTAGGCGCCTACGTGCCCCTCGCCCAGGGACGTGTGGAGATCTGCGTCACGGCCCCAATTCCCCCTGCATGGCCGGGAGCGCTCGCCGGCAACGGGCTGTACGGGCGGCAGACGCGGCGCGGGAACCTGGCCTACGGCGGCGGGCCGCACGAGTGGATCGAGGTGGACATGAGCAGCCCGGACAAGCCGAACACGCCGGTGGTGCGAAACATAAGCCGGCGCATAGGCGAGCTGTTTCCCGGCGCGCTGGATGTTCCGGTGATTCGTAGCTGGGCCGGAGTCGTGGAGTTGCCGCGCGACCATCTGCCAATCATCGACGTTCTGGAAGACCCCGAGAACCTGATTGTCGTGTCGGGCGCCGGTGCGGGATTCGGACGGTCTCCCGGAACCGGCAAGGCGGTGGCCGAGCTTGCGATGCACGGCGAGTCATCGATTCATATCGATGACCTGAACCTAGGCCGATTCGGAGACATCTCGAGGGACTGGCGCCGAGAGATGGGATGGATGCCCGGCAAGGAGTACGCGGCCGACTACGGCTATCACCCCTCCTCGGGACACTGGTCGCCTTCGTGAGGGCCGGATTCACGGGCATACCTTCCACTTGGCGTGGAGCAGGGTTAGTATGAGTTAAGGCAACGCGAGTCGCACCAAGGACCGATATCCAACGTTAGGAAGGGACTCTCAATGGACGGAAACCGCGTAGAGAACGTAATCATCATCGGCTCCGGCGCCGCCGGGCACACCGCTGCTCTCTATACCGCACGGGCCGATCTTGAGCCCCTTGTCTTCGAGGGAATTCAGCCGGGCGGTCAGCTCACAATCACCACGGATGTGGAGAACTACCCCGGCTTCGAGGACGGGATCATGGGGCCGGAGATGATGGTGATCTTCAAGCAGCAGTCAGAGCGCTTCGGCACTCGCTATGAGCAGGGGGAAGTGACCTCCGTCGACTTCTCAGTCAGGCCGTTTAAGGTGACAATCGACATGACCGATGTTCGGTATGCTCACTCGGTGATTGTGGCGACCGGGGCGACCGCGAAGCTGCTTGGCCTGCCGTCCGAGGATGCGCTGATGGGGTACGGAGTGTCGGCCTGCGCGACCTGCGACGGATTCTTCTTCCGCGACAAGGAGCTGGTTGTGGTCGGCGGCGGCGACACGGCAATGGAGGAGTCCACGTTCCTCACGAAGTTTGCCTCCAAGGTCAATATTGTGCACCGGCGCGACGAGCTCAGAGCCTCCAAGATCATGCAGCAGCGGGCATTCGACAATCCCAAGATCGAGTTCATCTGGGACACGGTCGTTGACGACATTCTCGGCGTGGAGCAGGGAGAGGTAACCGGGGTACGTCTTCGCAACGTCAAGTCAGGGGACGTGGAAGACAAGCCAATCGGCGGAGTCTTCCTGGCGATAGGGCACAAGCCAAACACCGAAGTCTTCCAGGGCGTGCTGGACATGAACGATCAGGGCTACATCGTGACGCACGACGGGACCAAGACGAACATACCGGGCGTGTTCGCGGCCGGGGACGCGCAGGACTGGGTGTACCGGCAGGCGGTTACCGCCGCGGGCACCGGCTGCATGGCGGCAATCGACGCCGAGCGCTGGCTCTCCGAACAGGAGTCATCCACGGAAGCCCGCCCAGCGGAGGCGGTGTCCACAGCCTAGAGCAGTACGCGCCTCGTCTCAGGGTCTGTTCGGAGCGGACCTCCGGCGGCGCGGCAGTCGCTGGCTAAGGGTGCTGAACGTTTAGGCGATCCCCAATCTGAACGGGCGCGTCCTGGCGATTGCCTAGAGCGTGGGCAGGCTCTCCGATTCCCTCAGGCGGCGCAGGGCCTGCCGTTCAAGCTGGCGTACGCGCTCTCTGGTCACGCCCAGTTCTACGCCAACCTCTTCCAGCGTGCGCGGCCGGTCGTCGTAGAAGCCGAATCGCAGCAGCAGAAGCAGGCGCAGCCGCGGGGGCAACTCCTCCAACGCCTGCAGCACGTCATCCCGAGTCAGCAGCCGGACGGCGATTTCGTCCGGAGTCCAGGACACGTTGTCGGGAATGAAGTCTTCCAGCGTTGAATCTTCCTCTCCGACCGGCGTTTCGAGCGAGATAGTCCGCTGACGCTGGCTGCGGAGCTGGACGACCATTTCTTCGTCCCATTCCAGTTTCTCTGCCACTTCCTGAAGGGTTGGTTCTCTGTCCAGGGCCAGCAGCAGTTCTCTTTCCGTCTTGTTCAGCTTGTTCAGGCGCTCGACCACGTGGACGGGCAGCCTTATCGTGCGGCCCTGGTCAGCGAGGGCGCGGGAGACGGCCTGCCTAATCCACCACGTGGCGTACGTGCTGAACTTGTATCCTCGATGGGGATCGAACTTCTCCACGGCGCGCATCAGGCCGAGGTTGCCCTCCTGGATGAGATCGAGGAGGGGCAGGCCCCTGTTGAGGAACTTCCTGGCGACGCTGACCACAAGGCGGAGGTTTGACTGCGTGAGCTTGTCCGAGGCGGCGCTGCCCTCGCGGGTAATGCGGTCCCAGTGGGCTTCAATCTCAGACCTGTGGGCTTCCGCCGTGCGCTGCGCGGCAGCCCTCACGTCGCCGTTCAGCGTGTCCAGCTCTTCCGTGACGTGTCTGGGAAGCAGCGACGCCACTTTGGCCAGCGAGTCAACGGCGACGGACACTTCCTTGCCTTCTTTGCCCGTGAGTTCCGAGATGGCCTCCGCGATCTCCTGGGGCATCGGTCCATTGAGGACGTCCTGCACAGACGGCAGCCACAGCAGGTCCGTCAGGCCCGCGCCTACCACCTGCTCCTGAAGCGACCCGGCCAGGGCCGCGAGGATGTCCCGCCGGCTCGCGACGTCACTCCACACGGCCTCGACTAGCTCTTCGGTCGAGGGCTGCCGTTCGTGGGCGTCGAGGAACTCCTTCCGGAGCTCCTTGAGCCGTATCCATTTTTCGACAGCCAGACCCAGCTCCACTTCCTGTCCGGCGGTGAGCAGCGGGTGGCGGCCTATCGACCGGAAGTACTCGCGGACGGTGTCGCCGGGGTCGTCTTCTATGGGGACCTCCGCAGCGGCGCGCGTTCGCGCGGAGCGTCGCGTGTAGCCGCGGCCCGCTTCAGCCAGGAGGCTCTCTTCTTCGATCTGGTCTCTGGTCGTCATATTCGTGTTGTGATGTGGGTGTAACTAGTCTCGTGCCAATCTCCGGCTCCGAGGGGCGCCGTGCAGATTCTTAGACCCATACTGGAATGATACCGCTTTTCCGTTTGGACTAATACGCATGCCGGGCCGCATTTGCGAGTGTATGATGAGGGTCCTGATCCCACGGCGTATTGAGAGGACTCGTTCATGGAAATTGGAGTAGGACTAGACGGGACGCTTGGCCTATCGTTCGAGCAGGAGGCTGAGCTCAGCCGCGAGGCAGCCCGCCTCGGCTACGAGAGCGTTTGGACGCCCGAAGGGGCCGGGTACGACGCGTTCCAGGTGTGCCTGCACCGATGGGCCGCGTCCTGCGACGAGACGCCCGGCGGCGTGGGAACCGGGATCTCCGTTTCACCGGTGGCCCTCAGGACGCCGCTCAGCCTGGCAATGAGCGGAGGCACGCTGAGCGCGTTTACGGACGGCAAGTTCTCGCTCGGAATTGGGTCAGGCGGTCTGCATCGCCGGTCCGGGCGCAGGCCGTTCGGCGTGCCCGACGTGTCGGCAATCGAGGCGATGCGCGAGTACGTCACGACTGTGCGTTCGCTTGTGGGCGGCGAGACGGTCACGGTGGACGGGCAGATGGCCAAGCTCCACGGTATGAGGCTGGGCATCAGCCCGCCTCCGCGGACGCCGGTGTTCCTGGGAGCGCTGGGCCCGAGGATGCTGCAGCTTGCCGGAGAGGCTGCCGACGGAGCGGCGTTGAACTGGTGCTCAGCCGAACAGGTTGCGTGGAGCCGCGAGCATGTGAACCAGGCGGCGGAGGCGGCAGGACGCGATCCGTCCGAGGTGAAGCTGGCGGAGTACATCCGGGTGTGCGTTGACGAGGACGAGGACGCCGCCCGCATAGCCGTGGCGAAGGCAACGCTGGGCTACGCGATGGGGCCGCGGGGCGACACGGCGCGGGGCCGCAGGTTCGCGTACCGGGGCCACTTTGAGCGCATGGGTTTCGCCGACGAGCTGGCCGAGCTGGACCGGATGCGGGACGCGGGTGCGTCGCGAGACGAGCTTGCCGGGGCCGCGCCGGAGGAGATGCTCCTGACCGTGGCTTACTTCGGCAAGGCGGACGGGGCGCCGCAGGCCCTGGCCAGACTATCGAAGGGGCTGGACACGGCTATGGTGCGCGTGGTCAATGCGCGGCCCGGGCCGGAGAGCGCGCTGACGACGATGCGGGCGTGCCGCCCCGACCTGATTAGGCAGGCGGCGGGCTAAGCCGGACCCGTCTACAGGCCGGCGGCGACCATGACCGCAGGTATGCGGTGCTCCCAGCCGATGGCCATGACGTGGACGCCCTTGCACATCGGGGCGACCTCACGGACCAGTTTGCCGGTCATCGCGATGCTCGTGGCGACGCGGTTCTCGGCGTTGTCCAGCTCTTCAATCATCGCGTCAGGAACGACCACTCCGGGGATGCGCTCGGTCATGTAGCGGGCCTGCCTTGCCGACTTGAGCATGATGATGCCCGCGAGGACCGGGACTCCGAATCCCTCCACGGTCTTCATGAACTCCGCGAAGCCGTCCGGATCGTAGACCGCGTTGGTCTGGAAGAACTGCGCGCCGGACGCGATCTTCTGCTCCATGCGGGCGATCTCTTTGCCGAGGTCGGGCACGGCGACGTTGACGACCGCGCCGCGGTAGAAGCTGGGGCTGCCCTTCAGGCTGTTGCCGGCGATGTCATTGCCGGCCTCGAGGCCCTTCGCGGCCTCCAGCAGCGCCTCCGCGCCGAGGTCGAAGACGGGCTTGGCGTCCGGGTGGTCGCCGCCGGAGGGGGGATCGCCGGTCATGCAGACGAGGTTCGGGACGCCGAGGGCGTGCGCCGCGAGCATGTCTCCCTGCACCGCGAGCCTGTTGCGGTCGCGGCCCGCGATCTGCAGCGTCGACTCGATGCCGCGGTCGCCGAGCAGATGAGCGACGGCGGTCGGCGCCATCGACATGCGGGAGGCGGCTGAGTCCGTGAGGTTGAAGGCGGTGACCTGGTCTCGCAGGGCCTCGGCGGCGTCCATGAGTTCGATCAGGTCTGTGCCCTTGGGCGGGTTCAGCTCTGCGGTCAGCGTGAAGTCGTTGCTTGCCAGCGCGTCAGATAGCTTGCTCATGTGGGCGTCCTCAGGTGGATTGGAAGATAGGAGGGCGGTGCGTGCCGGTCGCCAGGGTTAGTCGTCGCGGCGGGAGACCACGAACGACTCGTCGGTGAACCAGAGGCCGTGGTTCTTCTCCAGCACTTTGGCGGTGGCCTCCAGGTACTTCTCGTCGCCCAACGCCTCCATTATCCGCTCGTCCTCGATCTGTGCGACGTATGTGGCGGCGTTCCAGGCGGCGAGCAGCGTGGAGGTGCCGATGCTGCTCGAGCCCTCGTCCGGCCTGTACTGCAGGTGGTACCGGAACTCGGCGTCGACGTCCGCCTCCGAGATGTAGTCCAGGTCGGGGCGCGTGCCTCGCAGCCTTGACTGCAGTTCACCGAGAAGCTGGTGGCGGTCGGTAAGGAATGGGTCTTCGTCCGGCCAGATGGACCGGATGATGTCCATGCCGGGGTCCTTGCCTGTGGACTGGAAGATGACCATGCGGCCCTTTCTCGCGAGGCTGCCGGCGAGGGGCGCGAGCACGTTCCTGACCTTGGCGCCGGCGGGCATGCGGGCCCTGTACGGCTGAGCGGCGATGATGAGGTCGTACTCGCGGCGGCCGGGGCCCTTGGCGGGCAGCACGGGGGCCAGCGGCCACTCGCGGTCGCGCCGGTAGATGATCAGCACCGTTGGGGTATTGTAGAGCGGGTTGCCGGTCCGTTTGCTCGGCGTGGTGCGCCAGCTATCGTGGACGAACGGTTCGAGTGCTCTAATCTGCTTGTCGAAGTCGTAGGCTGCGTTGCCCTCGAGCGGCGCCTCGAGCCAGTTGAGCTTGGCTTGCATAGCCTCGGACCGCGGATAGAGGTTTGGCGCCTCCGAGTAGAACATGTTCGTGAGCACGAGGACCAGGTCCGGGTGCTCAGCGAAGCGGTCCGCCATCTTCTCCAGACCGATGCGGACGTCCTCCTCGCTGATCTCCTTGGCTACGACGAGGAGCGGAACGGTGGGGAAGCGGGCGTGGAGGTGGCGCATCGTCCGGGTGAGGACGGTAGCGTCTCCCATGCCGGCGTCGAAGATGCGCAGGGCGGGCTGCCGGGGCTGGATGTGGGAGGCCTCCATGGCCAGCCTGTCTGCGATTGCCTGCTTTTCGTTGCAGGTCGTTACGAATAACAGGTATTTCTCGCGGTTGTCGAAGAACCTGAACGGCTGGTCCTGGCTTCCGGCGTCCGCCTGTTGTTTGCTCCTGCTGACCTCTGTGGCCATGCCGCCTCGCGCCGTCATTTCGGACTGCGGCGTCGCTGAGTGTCGCGGGCCGCGGCGCACGCGTGAGTATAGGCTGTCCCCTGCAAGAGCGTCAACGAGATCAGGCGTACAGTCGCCCGGGGCATATGGCCGGTCGATGTCCGTTGTGGTTCGACGGGCTCACCACGAACGGACGGAACGACCTTGAGGCCGACGAGATCAGGCGTACGGGAAGGGTCAGGTGTTCAGGTGCCCTGGGACCCAGTCCTTCTCCTCGCGCCAGCCGGGGCCGACGTTGCTGAACCTGCCGTACGTGAGGCCGCTCATGTCTACGGTAGTCTCGCCGTGCATGACCATGTCGCTGATGACCTTGCCGGTTGCCGGCGAGAGGCCGAAGCCGTGCGCCGACGTTGTGGCCACCATGAAGTTCTCCGGCGATTCCGGGAAGTCGATTATGGGCAGCATGTCGGGAGTCTGCTCGACGACGCACGCCCAGCTGCGGAGGAGCGGAACGTCGCTCGCGCCGGCGAACAGCTCGGCCAGACGCCGGGCGAGGTTGCGGACCACCGGCGAGTTTGGCTTGATGGGGGACTGGTTTTCTACGTCCACCCACTCGTGTGGGCCGCCGCCGTATGCGAGGTTGCCCCTGAGGGTCTGGCGGCCGTAAAGGCCGTTGCCCATTACGGCGCCACTCCACATAGACTCTACGGGCGCGGTGATGATGATCTCCACGCGAGCAGGCGAAACGGGAACGAACACCCCGGCCATATCGCATAGCACGCCGGTCTGGGGTCCGGCGGCGCATATGACCACGTCAGCCTCGATCTCGCCCTTGTCGGTCTCGACGGCTGCGACTTTGTCGGCCTCCTTGCGGAAGCCGGTGACGGTGGTGTGCTGGTACAGCCTGCCGCCCTGGTCCAGAAAGCCCCAGGCGTACGCCTGCACGGTCCGCTGGGGGTTGGCGTGGCCGCCTGTGGGCGAGAACATCGCGCCCTTCGCGTCCGGCGACACCAGTGGAAGGGCTTCCTTCACTGTGTCCGCGTCCCACCACTGCGACGGGATGTCCAGGTTCTTGAGCCAGCTGGTCCGGGCCCCCTGCATGCGCTCCGCGTTCTCCTCGTCCATGGCGACGCTGAGCGTGCCGGGGGAGTACTCGGTGGGATAGCCGAGCTCGTCGTCCATCTCCGGCCAGAGGCGGATGGACTCGGCGGCGAGAGGGGCAACCGGCGGCTCGAAGGCCCGGTGGCTGATGTCTCCGCCGTTTCGGCTGGAGGCTTCTGCGCCTATGACGCCCTTGTCTACGACGATGGTGTCGACGCCGTTCTTGGCAAGCCACCATCCTGCGCTGAGGCCGGTGACTCCAGCACCTACGATTACAACTTCCGCGCCATCCAGTCTAGTCATCCATTTCCTCCGTGCGGGGGGCTTTGTTGATTGGGCCCCGGCTTCACACCGCCACTTTCACCCTCACCTCAATCCTCTCCCATCAAGAGAGAGGAGGCCAGAGTCTCCAAGCAACCATGTCTGCGGCTGGATTCCAGCCACCGCCGAAAGGACGGATAAAAAAGGATTCAGTCAAGTCAGCCGTGACTATCGTACGTTGTGAGGTGGTCTGGCTATGTGTTTATGTGGCCGGGGACCCAGTCTTTCCTTTCGCGCCAGTCCGGTGTTACGTCGTTGAACCTGCCGTATGTCAGGCCGCTCATGTCCACGGTAGTCTCGCCGTGCATGACCATGTCGCTGATGACCTTGCCGGTCGCGGGCGAGAGGCCGAAGCCGTGGGCCGAGGCTGTGGCGACCATGAAGTTGTCCGGCGAGTCCAGGAAGTCGATTATCGGCAGCATGTCGGGCGTCTGCTCGACGACGCATGCCCAGCTCCTGATGACCGGCACGTCTTTTGCGCCGGGGTACAGCTCGGCCAGGCGCCGGGCCAGGTTGCGGACGACCGGGGAGTTGGGCTTCATCGGCGTCTGGTTCTCGACGTCGACCCACTCGTGGGGGCCTCCGCCGTATGCGAGGTTGCCTCTCATGGTCTGGCGGCCGTACAGGCCGTTGCCCATCACTGCGCCCTTCCACATAGACTCGACGGGTGCGGTGATGATGATCTCCACGCGGGCGGGAGAGACGGGAACGAACGCACCCGCCTGCTCGCAGAGCACTCCGGTCTGGGGGCCGGCGGCGCATACGACTATGTCCGCCTCGACCTCGCCCTTGTCCGTCTCCACGGCGACCACCTTGCCGCCTTCTCTTCTGAATCCGGTCACAGCCGTGTGCTGGTACAGTCTGCCGCCCTGGTCAAGGAAGCCCCAGGCATAAGCCTGCACGGTGCGCTGCGGATTGGCGTGGCCGTCTCTGGGTGAGAATTGCGCGCCCGTCGTCTCCGGCGCGATCAGGGGAACGGCCTCCTTCACATCGTCGGCGTCCCACCAGTCAAGCGGGAGGTCGAATCTCTCGCCCCAGTCGATGTTGGACTGCTTCATCCACACGGCTTCCTCTTCGTCCATTGCGACGTGGATCGAGCCGGGGGAGTACTCGGTGGGATAGCCGAGTTCGTCGTCCATCTCGGGCCAGAGCTTGAGGGACTCCGCGGCGAGCGGAACGACGGGCGGCTCGTACGCTCGGTGGCTGATGTCTCCGCCGTTGCGGCTAGAGGCCTCCGCGCCGATGACGCCCTTTTCGACGACGATGGTGTCCACGCCGTTCTTGGCGAGCCACCATGCCGCGCTGAGGCCGGTGACACCGGCTCCGATGATTACAACCTGCGCGCCGTCCAACCTCATGGCGTACCTCCTAGAGTGGTGCTCCCGTGGGGGGGCACCTTCACCCTAATCCTCTCCCATCGAGGGAGAAGGGATTTTCGTGCGGAACTCTCAATTCTGCGATGTTCAAGTTGAGGCTGAGCCTAGTCTGCCTCCTGCATTTCTCTCATGTAATCGCGGCTGTGCTTGAACCAGACGACCCAGTCGTCGCGGACCTGCTGGGACTCGTCGTGCGCCCACATGATGCGCAGGGGCAGCGGGCGAACCGGCGGCCTGTACGACATGATCGGCACCTCGGTCAGCGGGGTGTCCGACTCATCGGCGAGGAGCATGGCGACCTGCTCGCGGCAGCGGCGGCCCTGGCAGTGGCCCATGCCCGCGCGGGTGAGGCGCTTGACCTGGTCCGGGTTGACAGGGCCGTCCTGCGCGAGGGTGCCGAGGTCGCGGGAGCTCATCTCGTCGGACTCCCATTCGAGGTAGCGGGGCGGCTGCACGTCGAGCAGTTCGCCGCGGGTGACCTCCTCGCACTGGCAGACGTAGACGTCCATCCCGCCGACGTTCATCAGCGCGGCGAGCCACTTCTTCCAGACACCGTCGACCTCGTTGCCGTTGGAGGACTGCGTGGCCAGCGTCAGATCCGAGCGGCGCTCGTGGGCGGTCGCGCTGTCGATGGCGCCGAGGGCCTCGGCGGCGGCGATGCCGGCGAGGCGGCCCTGCTGGCGGGCGATCTCCGGGTTGGCGGCCATGCCGTCGTGGTATCCGGCGGCGTCTCCGCAGACGTACGTGTTCTCGACGCTGGTGCGCATCCACTCGTCGACGACGGGCGCGTAGCCGCCGCGATGGTGGTCGAAGCGCACGTCGCAGTCGAGCAGGTTCAGCAGCTCGACGGTGGGCACGAGTCCGATGGCGAGGCAGACGGTGTCGGCCTCGTACACGACCTCGGAGCCTGCGACGGCGTTGTTGTCGCCGTCGATGGCCACGACCGTTACCGACTCCACCTCATCTGTCGAGCCGGTGGCTTCCTTGATGACGTGCGAGGTGTGGATGGCGACTCCGGCGGCCTCGAGCTCGGCGGCCACTGCGGTGTCGCCGCGGACCGCGCCGTCGACTTCGACGATGGCCTTGACTTCTACTCCTCGCTCAAGCGCGAGCTTCGCGGTGTGCAGGCCGAGGTTGCCTGAGCCGAGGACTACCATGCTGCGGCCGGTGAAGGCCTGGTAGCGGTTCATGAGCGAGTACGCGGCGTTCGAGCCCATGGCGCCGGCGAAGTTCCAGCCGGCGAAGCTCATGCCTAGGTCTCGCCCTCCGGCGGCGACGATCAGGTGGTCGTACTTGACGGTCCACGACTGTTCCTGGTCGGCGAGGCCAAGCTGCGGGCCGTCCAGCACGCGGCTGGTCTCCATGTTTCGGAATGCGCCCCAGACGTACGTGCCGAGACGGATGTCCACGCCGGCCTCCTCGGCCTCTGCGAGGTCCGGGTTGGCTGAGACGATGCGGCCCATCATCGCGCCCTTGTCCTGGACGGTGGGCATGAGCCGCTGTCCGAAGAACAGGGGGACGTCCAGGCCCATCATGTACATGTCCAGCGGGTTTTCGTCGATCAGGACGACCTTGACGCCGGCCTTGGCGGCCTCGATGGCTGCTGCGGTGCCAGCGACTCCCGCGCCTACTACTGCAAGCTGGATGTGCTCCATAGCAATCCTCCCTGGAAGGTGATGCCCGCCGCCGGTTGCGGTCTACGCACGTTTGCTATGCGCCGGTGAGTCCCGCTGCTTCTATGTGGCGGACGGGGCGATTGTATATGGGAGGCTTCGGAGCGTAAAGCGGCGCGGGAGGGGGCGTACCTACACTGAGGAGGGCGTTCGCCGAGCAGAGTGTCTAGTTTTGTCTTGTATCGTCTCATTCCCTAGCTGGCGCGCCGGTCCGGCGAGGCGGCGCCGAGGCTGTTCTGAGGTGGTTTTGAAGCGAATACAAGGAACTTTGAGACGTTTGTGGGACAGGGGCCTGAGGTTCGCCCGGCGCTGGGAGCTCGCGGCCCTTCCAATGCTCTGAGACGCGCGGAATCGGCCCAGCCCTGGCTTAGCTGGCGATGGCACGGCCCGGGGCCGATGGTTGCGCGACGGTTCGTTGTTAATGTTCATGCGTCCATACTAGCACACGCGTTCGCTGAAGGGAAGGGTGGGTGAGTTCTCTCCCTTTGGGGAGCGTGAGTTGCATTGCAATGGCGGCAGTCTCGGAGCGGAATTCGGGTCAAGCTCAGAAAAGATTTGTCACTCGGATAGTTATGTACAGGGAGATTTGAGCATATGCATAAGTAATTGCTATGGGAAGATCGAGATGAGTAATCTATACGAGATGCTTAGGGCCCAATTCGATTTAGTGGAGGCAGGTGGCCCAGCACGGCCTTGTATTCAAATAGCAACTGTTGTTCAGTGACGAAGGTCTCTGACAATGGTAGCAATTCAAAGTGGAACCAGTTGGCTAAGCCTTTAGTTGTCGGTTGGGTCATCCGCCGGTCATCCAAGTGCTCCTGAACGCGGCGAAATAAGTCATTGGTATGGCCAATGTATAGCACTGCACCATCGATATCGGTCAGTGCGTAGCAACCTGACGCTTGTGGGACTCTTTCTGCCTGCGAAAGGCGAAACGGAACTCTTTGGTCCATAGATGGGCAAAGGCGTGCTATATTCATAGTCTAATATCTGAGTGTTGTGCTTCAGCCAATGCTTGTTGAAATGCCTCTATGTATCCCCGAGCTGCACTTCTATTCAGGCCACTGGCGCCGTGCGGACCAGGCATCCACCAATCCGGATTAGACGCAACTTGGTGCATGCCATCCAATCCATTGAAGCCCAATTGGATTCGCTCTCGAAGGGAGGAAACTCTGAAGTCTCTTGAGGTTGAATAGATTGAATTGAAAACCCACTTGGAAATACCAAGCAAGAAGTACATTCCATTGCTCTTGTAAATGACGGTTCTGGTTCTGTCTCTTCCATCGACCAATATTTCGTCAGCTGCTTTGAAAAAGTTGATAATGATGCGTGATTGTCTATCTGGATCAGTCTCTTGGCCTGCAAGTGGATTCGAAGGCGTCAACACTTCAGACTTGAAGATATTGACAATTGACGACTGTTTGATCTTGTTTCGAGAGTCAGGATCATTAGCCATCTGTATTCGTCCAGCCAATGGTGAATTTGGGTCTTCGTTCAGAGCTTCGACAATTCTTAGAGCTCTCGCATCTCTGCCACGCCCGATCTCTTTTTCGAGCCAGAATGGCATGTACGGAAGTTCTTCCACTCCTTGCATGTCGGTAAAGCGTCTGGTTATCTGTTGCCTCATTGAAGCATCGACTGGAACTTGAGTAGTATTGACAATATAGAAGTGGTACATTTGGTGCGTCTGGTCGAGCTTTGTAGCAATGGTTACAGGGAGCTGGAATTGACTCAAGTCACTAGTCCTACGAGAGTCGCGACGTAAAGCGCGACGCAGACCTTCAATGCGGTGCTGCCCATCCACAACACTGAATGGACACACAATATCTGTGTCGAACGTAAGGAGATTGGTCGACTCATCGTAGCTGACATCTTCGTCTGTCGCGAGGAATACTGTTGTAGGCAATTGTGCATAGCCATGCGAATATGCTTCGGTAAGATGTCTTGCAAGCCTATTAGCACGCGTATCGTTGAGAATGCGCTGAAAGCCATCCTGACTAGCAGGTTCAAGGTTGTCAATTGTATAGAAGCTTCTACTGAATAGATCACTGGGTGTGACATAAGTCAGATATAGGTCTAGCGTTCCTTGCTTTATCCTAACTGCTGTGCGTGAGAATGCCGTCAATGAAGACCTCCGTCATTTGTCAAGACATGAGTATGTTGCACAAATGAATCCAAATGTTAGCACTACAATGGTATTTTGCAAACGGTATGCTTCTGCTGTGAAGGTCGGCGTCTGGCATCAAATCCCTTGGCCAGCCTAAGTGCAGAGATTGCCCTATGCAAGTGGCTTACTGCTGAATGAAACGGCTCAGAGGCGGCCGGATAGGAAGCGAGAAGCTGGGAGCTGCTGTCACTGTTCGTGATGCCCTGAAAGCATGCTGCACGATCGATGCTCGCTTGATGAAGGTGCGTGATTTGCTGAAATTCGACTTTGTGGGAGAGGAAGTGTGACAGACTTGGACAGGATGGGTGGCATCGGCCCCGCTGCCTCACGCCACGAGGAGTTCCTGGGGGACGTTGGATAGGACTTCGATGCCGGTGTTGGTCATGAGGAGCGTGTCTATGTAGCCGATCCTGGGCATGGTGGGATCGGAGGAGAAGACTTCGTAGTTCATGATTGTGCCGGGGACAAAGTCGGCGTCTACGAAGCCGGTGTCGCTGAGCCAGACGTGGCCGACCCAGTCGGGCGGGATTGAGATGCCGAGCGAGTATCCGGTGCGGTTGGCGACGTCCGTGAGGCCGTTGTCGTCCAGGTACTGCTGCATGACGTCGCCGATTTTGTTCACCGGGTCTCCGGGGCGCACCGCGTCGATCACGGCGGGGAGGCAGTCGGCGAGCAGCTTAGCCCTGTCGTGGACGGCGTCGGTCTGCCTGCCGAGCGAGAAGAAGCGGCACAGGTTGGCGTGGTAGCGGTTGAAAACGCCGCAGATGTCTGCGAAGACGGTGTCGCCCTGCTCGACCCTGTGACGTGTGGATGGCTTGTGCGGCATCGAGATGGGCCCGCAGGTGATGGCGGTGCGCAGCGCGGCGTCCTCGCCGCCGGCCCTGCCCATCGCGTAGTGGATTTCGGACATGACGTCGATCTCCGTCACGCCCGCCTCGATGGTGTCGCGGCCGGCCAGCATGCCGACGTCCGCGATCCCGGCCGCCTTGCGCATGCATGCGATCTCCAGCGGCGACTTCACCATCGCGACGTCGTCCACGATCCATGAGCCATCGACGGTGTCGCAGCCTGCCGATTCGAGCAGGGAGCGCAGCGCGTTCAGCAGCGCGGGCGACGGATTGTGCGCCCACATCTCCACGGCGGCGGCGCCGCGCAGCAGGCCGCGGTCCCTGAGGGCGTCCACGATGACTGCAACGGCGTCTTCGCGCGGCTGCGGGAAGCCGAAGAACAGGGCCTCGTCGACGTAGCAGAACTCGTTCGCCATCCTGACGTGGTAGGAGTCGAAGAAGACGACCTCGTCCCGGTCGGCGCGCAGCGCGAGGCAGGTGGGCGTCGCGTGGTAGAACCAGATGCTGTCGAAGCCGGTGAGGTAGTTGACGTTGCGCGGCGATGTGACGAGGAGCAGGTCGACGCCGCGCCGGGCCATCGACTCGCGCACTCGCCGCCTTCGCTCGTCGTACTCCGCGTCGGGGAAAACCGCGCCGAACTCGCGCTCATTGGGTAGTGTCGTCATGGGGTCCTCCTTGCCGGCTGGTCCGGCGCTCATGGTAGCAAGAGGGTTGCCGCGGCGTGGGAGAGCTTGGCGTGGCTCGGAACTGGCGCGGCTGTGATCATGGCGCCCGCGGCTTGGGGCTACAGGCGGTAGAAGTCGGTTGCGTTCCTGCTGAGGAGGGCTGTGCGCTGATCGGGGGTGAGGTCTCCCACGGCCTCGATGGCGGCGCTGAGTACGCGGTCGTAGCTTGCGGCCAACAGGCATACGGGCCAGTCGCTTCCCCACATCAGGCGGTCGATGCCGAACTGTTCGACGACGTGGTCCACGTACGGCTTCAGGTCGGCGGCGGTCCAGCGCTCGTGGTCGGCCTCGGCCACGAGCCCGGAGAGCTTGCAGTAGACGCCCGGTATCTCGGCGACGGCGGCGATGTTCGCCGCCCACGGCTCCGTCTCCCCCGCCGCGATGGGCGGCTTGGCGATGTGGTCCACGACCATGCGGAGGTTGGGTACCTTCTCGGCAAGCTGAAGCACGCACTCGATGTGCGGAGCCTTGACGAGCAGGTCGTAGGCGAGGCCGCGGCGGGCGACCTCCTTCAGACCTTCGATCACCGCGGGCCTGGACAGCCACGTACCATCCGGCTCCATCTCCACCGGGTGCCTGATGCCGACGAGGCCCGGCCTGGCGCACATCGAGTCCAGGTTCCTGCCGAGGTTCGGGCTGGCCAGGTCCGCCCACGCGACGACCCCGGCCACGAAGCCGGTCCTCTCCGCGATGTCCAGCATCCAGTGCGCCTCTTCGAGCGACTGGTGCGCCTGTACGAGCACGGTCCGGGACACGCCCGCGCGCTCCAGAAGCGGCGCCATGTCTTCCGGCATGTAATTCCGGCGGATGACGTTGGGCGGGGGCGGCATCCAGTCATACTCGCGCGCGCCCAGGTCCCAGAGGTGGTGATGGCTGTCGATGATCGTTTCGGCGGGCGTCGTTGTCATGGTGATCGCCTCTCTACCAGTCGAGGTCGAAGACCTCCTCCATGCCGGCCCACCACTCGCCCGGCTTCGCGCCGGGTACGGGCTCCTGGAAGCCGCGCATCAGCGTGTCCCATTCCCTCTGGCGGGGGTCTTCCGCCAGCCTGGGCAAGTCCCTCGCGGGGTCGAAATCGTCGACGGCCTCCATGTACATGAAGAGCCTGCGGTCGTGGAGGAAAATCTTCATCTTTGTGATGCCGAGGCCGCGCAGCCCTTCCAGGACTTCAGGCCAGACGGCGCGGTGATACTCGGTGTATTCTGCGACCACGCCGGGGCCGCTCCGCAAGCCAAGGGTCAATGCGAAGGACTTCATGGGCGGCCTATCTGTTCGGAGTGGGCGCTTCGGCCGGGATGAGGCCTTCCTGGCGCAGCTCTTCCCACATGTCTGAGGGAATGGGGAGGTCAGCCATCCGGCAGTTCTCCTCGGCCTCCGCGACCGACCGCGCGCCCGGAATGACCGCGGAGACCGCAGGATGGGCGAGGCAGAACTGGAGCGCGGCGGCTTTTAGCGGCGCGCCGTGTCGATCGCAGACGGAACTGATGCGCCGGGCCTGCTCCAGCACCTCCGGCGGCGCGTCCCGGTAGAAGTACTTCGCGCCGGGCGACAGGTCCGAGGCGAGGATGCCGCTGTTGTAAGGGCCGCCGATCACCACGCCGATGTTCCGGCTCTCACACAGCGGCAGCAGCTCGGGGAGCGCGGACTGGTCCAGAAGCGTGTAACGGCCCGCGAGCAGGAAGCAGTCGAAATCGCCGTCGCGGGCGAACCGCGCCAGCATCTGCCAGCCGTTCATGCCGACGCCCACGGCCCCGATCACGCCCTGGGAGCGGAGCTCGGCCAGCGCGGGCAGGGCTTCGTCCATGACCTGCCTGTAATGGTCCGGGCCTGTGAAGACATCGTTTCCGGAGCTTCCTTCGTCCGGGTCGTGGACGTAGAGGATGTCGACCCTGTCGAGGCCCAGGCGTTCCAGGCTGTCCTCAAGTGACCTCAGCACGCCGTCGCGGCTGTAGTCGAAGACGGGCTCCAGGCCCGGCAGGTCGACGAACTCCTCCCCGGCCGGCGGATCGTCGGCAGGCTCCAGGATGCGCCCGACTTTGGTGGAGAGCACGAAGTCGCGCCGGGGCAGCGCCGACAACGCCCTACCGACGATGCGCTCGCTGCGGCCGTAGCCGTAGAGGGGCGCCGTGTCGACGTAGCTCGCGCCGAGCTCGACGGCCCGGCGCACGATGGCTATGGCGTCCGTTTCGGCCACGCGCTCGTAGAGCCCGGCCAAGGGCGCGCATCCCAGGCCGATGCGGGGTACGCGGAGGCCGGTGGAGCCGAGCTCGACGGTATCGAGGGTGTTCATGGCACGCGATGGTACACGTCTGGGCGCGGTGGGCGTGGGCAGGGGAGGCGGGCGTACCGCGCGTTCCCCTCATTCCTTCGACAAGCTCAGGACAGGCTCTAACCTTCTCCCACAAGGGGGAGAAGAGACAGGAGTTCCTGCAGCGTTCCACTCCGCTGCAACAGGGTCGGGGTATGCCGTGGAGGCGTTACGGGTGGCTGCTGCCTTTGTATAGATGGTCTGGCGTCAGACCGCCGCCTTTGCTGAAGCGGGCGGCGGCGAACTCTTCGATGGGGTGGCCCGCGCTGCCGCCGTGGAGCACGAGCTCGGCCATCATGCGGCCGATGACGGGTGACAGCTTGAAGCCATGCCCGCTGAAGCCGACGGCCCAGTACAGGCCCTCGACGGTCTCCGAGCGGTCCATGATCGGGTTGGCGTCGGGTGTCATGTCGTACATCGCGCTGTAGCCGCCCAGGGGCGTGGCGGCGGCGAAGCCGGGGATGCGGCGCGTCATGCGGGACCAGAGGTCGGCGATCCTGTCATGGTCGGCGTTCAGCGCGCAGTCGTCCGGGTCGGGGACGCCGCCGAGGGAGTCCGGCGCGTCTCCGCCGAGGAGCGACAAGGGGCCGTGATTCTTGCGGAGGTACGTACCGGTCGTGTTGTCCATCAGCATTGTGTCCAACGAATCGAGCGGAGGCGGGCGGCGGAACAGCGACGTCTGCACCGAGACGGGCGTGACGGGCAGGCTCTCGCGGAGGGGCTCGGCGAGGCGGTTGGCCCACGGGCCGGTGACGGCGACGACGGCGCCCGCGTCGATCGGGCCCCGCGCGGTGTCGACGCCTGCCACGCGGCCGGCCGCCGTCCGGATGGCGGTGACCTCGCAGCCGGTCACGACCTCCGCGCCGTGACGCCGCGCTGCGTCGGCGAAAGCGTACGTTGTCGCGACGGGGTCGGCGTGGCCGGCGTTTGGCTCGTACACACCCAGCGCGACGCCGTCCATGCTGACCTGCGGGACGAGGCGGGCGATCTCAGACGGCGCGAGGACGTCTATGTCCACGCCGAGCTCGCGGTTCATCTCGACGTTCGCCCGCGCCGAGGCGGCGTCGACTTCGGGGACGAGCACGAGCCTGCCGGTCTGGCGGAAGCGAGCGTCACCGCCGATGGCGTCGGCGAAGTTGCGGAAGACGTCGCTGGACTCCATCGCCATCTTGACCAGCACGGGGTGCAGGTAGTGGTCTCGGACCATCGCGCCCGATCTGCCGGTCGGGCCGCCGGCGAGGTGGCCCTTCTCGAGTAGCAACACCCTGCCGGCGCCCATGCGCGCGAGGTGCATGGCGGTGCTAGCGCCGTTGACGCCGCCGCCGATCACTACGATGTCCGCGGTACTAGTCACGATTCAGCAACGTGATTTAGGGCGAACGTCTTGGAGGCGGCGCTAACTCGCATCTTGTGCGTTCCAACTCAGTGCGGTCGTTGAGATGTCGCCCTTGATCTTGATCTTGTGCCGCAGGCTGCCGATGAGTTCAGCGTCATTATGCTCATAGGGGAGGACTAATGCGATGGGCTTGCCGTGCTTCGTGACGATGATGCCATCGGCGTTTAGCTCATCAAGCAGTTCCAGGCGATGCCTCTCGAAGTGAGTGGCTTCGTTCCTCTTCATGGTCGCTGTTACAGTCATGGCAATGAAATGGGCGTTGCGCGCATTGCATCGAGATCGCCGTCCCATCCGGCGCCTCTAAGCGCGCGTGCTTCGTCGAGAGTAGCGGGTCTTGGCGCGAGAGTGCGGAGCGCGAAGTTCACCGCCTCGCTCTTTGTGGCGAGCTTGTAACGGCGCATGACCTCGGCGCACGCTATATCGTCGATGTCCAGATTGGTGCGTGACATACACTTAGCATGCACCAATGCGTGCCGGTTGAACAGTCCGGCCTGACCAGAGCGATCTCTGGACGCCCGCTGGGCTCTGCGTAGGTCTGCTAGTGAACCGTGTCTCGCGGCCCCCGCTGGAGACTCAGCCGAGGGTATCGTTCACCAGTGAGAGGCCGCCTGCCAGCCTGTCTCGCCAGTCGCCGCGCGGGCGTCGGATTGTGTTCGTACAGACCCTGAACAGGCAGACGGCCTCACGCAGCGCGAGGTCCTCTGCCGACCAGCGGAAGCGCGCGAGGGCCGCGGAGCGAAACTCCGCGCAGTACCGGCCAATGTTGTCCCGCTTTCTCGTGCGTCCGAAGGATGCGGTCCATCTGAGGTGCGCGAGGAAGTTGCCGATGTCCAACATCGCGTCGCCAGGGCCGGTCTCCTCGAAGTCGACGAGTGCGATCCTGCCATCGGGAAGGACGAGCATCTGGTCGTCGTAGAAGTCGTTGTGGGCGATGCCCGCAGGACGCCAGGACTCCACGAAGGGGTCCAACGCTCTGACGGCGCGAGCAAGGCTGCGGTGCGCGGGGCCTCCGTCCCCGACCGCCTGCGAGAAGCTACGCCTGGCCCGCCGATATGCTCCCGCCAGGTTGAAGGGACGTGCGCCGTCAGGCGCGTCCGCGGCATTCCAAAGGGACTGAAGTCCTTCAAGGAGCGGCTCAGGTTCCGGCAGCCTGCCCTTCAGTATGCGCTGGCGTAGGTTGCGGCCGGGAATCTCGGAGAACCAGACAACTCCTCCGTCCGGCCAGGACCCGGCAAGGCGAGGCGTGACGAAGGCGGAGCGCGCGATCAGCTTCTGGGCCTCGAGCAGTGGCGCGATCGCGCCGGGGCGCAAGACCCTAGCATAGAACCGGACGCGGCCTACGCTGTGCCGCAATACCGCACGGCTTGTGGGCCGGTATCGAACGAGTTCGACGCGAGCCCGGCGGGCTCGGACGGCCAGGACGTGCCTGTTAAGGAGCTCGAGAGCCGACTCGGAGTGGGCCGCGCGGCCGAGCCCCGGGAGGCGACGGTCTTCGGGATACCGCAGGAACTCCGCGGGCTTGCCGCGCTCAGCCCTGATTGCCAGGTGCTGCGATGGGATGTACTCACCAACAGGCCACTCCAGCTCGTAACTGACCAGCGCAACTCTGCCTCGGCTGTGTGAGAACTGGCGAATGAGGATGTGAGCGGGGTCAATGTCCGGCGCTCCGAACTGGCGGCAGAACGAGTCCCACACCCACTCAGCGTTGAATAGCTTGGGCAGGTCCGCAAGGCTGGGGTCTTCGGGAAAGTCGAGTTGCGGGTAGAGGGGCACGGCGGCCGGCGAACTGATCATGCCTCGTCAGTCGCTGTCATCACTGACGTCGGAGTCATCGCTCTCGTCGGACTCGTCGCTTACAGTCGGCGTTGGTGTGTCGATGCCGTCAGAGTCGGTGCCATCGTTATCAGTGGGCGATGGTGTGTCGATGCCGTCGGAGTCGGTGCCGTCGTTGTCAGTGGGCGTTGGCGTGTCGATGCCGTCGGAGTCGGTGCCGTCGTTATCAGTGGGCGTTGGCGTGTCGATGCCGTCAGAGTCGGTGCCGTCGTTATCAGTGGGCGTTGGCGTGTCGATGCCGTCAGAGTCGGTGCCGTCGTTATCAGTGGGCGTTGGCGTGTCGATGCCGTCGGAGTCGGTGCCATCGTTATCAGTGGGCGATGGTGTGTCGATGCCGTCGGAGTCGGTGCCGTCGTTATCAGTGGGCGATGGCGTGTCGATGCCGTCAGAGTCGGTGCCGTCGTTATCAGTGGGGGTAGGATTGTCTATGCCGGTGAGTTCAGCCCGATAGTAGGGCGCCGGCGCGCCGAGACTGTTGAAGAAGTTGTCGTAACTGTTGGTGGTGGTTGAGGGGGTGTCCGGGCCGTCATTGCCTGTTGGTGTGTCGATGCCGTCGATATCTGTGGGTGTAGGCGTGTCGACGCCGTCGTAGTCGGTGTATGGAGTGGCTATGCCGTCATCGGGCTCAGCGTCCCCGTCGTCGTCATCGAACTCGTTTCCCAGTTCGTCTTCGATCGACGCGAAGGAGAGCCTTGGGATCGGGGCCGCGCCGTCCGGGGGCCTCGCGGAGGTTTCGATGGCGGCACTTCCCCAGACGAATGCCGCCGCAACCGACACGGCAAAGACCAGCGTTCCGATTGTCATCAACTTCTTCATCTGAGGCATCTCACGTCCTCGAGGACCAGGAAGCCATTGAGTCGTGACTGCACGTATGACTTAACTCTACACAAATTGTTCTCCGGCAACCGGTGGATTAGCTTCCGCCGTCTGCTGCGGTCCTGTGATTCGAACCAGACAGGCCGTTTGCGCGCTCTTTATTCACACACGTAAGAGGCGTCGCCTGCAGAGTCCCGCCCCGCAATCACTGAGTTATCACCACATCGCACGTGGCAGCGTCCGCGCCCTGCGCTAGAATTGGGTGGCACTCGCCATTCGGCGGCTCAGAAACACACGGGATGGAGGAACGGAGCATTGCCTGATCTTGCGGTTGACTCGTCGAGGCTGGCTTCGCTGTACGCGGTAGCGGTCTTCGGGGTGTTCGCTGTGGCGGCGGCCGCGGCGCACATCGTGCTGACTGTGGTGGCCTCGCGGCGGCGGCGGGTCGACGACCACTCGCTGGCAGCGTCCGTGCTGACTACGCTGAAGGGCCCGCTGGGGCTGTTCCTCGTCACGCTGGGGCTGCTGCTCGGGTTCCAGGCGCTGGCATCGTCGACCGACGAATCGCTCTCGTGGCTGGCCGACTACCGGGAGTGGGCGCTGCGCGCGTGGCTGGTCACGGTCGCGCTGATCGCGAGCTACCTTGCGACGCATCTGCTGGAGTCTGTGAGCCAGTGGTACCTGGAGAACGTGGCCGAACGCACCGAGTCGGACCTGGACGACAGGATCATGGCGCAGGTGCGGCGCTTCGTGCCGCTGGTCGTGTACACGGTCGGCGTGCTGTTGTCGCTGGACTTGATGGGCGTGTCGATCACGCCGCTGATCGCCGGCCTCGGCATCGCCGGCATCGCGGTCGCGCTGGCGCTGCAGCCGACGCTGGGGAACCTGTTCTCCGGCACCTACCTCGCGGTGGAAGGCGAGCTGAACGAGGGCGACTTCGTGGAGCTGGAAGGCGGGCCGTCCGGGTTCGTGGTGGACGTTGGCTGGCGCAGCACGAAGATCCGCGACCGGTTCAACAACATGATCATGATCCCGAACTCGAGCCTGGTCGACAGCATTCTCACGAACTACTACAGCTACTCCAAGGTGATGACGGTGCTGGTGGCGTGCGGTGTCAGCTACGAGTCGGACCTGGTGCGGGTGGAGGAGGTCGCTCTCGAGGTCGCGGGGCAGGTGCGCGAGGAGCTGGAGGAGGCCGTCTCGGATTTCGACCCCGTGGTGCGGTTCACGGCGTTCGGCGACTCGAACATCGACTTCGTTGTGGTGATGCAGGCGGCGGACCGGGCGTCGTCGTTCGCGGTGCGGCACGAGACGATCAAGCGGCTGCACACGCGGTTCAACGAGGAAGGGATAGAGATCAACTACCCGGTCAGGCGGCTGGTGTTCCCTGAGGCCGAGCAGGGCGAGCAGGGCGAGGCCCTGCACCCATAAGGCGCAGGTGGTTGGTGAGCTGTCCTCGCTGGTGAGTTTCGAGCGTCTTTGAGGGCCGGTTGGGGACTAAGCGCCTATTGAAGGCGGCCGTGCGGGTTGTTGATACGTGTGGCTGTGCGGGCCGGCAGGAGACCAATGGACATTGAGAGACGGCTGCGTGCGCAGTGGACCGAGGCGGCGCAGGACTGGATTGGGACGGACCAGGCCGTGCGCACCGGGATGCTCGACTCTTGGATGCTGCGCGCCATTGGGGACGTGTCCGGCAGGGCCGTGATCGACATCGGCTGCGGCGAGGGACGGTTCTGCCGGCTGCTGGCTGGACTCGGCGCAGCGGTGACCGGCGTGGACCATACCGAGCCGCTGATCGAGCAGGCTCGCGCGCTGGGCGGCGACGGCGAGACGTACATCGTTGGGGATGCCGAGGACCTCGCTGGGGTGCCGGACGCATCGTTCGACGTCGCGGTGTCTTACATCGTGCTCGTGGACCTGCTCGACTACCGGCGCTCGGTCCGGGAGGCGCACCGCGTGCTGCGTCCGGGCGGCCGGTTCGTGGTGTGCAACGTCCACCCGATGCGGAGCGCCGTGGAGGGCCCGGAGACCTGGGTCATGGACGGCGACCGGAAGCTGCACTACCGGCTGGACGACTACACGGATGAGGGCCCGCGGGAGTTCGGCTGGTGGGACAGGACGTTCGTGAACATGCACCGGACGCTGTCCAGCCACGTGTCGGCGTTCCTGGACGCGGGATTCGTGCTGGAGGCGCTGCAAGAGCCGGTGCCGTCGGAGGAGCAGCTCGAGGTCCACCCGGAGTTCGATGACGAGCTGCGCGTGCCGAACTTCATCATCTTCGCGCTGCGAAAGCCGGAGGGGTGATGGCCCCGCTCACTGTCCGGCAGGTCGGGCACGAGAATAGAGACGCATGTATCAACTTAGACTTTGCGTGGAGCCCCTAAGCGGTGAGGCAGGTCCCTGGGCAGACATCCTCCGAAATCAGATTATGAATCTGGTCTTCCAGACGCAACGATTGAGTGAGCGCAGCTCTGGAACCAATACAGTGGCCGCCTTCCTGTCCACGCTACGCGTTCAACCCTAACTCCGAACACGGGCTCAAGCACCTCCGGCGTCAGGACCGTCTCCACCGGCCCAGCCGCTTGGACGCGACCGCTCTTTAACACGACGACGTGATCGCAGTACTGCGCCGCCAGATTCACGTCATGAATCGACATGAGAGTGGTCACGCCTATGCCCCGGACGAGCTCGAGGACTTCGAGCTGATAACGGATGTCAAGATGATTCGTGGGCTCGTCTAGGATCAGAACGCGGGCCTCCTGCACGAGCGCGCGAGCGATCAGCGCCCGTTGTTTCTCTCCCCCAGACAGTGTGCTGAAGGACCGAGCGGCCAGCGCCGTAATGCCCACGTGAGCGAGCGCATCGTTGAGGTGTTGCCGGTCGGCGGCGGACTCCCTGGCAAATGGCGACTTGTGTGGGCTGCGTCCCATCATAACCACTTCCCGCACGGTAAACTCAAAGTCGGACCTGGGCTCCTGCACGACGACGGCGATCCGCCGAGCAGCCTCGGGCGGCTGTAACTTCCAGAGGTCATTATCCCCCACCACCACGCGCCCGAGTCGAGGGCGCAGCACCCGGTATACTGCGCGCAGTAGCGTGGTCTTGCCGCTGCCGTTCGGCCCGACGATACCCACGACCTGGCCAGGCTCGGCCACCAGACTGACCTCCGAGCAGATCTCTACAGAGCCCACCGCCACCGTTACCTCGGACAGAGTCAGCGACAGTGGGGCAGGGACTGCACGGACCGAAGGTGGGTTCAAATTGCAGGCCTCCGAGTTATCATCGGGCATGGTCTGATCCTTGCAGCCGGGAGCGAAGGAGTACGGCGAACACTGGCGCGCCGACGAGCGCAGTGATTACCCCGATTGGCAGTTCCCGCGGTTGGATCACCAGCCGCGCGAGTACGTCCGACCACAACAGGAAGAGCGCTCCAACGAGCGCCGCGAGCGGGAGGACGCGGCGATGATCGGAGCCTACCACCATCCGCGCGGCGTGCGGTATGACGAGCCCCACGAAGCCGACTCCACCGGCCAGCGCGACCGACGTGCCTGTGAGCAGTGCGACGACTACGAAGAGGATGCGGCGCAGCCTGTCCGGTGGAATCCCCATGCTCGTGGCGGTCTCATCGCCGAAGAGGAGCAGATTTAGCGCCCGGGCCTGGGACAAGAGATAAACGAGCCCGACGATGAGTAAGAGCGCGGGCAGCCCGAGCTGATCCCACCGCGCGCCGCCAAGCGCACCAAGCATCCAGAAGAGCGCAATACGTGCCGTCTGACTCTGTTCGCTGATGAAGATAAGCATGCTGGTCAGGGCCGAGAACAGGTAGCTCACTGCGATCCCAGCGAGCACTAGACGCAACGGGCTGAGGCCGCCCGCAGAGCTCGCCAACAGGAACGCCATCCCGTATCCGATGAGGCCGCCCGCGAATGCGGCAACCGATAGCGTGTAGGTCCCCGCGAATGCCCAGCCGAGAACTATGACACTTACCGCCCCGGCTGCTGCGCCGGAGGTCCCTCCTAGTATCGTGGGGTCCGCCAGCGGGTTCCGCACCATCGCTTGGAGCACCGTGCCGACTACGGCGAGTGTCGCGCCGACCAGCACGGCGAGAAGCGCGCGCGGAAGGCGGATGTGCCACACGATCCGCTCGTGGGCCGCCAACCAGTCTGCCGAAACTACATCTGGCCAGAGTTGGTGTATTCCTATTCGCCAGGCTGTTACAGGGGAGATGTCCGCCGGACCCAGGGTCACTGCCAGAACGATCGACACCAACAAGCCAACGCTGAGCCCCACTAGCACCGCGGCCAAGCCGAGCCCGGCTATTTTGTGAGGGCGCACAACCCGGCCAGACGAAGGCGCTGTGCCGGATCGGATCAGCCTGACCATCTGGACGACCTCATATCTCTGCAGTCCGCCAGGCCCCCTGCCGGTAGCGCCACCAAGCGCCGCCGGTCCGCGCTGTAAAGAAGGCGATTCCGGCGGCGTACACGCCGGGGAGTCCCAAGCCGAGCGTGTCGGTGAGCAGCCAGGACAGCGGCACCATGACCAAGTAGCTCGAGGCCGTGGACGTGTAGAGAATCCACTTGGAGTCACCGGCGGCACGTAGCACCGCGGCCAGAACCATGCTCGAAGCCATGACCGGCACCTGCAGGGCCAGGATAGGAAGTGCGCGTCTTGCCTCCGCTACGACGTCGCCATCGGGGGTCAGAAGATGCAGCATCATGGACGGCGCGACAACCACCGGCGCAAGGACGATGGAGGGGAGGGCAACCATCAGCAGCAGCCCGGCTCGCTCGGTCAACGCCACTGTGCGCTCATCGTGACTGCCAAGGCTCTGCCCGACTAGGATCGACACGCCAGTCGAAAGCGCCCAGACAATCGTCCAGAGGACCTGTTGCACGTTTGTGAGGACCTGCATCCCGGCGATGACGATTGTGCCAAGCGAGGCGACTATCCATAACACGAGCACATTGTTGGCGTAGCCAAGAAAGAGCATGGCCGTTTCGGGCCAACCTATAGACCAGAGCCGCGGAAGCGCCTCCTGACCGTGGTGTAGTCGCCCGAAACGAAACAAGTCATACGTGCCTCGGAGTCGTCTCCAACCAAACTGGCCCATGTAGAAACAGCCCACTGCTACGGCGATTACAGTCCCGATGCCAGCGCCGAGGAGTCCCCAGCCGAGCACGAAGATTAGGACATAGTTCAGCGTGATGTTTATCGCGTTGACGATGATCGTCATACGCATTGCCACGCCGGTCTCGCCTACGCCCGCGTAGACGGCTCGGAGCATAGCCGTGGCTGCCGCGAACGGCGCGGCGAGCGCGAGTACCCGGAGGTATGGCACGCCTTCGGCCCGCACAGCCTGGCTCAATCCGAATGCGGCGAGGAGCGGACCTGAGCCGACGATCAAGACGATGAGCACCACGAGACCGGCGCCGGCGCCGACGAGCAACGAGACGTCCAGCAGTCGCCCTATTGCCTTCACACGTCCCTCGCCATACCGTCTGGCCGAGATCACCTGTGCCGCAGTCGCCCATCCACCGAACAGCATCGCTGCTGCGATGTTGACAGACGATGCGACGGCCGCCGCCGCGAGCGCCTCTGTGGACACGCGGCTGATCATCGCGGTGTCGACGATCCCAACGACGATCTGAGATAGGTTCGCGATGATGATCGGGTAGCTCAACGCGAGTACCCGCTTCACCGCGTCCCTCTGGGTTGTCGTGACCTTGACGGCGGGTTCCATCAATGTGTTGTGTACGCCGCCGCCGGGATGTGCCTTCATCTCGGCGGCGGCGCTTGCCGCAAACTAGCGAGCGGCGTTCACACGGCGCACCGCGGTCGCCACCTCGATGAGGCCATCAATGTTCTGCGGCCCGGGCACGCTCTGGAGGAACGTCAGCGTCATGTACTGGCCGTTGACAACCGCCGACATCCCCGACAGAGCCGGATTCGACTCCAGGAACGCCTGGTTAGATTCCGGCCCGCCAAATCCGTAGTCAGCGAAGATGATCAATTCCGGATCGCCCTCGGCGACTGCTTCCCACTCCACGGTGCCCCAAGTGCCGCTGACATCCGATAGGATGTTCATCCCACCGGCGCGGCTGATGATGTCCGAGATCACGGAGCCGGCGAGTGCTGTGAACGGGGCCTCTTCACCCGAGTCGAAGTAGAAGACGCGGACGGACTCACCGGCTGGGACCGCCGCCGTGACCTCGGCCATCTGCTGCTCCCACAAGGCGATGAGTTCCTCGGCACGGTTCTCGACCTCGAAGATCTGTGCCACGGAGCGGACGTCTCCGAACATCACCTCAAGGGTTACGTTGCCGCCAAAGTCCGGGCACGCTTCCGTGAACGAGAAGCTGTGTGCCTCAGAGTCTCGTAAGTTCTGTCCCGTGAGACCTGCGCTCTCGTTGAAGCCGTAACTGAATACCAGGTCTGGCCCGGGGGCAAGGACTGCCTCTAGTGAGGGGTAAGGGAAGCTGCCTCCCAGGCGCTCGACCAGCGCCGCGCGGGCCTGGTGTTGGGGCTGGAGCCTGTCGGGGGTGCCGCCGAAGTAGCCGACGACGTGGTCCTGCAGCTCCAGCGCCATCAGCACTTCGAGTGCGCTCGTGTCCGTGGCGACCACGCGCTGGGGGACAGCGTCGTAGACGGTCTCCACGCCACAGTTGGATATAGTCACGCCGGTTGGCTCGGGCACGGCGGTCGCCGTGGCCGTCGTCGTCTCCTGAGGAGCCAGTGTTGGCTGGGCTGTTGTAGCTTCAGACTGGGCGGAGGTCGCCAAGCTTTCGATCCCGGTTCCCTCGTCACCTCCGCAGGCGGCGAGGAGGAACAATGATAGTGTCATGGCAAGCAACCAGGAACCGGTTGCCAGCAATGGCTTCGTGCGAAGTCTGGTCATAAGTCATACTCTCTTTCTGGTTTCAGTCCGGTCGGGCCAGCAGTGACCGCAGTCCACGTATATCTCAAGGCGGTGGTCTACAACCTCCCCCGGAATCTCATCGCCGATGCGGTTGAGAAATCGCTCGACCTTAACCGCCATGAATTCCTCCACCGCGCCGCACTCGACGCAAACGGAATGGTGGTGGTGGCGATCAACTGTGGAAAGGCTGTATACGCGGGAGCCGGCCATCGTGGCGAGCTTGCAGACCACTCCGGCCTCGAGAAACAGCTTCAGGGTGCGATAGAGCGTCGCCCTGCCAACTGAAGGCAACTCATCGGCGAGACCCTCGATTGTGAAGCTTCCATGCTTCTGGGCCAGGACATTGGCTATTGCCTGCCTGGGGGCAGTGGCCCTATAGCCGCGCTCCTTCAGCGCCGCCATCAGGTCGATGGTCGGTGTTTCAGAGTCTGTATTGATAGTAACTCTCACTCCAGATTGCTAAAGCCCTGACCGCTTCTGCTCACTTACTGAGATAAAGTATTTATAATATCCTCGATTGTCAAGGATCGCCATCTCGTCCCATCATGTCCGATCGAGGGTCCCGATACCCGGAACTCGCGGCATGTCGGCTACAGGTGCTCGCCAGACGGCCGGTGAGACGGCCGGTGAGACGGCTGTTGACAAACAGAGAGTCACTTGATAGCTTATCTCACTCTATGCAAGGCCTTGCTGAGATCGGAGCAGCAACTTTAGATACAGCCTTTTAGTACGTTGCCCTAGATGCACGACGCCGGTCCCGAAGCGGGCAATAGCCAAGCTCCTGGGTCGGTACGCGGGCCGCTCCCGTTGCCGCGCCGAACCGCGCAAGCAGGGGCTTGTTCCAACCGGATGACGTACTAGCGCGACAGGCCGCCGCTTTGCGCGTCGCTGCCCATAGGCGTCGGCAAGGCCCTATTCGATTCCAATGACTAACGACAAGAAGGAAGAAACGTCATGCTAATGATACTAAGTCGCATTCAGTGTTCTAAGCACCTGGCCCAGGCGATGGCTGTGAGTCTCCTCGTAATCGGCGCGGCATTCCTGGTTGCCTGCGCGGACGACGAGAACAACCAGGCAGCAGAAGGGCCGCAGGCAACCGCCACATCCGCCGGCGGGTCCACGAGCGACCAGCCGGGCGGCGCCACACCCACTACCGAACCCGCCAGCGCGGACGCTTCTACGCCCTCCGGACCGCCGATCCAGGTGGTGACAACCTCCAACATCGTAGCTGACTGGGCTGTTGTGGTAGGCGGGGACAGGGTTGAGGTGTTCAGCATGTTGCCGCCCGGCAGCGATCCGCACACGTTCGTGCCGGGCACGCGCGACGTTGCCAAGATAGCTGACGCCGACTTTGTGTTGTCCATCGGCCTTGGCCTCGAGGCCGGCTGGTTGGAGGAACTCCTGCACAATGCCAGCGCAGACGAGTCGACGTTGGTCGCGCTTGGTGACGGTGTCGATCCTCTTGAGTCCTCCGAGGCTGACGCTCACGACGATCACGCGGATGATGACGAGCACATGGGCGAAGAGGATGACGATCACGCTGATGAGGACGGCGAGCACATGGGCGAAGAGGAAGGCGATCATCATGACCACGGGCCTCTGGACCCTCACTTCTGGTTCGATCCGAATCGGGTCAAGATCGCCGTCAACGAAATAGCGGCCCGGTATTCGACCCTGGACCCCGGCAGCGCGGGCTTGTACTTCCAGAACGCCGCGGCCTATGCGGCGGAGCTCGATGAGCTGCACTCATGGATTGAAGAGCACGTGGAACTTGTGCCGCCGGAGCGCAGACTGCTCGTAACTTCCCATGACACCTTCTCCTACCTTGCGGACGTCTACGGGTTTGAGGTCATAGGTCTTCTCATACCCTCCGTGGCAACTCACGCCGAGCCATCGGCGGAGCACATCGCGGATGTTGTCAGCGTGGTGCGGGAGCACGGCGCGCCGGCGGTGTTCAGCGAGACGACGGTCAGCGGAAAGCTGCCGGAAGCCGTGGCGAGAGAGACCGGCGCGGTTCTTGTCCAGCTCTATACGGACTCCCTCGGGGAAGAGGGCAGCGCGGCCGGTACGTACCTCGGCATGGTGCGTACGAACGTGGAACGCATCGTCGAAGCGTTGCAATGAGACCCGTACCGAACTCACACAGCGCGGGCGTGTCGCTCCGGGACGTGACGGTCGAACTCGACGGCCACATGGCCCTGAGCAACGTCACCTTCGAAGTGGACGCGGGGACTCTGATGGGCGTCGTGGGGCCGAACGGGGCCGGCAAGAGCACTCTGTTCAATGCGATCGTCGGGCTCCTCCCGGTCCGCCGCGGAAAGGTAACCCTGCACAGCGTTGACCAGGGAAGCGGAGCGTTGGCCTACGTGCCTCAGCGGGACAGCGTCAACTGGCGGGTACCCGTGACCGCGATGGACGTCGTGATGATGGGCCGGTGCTGCCGCCTTGGATGGTTCCGGCGACCGGGGAAGAGAGACCGCGAGCTTGTCAGTGCGTGCCTGGGCCGTGTGGGCCTGTGGGACCATCGCTCCGCTTTGATGACTGAGCTTTCGGGAGGCGAGAGGCAGAGGGTGTTCGTGGCCAGGGCGCTGGCCCAGGAGGCGAGCGTTCTTCTGCTGGACGAGGCCTTCAGCGGCGTCGACGTGGGTGCTCAGGAAGGCATCGTGGACGTTCTTCAGACGCTGCGCGACGAAGGCCGCATCGTCCTGTTGGCGACGCACGACCTGACCAACCTGGCCGGTCGATTCGACCAAGTACTGTGCCTGAACCGCGAGGTGTGCGCCTGCGGCCCTCCCGACAAGGTGTTTACGTCCGAGGTCATGGAGCAGCTTTACGGCGCCCACGGTCTGCGCCTCACAGCGAGCGGAGAGCGATAGCGGAACGGTGTGTTTGATTTCGTAATCGCGCCGCTCGAGTACGACTTCATAGTGAGAGCCCTGATCGGCTCCGTGCTTGTGGGCGTCATGTGTCCGCTTGTTGGCGCGCACGTCGTCACCAGGAACCTCGCCTTCATTGGGGACGCGCTCGCTCACGCCGTGCTGCCGGGTATGGTGCTCGGTTTCATAGTCGGCATCAACCCCGCCATTGCCGCCGTCCCAACGGGGGTGTCGGTCGCCATGCTGATCAGAACCGTTAGCCGGCGCGCGGGACTCAGCATGGACACGTCGATAGGCATACTGTTCGCGACCACGTTTGCCCTGGGGCTCGCGATGCTGGCTAGGGCAACGACCGTCAGCGTGGACATCGAGGACCTGCTGCTGGGTCAGATACTGGCGATCTCTCCGACCGATATCTACGTGACCCTTGGGCTGACTGCGATCGTCATCCTGGTGCTGTTCGCGCTTCACAACTGGCTGCTGTTCGCGAGTTTCGATCCCGTGGGCTCGCAGGTCTTCGGCCGCCGCACCAGCTTCGTCGACTACGTGATGATGGTCATGCTTGCACTCGTCATCGTGATAGGGATTCAGGCGGCGGGCATCGTTCTCGTCATGGCGATGCTGGTAACGCCTGCCGCCACGGCGTATCTGCTGGTCAGACGCTTTGTATCGATGATGATGGTGGCCGCGACCATGGGCGCCGCCGCCGCCGTGACAGGCCTGTACATCTCCTACTACTTCAATCTGCCCGCCGGCCCTGCCATGACCCTGGTCACGAGCGCGATCTTCGCGCTGGTAGTCCCCTTCAGGCGACGAGCGCCTGTTTAGGGCGCTGGTCGCGGCCCCGACATAGAAGCTGATCTCACGTAAGCGCATTCACCGCCTAGTCTAGCAACCTGTCCGTTGACAAGCGACAGGCGACAATATAGAGTTCTTGTAGGTAGCTTAGATGCGAAAGGAGGTCTTGAGTGATGTTTGCGGAACTTGTGCATGGCGGTCGGTGTCAATTGGAAGCCGTAGGGGAAATTGTCAGTTCAGTCTGAAGAACCCGGTATCAGGATTAGTCACAGAGGCCTCAGGCTTCTCTACGAGACTGGGCGAACGTCGGGCGTGGATCCGAGACACGTCAACAAGCTGAAGCGGATCCTTTCCGTGTTGAGCCAAAGCTCTAGGCCCTCAGATATGAACCTGCCGGGTTTCAAACTTCACAGGTTGCGGGGCAGGCCTGAAGGCCGCTATGCGGTCTCGGTCTCCCGAAACTGGAGAGTTACGTTCAGGTTTGAACATAGCCGAGCCTGCGACGTTAGCTATGAAGATTATCATTGAAAAGTGTTTAAGAATGCGCTTTTGGGAGTTCCATGTACGATCCGATTCATCCAGGAGAGATAGTAAGGCACGAATGCTTGGAGCCGCTCGAACTGACTGTGACGCGGGCGGCGCAGGGCCTTGGGGTGACGCGCCAGGCGCTTTCCGACCTAGTGAATGGCAAGGCGGGCGTGTCGGTGGAGATGGCTATGCGCCTATCCCAGGCGTTCGGCTCTTCCCCGGAGACGTGGCTTGGAATGCAGACGGCCTACGACCTATGGCAGATCAAGGACCGCGCCGCCGAACTCAAGGTCGAGCAGTTCGCCGCGTCTAGCGTGACATAGACGCGGCATTGCTCAACGCAGGAACGATCCGCCCTCCCCACCGTCTCCACGGGTGATCTGCGTGGGGCCTCTGTTCCCCTCCCCAGCAGACTGGGGAAGGCTATAGCTTGCCCTGAGTCCCTCGAAGGGATGGAGTTCTCTTCCCCCGCGCCAAACTTCATCATCTTCATATTTCACTCTTGGCCTGAGTTCAAGTCTTGGAGCAACCGTTACCTTCCGAGAACTGGCGTGCTAATATAGGGAAGCGCATTCTGAGGCAATGCCCAGCATTCGATGCTGGGCGTTTTCGTTCCGGCGATTAGCCGGAACGTGAAGTGGGCGCTTCCGGGCGTTCTTAGCAAAGATCTGCGGTCTCCCAGCTAAGAAATGGCCGCTTTTGGCCGGAATAGGCGGACATTTGCGAGGTCTGATCGCATAGGGGCGAATGCGTTGGCAAGATCGGGTAGGCACAAGGCCTACCCCTACGATCTGCTGTCGGAGTGCGGCTGATTGGCCCTACGGGCCTCTTGGAGAGGCTATCAGGTGCAGGGGCCGCCGCTGTCTTCCCAGTCTTCGTAGCGGTCGGAGAAGTTGCCGGGGACCCAGTTGCGGTTCTCGCGCCAGTCGCGGGGAACGTCTGCGAAGCGGCCGAGGCGGTAGCCCTCCAGCGGCAGGTACGACTCGCCGTGCATGACGAGTTCGCTGACGGCGCGGCCGTGCACCGGCGACAGGCCGAAGCCGTCGAACGCGCCAGACGCGACCACAACGTTCGCCGGTTGGCCGAGGAAGTCGATGATCGGGTTCCTGTCGGGTGTCGTCTCGGACACGCCGGCCCAGCTTCGGATGATGCGAGTGTCCGCAACGGCCGGGAAGAGCGTCGTGAGCCGCTGGACGATCGTGCGGATGAGCGGCGTGCTCGGCTTCTCAGGCGTGTTCATGTCGTCGACGTCGACCCATTCCTGCCCGCCGCCGCCGTAGGCCAGGTTGCCGCGCGCGGTCTGCCTGCCGTACAGGCCGTTGCCCTCCAGGCAGCGCTCGGTCATCGGCGGCATCGGCTCGGTGACGACGACCTCGATCCTGCTGGGCGCGACGGGAACGAAAGCGCCGAGCGTGTCGGTGAGCGGGCCGATCTGGGGGCCTGCGGCGATCACGACAAAGCCCGCGCCGATGTCGCCTCGCTCAGTGTGGACCGTGGTCACGTTCTCGCCGGTAATGTCGAAGCCGGTAACGGTGGTGTGCTGCATGATGCGGCCGCCGTGGTCCTGGAGCGCCCAGGCGTACGCCTGCACCGTGCGCTGCGGGTTGGCCTGCCCGGCGTCCGGGTCGTACAGGCCGCCGACGACGTTCGGGTTGATGGCGGGCACGAGCTCGCGCATCGCCTTGTTGTCGAGCACCTCGCTGCGCCAGCCCATGGCGTTGCGGCGCTCGCTCTCGGCGACCATCTCGTCCCAGTTGGCGCCGCCCCAGTTGTTCTTGACGTCGCCGTGCTCGCCGAGGCAGATGGCGATCTCGCCGGGGATGAACTCGCAGGGATAGCCTAGCTCGTCTTCGAGGTTGCGCCACTGGCGGACCTCTTCGTACCCGAGCAGGCCCTTCGGGGTTGCGCCGCGGTGGTAGGCGATGATGCCGCCGTTGCGGCTCGACGCCTCGTAGCCGAGCACACCCTTCTCGACGACGAGGACGTCGACGCCGGCGCGGGCGAGGTTCCAGCCGGAGCAGAGGCCGGTGACGCCGCCTCCGACTATGACGACGTCCGCACTGTCGATCTGTTCGGGCATGGCTGGGCCTCCCCTGGGCTGGGCTTCAGGCGGCCTTCACGATGGGCCGCAGGGCCTCGATGTGGTCGGGCCGGGTGGAGCAGCAGCCGCCGATGACCTGCGCGCCCATCTCGATCCACTCCTGCCCGAACTCGGCGTACCGGGCCGGGCTGTAGTGGCGCTCCTCGATCTTGAAGTAAGGCTCTTCGGGATCGGCGCCGAAGTTCGGATTCCTGTCGTAGCCAAGGTGGCCGTACGCGCCCAGCGGCCCTTCGAACGAGTCGCGCAGCGCCGGCAGGCAGGCGGAGATGGCCTCGGGGTAGCTGCACATCAGGAACACGCCGGCGACCGGAAGTCCGTCGAGCGCCCTGGCTAGCTCCTGCATCGATTCGCCGCCGTGCATGGTGCCGGTGTCCAGCAGGTTGGAGATGCCGAGGAAAACGGGAAGGCCCGCCGTGGCGAACGCTTCGACGGCGATCTGGCAGTCGGCGAGGCCGCCCTCGAGGCGGATGCCGCCGCCCACGTACTCCGGCAGCATGAAGTCGACGCCCGCAGCTCCGAGGACGCGGGCCTGGTCTTCGAACTGGCTGCGAAGGTCGCCGGAGCTCGGCGGAGATACCCCGCCGCCGACGTATGCCTCCGGGTTGACCTTGTCGCGCGTGTCGACGGCGAGCTCGGCGCCGCGGCGGGTGTACAGCTCCCACTCGTCCTCCGCGCCGATAGTCTTGAGCTTCTCGCTCGTCGTGTAGAAGTTGTTGCTGATGATGATGTCCGCGCCGGCGTTCAGGTAGTCCTCGTGGACGGCCCTGACCACGCCGGGGGCGTCGATGTTGGCTGAGGCGGACCAGACGCCGAACTGCTCCATGTTGGAGCCTTTGTTCACGTTCACGCCCCTGGCCTGGATCTCCGAGCCGGTGGCGCCGTCCATCAACAGCAGCTCTCCGTCCTTGAGGCGATCTACTATGCTTCTGCTGGGCATCGATTCGACTCCTTTCCGGCCCGCTTGCGCGGGACTGCTCCGCTTACCACCAGTCAGTTGGCATCCGCCTCTCCATGAGCGCCGCCACCACGTTGGCGTCGAACTCCAGGTGTTCGACGGTAGGCCAGTCGATGTGTTGAAGCGGGGGGACCTCCAGGGGCAGCTGGCCTGCGAGCCGATTGTACGCCAGTTCGGCAAGCAGCGGCAGGGAGGCGACGTCTTCGGCGTTGTACCTGACGAGCGTGTCGCGGGCGCCTTCGTTGCCCTCCTCCCACGCCCTCCACATCAGGACGGCGTCGTATCCGCTGAGGCCGGACAGCACGCTCGGCCGGGCAAGACCGGTACGACGCTCGATAGCCTTCAGGCCGCCGGTGAGGTCGAGGCGGCGCAGGCATGACCGGAGGTCCAGGTGGGCCTTGCGCTGGAAGAGCCGGTCGAACTTGCGCGCTCCGATGCTGTGCCTGAGGTAGGGCAGATCGAACGAGGCGCCGTTGAAAGTCACGACAAGGTCGTACTGCTCGAGGGCCTCCGGCAGGTCGTCGAGGTTCTCGCCCCGCAAGAAGGCGTGGTATCCGCGAGCGTCCAGAATGCCGACCAGAGTGAGGCGGCTGTCAACGGGCGACAGGCCGGTGGTCTCGATGTCCAGGAACGCGGCGGTCTGGTTGAAGTCGGCGAACATGCGCCACCTGTCGCGCATCTTCAGGCAACGGTCGAAGTAGGCGGCGTCTCGCGCTTCGAGGCGAGCGGCGCTCTCCTCCACGTGCCCCTCCAGCCGGTCGCGGAGCGAGTGTGGACCGGGAGCCCGCAGCAGGGCCTCCCACGTTGTGAGGCCGGACTCCCACAGCGCGCACTCCGTCTTGGAGCCGACACTGGGGATATGCAGGAAGGTGTTGCGAAGCATCAGGCGCAGCCTGTGCTCAGGCTGAGTCCGGCCCCCGGCCGCACTGGATCAGTCCGCCGCGGATGGGGCGGCGATGGCTTCGCCGGGAGTCCCGCGGCGGTAGATGCCTCGAACGTACGGCATCTGCCAGGTTATGACCATGACCACGGAGAACGCGACTCCGCTGACAGCCAGCACGAAGGCCGCGTCGATGTAGTCTGCGAGGAAGCCGTTGACCAGGTTTCCTACCGCCATCATGCCACCAACGTGAACGGTATACATGCCGGAGACGCGGCCCCTGAGCCTGTCCGGAACTACGGCCTGGATCATGGTGTGAGTTATGGTCATGAAGGCCGCCTGGCTTGCCCCCATGCACGCTGCTCCTAACAAGGCGGTGGGTACGTTGGAGGAGAACGCGAGAATGACCGCCGACAGGCCGCTGAGGATGCCGGTGTTCAGCAAGACCCGGCCGCGAGTGGACTCGCTCTGCGTTCCAGCCACCAGTATGGTGGAGATAAGCGCGCCGAAACCCACGCCCATCATCATGTAGCTGACTCCAGCGGCGCCGGAGTTGAGCCTCTGCGTTGACAGAACGGGCAGCAGCGATTCAAACGCCATTGTCAGCGAGCAGTGCAGCAGCGCCAGCATCATGATGGTGAAGAGAGACGGAGTCCTGTAAATGTACAGAGCCCCATCTATGAGATTGCCGATGAGGCCCCTCTTGGCGTCTACAACTCCCGTTGAAGCGGTCATCACACGCATGACCTGCACCAGGGCGATGGCATAAAAGGCGGTGCAAAGGAAGAACGCGGGGCCAGGCCCCATGAAGATCATCAACGGCGCGATCGCGGCAGGGCCGAGCAGCCTGGAGCCGCGGATCGTTGCCTGATGCATCGCTATGGCGTTAAGGAGATGTTCCCGGCGTACGAGATTGGGAATCAGCGCCTGCGTGCCGGTGGTCTGCGCGGCCTGCGCCGAACCGTTGAAGAGCGAGAGCAGGACGAGGTGCCAGACATCAGCCACGTTCGTCACCACGATGATGCCCAGCACCAGATTGCTGAGCATGTTCAGCGACATCATCGAAGCGACTACGTTGCGCCTGTCGAAGCGGTCCGCCAGGTATCCGCTCACGGGGGTTACGAGCACCCTTGGCGCCATCGCGGCGAAGGTGACGAGACCGACCCAGAGGGACGACTCAGAGATGTCGTAGACAACCCATCCACGGGCGACGATCAGTGCCCATGCGGCGGCCCCGGACGCCAGATTGGCGGTCCACATCGTCAGGAAGTCGCGGTACGTCAGGGCGACGATGTACCGGGTCAGTCCGGACTTGGGTCTGAATAGAGCCAAACGCTTCCCCCCGCTACGGGTTCAATACTCTACACGAACGCCACAATCGCCGACAGCGTAACGGGCGCTCCCGGAACTGGGCCGCCGCTTTCGCAGCCCACAAAGGAGCGTTAGTATGGCCTTTGAGGTCCAGGTCCGAGAATGAGACGGCGCCCGGCCCCATCTCGAGCCGATAGAGGTGATGACATGTCCGATAGCATTCCAACCCAGGAAGAGGTCCTGGGTTACTTCGATAGCCTGAGCAACTGGGGCAGATGGGGAGAGGAAGACCAGCACGGCACACTCAACCTGCTCTCGGATGAGAAGACGCGGGCAGCGGCGTCGCTGGTGCGGGACGGCGAGGTCGTGTCGTGCGCCCGCACGATCACGTTCGAGTGGGCGCCTGACCTGCCGCGCCCGCCTTTGCACTACATGCTGGAGAGCGGGGAGGGCTGGGCGTCGGGCCAGAAGGTCACCAACCGGCCCTCCGAAGCGGCAACAGACTTCATCGGCATGGTCTTCCACGGCTGGGCGATAACGCACGTGGACGCGCTGTCCCACTTCTTCTGGCAGGGCAGGATGTACAACAACCGGCCAGCGCACCTGGTCTCCACGAGCCTCGGAGCGACGGCGGAGTCGATCGAGCTTGCGGCTTCCGGGGTCGTCACTCGAGGAGTGCTAGTCGATGTGCCGCTTGTCAGGGGAGTGGATTGGCTGGAGCGGGGCGAGGGCGTGATGCCTTCTGACATACTCGCCGCGGAAGAAAGGTGCGGCTTCACGGTGGAGGAAGGCGATGTGCTGCTTGTTCGGACGGGCCAGCATCGCCGCAGGGGGATAGAGGGGCCGGTCAATGTCGAGGCTGACGGGACGACCGCGTGCCAGGCGGCCTGCCTGCCGCTGTTCCGGGAGCGGGGCATCGCCATGCTGGGCAGTGACACCTCAAACGACGTGAGGCCGAGCCACTACGAAAGGGTTGTACAGCCGATTCACCAGGTGGGTATCGTGGCTATGGGCCTGTGGCTCATCGACAACGCCGACCTTGAGGCCCTTGCGGAGGCCTGCGCACGGCACAATCGCTGGGAGTTCATGCTCTCCGTCAGCCCGCTGAAGCTTTCGAACACCACCGGATCTCCGGCCAACCCGCTGGCGATCTTCTGAGGATTTGACTCTCCAAGTTGTTTCGGGGAGTCCAATCCGGTGCTAGACTACAGCCCGAGGCTGTCATGTCAACGAAGTACGACTTTACACCTCCACGAAACGAAGAAGTTCGGCTCAAGGTGGCCGAGAGTCTGGAAGATGGCGAGCGCATCGTCTCGAGCTTCGGCCCGTACTTCGCAACCTCGCGCCGGATACTGCTTTATCTTGAGAGAGCGCGGGGCCTAATAATCCGTGAACTTGCGTACGAGTCTCTGAACGATATTCGCTCGGTCAATAGGGCGAACCACCTGCTGCTGCTGGCAGGCGTCATGCTCGTGATCATCTCATTCTTCTCTATGCCGATACTGGGTGTGTTTCTGCCTCTTGCCGGCGCCGGGCTTGGGGCCTACTTCCTGATCCTGGGTTCGGTGGGACGACCGGCCTACTACCAGATCGAGGCCGAAGATATCCTTCCGCAAGAGCAGTGGCTGTGGCAGATCAGGCACCAGGGAAGCGGCAGCTTCATCGCCACGATTCGCATCATTCTGGGTAAAGACCCGCAGGGCGAATTCAAAGAACGATCTTGAGCCCGCTTCGACTCACGGCGGCAGCTGCCATACTGTTTCTGTTGGCCGGTACAGGCGTCGCTGCCTGCTCCACCTCCGATGGGGATGCCGCGACTGAGAACGTCGAGGTAACTTCCGTGCTGACCGATCTCACGCTGGAGCATCTCACAGTCAAAGTAGGGACCACCGTGAAGTGGACCAACGAGGATGTGCAGTACCACACGATCACGTCAGGGAACGCGGAGGAGAGAAGCAATCTGTGGGACAGCGGCACCCTGAAGCGCGGGGAGTCGTTCTCTTACAAGTTCCAGGGCGAGGGCACTTTCGAGTACTTCTGCACCCTGCACCCTCATGCTATGGGCGGCAGTGTGACCGTTACGGAGTGAGCCAGGCGATGCCCGGCGCCTGACTGCGGATTGCCCGTGGACGAGCGCCACGCCGCTTGTGTGAGCCGTCCGTCTGCTATTGCGCTCCTCCTCCAACACGACCAAGTGGTGCCAAGATTTGCCCAAGCACGATCGTTCCGCTATAATGTTCTATGAAGTCGCTTGAGGGCCGGTCTATAGCCGGCGGGAGGTGAGACCGATGAACATCTTAGAGGAGCGACCAACCGGCTCGCAGTTGCCGTTGCTGGAGGAAGAACCTCACGATCGAGTCTGCCGGGGTTCGGACTGCTGCAGCCTGCTGCCCGGGACGCAGATAGTCTACGTAGGGAGAATCGGGTCCAGCCTGCAGTACGGGGACATGGGCGTTGTCATTCAGGCGCTGAGAAACCGCGCCGTGGTGGACATGGGCCCGTCCGGCACCTGGCACCTGCCGTACTACGTGCTTCGAGACACCGTGCACCGCCACTGATGCCGTCGCGTCCACTGTAGCTCCGACGCCCGCCGGAGTCCCCCGGCGCCTACAGGCTTTGGGAAGGTCACACCTGGATGGGTGATATACTCCGGCCACTACCGAGCGGGGACTTTTCAATATGAGTGATCAAGTTGTTGGAGCCGTCATCGGCGCGCCGAGTCCCAAGGATGCCGTAACGCGAATCGTGGAGGCGGAGCGTGTTGGGCTTGGAGCAGCGTGGATGACTTCGGGCAGCACGGGGGGCGATTCCGTTTCCGCGCTCGCCGCGGCGGCGGCTCAGACGGACAGCATCCTCCTGGGCACCTCAATAGTCCAGTTCTTTCCCAGGCACCCGATAACGCTGGCGCAACAGGCGCAGGTCGTCGACAGCTTTGGGCCCGGCAGGTTCAGACTGGGAGTCGGACCCAGTGGCCGCGGCGGCGTGGAGGGCACGTTCGGGATCCCATTCGGCGCACCGCTCGGGCACATGAGTGAGTACATCACCATTGCCAAAGATCTGCTGCAGACGGGCAGCGTGGACAGGGACGGCAGACACTACACCGCCCACTCTTCGATAGCAACTACGGCCGACGTCAAGGTGATGGGATCGGCGCTGGGCGTTGGCGCGTTCGAGATGTGCGGAGCGACGGCGGACGGAGCGATTAGCTGGATCTGCCCGCGTCCCTACCTGGCGGACGTGGCTCTGCCGGCGCTTGCGCGCGGGGCCGAGTCGGCGGGCCGGGCTACGCCGCCGCTGATCGCGCACGCGGCTGTCTGCGTGCATGACGACATGGCCGAGGCAAGGCAAGCGATGGGGCGGACTTTCGGCGGCTTTCTCTCATCGCCGCATTACGCGAGCATGTTTGCGGCCGCTGGATTCCCGGACGTTGCGGGCAGGGGCTGGACGGACGAGATGGTGGACTCCGTGCTCATCGGTGGGAACGAAGAGCAGGTACACGAGGGGATCGGCAAGGTCTTCGAACTGGGGGCGAGCGAGGTGTTCGCCAGCATCGTCACTGCAGGCGCCGACGAGGAGGCGTCGTACGACCGGGCGCTCAGGGCGCTGGCGTCGTACGCGGGTTCCTAGGCATGTAACGCCTGGAGTTCGAGCGTCGCGGACGACGTGTGGCGCGGGACTAGCGGCATAGGTGAGGTGTCGAAGGTCTCAGTCAGGCCGGTTGAGCGGCACTTCCGGCCGGCCGGCGAGGCCGAGCCGCTCGGTCAGACGGGCGTACAGCTTGGCCGCGCTTCCCTGGCGGAGGAAACTCGCGACGTAGTTGCTCCGGCGAATCTCCACCGTGTCGTGCGGGCCTAGCTCAGCGTCCGTAAACCCGTCGACGCTCAGTATCCCGCTGTGACTTCCCGTGAGACTCAGTTCAATGACGTCATCGTCCGAGAGGACGAGACCCGTCCGCATTCCGATGTGTGGGGCCACCGGCTGGACTATAAACACGCGGGCCTGTGGATGGACGATCGGTCCGCCGGCAGACATGGCGTATGCGGTGCTTCCTGTCGACGTGGAGGCGATGACGGCGTCCGTGCGGAACGTGGTGAGCAGCACTCCGTTCACCTTCAGTTCCACATCTACGAGCCGGGCAACGGAGGCCCTGCCGAGGACGTGATCGTTGAGGGCATGGTGCGTCTCCGCGGGCGTGTCGCTCTCTCGCCGGCAGATCGTTGCCTGGAGCATCGAGCGCTGTTCGACCCAATGGTCGCCGCCCAGGTATTCGGGGATTCGCCGGGAGGCCTCCTCCTCGGTCATCTCAGTCATGAAACCGACCCGGCCCTTGTTGATGCCGAGTATGGGGATGGCCCTCTGCGCCGCATGGCGGACGGTTCTCAAGATCGTGCCGTCGCCGCCTATGGTGACGATGACGCCGGTGTCGTCCAACTGTGCCCCGAGAGATTCGAGGTCTTCCGCCGCGCAGAACCAGGCGGTGCTCGGTGCCTCCAGCGAGACAGCCAGACGGCGTGCGAAGTCCAAGTACTCGGGGCGCTGCCCGTTGTACACGAAACCAACTACATCGGCGGAAGACACTGAAGGGACCAAGTTAGGATCAATGGTAGGCGATGCCCGGTCTGCGGACAACGCATCGGGCTGTGCGAGGCGCCGTACCTCCTAGCCAGGCCCTGGGGCGACGATGCCTATACCACTACCAGCAGGACGTCTACGGCGTTCCGGGCTGCCTCGATGAGCGGAGTCGGGTACACGCCGAAGAAGAGCACGGCAGCGGTCGACGCAATGATCGCCGCGCCTGTGGGCACGCCGGTCCGTACGGGGGTCTCATCTTCAGCCGGCTCGAGGTACATGGCCTTGACGAGGCGCAGGTAGTAGTAGGCTGACAAGGCGGAGTTGACGACGCCTACCACGACGAGCCAGTGGAGGTCCGCGTTGACGGCTGCACCAAAGATGTACACCTTGGCCATGAAGCCGACCGTAGGCGGCACGCCGATCAGCGAGATCAGGCCAAACGCGAGGGCACCGGCAAGGAACGGGGACCTGCGTCCCATTCCTCGAAGATCGTCGATTACCTCTCCGCCCGTTCGCGTTGTAATGGCGATTACTACCGCGAAAACGGCCAGGTTGGTGGCGGCGTAGCCTCCGAGGTAGAAGAGAACGCCGGAAGGGCCGCCCAGCGCGTTGTCCACCGTCGCCCTCGTGGAGACGGCGGCGAGTCCGACCATCAGGTACCCGGCGTGGGCGATGGTGCTGTACGCGAGCAGCCTCTTGAGGTTGTTCTGCTGAATCGCGATCAGGTTGCCCAAAGTCATCGACACTGCGCTCAGCACGGCGAAGAGCAAGCTCCAGTCCAGGCTCACGGCTTCATTCGAGAAGGCGAGGTAGAAGAACCGCAGTATGATTGCGAACCCGGCCGCCTTGCTGGCAACGGAGAGGAAGGCGGTGACCGGCGTGGGAGCGCCCTCGTAAACGTCCGGCGCCCACATCTGGAACGGGAACGCGGCGATCTTGAACCCGAAGCCGGCAACGATGAGCACTACGCCGAACAGTAACGCGTAGCTTCCGAACGGCTCGCCCGTGGTCAGGCCGATCGCCTGCATTCTGTCGACGATTTCAGGTAGGGACGTCGTTCCAGTGAAGCCGTAGACCATAACCATGCCGTATAGCAGCACGGCGGAGCTCACGGCGCTGAGTATGAGGAACTTCATTCCTGCTTCGGTTGACCTGCCGTCTCGCAGGAAGGTAGCCAGGGCAGCAATCGGCAGGGCAGTGAGCTCAAGGGAGATGTAGATCGTGATCATCTCCAGCGTGGAAGCCAGCAGCATCATGCCGGAGACGGAGAACAGTATCAGCGCGTAGTATTCGCCCTGGAACCGGCGGAACCTGTTTGCGTACTCGGTTGACATCAATACAACCAGGGCGGCCGCGCCGACGAACAGCATCTTGAAGAAAAGGCTGAACTTGTCCACCACCAGTGTGTTGAAGACCCCGCGCATTTCCGAATAGCCGCCCTGGTCCATGTCGACCCAGAGGACGATCGTCAGAGCCAGAGGCACAGCCAGGCCGAGCGCTGCCAGTGCGGCGATGTAGCCTTTGCGGGAGGTAGCCAGATCGATCAACAGGACGAGCATGCCGAGGCCCGCGACGCTCAGTTCAGGGGACAGCAGGTAGAGATCGTGTAGTGTCACTTGGTCAAGCTATCCTGCCGCGGCCATGGCCGCCTGTCTGATCGGCTCCATCATCTCCGCGATTCCCCCGGCGAACACGTCGGTGATGAAGGCCGGGTACACGCCCACGACAATGATTGCCGCCACCAGGACGGCGACGGGAACCATCTCAAGAGGTGTGGCATCCGAGATGTCGTCGAACCTGTCGGGCCGCTGTCCGAACATGGACCGCTGCACCATCCACAGGATGTAGCCCGCCGTTATCACGATGCCGAACACCGCGAGGGCGGTCGGCCAGTCCCACACGGGGTACGTGCCCAGGAACACCAGGATCTCGGAGACGAAGCCGCTGGTCGCGGGCAGTCCGAGCGAGGCCAGGCCTGCGACGAGGAAGGCGACGGCGAAGAGCGGCATCCTGCTCGCCAGTCCGCCGAGGTGCGGTATGTGTCTTGTGTGCGCCTTCTCGTAGACGATTCCGACCAGCAGGAACATCAGGCCCGTAATGGTTCCGTGCGTGAACATCTGCATCGATGCGCCCGTGAGGCCCAGCGGCGACACCACGCCGGCGACGCCGGCGACCGATGAGATGCCGACCAGCACGTAACCCATGTGGCTGATGCTGCTGAAAGCGATCAGGCGCTTCAGGTCAGTTTGCCTGACTGTGACCACTGCGCCGTAGAGCACGTTTATCACGCCGAGGGCCACCAGCCATGGGGCGAAGTCGGCGAGCACTTCGGGGAACATTCCCGCTCCGACTCGCACCATGCCGTAGCCGCCCATCTTCAGGAGCACGCCCGCCAGCATCACGCTCGCCGCTGTCGGAGCGTCTGTGTGGGCGTCCGGCAGCCACGTGTGCAGCGGCCAGACCGGGAGCTTGACGGCGAACGCAATGAACAGCAGCGCGAAAATCCACCCTATGGGCAGCAGCAGCGTCTTGGACTGGATGAGTCCAGGCAGCAGGGTCATGTCGAAGGTGCCGGCCGAGAAGTACAGGGCGAGAATCCCCACCAGCATGAAGGCGCTTCCGCCCAGCGTGAAGATCAGGAACTTCATGGCCGAGTACTCTTTCCGGCCGCTCCCCCAGATGGAGATCAGGAAGAACATGGGAATGAGCTCCAGTTCCCACATAACGAAGAACAGGAGGAAGTCCTGTGCCAGGAAGACTCCCATTACCGCTGTCTGCAGGATCAGGAGCCAGATGAAGTACTCGCGGACCCGGAGCTTCACGCTCCAGGAGGCGTACACCGCCGCCATACCGAGAATGCCGGTCAGGAGCACGAGTGGGGCGCTGAGGCCGTCGACGCCAAGGAAGTACTGGACCGAGAAGGACTCGATGGGAATCCAGTCGGGGACCCTGTCGACCATCCTCAATCCTGAAGGGTCTCGATAGTACTCGGCAAATATCGCGATGCTGAGCGCGAGTTCGGCCAGCGCCACCGCGCCGGCGATAATGCGGACAAGGGCGTCGGTCCTGCCTGCAAGGGCGATCAGAAGGGCGCCGGCCGCCGGCAGGAAGACCGCCACAGTCAGGACCCAATGGAACTGAGTTTCCATGCCTTCTACCACTGCATCAGCGCCATATCAGGTACACGCCGAAGATGATGACGATACCGACTGAGATGACCATGCCGTAGCCCTGCAGCTGGCCGGTCTGAGGCAGCGCCAGGGGCTTTCCTATGCTGCGGCCCAGCTTGTCGATCGCGCGGACCGTGCCGTCGATGATCGACTTGTCCAGCCAGTCCAGGGCGAAGGCCAGGCGCATATAGAACCAGACGCGGACCAGGACCCTCTCGTATAGGAAGTCCATGTAGTACTTGTTGACGAGTACCGCATGAGGAACCCTCATGAGACCTGAGGCGAATCTGAACGACGGCGCGCCGGGCGAGTACATCAGATAGGCGAGGCCTATGCCTGCCACCGCGACCAGGCTGGAAGTAGCAGCCAGGGGGATGTTGAACGCCTTGATGTCCGCGTGCAGGAAGTGGCTGAGCCAGTGAATCGGGACCACGCCCAGACTAGTGACGGAGTTGGCCACGAATCCGGCAACTACGGCGGCTACGGCGAGGACAACTACCGGCAGGACCATAACGCGCGGCGATTCGGCGAGATGCACGCCATGCCCGTCCTCAGGTGCGTGCGGGTCACTGGCAGCGCCGCCTCTGAAGTCGCCTTCGAAGGTCATGAAGATGGCGCGGAACATATAGAAGGCGGTCATGAACACCGCAACCAGCGCAAGCCAGAATACGACCTGGCTCACGGTGTCGCCGCCCCATGCGCTGGCAAGAATCTCGTCCTTGCTCCAGAAGCCGGCCAGCGGGAACACGCCTGCGAGGCTGAGGCCTCCGATCAGGAAGCATATGTGGGTGATTGGCATCACGCGCCGCAGGCCGCCCATATACCGCATGTCAAACGTGCCGGTGGCGTGATTGACGTTGCCTGAGCCGAGGAAGAGCAGGGCCTTGAAGAACGCGTGGGTGAAAAGGTGGAAGACGGCCGGCCCATACGCGCCGACGCCGAGCGCCAGCATCATGTATCCCAGCTGGCTGACTGTCGAGTAGGCAAGCACTCGCTTGATGTCGTTCGACACAAGCCCCATGGTCGCGGCGAAGATAGCCGTGAAGCCGCCGATGATCGCGACGGTGTCCATCGCGGCGGGTGAGGCGGCGAACACATCGAAGAACCTTGCCACCAGGAACACGCCGGCGGCGACCATGGTGGCAGCGTGAATCAGCGCGCTTACCGGGGTAGGGCCCTCCATTGCGTCCGGCAGCCATGTGTGGAGCGGGAACTGCCCAGACTTGCCGATCGCGCCGGCGAAGAGGCCGACGGCTATCCACGTGGCCGCGCTGCCTGCCAACAGCCCGGCCTTCGCAACCTCGTTAAGCGTGGGAATGTCAAACGGGTTGCCTCCGCCCACGGCTCCGCCGTTGAGGAACAGGTACAGGATGCCCAGCAGGAACCCGAAGTCGCCGATGCGCGTGACTATGAAGGCCTTCTTTGCGGCGTTTGCCGCAGCAGGCCGCTTGTACCAGAAGCCGATGAGCAGGTAGGAGCAGAGGCCGACCAACTCCCAGAACACGAATAGCTGGATGACGTTGCGGGCCAGGACGAGGCCGATCATCGACGCGGTGAACAGCGACATGAATGCGTAGTAGCGGGCGAAGCTCTCGTCGCCCTTCATGTAGCCAAGGGAGTAGACCTGTATCAGGAGGCTCACCCCGGTGACCACGAAGAGCATGATTGCCGTGAGTGGGTCCATGAGAATGCCGACGGTGAACCGGAAGCTGCCGACGGTCATCCATTCGTGAGACGCCCAGCCTATCTCGGCGTTGTGTCCCTCGACGACGCTCCCGAGAGCCCAGATCGACAGGATGAAAGATCCGCCGATCGCCGCGATGGTCGCGTAGCCCGCGTATTCATGGAGGCTACGATTCAGGAAGGGACGAATCAGGACGGCGATGAGGGTGAAGGAACCCAGGGGCAGCAGGAATATGAACCATGCAGCGAGTTCGGGGATCACTCTAGAGCTTCCTCAAGATCTCGTCGGCAACGTGCTCGCGCCCCATGGGGACCAGCACCCTGAACGGAGTGCGTTCGCCCCAGTCCAGAATGTCGCCTTCCGGAAGAATCTTGGTTGGCAGGCCTTCTCCTTCCAGCACGTCCTTCCACATCTGCGCGACCATGAGCGTAGATACCTTCCGGTACTCTACCCACATCGTGAGTACGGACCCTTCCGGCTTTTCCTGCTCGGTCACGCTGCCTGCTCCGTCCGATCTGAGTTGCTCAAGATCAATTCTTCATCTCCGCGACGTCTGTAACGAAGACGGACTCCCTGATCCGGTAGATGGCTATCACGATGGCGAGTCCGAGCGCCACTTCCGCGGCGGCGACCGTGATGATGAACACCGAGAAAATCTGGCCGGTGAGCAGGAATTGCGCTGCAGTCGCCATGTTGCCGCCGTGAGTCTCCGCGACCTGTATGACGCTGGCGGGGGCAATCGAGCGGGAGAGCGCCACCGCTGTGATGTTGACGGCGTTGAACATCAACTCCACGGACATAAGGACGGTGATCACGTTGCGCTTGGTGAGGGCGCCATAGAGCCCAATCGAGAAGATGATCGCGCCGACTATGAGGAAGTTTTCCAGCGACAAGGCTTAACGTTCCCTTACGAGGGCCAGCGCGCCGACCACGGCGGCAAGCAGGAGGACGGATGCTACTTCGAACGCGAGCACGTAGTCTCTGATCAGCAGTTTGCCCACTACGGGGATTGTCCCGGAGAAGACCTTGGCCGACTCCTGACGAATCGCTTCGGCCTCTGCAGCCGGCGTCCCCGGAAGCTCGATGTAGTCACCTATGAGCGTCCACTCGGTTGTTACGGCCACAAAGACGGCGGCGGCCAGGAAGAGCCCGGACACGATCAGCGCCGGAATGCGCAGCAGGTTGCTTGGATTGCCCTGTTCGGTGTCCTGGGTCATGAGAATCGCGAACAGGATCAGGACGGAGATGGCTCCCACGTAAACAAGTACCTGCACGGCCGCCAGGAACTCCGCGCGCAGCAGGACGAACATACCGGCCACTCCCAGGAAGGAGACGACGAGGAACAGGGCGGCGCGGAACACGTCGCGCAGCTGAACTACGGCGACAGCGGCGATGATGCTGGAAACCGCGATCACCCAGAACGCGATGTCGACGATTAGGGCGTTTTCAGCGCCTGTGGCCAGTGTCATCTGTTGGCCCACTTCTCCGTAAGTTCGTCGCGGGAAGGCTGCTCATGCCGCCCGGCCTTGTTCCAGGGCATATCCTCGCCCTCAAAGGGGTCGTAGCGGCCGCTCTCCATCTGCGGGCGGAACCAGTTGCTGGGCCGTTTGGGCGCCTCTCGCAGGCGGTCCACCTCGATTACGAGCTCATCGCGCCTGTAAGTCCCCTCTTCGAAGCCGCTGCCCATGTGCAGAGCGTCGTACGGGCATGCCTCGACGCAGAGCCCACAGAACATGCAGCGGCCGATGTCGATGTCGAACGTGTCGATCCGGTACTTGTCTCCCTCGGCGAGGTCGGTGCCGCTTGGGTCCGTGACGATGCGGATGATTCCGAGAGGGCAGTACTTCGCGCAGCTTGCGCAGCCGGTGCAGCGCTCCTCGTACCACGAGAACTCTTCTCCGCGGAAGCGGGCGTGCTGGGTGACGCGGACGGGAATCGTCGCGGCGCCCACCATGGCTTTCAGCGTCATGCCGGGGTTGCGGAGCGCGTATGAGAAGACGTTGGAGCCCGCCTCCTTCGCAAGGCCCATCGGGCCGATGCGCCGGTCAGGGTATTGCTGAGCGAACTTCCGGCTGGGAAGCACGAAGTTCTTCAGCGTTACGACCATGCCTTTGGCCATTCCTATTCCATACATCAGTTCACCTTTGCCTAATCAGACCCGGCCTGCATGTTGGCCAACGTGGAGGGCACCGGGGCGGGACGCTTCAGCCTGCCCTGGCCCAGGAGGTTTGCCATGGCCATGATCGCCACCACCGTAATGCCCCAATTTATCGCGGCCATAGTCCAGTAACCCTGCGTGGATATCCGGCCAGCGTCATTCTGCAATAGCTGGATTTCAATAGCCACAGCGAAGAGGTTGATGAGCGCAAGCGGGAAGAGCCCCTTCCAGGCGAACTCCATTATCTGGTCGACTCTAAGCCTGGGCCAGGTTGCGCGTGTCCAGAGCAGGAACGCAATAACTCCGAAGACCTTGATCAGGAACCATATCCAGCCCGGCACGGGCTCGAAGCCGCGCCAGCCGCTCAGGAACAGCGTGACTATGACAACGGCCTGCGCGATCGGGGCGCCGAACTCCGCAAGCTGCATCACCGCGAACTTCACCCCGCTGTACTCGGTGTGATACCCGGCGCCTAGCTCGGATTCCGCCTCGATCATGTCAAAGGGAGCCCGGCTCATTTCGGCGAGCGCCGCCGTCACGAACACGAGGAATCCCAGCGGCTGGAGGATGAAGAACGGGATGGCCTGGCTTTCCACAATCCCCGCGGTTGCGAGAGAGCCGGCCGCAAGCGCGACGCCCACGATGGCCAGTCCCATCGGGACTTCGTAGCTGAGCAGCATGGCGACTCCGCGCGCGGCTCCGAACATGGCGTACTTGTTGCGCGACGCCCAGCCCGCCATGAACACGGCCAGCGTGTTGACCGACGTGACCGCTACGATGAAGAGAACGCCGATGTTCAGCCTGCCAAGGAACGACTCGTGGCCCAACGGGATGACTGCGAACACGAGCAGACTCGCGGCGGTCAGAACTATGGGAGCGGTGTTGAACACGGGCCGGTCCGCGGTCTCCGGGACGGTGTCCTCCTTGGTCAGGAGCTTGAGCACGTCAGCGAAGGGCTGGAGCAGGCCGAAGGGGCCCCAGCGATTAGGCCCCAGCCTGGACTGGATGCGGCCAAGTGCCCTGCGTTCGAACCAGGTCAATGCGGAAACCGAGAGGATAACCGCGTTCACCACTATGAATGCCAGGACTCCGCCCGCGATGGTGTATGCAAGCCAGTCCAGATTCTCCGGGAGGAACCCATCAAAGAACCGGTAGATGCTGCCGAAGTCGAGCACGCCTGCGGCTAGGACGTTGTCCACTATCGGTCCACCTCGCCCATCACGATGTCGAAGCTGCCAAACACGATGATCAGGTCGGCCATCTTCCAGCCCACCAGAAGGTCACGCAGGACTTCAAGATTGATGTAAGAGGGCGACCGGATCTTGCATCGGTAGGGGGAGATCCCGCCGTCGCCCACAAGGTAGAAGCCAAGCTCGCCCTTGGGGCCTTCAACAGCGGCGTAGGCATCGCCGGCAGGGGCGCGCAGGAAGTACGCAGCGTCGGTCCGGACCGGGCCCGGTTCGATTTGCGCCATGCACTGCTTCAGTATCTTGACGCTCTCGCGCATCTCCTGAATGCGGACGATGTATCTATCGAAGGTGTCTCCAACGGAGCCAATCGGGACATCGAAGTCCAGGCGATCGTACACTTCATACGGATCGGCCTTGCGCAGGTCCCAGAGGACGCGGCTGGCTCGCAGCATCGGTCCCGTGACGGAGGCGTTTATGGCGAGTTCGTCGCTGAGGATGGCGACATCACGGGTCCGCGAGAGGACGATCTCGTTGCCTGAAATGAGGTCTTCCAACTCGTCGATGTAGCCGGGCATTTCCTCTGTGAAGGTCTGCAGCGCGGACCAGAACTCCTCCGGGGCGTCCTGAAGCACCCCGCCCGGCCTCATGTAGCTTACGGTGATCCGGGCGCCGCACAGCATCTCGAACATGTCCAGAATGCGTTCGCGCTCCCGGAAGCAGTACATCAGCGGAGTGCCCGCGAACGTACCCAACTCCAAGGCAAAGAAGCCGGTGGCGATCAGATGGCTGGCGATGCGCTGCAACTCCGCGCAGATGACGCGAAGGTACTGGCTCCGCAGCGTGGGCTCGATGCCTGCCAGCTTTTCCACGGAGAGCACGTACGCGAGGTTGTTCGACATGGCGGCGACGTAGTCAAGCCGGTCGGTCAGGGTGACTATCTGGACGAAGGTGCGGCCTTCGGCCAGCTTCTCGGTGCCCCTGTGCAGGTAGCCCATAACGGGCTCGACGTCGATGACCTCTTCGCCGTCGAAGGTGACTCTCAGCCTGAACACGCCGTGAGTGCTGGGGTGCTGCGGCCCCATGTTGATGGTTACTGGTTCGCTGCGTATCGCCATCGGTAGTCTCCGATACTCAGCCTACGTAGTCTCTGCGCAGAGGATGCCCTGGGAAGTCCTCCCAGAGCAGGACGCGCTTCATGTTTGGATGGCCGTCGAATCTCACTCCCATGAGGTCCCAAATCTCGCGTTCCTGAAGGTCGGCGCCGCGCCATATGTGGGTTACGGTCTTCACCTCCGGCTCCTCGCGGCCGTAAACCTTTGTCTTGATCACCGCGCTGTGATTGAGCCTCATGGAACGCAGGTGGTAGATGAGCTCGAAGTACTCGATGTAGTCCACGGCGGTTATGGAGTTGAGGAACGCGAAGTCCAGTTCAGGGTCGACGTACACGTGAGAAGCGACCTTCTGAAGGTCTTCAGGCCTGATCCATACGTCAGTACCGGACCAGCTTTCGACAGTGTCCGCGTGCGCTCCGTCTATGCGGCGGGCAACAAACTCACCGGATAGCTGTTTGGTCATCCGTGGCCTACTCGGTCCCCTCTCTCAGGTTCTTCTGCAGGATCGAGTAACGCTTGATCTTCTCGTGCAGCTGCATGACGCCGTACAGGAGGGCGTCCGGCCGGGGCGGGCAGCCGGGGACATACACGTCCACGGGGACGATGTGGTTGACGCCCGGCACCACGCTGTACGAGCCGTAGTATGGGCCTCCACTCGTTGCGCAGACGCCCATTGAGATCACCCACTTGGGTTCCGGCATCTGTTCGTATACGCGCTGGATGGGCGGCGCCATCTTCCACGTGACGGTCCCAGCCACGATCATGAGGTCCGCCTGCCTCGGCGAGGCCCTGAACGCCTCCATGCCGAAGCGCGCGATATCGAAGCGCGACATCGCGCTTGCCATCATCTCGAACGCGCAGCAGGCCAGGCCGAACGACAGCGGCCACACGGCTGACTTTCGCCCCCAGTTGATGATGGTGTCCAACGAGGTGACCGTCAGGCTGCGCTTCAGGTCGTCGGGAATGTCGATGACCGGCTCAGGCATGGCTGAGGTGTGCGTCGCCTTCATCTCGTTGATGGTCCGGCCCTCGTCGCGGTCGAGGTCCCACGTGTTGGCAAACAGGGGGATGTTGGCGGAAGCCGCGTCCGGTACTCCTGAGCCGTCGGCTATGCCCATCTGAGCGCCCCCTTCCGCCATGCGTACAGCCAGCCGATCACAAGGATTCCGACAAAGACGAGCATTTCAATGAGGACGAACAGGCCGAACTGCCTGGAGAGGACGCCAAAGCTGGCTGCCCAGGGAAACAGGAATACGACCTCTACATCGAAGATGACGAAGATGAGGGCGAAGGTGTAATACCGAAAGTTGAACTGGCTCCACTTGCCGGTCAGGGTCTCGAAACCGCATTCGTAGATGGCCTTCTTGATGGCTGACGGCTGCTTTGGGCGTACTCCGATCAGAGACAGCGACCAAGAGGCCATAAGCATACCGGTTGGGACGGCCACGGCTATCGCCGCGAAGATGGCTATGAGCCCATACTGTTGGAAGTAGTCGTCCATCGAGGCTCCGACGCGTTTTCGCCTTCGGCGACACACAGATTCCGAGTTGGAAATCTACCATACCATTTTGAGGGGCAAGTGAAAACGGGCACAAGCGGGGGCTCAGGGTTGGCTTTGCCCAATGGAGTTGCGGGCGGAGGCCCCCCACACCAGTGGATTCCCGCTTGCCCCGGGTTCCAGCCGTCGAGGGAATGCGGGAAGTCTTAGATCCCTCGAGGGACTCGGGATGACAGAAGGCGGGGGCTGGGAGCCCTCCCCATTCCTTGGGAGTGCGCATGCGCACTCCCACGCCCCCTGGATTCCGGCCCCTCAAACTCAGGGCAGGCTCCGGCCTATACGAGGCACTCTTACGGTATTCATCATGGGAAGCGGCGTTCGACGTTGTGCCAGTGGAGGGTGCCGCCCTTGTCCAGTACCTTCTTCTCGTGGGCGCTCAACTCGTCGCGGTAGAAGTAGCCGGGCTTTGACTACGGCACGGCGGAGTCTTCGTCCCGGACGGCCGGTCCGGGCTCCGGCTCCTCCCCAGGGGAGGCCTCTTCATCGGCTACGGCTTCGGGGGCGAGGTCTTCGCGCTCCGGCTCTTCCTCAGTGGAGGCCTGGGGCCAGCTCCCGCCCCAAGTCCGCCAAAGTGCCCTCACCCATCCCGTTCGCCCTGACCCCGTCCTGAGCACCGACGAAGGGGCCTGTCGAAGGGCCCTATGCAAGCCAACCCGTTCGCCCCAAGTCCGCCAAAGTGCCCTTACCCAACCCGTTCGTCCTGAGCTTGTCGAAGGGCCTTACGCCGAGCAGCGTCCGCTAGAAGTCAGCCCTCCCTCAAGCGTAGGGGCCGTTCGCGAACGGCCCGCCCCGGGACGCCACGCCGGCGAAGTAGAACCAACCCACACCACAAACCCGTCATCCCGGCATTCACGCGGCAGCGTGAACCCGGGGCCAGCCGGGATCCAGAGGGGCGGGGGCATTTCGCCTATCGAACCACTCGCCTCGATCACAGGAATCCACACGGAACTGTCATTCTGAACGAAGCGAAGCGGAGTGAAGAATCTAAAGCCGTTGCCCGCAAAACAAGGTTGTTCCCAGACACCAACCCACACCACAACCCCGTCACTCCCGCACTCCCGCGCCAGCGTGAACCCGGGGCCAGCCGGAATCCAGCGGGGCGGGGGCGTTTCGCCTATCGAACCACTCGCCTCGATTACAGGAATCCACACGGAACTGTCATTCTGAACGAAGCGAAGCGGAGTGAAGAATCTAAAGCCGTTGCCCGCAAAACAAGGTTGTTCCCAGACACCAACCCACCCCACAACCCCCGCATTCACGCAACAGCGTGAACCAGGGCCAGCCGGAATCCAGCGGTGCGGGGGCACCCCACGCCCGCCAACACCTTCCGGCGGCAGAACCCTGCCGCCCTCCCTCAGGCGTAGGGGCCGTTCGCGAACGGCCCGCCCAACCACTCGCCACACCAAAACGTCGACAGGAACCCGTTCGCCCTGAGCCTGTCGAAGGGCCTTACGCAAGCCACCTCCCGCCCCAAGTCCGCCCAGCGCCCACAAAAAGCCAACCCACACCACAACCCCGCCATCCCCGCACTCCCACGACAGCGTGAACCAGGGGGCCAGCCGGAATCCAGAAGGACGGGGGCATTTCGCCTATCGAACCACTCGCCTCGATTACAGGAATCCACACGGAGCTGTCATTCTGAACGAAGCGAAGCGGAGTGAAGAATCTAAAGCCGTTGCCCGCAAAGCAAAGTTGTTCCCAGACACCAACCCACACCACAACACCGCCATCCCCGCACTCCCGCGAAAGCGTGGACCCGGGGGCCAGCCGGAATCCAGAGGGGCGGGGGCACCCCCCGACAACCACCATGCACTAACCTCCAAATCCCACCCACACCCTCTTGACACAGTAGTTCGCAAGGCCTTAAACTAGAACACGTGTCTAGCGAAACAACGGCCATATCACCAATACAGAGCATCGTCCGAGATGAGACCAAGGACGGCAGACTCATCGTGCGATTCCTCGTCGCCGCAATGCAGGACGAGATACGCGACGCCAAGCCTCATCACAGGCTCGACGCCGCACGCCAGCTAATCAAGCTCGGCTTCGACGAAGCGAAGGAGTTCGCAGGCCTGCCCTCGCCTTCAATGAGGCGTGCAGAGCAGCCGGAGGCCGACACCATCGACACCGCCAACCTCAACCCCGACCTTGCGCTCTTCATACGCGCAGAGACCGACGGAGGCCGCCGGGCCGTACGCTTCCTCGTCGACGTCATGCTCGGCTTCATGCCCGGGTTCGGGCCGCACCATCGCATAGACGCCGCCAAAGAGCTGCTCCGCCGCGGCTTCGACGAAGCCCCCGACGACCTACCACTCTTTCCCCAGCCTTCCCTGATCTCGTCGAACGGCAGGGATGACGAACACGACTCTTCTAACCTCTTCCCCAGTCTGCTGGGGAAGATTGGAGCCTGTCCCGAGTCCCTCGAGGGAATGGGGTCCTCCGCTGACGACTCCACCGCCGATGCCGACGTGCTCCTAGACTACGAACCCCCGTACGTCAACACATACGGCCACAGCCGGGACGACGGTCTGAACACCCGAGCAGTCTTCAAAGCGTCGGACGCCCTGATGGACGCCGTGGGCAGGCTCCCGCCGCCCGAGAAGCCCGGAGCATTCAACCCCGACGAGACGAGCAGCATCATCGTGCACAACGGAACGGATCACTACTTCAAAGAACACGCCCGCACAGCGGTAGAACTGTCCATCGCCGCAGGCGAAGTCATGGACGCGATCAGGCGCATCCGTGATTCATGCCGGACGCCCTCCGCCTTCATCGCCCAAAACACCAAAAAGGACTCCGGCCCGGACGACAGCGAAACCGAGGCTCCCCCTTGATCCACACATGCCCGCGACAGTGGACATTCGAACACACGCCACGCCGGCAAAAGAAAACTGGCCCGCGCCGGAATCCAGCGGGGCGGGGCACGTCACGCCCAACCACGCGCCACACCAAAGCGTCGACAGGAATCCGTTCGCCCTGAGCCTGTCGAAGGGCCTTACGCAAGCCAGCTCTCGCCCCAAGTCTCCCCAGCGCCTACAAAAAGCCAGCCCACCCCGCAACCCCGTCATTCCGGTATTCACGCGAAAGCGTGAACCGGGGGTCAGCCGGAATCCAGTGGGGTGGGGCACGTCGCGCCCGCCAACACCCTCCGGCAACAGAATCCCGCCGCCATCCCTCAGGCGTAGGGGCCGTTCGCGAACGGCCCGCCAAACCACGCCACGGCAATACCCGCCTCACCCCGCAACACTGTCACTCCGGCGACAAGAGAACCCGGAAGAACCATATCGCCTGTGCAACAGCCCCTCCTCTCCCTTTGATGGGAGAGGATCTAGGTGTTGCCCATGTGCCCGGTTGCACGGTGCAAAGGTACTCTGTTGTGGCAAGGCGGTGGCTAGGTTCTTGCGCGTGTGTCAGGGGGTCGTTTCAGGTCTTATTGACACCTATCTTGGGCCACTGCTAGCATACCATCGCTTACCGATGTATCCCTGCTATCCACCCTCTGCAGAGTGAGCGAAGCAGTTTGACTTTACCGGCCGCAGAAATGAGCGTCAGGCGAGCAAGTCAACTGCCGGGCGCGTTTCAGCTATACGAAGGCCACATTGGGGCTGCGCTGCGCCGCGGCCTCAGCGTTGGCTGCGACGGGCTCTGCGACATGCTCAGGTTCCACATGGGATGGGGAGATGTGCGCGGCCGGCGTGTAGAAGAGCGCGCCGGCAAGGGACTGAGGCCATCTCTGTGCCTGATCGCCTGCGAAGCGACCGGCGGAGATGTGCTGCAGGCGATGCCCGCCGCGGTCGCACTGGAGTATGTGCACAATTTCTCCCTGATCCACGACGACATTCAGGACAGGGACGAGACAAGGCACGGGCGGCCGACGCTGTACTGGCAGTGGGGAATGCCAAGGGCGCTCGTGGCCGGGAACTTTCTGCGAGCCATCGCGGACAGGACGGTACAGGAACTGGTTGACTCGGGCCTTGGGGAGCGCCTTGCGCTGGACGTTGCGGGCGCCCTCACAGGCGCGTACCTCGAAATGATCGAGGGGCAGTACATGGACCTCGAATTCGAGGGCCGCAGAGACATAACCGTTCATCAGTACTTGGAGATGATCTCAAAGAAGACCGGAGCGCTGATTCGTTGTTCGGTTGATCTTGGGGCGATGATCGGCTCACGCGATCAGCAGACGAGAGAAGCCTTCCACGAGTTCGGCAGGGCGCTGGGGTTCCTATTTCAGATCCGGGACGACGTCCTTGGCGTCTGGGGAGAGACTGAGCAAACGGGGAAGCCCGTGTACGCTGATATCCGGCGAAAGAAGAACTCGTTTCCCGTGATGCACGCCATGGCGTCTTCGAAGAACGATGACGCCAGAACACTTCAGGTTATCTATGAGCAGCCCGATAACGAGATTTCCGATAGGGACGTGGCGACGGTGCTGGAGATCCTTGGAAGGACCGACACTCGAAGGTCCGCGCAGGATGTGGCAGCGGGGTACAGGGACCAGGCGGTGGAGGCGATTGCCTCCGTTGAGCTGTCGCCGGAGACCCGCGACGGCCTGGAGGAGCTTGCTGATTTTCTGTTGGTCCGGGACCACTAAACGCCGGTAGCACGCAAAGGAGACTAAAGATGGGAAGACCGCTGGAACTGGCATTCAGGCTCACGTGGTACATCCTGAAGAACAAGGTCAAGGGCAGAAAGCGGTTTCCGCTTGTGACGATGCTCGAGCCGCTCGAGAAGTGCAACCTGGCCTGCGAGGGATGCGGCCGAATCCGGGAGTACGAGCACGTTCTTGACCGGCTGGTGCCGGTCGACCGGTGTCTCCAGGCTGTCGAGGACTCCGGCGCGCCGATCGTGTCCATCGCCGGTGGGGAGCCGACGCTGCATCCGGAGATCGACCAGATAGTCAATCGAATAGTCGAGCAGAGGAGGTTCGTGTACATGTGCACGAACGCCCTGCTCATGGAGCGGGTGATGAAGAAGATACCGCCCTCAAAGTTCTTCTGCTTCGTTGTCCACATGGATGGCATGGAGGCGGCGCACGACAAGTCCGTGTACCGGAAGGGCGTGTTCAAGATCGCGAGCAGGGCGATCGATTCGGCGCTGGAGAAGGGCTACCGCGTGACCACGAACACGACCGTGTTCAACGGCTGCGATGAGGAAGACCTCATCGAGATGTTCAAGAACATGACCGACCGAGGGGTCGAAGGGTGCATGGTCTCGCCCGGGTACCAGTTCAAGACTGTGCCCAACCAGCAGCTCTTCATCTCACGCCAGCGGGCGCGCAAGGTGTTCAAGAACGTCCTGGACCCATCTCGGGGCATCAAGTTCTACAACAATCCTCTCTACCTGGACTTCCTGAGGGGCAACCGGGAGTACGAGTGCACGGCGTTCTCCAACCCGACCTATACGCCGATGGGGTGGCGCGAGCCGTGCTACCTGTTGGGTGACCGGCACACGCAGAACGTGGACGATCTGTTCTCCGAGGAGCTCTGGGACCGTTACGGGGTGGGCAAGGACCCGCGGTGCGCCGACTGTCTCATGCATTGCGGCTTCGAGTCGGCGAGCATCTTCCAGGCGCTGTCCAAGCCGAGCGACGCCATCCGGATGGTGAAGGAGGGCGCGTTCCAGAACGCCGGGATCGGCGCCGGGTAGTACCGGACAGTACGCGAGACCGACTGTTGTACGCGATTGTTACAGCACTCAGGGAAGAGGTGAGCCGTTACCTCAGGCGAGGCGACTTCAGAGAGTCGACCCAATCCAATGGCGTTGGCGTGTTCGAGTCGCCGTCGCATCCGGACGTAGTTGTGCTGGAGGGTGGCATAGGCAGGGAGAACGCGGAAGAAGCCACGCGATATGCGCTGAAGACGTTCAGTCCGGAGTTCATCATATCGGCTGGATTTGCCGGCGCCGTGACGCCCGAGCTCGATGCCGGAAATCTGTTCCTGTGCAATCAGATATCCGCCATTGATGGGCCTCCCGCCACCTGGAGTGAATCGGGAGCCGAGCCCATTCAGAGCGCGGATGACGGACTCGTACGCGAAATGTCCGAGAGGGTGCGGACCGCCGGCGAACAGTTCGGTTCCTGCGGATGCATGACGGTGTCCACGTTCATTTCAGGCTCCGGCCTGAAGTCCTGGATTGGCAGCAGATTTCCTGTCCAGGTTGTGGACATGGAGAGCTATTGGGTCTGCAGCCTGGCTGCGGAGCACAGCGTCCCTTCGGTCGTAGTTCGCAGCGTGTTGGACCGCTCTGACCAGGACCTCCCGTACTTCGTAAGTTGTGAGGCCAGGGACAGTCGCCGCAATCGATGGAGCCGGGCGCTGAAGCACCTTGCGAGGCGTCCGCTCGACGGGCCCGGGCTTCTCAGGCTGCGAACCCAGTCAAGGCTGGCGAACGAGTCACTGTCCGGGTTCCTCGAGGCATTGCATGATTGACGACAGCACGCGAATCTTCCAAGAGGCCGGGACCGGGCAAGGTGCGCCGGAGGCGACCAAGGTCCGAGCAGACGGTCCGACCGCGACAGAGGCCCTTGTAGAAGATCTCGCAACGACAATTCAGCGGGCGCAGCGACATCTGCTCGCGTCCCAGTACGAGCAGGGCTATTGGCTGGGCGAACTCGAGTCCAATACGACCATGGAAGCAGAGTTCGTCATGATGAACTACTTCCTTGGAATCGAAGAGCCCGAACGCATGAGGAAGCTGGCCAATTTCATTCTGAGCCGCCAGCGGGACGACGGTACGTGGGGGCAGTTCTACGGCGCTGAGGGCGACCTGAGCACAACGGCGGAGTGCTACTTCGCGCTCAAGCTGACGGGCGTCTCGGCGGATGAGCCTGGCATGCGGAAGGCTAGGGAGTTTGTGCTCTCGCAGGGCGGCATACCAAGGACAAGGACATTTACCAAGATCTGGTTCGCTCTGTTTGAGCAGTGGGACTGGGACGGTCTTCCCACGATGCCGCCGGAGATCATGCTGGTGCCAGGCTGGGCGCCGTTCAGCATCTACGATTTCGCAAGCTGGGCGCGTGCGACGATCGTTCCTCTGCTGATCGTGCTGAACCGGCGGCCCACGCGCGAGATACCGCAGAGTGCGCGCGTGGACGAGCTGTTTCCACAGCCGCTCTCCGAGGTGGACTTCTCGTTGCCGAAGCCCCGCCGAACGCTCGGCTGGGATGGCTTCTTCTACTACAGCGACTTCGTCCTGAAGAAGCTGGACAAGTTCCCCTGGAACCCTGTCAGGGAGCAGGCGATCAAGGAAGCTGAGAAGTGGATCGTCGAGCACCAGGAGGCTGACGGGAGTTGGGGAGGCATCCAGCCTCCGTGGGTGTACTCGATCATCGCGCTTCACACGCTTGGGTATCCACTGGACCATCCGTTGATCAGGAAGGGGCTTGCCGGATTCGATTCGTTCGCCATCGAAGAAGACGACACGCTGCGCGTTCAGGCCTGCGTATCGCCACTGTGGGATACGGGGCTGGCGATGATCGCGCTACTCGACTCGGGCCTCGACTCAGACCATCCCGCGCTGCAACTGGCGGCCGACTACCTGGTCGAGCAACAGGTACTTACGGGGGGCGACTGGCAGGTTAAGGTCAAGAACGTGGACCCGGGCGGGTGGGCGTTCGAGTTCGAGAACGACCTGTACCCCGACACGGACGACACGTCTGAGATCGTGATGGCGCTGGACAGGGTCCGGATGGCGGACCTGGAGCGAAAGGACTCGGCCGTGAGGCAGGGCGTCCGCTGGCTCCTGGGCATGCAGAGCGCGAACGGGGGCTGGGGAGCGTTCGACAAGAACAACAGCAGGAGGATTCTGGCCAGGATTCCGTTCGCCGACTTTGGCGAGATCATCGACCCTCCGAGCGTCGACGTAACCGCCCATGTTCTTGAGATGCTGGGCCACCTGGGGTATTCGCGCGACCATCCCGCAGTGGCCAAGGGGCTGGAGTACGTGCTTTCCGAGCAGGAGGACTTTGGGGCGTGGTTCGGCAGATGGGGAGTGAACTACATCTACGGAACGGGCGCCGTGCTGCCCGCCCTCGAGAAGCTTGGCCTTGACATGAGCGCCGATCATGTAAGAAAGGCGGTTGACTGGACGCTCGCCTGCCAGAATTCGGACGGAGGCTGGGGCGAGAGTTGCGCGTCGTACGCCGACCGCTCGCTGGCGGGCGTGGGGCCGAGCACCGCTTCCCAGACTGCGTGGGCGTGCATCGCGCTGATGGCGGCGGGCGAGGCTGAGCATGACGCGGTCCGCAGGGGAATCGAATACCTTGCCAGAACGCAGAACGACGACGGCTCCTGGGATGAGCCTTTCTTCACCGGTACGGGATTCCCGGGGTATGGGATCGGCCAAAGACTGGCGGGCGACGACCCAAGCAAGGAAGGCGTTTACCTGGGACCAGCGCTCTCGGCGGGGTTCATGATCAACTACCACATGTACAGGCACTACTGGCCGCTGGCTGCGCTGGGGCGCTACCGGACGCACTTCGAGGGCGGCCTTGATGTCAGGCTGGGCAGGCCAGGCCGGAAAGCTGGCCTGAACGGGACCGCCCCGCATGGAGCGTCGAAGGCGACCAAAGGCGTACTATGATGGTGGTGCGTCGAAATCTCTTGCGGGACGCTCGCGCCGGCTGAGGGTCCCGTGCAGTCTGGCAGGACGTCGATATGGCATCACGCTCCATTATCTGCCGGGCGCCCGCCACGGTATCGGGCGTCAGGGCCCGCAATGCCTTCTAACGTGCTCACGGGAAGTGCGGCCGTTGTATCGGCCGAACGGGGCTACGAGCTGTGCGCAGCGCTGGCGAAGTCTCACTACGAGAACTTCACGGTGGTGTCGCGCTTTCTTCCAGACGAAGCCCGCAAGCACCTGTACGCAATCTACGCGTTCTGCCGCACCGTTGACGACCTTGGCGATGAGCACGCCGGGGACAGGCTGGCCGCGCTCGATGGCTGGGAGCGCGACCTGCTGAGGTGCTATGAGGGCGAGCCTGAGCACGCGTATCTCAAGGCGCTGCAGCAGACAATTCGCGAGTTCGACATTCCGAGCGAGCCGTTCCTGAGGCTTGTGGAAGCGAACCGGATGGACCAGAGGAGCAAAAGGCACGCCCGCTACGAGGACGTGGAGTTCTACTGCCAGCACTCGGCCAATCCCGTGGGACGGCTGGTGCTGTACGTGTTCGGCTACAGGGATGAGCATCGGCAGCGACTCTCGGACGCGACGTGTACCGCGCTGCAGCTCGCAAACTTCTGGCAGGACGTTGCGCGGGACTACGCGATGGGCCGCATCTACATTCCGCTCGAAGACATGCGGCGGTTCGGTTACTCGGAGGACGAGCTAGCCCGCGGCGTTGTGAACGAGGCGTTCCGGTCGCTGATGGCGTTCGAAGTGGAGAGGGCGCGAAGGCTGTTTGAAGAAGGCGAGAAGCTGATCGACACCCTGGACGGCCGCTTCAAGCTGGACGTCGCGCTGTTCACGAAGGGCGGCATGAAGGTGCTGGACATGATCGAGCAGCGCGGGTATGACGTGCTCAGTTCACGGCCAGCGCTCTCTAGATCCTCAAAGCTCAGACTCATGCTGGGGACGTTCCTGAAGCTCAAGCTTCTGGGGCGGGCATAGCGACCGCCTGGTGAGCACCGCCGGTACTGACTTCACGCCGGTCAAGGACCTTCGTGAAGCTTACGAGCAGTGCCGGCTTGTGACCAGAAGGAACGCCAAGAACTTCTACTACGCGTTCCTCACCCTGCCGGCGGAGAAGCGCAGGGCGATCTACGCCACGTATGCCTATTGCCGCCTGTGCGACGACATTGCCGACGAGGATTTCTCTGACGAGCGCAAGCTGGAGTTGTTCGCCGACACGAGGCGCAGGCTGGAACAGATGGGGTCCAACGGCTCAGACCACCCGGTCTTCATCGCGCTGAACGACACGGTCGAGCGGTACGGCATCCCGCAGCGGTACTTCGAAGAGATCCTGCAGGGAGTTGAGATGGACCTCACCTGGTCCAGGTTCCACGACTTCGAGGAGCTGCGGGACTACTGCTACAAGGTGGCGTCGGCGGTTGGACTGGTCTGCATCGAGATATTCGGCTACACGGACACCAGGGCCAGGGAGCACGCGATGGACCTGGGGCTGGCGATGCAGCTGACGAACATCATCCGCGATGTGAAGGAAGACGCCGAGAGGGACCGCATTTACATCCCGCTGGACGAGATACAGGCGTGCGGGTACTCGGAGGAGGAACTGCTGTCGGGTGTGATTAACGAGCCTTTCCTCGAGCTGATGCGGTCTCAGGCGGCCAGAGCGAGGGAACACTTCGAACGGGGGAGACGACTGCTGCCCCTGTTGTCGGGAGTCTCGCGCGCCTGTCCCGCGGTGCTTCACGACATCTACAGCGCGCTGCTGGACCACATCGAGCACGGCGGGTTCAGGGTCTTCGACGGCCGGGCGTCACTGAACACCAGACGCAAGTTGTTTATCATGGCAAGGACATGGGCCAGAAGCATGCTGCCAGTTCCAGGTCGGTAGCCGTTCTAGGCGGTGGGTTAGCTGGACTTTCGGCGGGACGCAGGCTTTCCGAGCATGGCCTGAAGGTGACGCTTGTGGAGGCCCGGCGGTTTCTTGGTGGGCGCGCGTTCTCCTTCTACGACGACCAGGTGGACTGGGAGATCGACAACGGCCAGCATGTGTTCATGGGGTGCTGCTCGTACTACGTTGACTTCCTGTCGTGGGCCGGCACGCTCGAGAGCGCCTACCTGCAGAGCAGGCTGCGGACCGAGGTCATTCTGGACGGAAGATCGGGCGTCATCTCGAGCACGCCCTGGCTGGGGCCGCTGCACCTTCTGCCTTCGTTTCTTCGCTACCCGCACCTGAGCTTGAGGGAGAAGTTGAAGGCGGCCAGTGCGTTGATCAGTATGAAGTTCTCCGACAGACGCAAGCTCAAGGAGCAACTGGACGGGGAGACGGCCTACGAGTGGCTCCGGCGGCATGGGCAGTCTGAGCGTGCCATTGCGAATCTGTGGAATCTCATCATCCTGCCCATGCTCAACGACGAGGTGCGGGATGTCAGCGCGGACATGGCGCTCATGGTCTTTCAGGAAGGGTTGCTCAAGAGTCCGGGCTTCGCTTCGATTGGGTTTTCGAAGGTGGGTCTGACTTCGCTGGCGGGGACGCCGGCGCAGTCGAGGCTCGAGGACGCGGGCAACGAGGTAATGCTGGGCAGACCGGTGCGGTCGATACGCGTCGAGGGCGAACGGGTCACGGCGGTTGAGGTGGCCGGAGGCCCGGCGATAGAAGCGGACGCCTATGTGAGCGCACTGCCGTTCGATGTGTTGCTCAGGGTGCTTCCCGAGGACGTTGCTTCGGGCGATTACTTTTCCAAGGCGGCGGGGCTCAGCTTTGCGCCTATAGTCGGCATTCATCTCTGGTACGACAGGAAGGTGATGGACCAGGACTTCGTTGTGTTCCTGAACAGCCCGGTCCAGTTCGTGTTCAACAAGACGGCGATACAGGGCGACAATGGTTATCCGGGCCAGTACCTGTGCATCTCGCTGAGCGGCGCGTGGGAGTTCGCCGGCATGTCGAAAGATGAGTTGAAGGACCTGTTCTCGGAGGAGATGGAGAGGCTGCTGCCGAGGGCGCGCGGCGCGAAGATCGAGCGGTTTCTTGCGGTCAAGCAGCAGCAGGCGACGTTTCGCCCAGCGCCCGGTTCCGCGGCCCACCGGCTACCGCACCGGACGCCCATCGAGAACCTGTTCCTCGCCGGCGACTGGACCGACGTCGGATGGCCCTCGACGATGGAGGGCGCGGTCAGGAGCGGGGTGTTCGCCGCCGACCTGGTTGCCGAGGCCGGCGCGGCCAGGAATTGAGGCAAACGCATTGACGGAGCGTGCCCTTGTCCTAGCGCCGTTCGACGACGGCTGCCTTGCCGAACTCAGGCGAGAGATGGATGTGGACCACGAGAGCTGGCTTGAGACGCGCCTCATGTGGGACCCGGAGGAGCTCGGAAGGCGGATCAGCGCAGAGGGCATTTCCATCCTGGTGGTTGAGATTGACTTCGTGTTCGAGGAGCTGTTCGAGGAGGGGAACTGCCTCAAGTTCGTGGGAGTCTGCCATGCCGGGCTGAACCACGTGGAGGTGGAGGCGGCCACGCGTCACGGCGTGGTTGTCGTGCATACCCACGGCAGGACTTCGCAGGCGGTTGCCGAGCACGTGCTGGGCCTGATGCTGGCCCTTGCGCGGCGCATTCCGGAGGCGCACTCATACACTTCGGGCGGGCGATGGGGCGATCCGACGGCCGCGTATCGAGAGCTTCGCGGCGTGGAACTGGCGGGCCGCACGCTGGGCATCGTGGGACTGGGCGCGATTGGGCGCAGGCTGGCTGAAGTCGCTCGCGCAATCGGCATGACGGTGATTGGGCACGATCCGTACGCGCCGACGCCGGAGGGAGTCGAGGCGATGGCGCTGGACGACCTGCTCCGGCAGGCCGACTTCGTCTCGCTGCACGTTCCGCAGACGGAGGACGTGGCCGGGCTGCTGGACGGGAGACGGATCGGACTGATGAAGCGGACTGCGTACCTGATCAATACGGCGAATTCTTCCGCAATTGAGCAGCCGGCATTGGTGGAGGCGCTTGGCTCCGGCGCCATTGCGGGAGCGGCAATCGACGTGTTCGAGAGCCATCCGGTCGCACCGTCGAGTCCGTTGCTGGGGCTGGAAAACGTCGTTCTGACTCCGCACGTCGGCGGAGCCACGGAAGAGACGGTGAGGCGGCAGTCGGTCATGATCACGGAGGACATCCGGCACTGGATGCAGGGGAAGAGGCCGAAGAGGCTGGCCAACCCGGAGGTGTGGGACCGGCGTGCCTGAGGGTCATGTACTCGTCATAGACGCGGGGACGAGCGCAATCAGGTGCGTTGTCTTCAACAGGGCCGGCGAGACTGTGGGCCGCTCGATGGCGCCGTGGAGCTACTCCGGCGTCGATGTCACTCAAGAGCTTGCGCAAGAGTTCGATCCCGCTGAAACGTGGGCTACTGTGCGCGGCATCGTTGCCCTCGCGATGCGAGCGGCCGGCGCGCCTCTCGGCGACGTCGTCGCGATCTCGGTCATCAGCCAGCGTCAAGGAGTGGCGTTCCTCGACGAGGACGGGCGGGAATTGTACATGGGTCCGAACCTCGACCTGAGGGCCGTGTTCGAGGGGAGCGAGATGGACGCCCGGAACGGGCCGCGAATGTACCGCACAACCGGACACTCGCCGTCTTTCCTGCTGGCTCCCGCCAAGCTGAAGTGGCTGCGGGCGCACAGGCCTCGCGACTTCTCGAGGGTGGCCACGGCGCTTACGCTGGCCGACTGGCTGGTGTATCGGCTGACCGGCGAGTTGGCGACTGAGCCCGCGCTGGCTTCCGGGGTCGGACTGCTGGACGTGGACTCCCGAGCATGGTGCGAGGGAATAATGCGGGAGGCCGGGCTCGAGCCGGCGAAGGCCCCCGCGATACTTGAGGCAGGAGAGGCTGCCGGCAAGCTGACTGCGGAGGCGGCCGCCTTTCTTGGAGTGCGGGCAGGCGTCCAGGTTGTGATGGGAACTGCCGACACGCAGGCGGGGCTGCTTGGGCTGGGGACGGCGGCGCCCGGGCAGGTGGGGATCGTCGCGGGCTGGAGCGCACCGCTGCAGCTCGTCACCGAGTCGCCGGTCTTCCATCCGGAGGGCCGCACGTGGGTGGAGTGCTTCCCGCTGCGGCGCCGGTGGGCGCTCGAGAGCAGCGCTGGCGCGACGGGGCACGCGTTCCGGTGGATGCGCGACACGATGTATTCCGGCGAGGGACGGTCGTACGAGCTTATGAGCCAGGAGGCTGCAGATGCGCCTGTGGGCTCAGAGGGGGTTACCGCCTTCCTGGGGCCGTCTCTGATGGACATGGGCAGCCTTGGTATGCGGCCCGGCGGCCTGCTGTTTCCGGTGCCGATGACGTACAGCGAGCCGGGACGGGGGCAGATGGCGCGGGCTTGCCTGGAGTCGGTCGCGTACGCATTGAAGTCGAACCTGGCGCAGGCCGAGGCGCTGTACGGATCGCCGGCGGGCGACGTGGCTGTTGGAGGCGGTATGACGGCGGCTCCCGTGTTTGCCGACATACTCGCGAACGTACTGGGGTGCGAGATTCGAGTCAGCAGTGAGGGGAACGTCAGCGCGTTCGGGGCGTACCTTTGCGCGGCGACCGCTCTTGGCGACTTCGGGTCGGTGCGGGAGGCCTCGACGTTCGGGGGACGGCGGACGCGCGTGGCGGAGCCGCGCCCCGTGGAGACGGCGCAGTACCGGGACCTGTACGAGTCCTGGGCTGCCGCGAACCAGGTCATACAGGAGGTTGAGCAGTGAATTCCGAGTGGGCTAATGCCAGGCGTATGGTGCTGGAAGCGTCGAAGGAGATGGAGGCGATTGGGCTGGTCACTGGCACCAGCGGGAACGTGAGCATGCGTCTGCCGGAGCGTGACGGCGCTGAACTCATGGCGGTCACGCCCTCGTCCATCTCGTATTCGCGGATGACGGAGCGCCACATCGTGATCTCCGACTTCGAGCTCGAACCTGTGGAGGGGGACTTCATTCCTTCCGTGGAGAGCCCGCTGCACGTGGAGATCTACCGGAGGCGGCCTGACGCCGGGGCCGTGGTGCACACGCACTCGGTGTATGCCAGCGTGCTCGCGGTGGCGGGCCTCGAGCTGCCGCCGCTGATCGACGAGATGGTCATCCGGGTCGGAGGGCCTGTGGGCGTCTCCGAGTACGGCTTTCCCGGATCGCAGGAGCTCGCGGACTCGGTGTGCGAGGCGCTGGAGGACCGGAAGGCGGCGCTGATCCGGAACCACGGCGCCGTCGCGGTGGGCTCCGACCTGCAGGAGGCGCTGGAGATCGCGGCGCTCATCGAGCGGATATGCCAGATCTACCTGTTCTCGCGGATGCTTGGGGCCGCCAATCCGCTCCCCCCGGATGTTGTGGAGACGGAGGCTGCGCTGTACCGGATGAAGCTGCAGTCCTCGGCGGGGGAATAGTGCCGGGCACTTCGGGCGCAATGGAGGAGTGCGCCGAAAGGGTTGGCGGATGGACTACTGGGCCTGCTCCGGAGCTTTTCGCGAAAACTGCCTCATTCCGTAGCATTCCGTCGCTTTGCATAGCTGGAGAGGCTGAAGTTTGCGACACATTGCGGAGCAGCGCCGGCGTCCATGGGAATACATGTTCTGCCAATGGTACACTTGTTTGGGGAAGGCAACAGGCTTGGCGGACTTATGGCGGGAGCTGTCTTGCGTGAGACACTTCGACAGGCTCAGGGTGAACGGATGGGGGTGGGAGCTTGGGCCGTGCTCGAACGGCCCCTACACCTGCACAATTGCGGGCGGTGGCGGGTGGCCGTTTGGGGTGAGTTTAGGAGAGGAGTCAAGGGTTGTCGGCGGGGAATTAGCTATAAATTCAGGTGTCGAGAGGGGGAATGTGTGGCTTGGCAGTGGTAAGATTTCGTGCGTCAATGCCAGAAGGAAGTGAGCCTTATGGTAACGGTGCCGGGATTTCTGCTTCGCAGGCTGTATGTAAAGAAGAGTCTCAGGAACACTGACAGCGGCTTTGCCTTTGAGTTGATGAACAGGCTGGGTTCCGGATACTCATACCGGATGCATCCCCTCGTACTTGACGGGCGGGAGCTTGCAGCCGAAGCGACCAGCTTTGTGCTGGACGGACAGGCGACGGTGTTCGCAGACGTTTCCGAAGAGAACACGTTCACGCTTTCGATGAACAAGTCGATTACCGTCAGAGTCGAAGGCGAGAGCCTGGGGCCGGGGCCTCACAAGATCGGAATGGGCTTCGAGGTCCCGGGGCTGGGAGCGCTGAAGTTCGACTTCACCGATGAGGCGGAAGATGGCTGACGGAGGCCGCCGCATCGCAGTCACCGGCGCTTCGGGCTACGTGGGCATCAAGCTCGTCGAGAGGCTCGCGGAGGATGAAGCGGTGGCGCTGGTGCTGGCCACGGACGTCCAGCCCTTTCCGATGAGCCACGGCCCGAAGGTTGTGTTTCAGCGGTACGACGTCACGGAGCCGGCCGGCACGCTGTTCGCCGACCATGAGATCGACTCTGTGGTGCACCTCGCGTACGTTCTCGAACCTAAGCGAGACAGGGACGCTGTCAGCAAGGTGAACCTGGGCGGTGCGAGGAACGTGCTGGAGGCTTGCGAGACGGCCGGCGTCTCGCACCTGTTGTACCTGAGCAGCACGTCGGTCTACGGCGCTCACCCGGACAATCCCGATGTCCTCACCGAGGACGCTCCTCCACGTCCAGTCAAAGGGTTCCAGTACTCAGAGGAAAAGCTGGAATCGGAGAAGCTGATTGAGGAGTACAGCAGGGAGCACCCGGACTGCGGAATCGCGATTTTGAGAGGGTGCCCCGTGCTGGGCCCTTACGCCGACAACTACATCGCGCGCTCGTTCCTGACGCCTGTGTTCGTCGGGTTCAAGGGCGAGGACCCGCCGATGCAGTTCATTCACGAGGACGACCTGGTGGAGATCATGGCGAGGAGCATGTTGGAGAGGGTGACCGGCCTTTACAACGCGGCGGGACGGGGGGCGGTGCGTTGGAGCCGCATGGCCCAGAGCCTGGGCCGTTTGCGCGTCTGCATGCCCGCGCCCGTGGTCACGGGCCTTACGTGGGCGAGTTGGACGCTTGGAATTCAGTCGCATGCGCCGACGCCCGGTCTGAGCTATGCGCGGTACCGGTGGGTGGCCAGCCCGGAGAGGCTGCGAGATCGACTTGGGTACATTAAGGACAGGTCCTCCGAGGAGACGTGGGAGGAGTTCGCGCGGAGTCACGGCAGCGCAGGCCGGGGCACCGCGTTCTCAAAGAGAAATGTCCTTTCCAGGGGCTCAGGGCAGGCCCACTAGGCCGGCAGGGTCAGCAAAGGTCGACAGCTCGAGTCGGCCCATAAGGCAAGGAGCAACGATGAAGGTAATCTTCGACACGGACCCCGGGACCGACGACGCGCTGGCGATCATGATGGTGCTGAACTCGCCGGACATCGAGGTCATGGGCGTGACGACGGTCGGGGGCAACGCGTCTCCGGCGAACGCGACGAGCAACGCGCTGCGGCTGCTCAACTACACGGACCGGCTGGACATCCCCGTGGCGAGGGGCGGGCCTAGGCCGCTGGCGGGTGTGTACCACCCGAACTCTTTCCACGGCCGGGCGGGGCTGAGCGTCAACCTGCCGAAGCCGGACGTTAAGCCGATAGGCGTGTCTGCGTGGGACTTCATCATCAGCGTGGCGGCCTCGCTGCAGGGCGAGCTATCGATGTTCGCGGTGGGCCCGCTGACGAACGTGGCGAAGGCGCTGAACAAGGAGCCGCGCGTGGCGGGGTGGATCAAGCACCTGTACATCATGGGCGGCGCAGTGCACTGCGCGGGCAACACGACGCCGATCGCGGAGTTCAACATCTGGGACGACGCCGACGCGGCGCAGATCGTGCTCAACTCGGGCATTCCAAGCACGCTGGTGGGGCTGGACGTTACGAACAAGGTGCTGCTGAGGCGCGACGAGGACTGGTGGCGCCGCAGCCGCAGCCGGACGGGGCTGCTGGCGGGGCGCGTGGTGAGGAACTGGCTGAGACGCCACCCGGATAGGCCGGGTTGGGCAGCGCACGACCCGCTGGCGGTGGTCTCCGCGCTTCACCCGGAGGTGCTGACGTTCAAGCGCGGCGCGGTGTCGGTGGAGACGGCCGAGGGCCCGATGCAGGGCAAGACGACGGCGACGTACGGCGAGGGCACGGTGGATGTGGCCGTTGACGTGGACGTGGAGGCGGCGCGGCGGCTGATGTGGGAGCTGGTGGTGGGGTAAGGGGGGTGGCATCTGCTACGGGCCTGCTGGTGCAGGCTCAATCTGGCAATGCACGTATTGTTGAGGTCGCTGGTCTGGGGTTCAGTTACCTGCACAGCAACTTCCCCCGCCTTGGTAGTTCGACTCTGGCCGCAGACGCGGCTTGGCTATTCTCTGAGGGCAATCGCAGGGAAGAAGTGCGCTACTTGTGGGCATCGGACTTGCAGTTGAGCTAGTGTCCCATTCCAATCGTATGGCGGAGTTTCAACTTAGTGAAGAGGGCCTAGTCGTCGACTAGCATCCCATTTATGTGAAGACGCGTGTATTGACGGCGCACGATCTGCTTGGGGAAGGAAGGATCGACATGAATCGTAGGATCACAGTCCTGGTTGTTGTGGCCCTGGCGGCTGCGGTCTGGATTGCAGCGTGCGGCGACGATCCTACCGAACAACCGGCCCTGACGCCCGATGCTTCCCAACCTACAACTATAGTGGTCAGTCCTGCCGAGACTCGGTTGACCGCGCTACGCGCAACCGTGCAATTGGCGGCCGAGATTCGAGATGGAAGCGGCAACTTGATGGCTGAGGCGGAATTGGCCTGGTCCTCGACCGACACCACTGTGGCTTCGGTGGATTCGTCAGGACTTGTAACGGCCGCGGGTAACGGGGAGGCGACGATCACGGCGACTTCCGGCGAGGTTAGCGGTACGACGCAGTTGACGGTGGAGCAGTCCGTCGCGACGGTCGCCGTGACGCCGGATGTGATAGAGCTTACGGCACTGGACGACACCGTACCGTTGACGGCCGAAGCGCGGGACCAGAACGACAATGCAATGGCTGAGGCTGTCTTGGTTTGGTCTTCGTCGGACGCCTCAGTGGCTGCTGTGGATTCGTCAGGACTTGTAACGGCCGCGGGTAACGGGGAGGCGACGATCACGGCGTCTTCCGGCGAGGCCAACGCGACGGCAACGCTGACGGTGGAGCAGACCGCCGCGTCGGTCTCGGTCACGCCGGACGCGACGAAGCTGACCGCACTGGCCGACACCGTGTTGTTGGCAGCCGAGGTGCTCGACCGGAATGGCAACGTCATGACCGAGGCTGCCTTGGGTTGGTCTTCGTCAGACACCTCAGTGGCTTCTGCGGACGCATCCGGGCTGGTGACGGCTATGGGGTTCGGCGCAACGACAATCACGGCGATCTCAGGCGAAGTGAGCGTTACGGTAACGTTGGCAGTGGAGCAGGTCGAGGCGATCGTCTCGGTGATACCGGACACGGTGAGGCTGACAGCATTAGGCGACACCGCCTCGTTAGAGGCTGAGGTTCGCGACGGGAACGGCAACGTGATGGCGGGGGCGGATTTGGCCTGGTCATCGACGGACACCTCTGTGGTTTCGGTGGATTCTTCGGGGCTCGTGACGGCGATTGGCAATGGTGCGGCGATGATCACTGCGACCTCTGGTGAGGCTGGTGGCACGGTGATGGTGACGGTGGAGCAGTCCGTCGCCACGGTCACCGTGACGCCGGATACGATGAATCTGACGGCGCTGGGAGAGTCCGTGACCTTGACGGCCGAGGCACGGGACCGTAATGGCAGTGTTGTGGCCGATGCCGTCTTAGTTTGGTCGTCGTCAGACGACTCAGTGGCTTCGGTAGATGCGTCAGGCCTTGTAACCGCCAAGGGCAACGGCGAGGCGACGATCACGGCGTCTTCTAGCGAGTCCAGCGCGACCGCAACCTTGACGGTGGCACAGACCGCCGCGTCGGTTGCCGTCACGCCGGGCCAGGCGAAGCTGACGGCACTGGGAGACTCCGTTCCGTTGACTGCCGAGGTGCTCGACCGGAACGGCAACGTGATGGCTGAGGCTATCTTGGTTTGGTCTTCGTCGGAGGCCTCAGTGGCTTCGGTGGACGCGTCCGGACTCGTGACAGCAGTTGGCTATGGGGCAACTGCGATAAGGGCGGTTTCCGGCGAGGCAAGCGGGACGGCAACGAGTAGGGTGGAGCAGACCGCTGCGACGGTAATCGTGACGCCTGACGCGTGGACGCTTACGGCACTGGGCGACACAAAGCCGTTCGCTGCCGAGGTGCTGGATCGGAATGGCAATGTTATGACGGAGGCGGAATTTGATTGGTCATCGACAGACGCTTCTGTGGCGATGGTGGATGCGTCCGGGTTGGTAACTGCAGTTGGCAACGGCGCGGTGACGATCACAGCATCCTCCGGCGATGCTAGCATGACTGCGATCGTGCAGGTTGCGCAGGAGATTTCAAGGCTAGTGGTGGAACCTGTGGCCCTGACCCCTGCGCAAGCGGGTAAGCAAGGTACGGATACAATTGTGGTCACAGCTTTGGACAGCGCTGGATCGCCGGTTTCCCATGCCGGATATCGATGGTCAACCGACCGACACTCCGGCTGGGTATATCCTTCACAAGGGACCACTGACAAACTTGGGCGAATCCACACGACTTGGGTTGCGGGCTGGCCGGGAGAGGGAAGCCTTTCACTCACGGTGGAGAATGAGTTCTCACGCGTGACGCGAGAACTGGACACCGAATCCACGACGCCCAATAGACCTCCGGCTGGAGCTGCTTACATATGGGTTAACACCGCAGACTACCGGAATTCCGGCTACTCGATCGACATGACTCCACTCGCCGAGCCGAAGGGCACTTTCTATGCTGCGATCCAATGGGATGGGGGTTACGTCGGCTTGCAACGTGGAGGGAGCCTTTATGATCGTCAGCTCCAATTCTCGGTTTGGGACGCACCGGGATACGGTGATGCCGAACTCATTGACAACGCGAGTGATGTGCGGTGCAGGACCTTCGGAGGTGAAGGAACAGGGGTGGCGTGCGAGCTGAGCTATCCGTGGGAGGTTGGGGAAACCTTTCGCTTTGAAGTCACCGAGGAGGAAATGAACGGGGGAAGTGCGATAACTCTGTACGTAACCGACCTCGCGGAGGAGAGCAGGCGCTTCGTGGGCACGATACGCTTCGCCAGACGTGCCAAGATGTCAAGCTTTGGGATGTTTGTTGAGGATTTCGTCCAAAGAGCCCCGCATTGTCTTGCCCGGGAGGTCCGTGGCGCGGCTATCCGTCGTCCGAGAGCGTGGATCGACGGTGCATGGGTCGCGCTCGACGAACTAACAGATGGACTTCTGAGCCTTTCTGCTCATGACCCCTGGAATCCCGGAACGCCAGGCTGCGGCAACGTCGCTGTTCGCAACCACGTTGCTGGCCTCGAACTTGTCATCGGGGGCGAAACAGCCAGCGATCCCAATGCCACGCGCCAGTACACCGTTCCCAGTAACTGACATGTCAGACTGTTCGCCGCGAGCGTAGCTATTCGCGCCGAATGCCTAGATTTCAGTGGTGGTGAAATGTTTGGTAGGCGAGTCGGGTACCGACGTAGTGTTTGCGTAACGCCAAACTGTATCGCCCATCGCCACGCTTTGTGTTTCGGGCCGCCGATGGAGATTACAGGGGATTCACACCGACACAGCCGTCACTTGGGCTCACGACTGCATGGCAAATGCCGCCGCAAGCTTCGTGCACCAAACCTGTTCTGTGACTGAGAGGGGCTTTCGTCTGCTCGGGAATCAGATCTAGAGGGCGGTTTCGAGGAACTGCTGCATCCAACGCTGCCACACCGGCTCCTCGCGCTCAGCAGTCGTGGCATCTTCGCCGTAGAGGTAGAGGCGGACTGAGAGGTACGTGGCTTCGCCTGCGGGGAGGGCGAAGAGGTGGGCTACTCCGGGGGTGGGTTGGTCTAAGAGGAGGAGGACTTCGGAGTCGTCGGGGACGGACTCTACTGTGCCGGCCAGCGTGGGGGCGTCGGGTGGGGAGGTGCGGTGATCGCCGGGGGACGGGTCCATGAGGTTGAGGGCGGTTGCGAGGTCGGTCCATGCGGTCTCGGGCGTGGCGGCCTGGCCCATCAGGTCCATGATGGCGAAGGGCTCGTTTCGGAAGTGGGCCATTCGGATGCGGAGGACTGTGAAGAAGGCGGGCCAGCCGGACTCGGTGTTCTCCAGCAGCACGTCCCAGTCGCTGCTTTCGCTGTGTAGGCTGTGCTCGACGGTTACGAGGCATGTGTCGTTGTCGAGCGGCTCGACGGTCCACTCGGTTGCTACTGGCGGGCCGCCGGGGGCGAAGTCGTGGCTTTCGGCGGTGAAGCGCCGCGGCGGGTCCCAGCTTGTGACCGCGGCTCGGGACTCCATGCCGCCGCCGAAGTCGCATACGAGGCTTTGCGGTGGTCCGTCTTCGCCGCCGTGGAACTCGGAGGGGACGAACCAGGCGGAGACGCCGGGGCCCGTTGCGATGGCGTCCCAGGCTTCTTGTTGCGAGCCGGCGACTTCGACTTCGACGCGGACGGAGCGGCGGTTGGAGGCGTCAACGGTTACGGGCATGGAGTTTCCTTTGGCGTGTGGTTGGGCTTCATGTTAGTTGAAGGGGCGGCGGATTTGGGCGAAGGAATGGTTTGCGGGCGGTGAAGTGTGGCATGCCTGGGCTGTGCGCAGGGGGCGTGGAATTTGTCTGTGGGTGGTCTTGGATTCCTCGAGGGACTCGGAACGACCATTGTTGGGCGGAGTTCGCAATGGCGGGGAAGCAGGCGCTTCGCGAAACGCCCCTACGGAATGCGTTCGCTGGCCGCACTTTCAGGGGTTGGGGTACTTTAGATGCAAAAATGCGTGTAAAGCGTTGACCGTCCATTGCGGCGGTATGTAAAATTGATGCCTAGAAACCGGCCTGTGAGGCTGCTTTTCCGTTCAATTAGGAGAGGCTGATTTGACCACCCCTGACGTTCTGTCAAGAGAGACGCCCCAGAATGAGCTGGAGCAGGAGTACAAGTGGGGCTTTACGACGGAGATCGACGTTGACCTGGCCCCGAAGGGGCTGAACGAGGACATCGTCCGGCTGATCTCCTCCAAGAAGGGCGAGCCTGAGTGGCTGCTGGAGTGGAGGCTCCGTTCCTTCCGGCACTGGCTCAAGCAGGAGGACCGGCACCCGGAATGGGCGATGGTCGAGTTTCCTTCGATCGATTTCCAGGACATCTACTACTACGCGGCGCCGAAGTCGGACGAGGACAGGCCGAAGAGCCTGGACGAGGTCGATCCGGAGATCCTCGAGACGTTCGAGAAGCTGGGCATCCCGCTGAACGAGCGGGCGAGGCTCGCGGGCGTGGCCGTGGACGCGGTGTTCGACAGCGTGTCGGTGGCGACGACGTACAAGGACCAGCTTGAGAAGGCGGGCGTGATCTTCTGCCCGATAAGCGAGGCGGTTGAGAAGCATCCGGAGCTGATCCGCAAGTATCTGGGCTCGGTGGTGCCGTACAGCGACAACTTCTACGCGACGCTTAACTCGGCCGTGTTCAGCGACGGTTCGTTCGTGTACGTGCCGCCCGGAGTGCGGTGCCCGGTCGAGCTGATGACGTACTTCCGTATCAACCAGGAGGACTCGGGGCAGTTCGAGCGGACGCTGATCGTGGCGGACGAGGGCAGCTACGTGAGCTACCTGGAGGGGTGCACGGCTCCGACGCGAAAGTCGCACCAGCTTCACGCGGCAGTCGTGGAGTTGGTCGCGATGGACAACGCGGAGATCAAGTACTCGACGCTGCAGAACTGGTACCCGGGCGACAAGGAAGGCAAGGGCGGAGTGTTCAACTTCGTGACCAAGCGCGGCAAGTGCGCGGGCGTGAACTCGAAGATCTCGTGGACGCAGGTGGAGACGGGCTCGGCGATTACGTGGAAGTATCCGAGCGTGATCCTGCAGGGCGACGACTCGGTAGGCGAGTTCTACTCGGTGGCGCTCGTGAGCAGGCACCAGCAGGCGGACACCGGCACGAAGATGACGCACATCGGCAAGAACACGCGCAGCACGATCGTCGCCAAGGGCATATCGGCTTCTCACGGGAACAACACGTACCGCGGCCTGGTGAAGATCAACGCCGGCGCGGACGGGGCGCAGAACTTTACGCAGTGCGACTCGCTGCTGATTGGCGACAAGTGCGGCGCGCACACGGTGCCGTACATCGAGGTAAAGAACCCGACGGCGCGAATCGAGCACGAGGCGTCCACGTCGAAGGTCAGCGACGACCAGCTCTTCTACTGCATGCAGAGGGGGATCGACGAGGAGGAGGCGCACTACATGATCATCAACGGCTTCTGCCGAGGGATCTTCAAGGAGCTGCCGTTCGAGTTCGCGATGGAGGCGTCGCAGCTGCTCAAGGTGAGCCTGGAAGGGGCGGTGGGTTAGATGAGCGCTTCGGAAATTCCTATGCTGGCCGTTCGCGGCCTGCACGCTTCGATAGACGACACGGCGATCCTCAAGGGCTTGGACATGACGGTCAACGCCGGCGAGATCCACGCCATCATGGGCCCCAACGGCAGCGGCAAGAGCACTCTCGCCAACGTGATCGCGGGGCGGCCCGAGTACGAGGTCACCGGCGGCGAAATTCTGCTGGAAGGCGAGAGCCTGATCGAGATGGCGCCGGACGAGCGTGCGCGGGCGGGCGTCTTCCTTGCGTTCCAGTACCCGGTGGAGCTGCCGGGGGTGCGCTATTGGCAGTTTGTGAAGGCGGCGGTGGACGCGGTCCGCAAGGAGCGCGAGCAGACGCCGCTGCAGGTGCGCGAGTTTGACAGGACGTTCCAGTCGATGGCCAAGTCTGTGGAAGTGAGCTCAGACCTGGTGCGGCGGTCGGTCAACGAGGGCTTCTCCGGCGGCGAGAAGAAGCGCGGCGAGATGTTCCAGATGGCAATGCTGGAGCCGAAGCTGGCGGTGCTGGATGAGACTGACTCGGGTCTGGACATCGACGCGCTGAGGGCGGTCGCCCGGACGGTCAATGAGATGCGCGAGCCGCAAAGGTCCATGGTCGTGGTCACGCACTACCAGCGAATACTCGACTACATCACGCCGGACTATGTCCACATCCTCGTGGACGGCCGGATCGTTCGGTCGGGCGATGCGAGCCTGGCGGAAGAGGTGGAGGACAAGGGCTACGAGTGGGTGACGGCGGGTGACGGCGCCGCGGCCCAGTAGAGCATAGCCTGACAATGGTACAGACCAACTCCGGTATCGCCAGGTACCGGTCAGACTTCGAGGCCGCAGAGGCTCAGACAACGGGCGCGGGCGCGTCGTGGCACGGCGAACTGCGCCGCGCGGCGTTCGAACGCTTCGAGGACCTGGGGTTCCCCACGGCTCGGCGCGGCAACGAGAGGTGGAAGTACACGAACGTCAGACCCATCGCGCGGGCGCCGTTCGAGTTTCCCAAAAAGCCCGGCGCGGCGACCGCTGAGGATCTGGGCAGGCTCGTGCCGCACGACCCCTCATGGACGGTGCTTACCTTCGTGGACGGGTTCCATTCGCCAGAGCTGTCGTCGGCGAACGGCGGCGTGCGCGCGGGCAGCCTTGCCGAGGCCGCGGCTTCGGACGGCGAGCTGGTCCGCGGGCACCTGGCGAAGCACGCGGACGTGAGCTCGGACGGGTTCATCGCGCTCAACACTGCGTTCGCGGCGGATGGCGCGTTCGTGCACGTGCCGGACGGGGCGAGCCTGGATGCGCCGGTGCACCTGGTGTTTCTCTCGACGGAGCGAGATGCTCCGGCGGTCACTCACCCGAGGACGCTGGTAATCGCCGGCGAGGGATCAAGGTTTTCGCTGATCGAGAGCTACGTTTCGGAGTCGGACAGCGCGTACTTCACGAACGCAGCGACGGAGGTCAGCATGGCCGCGGGCGCGGCCGTGCGGCACTACCGCTACGTTGTGGAGGGGGAGGGCGCCTACCACGTGGGCGTGACGCGGGTGCACCAACTCGATGACAGCGAGTTTACGTCGACGGCGCTGGAGACGGGCGCCGGACTGCTGCGCAACGACGTGCACGTGGCGCTCGACGCGCCGGGCAGCGCGTGTTACCTGAACGGGCTGTACATGACGCAGCGGTCGCAGTTCGTGGACAACCACATCAACGTCGACCACCTGAAGCCGCATGGGACGAGCGACCAGTACTTCAAGGGGATACTCGGCGGCAGGTCCAGGGCGGTGTACAGCGGCCGCGTGGTGGTGCACAGGGGCGCGCAGAAGTCGAACGCGCAGCAGAAGGACCTGAACCTGCTGCTGTCGCGCGGGGCGGAGGTGGACACGAAGCCGAGCCTCGAGATATACGCCGACGACGTGACGTGCGGTCACGGGGCGACGGCCGGCGCAGTGGCGGAGGACGCGCTGTTCTACATGCGCAGCCGGGGGCTCGACATGGCGACGGCAAGGGCGCTGCTGATCAAGGGCTTCGCGAGCGAGATCATCGACACGATAGAGTCAGAGGCGCTGCGCGAGTTCGTGGACGGCGTGTTCACGGGCGCGATTCCTTCGATAGAGTTCGACGATGAGTAGGCCCGGGGCCACTTACAGCGATACCGGCCCGGTCAACCGAGCAGTGGCAGGCCAGAGACAATGATGGGGCTCGACGATCTCTACCAGGAGGTGGTGAGGGACCACTACGCGAACCCCAGGAACTTCGGGCGGATCGAGGAGGCGGACCGCGTATCCGAAGGGTTCAATCCCTTCTGCGGCGACGTCATCACGCTGTATCTCAAGCTGGACGACGCGTGCATCACGGACGTTGCGTTCGAGGGCGTGGGATGCGCTATCTCCAAGGCTTCGGCCTCTCTCATGACGGAGGGCGTCATGGGCAAGTCGCAACAGGACGCGGAGGGTCTGTTCGACGCGGTGCACCGAATGTTCACGGGTGAAGACGCCAACGGCGGCGGGGACGACGTCGACCTTGGCGACATCGACTTTCTCGCGGGCGTAACCGCTTTTCCGGTGAGAGTGAAGTGCGCTACTCTCTGCTGGCATACGCTCAGGGCCGCGCTGAACGGCAGCAATGAAACGGTTACAACTGAATGACTTGGGGAATGACCGGCGGTCCCGGCGATCCAAACGTTTACAGGCTCTAGGGGAGATTCATGGCGTTCGTAAAAGTGTGCAGCGTGAGTGACGTTCCGCCGGGAATGGCGCAGGTCTTCGAGGCCGGAGACGAAGACGTTGTGGTTTGCAACGTGGAGGGCAAGTTCTACGCCATCCAGGACCTGTGCACGCACGACCAGGGCCCGCTCGGCGAGGGGGAGCTGATGGGCTTCGACATCGAGTGCCCGCGCCACATGGCGACGTTCGACGTCCGGACGGGAGAGGTCACGGCGCTGCCGGCGGTTCTTGGCGTGGCAACGTACCCGGTGCGCGTGGACGGCGATTCGATTGAGGTTGACCCGGACAATCCGACCGAGCCGGACTTCTAGGAGGCGGCCGCACGGGATGAACGCGCTTACGTGCCGACCGCAACGACATCGGACAGCGGCCGCGCGCGCGTTCGGACTGCGGAGACCGGCGGCGACATGCTAGACGTGCGCAAGGTCCGCAAGGACTTCCCAATCCTCGAAAGATCGGTGTACGGGAAGCCGCTCGTTTACCTGGACAACGCGGCGACGTCGCAGAAGCCGGCCAGCGTGATACGGGCCCTCACCGACTACTACGAGCAGTACAACTCCAACGTTCACCGCGGCGTGCACGCACTGAGCATGGAGGCCACGGACCGGTACGAAGAAGCGCGCGTCAAGGTTGCTGAGTTCATCGGGGCGCCGTCTGCCGAGAGCGTGGTATGGACGCGGAACGTGACGGAGGCCATCAACCTGGTGGCGTACTCGTGGGCGAGTCAGAACGTCCGCGAAGGGGACTCGATCGTCACCACGCAGATGGAGCACCACAGCAATCTGGTGCCGTGGCAGCGGGTTGCTGACGCTAACGGCACGGAACTCAGGATCGTTCCGCTGAACCGCGACGGCACGCTGGACCTGTCGAACATCGACTCGATCGTTACGCCGAGCACGAGGCTGCTGGCGTTCACGCACATGTCCAACACGCTGGGCACGATCAATCCGGCGGAGACGTTGATCGCCAAGGCGAGGTCGGTGGGCGCGACGGTGCTGGTGGACGCGGCGCAGAGCGTGCCGCATATGCCGGTCAACGTGGTGGAGCTGGACTGCGATTTTCTCGGCTTTTCGGGGCACAAGATGCTGGGCCCCACGGGAATCGGCGCGCTGTACGCGAAGCCGGAGATCCTTGAGAGCATGGAGCCGTTTCTTACCGGCGGCGAGATGGTGTTACAGGTGTGGAACGAACGGGCGACCTGGAACGCGCTGCCGATGAGGTTCGAGGCCGGCACGCCGAACATCGCGGACGCGATCGCGCTGGGGGCCGCCGTGGAATACCTGCAGGAACTCGGCATGGACGAAGTGCGCGAGCATGAGAAGCAGATCACGGCGTACGCGCTCTCCAGGTTCCGGGAGATCGAGGAGCTGGACGTGTACGGGCCGGACGATCCGGAGATCAGGGGTGGGATAGTCTCGTTCCACTCGGACTGCGTGCACCCGCACGACCTCGGCACATTCCTGGACCGCGAAGGCATCGCAATTCGCACCGGGCACAACTGCACGATGCCGCTGATGAGAGAGATGGGCATCGCGGCCACGGCAAGGGCTAGTTTCTACGTCTACAACCTTGAAGAGGAAGTGGACTTCCTGGTGGACACGTTGAAGGCCGCGCTGCGGTACTTCAGCCATGGGGCGTGACGTGCTTGACGATCTCTACCAGGAGATCATCCTCGACCATTCAAGGAACCCCAAGAACCAGCGGGAGTTGCCGCGACCGGATATAACCGGCGAGGCGGTGAACCCGTTCTGCGGGGACGAGACGCGCGTGCAGGTGCAGCTTGAGGCCGAGCGGGCATCGGCGGTCGGCGGCTCGGCCATCGGGTGCGCGATCAGCCAGGCCGCGCGATCGATCATGACCGAATGGCTCTTCGGTGCTTCGATAGAGGACATGAAGGCGATGGACTCCCTGTTTCGCTCGCTCATGGACGGCGATGAGCTCTCCGAAGAGGACCTGGACCGCCTGGGTGACCTGACTGTGCTGGAAGGCGTGCGCCGCTACCCCGTGCGAATCAAGTGCGCGCTGCTGCCGTGGCTGGCGCTCGAGGAAGGGATCGAGGACTACCTGAAGGAGGGCGGCCAATGAGGTCGATCACACCGGCGGAGCTGGACGGCCTGCTGGCCGACGGAGGCTCCCGCGCCTTCGTGGACGTTTCCGACGGGCCGGAGTACAACGAGGCGCACATTCCGGGCTTCAGCACCGTACCTCGCGCCGAGATCGAGTACCGGTTCCAGCGGCTTGTCCCGTCAACCCGGACGCCGGTAGTGCTGGCGGACGTGGGTGGAACGCGCGCGGAGCTTGCGGCGCGTATGGTCGAGCGAATGGGGTACGGCGACGTGTCCGTGCTGGCCGGCGGCGTGGCACTGTGGTCCCTGGAGGAGTACCCGACCGAGTGGGGGACCAACGTGCCAAGCAAGGACTTCGGAGAGAAGGTGCACGTGCAGGAGGGGCTGCCGGAGCTGAGGGCCGACGAGATTGCCGAACGAATGGAGTCCGGCGAAAGGTTCGTTTTCCTGGACGCTCGCCCGCCGGAGGAGCACCGGGCCGTTACGGTGCCGGGCAGCCGGAGCGTTCCAGGCGCGGAGTTGCCGCTCAGGATCGGTGAGCTGGCGTCTGACCCGGACGTCACGGTGATCGTGCACTGCGCGGGGCGCACTCGCAGCATCATCGGCGCGAGCGTGCTGAACCGCATGGGCGTGCCGAACGTGTACGAGATGACGAACGGGACGCCGGCCTGGCGTATGGCCGGGCAAGAACTGGAGTATGGCTCGGAGCGCGTGTCGCTGCCCGATCCTTCGCCAGAGAGCCTGGCGAAGGCCGAGGCGTTTGCGGATCGCATCGCGGACGAGGATGGGGTGCGTTACCTTTCGATCGAGGAGCTTGTCCGGCGGATGTCTGAGGACGAGCCGGCATACCTGATCGACGTCAGGACTTCGGAGGAGTTCGAGGACGGGCACATACCGGGCTTCTGGTGGATTCCGGGCGGGCAGGTGGTGCAGCGTTCGGACGACGCCGTGGCTGTGCGGGACGCGGACATCATCTTCGCATGCGACGGGCGTGTCAGGAGCGCGGTGACCGCGTCCTGGTGCCGGCGCATGGGGTTCCCGAACGTGTACGCCGTGCGCGGCGGGACGACTGCGTGGGCCGAGGCCGGGCGCGAACTGGCCAGCGGGCCTGAGAGACGCGAGCCGTTTGGGTACGCGGAGGCGCTGGGGCGCTGCTCGATGGTCAGCGCGACAAGGCTGCACGAAGAGCTACAGGGCGCGAATGGCTCGCGCGTCATCTACGTGGGCGCGAGCGACCGCTTCGCAGAGGCGCATGTGCCCGGGTCGACGTGGGTCCCGCGCGGCGACCTGGAGGCGCTGATCGAGGGGCACGTGCCCGACGTGTCTGCCCCCGTCGTCGTGACCTGCGCCGACGGCGTGAGTTCGGTGCTGGCCGCGGACGCTCTCGCCGAACTCGGATACCGGAATGTGCGGGTGCTCGAAGGCGGCGTTCGTTCATGGGAGGCACATGGGTTGCCGGCGGAGCAGGGCCTCACGGGCGTCATGAGCCCGCCGAACGACGTTGTGTACTCAGGCACGCACCGGAGCATTGCGGCCGGGATCAATTACCTGCGCTGGGAGACGGAACTTGGCTACAAGTACGAGCAGGACTGATTGGCGGCCTGCCGGTCACCTGCCGCCGAACAGCCAGACATCGGCCCAGTGGTGGTACTCGAAGCCGCCAAAGTTTGGATAGAAGTTGCGCATGTTGGGCGACCATGACCAGACTGTGACGCGGGTTGCGGGCATGAATCTGTACGCTCTTTCAAACACGTGCTTCTGGATCCGGTGGAACAGGTCACGACGGACGGCGGGATCGTACTCAGTCGTCTGGGCCTCGATCAGGGCGTCCAGTTGCGGGTCTCTTATCGATGCGAAGTTACCCGGGCCGCGGCTATGGAGCACCGGGATCAGGTATGAGTTCGGCATGGTGGCGGGTGCAGCCGGGCCAATCGACATCTCGAAGCGTCCGGTGTTCCAGACTTCTTCTCCGTAAGCCCTGCGAGTAAGAAGTTCCAAACTCGGGTCCAGGCCCGCGTCCTCCAACTCGGCCGCGATCCACTCGGCGTGTGCGAGGTACTCGGCGCCGAAGTCGCCGACCTTCACTGTGAATTCACTGAACGGGGCCACGCTCAGGGAGTTCGCGGCACCCTCCGGGTTTGCGAGGTAGGGCGTCAGTTCCTGCCAGTCCAACAGCCATGACGCGTCCGACACGGGGGAACCGAGGCTCACGAAGCCCTGGCCGCCCCAGACCTCGGAGATGGCGCGCCAGGGATCGATCGCGAAGAACGCCGCGCGACGGCGCGCAGTGTTGTCGAACGGGGGAGACGCGAGGTTCATTGCCAGCTCCACGCCTACGCCGGGCTGAAGCACGCGGAACGACGGCGCGTCGGGGTAACTCTGGAAGTAGTCGTTCCATTCGGCGGGCGCGAACTCGTGGAAGTCCAACGCTCCCGTGAGAAACGCAGTTGACCTCGTCAGGTCGTCCTCGATCACCTGGATGCTGAGGCTGTCCAGATACGGCAGGGGAGAGTCGTAGTAGCCGGAGTTCCGCTCGAAGATGGATGTGCCGTCGCCCCGAACATCGGTGAGCATCCACGGTCCCGAGCCTACGGTGGGGCCGTCTATGAGGTCGCCGTTCTCCGCGACGGCCTCCGGAGCGACGATCTTGGAGCGAGCGTCGGCCAGCGCGGTCAGGAAGTCCGCATCGGGCAGCTTAAGCCGTATCCGAAGGACGCTTTCTCCCGTCAGCTCGATGCGTTCGATAGATCGAAGCAGTCCGGCGTTGGGGCGGCCCGGCTCGGCCTGCCGCGTGTAGCTGGAGGCGACGTCCGCGGCGGTTACCGGGCGTCCGTTGACCGGCGCGATGTCCTGCCATGCGGCGTCTGGGCGCAGGTCGAACTCAAACGTCAGGTCGTCCGTCATCCGCCACTCGGCGCAGAGATCGCACTCCACGGCGAGGCTGGGGAGCCTAACGTCCGGGCCGGAGCGCAGGCGCAGCAGTCGAGAGTATGCCAGGCCGGGGCCCCACGTGGAGAGCGCGGGCGACCAGCTAGCGTGGACGTCCTGGTGCTCGAACGCCTCTCTCGCGGCGAGCCGGGCGGTTCCGCCCATGTCGGGCACGGTCGCAGGCGGCGCCGTGGGGGTGGGCGTCTGCGGCGTCTCGACGGGCTCCGGTGTGGCGATGATCGGGGTGGTCTCCGGCTCGACAGCGTCCGCGGTCGGTGTCGGCGTGGGTTGCGGCACGGCGGTCTCGGTCGCTGCCGCCGTAGGAGTGTACTGCGGCTCCGTGGTAGCCGTCGGCGCGACGGTTGGCGTGGGCGGAGGGTGCTGTTCCGGCGTACCCAGCGCAGCGGCTGTTGGCGATGAAGTTGGCAGCGGCCCGGCGGTCTCTGGCGTGGGTGACGCGGCCGTTGGAGTCGGGGTCTCTTCCGAGACGTTTTCGGGCGCGGTGGAGCAACCGAAGGCGAGCAACAGGAACAGCGCGGCGGATGCCGCCGCGAGCGAGTGTATCCGGCCTTTCGTGAGCCTGTTCAAGCCGCGGTCTTCGCCCAGCCGAGCCATCTCTTGAACTGTCCTGCCGTGACGATGCCTTCCTGCGGGAGCATGAACACGGCTATGAGCGTGGGAGGAAGGAATAGGACAGCGTGTACCACGATCGCGAATGCGAACGCCGCCGACTTGTCCATGCCGAAGAAGTCCAGCACGTATACGACGGCGGCCTCGAATGTGCCTATGGAGCTTGGAAGGGCCGGAATCGCCGACACGAAGAAGATCGTGCCCATGATCGCGATCGTGGCGGTAACAGGGGAGATGTTCATGTTCACGGCCTGCGCAACGACCCACGCGGTGATGCCGACGAGCACCCAGTAGATCGAGCTGACCGCCAGGCAGGCGACCAGCCTCAGCCTCGACTCCTCCAACTCGCGGACCGACTTCGTGAACTCGCGCACCCATGCCCACCTGCTGAACAGCGGCAACGAGTCGCTGCCCCATGAGATGAACCGCACGAGGGCCGCAACGACGATCGAGAAGCCCAGGGCGCCCCATACGTACATTTTGAAGTTCTGCATCTCGGGGACGAACGCGAGCGCGATGAGGAGTATCAGCGTGCTTGCCAGAACGTCCAGCACGCGCTCCATTCCGAGCGTCGCGAGCGCGATCGATCCTCTCATGCGGTCGCGGACCGTCAGTACCGTGAGTTGCGTGGCCTCGCTCGCGATTCTTATGGGGACCAGGTTGTTCAGGCCTATCCCCTCGTTCTGGACTATGAACAGTCGCCAGGTGGTGATCGGCTCGTTCCACAGCAGGATTCGCCAGCGGTATGCCCGGAGCCAGCTTGCGAACATGAACACAATCAGCGAGAGGACGATGATCTCCAGCGACACGCCGACGAGCGACCCCCGTACGGTGCCCCAGTCCAGGCCGCGTATGGCAAGCCAGCCGAGTCCGACGCTGGCTGCCACGCCAATGGCGATCCTCAAGACGTTCATTGCTAGCTGTCTGCTAACGAGCGGCATGCGTCCTTCTGTTCAGATTTATCGAGGGCTCGGAGGGGCCAAGGGCCGGAGTTACACCGTCCGAGTATAATCCATATCTGCCCGGCCCAATTCCTATGTTCATCGACTGCCACGTTCACCTTGACCCTTTTCCGGACGGAGAGATCCCGAATATTCTCGGGCGCGGAATGGAAGCCGGAGTTGCCGTGGTGATCTCCGCCGGGACGACCGTCAAGTCGTCGCGGCGCACCGTCCAGCTAACGGCAGAGCACCCCGAGTTCTTCGCCGGCGTTGGCGTGCACCCGATGAACCTCACTCGTCCGCTGGAGGCTGACGACTACGCGGAACTGGAGCGCCTGGCGCTGTCCACCGAGAGGGTGGTCGTGATGAGCGAGATCGGGCTCGACTTCATGGAGGGAGCGCCTGACCGGGCGATGCAGTACCCGGCGTTCCGGGAGCAGATCAGGCTCGCGTTGGCGCTCAAACTCCCGATCGTGTTCCACAGCCGCGAGTCGCATCCTGAAGTGCTGCGCGTTCTCAGGGAGGAGAGGGCCTACGAAGTGGGTGGCGCGATGCATTACTTCCAAGGGGACTACGAGACGGCAAGGGAGGCGATCGACCTGGGATTCTACATCTCCCTTGCGAGGCCGCTGCTCAGGCTGCCCGAGCTGCAGGAGGTTGCCGGCCGCCTGCCGCTGAGCGCGATTGTGCTGGAGACTGACGCGGCGCCGCAGCCGTTCAAGGCGAAGCGTCAAAACTGGACGGAACCGAGGCACGTCAGGACCGTGGCGGAGAAGTTGGCTTCGCTTCAGGATGTGAGCGTCGAGGAGGTGGAGGCCGTCACCACCCGGAACGCGCTGGCGATGCTGGGAAGCCACGCGGGGCCGGTGGCCCGGCAATTGGAGAGTGCGGACTCGCGGCATACGCTGGCGAGTGGCTAGGCGTTGAGTGGGTACTCGCTCACGAAGAAGATGAACATCCACGTCAGGAACAGCAACGGCAGCCAGCCTAAGATTGTTGGAACAAACACGCGGCGCAGGGTTGTCTGCTGAGTCTCCCGGGCCGCAATCATGCCGGCGGCAAGCACCCAGAACGTCGCGAATGAGAAGCCGATCGGCCCGGCCGCGGGAATGGCGATCGAGGCCATGATGATCCCGGGGCCGAAGCAGATGCCGAGCGCGTGAAGCAGCTCTCTCCAGGTGCCTTTCCCGCCCAGGAACCCCGATCCTATGAAGTAGCTGACGAACGTCCAGATCACCCACCCGATGAACACCGTGGCCATGGCTATGGGGAATGTGGAAGTTGGCGGGTCCACACCCTCCACGACTCTGTTGGCGTACAGCAGCATGCCCACGCCGAACGACAACGCGGCGGCGAGGACGGCGCCCAAGGCGTACATGACGGACGATTCGGACTGTCTCAGCCGTTCGAATGCAGAGGGCTCGAGGAGGGCCGCAAGTAGGAATGTGGAGAGCAAATGTCGGGTCCCGAGGTGCAGAGGGTGAACGGGATTGTAGCCTGTGGACAGTTGCGATTCCATGAGACAGCCAACGGTGGGGCAGGATGAAGTTTGGCGTGGGTCTACTGGCGGTTGGGGGATAGATGCGGGTGCGTGGGTTCGTTGACACGGTTGGCGGCTGTGACTAGTATGAAATTGGCCGTGCTAGGCGGGGAGTTAGCGGTGCCCTGGACTCGCAATCCGCTCTAGCGAGGCTGAATTCTTCTCTGAGGTCCAACTCTCGAGGCCCCTGTCTCAGGGTCATGGTGTCGATGGCTGGGTCCTGCGCGGCGGAAATCCGTGAACCCCGTCAGGTCCGGAAGGAAGCAGCGGTAAGCGGGAGCTTCCGGGCGCCGCAGGGTAGCCTGGCCTGAGCCGGGCCCGAAAGACATGTTTTCGGGAGCGATCGAGGAGAAGGTGCACGGCCGTTTCCGCTTCTCGTGGTCGCACGGGCAGGTAAACTATTCCACTGTGAACCCGACCTGCTCGCATCAACCGACCCAATCATGACGCTCGCCGGACAGGAGAGGCCGCGGGAGTCTTCCCCGGCGGAGCGCCGGCCGAGGCCAAAGAAGGCCCTTGGGCAGCACTTCCTCGTCGACAAGCGGGTGCTGGCGCGCATCGTCAGGGCGGCGGACCCACAACCGGGCGAGACGATCGTGGAGGTAGGCCCCGGTCACGGCACGCTGACGGCCGAGTTGGCGGAGCGCGGCGGCAATGTGACCGCCGTGGAACTGGACGACGTGCTGGCCTCCCGGCTGGAGGCCAAATTCGCCGGCGATGCTTCCGTGCGCGTGCTGGCTGGGGACGCCCGCAAGGCAGATCCGGCGGCGCTCGTGGATGGAGCACCGTACAAGTTCGTGGCCAACCTGCCGTACTACGCGGCGATGCCGATCGTGAGGCGGTTCCTGGAATCGGAGCACCCGCCGAGCCGCATGGTGGTCATGGTGCAGCGCGAGGTGGCGGAGGCGATGACCGCGAAGCCGGGCGGCATGACGCTGCTGTCTGTGGCGGTGCAGCTTTACGGCAGCCCGGCGATCGTGTGCCGGGTCACGCCGCGGGCGTTCCGCCCCCCGCCGAAGGTGTCCTCCGCCGTGGTCCGCATCGACGTCTATCCTGAGACCGCGATCAGGCTTGCGTCCGTGAGCGAGTTCTTCCGGGTGGTGAGGGCGGGCTTCAGCGCTCCGAGAAAGATGGTCAGGAACAGCCTCAAGAATGGGCTCGGAGCGGAGCAGGGAGAGGCGCTGCGGGCGCTGGAGACGGCGTACGTAGAGCCCACACTCCGGCCCGGAGCGCTGAGCCTGGAGGACTGGGGCAGGGTGTATCGAGCGTTGAGTAAGCAAGGGACGCCGGGCGCATGTTGACGCTCGAGGCTCCCGCCAAGATCAACCTTACGCTCGAGGTCACAGGCCGCCGCGAGGACGGCTATCACGACATCGCGTCGATCATGCAGACCGTCGACCTCGTTGATGAGCTCACTTTCGAGGAGGCGGACAACCTCACGCTGGAGTGCGACGCGCCCGAGCTGCAGACGGAGGACAACCTCGTGCTCCGCGCGGCTCGGCTGCTGAGGGAACACACCGGCGTCGACAGGGGCGCGCGCATCGTGCTGCGCAAGCGGATACCGCATCCGGCCGGACTTGGCGGTGGGAGCAGCGACGCGGCGACGGCGCTCGCCGGCCTGTGCCGGCTGTGGGGCCTGGACATGACCGCGCGAGACCTTAACCCGCTGGCCGCGTCGCTTGGATCGGACATCCCGTTCTTTCTCCACGGCGGAACGGCGATGGTCAGCGGCAGGGGAGAGAGGGTGAGACCGCTGCCCGCTGCCGAGCTCGGCTCGGTCATCATTCTCGCGCCGGACGTCTCGGTGGAGAACAAGACGGGGGCGATGTACGGGCGGCTGAGCCAGCCGGACATGACGCGGGGATTCCTGACGAGGAAGCTGGCGACTCGAATCATGGGCGGCGGCGACGTGCCTCCGCAGTTCCTGTTCAACGTGTTCGACAGCGTCGCGCTGCAGACGTTCGACGAGTTGGAGTCGTACTGGCGCACGCTGGAGGATCTCGGCGCGCGCGAGGTGCACCTGGCCGGGAGCGGGCCGGCGTTGTTCGCGCCGGTGTCCCGCAGGGAGATCGGCGCCGCCATACTCCTGATGCTGGAGTCATTGCACAAGTGGCGGGCGTTCCTGGTTGAGCCATGGGAGCGCGAACAGGCGCTGTGAACGAAATGATCGTCGGCCTCGCGTGCGGCGCGTTCATGGCGTCCATTTTCGTCACGCTGGGCGCGTGGGCCGTTGTGAGGCTGGCCGACGATCCGCCGCCGGTGATGATGCGGTTGCTTGAGAGGTACTCGCCAATGCGGCTGGTCATGCCCGTTGTCCTGCTGTCCTACCCCGTATGGGGAGCCGTGGGCATGCTGCTCGGCCTGCTGTTCCTGGCGTCGGAGAACGGCGCTCCCGGTGGCGGCCTCGGCAGCCCGAATATGTTCTACACGGCCGTCGTGGCAGCGATCGCGGGGCTGGCGATGCCGCCCGCGCTGCTGCTCGTCAGGCCGGCGAGGCTGCAGACGGCGCTAACGGGCGCGCTGTTCGCCGGCGTGTTCGGCTGGATGCTGCCGTACTTCGCGACGTAGGGCGATCGTCACACGTCATCGCAACCGTCGCCGTTCATGCGGGACAGCGCCTTGCTCATCCGCGACGCTGCCCGAGGCTCCTCGCGCTCGAGGAGCCTGATGACGGCGCGGGCGGCCAGCTCGATCGTCTTATCGAAGCGGTTGAGGATCCGCTCCAGCCGGAACATGAACCAGGCGAGCAGAATGCCCGGCACTCCCGCGTTGATGAATGGCGCAATGTCTATGTCCATGAGTTCTCCTCCTCCTCCCAATCCGGTCCAAGTTCGACGGTTCGTGTCAACATCGTCATGCCGCCCTCAGCTGAAGGCGCTGCGTGGCGCGCAGGCCGGGCGAGAAGCGCCAGCCTTCGCCCTCTACGTAGAAGTCCCGGTCGATTCCCAGCGCCGATTCCCGCACCGTCACCCTGTCCGATATGCTTCTCTGGACCATGTGGTGTAGCGTCGGCCTGTCGCCGGCGGCGAGCGTGAGGACCATGGCCGGCCGCGGTTGCCTGCGGCGCTCCAGCCTTGACGCCGCCAGGAGCGCGGCCTCCTCGTGGTTGGTGATGAAGTTGCACCTGATCACCCTCCTGCGCTCCCCGAATATGTCCATTGACGCCTGGTCAGCCGCCTCCACCTCAGACGGGCCCAGCAGCTTTACGGCCCGTCCCCTGAGGCGAAGCAGCGTCACGTAGCCTTCCGTGCCGTACGACAGCGGATCGGCGGCGGTGATCGCAATCTTGACCGCGCTGGCCCAGTAGCGCTCGGAGTCCGTGACTGCAGCCGCGATGTCACCGGTGAGGTCCACACCTGAGCCGTCCGGCTCCGAGTTCGCCTGAATATCTCCGGCGGCCAATGGCGAGGCTATGTGGAAAGCGGCGTCGTACTCACCCTCCGCGATGTTCGCCGCGACGGTGAGCGTCTCGCCGGCGAGGAAGTGTATAGCGCGGTCGCCGTCGAATGCTGCGCCGGACTGCCAGAGCGTGACGTCGCCCGTCGTGGGTATGCCGCGCCGGAACTGGACCACGACGGCGTTCTCCACGTGGTCTGTGCCTTCCTCCCACTCCTCGTCTGTGAACGCTGCGTCGGCTCCGTTGTAGGTGTCGCAGTAGACAGCTTTGCTTACGGTGTGCGGGGCATGCGGCCTGTGGCCGCGCTCTTCGAAACGGTAGAAGCCGTCCGCGTCCACGTAGAACAGGCCGTCCTCTTCGTCTTGCAGGCGGTACACGGCGGTCAGCAGGCTGTCGGTGACGGGCTGGTAGTCCTGGAACTGGCCGTCGTTCAGGTGGCGGAGGGTCCCAAGACGGCGCGCCGGCCCTGCTCCGCCGTAGTCCAGGATGCGGTGGTGGTAGTTGGACGTCACCGCCGCGGCTATGTTGTAGCTGCGCAGCTCCACGCGCTTGGCCCTCTCGAAGTCGTCGTGCGCCTGCACGTAGCAGTACTGCCTGCCGCGTCCGGGCCTGGGCCGCACGGTGCTTACGACGCCGTAGAACAGGCTCCGGTAGCCGCCGAAGTCCTGCCACGCGTGGTCGCCGTGGTCCTCGGCGAAGAGGCCGTGCTTCGTGGCGGCGTTGATGGTGTGGTCGTCGAGTGCAGCTTCGAGCACGGTCTCCCGATCGATAGTGACGTGTACGCTCGTGCCGTGCAGCTCGACGCGGAGCAGCCGAGTCTCGCCTGCCGGCCAGGGCTCGGCCAGAAGGCTTGGGCCGGAGGCGGCCGCGTCCACGCCCCTGACGCGCGTGCGTAGTTCGACCGCCGTCTCCCTGACCGCGACGTATGCGTAGTTGTCGGCGTCGGCGAAGCGCACGCACAGGCCGAAACTGTTGGGGCTTGTGCCCAGGGTGATGTGAGAGGCCAGTGTGACGTTCGTGTCGCCGAACTCCATCACCGCGAGAAGGTGCCCTGCGCCTGCGGCCGACGTGCGTGCGGCGCCGCTGCCGTCAAGCTCGATCACGCGACGGGCGTTGGCCCACGTCCACTCGCGGTCGAAGTCGGGGGAGCGGTCGGGCAGGGGGGCGCCTGCCGCGCCGGCAAAGCTGTCATACGGGTACCAGCATCGCGCCCAGAGCGGCTGGCCGGGCTCCAAGGCGGCGTCGGGCCGGTGCCGGCCTGCGGGGCTGTACCGGCCGTGCGCGTTGTTGAGTTCCATGTCCAGGACGCGGCCGTTCATGTACTCGGTGCGGAGGTCCCGAAACTGCTCGACTGACAGCGAGCGTACGTCGGCGCTGACGTCTTCCCAGCTTGAGCGGCGCGTGATTACCTGTACGAATGGCTGGGGCACCTAGGGCGCTCCGATGTCGCGCCGGTTCCTGAGCGCGTTCTCAATGTAGGGCAGCAGCAGGTTGGCCAGCTCCTGGAGGGCAAGCTCGCTGTCGAGCGACGGGAACGCGGTCCTCAGAGCGTCGGCTGTTCCGGCAGCCGCTCGCGGCCGGGCCGCCCGAATTTCCGCCGGCTGCAGGTCGATGGCAACGGGGCGCCCGACCGAATCCTCGAACGTCGACGCGGCGCGTCTGAGGCCGGTCGCGGCCTGCCGGCGGAGCCGCTCAAGGTCGCCGGCGTCAGTCACCGCGGGTCTCCGTCTCGCGGGGCCGGGCCGACGCCTCTTCCAGCACCTTGCGGTACACGATCAGCCGCTGCGTCAGGTCCCACGGCTGGTCCCTCAGGACGGTCCACGGCCAGCCCGTCTCGTGGACCAGCCGCGCCTCCTCGTAGCCGCAGGGTAGCGGCTGCCGGCGCTTCATAGCGGCGAACAGATCGCCCGCCTCGCGGTGTGCGTCGATGGGAGCCAGCCTGGGAGCGACCTCGTTGGCGAAGAACTCCAGGACAGGCCTAGCGTGTCGTGCTCCCAGGGCGCGGAACGCCTCTGGGCAAGGCTCGTCGTCAAGCGACCAGTCGCGCACGAGCACGACGAAGGCGGATTCCTCCACGTCCGGCCGCTCGTCGAGCAGGCGCCGGATGGCGGCGACGTCACCGGTAGTTGGGCGTGTCTCGATGTCCGCCCAGTGGCCGCCGGGCAGCTGAATGCGCCGTACAGTAGCACTATCTTGGATCATGTGAGCTAGTATATGTGCAAATGTTCTGTTAGGTCAATAGTCCGAATGAGTGAGGGCCTGGAGGCAGGCATCCCAGGCCCTGAGTCACCCCTGCGGATGAGCGACGTGGTCCTCAACTCAACGATGTTGTTGAATTCTTTGGCTAGGATGGTCTTCGTCTGGTTAAGCAGCGAGGTGGTGGCGGTTGTCTCCCCAACCCTCGTGCCCACGAGCAACAAGTTCTGGACGCCTGGCTCCCCGGGCGAGGCCACCCACGGCTCGACGACGCCGAACCTTATCTTTCTCTCCCTGTGGCCGCCGCCAGCGGCCCCATGTGTGGGGTCGTGTATCAGGTAGTCCGCCGTCTTTGTGCCAGCAGGCGTGTTGACCTCGTACAGGTCGAGCGCGGCGGCGTCAAGGAAGTTGTCGGCGTCTGGGTCTATCGCCCGTATGTTCGCCCCCACCACGTCGGCGGCCACCGGGGTGGTTTCATCCTCTGGCAGCGCCGGTTGGTGAATCTGCGTGCCTTCGGGCGGCAGTCTATATCTGCCGGTATAAGTGCCGGGCCCCTCACCGGCAGCCACGTGTTGATTAGTGACGAGCACCTTCTTTCGCCGGTCAGAGTTGAGGGTCGCGAGTCCCGTCAGGGTGCCTATGCTGTGTTGTATGCGCTGCCGGATGGTGCCGTCGATGCCCGAGGCCCCAATCTGGACGCCGCTGAGGAGCGGTAGGTGTTTGGTGTTAGAATCCAATGTCGATTACCTCCGTTTGTGTTTGTCTAACTCTGGCAGACCATTGCAACGCGAGCCCGCCGGGCGCGTCAGTTTGGTGTATCGCCGCACACGAGGGCCAAGCGGTCTCGTTGATGAGCAGATGGGCTGATAGACTCTGGGTGTAGGACAAGAGATTGAGGCGAGTCCCATGGCGGGCGTTGGCGCTGATGAGCGTCCCCGCGTTCCTCGTGGGCGCGGCTCTGGGCGTGGGCATAACGCTCGCGCTGGTGGGCTCCCCCGCGCGGGACGCGACGGCTGCGGAGATTGCCAGTTGCGAGCGCGAGGCGTTCGCGGGCCTCGCTTCGTTCCCGCCCGAGGGTTGGCCCGAGGCGTCGGACCCGTCCGATCTCACGTTCATGTTCTGGGTCGAGGGCGGGGAGACCGCGAGGTTCCGCTACAACGTTATCAACGAGACCGAGAGGACGATCACGTGGGAGTCGAACGCAGTGTATCCTGCCTTCTACGTCGTGGACGCCGTCACCTGCGAGACGACCTGGCGCGCAATTGCCAATCCCGGAGGAATATTGATGAGCTACGAGCACCGCCACGAGCCGGGGCAAGCGTTCGCAGACATGTGGCAAGAGTGGGAGGGGACGGCCTACCTGTCCAGAGACAAGGAAGCGCCCGCTCGTCACGGGCGGCGGTACTTGGCGTACGTCGTGCACGGCTTTGAGGGGCCGGACTACGCTTTCTCGGCGTGGGTGTCGTCGCCCTATCTGCTGGAAGTGCGGGAGAACGGCATCGGGGCCGTCCCGCTGGACTAGCCGAGGAACACCCCCAGCCCGCCGTACGCTGCGAAGGTGATGCCAAGGCCCATGTTCGCGACACTCGTGGTCGTCCACACGCATACAAGGATCGGCATCGACCTCGCCGAACGTCAACCTGACCTTGGCCCCAATCCAGAGCACGACAACTAGGTATGCGATGGCCAGCTCAGCCCAGCGTACGTTAGTTCTCTTACCTTCGCTCCAGATATTTGCGTTGTTCATGAGTGTCTTTAGCATGTGTTGCTCTCCTCACGAATCCAAGTTACCGTGCAGTCGTGGCCGCCGATAGACACAAATGTGTCTAATTTCCAGGTAGCTCTAAGTCGGGTCGAACAATGGGGAGGAGAGGCGTCCAGCCAACGAGAGATCATCAGACCAGTCCGAGGCGCTGGGCCGCCAGCACCGCGGACAGCTTGGACTTCTCTCCCAGCTTCTCGCGGGCGTTGCGGATGTAGTTGTGGACGGTGTGGCGGCTCAGGTTCAGGTGGTCTTCAATCTCCGAGGTGTCCATGTCCTGGGACAGAAGCGACAGCACCTCGAACTCGCGGATGGTCAGGCCAGCCGCCTCCGCTCTCCGCAGGCGCGGCAGGTCCCGGGCCTCAGTCACCACAGACCTCCAAGCCGCCGGTCCGTAAAGCGTTCGCAGTACATGTATTCTAAGATAGTGCATGTGTTCTGCTATGTCAACAGGCGGTCCGTAAACGGCTCGATGGGGAAGGCCCCGGGTTTAGACCCTGCCCAGGCTTCTGCTGCCGGCGCGAAGCCAGGGTGCGAGCGCCTACAGCGCCCGGACGGCCTGCTCGATACTCGCAGTTGCGTCGGCATAGTCGGTGCCGGACGGGAACTTCAGCGGCTCGCCGACCGTGACCTGCAGCGTCCTGCGCCAGGGCAGCTTGGACCGGCCGCTTGCGGAGATGCGCACGGGGACGACAGGGGCGCGGCATTCTACGGCGAGCAGGCCGGTGCCGGCCTGGAACGGCAGAATCTCGTCGCCGATCTTTTGCACTCCCTCGGGGAAGATGCCGATGCTCCAGCCCGTGTCGAGAAGGTTGCCCATGTGCTCGAGGCTGGTCCGCACGCCGAACCTCCTGTACAGGGGGAAAGCGTTGGCGAACAGGCTGGCCATGGGCCCTTTCCAGACGCTGGCGAACGTAATCTCGGCGGCAGCTGCGTAAGTGAGGCGGCGGCGCAGCGGACCCGGCAGTATCTTGAGGATCAGGAACGCGTCCCAGCGCGTCACGTTGTGGTTGATGGCGTATATCGCAGGCTCATCCAGGTTCCGCAGGTGATCGATTCCCTCAACGCGCGTTCCGTTCAGGGCGGACATGACTGGAAATGTCAGCAGGCTGTGCAAAACGCCTCTGATGGCGGTGCCCCACCGGGTGAGCGTCCACTTCGGGAATGTTGGCGTTTCCGTTTCCTGGGCGCCTGACTCCACGCGCTTTCCGACGATTCTCTCGATCTCTTCAACCGTGGTTGCCGCCGACACCTCGGTCTCGTCCACATACACGCCCAGCTCCTGCTCGATCAGCGACATTAGCTCGACACGGCCGAGCGAATCGATGCCGAGGTCGTCGCCGAGCGCCTTCTCGGCGGACACGACGCTCACACCAACCTCAGCGACCTCGGCGATGAGATGTCGCACGCTGCGCTGCTCTCCCGCGGGCGCGGCCTGCTGCGGCGTGGAGGCCGGGGCTTCCGGGCCGGAGATGATCGTTTCCAGGACCAGGGCCTTCTTGACCTTGAGCGTGTGCGTCCGGGGAAAGTCTTCGTCAGGCCACACCGTGTAAGCGTGGATTCGCTGATGCTCCGCCAGTGCGCCGTTGGCCCAGGCGACCGCGTCCTTCGCCGACGCTTCGCCGTCCACGATCAGCGCGGCGTGCACCTCCGTGTCGGCGCCACTCGGCACGCCGACGACCGCGGCGCCCTCGACGGCCGGGTGCCGCTGGAGGGTCGCCTCGAGGTCTTCTGGGAACAGGTTCTGGCCGTTCGGCAGGACGATCATGTCCTTTGTGCGGCCGTTGATATGGACGAACCCGTTGTCGTCAAGGAACCCCTGGTCGCCGGTGTGGTACCAGCCGTCGGTGAATACCTTCTCGGTCTGCTCGGGGGCCTTCCAGTAGCCGGGCGTCAGGTTGGGGCCGCGCACCATGATCTCGCCGTCCTCCGCGATTCGCACGTCGACGCCGGGGAGCGGCGGGCCCGCAGAGTCGTACCTCGGATTTCGGATCGTGTGGCAGCTTATGACCGGCGAGGCCTCGGTTGCGCCGTAGCCCTGGATCAGTTTGAAGCCCATCGCGTCCCACTTCGCGCCGAGGTCCGGGTCCAGCGCGGCTCCGCCGGCGACCACGTGCGTCAGCTTGCCGCCGAACCTGCGATGCACGCTTCGGAACAGCAGACGACGTACCGGGAAGGGGACGCGCCGCCCGATGCGCATGAGCAAGTTCCAGGCGCGCTCCTTGCCGAGGCGGCTCACCTCGCGCTCGACGCCCTTGATGAACAGGTCAAGCACCTGCGGCACGACTAGCAGCAGCGTGACCCTGCGCTCGGCGAGCGTCTTGAACAGCGTCACAGGCTTGAGGCTGAGCGGGTACGTGACGTTGGCGCCGGCGCTCAACGGGATCAGCAGTCCGCCCACCTGCTCGAACATGTGGCTCAGCGGCAGAATCGATACGAGCCGGTACGATGGCTCGCCGGGAATGAACTGCCGGATCGATTCGAGGTTCGAGAGCAGGTTGCGATGCGTGAGCATCACGCCCTTGGGGTCGCCGGTGGTGCCGGACGTGAACATGATCTCCGCAAGGCCGTCCGGCTCAAGTTCGACTGGCGATGGCTCCCCGCGGCCCTCGCAGAGCGACTCCACATCTTCGAAGTCGATGGTGTCCAGGCCGAGCTCCCTGTGAATGGCGGGCGTGATGCGCGACGCGAACATCAGGCGCGGGTCGGTCTGCCCGGCCACGTTGCGGGCGAAGTCAGCGGTGCTGCGGATATCCAGCGGCACGGCGATCGCGCCTGCCTTGAGGCAGGCGAAGAATGCGATCACCCACTGCGGGCAGTTCGGTCCCCAGATGAGCACGCGGTCGCCCTTCTGGACGCCTCGCGACTGCAGCTCGGAGGCGAGCCTGTCCGAGTCGCGAAGGAGGTCCCTGTAGCTCCATCGCATGTAGCGCAAGCCGGCCTTGAACAGCAGGGCCGGCCGGTCCCGGTACTTGCCGGCGGCGTCCTCCAGGAACTCGGCGAGAGTCCTGGGACCGGAGGGCCGGTGTGACGCCATTGGGTTCTCCTGCGGAGGCCGTCGAGCGGCAACTGGGTCAGTTACCGGTGTTCGGGGGTTCGAGATGGCCATAGCATATGATAATGGAACCGATGCCATAGGTCATGCGGGCTCTACTATTCCCAAACTGGTTGGCTACGAGTTTGGGAGAGTAGCCTTGGAGGGTACAATTCCGAGCTTATGCAGCCCTGAACTAGGCGTATCCGACACTACCCATGACTTGGCGTTGGCCAATTGGCTGCTGAAGTTGATTGTCGAACGGAAGCTATAGGCTCGCATATGCCCGAACCACTTGAGGTCCGCAACGGCGCGGCCCGGCTCTTCGCCCGGCTGTACGGACGCGGCCGCGAAACCCTCGCCGTCGTAATGGTGCCGTCGCTCGGCCGGAGCGGTGTGGACTACGACCGGCTCGGCCATGCGCTCGCGGTACGCGGGTACACGGCCGCATCCTTCGATCCGCGCGGCGTGCGGGACAGCACCGGCCCGCTGGCCGGCCTCGATATGGCCGACCTTGCGTCTGACGCGATGGCGGTCGCTCGCGCGGTGGACGCCGGCAGGGTGGTGGCGATCGGGCACGGATTCGGCAACGGCATCGCCCGAAGGATGGCTGCGCTGTACCCGGACGACGTCGCGGGCGTGGTCGCCATCAACGCGGGAGGCAAGATTCACGATCCGGACCCGCGTGTGTACGCCGAGTTCGACAAGGTCTTCGACCCGGGCATCGGTGAAGACGAGCGCCGCGCCGCGATCTCCTTCTGCTTCTTCGGAGGCGGTCCTGTCCCCCAGGACTGGATCGGCGGCTGGTGGCTCGAGCACTACCGGCCGTTCGTCGCGGCGCAGGACTCGACGCCGATGAACGCATGGTGGACGGCCGGCCAAGCCCCGGTCCTCGTCATCCAGGGCCTGCGTGACCGCGTCGCCCCGCCCGAGAACGGCTACGACGTCCGGGCCCTCGCCGGCCCCCGCGCCGCGGTGCTAGACCTCCCAAACGCAAGCCACGCCATACTGCCCGAAGAGCCGGAGGCGGTGGAGCGGGCTGTGCTGGAGCTTCTGGAGGGGTTGCGCAGCGATGACAGACGAGGGTGCGGCAGGGAAGCGTGCGAGTGTATAGGGTGAGGGTGCTTTCCCTGTTGTTACCAAAGAGATGGAATCGAGTTTGATTGCGATGAGACCCGCGATAGCTGCGGGACAGGCAGGAGCCGCCTGTACCCTGATTGACAAGTAAGCTATCAATTGTTGTGCCAAATGCCTCCGCAGGACTGACCGAGGCCGAAGCTGAGCTCGCCTTGCGGACTCGGTCAATCTCTGTCGAAGAGTATGTGGCGAGGCTGGACTTTTCGGACAGTTCGCTTAACGTGCAGCCGAAGTAATCCCGAAATGTGAGCATTGGACTCTTTCCGTCCATAGTCACAAGAGCTACGTTGTGCGGATCCCCGACCCCATTGTTGGCAACAATTGCCGATCGCCGATCCAGCTTAGTGCCCCACAGGCCCATTTGCACATAGTCAGGGCGTGAGCTAGGTTACTCAACTCCCCATATGGCCTTCAGACGCTCTACAGTGAAATGCCATTTTGGACTGCGCGGCTGGGCTACAGTGTTCTGATTTCCAAAGAATCCTCGTTCTTTCGCCGCAGCATCGATATCGACGGTTTTGATCCACATTATGCCGACGAAATGTTCATTATGTTCTTCATCTGACGCGTATGGCGCCTCAAGATCAACCTCACTAATCGATGTAGTGGATCCATTGGTAGTGATGTGAAACTGATCGAATCGACAAGATGGAGTGGTCACCTCGCCAACACCGACATAGCCTTTCCCAGGCACCGAAACCCACACTCGGTTTCCGGGTTGAAGCATTCCGAGTGTTCTCGTATACCACTCTCCGCCTCCAGCGCTTATGAATCCATACTTTCTTGCATCGCTCCACATGCGATGCGGTCCTTCTCCGAAGGAAGCATAGAACTCACCATTCCATTCTCCTTTTGAGACGATTGTGGATGTTGCCTCAGAGGGCAGGACAGCTGGATCGTTCAACCACGCTCTCGTCAAGTAAAGACGGTTCTCATCCCGGAATGTTCGAAACAACACCACGTTGAGGTCGACACCGTAATCTTCCCGCAAGTAGGCCACGATGCGCTCGGTGGATGGATTTACTGTCTCAGCAACTATGACCAGTCGATGCGTGGAATTGAGTTCTTCAGGCACGCTGTCGAATCTCTCATGTATGGCCGCATTTATGCCTGTTGCTGTTGTCTCACTGGAGTATCGGCGTTGGTAGTCGATAAAGGTCTCGGCTATCTCCTCCGATGTCAAGTGACGTACCCAAGAGCCGTAATCAAGTACCTGTGCCACGACTTCCCGGGGTGTTCTCGCACGCTTCAACTCGATGACTACCAGGTTGCCATCTGCGTCCATGGCCAGCACATCGATACTCCCGAATGACGTAGAGACTTCCCGGCCAATGATCAACAGGTTTGGATCGATGATAGAAACATCTGCGCCGATGACATCTTGTAATCGTTGCTCGTAATCCATGCCAGTCAAGGAAACTGGATGGAGGCCTTCGTCAATTCGCCAAACGCCTACTTCAATAGACACTCTGCACCTCTTAAATTTCCTCCGCCGGCCGCTTGCGCACGAGGAACCGCCGGCGCAGGGTGAGCACTCGCTCGCCGCGCTGGTTGCGCGCGCGGGTCTCGACGTGGACGACGCCGCGGTCCGGCCTGCTGTGCGACGGCATTACGTCGAGCACCTCGCTCTCAGCGTAGATCGTGTCGCCGTGGAACGTCGGGCCGTCGTGCGTGACCTTCTCGTACTCGAGGTTGGCGATCGCTTTGCCTGACGTGTCGCGCACGCTCATGCCGACCGCGAGGCCCATGATGTAGACGCCGTTGACCAGGATGCGGCCGTGCGTGTGCTCGGACATCACGTTCTCGTCCAGGTGCAGCGGGTTGTGGTTCATCGTCAGCAGCGAGAAGAGGTGGTTGTCCATCTCGGTCACCGTCTTGCCCGGCCAGTGCTTGAACACCTGCCCCGGCTCGAAGTCGTCGAACCATCCGCCAAACGAGTCCCGGCCGTCTATGATCATTGCGTCCCTCCGGACATTTGTCAGCGATATCGAAGGTTCAGTCTACAACCGACAGAACGATATTGCCCACGTGCTCCTTGGCCAGGAACGCCTCCTGCGCCGCTCGCATGTCCTTTAGCGGGAAGACGCTGGCCAGCACCGGCCGCACCTCGCCGCGCTCGATGTAGCCCACCAGCCACGCGAACGTGCCCGGCGGCACGACTGTCGCGCCGGTGAACGTGAGGTCCCGCAGGTAGAACGTGCGCAGGTCGAACTCGACGACAGGGCCCGCGATCGCGCCGGAGCACGTGTACCGGCCGCCGTGCCTAAGCACGTCGATCAGCTGAGGCCATAGCGGCCCTCCGACAACGTCCGCCACCACGTCGACCTTGTCGCGGCCTGTTGCGGACGTCAGCGATGCGGCGAGATCGTTCGGCGAGCGCGGCAGCACCGCCGCCGGACCGAGCGCGCGCACTGCGTCGGCCTTCGACTCGCCGCACAGCGCGACGGTCTCCGCGCCGCGCCGGTTCGCGAGCTGCACCAGCGCCGTGCCGACACCGCCGGACGCGCCCGTGACGAGCACGACGTCTCCGGCGGTCACCTCCGCCCGGTCGAGCATGTTCTCCGCTGTCACCCACGGAGTGGCGAACGAAGCGAGCTCTGCATCGCTCAGACCGCACTCGATCGGGTGCACGTTGCGAGCGTCGATTACCGTGTACTCTGCGAAGCCGCCGTTGTGCTCCACGCCCAGGTAGCCGCACTTGTCCGTGTTCAGCGGGTCGTCCCAGTCCCGGACCCACGTGTCGACAAGCACCCGCTTGCCTAGAAGTTCTGTAGCCGCTCCGGGGCCGATAGCCGCCACCGTGCCGCACAAGTCGCCGCCCTGGATGCGCGGGAACGTCACGCCGCCTCGCCAGCCGCCGTCGTCCTCTTCCACGCCCTCGAAGCCGCCAAGGCCGCCCTCCTCGGTCGTGCCCTCCGCTACGGGCTTCGAGTACCAGCCCGTGCGCACGTTGATGTCGTAGTTGTTGAGCCCGCACGCCGCGACCTTGATCAGCGCCTGACCAGGGCCGGGCGCTGGCGTGGGCCAGTCCTCGCGGTACTCCATCGCGTCCAGCCCGCCGTGGCCGGTGAGCACGACGGCCCGCATCGTTGTCGGGATGCCACTCATTTCGCCGGACATCCTACTCGTAGACCGCCACGGGATCGCCCAACTCCTCCATGATCGGTGTGACCCCGAAGCCGGACTCCGTATTGGCGCGCGCCTGCCTCGGGTAGTCGCGCAGCAGGCCCTTGCCGATCGGCCGCTCGACGAAGCCGGCGCAGTCCCACATCGAGTGCAGGTACCGCGAAGGGGTCGAGTGCGCTAGGTGGGCCGTGGCCGCGGCGTTGAACTCCTCGCCGGAGGTGTCCTGCACCTTGACCGGGATTCCCAGCGAGACGCACAGGTCGCGCATCACTCTCGACTTGCTGATGCCGCCGATCCGCCCGATCTTGAGGTTCAGCGTGTCGATCGCCTGGTCCGAGTAGGCTCGAATCAGGTCGGCGGTGTCGTGGATGCACTCGTCCAGGCTCATGGGCCGCCCCGTTGAGCGCTTGAAGGCGAGGCACTCCTCGTACGTGTAGCAGGGCTGTTCGAACATCACCGTCACGTCCTGCGTGGCCCTGGACACCCTGATCGCCTCGTCCACGCGGTAGCCGCAGTTTACGTCGATGATGAGCGAGTCCTCTGCGTGCATGAGGTTGCCCACGAACTGGATCATCTCTATGTCGGTCGCCGGGTCTCCGCTCCCCTTGAACTCGAACCTCTTCGCGCCCTGTTCGTGGAACCTCTTCATCGCCTCTTCGGAAGCCGGGCCGGGATCTATGACGAAGCCGCCTCCTATAGCGAAGACGTCCGTGAGCCTTCCTCCCAGCAGCGTGTACACGGGCAGCCCGGCAGACTTGCCGAGGATGTCCCAGCAGGCGTTGTCCAGGCCCGTCTTCGCGAACGGGATGCCGTACATCTCGGTGTCCATGAGCACGTTGATCGCGCCGATGTCGCGCGGGTCCTTGCCGATGAGCAGCGGCGAGAGCACCTCCATCCCCGCGCGCGCTCCCTCGGCGAATGCCGGGACGTAGTTGGAGCCGAAGGGGCAGGTCTCGCCCCATCCGGTGGCGCCCTCGTCCGTCTCCACCTTGACCACGCTTGTATCCAGCACACGCCATATCCGGCCGCTCGACTGCCTGAACCCGCCGTCCCTGACCGGCAAATCGGCCTGATATACGGATATCCTGGTTATGCGCATCTTCCGTGCCTCCTGATTGGGTTGCCGAGCTTGCCGGAGATTGTACGATGTGGCGGCAGCCAGCCGTAGGAGTCCGCTTACTCAACGCATCTATGCCCAGCGAATGTACTTCGAATCACGACTCTTTGCACGGCAAGTTTCAGCGCCTTGCCCAGCGCGCGTTCCCTGGCGCAGTGCTGCTAGATTGGCGGCGGCTGGAGGGCGGCATCTCGGCTGAGACCACCGTCCTCGAGATAGCCCTCGATGATGGTCTTGCGAAGAAACTGGTCGTGAAGCGGCACGGTCTGGGAGCTCACGGCCATGACCCCGGCGTCGCCGTGATCGAGTTCAGGTCGTTGAGGCTCGCCAGGTCTGTCGGGTTGCCTGCGCCTGAGCCTTATCATCTGAGCCAGGCGGGCGAGGTGTTCTCCACCCCGTGCGTGGCGATGGAGTACGTGGAAGGGGCGCAGGACTTCTCGCCGCCCGATCCGGCCGGATGCGTCCGTCAGTTGGCCGGTCTGTTGAGCAGAGTCCACGAGATTGACGGCTCCAGGGCGGACCTGGCCTTCCTTCCACCTCTGGCGGACTATGTGATAGAGAGACTTCAGGGCCCCCCGGATGTCCTTGACGAGTCGAAGTCCGAACGCCGCATACGGGCCGCGCTGTTGCCGGCGTGGCCGCTCCCTTCTCGGAACCCGGCGGTAATGCTCCACGGCGATTTCTGGCCGGGCAACGTCTTGTGGAACGAGGGCAGCATTTCGGCGCTCATCGACTGGGAGGACGCCGGGCGCGGAGACCCGCTGTTTGATCTCGCGTACGCCAGGCTGGAGGTGCTGTGGGCGTTCGGCATAGATGCCATGGAGGAACTCACGCGGTCCTATGCCTCTATGACGGACTTTGACTTGACCGACCTCCCGTACTGGGACCTTGCCGCCTTGCTAGTCTCGCACTCGAACGTAGAAGAGCTGGCCGAAGGCTGGGACGCGCCTCCGTTCTGCCGGAGCGACGTCACCGCCGAGAAGTTTCTGAAGGCGCGCCGGGACTTTATCGAAAGGGCGCTGGGGGCCGTCTCGCGCTGAGCGGATCTCCTAGAACACGCCCTTCGCAACCCTCCCGTCCACGCGCAGGACGGCCTCGAACTCCACCTGGCTGCCGACCCTCGAAACGATCTCGTACGCCGCCACCCAGCAGCGCCTGCCGTACTGAGTGCGCCTGAGGGTAGATTGATATGTTAGCATTCTGCAAAGACGCACTCTGAAAGAAGTACCGAATGTTCGCAGTCCCGGCGAGAGATTAATTCTCGTTGGCTGTCATGCTATAGTTCTCATACTAGGGGCTTGGATTTACATGACTGAATTTCAAGGATTCTATTCCAGCTCTCAAGTGTCTCGATTGGCCAGAATACCATTGAGTACTCTATACAGCTGGAAGAAGCGGAGTGTAATTTCGCCATCTGTAGAAGTCGTGGATATAGATGGTCATGTTATTGAAGAAGGTTACTCTTATGCTGATCTAACGATAATAAAGATTATGAGGGCGTTGAGAGAAGACAGATTAGACTTGACCTCTGTAGGTATCGCGCTTAGGCATATGTATGAGAGACTTGGCCCGCCAAACAAGGGTTGGTCAGATGCCAGCGTCTTTATAGTGGGTAAGAAGATATTCGCCGAAAAGCCTGATGAATGGCACACAACTTCTGCTACTGGATTCGGTCAAAAGGTCGCAACCCATTTGTTTGGTGAACTCTTTCCGCTGCTTAGAGAAAGAGAAGAGGAAGGTTCTATCCTTGTACCACGCGACTTTTCGGCCTATGTAGAGATAGACCCCAGAATTATGGGTGGGCAGCCAGTAGTACGGAACACAAGGCTACCTACTTCGCTGTTTCCGACTTTACTAGCCAAAGGAAAATCAATTGAAGATTTGGCCCGCCTCTATCATCCAATACCTAAGGAAGTAATCGAGAAGACTGTCGAATTCGAGACTTACCTTGACAGCGCTGCCTAAGCTTGAGAGATTGTTATTGGATGCCGATCTTGACGTAGACATTCAGCCGTATCTTGAGGCTTTGGGTTTCCGCACTCGGTTTGCATTACACATTGAGGCGGATGAACGCAGTGATGTTGCTCTCTTGAGATGGGCAAGAGAGCATAACCACATTCTCGTATGTCATGACAAACACAGGGACAGGTCAACTCGTATTGAACTGTACCCTGAGCTGAAAGACAGTGGCGGCAAGATTCTAAGGGTGACTGGTGACTCGAGCCAGGAGGTGCTGTCCGCACTCGGAAAAATCGTTATAAGTCGTGAAAAATGGCGCGATTGGTTCAGGGAAAATGACGGGATTATTATCCTGAAGATGGATGGCGTACTCTATCGTCCTGCCCACGACCTCTATGAGACGGTTCAGCACCATCTCGAGGGCGATGATGCCGCTCAGCGTATTCTAAACAGAACACCGGCATCGACCCGTAAGGTGCAGATACCTGTTATCCCTCCCGAACAGAGTCACCTAGCTGGATTGGACCCTAGTGGAGACGAACCTCAAAACCTATCTGCTTGAAGGATCTTTCAGTCCTTAGCAGATTGGGCGGCTGGAGTTGAGGACATTCCTTTAACGGAATGTCTGATTGAACTAGAGGAATGGATGGTGAGCATGGGTAGACCTTACTGGTCGCCGGCATTCAAGCTCTGCCCTCCGGCTTGACCATTGGCTTCTCTGGGACGAAGTGTCTAGATTCGCATGCACAGATGTAATGAAGCATCTGCGAGTTCTCCTAGTACACCCCCCGCTCCACCCTCCCGTCCACGCGCAGCACAGCCTCGAACTCCACCTGGCTTCCGACCCTCGACACGATCTCGTACGCCGCCACCCAGCAGCGCCCGCCGTACCTTGGCGCGCTGGCGCTCGCGCCCTGCGGGCCGTAGGCGAACGCCGTGGCGGCGTCGTGCGTCCGCAGCGCGCCGAGCACGGCGTCGGGGCCGGAGCCCGCGTCGCTGTCGTACAGCCCGGCCAGGTAGACGGTCGCCCCCTCGATGCCCGGCGCGAACCTGAGGCCGGCGTCCCCCAGGGCTGTAACGTCGTTCAGCGAGCGTGCGCCCGGCAGGCCGCGGACCTCGATCAGGTACGGTGACAGGTCACACTCGACGCCGTCCGCGTCCGCAAGCCGGAACACCGAGACCTGCGAATCGAAGAATGCCATTGTTGCCTCCGGGTTGTTGGTGGTAGGTGCTCAGACTTGGGGGAGGCCCAGAGCCCCCTTCACCCTCACCCTAGCCCTCTCCCATCAAGAGAGAGGGGACTGAGTGGGAAGGCGCTTGATGAAGCGGAAGTGGAAGTCCGCTGCCGTGTACACGCCGCCCCATAGTCGGCGCGCGCCGACGTTGTCGATCGACACGAGCCGGCCGTCGTCCACGGCGCCTCCCCACGTGGTGTCCGCGTCCACGGCCGCCTGCACGCTGTTGGCTCCTGACGGCTCCGTGTACTCCTCGAGTGACCGGTACGCCTCGCCTGCGGACGCCGACGCCACGGCGAGGACCACCTTCATCCGGCCGGCGAATGACGTCCCTCCCAGCGTGAGCGCGGCGTCACGCGATTCGAACAGCACGACGGCTGCGGGCGTCTCGCTGATCGAGGCCGGCGGGTGGTCGAGGACGCGCAGGCCGGGCAGCGCCGCGAGGATCTCCGACAGGCCTCGCCTCGCGTCCGCGATGGCGCCCGTCATCGTGCGCCCGCTCCGAGCGCCGCCTTGCGGAAGCCGGCGAGCAGGAACGCGGCGTCCGCGTCCATCAGAGCCGCGCCGTTCGGCCGGCCAGGGCCTCGCGGTCCCGGCTGTGCTCCGAACGTGCCGTCGCCGAGGCGCAGCAGCCGGGTGGCCTGGATGATCACCGCCTCGGCGATGCCAGACGGGTACTCGAATATGTCTATGGCTACGTTCTGGTCGTGCGCCGCCGCCGTCGTGCCGTTCGCGCCCCTCGTCACCTCCAACCGGTCCCCGTCGTACGACCTCACGTACATGTACTCCGAGCCGATCCGTATGGTGTGGCCAGCCTGCACATCGGTCCGGGCCGTGACCGTGATTTCCGCCCCGGCGTCCGTCACGGCCGCGGCCAGCGACTCGCTCGCGAGGCGGAGGTGCAGCCACCAGCCCCACAGGCCGGCCACGCGCACCGTGCCGCGCCCGGTGGGAAAGCGGCGCAGCCCGCCATCCGCCCCGGCCGCCTCGATTCGTGTGTAGGGCCTCGACGCAGGATTGGAAGCCGACGCCGGATCGGCGTTTGCCGGGAGCAGCATGTAGCCGGTCTCCGGCCAGGTGGTCTCGAACACGCCGTCCAGGTTTCCGTCCGTTCTGAGCCCGCCCTCATCGATCGAGACGAGATCGGGGACGAGCAGCGCGTTGCCGCCGCTGCCGTCGAACAGTCTGGTCGCCCTCAGAGCGTAGAAGTGGCGATTGCAGTAGCCGTCAACGGCCCGGCTGGCGGCCTCGGCCAGCCGGAGCAGGCGGTTGTCGTCGTCTGCCCCGGCTATGTTCAGGGCATCTTTCAGCACGTCTACTGTCGCGTACGTGTTCATGGCGCCTCCTCATCTACCGTCCCCGGCCTGACCGCGCCGCACCTGCAGCTGTAGCCCTTCGACTTCCTGTAGTAGTGCCTGTGGCCAGGCGGGGCCGCGGGCGCCGCGCCTTCGCGTACGCCCGCCCCGGCCCCCGGCGCGCCGTCCCCCTCATCGGCGAGGCCGAACTTGCCGGGATTGCTCCCGACCATCCGCCCGGCCTCGCCTTCCGCGACCTCCACCACACCTCCCGCGGGAACGATCACGCCGGCCCAGCCCAGCTCGTCCTGGGTCAGGTTCTTCACGCGCGCCATGACTAGCTCACGCCCGTGATGTTGTACTGGAGCGCCGTGTGCGTGGCCGCGCTACGCGACCCGCTGCGCTCCGCGAGCGCGTGGCGCAGGCTCACGGTGACCACCGTCTGGCGCTTCTGCGTGTCACGGTGCACGTCTATGTTCAGCTCCCGGCGGAAGCCCAGGGCCCACTGGTTGCGGTTCACGATGAGCACGCGCCCGGTCTCCGAGGTGTTGCCGCCGGATGTGACCTTGCCGTCCGCGTCCGCCAGCCTCATCTGCTCCGAGACGATCACCGGGATGCCCTCGATCGCGCCGAGCATGCCCGTGAGCAGCGTGGCGTTGGGGCCCAGCTTGTCCATCGTCCGGAAGTTCGTGATGGACTGCGCCCGGATAAACGTGTTCACGTCCATGATCCACGCAAGCTCCGAGGGCCTCGCTCCGTACTTGCCGAGCTTCGCACGGATCTCGTTGAACATGTCGTCGGAGACGGCCGCGTTGTGATCGTTCGCCTGCTTCGTGTTGTCGACCAGCGGCAGGTGGAGCAGGCCGTCGTACCCCAGCAGCCAGTGCGCGCTGCCGGCCGCGCTCGTGGTCAGCACGCCCTCGTCCGCGTTGATGCCGTTCTGCGCCGTCGTGTCAGCGTTCAGGATGACGTCGTCCAGCACCTCGGCGACGTTGCGCACCAGGCTCGCGCGGATCTCAGGCAGCATCGCCACCACCGCGTCCTCCTCCAGCGTGAACGAGTAGGGGACGTGACCAACCAACTCGCGGGCGGTCAGCGTGACCTTGCCGGTGGCCAGCCCCGTGTTCGAGGCCGCCGCGTTCTCGGTTCCCGGGAAGAAGTTCACGTCCCCCAGCTGCTTCGGCACGTCGAACGGGTTGGACGGCATCGCGATCGAGGGGATCAGCGGCGCCACGAGCGTGGACAGGTTCACGTCCATCCACATCTCGTTCGCCTCCAGAGTGGAGACCAGCTCGTCGCCGAGCCCGGCCGTCGTACTGTCCATCGCGGCGCGCGTCATGGCCTGGAGCTGCGCCCGCCCGAAGGCGTCGTACTGCCCCGTGGGCCTGCCGCCGACCGAGTAGCGGTCGCTCAGCCTTTGCGCCGACCGCGCGTGCGTCGCCTGTATCTCGACCGGCGTGATCGCGTCGACCATGTGCCGCCGCGCGTCCTCCACGCGCTCGACCCACGCCGGGCCGAACAGCTCTCGGCGCTGCGAGTGCGCGAATCGACGCAGCAGGCCGAGGTCGAGCAGGTCCATGCCGGCGTACGGGCCGCCCTCGACCACCGGCGCTCCCGCGTCGTCCGCATGGCGCGCGATCGCCTCCCTGCGGTTGGCGCGGTCCCGGCCCTGCAGATCCGACACCGCGCTCCTCAGCTTCTCCGTCTCCTCCCTCAGCAGGCCGAGCTCGTTGCCGTCCGGCCCCAGCCGCTCCCTGACGAACCCGTTGATCTCCGCAAGGTCCTTCACGATCTTTTCCACGTCTGTCTTTGCCATGCCTACTCCTCCTCCATGTTCGCGATTGCTTCAAGCACCAGTCCCACCGCTTTGCCGATCTCTACCAGGTCCTCCTCCTGAACATCCTCTTCTTCCGAATCGTCCGGTCCGCCGTCCTCGCTGCCGTCGAGCAGCCTGTCGGCCAGACGCCGCAGCTCCTCGCCGATCCCGTCAAGTTCCGACTGCGACGCGAGTGTGCGCTCTCCCGGACGTCCGATTCCGTCGACGGACGTGTCCCTCGCCTCTGTATGGAAGACCTCGTCCAGCATTCGCCTGTGGGCCTGCCGCAGCGCGTCCGGGTCCGCCGGCACAGGTACGATCGACCACTCGAGCAGGTCCGACCGCTCGTCGCGCCACTGCCCGTCGCGCGTCGGTCCTCCGGCGAGGGGCAGCCAGCTGATCGAGGCGGCTCGCAGGAACCCCCTGTCCCAGGCGTTGCGGACGCGGCCCGCGAACGAGTCGTCCGTCAGGAACTCGAAGTCGACGACGAGCCTGCCGCCTTCACGCTTTCGCAGGCGGAGGGTGCGTCCGATGGGCAGGCCGCCGGACGGCGACCGGCCCGATACGTCGTGCGCCCACATCACTACCGGGTTGCGCGCGTAGTTCTCCGTGGAGAGGCCGTCGAAGTCCAGCTCCGGCGGCTGCCTCACGCGCTCGTTCGCCGCGATCGTCACGCGGTAAACGCCGTCTCCAACGTGGTCCCTTGCCTCCACGTCCATGTATTGCGACCTGACTCCGACCGTCATTGGCGCCTCCCGCGGCGGAGTCCGCCGCCGTCTTCATAGTTGAGTAATCGAAAAAGTGCGACATTCCGGGACATTTCGGGACGGGCCATAGCTGGGGCCCTTCGGCGATGTCCCACTTGCCGCCCGAGCGCCGTAGCTGGCGTGCCCGGATATGTCCCTGATGTGGCTGAAAATGTCCCGCTCCTGACACATCCCCCGACGTGGTCGCCGCGCACCACGTCCACGCATTGCGACCTGACTCCTGTTGTCATCGACACCTCCCGCGGCGTAGTACGACGCACATTTCCGGCAATAAAAAAACCCCGAGCGGGCCGTCTCGGCCTCTCTCTCGGGGCGTCTGCACCCTCTCTGTGGGCGCTGACAAGTATATTAGTGCAATAGTTCTATGAAGTCAACTCCTTGCTCGGAAATCGACTTTGTCGAGGTTCTCGATAGCTGTGATTGGCAGGTCCATCAACTTTCCGCGATTACCTGGCAGCTACGTAATCCAGTCCGCCAGGTAACCGGCCAGGCAGGCGCCGGACAGTGCAAGCAAGACGTACAGAGCGAAGACCCGGGGCCGAACGACCGCAACAACCGCGGCAGCAGCATAGAGGCTGACCGCCGCGCCGGAGATCATGAGGGCCAGCGCCGCGCCGAAACTCATGCCCATTTCCATCAGCCCCCTGACCAGGGGGAGCGCTGCATAGCCGTTCAGGTACATGGGTGCGCCGACAATGACGGCCAGGGGGACCGATGCGCCTGCGTCGCTGCCAAAGAGCGACATGATCCATGAATCCGGCACGAGTCCCTTCAGAAAGGCTTCGAGCACCAGCGCAAGCGCCAACCACTGCAGCGTCGGCCGGGCGCTTCCCCAGACCGAGGGCCAGAATCGGGCGTCATCTTCGCAGTCGTTCTGATTGAGTACCTCAGGTCGCATCAACTCGTAACCTGCGCCGCGGTACCCCGGCAGCGCCGCGACCACTGCGCCCGCCAGCAGGCCAATGCCAAAGGCGCTCACGGTCTTTGCAACGGCAAACGGCAAGCCCATGATGCCTGCGGTTATCAGGAACATGCTCGGGTCGGTGACCGGAGAGGCTATCCAGAACGCCATGACGGGAGCGATGGGGAGACCGCGCCGCAGAAGCGTGACGATCAGCGGCAGCACTCCCAGGCCGCATACCGGTGTAATGGCCCCGATGAAGCTTGCGATGAGCACGGCGCGCGCAGGCCCGCCCTTGAGCCACGTCAGGGCCCGGTCGGACCAGCGGCCGGCTGTCAACGCCCCTGCAAGGAGCGCCGCGACCGCAACCACGGGAAGCAGCGACAGCAGGCCGCGGCCGGCTGCGTTCAACATGTCGGCGTTGGCCTCTGGAAGCAGAGAGCCTGTCAGCAGCAGCGCCGCGGTCGTCAGCCAGACCAACGCCTCCGAGCTCACGCGTCGGCGCCGGATCGCAAAGACTGTGGAGAGCGTCGCCATGTGGTCCTTCCGTTGGGTACTTGAGACCAACCATAACGGCTAACCTGCTCGCTCGCAAAGAGTAAGTGCGTTACATATCGGCAGGGCAATCGGGTACGAAAGGGACCTTGGTGATCGGCCCCGTAACCCACCGATGAAGTCAGAATAGGACCGGCCACGAGAGACGAGGCGTGAGAATATCGACTACGCTTGACGGCCCCAGGGGGTGATGCAGGACCTCAGGGACTGTTTCACTTGCTGTAGAGAGTTGTAAGAGGTACCGCTGTTGACCCAATCCCGGCGATGATGGGCAGGCCTGAACATCGCACTCAGTCGCCTTGAATTGCTGAGCCAAGGCGCGTCATACTCGATTCCAAACGGTTGCTTTGAATGCGTAGCGGTTAGGTGGCTGGCCAGTATGCATAAGTGTCCGTGGTGGGTATGGGTGATGGCCATAATCGTTGCTGTTGAATTGGCAGAATGGCTAACACCAGAGCGAAGCGTAGTGGGCGAGTTTTGGCAGGCTTGTCGTGAGTTACTGTAGCTGGGTAATGTGAGCTTAACAAGTTAGCGTTGGCGCATGCTAATTCAGCACCTGTTGTAGGTAGCGTCTTGGTTTATCTATGGTGGACTACGCCTGATAAGTGGGAGTGGATTCTTGAGGAAATCGAGAAAGCGTAGGAGGCTACTATGGTCGTTGACACACCGGATATCTACATAATTGAGTCAGTTGCCTTGGAAAACGAGGCCAAGAGTGAACGAGAGGGAGAGGCGCTTACGGAGATTCTCAAGCTATCTGGAAAGTCACCGCGATACGTTTACATTCGAACGAAGCGGGAACTGATGCACTTCTTGGGGGACTTTCAAGAAAGCGGATATCGTTACCTACATTTATCCTGCCACGGAAATAGTCGAGCCATCTATACCACGTTCGACAAGATCTCGTTTCAAAAGCTAGGCGACCTTCTTAGACCATACCTGCAAGACAAACGGCTGTTCATCTCGGCTTGTAGTGTGGTGAACGACCAATTTCGAAGAGCTGTGATGACAGGCTCAGAGTGCTTATCAACGATAGGTCCTCGGGAGGATGTCTACTTCGATCAAGCCGCAATCTTTTGGGCCTCGTTTTACTATCTGATGTTCGACATCGACACGAGGCGCATGAAGCGTGATGACATCCGGCCAACCGTAAGAAAATTGGCGCGGCTGTTCGATCTGCCGATAACCTACTGCTCCCGAACTCGAATTCATAAGATAGGCTGAGTGAGACCCGTGGTGAGAAGTTGCGTTTCGTCAAACTAATAGACTACCCTGTTGTAATTAACTTTGAGGGTCCTAGAATGACATTATCGCGCTTGGTAGATGCATAGGTCATGCAGACATGGGGAGTATGAAAGGAGTTGTGCAGATGGGGTGGTTCGTGAATATTGGTTCGTTGGCAGTCGATATGAGAGCGTTGGCCTTTTATCTTGTCGGTCTATTAGTGATGGAGAAGTTAACTCCTGAGACGCCGATTTTTCGCTTGATAGGGGAAGCCTCATGGGGATTGGTCCAGCTAGCCTTCCAGTTCTTGCGTTATCTTGTGGTTGGATAGCCACCGAATACATCACGAGTACGTAACATCTTCGACTAATTCTAGCAGGGCGCTTACGGTTGCCCGTCTGATTCATGCAGCCGGTTGAAGTGAGAATACCGGATCCAGAGAGCGCTCAAAGGGGCTGACGATAAGTTAGTCAGCCCCTTCGCTTTACAGTCCAAGGGGAACAAGCCAAACTAGGGCAGTACCAGCCCTGCTGGTGGGACGCACCATACTCAGGCATGTAGATATACATTGGGCGTACAAGAGCATGGACTGCTTTCCGGAAACACGTAGGCCTCCGTATCTGTTAGCTAACTTTGAGGCTATCGGCAGGCCCATCAAGGTGCATGTGGAGTACTCCAAGATGACCACAGGGCAACTTGGAACCTTCTTGGGCGAATGGCAGGCCCTGCTGTGAGAAGCATGGCGTACGGAAGTGCGAAGGCTCCGGGTGCCACACTGCCCTGTCCGTTTGTTCACCCCCATATCGCCACCGGTAATTCGATTGATATTTGGCTCGATTACGCAGTGTCGATCGCATCCTTTGCATGGGTCACACAGCAGGTGGCAACTTATGCACGAGGCGCATACGAGCAGATAGTGCGAGCGTTTCATGGACTTCGCGAAACCAATGAATCGGCACGAGATGCACCATTTCGATCTAACGTTGAGGAGGAGCAGATGGGAGTGAGGTACGAATTGAACTTAGAAACTTCCTCTGCTCTGATGGCAGCTCCAAAAGTAGCCAAGCGGGTGGAGCGACTTGTGTTGGGTGTGCTTGACAAGCGAATGAACGTATCCGTGCATCCGCCTAACCAGAATGGACGACAAGAGCCGTATACCTAGAGTCTAGGCCGTACTATGATAGCCGCTTCCCAAGGTCGTCGGGCTGTTCTATTTTGACGCGTAGGGAGAACGCATGTCCAGGAAGCGCAGAACCACTTACCGATACACCTTGAGGGTTGGGAACAAGATCGAGTACTTTGGAATCACAAACGACCCTGAAGGCCGCGCCAAGCAGCATCGCAGAAATGGAATGCCAGGGAAGATGAGAGTTCAAGGACCTCCCGTTACCCCTGAGACCGCTCTGATGTGGGAACATAGGAAGATTAGCAAATACCGCAAGCGAAATGGCCCTTCAACGCTAATGAACCGGACCGGTCTCGACTGGCGCCAATACCGCAGAAATGAATACGGTGAAGTCTTTGGCGATACAGCGTAAGAGCGCGGCAACAAGCATAAGATGAATGAGGGCAAGCCCCCGTCCCGAGAGAACCGCTATTAGCTCATCCAGCGCTTGCACCACCTGAAACGAAACGGACCCCGTGGCCCCGCCGGGTTTGGTAGTGTCTCAGTTTGAACCTGATTTCGGTACAAGCCTATTGACACAGCCTCGTACTTAGGCCCTGTCAGAGCCTAAGTTTGGTCTGAGATTCATGGGAATCGGAAGGAAAAAACAAGCGGGCGGGATAGTTCGCGTATGAGTGTAGTAAGCCAGTCCGACGATCTTGTGCAGGAGCAAGCCTGCTTGGTTGCTCGTGGAGTTAGGGCCTTGGCCCTGTTAGGTAGCCAAAAGGCTGACGATATCGACCGCCTGCACCTATATCTTGTGCAGCAGACTCTAGTTGAAGGGGCAATCCCGTTTGTCCTGCCCGAAACTGAAGGTTGGGTAAAGTTCGGCTATGCAGCAGAAGACTGGGTAATCGACTTGATTACTTGGGTGCGTGACTCAGACGTGCCGGAACATATAGCGGATTGTATCTACGGCCTATTGCTTGGCTACTCTCCCGCAGAAGTCCGAAAGTTCCTCAAGTTCAGGTACGCGGGAAATCCGGCTACGGTCCTATGTAGGTCCAGTTGACCGCCGAGTTGCAGTATGTGCATGGCGTAAACCTGTCTCCACGGTCGAAGTGGTGTATGTGCCTGGGTCCGCAATCGGCCTGATAGCGACCTGTCCTTGTGCAAATCTCGCCTGTTCGTGGCATGTGTCTCCCTCCGGTTTTAAGTTAGTGTGGAGCCTAAGAAGCCAGATAGGCCGAGAAGGACGGTGCTGGCCCTTGCGCCTGCAATGGGTACAGTGCACAAAAGTGCTGCCTCCACTTGCCTCCGTTGCTTTCAGGAGAGCACCAATAGCACCCGTCCGCAGTGGGAAAGTGGAAGCTTGCTCTTAGGACGGCTTGCTGGGACGTTGCAAGATAGCCAAGTCCTGCTGGTTCTACTACAAGTCCTAGCCACAGGCACCAACTGCGATGAACCTCGTGTTCTCCAGTCCACCATTGCGCTCGTGTATTGACAAAGAAGTAGTCCATGGTGACCCCTTGGCAATCCAAATCTTGGGTTGGATTCTAGCAGTCTGCGGCCTCGATTGCCAATTATCCATCGTGGAGGTGTTCCGGCGGTCGCACAAAGTGAGGCGAGTCCGCACACTAGTTCATTGTGGACACTCAGCTTCAAGACCTGGCCGTCCCTCATAGCTCTGCTGTACATTGAACCTCAGCATGTGTACGCCATCCCAGCCAAATGTTGTGTGGCTTGTCCCGCTTGACACCCCTTGTTACCTCGGATAGCCTCGATTTGACTTGCTAGTCATTCGGACTCGGCCCATGAGGGAGGCTTTCGCCATGGATTGTGCTTCGCGCTCCCTGGCACCCCTAAAGGGCTGTGGATGACTAGCAAGCAATCACGATCCTGGCTGCTGGGGAGCACCTGCGTCTCCTGCAGTCTAAACAGGAGATTGCTGTGGCACTCAAAAGTTGCACTCAGTGCAAGTACACTTCTGATACGGATGCAACGTACTGTAAGAACTGCGGCACGGAGCTCTCGACTACTTCCGTTGGGAAGCCTTGGTACCAGTCGGTTTGGGTTGTTGTTGGTGCCATTGTTGTACTGATAGTGATTGCTATCGCCATTGGTTCGTCAGGCGATGATTCGCCGAGCAGCTCTGGCACCGCGAACCGCACATCTGCGTCCGACCTTGCCAAGCAGCGAGAGGAAGCCGAAGATAAGCGCAAGGGCTTTCACTGTTTGAGCTCATGGGATGGCAACCATTCTGCGTTCAACGAGCTAATTAAGGACGAGATGCACGACCCGGGCAGCTTGAAGGTGTATGAGACTGGCATTTCGCCGGATGAGGATGGGCAGCACACCATTCGGGTCCAGTTTGGCGGCACGAACATGTTTGGTGCGATGGTTCGGCAAACGGCCTACGGGACTGTAAGCAACAGCACTTGCGAGGCCGAGCTTGACTTCATTGAGTAGCAGCGCACTTTGCCGAACAGCCGTGCTCTTTACTTGACAACTGTTGCTACCTCAGCTACGATTCAACTACGAAATCTCACCACTCACATATGGAGATTTGATGCCTAGAGGACCGGATGGACAGTGGAGGCCGGAAGACCCTGTAAGTGCTGCGGTCATGGTGGCTAAGATAGCTACCCGGCAGATCGAAGAGTGTTACTGCGACCGTGACAACCCCTCGTTCAGCGAACACTCGGACGAGGTCTGTCGACAGACACGGGACCGCCAGCGCGGGCGCAACGGTACGGCCTAAGACACAACCAACTCTCTGACTCACAAGATACCCCAGCGGACCCGTCTCCGGCTGGGGTATCGCTGCGTCTGGCACCGCTGTCGAAAGTGCCCGAAATTGCCGAAACCAGCATGGCATGGCATGCCGTTTTGCTATAATTTAGCTATGAATCAGCTACCTGCTGCAAAGCGGACGCAGCTGTTGCACATGCTCGTTGAGGGGATGTCGATGCGGTCCGTTTCACGTGTCGTTGGCGTGTCGATCAACACGGTCACGCGCTATTTGGTCCTTGCCGGTAATTCGTGTTCACGCTTTCACGACCAGGCCGTGCGAAATGTTAACGCCCGCCATCTAGAGTGCGATGAAATCTACACGTATTGCTATGCGAAGAAACGTAATGTTCGTCATGCGGTTAACCCTCCGCCTGGAGCAGGCACCATATGGACTTGGACAGCCCTTGATTCAGACAGCCGGATTATCTTGTCGTGGCTTGCCGGTAATCGGAGTGAAGATTCTGCCGCCAAGCTTTTGACTGACCTGCGGTCGCGGGTTGCCGGCTTTCCGCAGATCACAACTGACGGCCTGCGCGCCTACGAGCACGGGGTAGATACAGCCTTTGGGCGTACTGGTGGGTTTACGCAGTTGGTCAAGGTGATTGGGCATTGGGACGATGATCCCAACCCCACCGGCCCAGCGTACGTAATCGGCCAGATTAAGGCCGTCCGCTCAGGCAACCCCGACCTCAGTGCGGCCTCAACGTCCCTTGTGGAACGCCACAACCTGACCATGCGAATGTCTATGCGCCGGTTCACTCGTAAGTCGAATGGGTTCAGCAAGAAGCCGGAGAACCTACGCCACATGCTGGCGCTGTACTTTGCCTACTACAACTTCTGCCGCCCACATGAGTCTCTGCGTAGGCAGTACGATGTAACGCCTGCGATGGAGGCTGGGCTGGCATCGCGTCCGTACGGCATAGACTGGATTGTTGATCTAATCGACGCAGATAATCCGCCGCCCGGCCCTCGGGGTCCGTACCGAAGGAGGATTGTCTAATGGGCTACGCTGTAAACTTGGACAGGCCAACAAGCAAAGCTATGGTTCATAGGGAACTCTGCCGATATTACGTCAACCGCCAGAGTAAGAACCCTCGAGATGGTGGCTGGTGTGGTCCCTTCATAACGCTAGGAGAGGCTATGGCCCAAGCCAGGGCATCGAGCCTAGACGTTCGCAAGGCCGGATGCTGTCGGCCTTGATCCGTCAATGTAATTTCGTTTACGTTAACTCAGTTGTGTGAGGGCGATCGGGAGGGCTGGTACTGCCACCCCTGCCCGGGCCTTGAGGCGAAGGAGAATCTGTAAGCGGGGTGCGAGGTTCTACTCGTCGTGGGTCCGCAGGCCTTGGCTGTGGGGTCGGCCGCTCAGGCTGGGGAGGTCGTTCTCTGGGGGTTGTCAAAGGGCACGCTCCATTTGTCCTTAAGAATTTTGACGGCAGCTTTCTCAGATCTATCGTTCAGTTTTCGATCTGTCTGTGCCAGCAGTGAAGAGGCAGCAATCACCCTCATGCACAGCTGGTTTACTCTGGCTTGACACTCCTCTTCGCCGATCTGACCAATGTTAGCTTTAACCCACAGATCGTCATAGTCCTTCTCGATGACTCGGCACTCAAGACCAATGGCGTGGGCCAAGGCGGCCCTGCTTCCCCAATCCCACACGAAATCGATCACAGTAACGACTAAGATTCCCAAAGCTCCGAAAAGCGCACCCCATGCAGGTACTACGTCCAGAACGACGGGCAATACGGACCCTGCGGCCCCGACTAACAATGCGCCCCTCATTGCCCTAGTCAACGTCGCCAAGCTGTTAGCCTGATCTTCGTAGTAGTAGATGTAGCGAGTGATGTCCCACATCTCCTGCCAGATGCGCTCTTTGGTATGCTCGGACACCCCAACTGTGCCGATAGCGGCTTCATCCATGATGATGATACTAGCATAGTGCCGCCGCTGGCCTGAAACGCTCCCGTTGACCGTAGCTCGCCTACAGCGCTCCGATTTTGGCCCAGACCGGTGGAATTGGCCGCGCAAGTCTGCACAAATTCAAACTGAGACACTACCCCGGGTTTGACGCTCTTGCGCTAGCTCTGATACTATTCGCGTTTGGAAGTTTGTGAATCAAATTGCAAAGGCGATGAAGGGGAGCAGTACCTGACGTTCCGTCCCCAGAGAGTCGGCAACTAGCTGAAATGCCGGCGCCGCGAACCAAGGGAACTCGCCCCGGAGCCGCCTCGCTGAACCGGCAGTATGCCGCCAGGCGGGGACGCGCAGGCTGCGTTAAAGGCCTCTCGAGAGCCCCGGCAATGCCGGGGAATGAGGGTGGTACCGCGGGAGTTGAGCACCCAACACATCCCGTCCCTTAGGTGGGGCGGGATTTTTTGTTGGCATCCGTGAGTCGGTAGCTAGGTGAGCATGAGCGCTATCGGGAGGGCAGAAGAGATGAACAAGACAGGCGGGCAGCTGGTTTGCGAGAGCCTCATCCGTGAGGGCGTGGATGTAATCTTCGGCCTTCCCGGCGGGGCGATCCTTCCGCTGTACCAGACGCTGCCCCAGTACCCGGAGCTGCGCCACATCCTGGTGCGCCACGAGCAGGGCGCGGCCCACGCCGCCGACGGCTACGCGCGCGTCACCGGCAGGCCCGGCGTGGCATGGGCCACCTCTGGCCCCGGCGCGACGAACCTCGTCACGGGAATCGCCACGGCGGCGATGGACTCGGTGCCGATGGTCATCGTCACCGGCCAGGTCGGCAGGCCCGCGATCGGCTCCGACGCCTTCCAGGAGACCGACATCACCGGCATCACGCTCCCGATCACGAAGCACAACTACCTGGTGATGGAGCCGTCGGAGATTCCCAGGGTCATCAAGGAAGCGTTCCACATCGCGAGCACCGGCCGGCCCGGCCCCGTGCTGGTGGACGTCCCGAAGGACGTGATCCAGGAGGAGACGTACTTCGACCCCGACGCCGAGATCGTCATGGACCTGCCGGGGTACAGGCCGACGCTCAGGGGCAACGGCGCGCAGATCAACCGCGCCGCGAAGCTGATCAACGAGGCAGAACGGCCACTGATCCTCGCGGGCCACGGCCTGCTCCTGTCGGACGCCCTCGACGAGGTGCGGGAGCTTGCCGAGGCCGCACAGATCCCGGTAATCACGACGCTGCTGGGCATCAGCAGCTTCCCGGACGACCACGTGCTGTGCGTCGGCATGCCCGGCATGCACGGCATGGCGTACGCGAGCCTCGCGATCGAGGAGGCCGACCTGCTCGTGGCGCTCGGCATGCGCTTCGACGACCGGATCACGGGCGACACCAGCGCCTTCGCGACGCGGTCCAGGAAGATCCACGTGGACATCGACCCGTCAGAGATTGGCAAGAACATCAAGGTGGACGTCCCAATCGTGGGCGACCTCAAGCGCGTCCTGACATCGCTGAACAAGAAGGTCCTGCCGGGGAACCGCATGGACTGGATCAGGCAGATCGAAGAGATCAGGGACGAGCACCCCTCGCACCTCATCCGCGACACGGACAAGCTGCTCCCGCAGTACATCATGCGTGAGCTGAACGACGCCACGAGCGGCGACGCGATCATCGTGACCGGCGTGGGGCAGCACCAGATGTGGGCGGCCCAGCACTTCACGTACAAGCACCCCCGCAGCCTGATCTCCTCCGGCGGCGCCGGCTCCATGGGCTACGAGGTCCCCGGAGCCATGGGCGCGCAGGTCGGGGCGCCGGGCAAGGTCGTGTGGTCGGTCGCGGGCGACGGCGGCTTCCAGATGACGATGTGCGAGTTGGCCACGCTGGTGGAGAACAAGATTCCGGTGAAGTTCGCGCTCATGAACAACCGGTATCTGGGCATGGTGCGGCAGTGGCAGGAGCTGTTCTACGAACGCGACTACGTGGCCACGTACTACACCGGCAATCCCGACTTTGTGCTGCTGGCCGAGGCGTTCGGCGTGCTCGGCATCAGGGTCACCGAGAAGTCCCAGGTCCGCTCGGCAATCGAGAGGGCCATGGAGTGGGACGGGCCGGCGCTGATCGACTTCATCGTGGAGGAAGAGGAGAACGTCTACCCGATGATCCCGTCCGGCATGACGATCAACGAGCTCATGGAGGAGCCGAGGCCCGCAGTGCCCAGTGAGGCAAAGGGGGTGCGCCGATGATGAACGGCAGCGCCCCGCCAAAGCGCACGATCACGGCGCTGGTCTCCGACAAGCCCGGCGTGCTGGCGCGCATCTCCAGCATGTTCCGGCGCCGGGGCTACAACATCGCCAGCCTCGCGGTGGGGCCCAGCGAGATTCCCGACCAGTCGCGCATGACCTTCGTCGTCTCTGGCGACGACGACACCGTTGAGAAGGTCACCAAGAACCTGAACAAGCTGATCGACGTGATCAAGGTCTCCGATATCTCGGAGGAGAACACCGTCGCCAGGGAGCTGGCCCTCATGAAGGTGAAGGCCAACGTGCAGGCCCGCAGCGAGATCATGCAGATCGCTGACATCTTCAGGGCGCACATCGTGGACGTTGCGCCGGACACGCTGATCGTGGAGGTCGCCGGCGACGAGGACAAGGTGGACTCGCTCGAAGACCTCCTCAAGAGCTTCGGCCTCGTGGAGGTCATGCGCACGGGGACCATCGCGATGAGCCGGGGGGCCGGCGAGGGCCGGAGCGGGAACGGCCGGTCACGCCCCAGGCTGGAGAGCGGCTTGTAACCGGAGCGGCCCTGAAGCGCGCGAACAGCGCGGCGTATATCCAAATAGACCAGGAGAACCAACACCAATGGCGACAATGTACTACGACGCCGACGCCGACATGTCCCTGCTCGAGGGCAGGACAGTTGCCATCGTCGGCTATGGAAGCCAGGGCCACGCCCACGCGCTCAATCTCCATGACAGCGGCGTGGACGTCGTGGTCGGCTTGTACGAGGGCAGCAAGAGCTGGGAGACCGCCGAGCGGGACGGACTCCGCGTGGCCCTCGCAGCCGACGCCGCTCGTGACTCCGAGATCATCATGATGGTGATCCCGGACCACTCGATGGCCGACGTTTACGAGCAGTCGATCGAGCCGCACCTGCTGCCCGGCAAGACGCTCATGTTCGCGCACGGCTTCAACATCCACTACGAGACGATCGTCCCGCCGGATACCGTGGACGTCTCGATGGTCGCGCCGAAGGCCCCCGGCCACCGCATGCGGGAGGTGTTCGTGCGCGGCTCCGGCGTGCCCGGCCTGCTCGCCGTGCACCAGGACGCGTCAGGCAAGGCGCACGACGTTGGCCTGGCGTACGCCCGAGGCGTGGGATGCGCCAGGGCCGGCGTGCTGGACACCACGTTCAAGGAAGAGACGGAGACGGACCTGTTTGGCGAGCAGACCGTCCTGTGCGGCGGCGTCACCGCGCTCGTCAAGGCCGCCTTCGAGACTCTCGTCGAGGCGGGATACCAGCCGGAGTCTGCCTACTTCGAGTGCATGCACGAACTCAAGCTGATCGTCGACCTGCTGTACCAGGGCGGCATGGAGTACATGCGGTACTCCGTGAGCGACACGGCGGAGTACGGTGACTACTCGCGCGGGCCCCAGGTCATCGACGAGCACGTCAAGGACAACATGCGAAAGGTGCTGGCCGCCGTGCAGGACGGCAGCTTCGCCCGCGAGTGGATCGCGGAGAACGACGAGGGCCGACCGCGCTTCAACCGCATGCGCCAGGAGAACGCCGAGCACCAGATCGAGGAAGTCGGCAAAGAACTCCGCGACATGATGAGCTTTCTAAAGGACGCGGACTAGGCGGAGAGATTCGGGCAAATGGTTGTGACTGCCTGATCGCCTCAGGTGTTGTAGTAGTCAGTGCAATTCGCTGACTCAGAAATGTCCGATGAAGAAGTTCAAGGATTACGATGGTAGGGAAGTACTTCTATCCGCTATTGACGAGCAGCACATCGTTTCTGGGCATTACGAAATTGGCGTGTTGGGAGCAGATAGAGTCATAAGAGAAACACTGGAGTTGCCAGATCTGGTAGTGAGTGTCAATCGGTCCCTACAGTACTTTCGTATGTACAGAGATACACTTTTAGGAGACAAGTACGTCAGGTTGGTCGTCACGGAAGATGGAGGAGTTCGGAATATTCGTACTGCCTTTGTCACAGCTAGAGTGGTGAAAGGACAGGTGAGATGGGAAAGAGAAGCGTAAGCGTTTCCTATGTTGCGGACGTAGACACGCTCTTCATCCATTTTGAGTCTAAGCCTGGTTACTATGACTCCATACCTGATGATGATCGTGTCCAGGCGAGGTATGACGAGAACGGCGCGGTTATCGGGTTCATGGTTGAAGGGCTATCCGACGTTCGAGGTTGGCTGGACATTGAACTGGCCGATGAACCATCCCGACAGTACAAGCGTCGCAAGGTAGCAGTAAGCGACGTCTCGCCTCTGCAAAGTGGGAGCTAAGGACACTGAGGATCGGGCTCTAGGCAATGAGGGCCAATGTGGGAACTCTCAGAGCACCGATAGAGTTCTGCGACGTTCGAGGGGAGCGCTTCGAGAAGTTTGAGGACTAACCTACAATGCAAGCGTCCAATAAGAAACACATGAACCGCACGGAGGCATCGCGCGTAGCCCGCCGCGAATGCCGGGTCCTGGCACGGCTCGGCACGGCGGACTGCGTTGGTCTTGGGAACTCAGCGGCAACCGGATAACCGTGAGTTCTCTTTAGGAGTAAACAGATGACTACTGAAGGCAAGGTACTGATCTTCGATACGACCCTCCGAGACGGCGAGCAGTCGGCGGGAGCCGGGCTGACAACCGAGGAGAAGCTGGAGATCGCCAAGCAGCTCGACCGCATGGGCGTCGACATCATCGAGGCCGGGTTCGCCGCGAGCTCGCCCGGCGACTTCGAGGCCGTCCGCAGAATCGCGGCAGAGGTGACGCGCCCCGTGATCTGCTCCCTGGCGCGCTGCGTGCCGGGGGACGTAGACGCCGCGTGGGACGCGATCAAGGACGCCGAGCGGCCGCGCATCCACGTGTTCCTCTCCAGCTCCGACATCCAGATACTTCACCAGCTTCGCAGCAATCGCGAGGACGTGATGGACCGCGCCGTCGCCGCCGTCGAGCGCGCGAAGGGCTACTGCGAAGACGTCGAGTTCTCGCCTATGGACGCCACCCGCACGGAGCCGGAGTACCTCTACCAGCTGCTCGAGGCCGCCATTGCCGCCGGCGCAACCACCGTCAACATCCCGGACACCGTCGGCTACACGGTGCCCTCCGAGTTCATCGAGCTTCTGGAAGGCATCAAGCAGAACGTCAGCAACATGGATCAGGCCGTTCTCAGCGTGCACTGCCATAACGACCTCGGCCTGGCCACAGCGAACAGCATCGCCGCCGTCGAGGCGGGCGCGCGGCAGGTCGAGGGCTGCGTCAACGGCCTCGGGGAGCGCGCCGGCAACGCGTCCATCGAAGAGATCATCATGGGCCTGGAGACCAGGAAAGAGTACCTGGGCGTGAGCACGAACATCGACACCAGGCAGATCTACCCGAGCAGCCGCCTGGTCAGCGAGATCACCGGCTTCCCGGTGCAGCCCAACAAGGCCATCGTCGGCAACAACGCCTTCCGCCACGCCTCCGGCATCCACCAGGACGCCGTCCTGAAGGAGCGCACGACGTTCGAGATCATGGAAGCGCAGTCGGTCGGCTGGCCGAGCAACTCCATCGTGCTCGGAAAGCTCAGCGGGCGCTCCGGTCTGCGGTCCCGGCTGGAGGAGATGGGCTACGTGCTGACCCAGGACGAGCTGAACGAGGTGTTCACGGACTTCAAGAACCTCGCGGACCGCAAGCGCGAGGTCACCGATGCCGACCTGGACTCGCTGATGTCCACACGCAGGCGAAGGGAATACGAGCCTTCCATCTACGAGCTGGAGCGCGTGCAGGTCTCATGCGGCAACCACGAGATTCCCACCGCGACGGTCACGCTCAAGGACCCGGACGGCAGCGTGGTCACCGATGCGGCCACGGGCACGGGGCCTGTGGACTCGGTTTACAAGGCCATCAACAGGATCGTGGGAGTCCCGAACACGCTGACGGAGTTCACCGTGAACGCCGTCACGGAGGGCATAGACGCCCTCGGCCGAGTTACGATCAGGATCGAGAAGAACGGCGTGATTTACGTCGGACGGGGCTCGGACGTGGACATCATCGTGGCCAGCGCCAAGGCGTACATGAGTGCGCTGAACAGGCTGCTTGCCAAGGAGGGCGTTGGCCAGGCGGTTGCCGCATCGGGACAGGACGACTAGCCGCGCGCCGGGGTCCTCATATATGACAGTACGGCTCTCAGGAGGTACACGAGCGTAATGCCCCCAAGGACGATGTTCGAGAAGGTGTGGGACGCTCATGTCATCCATGAGGCCCCCGGCGAGCCGGCCCTCCTCTACGTAGATTTGCATCTGGTGCACGAGGTGACGTCGCCGCAGGCGTTCGACGGCCTGCGAATGGCCGGAAGGCCGGTGAGGCGGCCCGACCTCACCATAGCAACGGCAGACCACAACGTGCCGACCGCGGGCCGCAACCTTCCCATCAGGGACGAGATCGCCCGCAAGCAGCTCGAGGCCCTGACGCGGAACTGCGAAGAGTTCGGCATAACGCTGTACGACATGAACAGCCCGCTGCAGGGGATCGTGCACATAATCGCCCCGGAGCAGGGCCGCACGCATCCCGGCATGATCGTCGTGTGCGGAGACAGCCACACCTCCACGCACGGCGCGTTCGGCGCATACGCGATGGGCATCGGCACGTCCGAAGTGGAGCATGTGCTCGCAACCCAGACGCTGAGGCTGCCCAAGCCAAAGACGATGCTGATTGACGTGAAGGGCAGCCTTCCGTTCGGCGTCACGCCCAAGGACCTCGTCCTAGGCATCATCGGCAGGATCGGGATTGGCGGCGGCGCTGGTCACGTCATCGAGTACGCCGGCGAGGCCGTGCGGTCGCTGTCGATGGAAGGCCGGATGACCGTGTGCAACATGTCGATCGAGGCGGGCGCGCGGGCCGGCATGGTCGCGCCCGACGACACCACGTTCGAGTACCTCAAGGGACGCGCCCACGCCCCCAAGGGCGAGGACTTCGACCGCGCGGTCGATTCATGGCGCGGTCTGGCGTCCGATCCTGGAGCCGCTCACGACCGGACGGTCGAAATCGAGGCCTCGGACCTCCAGCCGTACGTCACGTGGGGCACGAACCCGGGCATGGTCGTGCCGGTGACCGACCGCGTACCCGATCCGGCGTCCTTCGACTCCGCGGCCGACCGAGAGGCGGCCGAGCGAGCGCTCGAGTACATGGCGCTGGAGCCGAACACGCCCGTGCAGGAGATCGAGATCGACCGTGTGTTCCTCGGCTCGTGCACCAACTCGCGCATCGAAGATTTGCGCAACGCCGCCGAGGTCATTAGGGGCCGCAGGGTGAGCGACCGCGTATACGCCATGGCCGTGCCGGGCTCCTTCGCGGTGAAGGCCCAGGCCGAGGCCGAGGGGCTGGACGGCGTCTTCAGGGACGCCGGCTTCGACTGGCGCGACGCCGGCTGCTCGATGTGCCTGGGCATGAACCCGGACATCCTTCAGCCCGGCGAGCGCTGCGCCTCAACCTCCAACCGGAACTTCGAGGGCAGGCAGGGCAGGGGAGGCCGCACTCATCTGGTCAGCCCGCAGATGGCCGCCGCCGCCGCCATTTCGGGGCACTTCGTTGATATCAGGGAGTGGTGACGAGGCCAGGGCAAGACAGACTATCCAGCGGCCGCCCGAACGAACAGCCTGCAATCCGCCCTGAGAATCGAACTTATCCAGGAGTCTTCAAAGCCATGGAACCCTTCGTCAGACTGAAAGGCGTCGTTGCCGCGATGGACCGCGTCAATGTGGACACGGACCAGATTATCCCCAAGCAGTTCCTGAAGCGCATCGAACGGACCGGCTTCGGGCAGTTCCTCTTTCACAGTTGGCGGTTCAACGAAGACGGCTCCCCCAATCCGGACTTCGAACTCAACCGGCCCGAGTTCGAGGGCGCTTCCATTCTCGTGGCAGGCCGGAACTTCGGCACCGGCTCGTCCCGAGAGCACGCGCCCTGGGCGCTACTCGACTACGGCTTCCGGTGCGTGATCGCCCCCAGCTTTGCGGACATCTTCTACAACAACTGTTTCCAGAACGGCATCCTTCCCATCGTTCTGCCTGAAGACACAGTTCGCCGCATCATAGACAGCGCCGCCGAGAATCCCGGCTTCAAGCTCACTGTCGATCTCGAAGACCAGCGAATCTGGGACGAAGACGAAGAGATCGTGGAGTCGTTCAGCGTGGAGCCGTTCCGAAGGCACTCTCTCCTGAACGGGCTGGACGACATCGGCCTCACCCTGCAGCTCGAGGAGTCCATCGAGGAATTCGAAGCCCGCCGCAGCCGGCACGGCGGCGTGCTCGCCTGAGTCGACCTCACCTACTCTGCCCAACAGCCGATTGGAAGGCTTGGCCTTCCCGATCTGGCCAAGATTGTGGCGGGCTTGGGAGCAGCAAGGCCCATGAGTTGGTACGTTGGCGTTGCTGTGTCCGGAAGGGACTGGGAAAGGGCCTTGTGGCGAAGTTCACGAGAGACTTGGGGTTGCGCTGATGCTCCCATATCCAATCTCACTGGAGAGTGACGATGGGACGGTGCTTGCCACATCCCCTGACTTCCCGGAGTTGACCACGTTCGGGAACGACGATGATGAAGCTATTGCCCGTTCCGTGCACGCATTGGAGGAGGCCATCGCGGCTCGAATTCAAGACCGGATGGACATACCCTGGCCGTCCGTCGGCGAACGCTGCGCCTTTCTGCCCACGCTTACTTCCGTCAAGGTGATGCTCTATCAGGGAATGAGAGACCAGGGAATAGGCAAGGCCGAATAGGCCCGCCGGCTGGGTTGGCATATGCCTCAGGTTGACCGTGTTTTGGACGTTCAACACCGTTCCAGGTTGGACATGATGGACGCCGCGCTGGGTGCGATCGGGAGGCGGATTCATGTGACCGCCGCTGTCGACGAGGACTCGTCTACGCAACCCGCCCCGCCCGCGCCTTAGCCTGCCTCCGCGTCCTCGGCATCGCCTTCGCCGGAGCGCCCCCTACGCGCGATTCGCCGCACTCCCGACGCCATTCGTCCCTGCAGTGAGTTGACCTCGCGGGCCACTGCCGCTCTAACGCGAGAGCTGTACCTGCCGGCGTTCCTGAACTTCTTGTACCGCTGGGAGAGCCGCCTTTTGTCTGAGGTGTGCTGAAGCTCCACGAGGTGACGCAGCACTGCGCCCCGAAGCTGGCGCGCCGCGTCGTCCGGGCTGGTGTGCGCCCCCCCGGGCGGCTCCTGGACCATCTCGTCCACGATGCCCAGCTCGCGGCAGTCTTCAGACGTGAGCTTCAGCGAGTCCGCCACTTCCTTCGCTCTGCCTGCGTCCTGGTATATAAGCCCCGCCGCCTCCTCAGGTGAGACCACCGAGTAGATGGCGTGCTCCAGCATCAGCACCCTGTCAGTCACCGCGAGCGCCAGCGCCGATTCGCCGCCGCCTTCGCCGACAACCACGCCGATCGAGGGCACTTCGCAACTCTCCAAGGCCGCCATCGTGGAGGCGATCTCGGCGCCAATCCCGCGCTGCTCGGCGTCCAGGCTTGTGGCCGGCCCGGGCGTGTCTATCAACGTGAGTATCGGCAGATCGAACTTAGCAGCCAGAGCGATCGCGCGCTGAGCCTTGCGAAGCCCCTCCGGCGTAGCGCCTTCGGAGTCGGCATCAATGTCGTCGCCTTGCTTTGCCCGCTCTTGACCGATCACGACAACGGTCTGCCCGCTGAAGTGCGCGATTCCGGTCACCATCGACCTGTCGTCCCCAAATACTCGATCGCCGTGCAACTCAACGAAGCTGGTGCAAATCCGGTCCAGGTAATCGAGCGCAGTAGGCCTGCTCTCGTGACGGGCAAGCTTCACTGAGTCCCATGCTCCCGTGCGGTCGGGCGGCAACTCATCGACTCGCGCGGGCTTGGACAACGCGTCCAGCCTGTAGCGCGTTCCGAGCAGGTCCAGCAGGACGGCCAGCACGTCCCGGAGCTCGGTCCTGTCCACGACTTTGTCCAGCAGCCCGTGCTCGAGGTGTCCTTCCGCAGTGTGCGAGTCCTTCGGCATTGGCCTGCTGGCCGAACGCTTTACGTACCTCAGCGGCGCGAACCCAACGATCGCGCCGGGCTCCGCCAGCAGCACGTCGGCCATGTTTGCAAAGCTCGCGTAGACCTGTCCGGTTGTCGGGTTGGCCAGAACGCAGATGAAGGGCAGGCCCTTCTCGCTCAGTTGCATCGCGGCAATCGTGGTCTTCGCCATCTGCATCAGCGAGAGCATGCCTTCCTGAATCCTCGCGCCGCCGCTGGTCACGACCGCCACGACCGGCAGCTTCCGCTTGGACGCGTGCTCGAACGCCAGCGCCACCTTTTCTCCGACCACGCTGCCCATGCTGCCGCCCATGAAGCCGAAGTCCAGCACGATCAGCACAGCGGGACTCGATCCGATCGAGCAACTGCCTGTTACGACAGCTTCCGTCAGTCCAGTGCGCTTCTGATCTTGGAACAGGCGCGCCTTGTATGAGACGCGCGTCGAGAACGACAGCGGGTCAAGCGAGACTACGGAGCGGTTGGTCTCCTTGAACGTCCCCCGGTCCGCCAGCGAGTCAATGCGCTCCCTGGCGCCCATGCTGTAATGGAACCTGCAGCTCGGGCAGACGCGGTGCGCGGCATAAAGTTCGGAGTCGGCCAGGCCTGCGGAGCAGGCAATGCAGTTGTCCCTCGGGGTGAACGTGCTGTGTTCGCCGTCGACCCCTGTCTTGGGGGTGGTCTTAGTGCTGGTAAGCCTGCGTAGCATAGAATCGACCAGCCTTCGGGCGGAGGGATTCAGACCGTTTCGGACAGGCGCGGGGCGGTTCCAGGACCGCCCGATAACTGTGGATGCCGAAGTCGCCGGCAACCCAGCGTCAACTGGATGAGATTATAACATCCCTGGACTTCGAGCCGTCGCTCGGTCCAACTATGCCCTCTTCCTCCATCTGGTCCATCAGTCTCGCGGCGCGGGGATAGCCAATGCGCAGCCGCCGCTGCAAGAGCGAAGTCGACAGCTTGCTCTGTGTCTGAGCAAGTTCGATCGCCTTGTCCATCATGTCATCCCTGTCCTCGGAGCGTTCGAAGTCGTCGGAAGTGTCGTCCTCCGGCACTGCCTCCAGGTTGACCTCCGGGAGGGGGCCCCTCTGCGTCGATTGCCAGTAGGTTACGAGTTCCTCCACCTCAGAGTCGGAGATCCAGACGCCCTGCACGCGCTCCGGCCTGTTGGCGTCGATTGGCTGGAATAGCATATCGCCGCGTCCCAGCAGCTTCTCTGCTCCCGACGTGTCCAGAATGGTGCGGGAGTCTATCTGCGAGGTGACGCCGAAGCTAATGCGGCTCGGGAAGTTGGCCTTGATTAGCCCTGTCAGCACGTCCACAGAGGGACGCTGCGTCGCGATCACGAGGTGTATGCCCGTTGCCCTTCCCAGCTGCGCAAGCCTGCACAGTGACTGCTCGACGTCGAACGACGCCGTCATTATCAGGTCTGCCAACTCGTCCACCACAACTACCAGGAACGGCATCCGGTCTTCGACCTTCTTGTTGTACGCCTCGATGTTGCGTACGCCAAGCTCTTCCATCTTGCGGTAGCGGTCCATCATCTCCCTGATCACGCCCTTGAGCAGCCCAACGACCTGGTCTGTCTCCACCACCACGGGCGTCAGCAGGTGCGGAACGCCGTTGTATGGCGTCAGCTCAACACGCTTGGGGTCCACCAGCAGCAGTCTCAGTTCATCCGGGGCCTTCTCCATGATCAGGCACGAGACTATCCCGTTGATGCACACGCTCTTTCCGCTGCCCGTTGCGCCGGCAATGAGCAGGTGGGGCATCTTAGTCAGGTCCGTGACCATGGTCTCCCCGCCGCTGCCTCTTCCGAGCGCCGTAGCAAGCCGGCTGTCAGACCGCAGCTTCCTGAACTCCTTGCTCTCCATGACGGAGCGCAGCGAGACAACGCTCGGGTTTGGGTTCGGCACCTCGATGCCCAGCAGCGACTGCCCCATGACCGGCGTCTCGATCCTGATCGAGGGCGTCTTCAGCGCCAGCGCGAGGTCCTTCTCTCGATGCAGGATGCTGTCCACCTTCACCCGTGTCTTTGTTTCCTCCCGACTCATGACCTGCTTGCCGCGCTCGTCCAGCTTTGGCGTGCCGTCAGGGTTGCGTTCCCTGACCTGCCGGTACTTGCGAATCCAGCCCGGCGTCAGTCCGTACATCGTCACCGCCGGCCCCGGCTTCGCCTGGCCGATCTCAACCTCGACTCCGTAGTCGGCGAGGGTGGCCTTGATGGCGTTTGCAGTCGCCGAAATCTCCTCATTGGATATGAACGTCGGTGGCGTGTCGTCAAGCAACTGGATCGGCGGCTTGGTCCAGCCCGGCAGCCTCCGTGGCGGTGGCTCAGCCTGGATTTCCTTCACGCCTGCGTCAGAAGCGCCGTTCAGTCCGCCTTGCGCCCCGTCTGAAGCATCTGATCCTTCTTCCACGGCGTCGGCATCCGAGTCCGGGTCGGCCATCGACCAGAAGCGGTTGAATCGGCCGGAGGTCGACGCCTCGTCCTCCGACTCGCTCGGTGTGTCCGCCGCATCTGGACGCAGCGGAGCATTCCCAAATGAGCCAAAGTCGTCTCCGCTGCCGTTTGGGGACCCGTTCACGCGGCGTGCGTCACCGGTGGTCAGTTCTTCATAGGCTTCAACCTGGATTCCATCCTCCATTGTTGAAGCGTTGACCACACCTCCGAAGACGGCCTTTCGCTGCGGCGTATCCTCGAACGTGTCGTCGAAGTCGGAGGACTCCGCGAACCCCGTCCGAGGCGCGGGCGTCCCTGTGTACACGAAGCTTCCGTTGGGCTTCTCTGAGGACCCTGACGAGGAGCCAAACGATGGTGTGGTGACCGGCACGCCTGTGTCGAACATCGGCGTAGCTGGAATGTCCTGCCAATCGCCAGTCTGCGCGGGCGCCTCTGTGATTTGGGTGTCCTGAGCGCCGGCGGCCGCCGCGCGTGCCGCCCGCCTCTGGCGAAGCCTGCGGCCCAGGGCCTCGAATGCGCCCCGCATCGCCATCACGAACCTTACGTACAGGTACATTGAGGCCGTTGTCGTGATCTCCCACGCTGCGAACGCGAGCACGGGGGCGATCAGCGCGGCTCCGGCGAACACGAGCGCCGCTACGCGCAAGGCGCCCAGGGCCTGGTTGAAGATCGAGCCGGTTCCTCCGTAGATGCCTGAGACCCACTGTCCCAGCTTGCCTCCCAGCCCGTACGTCCCGTCCAGCGTGAAGTAGGCCATGGCGCCGTTCTGGAATGAGAAGAAAGATAGAATTCCGAACGCGGCCCCAAGCAGCAGGAGCGAAGCCGCCCACACCCTCGGATGGCCCAGGCTATGCCGCCTGTACTTCACCAAGCCAACGGCAACCGCGAGCCACGCGGCGATTGGGACTATTCCAAATCCGAGGTGGGACAGTACCGCGTCATGGCCGGTTGTAAACCCGTCCGCGATGACCGTCCTGTAGTAGAAGACCGTCCCGCCGATCGCGCCCAGGAGTACGAGGACCGCGACTCCCAGGAGCAAGCCTCCGATCGGCGTTGCCCCGCTTGATGAGGCGCGTGCTGACTTAGACTCCGCCTTGCGGGACTTCTTCTCCGACTTCGATTTTGCCATGGTTCCTGCCCACTACACTTCGTCCATCACCACCAGAACCGTAGGCCGTCTCCTGGTTTGCTTCTGCAGGTAGTCCGCAACGGTTCTGGAGACAGAACTCTTTACAGTCTCCCAATCAGAAGCAATTGTATGATCGCTTTCCAGCAACGTATTCACGTTTTTGGACAATGTATTGAACAAATCCGGACCTTCTGTACTTGTGGAGAACCCGGACGAGACAACCTGGGGGCGTCCAAGCACCTCCCCGGTGTCGGCGTCGAAGGACACGGTCACAACAACCACGCCGTCCCTCGCCAGCCGCCGTCGCTCGGCGAGTACAGCCTCGTTCGAACCCCACAGCCGGCTGCCGTCCACGAACACGCGCCCCGCCGGGACGCTGTCCACAACCTCGCCGTAATCGTCGCCGATCTCCAGCACATCGCCGTTCTCAAGTACGAATGTGTTGTACTCCGGAATGCCCATGGCTTGGGCCAGCTCCGCGTGGGCCACCTGGTGCCGGTACTCGCCGTGTACGGGCACAAAGTACTGCGGCCTGACAAGCCCCAGCATCATCTTCAGCTCCTCGCGGCTCGCGTGACCGTGTACGTGTACGTTCGCCGTGCGGCTGTAAAACACCTTCGCGCCTTTGCGGTACAGGTTGTCGATCGTCCTCGAGACTAATGTCTCGTTTCCGGGAATCGGCGAGGCGGAGATCACAACCGTGTCTCCTTCAATCACCTCCACGTCCTGGTGCTCGCCCTTCGCCATCCGCACCAGGGCGGAAGTTGGCTCGCCCTGGCTGCCCGTGGCCATGATCACCACCTGCTCGTGAGGCAGTTGGCGCGAGTGGCTGATCGGGATCACCACGCTCCCCGGGTCCCTCAGGTACCCCATGTTCAGGGCCATCTTGACGTTGTTCACCATGCTCCGGCCCACAACGGACACCTTGCGGCCGTGCGTGTCCGCCGCGTTGATGACCTGCTGGATGCGTGAAATTAGCGACGCGAAGCTGCTCACGATCACTCGCCCCTCGGCCTCTCCCATGACTCTCGCCAGCGTCTCGCCGACCACCTGCTCGGACGACGTGTACCCTTCCACCTCCGCGTACGTCGAGTCTGAGCACATCAGCAGCACGCCCTCAGACGTCAGCTCCGCCAGTGCCGCGAAGTCGGTCGGCATACCGTCGACCGGCGTATGGTCGATCTTGAAGTCGCCCGTGTGAATCACCAGTCCTGCCGGGGTGCTCAGCGCGATGCCCATGGCGTCAGGTATGGAGTGGCACACGCGAAAGAACTCTACCGAGAAGTTGCCCAGCCGGAATGGGGAGTGCGGCTCCACAACGTTCAGCCGCGCCTGCCTCAGCACGCCGTGCTCCCGCAGCTTAACCGTGATCAGGCCGTGGGCGAGCCGCGGTGCGTACACCGGCACGTCCAGGTCCGGCAGTATCCAGGGCAGCGCGCCGATGTGGTCCTCGTGCCCGTGCGTGATCAGGATCGCCCGGACGGAGTCGCTGTTCTCGATCAGGTAGGTGACGTCCGGGATGACGAAGTCCACACCGGGCATGTCCTCCTCCGGGAACAGCACCCCGGCGTCGACCACCACGATGTCGCCGTCGTGCTCGAAGGCCATCATGTTCCGGCCGATCTCACCGAGACCGCCCAGAGGAATGACTTTAAGCGAAGGTTCGTTCATCTAAGCAAGGAAGTGGTCTGGCGCAGGAGGGGGCTGGTTCTACTGGTTGCCAAAGAGGCCCAGCTGCTGAGGCTCCGGCTTTGCGCTCTCGGCTTCGGCGATCTCGTTGATGAGCGCCGGCAGCTTCGAGAAGTCGCCCTCGATTGTCGGCCTCAGCCCGGGGTTATGTAGCGCTGCCGCGGGGTGGTACATGGGAAACACCGTATAGCTTGCCCACTTTCGGGCCTTCCCGCGAGCTCTGCTAATCGGTTCGTTGGGAAAGAACTTCGAGAACGAGAACCTGCCGAGCGTGGCAATCACCTTCGGCTTGATCAGGTCAAGCTGACTGTCCATGTACGGCCTGCAGGCAGCCAGTTCCGCTGGGAGAGGGTCGCGGTTTTTCGGCGGACGGCACTTCACCATGTTGGTGATGTATACATCCTCGCGGCGCAGCCCAATGCCGTGAAGCAGTTCATCCAGAAACTTGCCGGCCGGTCCGACGAACGGCCGCCCCTGCCGGTCCTCGTGGAAGCCGGGGCCCTCGCCGATGAACATCACGTCGGCGTCCCGGGCCCCCTCGCCCGGAACGGCATTGGTCCTCTCCTCGGCCAGCGGGCAGAGGGTGCAGGACCTGACCTGCCGCTCCAGGTCATCGAATTCAGTCATCTATTCCCTTTTCGGACAGGTAGTCCAGGGCTTCCTGCACTGTGGTTATGTTCTCCGCGTCTTCGTCGGAAATCTGCAACTCATCTTCGTCGGTGGAAAACTCCTCCTCGAACGCCATGATCAACTCCACCAGGTCCAGCGAGTCTGCGCCGAGGTCTTCTGTGAACGATGCCGAAGGAATAACCTCATCGGGCTCCACGCTCAGCTTGTCCGCCACCACCTCCTGCACTCTTTCAAGCACTGTTGCCATTGCTGGGCACCTCCGTTGTAGTCAGTAACTCGTCGACTTCATGCTGGCCGTCCGCGGCTTCTTCTTTGTATACGGACCCGAGCACGCCGTTTACGAAGCCCGGCGAGCCGTCTGATCCGAAAGCCTTGGCCACCTCTACTCCCTCATTGATCGCCACTTTGACGGGCGTATCGCGATCAAAGATCATTTCATACATGGCAACCCGCAGTATGTTGCGGTCCACGATCGCCAGTTGCTGCACAGGCCAGGATGGCGCGTGCCTTGCGATCAGTTCGTCCAACCGTCCGCGGTTGGCGATGACTCCCCTAACGATCTCCCTTGCGGCCCGCTCCGGCTCATCGTCCAGCGGCCAGGTCTCCAGCAGCCGCTCGAAGGCCACGTCCGGGTCCCGGCGTACACTATCAACTTCATAGAGGACCTGTAAAGCCGCAACGCGCATCCGGCGCCTGGAAGGCGATTGGACCCCTTTGCGGGGTGTACTGACCGTGGTCATGGAGTCCAGTTTAAATGACCGCCCGGGTTTGCAATAGGGCCGGCTTGTGAAACGTGCTCAGACTTCGAACTCCGTCTCCCGTCAGTCCCTCCGGAGGCTGACGATCGACTTGATGTCGGACACGTTTACCGCCTCCGCCCTACGGTCGATGCGCTTCACCATCCCGCTCAGCGCCCTGCCGGGGCCAACCTCGATGAACTGTTTCGTTCCGGCCTCGATCATGTAGTCGATCGACCTCTTCCACTGGACGCAGTTGCTGATCTGCGTCACCAGTTCCTGCCGGATCTCGTCGGCGGCCGTTATCGGCTCGGCCGTGCAGTTGGCGACGATCGGCACCCTCGCGTCCTTGAACCGCAAGCGGGTCACCGCGTCCTCGAGGCCGGACCGCGCCGGCTCCATCAGCGCCGAGTGGAACGCGCCGCCGACCTTCAGCGGTATCGCCTTCTTCGCGCCGCGCGCCGTCGCGAGGTCCAGCGCGTTCGCCACCGCGATGCGCTCGCCGCTCACCACGATCTGCTCTCCGGTGTTGATGTTGGAGACGTACGTCCCCGTCTCCCGGGCGATCTCCTCCATCGTCATCTCATCCAGGCCGATGATCGCAGCCATCGATCCGGGGCGCTCGTCGCAGGCCGTCTGCATGAGCTCGCCGCGCTTGCGCACCAGCTTCGCCGTATCGCCCACGCTGAGGACGCCCGACGCCGCCAGCGCCGTGTACTCGCCCAGGCTGTGGCCCGCCACGAAGGCAGGGTAGGGCATGCTGTCAGGGCTCAGGTTCTCCATCATGGCCTTCATGCAGGCCAGGCTCACGGCCATGATCGCGGGCTGCGCGTTGACCGTCTCCCTCAGCTCATCCTCGGGCCCGAAGAACAACAGCTTGGTCAAGGGGCGTTCCAGCGCCCGGTCCACTTCGTGGAACACCGCGCGGGCGGCCTCTGAGCCGTCGTACAGGTCCTTGCCCATGCCCACCGCCTGGGACCCCTGACCCGGAAACAGGAACGCTACCGGGGCGCCGTTCGTGTTCGCATCTTGAGGCGTAATCATTTGAGTCTCCTGAGTTGCCCTCCGTGAGTGGCCGGCCAGGCGCCGGCTACTCCAGCCCGGCTACTCCAGCTCGGATGGGCCCACCGTAAGCACCGGACGGCCGTTGAAGTAACCGCAGTCCGGGCAGGCGCGGTGAGGCAGGTTGACCGCGCCGCAGGTGGTACACGTGGTGATCGACGGCGCGCGCTTGGCAAAATGCGACGCGCGGCTGCCCTTTCGATGTCTTGAGTGTTTCTTCTTCGGTACTGGTGGCATTGTCAGAGAACTCCGTTCGTCTTGCTGCTCCCGCTCTCAACGAGTTCCAAAAGCGGGCCCCATCGTGGGTCCGCCTTCCCCGCATCGCACGTGCAGCTTGTTTCGTTCCGGTTTACCCCGCAGTCTGCGCAGATGCCGGCGCAGTTGCTGACGCACAGCGGCTTCATAGGCGCATGGAGCTGAGTGTACTGGCGCACGGCCTCTGAGATGTCCAGGCCGTGGGCCTCGTCAATGTAGAAGCTGTCCCCGTAGACCTCTTCGTCCGGTGTAGGAGCGCCGTCTGCCGGGTATGGAAAGTACTCCTCCTCGAACATGACCTGCACCGGCTGTCGGAAGGTCGACAGGCAGCGGCAGCAGACGCATTGCGTCACCGTGTCCAGGTCCGCGCTGACCCAGACCCCTCTGTCCGTCCGCAGGAACCTGACGCGGCCCTTGACGGGCAGTCCTTCCGACGCCCAGCCTGCCGGACGTCTTTCGTCAATAGAGTAGCGGCGCTCGGATCCGCTGCTCTCTCTCATCAGTTGTGACACGTTGAAGAACATGGCGTGCGATATGTTTTTAGGGTCGAAATGCTTGGGAATGCGGTGCGCGCGTCGTTCTTCGACGCTGCCGGAAGCCAGCTTGCATTTAGATAACTGTTCAATCTAATCCCATGAGCGCGGCGCTGTCAACTTTCACTGCTCCCGCGCGACTGCTTGACAGCATTCGCTCTTGCAAATACGATGCCGTCCAGAATAATCGCACCCCGGCTTTCGCCGTTCCTGAAAGGAAACTAATCAATGGCTACCCTTCGCAAGAGCGATGTCACCTCCAGAGTCTCCACTAAGCTCGGAGGTTCACTGGCACAGGGTGAAGCAGCGCTGAACGCAGTCTTGGAAAGCATTCAGGACGCTCTGGCTGCCGGCGATCGCGTGGTGCTGACCGGCTTTGGGTCCTTTGAGGTGCGAAGCGTCAAGGCCCGCCGCGTGAAGCCGATTCGAGGCGGCGACCTCGTCACCGTCCCGGCTCACAAGAGGGTCGGATTCACTCCCGGCGTGGAGTTAAACGGCGCCGTCAAGGAATAGCGGCCGCCGCGAGGCGCCGCTGCCGCATCCCGCCGTCTAGCGCGGGATGCCCTGTCCGAACTCGCTGCACTCGTCCAGTACGGACATTGACTCGTGCACGACCGTCGCGATGTCCGTGATCCACTGGTCCTGGTCTGCGGGCTCGCACACCCCGAACTTGCTCATCACCGCTATCGCGTAAGGCCGCCTCGGCAGGAAGACGATGCCCGCGTCGTTCCGTACGCGCGCCATCGCCCCCGGCTTGTTGGCCAGCGGCACGTCCTCCGGGATCGCCTTCGCCAGCGGCGAGTTGATCGGCTTCCGAAGGATGTCCAGGCACTGCTGCGCCACGCCGTGCGACGGTCGCCCATTGTGCAGGCTGGACAGCATCGCCACGCAGTCCGCCGGCGTCGAGATGTTCTCGTTGTTTCTCGCCACCGAGTCGAAGTCCTGCATCTTCCTGCGAAGCGTCGTTGCCGTGAGCCCGAGGTCCCGCACCATCCTGTTCGTCTCGTCGATCCCCGCCATATCGATGCACAGATTCGTGGCAGTGTTGTCGGACACAATTATCATGAGCACCGCCAGGTTGAGGACCGTCAGGTGGCACCCGTTCTCCAGGTACGTAAGCACGCCGCTGCCCGGTGTGTACGTCTCCGGCGCAACGTGAATGATCTCCTCCAGGTCCAACTCCGCCGCCTCGGCCTTCTGAAGCAGGCGGGTCAGGACGTGGATCTTGATCGTCGACGCCGTGGGGAAAACCTCGTCGGCGTTCACGCCAATGCCCCCCGGCCTCGTTAAGTCCTTCACGGAGACTCCAGCCACGCCGGGAAACTCGTTTACCATCTCTGTCACGCGGTTCTCGAGGTTTTGCCAGAGGAGTGTGTTGGACATATAGCGGTGGCCTCTCAGGGGTGGTTGGGAATAACTGAGTTCGTAGCCAGATTGTACATTCTTCGGTCACCTCTTTCACTCTCATACGCGATTTGCTATATTCCTTTCAACTCTCTTTTTCCTCCGGGGGTGACCCATATGGCTGTTCCGGGCATGAAGGAACTTCGCAGGGCCTACGGTTTCGACGAGGTCTCGATAGTCCCGGGCCAGTTCACGATCAACCCCGATCTCACTGACATCAGCTTCGCCGTGGATGGCATCCGTCTGGACGCCCCCGTTCTCGCCTCGGCGATGGACGCCATCGTTGACCCTGGCTTCGCCGGCAGCATGGCGAGCATGGGCGGCATGGCCGTCATGAACCTCGAGGGCATACAGACAAGGTACGAAGACCCCCAGGACGCGTTGACGCGAATCGTCGAGGCGCCGCAGGAGGAGGTGACTTCCGTCCTTCAGGAAGTCTACTCCGCCCCCATCAACGAGCACCTGGTGGGGGCGCGGGTCCAGGAGATGCAGAGTAGCGGCGCCCATGGCGCCGTTTCCGTTACCCCCGCCAGCACGAAGCGTCTGGCCCCCGTCGCCGTCGAGGCCGGCGCGGACCTCGTGCTCGTGCAGTCCACCGTGACCACAGCGCGCCACGTCTCCCGGAGCATACGAGGCCTCATCCTCTCCGAGCTCGTTGAGATGCTTAAGGTCCCCGTGATCGTGGGCAACACCGTCTCGTACGGCGCCACGCTCGAACTGATGGAGACCGGCATACAGGGCGTCCTGGTTGGCGTCGGCCCCGGCGCCGCCTGCACCACGCGCGAGGTCACCGGCATCGGCGTCCCGCAGGTAACCGGCACGCTGGAGTGCGCCGCCGCGCGAGACGCTCACTTCAAGGACACCGGCAAGTACGTTCCCATCATCACAGACGGCGGAATCCGCACCGGCGGAGACCTCTGCAAGGCGTTCGCCTGCGGGGCCGACGCCGTGATGATCGGCACCCCGTTCGCGCAGGCCGCCGAGGCTCCCGGCAAGGGCCACAACTGGGGCATGGCCGCGCCCCACGCCGCGCTTCCCCGCGGCACCCGCGTCAATGTCGGAGTCAAGGGCAGCCTGGAGCAGATCCTGTACGGCCCGACTTCCGTCACCAACGGCACGCAGAACCTCATGGGAGCCCTGCAGGGCTGCATGAGCTACCTGGGCGCGAAGGACATCCGCGAGATGCACTCGGCGGAACTCGTCGTAGCCCCCGCCGTCAAGACGGAAGGCAAGCACTACCAGCTAGGCTTCGAATAGCCTCGTTCGCCCTGACGCTTACCTAAGTCAGCCGAACAGGCTGCTTTGAAAGACGGATCGCCCCCAGACCAGCGCGCCGCATCAACTCGCCCGCCCCAGGAGTTTCCCAACGCCCCCGGGGCGTACGTCACTGCTCACCGAATACCTGCCACTCTTTCTCCAGGTCTATGTCTTGCCCGGCCACTGCTCGTCGTTTCTCATCTATCACAGCCATCACTTGGATGTCCGACCCATCCGTGAAGACTGTGTACAGTATGGAAGAGTTCCACCAACTTTTCCTACGGTGCTTGGAGGCAAGGACTACTATCCTGGAGCCATCCGGTACCCATCCGGTACGCTTGACGCCTGGAGGTTGCCCGGGCAACTCTTTGACTCCGAAACCGTCTAGGGGAATGACAGACAGGTACAGTAGAATCTGAGAACTGTCCGGCGACCAGGAGAGGTCTCCGAGCCGTCCGGGGGCGTCGGAGAGTGTGGCTACTTCGCGCGGGTCAGAGCCGTCGGAGCGGATCGTGCGCAGAGTGTACGGAGGAAGAGCGCCCCTCTCGTTGTGCCATCTGTGTGTAACAAACGCTAGTCGAGAGCCGTCCGGCGACCACGCCGGATCGTCCGCAAAGTCTGCGATCTTCTTGAGGCCCGTGCCGTCTATGTTCACAGTGTAGACTGCCCTTCTCCCGTTACGGTTGCAGATAGCTGTGAAGGCCAGCCGCGTCCAATCTTGCGACCACACTGGAGGATTACTCACCCTCACTCCGGGTCTAGGTGCGTTGTCGTAACTGGATCTCCCACAAGGTGGCTCCGCTCTTCCGGGAGGACCGCCAGCACTCATGCTAGACGGACCGGAGACCGACTCTCTGACATCGATGACAGGACGTTGATCCGAGCCGTCCGCCGCCATCGTGTAGATGACATCCGCAAATAAGTACCCGATGCGGGAGCCGTCCGGCGACCAAGCAAGGTCAAAGAAGACAGAGATGTATCTGTCATCCGGATCGGCAATGACCTGCTCATTCGATCCATCCAACGCGGAAGTCGCTATCTTCCAGTTGTGAGACACTCCCCAGAATCCGTCATGCCTGTACTTGAAGTACGCCAGCATGGAGCCGTCGGGCGATAAACTAGGGGCATGATAGAGGTCTTCAATATCCTCGGTCTCAGGCGCATGTATCGCACGCACGGATGACCCATCCGCGCTAGCCTCGAATATTATGCCGTTGACACTGAACACAGCCCGTGACCCGTCTGGAGTCCATTGGAATCTCGGGATGCGCCCTTCTATGTTATCGCCTTCAGGGATCAACCCACTCTCCATCTGGCTGATGCCGCGCACGTAGAGATATCCAAGCCCGGCAATGGTGCCAATGCTGCCCAGGATGAGTATGACGATCACTGATATCAGCGCGATCCAAAATGTCCAGCGTGAATGCAAGATTCGCATCACGGTTCAGGGTCTCACTACGATCACATGTTTCCGGTTCAGTACTTTTCCATCGCTGTCGGTTACCTTGACCTCTACTACAACGCTCCTCTGATCGACCGGATCCAACGAATCTACGTCCGGGAGCCTCATGGAGACCGTCCGTGACTCGTCATCAGGGGAGAAGGCCAGGCCCGGCCATGACGTCGTCCACTCATATGTGTATGGCGCAGCCAGGTTGGATATCTCGCTCACAGTCATCTGGATCCTGCTTAGCTCGGTTCCTGTCGTCGGCGCAGAAATGGACACTCGCGGGACCGCCTGGTAGAGGGCGTAGCTTGCCAAAACATCGAACGGGTGTGGTGAACAGTCCTCTTCATCCACGATCAGAGGCACTCTTGGATCATAGTTCATCACGGAATCGGGGATAGACGGGTGGGCCATCCTGAATCTGCCGTATTCTGTCGCAGAGCTCAGAATTGACAACCCGGATAGCCCCAAGGCATGTCCTGCCTCATGGACCATGAGATCGTAGTTTTCAAAATTCCCAGTGTCGTTCTGATCTTTGCAGGTATTGAAGCGAGTTTCATCGTGACTCACAACAGAGTCGCCTCCAAGTATGTCGAGTGTAAGGTCAGGATGAGTTGAACGATTCACGTTGACTGTAACATCTACAGAGCCGCTGTCCAGCGCCCTCAGACCAGCGCGCGGCATCAACTCGCCCGCCCAGGAGTTTCCCAACGCTACCGGCGCGTACATCCTCCTCCTCGAACTGCCGCGTCCCGACACCGTGGAAGTCGGCGCGCTCGGCCCTGTCGAGCTGCGGGCCGCGTGCTACGCGTACGTGGGCTCGGCGATGGGCGGCATCGCGCGTCGCGTCCGACGCTACGCACGGCCCGTCGCACGGTCGCGCTGGCACATCGACTACCTGCTTCCGTACGAGCACAGCATCGCCCTTCTGACTGCCGAATCGTCAGAACGAATCGAGTGCGAAATCGCGTCGAACCTCGCCGAATCTCTGCCCTCCATCCCACGCTTCGGCAGCAGCGACTGTTCCTGCGCCAGCCACCTCTTCATCGCGCCCGACTCCAACGCCGCTCTCGCCGCTGCCACGGCCGCCATCGGCCGCGTTGGCGCAGCACCCACACACTATCGCCTGACTGGCTAAAGCGTTGAAGGCGCCCCTTGTGTGCAAACGTCCCTGCCTCGCTCTCGCGGCGCCCTGATAATATGTGCCCACTCCAATGGCCGTGAGGTGAACGCATGGCCGGCACACTTCAGGACAAGGTAGCCCTCGTCACAGGCGCTGCCAGCGGCATCGGCAGGGCCACTGCGCTCGCCATGGCCAGGGAAGGCGCCTTCGTCGTCGTTTCCGACATCGACGCGGAAGGCGGCGAGGAGACCGTGACCCTCATCGGCGACGAGTCGCGCGCGGCATTCGTCCACGCGGACGTCACCGATCCGGCAGCCGTCGATGCCCTCGTAACCAGGACGGTCGAGCTGTACGGCAGGCTCGACTGCGCCGTCAACAACGCTGGTGTGGCAACCGGCGGCGGCACTCGCATGCACGAGTTGCCCGACGAAACGTACGACCACGTCATGGACGTCAATGTCAGGGGCGTATGGCTCTGCATGAAGCGCGAGATCGTGCAGATGCTCGATCAGGGCGGGGGCAACATAGTTAACACCGCGTCCGGCGCCGGCCTTGTCGGAGTGGCTGGTCTCACCGCGTACGTCGCCTCCAAGCACGCCGTGGTCGGCCTCACGCGTACCGCCGCGGTCGATTACGCAGCGGACGGCATCCGCGTCAACTGCGTCTGCCCCGGCTACGTCAAGACCAACATGACCCGCGCCGGCTGGTCAGACCCAGAGCGACTCAAGTTCATGGTCTCCAAGGAGCCCATCGGCCGCATCGGCGAGCCCGAGGAAGTCGCCGATGCCATAGTTTGGCTCTCGTCAGACGCGTCCTCATTCGTAACCGGCCACCCAATGGCCGTAGACGGCGGATACGTAGCCCTGTAGCTCCATACGCCCGCCCTCGGGTCCCTTCCCCAGTCTGCTGGGGAAAGTTAGGATGGGGTCGCAAGCCCTGTCGCGTGCACGCGATGTTCCCGATTGCAATAGTTGCCGGGAGTTAAGATTCCCGGTCCACCATCGACACTTATCAGGAGGAAAACCCATGGCCGGCCAACTCCAGGACAAGGTTGCCCTCGTGACAGGAGCCGGCTCCGGCATCGGCAGGTCCACCGCCCTTGCCATGGCCATGGAGGGCGCTGCCGTCGTTGTCTCCGATCTCAACGTCGAAGGCGGCGAGGAGACCGTGACTCTCATCGGCGACAGCTCCCGCGCTACCTTCATCCACGCCGACGTCACCGACCCTGCGAGCGTCGACGCCCTCGTAGCCACGACGGTCGAGCTTTTCGGCGGGCTCGACTGCGCCGTCAACAACGCTGGCGTGTTCACCGGCAACAGAATGCCCTTGCACGAGATCCCGGACGAGTCCTATGACTTCGTCATGGACGTTAACGTCAGGGGCGTCTGGCTCTGCATGAAGCGCGAGATAGTGCAGATGCTTGAACAGGGCGGGGGAGCGATAGTCAACACCGCCTCCTGCGTCGGCCTCGTCGCCCTTCCCGGCGTGGCGGAGTACGCCGCCTCGAAGCACGCCGTCGTAGGACTGACGCGCACCGCCGCCGTCGACTACGCCGCGGACGGCATCCGCGTGAACTGCGTGTGCCCCGGCTACATCAAGACCAACATGACCCGCGCCTCATGGAACGATCCCGAGAGGCTCGCGCTCTTGGAGTCTCGGCAGCCAATAGGCCGCATGGGCCAGCCCGAGGAGGTCGCCGAGGCCATCGTCTGGCTCGCCTCCGACGCCTCCTCATTCGTAACCGGCCACCCCCTGTCCATAGACGGCGGCCTCGTAGCGCAATAGCCGCCCGGCCGCCCGACCATTCCTGCCGCAACGCACCGTATCTGTCATCCCGAGCCCCTCGAGGGATCTAGAGGCGTTGTAATTCGGGCTCGCTGCTCCCAGAGGACCGCCAGCCTGCCGTCCGCCGTACAGACTCCCTTGCAAGAGCTACCCTTCGTTCACATGAAGGCGACACGTCATCACCGTTGAAGCTCTGACGTCACCGGATCCAACGCACCCGAAGAGGAACCACCATGAGCAGTCCCGATTACACCTCGCTCGTACCCCGTTACACCTTCGCGGAGACCCTCGCTGAGCAGGAGGCGCAGCTCGCCGATAACCCGCTGCTGCGCCGCATGGCCGCCTCGCGAAAGGCCATGCAGGACGATCCGCACCGGCCGCTGTACCACTACGTCAACCCCGAGAGCACGCTGAACGACCCTAACGGCCTGTGCTTCTGGCAGGGCCGGTGGCACCTCTTCTACCAGGCCTATCCGCCGGAGGACCCCAGGCAGCACTGGGGCCACGCCGTCAGCGATGATCTCGTCCACTGGCGGGACCTTCCCTATGCCATCTACCCCGACCCCGAGGAGTGCTGCTTCTCGGGAGCGACTCTCGTCGAAGAGGACCGCGTAATCGCGATGTACCACGGCACCCAGGTCGGCAACATGGTCGCCGTCTCAAGTGACCCCCTGCTGCTCAACTGGGAGAAACTCACCGGCCGCCCCGTTATTCCCACACCGGACCAGTCCGGCGCGCCTCTGCCATACACGGTCTTCGATCCGTGCATCTGGAAGAAGGACGGCTCCTATTACGCGCTTTCCGCCGGCACTGTGCCCGAAGGCCCTGGCGGCAAGAGGGTTGCCGCCGACTTTGTCTTCCGCTCGAAGGACCTGGTGACCTGGGAGTACCTGCACCCCCTGACCGAGGACGACAGGTTCACGCTCGTCGGAGACGACGGCGCCTGCCCCTACTTCTGGCCTATCGGCGACCGGCACATGCTCCTGTTCTTCAGCCACATGAGCGGCGGCCAGTACCTGCTCGGAGACTACGATACGGACCGCGACAAGCTGGTCGTGACGTCCCACGGCCTCTTCAACTTCGGGCCGTCCACTCCGTCCGGAGTCCATGCCCCATCCGCGACGCCTGACGGGCAGGGCGGGATCGTCGTGATCTTCAACATGAACCCGGGCCTGCCCGCGGAGGGCTGGGACCAGATCATGACGCTGCCTCGCCGTCTGACGCTCGCGGGAGACGAGGACGTGCGAATCGAGCCCGCGGGCGACATCGAGCCTCTTCGATACGACCACAGGCGCGTCGAAGCGGCCATGCTGCCCGCCAACGAGGAAGTCGTGCTCGGCGGCGTCAATGGCAGCGCACTGGAGTTGGTGATCGAACTCGACCCCATGGACGCGTCAATGGTAGAACTCAACGTGCTCCGGTCGCCGGACAGGGAAGAGTACACGCGCATCGCCTTCTTCAGGGACCGTGGCTTCAGAGTACGAAAACCTTCGCCCCGGCAAGGGGCGCTGCTGCACGGAGGTAACCCCGCGGTACGACCCAGGAACGAGCCGAGGCCAGTCGAGTTGCGCGAAAGCCTCCTCACCCTCGACACGTCCTACTCTTCAACGCTACCGGGTGCGCTGTCCAGAGCCCCCGAAACGGCCCCGGTCGTACTGGAGCCGGACGAGACCCTTCAGCTCCGCGTGTTCATAGACCGCAGCGTGGTAGAGGTGTTCGCCAACGGCAAACAATGCGTCGCCGCGCGAGTCTACCCCGGCCGCCCAGACAGCGCCGGCGTATCGCTCCGCGCCCAGGGCAACCCCGCCCAACTCCGCTCCCTCGACGCCTGGAAGATGAAGAGCATCTACACATAGATCAACCACTCCGAACAGCCGCTCCGCGAACCGCCAGATCCACCGCCTCCACACCCGTCATTCCCGCATTCCCGCGAAAGCGGGAACCTGGGGTAAGCGGGAATCCAGCGGGGCGGAGGGCCTATCCACGCACCAGTTCAGGCCACGCTAACCACAGTCCACCCTCGCCAACTAACGCCGCAACTTGACAAAACGTACAGCTGTGCTAATATAGGGACATGAACATTTCAACGCACAGCAACTTGATAGTCACCGCTTCCCGGATACTCTCCGCCCCCTGTCGCATAACTGTTGCAAAGTGTCGTGATTTCGTCTCATTCGTGCTTCATAAGTGTCTCTTGAGCGTCGCGCGGTCACTGTGTTCCAGCTACGGGATGCAACAGAATGCAACATAATGCGACACTTCCCGGCGAAATAGCCCTCCGGTGGCCGTTTACGAGGCCCCGCTGCCCTCCGCAGCCCGCATCGCCAGCGCGATCGCGCCGAGCACCCCGGCCCTATCGCCCAGCGCTGGCCGAACGATGTAGGCTTCCAGCACACCGGGAGAGTCTAGCGGCCCCAGGAACCCGGCCAGGACCCGCCGGAAGTGCACACGCACGAGCGGCAGTAGCTCGGCGTGCCGGCTGACACCGCCGCCGATAATGACGCGCTCGGGCGAGAGCACGTACGTGATCGCCGCCGCGCCGTACGCGAGGTACCGCGCCTCCATCTCCCACGCCGGGTGGCCATCGGGCAGATCCTCCGCCCGCGCCGACCATCGCGCTGCCATCGCCGGACCGGACGCCACCCCCTCCAGGCAGTCGCCGTGGTCCGGGCACACCCCGGCGAAGTCCGAGTCCTCCGGGTCGCGCGGCACGTGCATGTGCCCCATCTCCGGGTGCAGCATCCCATGAACGATCTCGCCGTTTACGATCGCGCCGCCGCCGATCCCCGTGCCCACCGTCAGGTACACGGCGTTGCGCATGTCCGAGGCCGCTCCCCAGCGCCGCTCCCCAGCGAGCGCAGCGTTCACGTCCGTGTCGATCGCCGTCGGCACGCCGATGGCGCCGCCCACCTCCCCGGCGATGTCCGCCCCCGGCCAGCCTGCCTTCGGCGTCGTCGTCAGCCGCCCGTAAGTAGGGGACTCCCTGTTCAGGTCGAGCGGCCCGAACGTGCCAACGCCCAGCGCTCTCAGGCCATGCCTGCGGTGCGCCTCCCGGAAGAACGCCGACGCCTCGGCCAGCGTCTCCTTGCGAGTCGTGGTCGGGATCGTGTGCAGCTCCCGGACGTCGTCCGGCCCGCTGCCCACAGCGCACACGAACTTCGTCCCGCCGCCCTCGAGCCCTCCATACACTGCGCCCGACTCAGCCATTCGTGTGATTTACCGCCATGGTGGTGAAGAGCCCCAATGAGCTATCGAACATGCTCAATGAGGTTGAATACTCGCAAGTTGCCGCCCCACTTGTGGGTGCAGGGCCATGCCCTGCCTGCCTACAGGATCCGGTCCACCGGCTTGTTCACCCACGCGCTCATCTCGTGCGGCGGCACAACCGCCTCCGCCTCGCACACGTACGACGGCCCAAGCTCGCCGATCTCCGTCACCCCCATCAGCGCCATCGCGATGATGAGCTCCTCCTCCAGGATCTCCAGCACCCGGCGGACTCCGTCTGCGCCGTCCGCAGCCAGCCCCCACGCCTCCAGTTTCCCGATGGCCACCGCCTTCGCGCCCATCGCGATCGCCTTCGCCACGTCGCTGCCGCGCAGCACGCCGCCGTCCACAACCACCTCCGCCTTCCCGTCCACCGCCTCCATCACCTCGTGCATGACCTCCATCGTCCCCTGGCAGTGATCGAGTTGCCGGCCTCCGTGGTTCGACACCCAGACCACGTCCACGCCGTGCTCCACCGACAACGCAGCGTCCTCTGCCGTCGCCACGCCCTTCAGCATGATCGGCAGGGGGTCAGCCTCCTCCTTGATCCTGTCAAGCAGCTCCCATGTCAGCTTCTTCTGCCAGAGCGCGTAGTTCGCAAAGCGCACCCGGGGACGCCACCGCGAAAGCAGCGGCCTCTCCCTCCGGCTGTAGTGCGAAGTGTCCGCCGTCACGCACAGCGCCGTGTACCCGGCCCGCTTCACCCGCCCGATCAGGTCCGCGATCCAGTCCCAGTCCCCCTCGATGTACATCTGGAAGATCTTCGGAAAGTCCCCCGCGGCCGCGGTCTCTTCGAGGCTCGGCTGCGTTACCGAGCTGACTACCTGGAACGTGCCGAACTCGGACGCCGCCTTGGCCGCCGCGACTGCGGCGTCAGGGTGGAAGGTCTGCATCGAGCCCAGCGGCGCGAGCATGACGGGCGTCCTCAGTTTCGACCCCAGGAATGTGGTCGACGGATCGATGTCCGTGACGTCGATGCAGACGCGGGGCCGGAAAGCTATCCGGTCGAACGCGAGGCGGTTCCGGCGCATCGTAGTCTCAGACTCCGACCCGCCGGTGGCGTAGTCCCAGTTGCCCTGCGCCAGCTTGCGCCGGGCAAGCTGTATGATCTCCTCGTTGCTTACCAGGTCGTCGACCAACACTCACCTCCCTGATCGGCGGCTCATCGGCCTGAACGCCGATTGCGGGAACAAGGTATCCCATGCTCGCCGGTCCGCGAAAGGAGCAGGGCAGGGGAAATGCCGAATGGCATGCTTGGGTCTGGTGTGAAGAGGCTTGGTGACCCGCCTCGGACTCGAACCGAGAACCTAGTGATTAAGAGTCACTTGCTCTGCCAATTGAGCTAGCGGGCCGCCGATGGCGCTGACGCTCGACCGGGCCGCCGCGCTCGATGCGCCGCATAGTACAGGCGAGCACGAGTGATTCTAGCGATTTCCAAATTGGAGCGTCAAGGCAACCTCCACCCGTTGACCGTCTCTTGAGGCCAAGGAGACCACCAGAAGTGCAGCCGAATCTAGCCATGGTATCTGCGAATGTTGGCATCCAGAGACCGCACTCACAAGGAGTCCTACACTCGCCGTCATACCGGCGAACCTCGGTATCCAGAAGTAGGGTGGGGCCCCACGTTTATGAAGCGTTTGCACACTGCGATCTAGGTTTGACTGCTACTGGCTCTTATGGTAGGGTTGTGAAATATTGCACACTCTCGATTCTCCCCCGACGTGCAGAACTCTCTAACCAGCCGCCTCGCGCCCTTCGTGCGCAGTCCAGCCGTGTTCCGCGCTGTGGCCATCGCGGCGCTCGTTGCGGCCATTGGACAGGTCACCTTCGGTAGCATCGTCAGAGTTTCGGAGTCCGGCCTGGGTTGCCCCGACTGGCCCCTCTGCCACGGTCAAATCATCCCTCCTTTCGAGTTCGAGACGATGATCGAGTACACGCACCGGTTGATCGGCTCCGTCGTTGGCCTGCTCGTAGTTGCCGTCGCCGCCCTGGCCTGGTTCGGCCGCCGCAGCGACAGGGTCGCCGTTACCCTGTCCGCCGCGGGGGTGGTGTTGGTCGTTACGGCTGGCGTGCTCGGTGGCGTCACCGTGCTGACGGAACTCGAGTGGTGGTGGAGGCTCGTGCACCTTGGAGTCGCTGAACTGCTCGCCGCGTGCCTGACAGTGCTGATAGTAGCCTGCTGGCTCGCCAGGCCGGCGTCTGAGCCCGGACAGTCCGTAGTTGCAGACAATCCCAGGCTTGGACGCATGATGCTGACTGCGCTCGGCGGCGTGTTCCTGCTGATGCTCTCAGGCTCGTACATGGTCGGCGAGGGCGCCGGCTCGTCCTGTGCCACGTGGCCGCTCTGCCGCGGCGATATCTTTCCAAGCGGCGAGCCGTACCTGATTCACATGACCCACCGCTACATTGCCGCCCTCATTGGTGTGCATTTGCTGGCGACCTCCTATGTTCTCTGGAAGCGCCGGGAACAGTGGCCCATTGTCGGCAGGTGGGCCGCGGTCATGGGCGTGGGCTTCGTCGTGCAGATCCTCCTCGGCGCCATGCTGGTGGAAGTGGGATTCGAAGACCTCTGGAAGGTCGTCCATCTGAGCATGGCCACCCTGTCGTGGATATCAATAGTCCTCGTGGCTGCGCTCATCTACCTGCCCCGTGCCGAGCCTGAGCGCACAGTGGCCGCTCAGGGGAGCGCTGCCTGATGGTCGCCCAGACGATTCGACCGCGCGGCGGATGGCGCGATTTTGTCGCCCTGACAAAGCCGCGCATCATAGTCCTCCTGCTGATCACCGCCCTCTGCGCTATGTTCCTGGCGGCGCAAGGCACGCCAGATCCGCAACTCGTCCTTTGGGTGATGGTCGGCGGCGCCCTTGCTTCCGGCGGCGCAAACGCGATTAATCACTACCTGGATCGGGACATCGACCAGCTAATGCGCCGAACCACCAACAGGCCGGTGGCTGGCGGCCGCGTGCCCCCAAGGGACGCGCTGGTGTTCGGAATACTGCTGAACGTAATCGCATTCGCGCTTCTCGCTTCACTGGTGAACCCGCTAGCTGCCGTGCTGACACTGAGCGCGACGCTCTTCTATGTCTTCGTCTACACCATGGGACTGAAACGGAGCACCCCGCAGAACATAGTCATCGGCGGTGCAGCGGGCGCAGTGCCGCCCGTCGTCGGCTGGGTCGCTGTCACGGGCGCTCTCGAGTTGCCGGCGCTCTACATGTTCGCGATAGTGTTCTTCTGGACGCCGCCTCACTTCTGGGCGCTCTCGCTGATAATCAAGGACGACTACGCGAGGGCTGGCGTGCCGATGATGCCCGTCGTGTCCAGCGTCTCTGATACCAAGCGTCAGATTCTGCTCTACACCGTGCTCCTGCTCGCGCTGACCGTGATGTTCTACGTCACGCAGGCCGTGGGGCTCGTCTACCTGGCCTCTTCGGTCGCGCTTGGACTCGGATTCATTGCCTTCGCTTGGCGGTTGTACAGTGGACCGGGAGACTCGAGGGCCCTGCCGGCGTACAAATACTCGCTGCTGTATCTGGCGCTTTTATTCGTCGCCATAGCCGTGGATGGAGCCGTGCGCCTGTGAAATCGCCGCACTCCGAAAGTGACTCCAATGCTGCTCAACACCTTGACCGGGAATTCGACCCTTTGGTAGATTCTGTGGCCGAGCCAGTCGAACGTCACGATAGGGAGGCGAACCCACCACAGGTGAACACTCGAAAACGCGGCGGCTTGCGTTTTGTTGGCGCCGTGCTCTTCGGTCTGATCGCGGTCGCGATGACCGCATGTTATCCAGACCACCCCCAGTCAACGTTCGACATTGCCGGTCCTGTAGCAAGGTCGCAGCTTACACTCTTCTACTGGATCTTCTGGGCCGCAGTCTTTGTGTTCGTCACGGTTGGCGGCGCCCTTATCTATGTGGCGATCCGGTTCAGGCGAAGGCCCGGCGATGGCGATCCCGAGCAGACTCACGGACACACGAAGCTGGAGATTGCCTGGACGATCGCCCCGGCCCTCATTCTCGTGGTCGTCGCAATCCCAACGATCCTCACTGTGTTCGACAACGCCAACAGCCCCGATCCGGACGGCCTGACTGTCGAAGCCACGGCGCACCAGTGGTGGTTCGAGTTCCGATACCCGCACCCAACAAACGACAACGAACAGATAGTGTTCGCCAACGAACTGCACATGCCAGTCAACCAGGTCGTGAACGTCAATCTGCACTCCGAGGACGTTATCCACAGCTTCTGGATTCCCAAGATCGCCGGTAAGGTGGACATGGTTCCGAACAACAACAACAACATGTGGATTGAGTCGGAGCAGATCGGAGAGTTCTACGGCCAGTGCGCCGAGTTCTGCGGCGAGTCGCACTCCAAGATGAAGTTCCGCGTCATTGTGGAAAGCCAGGAAGACTTCGATAATTGGCTCATTGCGCAGGCTGCTTCGGCCGTCGAGCCCGTGACTCCGCTGCAGGTGAAGGGCAGCGAGCTCTTTCGGTCGGCAGGCTGCTCAGGTTGCCACGCAACTTCTGCCATAATGAACTTGGCCCCGGACGGGTCGCAGTTAAAGGGACGCAGGGGACCGAATCTGACCCACGTGGCAAGCAGGGGCAGGCTGGGAGCAGGGGAACTGCCGCAGAACCCGGAGAGCTTCCGACTTTGGGTCTCTGATCCAGGTTCAGTTAAGCCCGGCAACATCATGGCAACAGAGGGCAAGCCTTACGTCGATCCGGACAGCGCCCTCTCCGAGCAGGACATCTCAGCGCTCGTCGCATATCTCAGGTCGTTGAAGTAATGGCGGAGCGAACAGCAGCCCCGTCGGCTGGTCAAGGAGTGTAACGATATGACAACTCTGGCGCTGCCACTCCCCAGGCCGACTCACCCAACCGGCATATGGAGTTGGATCACCACGATCGACCATAAGAGGATCGGCATCCTCTATGGCGTGACTGCCTTCATCATGTTCCTCACAGGCGGGGTCGAGGCCTTGCTCATGCGCGTCCAGCTCGCCGCTCCTGAGCAGGACATCGTGTCCGCTGAGGTGTTCAACCAGCTCTTCACGATGCACGGCACCACCATGATCTTCTTGGCGATCATGCCACTGGGCGCCGCCTTCTTTAATTTCGTAATTCCTCTGCAAATAGGGGCCCGGGACGTCGCTTTCCCACGGCTGAACGCCTTCAGCTACTGGACCTTCCTTGCCGGCGCCATCATGCTCAAGCTGAGCTGGTTCCTGGGCGGCGCGCCAAACGCAGGCTGGTTTGGATACGCTCCGCTAACAGGCGAGGTCTATAACCCAGGCCACGGCATAGATTTCTGGATGATGAGCCTGCAGATCCTGGGAATAGCCTCGCTGGCGGCGGCGTTCAACTTCATCGTTACCATTATCAACATGCGCGCCCCCGGCATGACGCTGATGCGGATGCCGATGTTCACGTGGATGACGTTTGTAACGTCCATACTTCTGGTGCTCGCATTCCCGGTTATCACCGTCGCACTGATCGAGCTGATGTTCGACCGCTTCTACGGCACGAACTTCTTCGTCACGCAGGCCGGTGCCAGCCCGGTACTCTGGCAGCACCTGTTCTGGGTTTTCGGCCACCCTGAGGTATACATCCTGATTTTGCCGGCATTGGGAATCGTGTCGGAGATAATCCCCACGTTCTCCAAGAAGCCTCTCTTCGGCTATCCGGTCGTTGTGTTGTCCGGAATCGTCATCGGTTTCATGGGTTGGATGGTCTGGAGCCACCACATGTTCACCGTTGGGCTCGGCCCGGTGGCCAACTCCGTGTTCGCCGCGACCACAATGGCAATCGCCGTGCCCACCGGGGTCAAGATCTTCAACTACATGGGCACAATGTGGGGCGGCTCGATCGACTTCAAGACGCCCATGCTTTACGCAATAGGCTTCGTGTTCCTGTTCATAATTGGCGGGCTGAGCGGCGTCATGCACTCTTCCGCGGCCTCAGACGCGCAGCAGCAGGACACGTATTTCATCATCGCCCACATTCACTACGTCCTGTTCGGCGGCAGCATCATGGCTCTCCTGGGCGGGATCTACTACTGGTTCCCGAAGATCACAGGTCGCTTCCTCGAAGAGAAGATGGGCCAGATCACATTCTGGATAATCTTCATCGGCATGAACATCACGTTCTTCCCCATGCACTTCCTTGGATTGGACGGAATGCCCCGGCGCATCAACACATACCCGGACGGCATGGGCTGGGACTTCTGGAACGCCGTTGCCACCGCAGGCGTAGTCTTCCTTTTCGTAGGCTTGGCAATGTTCACTGTCAGCGCCATAAGAAGCTGGCGTAACGGCAAGCGCGCCAGCGGAGACCCCTGGGACGGCCGAACGCTCGAGTGGTCGATCCCGTCTCCGCCGCCTGAGTACAACTTCGAGGAGATCCCGACAATCCACGACAGGGATGACTGGTGGTCCACGAAGCGGCGCCAGGCGCCGGCCGCCGTGCCGGTCGCTGGCGGCTCCGGCGAGAATGGGCATGACATCCACCTGCCGCAGCCCTCTTACTGGCCTGCCGTCGTCTCAGTTGGCCTGCTGGTTGGAGGATATGGACTGATTTTCAACGTCGCCGTGGCCGCGATCGGCGGGGCCATCGCGATGATCGGCGTGTACGCATGGTCCTTTGAGCCGGTCAACGAACCGGACGATGGCGCCGCACACTAAGGGAGGTCGAATTGGCGCAAGCCACCGCTCCTCACGGGGCTGAGCACGAGCCAACTACAACCGGTCTGAACCACAGGAAGCTCCTTATGTGGGTCTTCCTCGGCTCGGACTGCATGTTCTTCGGCACCCTGATCGCCACGTACCTGGTCTACAAGAACAAGAGCATCGTCGGCCCGTACCCCATAGACGTCTTCGACATCCCGACGACTTCCGTAAGCACCTTCGTGCTCCTTATGAGCAGCATGAGCATGGTGCTCTCGTACGCTGCCCTAAGGCGCGGCCGCATCAAGGCCTTCCGCATCTGGCTTGCCTCGACGGCCATCATGGGCGCGACCTTCCTCGCCTTCCAGGTCTTCGAGTTCCGCGAATTCGCCGTCCACCACGTGGAGATAGATTGCCACGGAGAACTGAGCGACCTGACCGAGTTCGAGCAGGAGATTGCCGCCGAGTTCTGTACGGATGGTGTGGGCCACTATGAGGGCCAGCATGGGCTGACCCCCGCGACAAATCTGTTCGGCACCACGTTCTTTACGTTGACAGGCTTCCACGGCGCCCACGTGACCCTGGGCGTCATATGGCTGCTGGGCGTGCTCTTATACTCATTCAAGTGGGGAATAACGCCTGACAGAGACCTGGACCTGGACCTGGCTGCCCTCTACTGGCACTTCGTGGACATCGTATGGATCATCATCTTCACTGTGGTGTACCTGTTTGGAGTATTCGAAGGCTTCTAGCGTAATCACGGACCATACGGCTATAACATGACCCAAGAACACAACACGGCTGAGATTCCCGACCACACCGGACATCCGCCCTCGTCCACCTACTTCAAGGTGGCGATGATCCTTTGCCTCTTAACGGCAATCGAGGTCGGCATCTTTTACGTCTTGGCGTTGGGACACTGGATCATTCCGATTCTGGTGATCCTCTCGGGCGCGAAGTTTGCCCTTGTGGTTATGTTTTATATGCACCTCAAGTACGACAATAGGCTCTTCACCAGCGCCTTCGTGGGCGGGTTGGTGCTGGCGTTCCTTGTAGTGCTGACGCTCATGGCCCTCTTCAGGTGGTTCGGATAGGATTGCCGCGCTCGGCGGCAGGGTAGGGGGCTGCGATTGCCCGACGTTTCCGGAATCTGGAGCCATTGGCACCCGCACCCGGACGCCCTCATAGGCTTGGCTCTGCTGCAGGGCGCGTACATGCTGGGCGTGGGCCCGCTCCGCGAGAGGTACCGCTTGGCCGAAGACGTCGACCCGCGTCAGGTCGCCACCTTCACCCTGGGCGTCCTGGTGATTCTGGCGGCCCTCGTGTCGCCGATCCACGAGATCAGCGACACGTTCCTCTTCAGCGGCCACATGGTGCAGCACGTCATGCTTACCCTCGTTGCGCCCCCTCTGCTGATCGCCGGCACCCCTCCTTGGCTCATGCGGCCTCTGCTGCGTCCCAACTGGGCATTCAGAAGCGCGAGATTCGTTACGCATCCCATACTCGCGTTCGCCGTGTTTAATTTCGTCTTTTCTATCTGGCATATCCCGGCCCTGTATAACCTGTCGGTCACCAACCACGGCGTGCACGTCTTCGAGCATCTGCTGTTCATGGCCGCCGCGACAATCATGTGGTGGCCGCTTCTGAGCCCTTTGCCAGAGCTGCAGAGGCTCTCCTACCCACTGCAAATGATGTACCTGTTCCTGCTCTCAGTGGCGCAGATCATCGTGTTCGCGCCGCTGACATTCTCCGGCGAGCCGCTATACGAAGAGTACGTAAACGCGCCCCGCCTGTGGGGCATAGACGCCCTGGTCGATCAGCAGATCGGGGCAATCATAATGAAGCTTGGTAGTGGTATCCTGTTCCTGACATTGATCACAATCGCGTTCTTCAAGTGGCACAATAGTGAGGAAGACAGGACCCGCAAGGAACTGATAGAGCGGGCAATCGCGTCCGCCGAGTAAGAGTCAAAGATCAGACCGGGGAGAGTTCGAGTGCAACAGTCTAGATTTCGAATGGCATTACTGTTTCCGCTGTTGACCCTGCTTTTGGTGCCGCTGTTCGCAGGCTCCCTTGGCGTGATCTTCATGGTCCTGTATGCGGGGTTCAACAAATGGGCGGTGGTGCTGTTGGGCATGGCTCTGGTGGTCGGCGTGCCTATGGCCGCCATGTTTCTCGAAAACAGGCTGGAGGACTGACCCGCCTACCTTCGTCGCGTTGGCTGCCAGCACTGGCGCCGGCGCGTCCGCTTGCCTTCGCCCTGTTCGCGGTCTCGGTGTGCCTTGCCGCGTCAGTTGCCTGCTCCCCGACAGGACCTCCTAGGGGCACCGAACTCACAGCCCGCTCTGTCGCGACTGACTTTCAGCTGACCGATCAGTTCGGACTCAGCCGCAGCCTATCCGAGCACGCTGGCGATGTCGTCCTGCTCACCTTCCTCTACACGCACTGCCCCGACATTTGCCCAGTCGTGGCCGACCACGTCCGTGAGGTACATCGGCTGCTTGAAGATTACGCTGACGAAGTGTCGATTGTCATCGTAAGCGTGGACCCTGAGCGCGACACGGTCGAGGCCGCCCTCGAATACTCGGAGGCGCGCCAGATGCAGGAAGTCTGGAGCTACTTAGTGGGCACGGAGGAAGAACTGCGCCCGGTCTGGGAGGCGTACTACGTGGACCCCGTCCGCATAGGCACAGCCGGGGACGGAGCGGACGCTGGCGGCGGGAACGGCAGTGTGTCCGGGGTCGAAGCCCTGTACCAGGGAGTGAAGCTTCGCTACACCGTGGACCACTCCGCGCCAATCTACCTGATCGACCGCGCCAAGGTGCCAAGAGTGCTGTTCACGTTGCCGATGGATCCTGCGAACATCGTGCACGAAGTGAAGCTACTGCTCAGCGAGTAGGAGAGCGGACCGGTCTCTCTTGGGGTCACTCCGCGTCGAAGACGGGGTAAAACGCCGTGCTTCGGTCGTTGGGGCTAGGCCGCCTCTTGCAGTTGCTCGGCCGCCTGACGCGCAATCTCGGCGAACGCCTCGGGATCGCGAATCGCAAGGTCCGCCAGCATCTTGCGGTTGATGCCCGCGCCCTGGAGTCGAAGGCCGTGCATCATTTTGCTGTAAGTGATGCCGTTCGCCCGAGCGGCGGCGTTGATCCGGACGTTCCAGAGGCGCCGCATGTCGCCCTTCTTTTCCCGGCGGTGGTTGTACGCATACTGCAGGGCGTGGAGCAATGACTCGCGCGCCGTCCGATACAGCTTGTGCCGTCCCGTTCCGTGCCCCTTAGTCTGCTTTAGTACCTTCTTGTGTCTGCGGTGCCTGGTGACGCCCCGCTTAACTCTGGTCAACTTACGTCCTCAACCTCATCAGGAGTAGGGGAGCAGCCGCTTCACGCGCCGGCCCGCCTCGCCTCGCATCTCGATTTTCTTGCCGTACAAGCGCTTCACCTTGCTGTGCTTCTTCCGTCTCAGGTGGCTTCTAAGGCCCTTCATCCTCAGCGCCTTGCCGGACCCGGAAATCTTGAAGCGCTTCTTCGCGCCTTTGTGAGTCTTAAGCTTCGGCACGCTGTAATTCCTTTTTCCCCTTCTGGCTCGATGGCTCAGCCGGCTTCCCGCCCTTGTCCGGCGCCAGCACCATTGCCAGGAACCTGCCTTCCATGGTGGGAGGCCGCTCCAGCAACGCCTCCTCCGTGAGTTCCTCGGCCACCGACTTCAGGAGCATCATCCCAAGCTCCGGATGCGTAATCTCACGCCCCCGGAACATGACTGACACCCTGACCTTGGCACCCTGTCCCAGCAGACGCCTCACAAGCCTGATCTTGGCGTCCAAGTCATGCTTCCCGATCCGGGTCTTCATCCGCACTTCGCGGAGCTCGTGACCCGACCTGGCCTTATTGATCTTTCTTGCTTCTCTTTCTTTTCTCGCGGCTTCGTACCGGAATCTCCCGTAGTCCATTAGCCTGCACACTGGTGGGCTTGCGCCCGGCGCAACTTCGACGAGGTCGAACCCTCGCTCGTTGGCCAGTTCCAGGGCCGTGCGCGTTGGCATCACGCCAAGCTGCTTGCCCCGCTCGTCCACGACACGGACTTCTGGGACCCTTATGCGTTGGTTGGTTCTATAGTCTTTGGGAATCCGGGTGCCTTTCTAATTCTTGACCTCACTGAACCGATTACAGGAAGAGTTGAATATAGCACACGCCGCTACCATCAGCAATTCGACTGCTACGCTCATCCCGCCTCTCGGACCTCCCCCGCGATGCGTTTCACTATGTCAGAAACCGGCATGGCGCCCAGGTTTTCGCCCGATCGCAGCCGCACCGCGGCCGCTCCGGCCGCCGCCTCGCGGTCGCCGACTACCAGCATGTACGGCACCTTGCGCATCTGGGCCGAGCGTATCTTCGCGTTCATGCGCTCGTTGCCCGCATCCGTCTCCACGCGAACGCCGGCCCGGACCAGCTCCGCCTCGACCTCGAACGCGTACTCGTGATGGCGGTCGGCTATTGGCACCACCGTCGCCTGCACCGGGGCAAGCCACGTTGGGAACGCGCCGCCGTAGTGCTCGATCAGCACTCCCATGAACCGCTCAACCGATCCGAACAGCGCACGGTGGACCATGTACGGCTGGTGCTCCCTACCGTCCTCTCCTATGTAGGTCAGGCCGAAGCGCTCCGGCAGGTTGAAGTCGAACTGCACCGTCGTGCATTGCCAGGGTCGCCCGAGCGCGTCCTTCACGTCGATGTCGATCTTCGGCCCGTAAAACGCGCCCCCGCCCTCGTCGTACTCATACTCTATCTCTCGAGACTCCAGCGTTCTGCGCAGCGACTCCGTCGCAAGCTCCCACTGTTCGTCGCTCCCCACCGCCTTCTCAGGCCGTGTGGAGAGCCGGATCGAAAACTCAGGGAACTCGAACTTGCCCAGCAGGTCGAAGGTCAGGTCCAGCACGCCGTTGACCTCTTCCTCCACCTGGTCCGGACGGCAGAAGATGTGCGCGTCGTCCTGGGTGAACCCTCGAACCCTCGTCAGGCCGTGAAGCACGCCTCCGCGCTCATATCTGTAGACCGTGCCCAGTTCGCCCACGCGCATCGGCAACTCCCGGTAGCTGCGCAGGCCGCTCCTATAGTACGTGATGTGGAACGGGCAGTTCATAGGCTTCAGGTAATAATCCTGCCCCTCCATCTCAACGGGCGCGAACATGTTCTCGCTGAAGAAGTCCAGGTGCCCGCTCGTCTGCCACAGCGTGGAGCGGCCAATGTGAGGCGTGTACACAAGGTCGTACCCTCGCTCGAAGTGCATCCGCTTCCACAGTTCCTCCACGATGCCGCGAACGCGAGCGCCCTTCGGATGCCAAATCGTCAGACCGGCTCCCGTCTCTTCGTGGATCGAATACAGGTCCAGCTCTCTACCCAGAACGCGGTGGTCTCTGCGCCGGGCCTCCTCCAGCCTTTCGAGATGCGCCTTCATCTCGTCTTCAGTCTCGAAGGCCGTGCCATATACCCTTTGAAGCATCTGCCGGCTCTCATCGCCTCGCCAGTATGCCCCCGCGACGCTCAGCAGCTTGAAGGCCGGTATCTTGCCTGTGGACTCAACGTGCGGGCCGGCGCACAGGTCCTCGAAGTCGTGGTGCTTGTAAGTTGATATGACCTCGCCATCCGGAATCTCACTGATGATCTCCATCTTGAGATCCGATCCGGAATACAGCTCCTCGGCCTCATCGCGGCTGAGTTCGCGGTACACGAACTCGTAGTCGTCGCGAATCGTGTCGCGCATGATTTGCTCGATCTGCTCGAAGTCCTCCGGAGAGAAAGTGTGGCTTGAGAGCAGATCGTAGTAGAAGCCGTCCTCCGTCGGCGGGCCTATGCCCAGTTGCGTGTCCGGGTGAATCTGCGTGATCGCGTCCGCCATCACGTGAGCTGCGGAATGCCGGATCCGAGCGCGCAACTCGGATAGCGGCATCTGTTGATTGCTGGCTGCTGGCATTGTGTTTCCTCGCTTCGACTACTGGGGCGGGCCATGAGTAACGGCGCCGCCTTCTTCACGGAGAGTTGACGTGAAAAACCTCCCGCGTGCATGCGGCGCATGCGGGAGGCTACGTAGTCAAGACGACCTTTCCTAGACGGGGTGCTATGCGGTTCCCAAGCGGAAACTTCCTCGCTTACAAGTGCTGTGAATCGATTCTAGCTACCCGGCCGATTGCCGGTCAAGGGTGCGAGACACCCTTCCATGTGCATGGAGCAAGTCTCCGAGTTAGACGTGACAGACAAGAGCAGCCTCGCCCAATCGGGCGAGGCTGCTCTGCTTGTACTTTCCTGCTACGCAGACTACTCGGTGTTTACGTTCGCGCAGATCGCATACACCGTGAGCGTCCAGTGTTCACCGGTGGTGCTCACTTCGGTTGCGACTGCTTCCCAACCGGCCGGTACGGCGCCTGCCACACCGAAAGGACGGGTTACGACTAAGGCTACGTTGCCGCCGTGCTCTCCGCCGATCGCCGCGCCGCCTGATACAGCGGACAGACCTTCGCCAGCCGTGGCGCACTCGACTTTCGCGGTCTTTGTGCCAGAATTATTGAGATCGTCTGTAGTGACTTCTGCTGTCACTATCCGGGTGGCAAAGATGCCGGACTCACCTTTGGCGCCCTGCGGGCCGAATGGACCTTGTGCCCCGGTCTGGCCGACCGGGCCGCGCAGTCCCTGCGGGCCCTGTGGACCCTCAGGTCCCTGTGGACCCTGCGGACCCGGAGGTCCTGATGGTCCGGGATTGCCCTGCACGCCCTGCGGGCCCTGTGGACCTGGCGGGCCAGCCTCGCCCTGAGGGCCAAGCTCACCCTGCGGGCCCTGCGGGCCGGTGTCGCCCTTGACGCCGCGTGCGCCAATCGGGCCCTGTGGGCCTGTCGGGCCCTGCGGGCCTATCGGACCTGGAGGTCCGCCTGGCGTTCCAGGCTCGCCCTTTTCACCCTCGGGACCCTGTGGACCTTCAGGTCCAGGATCGCCTTGGTCACCCTTTTCCCCTTGCTCACCCTGTTCACCCTGCGGCCCCGGAGGTCCGCCGGGAGCTCCAGGCTCGCCGGGATCGCCTTTGTCGCCCTTATCGCCCTGGGGCCCGGGCGCGCCGCGCTCACCCTGTGGGCCGCGTTCACCCTGCGGACCGGCAGGCCCTGCCGGTCCCTGACCGCCTGGCGCACCGTCTATACCGTCCGCGCCAGGTTCACCCTGCGGGCCCGGCGGACCCTGTTCGCCTTGAAGCCCTGTCTCTCCCTGGCAAGCGGAGACCGTGAGCGCCATGACGACAAAAAGGGCGGCTGTTGCCAGCCACCATCTGTTTGTCATGATCTTGGAAAATGCTTTGATAGTTACACCCCCTGCGACTTGCGGAATTCTACTCCCAAGTTACGTTTGTTTAGCTAGTATAGTCAAGGGCATCTTAGCTACGAATTAAAGAACTTGCGTACCAATTTCCTTGGTCGGACTCCAATACAAAGTTAAACTAGCTCCAGCCGCCTGCCGGGTAGGCGTTTCTCGTTTAAGAAATTTCGCCCCAAGGCAGCGCTGAACACCCGGCACATTGTCCGTCAAACCCTCCCTGTAGGACCTCCCCGGGGCGCAACTTCTTGACGCCGTAAACGAGAATGGCGCCTCGCCGGCGTCGCCTCGCATGGCCCCATTCTGCCGATTCTTGTCATTAGCTCAAGATGTTCTTCTGGCGCAACAAGCCTATGGTCGTCCCATGCCATATCGCCCGACTTCCTGCAGGCGACGTTGATTCGTGACGCGGATCTCGATCTGGCTGGGCGATAGAGCTTCCAAGGGCGGCTGACTTCTCGAACAAGGCAAGAGACGCTGGTATGTCGTTATCGACCCCTCCTGTACTGAATCGAACCGGTCCTGCTGATGTGCACTGGAACGCGGCTACATGCGGGCCTCGAGATCCGCCGCGTACCAGCCTCCACCCGCCCTGATCTGAAGCCGCGGCCAGCAATTTGACTGTTCTTCACTGTTCTGACCACGAATGCCAGACCGAATCGCTGGCTACCGACAACCCTATGCCGCCACCTCGTTGAGCCGGCCCGTGCCGCAGTCGAAGACGAAGCCCCGCACGCTGTCCTTACGCGGCACGAACACGCTTGCCTGAATGCGCCCGATCGACTGTCGCACGTCCTGCTCCAGGTCGGCGAAAGCCTCCAGCGCGAATGGCGGCCTGACGCCGGTGTCGGCCTCGATTGCGTCCTTGACCTCATCGTCGCGGAACGTCTGCATGCCGCAATCCGTGTGGTGGATCAACACGATCTCCTCGGTCCCGAGCAACCGCTGAGAGATCACCAGCGACCGGATCACGTCGTCGCTAACAACTCCGCCCGCATTCCTTATGACGTGCGCCTGTCCCGGCTCCAGCCCCAGGATCGCGTACACATCGAGGCGTGCGTCCATGCAGGCTACGACGGCCAGGCGGCGCGCTGGAGGCCCATGCAGGCCGCCCCCATCGAACCCTTCCGCGTATCGGGCGTTGTTCTGCAGAAGCTCATCGATCGACATGTCGTACCTCGCCTCGGGAAAATTTCCTACTGGTCCACCACCGACCCGTCCCGGTTCAGCCGCGTCACAACCGGTCGCGGCGCTGGCGGGTGACGCTCGGCCGCTCCATCCGCCAGCTCCACGCCGATGCCCGGCGAGTCCGGCACGATCAGGAACCCGTCCTCGCACGTTAGCGCCGATTTCACGATCTCGCTCTTCGGCGGCTCGTGCTCCCCGGTCGGCAGTTCCTGGATCGCGAAGTTCGGAATGCACGCCGCTAGCTGCACGCAGGCCGCCGTGCTCACCGGGCTGAGCGGGTTATGCGGTACCACGCCCACGTAGTGCGCCTCCGCCAGCGCCGCGATCTTCTTCGCGTGGCTGATGCCCCCAACCATGCACACGTCCGGCCTCACGTACTGCACCGCGCCCCGCTTGAGCAGCATCTCGAACTCGTGGATCGTGTGCAGCCGCTCGCCCGTCGCGATCGGTATCGAGATGTTGTTCGCCACCAGCTCCATCGCGTCGAAGTTGTCCGGCAGGATCGGGTCCTCGTAGAAGAAGGGGTGGAACTCCTCGATCCCGCGCGCCAGCACAATAGCCTCCGCTGGACTCAGCCGCCGGTGGATCTCGATGCACAGGTCCACATCATTTCCAACCGCGTCCCGGTAGGCCCCCACCGTCTCGATGGCGTCATGCATCTTGTCCGCGTGCGTCTTGAAGAACGGAACGTCCGGATGCTCGTCGAGGAACGGCGTTAGGTGCCCGACGGCCGAAAATCCCTGCGCCTTGGCATCCTTGACGCCCTGGATGAGCTTTTCCTTCGTGTCGCCGAACACATGGTAGTAGACCCTCGCCTTGTCCCTCGTCTTGCCCCCGAGTAGCTGGTACACAGGCACGCCGAAGTGCTTCCCCGCGATGTCCCACAGCGCAATGTCTATTGCGCTGATCGCCCCCATGATCGCCGCGCCGCGGAAGTGGCTGAAACGCGCCATGTACTGCCAGTGGTGCTCGATCCTCAGCGGGTCCTGACCAATTAGGTACTCGCCGAACTTTTCGATCGCCGCCTTCGACGCCTCCAGAAACCCCCACGCGCCCGACTCCCCCAGCCCCGTGATCCCTGCGTCCGTCTGCACCTGCGCCAGCAGGTAGCGGTCCACCGGAATCGCCTCAACTGCAGTAATCTTCATCACGCAGTCCCTACTCCATGTACTCGTCTTCTACGAAAGTCGTCCACGTGTCGAATACCGGGAACGGAGGTGGCAGCGTGCCTGCCGGGAAGTTCAGCTTGAACGAGATGTCGTCTCCAAGGACACTCCTGATCGATACAGAGACCCCCGCCGGCTCGATGCAGTCGTCGCACTCGGTGGGCAGTCCCTGCAATGCCCTGGGGTCGACCGGGTGGATCGTGATCTCCGAGATGTCCCCATGCTTCTCAATGCTGTAATCGCTTGAACTGATCTCCCACTCGTTTACCGCGTGCGCGTCCTCAGCGTACTGTGCCCACAGAGACACGCCGTCGAAGAAGTCCAGGACCACGCCCTTCCTTGGACTGGCGTCCTTCGATGGCTCGAACTGCCGGAACGAACGGTCCTCCAACGCAGCCTTCACCTGGTCTTCCTCCTCCTGGGTAGCCGGCTGCGCCTCCTCGGTACTCGTACACGAAGTTGCTAAGGCGAACATAAGACCTAGTGCAATTAGCGTCAACTTTTGCTTCATTTGCGACCTCACGAATGGCCTTGGATTGCGGGAACTGAGCCGTCCAACTGCCTGAGTAAACTCACTCTATTTTTCACGCTAACGTTAGGTATCCAGAAACGGGTTCAGGGTGTTCAGCTCCGGAAATGCTGAGAGGTCTCGGTCCTGCGTGAGCAGCGCGTCTACGCCGTGCGCGACACAGATCGCGGCGATGCGCGCATCGTGGATCCTTCCGCCCTGCACCCGGGGCCTCCGTATGAACTGCCCCAGTACATCCAGAAAGTTCTCGGTCTCCCCCAGGAGGCGCACGGAGTAAGATGCTGTCCATGCGCTCAGTTGGGCCCACCCTTGGTCAACGGTCGTCGCGCTGTCCCTCCAGATCCGTCGATTCGTTACTACGCTCAGGAACTCGTAGTAGCAGGGCCAGGGAATAGCCCATGGGAAGACGCCCTCGGCCAGCGAGCGGACGGTCGCCTCAGCCTCTCCATGTATGGGCGAGTCCGAGCGGTGAGCATGCACGAGCACATTGGTATCGACTGCGATCACTACTCGGGCCGATCGTTGTAGATGATGTCACGGAGCTCGTCCCATGCGTACGAGTCAAGCGGGAAAGTCCCGCCCGGCGTGCCTGCGCTCCTGTCGGGCAGATTGTAGGGACTTCGCTTGGCGCCGGCTTCCAACGCAAGCCTGAGGCCTTCTTCCACCACGGCCCGAAGCGGTTGCCCGGTCAGCCTCGCGTAACGCTTTGCTCGATTAAGCAACTCATCATGAATGTCTATCGTGGTCTTCATCGCGCCCATACTACCCATACTCTCCAGTATGGGCAACCCTTATAGCTCAGTGGATGCCAGCGCATCGGCCCTTACGCAATCACCCTGGAGACTTCCTGCCCGAGAACCAGACCGCACGTCACGAACACCACGGCAACCACCACCCTCCTGAACACCGCCTCGTTCATGTCCTTCGTCAACAGGTGTGAAACGCCGAAGCCGGCAAGCACGGCAGGCACCGCGGCGGCTATCAGCACGACCCTCTCAATGGTGTACAGCCCCGCGAGCGCATACCCCGCGGCGGCAACGGATCCAACGACGAAGAAGAACACCGACGCCGCGCAACGCACTTCGTCTCTCGTGCCGCCTCTGGCCAGCAGAGTGAGCGCAATCAGCGGCCCGCCCACGCCCGTCGCGTTAATGAACGTACTGCCGACGAAACCCGCGCCGAGCACCGTCCATCTGCTTCCCGAATCCGGCGCCCTGACGTTCAGCGCCACGGCCGCCGCCAGCATCAGAATCAGCACCGTGATCGTTATCCGTAGTACCGAAGCGCTCGCAAGCGCCAGTACCAGCACGCCGCCCGGCACGCCGGCAATGCCCGCCGCGATCATCGGCGCAAGGTCTCGCCGGTCCAGGCTTCGTCTCGTGTGCCACGCCAGCCACGCGAACACGAACAGACCCGACGTATTCACGATGAGCACGCTGGTCTGGGGCTCGAACAACAGGAGGAGCAGCGGGGACCCGCTCACCCCGATGCCGAACCCTACAGTGCTGTAAACAGTGGACGCCGCCAGCATAACCGCGGCTGCATACGCCACTTCCGCGCCAGTCGGCATTCGCTGGCTCAGACTCCTTCAGGGATCGGCTCAGAGGCGCGCGGAGTATACCACGCACCGCCTCGCCCTCCCGGAGCGCTGTAATGGCAACCTCAGAGACCCGATCTAGGGCAAAGAATTGCGGCCTGAGAACTGGTGTACTACAATTATTGCATGGTAACGCCTGAACTGTCTGCTATACATAACGCAGCTACTGACAGGCGGATTCCCTTGTGGGATGAGGTCTATATGTATCAGTGGCCGCCTTTGGAAGATCTTCGGTCGCGTTTTAGCTTTGAAGTGGCCGGTCTCGGTCGTTGATGCGGCCGTGCACAACCTGTCGGCATCGAAGCGCAGGTCGAAGCTCCTGTTCGTTGAATGGTCTGTGATCGGGGGAAGGAGTCGCCAAGCTGATGTGCATCGTCAAACACAGTGAAGTGCCGGAAAGCCCGTGGCGTCCCAACTATCGCATGTGGCACCTGGTCGGCCCGGACCAGAACGCCTCCGTGACCATGGACTACAGCCTAGTCGCCAACGGCGCAGGCCCGCCCCTGCACGTCCACGAAGACGATGAACTGATCACAGTGCTCGAAGGCGAGTTGGAGGTGAGGGTAGGGGACGAGGTCTTGAAGGCGGGCCCTGACAGCACCATCGTCGTCCCCAAGGGCGTCGTTCACGGGTTCACGAGCGTCTCCGAGGAAGAGTCGCGGCTTATGGTCTATTTCCCAGTGCCGGACCCGTTCGAGCGGACCACCTATGTAGAAGGAGCCCCGGCCGCCGGCTCTCAGCCATAGGGCGTGTCCAAGACGTTGGGAAGGTTCCTTGTCAGGTTCCTCCCCGTGACTGCTGGGGAAGGCTGTAGCCTGTCCCGAGTCCCTCTAGGGAATGGGGCTATCCGGCGGGTGACGGTGGGTTACTTTCCCTTGTAGCTCGGTCCCCGGTCGCCTACCTGAAGCCGGGCACGTACTCCTCGGGAGTGGTCGTCGTGACGATGCCGTTCGCGTACAGTTCGTCGATCTCCGCCTCGGAGTAGCCCGCCTCCAGCAGCACCTCTCGCGTGTGCTCGCCGAGCAGCGGCGTAGGCCGCCCGTCGATCGGCCTCGTGTTCGCGAATCGGACCAGCCGCGCCGAGTACATCGTGCGGCCCCATATCACGTGGCTGTGCTCCACGTACTGCCCGTTCGCCTTCGTGTGTTCGTCTTCGAAGTAGCCAGGTATCTGCTCCGTCCAGACGGGAGAACACCCGACATTCGCCCGCTGCAGCCGTGCCACCGCTTCCTCCACAGTCAGCTCCGCGAGCAGCTTGCCCAGCTCCACGGCGAGGGCCCCGTCATTGGATGCGCGCGACGCCGCGTCCGCGAATCGATCGTCTTCAGACAGCGTCTCCGCGTCCAGAGACTCGCACAGCGAAGTCCACATGCCGTCGCTCTCCGCTGCCAGGTAAATCCAGCCATCGGACGCCTCGTACAGGCGGTGCAGGGCGCTCAGCCCAAAGTGCCCGGCGTCGGCCTCCCTCTTTGCAGGCTTGCCCTCGTACTGCAGGAACCGGTCGCCGTTCATTACCGCGCCCGCGTTCAGCAGGTTCGTGTCTGAGCGTTGACAGACACCTTCGCGCTCCCGGACGAACAGATTCAGGATCGCGCCCAGGGCAGCCATTCCCCCGGCCGTGTAGTCGGTCGGAGCCTGCCATGCCAGGAATATCGGCGGGTTGTGTTCGCCCCCCTGGTTGCGCTGGAGTCCAGTCAGCGCCTGCGCCAGCGGATCGAGCCCCGGCCTGTGGTCATAGGGCCCGTCAGGCCCGAACGCCGTCACGTAGGACTCAACCAGGTTGGGATTCCGTTCCTTCATCCCCTCGCGATCGATTCCCATTCGCCGTATCGTCCCCGGCCGTGTGTTGGCAACCACAGCGTCCACAGTCTCGGCGATGCGCTGCGCCGCCTCTCTGCCCTCCGGACTGCTCGCGTTCATCCCGATGCTCCGCTTGTTGGCGTTGCCCGCCACGAAGAAACGGTGCTCTCCGGGCCGCGAAATCTCTCCTGCTAGGGGCTCCATCTTGATGACGTTCGCGCCGAGCGAAGCCAGGTACATACCGATTACCGGTCCCGCGATCACGTTGGACACCTCCAGCACCCGGACGTCGCCCAGCGGAGGCGGCATCTCAGCGACCACATCGGGAGTCTGAGGTACGACCTCCGGCTCCTTTGCCAACTCAGCAAGAATCGACTCGGTTTCCTCGCCCGGCTCGTGTGCCGCCGAGCGAATCCGGCCGGGCCTGTTGGAAAGCCTGATCGGGATCCCCATCTGGACGACTTCGCCCACTTCCGGGTCTTGAAGCCGCTGCACCATCCCATTGTGCAGCACCTGCGGGTCGCGCATCCCTTCTTCCACAGTCCGAGCGCGCATAAACGGCACATCCGCCTCCTCGAAGATGCTCTCCCACTCTTGGACAGGCCTCGATTCGAGCACAGACGAGACCATGTCGTGGACCCTCTTGCGCTCCTCCTCGTCCCTTGGGATGAACCTTCTTGGATCGTCAAGCGCACCCGGCACCTTGTCGTAAATCCCCATGACCGCGGCCGCGATCTCCGCAAACCCTGTGTGGATGCAGGCTATCTGCAGGTACTCGCCGTCCTGGCATCGGAACACGCTGTAGAACGGGTTGCCGCCGGAGGGCGTGCCTCGATATGGCGACAACTCTTTGTTCTCCGACTGGAACTGGCTTGCCGTGATGAGCGCCCCTGCCAGCAGCGATGTCTCCATCGATCGGCCGGCGCCTGACTTCTCGCGAGCCAGAAGAGAGGCCGCTATCCCCTGCGCGGCCATCAGCGCGGCATTGATGCTGGGAATCGGATGCGTTACGTAAGATGGGCCCGGTCTGTACGTCGGCGCGGCGCCTGAAATCCCGGCGCGCGCCATCACAAGCTGCTCGTCCGGATCGCAGTCCTTGAGCGGCCCATGCTTCCCATAGCCCGTGATCGAACAATGGACGACTCCGGAGTTGATTGAACGGAGCCTCTCGTAGTCGACAAGCCGCTGGAGAGTCGAACTCGGCGCGAACGTCTCGAGGACAACGTCCGACTTCCGTACAAGCTTGTTGAAGACGGCTAGCTCTTTCGCACCGCCGTCATCGAGTCCCCGCGTGGCACAGGCAAGATCGAGCGTGAGGCTTTCCTTTCCCCTGTTCCAGATGCGGTAGCCTTCAGGCCTGGGGAGTTCGGGATCGGAGGAGTCCTCGACACGGATGACCCTCGCGCCGTTGTCGCCTAGGAACATAGCGGCAAGCGTACCCGCCATGCCGCGAGTGATGTCCACAACGGTAATCCCGTCAAGAGCGCTGGGCATCGTGTTCTATCGAGAGTCTACATTCCCTTGGGTCAGGTTCGACGCAGCATTGGATACGAGCATGCTTCCCCGTCTCCTGAGGTTAGCAACGTGGAGTGACCATCCGGCCTGCCGTGAAGACACCGCCGCTGCCACTCTAGGATCCTGTGTATCAAGCTTCTCAATCGGGTCGGCTGTCCCTTCTGGGCAAGAAGCTTATACATCATTGCGCTTGGGCCATGCGAATGGTCGTACACTGACTTCTTCCCTCATAAGGAGAGAAGGAGCCAGAACCTGTCGAAGGGATGACAAGTACGTAAGGTTGCGCAACGTCCTCCAAAGCCAGCAATCTGCGAGCGAACGTCGTCAGCCCGGGCAGGAAAGCCAGCGCCGCTGGAATCAGGGGCAGTGCCCCCTTACAGTCGCTCCCTCACCGCTGCCCTCAGTTCCTTGACTCGCGTCAGATCCGGGAAGTCGCCCTCTTCAGCCTTGTCATATATCTTGTCGCCTGCGGCATAGACTTCAAGCAAGCCGCCGCCTGCCGGTGTGACCTTAATTGCGACGTCTGCGCCGCCCTCTGCAAAGATTTCGTTGGCCATCCAGGCCATTACGCCGTGATGGCTTCAGGGTACGCAGTAGACTATCTCAACCTCTATTTTGCTTTCGGCCAATGTCTTGCTCCTGTGGGATGGGGATTTGGCTTCAATCCGGCGGCGGTGCACAGCAATTGGCATCGCTTACCGGACCGGTCGCTCGGAAGCTAACATAGGGTTCAACCACTGTCAAAAGACAGTGCGCGGTTAGCGCCTCAGACGTTTGTTGCCCTCATGCGCGGCGGCAGCTTTGTCCTTACTTCAGGATTCACCCATGACATCGGCCATGAGCCCCGTAGGATTCGCGCCGCCTCTTCACCGGCTCTCATCAGCGCTCGCTCCACCGCCAGCGGAGAGTTGCCGGCTGTATGAGGCGTCGTGATGACATTCTTCATTGACAAGAGTGGGTTATCCGGCTCAACGGGTTCCTGCTCGAACACATCGAGTCCTGCCCCTGCAATCTCGCCGGTGCTCAATGCGGAGATCAATGCTTCCTCATCCACTATCCCGCCGCGGCAGGTGTTTATGAAGTACGCAGTAGGCTTCATTCGTTTGAACAACGTCTCGCCCGCCATGCGCCATGTACTGTTATTCAGGGGAACGTGCATCGATACGAAGTCAGACCGCTCTGCAAGTTCTCCGAGGCTGCCTACCAGTTCTACTCCGTAGTCAAGCGCTGTCCACGGTTGGGCATGCGGAGCATGCGCAAGGAGTTCCATTCTGAATCCGGCCGCCCTGCGTGCTGTTGCCCTAGCTATATTTCCGAAGCCAACCATGCCCAGCGTCTGCCCGTAAGCCTGGCCAACCTTCGCCCCCTCCTCTCTTGAGTCACGCCATGCCCCTTCCTTTACCAGGGAGTCCAACTGCAGGAGCCGGCTTGAGCACGCCAACACCAACAGGAGCGTATGATTGGCGACCTCCTCGATGCACATGTCCGCCGTATTGGCCAGCATGACACCGTGCTCGGTTGCGGCTTCGCTGTCGATTTGTTCATAGCCGTGGCCCACGCTGACTATCGCACTGGCTGTGTCTATGGAAGCAATAACCTCTTCGGGCATGGCGGCATACATATCGATGATAACGTCCGCACCTCGCACCGCCTCTACTGTCTCTTCCATGCTCTTGGGAAGATGCAGGATCAGCTCATAGTCCAGGCCCTCTAGGCCACGCTCAACTGGTCGGGGGTCAACTTCTGAAACTGCGATGAAAGCTATCTTCTGCTGCCCCATGCCTTCTCCTTCCCGAGAGGGTTTTACGTCAAGCGTGTCCAGGAATTGCGGCGCTCTTGAACACCCCCTTACGTCGAGGCCGTTTGCGACAGCGTCGAAAGCGCATCCACGACGGCCCCTGTCTCGTCCTCAGTCGTGAAGTACGCCACCGAGACTCGCATTGCCGTCTGCCTTAGTGCGGGACGGCCCAGAATACGCCAGCCTTCCCACATGCGCCGGTTCAAGTCGTCTCCCGAGATTCCCGCCACTGAAAACGTCACGATTCCTGTCGAAATGCTTGGGTCCTCGGGACTCTCCAGCGTAACGTCCGGAATCTCCGCGATCGCTGCCTTAAGTTGTGCCGTCAGGACCTGGACTCTGTTCCTCACATTATTCAGACCGAACGACGACACGAACTCGACTCCCTTCGCCATGCCGCTGTACACCGGGTATGGGCGGCCGCCGAACTCGAACCTCCTTGCAGAGTCGTGGAGCACAAGCTCGTCTGTGTCGCGGTCCCACTCTCCGGTTCCGGAACCCGTCCACGAGACTCCCAGCCGGTCTATCCAGTCCTTCTTCACATACAGCGCCGCTACTCCAGGGCCTCCCAGGCACCACTTGTTCGCGCCCCAGGAATAGAAGTCGGCGCCAATCTCTCTCAGGTCCATCGGGAATTGCCCGGCCGCCTGCACGCCGTCGAACGCCACTGGCACACCCTTGTCGTGTGCGACCCTGCAGATCTCCGCGGCGGGCAGCAGCTGGCCGGTGTCGGTGGTCACATGGCTCGGTGCGAGCAGTCTCGTGCGTTCGGTGATCATGTCGTCCAGGCGGTCCAGCAGCCTCTCAGTGTCGGCGAGCAATGGCACCTTCTTGATCTTGATTCCGTGTTTCTTGGCCAGGTTGAGCCAGACGTAGATGCCGCTGGGGTGCTCCTGCTCTGTAACTATGACCTCGTCGCCGGCTCGCCACTCCATTCCGTGCGCAACCGCGCTCAGTCCTTCCGACACCGCTCGCGTCAGCGCGATCTCTTCCGAGTCGACCCCGAAGAGCTCGGCCACTGTCGTGCGGCAGTTTTCGTAGCTGGCGGCCTTCCTCTCCCGCATGTCGGGAGTGTCGGCCCCGTGCTCCATCACGGCCTCGTAGTGATCTGTAACCGCCTTTGTGACCGACCTTGGCATCGGGCCGTAGCCGCCCGTATTCAGGTAGATGCTCTTGTGTAGAGCCGGAATCTCATCTCGGTATCTCAGGACTTCAGCCTGTGTCATGCTGCCCCTCCTGCCATATTGCGAACAACGGCGATTATACAGTCAGGCCGCCGGGCCAATCGTTGCCGGTCACGGCATCCGTAAGTCCCCATTTGCAAGGTCCGCATCGGGGCAGGCTTGGTGTGAAACGGCGGGCATGCGTTTGGATCCTTTGGAAGCGTCAGGAGTGGACGTGGCCACGCTCTCGGACTCAGATACTCCTCGCGATGCCCAGCCTATGGCGCTTTGGTACAATCCTCGCGCCCCCCAACGTGGCGACGCGCACTATCATGAATTCCGCCCATTGAGGCAGCCGGGACTGCTCTTATGTCAGGAAAAGTGAAGATCCGAAGGTTTCGCTGGAGCGATCTTTCTGCCTTTACCAGTCTGTTCAACAGGCTGAACGGGCTGGAAGGAACGCCTAGGGCCGCGAGCGAGAACTTCATGACCCAATTCCTGTCGCACCCGTCGATGAAGGCAGAGCAGAACGGCTTTGTCGCGGAGCGCGACGAGTCGCTCGAAGGCTACCTTCTTGTGTTCTTGGAACAGCCGATATCCCGCTCAGTCGGTATGGGCGGCGCCGTCCAGGGAACGGACGAGAACAGCATCTGGACCAGCCTACTGCATGCCGGCCTGAATCACGCCAGGATCGCGGAAGTGTCCGTGTTTCACACGCAGGTGTCCGAAGACTCTCGAGTACGGCGCAGCTTGCTGGTCAAAGAGGGTTTCAGCCACGTCCGAACGTACTGGGATATGCGCTGGGAGCCGCACCAGATATCGCAGCCAGGCTTGGTGGCGGGGATGGAGTTCAGGCCGTTGAAACCTGGCCAGGACGAAGGCGACCTCGCCGAACTCCAGAATGCCGCCTTCGGCGCAAACTGGGGATTCTGCCCGAACACCCGGGAGGAGATTGAGGCCCGTGTGCGTTTCAGCACGATGGACCCGGACAACATCATTCTGCTGGAGTCCGGTAGCCGCGTCGTCGGCTACAACTGGACGTCACTGGCCGATACTGAAGCAGGGCCGGTTGGCCGAATCGAGATGACCGGCGTGCACCCTGGCATGAGAGGCAGGGGCCTCGGCAAGGCGGTGGTGACTGAGGGCCTGGAGCACCTGCGCTCGAAGGGCGCCGTGCGCGTGGAGCTGGAAGTTGACTCTGCCAACCCAGCCGCGACCAGACTCTACGAAGGCTTGGGCTTCGAGTATGCCGGCCCAACTTACTGGTACGAAAAGCGCTTGGCCTGAGCCGAACGGTCGCCTCTGGACTTAACCTACCGGCGCCCGTTCAGGAGCTCCGAGTACAGGTCAGACAGACTGTTCATGACGCGGCCCCAGCCCATGGCCTCCGCGGTGCTTCGGCCGGCCTGTCCCATGCACTCTCTGAGTTCGGCGTTGCCGAGCAGTAAGTCGAGCCTCTCCCTGAACGAGTCGGGCTGTCCCTCCGCCACCAGGAAACCGGACTCACCGCTTACTATGAATGACGGCAGCCCGCCGACCCCGGACGCCACGACGGGAGTACCGCAGGCCATGGCCTCCAGCGCCGCCAGCCCAAAGCTCTCGTAGTAGGACGGCAGCACGAACACGTCGGCGGCGTTGTAGTACGCCGGCAACTCCGTGTGCTCGACCGAGCCAACAAAGGTCACCTTGTCTTCAACGCCTTCCGAGCGGGCGACTCTTCTCAACTCATCCATGTGACCGTCGTACCCGGGATCTCCCCCCGCCACGACGAACCTGACGCCGTTCGCGTTCTCCATGCGCGCCAATGCCCGTACGACCAGGTCAACCCCCTTCAGCGGCTCGATCCGCCCCACGTAAAGAATGGTGGGGTCACCGTTCCAGCCAAGGCGGTCCTTGGCCTCGGACTGGTCCATAGGCCTGAACAGCTCCAGGTCAACTCCCGCTGCGATGACGCGGACATTGCAGCCGTCAACCCGATAGAGGCGTTCGAGGTCAGTCCTTTCCTGCTCGGTGGTCACGACGACCGTGTCGGCTTGCCTCATCACCGCCTGCTCCGCTTCAGGCCTTCCGTCGGGCTCCCTCTCCTCGGACCTTGCCCTCATCTTCGTCCTGGCGAGTGTGTGGAAGGTGGCAACGTGCGGAACTCTCCACCGCTCGGCCAGATCGAGTGCTGCAAGCCCGGACAGCCAGTAGTGCGAGTGAACGAGACCGTACTCGGTCCCGTCCGAGGCGCTGAATGTGCGCACCCGTTCCACGAACTCAGGGACGCATTCCTTCAGAAGCTCCTTCGGCTGGCTCTTATCGCACGCTTCAAGGTGAATGAGCCTCGCGTTCTCACCGAGATCCATGATCTTGGGATGGTCCTCGCCGTGCCAGCGCGTGAACACGTCCGTTGGAATGCCGCGTCGGCCCAACTCTCTCGCCTGCTGAAGGACGTACACGTTCATGCCGCCGACGTGCCTGGTGCCGGGTAGCGCCATGGGGCAACTGTGGAAGCTGATGAGCGCCAGCCTGCCGCCTCCGAGATGGCCGGCAAGCTCGCTTGGAGATGTCAGGCTCGCCTGCATGGCTATCTGTCCACGGTCACTCGATATACGAGCCGGTCCACCCCGCCAAGGTCGTACTTGTACCGTTCAGAGCCTCTCAGGAAGTCGAACCGGCGCCGGCCCTCCTCGATGGCATCCTTGATGCAAAGGGCCTTGTTGATCAGCCCCACGCTCAGCCGGGAGTACTCCGGGTTGAAGCCGCTGTTGTAAAGCAGGTACTCGCCGTCGTAGTCAAACGAGATGCAGCACGCCACGCGCTCGCCGTCCAACTCGAGGAAGTTGAGCTTGAACTGGTCGCGGTTAATCAGCTCTTCGGCCGTATCCACGAAGAACTTCTCGCGCTCCGGCGTGAGGAACTCCTCCTTGTCCGTACGGCTGATCCTCAACAGGTGGAAGAAGTCGTCCATGTCCTCGCTGAGCGTTGACAGGTCTGAGCGCACGTACTGTCGGAACTCTCCGGCGCGCTCGAGGCGGCGAATCTTGCGCCTCAGCTCGTGCCTGTTCTTCTTCGTGAGCCCAAGCAGGTATTCGTCCCAGGAGCCGGGCAAGTCGGTCAAGGGTGTCGTGTCCTCTTCTTCGATCGTGATCTGGCACCCATCGGCCTCTGCCAGCGGAACGAACTCACTGAGCGTGTGCGAACCGTCGGACACGCCTGTGAGCACTGCTCGCTGCCAGTCCAGGCCTTTCGCGTGCTCCCACAGCTTGCTGAAGAACTCCGCGGACCTGTTCTCCAGTACCAGGAAATCAAGATAGTCAACGATGTCTGCATCACCGACGAGTCGCAACTCGCCGTTCTTCAGCATCAGCGGGGCAATCCCGATGGTGGCCCCTTCGCTTTGGACCGAAGTCAGGTGCAGTTCCCAACCATCTCCGAAGTTCTCCCACCAGGTCTTCTGCCACCATGGAGTTACGAAGACGGTGTTGGTTGAAGAATTGGGCAGGAAGTCGGTCCATTCCTGCTCGATCCCCTCGAAGTCGGCGGAGTGAGTAACGTCAGTCAACTTAAATGCGTCCCTGTACCAGACTTAAGAACTCGGAGCGGGTCTCCGGCCGCGTCCTGAAACTTCCCCTGATTGCGGATGTCACGAATGAGGCGCCGCGCTTCCCGACGCCTCTCAGCGAGATGCACATGTGCTCGGCGCTCAGGACTGTCCCCACGCCTTCAGGACTCAGCGATGAGTAGACCGCGTCGGCAAGCTCGCTGGTCAGGCGCTCCTGCATCTGCGGCCGGCGTGCCAGAGTGTCGAGCGCTCTCGCAAGCTTGCTGGCTCCCACCACTCGCCCCTTAGGTATGTATCCGATGTGGGCTTTGCCGAAGAAGGGCAGCATGTGGTGCTCGCACATCGAGTGGAAGGGGATGTCTCGAAGTATGACCATCTCCCTGTGACCCTCCTCGAAGCCGGTGGCGAGGTGCTCCCCTGGGTCCTCAGACAGACCGGAGAAGAAGTCCGAGTACATCCTGGCAACGCGGGCCGGAGTATCGACGAGACCTTCCCTGCCAGGGTCATCCCCAATTGCGACGATGATTGAGGCAACAGCCTCTTCAATCGCTTCTCTGTCTACCAAGAGGCGCCTTTCGAAAGCCGGTTAAAAGGCCGGAAACAGGTGTCCAAGCTATCACAGCGCCAGTTTGCCCTTCAATGATTTGACGTCGGGCAGGCCCTTTCACTTGTGCGGCGCGGCCCTCGGCTCCTAGAATTGGCTCAAGCGAAGGCCGTTCACAATTGATTTCAGGAGAAGACCGTTGAGCATACTCCTCCAGCAGGACCCTCAGATAGCGAAGGCAATCGAGGACGAGACCAGGCGTCAGCAGCAGAACATCATCCTCATAGCTTCCGAGAACTACGCCAGCAGAGCCGTTCAGGAGGCGCAGGGTTCGATCATGACGAACAAGTACGCCGAGGGGTATCCCGGCCGGCGGTACTATGGCGGCTGCGAGTTCGTGGATGTTGCGGAGTCGCTGGCCATAGACAGGGCGAAGGAACTGTTCGGGTCCGACCACGCCAACGTGCAGCCGCACAGCGGGGCGCAGGCGAACATGGGCGCGTTCTTCGCGGTGCTGGAGCCCGGCGACAAGGTGATGGGCCTGCAGTTGGACCAGGGCGGGCACCTCACTCACGGCAGCCCTGTCAACTTCTCCGGCAAGCTTTACGACTTCGTGCCGTACAGCGTGGACCCCGAGACGGAGCTGATCGACTACGACCAGGTGGAGGCGCTCGCTAAGGAGCACAGGCCGAAGCTGATCATCACCGGCGCGACCGCTTATCCGAGAACGATCGACTTCGAGCGCTTCGGCAAGATCGCGGAGGAGGTCGGAGCGGTCCTCATGGTGGATATGGCGCACATAGCGGGCCTGATCGCGGCGGGCGAGCACCCGAATCCGGTGCCGCACGCCGGGATCGTGACTTCGACCACTCACAAGACGCTGCGTGGGCCGAGGGGAGGCTTCATTCTCAGCACATCGGAGCTTGCCAGGGACATCGACAGAGGCGTGTTCCCGAACGAGCAGGGCGGGCCGTTGATGCACACGATCGCGGCGAAGGCCGTTGCATTCGGCGAGGCGCTTCAGCCGGAGTTCAAGGAGTATCAGAAGGCGATCAGGACCAACGCCAGGGCTCTCGCCGATGCGCTGACGGCAGGCGGCGTGAGGCTGGTGTCGGGCGGCACCGACAACCACCTGTTGCTGGCCGACGTGACCCCGCTCGACATCACGGGGCGGCAGGCGGAGGAGGCCCTCGGCAAGGTCCACATCACACTGAACCGCAACACCATTCCGTATGATCCGAAGCCGCCGCGCGTTACCAGCGGCGTTCGCATCGGGACGCCGTCCGTGACGAGCCGCGGGATGGGCGAGGACGAGATGGGTGAGATCGGGCGGCTGATCATCAGAACGCTGCAGAACGTTGACGACGAGGCTGCGCTGAGCCAGGTCTCCGACGATGTGCTTCAGCTCACGTCCCGGTTCCCTGTGCCGGGGATCGACGCCTAGGAGTCGCCAGACGGTCCGTTCTCCAGCGATTCTAGCGCGGCGCTGGCCGCCTCGCGCTCGGCGATCGTCTTGCGGGAGCCGGCGCCCGTTCCGGCGGTCCTGCCGTTGACCACGACCTCGGCTGTGAAGGTGCGGGCGTGGTCGTCGCCTGACTCGCCGACTATGCGGTACTCCGGCAGGGGCAGGCCCCTGGACTGCAACGCCTCCTGGAGCGCAGACTTCGGGTTCTTTTCCCTGTCCGGCGCGCTCAGGTAGGGCCGCAACGTGGAGAGGACCCACTCCCTGGCCGCGGCGTACCCCCGGTCCAGGAAGAGAGCGCCCACGACGGCCTCATAGGCGTTCGCCAGGTTGGAGTCTCGTTCGCGACCGCCCGCGGTCTCTTCGCCGCGACCCATCTGGAGGCATTCGCCAAGAGACAGGTCACTCGCCGCTCGCGCCAGCGTGGAGCCCTGCACGACCGCGGCGCGGCGTTGGGTGAGGCTGCCCTCCCGCAGGTCGGGCCAATCTCTGTACAACTCCTCCGCGACAACCGCGCCGATGACGGCGTCTCCCAGGAACTCGAGGCGCTCGTTGGATTCCAAGCCTTCTCGCGGCGCCTCGTTGACGTATGAGCTGTGGACGAGGGCAGTCCGCAGAAGTCCGGCATTTTCGAATGCCAGGCCCATTCTGCGCTCGGCTCTCCCCGCACATTCGGATCTCTCGCTAGCCAACGTTCAAGCCACCTCCATAAGCAGGTCGGCGCTGTGGGCAACACCGGCTATACTTCTCGGAAAAGTGTTGCAATATGTTGCATTTTGTTCCATTTCGTAGCTGGCCAATGAACATTTCAGGACACTTCTGCAGCACGTTTGCAACTTGAATGGAACAGTATCACGGCAGAAATGCAACACGAATGCAACACCACCTGGCCGCGGCAGGATCGGCGGCGCGAGGCGCGGATGTTGTGTGTCAATGCTCATAGAGCCATATTAGCACAGTCGTTCTCTGAAGGCAATGGCCGGCGTGACCTCATGCTCCCGGTTACCGAACCGGGCAGTGCACCTCGGCAGTACAGGGTGTGGAAACACATCTGAATGGGCCCCTCGGCGATGCGTTGATGCAGTACCGGCGTGGTCTTATCATGTGCTGCGGCTTGCGTCCCTGGCAGTCATACAGGGCAGGGGAGCGAGCGCCAGACTGAAGCAATCGAGGTAACTGAGATGACAGAGAGGCCCGAGAGGGTGCTGGTGGTAACGCCGCATCCTGACGACGCGGAGATAGGCTGCGGCGGCACGGTGGCGAAGTGGATATCAGAGGGTTCGGAGGTCTTCTACGTGCTGTGCACGAACGGGGACAAGGGGACGAGCGATCCGGAGATGACCACGGACCGGCTGGCGGAGATCCGCGAGCGTGAGCAGCAGGACGCGGCCGACTACCTTGGGGTGAGCGAGGTTGTGTACTTCGGGTACCCGGACGGCGACCTGGAGGACGATCACGACTTTCGAGGACGGCTGGTGCGCGAGATTCGCCGGCTGAAGCCGGACGTGCTGTTCACGACCGACCCGTACCGGCGCAACTTCTACCTGCACCGAGACCATCGCATGTGCGGACAGGTGTCGATGGATGCGGTTTACCCATACTCGCGGGACCGGCTCCACTATCCTGCGCATGAGCAGGAAGGACTGGAGTCGCACAAGGTCGGCGACGTCTATTTCTGGGGGACAGAGGCTCCGGACGAGTTCATCGACATCTCCGACTTCATTGAGAACAAGGTGGAGGCGCTCAAGAAGCACGCTTCGCAGGTCTCAGGGGGCGACGTGGGGGACTTCCTGAGGGCGAACGCGAAGCGGATGGGAGAGCGGGCGGGCGTGCCGTACGCCGAAGGGTTCCGTCGAGTCCGTCTGCGCAGATAAGGGCGTTGTACGACCTTCACTGCCACTTTCTGCCGGGCGTCGATGACGGGGCGCGGTCGGCGGCGGAGACGGACGCGATGCTCAGGGACGCCGCCGAGGACGGCACGGTCGCTGTGCTGGCGACTCCGCACCGGAAGGATGTGACCGAAGACTGGTCGGTCGATCACCTGAAGCGTCTGATGGAGGAGGCGGAGGCGCGGCTGGCCGACGGGGGCCTCGAGTTGGAGATCTTCCTCGGTATGGAGAACCACCTCGACCCGGAGCTCGCCGGGGAGATCGAGGCGGGCCGAGCGCTGCCGATAAACGGGACGCAGTACATTCTTGTCGAGATGCCTTTCTTCGGACGGCCGGACTGGATCGAGCCCTCGCTCGAAGCCGTAATGTCGTTGGGGTATGTGCCGGTACTGGCGCACCCGGAGCGGATCGAGGCCTTCCAGGAGGACCCCGCGATGCTCCGAGAGTTCAATGAGCGTGGGATGCTCAGCCAGATCACCGTCGGCAGTCTCGTGGGCCTGTATGGCTCTTCAGTGCGCGAGTTCACCGAGGGGCTGTTGGGGGACGGCATAGCTCACATGCTGGCGTCCGACGGTCACTCGGCGTCGGCAGGCGGCAGGCGCGCTGTGCTGACGCCGGGGGTCGAGGCCGCAGCGCGTATCGTTGGCGCGGCGGCGGCCCGGCGGCTGGTGGTGGACGCGCCTCGGGCGGTGCTGCGCGGGGAGGATGTGGACGTGCCGGCGGTTGGCAGTGGAGGAGCAGGTGACGTCTAGTACAAGCGATGAACTGGTGCGGTCCTGGCTAGAGGAAGAACAGCGCCCGTTCACGGGTTGGGACTTCTCCTATCTAGACGGCCGGATGACTCAAGGCGGGGAGCCATGGTCGTACCTGGAGCGCGCCGCAGGCCTCATGAAGAGTTCGACTTCGGTTCTCGACATGGATACGGGAGGCGGCGAGAAGCTGCTGAGCCTACGCGAGAACTGGCCGGCGAGAGTGGTCGCTACCGAGGACTATCCTCCCAACTTCAAGCTGACGACGGACCGGCTTACGCCTGCAGGCGCGGAAGTTGTGAGAGTGGCCGTATCCAACACGGCTCCGATGCCGTTCGACTACGGCGAGTTCGACCTGGTGCTGAATCGACATGCCGCATTCAATTCGTCAGAGGTGTCACGGATACTCTCAAAGGGCGGTTCGTTCCTGACCCAGCAGGTCCACGGGATGTGGGCCTGGGACCTGCTGGCAGTTTTCGATGCCGTGCCCCAGTGGCCTGACGCCACGCCGGAGCTGTACGTGCCCCTGCTTGAAGCGGCCGGAATGACCATAGAGACGGTGGAAGAGTGGGACGGCCGGCTTGCATTTTCTGATGTAGGGGCCATCGTGTACTACCTCAGGGCCGTACCATGGGAGGTGCCGGGCTTCACCGTGAAGGGCCATCTCAGGCACCTGCTCGCCCTGCAGGAGAGGGTCGAGGCTGGGGAGAGGCTTGAGTTCTACGCTGCCAAGTATCTCATTGAGGCGCGCAAGGGCTAGAGCGGCGCAGAACTCGGTGTTGACGCTCTTATGGCCAGTCGCTGAGTGACTGGTAAACGTCCTCGCTGGTAAATTGCTGGGCATCGGGTGGGACTGCGAATTGGCCTCGAACCCTGTAGTTCTCGGACGAGGGAGCACTTCTGAGGCCTAGACGCGCCAGTTCGGACAAGGCGCTGCCCAGGCTGACTTCCTTCTGAACTGCCAATGCTCTGGCTGCTGCCTGGACATCGTCGTCGATGGTTACTGTAACGCGCATGTCAGAATCATAGCATCGGAGCTTCGAGTCATCCGCGGGACTGTCGTGGCTTAGTGCGATAAGTCCTGGATTCCTCACGTCCGTTCGGAATGACAGGGGAAGTGCGGAGTGACAAGTGGCCAGGGCCCGCCACGTAGTAATGCTTTGGGCGTCCTGCTAGTCTGAGTACGCCATGGCACGGCGAAGGAAGGACATTTGGGCGGAGTCGTTCACCTGGATCGTCGTCGCCACAATTCCCGCCCTCATCGCCCTTGTATGGTCATTTGAGTATGTGCTCGCCTGGTTCACATCCCAGCCAACGTGGGCTCGAGTGGTCGAGGTTGTTGGCGTGGCCGCTGTCATTGCTGCTGCCATCACTCGGTACTTCATGGGCAGGAGACGCCAACGGGGAGGGTGACACGTGAGGGCCTTCGGTGGTTTCAGGGGAAACGAGTTACGTGAGGGCGCAGGGTGTTGGTTGAGGATGCGGAGCAGATGCTTCGCGAAGCGCCCCTATAGTTGCATTTGGATGCCATGGTGCCGGCCTTGATCGTGCCCGCTACGGTCTGGCGGGGGCTCCAACGGCCTTTGGGCTTGTAAGGTCTCGCGCAAGGCCCTTCGACAGGTTCAGGACACGGTCAGGGCGAACGGATTGGGGAAGTGACGTCTTGAAGAGCGAGCTATGCGTCGGCTTCGAGTGGAGGTAAGCGCTTCTGCGCCGCTTCCCAGATCGATTCGCTGACTTCGTCCGTTGGTCTGGAGGCGTCGACGATGTGCCAGCGGTCGGGTTCGGCGCGGGCCAACTCCCGGTAGCCTTCGTAGACCCGGTTGTGGAAGTCCAGGGACTCCTGTTCGAGGCGGAATCCCTCGGTCTCTCTACGTGTCGAGTGCGGCGACACATCGTCATCCAGAGCGAATCCGAGTTGTGTCCTGCCGATGCGTTCGAGTGCGGCTACAGGCGGGCAGTCGAGCAGGATGGTGAGATCGGGGAGTACGTCTCCGATGGTTAGCTCGTTTACTGCGTCGACCAGTCTGCGGTTCAGACCGCGGCCGTAGCCCTGGTATGCCCTCGTGGAATCGACGTACCTGTCTGAGACGACGATCGCGCCGGGCTCTGCGAGAAAGGGCACGAGCACCGTGTCCACGAGGTCGGCGCGGGCGGAGGCGAAGAGGAACAGCTCTGATCTGGCGTTCAGCGGGTGGTCGGTGCCCTTGAGCCACAGGCGGAGATACTCGGCCAAGGGAGTGGTGCCGGGCTCCTGAACGAGCTTGACCTGCCGTCCAGATTCTTTGAGCCTCCGGTGCAGCAGTTGGGCCTGTGTGGTCTTGCCTGTGCCTTCGCCGCCCTCTATGGATATGAACAGGGATGAGGGCGGCTCGCGGCGGGTTTCCCGCATTAGAGACCTTTGCATGACTTTATGGACGGGGAGAGGTTTCCCTAACTCGACAGTACCTTCAAGTTGCCGTTCCTGCTTCTGGATTCCGGCCTTCGCCGGAATGACGATTATGCAGAGGTCTCCATTGCGCTGTGGGCTCAGCCGCGGCTGAAGACGACGCGGCGGTGGGGGTCGCGGCCGGTGCTGCTGGAGACGAGGCCGTACCTGCCGGCGATCTTGTGCTGGAGGCGGCGCACGTAAGAGCCGCGCGGCGCCAGGCTGACGACGGACTCGCCGCCTTCGACGCGTGATGCGGCGTCCTCGGCCTCGTTCAGCGCTTCGGCGAGGCCGTGCCTCGGGTCGCCCGTGCTGCCGTTGTTGCGCGTGACGGCCTTCATGAACTGTTCGATCTGCACCAGGGTGTTCTTGCGGAGCACGTAAACGGGCTTGCCCCTGTTCTCAGCCCTGCGGAGCGCGTCTGTGCGTCGGCGGAAGTAGTTCTTGATTGTGAGCACCAGGTCGGCGTGCTCAAGGTTGTCCACCAACTGCACCGGGGCACGGGTGCTTCGGATGGCCTGCTCCAGCTTGCCCTTGTTCACGCCGTAAGGGAGTATGCGCGTGAGCAGGACGGGGGTCTCCGGCTCCAGTTCCGGCTCCGGGTCGACTCGAGTTTCTCCCGCCGACCGCGTTCTTCTGCTGCCGTTCTGCGACGGGATGTCCGGCTCGGGCGCCACGACGCGCCTGTGGACGCCGCCTTCGTCGTCCAGGATGCGCTCCTCCGTCTTGACGCGGTAGCCGCGCAGCATGCGGTCGACGACATCGCCGACGTCGGGGTGCACGGTTACCTGGTTCCAGCCTCGAATCTCCACGAGAATGTCGAACGTGGGAGGCGCGCGGCGCTCCTGAACGGTCTTCTGCGTCCTGCGCCGCCTGGCCTCGATGTCGCCGAGGGTTACCGACTCTATGCCGCCGATGAGGTCCGACAGGGTGGGGTTGAGAATCAGGTTCTCGAGCGAGTTGCCGTGGGCGGTAGCTACCAACTGAACGCCGCGCTCGGCGATCGTTCTCGCTGCCATTGCCTCCAGCTCGGTGCCGATCTCATCCACGATGATCACTTCAGGCATGTGGTTTTCCACCGCCTCAATCATGACCGCGTGCTGTAGGGACGGGTCGCGCACCTGCATCCTGCGCGCGTGTCCGATGCCGGGGTGGGGGATGTCGCCGTCGCCGGCGATCTCGTTCGAGGTGTCGACCACGATCACACGCTTGCCGGCGTCGTCCGCGAGGACTCTGGCGACCTCACGCAGCATGGTGGTCTTGCCCACGCCGGGCCGGCCGAGCAGCAGGACGTTGCGCTCGCTCATCACAAGGTCGTCGACGATCTTGATGGCGCCGTACACGGCCCGTCCTGCCCGCAGGGTCAGGCCTACGACGCGGCCGCTTCGATTGCGAATGGCGGAGATGCGATGGAGGGTGCGCTCGATGCCCGCGCGGTTGTCTCCGCCGAACTCGCCGACGCGCCCGACTGCGTGGTCGATGTCGTCCAGCGTTACCTCGTCGGGCGAGATCACGTGGGTCCTGGCGAGGTAGCGCGCTTCGGGGGGCCGCCCGAGATCGAGGACTATCTCAAGGAGTTGGCCAAGGTCCTGGGCGGAGTCCAAGCCGTTCCTTATGTGTTGAGGAAGGAGATCGACCAGTAAATGTATGTCTTGTTCAGTCAGTTCCTGCATCTGCAATGGGCGGGTTGGGTTACTGGCTGCTCCCGGCGGCCGCGCTTGGCTGCGCTCCGCTCCCAATAGCCTCCTCTACGATTTCAGCGAAGTACCTGTGCACCCGGCCGTCCTGCGTCAACTCCGGATGGAAGGAGGTTGCCAGCATGTTGCCCTCACGGACCGCGACCGGCCTTCCGTCCGGCAGCCTCGCGATGACGTCGACGCCCTCTCCAACGGCGTTCACCACAGGGGCGCGGATGAAGACGCAGGTGAACGAGCCGCCGTCCACGCCTTCGATCTCGAGATCGGTCTCGAAGCTGTCAATCTGGCGGCCGAATGCGTTCCGGCTCACCTGGATGTTCATGAGCTTGAGCGGGTCAGGCCTGTGATCGGTGAGGTCCTTGGCGATCACGATCATGCCCGCGCACGTGCCGTAGATCGGAAAGCCGGACTCGGCCTTTTCCCTGAGCGTGTCTCGGAACCCGTAGATGTCTATGAGCTGGACGATGGTCGTGCTTTCGCCGCCGGGGATGATGAGCCCGTCGACTTCGCCCAACTGGTCCGGCAGGCGAATCTCGCGCACGGGTATCCCGAGCCGGTCCAGGGCACGGCGGTGCTCCAGGACATCGCCCTGTATGGCAAGGATGCCGATTACCGGCAAACTACCATCCTCTGGTGGCCAGCTGTTCCTCCACAGGCATGGTCCGCACGTCCAGGCCCGGCATCGAGTCTCCGAGGCCCCGCGAGACCTCAGCGATGATGTGCGGATCGTTGAAGTGGGTCGTGGCCTTCACTATGGCGTTCGCCATCAGCGCCGGGTTCTCGGACTTGAAGATGCCGGAGCCCACGAAGACGCCGTCAACGCCGATCTGCATCATCAGCGCCGCGTCCGCTGGCGTGGCTATGCCGCCCGCAGCGAAGTTCACGACCGGCATTTCGCCAGTCTCGTGGATTCCCTTGATTAGCTCGTACGGCGCCTTGAGGTCCCTGGCCGTGGACATTAGCTCGTCCTCGTCCATTGCCCTGATGCGCTTGATCTCGCCGAGCACGCTCCTGGCGTGGCGGACGGCCTCGACGATGTTGCCGGTGCCGGCCTCGCCCTTGGTGCGAATCATGGCCGCTCCCTCGCCGACGCGGCGCAGGGCCTCGCCGAGGTCCCGGCAGCCGCACACGAAGGGCATCTTGAACTCGTGCTTGTTGATGTGGTTGTTTTCGTCTGCCGGTGTAAGCACTTCGGACTCGTCCACGTAGTCGACGCCGAGCGCCTCGAGGACCTGAGCCTCAACGAAGTGGCCGATGCGGGCCTTCGCCATTACCGGGATGGTGACCGCGTCCAGAATCTCAGTGATCTTGGTGGGATCGGACATACGCGCGACGCCGCCGTCCTTGCGGATATCGGACGGCACGCGTTCGAGGGCCATGACGGCAACGGCGCCGGCATCCTCCGCGATCTTGGCCTCCTCGGCGGTGACAACGTCCATGATGACGCCGCCCTTGAGCATCTGGGCCAGCCCGACCTTCACCCGCCATGTGCCGGTTTCGCTCTTAACATCGATTGCCATTCAGTACCCTCCGTACGGATGTTGACCGCTTCGCCTTGCGGCATTATATCGCTGGCGCGACAGGTTAAGCAATTTGATTATTGGATATTCTTTCCCGCCCACCCGCCCTTTCTTGCTGGGGGCGTGGCCCCCAGACCCCCTGCGGGTGGCGTGGTTCGCTTGGGCTGCGCCAGGTTTGCATTGGGGCTCGGTGGACTGTCAGAGGCCTTCCTTCGAGAGGGATGGAGTGCCGCGGTCATTGCCCAGTCGTTGTTGTGCCAGCGGACGAGCGTCCTTTGTGTTCCCGCCCACCCACCCCTTTTCTGGGGGCGTGGCCCCCAGACCCCCTGCGGGTGGGGCCGCGTGCTCGGGATTTCGCTATGGCTTCGCTCGTTCTTGGTGGACAGTTAGAGTCTTCTTTCCACCAAGAACGAGGCGAGGTCCGACGTGCGGCAGCTATGGCCCCACTCGTTTTCGTACCGGCCGACGATCTTTGCGATTTTGCCGACCACGCAGACTTATGGCTGGGGGCGTGGCCGCCGGACCCCCTGAGGGTGGAGCCGCGCGCCCTGGATGTCGCTATGGCTTCGCTGGGCCTTAGTGGACTGTCAGAGTCCTCGTTCCACCAGGAACGAGGCGAGGTCCGAGGTGCGGCAGCTATGGCCCCACTCGTTTTCGTACCGGCCGACGATCTTTGCAATTTTGCCGACCACGCAGACCTATGGCTGGGGGCGCGGCCCCCAGACCCCCTGCGGGTGGCGTCGCTCGCTCGGGGCTTCGCGCTATGTTATCGCTGGGTCCTGGCGGACTGTTAGAGTCCTCTGTCCACCAGGAACGAGGCGAGGTCCGAGGTGCGGCAGCTGTAGCCCCACTCGTTGTCGTACCAGCCGACGATTTTCACCATGTTGCCGCCCATGGACATGGTGGACTGGCCGTCGATGATGGCGCTGTGCGGGTCCTGCTTGAAGTCGATGCTCACCAGCGGTTCGTCTGTGTATGCGAGCAGTCCCGACTGGCCGTCCGAAGCGGCGTGACGGTATGCGTCATTGACTTCATCGGCGGAGACGTCGCGTTCGAGCGTTGCTACCAGGTCGGTTACGGAGACTGTAGAGGTGGGCACGCGGAAGGCCATGCCGTGGATCTTGCCGTTCAGCTCCGGCAGGACGAGGCCGACGGCGCGCGCAGCTCCGGTGGAGGTCGGGATGATGTTCATGGCGCCAGCGCGGGCGCGCCGGAGGTCTGAGCTGACCTGGTCGAGGATCTTCTGGTCGTTGGTGTACGCGTGGATCGTGCTCATCAGGCCGTGCTCGACGCCGAAGGAATCGTTTACCACCTTGACCATGTTCGCAAGGCAGTTGGTGGTGCAGGAGGCGTTCGAGAGGACGTTGTGGGATGCGGGATCGTACTTGTCCTCGTTCACGCCGAGCACCAGCGTGATGTCCTCGCCATTGGCGGGCGCGGAAATGATCACCTTCTTCGCCCCGGCCTCGAGGTGTCCGGCGGCCTTCTCGGCGTCCGTGAAGAAGCCGGTGGACTCGACGACGATGTCCACGCCGAGGTCGCCCCACGGGAGGTCGGCCGGATTGCGCTGAGCCAGCACCTTGACGGACTTGCCGTCGATTACGATCGCGTCGTCGGTAGCCTCGACGGCGCCCGGGTATCGGCCGTAGTTGGTGTCGTACTTCAGGAGGTGGGCGTTGGTGTCAGGGCCGGAGAGGTCATTGACGGCGGCGACTTCGAGCTTGTCCGGGTAGCGCTCGAAGATGGCCCGCAGTACCTGTCGTCCGATGCGACCGAAGCCGTTGATGCCTACTTTCGTGGCCATGTGCGATATCTCCTGGCGGCGCTGTTGGATGGTGCGTACGCCGTTCATTATACGGTTGTGGAGGGCTGGAGCGCGTAGCTAGCTAACGCAAAGAGGCCCCGGCCATGCGGCCGGGGCCTCTTTCTCTTGCGCTGCGTTGCGGACGGCTAGGAGACGCCGAGGTCCTTCTCGACCTCTGTGAGGGCGTCTTCGAAGGATTCCACCATGTGGTCGACCTCGTCCCGCGTGATGCATAGCGGCGGGGCGAACGATGACACGTCGGCGAAGCGGCCGAGCAAGCCGCGCTCCTGGGCGGCGGCGGTGAGCTTCTTGGCGAGGTCTGCTTCCTTGGGGAACTTCTCCTTGGTCTGCTTGTCCTTCACGACCTCGACGGCCGCGAGGAGTCCGAGACCGCCGCGGACATCGCCCACGGTGGGATGCTCCTGCAGGGCCTGCAGCTTGTCGAACAGGTAGTTGCCCATCTCGGCCGAATTCTCGACCATGCCCTCGGACTCCATGATGTCCAGGTTTCGGAGGGCGGCCGCGCACGCGGGCGGGTTGCCGCCGAAGGTGATCAGGTGGCGGAACGTGTTCTCCTCTTCGCCCTTGAAGGTGTCCGCGACGTTGCTGCTGGCAATCGCGGCGCCGATGGGGAGGTATCCGCTGGTGAGCGCCTTCGCGACGGTCATGATGTCCGGCGTGACGTCCCAGTGCTCGACCGCGAACATCTTGCCGGTCCTGCCGAAGCCGTTGATGACCTCGTCGCAGATCATAACCACGCCGTGCTTGTCGCAGATCTCGCGAATCGTGGGCCAGTACTCGGGATGCGGCACGTTGATGCCGGACGCGGCCGAGATCGGCTCGCCGATGAAGGCGGCGACGGTCTTCGGGTTCTCGTGCTCGATGGCGCGGTCCAGTTCCTTGGCGCACTGCAGGTTGCAGCCACCGCTGTCCGCGCAGTAGTGGCAGCGGTACTCGTACGGGTTCGTGATGTGGATGTTGCCGGGCATAAGGGGGCCGTAGTCCGTGGGCGCGCTGATGCCGCCGCCGCCGAGGCTCATGCATGCGTGCGTGGCGCCGTGGTAGGAGCCCTTGCGGCTGATTACCTTGAATCGCGTGGTCTCGCCGCGGTTGGCCTGGTACTTCTTGGCCATCTTGACGGCGGTCTCGACGGCTTCCGAGCCGCCGCTCACGAGGTATATGCGGGACTCCGGGTCAGGAAGCATGCTGGCCAGCTTGCCCGTCAGGCGGACGGTTGCCGGTGTGACGGTGCCGCCCGGGGAGTACGACATGCTGCTGGTCATCTCGTCGTACACGGCCTGCGCGATCTCGTTGCGGCCGTGGCCGATGTTCACGAGCCACATGCCGGACAGGACGTCGAGCCACCTCTTGCCGTCAACGTCGTTGACCCAGATGCCTTCGGCGCCGTCTACGAGCCTGATACCGGTGTCATCCGACATGTCGGCTACGGGCCGGGCGTGCGGCCAAAAGTGCGCGGACGCTACGTCCTTCAGTTCCTCAATCTGCTCGCCGGTCATCTTTGCGGTTGCCAAGTCGTACCTCCTAACCGCTCGCTGCTTGTTCGGCCATTCCTAATAGGCTTGACGATGCTATCACGTTGACTGCGGACTAGGCTATTTTATCGGCGCTCACACGAAGGCGAGGCTTTCGAACTGGCCGTTGACTATGGGCACGGGATCGAGGCCGAGCCAGCCGTCCAGGACCGTTGAGTATGCGCTGCGGAAGTCGACGTTGGGGACGAGGTCGCCCTGATCGAGCTTCTCAGCCTGCGTCTCCGGGTAGAAGCCGTACATGCCGCCCTTTACGCGGGGGCCGATCGCGAAGGAGACGCCGGCCGCGCCGTGGTCCGTGCCGGAGCCGTTGTCCTTAACGCGCCTGCCGAACTCTGAGAACAGGAACATGATGACGTTCTCGTGCGCGTTGTGCTCACGCAGATCGTCCCAGAAGTCGGCGATCGCGCCCGACACCTCGGCCCACAGGTTGGCGTGGGTCACCTTCTGGGCGGCGTGCGTGTCGAAGCTGCCGTGCTGGGTGTAGAAGATGCGGGCGCCGAGGTCCGCGGTGTGGACCATGGCCACGTCTCGCAGGCTCTTGGCGATGGGGTTGGCGGCGTACTCGACGGAGGACTGGTAAGAGGCGGGCGCGGCCTTCAGGATGTCCGCGCCCTTGAGCGCGTCGAGGCCGGTCTTGCCGAGGTAGTCCATCACGGGCCCGGAGCCCATGGCGGGGGCGTACATCCTGGAGAATCTTTCCAACACACGGTCGCGCTTCTCCTGCTCCTCGATGCCTGTGAGCAGGCCGTAGCTCTCGAGGTCGCTCACTGAGGCGACGGACACGCCGGGCGCCGCGAGGGCGCGGGGCAGGCCGTGGCCGAAGTTCACGGCGGTCACGGGGTTTTCGCCCGAAGGGTCGATGTCCCTGGTGGCGCGGCCGAGCCAGCCTTCGGTGCCGACGATCTCCGGCTCGCAGGTGTGCCAGATGTCCATCGAGCGGAAGTGGGAGCGCGGGGAGTTTTCGTAGCCGATGCCGTGAATGACGGCCACGTCGCCCTCGTCGTAGAGGCGCTTCATCGGCCCCATGGCGGGGTGCAGCCCGATCTCGCCGTCCAGCCGCAGCACGTCGTCCTCGGGGATGCCCAGCGTGCGTCTGTTGTCGTAGTAGTTGGGGTCGGAGTATGGTATGACCGTGTTGAGGTAGTCGTTCCCGCCCGAAAGCTGGAGGACTACCAGGACAGGGTCCTTGCCGTTGCCGTTGGAGTTACCGTTCGAGGACATCTGAGCCTCCTTCAGCGCTACTGGTGGCGATGCTATCAAAGCCTCTATTGCATGAACAACATTCTTGAAGGCGACACTGGCGCCATCCCATCCGTCTACGGACCGTACAGGTACGCGCTGTGGAGACGTTGGGACGAGGGCAAGCCGACTGTCCTGTTCATTATGCTCAATCCTTCCACGGCGGATGCGGAGCGTGACGATCCGACGATTCGCCGGTGCATCGGATTCGCGAAGTCGTGGGGCTGTGGCGGGGTGCTCGTCGGCAACCTGTTTGCGTGGAGGGCGACCAAGCCGCGAGATCTGAAGGCGGATGGCGCGGCAGGCAAGGACATAGTCGGGGCAGGCAACGATGAGGCGCTGGAGTACATGGCGAAGCGCTCGAAGTTAGTGGTCGCAGCCTGGGGCAACCATGGGACTTTCCAGTGCAGGGGGGATGAGGTCAGGCAGAGATTCGGGGGGCAGCTTCACTGTTTGAGACTGAACAAGACCTGTGAACCGGCACATCCGCTCACATTGCCCAAACACCTCAAGCCCCACCCACTTAGCGAGCACGGGCCCAAGCATTGAAGGATTGTATGCATGTCTGAAGTTGTCATAGTTGGGGGTGGGATCGCCGGGATTTCCACTGCGTATTACCTGGGGAAGGCCGGTGTGCGCTCAACGGTCATCGAGAAGGACGCGATCGCGGCGCATGCGTCGGGGTTTGCGTACGGCGGGCTTGGGCCGCTCTCGGGGGCCGGCATACCCGGGCCTATGGCCGAGATCGCGCAGGTGTCTTTCCGGCTGCACACCGACCTGTCCGAGAGCCTGCCGGAGGAGTCGGGCATCGACTTCGAGTTCAGATCGAGGCTCTCGCTTTCACTCGCGTTCGATGACGATGAGGCTTCCGCACTGAGGGCCGCCGGCGACTGGCAGGGCCAGCAGGACGGCTTCAGCACAGAGTGGCTTGAGCCGAGCGGACTGCGCGAGATCAATCCGGGGATATCGTCCGAGGCTGTTGGGGGATGTCTCCTGCACGGCATGACTGACTTGGAGCCGTACAAGTTCGTGCTCGCGATGGCGCAGGCCGCGGAGAAGCTGGGGGCAGAGGTCAGACACGGAGTCGTGACCGGCCTCGAGCGGAACGGCTCGCGAGTGACCGGCGTGACGACGAGCGGGGGCGTGGTCCCCTGCGACACCGCCGTGCTGGCTCAGGGACCGTGGACGGGGGAGGCGACCGAGTGGACCGGCACGCCGTTGCCCGTTCAGCCTCTCAAGGGACAGATCCTGCGGCTCAATGCGCCGGGTCCCGCGGTGGACTGCTCGATTAGCTGGTCGCACAACTATGCCGCGACCAAAGGCGACGGCCTTCTGTGGACCGGCACGACCGAAGAACGGGTCGGCTTCAACGAGGAGCCAACGTCAGACGCAAGGGACGTGATCATGTCCTCGCTGCTGAAGATGCTTCCGGCGATGGAGGAAGCGGAGCTTGTCCGTCAGACGGCGTGCCTCAGGCCGGTGACGCCGGACGGCCTGCTGGCGATCGGCAAAGTGCCGGGGTGGGACGGGCTCTACGTCACAACGGGCGCGGGCCGGAAGGGCATTATGTACGGCCCTCACATGGGACTCTCGGTGGCCGACATGATTCTGGGGCGGGAGACACAGCTTGACCTGTCCGCCTTCGATCCGGAGAGGTTCGTCGAAGCGACGTAGGCCGGGCTGATGCGGCGCGGGCGCTCACCACAGTGGTGAGCCTGCGTTAGCCTACCGGTGTCAGCAGGTCGGCGTAGCGTGCGTCGGCGCCCCGGACGATGTCGTTGTACAGGCGGCAGAGCTGCGTTGCCACTGGGCCCTTCTCGCCGTCTCCGACTGAGTAGCCGTCGACTCTGCCGATGGCCTGTATCTCGAGCCCCGTGCCCGCTAGGAACACCTCGTCGGCCACGTAGAGTTCCGTCCTGTCTATGTCGCGGCTCTCCACCTGGAGCCCCATCTCTTCCAGCAGCTCCCGCACGAGCTTGACGGTGATGCTCTCCAGCACGCCGGCGGTTACGGGGGGAGTGGCGGCGACGCCGTCCCTGACGACGAACACGCACGCATGGGACAGCTCCGACACCTTGCCGTCCTGGTTGAACGACAGGGCGTAATCGTATCCGTGCAGCCGGGCCTCATTGGACATGTACCGGGCGTTCTGGTAGTTGGACACGGCCTTGGCGCGGGGAGGCATGACATTGTCGGACAGGCGCTGCCATGTCACGAAGCCGCAGTTGAGCGCGCGCTCCGATTCCAGGAACGTGATGATCGGGCGGGAGAAGATCATGACCTCGCCGGGCTGGTCAATGACAGGCGCGTAGCCCGGGATACCGCCGTCGAAGTATGCGATCGGCTGGATGTATACGTCCGACTTGAACTCGTTGGCCGCGAGCACATTTGCGGTCGCCTGCACCAGCTCGTCCACGGTCCAGCGCGAAGTCATGCGCATGATCTTCATGGAGTCGAGCAGCCTGCGCATGTGGGCCACGAGGTGGAAGACGTTGAGCTGCTCTGCGGCCGGGTTCCAGTAGCCCCTGATGCCCTCGAAGACCATGGAGATCGAGGACCAGCCCAGCATGGACGCATGCACGGTCGCCTCATCCCATGGCACGAGCCTGTCGGACGCCCAGATGTACTTGGGTGGGCCGTCTGGGCCTACCCAGAAGCTTCGAGGCTGTTGTTGCTGGGTCATTGGCTTACTCTCGGGACCTAGAGATATGTGTGACGCCTGTTGTGCGTATGGGTCCGTGCAGGTGCGACGGGCTAAGCGTTTCGGCCTTCTTCGAAGCCGCGAATGTCGTCCAGGAAGCCGCGGACTCCGCGCGCCAGCATCGGGTTGGTGCCGGACGCCATCCACTGCACGCCCCGCTCGCGCCAGTACGCGTAGTCTGCGACGTCTCGCGTGATGGTGCCCGATGACTTGCCCATCGCGTGAGTACGCTCAGTAAGTCTCTCGATGAGCTCCAGCACTTCCGGGTGGCGGGTCTGGCCCGGATAGCCGAGCGACGACGAAAGGTCGGACGGTCCGAAGAAGAGCACGTCGACGTGCTCCAACGCGGCTATGTCCTCGAAGTTGTCGACCGCCTCCGTGGTCTCGATCTGGAGCGCGATCAGCGTCTCCTCGTTTGCGCGCCTCACGTAGTCCGCGGTGGGCTCACCGAGGCCGTAGTCGGCGGCGCGAGGGCCAGCGAGGCCGCGCTTGCCGATGGGCGGGTACTTTACGGCGTCGACCACGCTCCTGGCCTGTTCGACGGTGTTGACCATCGGAATCAGCACTCCCTGCGAGCCTGCGTCGATGAACTTCTGGATTACCTGCGTCGAGTTCTCTCCGATGCGGGTGACGGTCGAGAGGCCCCGCAGCTCGGCGGCCCTGTAGAGATTCTCCGCGACGTCCGGCATGAGCGTGGAGTGCTCCGCGTCCATGATCGCGAAGTCCATCCCGAGGAGGCCGAGGACTTCTACGACGGATGGCGAGTGAACGTCATTGAACACTCCCACGACGGGCTCACCGGCCTTCAGCTTCCGCTTGAGTACGTTCTCGCGCACGTTGACTCCTGTCTATCTGATCTTTCTGTATGAGTAGGGGAGAGACCGGGCAGGCGATGCGCCGCGCAGAATCACGTTAACTCAGGAACCTCTCGTAGACTGCGGCCCCGGCGAAATTCGCCTGGTCTCCCAGTTCCTCTTCGATTCTGAGCAGGCGGTTGTACTTTGCCGTCCGGTCGCTGCGCGCCGGCGCGCCGGCCTTGATCTGGCCGGCCGCGGTGCCGACCGCGATGTCGGCGATCGTCACGTCCTCGGTCTCGCCGGACCTGTGGCTGACGACGGTCCCCCAGCCTGCGTTCTTCGTGATTCTGACCGCCTCGATGGTTTCGGAGACGGTCCCGGTCTGGTTCGGCTTGATCAGCACCGCGTTGGACGAGTCCTGCTCGATGCCCATTCGTATGCGTTCGAGGTTTGCGGTGTACAGGTCGTCGCCGACAAGCTGTACCCTGCTTCCGATCAGCCGGTTGAGCAGCGTCCACTCGTCCCAGTCTTCTTCGGCCATGCCGTCCTCGATGCTGATCAGAGGGTAGTCACGGCTCCACCGCTCGTACATGTGGATCAGCTCCGCGGCGGACATGACCGCTTCCTCACGGTGCAGGGCGTAGATGTCCTTCCGGGTCCTGAGCTCGGTCGCGGCGGTGTCGATGGCGATGAAGCACTGCTTGCCCGCCTCGTATCCCGCGCGGTCGATGGCTTCCAGGATCAGCTCCATACCGTGCACGTTGGAGGCCATGGCCGGCGTGAAGCCGCCCTCGTAGCCGACGCTGCGTCCGAAGCCGCGCTCGCCGAAGATCTGGCCCAGGTAGTGGTACACCTCGGCGCCTGCCTGCAGCGCCTGGCTGAACGTGTCGAAGCCGGCTGGTACGACCATGAACTCCTGGAAGTCTGTCGAGTTAAGCGCGTGCTGCCCGCCGTTGATGATGTTCAGCAGCGGCACGGGGAGGACGAACTCGTTGCCGTTCGCGAGCAGCCTGTACAGGGGCACTCCCTTGCTCTGCGCGAGGGCGCAAGTGAACGCGAGGGACACGCCCAGGATTGCGTTGCTTCCAAGCCGGGACTTGTCTCCGGTGCCGTCCATCTCGATCATCGTGCGGTCGAGAGTCTCCTGGTCCAGGCCGTCCCGCCCAATCAGTTCGGTCCTGATCTCGCCGCAGACGCCCTTAACGGCCTTGTCGACGCTCTGGCCCCAGAAGCGGGCCTGGTCGCCGTCCCGCAGCTCCACGGCCTCCGTGCCGCCCGTGCTCGTGCCGGCGGGCACTGCCGCGCGGCCCATGGCGCCGTCCGCGAGCGTTACGTCCACCTCAACGGTGGGGATGCCGCGCGAGTCCAGGATCTGGCGCGCGTGTACATCCGCAATCTTTGTCAAGTTCATTGCTCCGATTCTCTGATTCGCCTGCCGTCCAACGATCTTCCAAGAGGGAAACTCAGGCCGGCCGCTGCCTGGCGTGAGTCTCCGCCCAACTGAGTTCCGGCGAAGGCGTGGAGCCTTCATTGTATCTCAATGACATTGCCGGCCGCGTGGAATGGGCCTTCCGAGCGCTGCTCTATAATGCTGATTTTCCCGCGTTCGCAAGGAGACAACGATGTCGCACAATCCCGGCTCGACCGTACTGATAACCGGCGCGTCCTCCGGCATCGGCAAGGTGACCGCGCTGCTTCTTGCTGAGCAAGGGTACGTGGTGTTCGGCACGAGCCGTTCCGAGGACCGGCTGGCCGGACTCCATGCGGAGGCGGAGCGGCGAGGCGTCGAGGTCAACGGCGTTGCGCTCGACATCAACGACGAAGCGGCCGTTGACGGGGCGATGCCTCGGCTGCTGGACGACGCGGGTGGCGCGTTCGACGTTCTGGTGAACAACGCGGGCTACGGCCTGTGGGGCCCGGTGCAGAGCCTTTCGATGGATGAACTCAGGGCGCAGTTCGACACGAACTTCTTTGCCGCTGCAAAGCTCGCCAACTGCGTGCTGCCGGCCATGATCGAGCGGCGCAGGGGGACCATAGTGAACGTCAGCTCCGTCCTGGGCAGGATCGGGACGCCGTTCAACGGAGCCTACGCCGCCAGCAAGTTTGCGCTTGAAGGGCTGAGCGAGGCGCTGCGTGTGGAGCTGAAGCCGTTCGGTGTGCACGTTGCGCTGGTGGAGCCGGGGCTGTTCGATACGGGTTTCATAGACAACATGACGAGGTCGCGGGGGTCGGAGGACTCCGGCTCGCCATACCAGCCGTACATGGACAGGTACCGGAACAGGCACAGGCGGTTCGAGTTCCGCGCCGCGGACCCGATCAATGTGGCGAGGGCGATCCTCAAGATCGTTCGGTCCGGCAGGCCTGCGCTGCGGCACCCTGTCGGCATGGACGCGAGGGCGGGGACGCTCGGCGCGCGGCTCATCCCGGAGCGGCTGTACCAGGCGATGCTGTCCCGCGCCACGTTGGGCTGAGGCCGGAGCGGACGTCAGGTCGCGGCGCCGCTCGCTGATGCCAGCCTTCTCATGAAGTCGGCGCTGCGGATATCGCGCTCGGCGACGTGCCTGATCTGCGCGCCGAGCACTCGCCCGACCTCTACCCATGTCTGGTCCGCGAGGCCCAGCGCAAGCGCGTGAGCCAGCGGCTGCCTGTCGAGATAGCGCAGGGCCTTCATCGCCCTCACGGACAGCGTAGTCAGCGCGCCGCCTGCTTCGTGGCGGCACCTCGAGCAGACCACTCCGCTGGCATCGTGGCTGAAGATGTGGCGCACAGGCTGGAGGTCTTCACGGCAGTTGACGCAGCAGTACAACTCCGGCCCAAAGCCGGAGATGCCGAGCAGCCGGAGTTCGAAGTGGCGAAGCAGGGGAGCCTGTTCCGAGCCGGCCTCCAGGTGCGCGAGCGATACCGCGAGTAGGCGATAGGCCTCGTGGGACGGCGTGTCCTCGACGCTGAACGCGTCGGCCGCCTCCGCCATGTAGAGGGCCGCGGAGAGGCGTTCCAGGTCGTCCTTCAGCGCGAGCCGGCTGTCTATGACATCCGCCTCCGCGACGTGGTCAAGGGACCTGCCCTCCGCGATCGAGACGTGGACGCGATTCAGAAGCTCCAGGTGACCGCCGAGCTTGCTCTTGGGGCGGCGGACGCCCCTCGCGACGGCGCGGACCTTGCCGGCGGACGGGGAGAGCAGGGTGACGATGCGGTCCGCCTCGCCGAGGGACTGCTGGCGAAGCACGATGGCATCGGTCTTGTACACGCGGGGTCTGGGCATGTTTGCTCCCGCCTCAGTTCAGCGCGGCCGGCGCCGGGCCACTCTTGTGTACCAGCGTGCGAAGAGCCTCAGAACTCCTGGCGGCCCTGGATGGCGCGAGTCAGCGTCACTTCGTCGGCGTACTCCAGATCGCTGCCCGCCGGCAGGCCGCGGGCCGGCCTGGTCAATGTGAGGCCCAGGGGCTGCAGGAGGCCGTGAATGTACATGGAGGTCGCCTCACCCTCAACGTTGGGGTTTGTGGCCAGGATGATCTCCTGCACGCTGTTCCGCCCGACGCGTTCGAGCAGTGGCCCGATCTTGAGGTCGTCCGGACCCACGCCGTTCATGGGAGAGATTACGCCGTGCAGGACGTGATAGAGGCCGTCGAAGCTGTTCGTTTTCTCCAGGGCTTGAACGTCCAGGGGCTCCTCGACAATGCAGAGCCGGGTGTGGTCCCGTCCGGGGTCGGCGCACACTGAGCAAAGCTCCGCCTCCGAGATGTTGAAGCAGTCCCGGCACAGCGCGATGCTCTCCTTCACGGACAGGATCGCCTGCGCGAGCTCGCTCGCGTCTTCGGTGGGGGTGCGGATGACGTGGTACGCGAGACGCTGGGCGGTCTTGGGGCCGATGCCCGGAAGCTTGTTGAACTCCTCGATCAGGCGGACCAGGGCGCCTGACATCGGTCGGCGGTTGATCATCGGGCATTGGCCCCGCCGCGCCTGAGGTCAGCGTACACCGGCGCGAGAGCGTCCAGGGCCTTCGCCGGATGGGTGCCGCCGGCGCATGGGACTTTTCGGAGCACGGGTTACATCAGCCCCGGTATGTTCAGGCCGCCGGTTATCGCGCCCATGCGCTCGGCCGCGGTCTTCTGGGATTTCTCCATCCCCTCGTTGACCGCCGCCATCACGAGGTCCTGCAGCATCTCAACATCGTCAGGGTCTACGGCGTCAGGGTCTATCGAAAGGGACTCCAGCCGGAGCTTACCGTTCACGACGACCTTGACGACGCCCCCTCCGGCGGTGGCCTCGACGGTGCCTTCCTCGAGTTCCTGCTGCAGCTTCATCATGCGCTTCTGAAGCTCCTGGGCCTGCCTCATCATTTTCTTGTTCAACCGGTGGCCTCCCTCTCTTCAACGATTGTGGCGCCCATGTTGAGCGCAGCTCTGACCAGGTGGCTCTCATCGGCCGCGCCTGCAGCGCCGTTCGACGAGTCTTCCCCTGCGACGGCCAGCTTCACATCGTACTCCCGCCCCATGACGTTGGCGAGTGCCTGCAGCACGACCTTTCGAGTCGGCGGATCGTCCAGCTCTTCCTGCATGCGCTCCATGTGGGAGCGGTGATTGAATGTCAGAATGATCTGATCGCCCTGCTCCTCTCTCTGAGAGCTGGCCCTGAGCAGCGCGCCGAGGTTGTACCGCTTGCCCTTGTGAGTGCGCAGGGACTGGAGCAGCGTGTTCCAGCCGCGCTCGAGCGTCTCGGAGTAGCCGGCCGGAGCCGCGCTTGCGCTCGCGGCCTCTCTCACAGCGGGCCGTCCTCCCGGGACCGCCGGCCGGGCGGCAGGTTGCCTGGGCGGCGGGGACTGGCGCGCCGGCGCAGGCTGCCTTCTTGCGGGCGGCTGCTGCGGGCCTGTTCGCGCCGGCTGGACGGGCGCGGGCTGCGGAGCCGCCGGCTCGGGCGGGAGCGTGGACTCGACGATGGCGAGCTCGATGGGAAGCGGCGAAGAGGCGTCGCGGGCCAGGTCGGCCGCAGCGAACGCCCGCAGCGCCCTGAGGAGATCGGTCATCGTAGTCACGTTCGCCAGCTCCTCGAGACGCCCGGCTGTGCCCTGGGCGAATCCGGCGTTGCTGAGGTTGCCGGTCTTTGCCAGCAGCACTCCTCTGAAGAAGGACGTCGCCGCCCTGTGGAGCTGCCTCAGGTCCGAGCCGCCGCCGGTGAACCGGCCGATGACGCCCATGGCTTCGGCGGGCTTGCCGTGTATCACGTGGCCGACGAGCTCCAGCGCTTCTTCTTCGCCTCCCAACTCCAGCAGGTCGCGCACGTTCTCGTCCGTGACCTCGTCGCCGTACGAGACCATGGCCTGCTCGAGCATGTTGACGGCGTCGCGAAGGCTGCCGCCGGAGGCGCGGGCTATCGTCAGAAGGGCAGTGTCTTCAGCGGTGACGCCCTCGGCGGCGCCTATCTCGGCGAGCCGGGCGACTGTCTTCTCGATGGGGATGCGGCGGAAGTCGAACCTCTGGCAGCGCGAGACGATGGTCAGAGGCACCCTGTGCGGCTCCGTGGTGGCGAGGATCAGGATGGCGTGCGACGGCGGCTCTTCCAGCGTCTTGAGCAGGGCGTTGAAGGCCTCCGTGGTGAGCATGTGGACTTCGTCCACGATGTAGACCTTGTACCGGGCCTCGTTGGGCGCGAAGTTGATCCTGTCCCTCAGCGATCGGATGTCGCCGATGCCGCGGTTGCTGGCGGCGTCCATCTCGATCAGGTCAAGCGCGCGGCTCTCGTCCACGGCGGCGCACAGCTCGCAACTGTTGTCCGGCTCGCCGTCCTGGGGGCCGAGGCAGTTAACGGCCTTGGCCAGGATGCGGGCGGTGCTCGTCTTGCCGGTGCCGCGCGGGCCTGCGAACAGGTACGCATGCGCGACGCGGCCGGTGGAGACGGCCCTGCGCAGCGTCTGCGCGATGGGCTCGTGACCGGCGAGCTCGGCCAGACGCCGCGGACGCCACTTTCTGTACAGCACCTCTGCCATGGCGATTAGGCTTCGGGCTCCGGCCCGGGATTGCGGAACAGATTGCTGAGCACGGCGCGTTCTTTGGCGCGCATGGCCTGATCGCGCGCGGGGTCGTCGTGATCGTAGCCGAGCAAGTGCAACGTTCCGTGCGTCACCAGATGCGCGATCTCCTCAGCCAGCGGGACGCTGGCTTCTTCGGCCTGCCGCTGGGCCTGAGGGAACGATACTACAACGTCCCCCAGGCTTGCGTCCTCGCCGGGGGGCAGGGCGAACTCGTCTGACGCGAACGAGGGCGAGTCGCCCTGGGCCGTGTATGAGAAGGAGAGCACGTCTGTGGTCTCGTCGATGTCCCTGTAGGCGGCGTTGAGTTCTCGTACTGCCTCGTCGCCGGTTATCGTGACGTCGACCGAGGAGCGCCCGTCGAGGTCCTCGCCCTCTGCGGTCTGACGGGCCGCCTCGGCGATCATTCCAGCCGAGACAAGGTCAGTGAACTCTTCATCTATGTGGACACTCACGTTGAAGTGGGCCATACAGGGAGCGGCCTCGGGCCGGCTTGTGTCCAGATTGCCGCCCGCGTTCCGTACAGGCAACGAAGGGCGGGAGGCGGTCTGACGTGCTGGCCGTCTACTCTTCTTCCGGCGTCTCGCCGATGGGCGACTGGAGGAAACGGAACAGCTCGCTATCGGCCGAGAGCACGAGCGTGGTCCCGCTGCGCAGGGCGTTCGCGTACGCTTCCAGGCTGCGCCGGAAGGCGTAAAACTCGGGGCCCTGCTCAAGGGCCTCTGCGAAGATCGTGATAGCCTCACCTTCGCCCTCACCTCGAATGACGTTCGCGTCACGCTCAGCCTCCGCCTTGATGATGGAGGCCTCGCGGTCCGTGAGCGCTCTGATCTCGAGGTCTCGCTCCGCGCCCGCGGCGCGCTCGGCGTCGGCGATTCGCTTACGCTCGGCCTTCATGCGCTCGTAGATGCTGTTGGCGATTTCGACAGGGAAGTCGATGCGCTTGGTGCGGACGTCCACGACCTGGAGGCCGAACTCGGACAGCAACGGCGTCGAGGCCTGCGTCACGCGGTTCAGGATCTCCTCACGGAGCGTTCGGATGATCTCGGACTGCTCGTCCTGGCCGATCTCCTTGCGGAGCTCGGAGGCGATGTTGTCAGTTGACCGCGTCACTGCCCTCTGAGGCGTGCGTACGGTCTTGTAGAACTCCAGCGGATCGACGATGCGGACCACGGCGTACGCGTCGATGATGAGGCGCTTCTTGTCGCTTGTCAGCAGGGAGTCCGGCGGCGCGTCGAAGAGCGTGTTGCGCTTGTCGAAGTAGATGACCGTGTCGATGAAAGGCGTCTTCGTCTTGAGGCCCGGGGTGCTGAACGTGCGTTGCGGCTCGCCGAAGCGTGTGACGAGCGCCGTCTGGGTCTCGTCAACGACGAACAGGAACTGCGGGCCGAGTATGCCGGCGGCAATGACGAGAAGGACGAGAAGGGCGGCCAGTAACTTCATTCGCTAGGGCCCTGTTCCCGACGAGCCGTCCAGCGGCAGGAACTGGAGCAGGTTGCCTCCGGTGTCGCCGCTGACGATGTACTTGTCTGTGCTTGCGAGGATTTCCTCCACCGCCTCCAGGTAGAGCCTCTGGCGGGTCACGTCTTCCGACAGTTCGAACTCTCGAAGAATCGAAAGGAACCTGCTGGCTTCACCGGTGGCTATGGCGACGCGCTCGGCCTTGAAGGCCTCAGCGGCCTCGATGGTGCGGGCCGCCTCACCACGGGCGCGGGGCAGCACGTCCGCCCTGTACGCTTCCGCGAGGTTTATGATGCGCTGCTTGTCCTCCTTGGCCCGGACAACGTCGTCGAACGCGTCCTGCACCTGGGTGGGAGCCTGCACGTTCTGGAGCCTGACCTCCCTGACCCTGATGCCCGTGTCATAGGCGTCCAGGAGGGACTGCAGGAGGAGCTTGGTCTCTGCCTGGACCTCTTCCTTCAGAGTTGTGAGCACGTCGTCAATGTTGCGCTGGCCCACGACCTGCCTCAGAGACGACTCGGTTGCGCTCTTGATTATCGCGGTGTCGGGGTTCGCCGACCTGAAGAGGAACTTCTCGATGTCCGCGATGTCGTACTGGATCAGAAGCTGGGCGTCCACCAGGTTCTCGTCGCCAGTGATCATCAGGGACTCGGCGAGCACGGGCGTGGAGCCCCTCAGGCCGACCTCAAGACGGCGGACCTCTTCCACATTGACCTTGGCCCTGGTGCCGATCGGCGCGGGCCAGTACCAGTGCAGTCCGGGCCCGGCGATCTCAGTAAAGACACCGAGGCGGCGCAGAGCCGCCTGCTCGCCTGGCTGTACGGTGTAGAAGCCGGTGGCAAGCCAGCCAATGAGGGCGATGAAGAAAATCGCGAAGACGAACAACGCGCCGCGGCTTCCGAAGCCGCCGCCGCCGCCCCGCAGGCCTCCGAAGAATCCCCGGATACGATCCAGGAACTGGTCTAGGTTTACTTCTGGTTCTTCTTGACGATACATCCAGTTTGCCGGTTCAAAGCTTCCGTTGCTCTGACCTGAATCTTAACACAGACCAAGCGCCCGGACGCCATTTGTACGCGCGGTTAGACACCAACCTGGCCTTCCCCGGCACACAGGGACAGGAATTCTTGTACCTGCACCTGAATGACGGCATTAGGCGTTAGTGGTCACTTGCGCGCGGTTAGCTCCACTGTTCAGCCTCACGCGGGAGAGCCATCGTGTGCCGCACGGTCGCGTCGATAATCGTCAGGCCGCCGTCCACGAACAGGGTCTGGCCCGTGATGAAGGACGCGCGGTCCGACGCCAGGAACACGGTGGCCGCGGCGACCTCGTCGGTCGAGCCCATGCGGCCGAACACGGACGTGGTCTTCTCCCACTCGGCGGCTGCGGCGTCGTCCGGGTCCGGCGCGTTGCCCTCGGTCCTGATCCAGCCGGGCGCGATGGCGTTGGCGCGGATGCCGTGGGCGGCGTACTTGCCGGCCATGCTCTTGGTCAGCCCCTCGAGGCCGGCCTTCATAGCACCGTACAGCCAGTAGTTGCCGTGCATCGACGCGGTGGAGGTGATGTTGACGATGCCGCCTCCGGTCCGGCGCATGATCGGGACGGCGTACTCGGTGACGAGGTAGGCGCTGAGAAAGTTGCCTCCGGACATGCCATGCCAGCGCTCGACGATGCCGCCGTCCGCGGGGACGTTCTGCTTGCCCTCTCCGCCGCCCGCGCAGTTCACCAGCGCATGCAGGCGGCCATGCCTGGCTTCGACGTCCTCCATCAGCGCCTTCACGGCCTCGGGGTCGCTCAATTCGACGGAGTGGAACTCAGACTTTCCGCCGAGTTCGGCGATCATGCGGCGCGTGGCATCGCCCTTAGCCTTGTCCCGGGCGACGAGTATGAGCTCCGCGCCTTCGCGGGCGAACGCCAGCGATATGGCTCGGCCGATGCCGGAGTTTCCGCCGGTCACGAGCGCGATCTTTCCCTGCAGGTCCAGTTCCATGGGGTGCTTGCTCCTTCTAGCGGCCGCGCCTGAACAGGGACAGGAAGCGCGCCTGGTAGTACTCGAACAGGTCCCAGCGGTCCAGTTCCATCTTCAGCGTGTCCGGGTTGCCCGCGCCGTGCTCCACCTCGCGGAACATCCTCTCGATGCGCTGCACCGCGGCCATGGGCGCGCCGCCTGCCTGCGGCTGCGGGTCCAGGAGGCCGCGGGCCTGGAACTCGGCGGCGTTGCTGGCGGCGGAGCGGGAAGTGAACTCGTATATGAACTTGAGCAGGCAGACGTCCCACAGGCTGTCCGCGCCGCCGATCATCACCACGGACATCGACTCCTTCTTCTGCTCCAGGTCGTCGTTGATCCTGTCCGCGATGTCTCCGGGCTCGCCGCCGTGGATGTCCATTTCCTCGGCCTGGTTGCGGTACTGGTACAGGATGCCGGGGCTCTGCGGGCCGTACGTGTCCGCCACGTCGCGAAAGTACTCGTAGGCGTCCGAACTGAAGCCCTCGAGGTTCAGCGCGTAAGTCGGAGTGACCAGCGACGGCTTCTGGGCGATGACCCGGCCCGATCGAACGACGCCCTCGGGGCCGTCGCCCATGCCGAGGTCACGGTAGACAGGCTCGGTAACGACGTAGTAGGCGATGTTGGTCTGGCCGAACGTGGCGAGGTGCTGGTTTGGCGCACGGACGACGCGCGTGTGCTCGACGGCCCTGCGCCAGTCTCGTTCTGGGTCCATGGATTGCCGGGGCTGCGCGTCCCCGGAGTTACCTCCAGCCTGTGGTGCGCTCAATTATACGTGATTGCAGGCCGGCGCCGGGTTCATCGACGACGCGCGCAGGGGTGGCCGGAGCGTCGCGAGCGTGAACCGGCTCGGAAGCCGGACCGAACCGGGCGTGCGAACGGAAGTCGCCGGCAGACGTACGAGTGTGCCAGCTAGTCCACCTTGCGGATGTTGCGAGGCAGTCCGCTCAGCGCCTCGCAGCCTTGCTCGGTAACAAGTACGTTCTCGCTCACGCCAACGCCGAACTCGCCTTTCTGGAAGAGGATCACCGGCATGTGGAAGGTCATGTTGGGCTGCAGAACGTCCTCCGCGCCGGGCTCCAGGCTCAGGTTGCCCCGGTCCGACCACATGATCCCGGTCTGGTATCCGGCGCGGTGGCTGAACGTCTCGGGACGCCCGCTCTTTCCAGCACCCCGCGGCAGGCGGCGTCGACTTCGCCGGCGGTTGCTCCGGGCCGGACGGCGTCAATGGCCGCCTGCAGCGCATCCTCCGCGAGTGAGTGCAGCGCCTCGGCTTCGGGATGGCTTCCCAGCACGGCCGACCGGCAGAGTCCGGCGGCGTAGCCCTTCACTAGCGCGCCCAGCTCGGTGAAGACCGGCTGGCCGCGCTCGAGCCTGTGCTCGGTGGGTGTGCCGTGGGGAATGGCGGTCCTGCGGCCGAAGAGCAGCGTGTAGGGCCGCATCTTGCCGCCTGCGGCCTCTACGGCGGAGTCGATCATGCCGGCCGCCTCTAGCTCGGAGACGCCCTCCGTCAGCGAGGCGTTCATCGTCTCAACCGCGATGCATGTGAACCGCATGGAAGCTCGCATCGCTTCGATCTCGACGGCGCTCTTGACGGCGGCAACGGACGCAACGAGGCGTGTTGCGTCCACGATCCGCAGGCCGGGAAGCTCCGCTTCAAGCCGGTAAACATCGCGCGGCGCGAGATTCCAGCACCCCAACTCCAGCCCGATGCGCGCGCCTTCCAGTCCGAAGCCCCTCAGCACGTCCGCGACGGCCCCGGCCTGGTCGTCTTCCTGCGTATATGGCACCACCTCCGAGATGACGCTCTCCGCCCTCACTGCGTCCTCGTCGTACTCCCGGACGACGTACGTCGGCGGACGACCCGGCGCCAGCAACAGGGAGAACGGAGCGAAGTAGCAGCCCGCCCCGCTGTAGCCGGTCAGGTACTCCTGGTGGCTGTTCGCCGTGACGGCGAGCGCGTCGATGCCTTCGGACTCCATCGCACTCAGCACAGCGGACCGGCGCCTCAGATACTCTTCGTTGGAAAAGCCTGGCGCGGACATCGGAATGGAGCCCGTGGTTATTTTAGCCATCCGTTTCCTCCTTGAGTACTCATGCCGTCGCCGGCGCCCGCTTCCCGCGGCCGGACGCGCCTGGCGGGACTTAATCTAGACGCGTCCGGAGCAAGCGTCAAACCCGTCGGTTCGGGTACAAACGCCAGAGGGCCGCATTCGATCTCACGCTTTGACTCCATTGCCGTACTCAAGAGATGCGTCCGGTAAGTAAGGCAACGGCAAACCGTCGCCAGGGCAGCGAGGGCACTATAATCTGGATGCAGAGCACAGCGCGGAGCGCGCTGGCGAGCGACTGACCGTACCGGCTTCGGCTCGAAAACGCCGAGACCAGGTGCGCTGCAGTCGGCCAGGGCCTCTGGCATGATCGCAGCCGATGGAAGGTAGGGTGCATGCCCAGGTCGGACGAGTTCACGTACTACGTGTACATCATTACCAATAGCACGAGAATCCTTTATGTGGGAGTAACGGGCGACATGGAGGAGAGGATGGACGAGCACAAGAAGGACCTTGTGCCCGGCTTCCCCAGCCGGTACAAGCTCACCGCGCTGGCGTACTACGAGGCTGTCCCGGATGTGTGGTCTGCCATCGAGCGCGAGAAGGAGATCAAGAGCTGGGGGAGGAACAAGCAGGAGGCGTTGGTGGAGTCGATGAACCCCGGGTGGAAGGACCTCTCGCTGGACTGGGGCTAGGGATGTGTCCCGGCGGGCGAGGCGGGAGGCGTCTTGCGCCAGGCCCTTCGACGGGGCCCCATCGACAAGCTAAGGGCACGGTCAGGGCGAGCGGTTTGGGGGACTTGGGGCGGCCTGCGCTACATGCCTTTGCGGATGTAGTCCGCGATGCGCTCGCCTATGACCATTGAGGTTACGTTGGTGTTCGCGCGGATGCAGTCCGGCATGATGGCGGCGTCGGCGACTCGCAGCCCTTCGATGCCGTAGACCTTGCCCCGCTGGTCTACGACTGCCATGGGATCGGAGGCCGGACCCATCTTGCAGGTGCCGGAGACGTGGTGGCTCGTGTCGGCGGTGCGCAGCAGCCACTCGTCCAGCGTCGCATCCGACTCCAGCTCGGCGTCTGTGGGGCTGACGAGCCAGTCTATGATCGAGGCCAGGCCGTCCTGCTTAGCCAGTTCGAGGCATATGTGAACGGCCTCCCGCATCCGGCTTCGGTCGAACTCCTCCTCGAAGAAGTTGTAGTCGAGCATCGGCTGCGTGTGCGGGTCAGGCGAGGTCAGTTCCAGGTGTCCTGCCCCGAAGGCGAGGTACAGGGAGCAGATCATGCCGAAGCAGTGCCGCACGGTGTCTGAGGCGAGGTAGGGCCGGAACCGGGTCGCGTCCGACAGGGCGAGGATGATCATGTCGTTGCGCAGGTGCGAGCCCTCGGCGGTGTAACGCAGAATCTGCTGGATATTGGGCTCGGCCGGTTCCATCCTGTGACCGTCTTTGGTCTTCCACATGACAGTAACCTGCGGATGGTCGCGGAGGTTGCGGCCGACGCCCGGCAGATCGTTGACCACCGGGACGCCGACGCTCTCGAGATGGGCGGCCGGTCCGATGCCTGACAGGAACAGGATGTGGGGCGAGCCGATCGCGCCGCCGCTGAGTACGATCTCATGGCCGCGCACCTCGAACAGCTCGCCTCCGCTCTCCGCGCGCACGCCCACTGCCCTGGTGCCTTCGATAATCAGGCCGTGCACGAAGCAGTCCGGCCGTATCGTGAGGTTCACCCGGTGCCGCGCAGGGCCAAGATATCCGATCGCGGTGCTCCAGCGGACGGCGTTGAGGTTGTTGAACGGCGAGCAGCCGACTCCGGCGGAGTCGGGGTCGTTGTGGTCGGGGCAATTCGCGAAGCCGGCCGCCCGGCAGGCGCTGTAGAAGGCGCGCTGGTTGTAGGCCTGCTCGTCATCCTTGAGGCGCCTCACGACGATCGGACCGTCCGTGCCGTGAAAGTCGTCGCGAAAGTCGGTGTCGGTCTCGTTCATGCGGAAGAAGGGCAGCAGGTCCCGGAAGCTCCACTCGTCGTTGCCCATCTCGGCCCAGGAGTCGTAGTCCTCGGGCACGCCGCGCAGGAAGATCTGTGCGTTGACGGCGCTGGAGCCGCCGGTAACGCGGCCCCTCGGCACCCGCATGGGATCGGCGAGGTCCGTGGACCGGGCGGTGTAGTTCCAGTTGTGCTCGGACCCGGGGTCGACGATCTTGCCCCACGTGTCCTTGTATTCGCCGTAGCCGTACTTGAGGTGGTGCGGGAGGGTCTCGAAGTCCGGGTAGTCCGGGCCCGCCTCGAGGAGCAGCACGGAGCGATCCGCGTCCTCGGACAACCGGCTGGCGATGATGGCCCCCGCCGAGCCCGCGCCGATGACGATGGTGTCATACGTGGCCATGGGTCACTCCTGCGGGCGCATTATGGCAGACGAGGAGTATGGTTGTGAGGACGGGCATCGTCTCGCCGAGGCCCGCCGGATCGGACCCGTTGCGCCTGGGCAGAATTGCGCGCGTCAGGCGCCCCGGTAGTACTCCATCCCCAGATGCGTGATCTGCTCGGCGCCCATCAGCCACCGCAGCGTATTCTTGAGCTTCTTCTGCTGGATGAACAGGTCGTGCTCCGGGTACACCGCCGCCGCGTGCTGCGGGCTCTTGAAGTAGAACGAGAGCCACTCCTGGATGCCGAACAGCCCGGCGCGCTTTGCCAGGTCCATGAATAGCACGAGGTCGAGCACGAGCGGCGCCGCGAGAATCGAGTCCGAGCACAGGAAGTTGACCTTGAGCTGCATCCGCCGCCCAAGCCAGCCGAAAAGGTCTATGGTGTCCCATCCTTCCTTGTCGTCGCCGCGCGGCGGGTAGTAGTTGATCCGCACCTTGTGATAGGCGTCGCCGTACAACTCCGGGTAGACCTCCGGCTGCAGGATGTGCTCCAGGACGCCCAGCTTGGACTCCTCCTTCGTCCTGAAGTTCTCCGGCTCGTCGAGCACCTCACCGTCGCGGTTGCCCAGGATGTTCGTGGAGAACCAGCCGTCCATCCCCAGCATGCGTGCCTTCAGCATCGGGCCGATCACCGTCTTGACCATCGTCTGGCCCGTCTTGAAGTCCTTGCCGCAGATCGGCACCTGCTCGTCCCGCGACATCCGCTCCAGCGCCGGAATGTCGACGGTCAGGTTGGGCGCGCCGTTGATGAACGGGACGCCCTCCAGCAGCGCGGCGTAGGCGTAGATCATCGAGGGCGCGATGTGCGCGCTGTTGTCGTTCAGGCCGCCAAGGAAGCTCTCGATGTCCTGGTGGACGTCCGTCTCCTCAATGAATTTTTCGGTCGAAGCGCACCAGATCATCACCAGCCGGTCGCAGCCGTGCTCCGACTTGAACCGCTGGATGTCCTCGCGAATCCTGTCGACCAGCCCCAGCTTGGAGTCCTCCGCGATCGTGTTTTCACCCTCGATTCGCTTCACGTACTCGGTATCGAACGCGGCCGGCATCGGCTCGATCGACTTGAGGAAGTCGCCGATCGGGTCGAGGTCCTCCATCCTGTTCAGCACGCCGCACTTGACCGCGGCCTCGTACGCGTTGTCGGCGATCGGGTCCCAGGCGCCGAAGACTAGCTGGTCCAGCCCCGCCAGCGGCACGAACTCGCGAATGGGCGGCGCGTGGCCGTCGCTGCGCTTCCCAAGCCGGATGGTCGCCATCTGGGTGAGCGAGCCTACCGGCAGCCCCATGCCTTGCCGGATGTGCTCGACGCCCGCGATGAAAGTGGACGACACCGCTCCGAGGCCGACCATGAGCACGCCTAGCTTGCCTCCCGCCGGCTCTACGTCGGAGCCGTTCGACGACACGAAATGCCGCGGCTCCAGCGGGATGCCCTCTTCCCTGGCGAGGCCGAGCAGCCTCTCATGCCACTGCGCGGGAATTCGCCCCGTTTTGGCCCAGTGCTGCACCGTGCTCTGGCTCCGGGACAGCATTCGCGCCAGCGCGGACTGCCCGCCGAATCGCTCGATTACCTGCTCTGCTGAGTTCTGTTGCTTGTTCATGCCCGAAAGCCTACCGAAATTATCGGTAGCAAGTCAAGGCATTTCTCTGAGGGTAGGCCGGTGGGCGTGGTCTGCCGGGAGTCTTAGGCGCGTGGACAGGCGGTTCTCAAGCCCACAGTTTCGGTGTGGAAGGCGCACCGATCTCTCGCTTACAAGTGCGCTCGAGTCGAACGCGCACCGCCCACTCCCGCGAGAGGCCTACACCCTCTCCGCCAGCCACTGGACGGTGCGGTCCGCGATGTCCCGCATGTGCTCGCGCTCGCGCCAGCCGTGCGGCTCCCGGGGGTACACGCACAGCGAGACCTCCACGCCCTTGTCCTTGAGCGCCCGGTAGAACTGCCGCGCCTGGTCGACGGGGCAGACGAGGTCGACCTCGCCGTGCAACACGAGCGTGGGCGTGGTGACCTTGTCGATGTGCGCGAGCGGGGCGAAGGTGCGGTACTTGCCGTCCGGCTCGTACTGGTCCTCGTGGGCGTAGTAGATCGTGTTCCAGTTCTGGATCTCTGTAACGCCGTGGAAGCTGCGCCACTCGCTGATGCCCATGCCGGCTACGGCGGCTTTGAAGCGGCCGGTCTGTGTGACGGCCCACATGGTCATGTAGCCGCCGTAGCTGTTGCCGGTGACGCCGAGCCGGTCAGGGTCCGCGATGCCCTGCTCCACGCAGTAGTCGACGCCGAGCATGATGTCCTCCCAGTCCTTGCCGCCCTGGTCGCCGAGATTGCTCTCGGTGAACTCCAGGCCCCAGCCGTTGCTCCCGCGCGGGTTGGGCTTGAGAACGGCGTAGCCGAGCGCGGCGAGCGCCTGCGCGTGGTTCGTGGGCACAGGCGGCGCGTACGAGTTCTGGTGCGCGCCGGAGGGTCCGCCGTGGATGTCCACGATCATGGGCAGCGGCCCGTCCGCCGGCGCGTTGCGGGGCCTCGTCAGGAAGGCCTGCATCTCCCAGCCGTCCGCGCCCTCGTAGAAGATCTCCTCGGTGACGCCGACTTCCAGCTCGGAGGCGTGCGGGTTCATGTTCGTGAGGCGCGTCATGTCGTAGCCGCCGTTCGAGGGCGTGGCGAGCCAGACGTCGCGCGGGCTGTCGCTGTCCTCCTTCACGAGAGCGATGCGGCCCGCGCCGTCCACGGTCAGCGCAGGGTAGCTGGCCTCGCCGAACGTGCACGGCTCAGACCAGACGGTCTCGTACTCGCCGGAGCCGAGGTCGACCCGCACGAAGCCGTACTGGCTGCCGAGCGAGCCGGACAGCAGCAGCTCGCTGCCGTCGTCCGACCACCGGATCCAGCCGTACGTGTGCGGGTGGCCCTTCGTGACCTCGGTGTGCGGGCCGCCGCTCGACGGGACGACGAAGACGCCGCCGCGCTGCGCGTACTTGTCGCTCCAGTGCGACGACGTAAAGGCGATCTGGCCGTCGTCCGGTGACCACGACGGCGCGGACACGGCGCGCTCCTCGTCGTACAGCGTGGTCGCGAGGCCGCCGGGCTCGAACACGGCCAGGCGGCACAGGTACCAGTCCGACTCGAAGGGCAGGTCCGTGACCGAGGCGGCGAACCGCGTACCGTCGTTCGACCACGCGAACTCCCACACCTGCAGGCCGGCCGGCGAGACGCACTCGACCTCGCCGGTTGCGACGTCGACCGTATACAGGCGCGTGTACGACGGCGTCTTCTCGAACTCCACCGGGTCCTGGCCCCGGAAGCCGCGGCGCTTGTCGCCCTCGGGCGTCGGGTCGTCCGCCATGAACGCGATCTTCGAGCCGTCCGGCGACCATGACATCGGGCTGACGCCGCGCGCGCCTCCGAACACGCCACCGGTAACGCCGGTGAGGCGCACCGCCTCTCCGAAGCGCCGGGGCATCAGGTAGATCTGCGACTGCCCCTCCTGCTCCCGGTCCGACATCAGCGCAAGCGTGTGTCCGTCGGGAGACCATCGCGGCGCGAACGAGGTCGCGCCATCGGCGGTCAGCCGTCGCGGCCTGCCCCCGTCCGTGGGCACGAGACAGACGGACGACTTCGGCAGCGTAGTGTCATGGATGAACGGCTCGGAGATCGTAAACGCAATCGCCTCGCCGTCCGGCGCAATCTGCGGATCGGACACCACCGTGAAGTTCAGAAACTCAGTAGGCGTCGGCGTTCGGGTCATGCTGGGCGCTCCTACGTAAGGCCAGGCCAGTTTGCTCGTATGACAAGAGGCCCCATCCTAACCCTTCCGCCTCGCTCAGGACAGGCGCTCCCCCAGTCCGCTCAACCACTGCACTTGAGTAACAGTCATCCCGAGCGCAGCGCCCGTCCCCTGTCATCCCGAGCGCAGCGCCCGTCCCCTGTCATCCCGAGCACAGCGCCCGTCCCCTGTCATTCCGAGTCCCTCGAGGAATCTAAGGCCTCACGCCCTCTACAAACGCCCGCTCCAGTCAACCAACCAACCGTTCGCCATATCCGTAGCGTCATCACTGGCCGACCACTTCGGCATGGACCCCAAAGTGGTCCGACAGCTTAGCCTTCCCATTCGAGTTACTGATGACACCCACGGACTCCGCCGCCAGGTCCTCGCTCAACACAATGTGATCGATACTCCTGCGTCCATCGAAGCTTAACTCCGAGGTCACGATCGCCATGTGCGCGGGGATGGCCTCCCGCAGCGCCTCTTGCAGTCTGGCCGGCGCAGTGCTGCCCTTGCCGATTCGCTGGTTGAAGTCGCCCATCACTATGGTGCGCTTCACGGGCGCGTTCTCCAGCACCCGCGCGAGGCCGGCGATGTACTGCCCGTGGTCTTCCCACCGCTCCTTGCGGTGCGGCCCTCGTCTGGCCTCCGTGCGTGAGCCGAACCAGGGTATGCACATGCCGATGACCGTAACAGCGCCGAGAGACGTCCGCGTAACCCCGGACACGAAACGTCCCGGAGGCAGCGACTCATCTCCCAAGCAGTCGACGTCCTCCCAGGAGTTTCTTGACCAAAGGAGGACCTTCCGCCGACACTTCTTGATCGGGTACCCATAGTCGGCCTGCGAGCAGATCGTGTACCCGAAGTCGGCCAGCAGGCCCTCGTGCGTCTCCGTCAGGCAAACGACATCAGGGTCGTGCCCACGAATGCGCCGCAAGATTTCGCGTCGGCGAGACGATCTCGGCGAAGCCCACTCCAAATTCCAATTGACCAGCTTCAGAGACATGACTACAACAGCGTAGCAACGTGACCAGGAGTCTGAAACACCAAGAGGCGCGCCTCCAAGAGACTCACCCCGCCCACTGTCATCCCGAGTCCCTCGAGGGATCTAAAACTTCCCGCAAAACGGCGACAGACGAACCTTTCACAAACGCCCTTCTCACATTCCCACCACAACATAGGACCCTTGCACCGTGCAACCGGGCACATGGGTAACACATTGGTGGCATATTAAGTAGAAGGCCCGAGTAGTCGTCCAACAATTCCTCCTCTCCCTTGATGGGAGAGGACTGAGGTGAGGGTGAATGGGGCGGGGCCGGTGGGCGACACGCTAACCAACCCATTTGCTCGCCCCCCGAGGCCTCCCGCACTCCCACAGCAGAGGACCTTCACACCGTGCAACCGGGCACATGGGTAACACCTAGACCGGGCACCTTGGTAACACATCGGTGGTGCATTGAGTAAAGGGCACGTGTGGTCGTACAACAATTCCTCCACTCCCTCGATGGAAAGGACTGAGAGCCCGCCCTGACCTCGCCAAAGCGCCCTTACCCAATCCGTTCGCCCTGACCCTGTCCTGAGCATGTCGAAGGGGCCTGTCGAAGGGCCTTACGCCAGCCAGCCCTCGCCCCAAGTCCGCCCCCAACGCCCTCCACACGCCACACCACCGAAGATCCACCCCCCTGTCATCCCGAGTCCCTCGAGGGATCTAAGACTTCCCGCACTCCCGCGACAGAGGACCCTTGCCGTGTGTAACCGGGCACCTTGGTAACACTATTGTGGCGTATTGAGTAGAAGGCCCGTGTGGTCGTACAACAGTCCCTCCTCTCCCCTTGTGGGAGAAGGTTAGGATGGGTACAGACCGGGTACCTTGGTAACACATAGACCGGGCACATGGGTAACACATTGTTCCACCATAAGAGGGAGACCTTATGAGGAGTATTGTGATGCCGTGGAAGGAGTCCAGCGCCGCCTGTGAGCAGAGGGTGTTCATAGAGATGTGGTTGACGGGAGAGGAATCGGTGTCCGGGTTGTGCCGTCTGTTCGGGATCAGTCGAAGGACGGGGCACAAGCGTATCAACCGGTACAGGGAGTGTGGGTTCGAGGGTCTTGGGGACCGCAGCAGCGCGCCTCATAGGCATCCGAACGCGACCAGTCCGGAGGTATCCAGGCGATTGATCGAGGCCAAGCGAGCCAACCCGACATGGGGTCCCAAGAAGCTGGTGGCCTGGTTGCGAGCTGAGGAGCCCGAGGTGGTCTGGCCGGCGCCCAGTACGGCAGGAGAGATACTGGACCGTGCGGGGCTGGTCAAGCGGAGGCGTCGCCGCAGAAAGGCCTCTGCGTGGAGTGAGCCGTTCACCGAGGCGGTCCATCCCAATGACGTGTGGAGCGTCGACTTCAAGGGTTGGATTAGAACTAAGGACGGCAAGCGAGTGGACCCGCTGACCGTGCAGGATGCGTCCTCTCGCTACCTTCTGGCATGCAGGGGTCTGGCTCAGCCCAGGACGGCGCAGGTTCACGGGGTGATGGACAGAGCGTTCAGAGAGTACGGACTGCCGCGGGCGATACGCACGGACAACGGGCCGCCGTTTGGAAGCGTTGGACTGGGAGGCCTGACCACACTGTCGATCTGGTGGATCAAGCTGGGGATCACCCCGGAGCGCATCGAGCCGGGGCATCCGGAGCAGAACGGGAGGCTGGAGCGTCTTCACAGGACACTGAAGGAGGAGACGGCAGCCCCACCCAGGGCGAGTCGAAGGAGCCAGCAGAGAGCGTTCGACGCCTTCAGGGACAGCTACAACGAGCGTCGTCCGCACGAGGCGCTGGGACAGCAGCCTCCATCTCGAGTGTACCGGCCGTCTGTGCGGGAGTACCCCAAGCGAGTGGAATCTCCAGAGTATGGAAGCGCAGTGACCGTACGCAGGGTGAGGACGAACGGACAGATCAAGTGGAGGGGAGAGTTGGTATACCTCAGTGAAGCGCTCATAGGCGAACCGGTGGGCCTGGTGCAGAAGAACTCCAGGTACTGGACGCTCATGTACGGACCACTGAGCATTGGGCTGTTGGACGACCACACCAGTCATGTGCTTAGTACCGCGACCAAAGTGTTACCAAGGTGCCCGGTTTAGGTGTTACCCATGTGCCCGGTTGCACAAGCCTGTGCTGAGCTTGTCGAAGTATGAGGGTGAATGGGGCGGGGCGGGGCGGGGCCACCCCCAAGTCCAACCCAAACTCCCCCTTGACACGCTCGTTCGCCCGCCGCATAATAGAACACATGCCCACAGTGACGCGCGAAGAACAACAACACGACGCCGTGCGGCCGCAACCGCAGCCGCTCGAAGACATCGTCCGCCGTTTAACCGACGACGGACAGCTCATCGTCGGCTTCCTCGTCACTACCATGCAGGGTGACATCCCCGACGTCACGCCCTCGCACCAGCTTCAGGCAGCCCGCATACTCATCAAGCTCGGCTTCAGCAACGCAGAGCTTCCCGATGACAACAGCTCGAACTCCCCCGCTCGCATGGTCACAGGCGAACCGAGGCGGCGCGGCAGCGCCCACCGCTCCAGGCTGGACGCAGAACTAGCGCGGTTCGCCCGGGACGAGACCGACGGCGGACGAGAAGCCATTCGCTTCCTCGTCGATGTCATGCAGGGCAACGTGCCGGACTTCAAGCCCTGCCACAGGCTGGCTGCCGCCAGGGAGCTGCTTCGCCGCGGCTTCGACAGGCACGGCGGCCCGGACGCCCAGACCGAGTCCGGCCCGGGTGTCCAGTCCCAGCACGACTCGGGACCGCAGTCCGAGCCCGAACACGAGCAAGACGCAGAACCCCAGCCCGAAGTTCCCGAAGGCTTCAGGCTCGATCCGGACGGCATCATTGTCGTAGACTGGATGCGAGGTATCCCCATCACACCGGTCGAGACACTCTTCCACATACCGTCCTACGTCGAACATCTCAGGAAGAAGAAGTCCGAAGGCATCCAGATACTGAGGCCCGACTGGTGGCAGGAGGGCCTCGAGGAGTTCGTCGACGAGAACAGCCTCACCCTGCGCGAGGCGATACTGGAGGCAGCCGAGGCCGAGGGGATCACCATAGAGCCGCACCTGCTTCCTGAGGACGGCCCCCGTCCCCAGGCGTCGGCTGAGGAAGATCCGGAGCGCGAAGACCTCGCCCCCGAAGCCGAAGCCGATGAAGAGGCCGCGCCTGAGGAGGAGCCGGAGCCCGACCCCGCCGTCCGAGACGAAGACACCAACGTGCCGTGGTCCAAGCCCGGCTACCACTACCGCGACGAGTTGAGCGCCCACGAGAAGAAGGTCCTGGAGAGGGGCGGCACCCTCCACTGGTACACCGCCGAACGCCGCTTCCCATGATAAGGGCCGTACTGCACGTCATACCGGCACAGGCCGGTAGGTGGATTCACATTTCAAGTGCAACACCTGATTTTGGAGGATTTCTGCTGGGGTCATGTAGTCGAGGCACTTGCGGGGAGTGTTGTTGTAGGCCTGAATCAAGTGTGTGAAGCGTTCGTCTGGCAGGGACGTCAAGTCTGTCTTGCGAGGCAGGGTTCGTCGGAGTCGGCCGATGGCGTTCTCGATGCCTCCCTTCTGCCAGGGGGAGTAAGTATCGCAGAAGAAGGTCTCAACACCCAGATCGTGCAGTTGGTAGTGGAGTGCGAACTCGGTGCCGTTGTCGAAAGTGACGGTCCGTCTCCACTGTGGCGGGAACTGACTGAGCATCTGGGACATGGCATTGGCAATGGGTTGGGATGCCTTTCCCGGTGGTCTGGCGGCAATGAGGATGCGAGAGTGACGTTCGTGCATGGTCAGGACCGCATGGCCGTAGGTCTTGAACAGCATGAGGTCTGCCTCCCAGTGTCCTGGGGTAGAGCGGTCTGTGGCGCATTGCGGACGCTCAGCGATGGGACGGCGCATAGCCATGAAGGAGGCAGGGCTTCCACCTTTGCGCCCCCTCCAACCTCGCTTCGATTTGGCTCGAGGCAGGTAGTGTCTCCACGAGTAGTCCTGAGTGCGTGCAAGCTGATCGTAGATGAACCGGTAGATGCTCTCGTGGGAGATGACGGTCCGGCCAGCCTCCAACTTGAGTCGACCGGCAACCTGTTCAGGAGACCAGCCTTGTGAGAGACGTGAGAGCACATGCTCGCGAAGCTCAGTATCGCGATCCAAGCGTGAGCCGCGCCATCTGCGGGCGCACGCCTGCTGGTGTGCATAAGTTGGATTGTATGGTTTGGTTCGCGAGGTATTGCGTTTCAGCTCCCGAGCAACAGTCGATGGCGAGCGATCCAGATCTGCAGCGATTTGCCGGACCGAACGGCCCTCGGCTTGTAGCCGGGCAATCTCACATCGCTCTTCAATGGTGATATGCCGATAATGCTTTCCCATGGCAACACCCTAACAAGGTGTTGCACTTCGTTTGTGAGTCTAGAGTATCCAAGGGTTGGCGATCAATTGTTAAACCGGGCACATAGGTAACACTTTGGTGGGGCATTGAGCACTACACCTGTGCGGCCATCCAACATGTCCTCTCTCCCTTGAGGGAGAGAGTTAGAACCTGTCCTGACCGCGTCCTGAGCTTGTCGAAGGAGTGAGGGTGAGAAAGCCTAAGGCCCCAGGTGCTCGGTCATCCACGCTATCGTGCGCTCCCACGCGTCAATGATGTGGTGGTACTCCTTGTGGCCGTGCGGCTCGCGAGGGTGGACGATCAGCTCGGTCTTGACGCCGTGGTCCTTCAGGGCGCGGTGGAACATGCGCGCCTGCTCTATTGGGCAGAGCACGTCCTCGCCGCCGTGGATGATGAGCGTGGGCGTGGTCACGTTCTTGACGTGCGTGATCGGCGAGAACTCGGCCTCGATGCCGTCCGGGTCCCAGCCGTCCACGCGGCCGTAGAAGACGCGCGGCCAGCCGGGGATCTCGCTGATGCCCCGCAGGCTGCGCCAGTCGCACACGCCGTCGTACATGACGGCGGCCTTGAACCGGTCGGTCTGCGTGACGCCCCACGCGGTGATGTAGCCCCCGAAGCTGCCGCCGGTCAGGCCGAGCCGCTCCGGGTCCGCGATGCCCTGCTCGACGCAGTAGTCCACGCCGCGCATGATGTCCTGCCAGTCCATGCCGCCCTGGTCGCCGACGTTCGCCTCGGCGAACTCCAGGCCCCAGCCCACACTGCCGCGCGGGTTGGGGAGCAGGACGGCGAAGCCGGCCGCGGCGAATAGCTGCGCGTGGCTGCTGCTGGAGCCGGGGTGGTAGCTGTTCGCGGTCTGGCTCGTGGGCCCGCCGTGCACTATGCACACGAGAGGCAACGGCGCGTCACCGGTATGGCCGGGCGGGCGTATCAGAAAACCCTGGATGTCGAGCCCGTCCGTGCCCTTCCAGTGGACCTCCTCGGTGCGCCCGGTGATGACGTCATCCGAGACGGGGTTCATCGTAGTGAGGCGCTCGAGGCTGTAAGAGCCATTCGCCGGCCTTGCCAGGTACACGTCCCTTGGCGTGGTCGCGTCTTCGAGCACCATGGCCAGGTTGCCGTGGTCGTCGCTGCTGAACGAGGGGTAGTTGCCCTCGGCAAGGGCCATGTCCGCGTACCAGAGCGACCTGCGCTCGCCGGAGGCGAGGTCGATCGAGGCGATGCCGCTGCCCGACCTCTCGGAGCCGGCGGCCAGAAGGCTTGAGCCATCTTCTGACCACTCGATCCAGCTATAGCTGGCGACGTGGCCCTCGGAGACGTCTCGCGCCGGAGCGCTGCCGTCAGCCGGCACTAGCCAGACGTCGCCCCGCACCGAGTACCTGTCGCTCCAGATCGACGACGTAAAGGCGATGCGCCGGCCGTCCGGTGACCATGTGGGCTTCGAGGCGGGCCGCAGTGTGTCGTACAGCGTGTGGACCTCGCCGCCGCCGATGGGGAAGCAGACGAGGCGGTTCTCGTACCAGCTATCGTGGAATGGGTCGTCGGACGCGGTCGCCGCGAAACGGGTGCCGTCTGGCGACCAGCCGAAGTCCCAGATCTGCAGGCCCTCCGGCGACACCATCGTAGTCGTGCGTGACGCGATGTCGATGACGTACAGCCGCATCCATCCCTCGAGCCTCTCGAACACGAGCGGGTCCCTGTCGACGTGGTCGCACTTCATGTACGCGAGGCGTGAGCCGTCCGGCGACCACTCGATCGTGGGCACGCCGCCGTGCAGCATCATCGCCCCCGGGCCGTCGGTCAGCCGCTCCGCTTCGCCGCCCGAAGCAGGCATGAGGTACACCTGCATCTGCCCGTCCTCCTCGCGGTCGGACAGGAAGGCCAGCCGGCGGCCGTCCGGCGACCACCTGGGCTTGACGTCGGCCCTCGATCCGGCCGTCAGACGGCGCGGGGCGCCGCCATCCGTGCTCACGGTCAAGATGTTGGACCTGGGGTTGGCCGTGTCCGTTACGTAGTTGTCCGACAGCACGAACGCGACCTGTGAGCCGTCCGGGCTGATCTGCGCGTCCGAGACCTTCTTGAACTCAAGCTGGATTTCACCTGTGAGCGGCTTGGTTGGGGGCATTCCCGGCCTCCTTGACGCAGTTGAAATCGCGCGCAAGGATAGCACGGCGCGTCCCTGCCGGAAGGCTCAGAGTATGAGCATCGCGTCGCCGAAGGAGTAGAAGCGGTAGCGCTGCTCGACGGCTTCGCGGTAGGCGCGCAGGATTAGCTCCCGGCCGCCGAAGGCGCACGTCAGCATGAGCAGCGTCGAGCGGGGCAGGTGAAAGTTCGTCACCAGCGCGTCCACGGCTCGGAAGGTATGGCCGGGCGTGATGAACAGGTCGGCCCAGCCGGAGCCGGCCTCGACCGCGCGCTCGGCGTCGTCGAGGCGAGCTGCGGCGTGCTCCAGCAGCCGAACGGCCGTTGTCCCCGCAACGACGATGCGGCGCCCATCTCGGCGGGCAGCGTTCACGGCGCCGGCAGCCTCATCGGACAGTTCGTAGTACTCGGAGTGAAGCTCGTGGCTGGCGATGTCCTCGGACTGCACAGGCCTGAAGGAGCCCCAGCCGACGTGGAGCGTGACGAACGCCACCTCGACGCCCGACCCGCGGATGCGGTCCAGCAGTTCGGGCGTGAAGTGCAGTCCGGCGGTCGGCGCGGCGACGCTCCCCCTCTGGCGGGCGTACACGGTCTGGTACCGGCCGGGATCGTCGAGCGGCTCATGCACGTATGGCGGCAGCGGCGTCACGCCGAGCGCGTCTACGTGCTCCTCGCCCTCTAGCTCGACGAGGCGTGAGCCGTCGGCCTCGACCCCGACGATCTCGCCGCGGATGGCCGCAGCTTTCGAGGTCACCTCGAAGCGGGCGCCCTCGCGCATGCGGCGGCCGGGCCGTACTAGAGCGCGCCACGCGCCGGACGGTTCGCGGCTGAGCAGCAGGACCTCCACCGCGCCGCCGGACGGGACGCGATGGCCGAGGAGTCGGGCAGGGAAGACGCGGCTGTCGTTCAGGACCAGCAGGTCCGTCGGGTCAAGAAACTCCGGCAGATCATAGAAGCGGCGGTGACTGATCGAGTCATCGGAACGTGAGACCACGAGGAGCCGCGAGTGGTCGCGCACAGCGGCGGGCCGCTGCGCGATCAGTTCCTGGGGAAGCTCGTAGTCGAAGTCGGAGGTGCGCAAGATTCTCGAGTTGCGAACTGGCTCGCACAATCCTAACCTTCACCGGCAGACTAGGGTAGGGAATGTACATGGAAGGTGTTCAGCCATCGGCCTTGGGGCCCGGAGTGCGCCAGGCGTTCACAGCGTTGCGAGACGAGCTTACGGACTTGCTCGGCGAGGATCTCGTGGCGCTATGGGGATACGGTGCGGCTGTAAGCCCCGAGCCTCCGGCCCGGCTGGGCGACCTGGACACTCACGGGATATTCGTGCGGCCTCCCTCGCCGGAGACGGCTGCGAAGATGGACGAGGCCCGGCAACGAGTCGATGCCGAGCATGGAGTAGAGATGGACTCCTGGTACATCCTGCTGGACGATGCTCGGGGGACGGCTCCGCCCGCGCATCTGCTCAACCCCCGGCTGGTTGATACGTCGTGGGCGCTCCACCGGAGCCACTGGCTCGCCGGCCGGTACGTGCTGCTTCACGGGGCTTTGCCGAGCGAGATCGTCCAACGGCCGAGCTGGGAGGAGGTGGAGGCGGGACTCGACCATGAGCTTCAGGACGCGGAGCAGGGCCTCATCCGCGACAGGTCACAGCCGTTCGCGTCCTATGCGGTGCTGAACTGCTGCCGCGTCGCATTCTCCCTCGAGAGGCGCGATGCGGCGCTCACGAAGCGGGAGTCAGCACGATGGGCGCTCGGCGCTCTGCCGGAGCGATGGCACGAGGCGATACGCGCGGCGGTCCGGTGGTACGACCGCGAGGAAGCGCCGGGGGACGACCGCCTGCTGAGTGACGCGTGCCGCTCGCTGGCGTCGCACGTGCGGGCGATGTTCCCGCCCACGGAGGGAAGGAGGGCCGGTTCCTTGCTTGTGTAGAGTGTTGTTCGCAGCAGCCTCATGCAATGCAATTGCTGAAGTGGAGCCTAGTCCCAGTACTCTCTAAGGACGGTAAGGCGTTGTGACATCCAGTCCGAGTACCCTAACACCAAAGGAGCAGTTGGGAACTTTGCGGACTTTAACTCATCCCACACCACTAGATGGATATTGTATTGGCCGCATATTCGCGCAACATGATTCTGGGACACATTCTGATCTGCCGTAAAAAGGAACACATTGGGAGAGCGAAGGTTGAAAAGTTCCTCTGCTACCTCGGCCCAACGTTCCCGCAAGGTTCGCTTAATTGAAACCACTGCCGAGATGTTTCGATTAACGTTATGAGTCTGCAGATCAGGAAGAATGAGATCGGTTCTATTCTCCATTTCCTGTCGATGATAGGGGACTTCAGCTAATGTTAGCAGTCCCTCAATCTGAAGCTCGAAGTCCTTGCCTCCCCTAGTCTTCCTGCTTTGACTCACACTCAGAAACGCGTCTCTAAAGCGTGGATACAGTTCATTGAATAACGACGTCAGACCTGCTCGAAAACCTTTGATTGCGGCTGTACGCTCGGCACGTTCGAACGATTCTGGAAACTCACGTGCGAAATGGCGGGGTATACCTCTAGCGTAGCTGGAATGTTCGTATTCTTCCAACGTTACCAGAGTCTCGACCCACAGTTTCTTGAGCATGTCGTTGAAATTGGTTGCGACATAGGTTGAATCGACTGATTCAGGTACATATTCCAATCGTCGGAAAGTCTCTTGTACGATTTCCGACGATTTTGGCAACCCGCCTTCTTGGCGAACGCGTTGCATCAATCGTCGCATCTGCCTCCGTGGGTCAACTGTCATCTGGAGGGTTCCGAAAGTGCAAGAGATACTCAAACGTGGTCCCCATCGTGATGTAGTTGCTAGGCCACCCGAAGATCCCTACGCGATTTACTATGTTTGTACGGTCCCAGATTATGGTGTTGCGGAACTCGTACCCAGCTTTTCTCAATGCCTCCACTACTGAAATGTGTATCGTTACTCGCTGATTTTCCCACCACATGTCTGGAACGTTAACGACGCAGTGGGCGCCGGGAGCCAAGAGATGGCGGATGCCCGCGAAGATATCGTGCATCTCAAGTGAGTACTGTTCCAACGGCATCGTACCAAGGTCGCGTGGGTTTTGTGAGTACTGCTCCACCGCTCCCAATTGTTCGTTCTTTCGATCTCTACGGGACTTATTTCGTCTTTTCCTGTTCAGGAGATTAGCGTAGGGTGGAGAAGTGAGTATCAGCGACACGCTGCCCGGATCGAGATAATCTGCAATCCTGGCAGCATCATCATGAATCGCCAGTTGCTCGGTGCCGGTAAACAGATTCCTCTGCGTCAGCCGCCCTTCGGAGACATCAACGTACTCCTGCTGGAGGTCGAATCCCACGGCATTTCGGTTGGTATCCTGAGCGGCCACGAGCGTTGTGCCGCTGCCAACGAATGGGTCTAGGACCAACTCACCTTCGTGTGAGAAGAGCCTTATGACCTTCGCAGCCAGTGATATCGGGAACGTAGCGGGGTGGATCTTCTTGTCGCGGATATCCCGTCCTTCATAGCTGAATTGCCATACCCCTAACTGGCTCTTCAGCCACTCCTTGGCGGAGAGGCAATTGAGATGGTTGGGTTTGCAATCGCAAAGACGCTCGCGCACTATTCCCAAACCGGTTCGGTACATGGGACTGTCTTCACGAATGGAACGCGGGAACTTGAATGTGCGACGATTCAACCGGCCTTTGGTCATCTCGTCAACGGTGTCGGCTGTCTGGCTGCTAGTCACTCTTCACTCCCGGTTGCGTTGGCAGGGCACATTGTATCGTCTACGTCCTCTTGAAAGGTTTAGAGTCCTGCCTGCCAACTTCGTAGGCTACGACTGCTACTCGTCCAGGCTCGGATCAACGGACAGTCTCGCGGCGTGCAGCGTGTTGCTCAGCAGCATCGCGATTGTCATAGGACCCACGCCTCCGGGCACGGGCGTGATGGCGGCGGCCTTCGCGGCAACCGACTCGAAGTGGACGTCGCCTGCGAGACGATAACCTCTGCGGCGGGACGGATCGTCCATGCGGTTGATGCCGACATCGATCACGACGACGCCTTCGCGCACCATGTCGCCGGTCACGAACTCAGGCACGCCGACTGCGGCGATCAGGATGTCCGCCTGCCGCGTGACCGAAGCGAGGTCACGTGTGCGAGTGTGACACACCGTAACGGTAGCATTGGCGCCGCGCTCGCGCTGAGCCAGCAGCATGGCCACGGGCTTGCCGACGATGTTACTGCGGCCGCAGACGACGACGTGCGCCCCCTCGGGATCGTGGCCCCAGCGCATGAGGAGTTGCTGGACTCCTGACGGCGTTGCGGGGACGAAGCGAGGCCTGCCTGCCATGAGCCTGCCCATCGAGAACGGATGCAGCCCGTCAACGTCCTTCATCGGGCTGATCGCCTCTATCACGGCGTTCTCGCTGATGTGGCCTGGCAGGGGAAGCTGCACCAGAAGGCCATGAATGGAAGGGTCGTTGTTGACGCTGTCCACTTGTGCGAGCAGGTCTGCCTGCGAGGTGTCCTCAGGCAGCTTGATGTCGCTGGCGGTCATGCCGGCTTCAGCGGCCGCACGCTGCTTGTTGCGCACGTACACCGCGGAGGCCGGGTCTTCGCCAACGAGGATGACCGCCAGGCCGGGCGTAACGCCGTGCTCCTGCTTCAGGTCCGCAACACCCGCGGCTACCTCGCCTCGTATCTCCTCCGCCGTCTTAACACCGTCGATCTTTGTGGCAGTCAAACTTCGCAACCTCCAACGTGGAGTGTGCCGATTATATCGGCAGGCGCGTTCGGGGCAAGACAAGACTCTCAGGACTCGGCGTTCGACTCAAGTCCCGTAGGTTGCTCCAGGGTACAGCGTCTATTCGAAGAGCCGCCGCAGGTCACGGCTGCCGTGAGCTATGTAGAGGACTTCAACACCGCCTATCGTGGGGCGGTAGAAGATCATGTAGCGAGTCCCGGGTACCACGAAGCTTCGGATATCGAGGCCGAACTCAGGTCGTTCGATTCCAATGAACGGGCCTTCGGCAAGCCTTTCGCATTGGCCCTCAAGCAAGTTGACGAAGCTGAGTGCGTTTGCGGGGCTATCCTGTGCGATGTAATCGTGAATGTGTTGTAGGTTTGAGCGCGCTTCCGGCGTAAAGTAGCATCGACTCATTCAGAGCGTCTGACTGCCGACTCGTTTCGTTGTCTGAGCGCATCGAAGACTTCCTGCGCACCTACGATCTGCCCTTCGTTGGCTTGCTTAGCACCCCGTTTAACACCCTCATGTATTTCGGCTAGCTCCTTCTCCAGAGCTTCGTCGCGTTCGTCTAGCAAGGTCAATGCGCTTCCGAGCACCTCGTCAGTGGACGCGTAGTTCCCAGTCTCTACTTTGCGCAAAATGCGGGCCAGAATCTGTTCGCTGATGGAGACGTCCATACAATTACCGTAGACCGTGATACGCCGCAATTGCAAGCGTTCGGAACTCTTGCTAGGCGATGACCAAGTAACTTTGCCCAAGTGTAGCGAATAGTGGGTTCGGGGAGAAACAGGCTCGCTGCTTTGTGCGGCATGGTCGGCGCAACCTATAATCGAGGCAATGCTGGTAACCGGAGTTGACATCATCGAGATCGCCCGAATCCGCCGCGTATTCGAGTTATACGGGAGCCGGTTCCTTCGGCGCATCTATACGCCGGGCGAGATCAAGTACTGCCGGGGCCGGCCGCCGCAGCTCGCGAGCCGCTTCGCCGCCAAGGAGGCGGTGATGAAGGCGCTGGGCACCGGAGTTCGAGGGATACGGTGGAGGGACGTGGAGATCGTTCGAATCGGCGGCAGCGCGCCGACGATCGAACTGCACGGCACGGCGCGCCGAAGAGCCGACCGTATCGGCATCCTCAATCTCGCGGTGTCCCTGACGCATTCCCGGGAATACGCCGTCGCCTCCGTTGTAGGTGAGAGAAGAGAGCCTGGCGATTAAGGGGATATCTAAGGGCCCATGAAGATCGTCACCTCCGCCCAAATGCGCGAGATCGAGGAACGGTCTGAGGCGGCAGGCGTATCCACCGATTGGCTGATGGAGCGGGCCGGTCTGGAGGCGGCACGGCGGGTCCGCTATCACCTGGGGCACCTGACTGGAGTTCCCGTGCTGGCGCTTGTTGGCCCTGGCAACAACGGCGGGGACGGACTTGTGGCCGCGTGGCGTCTGCACGAGTGGGGGGCCAGTGTCACGGCGGCCCTCTGCGTGCCCCGGCGAGAGCCGGACCCGAAGGCCGATCGGCTGCGAAGTGCAGGCGTTGCGATGGTGGATGCGTCGGACGAGGATGGCGTTGACCGTCTGCGAGAGCCGTTGTCACAGTGCCACGCGGTGGTCGACGCGGTGCTTGGCACCGGCCGGTCCCGGCCCATCGAGGGCGCCCTGAGGGACGCGATGCTCGCACTGCGGAGCGAACAGGAGCGGCGTCCAGACCTGCGATCGTTCGCGCTGGATGTGCCGTCCGGAATGGACGCCGACACAGGCAGCGTGGATGACGTCTGCCCTTCGGTCGACGTCACTATTGCGTTCGGCTACCCAAAGATCGGGCTGTACGCGCATCCCGGAGCGGACAGCGTAGGCAAAGTCGAAGTGGTAGACATTGGCGTGCCGCCGGGCCTGGACGAAGACGTCAAGCTTCACCTGATGACGGCTGGCTGGATCGCGGACTTGCTGCCGTCGCGGCCGACCGATGCCCACAAAGGATCGTTCGGCAAGACGCTGGTCGTGGCAGGCTCTCAGAACTACGCCGGCGCAGCGTCGCTCGCTGCGGGCGGAGCGCTGCGCACCGGGGCCGGGCTCGTCACGGTTGCGGCTCCAGAGCGGCTGCAGGCGTCCATCCTTTCGCGCTCGCCTGAGCCGACATACCTCCCGCTGCCCGACTCCGGCGAAGAGGCCGCTCGCATCGTCCTGGAGGCGGCAGGCGGCTACGATGCAGTACTCGTCGGCTGCGGCTTGGGTCAGGCGCCGGAGATGGTGTCGATGGCGCGGGACGTGCTGCTGTCGAGTGGCCTGAACCGGCCGTTGGTCATAGACGCCGATGGCTTGAACGCGCTGGCCGGCTTGGACGAGGAGTGGGCGCACAAGGTCACCGGGCCGGCGGTGCTCACGCCTCACGCCGGGGAGATGTCACGCCTGCTGGGACGCTCTATCGACGAAGTGCAAGCTGACCGGCTGTCGACAGCGCTGGACTCGGCGGCAGAGTGGGGACACGTCGTGGCATTGAAGGGAGCTCACACGATCATCGCGTCGCCGGACGGCGATGGCGCTGTCAGCCCGGTTGCGAACCCCGGTCTGGCGACGGCCGGCACAGGTGACGTGCTGGCAGGGGCGATCGCCGGGCTGCTCTCGCAGGGCGTCGCGCCATTCGAGGCCGCCGTGCTTGGTGTGTACCTGCACGGGGCGGCAGGCGGGCGCGTAACGCGCCGCATCGGCACGGCTGGCCTGGCCGCCTCCGACCTGCTGCCGGAACTACCATTGGTAATCAGGGAGTTACGGGGACCTGGGAGTCACCGCTAGCAAGCGACCTCGTTCTCTTGCCGTTCAGCATCGTGCCGACGGGCGTGTACCGGACGAAGTAACGGTAGGTAACGACTCCCAGAACGCCGGTCAGGACGCACGCCGCCAAGAACTTCATTTCCGCGCTCCATCCGAAGCCGGTCAGGTACTTCAGCCAGCCCTGCCTGTCGAGGTGAGCAAGGTAGAAGGTCAGGAAGGTCACTACCGGCAGGTGCATGATGTAGATCCAGTAGGAAGAGTCGGCGAGCCAGCGTACCCACGGGCGCGGCGTTCGCAAGAGGCGCTCGAAGAGCCCTACGAGTCCAATGCTGAACAGTGCAACGGAAGCCCCATAGCAGACCACTTCAGCCAACTCGAGGAGTTCGATCGACTCGGTGTCGCTGCCAGGCTGTGAAGTCTCATCGATCGCTCCAAGCAGGGCGAGATGCGCAAAGTAGAAGACCATTGCGGAGGCCCAGAGCGCTGTCAGCGTCCTTGTTACCCGCAAGCTGTCGATTAGCTCCCGGCGTGCGTACAGCCCGTAACCGTAGATGAAGAACAGCGATCCGTAGAGAACGTCGGGCACGTTCAGGGGCCATACCGGCTTGGATTCGTCGCCACCCCTGACTATGAGGAGAAGAGCCGCCGCAAGCGCCAGCAGCAGGGGAACGCGCGAGTAGAAGGCGTTGCACAGGACCCTGCCTATCGGAGTGAGGTCTGGCAGGCTCACGGCCGCTCGATTCCTTGCCACCCTTGCCAGAAGGCGGCAGCCAACAAGAACGGCGTACATCAGCAGCAGGTAGTGGAGGAACCACAGGTGCGCGACAAGCTCGCCGCTGGAGTCAATGTCCTGTCTCTCTGAGATCGTATTTGCGACAGTCTCTATGGAGAGATCTCCGTACCAGCCGTAGAGCCACAATGGCGGAATCACGATGGCCATGACCGCCCCGAACAGGACGAGCGGCAGCGCGATTCTCTTGAGCCTGTCCCGGACGAACATCGAAACGGACCGTCGTTCCAGTACCAGGTGTGCGAAGAAGCCCGCCATCAGAAAGAAAGTGGGCATGCGCCATGCGTGTATGAAGTCGAAGACGACCGCAAGGACGACCGACTGGTCATCGTCGGCTGGCCAGGCGTACTCAAAGTCCGCCAGGCGAGAGAAGTAAGGCAGCGACGCGTGCAGAACGATGCCCATGAGCATTGCGAAGCCTCTGAGACCGTCGAGCCCGTGGTACCTTCGGGTCTGCGTAGCGGGCGTCACACTCATACCCGGACCCTGTTCAAACTGCGTGGCGCTCCAAGCCTATTGGGCGGACGTGGCGCCCTGTTCGATCAGGTACTCGGCGATCAGGGCGCGGTCCTCGTTGAATTGGGCCAGGTCGCTCTCCGGGATGAAGGGATTGTCGGCTGATGCGGCGTCCAGCGGAGTGGAGCCATAGGCGTTCTTCGCATTCAGGTCCGCTCCGGATTCCGCCAGGAACTCGACCATGTCTCTAATGCCGAAGAACGCAGCCCACTCGAGCGGCGAGCCCTTGAATGCGTCCGCAGCCTTCAGGTCGATGTCTGCGCCGTTCTCAAGGAGGACCTCCGTGATCTCGCGGTCGTTCTTGATGACGGCCAGGTGGAGCGCGGAGGCCCCCGCGGCGGGTATGCCGGGCGGAACAAACGCCTTGTTGGGATCTGAACCGGCCTCCATGTGGGCGCGAACGATTTCGGCTCTGCCCTCGGCAATTGCGTCCAGCAGGGTCATTTCGGGAGGCGTTGGCCCACAGGCAAGCGCAGCGCCAAGTACCGCGAATGCCGAGAGTGCGATCCCGACATTTCCTCCGGTGCGCAATGGAGCACACTTCAGGAGGAGGTCCACTGCTGCGAGCCGGGCGGGACGTACGGTCAGGACCGCGACGGCCGCTGAAGCTGCATTCGGAGTTGCTCGTTCTCTTCCTGGAGCCGTTCGATCTCTGATTCAGCCTCGCGCACCTGCAGGAGTAGCTTCAGTACGACCTCTACACCCGCGAGGTTGACGCCGAGGTCGTCCATCAGTCGCCGGATATGCTGCACCCGGGCGACGTCTCGGCGCGAGTACACGCGCTGATTGCCGGGCGTCCTGGCTGGGCTGACTAGCCCCAGGCGTTCGTAGTATCGAAGCGTCTGCGTACGGACGCCGACCATCCTTGCCGCAACGCTGATGACAAAGACCGGCTCGTCTGAGTTTATGATGTCTCTGTGCTCGAACATGCAACTGCCCTTATGCCATCCGCCTAACTGGCCGACTTAAGCTTCTCGACCAGTTCCCGCTGCTCGCCGGACAAGCTCCTTGGGAGCTGTGGTCTAAGCGTGACGAACAGGTCGCCCTTCTTGTCCGGTGACTTCAGGACGGGCATCCCGCGCCCGGACAGACGGATGCGCTGGCCGTTCTGGCTCCCTTCGGGGACCTTGAGGCTGACCTTTCCCGTTATCGTGTCAACCTCTGTCTCGCCGCCCAGGATCGCGTCGAACATGGAGACGTTCACGTCCGTGTAGAGGTCCGCGCCCCGGCGCGTGAATCGCGCGTGGGGCAGGACAGTCGTCTCGACCTGCAGCTCCATGTCCTTCGATGGCTTCACGGTGACTACCGAGCCCGTGTCCACTCCGGCCGGAATCTTCACCTCGAACCTTCGCGTGCCCGTGGGTTCCGAAAGCGCGATGGTGCGCAGGGTTCCCCGATACGCCTCTTCCAACGATAGCTCGACCTGTGTAGTGAGGCGCGAAGGGCCTGGGGAGTACTTGCCGGAACTGCCGAAACCGCCGAAGAGGTCTCCCACGTCGCCGAAGAGGTCGTAGCTGACTCTTCGGGAACCTCCGTAGTCTGCCGTGTACGCGGCGAAGGGCGACCCAGATGCTGCGCGCTCTTCGAACTGGTCCGCGTACTTCCACTGATCGCCGTACTTGTTGTACTTCTCCCGCGTCTCTGCGTTGGAGAGCACCTCGTACGCTTCGTTGATCTCCTTGAATTTTCCGGCGGCCTCATCGTTGCCTGGGTTCAGGTCAGGGTGGAACTGGCGCGCAAGCTTGCGGTATGACTGCCTTATGGTCTTTTCGTCAGCATCCTTGGAGACGCCCAGAACGTCGTAGTAGTCGGCCATTCCCTGGAGTCCATTCTGTGGTTCTGGTGTGCCTGAATATTAGCATATGTCCGCATACAAACAACATCTAAGTTATAGCCAGCACTATAAGTGCAAAGATGGAAGGGGCATATTATAGCTATGCTTGAGTGCATGAAACACAAGAATGACTCTCTCAATTCGAATCTCACTCTATAAGGGAAGGCTGACCATGGCATTGCGAATCTGGTACCCGCAAGTGAGGACACGGGGATTCACAGGCTGTTCAATGGAGGTCTACGGCCGAGGTCGGCCTGGACTTACCCCGCCGCCAGCGAGGAGAAGAGTTCGGACATCGGCCGGTAACTGCTGCGCGAACGGCGCACCTGCGAGTTTCGCGGGTCGCTGAAGCTGCCGGAAGGCGTGGACGTTGACAAGGCGGAGTCGTCTTACACGGACGGCGTTCTGCACATCAGCCTGCCGAAGCTGGAGGCGGAAGAAGCCGAAGCAGCTTGAGGTGAAGGTGGGATTGCGCCTCTCACATACGCAACCGCGGCCCGGCGAGTCAGACGATGCACCGGGCCGTTCTTTGTCACGCGCCTGCTGTACAATTGGCCGCCCATGAGTTCAGGACCGGCACGCGTGTACACGAAGACTGGCGATGAGGGCGAGACAGGCCTGCTCTATGGCGGCCGTGTGCCCAAGGACGATCCCCGGTGCGAGGCCTACGGCGCCGTAGACGAAGCCGTGTCGGCCATGGGTCTGGCGCGGGCGATGTGTGCGGACGATCGTGTCAAGGAAGTGCTGCTCTCGACGCAGCGTGAGCTGTTTACCGTGGGTGCGGAGCTTGCCACGGACCCGGACGACTATGACAAGCTGCTCAAACACTTCGACGTCACGCGTCCCGAAATGGTGGACAGCCTGGAGGCGACCATCGATGAAATGAATGCTGAGCTTCAGTTGCCGCGCGCGTTCATAGTGCCCGGCGCATCGGCAGGTTCGGCCGCGCTGGACCTTGCGCGCAGCACGCTGAGGCGCGCGGAGAGGCGCGTTGTGGCGTTGCACAGGAGCCGTCCTTTTCCAAACACGGAAGTGCTCAGGTACCTGAACAGGCTGGCGGACCTTCTCTTCGTGCTCGCCAGGTACGAAGACCGTGCGCTGCCGCTTGAGCTGACCACCGGCGAGGCGTCTCAATAGCGCAATCGACCTAACTGCATGACAGCGCCGCTCATCGCCATCGTCGATTACCGCGCGGGCAACGTTCGCAGTGTGGAACGCGCCCTGCAGCGTTTCGGCGCGGATGCCAGGATTACTTCGGACTCGGACCTCATCGCACGGGCGGACGGGGTTGTGTTCCCGGGACAGGGCGCCTGTGACTCGTCGATGGCTGAACTCCGGCGGCGACGTCTGGTAGGGCCAATAGTGGACTACATAGCTGGGGGGCGGCCGTTCCTAGGCGTCTGTCTCGGCCTGCAGTTGTTGCTAGAGCGGTCTGAAGAAGGCGATGAGCCGTGTCTCGGCGTGATCCCCGGCACTGTCCGGCGGTTCCCTCAGGAATTGGGCTTGAAGGTGCCTCACATGGGCTGGAATCGCGTGATGCTCAAGCAGAGCCCAGCGATGTTGCAAGGGGTGCCTGATGGCTCTTACTTCTACTTTGTCCACGGCTACTACGCCGATCCCGGGTCGGAAGTGGTAGTTGCCGCCAAGACCTCATATGGCCTCGAGTTCTGCAGTGGCGTGGCGTGGGAGAACGTGCTTGGCGTTCAGTTCCACCCGGAAAAGAGCGGCGAGATCGGACTCAGGGTGTACAGGAACTTCGTCAGCATCGCCGCGGGTGGAGAGGTTGGAGCGGAAGGGTAGAGGGCGGCACATGGAAATCATACCGGCGATCGATCTGAAGGGCGGCAGATGCGTCCGTCTCTTCCAGGGCGATTTCTCGCAGGAGACCGTGTACTCGGATGCGCCGGAAGTTGTCGCCGAGCAGTGGACGAGAGCGGGCGCGGCCCGGCTTCACGTCGTGGACCTCGACGGTGCGCGCGACGGCGTTCCGGCGAACCTGGAGTGCCTGGAACGGATTGCTGCCGCGGTTGATGTTCCGGTGCAGTTTGGAGGAGGCGTCAGGACGGCGGAGGGCGCGAGCCGCGTCTTGGCAGCCGGGGCGGACAGGGTGATTCTGGGGACCGCGGCCGTGGAGACCCCTGAACTGGCCGGTGAGCTGTGCGAAGAGTACGGTGCCGGCAGGCTGGTGGTGGGCGTGGACACTCGAGACGGCGACGTGGTGCTGCGAGGATGGACGAAAGGGGGAGGCCTCCGGGCGATTGAGTTGATCGACCAGATGGCGGATCTGGGCGTAGAGCGATTCATGTTCACGGATGTCTCACGCGACGGCACTCTGACGGAGCCGAACTTCGCGGAAGTGGAAGTCCTCGCCGGGAGGCCGGGCGTGGCGCTTATTGCAGCCGGTGGCATCGCGAGCGTAGACCACCTGGTTAGACTTGCCAGAACCGGCGTGGAGGCCGCCGTCGTGGGGAAGGCTCTGTATACTAGTGACATCGACTTGGAAGAGGCGCTCGCGGCGGTGAAGGCGGCGGAACGATAGCGGGACGACTGCCAGGACTCAGCGGCATCGGAGCGTGTCAACCGGCGGAGTCCCTTCCTTGGAGCGAGGTAACCACATTTGATCAAGAAGTTTGACGTAAACCAGATGGACTTGTTGACCGGCCCTGACAGGGCAGACCGGGTGGACATCTACCGTGTTCTGGCAACCATCCCGATCATGAAACATCATCGCATCGCGGACGTCGGGTGCGGCCCCGGCTACTTCACCGTGCCCCTGGCCAAGTACGTCTTCGATGGCAAAGTGGTCGCGCTTGACGTACAGCCCGAGATGGTTGACGCCTGCAAAGAGCGCGTCGAGGCTGCCAATCTGACGAACGTGGAGTTCGCGGTCTCTGAAGAGGTAAAGCTTCCGGTCGAATCGGAAACGATCGACGGAGCCCTCATGGCCTTCGTGTTCCAGGAGGTCAGCAGCCGCAAGAGGCTGTTGAGGGAGGTCAGCCGGACTCTCAAGAAGGGCGGCTGGCTTACGATCATGGAGTGGCACAAGGTCGAGACGGACTACGGACCACCGTTGAAGCGGCGCATTCCTGAGGGGGACATGCGCAAGCTGACGGAGGACGTGGGAATGCGGTATACAGCACGGCTGGACCTGAACCCCGAGCACTACATGATTGTGATGCGAAAGTAAGCATCTTGCTGGCCAAGCGGATCATCCCTTGCCTCGACGTAAAGGCGGGGCGAGTCGTCAAGGGCGTCAGGTTCCAGGACCACCGGGACGCCGGCGATCCGGCGGAGTTGGCGGCCCAGTACAACGCCGAAGGCGCGGACGAGTTGGTCTTCTACGACATCACAGCCTCGGCTGACGACCGCGATGTCATGCTCGATGTGGTCAGGAAGGCGGCGAACGAGGTCTTCATCCCGCTTTCGGTGGGTGGAGGCCAGCGCAGTGTGGACGACATGGCGCGTATGCTTAACGCCGGCGCGGACAAGGTGTCGATCAACACAGCCGCGGTAGAAAACCCGGCACTAATCGAGGAATCGGCGCGTGCTTTCGGAAGCCAGTGCGTCGTTCTCGGCCTGGACGCGATCAGGGACCGCAAGTCGCAGACCGTGCGCTGGGACGTTAGGGTCCGGACCGGGGACGGCTCCGGTCGCCCAACGAAGCTCGATGCCGTGGAGTGGGCCTCCAAGGCTGCGCAACTCGGCGCCGGCGAGATCGTAGTTAACAGCATGGACGAAGACGGCCGGCGCAAAGGCTACGATCTCGCGCTCAACCGAGCGATATCAGAGATCGTGGGCGTGCCTGTCATAGCGAGCGGCGGAGCAGGCGGCCCTGAGCACATGTACGACGCGCTGATGGGCGGCCGCGCGGACGCGGTACTGGCCGCCAGCATCTTCCACTACGGCGAGTACAAGATCGAGGCCGTCAAAGAGTATCTCGCCGCACGCGGCGTTCCCGTACGTCCCGTGGGAAGCTGAGGACTCGCAAATACACACGCAGGGAGGACTTCGATGCCCATCCAGCTTGATGAGAACGGCCTTGTTCCCGCCGTGGCGCAGGACGCCCGGACCAAGGACGTGATCATGCTCGGCTACATGAACCCCGGTGCGCTGAAGCGCACGATGGAGGGCGGTGACGTGTGGTTCTACAGCCGCAGCCGGTCCGACATGTGGCACAAGGGCGAGGTGTCCGGCAACTATATGAGATATGAGTCAGCCTCGATGGACTGCGACGGCGACACGCTTCTTCTCCAGGTCAACCCGGACGGCCCCATATGTCACACGGGGAACCAGACCTGCTTCTTCATGCCGTTTGACGAAATGCCGGACTTTGAAAGGGAAGTCAAGGGGCCGCGCATCCTTGAGGAGCTGTTTTCTGTCATCCAGGACCGGAAGGAAGGGATGCCGGAGGGCAGCTACACGGCAGAACTGCTCAGCGAGGGTGTCGCCCGCGTGAGCAAGAAGGTCATCGAAGAGGCAGGCGAGGCAGCCATCGCCGGGATGGGCGGCGACAGAGGGGAAGTGGTTGAAGAGGTGGCCGACCTCCTGTATCACACGCTCGTACTGCTGTCCGCTACCGGCGTGCGGCCCGAGCAGGTGTGGACCAAGCTTCGGGAGAGAGGCGGCTGATTCGTGCTGCGCTGAGGGGCCGCTAGGCTCCTGCCGGCGTCGTATCCGTCTCCAGCGCGTGTGTCATCGCGCTGACCGCCACCTCGATCTGATCATCGTCGGGTTGGCGCGTCGTCAGCGCCTGCAGAGCGAGACTCGGGCCGTTGATCAGACGGACGAGCGGATTAGTGGAGTGCAGGCCGCTGAAGCGGATCAGCTCGTAGCTCACCGCTGCAATGGCCGGAACGAGCAGCACGCGGGATGAGATCAGCCACCACAGCGGATCGCGCCCCGCGAACACGAACACCGCCACGGCTACCACCATGACTACCAGAAGGAACGCTGTGCCGCACCGCGGATGCGCGGTCGGGTACTTTCGTATGGACGGCACATCGAGCGGGTCTCCGCGTTCCTGGGCGTGGATCGTCATGTGCTCCGCGCCGTGGTACATGAAAACGCGTCGGATGTCCCTCATGCGGCTGATCAGCAAGAGATAGCCGAGGAACAGGCCCAGTCGAATAAGCCCTTCCACAACGTTGCTGAGTATGTCGGAGCCGAGCATGCCCTCGAACGGCCTGCTTGCGAACAGCGGCGTAAGGAAGAACAGCGCTATTGCCAGCGCCAGTGAGACCGTCAACATCACGGCCATCGTGCCCTTGCCCAGCTCCTCGCCCTCGGCCTCCGCAGCCACGCCCGCGGAGTAGCTGAGCGCGCGCATTCCAAGCGTCAGCGTCTCGGCGAGCGTAAGGACGCCGCGCACCAGCGGCACCCGGCGCATTCGTCCGGTCAGCCAGCCTCCGAGCGGTATGCTGGTCTGCGCGATCGTGCCGTCCGGGCGGCGCACAGCCACGGAAGCGTGCTCTCGACCCCGGATCATGACGCCTTCCAGGACGGCCTGGCCGCCGTAAGTCACCCGTTCAGGCACTGTCTTGCGGTTCCTCTCGGAGCGATATCGTGACGCAGTCTGCTGAGAACATGGTCGTTCTGCGACTCAGGGGCATACTCCCACAAAAGAATAAGGGGTGAGACAATTCTCACCCCCTCGCGGCGCAATGGACTGTTGCCGCGCTACTCCAGGTTGAACCGCCGCTTGAGTCTCTCGACCCTGCCCTCGGTGTCTACGATGCGCTGCTCGCCCGTGAAGAACGGGTGACAACGATTGCAGACCTCGACACGAAGCTCCGGCCTTGTGGCTCCCGTCACATAGGAGGAGCCGCACGAGCAGGTGACAACCGCCTCTGGAAAATAGTCAGGGTGAATTCCGGTTCTCATTGATCAGTCTTCTCCGTTAGACGGGGTAAACGCTGGCGCGCTTCTTGGACTTGGTCTGGTGCTCGAATTTCACCGAGCCATCGATCAGCGCGAACAACGTGTGGTCTTTGCCCAGTCCCACGTTGCGTCCCGGCAGTATCCTCGTGCCTCGCTGGCGAACGATGATGGTTCCGGGTGTGACGACTTCGGTGTCGTAGCGCTTCACGCCAAGTCGTCTTCCGGCGCTGTCGCGCCCGTTTCTTGTGCTGCCTCCGCCCTTCTTGTGCGCCATTGCTGTTTACCTCGCTTACGCGCTAGGAAATGTCCAGTATCTTGAGGTCTGTGTAATGCTGGCGATGGCCGTTGCGCCTTCGGTATCGGGTCTTGGCCTTGTACTTGAAGACCACGATCTTCTTACCCCGCCCGACGCCGACAACCTCCGCGCTGACCTTCGCGTCCGGCACCGTTGGCGAACCGACGGACACGACGCCGTCCTCGGATGTCATTACGACATCGTTCAACTCGATCGTGTCTCCAACGTCGCCGGGTAATGTCTCGACCCGGATGGTGTCACCGGGGGCGACCTTGTATTGTTTGCCGCCCGTCTCGACTATCGCATACTTAGCCAACGTATCTACCTCACTGGGAAGAATTGTAAGCACGCGGCCCGTAGCGGTCAAGGAGACCTTGCCGGCAGTAACGGTCGGGTCGCGGTGATCTGCGCCTTAGCAGAGGCGATCAGGGGCGTTGGGACGCGCACCGAAGATGGGCAAGAGCTGTCAGCGAACTGCTGGTGGTACCATGCCCGAATGCAACTCCGCCTTGGTATCTCCCAGTGTCCGTGCACGTAGGAGTCTGTCGTGTCTCCGCCAGGATTCACGGCGTGCAAAGCCTGAAGGGCAAGCGAGGCGTTATCGGCTCCGCTTGCGCGAAGGTCAGAAACAAGTTCAACGTATCAATCGCCGAGGTTGGCGATCAGGACTCCTGGCAGGCCGCAACCCTCGGAATCACGAGCGTCAGCAATGACCCCGTGATCGCCGAGAAGATGCTGGCGGCAGTGCTGGACTTCATCGAGAGAGGCCGTGACGGAATCGAGATAGTAGAGTGCGACCAGGAGGTGATTTCTGGGTTCTAGCGCCAAAAACGTCCCAACAGCCTCTCCCATGCAGTCGGGGCGCTTCCACATGCGATGCTTGATGAGCGGCGGCTTCAAACCAATCTGTTCATGAGCAATTTCAGGGCGGTGGTCTTCGATCTCTGGGGCACACTTGTCGATGAGTTGTCCTACCCGGAGTCCAACCGCCGCCTCTATTTCCAGAAGTGCCATGAGACCGCAGACGCATTGGGCGTAGACCCCAAGGATTTCACGAACGCGTGGGCCGCCGGAGCCGCGAAGCGCATGGCTGGAGAAGCTCCATAGTTGCAGGCAGCGATTGCAGAGATCTGCGTGAAGCTCGGAGTTTCGCCTCGCTGCGACCGCGTTAAGGCCGGCGTTGACGTGCGGCTGCAGTATGTCCGCGAGGCACTCTCTCCTCGTCCCGACGTGATTGGAACACTGTCCACCCTGAGGGAGCAGGGATACGGAGTGGGTCTGATCAGCAACTGCGGCGAAGAGGTGACGAAACTTTGGGACGAGACTCCCTTCGCGCCCCTCTTCGATGTAGTGGTCTTTTCCTTCAGTGCCCGGCTCGTGAAACCGGACCCGCGAATCTATCGCATAGCTACGGAGGCGCTTGATGTTGCGCCCGAGGAGTGCCTATTCGTGGGCGACGGAAGCGGAGATGAGCTCACTGGCGCGTCTGATGTAGGAATGACGCCAGTGCTGATTCGCGCTCCTTACGATCAGAAGGATGGCGCCCGGCAGAGTTGGGAAGGGTTGAGGGTATCGAGCATCCCCGAGGTCTTGGACCTGCTCCTCTAAGGGTCCGTAGATACCAGACGCCGTAGATTAGCGGCGCTCTCGGAGCTCCTGAAGGGCAATGCCCGCCTGACGCCGCAGCCGGTCCGAGTTCATGCGCTCGCTGTCCGCAGCTCTGAAGGCGTCCACCGTGAAGGGCCGCCATGAGTTGTAGAGTGTGCGCATCGCAGCTTCCTCACCGTCCACGGCCTGCACCATCAGGGTGTACATCGGTAGCAGCAAGCCGGACTGGGGCAGACTGCGCACTCTGCGTCCCAGCTCTCCGAAGCGCAGATTGAACTGGCTCAGCGACTGAGCGACTGCAACCCGGTCGCATCCGCCTTCGGTGCTGCGCCAATCGTCATACTTCTGGAGGGACGCGTCCCATGCCATGACCAGCTTCTCTTGGTAGCTTTGGAAGCTCTCTACATCTGCCAGTTTTTCGACCGAGTCGCCCTCAACAATCTCATCGATCATCCGGGCAACACTTCGCCGGGATGCTTCGCTTTCCTCAAACGCCGCGTCCGTCGCGTCAAGCAGCGCCGCCAGGTTGATTTCGGCACCTGAGTTCGAGGATGAAGAGTTCTGGATTGCCTGCCCGTTTGAGATTCCGTCAGATTCGGCCCTTGAACTTGACGATGACTGATTGCCATTGGCTTCGGAAGACCCATAGACCAGGACCGTCAGCCCTGAGACAAGTTGCAGGAGAGTAGACTGCTCCTCGTTGGCGGCGTCCCACAACTCATCGACAAGCTCTTCAGTGATGTCTGAAGTGGGGAGGCCAGCCACTCCTGCAACAATCTGGGCAGATAGTTCGGCCAGTTGCCCGTACCGGTGAACTAGCGTGGCGCCGTCCAACGAGTCGTGATCCCTTCGCAGGTCGCTGTAATCGTCGTGGAGCTCGCTCCAGGAGTCTTGGAGATCGTCGAAGGCGGACTCCAACTCCTCGGCGGCCTCGACCTCTTCCTCGGTGTAGGCCTCCACGTATCGTTCATGCAACTCAAGTGCCAGGTCTTCCACCTTGAGTTGAGCTCGTGATGAGGCCGAACGTTGCTGCTCAACCAGCTCGAACAGCGAGATGTTCGTCGGCTGCCAACGGTCGCGCAGTTGCCGGAAAGAGGCCTCTTCCGCTGCCGCGGCCTGAATGAGCATGTCTGCCAGTTCCGAAGTCACCGATGTTCTGGGAATGTCTCTTGCCTGCTCTGTCACGCTGTTGCTGTCAGCCGCGAAGATGTGAAGAGCCTGCTTCACCGAACTAACGTGGCACTCCGTCAGTCCGGCGCGCCAGTTGTCGAACTCCATATGAATCAGGTCCCACTCGTCGCCGATGGCCACAAGCTGCTGGGCAAACTCTCCTAAGGCGGCGCGCTCGGCATCCGTGAGAGGCGTTGCAGTCTGTACGGGCGACGGCGTTGACGGAACTGTGGATGAAGCTCCGGCATCGGGACTGCTCGCGTCTCCGCAGGCGACCGCAAACGCAACGAGAGCCAACAGTACTGGCAGGAAGAAAACGTGGCCTGGACCAAATCTCATCTTTATTCTTGAACTCCTACATAATCGCTGACCAGGCTGTCTCTGAAACTGCCTCGGATCATGCTGTTAACGGCGTCGGCCAGCGTCTGCTCCGAGTCTGCCAACACCACGAGCATGTCCCGGCCGCCATCTTGGGCGAGCACGAGAACGGAGGTCCCCGCCAGTCCCAGATCGGGCCCAAATGGCGTGCCTAGCGAATCGTCGATTCTTACTCCAGCGGCCTGAAGATAGTGGCTGACCTGGACTACATCGTCGAACAGACCCAGGAATACCGAGTCTCGGCTTGTGTCCTCAATGCCGCTGATCTGAGATGCAATGTTGTAAGAACCCAACCCGTTTCTCATCCTGAGACCGACGTTGTAGAGCGAGGGTTGTCCAAGCAGGATGTCCACGTCGGCGTCAGGCCCGCTCTCGTAGAAGTACGGAAAGTCCCGCAGGTCGAATCGCCTCTCGCTGTCCGTCATAAAGTCGGCAATGTTTGATATGAACCTGTCGTTGTCCAGCAGGAGGTTGTTGGAAGGCGCCATGAATGTGAAGTCCCCAAGCGCCAGGACGTTGGGACTGTCGCCCCAAACAATTGGATTGAGCGACTCGGACGTCTCGTGAAGGGATGACTTGGTGTTCGGGCCGGCGAACGCAAGCCCCGGTCCGGAAGAACGGACGGATCCCGCATACTCCAGCAGGACCGAGTCAACGCCAGCCGTTATGGTGTCGGGCTGGAAGTCCTTGACAAGAATGTGCCTGAAGTTCTGGTCGTACTCGACGGTGTCGTACAGGTAATCGGGCTGGAACGTCAGGCCGAATGTCTTGGCCAGAGAGTTGATCTGGTGAGGACGGGACGGGTCTGAGATCAGAATGAGCTTCCCTCCCTTTCTCACGAAGCTTTCCACCAGCGCTACCTCGGGTTCCAGATAGGGGTCTCTAGGCAGAATGACGAGAAGGGTGTCCGCTCTCCGCAGCTTTTCCTCTAGTACCTCCAGCCTGACCTCTACTCTCTGTGGGCTGTGATTTCCGAGAATCTCGACAGTGTACCCGCGGTTGGCGACTTTGGATGTGAGTGCGGCTGTCTCCGTCTCCCTGAACGTGTTGCGGTGTAGTGCGTCAACAACCAGCAGCCCATTCTGGACCTGTGTCGCGGGTGAGTCGGGCACTGCAAGCGAGGGCGCCGTGTAGGCAATGATCTCCTCGTACGGTACGTGCACCGGTGCGTCTCGAACAGGGCTGCCCTCATAATAGTAGAAGTATGCGCCTGCAAAGGCAGCGGCCGCACAAACGGGGACCAGCGCAACTATCGCCAGTCTAAGGAGCATTTCCCACGTAAAGGTAGTAGAAGTTTGGTGGTGCTATTTCCAGCGGGAACTCGGGTAGGGGACTCTCGCCTTCCTCGTGCAGCCTTCCGTATCGCATGAGTTCCTGCAGGGTCTGGAGAGCGCTCAACCCGTCCGCGAGTTCCTCGCCTTGCGGCTGAGTGTCTGGACCATCGTACTCAGAGTTGCTGGAACGCAGGGCAAGCAGATCGTAGGGATTGTCCCCGCCGGATGATGGGGTGATCCTGTCAAGGTCTTCGAGTCGTTCGCGCAGCACCTCAAAGTTCACATCTACAGTGTCGAATCGCGAGATGCCGGCCAGCTCCGCCGCCTTCTGGATTGCGTCGACTTCGCCTCCGACTTCGTCCACGAGGCCCAGGTTCACCGCATCCAGGCCTGTGTATATGCGTCCCTGGACTAACTCGTCCTCGGAAATACGCAGCCTGCTGCCGCGTTCGGTGACCACCATCTGAGCGAAGGCCTCCTTGAGCTGGTCGACCATTCCGAACCATTCTCTCCTGCTGGCACCCGACTGTTTGTATGGACCTGTAAAGATGGAGGTCTCGGCAGGAAGAGCAGGAATGAGCGGGTCGGAGAAGGCGACAACTCCCACGTTTCCAACGAGGGACGAGACCTGTGCGTACGTATGGCTGGCGCCCATTGCCATCATGTATCCGCCGCTGGCCACAAGGCCGTCCATGGAAATGACAACTGGCTTGTCATTGCGAAGATTCTTGGTCTCGATGTAGAGGCGCTCGCTGGCGGACGCGCCGCCGCCAGGTGAACTCAGCTTGATGACAACCGCCTTGATCGACTCGTCTCTGCGTGCGTACTTGATGAACTCATTGATCGCAAAGGCCGACCTCTCGCTGATAATCGTGAACGGTATCTCGATAACGCCGATCTTGGGCTTTCCGGGGAAAACAAGGAGGAAGACCAGGAGCCCCGCTGCCGTGCCAACTGCGATGGCCGCTACAGCAAGGACATACCAAGCGGTAAGAGTCCGCAACAGCTGCTGGGATACCGTCCTGATCTTGTTCAGCACATTCACTTCGCTTCATGTCCCATAATTGGCAGGGGTGGCGCCGGCCTTGCAGTTGGCTGAGTCATCGCGTTCTCGTCCGCCATGCAATCGCAGGAATGCCTCGGCGGGCTCGATTGCCAACATACACGTTCTGTACTCTCGCAAGGTCATGGTCGTACCTATTCAAGGATAAGACAGGCATGATCGTCAATACTTGATTTGAGCGAGATTTCTTCGGCATTTGGCGTGGACTCGATTCAAGTTCGCCGGATTGCGCGGATGGGAGTCGGCCAGTAGCCGGGTTGGAGAACTCACGCGATGCGTCTGTGTTAGGTCTTGCTAAATGAATATGACTACGCCATTCCTAACTATCGCGTCCGAGGGTTCAGGACGTCATTCAGCGCGTCACCCAAGAGGTTCCACGCCAATACCAGCGCCCATGCCGCAATGCCCGGCGCGAGCAGCAGCCATGGCTTTACCTTCAGAACGGTCAGGGAGCCCCCTTCCAGCAAGAGGATTCCCAGGCTGGGCCGGGGCGGCTGTATACCAAGACCGAGCCAGCTTAGGAAGATCTCGGTGCCCACCATGGTGCCCATGCCCATTGTCATCGTGACTACGATGGGGCTGACGGCGTTTGGAAGCATATGCACAAATAGGATCCGCTTTGTTGAGGCCCCCAGGGCACGCGCGGCCTCCGCGTACTGCATTTCCTTCAGCGACAACACCTGACCCCTGACCAGCCGGGCCATTCCAATCCAACCGAATGACACGAGCGCAGTCGCGACCACGAAGTAGTCCACCACTCCGGAACGCACTATGCCGTCGATTCCCCAGTTGTCCTCAACCCAGTATGCCCATGTGACGAAACGCGGGCGCAGCGTCGCGGCGATGATGATTACGAGAAGTACCTCAGGGAATGCGGCAAAAAGCTCGCCTACGCGCATTACAAGCGAGTCTATTTTGCCTCCGAAATAGCCGGAGACCAGGCCCAAGCTTACGCCTATCACCGGACCCGCGACGACGACGGAGACAACGGTGAGGATAACAGTGTTTTGAATTCCCCAAAGCACCCGAGTAAGAACATCTCGCCCCAGGAGGTCAGTTCCGGCCCAGTGAGACTGGCTGGGAGGCTGCGCCTGGAACGCAGAGTAATCTAGGTCTGCATACCCGTACGGAGAGATCCACTCAGCGAAGATGCCTCCGGCATAGAGGAGAACGAGAGTTACGATGCACGCCACTGCGATCTTCTTGCGCAGCAGGCGCTCCATCGCGCGAGCAAGGTGGCCCTTGGACCTTGACGTCGAGAGCTGTTCGGAAGCTAGCGAGTCTGCTCCTACGGTGGCCATCTAGCGGTACCGGATCCTTGGGTCCACATACGCGTACACGATATCGGCCGCGAGAATCGCGAGAATGAACACGAATGTGCCCACCATAGAGATGGCCATCACTACTGGATAGTCACGCTCGAAGAGGGACTCGACGGCCAGCCTGCCAACACCGGGGATGCCCAGGATCCTCTCCGCGATGATCGACCCTCCCAGCAGTCCAGCGAACGCGAACGAGAGCACCGTAACAATTGGAATCATGGCATTCTTGAAGACGTGCCGGCGGTCTATTGTCGTTTCATCGAGCCCCTTGGCGCGGGCCGTTCTGATGAAGTCCTGGTGCATCACGTCCAGCGTGCTTGCTCTCATGAGCCTTGCCATCCCGGCAACACCGGGAACGCCCATGACGATGGCTGGAATGACAATTCGGGAGTCGAAGAACCCTCCCCAACCGGAGCACGGGACCCAATGAAGCTTGAGACAGAACGCCCATAACATGAAAGGCGCGGTGACCATGATTGGGATGGACATGATCATGACCGCGCTGGCCACGGCAAATGGGTCCTGCCAACTCCCCTGTTTGTGCGCGATATAGAATCCAAGAGGAAGTCCAAGTCCAATTACGATTGCTAGTGCGGCGATGTTGAGCTGGGCTGAGACCTTCAGCTTAGCCCAAAGCAATTCGTTCACCGCCCGGCCCTGATACCTGAAGCTCTCGCCGAAGTCTCCACTGAACACTCCGACCATGTAGTCTGCGTATTGCACCACCATGGGGCGGTTGAGGCCGAACGTCTCGCGAAGCCGCTCAGCCCTCTCCTCCGTGTACCGGTCACCCAGCATTATCGTCACAGGATCGCCTGGGACCAGCCTGAACATGAAGAAGACCATCACAGAGGTGGCAAACAGAATGACAGGGAGCCACAGGAGTCGTCTGACTATGTATTTGCCCACGCAGGATGTCCCTTCTGCGCCGCCCCTCAGCCAGACCGGTCCGGGTGCGGCTTCTGGGTCACAGTAACATGCTGCCCCGCGCTCTCACACGGGGCAGCACATCAACAGTGTTGTCTGGGTTGTGCGCGCTCAGCTACGAGTCCGAGGCGTCGTCGAAATCTACGTAGATGTGGGACAGCTTGGGGACAATCATAGGCGTCATGCGGTAGTCCTTGATGTGTGGCTTGACCAGCACATACCGCTCTCCTGAGAACCACATCGGGACCCAGGCAGCGTCTTCAACAATGATCTTCTCCGCTTCCTGGTACAACTCGACTCGCCTTGCCGGGTCCGGCTCGGACCGGGCTTCTTCTACGAGGCGGTCAACGTCAGGGTTGCTGTAAGCGCCGTGATTCGTTTCGCTGTCGGAGTAGAACAGGATGTCGATGAAGTCCTGCGGGTCCGGGTAGTCAGCCGCCCAGCCCAGGCCTGAGTAGGACTGGAAGCGTCGGGCGTCCAGGTCCTTCAGGTAGGTGGCCCACTCGATCTGCTGGATTTCCACCTGCACGCCCAGTGTGTCTTCCCACATCCCCAGCACGGCCTCGAGGGACACCGACGGGCTGCCGCCGGTCCCTGGAATTGTCATCACGATGCGCGGCCTGGTCTCAGGATCGGCGTACTTGGACTCGGACAACAACTGCTTCGCGAGTTCAGGGTTGTGCTCCAGGCCCGTCAAGTCTGGGTTGTATCCGGGAAAGCCGGGAGGAAGGATGCCGTACGCCGGCACCGCCAGGTCGCTGAAGATTTCACCGGCGATCAGTCTCTTGTCAATGGCGTGGTTAAGGGCTTGCCGGAACTTTCTGTCGTCGAAAGGCGGCATGCTCGTGTTGAAGCCGATGTAGCTCACCGTGAACTCAGGAGCGGCGATGATCAGTTCGTCGTGCAGCGGCTCCTGCGGGTCCAGGATGCGGTCGATGTCAAACAGGCCAACACCTGTGAAGTCGATCTCGTCGTTCTCGTACATAGCCATCGTCTGGCCGCCAGCGAGATTGAACACCACACGGTCAACCTTGGCCTTCTCCTTGTAGTAGTTGTCGTTGCGCTCCAGTATCAGGCGCTCGCCGATCCTGTACTCGGCCAGCTTGAACGGGCCCGTGCCGTTGGGGGTGTCGGTCCATTGGCGGCCGCCGCCCTCAACGTTCTCCCTGTCGAGGACGAACGCGGTCGGATATGTGAGCTTGGCCAAGAAGTAGGCCTTCGGCTCATCGATAGTGATCTGGAGCGTGCGGTCGTCGATGACTTTCACGCCGGCCATGTCGGTGGTATTGCCCTCGAACACGTCTTTTGCGCCCACGATGTCGTTCAGGTACGTCTCGGCCACGGTGGAGCCGGTGTCAGGGTGTGCCGCCCTCTCGATGGACCACTTGAAGTCGTGGGCCGTTATGGGCTTGCCGTCGTGGAACTTGGCGTCCGGTCTGAGGTAGAAGGTATAGACAGTTGATGTGTCATCAACTTCCATGCTCTCCGCTATCTCCAACTCCAGCTGCAGATCGGTGTTCAGCGTCAACAGTCCGCTGTACAACTCGACGACTATGGCCGAAGACGTTGTGTCGCTGGAGAGATGCGGGTCGAGCGTGGGAGGATCGTCCCACATTCGCCGGAATTCACCTCCGAAGGATGACTGTTCCCCAATGTCCTGAGGCTCGACGTCCGTTTCTGACGCGACACCTGTTTCTTCAACCTGAGGCTCCGTGTCGGCTGGCGCGACTTCTGAGATCGAGACCTCGTCATCGCCGCACGCAATTGCAATGGCGGCTATGGCCAGAAAGAGTAAAGGCAACAGCTTCTTGGTCATGATCTTGAAAACACTCCTGATTAAGTTAATTGGCGACCCGCCGCCCGGTCGGAAACTAATCGCCGCTGGATCCATATACGGCGGCAGCCCAAAACACCCGGATTATGCGACTGTCTCTGTTAAGTACGCTCTCATAAACTGATCCAGATTTCCATCAAGGACGTCCTGGGCGTCCGACACCTGGTGAAGTGTCCGGTGGTCCTTGACCATCTGGTATGGGTGGAGCACGTAGCTCCTGATCTGTCGGCCCCACTCGGCGGAAACGTGCTCGCCTTTTAGCTTGGACCGCTCGTCCGCCAGGCGGGCGTTCTCTCTCTCCACAAGACGCGCCGTCAGAATTCGCATTGCGATCTCCTTGTTCTGGTGCTGGGATCGCTCGTTCTGGCAACTGACCTTGATGCCCGTGGGCAGGTGCGTGATGCGCACTGCCGTGGAGTTCTTCTGCACGCTCTGACCTCCAGCCCCTCCCGCTCTGAAGACATCGATCTTCACATCATCAGGCTTGACCTGGATGTCCGCTCCCTCTTCCGCCTCAGGCAGCGCCTCAACCAGCGCGAACGACGTGTGCCGCGCGTGGTCTGCATCGAAGGGTGACAGCCGGACGAGCCTGTGCACGCCGCGCTCCGCCTTCAGGTGGCCGTATGCGTATGGGCCGCCAATCTGGATGATGGCGCTCTTGATGCCGCCCTCGTCGCCCGAGGACACGTCCAAGACATCGACGTCGTGTCTCTGGTTCTCGGACCAACGGATGTACATGCGCATCAGCATCCGGGCCCAGTCCTGCGACTCTATGCCCCCTGCGCCCGCGTGAATGGCGATGATTGCGTTTCGCTCGTCGTACGGGCCTGAGAGTACGAGGCGAAACTCCATGTCTTCGAGCCTCGCAGTAAGTGAGGTCGCATCTTCCGCAAGTGTTGCCCGAAGCTCGTCCTCGCCCTCTTCCATGGCCATGTTGAGGAGTTCGCCCAGCGTGTTGGCCTCATCTTCGATCTTGCGCCAGTTGGCAATCTCGTCCTTGAGCCTCGTGAGCGTCCTCATGCCATTGCTTGCGGTCTTGGGGTTGTCCCAGAAGCCGGGCTCCTGAGAAAGCTTCTCCAGTCTGGCGACCTCGTTGTCTTTGGCAGGAAGGTCAAAGACGCACCAGGAGTATGGAGAGCTTGTCCTGGAGTTGCGTCACTTCGGCCTTGATGTCCTGCATATCACTGAGTCCTTCAGGAAGAGTAGTTCGTCGAGATTATACTGAAGACGCAGGCGGCCGCGTAGCAAATGAACAGCAAGAGGCCCCCGCCCAGTTCAAAGGCGGGGGCCTCTTGTATTGCCGAGAAGTAATGCCTTACTTGTCTGCGACTACCAGCGGTGCGGTGGCCTTGTGTCCGCTCTCAGCACCCGTGGCTACAACGGTGTGAACACCCGTGGCCATGTCTGCGCTGATCATGAACTCAGCCATGAAGCCGCCGCTTGCGTTTGTGGCTCCACTGGCCAGTATTCCGCTGGACGTGGTCAGGCTAACTGACTCGCCAGCCCCGAAACCGGAGCCCCAAGCCGAAACCGCGTCGCCCGGCGTGCCGCCCTCAACGAACAGTGCCGCCGGTGGAGGCTCAGGCGTTGGCACAGGTGTGGCCACATCCGGCTCCCTGACTACCAGGGGCGCGGTAACTTCGTTCGTTCCGCCCTTGGCGCGGAATGTGTACGTAGCATGGGCTGCGTCTTCCGGGATGGTGACCGTGGCATCGAAGGAACGGTCCTCGCCAACCGTCACGCCACCTACGCTGGTGCCTCTGAGGAAGAAGCCTACGACCTCGCCCTCGAGCCAGCCTGCGCCCCTGACGGTAACCGTCTCGTCGGGTGCGCCGCTTTCAATCGTTAGCGATGCCGCCTGATCGGGTATCGGGCGCTTCGTGGAAACGACGCTGACAGGCGCCACGGCTCTGCTGCCCGAGTTGCCTTCGACAATCACAAACCTTGGCCCGATTGCGGCCAACTGGGTGTTCAAGTTTCCGCCGATTGCATCGGTTTCAACCTCAAATACACCCTGGGCGTCAGCCACGCCGTCCCCAATAGGCCGCGCCAATGGGGGATCCGCTGTAATGACCAAGAGTGCGCTGACTTCCTCGCCGGCTTGGAAACCGGCGCCCCGGACAGTCACGCGCTCAGTCATTGTGATCATGTTGTCGCTGAGGCTGATAGTAGCCAAAGCTGAAGAGGCGGGATCGCCGGGAGGACCCTGCGGACCCGCTGGCCCCTCTGGCCCGGCTGGTCCCGGAACGGTCGAATCGGCGCCTGCAGGTCCTGCCGGACCTTGAGGACCCGCTGGTCCCTCTGGTCCTGTACACGCGACCAATGCAAGGACGGCAAACAGAGAGAGAAGCATGGCAAGGCTGCCTAGACCTCTCTTGCTAAAGTACGTGGACATCGGGCCCCCTTTCTGGAAACGCGGTTCTCGTTACATAGCCAATGGGCGCCGCCATTCGGGATATCGGACCGTCTCGGCCAACATAATTCAGGAAGGCGTAGCTAGTCCCCATTGGTGGGCCCAATCTTATGCACCTGTCTTAGAGTATGTCAAGTCCTACAGGCCTCCGAAGAGGGCCAATGTTTGGACGATTTTGCGCCTCCCAATCGGCCTGTTCGCGGCATTGTCCGGCAGGCGTCGTTACTGCTATAGTTCCGTACCTGGCGGCGCACGCGCAAGAGGCCGCAATGCAGCTTGGACGGGTCTCGGCGCGCCCTTTCACAACAGTCTCGTTTCGCCCCCGTAGCTCAGCGGATAGAGCGCTGGCCTCCGGAGCCAGGCGCGTGGGTTCGAGTCCCGCCGGGGGCGCCACTGACTCAGGCGAAATTTCGGTCCTCTTGGAAGGACGGTTCAAGCGTCTCTCCACCGGTGGGGCAGCCCCTGCAGTTGCCGGAAGCCCAACTCCTCGCACAATTCAATGAACTCGTCCCTCTCGACGCCTTTCCACTCGAGTTCATGCAGCCCCTCGGCTATGGGAACGTCGTCCCGCAATGTCGCGAGCCGCTTGTATAGGGCAGCCTCGGACCTGTGCGACGCCAGGCTGGACGCGAGCGACTTCGCGCCCCTGACTTTGACGTCCCACAGCGCTTCAGAATCTGGAATGGCCTCCAGCGTGCCGTATCGTGACAGCACCGTTGCAGTCGACTTCGCGCCCCATCTCGGCACGCCCGGAATCCCGTCGGCGCTGTCTCCCACAAGGGCGAGATAGTCTGGGATCGATTCTGGCAGCACGCCCATCTTCTCCACGACTCCATCCGCGTCTATAAGCGTGTTCCGGCGGCGGTCGAGACACACAACCTTGTCCCCGTCAACAAGCTGCATAAGGTCTTTGTCGGGGGAGCAGATGACCGTCTGGTCTACGTCCGCATGCCCGGACCATCGCTGCACAGCGGTGGCGATGGCGTCATCCGCCTCGAACTCGACCATCGGCCACGTGACGAGTCCAAGCGCCGTTGCCGCGCGTTCGGCGAGGTCGAATTGCGCGAGCAGTTCTGGAGGGGCGTCTTCCCCGGTCTTGTATCCATCGAACAGCTCGTTGCGGAAAGACCGGATCTCGTGATCAAAGGCGCAGGCCACGTGCGAGACGTTCTCCCCGCGCAACAGCATCAGCAGAGTCTGGATCAGGCCGCGGACAGCTCCCACCGCGCGGCCGTCGGACGTAGTGGATGGCGGCGCGCCGAAGTGCGCCCTGAACAGCTCGTAGGTTCCGTCGACGAGGTGGAGGTACATAGCGGTGTTCAGAGAGGATCTGCTCGATGACCTTGGGATTGAGATTGCGATTGTACCAGCGGCCCGTAGATTGGGACGTGGCGATCCATTAACATTTTGAGGCAGTATCGTGTGCCCCTGTAGCTCAGAGGATAGAGCAACGGTTTCCTAAACCGTGTGCCTGGGTTCGAGTCCCGGCAGGGGTACCAGACTTTTCCATGTACCGAACCGGGCCGGGGAGAGCCACTTCTCCCGTGTCCCTTCCCACTAGAGTACCGTCGTCAGGCATCGGGATGTTGTAGAGGATGGTGGCTTTCCCAGAGGGATAGATGATTGGATGCTGTCAGGTAGTTGACAGGATTCTGTCGGGTAGGCATTCCCTTATCTGCCTATTGCTATGGGCAGAAAGGGCTCAGTAAACTGCAGGCATACTCTCTAGCTAGCTAGGAATCTTTGCCCCACCTTGAGTTGCGAAGGAGGCTCCAATGACTGCCGACCCAGCCGCAACGGCCGATCGCGTTATCGACTTTCTCAGCACCGCCGGGCAGGCGGAGTACCATGGCGAGCGGGTCTCCCAGCTCGAACACGCCCTGCAGGCTGCCAATAACGCCAGTCAGAACGGCGGCACCGAGCAGGAGATCATCGCCGCCCTCCTGCACGACTTGGGCCACATCTGGCCCGTTGAGGGGCGGCAGATTACCAGCGTCGGGGTCGTCGCCCACGATCGAATCGGGGCCGAGGCCCTCAGAGAGCTGGGCTTCTCCGATGACGTGGCCGACATCGTCAGCGGGCACGTAGCCGCAAAGCGCTACCTGGTCGCCACGGACCGGGACTACTCGGCGAGACTGTCCGACGTCAGCGTCGAGTCGCTCCGCCGCCAGGGCGGCCCCATGTCCGTCGAGGAGATTGAGGACTTCACAAGTTCGCCCAACTGGCGGTCAATGGTGCGTATTCGCACCTGGGAAGACCTCGCCAAGACCCCCGGCGTCGATGTCCCCGGCCTCGAAGCCTACCGCCAGATGCTCATAGACCACCTCTCGCGCCAGCAGGGGAACAACTGATGGCCCGCTTGGAATCGAAGTGCCGGATGTTTCATCGGTTACGATGACCGTCCGTCCTAGAGTGAGACTTCTAGCTCGAAAGTTCGGTGCAAAGTAGGGTCATGGGTACCACAGACATACCCTCACGTGTACATGATTTATGTACTGTTCACTTGCATGCCCTCCTTGCGCCTCCTTCGATAGTGGTGAACGTTCGCGGGCAGCATAGGACCGTGCGCGTCATGGGGCAATGTAGTATCTTCAGCCGAACATTCCGTCCAAGACAATATCCATAACTCCTTCCCGGAAGAGCAGACATGTACATTCGGCGCATCAAGCCTCACTGCTTGGGAGTTGCCGTTGCGGCGATCGCGCTAATCGCGCTTGCCGCAGCATGCGGCTCGGACCCCGATCCGTCCCCGACGTCAACGCCTACACCCGAGCCCACACCCACCCCAACGCCGACTCCCACGCCAACGGCCGAACCGACGCCATCGCCTGAGCCGGCTGCGATGCCCGAAGCTACGTCGACGCCGTCCACAGTTCAGCCAGAGGTGACGCTGGAGAGCCTCGTTGTCACGGACGAGACCACCGGCAAAGAACTGATGGACAGAATCTCGGAGGCGGAAATCGCCTGTGTGCAGGAGGCCTTTGGAGGCTTCATTTACGAGGTATATCTGAACATCCCGATTATGCAGCAGTCCGGCCTTGCGAACTCGGAACAGGCGCAAGCCATGGCGGCGTCGATGTTCGGCTGTCTAACCTCTTTCAACGCGGTTTTCCTTGGAGTGGCCTTTGCCGGATACCAGGCGGGGGGCCTGGAGACCTCATCCCGCGAATGCATTGTTGAGGCTTCGAGCGAGCACCCGGACATGGTCTTTGACATCCTGGGCGTTTCGGAGATCCGTGGAGACTCGGGCGCCGAATCCGAAAGGCCGCCATACCTGGTGGCGTTTTATGACTGCCTGACCGATGTGGAGAAGGTCGAGTTGCTTGCGCGCAACCAGCGGGCATCTGATATCCACACAACTATCGAAGACCATGTCGTCGCGGCGCTCTCGGAGTCGGAAAAGACCTGCGTCAGCGAGGGGCTCTCAAGCGCTGTGTACGCAGCGCTGCTCAGATCGACGGTCATGGAGGCCTTCACGCCAGGTTCCCCTCTGTCCAACTGCATATCTGAGGAGAGCTACCTTCCAATCTTCCTGGCCCTCACTGAAGTGCAGACGGGCGGCCTGGCTGCAGATTCCCTGGCCTGCCTCACCAGCTTCGGCGAGAGCAATCCGGGCTATGTGGCGCTAGTCGGGGCAGGGGAGTACGAGGTGTCTTCCCTGACCGATGAGCAAGTCTCCGCGTTCGCTCAGAACGGCCGGAGTCTCCTTGAGTGTCTGCACGACGACGAGCTTCGGAATGTACAGGCTCTGACCGCGCAGGGACTGTCCGGCTCGTAGCTCCAAGCCTCCACCCCGCCTTGGCAGCCTGACCATTTGTCCGGCGGCCATTAACTATCGCATGCATCGCGTGTCCGCTCTGCCTCAGCCGCTCGCGACGCTTGCTAGGGCGGGGGGGCCTCGCGCCCGAAGCAGCCCTCTCGGCTTCGCTGGCCGCGTTGACGTGCTGACGTGCTCCGTTTACACTCAGATTAGCCCTCGCCGCATTTCTGGGTGATTTGGCTTGCGCGAACTGAGCGAAAACGGCCTACCTCGCTACGATATGTTCGTGATCGGCACGGGTCCTGCCGGTCAGCGAGCGGCGATTCAGGCGTCTAAGCTCGGCAAGAACGTCGGAATCTGCGATCGCAGGGAAGTCGTCGGCGGCGTCTGCATCAACACCGGCACCATCCCTTCCAAGACGTTTCGTGAGGCCGCGCTTTACCTGACCGGTTTCGGGCAGCGTGGCATATACGGCTCCTCCTTCACCGTCAAGGAGAACATCTCCATGGCGGACGATCTTCTCTTCCGTTGCCACCACGTCATGGGCCGTGAGACCGAGGTCGTCCGACACCAGATGAGGCGCAACCGCGTGCATGTGCTCGAAGGCGAGGCCTCATTCGAATCGCCGAACGTTGTAGCCGTCGCCAGTCGAGGGGGCACGGTCAGGGTCTGCGCGGACAAGATCGTGATCGCAACCGGCACAAATCCCGCGCCTCCGCCGGGCTTCGATTCAGACGACGCCGTGATCGTCGACTCCGACATGGTCCTCGGGCTCGACACCATACCCCGCACGATGACTGTGGTTGGCGCGGGCGTGATCGGCATTGAGTACGCATCTATCTTCGCCACGCTGGGCTGCGAGGTGACCATTGTGGAGAGGCGGCCCAACATTCTGGAGTTCGTGGACAGAGAGCTTGTCGAGGCGCTGACCTACCACATGCGAGACATGGGCTGCATCTTCAGGCTCGGCGAAGCGGTCGAGAAGGTGGAGACAGTACAGGGCAGGGCCGTGGCCACGCTGAAATCCGGCAAGAGAATAGTCTCGGACCTCTTCCTTTACTCAGTAGGGCGGGTAGGGGCGACCACCTCCCTGAATCTCGAGTCTGCCGGACTGAGAGCTGACGAACGCGGGCGAGTTCCGGTCGACAACAACCACCAGACCGCGCAGCCGCACATATATGCCGTGGGCGACGTTGTGGGCTTCCCCTCGTTGGCTTCCACGTCAATGGAACAGGGCAGGATCGCGGCATGCCACGCATTTGGCATCGACTACGAGTCGTCGCCGGAGCACTTCCCCTTCGGAATCTACTCCGTCCCAGAACTGTCCATGGTGGGGAGTACTGAAGAGGAGCTAACGGAGGCCGGAGTACCCTATGAAGTCGGCCTGGCGAGATACCGTGAGATAGCCCGTGGCAACATCATGGGCGACGAAACGGGCATGCTCAAGCTGCTGTTCCACCGCGAGACGCGGAAGTTGCTCGGCATCCACATCATTGGCGCCGGCGCCGCCGAGCTTGTGCACATCGGGCAGGCCGTCCTGACCTTCGGCGGCACACTGGACTACTTCGTCAACACCGTGTTCAACTACCCCACCTTGGCCGAGTGTTACAAGGTTGCGGCGTTGGACTGCTACAACAAGATTGAGCCGGCATCTATACAAGCGGTGCCAATCGCCTAGCCTAGATTCCCGCAGCCCGGTTGCGGCTGCCTCTCGTCGCTACAGGGGCCCGGGCAGCGAGACCGGAGTACTGAGGACTAGCGCCCTCGAACGCCCGGCGCGCTCCCATGCGGCCTGGCCTGCGTGACACGCTCTAAACAGTACCGTTGCCAGATGATGACGCTTGCCATCGCGATCAGCGCTGCGATTGCGAAAACCAGACCAAGCTGGCTGATCGACGCCGGGACATCGTTTACTGAGCCTTCCACAAGGTCGACGAGTTTCGAAAAGGCCAGGTAGCCAGTCTCGCTGAAGTGACCCGCGGCCTGCGACCGGGCCTCGTCGCGGACCTCCTCGAACGCTGCGTTGGCCACCGAACGGTACACAGGCCCAGCGAGCAAGAAGACCACAATCGATGCCCCGAGAATCGCAAACGACGCCCATCCGATTCTTCCGGACCAACTGCGGCCAAGCACAATTGCAAATGCGGCCAGCAGCACAACTGTCGCGATGTAAGCAGGCAACTGGTACCGACGGACCGATTGCACCCACTCCCGTACATTGTCCAGCGAGTTCGCGGCCAGATTGTCGTCGTTCTGCGCCTGCTCCTCCTCGTAGGTGTGGATGTACCCCTCGGACAGGTATGAGCGGGCGCCGTCCAACAACTGCAGGATGTCAGGCTCGTTCGAAAGATCGTCCCGCAGCTCGTCCTGGTTGTACGTCCAGCCGTCGCTGTAGAAACTCCTGAGCCGGTCGAACGACGCAATAAATTCGCGTCCTCCGGCCGACATCAGGTCGGAGCGCAATGCCTCCTCGGTGAATACCACCGAGTCCGGCACGTGGTCCAGGAGCAACGTCCGTGCGGCGTCAGCTATCCCTGGTTTGACGCTGGTCAGCACCTCGTTGACCGAAATGCCTGGCACCATGCAATCGGGCAAGCTGACCCCGGGGCTCAGCAAGTCCAACGCCTCGTCCGTCTCGGCATCGCATAGCGGCAGATTGACCAGCGCGTCCCCCACGTTTGCCATCGCAAGCTCGGTGAGGATGTCTGCAGCCCGGCTGCGGTTATCCACAAGAGACACCTCGATGGAGAACTCGTCCAGCCTCCCAACCACATATGCGCTTACGCCGTCAACAACCGTCTCCGCCTGTTCGTTGACCCACGAAGGAGGGGCAGCCTGGCGCATTGCGGACAGTACGTCGTCTGCCGACAACTTCGCGCCCAAGGGCAGTTGTGCAGGCTCCCTGAAACTGTCAGTTACCGGACGTTCGACTACTCCTGTGTAGAGCAGGTCAGAGGAGTCTGTCTCGAGAATCAGGGCCTTGATCTCCTCCAGTGACGCATCCACCTCTCGGTCATCGGGCCTCACATTGAACTCGAATACCTCCGAGTCGCCAACGAAATATCCGGGAAGCACGTCCAATGCCTCCTCAACTTCTCCGGTCAGCCAGTCGGGAGTAAAGGCAAGCAAGACCGCGTCCGCCATCCGGTCATCAGTTTCTGGACTGCCCTTGAACAGGAATACGGACCACCCTTTCGGATGTGCAATCGCGGCCAGAGCCTCGCCTGTGATCTCCCTGATCCTTGGCTCTATCTCCCACTCGAGCAGCCGGCCGTAGGCGCCCGACTCACGCATGAGGACTCGGAGCTCGGCCACGGCCGCCTTGATATGCGTCCCGACGTCCGTCGACAAGTCCACCCGGTCCTCATTCCAAGTGACATACTCGCCGATTCCTAGAGCTACGGGGGACACTGTCCGCTCAAAGTCTTCAGGAGATACGGCGCGGAGAATCGAGTCCGTTATCTCCTGAGTACTTAGACCGGATGCATCTATGGTGTTAGCCCGCAGGCGGAGCCCGTAGTCCCGCGGATTGACCATGCGCGTGTCGTCTATGGCGGATGGGAGAAGGTCGATCATCACGAACCTGTACACATCGGCATTCACAAGCTGTTCAGGAATGAACTCAGGCTTGAGTACAGTCCGGTTCAGCCCCAGATTGGCAAGCGAAACGAACAGACTCAGGGACAGGACCAGCCCCAGGAGGATTGCCGCTATGTATCGAAGTACTTGCACGCTTCTGTTAACTCCAACTTGCCGAGTTGCCTGTCAGTTCTGCTGGTTCGAGTCCCATCACAGGCAAGGCCGCGAATATCTCTGGACCACTGACTTCGACTTCTACCCGGCTCATTCGGATCGAGTAACGGGTTCGACGACGCATACGCAGGCGTGAGTCACGATACTGTGCCTCTCAATCTCCTTCTAGCCCGCGCAGTGTCAGATCTCCTTCCAATCTGGCCCGTGAAGGTCCCTATGCCGGGAATGGACTTGGCTTGGACACAAAGTGGTCGTTGCCACCCTGACAGTACTCTGATTTCTCGTGCTAATGTTGAAGTACGCCACAAGCGATTCCAATAGATGGAGCCTTGTTGATGCGTCACTCCAATAGTAGAGAGGTAGTAATTGGCACAAGCATCATGCGGACTGGGAGGCGGGAAGACATCTTCCAATTGGAGAGTGTATTGGGCAGGGGGGCTGCTATGCCTGCTGGCTGCCTTAATCCTGGCCTCATGCGGTGGCGAGTCGGAACCTGAGCTTATAGGAGAGCCGGTTGCTGCGGCACAGACGGCGACTCCCGAACCGACCTCGGTCGCACCCACGCCTGCGGCCGACCCAACTCCCACGCCTACAGAAACGCCCAGTGCTCCAAAGCCTTACTCCAGCCAGTCTGAAGGAGAATTACAGTTCTATCCTGATCTCGCCTTTGACTTTGACGAGGACTCCCTCTGGGGTGAGGTGTTCGACTCGGTAGCTGAGCCGGAGCGGCTTTGCATCGAGAAGGAACTTGGTGAAGAAGTCTACGCCGCGGCCCGTGAGGAACGTGTGCTGTCTGAAGCCCCGACCCAGACTTGGCAGGTTGGAGTGTTCAGCTGCTTTGCTCCTGAGACTGCGGCCACGGTGTTCTTCTCTCGGATGATCGTGGACGTGAAAGACCTCATGAACCCGGGCGCCGAGATGTGCATACGGGACCTGCTCATGCAGACGGACCTGGTCGGCATGGTCGAGTCCACTCTGCCGGACGCCGCCGGCTCGGGCGCCGAAGACTTGACTGATGAGTTCTCTGGCAGGCTCTTCGAGTGCATGGCGCAGGCCATGGTTCCCGAAGAGGTCGCTCCGCCGTCGGAGTCTGCTCCACCGCTTTGGCGTTACGAAGCCGGCGGCTGGGTGGTGAACGCGCCGACCGCGGTCGACGGAATGGTCTTTGTGGGCTCCGACGACAATCATATCTACGCTCTTGACGCTGACACTGGCGAGGTCGTCTGGAACTACGCAACTGGAGATGTCATCCGGGCGACGCCGTCTGTACACGAGGGCGTTGTGTACGCAGGCTCCAATGACGGCAGCGTGCATGCTCTTCGCGCCGAGACCGGAGAAGCGTTGTGGACGTTCAGCACAGGGATACCAGTGCAGTTCACGCCTGTTGTAAGTGACGGGCTCGTCTATGTCGGCGCGAACTCAACTGGCGATCACGCCGTTCATGCTCTCGATGCCGCGACAGGAGACCCCGCATGGATTGCCGAAGTGCCCTATCCGTATGGCGCTCCGTTCGCCGTCACGGTGGCTGACGGGATGCTCTTCGCGCCTGGCGCTTCCGGCGAACTCTACGCCATGGACGCGTCCACCGGAGAACTTGCGTGGACATTCGATGCAGGCCTCGGAGCAGAGCTTCCACCAACGGTTGTGGACGGCGTCGCATATCTGACGGCCGTCAACACCGCCCACGCACTGGATGCGGCTACCGGCGAGGAGCTGTGGAGCTTCGGTACAGACAGGTTTCCTGCACGCAACTTCCCGGCTGTCGTCGTTGATCGCACCTACTACTTCTCACCCGACAATCATCTATATGCCTTGAACGTTTCGACAGGCATGCCAAGGTGGACGTACGAAGCCGACACGATGATCCAGACCGCCCCGGTCGTGGCGGATGGCCTGGTTTTCGCTGGTTCAGAGTCCAGCCGGTTCTTCGCGCTTGACGCCGTTTTCGGACAGATAGCCTGGACATGGGATACGCCGGGTATCGCTCTGGACTCTCCTGCGGCTATTGATGGAGTCCTGTACACGGAGTCTCAAGACGGGAACTTGCGTGCCTTCCGCGCATGGACAGGTGAAGAATTGTGGTCTTTCCAAAAAGGCTATTTTGATGGAGTGCCCGGGTTCGCCGTAGCGGATGGCACGCTTTTCCTCGGCTCCCTGGATGGCGCTGTGTATGCTTTCCCGGCTCCCTCGGCAGAATTCGATCCTGTGTCAAAGCTCGAGCCCTTGGGCTACACGCAAGCCATGGTGCGGGAAGCCATTGACCGCTACGAAAGAGACGGCAGGGAAGCCACAGTTTCCTATTACAGCAGTCCCGAGAGCGTGGACGGCCAGTGGTATGTGTTCATCATCGACGAAGAAGGCTACACAATTGCTCATCCCAATCCCGATTTCATTGGTAGGGACCCGAGCATGCGCGTGGACCCGACCGGGTACGTGTATGGCGACGACCTAATCGCCGCCTCCGAGTTAGGTCGATGGATCGACTACGTGATCGTGAACCCTGAAAACGGTGAGGACGCCCTCAAACACACCTGGGCAGTTCTCCACGATGGTCTGGTCTTCGCTTCCGGATGGTACGAGGAGCAATAGCCCTTGGGAGAGGCGGCATGAGAAGTCTTGAGCTTCATGCCTGGCAGACGCTCTCCCGGGCTAGGTTCCGGCGCCGGACGAAAGGTGAAGAAGAAGAGGCCTCGGCGGGCATTGCAAGTTCGGAGACGCCTGGTCTAGAACTGGGCTTTGGTTTAACGCACACATTTATCATCGAAAGGAATTGAAGTGAAAAAGGGAATCTGGATCGCGGCGGCGGCGCTGGCGGTAACATTGTTTGTCAGTTGTGGTGGTGACTCGGATGATGTGGAGGTGCCGGCGGAGACTGCCCAACCAACTGCCGCTTCACAGCCAACGTCCGAGCCCACCCCTGAGCCCACTCCCGAGGCAACTCCGGAACCCACACCGGAAGCGACGCCCGAACCCACACCCGACACGGTGAGCGACACTGGATCGATGGGGGACTGCCCGGCCGGCGGCATGCTGACCGACGCGGAACAGATCTCCGCCTGCAATGTCCAGGCAATGATGGAAATCACGAGTTTCTCGTTCGAAGCGGAGATTAACCTGATGGCTGCCTTTTCCGCCGAAGCAGACTCAGGGGAAGGGGCAGTTTCGATAAGTGGAGATGTCGTTCTGCCGGACAGCATCAGTTTCAAGCTGTCTATGGCTGCGGAGGGCGAGACAATGAACGCAGCCGTGCTGATGATCGGTACGGACACATACTTCCAGGACCCAGCGTCCGGCCAGTGGTTTAAGGGGAGTCCCCCGGACGCCGAGTCGCTGTCCATGGTGCAACTGGTCGGCATGATGTACCTCCCCAACGAACCCGGCGCGACGCTGAAGGAGACCGTAGAGCTTGAAGACGGGACAAAGGCCTACGTGCTCTCCTCTATCCCCGGAGGTCAGAGCGGACTTGAGGGTCTCGGCTTCCCCGGAGGCAGCACCACCAGGGTTGTTGGCGCGGACGACTTTTTGACCACGGAGGTAAGAATCGGCATCGAGGGCTTGGACGGCGGGATGAACGACATAATCACCATCCGCTACTTCAACCTACATGAGCCGCTTGCGATAGAACCCCCAGAAGAATTCATGGAGATACCTGACGAATGGATGGACGCAGGCGCGACTGATACGGGTTTAGGGGATGCTCTCACGGTGGTCGCACTTGCCAAGAACGCCGATGGCGACGTCACGGTGACGTTCAGCGAGCCTGTCTTTGTTCAGGGCGAAGTAGGGTTGTACGTTCTCGATCTGCAGACCGGCGGGTGGGAACTCCCGCTTCTCGGCGGTAGCGGCACCGACACGCTTACGTTCGACGCAGACTCTGAGGGCGCCCCGGCTCTGATAGCAGGAGAGAGCCAGATCGCCGGAATCACCTTCCCATCTTTCGATTCACAGATTGCCAACGCAGCGGGCGCTTCGCCGATACTTGACTTCGAACCTTGGACATATGAGTAGGGATTTAGGCACTCGCTAGCGTTGGCCAGGGTCCATCCGCGCTCAGAGGCCAAGTGCACTGAAGTGTCTCCGGGGTGAGTCGAGGAGCACGCCCTTGCTTGTATGCATAGTCTCGCCTGGGCAGCCTTAGTGTACGTCCGTTGCGTCAGGAACATTGGCTGGTATCGGGAGTGCGGCACGGCGGCTCCGCGCGCGCAACTGTCGGAGCTGCAACCCCGGTGTTCAGAGCGCGTTCCGCTTTCATCGCCAGGCAGTTCCGTTCAGTTTCTGAGGGGCTTTCGAAGAGGTGCCGAATTTCGCCGCTCAGCCTAAAGGCGAAGCGGAACATAGCGGAACATAATGGAATACGTTACTTCGGGCGGGCTACCGTCGGTCCAAAAATGCCTTCCCGCAGACATCGGATGCCGGGAGTTTTCAGACCGGCCATGGACACCAATCTCTCAAGACTTATTCAGCTGCTGCCGCGTCTCGGACATTCGAGCATCGCGTGAAACGCCGGATTGTTCGACCGGTTCCCCACTAGTCTGCAATGTTGCCGGGCCCCTAGCAAAACCATGGCAGCGTCTAAAGAGTGAGGTCGTTCTGAGGGCATGCTTCCATGGCAGACTGGACTGAAGGATAAACGAGCATCGGATCATTGCTCGAACACGATGGGCACTGCTTCCACCTCATCGATTTGACTGTCGGCAGTGTAGCGCCAGATACCGATATGACCGCGCACAAGGTCGCCGTTAGCGTCCCAGTCAAGCGTAGCCGCCGCGCCTTCGTAATCGACGTCCCCGCCGCTGCGTATGAGCCGAAGAGCTTCCGCGACTCCGTCCGGGCCTGCTGTTACGGTTTCGCCCGGCGCCTCTGTCACCGAACGCAGCCGGTCCCTGATCGCCGCTCCGTCGGTCTGACCGGCCGCCTCTGCGGCGAGTGCTATGGCAATGACGGCGTCATACGTTTCCTTTACATAGGCGAATGCTGGCAGCTCGCCGTACTCGGAGAGAAACACCTCCTCCCACGCGGCTGAAGACGCGCTCTCCGGCGCGCTTGTCCCGGCCGTGCCATACATGTCAGCCAGGTGGCCGCCGCCGATCTTCTGGACGAGATTGGGGCTCTTGGCGGCATCTCCAAACGTGAACTGATCGAACAACCGGCTCTCCAGAGCTTCTCTGACGATGGTCTCAGCCTCCAGTTCAGGAGTGATCACCACTAGGGCCTCCGCTCCATCTGCCGATAGCTCTTGAAGCTCCGGCATGTACGAGTCCCGGCCACGCTCGACCGCAACGCTCACGATTCGTCCATTCCAAGCGACGTCGAAAGACTCGGCGAGACCCTGTCCCCAGGCATCGTCTACGAAGATCACGGCGACATTCCCGAAGCCGCGCTCACGTGCCACGCGGGCCAGGACAGGACCCTGCGCCGCGTCTGAGAGGGCGGCGCGAAAGAAGAAATCGTCGTCGTTCATGTTTGTGAGCATCGGGGACGTTGCTGAAGGGCTGATCGTTGGGATGCCCGCCGGCCCAGTCACACGCTCTGCGACGGCCAGTGAATTGGCGCTGGAGCTTGGACCGACGATGGCGTGAACGCCCTCGACTTCAACCAGGCGGCGCGCATCCTCTGCGGCCGTCTCGCTGTCGCTCATCGTGTCCCCCTGCGCCGACTCGACGGGCAGGCCGAAGACACCTCCCGCGTCGTTGACGTGCTTGACCGCCAGATCGAAGCCGCGCTTTCTCCAGTACGAACGGCCCAGACCTTCTTCGCTGAAGTTCATCAACAGTCCAATCTTTAGTGGAGGCGGCGTAGCTTCCGAGGTTTGGTTCTCGGAATCGCCGCAGGCCGCAGTCATCCCGAGGGCCAGGATGACTGCGGTTCCCAGCGTGGACACTGATTTGAGTAACCTGTGCTTCATTCGTCTGGCTCCCGATGTTAGCCGTATCGCAGGTCCCCTGAGAATAGCAGCTTGAGCGAGTGACCCTGCGGGGGCGCCGGCGATGATGGCCGGACGTACTGCGGCCTCCTGAAACGAGTGCCAGTGGTGACGTCAGATGAACTCGTTCAGATAGATGTGAGACGGCAGGAGTGAAGTTGTAGGGGTACGAGGAGGGGACCATCCTCTGGGTGAGTAATCCTTGAGGAGGTCCCTTCTATGCGGGTAGTAGGTCTACCCAGTCCATTCTATCGGGTTGCCAAAACGACACTTTTGGAGCTCACGCCGGAAGCGCAGGAGCGGCTTCGCTGGGTGAACTGCTGGAGGGCGCTGAGGCAGCAGGGGGTTACCAGTTCTGCGGCTGCGGTGGCGCTGGGTAAAGCGCGGTCCACGATGTACCGGTGGGACAGGTTGCTCAGGGACAAAGGGCCGGCCGGTCTGTGCACCAGAAGCCGGCGTCCTCTACGGGTAAGACGGCCTACGTGGAGTCCCGAGTTGGCTGAGGCGGTGCTGGAACTGAGGGAGCGGTATCCGAGGTGGGGCAAGGACAAGTTGGTGGTACTGCTGAAGCGCCAGGGCTGGCAGGTGTCCACTTCGATGGTGGGCCGGATCATAACCAGTCTCAAAGTCCGTGGTGTACTCAGAGAGCCGCCGCGACAAGGTGTATCGGCGCGCAGACGCGCTCGTTCCCGTCCCCATGCGGTTCGCAAGCCCAGGGAGTATCGTGCGGCACAGCCTGGGGACATAGTGCAGGTGGACACTCTGGACATCCGTCCCCTGCCCGGAGTAGTGCTCAAGCACTTCACCGCGAGGGACGTGGTCTCGCGGTGGGACGTGATAGAGGTACATACTCGTGCTACGTCCACGCTGGCGGCACAGTTCCTAGGCTCGATGCGGCGGCGGTTCCCCTTCCCAATCAAGGCCATCCAGGTGGACGGGGGATCAGAGTTTATGGCGGCCTTCGAGTTCGCCTGCCAGGAGTTTGGTATCAAGCTGTTCGTATTGCCTCCGCGCTCACCCAAGCTCAATGGCCACGTGGAGAGAGCGCAGCGGACCCATACCGAGGAGTTCTACGAACTGTATGACGGCGACCTGGAGATGGCGCCCCTCAACCGGGCGCTGCTGGACTGGGAACGAGTCTATGACACCTTCCGGCCACATCACTCACTGGACGGCCGCACTCCAGCTGAGTATCTTCGACAGTGCCATCCGAGCTTGGTTCCCTCCAATCTGTCTCATATGTACTGAACGAGTACATCAGATTGAAAACGTTCCCTTCCTTTGCGATACTGCCGCCTGCATGGCCCACAGCTTTGCTGCTGGTTTATCGGCGACCGGCAGCACCGGCCCGCACAGTCCGGCCAGGCAAGGCTGAGTTCTTCGTTTCAGCACACTAGGGGGAGCGTGGAATTTGAAGGACGCGAAGGATACTGATTCCCAAGAGGATCAGTCTGAGAAGCCCAGCGTTTTCAAAAGGTTTGAGAGCCACATACAGGGCAGGACTCTTTCTGGTCTTTTGCAGTTGCTCCCGCTGCTCGCCACGGCGTGGGTAATGTCCTTCCTGATCGGGCAGACCGATAGCCTCATACGGGGCCTCGCATTCGTAGAAGGAAGGCCGTGGGACTTCCCGGGCATAGGCCTGATTGTTGTAATCGTCCTGTGCTATCTCGTCGGGGTCATGATCACAATTGCAGTTGGCCGAAGCCTCATGGACTGCATCAGCCTCGTGGTGAGCTACATCCCGGTAATAAAGACGATTTACGGCGTGACTCAGCAAGCCACCACGTCCATGACGTCTCAGTTCAACTTCACCCGGGTGGTTTTCCTGGAATGGCCGCGCGAGGGCATGGTTGCCATGGGCTTTGTCACCGGCAGGGCGTTTACGGAGGATGGCACGCAATCCATTGTTAGCGTTTACATCCCCACCGTTCCGAATCCAACGTCTGGCAATATGGCGTTCGTGGTTGAGGACGAGGTCATGGAGACGGACATCTCCGTAGACGACGCTATGAAGCTGATCTTCTCCGGCGGCATGGTGTTGCCAAGCGTTATATCGCTCGCGAGGCTCCCGAGGGAAGACAGGCGGGACGATGAACTCATCGGGCGGTTCGAGACCGAGTAACTCTCGCTTGGCCACGGCGCGCTCTTGATGAGCAGGACCCACAACCGGCACTAGACTAGGGTTCAGCTACAGCCACCGGTTCCATTCGTACAGCTACGTGCAGCGTGCTTTTCGCCATGCCCCTGAGCACACCCTTTGTGGGGGACACGTCCTGGAAGTCGCGGCCTATCGCAATCCGGACGTAACGTTCATCGACCACTCTCTTGTTGGTGGGATCGAACCCGACCCACCCAAGACCAGGCAGCAGGCAGTCGACCCAGGCGTGTGTCGCAACTTCGCGCCTCTCTACGTCCGCTCGCCTCCTCACCAGCACGTATCCGGAGGAGTACCTGGCGGGCACGCCCCACGATCGCGCGATGGCGATCATGACATGCGCGTAGTCCTGGCAGACGCCCTGCCCCGATTCCAGTATGTGCTCGATCGGCGATGCCGCATCCGTGCTTCCAGGTACGTACGTGAAGCTGTCGTGGACCGTGTCCGAGAGTCGCAGCAGCGACTCCAGCGGGTCGCTTCCCGGCACGAGAACACGCTTGTCCACGAACTTCGACAGTGCAGAGGAGGGGCGGGCCATGGCGCTGGAGTGCATGAAGTCCCAAAGCTCGAAGGAGTCTCGCCAGCCTTCGATCACGTCCCACGATGCCGAACTCAGCGACTTAGGCAGTGGGGCCGGCCTTTCCACCTCCACGCTGGAGCGGGCAACGATCTCAAGGCTCGTGTGGTCGCGGTGAACGTTCAGCACGTGCACTGTGTTCCCGAAGCTGTCCGTCTCCTCGTTCAGTGGCGCTTCAGGGGAAGAGTGGATCTCGAAGCGGAGCAGCCTTTGCCAAGTGCTTTCGATAGGCTTCAGGCATAACGCCATGACGCTGTGCCAGACGTGGTCCGAGTACTCGTACCGTGAGATGTGTTCTATGTTGTAGCGGGTGATGCCGCTCACGGTATCAGGCTGCCGGATGGTCCTGGATCGGGTAGTCGAAATACGCAGCCGTCGCCAGGTCATGCAACTCCCAACAGTACCGCTGCGCCTGCCTCAGAAACGCCTCGCTGTCTTCGGAGTCTGGCCAGTCGTATCTCACGAAGGCCGTCAGCCGGCCTGACAATCTCTGGGCGGAGCCGCCAAGCTCGCGGTCCGGCCCCAGACCGATGCCCGCAAGCTGAGTCTCTACCCTGCCCAGTGAACGACGCAGCGAGTCTGGCAGCAGAGGGTCGGACACGAGCAGGTCCAGTGCCGGCCTGGACTTCACCTCAACGCTGTGCGCGCTGTTGTAAGCGCCAAGGGCATTGTAAAGGCGCAGCAGCGTGGTCCAGTCAGCGTCGGCCTCGTCTTCCAGCCCTTCGGCCGCCGCGAGTTGGGTCAGGAAGAGTGCGACGGTTAGCTGCGATCTCTCGATCGCCTTGCCGAGCTCCATGAATCGCCAGCCCTCGTCACGGTACATAGTTGCTGCGGCGACGCCGGAGAACATGTATATCTCCGCTGCCATTTCCGCGTAGAAGTTCTCCGGCGAGTCCCAGATGTCCTGAATCCTCAAGTCCTGTATGCGCAGGTATGCTCTGTTGAGGCGCGTCCACATCTCCGCGCTGATGCAGTGCCGCATCTGCCGCGCGTTCTCGCGGCCCTGAGCAAAGCAGCTCCAAACCGAGCCAGGATTGGACCGCTCGAAGGTCAGGTCGTCCGTGAGCGTGAACGAGTCGGCTTGCGTAAATGCGTTGCTGGACTCGCCAAGATCCAGGCCGCCCGCAGGTGGTTGGCGGCCCAGACTGAAGTAGATGCGCCCCCACCCGAAGTAGATGTCCCGGACTGGACGGTCCACAAGCGCGGCCGTCTGCAGGCCGAGCAGCCTGCTTGTGTGCTCGACCCTTGCCAGGTACCGGCCCATCCAGTAGAGGCCTTGTGCGCTCCGGGAGAGCATTCCACCTATACCCCTGACCGGCTCATCAGTCCATCTTGGCTACTAGTCTTCATCTGAAATGAAAGGGTCGGGCATCAGAACGAACTCAGGGTAAGCTTCGATCCCGAGCTCCCCGGCATCCTGTCCCAACTCTTCAACCTGCCGGGATATGCGCGCGCCCAGGGTCCGGTGTATGGCCAGCCACACTGCTCCGGATGCCCCAAACACGAACGCACCTATGGCAACAACGCCGATGAGCTGATCGATGAAGCTGACGTCTGCCGTAATCGGGACGGCAAGCGTGCCCCATATACCACAGATCAAGTGGGCGGGAATTGCTCCAACTACGTCGTCGATTCGCAGAATCTCCAAGAGCTTGATCCCGCCGACACACAGGCCTCCGCCAATCGCTCCAATGACAATGGCCCAGTAGTGGTGGACCATGTCGGGACCGGCGGTGATCGACACAAGTCCTGCGATGGCGCCATTGAGGCCTGCGAACAGGTCCATTCTTCCGAGGATGGGTCTTGACATAACCAGTGCTGCCATGACGCCGGCCGCAGCGGCCAGAGTGGTATTGGCGAATACGTGGCTCATTGCTACGGCGTCAAGTGCGCTTCCAAGGGCCAGCTGCGAGCCACCGTTGAACCCATACCAACCGAACCAGAGGATGAACACGCCGAGCGTGACCACCAGAATGTTGGACGGCGGAATGGGACGTGCGGTCCCATCCCTTCGGAACTTACCGAGGCGCGGTCCGATGACAATTGCGCCTGCGAGCGCGGCCCATCCACCTGTGCTATGGACAATGGTGGACCCGGCAAAGTCACTGAAACCAAGCTCGGCCAGCCATCCGCCGCCCCAAGTCCAGGCACCCACGATGGGGTAGATCACCGCCGTCAGGACCAGTGTGAACAGGAAGAACGTCCACATCCGTACCCTCTCAGCCAGCGTTCCCGAGACCACGGACGCAGCCGTGGCCACGAACACCATCTGGAAGAACCAGTCGGACATTGTCGAGTATCCGCCGCCCGTCACCGCTTCGGCCCCAGCCTCCCCGGCGAGGAGAGCGATCTCGCCCTCGGTAGGTCCGTAGAGCAAGTCAAACGAACCAATGAAGCCGCCGATGAGGTCGCCGTACATCAGGTTGTAACCGACGGTGAAGTATGCGAGCGCGGCTATCGAGTAAATACCAATGTTCTTCAGACAGATCATCGATGCGTTCTTGGTCCGAACCGAGCCGGATTCCAGCATCGTGAAACCGGCGCACATCCACATAATCAGCGCGCCCCAGACAAGGAATGCGAACGTGTTCAGAACGAACGCCGTCTCGTCATCCACGCCCGCGGCGTGCGCGACTCCCGGCTTGACCAAGACGACACCCAAAGCTATTACAGCAGCAACGACTACCATGATGGCGGGCTTACTGTTCCGTAAGAAGGTCATGTGTCTCTCCGCAATCTCTGCTTGACTTAGGATTCTGGATTCCCGTGACTTAGGTTTCCACCACCCACAGGTCCTTGCCACCGCCTCCCTGGCTGGAGTTGACTACCAGGCTTCCCTTTCGCAGCGCAACGCGACAGAATGCCCCAGGGACGATTCGCGTCTGCTGACCGTGAAGCACGAACGGCCTCAGGTCCACGTGGCGCGGCTCGATCTTATCGTCCACAAAGCAGGGCGCACGCGACAGGGCCAGCGTGGGCTGCGAAATGAAGTCCGCCGGATCGGCCCTGAGCCCCTTGGCGTATTCGTTCCTCTCTTCCTGTGTCGCGTGGGGTCCCACTAGCATTCCATATCCCCCGGATTCGCCCACGCGCTTCACTACAAGCTTGTCCAGGTTGTCGAGCGTGTACTCGAGGTCCTCAGGCCTGCGGCACAGATACGTCTCTACATTGGGAAGGATCGGCTCGCTACCCAGGTAGTAGCGGATCATGTCGGGAACGTAGGCGTAAACGCTCTTGTCGTCGGCAACCCCCGTACCGGGCGCATTGACCAGTGAAACGTTCCCCAGCTTGTACGCGTGCATCAGTCCGGGCACGCCGAGCAGCGAGTCCGGCCTGAACACAAGAGGATCGATAAAGTCGTCGTCCACGCGGCGGTAGACAACGTCCACGCGCCTGAGCCCCGTTGTGGTGCGCATGTAAACGAAGCCGTCATTGACCAGCAGGTCTCTGCCCTCCACAAGTTCAGCGCCCAGCTCGTTGGCAAGAAACATGTGCTCGTAGAACGCTGAGTTGTACACGCCCGGCGTCAGCAGCGCAATCGTCGGGTCTGTCCTGCCCCTCGGCGCCAGTTCCTGGAGAGTCTCGAGCAACACTCGCCCGTACTGTTCCACTTCGCTTACACCGGAGTTCCGGTACAGCCTCCGAAGGCTGGATTTCGCCGCCTTGCGGTTGGCGATCATGTATGACACGCCCGATGGCACTCGAAGGTTGTCCTCGAGCACGTAGAAGCCTTCATTAGTGCGAACGAGATCCGTGCCGCATATGGCGACCCAGGTGCCGTGCACCGGCTCAACTTCGCGCATTTGCACGCGGTACTGAGGGCACTCTCGCACCACATCCACCGGGATAACCCCGTCTTTGATGATGCGCGCCTCGCTGTACACATCTCCAAGGAACTTGTTCAACGCCTCGAGGCGCTGCGTCAGTCCGGCCACCAGCCTTCGCCAGTCATCGCCGGAGAGCACTCGCGGCAGGCAGTCTATGGGGATGATCCTCTCGTCGGCCTCATCATCTCCATAGACAGTGAACGTGATGCCCTCGCTGGAGAAGGACCGCGTGACGAGCTCCTGGATACTGCCAAGCTCCTCGGCAGTGAATTCCTTCAGCGCCTCATACACGAGGTTGCAGTGCTCGCGAGGCTCGCCGTTCGGGAAGAACATCTCGTCGTAGATAGACGGGTCATGTTCGTAGTTGTCGAAGTTCAAGTCAAAGACTCTCGGCTTAGGGATATCAGCGCACTGGCGCTTACTGACAAGTCAGCGCTCCCTCACTGATACAACTACCCATTTCGGGGCGGTTGCAGAGTCTATCATGTTGGGTGGATTCCCAGTATGTAGTGGGGTGGACTGGGTTCCAAGTGCTGTGCCCTTTGCAGTTACAGCCGCGGTCATGCCGGCTCAGCCGGAGCACTCTCCTGGAGGGTCTCCAACTCCTGTCCCACAGACTGCTCAGGCGGGACGAGAGGCAACTCCACCATCATCGACGTGTGGCTGCCCTCAACGGAATCGACATCGATTGTGCCGCCGTGCTCCCTCACGATATCGCTGGACATGGCCAGTCCCAGCCCAGTGCCCTGCCCGGTCGGTTTCGTGGTGAAGAACGGGTTGAATATCTTGTCGATGACGTCTTGCGGCATGCCGTCGGCGTTGTCCTTGATGACAATGGTTACCGTTTCTTCGCCGCGCTTCGTAGACACCCAGAGCGTCGGGGTGTACGGCTCGGCGTCAGGTCCGGCGCTAGCGCGCGCCTTGCGCTTCTGGTCGGTTGCGTAGCAGGCGTTGCCGACCATGTTCAGGAATACCCGGCCAAGGTCCTGTGGGACAACATTGAGTTCGCCGACCGTCGGGTCCAGGTCCTGCTCGATATGCAATTGGAAGTCCGGGTCTGTCGCGCGGGCGCTGTGGTAAGCGAGCCGGGCGTACTCGTCCACGAGCAGGTTCACGTCGGTTGGCTGCAGGTCAGTGCCCCCGCGGCCCATCATGAGCATGTCCTGCACAATCCTGTTGGCGCGCTCGCTATGCTGCCTGATGCGTCCAAGGTTGCCTACGAGGTCTTCGGAGATCTCCTGGATGTAAGACACATCGTCTGCCTTGATCTCTCCGTTCTTTCCCTCTCCCAGCACATCGTTCATTTCGTCGAGGAGTTCCTCGGACGCCTCCGAGAAGTTCTTGACGAAGTTCAGGGGGTTCCTGATCTCGTGCGCGACGCCGGCGGTGAGCTCTCCAAGCGCGGCCAACTTTTCCCGCATCACGATCTGGTCCTGTGCCTGCTGTAGCTCCCCAAGTACGCTCTCAAGCTGTTCGTTCTTGCCTTGAAGTTCCTCTGCCAGCTTCTCCACGAGGTTCAATCGCTGCACTTCAAGGGCGTGCCTTCGAAACACCTCGAGGGCCGCCGCCATGTCCGCAACCTCGTCCCTGCCGCTGATCTCAACCTCTGCCTCCAGGTCTCCTTCGGCCATGGACCGCATTCGATCGGACAGGATCTGCAGACGCCGAAGAAGGACGCGGCCCACGTAGAGCCAAGCGATTAGAATCGCGCCACCAACGCTGACTCCGCTAATCACCGCCAGCAACGTGCGTCCGGTGGCCACCGCCTGCTCGGAACCTTGCGTGGCGGCCTGCACGTCAGCGTTTGCTGTGCCGACGAGGCTGTCCACTCCCGCCACCAGTTCCGCGCCAATTCCCCGGTTGCGCTCGATGAGGTCCCGTTGCTGGTTCGCGATCCTCAGTTCGCGCTCAACCAGATTGAACACACGCTTCTCTCCCAGGCCCAGGTCGAAGAGCTGCAGGAATGTCCTCTCCACCTGCGGAAAGACAGGGAACTCTTCCGACGCGGTCAAGGCCTGTTCAATGCGGCCGATCGTTGACTCGAAGCGTTCTCTTAACGGCTCGATCAAGGCAGGGTTGGACAGCGAGAACGCCGTCGCCAGCAATTGGGCCGCCAGGTTCGCCTCCGTCTGAAGCACGGACAGATGCCGGTAGTACAGGAACTGGTCCTCCGAGAAGTGGAATTCGGAAGGTACCGGTGCCTCGCCGAGCCTGTAAAAGCCCGTCATTGTGAAGAACAGCTGGTTGTCCGCCTCGGGGATGACAATGTGCTCTATGGTTTCGATCAGCTCCTCAAGCTCCCGTTGAAAAGTCTCTTTCAAGAGACGTGCGATGAATAGCTCCGAGGTTTCTCTTTCTATATCTTCAATGTTGAGGAACAGAGCGTTGGCGCGGTCGCGAATCACTTCGTAGCGTTCGTCGTCTGACAGCCGTTCCTCAAGGTCCGCAAGCTCCCGTTCCATTTCCAAACGGGTGACGCTGATTTCGTCCGCGACCTGTTCCAACTCCTGCGGCGTCTCCGCCGAGATCAGGTTGGGGGCGGCGTTCACAAGAGTGGAGCTATGCTGGGCTACCGCAAATGCAGATACAACTTCCGGCACGCTCTCTTCGCTAACTTTGGTCTGAGCGTCTGCCACACGGTTGAATGAGAAAATCCCAACCATGCTTGCGGCCATCGTGACGAGTACAGCCCCCCCGATCCCAAGGTATAGCTGGGCCGAGATCCGGTTTCGGCTTTCGAGGAACGCCTTCAGTTTGCTCTTCATGGCACTGTGTCCCTGAGTGTCTTTACCGGTTGATACAGGCCCGTGCTGTCAAGGACCGTCAAGAAGACTTCATCAGAACCCTGGTTGTCACCGGCGCCGTATCGCAATTGGAAACCGTCAATGTTGATGTCGCCGGCGTTCCACAGGCTGTTCAGGAAGCACTCCCGGTCCAAGTCCCTTCCGCACGCTTCCAGCCCCTCAACGGCGAGCCGTCCCGTCAGATAGCCTTCAAATGACACGAAACCCGGTGCCGCTTCAGGCGCAAATGCCTCCAGCGCTCGTCTGTACGCGGCTACCGCTGGAATCGAGTCGTCGGTTGGAAAGGGCACAACCTGCGTCACGAACACGCCGGCGCCCTTTGCTTCCAGTTCCTTGGCCAGCGCGTTGCTTCCTACGAATGAGACCGTCATGAACACCCAATCATGCCCGATTTCCCGCGCCCATAGAATGAGCTCCGCCACCGGCTCATACGCCCCGATAATGATGACGGCTTCCGGGTTCCCATGCCTTAACTCCAGGAGTCCGATCTTTACCGCTTTGGTGTTCCTTGGATAGAGACCGATGGCCGCCGGCTTCATGTTTCGCCGCTCGAGAGCATTCAGGACCCCGTTGTACCCGGCCCTGCCGAACGAGTCATCCTGGTACATCACCCCAATGCGCCGGATTCCCAAGTCAGACGTGAGACGCTCCACCATCTCTTCGGTTTCCTGATAGTAGGAGGCGCGCAGGTTCAATACCGTCGGCAACTCCGGACTTCGCAGGAACTCGGCTCCGGTGAACGGCCCAATGTATGGGACGCCTGCCTCGTTGGCCACCGGTGTTGCAGAGCGGGATGTAGGAGTTCCGACAGCTCCTATGAGAGCGAAGACTCTGTCATCCTCTATCAGGGAGATCGTGTTTCTCGCGGCGGCTTCAGGTTCGTACCCATCATCCCTGAAGGTCAACTTGACCTGTCTTCCATGGACTCCGCCCGCTTCGTTCGCCTCCTGGAACGCGGCGAGGATCCCGAGCTGCATGTTCTTGCCAAGCTCTTGCGCCGGGCCGCTGAAGGCGGCGGACTGTCCGAAGAGAATCTCGCTGTCCGAGACTCCGGGTACGCCATCCGGGGCTTGCTCTGTCGACGCGTCGGATTCCTGAGTGGGAACGGCGTCCACAGGCGTGGTGGATTCCAGTTCGGACTCTGGTCCTTCTCCGTTTGAGCCGCACGCTACAAGGGCGAGCGCCAACGGAAAAGACAAGGCAAATGCGAGGTGCCGAAGAAGTGGGAGGAGCCTCACACTTCGAGGCCTCCGCTTTGTCAGGCCCTGTGTGCGACCAGGGTCAGGTGATTCTTTCCCTGCTCTCGCCGATAGCACAATTCGTCCATCATCGTGCGGACAAGGTGAATGCCCAGCCCGCCTATTGGCCGATCTTCCATCTCAGCGTCGACATCCGGTTGTGGGGCGTCATGCAGAGGGTCGAAAGGAATGCCGTCGTCAGTGATCTCCAGGGTGAGCGCCTTGTCTTCAGAAACAAGGGTGATCTCAATCTCGTGCAGGCCGCCCTCATGCCCGTGGTTCATGATGTTCAGTCCCACTTCTTCGAGGACCAGATTTATCTTGAAGGTGAGATCGGGAGGCCAGTCTTCGCGTTCCGCGAGACTCTCAACCTGGCTGGTGATCTCCTCAAGCTCCTCCGGCCTGGTCTCAATTGTAAATGTAACTGTCTCACTCATCTTCAGACCTCCCTGCGGCGCAGGGCCAGGCACGTGACATCGTCCGATTGCGGAGTTTCTCCCGCGAATTCATGAACGGCCTTGAAGACGTCATCGTTAGCCTGCTGTGCGTTCTCAGGCGACTGTCCGCCGAAGACTGCGTGTAGGCGTTCCATCCCGAACTCTTCTTCCACGCTGTTCATGGCCTCCGTTACGCCGTCTGTATAGAAGACCACAGTGTCTCCAGGGGCCAGATCAATCGAGTGTTGTTCATACTCGAAGTCCGGCAGGAGACCCAGGGCAATGCCGCCGGTCAGCGGTAGTTCGGTGGAGGTGCCGTCGGCATGGATGACCACCGGCGTGTTGTGTCCGCCGTTGGCGTAAGTCAGCTTGCCGGTCTTAGTGTCGTAAGTCGCGTAGAGCATCGTTACGAACATCTCGGCTTCGTTGTCTTCGTTGAGCAGGTCGTTCACTTCGCCCAGCACCTTCCCGGGCTCGTCCAGGCCGATCGCCGCTCCTTTGAGCAGCGTCCGGCTGGACATCATGAACAGCGCAGCGGGCACGCCCTTGTCTGAGACGTCGGCAATAGCCAGTCCGACGTGCTCATTGTCCAGCGTCAGAACGTCGAAGAAGTCCCCTCCAACGTTTCGGGCCGGCTCCATGCTTCCGTAGACTTCGAACGCTTCGCCTCTCGGAAACTCGGTTGGGAGAATTGACTGCTGCATCTTGCTGGCCACGTCCAGCTCGTTCTGGAGGGCCACGAGCTTGTCGCGGGAAGATAGGGCTTCCCGCCACTCCACGAGGTGTCGCAGCGTCCTGGCTATTGTGACCTTCAGGTCATCGAAGTCCAGGGGCTTGGTCACGAAGTCGAACGCGCCGCGATTCATCGCAGTCCGTATGTTCTGCATGTCGCCGTAGGCTGAGATGATTACTGAGCGGATGTTTGGGTCCACTTCGGGGATCTGCTGCAGCAGCGTGAGTCCGTCCATCTGGGGCATGTTGATGTCAGACAGGACCATGTCAATGTCTTCGTCTTCGTTGAGCTTCTCGAGAGCTTCAACGCCATTCTGGGCAAAGACGAAAGTGTACTTGCCTGACCTGATATCGCGCCGCATTCTCTGCAGCATCAGGGGCTCCAGATCCGGCTCGTCGTCTACGACAAGGATCTTGTAAGTCAGTAGAGAGTCGTCCAATCCTAGGCTCCCGTGCTCAGCGGCCCCTCAATTGCCGCTCTCTGGAAGGGGATCAGGGATGTGCTCCGCCGTTCCCGACCAGCCGGATCAGTTAGAGAACGCGGCGAGGGCATCGCTTGGAGAAGAGTGTATCGGAATGATCTTGTCGAATCCGCTCACCTCGAAGACTTCACCCAGCGTATCGGAGAGCGAGCAGACTGCGAACGATGCGCCCTGCCTGCGCAGAGCCTTTGCTATGAGCAGGATAACTCGCAAGCCGGCGCTACTGATGTAAGTCAGTTGCCCAAGGTCCAGCAACACGAGTCGATCCTTCTCGTCAATCTCCGACTCCAAGGCACTTTGAAAGTCTCGAGCGTTGGCGCCGTCAACACGTCCCTCAGCCTTGGCGATCAGGGTCTCGCCATTCCGCTCGGTTGTTATCTCCATGGCCCTCTCCTTCAGGTAAGACCGCTCACGCTAAAGCGGCACAGCTATCTTATGGTTGCCTTGCTTTTTTGGCTAGAGTTTAGAATGAACTTTCGCGTAGTTCAACGCTCCGGCTGCGTTCCGCAAGATGTTACAGGAAAGCAGTCAATCCCGAAACAAGCGAATCAGCCATCCTCCTGCAAGCTCTGTGGTCAGATTGGCCTTACATGGACCTCTGCCGGCAGCGCGGCTTACACGCGCAGGCCATTATACGACCGCGGCTGTTTCATATGGAAGCCGCTGAAGCCGCCAGTATGTGTCCACGAGGGAGAGGAGGGCTTGTTGCCCAGGCGACATGGTTGCGCGGCGGTCTCCATCGGCCAGTCTCCATGAGCCGAAAAAAAACATTCAAAAGTGCCACATCCTGTAACTTTCTGCACAACTTCGTAACTGGGGCGATTTGGCAATGAGGACGAAATGGGTACGAATTGATGACTGAGTGTGTACGCGATGATGACTGACTGAGTACAAATGAGGACGGAATAAATGAGAATACGACAGGCCTTATTGAGACTGAGGGGAGGTATTGCCGGAGAGCCTGGCGTGCGCCGGGGCCGTTGGTCTTTGCCATGTTGGCTTGTGTAGGTAAGTGCATACGGCCATAATAGCACACGCGTTCTCAGAAGGCAAGTTGCGGACGTGGAGCCGCCGGCTTCGCTCAGGAGTGATTGGGTATAGGCGACGGCCTGCGTTCGGGCAGCCGGTCTCGCAAACAGGCGCGCGCAGGGCCGGTTGGTAGGCGCATCAGACCTACGGAGCGCCGGGTGACTTCAGGTCAGATTGGCCGCTGCGGGGCCCGTGCTAGAATTGAGTCCTAGTACAAATCATTAAGAGGACCGGCTGTCATGGGTAAGAACTACTGGATGGTCGTCCAAACTCACGAGAATTACCGGATCTCCAGAGACTTGGGCCTCACCGTACATGGCCTTCGGCGCCGGCACCGGCGCAGGGCCGAGCGCATGAGACCGGACGACAAGCTCCTCTACTACATTTCCGACCTCAAGAAGTGGAGCGCGACCGCCACGGTCAAGTCAAGGTACTTCAAAGACGAAAGGGAGCTTTGGAACCCGGTCCCTCGCGGAGAGAAGTTCCCATATCGCCTGAAGCTGGAGCCTGACATCGTGCTCCAGGAAGACAGCTACCTGGACGGACTGCAGCTTGGCCCGCGGCTCGAGTACGTCAAGCGATGGCCCCCCGAGAGCTGGTACCTGGCCTTCTTTGAGACGCTGCACCTCATACCGCAGCGGGACTTTCGCCTGCTGGAAGGTGAGATGAAGCGCGTGCTTCGAAACGTCGGCAGGGACGGCGGCGACACAGACTCGGAAACCCAGGACCCCCTTGAGCCATCGGACTCCGAGTTGGAAGAGAGCGTCGAGGCCGTTACCTAGGCGCTCGACAAGGGCGGCTCTGCGGGCCCTCCTCTAATCTGAACGCTCAGCCGCCAGCCGGCTCCGCGACGCGGTCCAGGTCAAAGCCGGCGTCGAACAGTTCGTACAGGTCCGCAAGATGTCTGTCAGGGATGTCCGCCGTGTCGGGGGCGCCTGCGAATTCGTTCAGTTCGGCTGCGCTGGTGATGTTGGGAAGCACCGAGGCGATATGCGGCTCCGACAGGACGAATTTCAGCGCGGTCTGTCCGATAGTCGCATCGCTGTCTGCGGTCAGGAACGAGATCGCTTCGAGCTTCTTGAGGCCCTCTTCCAGCCACTCGGCCTTGCGGTGACTGCGGTGGTCTTCCGGATCGAACACGGTGTCCTTGGTGAACGAGCCGTCCAGGAGACCGGAGGCGTGTGGCACGCGCGAAAGCAGGCCGGACTCCGTCTCGCGGGCCACTTCGAAGAAGTCGCGCGCCGGCTGCTGCTCCAGGATGCTGTAGATGATCTGCGCGGCCGGCGCGGCCCGCTCCCTCATTGAGAACTCGCCCTCTTCGTACCAGCCGATGTCAGGCCCAATGGCAACGCCCCAGTGCCGCAGCTTCCCTTCTGTGGTCAGCTGGTCCAGCGTCTCGAACAGCGCGTCCTGTTCGAGGTGCTCCATCTTCGGATTGTGGACCTGGTAGAGGTCGATGTAGTCGGTCCCCAATCGTCGGAGGCTCTGCTCGCAAGCGAATCGTACAAACTCAGGATCGAACTTCTGGACCCTCTCTCGGTGTCCCACCCGTTCGATCTTGTTGTAGATGTCATACCCGAACTTGGTGCCGATTATGATGTCCTGCCTTCGGTCACCAAGGGCCTCGGCTAGGATCTCCTCACCGAATCCGTCACTGTAGGCATCCGCCGTGTCGAAGAAGTTGATCCCAATGTCGACGGCGTCTCGAAGGAGCTGCCTTCGGACGTCGTTGTCGATCCTGCCCCACCAGTTGGTAGCGACCGTCCACACTCCGAAGCCTACCTCCGAGAGCGTGAGGTCTGTGTTACCCAGCGTCCTGTACTTCAAAGTCTCCCATCCTCCCCTGCATTACCCGTCAGCTTGATTTTCCGTTGTTGGACGCGATTGCGCTACGGATCTCGTCCACCGCCCGGCCGTATTCATCGTCTGTCATTACAGGCTCCATGTGGCCCAGCGGCACGTCCTGCCCCAAGTCGACCCACGACTTACACCCGCCGTATTCGTCCAGGACCGGCAGCGCCTGCGGCTGCTGCAGCGTGTACGCCCGGAGCAGTGCGATCGTCAGCGGGTACTTGGGCCGCCAGCCCAATCGCTTCTGCGCGTACTCGGACGTCCACAGATGGTAACCATCGAAACCTTCGACGGTCTCCTGCTCCCGCACTTCGAAGACGTCCGTGACCTCGCACCACGTGTCCAGCGTCACGAGGCCTGGTATGTCGTCCTCCTCCAACGTTTCATCGAGCATGCCATGGAAGCCGGGCTTCACCAGTTCGGGCTGCTGGTGTTCGAAGGTCGGGAAGAGCAGGAACTCGCAGTGCAAGATGCGAAAGTCCTTGTCCTCACGGTGAATACCGCCCTTGCGCAGTATGAGAATCTGTTCGCCCTGCGAGATCGCCTTGACTGCCACGGCCCACTCTTTGAGGGCCATATCGGCAGAGGGCGGGAGTAGCATCGTCAACTTTGTAGCCTCCGGCCTTCCAACATAACGCGGGTGCATTATATTCGATGCAGGTCCGTAGGCTAGACCGGAGAGAGTCCTGCGCCTACAATGAACCCAGTCGGGATGTGGCGCAGTTGGTAGCGCGCGTCGTTCGGGACGACGAGGCCGCCGGTTCAAGTCCGGCCATCCCGACCACGGTCTTTCCTCTTCCGCGTTCAAGATCTCTCCTCAGGTGTGCGCACAATGACTGACACGAACAGACAGATCACGCTAGCTTCCAGGCCCGCCGGTTTCCCGGCGCCTTCCGACTTCCAACTCGTGGAGTCGCCGATTCCAGAGCCGCGCGAGGGACAGGTGCTCGTGCGGAACGCCTTCATTTCCGTGGACCCGTATCAGAGAGGGCGCATGTCCGACAGGGTCTCGTACGCGGACCCGAACCCTGTGGGGGCAGTCGTTCAAGGCAGAGCTGTGGGAAGGGTGGTGGAGTCCCGGCACGACGGCATCAGCGAGGGAGACCACGTCGTGGCCTACACGGGCTGGCAGGAGTACGGCGCGATCAGTGGAGCGGCCGTGCACAGGGTGGATCCCGCCGCGGCGCCGCTGTCCGCATATCTCGGAGTGCTTGGCATGCCCGGAGTGACAGCGTACTTCGGCCTGCTCGAGGTAGGACAGCCCAAGGAGGGCGAGACCGTGCTCGTGTCCACCGCCGCAGGCGCGGTGGGATCGGTGGTTGGCCAGATCGCCAGGATCAAGGGCTGCAGGGTGGTTGGCTCGGCGGGAAGCGACGAAAAGGTCGCCCACGCGGTGAACGATCTCGGATACCACGCGGCGTTCAACTACAAGCAAGTTTCCGACTATCGCCAGAAACTCAATCAGCTATGCCCGGACGGCGTCGACGTCTATTTCGACAATGTCGGCGGCCCACTCACCGATGCCGTGTTCTACGAGATGAACCAACTCGCCCGGTTGGTAATCTGCGGCCAGATCACGCAGTACAACCTGGAAGAGCCCGAACTGGGCCCGCGCCTGCTGACCCAGCTGATCGGGAAGGGTGCCCGCGTGGAGGGCTTTCTCGTGACGCAGTTCGAGGACCGCAGGCAGGAGGGAATCGATCAGCTCGCTGCGTGGATTCGGGAGGGAGAGCTAAGGTACCGCGAGAACGTAGTCGAGGGTATCGAGAACACGCCCCAGGCGTTCATGGGCATGCTGCAAGGCGAGAACATCGGCAAGCAGGTGGTCAAAGTAACGGACGTGTAGTCGCTCCGGGCTAACGCGCGTGGGCGGCCTGCACCAGTCTCTCCGGCGTGACCGGCAGCCGGATGATGGGCGAGCCTGAAGGGGAGATCGCGTCGGAGATCGCGTTGGCGATCGTGGGCACGGCGGCGCAGAACGCCCCCTCGCCGGCCGACTTGAACCCTCCCAGCGTCTCATCAGACGGTTCTCCGATCAGTCTCACCTCGATGTCAGGAAGCTGGTCGGCCCTGGGAATCGCGTAGTCCATCAACGTGCCGGTGACCAGTTGACCGGCATCGTCGTACACGAGCTCCTCGAGCAGCACCTCGCCCAGCGCCTGCGCAATGCAGCCGTGGACCTGACCCTCCACGACCATGGGGTTGATGACGCGGCCGCAGTCCTCCACCGCCACGTAACTGAGCACCGTCACGCCGCCCGTCTCCACGTCAACCTCCACCACGGCGGCGTGCGTGCCGGTCGAACCGCCTACCCAGCCGGGGTCCTGGTAGCGCCTTGTGCTGATCAGCCCGCCCTCGAGTCCGTCCGGGAACCGTTCCGGGTCCCTGTGCGCCATGGAGGCTATGTCAGAGACCGGCAATCGCTCATTCGGCGCTGAGTGGCTGACCACGTTTCCGTCCACGATGTCCAGATCCTCTTGAGGGGCCTCCAGCAGGTGCGAAGCGAGCCGAAGGACTTTCTGTTTCATGTCTCGCCCGGCCAGGATGATCGCGCCGCCTCCCAGCTTCGTGCTGCGGTCTCCCCATGTGCCCGCACCCTCGGCGGGCAGGTTGCTGTCCCCGTGGATAACCTGAATGGACTCGAAGGGCATACCCAGCTCGTCGGCCAACACCTGGGCGAGCGTAGTCTCCAGCTTCTGGCCGTGCGGCGAGACCGATACGAACGCCTCGACTCTGCCGTTCGGCAGGACACGGACCGTTGCGGCCTCCTGTCCCGCGCTGAGCTCCGAGGCCAGGCTGAAGCCGCCGTCATCCGCAGGCGCCTTCCACGCCTTGGAGCTTCGCCTCGCGGAGCGGCGCTGGCCCCAGCTATAGCTCCCAACTCCTATACCCATCCGCTTGCCGCCTGCATTCGCCTTATCGTCCTGCTGTCGAAAACCATCGTAGTCTGCGGCCTTCACGGCCTCCAGGAGGGTCCTTTCCGTAGTAGAGTGGACTCCCTGCGCCCGATCTTCTTCGGTTGCCAGGTTCTTGAGCCGCACCTCCACGGGGTCCAGGTCCAGTCGGCGTGCGATCAGGTCGATCATCGACTCGCGGGCCCAGGAGCCAACGGCGACGCCCGGCGCGCGGTACGGGCTGCCCGGCGCCTTGTTCGTCAGCACGCAACTGATCTCCCAATAGAACTTCGGCACCTCGTACGGTCCGGCCAGGCTCGCTGCCAGGCCCCTCGCCCAGATATCGAACGGCCATGGGTACACGCCGTAGGCGCCGATGTCGTTCGTGACGCGGGCGCGCATTCCAAGGATTGCGCCGTCGGTTCGGACGCCCGCCTCAACCTCAACTTCGTAATCTCGTGCCTGGCAGGAGGCCGCGAGGTTCTCAGACCGGGACTCGATCCACTTCACCGGGCGGCCAAGCTCCATCGAGAGAAGGCTCACGCACAGGTCCTCGGGATAGATCGAGCACTTCTGCCCGAAGGCGCCGCCCACGTCCGGCAGCACAACGCGGACCCTGTGCTCCGGCAGGTCAAGCGCCTTCGCCAGCAGGTTGCGCGCCGCGTGGGCGAACTGCATCGACGCGCGGATCGTGAGCAACTGCCGACCGCGGTCCCAGTCCGCGACGATCCCCCGGCACTCCATGGGCGTGTGCGTGCAGCGGCCGGACCTGTACGTCTCACGCACCACGACGTCCGCCTCCGCCAGCGCCCTGTCCACGTCCGCGTCTCCGTCGCTATCCCGGAGGACAACGTTGCTCCCCAGCTCCTCGTGAACGTGGGGAGCGTCCTCGCTCTGCGCTTTAACGATGTCCGGGACGCTCGGAAGGACCTCATACTCCACGTCGACCAGGCCAAGTGCGTCCTCCGCGGCATAACGGCTGGTGGCCACCACCACGGCCACGACATCGCCCACCATGCGGACCTTGCCGTTCGCAAGCGCGGGCGTGCAGATGCGCGTGGCGCTGGGCGCCATCGAGCCGACTCGCAGGGGAGGGACGTGAGCGAAGTCGTCGTGCGTCCGCACGGCCAGCACGCCGTCCGCGGCCTCAGCTGCAGACGTGTCGATGCGCGTGATCCTGGCGTGGGCGTGCTCGCTGCGTACGAAGGCCGCATGAGCGGTGCGAGGCAGCTTCAGGTCGTCAACATACTCGCCGGTGCCGACCACCTTTCGGAGGTCGTCGACGGCCTTCAGCGGCGCGCCAATGTATCCCGATCCAGATTGTGCTATCGAGCTTCTCCCTAAGACATTTGCTCGATGCGACTAACTGCGAGCTTTATGTTCCTACAGGCTATGACCCCACCATCTTGTACTGGGGCGCCACGGTGCCGCCTTCGGGTATGCCCATGGGCATCCGAACGTCCAGCAGCATGGGGCGGCCTTCGCGGGCCACCGTCTCCAGCGACTCGCTGATCGTGTCCTCGACGCTCGCTTCGTCCGTTACCCGCCGGCCCTCGACGCCGAACGCGTTGGCGATCTCGGCGGGGTCCATGCCCTGGAGCGCCACGAAGTTGTAGTCGCCGTTCTGGCTCATGAGTCCGCCGGAGCCCTGGAAGGAGTTCGCCACAATGCCGTATGACTCGTTGTTGGGTATCACGTATAGCAGCGGGATGTTGTGGTGGGCCGCCGTCCACATCGCCGAGTCGGCGTAGTAGAGCGAGCCGTCGCCCACGAGGCCCGCGACCGGCTTGTCCGGCGCGCCGAGCTTGGCGCCCACGGCCGCTCCCACGCCGTACCCTTCGGAGCCGCCGGCCGGGCTGATGTAGACGTTGTTCCCGCCGTTTCCGCCCAGGACCTCGATGGGCGTTGCGAACTGCTCCATCGTGATGAGACCGCCGCCCTGCTTCTCCATGGCGGCGTCCAGTGCGTCGGCCAGCACCCAGCCCCGTACCCTGTCCTGCTCCGGGCCTCTGCGCTGCGCTTCCTTCCGCCTCGCGCTCTGGACGTTGGCCGCCGCCTGCCGGGCCTTCTCCCGCCTCTCTTCGGCGTTCGATGGCGCCAGCTCTCCCTCGAGCAACTCGTTGAGCCGCTCGACGGTCCGCAGTTCGTCGGCCAGAATCGCCAGGTCCAGGCCGGGCACGTTCTTCAGGTGGTCGATGCCGGAGCCGATGGCGAACGTCCTGTCCGCCCCTCCGTACGCCTGGTAGTGGTTCGCGCTCCATACTTTGGTCGGCCGCGTTCCGATGAATGCGATGCAGTCCGGCTGCCACTCCTGAATAACGGCGTCGACCCGCCTCCCGGTGTGCAGCGGGTGCTTGATCGAAATGCTCCTCATATCGCCCGCGACAACGGCGCCCGAGTTGACCGCCAGCGCCGCCGTGGCCGCTTCGGCCCCGCTCTTCCACACGCCGTCGCCCACGCAGATCAGCGGTCGTTCCGCAGCCTGCAGGTACTGGGCGGCCTCCAAGAGGTCCTCGTCGGATGGACTGCCCGCCCTCACCTGCGGGAACGGGCCCTCAGCGATCGTGGCGGTCGACTGCTCGTGGCCCAGCAGCCGGTCGTAGACGGCCAGGTGCACCGGGCCAACGGGCGGCGTCATGGCCACCCTGATCGCACGCTCCACCGCCGGAGCCAGCCCTTCCGCCTCGATCACAGTCCAGTTCGCCTTGGTGAACGGCGCCGAGATTGCCGTCGGCCCCACGTTGTGGGTCACGTCCAACTCGACGTAATCGCCCTTGCTTCCGGTGTCGCCCACGAACGTGATTATCACCACGGGCAGGCTCCCCCCCCAGACATTGATGAGCTGCCCCAGGCACTGCGCGAGTCCGGCCCCAAGGTGCACCGTCATCACGGCCACGCCCTTGGTGGCCTGCGCGAAGCCGCCCGCCGTCGCGGTCACGGAGCCTTCATGCAGGCTCACGATGCCGTGTATGTCCGGGTTCGAGTGAATCGCGTCGAAGAACAGGGCTTCTCTGGAACCGGGATTGTTGAAGACGTACTTGACGCCGCTGGCAACCAACTGCTCCACGATTACCTGCGCGGGGTTGCCGGTGAACTGCCTTGAATCCATGGGTGTTTCCTCCAATCATCGGGCCGGGGTTGTTGCAGATGTTACGCGATTTCCGTCCTCTCGGCCCCCCTTTCCCCTGATGGTCACTCAAGCTTCAGTATGGACGGGTAGAACTTCACAAGGAGCACCGTGTACACGGCCAGGGCGGCGGCGCCGATGAACGTGGACACCTGGACCCCGTACCACTCGGCCAGCGCCCCGGCCAGCAGCGCGGTTACGGGGAAGCCGCCCCACGTGGCCATCGAGAGTCCGGCGATCCGCCCGCGCATACTGTCCGGCACGATCCCCTGTATGGCGCCGTTGGTGGCGGTGTAGAAGAAGCCCTGCGACCCGTTCACCATCGTGAGCAGTATCAGCCCGGCCACGAACCAGGGAAACAGGGATACGGCGAACATCGACGCCACAGCGACTGCCGTCACCACCAAGATCATCACTCCCCTTCGCCTGACGCCGCTGAGCATGGCCAGCAGCGCGGCTCCGATCAGCATGCCCAGTCCGCCCGTGAGATACATGAGCCCAAGCCCGGATGGGCCAACGTTGTAGATCTCCGCGGCATAGACGGGCAGCAGGCCCGCGATGAACGGGTACATGAACAGCGGCGCGGAAAGTTGCAGCACCAGAAGCGCCAGCACGTCAGGGTTGGCTTTGACGTACTTGGCCCCCTCGATCAGGCCGGCAATCGCCTCCGACGGTCTGGGCTTCGGCTCGTCGGAGACGCGGATCTTGATCGTCATGGCAATGGCGGCGGCAATGAAGAAGAGGATGGCCTCCGCGATGAGCGTGGGCCCGCCGCCGAAGTACTCGATCATCAGCCCGCCCAGGGCAGGTATCGCAAGTCGGGTGGAAGCTCTGCCCATGTTGGACAGCGCGAACGCGTTGAGGAGGCCCTTCTTCGGCACGCTGTTCGCGATTATCGAAGCTACCGCCGGCTCATTGACCGTCCAGGAGAACCCGACTAGGAGCATGAACGCGATGATCTGGACCTCAGCGACGAACCCGGCGGCTACTCCCAGGCCGAGGGCGGCGGCGAGCGCGCCCTGGTATACGTATATCGACGCCAGCACCTTGCGGCGGTCCATCGCGTCGACAAGGAACCCGCCGAACGGCGACATGATGAGTAGCGGCACGGCCTCGAGGCTGGCCACCAGGCTGGTGATGAACGGCGACTTCGTGACGTCGTAGATCAGCCACCCGATTACGACCTGCTGGAGAAAGTAGCCCCCGCCCGCGAGTGAAATGGTGAAGAAGAGCAGCCTGAACGGGCTGTACCGGAACGCGTCGAACGTCTGCATGAGCGCCGGCATGCTGCGGAACCTGGGTCCGGGCGCGCCAGGGAGCGCCTCTTCGCCCGGTGTCGGAGGGGGCTGGGGCGGAGTAGACGCGGTGTCTGCCATTGGAATAGGCGATCTATAAGTTGAAGGGCATACGTGCGGACGAAGTCGTTAGTCGGGCGCTTTAAGAGAACAGCGCCGCGGCCTCAACCTCGCACCGCCTCCGCTCGGCGTCGGTAAGCGGCGCGTAAGTCAATGCCGTATCAACGTTGGAGACGATCCTGTCCGGGTAGCGCGCTCCTGGTATGGCTACCGTCACTCGCGGGTCTGAAAGCACGTATCGCAACAGCATGGACGGGGTGAGGAACTCGTTGGCGTCTTCGCTGCTCATGCGGTTGCGGATCGCGCTCGTCCTGCCGGAGCCCCCCAGTGGCCTCATGACGATAACGCCGACGTCCTTCTGCTCCGCCAGAGTTAGCAGCGGCTCCGACTCGGTATAGAACGCCGAGTACTCGAGCATTACGGCGCCGAACTCGCCGGACCTGATCGCGCGCTCCACGATCTCCAGGCTGTGCGACGACACGGCGATGTGGCCGATCAGCCCCCTGTACTGCGCTACTTTCAGCCCGTTCAGCGCGCCGTCCTCGGCCATGACCTCGTCCCATGCTTCCGGCGTGGAGACGTCATGCAGGTGGTACAGCGCGATGTGCCTGGCGCCCAGTACGCTCAGACTCCGGTCCACGTCGTGCTGTACGGCGTTGATCCCCCGGCTCATGGACTTGGTCGAGACGTACACGTGCTCGCCGCCTCGATCTCTGAGCATCTGCCCCAACAGGTACTCGCTGCCCTCGTACTCGCGGCCTGAGTCTATGAAGTTGATGCCCAGGTCCAGGGCCGTCTCGATTGTCGTGGAGCCTTCGGAGGTCTGGGGCGTGTCCATCGCGCCCAGACCCAGCTCGGTCACCATCAGACCGGTCTTCCCCAGCCGGCGCTCTCCTATGCGAGACAAGGAACCACCTCCTGATTGGCGTCCAAGTCCGAGCCTTGGGCGCAAGGATAGCGCGATACGAGGCGTAGCGGGTGCCCAAATGTCATGTAATTCATCCCAATTCCTGTTCGCGGTATTGAGTCTTCGGCTAGAATCGGGCGCAGCCGTTCGGTGAGGTGAATCTGGATGACATCGGAAGTAGACCCACGGTCACGTGACAAGGCCTCCATCTATGGCAGGTACACAAAGCCTGAACGCCACGTTCCGGTAATAGTTGTAGGCGCAGGCGCCGCCGGGACAGCCGCGGCCGTTGAGGCCGCCAGCGCGGGCGTCGACGTGCTGCTCATAGACGAGAACCCGATAGACCTCGGCATGATGTCCCTGGACGTGCCGTTGTTCTTCGGCCAGCGCATGCTCACCACAGTCCAGAACAGGGCAAGCATGCTCCAGCGCCTGGTCCTGTCCAGCGAAGGCCTCGCGGCCGCCGAGGAGGCGGGCGCGGAGTTGATGCTGGGCCACTACGTCTGGGGCGCGTTCCGCAACTCGGACAACGTGCGGGAACTGGAAGGGCCCATGGTCGGCGTCGCCGACGAGGACCGCACCTGGTGCATCAGCTATGACAGGCTGATCATCGCCTCCGGCGCGCGTGATATGGGCATGGCCTTCCCCGGCTGGGACAAGGCCGGCGTGATGGGCGCCAACGGGGCTTGGTCCCTCATCAGCCGCTACCGCGCGCTCACCTCGCAGCGCATGGTGATCGTCGGGTCCGGCGACCTGGCGCTGAAGTCGGCGGAGGCGGCGCTTGATAATGGCGTGGAAGTGGCCGCGATCGTTGAGGTCGAAGACCACGTGCTCGGCGACGCGGACCTGGCGCAGAGGGTGCGCGAGCGCGGCGTCGAGATACACACGTCGCACACGATCGCCGGCGCCGAGGGCTCAGGCGACGAGGTCGAGGGCGCCCGCATCGTCCAGGTTGACTCCGATCTCAGGCCCGTGTCCGGGTCAGAGAAGGCGCTGGAGTGCGACACCATTTTGCTCGCTATCGGGTTGGTGCCGAACGTAGAGCTGCCGGCCCTCCTCGGCGCGAACATACCGTTCCGTTCCGAGTTTGGCGGTTTCTCCGTTGCCGCGGACGAATGGATGGGCAGCGGCGCCCCCAACGTCTACGTGGCCGGAGACGTGGCCGGCTGGCACGGCGCGATGGCGCTGGACGAGGAGATCGCGGCGCAGCAGGGCCGCCTGGCCGGCATCGCGGCTGCCGAGTCGCTCGGCGGCGCCACCGCCGAGCAGGCGCGCAGCCTACGCTCGGGCCTCAACAAGCTGAACGGGTCCACCCCCGCGTCCGTCCACGGACATTACCACAAGTGGATGGTGTCACAGATCAACGCTGACGGATGGGGCGCGTACACGTGCCTGTGCGAGGAAGTGACGCGCCGGGAGCTGTGCGACGTGCAGCCGCCGAGGTACCTGGAGTGGCAGTCGGACCAGATGAGCTCTCGCAGCCTCTCCACCCTCTTGAACGACGGCCCGGTCAACCAGGACCAGATCAAGAGACTCACCAGGGCGGGCATGGGCTATTGCCAGGGGAGGCGGTGCCGCGAGCAGGTCTCGCTCCTGCTGGCCGAGGAAGCGGGGATCGATGTGTCCCAGATTCCGATGCCCACGTACCGTCCGCCCGTGCGGCCGCTGCCGCTGCGCATCATGTCGGCCGAAGACGAGGACCAAGACACCCGCGAGAATTGGACGGGCTGGTTCGGCATCGAGAGAATGTTCAGAGGGGGTGTTGGCGGACTTGGCCCGCCCCCAGGCCGCCGCCGCTGGCGGACCGTCCGATAGGCGAAGGCCACCCCTCATTTGAAACAGTAAGACAGGCAGGCAGGAGGCAACGATGGCACAGGTAGACGGAGCGGCAGTCGTCGTCATTGGCGGCGGCGTGATCGGGCTTAGCTCGGCATGGTGGCTGGCCCGGAGCGAGGTTGATGTCATCGTTATAGAGAGAGGTTTTGTTGGAGGGGAGGCCTCCGGGCGAAACGGCGGGCAGACGCTTCACATCTATAGCCCGTTCGGCATGGAGGAGCAGCGGCTCTGGCCGATGATGGACGAGATGCTCGGCTATCCCACCGAGTGGCATGCCGGCAACATGTCCGTCGGCTTCGACGAGGACTCCCTGGAGTTCCAGAAGCAGATGGTCCAGCGAGAGATCGATTTGGGCTTCAAGGCCGAGGTTATCGACGGCCAGCAGGTCAGGGAACTCGTCCCCCTGCTAAACAGGGAGATCGTCGGCGGCATCAAGCGCCAGCACGGCGGGCACGCCAATCCCCAGCGCACAGTGCAGGCATTCGCGTGGGCCCTGCAAGACCTGGGCGGCCGCATTTACCAGAACCACACTGTTACGGGACTCACCGTGGAAGGAGACCGGGTCACTTCCGTCATCACGGACAAGGGTGAGTTCGCGGCCGACTGCGTCGTCAACGCGGCCGGCCCTTCCACCGGCATGATCGCCGATATGGCCGGCGTGGATCTTCCGCTCGCGCACGGCCGCGTCGAGCAGATCGTGACCGAGCCACTGCCGCCGATGTGGCCCGGCAACGTCGCGGGCAACGGCGTGTACGGCCGTCAGACCAAGCGCGGCAACCTGGCGTACGGCGGGGGTCCACACGAGTGGATTGACGTCACGGATCTGTCCGAGCCGGAAAAGCGCACGACGCCGCTGATTCGAAACCTGGCCCGCCGCGTGATGCACCTGTACGGCGAAGCCAGGGACCTCCGCGTCATCCGCAGTTGGGGCGGCGTAGTCGAGCAGACGCCTGACGGTCAGCCGGTGATCGAAATGCTGGACAGCCCGTCCAACTTCGTCATCGCCACCATGTCCAGCGTCGGGTTCGGCCTTTCGCCGGCCGTGGGCAGGGCAGTGAGCGAGCTTGTCATCAACGGCGAGGTCAGCTTCACTGACATCAGCGAACTGAGCATGAGCCGGTTCGCCGACATTGGCCCCAACTGGCGCGAAGAACAGGGCTGGATTCCCGCCCCCCAGCGCGAGTAGCTGTACCGCCGGCCGCGACGAGCGTCGCGATACCAGTCCGGTCTAGCCGTCCCAGCCTGTGGTGTGTACTACCGTCCTGGGTTTGGCTGAAACCGATTCGGCCTGAACAGCAACTTGCGGTTTATCGGCCTTCTTCTTGACCGTTCTCGGCAAGCGGCCCATTGCCTGCCTGGAGACTGACGCCCCGTACAGGAATATGATCGCCGCCATATAGGCGCCGCTCAGCAGTATCACCGCGGAGCTCAGCGAGCCATAGATCGCGTTGCGCTCACCCAGCAAGTCCGCGGACCACAGGAACAGCAGCTTGACCGGCTCGTGAATGAACACGGCCGTGCACGCGCCGATGATGGGCCCGCGCCATCCGATTCGTCCTCCCGGCGCCACCTTGTACACGATCGCGAACGCGCAGCCCGTAAGAATGAACGGGACAAAGAGCGTCACGTACTCGATCAGCCTGAGCACGGCCGGATTGAACGTCGGGACCAGCTCATTGGCTTCCACCGCGTGCACCGCAATGCGGAACGCGATACCCATTCCAAGGGAAATCAGGAAGACCACGGACATGAGCGCGGTCACTATCAGGCCGGTTGCGCTGCTGACCGACCATGGCGGAGGCCGGCGGCCGTACACGCGGTTCACCGCGCGGCTCGCGGCCATGAACAGCCCCAGGGACCCAATCAGGACGCCTCCAAGCGCCACCACGCTGGCAGCCACCCTTGCATGGAAGAGCTGGTCGACAGCCGAATACAGGAAGTCGCCGGACGTTGGGAGGAAGAAGATCACCATGTCCGTAATTGACCTTCGCAGGAACTCCTGGTCCACGAACGCGGACATTACAAGAATGGCCAGAGAGGCCATCGGGAACAGGGAGAGGATCGTAAAGAAGGCCAGCGTCGCGGCCAGGTCAGGGCCGTCGCGACGCATGAGGGAGATGAGAGCCGTCCAAAGGAAACGTAAGACCTGCCTGGCCTGATCCCGCACGTTAGGGAGATGGGCCTCACGCAGGTGCGTGGTTATCGCGGCTCTGTCAATTCTCATGAGATTGGGCTTGAAGTCGGACTCGGGCAGTGGTGTCGGGGCGTTGTCAGGGTGACTTCGTTCGGCTTGCGGGGGCGCACAGCATGACCAGCCGTGCGGGTGTGTGGAGTGGTCCCATTGGACACCGCGCGCAGCCCTGGGCCCGGTCGGTGCGGTTTGCTGCCCATAGTTTGTCGGCTACCAGCATAGCGCAAATCGTGACGTTATGTCACCTTGGAGAGGCGCTTGAGGCCCCTCGCTGCTTGTCCGCGATATTTTCATGCTCTCAAGGCGCGTGCCGTCTTCAGTCTTCGGAATTGTAGTCGTACACGGCGGGCAGCGGCTCCTCCGCACCCGTTGTCTGTTCTTCCGAGTCCGGCGAGGAGTCGTCCATGAACCTCGCCATAGGTATCGCCGGCAACGTCATCACGTCCACGCCCGCTGCCTGGCCGAGGTGTACCGAGTACCGGGCGACCGCCTCGTTGTCCGGCGCCTCCACTATGTTTACGAAGTCGTAGCTGCCCAGCACTGCGTACATGCCCAGCAGGTTTACGTCGGGCGACTGAATCTGCCGCTGCGCATGCAGCAGCGAGTCCGGCTCGTGCACCAGATGCTCTCTTCCTTCAGGAAGCAGTTTCAGTAGCTGAATGAACGTTGGCATCCTGTCACTCCTTCAAGATGAGCGTCTAATCTACTACGTACGCGCTGCGGATTCACGTGAATTCCAAGCGGACCGTGTCACTCGCCGCTTTAACGACCTGCGCGAAGGATACCTGTCCACGGCGTGGCCGCGACAGTAATATGTCGGCGCAGTCGTCCTTACGAGTACAGCAGCTCCGAAGGTGTGAATATGACCTCGCGTTCCCCGCGCATGAGCGACGAAGCCGTCTCCGCCGCCACCGGCAGAGACTGGAGGCAGTGGTTCGCCGTCCTCGATGAGGCCGGCGCCGCAAGCATGAAGCACGCCGACATTGCGCGCATGATCGGTGAGCAGCATGACATCTCCGGCTGGTGGGCGCAGACCGTGACCGTGGAATATGAGCGAGAGCGCGGCCTGCGTGACGTCCACCAGACCGCGCGCGGCTACGAGGTCAGCGTGAGCAGGACGATTCCCGCGTCCGTCGAGGCCCTGTTCGCCGTGTGGAACGATGACGGCCGTCGTGATAGCTGGCTCGGGGCGACGGTGAAGGTCAGGAAGGCCAATCTCAACAGGTCGATGCGAGCGGAGACGGGCGAGCGCGGCAGCGACCTGTCCGTCAGCTTCTACGCGAAGGGCCCGGACCGCTGCCAGGTGGTCGTACAGCAGACAAAGCTCGCCGATCGCAGCGAAGTGGAGGAGCGCCGCGCCTTCTGGAGGGACGCCCTCGCCAGGCTGGGAGAATTCTCCTACCAGTCTTGAACCTCGGATTCCGCCCCTGTTGTTAAGTGACGTACGCCTGCAGGGAAGCGCAGCCGCCCCATGGAGCGTCCATGCCGAGCCCGCCTCGTTAGCTGCGGCACCAGTCCCGGCCTCCCGTTTGATTAGACACGCGGGCGCTCGTAGAATCGCAGTTGGCCGGGAGACCGGTCGTTTCCCATAGTGTCGCAACTCAGACGCAACAAAGTCGCAGGTGCAGGAGAAGAGATGCCTAAAGTAAATCCGGACAGGACACAGTTGTTGGGACCGCGTTACGTTTTCTCGCCGTACTTTGAGGCCACGGAACAGGCCGGCGCGTTCCAGTACATTCCCTATAATCGCGTGCATTGGCCCGTGAACTACGGCAATGACCCGGACGAGCAGTACCGGGCCGTTACGGAGCGCGTGGGCCTGATGGACGTGGCGTGCGAGAGGCCCGTCGAGATCCGGGGCCCCGATGCTCAGTCCTTCACCGATTACCTCTGCACCCGCGACCTGTCCAAAATCGGCTCCGACCAGGCGCGCCACACTGCCATCTGCGAGCCGGACGGCACGCTCTACTGCGAGGCCATGGTCCTGAAGCTCGAGGACGATGTGATGTGGGTCTACAACGGTCCGTCGGACTTCGACATCTGGGCACGCGCCATCGCAGCCCATACCGACTACGACATCACCGAAATCCTGGTGACCAGAGTCGCGCCAATCGGTCTGCAGGGGCCAAGATCGCACGACATCATGAAGAAGGTCGCGCCGGCAGCGGCCGACATCCGCTTCTTCCGATGGGTGCGGACACACATCGCCGGCGTGGACACCGTGGTCGTGCGAAGCGGATGGAGCGGCGAGTACGGCTTCGAGCTTTGCCCGGTGAATGAGAGCGAGGCGATGGGCGTCTGGAACGCGCTCGTCGAAGAGGGCGAGCAGCACGGCCTCATGATCACGAGCATGACCGGCCCCCGGTACGAGCGCGGCGTGACCGACACCACGCACGGCTGGAATCTCGGCCTGAATCCGTACGAGGCCAGGCTGGGCCGCGTGGTCAACCTGAACGCCGGGCCCTTCGTCGGCAAGGAAGCCCTTCAGCGCATCCATGACGAAGGCCCTGGCCGCAAGTCAGTCGGCCTGTTCCTGGATGTCGAGACCCTTCCGCGCATGGAGGCGTACTGGCCTGTCAGCTTAGAGGGCAAGAGCACGGGCCTTCTCCTGGACTACCAGTACTCCCGCATGTTCGGCCGGTACATCGCCCGCGCGCTGGTGGACGCCTCGATCGAGGTAGGCCAGACCATAACGATTCACCACCCGGACGGCGACGCAGACGGCGAGGTGACGACGATACCGTTCCCGGACTCGGGCACCGCGAAGGCGTGAAGGAGCTCCTCGGGAGAGGCCTCCAGCGGACTGGGGTGCAGGTCAGAAGCTCTGCGGGCGTCAGGGAAGGGGGAGTGGGAGTGGTTGGCGCGTGCGTCCCCGCCCCACTGGATTCCGGCTGACCCTGGGGTTGCGGGTTTGCGGGGTGGGCTGGCGTTGCCGCGGCGTGGTGGGACGGGCCGTTCGCGAACGGCCCCTACGCTTGAGGCATGGCGGCGGGGTTCTGTTGCCGGAGGGTGTTGGCGGGCGTGACGTGCCCCCGCCCCTCTGGATTCCGGCTGCCCCTGGTTCACGCTTTCGCGTGAATACCGGAATGACGGGTTTGCGGGGTGGGCCGGCTCTCTTGCCGGTGCGGCTTGTGTTCGAAGGTCACGCTGCGGCAGGGACGCGGGGATCAAGGGGGAGCGTCGGCGTTCCCTCGAGGGGGTTGGGACAGGCTCCCGTCGTCATCGGTGGGTTCTTCCCCGGGGTCCGAGTTCTTTTTGGTATTTTGGGCGATGAAGGCGGAGGGTGTCCGGCATGAATCACGGATGCGCCTGATCGCGTCCATGACTTCGCCTGCGGCGATGGACAGTTCTACCGCTGTGCGGGCGTGTTCCTTGAAGTAGTGCTCCGTTCCGTTGTGCACGATGATGCTGCTCGTCTCGTCGGGGTTGAATGCTCCGGGCTTCTCGGGCGGCGGGAGCCTGCCCACGGCGTCCATCAGGGCGTCCGACGCTTTGAAGACTGCCCGGGTGTTCAGACCGTCGTCCCGGCTGTGGCCGTATGTGTTGACGTACGGGGGTTCGTAGTCGAGGAGGATGTCGGCATCGGCGGGGAAGTCGTCAGAGGACGTCTGTTGCGGTCCGACAGGCCCGTTCGGCAGGCTCAGGACAGGCTCGTTCGACGAGATCAGGGCAGGCTGGGGAAAGAGTGGGAGGTCGTCGGGGGCTTCATCGAAGCCGCGGCGGAGCAGCTCCTTGGCTGCGTCTATGCGATGGTGCGGTCCGAACCCGGGCATGAATCCGAGCATGACGTCGACTAGGAAGCGTACGGCCCGGCGGCCACCGTCGGTCTCTGCGCGTATGAAGAGCGCGAGGTCGGGGTTGAGGTTGGCGGTGTCGATGGTGTCGGCCTCGGGCTTCTGCTGCTCTGCGCGCTGTAGTGATGTCGCGGGCAGGCTTGCGAACTCTTTCGCTTCGTCGAAGCCGAGCTTGATTAGCTGGCGTGCGGCGTCGAGCCTGTGATGGGGCTTGGCGTCTCGAATCTCGTCCTGCATTGCGGCGACGAGGAATCGCACGATGAGCCTGCCGTCCCTGGTCTCTTCGCGGACGATGCTCTGTATTGGTGATATGGCGGTCGTTTCGCTAGACACGTGTTCTAGTTTAAGGCACTGAGAACTAGTGTGTCAAGAGGGTGTTCATAATTGGCGAGGCCTTGGAGGTCAGTGCATGGTGGCTGTCGGGGGGTTCCCCGCCCCTCTAGATTCCGGCTGGCCCTGGGTTCACGCTGGCGCGGGAGTGCGGGGATGGCGGGGTTGTGGTGTGGGCTGGAGTCTGGGAACAACCTTGCTTTGCGGGCAACGGCTTTAGATTCTTCACTCCGCTTCGCTTCGTTCAGAATGACAGTTCCGTGTGGATTCCTGTAATCGAGGCGAGTGGTTCGATAGGCGAAATGCCCCCGCCCTTCTGGATTCCGGCTGGCCCCCTGGTTCACGCTGTCGTGGGAGTGCGGGGATGGCGGTGTTGTGGTGTGGGTTGGTGTCTGGGAACAACCTTGTTTTGCGGGCAACGGCTTTAGATTCTTCACTCCGCTTCGCTTCGTTCAGAATGACAGTTCCGTGTGGATTCCTGTGATCGAGGCGAGTGGTTCGATAGGCGAAATGCCCCCGCCCCTCTGGATCCCGGCTGGCCCCGGGTTCACGCTGCCGCGTGAATGCCGGGATGACGGGGTTGTGGTGTGGGTTGGTTCTACTTCGCCGGCGTGGCGTCCCGGGGCGGGTCGTTCGCGAACGGCCCCTACGCGTGGTCTTTGGAGGGCGGCGATTGGTGGCGGGCGGACTTCTAGCGGACGCTGCTCGGCGGAAGGCCCTTCGACAGGCTCAGGGCGAACGGATTGGGTAAGGGCATTTTGGCGGACTTGGGGCGAGAGCTGGCCTGCGTAAGGCCCTTCGACAGGCTCAGGGCGAACGGATTGGGTAAGGGCACTTTGGCGGACTTGAGGTGAACGGGTTCCTGTCGACGTTTTGGTGTGGCGCGTGGTTGGGCGGGCCGTTCGCGAACGGCCCCTACGCCTGAGGGATGGCGGCGGGGTGTTGTCGCCAGAAGGTGTTGACAGGCGGATGGAGTGCCCCCGCACCTCTGGGTTCCGGCTTGCCCCTAGGTTCACGCTGTTGCGTGAATGCCGGGGTTGTGGTGTGGGTTGGCGTCTGGGAACAACTTTGCTTTGCGGGCAACGGCTTTAGATTCTTCACTCCGCTTCGCCTCGTTCAGAATGACAGTTCCGTGTGGATTCCTGTAATCGAGGCGAGTGGTTCGATAGGCGAAATGCCCACGCCCCTCTGGATTCCGGCTGGCCCCCTGGTTCACGCTGGCGCGGGAGTGCGGGGATGGCGGACTTGGGGCGGGAGGTGGCCTGCGTAAGGCCCTTCGACAGGCTCAGGGCGAACGGATTGGGGGCAACTCTTTGGCGGACTTGGGGCGAAAGCTGGCTTGCGTAGGGCCCTTCGACAGGCCCCTTCGACGGGATCAGGACAGGCTCAGGTCGAACAGGTTGGGGGCTATGCTTTGGCGGACTTGGGGCGAACGGGTTCCTGTCGACGCTTTGGTGTGGTGCGTGGTTGGGCGGGCCGTTTGCGAACGGCCCCTACGCGTGGTCTTTGGAGGGCGGCAGGGTTGGGTTGTCCTTTCGACTTGGCCCAGGCGGGAACGGTCGTCTGCGCATGACGGGGGCTGGCGCGGTCTCGTCCGTCATGGAGCCACTTCGTGAGTTGCTGTCGCAGGGTTGCGTAACTGCCCACGGCTGTGAGGGCGGTGACAACGGCGTTCCGGCGGGGGCTACTTGCGGGGATGGTCCTGTACATCCAAAGCATCAGTCCCATCACTGTTGTATTCCTCTAGTACTATACCTATCCCTGATTGCCTTAGAATGGGAGAGGGCTAGGGTGAGGGGCCAGCCACCGCCGGGCATGTCAACCAAACGGAGCCGTACATGACCACTCAAACAGGATTCATCCTCGGCTTTGACCCCGGCGGAAAGGGTGGCTCGAGCTGCAAGGTACACCAGAAATGCAAAGGACATTTTGGATGGAGCGTGTGCGAAAGCAATGGTAGCCAGCTGTGCAACCCGGAGACTGGATCGACGAGTAGTGCACACGAAGCGTTCTGTGCAGTTGAAGAGATAGTAGGTGAGTCACGAGTCTTGGCGGCGGGTATCGACGCTCCATTGCTCTGGAGCAAGGCCTTGATCAAGACCGGATATCGAAAGGCCGACGAAATCCTAAGGTCTCTTGTAGCAGAGAAGAAGAGTTCAGTTGTGCACATTAACGGCTTGTATGGCGCCGTTGCAGTACAAGGGGTGTGGTTGGCAAAGCTCCTCTATGAGGAGTACAAGAGCCACCGCATCAAGATTACAGAGACGCACCCCACGGTGCTGCGCCATTTGATAAGAGAGCGTCCCGAAGAACATCAGACTCTCACGAGATTGCTCAAATCCATCGGGTATGATCCAGGACACCACAGGCGCGATGCGACGATATCTGCCTTTGCGGCTTGGGCGATGCACAAGCAATTTGGCGGATGGAGTGATCTCTTTTGTAAAGAACCTTATCCAGAGCAACCCTTCTGCACCCCCGTAAGTTACTGGATGCCAATTGCACCGGAGGAGCACTGATATGGCAACTGATGACATCGCCTTGATGGCTCACCTCATGCGGCGCGCCGGCTTCGGCGCTCCAAGGACCGAGCTCGAGGCTCGCGCGGCGAAGGGATACGAGGCCACCGTTGAGGAGCTGCTGGCCCCCGAGGACCAAGAACCGGTCGACATCTTCGAGTTCCTGCGCTATCACCCAAGTCACTGGAAGCCGGGCACGCTCGGCGGCGTCGGCCAGACGAGCTGGGTGTACCGGATGATCGTCACGAACGCGCCGCTGCAAGAGAAGATGACCCTCTTCTGGCACCAGATCTTCGCCACCGGCGTGTCCAAGGTCGATCATTACCACGAAGTCTCGGCCATGGTGGATATGTTCCGCGAGATTGGGATGGGCAAGTTCCGGGACATCGTCACCGGCGTCGCGAAGAACCCTGCCATGATCTTCTGGCTGGACAACCACGAGAACCATGCGTACGCGGTCAATGAGAACTGGGGCAGGGAGCTTCTGGAGCTCTTCACCATGGGAGTCGGCAACTACACGGAAGAGGACGTGTACGAGGCGAGCCGCGCGTTCACGGGCTGGACGATCACCCCGAACCTGCCGCGGTTCACGATGGGCCGGTTCGACTGGGAGTTCGAGTACCGCGACCACGATCACGACCACACGGAGAAGAATTTCCTGGGCCATAAGGGCAATTTCAATGGCGAAGAGGTGATCGAGATGATTCTCGAGCATCCGCAGTGTTCCCGGTTCATCGCCCGCCACCTGTACAACTTCTTCGTCGCGGACGAGCCGCAGGTCCCCGCCTGGAACGACACTCCGCCGAGGGACCCGGAGGCCGTGGAAACCATGGCCGCCGCCCTGAGGGAGTCGGACTACGACATGCGCCACGCTCTGCGCGTGCTGTTTAAATCCGACTTCTTCAAGAATGCCCGCTTCGCCAGGGTGAAGAGCCCTGCCGAGGCCGTCATCGGCGCGCTGCGACTGGCGGGCGGTTCGGACTTCCCCGGCCCGTTCATGGTCGACTACGCCGAGGCCATCACGAACATGGGCCAGGAGCTGCTGAACCCGCCGTCTGTGGAGGGCTGGCACACCGGCATCGAGTGGATCAACACGGGGTCGGCCGTCAAGAGGATCAACTTCTTCGCCGAGATCCTGGGAGACCTGGCCCGCCCCGGCATGCGTGAGATGGTCGACCGGCTGAAGTCTCGCGGCGAGCTGTCGCCGGCCGAGTTTGTGGATGGCTGCCTCGATCTGATGGGGCCCGTCGAAATGACTGAAGACACGTACCGGGAGCTTGTCGAACACGCCGCTCAGTCCGGCCCGCTTGACTGGACCGGCAACGGCGCCTCGGAGACGCGCTTCTCTGAGATGGTGCAGTTGATCGCGTCCACAAGGGACTACCAGTTCGCATAGGAAGCTAGCACAGTGGTCACACAAATCATCGCCAACAGGGTCTACGACTACAGTCACGCCATCGGCGGCAGGGACATGATGAAGCCGTACAGCCTGGGAATGGGGCCGGGCAACGTCGTGTACCTGGTGAACCGGCTCATTTCCGGCATGGCGCAGGTCCGCGCCGGCGCCGGAATCCCGACCCAGATCAAGAAGATCGACGCAGGCAACGCTCCCGGAGATGAGGAACTCCTGGCGGAGTTCGGCGTCATGGGGGAAGGCGATGACCAGATTTACTGGCCGGCCGGAATTGCCTGCGACAGCGCCGGCAATGTGTACGTGGCCGACGAGTGGCTGAACCGCATCGCCGTGTTCGACGGCGACGGCCGGTTCCGGCGCACGTGGGGAGAGCAGGGGAGTGGCGAGGGACAACTCCTCGCCCCGTCCGGCCTCCAGCTCGACGCTGACGACAACCTGTACGTCGTCGACGCCCGCAATCACAGGGTGCAGAAGTTCACCTCAGACGGCGATTTCATTGGAGGCTGGGGTACGAGGGGCGACGGCCCCGGGCAGTTCGATTCACCCTGGGGCCTGACGATCGATGCCGAGGGCTGCGTCTATGTAGCCGACCACAAGAACCATCGCGTGCAGAAGTTCACGCCGGAAGGCGAGTACCTGATGGAGTTCGGCAGCTACGGCACGATGGTCGGTGAGCTGAATCGCCCGACAGACGTTGCCGTCGATCCCGACGGAGATGTCTACGTCTGCGACTGGGCCAACAACCGCGTCAACGCGTATGACAGGACGGGCGCGCCCATAACGTCGTTCATAGGCGACGCCGTCGAGCTATCGAAGTGGCAGAAGCAGTTCGTGGAGTCCAACGAGGGCGAGAAGCTGGCGAGGCGAAGGGCCGTGGACAAGGAGATCGGCTGGCGTCTGGCCCTGCCCACAGCGGTCGAGTTCCACCCGGACAGAAACTGGCTGTTCATCTCCGACTACCAGCGCGGGCGCTTCCAGATCTACGCCAAGCTAAGCGACTACGACGAGCCGCAGTTCAATCTGTAGCATTGGTGACGAGTACGTAGGCTCACGCTCTCCGATCGTTAGACCCAGTGCGAGTGATTTAGTGGCTCGCGAAAAGATTTGAGATGTCGGACCATAGAAAAGAACTGAACGATCTTGCCCGCGTCATTGAGACGCTTCAGGCGTATATCAAGCATAATTCTGTCACTATCGGGTCCAACGAGACCCGCACTCGCAACGCGCTGATCGATCCTTTGCTAAGGGCACTTGGTTGGGCTGATCCCGCGGTAATTACGTCCGAATGCCTCATGAGGTATGGGAACGGAGCGAACGAATACGTAGTGGCAGATTATGCGCTACACACACCAAGCCGGCGATGCCAGCCCTTTATGTACATAGAGGCTAAGCGCATGAGGGAAGACCTCATTGGTAGCCACCGCCGCCAAGCCTTACAGTACTTCCACAGGAGGAGTGTCGACTATGTCGGCCTTACTAATGGTGACCTCTGGGTAGTCTACGAGCGCAACGACGATCAGGTTCATCCTGTTGTCGAAATCTCGATCCGCAAGGATTCAGCTTCATACTGCGCAGAGCAACTGCTGCCGTTCAAACGAAGTGGAATGGGCATTAGAGGTTGGCCTTCGCAAGGTTCCCGGCGCATGCGAGATACTCGAGCGGTCTCGGAGAGCATTGTGACTTATTATGATGTGCTTGGCATCAAGTCCACTGCGTCGCCTGATGAGATAAACCGGGCATATCGCCACAGGATCAGTCAAGTACACCCCGATGTTTCCACAGTCTACGATGCACAAGATAAGGCCAAGCGCTTGAACGAAGCCTACTCGGTCTTGCGCGATCCCGCAAAGCGCGCTGAGTATGACCGTAGCCAGGTGACTACACAAGCGTACTTCAAGCCAACTGAGAAGCATGCACGCTCTGCTCCCCAGGCTCGGAACATAAACATCGGCGATGTTCTGCGAAGGAGTGTTGTCTTCTGCGGTAAAGTAATTTTGTGGGCATTCATTCTCGCCATGCACGGCGTCGTTATTGGCTATTTCGTCGGGTTTTGGGTAGCGCAGCGTCTATTGAACTCGGATGTAGGTGTAGTCGCTGGCATTGTTGCAGCGGTGTTCCTAGTCGTTACTTTGTTAATGTCCCTTTGGTTAATCCCAAGCAGGCGGATATCGATCTATTGGTTGTTTGATGTGAAGGGACAATTCATTCAAGGGATCATCGGTTTAACGTTCTTGGGTTTCATTGTATTGATGGTCTATGGAGGTTTCATCGGCTACGCAATTGGCTTCGCAACTACGCGCATGGTCTACGACGCCATAGCTACTATAGGTGCAGTATGCTACATAGTGGCCTTCAGTGGATTGTCGATAGGATTTGTTGTAACAATGTTTAGAGCCTCGTATCGTCCCCAATTTCTAAGATTGTCGCCGTAGTAGTTCGACCTCTAACGCACACACGGCCTCACTCGATCACGTGCAACGGCTCGCCGACCACGTCCTCGCGTAATGTCAGGCCCAGGCCCGGCGCGTCCGACGCTGTGATGTTTGGGCCGTCCCTCTTGGGAAACCCATCAGCCGTCTTCAATGTCACGTAGTCTGTCAGGTCCGTGTAGCAGATCAGGTACCTTGGGTCCGTGCTCGCCGCGTAGTGCAGCAGCGCGGACGACACGATCTCGCTGCCCCACGCGTCGTCCGGGACCACGCTGATGCCCAGGTCGATCGCCAGATCGCGCATCTTCCTCGCCTTCGTCAGCCCGCCGACACGCGCCACCTTGATCGCGATCATGTCCATTGCGCCGGCCTCGTAGCCGCGAATGATGTCCTGCGGCGTTTCGATCAGCTCGTCGAGTTTGACAGGAAGCGGGCAGCGCCGACGGAAGTCGATGCTCTCCTCCCAGGTCAGGCAGGGCTGCTCCATGATGACGGGCAGGTCGCGTATCGCGTTCGCCACCGTGATCGCCTCGGTCAGCGTGTAGCGTGTGTTCCCGTCCAGCAGCAGGATCTCGTCCGGGTTCAGAATGTCGCAGACCGCCTCGATAGCCGGGATGTCGACCTTGGGGTCGCGTCCAACTTTCTGCTGGAACGCCCGGAAGCCCTCCGCCCGCTTCTCCAGGCACAGGTTGACCATGAACTCGGGGGTCGTCGGGCCCTCCGGCGGAAAGGAGACTGAGCGGTACAGCGGCGCCTGTCCCTCGTATCGGCCGCCCAGGAGATCGCACACCGGGCGGCCGGTTGCCTGCCCCATGATGTCCCACAGCGCCATATCGAGCGGCGCTTTCACGTACAGGTCGTGGCTGAAGACCGCGTCCCACTTCCGGTTGAGCCGCTCGTAGTGGAAGGGGTCTTCGCCGATCAGGTGCTTCGCGATGATGGGGATGCCCGCGACCGCGCCATCCGCGAAGCCGCGCATATAGCGCTCGTCGATCGTGCAGACCTCGCCGAGGCCGACGTGACCTTCGTCGGTCTCCATCTTTACGATCACGGTCTTGCTTCCCCGCGACGGCCGCCCCTTGAAGGGCAGGACTGCCGAGTAGACTGAGATGCGCGTGATCTTCATCGCGTAACCTCCTCTAAGTCAGCATGTAGCGTCGATTGAGCGGCACCTCGGCGACAGCCTGCGACGTTACCGCCTGCCCGTCGACCCTCACCTGCCGTTCCGTCGAGTCCACGCGCACGTCCGGGTAGCGCCGGTTGCGGACCATGTCGTCCCGCGTCACGCCGCGAACGCCGCGGACCGCCAGCAGCCTGCGCGCGCTCCGAAGCCGGCGCCGCAGCCCCAGCTCCAGCGAGGCTTCAGAGACGAACAGCGCGCTCAGCGACGGCGCCGCCTCCCCCGACCCGCCGAACTGCGGCCCGTACGCCACCGGCTCCACGCCGGGCACGCTTGCGTTGCCCTCGCCCAGCGGCGCCCACGCGGTGAAGCCGCCCTTGATGACCTGCTCCGGCTTGGTCCCGAAGAACTCCGGCCGCCACAGCACGATGTCCGCCATCTTGCCCGCCGCGATCGACCCCACGTAGTCAGAGATGCCGTGGGCGATCGCAGGGTTGATCGTGTACTTGGCGATGTACTGGAGCACTCTCTCGTTGTCATGCCCAGAGCCATTGTCGCCCGCCTCGGCCTTCATCTTGTGCGCAAGCTGCCACGTCCGGCAGATCACCTCGCCGATGCGGCCCATGCCCTGCGAGTCGGAGTTGATGATCGGGATCGCGCCCATATCGTGCAGCACGTCCTCCGCCGCCATCGTCTCGCGCCTCAGCCTGTCGTCCAGCGCCGCCGACTCCGCCGGATCGTGCCTACGCACGCCGTGGATGAGCGCCGTCATGGCGAAGTGCTCGCCGTGCGCGCCCACCGTGTACGGGACTGTGGGCGTAGTTGACGACGGGATGATGTTCCGCACGCCCGCAAGCTCCAGCACGTCCGGCGCGTGGCCGCCGCCCGCGCCCTCGACGTGGTAGGCGTGGACGGCGCGTCCCGCGATCGCGTCCACCGTTTCGCCCACGTGCGCCGACTCCTGCAGCCCGTCGGTGTGAAGCGCGACGGACACGTCATGCGCGTCCGCCACCTTCAGGCACGCGTCGATCACGTCCGGGTACGCGCCCGTGTCCTCGTGCACCTTGAACCCGCAGGCGCCCGCCTCGAGGCTCTCGAGCATCGGCGCGGGGTGCGTCGCGCTGCCCAGCCCCTGCAGGGCCACGTTGACCGGCATCCGCTCCAGCGCCTCGAACGTCCTGTGGACCTTGAACTGCGCGTTCTGCGAAAGCCCGCCCCCGATGAGCGTGGTCATCCCGCTGGACACGGCCACCGGAATGAGCTTCGGCGTGACGAGGTGCACGTGGCTGTCCACCCCGCCCGGCGTCGCGATGAGCCCGGCGCCGAACCTGACGAGCGTGTTCGTGCCGATTTCGAGGTCCACGCCGTCCATGATGTTGGGGTTGCCGGCCCTGCCGACGCCTGTGATCAGCCCGTCCTTGATCCCGATGTCGCCTTTCATGACGCCGAGCAGGGGATCGATTATCAGGACTCCCGGGATCACGGTGTCCAGCTCGCTGTCGCCCGGCCGGCCGTGCCCCATCATCATGCCGGCCCGCACGTTCTTGCCCCAGCCGTACACAAGCTCGTTGCCGTACTCCGCCAGGTCGCGCTCCACCTCTACGATGAGGTCCGTGTCGCCCAAGCGCACCCTGTCCCCGGTCGTAGGGCCGTACTCTCTCGCGTATGTGGCTCGGTCGATTACGTGGGCCAGCGTCAGTCCTCCTTGTGCAAGAAACCGGCCTCGACCGCCCGCTGCAGCGCCGCCCCGGCGTCCGCTTCGTCGAGCGCGCCGTTCACCAGCCCGTGGAAGCCGTGTACGCGCCTCGCCCCGCCGAAGTCCACCAGCCGCACCCGCTTCCGCTCGCCTGGCTCCCAGCGCACGGCCGCGCCCGCCGGGATGTCGAGCCGCCTGCCGTACGCCGCCCTGCGGTCGAACAGCAGCCGCCGGTTCGCCTCGAAGAAGTGGTAGTGCGAAGTAACCGATACGGCGTGGCCCGACGTGTTCTCCACCTCAAGCGACACCGCCGAGTGTGCATCGTTGCAGCGGATGACGCCGTTTCTTGTGAAGACTTCACCTGGCCTCATTGTCGTGCGGCTCCTCGCCTACCTGATGGGGTTGTCGATGACCACCAGCTTGTTACCGTCTGCGAAGTTCACCTCAAGCCGGATGCTGCTCACGAGCGTGTCGACGCCGTCCATAACGTCATCCTTGGAGAGAATGCCGGCACCTCGCGACTCGATCTCCTCGTAGCTCAGGCCGGCGCGCCCGTCCTCCAGCAGCTCGTCGCTGATCAACGCCACGGCCTCAGGGTGGTTGAGCTTGAGCCCCCTCGCCTTCCTGCGCCTCGCCATTTCCGCCACCGTGAAGATCGTCAGACGGTCCATCTCCTTGGGCGTCAGCCTCATACGTATCTCCTTGAATTGCAGCGCGAGATTCGATCGCAGTGTGCGCCTTGATCGTTGACCAAGAACTCGATTGAAAGTATATTGATATCTAACATCTTCCCTAGCGTCCGTCCTCGCGGCGCACGTTGGGTGTCAATATCTTTCGTTAAACGGGGTGCCTTCAAGGTGCCCCGTTTCTCCGTTTAGGACAGGATGCAGAATAGTGACGCGGGTTGCCATATTCATTGACGGAGCTTATCTCGAACACGTCCTGAAGGATGAATTCAATGAGGCCAGGATAGATTTCCAAGCCTTGTCCGAGCGAATGGCCGGCACGTCAGACATCCTGAGGACCTACTACTACCACTGCCCATCGTATCAGAGCGATCCTCCAACAGAAGAGGAGCGTATTCGTTACTCCGGGCGGCGGAAGTTCTTCGACGCGCTGGATCGTCTGCCGCGCTACAAGGTCAGGCTTGGACGGCTAGCGCGCCGCATCGACCAGCGAGGCAGACCGCGATTCGAACAGAAGAGGGTCGACATTTTGCTCGGCGTTGACATGGTCCAGCTCGCTGCCAAACAGGCGATTCAAGAGGCGGTTCTAGTTGCCGGGGACAGCGACTTCATCCCTGCCGTGACCGCCGCCCAGTCTGAGGGCGTAGTGCTTAGATTGTTTCACGGAATGCGCCCCCATAATGACCTCTGGCAGGAGTGCGACGAAAGGACCCGTCTCACGGATGAGTTCATTGAGTCTATCTTGCGGGCTCCCGCCTCCTCTGAGGGCTAACCGCCGCGCACCGACAGATCCACCACCAGCACCCACATTGGCGCCGCGCCCACAGCGTACGTCTCCACGTGCGTGAGGCCGCCCACAGCGATGGGCTCCGAGAGCGCACGTAGCGAACAGGGTTGAGGCGCCACAGAGGTCTCTTGAATTACGATGATTTGCCTGGCGTGAGGCCGCCTGCGCTGACTACGCTCGTGGCTGTCTAAGGGCAGATTGGGGCCTTGCCCATCCGCCGGTAATTGACGCCCTGCGGTCAGGTGTCGGATCGGCGGGACGGCATCCGGCGCGCCGCCGCCTTTAGTTCGTCGAGCAGTACGCGTGCGTTGTTGAGTCCCACGCGGACTTGGTACTCCGTCATGTCGGCCTCATAGAAGTTCCTGTGAAGACCGTTCATGGAATTGAAGCGCCCAGTGGACCCTTCTGGATCGTCTGAAAACTTGAGGATCTCATCGGCAGCCGCGTTGATGTGCCAGTGGGCGCCCTCGCGCATCCCCCGCTCTTTGGCAACCGACTTGACGTAATGCGCTACCGCGCCCCACGCTTTCTCGGAAGCCTGTAGCAGGTCTCCCTTCTCGAGCTCCGCCTCCGCGTGCTCAAGAAACTGCTCGCTGATGCGCTCGTGCTGTGCTGTTGTCGCCATCTCTCCGCTCTTCGCAAGGTGGTCCTTGCCAATCTGGACTCTACCATACTTGCAAGTTCAGCCCCGGACTCGCATCTGAGATTGAGTGGCTCTCTTGTACGTAAGTCTTCAAGACTTCGTGGCAGCCCCTTGGGGGCTCTCGGACGTTACCCGAGAGAGGCAACCCTTGTGCGAGCCCTAACTGTGTATGTCGCTTGCCTCCTCAACCGTTAGAACGAGGTCCTACCCTTGCCGGCAACAGCCTGAACATTCGACTGCAGAGGTCACTGCCTTGGCGCGTGCCACGTTCGACAGCGCCCTAGTAAAGAACTTTGGGTCATCCTCCCGCAATGCCGCGTTTATGTACTGGATCATGGCCTCTTCGCTGTCGAGGAAATCGGCCGCGTCAAACTTCGTCAGTTTCACCGCGCCTCGTCTACAGATCCACCACCAGCACCCACATTGGCGCTGCGCCCACAGCGTACGTTTCCACGTGCGTGAGGTCGCCTGTCTCCTGGTCGATCTCGTATAACGCGAGGTTGCCCGACTCCAGTCCCGTTGCGTACAGGAACCGCCCGTCCGGGTCCAGGCTGAACGCCCGCGGCACCGGCTCCGTCGGCACGATTGCCGTGCGCGTCAACTCGCCCCAGTGATCGTCGACAGCGAAGCACGCGATGCTGTTGTGGCCCCGGTTCGGCGCGTACAGGAACTTGCCCGTGGAAGCGATCTGAATCTGGGCGCACGTGTTCTCGCCTTCGTATCCCCGCGGCAGCGTCGGCACCGTTCGCTTGGGCGTGAGCAGCCCGTCGTAGATGCTCATCTCGTACGCTGTCACGCTGCTCGCCTGCTCATTTGAGAAGTAGAACACGTTCATCCGGGGATGAATGCAGAAGTGCCTGGGCCCCGCGTCCGGCTCAGGTACAAGCTCCGGCTGGCTGTTCGGCGTGAGCTGTCCGGTCTCCTGGTCGAACCGGTAGTGCAGGATCAGGTTCGGCCCAAAATCTCCAGCGATGTGCGGCACGAACGCGTACTGGTTCCCCGGGTCGGTCTGGATCGAGTGCGCCCCCTTGTACGTCTCGATCTCCTGCACCGGCTCGGCTCCGCCTTCACCGTCCAGCCGGTGCACCGAGACCATCCCCGCGAAGTAGTATGCGCCCATCAGGAAACGGCCCCGTTGGTCCGTCGCCAGGTAGCAGGGATCAGACGGAAGCTCGAAGCTCCCCACCGGCGTGAGCCCGCCGCTCGCCGCGTCGATCCGGTAGCTCGCCAGCGTGTTGTTGCCGCGCAGCCCCGCGTACAGGTACTCGCGCCGCGGGTCGATGGCCAGCGGCGCCGGCCCGCTGCGAGCATCCGTGTCACCGATCTTCGTCAGCCGTCCTGTGTCCCGGTCAGCCGAGTACGCCGCGATCCGGTCCTCGTCCTGAAGCGTCACGTAAACGAGTCTTGCCATGCCTATTGCCTCCGGTTTCTGTCGCTTTATTGCCGCCGGTCATTGTATGTTATCGCCAGAGCCGCGCCCCGTTGGCCCTATGCACGATTTACCTTAGTCCCTCTTCCCCCGCGCGGGAGAAGTCGAGGGCCTGCCCTGAGTCTGTCGAAGGAATGAGAGGGCAGACGGTCGAGCAGAGGTCTCGACGCGGCAACTGATGGAGGTACGTCATGTCCGGCACCGTATCGTTCGAACCGCTCAGCCCGCTGTCGCTCCTGGAGAGAAGCGCTGCCGTCTATCCCGATAAGACGGCCATCGTCCACGGCGACAAGCGTTACACCTACGCGCAGTTCCACGAGCGTGTCTGCCGCCTCTCGTCCGCGCTCCGGCAGGCCGGAGTAGGGAAGGGCGACCGCGTGGCGTTCCTCGTTCCCAATGTGCCCGCGATGCTCGAAGGGCACTTCGGCCCCCTCCGTGCGGGCGCGATACTCGTGGCTATCAACATCCGGCTGTCGGCCCGCGAGATCGCCTACATCATCAATCATTCCGGCGCGAAGGTCCTCGTGTTCGACACGGAGTTCGCTTCGGTCGTCCGCCAGGTCCGCCCCGAAGTCCCGGGCGTCGACCTGTTCGTGCATGTCAACGATGGCGCGGGAATGGCGGCCGGCATTCCCGGCCCCGACTACGAGATGTTTCTCGAGATGGGCTCGCCCTCGGACCCGGTAGTCCCGCTCGACTCGGAGCTGGACACCATCGCGATCAACTACACGTCGGGCACCACCGGCATGCCCAAGGGCGTCATGTACCACGCCAGGGGAGCGTACCTCGCCGCGATCAGCGAGGCGCTGGAGATGGGCATAACCTGGCGCAGCACATACCTCTGGACGCTGCCGATGTTCCACTGCAACGGCTGGTGCTTCACGTGGGGCGTGGCCGCCGTCGCGGGCACGAACGTCTGCCTGCGCCGCATCGACCCGGACTCGATCTTCGACGTGATCGAGTCGGAAGGCGTCACCCACATGTGCGGCGCCCCGACCGTCCTGACGATGATGTACTCCTCGCCGTCCGCGAAGGGCCGCGATCTGTCCGGCCTCTTCATAGTCACCGCCGGGGCGCCTCCCGCGCCCCAGGTGATCCGCACCATCGAGGGAATGGGCGCGACGATCCAGCACGCTTACGGCCTAACCGAGACGTACGGCCCGCACACCCTCTGCGCAGACCAGCCCGGCTGGGACGAGCTCCCCGTCGAGGAGCGCGCTCAGCTCAAGTCGCGGCAGGGCGTGCCGTATCTGATGGCCGACCCGGGGCTGCGCGTGGTCGACAGCCACATGAACGACGTGCCGAAGGACGCCGAGACCATGGGCGAGGTCATCATGCGCGGCAACAACGTCATGTCCGGCTACTTCGACGACACGGCCGCCTCCCAGAAGGCATTCGAAGGCGGATGGTTCCACTCGGGCGACCTCGGAGTCTGGCACCCGGACGGCTACATCGAGCTGAGGGACAGGGCAAAGGACGTCATCATCTCAGGCGGCGAGAACATCTCCACCCAGGAGGTCGAGCGCATAGTGATGGACCACCCCGCCGTCCTGGAGGTGAGCGTCGTCGGCGTGCCGGACGAGAGGTGGGGCGAGACCCCGAAGGCGTTCGTCGTGAAGAAGCCCGACGCGGAAGTAACCGAGCAGGACATCATCGACTTCTGCCGCGACAACCTGGCCCACTTCAAGGCCCCTAGATACGTCGAGTTCGGCGACCTCCCCAAGACCGCCACAGGCAAGATCCAGAAGTTCGTCCTCCGCGAACGCGAGTGGGCAGGCCGGGACAAGCGCATCCACTGAGCTCCTCGAAGCTGCAAGACACAGTCGATGGCTGCGATGCTGCTAAATCCTGCTTGGCTACAGCCGTATCGGCGATTTCCGGCGTTACGCAATAAGCCCGATCGCCGAGCTGGCGATGCCAAGGAACAGCAGGAACCCGAACACGTCCGTGACCGTCGTCACCACCACCGCTGACGCGACCGCCGGGTCCTGCCCCACGCGGCGCAGGAACAGCGGCACCGCCGCGCCTACGCAGCCCGCGATCATCATGTTGCCGAGCATGGCCAGACCCAGCACGAGCCCGAGGCCGAGGTTCTGCTTCCACAGTATCGCTATCGCCGCCACCAGCACGCCCAGCCACACGCCGTGCAGCAGCCCGAGCATCGCCTCCCGTACCAGCAGACGCCGCGCGCCGATGCCCACCAGCTCGCCAAGCGCGATCGCCCGCACGATGAGCGTCAGCGTCTGCGTGCCGCCGATGCCGCCCTGTCCCGCGACGACCGGCAGGAACGCGGCCAGCACAACCACCTGCGCGAGCGTCGACTCGAACAGCGCCACGGTCGCGGCCGCCAGGAACGTCGTCCCCAGGTTCACCGTGAGCCACGGCAGCCGCGTCCGGACCGACTCGCTCAGCGCGCCGTCCACCGTTTCGCCCGCCACACTGCCGACCTGCTGCATCAGGAGCGTGTCTTCCTCGACCGTCGCGCTCAACAGCGACTCGGCGAGAATTACGCCTTCGATCCGGTCTCCCGCAACCACCGGAAGCTGCGTCAGGTTGTAGTGGCGCTGCAGCCGCGCGCACTCCTCCGCCGGCGTGTCAGCCGTAACCGCCGCCACAATCGTCGAGGCAATGTCCCGCACAGGCGTCGAGCCGTCCGCCAGCGCGAGATCAACGATGCTGATCTGTCCGACGAGCGCGTCGCCTTCCCCGACGACATACAGGTGTGTGAGCTTGTAACGACTCTCCCCGAACGCCTGCAGGCTCTCCTTCGCCGCCTCCGCGAGCCCGTCGATGCCCACAGTCGGTAGTTCGGTCGACATGAGCCCGCCGGCCGTGTCCGGCGAGTGTGCAAGTAGTTCGCCGGCTTCCCCGGACTGTTCCAGCGACTCGGCAACTTCGCGCGAACGCAGGAGGGGCAGCCGCCGCAGCGTCGCTAGCGCATGGCTCGGATGCACCTGGCTCAGGACGAATGTGAGTAGCTGCGCACCCAGGCGCGTCCCAACCCGGCCGGCCACGACGGGGTTCATCTGGCGCAGCATCCATGAGACCGTCTCCGGAGTCATGACCTGCACCATCGCCTCCCGGCCGCTGCGCGGAAGCCCCGAGATGATGCTCCCAATATCGGCCGGGTGGAGGTGCCGGATCCTTTCCCACGCCGTCTGCAAGTCTCCCGCCCGGAGCAGGCGCCGGACTTCGTCGGCAATGTCCTCCACCTCGTCCAATGAGATCGCCCGCGCCACTACGGACCCGACCTCACTGTCCCGGTCCTGCGGAATCGTCCTTTTGCTATCGTCCATGGTCGGTCTCCCGGTCTATGCGTTCTTCGTCGATGTTACTTCCCTAATACTCAGGCAAGACCGCGATTTTCTGCTAGCCACCGCGTCGCGTTAAGTACCAAACTGTGATTGGACTGAGGGCCCGGTTGTTCGGGCGGCGTCTTGCCGCCCTGGCCGGGGCGTCAGTTACGCCCATCGCGGGCCCGCAGGGAACCCGGCGCGGTTGCTGCGGACGCCTTCAGCCGCACAGGTCGCCTAACGGAGTAAGTCAGATTGCGTAGTCGAAGCGCGGATGCTCCCGCCGAGGACGGCGCCGGGCACCAGGCCTGGATCAGGTGGCGTCGCCCGGGACTCATTGCGGGCGCGCTGTTGGCCCTTGCGGTGGTCCTGTACCTGGCCCGGGGCGCTCTGTTCCCCTTCGTGATCAGCGTCGTTCTTGCCCAATTGCTGTACCCAGTCGTCGCATTCGTTGAGACGCGCCTGCCGAGCCACGAGAGATGGCCCGGCATGACCCGCATTGCGTCCATCTTTGCCATCTACGTCGTATTCGGTCTGGTCATGGCGGGGATCGCGTACATCACCATCCCGCCGCTGTTCCATGAGGCGGAAGAGCTTGTTCATACCTTCCCCAACCTCTACGAGAGGGCCCGGGAAACGGCGGAAAGCTGGTCCCGCGATTTGACGGAACGGATCCCCGTCGAGCTTCGGGCCCAGGTTGAGAACGCTGTCGCGGCTGGCGGCGACGTGCTGGCGGCAGCCGCGAGCGGCATTCTGGAGAGGACGGTCAGCGGCGTATCGAACGCCGTGACGCTGGTAATCGGCCTGGCGATCGTGCCATTCTTCCTGTTCTTCATTCTCAAGGACCGCGAGGAGGTCGTCGGGGGCTTCTACCCCATGCTGTCGCCACACGGACGCACGCGCGCCCGCCACGTCTTCCAATTGGTCAACAGCGTCATCGGCTCATACGTGAGAGCCCAGTTGCTGAGCGCCACGATAGTGGGCGGGCTTGTCTTCATCGGGCTGACGATTCTCGGAATCAAGTTCGCGGCGATCCTTGGCCTCGTCGCCGGCCTGTTCGGCCTGATTCCCATCATTGGCCCCGTGCTTGGCGCCGTGCCCGGATTGCTCGTCACGTTGGCAAGTTCGCCGGACCGCATCATCGGCGTGGTCCTGGTTTATGTGATCGTCCAACTAGTCGAGAACAACGTGATCTCGCCGCGCATTCAGGGAAGCGCGCTAAGGCTGAACCCCGCGTTCATCATGATCATCCTCGTCGTGTCCAGCGAGATCGCCGGCCTGTGGGGCGTGATAGTCGGCGTCCCGCTGGTAGCCGCAGGAAGGGACGTCTTCGTCTACTTCTACAACGAGTGGAACGGCTCCCACACAGTCGAACTCCAGTCCCCGCTGCCCGAACCGGACAACGCCGCACTCGACTCCGCCGAGCAGGATGAAACGGTAGGAGAAGAACCCAAGCCCTCTAATTCTCCGTAGCGGTGTGTTCCCAACCAGCCTTACTCCGGCACGTTGCCCACCACCATCACCCAATCTGTCATCCCGAGTCCCTCGAGGGACCTAAGAGCCCCCGCCAACAATCAAGCCCGTACAGGCCATATCAACGCGCTACTCCCCGCACCCTGTACAGGCTTGCCTCAAACCCGCTACCAGACCACCGCGCGCCTTCCGTTTGGCCCCTCCCATAACGCAAGAACGGTGCGGGCCCTCTCCGGACCCGCACCGTCCCAAGGTCAACTGAGACCTGTCTGCTGGCTAGTTCCCCCCATCCAGCCTCGGGGCGTTACCGACCTGCACGGTCAGCTGCCTCGCTCGCTTCGCCTCGGCCTTCGGCACCGTGATCGTGAGCACCCCGTGCTCGTACCGCGGCTCCACCCTGTCCGGGTCCACCGAGTCCGGCAGGCGCAGGGCCCTGTGGAACGAGCCCGTCCTTCGCTCTCGCATCAGGTAAGTCTCGCCCTCCTCCTGGTGCTCCTTCGACGTATGGCCCTTGATCGTCAGCACGTTGTCCTCAATCGAGACATCGATGTCGTCCGGGGCGACTCCGGGCATGGAAGCGCGGATCAGCGTGTCGTCGCCGTTCTTCGCTACGTCCAGGGGTACCGCCCAGGCCTCGATCTCCGGGTTCTCCGAAGAGTCCTGCGAGTTCGTGCCCACTCTCCGCCACATTTTGTCCATCGCGTTCTGAAGCTGCCGCATATCGTTGAAGGGGTCCCATCTCTGTACCATTTCAGCATGCCTCCTGTGAAAACTCTCGATTGCTTCGTTTCGGCTGTTCGTCGGTTCAGTCCACGATCGGGAGCGAGTAGTACCTCACGCCCGCCTGCGGGACCTGGAAGTGCAACCGCCTTGTGCTCCGTTCGCCAACCGGGTGTGAACGCTCGGTCGCTTCCAGGACCGCCTCGACGTCGCTCGCGAGCTTGGCATTCAGCTCGTTGCCGTCCGCCTGGCCCGTCTTGCTCCGTGTCAATGTCGCCGGCTCGGCCATATCACAACCTCCTGACGCAGGATATGACAGGAGTATAGGTCTTGATACAGAGCGTGTCAAGGCCTTATGAAATTGGAGGATGGCATGGATACGGAATTGACAACTGGCTCCTTATGCGATATAACCCACCTGCAATGACGATGAGACAGGCGCAGGGCATCTACCTCATAAGCATGGTTGCGGATACGCTCGACATGCACCCGCAGACGCTCCGCAAGTACGAGCGTGCCGGCCTCGTCGAGCCTCTGCGCATGGGCACTCTGCGCACATACTCGGACGAGGACATCGCGCGTCTCAGGCTGATCAAGCACTTCGTCGAGCGCCTGGGACTGAACCTGGCGGGCGTCGAAATGGCGCTGTCGGTCACGAAAGACCTGCTGGAGCTTCGCAGGACGCTGGCGCCGGCGGCAGGCGGCTCCGAAGAGGTAGACCGGTCGCTGGCGAAGGTGGACCGCATGCTCGCCGGCTACGGAATACGTGTCGTGCAGCGCGCCGCCCCGCAGGATGCTGCCGGAACCGAGGCCTCAGGCTACAGGCTGAACGCCAACGCGGAGGAGTCCGTCCACTTCAGCGCGCCGCGCTAGACCGACTGCGCGCTCCCCCTTGCCGCGGCTTGAGGCATCGCCTCGGCCGTCCTAGCCGGAAAGCCGCCTCTCTATCGCCGACGTCTCCACGCTTTCGGCCAGCAGCTTGGTGATCGCGTACACCGCCTTTGAGCTCGGCATCGGCACTTCCAGAATTTCGCCGATGTCAATCGGGGCCCCGACAATCGCGTCCAGTTCGATCGACCGCGAAGACTCCACGTCCCGCAGCATCGATGGCTTGTGAGGGCCCAGCCCGCCGGCAATCTCCGCCATGTTCTGGTTGATCGGCGTCGGCACCTGCACCCCCAGGCACTCAGCCACCTCCTTCGCTTCCACCATGACCGCGCGCACCAGGTTCAGCACGTCGGAGTCCCAGCTCATCTCTCCCAGCGTAGCCCTCGTCAATGCGCTGATCGGGTTCGTGCTCATACTCTTGAGCAGCTTGTCCCAGATCTCCGCTCGTATCTGCGGCGTGACCTCGCAGCGCAACCCCGCCTCCTCCATCGCCTCGGACAGAGCCGAGCACCGCGCGCTCATCGTGCCGTCCGGCTCGCCAATCCAGACGTGGCTGCCCGCCAGATGCTCCACCACGCCGGGCTCCGGCGCGGAGGACACCATGTCGGTCACCACGCACCCGATCACGCGCTCGATGGAAATCTCCGCGGCCAGGCCGTCCGGGTCCAGCCGCTCCAGCATTGTCCCTTCCAGTTCGCCGCCGTGCTTCAGGAAATACCACCACGGTATCCCGTTCTGCGCCGCCACCACCGCCGTGTCCTCGCCCAGCAGCGGCGGCAGGCTGGGCGCCGTCTCCGGCACGCTGAACGCCTTGACCGTCAGCAGCACGTAGTCCACGGCGCCAGGCTCGTCGAAGTCGTCCGAAGCGTGCGGCCGCGCCGAAAAGTCCCCGATCGGGCTTCGCACAGAGACGCCTCCCTCGCGCAGCGCCTCGAGATTGCGTCCTCTGGCCATGAGCCAGACCTCGTGCCCCGCCGCGCTCAGCCGCGCCCCCAGGTACATCCCGATCGATCCCGCGCCCACAATCGCGAACTTCATCCAGTCAACCTCCGGTCTGATTACGTGCCATGCCGATACCGATTCGCTATATCATCGCCACGCCGAAAGTATAATGCCTGCCTGCACCTCTAGTTGAGAAATACATCTCAATCTCAGCAGGGCAGTACTCAGGAGAAGGGAAGCCAGAATGACCGAAGCTCGCTGGTACAAAGGCAACATCCACACCCACACCACCGAGTCGGACGGCGACGCCGACCCGGAGTTCGTTGTCAACTGGTTCATGGAGCACGGCTACGACTTCCTTGTGCTGAGCGACCACAACCACCGCACGATACTGGAGCACGAGGTCGAGGGCGGCCCGCTGATGATTCCTGGGGAGGAAGTGTCCGCCAATATCGAGATGGGACAAATTCCAATTCATCTCAATGGCATCGGTATCTCACGGGTCGTCGAGCCCATTCACGGCGACGACGTCGTCACTACGATTCAGGCCAACGTTGACGCGATCCACGAGGCCGACGGCATAGCCCAGCTTAACCATCCCAACTATCAGTGGGCCTTCGACCACACGCACGTCAGTCAGGTGAGGGGCGCGGAGCTGATTGAAGTCTACAACGGCGTCCCATTTACCAACCTGTACGGTGCGCCCGGCAAGCCCAGCACGGAAGAGATCTGGGACGGCGTACTCAGTGCGGGCAGGGTCATCTTCGGCACTGCCACCGACGACTCGCACCACTACTACGACTTCCATCCCGGCATGAGCAATCCCGGACGCGGCTGGGTCGTCGTTCGCGCGAGGGAACGCACGGTCGATGCCATCGTGGACGGTCTGGCGACAGGCGAGTTCTACTCATCGACCGGTATCGTGCTTACCGAGTTGGAGCAGTCTGACGAGTCGATCTCCCTTGAAATCGAGGAGGAGAAAGACTTCATCTTCACAACGACCTTTTCCGGCAAGGACGGAATTGTCCTCTCCGAAGAGACGGGGCCACGGCCCTCTTACGCGATCAAGGGAGATGAAGGGTATGTGAGGGCCACCGTGCGTTCCTCGTCAGGCGGCAAGGCGTGGACGCAGCCTGTGTTTGTCAAGGAAGACTAGATGTCCGGCTGGTACAAAGGCAACATCCACACTCATACCGACCTCTCAGACGGCGACGCCAAGCCGGAGGTCGCAGTTCGCTGGTACCGGGACCACGATTACGACTTCCTCGTTCTCAGCGACCACAACCACCTCACCCTGTACGAGCACGCGGAGGGAGACACCGGCGGCCCGCTGATGGTCCCGGGCGAAGAGGTCACGATCAGCATGTTGAAGCCGGGCCCGGACTATCCGCTCCTCGTTCCCGTCCACATCATCGCCATCGGCATCGACCGGGTCGTCGAGCCGATCAACACGGGCGACGTCGTAACAACGCTCCAGGCCAACATCGACGCCATCGCGGAAGCCGGCGGAATCTCGTCGATCGCGCACCCCAACTACCGCTGGGCGTTCGATCACCGTGAGATCTCGGCCGTCACCGGGGCGGCCTGCATGGAGATCTTCACTCCAGAAAGCAACGTCGACGGCGCCCCCGGCCGGTACAGCACCGAGCAGATCTGGGACAACGTCCTTTCCGCCGGACGGCCCATCTGGGGCGTCGCGGTCGACGACACCCACGACTACTACGACTTCGCGCCGGGCAAGTTCAACCCCGGCAAAGGCTGGATCGTCGTCAGGGCAGGGGAGCTAACGCGCGACGCTATCGTCGGCGGCATAGAACGCGGCGACTTCTACGCCTCCACCGGCGTCGAACTCGAAGAGCTTGAAATCGACGAAGAGGGCATCAGCCTGCGCATACGCCAGAACGAAGACTGGGAATACATGGTCACCTTCACAGGCCGGGGCGGCACAACATTCAGCCGGACATCCGGCACCGAAGCCGCGTACCGTTTCCGCGGCACCGAAGGCTACGTCCGCGCCACAGTCACATGCTCGAACCCCATCAAGGCCTGGACCCAGCCCGTCTTCCTGAACGTGTAGGCTTGACCCGGTCCTGCGCGGCGCATTGACATCCGGACCTGCAATACAGAGGAGCGAAGATGACCGATACACGTTGGTACAAGGGGAATATTCATACTCACACCACAATGTCGGACGGCGACGCAACGCCCGAAGTTGCCGCACGCTGGTACGGGGATCACGGGTACGACTTCCTTGTCCTCAGCGACCACAACCACCTCACTCTGATCGAGCACGCAGAGTCCGATTCCCGTGCCCCGCTTATGATTCCCGGTGAAGAGGTCTCGGCCAACCTCCAGAGTACCGGCAAGCCCTATTCCACGCCCATACACATCATCGCCATCGGCATCGACAGGGTCGTTGAACCGATCATCGCCGGAGACATCGTCTCCACGCTCCAGGCCAACATAGACGCCATCGCAGAGGCCGGCGGCGTCTCTTCGATTGCACATCCCAATTACCGCTGGGCGTTTGACCACCGCGAGATCACCGCCGTCGCCGGCGCCGCCTGCATGGAAATCTACACCCCGGAGAGCAACGTCGATGGCGGACCGGGCCGCTACAGCATGGAGCAGATCTGGGACAACGTCCTCACCGCCGGACGCCCCATCTGGGGTGTGGCCGTTGACGACACGCACGACTACTTTGACTTTGGTATTGGCAAGTACAACCCCGGCAAGGGCTGGATCGTCGTCAGGGCAGGGGAGCTCACGCGCGACGCGATCGTCGGCGGCATAGAGCGCGGCGACTTCTACGCCTCCACCGGCGTCGAACTCGACGAGCTTGAGATCGACGAAGAGGGCATGAGCCTGCGCATACGCCCGTACCAGGACTGGGAATATATGGTCACCTTCACAGGCCGCGCCGGAACTACGTTCAGCCAGACCGCAGGCACAGAAGCCGCGTACCGCTTCCGCGGCGATGAGGGCTACATTCGCGCCACCGTCACCTGCACAAACCCCGTCAAGGCCTGGACCCAGCCCGTCTTCCTGAACGAGTAGCTTCAACACAGCCACCCCCGCCTACTGAAAAGCCCCGGTGCAGACCTGTGAATCAAAGCCGTTCAGGTGAAGGGAAGATGGCCGAAACTAGCTGGTACAAGGGCAATCTCCACACCCACACAGACCAGTCGGATGGCGACGCGGAGCCCGAAGTGGCCGTCCGCTGGTACCGTGACCACGATTACGACTTCCTGGTCCTCAGCGACCACAATCACGTCACCCTCTACGAACACGCGGAGTCCGACCCGGGGAAGCCACTGATGATTCCCGGCGAAGAGGTCACCGTCAACATCCCGAGGCCCGCCTGGGACCATCCTCTTCCGGCTCCGGTCCACGTCATCGCCATCGGCATCCACAGGGTTGTCGAACCAATAAACACAGGCGACATCGTGACGACTCTCCAGGCCAACATCGACGCCATCGCGGAGGCTGGCGGCATCTCTTCGATCGCCCACCCCAACTACCTATGGGCGTTCGATCACCGCGAGATCATCGCCGTCAGAGGCGCGGCCTGCATGGAGATCTGCTCGCCGCACCGCAACGTCGACGGCGCCCCCGGCCGGTACAGCACGGAGCAGATATGGGACAACGTCCTCTCCGCCGGCCTGCCCATATGGGGCGTCGCCGTCGATGACGCGCACAACTACCACGACTTCGGTCCCGAAATGTACAACCCCGGCAAGGGCTGGATCTACGTCAGGGCCGCAGAGCTGACCCAGGACGCCATCGTCGGCGGCATAGAGCGCGGCGACTTCTACGCCTCCACCGGGGTCGAACTTGATGAGCTGGAAATCGACGAAGAAGGGATCAGCCTGCGCATTCACCGGTACGAAGACTGGGAATACGTTGTAACCTTCACAGGCCGAGGCGGCACAACATTCAGCCAGACCTCCGGCACAGAAGCCGCATACCGCTTCCGCGGCAACGAAGGCTACATCCGCGCCACAGTAACCTGCTCAAATCCAGTCAAAGCCTGGACCCAACCTGTCTTCCTAAACAAGTAGCCCGATCCTCACGATCCAACGCGCTCGCCCGAAGCGCTCTAACCCAACCCGCTCGTCCTGAGCTTGTCGAAGGGTCTTACCCAGACGGCCTCTCGCCCCAAGTCCGCCATCACCCCCACCCAACCTCGCCGCCACCGTCTATAATGCGCGGTCATGCTTGGCTCAAACTAGCAACTCCAACGGAGGACCGCCCGAATGCCCACCCAGATCGAAGACCGCTTCGTCCAGCTGCACCCCAAGTCCGCCGAGCGCTACGCTCAGGCCCGCGAGGTCTTCCCGGACGGCGTTACGCACGACGCACGCCGCCTGAGGCCGTTCTCCCTGTTCTTCACCCACGCCGAAGGCCCCGCAAAGTGGGACGTCGACGGCAACCGCATCATCGACTACTTCGCCGGCCACGGCGCCCTCATCCTCGGCCACTCCCACCCGGCCATCGTCGAGGCCGTGACCGAGCAGGTCACAAAGGCCACCCACCTCGGCGGCTGCGGTGACATGGAGAACGAGTGGGGCCGCCGCGTCAAGAACCTCATCCCGTCCGCCGAGCGCGTGCGCTTCACCAGCTCCGGCACAGAGGCCACCATGATGGCCCTCAAGCTCGCCCGCTCCTACACCGGCAGGGACAAGGTCATCAAGTTCGAGGAGCACTTCCACGGCTGGCACGACTACGTCGTCGTCGGCTCCGGCTCAGGCGGCGTCCCCGGTGCGACCGCCGGCACCATGATCGTGCTCCCCCCCAATGACATCGGCCTCGTCGCCCAGGCTGTTCGCGACAACGACGTCGCCGCCATAATCCTCGAACCCACCGGCGCGCACATGGGCGCCGATCCCGTGGACCCCGCCTTCCTCACCGAGCTCCGCGAACTCACGGAGAAGGAGGGCGTCGTCCTGATCTTCGACGAAGTGGTGACAGGCTTCCGCACCTCGAAGGGAGGCGCGCAGGCCTACTACGGCGTCACGCCCGATCTCACGACCATGGCCAAGATCCTGGCGGGCGGCCTGCCCGGCGGCGGCGTGGCCGGCAAGGCTGACATCGTCAACATGATCGAAAGCAGCAACAACGCCCTGCATGACGCCGCTGAACGCGTCGGGCACCCAGGCACATTCAACGCCAACCCGCTCTCATCCGCCGCGGGCGCGAGGGGCCTCGAGCTCATCGAGACCACGCCCGTCAACGACACCGTCGACGCCATGGGCACCCGACTCCGCGACGGCCTGAACGATCTCCTGTCCCGCATGGAGGTCCCCGGCTGCGCCTCCGGCCATCCGTCCGCGGTCTTCCTGCGCCTCGGCCTCGACCACGAGTGCGATGGCGGCGTCCACTGCTCCGCGTCCCTAGACGAAATGCACGCCGCCAAGAACGGCGCCGTCGAGGCCCAGCTAAACCTCGCGCTGCTTAACCACGGCGTCCAGAGCGGCACCCGCTTCCTGCTCACGGCCTCCCACGCCGAGCAGGACATAGACATCACAATAGCCGCCGCGGAAGCCGCCCTCCACGAAGTCCGCGCCGAAGGCCTCATCTGACTAGGCGCCCCGTCCCTCCCGAGCAGCCCGGAATCAAGGCGCGGGTAGGGGGCAGACGCTGAACTGCGTCACCAATTCGGCAGAATGCAATCATCTCTGCCGCAGCCTTCGTTGTGTCGCACTGCCGCTGTCCTGAGACCCTCCTGAGCCCGACGAAGGGCCCTACGCAACACAGCGATCGCGCCTTCTTTCGCAGGGACCGTTCGCGAACGGCCCAGCCCAGCCTGCTGTCAGAATTTCACCCCTTCACCTGCCCTTCATCGCGGCAATCGGCTAGGTTCGTCATACTCGCCTCAGCAGCAAGCTCAATTGCTGGCGGAGGTTCCGTCCCGCTAACCACGCAGTCCTCTCTCCCTCTGATGGGACAGAGTTAGAACCTGCCCTGAGCTTGTCGAAGGGGTGAGGGCGAAGGGGCGGACCCCCGCCTACGCCACCCCCGGCCGCGCCTCCGCCCACGGCCGCGCCTCCTCGAACGCCGCCGACGCCGCGATCACCGTCGCCTCGTCCCCGAACCGTCCCACTATGTGCAGTCCGATCGGCAGTCCGTCGGAAGAAAACCCGCACGGAACGCTCGCCGCCGTGTGCCCGATCATGTTGATCGGGTACGTGAACGGCGTGTAGCCGCTGAACCAGTGCACCGCCTTCCCGTCGATAACCTCCGGCGGCGAGCCCACCGGGAACGCCGGCGTCGCCATCGTCGGGCTCAGCAGCAGGTCGAACCGCTCGAACAGGTCCTCGAAGTGCGACTTCAGTACGTCGAAGTGCCCGATCGCTCGGACGACATCGGCCCCCGGCACGTTCACGGCGTTCCCCAGGTACTCCCGCCCGTACCAGGTCAGCTCGTCCTCCCGGCCCGCGATGTCGTCTGCCACGCCGGCATACGAGGACACCGTGAGTATCGTCCAGAGCGCGTCGAACGAGCCCCCGGCCTGCACGTCCGCCTCCTCCACCGAGCAGCCCAGCTCCTCGAACGCCCGCGCTGCCCGCTCGCACGCCGACGCTACCTCCGGGTCCACCGTCGCGTACCCGAAGTCCGCGCTCCAGCCGATCCGCAGCCCGCTAGCCCCCCGGTCCGCCGCCGCCATATAGTCGTCCGGCGCGGCCCGCAGCGACATCGGGTCCCGCGAGTCGTGGCCCGCCAGCACCTGCAGGTACAGCGCCGCGTCCCGCACCGTGCGCGTCATCGGCCCCGACTGGCTCAGCCGGTTCGCCACAACATACGGCGCCGACCCCGTGGCCCGCGGCACCCGGCCCAGCGTCGGCTTGATCCCGTACACGCCGCAGTAGCTCGAAGGTATCCTGATCGAGCCCCCGCCGTCGCTACCCGATGACATCGTGCACAGCCCGGCCGCCAGCGCAGCCCCCGCGCCCCCGCTCGACCCGCCCGACGTCCGCTCCGTGTTCCACGGGTTTCGGCAGTGGTCGCCCAGCCTGTTCTCCGTGTGCCCCAGCAGCCCGAACTCCGGCGTGTTCGTCTTCCCCAGCATGATCGCGCCCGCGTCCAGCGTCCGGCTCACCACCGCCGTGTCCGCCTCCGGCACCCGGTCCTTGAACAGCAGCGACCCGCTCGTCGTACGCACTCCCGCCGTCATCTCCAGGTCCTTGATCGAAACCGGCACCCCGTGCAGCGGTCCCAGCTCGTCTCCCCGCATCACCGCCGCCTCCGCCTCCCGCGCCGCGTCCAGCGCCAGGTCAGCCGTAACCGTCAGATACGAATACAACGCCCCATCCAGCCGCTCGATCCTCTCCAGAAACAGCTCGGTAACCTCCACCGGCGAGACCTCCCGCCGCCCAATCATCCCCCGCAGCTCCACCGCCGAAACAAACGCCAGTTCATCATTAGTCATCACAATCTCCTGCCAACTCTCGTTGAGTACGCACCTACCCGTTCTGCAAGTCACCGTCGATTCTGCAGTTGTAGGGCTCGTTCAACATGCGGCCATCGCTTCGTAATCTGTCGGACCCCTTCGCAAGTCTGCTGGGGCAGGATGCAATTGGGTCACCGCTCACCCATGCTACACCGTCCAGATCTGCTCGCGGCTAACACAGACATCAAAGCTTGTGGCATCTCTTGGAAGACGATTGCAGTCCACGCGATGAACTTGACGGCATTTCGTACAAATGGAATGCTTAAGTCACTCGCTGTGTTTCAGACCGAGCGAACACGGCTCTCGGCCTCGCATATAGTCGTACTGCACAAGGAGCATACTCTTGGCACGGGCGCATGAGGTGAAGCAATACAAGCTGGCGTACACGATGCGCGAGCCGACAGAAGACTCGGGCGGCATGTTCGTTGCCGAGATTCCTACAATGCCCGGTTGCATGGCGTGGGGGAAGACCCATGAGGAAGCGGTGCACATTCTTGAGGGTGTAGCCGCAGATTTCATACAGTCATACAGGGATCACGATGAGCCCTTGCCAATCGAATTGGAGGTTGCTGGCGAACTCAAGATCACTGCATGAGATACCGGGAGCTCGCGCGAAAACTGCGTAAGCTGGGTTGTGAGCTTGATCGACAGTCACGAGGGTCCCACGAAATCTGGCGCTCGCGCATTAAGGGAACGCGGGCCACGGTTCCAAATTGGGGTTCCAAAGACCTCCCACCAGGAACTCTGCGGGCCATTCTGCGTCACCTGAACATAGACAAAGACACCTTTGACAGTGCCTGAGCCCATCTAACGCCACATAGGTCATGGCAAAGCCTTGGTCGCTGTCCAGCCCATGCTGCACTGTCCCCTCGATCCCATGCCGGCTACCCCGGTCTGTACTGTGAAACGCTCTCAATCACCACCCCCACAACGCATGCACCCCAACGAGGTTATCGCTGACGAGCCCCTCGTCAGGGCCCTCATCGCCGAGCAGTTCCCCGACTGGCGACACCTCGCCGTCTCCCCCGTCCCGTACTCCGGCACAGACAACGCCATCTTCAGACTGGGCGACGACATGGTCGTTCGGCTCCCCCGCATCCAGTGGGCCACCGGGCAGGTCCGCAGAGACCACGACTGGCTGCCCGTGCTCGCGCCCCAACTACCGATGCGTGTGCCGACCCCGCTCCGAATCGGCGCACCCGGCCTCGGCTACCCCTGGCACTGGGCCGTACACGAGTGGCTGCCCGGCGAAGACGCCATCACCAGGCCCGTCCGCGACATGGCAGAAGCCGCGCTCGACCTCGCCGCTCTCGTCGCCGCCCTCTGCCGCGTTGATCCCGCCGCCCGCACTCCCGCCCTCGCCGGCAGCCGGGGCGGCCCGCTCGCCGATCGCGACGCCGAGGTCATGGAGGCGATCGCGTCCCTCCACGGCCACATAGACACCGAGAAGGTAACCGACGCATGGCGGGACGCCCTCGCGGCGCCCCCATGGCGCGGCGACCCCGTCTGCCTCCACGCCGACATCTCGCCCGGCAATCTCCTCGTCAACAATGGCCGGCTGACAGCCCTCATAGACTTCGGCATGCTCACCGCAGGCGACCCCGCCACCGATCTCATGGTCGCCTGGAACTACCTCACCGCCGACACCCGTCCCATCTTCCGCCAAGCCCTCTCCGTCGACGACGCCACCTGGGCCCGCGCCCGAGGCTGGGCCCTCTCAGTAGCCCTCATCGCCCTCCCGTACTACCTCCACACCAACCCCACAATCGTCGCCTCCTCCCGCCGCACCATCCACGAACTCCTTGCGGCCCCCCTATAGACGCACCCCAAGAGTCCGCCAGAGCTTGCCCCCAAACCGTTCGCCCTGACCGCGTCCTGAGCCTGCCGAAGGGGGTTGTCGAAGGGCCTTGCCCAATACACCACTCGCGCCAAGTTCGCCAGGACGCCCACACTCAAGCCGTTCACTTTGGTCCTGCCGAATGTCCTTACGCAATGCATAGCACGAGGCCTCCGGTGTAGGGGCTGCTCGCGAGCAGCCCGTCCCCACGCTCGCAAAGCTCTACTCTGTACGGCCAACTCCTCACCCCCCACCGTCATTCCCGAATTCACGCGTCAGCGTGAACCCGTGGCCAGCGGGGTGGGGGGCCACAGGGAGGATGCAGGCCGCGACAAGCGGCTCTCCCGACGCCTTCGAAGGGCGCCCGCCCGGCTTCCCGTTGACCCGGGTCAGTGAACCTCGCGAGTCGCCCGGGCCCGAGCCTTCAGGGGGCGCGGCAGTGCATTCCACTGGCTCCGACAAACAGAAGGCTGTTCGGAAGGGGGTCGCGCACTCTACTCTACGCAGTCCGGGAGGCGGAGGTATTGAGCATCGCTGTCCTGAACATTCTGCAAGCCTATAGGCAGACACCCTACGAACCGGTTGCCCTCCAGTCGTAGCCAGCTCACTTCGGATTGGCTTCCCAGGTCAGGCGGAATGGGGCCGCTCAATTTATTGTGCTTGAGGATTAGCGTCTCCAAATTTCTCAGGCCTGCTAGTTCTGCAGGTATGGGTCCGCTGAACTGGTTGTCGTTTAGCCATAGCTGGCGCAGGTTGGCAAGGTTGCCGAACTCCTGCGGTATCGGACCGCTTAACTGGTTATGGTAAAGAAGAACCTCCTCCAGATTCACCAGGCGTCCCAGTTCCGGCGGAATTGGACCGCTCAACTGGTTGACCATGAAGTTAAGCCTCACGAGCTTTGCAAGATTGCCCAGTTCGGGAGGAATCTGCCCGCTCAGCCTGTTTTCACTGAGCCATAGCTTCTCAAGGCTGCTGAGATTCCCCAACTCGGCTGGGATCTGCCCAGACAACCCGTTAAAGCTGAGGTCTAACAGTTTCAAATTGGTAAGGTTGCCCAGTTCGCTCGGGATATGCCCAATAATGCGGCTGTTGTATCCGAGGTTCAGGACTTCCAGTCTCGTGAGCCTGCCTAGAGCTGCTGGAAGGATGCCGTGTAGCCCATTGTTGCTAAGTGACAGCTCGGTGACTCGTCCGTTGCTGTTAGTGGTCACGCCATGCCATTCACCTATAGGCGCTTTGGACGCCCACTTCTCGGCGTCATACCAGCCATGGCCGTTCAAATAGCCGTAGAGCGCAAACAGCACAGCTCGGTCTTCAAAATCGTAAGTTTGGCAGAAGGGTAACTCCAGTATGGTCAGTGCCCTGCGTCGCAAGTGCTGAAGCGAGTCAGGTATGCACCCCGATAGGGAATTGTATGCGAGTTGAAGCGATTCCAACTTTGTGAGTATGCCAAGAGCTTCTGGAATCTCTCCGCTCAACTGGTTCGATCTTAGGTCTAATTCTCTCAGATTTCTGAGGTTGCCTATTGCATTGGGGATTTCGCCTCTCAGAGCGTTCCTGCTCAGATCTAGTGACTCAAGTTCCGTCAAAGCCGATAGTTCCGAAGTTATATCGCCCCAGAGTCCATTGTTCGGAAGTTGAAGCGCGGTCACACGCCCGTGGTCGCTGGTACTTACGCCATACCACTCATGCAGCGGGGCGTCAGTCATCCAATTGTCTGCCCGCTTCCACTCATAGCCCTCCGTAGCTAGAAAAACTGCAGCTAGAGCGTTTCTGTCGTCCTGTACAAACTGTTCAAGCGAATCGCAAGTCTGAAGCTTCAGTTCCCGAAGGTCATGTTCAAAGAGCAGAGTTGTTCGGAAGGGTATGCAGCCGTGGAAGAGATTCGCTGTTAGGCGGAGCCTGGACAGTCTCAGCTTTCGAAGTTCCACTGGTATTTGCCCCGTCAGACCGTTCTGATCAAGGAACAACCACCATAGAATGGAGAGGTTCCCCAGTTCCGCTGGAACTTCTCCTCTCAATTGATTGCCACTCAGATTGAGCCTTTCGAGTTTAGAGAGATTCCCCAGTTCTGCAGGTATCTCTCCAGTTAAGCGGTTGTAACTCAGATTCAGATCCTTCAAGTCGCGCAGGTTGCCCAGTTCAGATGGAATTTCCCCCCTCAATTGATTGGCGCTCAGATTGAGCCTCTCCAGTTCGGAAAGAGTTCCCAGTGTTGCAGGTATCTCTCCAGTCAATCGATTATGGTCGAGTTCCAATTCTCTCATTTCACTAAGGTTGCCTAATTCCTTTGGAATCTGTCCGCTCAACAGGTTCGCATTGAGAATGAGCCACCTCAGCCTGTGTAAGTTCTCTAGCTCACGCGGAATCGGTCCGCTAAGTCCATTGCTATCGAGCAGAAGCAATTCGAGCTTAGAAAGGTTGCCTATTGCAACGGGAATCTCACCAACAAGTCCGTTGTTGCTGAGGTCCAGGTACTTTAAGTTCACTATGTTCCCTATTTCAGTCGGTATCGTTCCCGTCAACTGGTTGTCCCGGAAGTTTAGAATCTCCAACCTGGCTAATTCACTAAGCTGCCCAGGAATATCGCCCTTCAGTTGGTTGTTGTCCAGGTGCAACCCAGTCACCCTCCCAAGGTGGTCCGCTCTAACACCGTGCCAGCGGTCGATTGGAAGATAACCCAGCCAGTTATCTTTGGATCTCCAGTTCTCTCCATCCGTGGCCTCGTACAGCGTGACCAGAGTTTCTCGGTCTCTTGAGATTGAATATCCACAGTATGGCAGCCCAAGAAGCCATTCAACGTCACTTCCCCTTAGACGTCGCAATCCGTGGGGAATGCACCCTGTCAGTAAGTTGCCTTGTAGGAACAAGGCATCAAGCTTTCTCAAGCGCCCGAGGCTTGATGGGAACTCCCCGCGCAAACGATTGTTCGATAGGTCCAGGACTTCCAGATTGTCGAGACGACTCAGAATACTCGGCAATCTCGCACTTAGCCCGTTCTCTGGTAGCCTGAGTTCGGTTACGCGACCCCATTCGTCGGTTGTGACGCCATGCCACTCTCCAATCGGAGCGCCAGACAGCCAATTGCTGGTGTTCTTCCAGTTTGGGCCATACGTAGCTATGTAAAGCGCTACTAGAGTGTCCCTGTCTTCAAGGCTGCGAGAACTGCAGAGCGGTAGTCCCATCTTCCGCCACAGCCTGGAATCTACTTCGGCATCAACAACCTCATCAAGCAGCTTGGCCGCGCCTTCGTCTTGAATGCACCCGCTAAGTGGGTTGCCCTCGAGGATCAGTATTCTCAGACTGGCGCTGGCAATAACATCCGCCGGAATCTGTCCGGTTAGCCTGTTGCCCGCGAGATCCAGGACTTCAAGCTTGGACAGCATGCCCAACTCCGCAGGTACCTCGCCGCGAAGTCCGTTCGCCGGAAGCCTCAATTCAGTGACTCGTCCGTCGTCGTCCGTGGTTACTCCGTACCATTCGCTCATCGGCGCGTCGGCTAGCCAGCTATCAGATCTGTCCCATCTCGGCCCCTCCGTGGCGAGGTAAAGTGCAACCAGAACGTCCCGGTCGCTCGTGCGGCCGCCCTCGACAAGCTCCAGGACGGCAAGTGAAATGAGCAACACTGCGACGAGCAGTGAGGTAGCGATGATCCCGTGCCCAAGCCGCAAGCGTAGATTGGCAATACGCATTCGTCAGAACACTATCCCTTCTTCCTCGTGTCCTGTTCTCTCAGGCAAGGGCAAACACTTCAACGGGCCGGTCTCCCCCTCATCTTCTCGCTCACAATGACTGGCCGTCGGTCTGCGTCAATGGGATTATAGCCAAGCTCCACGTTCGCCCCAGGACCCGTCCGCCAACCTCCCCCATCTGCCCCTAGAACGCCCGCTCCGCCGCTCGCCAGTCACACGGCCGCCCTCCCAGTAGTTTCCGCATTACCAGCTGGTATCAGCGAACAACAGTCCCGCCTGCCCTCCACCTGGCCACGCCGACAGGGTCCCACCCGGCCCCTTGACAGAACCCGAACACCGGTACTATCATTAGTACAACTGATCTTACAGCAAGGAGGACCATCCGCATGGACGAAGACAACAACGGCGGACACGCCAGGCAGCTAACCCCGCGCCAGCGTGAGGCCCTCCCGCACGTGCTCGCGCCTGGGTCCGTTTCCCAAAAGGCACGGAACGCCGGAATCTCTCGGAAAACGCTCTATAGGTGGATGCGGGACAGCGACTTCCGCTTCAGGCTGGAACAGGCCCGCGCAGATGCTATGAGACTCGCTGACACCCAGCTTCAACTCGTCACTCACGAGGCCGTCGCAGTCCTGTACGACATGCTCGTGGACGACAAGCCCGCCATCAGAATGCGCACCGCACAGTCTATCGTCAGGTACGGCCTCGACGCCTACTACGGCACGCGGCTCGAGCGCCGCATCGATGCCATTGAAGACTCCATTTCTCTCAGGGAGGGAAGAAGAATCGGTACTCGATAGCATCCAGGGTCCGTGCCCTGGAGAATAAGTTCGTAAGTGAGCGCGTTCGACTCAACGCAGATGCGTTTGTCTAGAACGTCCTGGCAAGCTGGGCAAGGTCTCCGTGGACCGATCTGGACTCCCCGCCGTACTATGAGACCTTCCATCGTACGTTCTGGCGGGAGGGCATAGTTCGGTGCGATCCTTATGCCTCCTACAGGTACCTTGTTGGCTGCATACGGCGCGGCGAAGATTCGGACCCCAAGCTCCTCTTAAACGCCGTCTGCCCGTGGTACTACAAAGGTAGGCCTTGGAAGTGAACCCGCTGGTAGGACAGAACTGGGTCACTTTCGTGCGCTTTTGGGTCAAGAATGTGACCATTCAGCTACAAACTTGGGTCACGCGTCCTGCCGCCGCAGGCGCCGCTCAGCTTTGGAATGTCCCAGTTATTTCGTTTTTGGGAGTCCCTCAGGAGACCCCCTGCCAGATCAGCAGCCCTCCCACCGCCAGCAGCACGACGCCCATCACCAGCACAAGGCTGTCCAGCGACACCCGGCCGGTGAGCTTCGCTCCGTAATAGCTTCCCGCCATCCCCGCCGCCCCCATCAGCGCCACCATGATGAAGTCCACCTGCCCCTGCGCCACGTGGCCGACCCATCCGAGCGCCCCCATGATCAGCCCGATGAACAGGTTGGAGCCGGCCGCCAGCCTCGGGTCCACGCGCAATATCCGCACCATCGCAGGCAGCCGGATGCTGCCCAGGATCAGTCCGACCGCTCCGCCGAGAAGGCCCACGCTGAACCCGATCGCGCCCTCGGCCGCCACCCGCGTCGGCGTGTACTGCCCACGCTCGCCCTCGAGGCCGCTCGCTCCCGCCGTCTGTCCGCGCACCCGCATCAGGAACTCCACACCCTGCCACAGCACCAGCACGCCCGCCGCCGTCCGAAGTATCGAGTCCGAAACCAGCTCGCTCCCGAACCCGCCGATGAACACTCCGATGAACGCCGGCACACCCATAGTCAGCACCAGCTTCTTGTCCACGCGCCCTTCCCGCAGGTGCCGGATCGATCCCGTCAGCGCGCTCAGCCCGCTCACCATGATGTTCGTCCCGCCGGCCAGCGCCGAAGGCACGCCCAGCAACAGCAGTGCAGGCAGCCTCATAGTCCCCAGCGCCAGCCCCACGAACCCGCCCAGAATCCCCACCGCGAACGAGATGATCGTCAACAGAATCGCCTGCCACACCAACACCTCAGACCCCAACCCAAGCGCGCCCAACGTCTCAGTCATCACCGCTCCTGTAATCGTCTCGGTCTCCGGTAGGGGCGGTTCGCGAACCGCCCGCAGCAATCGTCACCTCAGCCTGCCCCCACCACCCACTCCGTTCGTTCTGACCCCGTCCTGAGCACCGACTAAGGGGCTTGTCGAAGAGACTGCCCCGAGTCCCTCGAGGGGGGCCTTACGCAAGACTGCGCTCGCTCCAAGTCCCTCGAAAGACCATTGCCCCAATCCACCACGTTCACTCCGCCCGTCGCCCCCTTGTGGGCCCAGGTCCGCGCCCTGCCTCCTCCTGCAGCGCCGACCGCATCTCCGCCACCGCAGGCGCCGGCGCCGCCAGGCCCCCGTAACACGCCCTCTCGAACGCCGACGTCACTTGCGTCACCAGCCGCGCCGGCAGCACGCTCGCCAGCCTGCCGCGCAGCTCCTCCGGCGTCTCGTGCGGCTCCCGGCGCACGCCCTTCCTCCCCGCGATGTCCAGCATCCGGTAGTACAACCTGAACACGTCCACAATGCCCGTAGGCCCGTCCGGAAGACGGTATCCCGAAGCTCGTCTCCGCCTCAGCCAGTCCGGCAGCAGCCCGTACAGCAGGTTCGCAGCGTCGTACGCAGGCGAGCGGCCTGCCGATATCGACTCCCGGTCGCCGGCCTCGTACAGCGTCCGGGTCCGCATCCTCCGGCGGAACGCCCTCACCAGCAGGAACGCCACCAGCAGCACGAGCAGCGCCACCACGGTGTACTCGAGGATGTCGAAGATCAGATACGACCGATCCGTCTCTCCGACCCTCGACCTGAACTCCTCGAGGAACTGGTCCACTGGCGCCTGCGTCTGCTCCCGCTCGATGGGCTCACGCGGCTCGTCAACCCTGAACAGCCACGATATCCCGTTGACCAGCAGCCCCACGATGTACGCCAGCGGGTAGATGATCGCCAGAAGCGCGTACTTAACAACCCGGTCGATCATGAACCCGAGCGTCGTGATCGCCATCCGCGAGGCCTGGGAAAGGAACGCGTTCTGCACCAGCCCCACAAACAGGCCGGTCACCACAACTCCCGTGACCACCGCTCCGATCACCCGCGGCCACGTTCTCGCATTCTCCGTCTCCGGCGCCGGCGGCAGCAGCCGGCCGATTCCCAGCCCGGCCAGCGAAGCGGCCAGAAACGCGAACATCACCGAGTAGATGTTGAGGTCGGACTCGATGATCGCGTCCACGATCGCCGCGGCCGTCATGATCACCACGCCTATCCTGAACCCGAAGCTCAGGCTCTCTACCGGCGACTGCAGGCTTGCCAGGTGCGCGCCGCGCCGCCACAGGTACACGGACGCAGCCCCGCCGACGATCGCCCTGAACGCGTTCCCGTCCGCCAGCGGACTCGACGAGAACCCCCAGCCAATCCAGCCGAAGTCCGGGCCGGCTGCCCCCGCCTGCGTAGCCACCACAACCCAGATGATGAACAGGCCGATCCCCGTGTGGATGAGAAGCGCCGTCCAGTCCGGCATCGCGATGAAGAGCAGCAGCCTAGATACCACCAGCGCAGACACGAGCAACGCCAGAATCGCCGGCATGTTCATCGGACTCGCGCCGTGCCCTCCGGCAGCGCCCACAAGCGCCAGCACCGCGTACACGGACGCGCTCTCGGCAATCGCCAGGCAGGCCAGGACGATCCTATTCTGGCCGGAAATCACTGTCCCTCTCCATGCGTCCCAGGTACGCGCCCACGTGGTGTACCGCCACATCGTCGGGCAGCTCGGGAGGCGCCTCGTCCCCCGCATAGACCAACACAACCGGGTGCCCAGACCGCCTCAACATGCGGATCGACTCCACCAGTTCAGGGGGCACGTACGCTGCCGCGACCACCACGGACGCCCCGCTTGGGAAGCTCCGCGCCCCCTCCTCCAGCAGCCGCGCCATCGGCCTCAGCACCACGGGCCGGATCGTGGCCAGCGCTTCCATGATCAGCGAAAGCTGCGCCGGAGACCGGCTCGGGTCGATCCGCATTGACCGCGTCGACTCGATCAGCGACCCATTGGAGACCAGCCCGACAGAGTGCCGCCAATCGAATGCGTGGGCCGCGATCGACGCAGAAGCGGTGATCGTCCGCTCCAGCAGCTCGGGGATGTACCCCTCCCAGCGTCGCGGCGTCGTCTCCACGCACACCGCCAGCATCACGGTGACCGACGCGCTCGGATCGAACGTGCGCACCCGCAGGTCCTGCGCCTTCGCGCTCTCCTTCCACGCCACCCTGTTCAGCGGGTCGCCGCGCCGGTACTCCCGGATCGTCGATGGAAGCGAAACGTCCTCGTGCAAAGGCACCGGGCTCCGCGAGTCGCCCAGCGCATGAAAGGACGGGATGCCGAGTTCTGCCAGCGGCACGACCTTCGGGTACACGATCAGCCGGTTCGACTGCTCGGTCACCATCCGCTTCCGGTAGAAGCCGAAGATGTCCCCGCTGTCGATGGTCGCCGGGCCGAACCTGTAGTACCCGCGTCTGCCGCTCTTGACCGTGTACGTCCAGCGCACCTTCTCGTACCAGGAGATCGCCGTAGACTGCTCCAGTACCTGGTAGTTGCCCTCCTGCCGGACGTTCGACCGGGCGTCAACCACAGACACGTCCAGGGGGAGCCGGTCCTGGATGTGCATCCACCCCAGCGGCACCGGTTTGGAGTTCGTGACCGAGAGCACCATCCGCACCTCTTCCCCCGCGAATGTGTGCGTCTGCGAGAACTCCCGCTCGAATGTCACCTCCGCCAGTGCGACGCTGTTCCACAGCCAGGACACCGCCATCGCGAGCATTCCGGTCGATCCGAACGCCACAAGCACGCCCTTACCGGAGATCAGCCCCGTGACCAGAACGGCAATGAACAGCAGGACCCAGAACTCTTGCCAGAAGATCCGTTCCGCCTGCGGAGAGGAGGCGCTCCCGTCCCCGCCGCCCTTCCGCCTCGTCACGAGCGTCAGCAGCTCGTGGAATGGACTCTGCGCCAACGGCTACTTCTCTATCGGCACGGACACGGACGACAGCACGTCGCTGACTACACCCTCGGCCGTGGCGGACCTGAGCCTCGCCGTCGAAGTCAGCACGAGCCTGTGGGCCAGCACCGGCGACGCCAGCGACTTTACGTCGTCCGGCACCACGTAGTCCCGGCCCTCCATGACCGCCCGCGCCTGAGATGCTCGCATCAGCGAAAGCGAAGCGCGTGGGCTCGCCCCAAGTGCGAGGTCCCCGTGTTCCCTGGTCGCCGCGGACACCGCCACCACGTACTCGCGCACTGCCTCGTCCACGCGCACGGCCGCCACGGCCTCCTGCGCCGCCTTCAGCCGGTCCGGACTCGCGACCGTCGCCGCCTCCGCTGCCCGCAAGCCCGTCCCAAACCTCGCCAGCATCTCAGACTCGTCGTCATGGCTTGGATAGCCGAGCTTGACCAGCAGGAAGAACCGGTCGAGCTGCGCTTCCGGCAACGGGAACGTCCCCTCCATCTCAATCGGGTTCTGCGTTGCCAGCACAAGGAACGGCTCTGGCAACTCCATGGTGACCCCGTCGATTGTCGTCTGCCCCTCCTGCATAGCCTCAAGAAGCGCCGACTGCGTCCGTGGCGTTGCCCTGTTGATCTCGTCGCACAGCAGCACATGGCTGAACACAGGCCCCGGCATGAACTCGAAGTCCCCCGATTTCTGGTTGAACACGTTCACGCCCAGCAGGTCCGAGGGCATCAGGTCCGGCGTCGACTGTATCCGTCTGAACGTGCACCCCAGCGCCGATGCCAGCGCTCGGGCCAGCGTCGTCTTGCCGATGCCGGGCACGTCCTCGATGAGCACGTGGCCCCTGCAGAACAGCGCCAGCAGCGCGAGATCGATGATCTCCGCCTTCGCGATCAGCGCGCCCTCCACGCTTCGCCGCAACTCGTCGGCAAGCTCCCGCGCCGCCGCGGTCTCCGGCGACAGCCCGTTGCCTGCTTCCGCCTGCGATTCTGGGCTTGTCATTCCACTCCGCCCGAACTTCTATCTCCCATCAAAATCTTACCCTCCGCATCATGGCTGCGAGCCTTGCCAATTCCACGCCCGGCTCCCAGAGTTCAATCTCATACGATAGATATAGGCGCTCTTACGAATCAGGCACGCATCCAAGTCCTCATCTCGCTTGAATGGAGAGGATTGAGAGCCTGTGCTGAGCTTGCCGAAGTATGAGGGTGAAGGGGGCGGTGGCGGGGTCTGCGGCACGGTTACGGCATCTCTTTCCCATTGACGAATGTGCGAACACATCCAGTGAAGATTGGACATCCTCGGCAGCGAAGAGTACCCCCACAACTCTAGCCGCCGCCGCATTTCGCCGCATTCGCTCCGCCGATGCGCCCGAAGACCGCACCGTGCATCAGGCCCGCCGCCCGCAGGCTGTTGTGCCTGAACACACCTCCCACAATCTCCCCAGCGGCGTAGAGGCCCCGGATGGGCCGGCCGTCAAGTCCAAGCACCCTTGCCTCAGCGTCGACCGCCAGCCCGCCGTACGTGTACGTGATCCCGCAGGTCACCCGGTACGCGGTGAAGGGAGGCCTGTCGATCCTGATCGCCCAGTTGCTCTTGGGCGGCTCCAGCCCTGGTGTCCCTCTTCCGTCCAGCTTCAGCGGGTCGTACTCGCCGTCGTGGCCAGCCGCATTGAACGCATTGACCGTCTGCTCAAGCGCCCCGGCGTCAACTCTCAGCTCACCAGCCAACTCCGCCATCGAGTCCGTCCTGACAGGCGTCGACGAGCCGTACCTCTCCTCGATATGTTCCGCTGCCCTTGCGTCGAAGATCTGGAACGCCGTGCCGTCCTTCTCCCGCATGATCCGGCGCCCCATGTCCACGAACGTCTGCTCCGCGAACCCCGCTCCCTCATCGATGAAGCGGCGCCCGTCGAGGTTTACCGTGATGCCCAGCGGGTACGCTCGGCGTGGCATGGCGTTCACGACCGCCAGCTCTCCGGTTGCTGGCGCACCAGCGTCGATCGGCGTGCAGTGGCAGTCCTCCCAGCAGCCCGCTACCGCTGCTCCGATCGCCGCGGCCGCCCGGTGCCCGTCTCCGGTGTTGTGCCGCGACCCTCGCACCTTCGCCCCAGACCAGTTGGCCCCCATATGCTCGGCCCGCATCGACTCGTTCGCCTCGAAGCCGCCGCACGCAAGCACCACACCCCCGGACTCCAGTTCGTGCGTGCCGTCCGTGTCCGAAGCCTCCACACCCCTCACGCTTCCGTGGGGCCCGCAAAGCAGCCGCTCCATCTTCGTCTCGTAGAAGATGTCGATGCCTGCTTGACGCGCCGCTCTGGTCAGCATATGCACCAGGCCGGCCCCGGATCCCTTCGCGCTGAGCCCCACCGCGTTCGGTATGGTCGAAGGCGGTCTGTCGCCTCCGGCCCTCTTCACGCCAAGCTCCCACTCCACGCCCTTCACCGCCATCCACTCCACTGTCGGCCGGGACTCGACGATGATCGTCTCCATGAGATGCGGCGCCGTTTCGCCCTTGGTAACGGTCGTAAGGTGTTTCCGAAAGTCCTCGGCGGTGTAGACCCCCATCCGGATGCGCTCCGCCTCAGCCTCGGTGATGCTGGGCGCGAGCACTCGCAGGTCCTGGATGCCGTCGTGAGTGAACCTGAACCCGCCGCCCGTGAACGGGCAGTTACCGCCCTGCTCAGAAGGCGGCGCCTTCTCGAGCACCGCTACTCGGGCGCCGTGATCGCGCGCCGACAGCGCGGCGCACAGGGCCGCGTTGCCTGCTCCGATCACTATCACGTCGTACCGAGTGCGGTTGTTCGTCAAAGGACGTGGCCTGCTGCCGGTGCAAAGGGCTGGTTCGGTGGAGCCTCAGTATATCCGACCGCACAGCCACGATGCGGAGAACGGCGATGACCCTGCCGTACACCGTCGCCGCAATATCGATTATAGTTTTGGTAGCGCGCATGAATGCCGCTCGTTCTGCCCGGTGGTGTAGGGGTAGCACAAAGGACTTTGGATCCTTTGACCCAGGTTCGAATCCTGGCCGGGCAGCCATTCACTCGCACAACCAACTGCACATGACGGCGCCCCCAACGGGCGTTGAAACTCTGGGCATCAGATCAGAGAACGCCACAGCGAGTGGACATGTGCTCCCGACGGTCGCTGGACAAAGTAAACTCATGATGCCTGACAGCCGTTTCCAAACTGGAAGGAGCCAATGCACCGCAGTCGAATCACTCTCGAAGTTAATCGTCGCCGGCACGATCTGGAGGTAGGACACCACTGGACGCTTCTCCGCACCCTGCGCGAGGAGCTCGGCCTGACCGGTTCCAAGCGCGGCTGCGACCGCGGGGAGTGCGGGGCCTGCACCGTGCTGCTGGACGGCAAGCCGGTCTACTCCTGCCTGCTGCTCGCCCTGCAGGTCGGACCCCGCGCCGTCAGCACCGTTGAGGGCCTCGGCGCCGGCGAATGCCTGCACCCGTTGCAGGCTGCTTTCCTGAATCACGACGGCAGCCAGTGCGGCTTCTGCGCTCCCGGCTTTCTGATGAGCGCAAAGGCCTTGCTCGACGCCAATCCCTCGCCCACCGAAGCGCAGGTCCGTGCCGCCCTATCCGGCAACATCTGCCGCTGCAACGCATACGGCCGAATCGTCGCGTCGGTCCAAGAGGCGGCGCGCCTGCTCGCCAACGGCTAGCCGAAAATGCCCTCCTCCAACATCGGCGTGTCAGTGCCGCGCCGCGATCTTCAGGAGAAGCTCACCGGCGAGGCCAAGTACACCTCCGACATCCGCCTGCCGGGAATGCTGCACGGCAAGATCCTGAGAAGCCCTCACCCTCACGCTCGCATCCTCGCGGTCGATGCTTCAGCGGCGGCAAGGCTCTCCGGCGTACACGCGGTATTGACGCCGTTCGACGTGCCTGAAGGCCGCGTCGCCCCTGATCTGCCCATCCTGGATACCAAGGTCAGGTACGTCGGCGACGAGGTAGCCGCGGTAGCCGCCGGCGACGAAGACACAGCGGAGCAAGCCCTGCGCCTGATCGAAGTGACGTACGAGCCGCTGCCGTTCGTGACCGACCCCGTCGAGGCGATGCGCTCCGGCGCCCCCGAGGTGCACGAAGGCGGCAACCTCGTCGGCGGCGAGCCGATATCGCTGGAGCGCGGCAGCGTGGAAGATGGCTTCGCCCAGGCCGATCTGATCTTCGAGGACGAGTTCGCCACGCAGGCACACTCCGGCGCATCGCTGGAGCCCAGGGCCGCGATAGCCTCGTGGGAAGACGGCCGCCTGACCGTCTGGAAGTCGAGCCGCGGCATTCACGCCGATCGCCTCAGCCTCTCGCTGTCGCTGGGCGTGCCCCGCAGGGAGGTCCGGGTCGTGGGCCCCCACATGGGCGCGGGTTACGGCAACAAAGACGAGACCCGTCTGGCGGCCATCACGGCATTGCTCGCGCGCCGGGCCGGACGGCCGGTCAAGATCGAGCTCACGCGAGAGGAAGAGTTCGTCGCCGGCCCGCACCGCCACGCGACCATCACGAAGCTCAAGGTAGGCGTCAAACAGGACGGCACTATTACCGCGGTCCACGCGACCACCATCATGGACACGGGCGCGTACCTCTGCTCCGGCCCTGGCGTCATCCGACGCGCAGGGCAGGGCGCGCTCTACCTCTACCGCTGCGCCAATGCCCGGTACGACGGCTATCTCGTATACACAAACCAGCCGTCGGCTGGCTCCTATCGCGCCCTTGGCGCGCCGCAGGGCCACTTCGCGCTGGAGTCCCTGGTGGACAGGATCGCCGAAGAGATGGGTATCGACCCGTTCGACTTCAGGCTGAAGAACCACGTCGGGCCCGAGGGCCAGCCGGGCGAGCGCCTCACCCCGGCCGACGAGATTGTGGACTCACAACCGGTGGAAGGCGGCATTCCGTTCTCCAGCAATGGGCTGCGCGAGTGCCTCGAGAAGGGGGCCTCGGCCATCGGCTGGCATGAGCGTCGAGAATCGCCGCCCGATGCGCCGTCCGCCAGGAAACGCGGGCTGGGCATGGCCATGTTCGTCTACCGTGGCGGCCCCGGTGGAAAGTCGACCGCCAGGATGCGCCTTGAGCAGGACGGCTCGGTTACGCTGACAACGGGCATCGCGGACGTGGGGGAGGGCAGCATGACGGTCCTGGCCCAGATTGCCGCCGAGGCATTGAGCGTGCCGCACAATCGAATTCATGTCGAGTCCGGCGACACCGCCCTGACGCCTGAGTCGCCCATAACCGCAGGGTCCACGGTCACCTTCTCCAGCGGGACGGCCGTTAGGCAGGCGGCAGATGAACTGAGGTCGAAGATACTCGAGATCGCAGCCTCGGAGCTGGGCGCATCGCCCGATTCATTGGGCCTTGCCGCCGGCGCTGTCCAGGACGCGGAGGGCAAGCGCATGACATTGGAACAGGTTGCGGGCCTCCGCCCTCAGGGCGACCTGCAAGCTGAGGCGTCTATCAATCCAGGCAGCGCTGACTTCGTCGTCAACTCCTTCGGCGCTCACTTCGCGGAGGTCGAGGTCGATACCGCCACGGGCGCCGTGCGCGTCCTGCGATTCGTCGCCGCGCACGACTCCGGCCGCATCCTCAACCCCAACCTCGCCGTCAATCAGGTCGAGGGCGGCGTGTCTCAGATGCTCGGCTTCGCCCTGTCGGAGCGGATGCTCACAGATGCTCGCAACGGCGTCACGCTTAACGCGAGCTTCCTGGAGCACAAGAGTCCCACCATGCTCGACAGCCCGCCGGTCGATGTGATCTTCGCCGACGTCGTAGACCCGGTGGGCCCATTCGGCGCGAAGGCCCTCGGCGAGCCGCCAAGCGTCGGCGTGGCCCCGGCCATCGCCAACGCCATCTACGACGCCACCGGCGTGCGGGTGCGAGAACTTCCCATAACCCCCGACGTGATACTGAACAAACTCGCTCATCAGGAGAGCCAATGACGCCCTTCCGCTTCGTGGAAGCCGAGTCTCCGGAACACGCGGCCTCCATGCTTGACGACAGGCCCTCAATCGCGATGCCCCTCGCGGGCGGCACGGATCTGCTGTCAGAGATCAAGGAAGGCGTCGTGGGGCCGGCCACGCTGGTCAACCTGGCCTCGGTAGAGGGCCTCTCTGGGATCTATCACGCCGATGAAGGCGTGACCATTGGCGCCATGACTACGCTGGCAGAACTGGCGGACGACGAAGGCGTCGAGCGCGAGTACGCGGCCCTGGCGGAGGCGGTCGCCTCGGTCGCTACGCCCCAGCTCCGCAACGTCGGCACGGTGGGCGGGAACCTGTGCCAGAGGCCGCGCTGCTGGTACTACCGCAGCCCGCTGTTCGACTGCCGCAAGAAGGGCGGAGACATCTGCTTCGCGATTGAAGGCAACAGCAAATTCCACGCGATTCTCGGCGGCATCGACTGCTACATAGTACATCCGTCAGACCTCGCCCCCGTTCTCGTCGCCCTGGACGCCAGCGCAGAGATTGCTGGACCTAACGGGAGGAGGACGCTGCCTATAGAGAAGTTCTTCGTAGGGCCGGAGCACAACGTCGAGGCAGAGACCGCCCTGGAAACCGGCGAGATTGCCGCCAGCGTCTTCGTCCCCAAGCCCTCGAATGGACATCGCAGTGCCTATCTGAAGGCTCGGGAACGCCAGACTCAGGAGTTCGCGCTCGCCAGCGTCGCCGCAAGCCTGCAGGTGCGCGACGGAATAATCGAGCGCGCGTCCCTGGTGCTCGGCGGTGTGGCGCCGACGCCCTGGCGTGCAACAAACGCCGAGGATGCGCTGCGCGGACTGCCCGTAACCAGAGTTGACCCCGATACCATAGGGCAGATGGCTGTCCAAGGCGCCAAGCCCCTGCGAGACAACCGATATAAAGTCAGACTGACCGCGTCCCTTGTCGCACGAGCCTTGAGAACCCTCCTCGACCACGAGGATACATAGCAAGTGCCTAGCGCTCGGCGTCATCAACGCATCTATAGGTGGGACATCACATTGACCAGCTTTCCGTACGGGTCCCGCGTGAAGAACCTTCGGACGCCCCACGGCTCATCAGTCAGCGGGTACTCGATATCGAAGCCCGCGGACTCCATCCGGCTGTAGGCCTCTTCGATGTCATCCACCTCAATGGACAGGTCGGGAACGGGCGTGTCCGACCCACCCGCAGTTACGATACTCACTTGGACTGGACTCCGCGCGCCCGTCGCCAGCGTCACAATCCATTCCATGTCCATTACGACCTCAAGCCCAAGCGCGCCTCGATAGAAGCGGAGGCCCTCTTCGGTCCCGTTCGCCGCTATGTTGGGAACAATCCGCTTGACCTGCATAGCCTTACCTCCACTTCCTCGAGGACCTAATGCATACAGCAGACTCTTGCAGGGCTACTGCCAGCTGCGATCGCTTCAGCCCTTATTTGGCGGCCCCTGCCGTATGCGCTCGAGCACCGCCTGATCGTCCTCACCCCAGTCCCATAGGCATTCCATCCACCACGTGGCCCCGGCCGCCTCGTACTCGGCGACCTCGTCCGCATCGACCGCCGGGACTGCTCCTCCCGCGACAATGTCGAAGGTGCTTTTAAGTTGGGACCCCATCCTCGAGTACTCTGCAGCCGCTCGCACTTCATCAGGGCTAGGCTGACCTCGCGCGCCCTGCAGCACCACGCCGTCCCACCTCAAGGCTCGTTTCATGGACCTGCCGTGAGGCCACAGGGCAACAATCCAGATCGGGATTCTGGTCTCCTGAACAGGCTTCGGCAGCATGGTCATTTGGTCAACTTGAAAGTGCCGACCCTTGAAGTCGGTGGGCAGCCCCTTCCAGAGTTCGTCGATTACCTCAAGGCACTCGTCCAGCATCTGGGCCCGCACCCTGAGGTCCATCTCCTCCCCAACTTTGTAGAAACCGGAGTCGTCCTCTGCCGCTCCTAGACCTGCAGCCAGCACCAGCCTGCCGTCCGACAGGTGATCGATACTCAGCGCCTCTCGAGCGACCTTCCAGGGACGTCGCCGCGTAATTGCCGCCACAAGGGGCCCGATTCGTACCCGGCTCGTGGTCATCGCCATTGCGGCAAGCATCACCCACGGATCGTGCCATGGACTTGCAGGCACTTCCGAGGTCTCGATGGAGATTGCGTCGGGCACAAACATCCCGTCCCAGCCGTGAGACTCCGCTTCCGCAGCGGCGACCGCAGCAGCCCGTGCGTCTCCTCCGGGCAGTATGAAGCCGTACTTCAGTGCCCATCCCTCCATTGCCGATTCAATGCGATGCCGTCAGACTCTCCGCCCCCGCCCAGCCGTCTGATGCTATACTCGCCGACTCAAACGGAGGTAGCTCAATTGCCCAAGGTCCATATCCTCGGAGCCGGCACACCAACCCCCACGCCTCACCGCTTTGGATCATCGTACGTCGTGGAGATAGGCGGCGACCAGGTCATGCTCGACTGCGGTCCAGCGTCTACTCACAAGCTCGTGAAGGCAGGCTTGTGGCCCACCAACATCGACTACCTTTTCTTCACGCATCACCACTTTGACCACGATGCCGACTACCCATGCTTCCTCCTCTGCCGCTGGGATCAGAGCATCGGCAAGGAGGGCCAACTCAAGGCGTTCGGTCCCCAGCCAACGGTCAGCATGACGGAAGGACTGATCGGAGAGGATGGAGTCTTCTCGCACGACTGGAAGGCGCGCATAAACCATCCCGTCAGCCAGCGCGTCTTCATGAATCGGGGAGGGACACTGCCGAGAAAGCCCCCTGACGTATACGCAGAAGACATTGACGCCGGGTACGTCTACTCCGGCCCCGACTGGCAGATGTCCACCTCCTGGGCTGACCATGTCCAGCCATACATCGACTCAGTCGCCTACAGACTTGATGGCCCCGGCGGGAGCATCGTCTTCACAGGAGATACCGCGCCTTGCGACGAAGTCATAGACCTCGCCAAAGACGCCGACATGATGTTATGCATGTGCTGGGATGACCAGGAGAACATGGAACGGACCGGCGAGGCGCCACGCCAGTGCGGAACTACGGGCGCTGCCGAAATGGCTCAGGCTGCAGGCGTCAAGAAGCTGGTGCTCGTGCACATAGGCCCAAACCTGTCCTCCCACCCCGTGATGGAAAAAGGCATCGGCGACGTCAAGCGCATCTACGACGGAGACCTGGTCTTCTCCGACGAGTTGATGAGCCTCGAGGTCTGAAGGCTCGGACTCCCTGATTCCTACGGCTCAGACCGGTCCCATTCTTCCAGCACCCAGTATCCTACTCTCGGAAGCGAAACTACCGTCTCCAGTCCCTGCGCTAGCTTGAGGCGCTGCACGTTGTAGAGATGCGTGATCTCCTCGAAGTACATGTGCCTGAAGGTCGCCTCCAGCGAAATTTCGATCTCATTGGATCCGCCGTCCACCAGCGCGATGCCAACGGGATGCGCCTTCCTCATCAGGTCCCATTGGCCTGACAGCGCGCTCCTGATTGAATGCCTGCGCAGCATCCCGGCCGTCTGTCTGGCCAGCATTGCCCGCGCTAGCTCGATCGCCTCGCGCAGCTTCCCCATAACGACCGTCGTCTCGAAGTACCGGCTCTCGTCCATGCGGCGGTCAAATCTGGACTGGGCGAGGCCTTGCACATCCTCTATCCCATGCCCGCCCTCCAGGAACAACACGTCGCCCCACCGGACGAGCAGCCAGCGGTAGATCAGTGACGCCATGTGGCTGACCTGCCGTCGGATGCTCCAATTGCTCCACTCCCACCGGTCGGACTCGAAGTCCCACTGAACGTTCGACAATCCAGCCACCTCGCCTTCGATCAGTTCGTAGAGGCCGTCATACTCCGGAAACAGCGCTGACCCGGGCGCGCTGTCCGGGATGGCTGTGTTGGTTGTCATGCGGGTTCCTTTGCTTGGAATGGCGAGGTCTCGGCCTCGCGCCCTTTGGGCCCGTTGCTTTCCCCTTATCTTCGCTGGAATTGTACCCCGTTGGGAGTCTGATAGAGCGCCTGAATTGGAGTGGGAAGGGACGCCAAATTCAGGGTCAGATTTCCTGCGTCTGCCCCCTTTTATCGCGTCCACTGGGGCGTATAATGGCCTCGGCAGGCAGGCCTCCATTGGGCCCGTCGGTCATCGCTCCGCAACTTCACGGAAGGGGGCCCGCACCGCTAGGTTTGTTTACTCACCTGCACAACCACACTGAATTCAGCCTGCTGGACGGCTTGAGCCGGATTCGCCCGTTGGTTGCCAAAGCAGCAGAACTGGGTATGGACAGCCTTGCCATTACCGACCACGGGGCCCTGTACGGAGCGATCGACTTCTACCGGGCGGCCGTAGACGAGGGAATCAAGCCCATCATCGGCTGCGAGATGTATGTTGCCCGTGACCACATCGGTAGCCGGAACCCGGAAGAACGGCGCCCACACCACCTGACCGTACTCGCCCGGAACGCCGCCGGCTATCGAAACCTCGTGAAGCTGGTTACAAGGGCGCACTTGGAAGGCTTCTACCAGAAGCCGAGGGTGGATCGCTCGCTCTTGGAACGCTTCAACGACGGTCTTACCGTGTTGTCGGGCTGCCCTAGCGGCGAACTGCCCAGGCTCATCGCCGAAGGCCGTCACGAAGAGGCCAGGGCCACGGCCGTCTGGCACAAGGAAGTCTTCGGAGACTACTACCTTGAGTTGATGCGCCACGACGGCGTGCCGGACCTTCCGGCAATAAACAACGGCCTGTTGCGGCTCCACGATGAGACGGGAATACCTCTCGTTGCCACGAACGACTCCCACTACGTGGAACGTGAGGAGGCGCCGCTGCAGGACATCCTGATCTGCATTCACACGAACACGAACGTCAACGACAACGGCCGGATGAGGATGGAGGACGACTCTTACTTCCTCAAGAGCCCTGGGGAAATGGAGGCGCTCTTTGCGGACGTTCCGCAGGCAGTGAACAACACTCGGCTGATCTCGGAGTCGTGCGATCTGAAGCTCGATTTTGATGTGCTCAGGCTTCCCCGGTACCAGACACCGGAAGGCATGAGCGCAGACGAGTATCTAGTTGAACTGTGTCGCAAAGGCTTCGAACGGCGCGTTCCCAACGCAACGTCAGAAGACCGGGAGCGGCTCGACTACGAGTTGGAGGTGATCCGCCAGACTCGCTTTGCCGACTACTTCCTAGTTGTTTGGGACATCGCGAGGTTCGTGAGACAGAACGACATCCTGCTGGCCTTGCGCGGCAGCGCCGCGGCGAGCCTCGTCCTGTACTGCCTGGACGTTACCGACGTGAATCCGATGAAGTACGGCCTCGTCTTCGAGCGTTTCCTGAACGTGGAGCGCAAGGAGATGCCGGACATCGACATGGACTTCCAGGACGACCGTCGCGATGAGGTCATCAACTACGTCGTCCGCAAGTACGGCAGCGAGCACGTCGCGCAGATCATCACCTTCGGGACGCTCGGCGCAAGGGCCGCGATCAGGGACACTGGCCGTGCTCTGGCCATGACGTACGGGGACGTCGACAGCGTGGCGAGGCTTGTTCCTTTCAGACTGAACGTCACCATCGATGACGCACTGAACGAGACGCCGGAGATGGCCGAGAGGTACAGGGCGGACGAGAGCGTCACTCAACTCATAGACACTGCCCGCAAGCTGGAGGGTCTGACACGTCACTCAAGCACGCATGCCGCTGGAGTTGTGATCTCCCAAGAGCCTCTTGATGAAGTCGTGCCTCTCCAGCGCCCCGTCAAGGGCGCCGATGAAGGCGTGACCATGACGCAGTACTCCATGGACCCGATCGCGGACTTGGGCCTGCTGAAGATAGACTTCCTGGGCCTCGCGAATCTCACAATCCTGGACAGGGTGCGCAAGCTGATTGCCGGCGCCAACGGCGCAGATCTGGACCTCAACGAAATCTCGCTGGACGATCCCAAGGCGTTCGCAATGCTCTCACGCGGCGAAACGTCCGGTGTATTCCAGCTTGAAGGGCAGGGCATGACGAGGTACATCCAGGACCTCAAGCCCTCCTCTTTGGGGGATGTAGCGGCGATGATCGCGCTCTATCGGCCGGGCCCCATGGAGCACATCAACACCTTCATTGACGCCAAGTTCGGTCGCGCAAAGCCGGCATACCTGCACGAAGGCCTTCAGGACATCCTGGAGGAGACGTACGGCGTAATCGTCTACCAGGACCAGGTGCTTCAGATCGCCCGGAAGTTTGCGGGCTACAGTCTGGGTGAGGCAGACATAGTACGTAAGGCCATGGGCAAGAAGGTGCCTGCGATCATGGCACAGGAGAAGGAAAAGTTCGTTAGCGGCGCGCAGGCCCAGGGCTACACCCAGGAACTGGCCGAGAGACTGTTCGAACTTATCGAGCCATTCGCCGGATATGCCTTCAACAAGGCCCACAGCGTCAGCTATGGGCTCATCTCTTACTGGACTGCTTACTTTAAGGCCAACTATCCCGCTGAGTACATGGTCTCGCTGCTCAACGCCTACTCCGGTCACTCGGAGAAGTTGGCGGCCTCGGTGGAGGAGGCGCAGCGCCTTGAAGTGCCCGTGGTTGGACCTGACGTCAACAAGAGCGGCACGGAGTTCGTCATTGAGGAGCAGGAGGACGGCTCTAAGTCCATCAGGTTCGGCCTCGCTGCCATCAAGGGCATCGGCGCCGCGGCGGTGCAGCCTCTGATAGACGGCCGCGCCGAGAACGGGGAGTACGAGTCGATCGAGCACATGTGCCGCAACGCGGAGCTTGGCGGTTTGACGCGCAAGACGCTGGAGACGCTGATTCGCGCGGGCGCCATGGACTGCTTTGGGAGCCGCGCCGGGCTGCTCGAGGTCGTGGACAGGACGATATCGCTTGCCCAGAGCGAAGCCGCCCTGAGGGGCTCTGATCAGGCCACGATGTTCGAGGCGCTCGGTCAGTCCACCGAGGCGCCGCTGGCCAGGATAGACGTCCCTGACATTCAGGCGGTGGCCGGCGAGGTCCACGCATGGGAGCTGGATCTGCTCGGCGTTGCCCTGTCGTCTGGAAGGGCGCTTGCCTCCGTCATGGCGAACGGCGACAAGTCCGCCGTTGTCGCCAGGGCCGACCTCACCCCGGATATGCAGGGCAGGGAAGTGACGGTTGTAGGCCAGATATCGGCAGTAAGCCACCGGCTGACGAAGACGCAGCGTCCGTACGCGATTGCCACTCTGAACCTTCTGGACGGCACCGTTGAGGTCTTCGTCTGGGAGAACGTGCTTCAGGATACCCAGGGGCTGTGGGAGACCGGCAAACTCGTCAGCGCCGTGGCGTCGGTCAGAATGCGCGACGACGAAGTGCGGCTGAGCTGTGTGTCCGCCCAGGAATATGTCGTTTCAGACGTTGAGCCCGAGACTGGCGTACAAGCTGGACCTCCAGCCGTTGCGACGGCAGCGCAAAACGGCGGCCAGTACGTGAGCGAAGGTTCGGCGCCCGCGGCCATCGTGGCAGAGTCTGCGAACGGGCCTGCACCTGTTCCGCAGTCCGTTGCCCAGCGGCGCCTCCGCCTGCTTATACGTGAGAGCGACCAGGAAAACTACGATCTCCGGATGCTCTCCGAAGTCAAGAGAGTCCTACTTGATCACACGGGTGCCGATCAGGTGCAGTTGGAGATCGCGTCTGGCGGTCGCGTTGTCTCCATGAGATGGGACGAAATGGGCGTCCTAATCTCAGATGACTTGGAGCAATCCCTGGGCGATATCCTGGGTGCTGCGGGCCAAATCGTCGTCGAGGACGTTACCGTCTAGCGCCGCCAGCCCTGAAACGAAGTCCTCGCCGCACAGGTTGGCGGCGTCTCAGCTTGAGCGCGTCGCCGCGTTAGCCTCGATCTCCAGCAGTTGGCCCTTCAGGTCCAGCCGCGTCTTCCCACGGCCAAACCCTCCCAGCGTTCCATCGCTAGCGACTACACGATGGCACGGGACCACAATCGGCAATCGGTTCCGCGCCATCGCCTGCCCGGCGGCCCTCGCTGCGGCAGGGCTACCCGCCGCGGCCGCCAGCCATCCATACGTTCGAGTGCTGCCGCTTGGAATGGTCCGGCAGGCCGCCCAGGCCGCCCGAAAGAACGGCCTTGCGTCATCCACGTCAATTTCGAGGTCTGCGAACGTGACGCGACTTCCCTCGAACTGTCGCTCGACCCTGGACCTGAGTTCTGCAAACGCATGTGTGGACTGAGCAGCCGACTCCAATTCTGGGCCAAGCTGTTCGACGCATATCGCAGGGTCGGCTTGGGGCAATGTAGTTCGCCTGAGACCCCGGTCGCCGCCGATCGCCCCCATCCAACCAAGTTCCGTCTCGAAGATATCGTAGTTCAGCTTCATCTGACCCTGTCCTCCCGAATCGGCAAGAGTCTCCTCAATGCCTGCTTGATCAACCCGCCTCGGATCGTTAGCCAGGAGTCGTTCAGTTCCTGTTCCTCCTCTTCCGTGGCCTCACGGCGTCCATAGGTGCTTGCGCTGTACCCCGCACTCACAGCGGCAGTAGCCGTAGCAAGTTGGGGGAGCCTGCCGCCCAGCATAAGCGCGTAGTCGGTCGCGGTTTGGCCGGCTCTCCGCCCAATACCAGCGAGCGAGCCGAGTCTGTTCATCTTCACGTATGCCTGTTCAGCGGCGTTGAGCTTGCCAAGTCCCATCAACCATGCGATACGGACCACTAGAGCCAGGACAACTAGGCCTCCTGCCACCGCCGCCAGATAGACTAGGTTCCTAACGTTGAACGTCCTGCCCATGATGGACGTTTCCTGGGTAATGCCGCCGGGGAACAGCAGGTCTGGCTCTAGGCCTCGCTCTGTTGGATCAGGTCGATCAATCGCTTCCCCGGACAGGTCCAGATCGCCCAGTCCTGGTTGTTCAGCCGGCGTTGCCCTCGTGTGAACGTCCCAGTTCGGAGTCGGCTCGAAGTCGATCCAGCCGTACTCAGGGAAGTAGACCTGTACCCAAACGTGGCTGTCTCTGTCGGCTACTCGCTTGTTGCCGGAGATCAGGACAACCCCTGGCGCGTATCCGCCGGCAAGCCTCGCGGGCACGCCAACCGAGCGCAGCATCACCGCCATGGCGGAAGCATAATGGTCGCTGTAGCCCGTCTGCGTCTCAAACAGGAAGTGTTCGACCCCGTCGGAGTCCGGCGGTGGCGCTTCGATGCTCTGTGAGAACGTGAAGTTCTGGCCCCGCAGGTAGTCACGGATCGCCACGGCCTTGTCGTAGGGCGTTGGCGCATTTGTCGTTATGTCCGCCGCGCGTTCGCTGATTCGCGCTGGCAGGTCCACAGGCAGGCTCAGGTAGTGATCGCGGATGAATCCGCTGTACTCTAACTCTGCGTTTCGCAGGTCGTTGTCGTCGGCCAGTGACACCGAAGAGACCATCGAATAGTCAGACCCCCGGTCGAGCCGCTCCGCGAAACGCCATGACACGATCTCCTGTTGCACCGGCGCCTTCCGCTCCAGGATGACCTTCTCGATGACGTCAGGCTCATCGTCATCTTCCGTGGGCTGTCGCTGCACATCCTCCAGCACCAGGTCTTGCGGCAGCAGCCTTGAGATGAACGACTCCACAAACTCCTGTTCTGGCGGCGGGTTGAGTTCCTCAAGCAGCGTGATCGCGACTGCCCGAACGTCATCTGGCAGAGCCGGGTCAACTTCCGACGCTGTGAGGTCCAACTCGAACTGCTTCGGCTGAAGAGTGTGCAGCACCATGGGCTCGCTGATCCACTGCAGTTCTCCCCCGGTCATGGCGCTCTTCGTCTCGAAGTTCAGCATCACAGTCTGGTTCACGTCAAGTCGCTTCGCCGTCTCCTGCGGGGCCGGCATTAGCGTGTCCGGTGTCGTGTACAGCGGCTCAGTCTGCCCGGACTTCCAGCCCTTGGACGTGTACTCGCTGTAAGTGCGAGTCGTCCAGTAGGAAGGGTATTCAGATCTCACCCAGATTGCCGTGTCGCCGTCGAAGGATATCTCTCCCTTGAAGGGCATCGTGCTTCCAAAGAAGCGACCCCACGCGTTCTTGCGAGAAGGAACGATCCCGAACAGCCGGGAAAACTCCTCCTCAAGGAACTCTACGGGAGAACGCCCCGCTCTCCACGTGTCCACAAGAAAGTCCGAGACGTACACCCGCGCCGGTACTATGGCAGACGCCAGGAGCACAATAACGCTGATGCCGGTTGCCGCGAAGAGGGCGGTCCAACTGTCCGAGTGTTGGAAACTCGTGCCGGACTTTCGCCAGTCCGAGTGTCTCTGAACGCTGTTCACTCTCACGATGAGCAGCATCGCCAGAAGCGCGAACAGGAAGAATCGGGACGTGAACTTGATGTCCAGCGGCAGGTAGCTCAGCGTCGTCAGAATTGTCACGCCAACGATCAGCACGCCTACCCACACGTTGCTCCGTCTGTAGATCGCCCAGGCGCCGATGTAGCCCAGCAGCCAGGCGATGCCGAGTATGCCCAGCGACATGGGCAACACGTCCGTACTGATACCGTCCCCTGAGGCGACCTGGTACCAGGAGCTCAGCCGCTCGCCGAGAGAGCCGAACCTCTCGACAGGATTTCCGCCGATGATCTGTGTTCCGTTCCAGAACACCACGACCGCTCCCGCGACTAGTCCGATCGGGTGCAGCAGCGCCGCGTGCCGCTTCACCTTGGCCAGCCCAAGTCCGCACAGCGAGGACAGGACCAGAGTCGTCCGCAGTCCTGGAAGCTCCACCCAGCGAGCGTCAGTTACGAGCGATGCCGTGACCAGCAGCATCAGGATGAACAGGCTCAGAGCCACCCACCCTTGTTCAGGTGTCCACCTGACGGCCCAATTCCACGCCGACTGCAGCGGCGCGCGAGTCTCGTCGGTCGTCCCTCCTCGTGCCGTCATGCTTGCGTTCATCGCGCCAGCCCCGCCGCCTCCGCCGGCTGCCTCGGCTCAAGAGAAGCCGCCGTGTACGGGTTGCTGAGAGAAGTGGGAAGGTGGTCTCCCTTCCGGACCAGGTACGTGACGATCCCTTCGAGCTCCAGAGCTTCCAGCACCGGCTCCGTATCGAAGTAGCCCTCGAAGCTGCGGCTGTCCACGAATATGACCGCCACTCTGACCCTGCGCTTCGACAGTTCGCGCAGCGCGATCACCCAGTCGGTCAGATGCGAAGACGTCACCACCACGAGCGAGGTGAAGTGGCTCCAGAGCCCCTCGTCTCTGGCCAGCGCCTCTGACAGCGGCACCTCGCCCTCAGCCTGACACATCGCCAGCATGTCCAGGAGCCGGTCCATCTGCCCTGGCCCCGTCTCCGCCGAGTGCCTGTAGCTCCGGTCACCATGCGCGATCAGGCCGACGGGCAGCTCCGAGTCGAGGTACTTCTGCGCCACCGAGGCCGCTGCCGTCACGGCATACTCGTCCGTGCTCTCTTCCAGCTCGCCTGCCTGCACGTCGCGCTGGAGGTCCAGCACGATCCACACGTCGCTCGCCCTGCCTAGGTCGAACTCCTTGGACATCAGCCTGCCGAGCCGCGCGGTGCTGTTCCAGTGGATTCGGCTGAGGCTGTCTCCAAACGCGTAGTCCCTCACCGAAGAGGCGTGGGGTGTCAGGTCATGAGTCCGCTTCTGCAACGAGCTCTCCCCTGAAAGGTCCGCGGGCGGAAGGACAAACGTCGGAAGCCTGTGGATGCGGGGATAGACGGTCAGTGGAGCGGTGTCCCCCGTCTGATACTTTCTCTGGAACAGGCCGAACGGGTCGGAATTGGACACCTGCACAGGGCCAAGCGTGTACAGCCCCCTCTTTCGGGCCGGAGCCTGCACGAGCCATGACCGGAAGCCGCCTCCAGGCACGCCCACGGCAGCGCCCCCCTCGAACCCCGGCATGTCAGTCAGGTCCATGACCTCCAGCACGCCCTTGGGCAGGTTGCCGGAGTTTCTGACCGTGATCCTCTCCTCCACGGTGTCGCCAACGCGAGCTCTGCGCGTGCGCCTGTCCACGGTCACAATGAGGTCGCGCAGGCTCATCCAGTTAAGCCACAGGCTGAACAGTGTCGCAAGCGCCAGGATGTACACTAGCCTCTGAAAGAGGTCGAATCCCGTCGCCGAAGCCGTAATTACGCAGACGATCGCCAGGCCCACCACGAGGTAGAAGCGTCTGGTGACTAGACGGCCCAGCCCCCTGATGCGTTCACGCACGCAGCCAGCCCTTGGCTCCTGCTCCAGGCACCGGCAGTTCGTTCACGATCTCCTCCACAAGGTCGGAGCCGTCCAAACCGCGCATCCTCGCAGCCGCCGACACGATGATCCTGTGCCCGATCATCGGCGTCGACAGCTCCTTGACGTCGTCGGGCAGCGCGTAATCGCGGCCTCGGATCAGCGCCATCGCCTGCGCCCCGCGCACCAGTGCGAGCGTCCCCCGCGGGGAGCTCCCGAGCGCTATGTCCGCGTGCTCCCTCGTCCGGCTGATGATGGCGATCACGTACCTCTTAATCAGGTCGTCAACGTACACTTCCCGCGCCACTGTCTGGAGTTCGGAGATCTCCTCTGCCGAGGCCACAGGTTCGAGAGACTCAATCGGGTGGCTAAGCTGCTGCTCATCGACGATCTTTAGCTCCTCGTCCTCTTCCGGGTAGCCCAGAGTGATCCTGAGCAGGAACCTGTCAAGCTGGGCCTCCGGCAGTGGGAACGTCCCCTCGTACTCGATCGGGTTCTGCGTTGCCATGACCATGAACGGCTGCGGCACAGGATGCGTGATGCCCTCGACCGTGACCTGCAGCTCTTCCATGGCCTCCAGCAGTGAAGACTGCGTCTTAGGTGTTGCGCGGTTGATCTCGTCCGTGAGCACGAACTGCGCCAGGATAGGCCCTTCCTTGAACTCGAAGTCGCCCGTCTTCTGGTTGTAGATCGAAACGCCCGTCACGTCCGTCGGAAGTAGGTCGGGCGTGAACTGGATGCGCTTGAACGTGCACCCTGCCGACCTCGCGATGCTGCGCGCCAGCATCGTCTTCCCGACGCCCGGCACGTCCTCGACTAGGGCATGTCCTCGGGCTATGAGCGTGATGACGGCCAGCTCGACTGCGCCGTCCTTTCCTAAGATGACCTTCTTGCAGTTGTCGAGTATTCTATGGGCCGTCTCTCTGGCCCGTATGAGTTCCTGCGGCTCTTGCAAGTGGACCTCCTGTGCGGCCGCCTTGCCGATGACGGCCAGCGCTACTGCCCCTCAACCACCCCGGCGCCGTAACGTCATCGCGGCTGCGCCGCCGCTCTTGGGAAATCACTGTAAGAAAAGCACCCGATTAACTCGGGCGCCGTTGGCGGACTTGTATGGATTGTACTTGGGACTCTATTGATCGCTGACGTATTTTAGGTTAGCGGCATGTGTAAGTCCAATAGAGTGCCTGCATTGGACGCGGTCCTGCTGCGTCTGAACTGACCTGCCAGTAAAATGCTCATCTGAAGCTCGCCGGCTCCGGTCGTCGCGCTTCATGAATGAGGCCTGTCGGGAAACAGGAGATTTGCATTGAAGATAACGGTAGTCGGGCTCGGCTATGTTGGCGCTGTCGCGGCCTCGGGGCTGGCGGCCGCGGGTCATGACGTGCTCGGCGTTGACATAGACGCGCGCCGGCTGGCGTCCCTGCGCGCCGGCAGCGCCCCGATGTACGAACCCGGTCTGGACCGGCGCCTCTCCGCCGCGGTTCGCTCCGGCAGCCTGCGGTTCCTCCATCGCGACGACGTCGAAGAGCCGCTGGGCGAAGCCGCCGTCATTGCCACCGGCACTCCGCCGTCCGCGACCGGCGGAGCCGATCTTGCACAGGTAAGGTCGGCCATCGACTGGCTGACTATGCTTGGCCCGAGCGGTCTCGTCGTGGTCATGAAGAGCACCGTTCCCCCCGGCACCGGCCGCAAGCTTCTTAGCGGCGGCCTCCGCGATCAGGGAATGCTGTACGTCTCCAACCCTGAATTCCTCCGCGAGGGCCGGGCGGTTGCCGACTGGGACGCGCCGGACCGCATTGTCATCGGGGTAGAGCAGGGCAACGAAGGGGCTGCGGACGTCGTAGAGCGCATGCACGCTGGGATTGACGCCCCGCGCATGATCACGGACGTCACCAGCGCCGAAATGGTCAAGTACGCTAGCAACGCCTTCCTGGCCACGCGAATATCCTTCATCAACGAGATCGCTCAACTCTGCGAGAGGGTTGGCGCGTCGATAGACGACGTAAGCCGCGGCGTAGCCATGGACGAGCGCACCGGCGCGCGCATCCACGCGGGCGTCGGGTACGGCGGCTCCTGTTTCCCGAAGGACGTCCGCGCCCTCGATTACCTCGCCCTCACCTGCGGCCTGAACCTTGACCTGCTGCGGTCCGTTATCAACGTCAACAATCGCCAGCAGGTCCTGCCGTTGCAGGCAGTACGTGAGAGGTTCAACGGAGCGCTCGCCGGGCTGCGCGTGGCCATCCTCGGCCTGGCCTTCAAGCCTGAGACCGACGATGTCCGCGGCGCCCCTTCAATCGCGCTCATCAACGCACTGGTGGAGGAAGGCGTGTCCGTGTCCGCCTTCGACCCGCAGGCAAACGAGACGGCCCGCGCCCAGCTATCGCGCGACGTGCGCATTGTGGACGACCCGCAGGACGCCGCGAAAGGCGCCCAGGCCCTCGTACTGATGACCGAGTGGCCGCAGTTCGTGGATGCTGACTGGGTGCGGCTGGCTTCAGCCATGATATCCCCACGGCTCCTTTTCGATGGCCGAAACGCGCTCGATGCCTGCAAGATGCGAGAACTCGGCTTCGAGTACGCAGGCGTAGGACGCCCCATGCAGTCCCTCTAACCGACGCCAACCCACTCTCGGTCGTGACTTCTCCCAAAGTTTCCGCCGGCACACGTCCAAGCCTGCGTCGCAATTGCACCATCCTATGCCGGAACCCGTCTGTCCCGCGTCAGCAGGGACCCGCGGCAAGCGGGCACGCTGTAGGGCAGGGGGTCCGACTGTCAACGCCCTCAGGCTCTCACAGAACCCTGGACCGGCTTCTCCCGGTAGCTGGCCATCATCGCTTCGACAGCCCTCCCCGCGGAAAATCTAGACCGCTGGCACAGCATGGAATAACCTCAAGTTCGTGACTGAAGCACCCACTCTGCGTTCAATAGAAGCGTGGCGCCCTGCTCTGGCTGAGACCCTTGCGACTGGCCTCTTCGTATTCGTTGGCGCCGGTTCAGTAGCGGTAAGCGGAATTGCATCCGGAGGCCAGCTTGACGCCGCGCGGCTCGTAGCAATCGCCTTGGCCCACGGATTGGCGATTACGATGCTAGTCTTCGCCACAGCCAGCATTTCCGGCGGCCACCTGAACCCCGCCGTAACTCTGGCGGCGCTCCTGGCCCGGAAGATACACCCACAAACTGGCGCAATGTACGTACTGGGCCAGTTGACCGGTGCAGTCCTGGCAGGGCTCCTGCTCCTTTATGTCGTTCCGGACGCTGCTCAGGGGAATCTGGGCGCCCATGGCCTGGGATCGGGAGTGACCGTGGGAATGGGGTTCACGATGGAGTTTGTGCTCACGTTCCTGCTTGTGTTCGTGGTGTTCATGACGGCCATGGGCAAACGAGACGCAAGCGCATTTGCTCCCATAGCCATAGGCTTGACCGTCCTGGTGGTCCATCTTGTAGCCGTGCCCCTGACCGGCGCGAGCGTGAATCCCGCACGGAGCCTCGGCCCAGCCGTCGCCGCGGGGTTCTGGGCAGACCATTGGCTCTACTGGATCGCTCCGCTGGCCGGAGGTGCGCTCGCGGCGGCAGTGCACCAATACTTCTTCGCAGAAGACGCCTCCGGAGACTGAGTCCCGGCACACCATCGCCCGGCATAACCGGAAGGGGTGGCCTCAATCGCGGTCCTTGACTGGCTGCACCGGCGCGGCACACCGTCTACGATGTACTGCATGAACATCGACTTCACGGGCCACATCGAAGCCGTAAGACGTTCCGTCACGTATCTTGAACGGGACGGACAGTCCGCAAGCACGGTGAGCCTGTCCCGTAGATTCGCCACCTCGTTGGAAGATCTCTGGGATGCCGTCGCGAACGCCGAACGCATCCCCCGATGGTTCCTCCCCATCACGGGTGAACTCGAACTCGGAGGCCGCTACCAGTTGGAGGGCAATGCCGGCGGCACGATCACCGCCTGCGAGAAACTCTCGCACTTCTCGCTCACATGGGAGTTTGCGGGCTGGACGAGTTGGGTTGATGTCGAAGTTGCCGGAGAAGGAACTGCTCAGGCGTCCCTTTCACTCACGCACATGGCGCACCTGTCCGAACACTGGGACACTTACGGCCCCGGCGCGGGAGGCGTCGGTTGGGAGATGGGCATGCTAGGGCTGGCCCTCCACCTGGAGCAGCCGGATAAGCCGATGCCGGACGATGCCTACTTCACCACAACCCCGGAAGGCAGGACATTCATCGCAGCTAGCAGCGAAGAGTGGGGCCAGGCCTCCATAGCCGCCGGCACCGACCCCGAGGCCGCCAAGGCCGCAGCCAACCGCACCACCGCCTTCTACACTGGCGAAACTCACTAGACTCCGACCGCGAAAATTTGCGCGCCTGGAGCTTTGTATGGAGTCGAATCAGGACCTGCCAGTACGATGTTCTGGATTAGGAAGTGCCGTAGCTTGGATTCAGCTAGCTGGCCGGCGGGCCAATGAATCGACAGCGCGGGCCTGCCGCCATCCTCATCCTTCGATCAAGTGACGCAAGCGGGCAATCGGAAGCCTCAGCCAGGGCAACGTACCAGGCGTCGTAGCTGTTTAGGTTCTGACGTAACTCCCACACACGCGTGGCGAAGGGAGCGTACGGGACCAACTCAACATTCAACCTGAGAAGAGCGTCGTTGGCGCTGGATGCCTGGTGTATTGAAAGTTGCCCAGCCAACTTCAACCGGCGAAAAGTGTCACTGCCCTCCGCCAACACCAACTCAGGGGCCAACAAGTCCTCGCTGTGTAGCAGTCTCTCAGCCCAGGCCTCCTCTGGGCCGGAGTCGACAATCGCCGCGACCAGGAAGGACGCATCGACTGCTAGCGTCAACGCCGGTCCGCATCCCGCGTCCGCAGTATTTCAGCGGCCGAATTCCGCGTTCCATCCGCCCGCTTCTGGGCGCGCACGTCCCGCAACCACGCATTCGTGGTGGGTCGCGACGCAATCCGCTTCAACTCGAAGCGAAGATAGTCTTCCAGCGACTGGCCCCTGAGAGAGGCCAGGGCAGTAAGCCTGTCGCGTAAGCTCTCAGGTACATCCTCAATCGTTATCTGTACGGTCATAGTTCATCCATCGTAGCGTAGGAACCACCGCGCACTCCAACATCCCTCACCCGCCAACCCCCGCCGCCACAAACAACCCGTCTGCCATCTCCACGATCTCGTCACACATCGTGAGTTGCTCCCGCCACTCCTCCGGAATTGAACCCACCCCGTAGTGCGCCCCCGCGATCTGCCCGTAGATCGCCCCCGTCGTATCCGCGTCGTCGCCCAGGTTCACAGCCAGCAGCGCACCCTCCCGAAAGTCTCGCGCCTTGAAAAAGGCCCACAGCGCCGCCTCCAGCGCCTCCACCACGTACCCCGACCCCCTGATCTGCGGCGGCTCTCTGCGCTTGAACGACCCTTCGGCCACTTCCGCGACGTTCGGGGACAGTGGACTGCTCTGCCACAGGCCCTCCACGGGACAGTGGCTCGGCGCAGCGAGCGTCTCCTTCTCTACTCCGCGCAGCGCGCTGATCAGCAGCCCGCCATAGTATCGGCATGCGTCAACCGCCTCATCGGCCCCGTGCGTCGTCCTGGAGCTATCTCCGCTCCGCGCGATCGCCTCTGCCGCGTCGCTGGCAAAGTACATCGGGACCGGCGCAAGCCGCATCAGCGACCCGTTACCGGCCTGCCGCGCATCGCTGGATCCGGCGTATGGCTCTCCGGTGCTGACGAATCGCGACAGGGCTGCGTCCGTCGTGTTGCCAATGTCGAAGCAGAACCCGGTGGAAGACATGTAGCCGTCGTCCCGCCAGCGCACATACCGGCGCATCTGGTCCAGTGCGTCAAAACCACCGCACTCCAGGAGGCTAGCGGCAAGGCACAGCGCCATCGACGTGTCGTCCGTCCACTGGCCCGCCTCCAGACCGAGCAACCCGCCGCCGACCATGTCGTCGATCGGCTCGAACGACCCCGGCGCTTGGAACTCCATCGCCGTGCCCAGCGCGTCGCCTGCTGCCAGCCCAAGCAGGCATCCGCGAAACCGGTCGCGTGTCGTGGTATTTCCCATTGGCTCCCATCACCTTTTCCGGTAGCAATAACTGTCGGCTAAGGCGATTCTTCGCCGGCAGTCGCGTTGGGTTCCTGTATGTCCACGGCCTTGCCGTAGTCCGAGAGCGTTACCACAATGCCCGACGTCTGTCTGACAGTCTCGCGGACAAGCTGGTCGGAAAACGTCGGCACGGCAAACGATGCCTCCGAGCGGAGCACGGCCTTTCGGACCAGAAAGTCGGACGCTCCAACCCAGTACTCCATCTCCCTGCTTGCGAGGTCGGTTGCGGAGGTGACGTTGGGAAGCCTGACCGCCCCGGCTCCGCCCTTCAGCCGGAACACCGCCTCTCCTTCAAGTGTTTCTTCTCCCAGAAGTTCGAAGTGCTCTTCCGTTTCCGGCCCGAATCGCATATCGAACAAGCCAAGGGTGAGCACGCTTCCCGCAGGACCTTCCGAGTCTGGCTCCCAAGGGCTCTCTACGAAGCTTGTAACCCGGGTCCACGAGCTGCGTCCAACGCTGATCGTTTCCGTCTCGAGCGAGAACCCTCCTCCGTCCACTACGGTTACATACTGGCTGCGGTCCGGCGCTTGAAAGTCGCCAACTGACGTTGAGCTGTACCGCTCCTCCGAGTCTGAGTACTCTATCGTCGCATCCACTTCGACCATGCTGCGCCCCGTTCTGACCGACGCCATTGCCTCGTCGATCCTGCGCAACAGTGCGCCAAGTTCGGAAATCGCCGGAGTGACCTTCGGCGTTGGCGACTCTGCAACCTGCGCAGCGTCCGCGTCGTCGCCGATCGTCACGCCTGTGGAAGACTCCCCGCACGCAATCACCGCTGCCGCGCCTGCAACTAGAACTAGCAGCCATCCTTGGGATTTGAGAGCCGTCACGCTGGGTCTCATCCCGGTCTGTCTTAAGATCGTTCTTGCCATGTCCTGACAAACTGATGTTGCGTGCGGGTCTCAGGGGATACCGGGTGGAAGATCCTCTTCGCCTCTGGCATTCCGCTCCAACAGTCGGCGATCTTCTCCAGCGCCTCGTCCCCGCTATGGCCATGCCGCACCAACCAGCACCCAACAGCCGTGCCTGTCCGCCCAACCCCGCCCCAGCAATGTACGTACACGGTCCTTCCGTCGTCCATCGCCTCGTCTATGGAGTCAAGTATCCGGGACATCTGCGCGGGGCTCCTCGGAATGCTTCCATCCACAACAGAGTGTCGCTCCAACTTCACGTCAATGCCCAACTCGTGGGCGGCTTCTCTCGCGATCTCCCCATACGGCTCCAGTCTGTCCTGTGGCGTCGTCAGGTCAATAAAGTGATTGATGCCCGCGAGGAGCATCGCGCGCAGCTTCGCTCTCGCGGCTATGGCAAATGGTGCTCCCGGGTATTCCCCGGCCGCGAACCTGCCAGGGACCACCCAGTAGCTGGATGGTATGGGACGGCCATCGCTGGTCTCTTTTCGCAAATATCTAGCCCTCTCACTCAATGCGCGGCCAACACGGACTCCCTCTTGAGGGAATGCACTTCCCCCAAATCCGATGATAACCCACCACGCGGGAGGCGCAGGCATGCCAAGTCGGATGCGTGACTGTGCCTCGGTTCGCTGGAGAGGGACGCAACCCGCTCCGCGTCCCTGGATAAGACGGGGTCACCGCCTAACATCTGTCAGAGAACTCGTTCGGCGAATCGTGGATTTCCCTCGGCGCACGGCCGCCTCATTGACTGCCGAGAACTGGTGTGCAATGAAGATTCCATGTACGCACAACAACACATCGTCCTGGTATTGGCGCTCTGCCTCTCACTGCGCGACGTCCTGTCCGAAGCCGTCTTCGTATCTAGAATCAGACTGTCACATATGTACTCAAACCGTGCTCATCTTGTCCCAAGAATGTGCAACTTTCTCCGAAGTCCTCAGCTATCAGAAGTTACAGAACGGTACAGAATGTGACACTTCAGCTGTTGTATTGAAGTTTCAAGGGTGGCTCCGGGGTCTGGTCGCGACCAACCTGCCCGGGGACTGTGTTGTGGAAGTGTCGGGCTACGTGGACAGTGGCGCCATCCGCATCACGAGGGTAGGGGACCTGCCGAGGGCATGCGCCGCGACTTGCACTTCGTCGATCAACGTACAGCGCATGGGCAAGGAGGCTGCTCTCCACGGAGACATGACTCCCTTGATGTAGCCACCCTGGCTGTTCATTCAGTTAAATGGGGCTCGACCAGTCCGCGCCTTGCATCCCTTAGGCCCGCGTCAGTAATCACCTGGAGCCGTACACCAGGTTGGGCAGCCAGAGAGCGATCTGCGGGAACGCAAGCACGAGGCCCGTAACGGCAGCCATGCAGGCCATGAAGGGCAACACTCCAATCCACACGTCTTTGATGGTGCTCTCCTTCACCATCTCGTTGGCAATCTCAGCCTGCTCGCGGTCCACGTCCTGCCGGACCCCGTGCATCACGTACAGGTTGATGCCCTCAGGTGGGCTGATCAGAGCCGCTTCCACAAGAAGAACGACGATCACGCCGAACCACACCAGGTCCACGCCCGCCTGGTGAAGCGCCGGCAGCAGCACGGGTATCGTTGTCACCATCATGGCGAAGCTCTCCATGAACGTGCCGAGAAGCAGGTAGAAGATCACCAGCGCCAGCACTAGCTGCCAGTCATTGAGGTTCAGGCCGGAGATGAACTCGGCAACCTGCTGGGATATGCCAAGCCGGGCGAACGTGAAACTCAGCGTGAGCGCGGCCAGCAGGATGAGGAAGATCATCCCGGTCGTGCGCACGGTGGAGATCAGCGAGTCTTGGATCATAGCCAGGTTCCGCTTGCCCACCCTTTTCGTCTCTTCGATGGTAGGCATACGCGCCGAGCGCAGGGTCTCCTGCGTGCTCTTGGTAAAGAGATGGATGAGTCCCGTTCGCCTGGCAAGCCCACCGGCTATGGGCGTCAGAATCTCCCCGGAGTTCAGCAGCACGGCCAGCACGACGGCGCCGGTGACTCCAAAGGCCGATGCCTCGGTCGGCGTGGCAATACCGGCGTATATGACGCCAAGGACCACGGCGATCAACGCAATGACCGGCAACAGATTGAACGTGCTCAGCACCCTTAGTCGCCACCCCTCCCACGTCGAGAAACTTTCGCCCTGCTCTCTAGGTGCCATTCCTCGCCAGATCAGAGCAAGAGCCGCGATCATCACCATGAATGTCAGTGCCAGCAGCAGGCCCGGAACGAATCCCGCCATGTACAGCCGGCCGATCGATTGATCGACCATCACGCCGTACACGATCAAGCTGATGCTTGGCGGAATCAGAATGCCCAGTGTGCCCCCGGCGGCCAGCGAGCCCATCACCATACGCTCCGAGTAGCCCCGGCGCCGGAACGACGGCAGCGACGCCCGGCTGATGGTGGCGGATGTCGCGACGCTTGACCCCGAACACGCAGCAAATATGGCGCAGGACACAACGTTCGTGTGGATGAGCCCGCCCGGCAGGAACCAGATCCAGCGGGAGATCACCGCGTACATCCGCTCCCCGATCCCGGAGCGGTTCATCAACTCCCCCATCAGCACGAACAGCGGCACCGCCACCAGGATGTCGTTCGTGTTCACCGACCATGCTTGGCTGGACATGATGTTCCAGAGCGGCGAGTCGGAGAAGAAGTACATCATGATCAGGGACAAGCACCCAAGCGCAGCGGCAACGTACATGCCCGCCATGAAGAAGGCGCTCATCAGCCCGAAAGCCACGCCGATTGCCACTAGAAGACTCCGATGCCTGGACGGAGTGGCATCGCCTACACCGCCTCACCCATCGACTGGGAGTCCTCACAGTTCGCTGCTACGCCGCCCATCGCGATGTGCAGGCGAGGCAGCCACTTCTCGGCAAGCATCGCAAGCATCATTTGCACGGCAACTGCCACCAGCAGGGTGAATCCCACGGCCACCAGCGCCTTTGGGATGTACAGCGGCACGAGTGGATATGCCGTCGCGACTACGCCCCGCTGGTAGTCGGCGATGACATTGCCCCACATCTTCCAGCCCGTAACGCCGCCGAAGAACGCCACCGCGAAGAGGGCCAGCCAGTCTGCGACTGCCCTGACTTCAGGCCTCATGTAAGGCAGAAGCACGTCGATACGTACTTGGGACCCAGATCGCAGGGAGTAGGCAAGGGCCCAGGTGGCGGTCAATGCCAGCACATAGCCGCTGATCGAGTCGGTGCCGCGTACATGCACCCAGTCGAGGTTCTGAGCAATCACCTGGTAGGTGATAAAGAACCCTAACAGCAGGAGCCCAAGCCCGCCCATATAACCAAGTAGGTAGTACAGCCGGTCCGTCACCCGAGTCGCCGCCCGGAACCCAACCAGCAGTCGGCTCGCAGGAGTGTGCTTCCTGTTCGGCGTGGACAGCCTTGAATCCCTCACTGGGCCACACCCTCAGGAAGCCCTGCCGTATCTCCCATGCAAACGCAGCCAGAGGCGTCAGACATGGCGAAGATGCTACGTCGTGCTTCGGACCCGCTCGGCGACGTGAGTCCTATTGAGCCCGTGGTCCCTTCGTGATCGGGACCACCTCAATCGAGCCGTCGTCCCCGATCTGCAGCCCGTTGTAGGGACTGACCTTCTCGTTGTAGATCGCCACTACGTCCTCACCGTTGCCGGGGTACCCGAGCCGTTGCAACCACCCGGGCAGCACGTGCTCAGGCACAACTACAGTATTAATGTGGGAGATAATCTCCGCATTGAAGGGGACGATTTCAAGCCCCAGAGATTGGTTAATCTGAGGTGCGACGATGTTCTGGAATGGGGCTAGCCGAAGAGCCTCAAGCTCAGTCTTCGCACCCTCCTCCATGATGATCTGCTGGAGGTCGGCCGGAATGTTGTCCCACACTTCCTTGTTGATAACGTTGTTCGTGTACCCGAAACCAATCAGCGGACCGTTCATATACTGCGCGATTTCGTACAGGCGGTCAGACACGGCCAGGAACCCTGTCGTAGCTGCCGCATCGACAAACCCGCGCTCCAGCCTCGTGTAAATCTCGGCAGGGCCCAGGAAGACGGGCTCGGCGCCCATGCCCGTCAGAAAGTCTGAAAGGGAGGACGAGTGCGAGCGGACTTTCAGCCCATCGAAGTCTTCCAACGTCGTCAGCGCCTTGCCGCCGAAGAACCACTGGTCCGAGCCGGCGAACCAGTTCCGGTTTAAGACCTGGCTGCCTCCGGTGGCTTCGAGCATGATGCGGTCAATGTCTGGAGCAAGATCGGTCAGCACCAGGTAGGAGGTCTCCCAGTCGCTGGCAGTGCCCCAAAGAGACTGGACCTCCAGAGCAGGCAGAACGCCGGCGATGTAGCCGGTGAAGATGTTGACCATGTCCAGAGTGCCGTTGCCGACCTGGTCCAGGGTCTCAGGCCCGGACAGGCCCAACTCGACAAATGAGACCACGGACAGCTTGACCTGTCCGTTCGTTCGCTCCGCCAAGTTCGGCGCCCAATACGCCTGAATCAACACGCAGGTTGGCAGATTCCGGTCGATGCAGGTGTGCTGGATCTCTATGCTCTCGCCCGATGAAGTCAGCTCGGTTGGGTTGGTCAGGTTGGCCTTCTTGATGAGGTTCTGGTAGTACTCGCTTGTGTAGATAAACGTGTGTCCGGGAATTCCCATCGCCGATACGCCGATTAGCGCTGCCGTTGCGCCTTGTAGGTACTGCGCTTCAGTCGACTGATACATTAGACCCTCGTGCGGTGGCAGACCAACCAGCTGCATCGGGTCGCCGACAAAGATGGCTCCAGGACCGCCGGCATGCTCAGCGGCATACTGCGCCAACAGGTCCGCATCATCTGCCATCGCGGGAGTCGCCTCAGCCGCTGAAGGCGTTTCAGTAGGCGTAGCCTCGGCAGCGACCGTAGCGTCCGGCGTGGCCGGCGGCTCCGTAGGTGTGGGCTCGCCGGCCGTTGTTGCTGCTTCCGTTGGGCTTGGACTGGGCGTAGTCACGTCAGTCGCAGGCTCGTCCTCATCGTCGCCGCATGCCACGATTCCAAAAGCCAAGGCGAGACATGCAAAGGCGAGGATCGCACGAGTCAAGAGTGGGAACTTCATCGTTAAGGCTCCTGCGAGGCTAGACGCTAACTTGCAAATGATAATTCGTCGCATTCTAGAGGCGGCCAAGTGTCGGGTCAAACTCAGGCACTTCAAAGGGGTGTCAGGCCGCATGGCCGCACCAACGGAACGCGCTGCTCTCCGCCGGAATCGATTCCGGCGGAGAGGTTGAGTTCGTTGACACTCCAATTGAATCGTGACTAAAATCCTTCTGTACTCCAGCAACGTGGGGCTGTAGCTCATCTGGGAGAGCGTCGCGTTCGCAATGCGAAGGTAGGGGGTTCAAGTCCCCCCAGCTCCACCAACCGCCGTGCTCCAGAACTGGCGAATATCCACCATAGAGCCGCAGTGGCATACCTGACTGTGCCTACAAAGACCGCCGCACAGCCCGGCAATGCGCACGCCGGCACGTTCCGCGTGTGGTACGCAATATTGTACAACCGTACCCGTGACACGGGTGCCTGAAAGCCAAGTCGGACGGCACGCACGTGTAAATCGAGACCGACCGCCCAAGCCGCTTAGATCACGGCTGCGGCTAGAATCAAAGAAGGTGAGTGGGAGTTCAATACCTTGGCCTTCCTGCTCATGTCGGCGATTCGCGACAGGCCTGCGCAGAAGAAGTAGCAAAACTCCCTGGAGGTAATCAATTGATCATTACAACGACAGACGCCATTCCCGGCGCCACGATAGAAGAAACGCTCGGCCTGGTCAGAGGAAGCACGGTGCGCGCGCGCCACGTCGGACGGGACATCATGGCGGGCCTTCGAAACATCGTCGGTGGCGAAGTCACTGAGTACACAAAGTTGATGGCCGAAGCGCGGGAGCAATCGATTCAGCGCATGATAGACAGCGCGGAAGCAATGGGCGCAGATGCGATCGTCGGCACGAGGTTCATCACCGCAGCCGTCGCGCAGGGCGCCGCTGAGATCGTAGCCTATGGCACCGCAGTGAAGACATCCTAAGGTCCGCTCCGGACCCATAGCGTCGGCGCGCGCTACTGGGAGACCCTTCGCAGAGTGGCTTCAGCGGCTGCTCTGCCAGGCGGACTTCTCCACGAGTCGACCTCCCTGACAGGGACAAGCGCCTGAACTCGTTCAGATAGATGTGAGACGGCAGGAGTGAAGTTGTAGGGGTACGAGGAGGGGACCATCCTCTGGGTGAGTAATCCTTGAGGAGGTCCCTTCTATGCGGGTAGTAGGTCTACCCAGTCCATTCTATCGGGTTGCCAAGACGACACTTTTGGAGCTCACGCCGGAAGCGCAGGAGCGGCTTCGCTGGGTGAACTGCTGGAGGGCGCTGAGGCAGCAGGGGGTTACCAGTTCTGCGGCTGCGGTGGCGCTGGGTAAAGCGCGGTCCACGATGTACCGGTGGGACAGGTTGCTCAGGGACAAAGGGCCGGATCATAACCAGTCTCAAAGTCCGTGGTGTACTCAGAGAGCCGCCGCGACAAGGTGTATCGGCGCGCAGACGCGCTCGTTCCCGTCCCCATGCGGTTCGCAAGCCCAGGGAGTATCGTGCGGCACAGCCTGGGGACATAGTGCAGGTGGACACTCTGGACATCCGTCCCCTGCCCGGAGTAGTGCTCAAGCACTTCACCGCGAGGGACGTGGTCTCGCGGTGGGACGTGATAGAGGTACATACTCGTGCTACGTCCACGCTGGCGGCACAGTTCCTAGGCTCGATGCGGCGGCGGTTCCCCTTCCCAATCAGGGCCATCCAGGTGGACGGGGGATCAGAGTTTATGGCGGCCTTCGAGTTCGCCTGCCAGGAGTTTGGTATCAAGCTGTTCGTATTGCCTCCGCGCTCACCCAAGCTCAATGGCCACGTGGAGAGAGCGCAGCGGACCCATACCGAGGAGTTCTACGAACTGTATGACGGCGACCTGGAGATGGCGCCCCTCAACCGGGCGCTGCTGGACTGGGAACGAGTCTATGACACCTTCCGGCCACATCACTCACTGGACGGCCGCACTCCAGCTGAGTATCTTCGACAGTGCCATCCGAGCTTGGTTCCCTCCAATCTGTCTCATATGTACTGAACGAGTACACGGTCTTGGTCCTCACGTTGACAATCCCGTAACATACGGTCGTATTGTGAGGAGGAGGTGATTGCCATGGCAAGGTTAGGACTGCTGTCCCAGAACATTTCTGAGTTGGCTCCCAGGATCAAGGCGCGTGAAGTCTCACCCGTGGAGGTAACGCAGGACGCCATCGCCCATGCGGAACGGATGCAGCCAATCCTCAAATCTTTCATTACCCTCACTCCTGAGCGGGCTTTGCGCCAGGCCCAGGGCCTTGAGGGCCGTCTCATGCGGGGAGAGTACTTGGGCCCCCTCCACGGCATCCCCATTGGGCTAAAAGACATGCTCCTGACCAAGGGTGTGCGGACCACAGACGGAGGTAAGCCTCTGGAGAACTACGTACCCGATTGGGATGCTACCGTGGTGGAGCGTGTCAATGCGGCGGGTGCGGTAATCCTGGGTAAGGAGAACATGCACGAAATCGGAGGCGGGGCTATCAGTGACAACCAATGGTACGGGCGTGTGCGTAACCCTTGGGATCTGGAGCGGATAGCTGGTGGGTCCAGCGGCGGCTCGGCTGCCAACGTAGCCTCTTTCGTAACCTATGCCTCGATAGGCACCGACGCGGGCGGCTCAGTGCGCATGCCCTCGGCAGTCTGCGGCGGCGTCGGACTCAAGCCCACCTACGGCCGTATCAGCATTCGAGGCGGACTGGAGGGGCCGGACCCGTCCACTTATCACATGGGACCTCACACGCGGTCAGTGCGCGACTCCGCCATTATGCTGCAGGCGATGGCTGGGTATGACCGACTGGATCCCACCACAGTGCCGGTGCCAGTTGACAATTATGAGGGCACCCTGGAACAGAGCATCAGGGGTTTGGTGATGGGCATCCCGTCAAACCACTTCTTTGACCCTCTGGATATCGAGATCGCGAAGGCGGTATCGAAGGCCATCACTGTGCTGGAAGAGCTGGGGGCTGAGCCGCGCCAAGTGGAGATAAAGTACGTGGATGAGATGTTCAAGGCTGGAAACGCCCTAATGATGGATTACGCAGGCCCCTACGAGCAGGTCATGCGACAGAACCGGAACGTGATAAGCCCACCGGAGCGTTATTGGCTATTGAGCAGCCAGTTCGTCCTGGCCAAGGACCTCGTCAGAGCCCAGCAGGTCCGAAGGCTCTTCCAACAGGAATGGGCGGCGATGATGCAGCAGGTAGACTTCCTGGTGGTACCTACCACAGCCATTTTGCCCTGGGAGTTTGGAACCAAGACAGTCGCCGTAGGTGATACGGAGGCGGACGTCAGCGCCGGAGCAGTATTGGCACGCAACACCTTCCCCGCCAACTACACCGGCGTGCCTGCTATTACTGTTCCCTGTGGCTTCTCCGGCGGTGAACTGCCCATCGGACTCCAGATCATGGGGCGGCCGTGGGAGGAGAGCTTGGTGTTAAGAGTAGCACACCAGTACGAGCAGGCTGCCCCTCGGTCAGAGTCTGTGCCGCCAGCCGTGCGCCAAGCATTGGCCACAGGTTGAAGATTGGGCCAGCGTCTTAGGCCCGGGGATGGAAACAGCATGCCAGGAGGATCATATGGCTGTGACCAAGGAGACGCTTAAGCGAATGATTGAGGAGCTGAACCTCATTCCAATGTCCGACGAGGAGCTAGAGATTGTCCTTCCTAGGATACAGTCCATAGTGGATCACATGGAACAACTCTCTGAAATGAACCTCTCTGAAATCAGGGTTTCCCACGTCTTTCGAGCCGATCCCGGAGTCTAATCGAAAGATGCATATATGACTGTCGCTGAGCAGGCAAGCATGGGCGGAGGCCCGTTCGAGTGACTCTACATAAGAGGAGACATTCGAGGAGATCTGGGAAGTAGAGAAGCGGAAAATAGTGTGCTAAAATGCTACCGGCCTCTACGGCTTCGCATCGAACTAGTCTGGATCACCTACAGCGTTACTTGACACGACGGACACCGATCAGTTCAGTATCGAGTTCGCCCAGTGCCTTGTAAATGGACCGAAAAATTAATCGGCGGAGGGTGAAGAATGTTCAGCACCTGGCGGGTCTGGGTAATCTTGGGATTGGTAATTGCCCTCGGTCTGGTTGCAGCAGCCTGTGGTGAGGAAGCCATGCCAACTGCTGTACCACAGGCAACGGCCACCACGGTCGCCGCAGCAGAACCTGCTGCCACTACAGCTCCTACAGCAGAACCTACTGCCACTACAGCTCCTACAGCAGAACCTACTGCTACGACTGCTCCTACAGCAGAACCTACTGCTACGACTGCTCCTACAGCAGAACCCACTGCTTCGACTGCTCCCGTGGTCAGTGCCCTTCCGCCCGGCGCATCATCCCTTGTGGAAGGAATGCCGGTATGTGAAGGAACTGCGGAAGCCATTCCGGGCGGAACCTTGCGCTCTTTCGGCCATGATCCCGGCGGCTTCGACGCCCAGGGCGGCGACTGGTGGGCGGCTTCCATACTTCAAATGTTCACTCATCTGAGGCTGACCCAGTGGAACTTCTGCGACCCTAGCGAAAACTCAGACTATACTGTCTATCCCTATCTGGCCGAGTCCTGGGAGATCAGCGATGACGGTCTTCAGTACACTTTCCACATCAGAGAGGGAGTGAAGTGGCAGAACACGCCTCCTGTCAATGGCAGGGAGGTGACAGCCGATGACGTGGTATTCTCGTATCGTCGCTACCTTGAGCCCGAAGCTGCCAACCGCTCGGTGTTGGGGCCGGTAGAGAGCGTGGACGCGCTGGATGAAGACACCGTCCAGTTCACCCTGGCAGAGCCGTCTGCTGTCTTTATCACAGCTACTGCGTTCTCGGGATTCCCGATTTACGCACCGGAGGTCCTGGACGAATTCGGCGGCTTTGATACGATGGAGTCGAGCATAGGCATAGGGGCGGGGCCCTGGCGGTTGGCAGAGTATGAACCCGGAATCATCATAGCTCTAGAGAAGAATCCAGACTTTTTCCGCGGACCCAACGGCATAACCGGTGAAAATCTGCCATACATAGACAGAGTCGAATTCCTCATGGTCGCCGAGGCCGCCGCTGGGCTAGCGATGTACAAAGCCGGTGACGTGGATCACGGTTTTGGCCTCTGTGCATGTTTTGGCTACTGGACTGGTGACCCAGAAACGCTAAAGAACCTACGTGAAACCGCTCCAGATCTGGTGCAGGACATCAGGCACTTCACCACTAGCCCCTTTGCTCACTGGTACATTCGTCCGAAAGTGGATCGACCTCCCTTCGATAACCAGAAGCTCCGCCAGGCGGTATCCATGGTGATTGGACGTGACTGTCAGGCTTGGTGCCGAGACAGGGGAATAGAGGACGAGAACAGAGAGCTTTCCTCCAAACATGCTTGGTTCGTGCCTTGGGAGGAGCTGGGAGAGGGAAAGAAATATTACCCCCGGGACACGGAAGGAAACCCCATACGCGACGTTGAAGGGGCAAGGGCACTGGCCAATGAAGCCAGGGCGGAGATGGGGCTTGAGCCGGACGAGATTATCCAAACTACCTTCTACAGCGGCGATTGGGGTGTTTCAGACGTGGAACTTGTCCAGGTCTGGTTGGCCGACATCGGCATTGAAGGCGAGATCGTGGCCGTGCCCTATAACGAATTTCTGGCTACTTTCAATTCCTACCCCTTTGAGTGGGATGGCATAGCTTACTGGACCAGATCTCCTGCCCCGTGGGATGTGGACGTCCGCTTGTCCCCCGACTATCTGCCGGATGGAAGCTTCAACAACATGGGCGTCGACGATCCGGAATTGACCGAACTCATACTGGCCCAGAGATCGGAACAGGATCCAAAGGTCAGAGAACAGATAGTTAGGGACATACAGAAGTACTTGGCGGTAAAACAGTACGAATGGATCATTCCTAACTATCTCAGTCAGAACGTCTATGCCCCTTGGCTAAAGAATGTAGGGTCGCAGAAGTCTTCGTCGGCGATGGGAGGTAGCTTTTTGCAGGCTTGGCTCTCTGGTGACGCACCCGGCAGACAGTAGTCTCGCCTGGACGTGATAAAGGACCGTCCCGATCTAATCGGGACGGTCCTTTATCACGTTTTATGCCCTACTCTCGGGCTTGCGATAACACAACGCCTTCTCTGTCTTGAAGTTGGCCTGATCCCGGCCGATGGCGAGGAGAAGAGATGAGCCAGTACATCGTTAGACGGTTACTTCTCATTTTCCCAACCCTCCTCGTGGCCTCGATTCTGCTTGCCCTCATGGCGAGGGTGCTGCCCGGAGATGCACTCGTCGCCGCTGCCAGATCGGGACGAGCCCCAGGCACTCCTCTTGCGGATGAGGCTGGTAGAAGCATCGTGAGGGCCAAGCTAGGACTGGATAAGCCCTTCCTCGTCCAGTACATTCGGTGGATTCTCGGCTGGCCAAGGCATAAAAGCGTGGTGTACCAGAGCGCCGATGGAGGAGCTACCTGGCGTGCCATTGGCAGGCAGTCGGTTAAGCCTATCTCTAATGCCGTATTCTTGACTCCCACCCGGGGTTGGGGTCTGAGAGAAAACATGATCTCTTTGACCAAGGACGGGGGAAGACAGTGGCTTAACCAGGATGTAGTTGGCAACAACCTAAACGCTCTCTTCATATTAGATGAGAGTAATGTGTGGGTTGTAGGGGATGGTGGGACCCTCCTCCGTACAACCGAGGGAGGCAAGCGTAAGATGACCGCAGGGGGCGTAGGGGTCTCCACGTGGCTATCCCTGGCGAGCGGCACCACCACCAATCTCAGGGACGTGACCTTTGTTGACCTCGATGAGGGGTGGGTCGTAGGCGACAGGGGCACACTGCTGCGTACCGTAGACGGTGGCGAAACCTGGCACGTCCAGAACTCAAACACCGACGGCCGGCTATCCTCTGTAGTCTTTGCCGATGCCGTGAGCGGATGGGTAGTCGGCGACGACGGAACGATCCTTCGCACTAGGGATGGCGGTCTGACCTGGCAACAATATCCCGGCCTTCCCGAAAAGACGCTTAACGAATTAGCCCTGGTCGACGCCCAGACTCTTTGGGCCGTGGGAGACGACGGCATCGCGATTCAGACGACAGATGGAGGCGCTACCTGGGTGCCCAGGGTCATCCAGGAAGGTCTTCGGGAGAGTCTCACAGGAGTGGCCTTCGGCAGCGTCTCCAATGGGGTGATCGTCGGTAGCAAGGGGACTGTATTCACCACAAAGGACGGCGGTATCACCTGGGCTGAACAGGAGATATTCGTAACTCGTCAGCGAGGCGATGCTATCGAAACTGAGGGCCCTATAACCAAATCTCTCAAAGGTGTGAGCGTCGTCGTAAGCGGCACTGGCACTGTTCGTATTTGGGCTACTACGGTTGAGAGCAACTGGGAGTGGGGGCTGTTGGGTGGAAACCTGGGGGAACGTTTCAATCCAGTTGGTAGATCGGTTTTCGGCGAAATAAAGAGAACTCTGGGCCCCAGCGCTCAACTGATGATAATGAGTTTGATCATTGCCCTGGTTGCGGGAGTGCCCATTGGGATCCTTTCGGCCACCCGTCAGGATACCTGGGGCGATTACGCAGCGCGGACCGTGGCGATCGGCGGCCTCGCGGTTCCCACCTTCTGGGTTGCCGTGATGGTGATCCTGTTACCCAGCTACTATCTTAATTGGGCTCCTCCTATTATCTACGTCTCTTTCTTCGACGATCCCGGCGGAAATCTGTATTTCTACATGCTCCCCTCGATGGTAGCCGGCATTCCCATACTGGCAGAGATTATGCGCATAACCCGGAACATGATGCTGGAGGTGCTGCGTGAGGACTACATTCGGACCGCCTATTCGAAAGGTCTCAGAGAACGGATCGTAATCTACCGTCACGCCTTGAAGAATGCCATGATACCGGTGGTCACGATGGTGGGGATCATCGCATCGTACCAGCTAGGAGGCCAGGTGGTTATAGAGAAGATCTTCACCGTCCCGGGCTTGGGCAGGTTGATGTTGGACGCCATCGAAAACAGCGATTATCCCATGATACAGGGAGGTGTTCTATTCCTCGGCACCGTGGTAATCGTCATGAACTTGGTCGTGGACCTGGCGTATACCTGGTTGGATCCGAGGATCCGCTATGCGTGAGACTCTAGCGTTGCCATGGCGCCGAAGGACTAGGGTTTAGAGGAGGCGATGAAGAAGCCCACAATCAGGATGGACGAGGTTGAATGGCGGCCCCCCAAGCGCCACAACTGGCCCATATGGGTCACGGTATGGGGACGTATGGTCAAGGAGAAACGTCTGGCTACCGTGGGCTTGGCAATCATTGTTTTGTTCTTATTCGCCGGTATTTTCTCAGACCTCATCGCCCCTGAAGGTTATAGGGAAGAGCATACGGACCGGTTGGGGGTTGTAGAGGAGGAAGGAATTGAGATCCTGGAGTTAGTAGGCCCCACCCTTAACCCCTTCCATCCGTTTGGACTGGATCACCGGGGCCGGGATGTCCTCAGCTTGATAATCCACGGAGCCCGGGTATCGATGTTCGTTGGCCTGGGAACGGTGGCCCTCGGCATCAGCCTGGCCACCATAGTCGGGATGGGGTCCGCATGGCTCGGCGGTAAATACGATACGATCATTCAGAGGGTGGTGGACGGTGTCATGATATTCCCCTGGCTGGTCCTCGTCCTGGTAATCGTTACTACGCTTCCTGCAAAGTCGCCTATCGGATGGGTGAACACGGAACAGTGGGGCCTGGCGAAAGTGATCTTCACCCTGGGGGTTCTGAATGTAGCGTGGGTATCCAGAATTATAAGATCTTCGACGCTGGCAGCCAGGGAAAACCAGTATATAGACGCGGCTCGTGCCCTAGGTGCCCCGGGACATCGCATCATGCTTAGACATCTGCTGCCCAACATCATGGCGCCTATCATTACAGTTGCTACTTTATCACTAGGTTACGCCATCCTGGCGGAGGCGGTCCTGAGTTTTCTAGGCTACGGCATTCCACCTCCTAATCCATCCTGGGGTAACATCATGAACATTGCTGGAGGGCTATATCTATTCAGGGCGCCGTGGTTGATCATCGCGCCGGGCTTAGCTATTAGTCTCGTGGTCTTCGCTATAAACGTCCTTGGAGATAGCTTGCGGGACCTTCTTGACCCGCGACTCAGAGGCAGCAGTGCACACCCGGGGTTCTGAGTTGTACGTGCCGCTGATCTTGGACGATATGCGGATTGACACGATCCCGTTGGCGTCCCTGCCGAGCCCGTCGTACACGTCCTTGAACTGGCCGATCGTAGCCGAGAAATCTAAGAGGGTGTCCAAAAAAGGGTACAGGAATCCCATAGAGGTGGAGGTAGGTAAGCGCTTAGAGTCGTGTCTCATGAAGCGCAAGAGTTATCCCAGCGATCTGAGCGAGAGAGAATGGCAACTGCTAGAACCGCTGCTACCACCTCCCAAGCCTGGAGGTCGGCCGCTCAAGTACCCTCGCCGCGAGGTGGTTCATGCTATCCGCTACATACTGCGGACCGGGAGTGCCTGGCGAGTGCTCCCTCATGACCTGCCTCCATGGCGGACCACGTTCCACTATTTCCGCACCTGGCGACAGGACGGGACCTTGGAGCAGGTCCATCGAGTTCTCCGAGAGCAAGTACGTCTGACCGAGGGCCGAGAGGTGTCTCCAAGTGCGGCCATCATCGACAGCCAATCGGTAAAGACGACCGAAAAGGGGGGCCTCGTGGCTATGACGCTGGTAAGAGAGTCTGTGGAAGAAAGAGGCACATCGTCGTAGACATGATGGGACTGGTGCTGTCAGTGGTTGTGCATGCGGCTGACGTTCAGGATCGTGACGGAGCCAAGTTGGCGCTGACGTGTTTGGTGGGCCGGTTTCCTCGTTTGGAGAAAGTTTGGGCGGATGGGGCCTAGGCTGGCAAACTGGTGGTATGGGCTAGAAACGTAGGTGGTTGGAGCTTGGAGTTGGTGCGACGGCCATGGCGCCGTAACACATTCGAGGTCCTCCCACGCCGCTGGGTGGTGGAGCGCACTTTCGCATGGCTGGGGCGATACAGAAGGCTGAGCAAGGACTACGAGGAGTTGCCCGAGACCACTGAAGCATGGGTATACGCCGCCATGACCGGGTTGATGTTGCGCCGACTGGCACTCCACAATGCTTCTTAGACACCCTCTTAGGAACTACTCTCGACCGTGGAAAGTCGCACAAGCTGTGTGTTTAAGTCAGGGATAACGCTCCGATACGGCATGAATCCCCATCAGACTTCTGCGAAGGCGTACGTAGACGATGGCAGGTTGCCCTTTGAGGTTCGTAACGGAGCGCTAGGATTCATCATCCTTCTCGATGCTTTGAACTCTTGGCAACTCGTTCGGGAACTGAAGGGCGCCATGGGCCTGCCCTCTGCAGCTTCCTTCAAGCACGTCAGCCCCGCCGGTGCGGCCGTCAGTGTGCCATTGAGCGACGAACTTGCTCGGGCCTACTTCGCCGATGATCTTGTCCTCACTCCCCTCGCGAAAGCCTACGCAAGAGCACGAGGGGCCGACAGAGTCGCCTCGTTTGGAGATTGGATCGCGCTATCCGAAATTGTCGATCAACTGACGGAGCGACTTATCAGCAGGGCAGTATCGGACGGCGTCATTGCTCCGGGCTTCGACTACGAGGCCATAGAGATTCTTTCAAAAGAGCAGGGCGGCCGCTACCGGATGATAGAAATCGACCCGAACTATTTCCCCTGGTACGAGGTGACGCGTACCGTGTTCGGCATTCGACTCCAGCAGAGTCGAAACAACGCCGTAGGATGGGATCAGAGGCTCTCATCAGTTATGACCATCAACAAGACCCTTCCAGATTCCGCCAAACGCGATCTGACCTTGGCCGTGATTACGCTCAAGTACACTCAGTCAAATTCCATGTGCCTTGCTCTTGATGGCCAGGTGATTGGGATTGGGGCAGGACAGCAATCGCGCATCCAAGGCGCAAGGCTTGTGAACGGCGACAATCATTCTGGCCCGCGTTGCCTCAAGTAAGACGTTACCGAAGCGGAGCAATTGCCTCACGCAGATGTTACCGAAATCAGGTCGTTGCCTCATGATTGTGTTACCCAGATCACGGAGGCATGGATATGGTCGCAGCGGTCAGCACAGCCATGAGGATTGAGGTTCTCGAAGCGATTCGCGGCCGGTACAGGGAGGTGTCGAAGAGAGACAAGACCAGGATGTTGGATGAGTTCGTTGCTCTCACGGGCTGCCACAGGAAGCATGCCGTCAGGTTGCTGGGTCTGGTTGATGAACCTGAGGAACGTGAGGTTCCCAGGGGCCGTCGCATCTACGACGAGGCGGTCAGACAGGCGTTGATCGTGGTGTGGGAGGCATCTGACAGGATCTACGGCAAGAGGCTGAAGGCAGCGCTGCCCAGCATGGTGGAGTCGTTGGAGAGACACGGTCATCTCGACTTGGACCCAGGTGTGCGCCAGCGGCTGTTCTCGGCGAGCGCCAGTACCATGGACCGTCTGCTCAGGCCGGTGAGAGAGAGGGCCGGCAGCCGAGGCCAGGCTATCTCGAGATTGACCTGGTGGCGCACGGCGGCGGCGCCGTGTCCGGCGCGTTCATCCAGAGCCTGGTCGCCACCGACGTCTGCTCGGGGTGGACTGAGGCAGTGCCGTTGCTGGCTCGTGAGCAGTCACTGGTCGTCGAAGGGCTGGAAGCCGTCTCAAGTGTCTTCCCTGTCCCGGTCTGCGGCATAGACTCCGACAACGACAGCGTGTTCATCAACGAGACCCTGATCCGGTACTGTGAGAACAATGGGATAGAGTTCACCCGTTCTCGGGCGTATCGCAAGAACGACCAGGCGTGGGTAGAGCAGAATAACGGCTCGGTGATCAGGCGCTTCGTTGGACACGAACGACATTCCGGAGTGGTCGCCGGCCAGACGATGGCCCGCCTTTACGGCGCTATGCGTCTGTACGTGAACTACTTCCAACCGTCCTTCCAGCTGCTGGACAAGAGCCGGAACGGAGGCAGCGTGACCAAACGCTACAGCAAGCCGGCCACACCCTGCGACCGTCTGCTCGTTCGTGATGATGTTGGAGAGGATACGAAGCGGAGATTGCGCCGCAACAGATCTGACCTGGACCCCGTGTCGTTGTTGCATACCATACGGGAATCCCAGTCCGCATTGGCAGCGATCGGCTCCGTCGAGTCAGGTAGCACGCCCGAAGGGGAGAGCCTGGAGAGCTTCCTGACGCAGCTGCACGATCTGTGGAGACAGGGAGAGGTACGGCTGACACACGCACGGAGAGCACAGGCCGCTCGCTGGTGGCGAACACGACCTGACCCATTCGAAGGAGTGTGGTGCGAGGTCCTGGGCTGGCTGCAGCAACAGCCGGACGCCCGGGCGTCGGAGATTATGGAACGGCTGATACGGCGTTACCCTGAGCGTTACAATAGGCGTCAGCTTCGGACGTTGCAGCGCAGAGTCAGTCATTGGCGGGGCGTGATGGCCAAACAACTCGTGTGTGCTTCAGCCAAGAGCAGTGGGTCCAATAGTGAGGTGCGACCGGTAGACATAGGGCCTGTGGGCGTCAATTAGAAGCCGCGATAAGCTCGGTAACATCTTCTGGTGAGGCAACAGGCGGCCAAAATGGTTGACGCGGTACACCAGCGTCGCATCGCACATACATGCCGATATGTGGGCAACATGTCGAACCTCCCTAGCCCCTCAGGCCCGTATCGAATCTCGTCCTCGAAAACCTTTGATCTTGAGGTCACTGGATGCATCGCAGGCTGAGGTGATCACAAGCAATCGATTCCAATTTATGTTGATCTCTGAGCCAACTAGCGGGCCAAAGTTCGAATCCTCTCTAGTGAGGCCTACGTGCACGGTAGCTAGCACCATCTTCGAGCTTTGGCTGGGCTGTAAAGGGCGGAGTGATAATGGACCGTGTAGGCAGGTGATGGCTCCGCGATAGGTCGGAGCAAAACCATACCATCCACCGCCTTTCATAGAGTTGTCCCCAACTCGATGGAAGGTGATGAGGATGTACAAGGTGGAGCTGTACGTTCGAGTGCGCCGGGCCTGCATGGTGGAAGGAATGAGCACACGTGAGGCGGCGCGCGTGTTCGGTCTGCACCGCGACACCGTGCGCAAGATGCTGAGGTACTCTGTGCCTCGCGGATACCGGCGCAGATCGCCGCCGCGCCGGCCCAAGCTCGACCCCTACGGTGGCGTGATCGACCGGACATTGGAGGAGGACCGCAGCCGCCCCAGGAAGCAGCGTCACACCGTCAAGCGCATCTTCGAGCGCCTGAGAGATGAGCACGGGTTCGGGGGCGGATACACGATAGTCAAGGACTACGTGAGGGAGCGGCGTCTGAGGACGCGCGAGATGTACGTGCCGCTGTCGCATGCCTCCGGTCAAGCCCAATGTGACTTCGGACAGGCGAAGGCGGTGATCGACGGAGTGGAGCGGACCGTCCACTACTTCGTTATGGACCTGCCCCACAGCGACGGTTGCTTCGTCAAGGCCTAACCGGCTGAGACCACGGAGGCGTTCTGCGACGGCCACGTCTCCGCTTTCTCGTTCTTTGGCGGTGTGCCTCGTAGCATTCTGTACGACAACACGAGGCTGGCCGTGGCCAAGATCATGGGAGATGGTCGGCGTAAGCGTACCCGCGTGTTCTCAGAGCTTGTGTCGCACTACCTGTTCGATGACCGGTTCGGCCGTCCCGGCAAGGGCAACGACAAGGGGAAGGTGGAGAGACTGGTGGGCAGTCTTTAAAGCTCGTTCGGACGATAAGTGGTACCGTTTGACTTCCCTTTGGACGATAGGCGGTACCACCTGACGAAATGTGATTTCGGAGCCCGTGTACCCACGTGTGCTCCGTAAAGGCGGGAGGAGGATCGCAAGAGCCTGCAGGGGTGGAGCCTCAATACTTGATCACCCTACATCAGAGATGCCCTCGTTACCCGTCAGCGGCGCCACCGGAATATCCAAAGCAGGTTCACCGCGACCAAGCCTGCAGCGGCCACCCACAGAAGCGTGCCCAGGGAGGGGATGAACGCCAGTCCCACGCCTAAGCCGAGGTAGAAAACGAAGACCGCCAAGATGAACAGCAGCGCGTGTGCTGCCTTCAGGGCTATCGCGCCAATCATTGAGCACCTACCCTACAGAGGCACCCAGGTGTCCTGGCAGGATGGGATGGCGAAAGTAGGTCAGCGACGGTACTTGCGCATAACCTGTTCAAGCTCGTCGAGAGGGAGGGCGTGGGCCATGCGGCCATCGAGGCCGGTCATGGTCTGGGCAGAGGTCAGGGCGTTTATGATCGACTCTTCCACCGCCTCCGCGGTCGCGTCGAAGAGAGGGCTGATTTGGTCCAAGGGGAGCATCTTGACTTCAATAGGTTCGTCGGTGCGGGTGACGTGATTTCCGGTGGAGAAGGCCAAGAAGATGTCGCCGCTGCCGTTATGTCCCGATCCTCCGGCTCTGGACAAGCCGGCGGTGGCGCGCTTGGCTAGTCGCTGGCACTGGACAGGGAGCAGAGGTGCATCCGTAGCAACGATTATGATGATAGAGCCGCCAGCGATTCCGGTATTTTCGGGGTGCGGAGTTGACTCTTGGCCGATCTCCAGTCCTACGGGTACACCATCGACGCGCAGGTCAGCTCGGGCGCCGTAGTTGGCCTGTACCAATGCGCCGACGGTGAACTGTCCGCTTCTCGTCTCCACCAGCCTGGAGGATGTACCGATGCCTCCCTTAAATTTATGGCAGATCATGCCAGTGCCTCCGCCGACGCTCCCTTCAGCGGGGACGCCGCTGGAGGCCGAGGCGATGGCCTCAAACACGTGCTCCCTCTTGACGTGGAAGGCGTCGATGTCGTTGAGAAAGCCATCGTAGGTCTCGGCGACAACGGGTAACACCCAGCCTTTGACGTAGCCGTTGCTGACGGAGTACTCCACGAGGGCGTCCCGAACGAGGCCCACCTGATGTGTGTTGGTAATGCCGATAATCGACCCTAGCATGCCTGACTCTTCGATCCAGGGAATGCCGGTCATCTCGCCGTTCCCGTTGAAGGAAAAGCAGCCGCAGAAGGCGGCATTGTTCCATATCTCGCCCTCACGAGGAACGACTACCGTGACCCCGGTCCGGGCTATGTGGGGATCATCGTGGATGAGAGTGGTGTGACCTACTAGGGTGCCGGGCACGTCGGTGATGGCATTGTATTTCCCAGTTGGCATGCGACCGATAGTAAAGCCTAGGTCTCGTAGCCGTGCGCGGGTCATGATATTCCTCCAAACAGTCAACTTGTGGACACAGGGTACCTCAACAAAGTGGAGTTGGACTTCACGCTATCGATAGCATCCCCCTGGATGGAACGGCGGGGCAGCGGAGTGGATCTCCAGGGTACGTCCTGCTGTTGCGCTCTTGGTGCAGACTCCAAAAGCCCCACACTCCCGACATATTGATGCAGAAGCCGTTCTATACAAGCGGCTCTTCTTGCGTGGGTTCTTCATTCCTGCCAAGGCAAGGACATGTCCATGAGGACATCTGTAGGTGTCGGTGTCTTCATCGTATTCGAACTGGTCCTTGTGGTACGGATGGTTCGTCGGCCGGGCCATGTCCGGCATCACCGCCCGCTGACTTCTACGGTGCAGTTCCGCGACGTGTCTGCCAGCGAAATAGCCGGCGTCGGCCAGGGTCATCGGCACCCTCTCTCCGGCAACCTCCTCGGCCTGTTCCACCATCGACGTGAGACGAGCAGTATCATTTGGCTCGTCCACCGCCTCGGAGGCGGTGACCAGCACGCCGGTAACGCCCTCACCGTTGGTTACAGGTGAGACCATGGCCTGGGCATTGTAGCTTGGCGTAATCCCATGACGGGTCCTCATCAACCTGGCGTCTTTGTCGGTCCGATTGATGCGCGCTGGACTCTTGTACCGATTGGGACGCTCCTTGCTCGGCAGATCCTCCATGGCCTGCCTGACACGTTGTCGCAGCGCCTTCTGCTCTGCAAACTTCTGCGGAAGACGTGCCACATCTGCGTCTTCTCCACCTTCGTTCTGGGCCTCCAGGGACTTTACGGCACTTTCCACCCGATCCAACAACTCCTGCAATCGTCTGGCGTCGTAGGTCTTAATCGGCGCTGCGTTGGTCGTCACCTTCGTCCCGTCCACCGCCTGCACCGCCAGGTCCACCAACTCCATCGCCACCGCCGTACGCACCGTGCGCTTGAACAGTTCCCTCATGCTCAGCCGGTGTCTCTGGTAGAAACGCCACAGGGTGTTGTGGTCAGGATGCTGCCATCCGGTCAGCCATAGGTACGGTTTCTGGTCCCTGCAAGCTGCCTCCATCTTGCGGCATGAGCGCACATTGGTCATGAAGCCGTACAGCCATACACTCAGCAGTGCACGGGGATGATAGGCCAGCGCTCCCATTGGCTCTCCGTCCGGCTTCACGCCCAGTTCCAGCCAGTCCTCACGGTCCAGCGCATCGACGAACTCGGCCACGAACCTGGCAGGATGGTCTAGAGGAACAAGGTCGTCTAGAGTCGGCGGCAACAACCACGCCTGCTCGCGGTTCATCTCTCGCAGGGGTATCTCACACGCTCCCAGTCAAATGTCTTCTCGACAGTCTACATCCTCCCTGAGCGGGCCGACTTCTGAGACAGACACGCTCTTGCTCCGCCCCGTGGCCCAATCTGGCACCGCCCTTGACAAATCACCCTGCAGTTCCAACTTCTTCTGAAACAGTCCCGCGCCGTGGGCTTGGCAGGACTCTAGTCGAGCGCGCACTTGAACATGCAGCTGCAAGAGGGTGCACATCTGTGGTGGTTGACACAAATGAACAGAACAGCCCTGCAATCCGGCTCTATGGCCAGCTAGGATTCTCCTGTTCCTCAAATCGCCGGGACACTGATCGGCAACTCTGGTTCAGGCGAGACATCAAGTAGAGCATTGACACGGTGAGTTCTTCTCGAATTGTCGCAGCTGGCACAGTGGGACCTGAAGAGTAGCGATTTCGAGTAGGACGGACTGAGAGTCGTGTATTGTAGGTGCATTCCGGCCTCAATTCGCACCAAGTTAGTCGAGCGGGATGTGCGGCAAGCTCAGGATGAGGGCAAGTGCGCGGCGATACGACGAGCGAGGTTACGCCGCTCTTCGTAAGGGACTAGCCTGGCGTTCCTGGCGAGGAGGAGTTCTGGGTTGTCGCCCGAATAACGCGGCACCACGTGGACATGATAGTGAGGAATCGTCTGCCCGCCAGCGATGCTGTTGTTCTGATATATGTTCAGCCCAACGGGTGAGAGGGCATCGTTAACTGCGCGAGCAACGCGTCTGACCAGCCGGGCGAGAACAACCGCCTCATCCTCCCTTAGGTCTAGAATTGTCGGCGCATGGCGGGTTGTCATAACGAGCAAAGCTGCAGGGCTGTTCTCGCGCGGATTGACGATCGCGACTGCCAGTGGAAGCCTCTCGACATATGCGAAGCGCTTTGTGCGCACTTCGTCTGCTTCTACAACCCCATGCAGGTTAATGCAAAGGGACAGGGATCCCATTTCGGTACCTTGATGGGCATGGCCCTACTCCGATTCGCTGGGCAGACACATTTAGATCAAGATTAGCACCCTGCCAAGCGTCCCATCTAACATGTTCGGCGGCCTTGAACTGACCTTGGGAACAGTGTCCGTTTACTCTGACGCACGCAATGCCATCACGAATGCGCATTGCTGGATTGCCTAGAGCATTCATTGAGTGTGTGAAGTACGCAGAACAGCAACAAGCCGGCGAGAATGTGGTCTCAGAAGGCATCAGGGGGTTGCAGGACATCCCAGCTTTACTGTGGTACGAAATGTGGTACATGGCCTGAGAAAGGACCGAAGTCATACTTGTTATAGGTCCCCCCAGCTCCACATGTTCCGGCATGGTCAGCGACTTGAGCGCCCAGGATATGAATTTGGGTAATGTTGCCGGGGCGTTTGTGGTTTGGGCTAGAGTCTGTAGAGTGCGTTCCCGGATGTGGTTCGGGCTGGGCCTCCGCTGAATCCTGCGGGAGTGCCATCGGCTCGCCAGCAGGCCGCGCCGCGGATCACGCCGCGCCTATTGTCGAACATGACGCCGTTCATGCCCCCGGCCACTCTTGGGACTTCCTGAATATTGTGCCCCATGGCCTGTAGCTTCTCTCGGACGGACGGCGCGATTCCAGCCTCCACCTCCAGGGCTTGGCCCTGCGTCCATACTCGTGGGGCTTCGACCGCTTCCTGCAGGGCCATGCCGTGGTCGATGACGTTCACGATTGCCTGCAGGACCGATGGGAAGATCCGAGTGCCCCCTGGCGTGCCAAGCGCCAAGTAAGGCTCGCCGTCCTTCAAAACAATGGTGGGAGCCATGCTGCTGACCATTCTCTTGCCGGGCGCTATCGAGTTGGCGTTGCCTGGGTGGGGATCGAAGACGTTCATGTTGTTGTTGAGAAGCATCCCGGTGCCGGGAGTGGTTACCTTGGAGCCGAAGGCAGCGTGGATCGTCTGGGTCGTTGACACAACGTTGCCGTCTCCGTCAGCTACAGTCAAATGAGTAGTGTCGGCGCCCTCACCCACGTAGGCTGAGGGCTTGCCGTAGGTGAAGGCGCTCGCAGCGGTTGTGTCTATCTCACTCCGGCGTGAGGCCGCGTACTTCTTGTTGGTCAGCGCCGTCACCGGCACCTCAACGACGGCTGGATCGCCCACGTATTCGAAGCGGTCCGCGAAGGCGATCTTCATCGACTCGGCCAAGAGGTGCACGCCCTGAGCTGTTCCGAATCCGGCTGCTGCTATATCGAAGCCCTCGAGGATGTTCAGCATCTCTACTATGGCGGTACCGCCGGAGCTGGTCGGGGCCATTGAGACTATCTCGTGTCCTCGGTAGGTGCCCCTTACGGGCTCACGGAGGTGTACCTGGTAGTTGCTAAGGTCTTCGGAGGTGATGACGCCGCCGTTGGCAGCCATGTCATCGGCTACCATTTCGCCAATGCGGCCCTTGTAGAGCACGTCTGGTCCTTGACTCGCGACGGACTCCAGTGTGCGTGCGTAGTCTTCTCTTACTATCAGGTCACCCACACGCGGCGGGGAGCCATTCGGTAGGAAGACGTCCGCGCTGGCGGGGAACATCGCAAGGTCCTCGCGGCTCTGGTGGATGATGTCGACCAGGTACCGGCTGGCAGGGAAGCCTCGGTTGGCATAGCGAATTGCGGGCTGAATTACAGTGTCCAGGCTGAGCCTTCCGAATTGCTCTTCGGCGTGGCACCAGCCTTTCAGGGCGCCTGGAACTCCGACTGCTCTGTATCCGACGAGGTTGGCGCGGCCCACGGTCTCCATGTAGTCCGGCCAGGTGTCGGAGACGGTCTCGTACATGTCGGGCGTGGCCGCGAGAGGTGCGACGGCGTAGTTGTCGATGTTTACGAACTCGTTGGACGCTGCGTCGTAGTAATTGATGAAGCCCGCTCCGAAGATGCCGATCATCATCGGCTCTACGACGCTCAAGGCGAACGCGGAGGCCACGGCGGCGTCCATGGCGTTGCCGCCCATCGCGAGCATCTCCAGCCCCGCGGCCGAACCAAGGGGGTGGTTCGTGGTCACCATGCCGTTCGTCGCTACGGCGTCTTGCTTGTAAGTCTCGAAGGGGCTTCCTGCCAGATCTTTCCATGACATAGCCGTGAGTCCTCTCATGTTGATGCCAGTCCATGCTACTGGCGCTGCGGACGCCGGGCAACGCGCAGGGGTTCAGGGGGGCAATTGTTCCGGCCGTAGCCTGTACCTATAATTCGATGCGAGCACCAGCACCTAGGAGGCCTAGTATGCGCGCAGGATTCGGGTCTTACAATCAGCCTACCGAAGGGTTTCTCCGCTTCTGCGCTCAGTTCGGCGCAACCGACGTGCTGCTGGACACGGCCACTCTTCCCGCCATCGATGGAAGGTGGCATCTGCACGATCTGGTCCAGCTTCGCCTTACCGTGGAGCAGTACGGACTCTCGCTGTCCGCCCTCGAAAACGTGCCCTTGTGGTTCTACGACCACATCATTCTCGGCGGCCCGAAGCGGGACGAGCAGATCGAGAACATGATCGCGACGGTGCGTAACATTGCTCGCGCCGGAATTCCTATTTTCGGGTACCACTGGATGCCGTCGTCCGTGTGGAGGACGACGTCTGCGCAGATCCGTTGCGGGGCCCTGGCGACGGCATTCGACTACGACGAGGCGGCCAAGATGCCTCTCACACACCACCGCGAGTACACCGAAGAGGAGATGTGGGAGAACCTGGGGTACTGGATCAGGGCCATAACTCCGATTGCCGAGGAGGAGGGCATTCGCCTCGGCATACATCCCTGCGACCCGCCTGTCCCGGTCCTCGGGGGCATGCCTCAGCTTCTGCGCAGCTTCGACTCGTACAAGCGGCTCTTGGAGATTTGTCCGTCTGACTGCAACGCGATCGAGTTCTGCCAGGGCACGTTCTCGCAGATGGAGGGCGAGGACATATACGAGATGATCAGGTACTTCGGCGAGCGGCGGAAGATTCTCTACGTTCACTTCCGCAATGTGTCGGGGCAGGTGCCGAAGTTCCACGAGGAGTTCGTGAACACGGGCTACGTGGACATGCACAAGGCGATGACCATCTACCATGAGGTCGGATTCGACGGATTCTTCATCGACGACCATGTTCCGCAGACGTTCGAGGACACGGAGTGGGGACACCGAGGCCGGGCCTTCGCGAACGGATACATCCAGGCGATGATCGAGGCGGTTCAGAAGGGGGCGTCTTCGCGTTCGTAGCTTCGAGTGGCCGACTCAGGGGGTCCAGCGTAGGTCTGGATGGCGGGCTGCCTGTGCTTCGTCGAGGCGGGTGTTGGGCGTGTCGTGGGGAGCCTCGTGGAGCAGGTCGGGTGACTCCGCAGCCTCGTTCGCGATGGTCTTCATTACGTCGATGAAGTAGTCGAGCGTTTCCTTGCTCTCCGTCTCCGTTGGTTCGACCATCAGTGCCTCCTCGACGATGAGAGGGAAGTACATTGTCGGGGGGTGGACGCCGTAGTCGATCAGTCGCTTGGCGACATCGAGGGCGGAGACATTGTGGTCGTGCTTCAGGTTGCGCGCTGAGAAGACGACTTCGTGCATGCAGTGGCGATCGTAGGGGAGGTCGTAGTGGTCACGCAGGCGGCTCAGGATGTAGTTGGCGTTGATGATGGCGTCCCGGCTGACGTTCCTGATGCCAGCGTCTCCGAGGGTACGGATGTATGAATACGCCCGGACCAAGGCGCCAAAGTTGCCGTGGAATGCGCCCATCCTGCCGATGGTCTGGGGCGGAGCCACGAGGGAGTAGGCGTTGGAGCCGTCCGGATTCTCGCGCAGTTCCACCACAGGTGTGGGGAGGAAGGGCTTCAGCCGCTCGGCGACCATGACAGGACCCGCGCCTGGGCCTCCTCCTCCGTGCGGCTGGGTGAACGTCTTGTGAAGATTTGAGTGGACTACGTCGAATCCCAGATCGCCGAGCTTGACCAGGCCGATGAGCGCGTTGAGGTTGGCCCCGTCTCCATACACGATGCCGCCCGCCCCGCGCACCAGTCGCATCACCTCCAGGATGTTCGTGTCGAACAGTCCCAGCGTGCTTGGCTGGGTGAGCATGAGACCCGCGAGATCGTCTCCCACGGCAGATTCCAGAGCCGTCAAGTCGGTATTGCCCTGATCATCGGAAGGGATTGCAACGACCTCGAAGCCAGCCATGGCCGCCGATGCGGGGTTGGTGCCGTGCGCGCTGTCCGGGATCAGCACCTTGATGCGGCCGGCGTCGCCGTTCGCGAGGTGGTAAGCCCTCGTCATCAGCATCCCCGCAAGCTCGCCCTCCGCGCCGGCCATGGGCGCCAGTGAAGCCCCTGCCATGCCTGTCATCTCGGCGAGATAACCCTGCAACTGGTGCATCAGCTTCAGGGCTCCCTGCACGCTGGACTCCGGCTGTCGAGGATGGATTTCCGACAGGCCCGGAAGGGAGGCCATCTCATCGTCCAGCTTGGGGTTGTACTTCATCGTGCAACTGCCGAGGGGGTAGAAGTTGTGGTCTATGGAGAAGTTGGCGCGGCTGATCTGGGAGAAGTAGCGGACGATTTCGCCCTCGCTGACCTCCGGCATCGGAAGTTCGCCGCGGAGCTGTTCCGCGGGCGGCGCCTCCTGTTCGGGAACGTCGAGAGGCGGGAGCGTGCAGCCGACCCTTCCGGGCACGCTGCGGTCCATCAGGAGCCGCCGATTCAGGCTGTCCAGTTCCTTGCTGGTTGAGTGGATCACTGGCTTACCGCCTCTTCCAGCGCACCGGCGAGTTGATCTATCTCTTCCCTGGTGTTCATCTCAGTGCAGCAGACCAGCATCCCGTTGGATACCTGATCGCTGATGTCCAAGCCGCCGATGATCCGGCGATCCAGCAGGAACTCGTTGACCTCTGCGACGGGGAGGGGGCACTCGACCACGAACTCCCTGAAGAACGTGCCGTTCATGGGGAGCGAGTAGCCTGGAATCTGCTCTATCAGGGACGCGGCGTAGTGGGCCTTGTGGTAGCAGAGTTCGGCTACGCGGCGGAGGCCCTGCTTTCCAAGCGAGGCCATGTACAGCGTTGTCATCAGGGCGATGAGTCCGACGGCCGTGCAGATATTTGACGTTGCCCTCTCACGCCTGATGTGCTGCTCCCTGGTCTGGAGCGTGAGGACGTAGCCCTCGCGGCCCCGCGTGTCTACGGTCCTGCCGACGACGCGGCCGGGCATCTGCCTGACGTACTGCTGCTTGCAGGCGAAGATGCCGACGTATGGGCCGCCAAACGTGGGGGCGACGCCTATAGCCTGTCCTTCGGCGACCACGATGTCGGCATCGTAGTCACTGGGGGGCCTGAACATTCCGAGCGACGTTAAATCGACCGACACCACCAGGAGAGTACCGGCGGAGTGGGCTGCGTTAGACAGCTTCTCCAGATCCTCGAAGCAGCCGAAGAAGTTTGGCTGCTGGACGATGAGACACGCGGTGTCTTCGGCTACCTCGATGTTGTCCGCCGAACAGAGATCGATTCCGATGTCCTGGGAGTGGACAAACGTGTTCAGCACCTGGCGGTACTCCGGGGAGACGGAATCAAGCACCGTCACACGTTCCCGGCGCGTGACTCTCACCGCCATCAGGGCGGCTTCGGCCATGGATGTAGCGGCGTCGTACATGCCGGCGTTTGCCACGTCCATGCCGGTCAGCTGGCAGACCAGCGACTGGAACTCGTAGTGGGCCTGCAGCGTGCCCTGCGAGACTTCAGGCTGATACGGTGTGTACGAGGTCATGAACTCGCTTCGGGAGGACACTGAGCGGACGATCGCCGGGATGAAGTGCCTGTAGGAGCCCGCGCCAAGGAAGCAGGCGTAGTCGCCCGGCACCGCGTTCTTAGCGGCCATGCCGCCGACATCGCGCCTCAGTTCAAGTTCAGACGCCGGCGAGGGAAGGTCGTAATAAGGGTCCAGGTGCTCGGCGGGGACGTCAGTGACGAGCTCTTCGAAGGAGCCAACGCCGATGGCCTCCAGCATCTGCCTGCGGTCTTCGTCCGTGTTGGGCGTGTAAGGAGATGTGAAGCGGCCGTCAAACATGAGCAGTCTCCAGCATCACCTGGCCAGGGCGGAGGCCCGCGCTCACGAAGCCTCGGAGGCGAGGAACTCTTCGTACTGGTCGGCGGTCAGGAGGTTGTCGATCTCAGAAGCGTCGGCTAACACAACCTTCAGCAGCCAGCCGTCGCCGTAAGGTGAGTCGTTCACTACCTCCGGCGCATCGGCAAGGGCCTCGTTGACCTCCGCCACCTTGCCGCTGACAGGGGCGTAGAGCTCTGAGACGGCCTTTACGGACTCGACCTCGCCGAACTGCGCGTTCTGAGCCAGCGTGTCGTCAATGCCGGGCAGCTCAAGGTAGACGATGTCCCCGAGGCTCTCCACGGCGAAGGCGGTAATGCCGACGACGCAGAGGTCATCGGAGTCGACGCGGACCCACTCGTGCTCCCTGGTGTATCTGAGTTCAGGTGGGTTCACTGGTCCTTCCATGGAAACCTAAGAGGCGTACCCTCGCCTTTCTGCACTCAGCCAATTGGCGCCAGTACCGGCACCTGCCGCTCTGCATAGAATGGGAGCTGCGCCACTTCGGCCTCCACCTGGCGGCCGCGAACATCGACGTTCAGCCGGGTGCCCGGTTCCCAGAAGCCATGGCGAACATAGCCCATGCCTATGGCCCTGTCAAACGTGGGAGAGAAGCTGCCGCTGGTTACCGAGCCGACCGACTCGCCGCCTGAAGTGATGGGAAAGCCGGAGCGCGGGATGCCACGGCCAACCATCTCAAACCCCACCAGCATGCGGCTGGGGCCTTCTTCCTGAATCCGTGCGAGGGCATCCCTTGCCACGTAGCCTTCGCGGTCGAAGTCGACGAAGCGGTCGAGGCCGGCTTCGAAAGGACTAACGCCGGCGTCAATGTCGTTGCCGTGCAGAGGCAGGCCGGCCTCAAGGCGGAGCACATCTCTTGCACCGAGCCCGCAAGGAGCGGCACCTGCCTCGACGAACGAGGTCCAGATGCGCGGAGCGTCTTGTGCGGGGACCATAAGCTCGAAGCCGTCCTCGCCCGTGTAGCCGGTGCGGGCTACGACGGCGGGGGCTCCGGCGACGGCAGTCTCCACGGCGCGAAATAGCCGGAGGGACGGCAGGTCGTATCCGGTGATCCGGGACAGGAGGAGCTGGGCCTCGGGGCCCTGGTGCGCAATCATTGCCAGGTCCTCCGTCAGGGACCGAACAGCGACGTCTTCCGACGTCTGCTTCCAGTGCCTCACCCAGTCCTCCACCGCCGCCGCGTTTCCGGCGTTGGGGACGAGCATGAAGCGCTGTGGGCCGAGGCGGTAGACGATCGCATCGTCGATGATGCCGCCGTTCTCGTTGCAGATGAGGACGTACCGCGCTCTTCCGGGGTGGAGCCTGGAGACTGGCGTGCTGAGAACTCGATCGAGCAGAAGGGGCGCGTCCGGGCCTGAGATTTCGAGGCGGCCCATGTGAGAGACGTCGAACAGGCCGGATGCGGAGCGTACGGCCCTGGCCTCAGCGAGGATGCTGGTGTACTGGACGGGCATCTGCCAGCCGGCGAAGGGGACGATCCTTGCCCCGGCGGAGACGTGGGTCTCGTAGAGGGGAGTCCGTCTCAATGTTTCGACTGTGACCATGCGCAGCAAGCCTGCTTCTCCGTTAAGCGTACAACATTTCCAAGCACTGGCGGCGTGTCTTGAGGTTCGCGGCTGCGGTTGAGCGCGCGTGACCAGTTACCACGGTCTTCTCTTGGCGGTCCAAGGGGCGAGCGTTGTGATTAGGGCGCGACGGTCGGGCGGGTGGCCTTCTTTGGCGCACTTGTTGATGTAGTTCATGGCCTTCGACCAGGTGTCCAAGCTCTTCGGGTGGACGCGCATCTTCCGGATGATGTCAAGGGCGCACATATCCGCGTCCATGAAGGCGTCCCAGTTAAGAAGAAGGCAGTAGGCGAATCTCCTGACCGAGTTTTCGGCGAGTTCTTTTGCATAGAATCTCTCCAGAGACCGCAGCCTGGCGCGCGCACGACTTACCATGGAGTGGCCGTGTTCTTTCTGAGGTCGGAGGCCTCCCAGAGGTCTTCGACCTGTTGCTCCATGCGCAGGCCGTACTTGGCTTCGATGGCCTGATCAAGGACGGTCTTGGCTGCCCGATAGCTGAGGTTAGGGTCATCGGAGTGGAGTGTCCTGTATAGGATCGCGGCGGCTTCGTAAGTCATGGCCTGAATCTCAGACTGGGCGACGTGGAGGGTAGCCTCGCGGAGGAGCTGAAGAGCAAATCTGAAGTCATCGTCTTCTAGCCACCGGTATAGAGTTGTACGGTTAACCCCTATGATTTTGGCCTTAGACGTGAGCGAGCCGGGCTTCAGCAGGTGGGGCAGGGCCGAAAGCTTCCGCTGCGAGAGTTCCAGCGAGAGGCCCTGGACGCCGTAGCTGAGAGGGAGAGGGCGGCGCTCGCGCTCAGGCTGCGCGAGGCTGTTCTCCGATTCTTGTGTTGCATTTTGTTGCATTTTGATGCATCTCCTAGCTGGTGATGATTGGCCGGCAGAACGCGACCGCAACGTCTGTGCAACCTGCATGCAACACCTTCACGGCAGGAATGCAACAGGAATGCAACACTGGGGCGAGGGCGCCCGCGTGCAGCGGAGGATGTTGCCGGTATTGCAGATCATTTGTATTCATGAAGATAGAATAGTACAGGTGTACGTGTTTGTCAAATGTTGGATTTGGGAGCGTTTCGGATACAGGAGAGGGAGATGGGAGCGGGCGTTCGCGGAATTCCAGTGAGGACGCGTTCTGACCGTTCCGTCGCCGACAGGCAAGTATGCAGACAGCACTCCTCCGGCTATTAGGAAATCATGCCTGTCCACGTATTCAGTTGCCCCGGCAATGTGGGAATGAGCGTGTGGGAAGGGTGGCGTTGAAGGCCCGACGGATGCAATGTCCTCATCACCCTTGCGGAGGGGCCTTGGAACGCGTTGTCGAGATTGTTCACGGCTTGGGGATGACTTCTACACTGCTTGCGACGTTGAGAGCCGCAAGTATCAGTAATGTCAGGATGTGGAGTTGGACTTCTCCACGAGTTGCGTCATCAAGTTCAATCTGGGGCCGGAAGAGCAAGGCAGTTGATTGCGGATTGGTCCGCAAGGTTAGCGCTCAGGTTGGTTCAGACAATGGGGCAAGCCAGACCCTTGATGGACTGAAATAGCGGGTGGTACAAGGCTTGGGGACTGTGTGTGGTTGGTCTTCGATTCGGTCCTAGCAAACTGGTCAGATGGGCAAGACAACTTCACAGCCGTTGCGGATCCTGTCCAGCCCAAGGGCGCGACTTTGGAAGGGAAGTAGTCGAATTGGACCTTAGTCATTGGAATTCCACGCTGACGTGCTTGCCGTTGGTCGCACTTACGGTGTCCTTGGGACAGTTAACCGATCCTTGATCAGCGGTCTGCGATACTTTGGGGAAGAGAGAAGTCTTAACACGATGCCTAGTGAACAGTTCAATACGAGCACGCTGAGCGTTCAAGATCGGAAATCGAAGACGACACGGTAGTCTCAGACGGCCTCAGGGGGTTGCAGGGCTCTCCAACTCTACTGTGGAACGAGTGTGGTACATGGCCTGAAATAGACCCACTGTCATACTTATTCCTAGTCCCCCCGGCTCGTCCCTCTGATCAGCTTCATCAGCTTGCGCGAGGCTACGCTGCGCAATTAATACGAAGTCGTGCTGCAGACAGTCCCGTCGACCTGCGGTCGCTGACGCAAAGGCGACTATGCCATCCTGGACCACTAGATTGCGTGCCTGCCGGAGTGGACGGAGCAAGCCCTACAACCTAGACCAAGGGGACTGAATCCGACCCATCCGGGTTCGCTGGCCCACATGAGATGATTGTCCTGAGTTCCATGGTCTGCTCCCAGAAGTCTAAGACTCCAGTCGGCAAAGGCCCAAAGAGCGAACCACCTACAAGCAGAGAGCAGGTCATGGGTTGGGGGACGGTCCCAAAATTCGGTAGCCGAGATTCTCTTCAGTACGATCCTCCAGCGGAAGGACCTCTACAACGACGTTGAACAGACCCACAACGTCGCCATTCTCGTCAAAGCTGTAGTTGTCGCCGATGGCGCCACTCCAGGTAAGGCCATTGAGGCAGTCCCGGAAGCCATCTGCGTCCTGGTCATCCTCGGTCTGTTTCAGGCACTCGGCAGCGATGTACACGTTGTCATACGCAGAACCCTGGAACCATGGCAGTGTTGCGGCATTGCCGTAGCGAGACTTGAAACTGGCGAGAAAGTCCCTACCTGCAGCGCTGGACAGGTCGGGATTGGGCACAACTGCCTTAAGCCCGGTGGCAGCGTCACCGGCTACATTCAGAGCTTCGGGTCCCGTCGGTACGACCTCGGAGTAGATGGGGCCTGCATAGCCCAACTCACGGGCTTGCCTGATGATGGTCCCTCCTGAAGCCTCTCCCTGTGCCGCCAGGAGGAGCGCATCAGGTTCCTCGGAGAGCAATTTTGTCAGCTGGCTGCGAAAGTCGACTACCTCAGAGGAGTAGTGTTCCGCCGCCGCAATGGTGCCGCCCAGGCTCTCAAACTGTGCGACAGCGGTGCGGCGGGCTCCTTCCGCGTAGTCCGTGGACTCAGTGATGGTGGCAATCCTGCGGGCGCCATCGACCCAGAGCAGGTTGCCGATGTCGACGCCCAATTGAAGGTCGTTGATTGCTGTACGGAAAATGTAGTCACCGGCCTCGGCGATGTCAGGACTCGTTGCCGAAGGGGACAGGAGAACGACGCCTTCTTCTTCTGCCAGAGGAGCCGCACCGAGCATCGCTCCGCTGCATGAGGTTCCCAGGATGATTCTGACGCCGTCGACGTCCGTAAGCTTGTTGTACGCGGTGATTGCGTCCTGAGCGGCGCACTTGGAGTCCTCTACGATCAGTTCCAGTTCGCGGCCGTTTATTCCGCCGGCGGCATTAATCTCCTCCACCGCTAGGAGCTTCGCCTGAAGCAGCGGGTTACCGTAGGACTCACCCACTCCAGTCAGTGCGTCCATTGCTCCAATCCTGTAGGGCGCGTCGGACTCGTCGCCGGTGCAGCCGATCGACAGAGCCAGCAGCAGGGCTAGCAACAGAATGGGAATCCGAACAGCTCCTGCGTCCATCACTGAACGATTCATTGATTGCTCTCCTTGAGGGTTAGGACCGACAGCAGCTTAGTATACAGAGGTAAAAGTGGCTGGATGGCATGCTCAGTGAGTGCAGTTCTCGCCGGCAATCAGCACACACATGCTACTTCGATGAGCACGCGTGCCGCAAGCGGCTTTACATCGACCTCGCGCGGTGCGTTGAGACTATTGTTGCGCCGCTCCGCCGAGAGAGGCAGGGAGGCGGGTGTCCGCGCTTCTGAGGAGAGATCACCCCGCCGAGGGGAACCGATCCCCGATGTCTGCGGGTGATTACGTTGGATGATGGAGAGACCATCCACAACGCATTTTTCGACAGAGGCTTTCGCAAGGAGGAGCAGTCATGAAACTTCACTACTATCCGGAGACCGACAGCCTCTACGTTGAGTTCAAAGCGCGGCCGGGGGCGGAGACCATCGAGGTCACCGATGGGCTTAACGTGGATATAGTCTCTGACGGCGAGGTAGTAGGCCTTGATATTGACCAGGCTTCCAAACGGTTGGACCTGCACACGCTGGAGGCCGAAGCGTTGCCCCTCCACAGCATCAGGGCGGGCTGACCCACGACAGTTGGAGTTGGGGGGCGTTCGTCCCCTTCGCGAAGCGCCCATTCTCTTGGTTGGTCAGGTTTGCGGGGCGAGGCGGACCATGGCTGCGCGGTCTGGGAGGCGGGCGGCCAGCGTGTGAGCATTTTCGCCGAGGACTGGGTGGATGAGGCCGGGGGCTATCTCGGCGAGCGGAGTCATGACGAATGAGCGGTCGGTCATGCGCGGGTGGGGGAGCGTGAGGAGCGGCGTGTCGATGACCTGGCGGCCGTGAAGGAGCAGGTCGATGTCCAGGAGCCTGGGCGCGTTGGGGAAGGCGCGTCCGTGGCCGACTTCGCCGGCGATGCGATCGGCTTCGCGGAGGAGTTGAAACGGGTCGAGTTCTGTCCAGATGCGGCACACCGCGTTCAGGAAGGGTGGCTGCGAGACCCAGCCGGCGGGCGCGGTCTCGTACAGCGAGGAAGCCAGCAGGTGAGAGCTCAGGCTGGCGAGCCCGTCCAGGCCACGGATGATGTTGGAGTGCCTGTCGCCCAGGTTCGTGCCGAGGCCTATGTAGGCTTCGTGATTCACTGGCTTTCGTTCCAGCCTCGGACTATGGCGTCGCTCATTCTTGCGACGCGGACCATCTCCCTGACGTCGTGGACGCGGACGATGTCGGCACCGTTGGCGATGGCTAGCGCGACGGTGGCGGCGGTGCCTTCGAGACGCTCCTCGACGGGCAGGTCCAGCACGCGGCCGATGGTGGACTTGCGGGAGGTGCCAACGAGCACGGGGCAGCCGAGGCCGCGAAGCTCGGCGAGCCTGCGCAGGATTTCCAGGTTGTGAGCGGGGGACTTGCCGCCGAAGCCGAAGCCGGGGTCGACGATGATGTTCTCGGCAGGTATTCCGCCGTCCGTTCCGGCCTCAACCGCCGCGCGGAGCTCCGACGTTACGTCTGCGACGACGTCGGGGCCGTACTTGCCGCGCTCGCGGTTGTGCATGACGACGACGGGGACGCCGGTGGACGCGGCCACTCCGATCATGCCGGGGTCGCGCGTCAGGCCCCAGACGTCGTTGATCATGGCGGCGCCCTCCTGGATGGCGGCGTGCGCCACTGACGCCTTGTAGGTGTCGACGCTGACGGGGATTTCGAGTGCCGGGCAGATGCGGCGGAGGACGGGGAGGAGGCGTTCGAGCTCGATGTCTTCGGGCGTCGGTCCTGCTCCTGCGTACACGGAAGGCGGGCGCGTGGACTCGGCGCCGACGTCGATGATGTCCGCGCCCCATTCCTGGAAGCGGAGTGCCTGGTCGAGGGCGGCGTCAGTGTCGGAGCCGACGCCGTCGCCGGAGAAGGAGTCAGGAGTGACGTTAAGGACGCCCATGACGTACGTGCGCTCGCCCCACTCGAAGCGGCGGGCGCCGATGGTCAGGGGTGGGGGAGTTGGGTGGGGGTGCAAGCTGGTTGGTCTATAGGAGGGTTGGAGTTTGTGTTACATCCTAACCTGTTGGGATGGCTCGAGGCATGGTCGGGGTGGGTGATTTGGCGGACTTAGGGCGAGCGGCGGATTGGGTGTGGCGCTTCGATGGGCCCAGGGCGAACGGGATGGGGTGAAGATCCTTCTACTGGCTCAGGGTGAACGGGAGTGTGGCGAATGCTTCGGCGGACATTTGGCGCGCGGCGTTTTGGGTAAGACCCTTCGACAGGCCCCTTCGTCATGCTCAGGACACGGTCAGGGTGAACGGGATGGGTGTGGACCCTTCGACAAGCTCTGTGCACGGCCACGGTGAACGGGAGGGTGACGGAGGCCGTTTCACATGGCCATTCTTTGGGTTCAGGGCAGGTTCAGGGCGAGTGCTTTGGCGGACATTTGGCGAGCGGCGGTCTGCGCGAGACCCTTCGACTAGCTCAGGGTGAACGGGATGGGTAAGGACCCTTCGACAAGCTCTGGACACGGTCACGGTGAACGGGATGGGTGACGGAGGCTCTTCATCAGGAGCCCTTCGACTGCAAGAGGCTGATCGGTTTTCGAGTGGGAGCTATCGGTACGCTGGGGCGTGGTGCTGATGGTATCCTTGGGGCTAGTTGGACTAATTCACGGTTGAGGAGAGCGGACAGACTTTGGTGACGCGAAGAAGTACTGAGGAGCAGCTTGACCGCCTGCGGGAGATGCGGGAGCGGAGCAGGGAGGGCGGCGGCGCGCGGCGGATACAGGCGCAGCACGACAAGGGCAAGTACACGGCGCGCGAGCGCATAGACATGCTGTTCGACGCCGGGACGTTTGAGGAGCTGGACCCGTTCGCGCAGCACAGATCGACCGATTTCGGGCTGGACGCGAACAGGCCGCTCGGCGATGCGGTGGTAACCGGCTACGGACGCGTGAACGGGCGCACGGTGTTCGCGTACTCGCAGGACTTCACGGTGCTTGGCGGGTCGTTGTCCGAGGTGGTTGCGGAGAAGATCTGCAAGGCGATGGACATGGCGCTGAGCACGGGCGCGCCGGTGGTCGGACTGATCGATTCAGGCGGCGCGCGCATCCAGGAGGGAGTCAGCAGCCTGGCGGGGTATGGAGACATCTTCCTGAGAAACACGAGAGCTTCGGGCGTGATTCCGCAGATATCGGCCATATTGGGGCCCGCGGCGGGAGGCGCGACGTACTCGCCCGCGCTGACGGACTTTGTGTTCATGGCGGCCGGCGTGGGGCAGATGTACATCACGGGGCCGGACGTGATCAGAGCGGTCACTGGGGAAGACGTCTCGCACGAGGACCTGGGCGGGGCGGTCAGCCACGCCAGCCGGAGCGGCGTCTCGCACTTCGCGCCTGACAACGAGGACGAGTGCATTGCCGAGATACGGCGGCTGCTGGAGTTCCTGCCGCAGAACAACGTGGACGATCCGCCGACGAGGCCTGCATCGGACGGGCCCGATCGGACCGACGATGCGTTGAACGAGATCGTGCCGGACAACCCGAACCGGCCGTACGACATGCTCGACATCATCGCGTCAGTGGTGGATGACGGGGACTTCATGCAGGTGCACGAGATGTTCGCGCGGAACGTGATCGTGGGCTATGCACGGATCGAAGGCCGCACCGTGGGCGTCATCGCGCAGCAGCCGATGGTTATGGCGGGCGTGCTGGACATCGACGCGTCGGTGAAGGCGGCGCGGTTCGTGCGGTTCTGCGACGCGTTCAACATCCCGCTGGTGACGTTCGTGGATGTGCCCGGTTTCCTGCCGGGGACGTCGCAGGAGCACGGCGGCATCATCCGACACGGCGCGAAGCTGATCTACGCGTACGCGGAGGCGACGGTGCCGAAGGTGAGCGTGATCACGCGGAAGGCATACGGCGGGGCGTACATCGTGATGAGCAGCAAGACGCTGCTCGGCGATATCAACTATGCGTGGCCGACCGCGCAGGTCGCGGTGATGGGCGCCGAGGGCGCGGTCAACATCATCCATCGCTCCAGGATCAGGGACTCGGAGTCGCCGGCCGCGACGAGGGAGGAGCTGATTGCGGAGTACGAGGACACGCTGATGAACCCGTACGTGGCCGCGGCCCGCGGCCTGATCGACGACGTCATTACACCCTCGGAGACGAGGCCGAAGATCGCGAGCGCGCTGCGCATGCTGGCGAACAAGCGGGACAACCTGCCGCCGAAGAAGCACGGGTCGATTCCGCTGTGACGTCGTCTGGGCCCGAGCTTCCTGCCGAAGGGCACGAGGAAGAGATGGCGGCGGTGATGGCGGCGATTCAAGCCTACCTGGAGGAGGAGAGGGCTGTGCCGCCGATGCCGGTCCGCAGTCCAGCGTGGCGGAACGCGCCGTGGAGCATGTACCGGGGCAGAGGCGTTAGCGGGCCGAGGTCCTGGCGCGAGAAGGCCTAGCAGCTTCTACGAGACAGGCAACGCCCTGGAGCCGCACGGGCGGTCTTAGCATCAGATGAGAACGGCGGGCCTTTACTGAGATGTCGCGATTCTTCAATGTGCGTCCTCCGCATGAGGCGCTTGCGCTTCTTCTGGAGCATGTGACGCATCGCGCGGGGCCGGAGACAGTTCCGACGAGCGGGGCGACCGGCAGGGTGCTGTATCGATCGGTGCAGGCGGGCGAGGACCTTCCGACTCATGCGAGGTCGTCGATGGACGGCTACTCTGTGCGCGCCGCGGACACGTTCGGCGCCAGCGAGACGCTTCCCGCGTACCTGGAGGTTGTCGGCGAGGTGCCGATGGGCGCGGCGCCGGCCGTGCGGCTTGGCACCGGCGAGGCTGCGGGCGCGTACACGGGCGGGCTGCTGGCGGACGGGGCCGACGCCGTGGTGATCGTCGAGCATACGGAGCGCGTGGACGGCAACACGATCGAGGTGCTGCGCCCGGTGGCTCCCGGCGAGAATGTCATACAGCCGGGGGAGGACGTTCATGCCGGAGACGTCGCGATAGAGGGAGGCCGAGTGCTGCGGCCGCAGGACGTCGGAAGCCTGCTCGCGCTGGGCGTCACGGAGGTGGAGGTGGCGCAGAGGCCGACGGTGGCCATCGTCTCGACCGGCGACGAGCTGGTGGAGCCGCACGCCGCGCCGGGCCCCGGGCAGATCAGAGACATCAACAGCTACACGATAGGCGCGCTGGTGAGCCGTGCCGGAGGCGTGCCGGTGCAGACGGAGCTCGTGCCGGACGACCTGCCGGCGCAGACGGAGGCCGCGCACGAGGCGATGGAGACGTCGGACGCGGTCGTGTTCTCGGCGGGGAGCTCGGTGAGCAACCGCGACCTCACGGCGCAGGTACTCGACGGGCTCGGCGAGCCGGGCGTGCTGGCGCACGGCATCTCGCACAAGCCGGGCAAGCCCACGATACTGGCGGCGGCCGACGGCAAGCCGGCGTTCGGACTGCCGGGCAACCCGGTGTCGGCGATGACGGTGTTCGAGATGCTGGTGCGGCCGACGATCTACCGGCTGTGCGGATGCGAGAGCCCGCCCGCGAGGCCGACGACGTACGCGGCGCTTGCGCGGGATGTGCCCTCTGTGACGGGGCGCGAGGACCACGTGCAGGTGCGGATCAGGCACGTGGACGGCGAGCAGGTTGCCGAGCCGCTGTTCGGGAAGTCGAACCTCATCTACACGCTCACGAGGGCGGACGGCTCGGTGACGGTGCCTGCGGACCTGGGCGGACTGTACGCAGGCGAGCGAGTGCCGGTCACGCTGTACTAGTCTCTCCTGAAGTGAGTTCCAAGGTTGCTGAGATTCGGTGCGGCTATCGCCCAGCCGCCACTCTATAAGGAGCGGCATTGACTGAAGGACAGTCCCATTCGCGGAGGCACGGGAGGCGCTACTTCCTGAGCGACATTCCCGTGGATGAGGCTTCGCGCATGTTTCATGCGGCGCTGGAGGTGAGAGGGGCGATGGGACGCACGGCCTCGGAAGAGGTGACGCTGGAGGAGGCGCTCGGACGCGTCACGGCGAGGGCAGTGTGGGCCGAGGCGTCGTCGCCGCACTACGACTCCGCGGCGATGGACGGCGTGGCGGTGCGATCGCGGGAGACCGCCGGCGCGACCGAGACTTCGCCGCTGAGGCTGGCGGTGGACCTTCAGGCGGTGTGGGTGGACACCGGTGACCCGATGCCGGACGGGTTCGACGCGGTGATCATGGTGGAGGTGGTGCACGAGGTCGACGAGTCGACCATCGAGATCCTTGCGCCAGCTCCGCCGTACCAGCACGTGCGGCCTTTGGGCGAGGACATCGTGGCGACGGAGCTTGTGCTTCCCGAGGGTCACCGCGTGCGGCCAATCGACCTGGGTGCGTGCGCCGCGGCGGGCGTAACGTCGGTGGCGGTGCGGCAGAGGCCGACGGTGGCAATCATCCCGACGGGTACAGAGCTGGTCGAGCCGGGCGCGGAACTGAAGCCCGGGGACATCGTGGAGTTCAACGGTCTCGTCATCGCGGGGATGGTGCGCGAGTGGGGTGGCGAGTCCGCGCGGCTGGCTCCCGTACCCGACGACCGGGAGGCGATCGCGGCGGCGGTGCGAGCGGCCGTGGATGCGTACGACGTTGTGGTAGTGAACGCGGGATCGTCGGCGGGCTCGGAGGACTATACGGCCGAGGTGGTCAAGGAGCTGGGCGAGCTGCTGGTGCACGGCGTGGCGCTCAGGCCGGGGCATCCGGTGGTGCTCGGCGTGGTTGGCGGCAAGGCGGTGCTCGGCATACCGGGGTACCCGGTGTCCTCCGCGCTGACGACGGAGCTGTTCGTGAAGCCGCTGATCGAGGCCGGGCTTGGCCTGGAGGCGCCGCCGAGGGCGCAGGCGAAGGCCGTGATGACGCGGAACGTGGCCTCGCCGATGGGGGAGGACGAGCTGCTGCGGGTGAGGCTGGGGCGCGTCGGCGAGCGGATCGTGGCGACGCCGGTGCAGCGGGGCGCGGGCGTCATCACGTCGCTCGTGCGTGCCGACGGGGTGGTCACGATACCGCGCTTCACCGAGGGCATCGGGTCCGGCGAGGAGGTCACGGTGGATCTGCTGCGTCCACTGCGCGACGTGGAGCGGACGGTCGTGGTCATCGGCAGCCACGACCCGGCGCTCGATTTGCTTGCGGACATGGTCAGCCGGGAGCGGACGGGGGTCAACGTGGCGTCGTCGAACGTCGGGAGCCTCGGCGGGCTGCTGGCGCTGCGCAGGGGCGAGGCGCACGCGGCGGGGGTGCACCTGCTCGACGAGGCGACGGGGGAGTACAACCTGCCGTACGTCCGGCGGTACGTGAAGGGGCGCGACGTTGTGGTGGTGAACCTGGCGAAGCGCATCCAAGGGCTGATCGTGCCGACGGGCAATCCGAAGGGTGTGGGCCGGCTTGAGGACCTCGCCGGGGGCGGCGTACGGTTCATCAACCGGCAGCGAGGGTCGGGGACGCGGATGCTGCTCGACTACATGCTCGGCAAGCTGGGAATCGAGGCCGGGGACGTTGCCGGGTACGATCGGGAGGAGTACACGCACCTCGCGGTTGCGGCGGCAGTTGCCGGCGGGAGGGCCGACGTTGGGCTGGGGATACTGTCGGCGGCGCGGGCGCTGAGCGTGGACTTCGTGCCGCTGCTGGAGGAGCAGTACGACCTGGTGATACCGGCGGCGTTCTACGAGTCGGAGCTGATGAGGCCGGTGCTGGACCTGCTGCGAAGCGAGGGGTTCCGGCAGGAGCTGGATGCCATGGGCGGCTACGATACGGGGCTGACGGGCGAGGTGATGGGGACGGTGAGCGGGGGCGGATAGGGTTCGCGCTCGCAGGATGCGCTATTGCCTATACGACCGTGTTGCCGAATGGCGCTGTCTTCACCCTCACCTCAATCCTCTCCCATCAAGGGAGAGGAGGGATTGCTGAGCGCCCGATGCGATTTGGGCCGCCTAGTGCCAGGCGCATTACTCAGTTCGGTCACGCTTGTCCGAAAAGCCAGCAGACCCCGCGCTGCATACGCTTCGCGGGGTCTGCTGAGTTGGCTTACTTCTTAGGTGCGTTGTTGCCTCTTCCGCCACCTGAGGGATTTCCGGACTTGCTGGGCCAGTTTCCGCCGCCCTTACCTGAACCCCCCTTGCCTCCCTTTTTCATCTGCGCTGCACTGTTCAAATGCGACTCCTTCGAGATTGTGTTACGGCCACGTGACCTAATCAAATCATAGCAAAGGGAGTGCTTGAGTGGGCTGGATGGTGTTGTGCGGTGTTGGTGACGGGCGGAACCGGGCATTTCGCAAACGGCCCCTACGCCTGATCAGTTGGAGTCTTCCGGGGCTTCTGAAGTTGGCTCTTCGGGGTTGTCAGGTGGGGGCTGGGTCTGTTGGGCGGCTTGCTGGGCCAGTGCTCGCATCTGGTCTTCGATCCAGCGGTTGATGTCGTTGAGTGCTGGCGGGGAGACGTAGAAGACCTGGACGTCCTGCGGGAACTGGACCCGGTGGTCCTGGCGCAGGAACATGATGCCGAGCTCGGCGGGCTGCAGGGCCTCTTCCACCCTGGAGGCTATGTGCTCGTAGCGTTGGGTGGTGGCCTCCTGGAAGCCGTTCATGGCGGCGTCCCTGACCTTTTCGCTCATCAGGCCGACGCTCATGCATCGCTGCCAGTCGGCGGCCTGGTTCAGGAGCTCGAGGTCTTCGGTGGCCTCGAGGCGGGCGTTCGAGCGAACGAGCGCTTCGATGAAGGCCATGCCGTGGGCGTTGATGGGCTCGATCTGCTGAAGGCCTTCGTCGCCGCCGACAGGCAGGGCCTCGTGGAAGACGCAGGCTACGGCGCCGAGGGAACGCTCGAGCGAGGATACGTTGTCGCGCACCTCGGACCAGAACCGCTCGACTAGCTGGCGGGCCTCGTCGGGCAGGTCACCGGGCAGCAGGAGCATGGGGACGAAGACGAGCTTGCGCTTGTCTTTGTACTGGCCTGCGTCCGGCTTGGGCATCTGTCCGAGCGTGGTCATGATGGCTGGGGATTTTATCGTCTTTGGGCCGCTTGCACCAAGAGTGATTATGGCCTTCTATGCCGCAAGCTTCCATGCGGGAGGGGCGGGCATTAGGATTGAGCCAGGCATCGCAAGGGTAGCGACGCCACGTACTGAATCTGGAGGAGTTCACATGAGTGACAAGCCGCTGGTGGGGATCACGATGGGCGATCCGGCGGGTATCGGGGCGGAGGTGATCGCGAAGGCGCTGCGGGAGGGCGGCGTGCACGTCTCGTGCCGGCCGTTCGTGATCGGCAGCGTTGCCGCGATGGAGTCGGCGGTCGATGTCATTGGCGGCGGGACGGCGGTGCGGCGCATCGCGGAGGTGGGCGAGGCTTCGGGCGACGCGGGGTCGATCGACGTGCTGGATCTGGGCAATCTGGAGTATGACGGGATCCAGACGGGGCAGGTGTCGGCGGAGGCGGGTAGGGCGTCGGTTGAGTGGGTGCTGAGGGCGGGTGAGCTTGCGGCGTCGGGCGAGATCGCGGCTATCGCGACGGCGCCGATCAACAAGGAGGCGGCGCGGCTGGCGGGGTACGAGGACGTGGGACACATGGAGATCTTCCAGAGCCAGACGGGGGCGTCGAACGTGGCGACGATGCTGATGGCGGGCGTGCTGAGGGTGGTGCACCTGACGACTCACCGGTCGCTGCGGAGGGCGTGCGATTACGTGACGACGGAGAACGTGCTGGCGAAGACGATGCTGACGCACGAGCACTTCATGGCGTGGGGCTTCCCGGCGCCGAAGATCGCGGTGGCGGCGCTGAACCCGCACGCGAGCGACGGCGGGCTTATCGGCGACGAGGAGGCGCGGGAGATCGAGCCGGCGGTGTCGGCGGCGCGGGCGCAGGGCGCGGACGTGACGGGGCCGGTGCCTGCGGACACGGTGTTCAACCAGGCGATCGACGGGCGGTACGACGCGGTGCTGGCGATGTACCACGACCAGGGTCACGTGGCGATCAAGGTGCACGACTGGGCGAGGAGCGTGAGTGTGAACCTGGGGCTGCCGTTCATCCGGACGTCGGTGGACCACGGGACGGCGTTCGACATCGCGGGGAAGGGTGTGGCGGACCACCGGAGCATGCTGGAGTCGATCGGCGTGGCCGTGGACCTGGCGGCTGAGGGGCGGCTGCGGTAGGGGGTGGGGTGGCGATGGATGTATGAGCCAAGAGTCGTGTCAAGTTTCTCACCGGCCGCTTCATGCCGCTACAGGGCGTTGACATCTCAAGCTAGAAAACTGTAAGACGCATTTGGATGTACTCAGTAGAACAGCGGCTTGTGCTTGAGTTCTAGCATAGCGGAGACTTGAATGACACTTCAGAGTGACTCCTTGAAATGGGCTATTGATTTCATTGATCGATACTCTGATGGGGACATTTTCCCATCTGTCCCGGAAATTTCCGCCATTGCTAAACAGCCAGATGGTCTCATACATGCGTTATCAAACAAACCCTTAACAAACTTTGATCCACAGCCGTGCCGCAGATTTATCGTCCCTACGGATGAGTTGTCCTATCGTCAAGCCACTCAACTTCATCCGCAGGATTCAATTTTATTGACCGCTATAGTTTATCAATATGGTACGGGAATAGAAGAGCGTCGGCTTGCTAAGGACAAAGTATTTAGTTACAGATTCAACCCTGTAGAAGGTCAGGGCCTTTACGGTGACAGGAATCTGTGGAATGACTTTTGGGCGGCCGCGTTAGCATTGAGTGAAGACTATCAATATGTCCTGTACTGCGATATTGCTGATTTCTACAATCAAATCTATCACCATACAGTTGACAACCAGCTTGCACAGAGTAATTTGCCAAATCAGGCGATAAAGTGGATCCTCAATCTCCTCAAGAGTACCACTGCTCAGGTTTCAAGGGGTATTCCAATTGGTCCTCACGCTGCTCATCTACTCGCAGAATGCACTTTGATTCCTGTTGATAACAGTCTTACAGCAAGTGGAATTCATTTCCTACGATATGCTGATGATATTGTCATATTTTGCCATACTGAAGATGAGGCAAAGAGAGCTCTACGTACAACTGCACATACCTTGGACAAGCAACAACGTTTGATGCTTTAAAGGCACAAGACGAGAATCTTTTCGAGTACTGATTTTCAAGCTTACTGCGAAGAGATGATGGAAGACAGGCCAATCAATAACGATGAGGATGAGATTCTACAGATTGTAAAGAAGTACTCTGGCGGAAACCCATACGCCGCGATCACCTATGATCAGATTGACCCCGAAGATTGGAAGGCTTTCTCAAGTGATACAGTTGAAACGATTGTCAGAGAGTACTTGGCCCAAGATCATGTCGATCATGTCCGACTACGATGGTTCTTTAGAAGACTAGCGCAGGTCGGACATCCCGGCGCTTTGCAAGTGATAGTAGACAACCTGACGAATCTTGAGCCGTGTTTGCCGAGCATTTGCTTCTACGTTTCTGCGATTCAGGCGGTCCCGCCGGATGAATGGAAGGCAATAGGAACTTTGTTGATCCGTCATTTGGAGTCTGGAGAAATGTTTGATGATGAATTCGCTCGTCTTTCTCTACTAAGCTTGTTCTCTAGGAATGAATACATTGATCACTTTCCGGAGATTGTTCGACGTTTCAATGCGGGAGACCTTAACACACGTAGAGAAGTCCTTCTGGCAGCGCTTGTTAACTCAATGGTCGATTGGCTAAGGGAACAAAAGGAAAGCTATCCTTCCATGGACAGATGGCAACAGATGGCATATCTCTATTGTACTTCGATACTGCCTGATGAAGAGAGGAAGTTTTTCTTGAAGGACCTGCAGGGTTTGAATCACTTTGAAGAGAATCTAAGGAAATGGGCAAGAAACCCTCCAGCGTAATGTTGAACACTGACATCGGAATTTCGCTGTCTTGGATGAATCACTGATGCACTTATCTCGGCTAGTCGCATAAGGACTGTTCACCATGAGGCTAAAGGCCTACGCGCCGCCTATCCTCTACAGCCGCCGGTTGTACACTGCGATCTCAGAGGCGATGAGGATGCGCAGGGTTGCTAGACCGCGGAGATTGAGGATGTGGGAGAGGCCGTTGGCATGGCAGTATTCGGAAGTCAGATGAGGCCACCGCGAGTCAAACTAACCATCGACAGGCCGTTCATGTTCCTGTTTGGGACTGGGGGACCGATACGATTCTTTTCTTGGGGCGTGTGGAGAAGCCGTAACGCAGCAGGGAGGCTGCGGGGCTCATTTGAGCGCCCTCAGTAGACATAGCTCAGGCAGTGGGGATGGCGGGTTTGAAACCCGCCACTACAGGGGTGGACTAGCGTGATAGTAGTGGCGCCGGTGGTTCGCGAACCGCCCCTGCGAGTGCGAGGGGTTGAATGGCTAGAACGGGAGGAGTTTGGTCAGGAGGGTGTTCCGGCGGCTTTTTAGGTTGGAGCCGAGGAACTCTTCTAGCTCGCGGCGGTTTAGGACTGTCCGGCCGCCGACGCTCGCGTTGTCGTCTATGAGAGTGGAGGGGACGTTTTCCCAGTCGAACTCGCGGCGGCCGAATGTGTCGGTCTGTTCGATGACTATTACTTTCTCGCTCTCGAGAATCCAGCCGGTGGGCTGATCGCCTTCCTTCTTCATCCTGGTGGCGGGCCGGAGGAGGTGCCCTAGCTGGGACTTGACCCTTTCGTGCCTCTTTTCAGCGTAGTCGTTCCAGCCGATTGGCGCGCACCACTTGGGCGGGCTGTCTTCCAGCAGTTCTGAGATGAGTTCGGAGAGGACGGTTGAGGAGAAGTTAAGCCAGTCCTCGAGCACGGGTATGTCATCTAGGCGCGCGAGGGCTCGATTCAGGTACTCGCGGTACAGGTTGGTCGAGAGGTCGCGCTGCACGTCCTTGATCTTGAGGTGCAGTTCGTGGCGCAGGCTTTCCTTGTACGAGGGCAGGGCGGTGGTCGTGTAGACCATCAGGCTGCGCTTGACGATCTGGTCAGAGAAGGCCTTGAGCTCCTGGTTCATCGAGAGCACGAAGCAGGGGTACTCGGGGACCAGGGGAGGGAGCTCGTCCTTGATGATGTCCTCGCCATGACTGCGCAGCGCGGGCCTGCCGATGTCATCGAAGACGGCGGGGAAGCGCTTGTAGGCGTGCTGGATGTCCCTGAGGCGGGCCTTCGTGAATTCTCGCTTGTCGACGTTGTGGGCCCTGCCGAACATGGAGGTCATGAGGGTGTCTACGAGGCTGGACTTTCCGCATGACGGCTTGCCGTACAGGATGGCGAAGGACGGGAACCGGAAGATATCGCCGTCGTGCCCGGCCAGGGTCCGAATGTCGCACATGAGCGGGGAGAAGTAGAGCCACGACCAGAGGATGAAGTAGTCGCGCTGGAGCCTCTCGACACCCATCCCTCCTTCGAAGGTGCCCTCGTAGTTGCTGAAGAACTGGACAAGAAGGCGGGCGTCCCTTCTCGCGGCTTCGAGGTCGGGCTCGAGGGCGTACGGCTCGCCGAACAGCGAGACGGTCCTGGCATCCCTGTCGATGGAGAGTTCGCGGTGGTCGGTCTCCTCATCGGACTGCACGTGGCGGATGCGGCTGATCTCTCTAACGATGCGCTGCCGGATATCGCGCGGGACCTGTTGCCTTCCGTTGCGCGGCGGAGGTATGAGGTTGGCCACGACGGGGGGTATGGCGGCCTTCATCTTCTCAATGCGCTCTATCTGGACGGGCACGTTGATTTGCATGGCGCCATTTGACTGCTGGTCCGAATCAGCGGTGTCTATGACGAGAGTAGAGTGGTCCGAGGCATCCAGGATGGGCACTTCCTGGAGCGCGATCTCGGCTTTCTCAATACGCTCGGGCGGCAGCGGTACTTCATCGGATGCCCGGTCTCTGATGGTCTCGTACATGCCGAAGTAGTGTTCCCAGGCAGCGTCATCATCGTCGAAGCACACGAGCGTCTCGGACTGGCGGCCGCCGAACGCCGTCTCGGACAGGTTTGCGGAGCCGACGATGGCGCGCCGGTCGCCAGACTCGGTGTTCTCAAGCAGGTAGAGCTTTGCGTGGGCGATCTGCTTACGCAGGACTCGGAACCTAGCCTGTCCTTGCCTGACGCGGGCGAGAATAAAGGCGTGACGTTCGTCGGATAGGCCCTTGATGGCCGCACGAGTGTCGCCGATGGCGACCTGCTGAAAGGCAATGATGTCCCGTAAGGTCCTCAGGGTGCTCTCGCAGCCGAAGATGCACTCGAAATCATTGAAGTTGTGCTTTTCGAGCAGCCGCACGATCGCGCTCACGCCTGCGGAATACGTGAGGATGCGGATGCGATCGAAGCCGTCGAACAGGGACCAGTTGAACTTTGACTCGGACTCGAAACGGGCGCGAGCTACCCTCAGACCTGTGCCGTCGTCCAGGTCGAACTGAGGGGAGTTTAGAAGTTCGCTCATCTTCGGTCTGGCTGCCTCTGACTCGCATCAGGGGTTTTCCAAGAGTACGATTCCCAAGTGTACGACATGAACGTGGGGAGGTGGCGCGGGCGGTTCGCGAACCGCCTTTACGAGAGGCAGGAAATGGAAGGGCCAGGGTTTCAGCAAGAGCCTGGGTCTTGACGGATTCAATTGGGGAAGGAGGACGCCATGACCACTGAGCGAACGTTAGTAAAGCAAGTGCACATCCCGGCTTTCGGTGGGGGTGGGGTTGAGGTGCGCGAGGGGCAGCGGGTGAAGGTGATCGCGGTGAAGGGGAAGCAGGTTGGGGACCTGTTTGCGTTTGTGCTGGGCTCGACGGACGAGTACCTGTCGCCGGGCAACACGATGGGGAAGCTGAGGTCGATCTACCCGATTCTTGGGGAGCCGTTCTACAGCAACAAGCGCAACCCGCTGCTGCTGCTGGAGGAGGACACGGTGGGCGTGCATGACCTGCTGGCGCCCGCGTGCGACGAGTACCTGTACAGGGACCTGGGCTTCGAGGAGCATCCGAGTTGCCGGGGGAACCTGGCGTCGACGCTGGCGCGGTTCGAGTTCGAGCCGGACCGGCTGCCGGACCCGCACAACCTGTTCCAGAATACGCCGGTGGTTGACCTTGACGGACGGAAGGAGGGTCGGGAGTCGCCGGCGAGGCCGGGGGACTACGTTGTCTTTCGGGCGCTGGCGGACTTGCTTGTCATCGTGACGGCCTGCTCGGTGGACGTCGGGGTGATCAACGGGGGCGCGCCGAGCGACCTGATGCTGGAGGTTTGGGAGTAGGGGCCGGGCGCCCAAAAGACGCAGCCCTGCGTTGACGTAGCCGAACTGGCGTGCTACTATTGGCCGGTCGAGAGTGCGTCCGGTTCCGTTCCAGTTAGCGCAACGTCTCCTCAGGTAGGACAGAACTGGGTCAGATTCGTGCGCTTTTGGGTCACAACTGGGCCGATCAGGTAGCAGACTAGGGTCATAATCGCGGCGAGCGGCGGCCCCAGCAGCTATGAAATGTCCCAAGAATCTGAGAAATGCGGCGTCCCATTCGCTCGCTACCTGAATTGGTGAGGGATCCTATGGCTAATGCGTCTTCGTTGGTTGTGAATGGGCTGGATGTCTCTGACCTGTACGAGGAGTACCTGGGGATGTGCAGGGCGGGGGGCGTGGATGTGTTGCACAAGACGGTTGGTCGTGGGCTACGGGGGTTCGCGGACATATACAACTTTGTTGACGGGCACTTGGATGAGGTTGCGGTGGTCAGGACGGTCTCGGAGATGCGGGAGGCGGCGTCGGCGAACAGGACCGGGCTGCTGCTGGGGTGGCAGGACGCGAACGCGGTCAGCACGGGCCGGGATGGGCCGAACGACTGGTGGGGCGAGCCGAAGCGGACGGAGCTGAGGGCGTACTACGAGTTGGGTCTGCGCGTGTGCGGCATCGCGTACCAGATCGCGAACGTGTTCGGGGGCGGCGCGACGGACGGGCACGTGGGGCTGAGTCGTGCGGGCCGCGCGCTGGTGGAGGAGATCCACCGGCTAGGGATTGTGCTGGACGTAGGAGGTCACACGGGCGACCAGGCGTCGTTCGATGCGCTGGAGATGTCGTCGGGCGTGCCGGTGATCTGCAGCCACGGCGGGGCGAGGGCGCTGGCGGACAGCTCTCGGAACCTGAGCGACGAACTGATCGAGGCGATCGCGAGGACGGGAGGCGTGATCGGCATTGTGGCGATCAACGATTTCCTGGTGCGCGGCAGGGAGATGGCGCAGATGACGGAGAGCCCGTGGGGCGGGATCGACGACTTCATCGCGCACGTCGAGCACGTCAGGGACCTCGTCGGACCGGACCACGTGGGCTTGGGGACGGACTTCACGAGCCGTCCGGGGAACCCGAACGGACGGGAGGTGAGGGACAAGGCGCTGTTCGGGTCGGAGACGATGGATGACGGGCCGCGGCGGTACGTGCGGGGGTTCGAGAACGTGAGCGAGCTGCCGAACGTGGTGGCGGCGCTGGAGGAGCGTGAGTGGCCGGAGGAGGACGTGCGGAAGTTCCTGGGCGGGAACTGGCTGCGGGTGTACGAGGAGGTCTTGGGGGAGTAGGGAGAGGTTGGGAGTCGGTTCTTCAACGGGCTCAGTAGGGGCCCAGGGAGAACAGGATTGGAGGCGGCGGCTTGGCGGACTTGTGGCGAGTGCTGGTCTGGGCAAGGCCCTTCGACAAGCTCAGCAACTGTTGTGGATGTCAAGCATGTTGGGGGTCCCAGGCAGTGCGGTGCTTGAGCATCGCATTGAGGATGGTTAGCAACTTGCGCATGCATGCGGTCAGCGCGACCTTCTTGGGTTTGCCCATTGCCAGCAGCCTTGTGTAGAACTTGCGGAGTACCTCGTTGTGGTGCACGGCTACCAGTGTCGGCATGTACAGAGCCGCGCGCACGTTGGCGCGGCCGCCCCAGCAGGTGCGCACTCCATGAGACCTCCCGCTGTCCCTCGCAAGCGGCGCCACTCCGACCAGGGCGGCTATCTGCCTTCTGTTGAGCGTGCCCAACTCCGGAAGGCCAGCCAACAGGCTGAACGTCAGTTTGGGCCCCACAGCAGGCACACTGCGCAGCAGGTCCTCGCTCTCCTTCCACATGGGCGACTTGCGAAGTCTGGCCGTCAGATCGGTGTCGATGTCTTTGAGCTCCTGGTCCAGTAAGTCTATGACCCTCTCTATCCGGCGACGGACAACCTCCATCGCCCGGTGACGGCGGTTCATCTCCGCTGTCCTCATCTGGACAAGTTGACGGCGCCTGGCTACGAGCGCCTCGAGTTCGCGTACCTCTTGCGGCACCGGTGGCTTGGCCACTACCTTGCTGACCTCACCGAAGTGTGCGATCACCGCGGCGTCAAGACGATCTGTCTTGGCCAGTATGCCCTGGGATCGAGCGAAGTCGCGGACATTGCGGGGGTTGACCATAGCAACCGGCAACCCTGCGGCGCCTAGCGCGATGGCTGCCAGACGCTCAGGACCGCCGGTGGCTTCCATGACTATGAGGTCTGATCGCAGCTTCCCGAGGCGCTTGACCAGTGAGCTGATGCCGTCTTCGTCCTGGTTCACCCGCCAATGTTCTCCAGATGGCCGCACCGCAACATCCAGCCAGTTGTTGGACACGTCGATACCGATATACAACTTCTGATCGGAACTACTCATCTCTACTCCTTTGGCCCTTCCTTGCACGATGCGGGCTCTCGATGGCCCAGGCAACTGTTCGGGCTCTAAGATGTATATGGCGGGGCGGTCACGCTGAGCTACGGTCTCGTAACCAGGGGCGAAACGATCTGCCCCGCCTTCACTTCAAGATACAAGGGCGAACGGATTGGGTGTGGGCGGTCTATTGCGACGAGCGCTGCTTTGGGCAAGGCCCTTCGACAGGCTCAGGGCGAACGGGGTTGGGGACAACGGCTTGGCGGACTTGAGGCGAGGGGCAGTCTGCGCAAGGCCCTTCGACACGCTCAGGGCGAACGGGTTGGATAAGTGCGATTTCGATGTCTGGGTGGCAGGGGGTCGTGTTAGCGGGTGGTGTCTGTCAGGGCCCAGGCGAGGGCGGACTCGATGTCCGGGTGGTTGAACCGGTAGCCGCCGGCTGTTAGGCGGGCGGGGTCCATGCGTGCGCTGGATGTGACGACCTGGGAGAGGTCGCCCTGCATTAGCCTCAGGGCAAACGTGGGGACGAAGAACAGGGCGGGACGGCGGACGGCTTTGCCCAGCGCGTGGGTGAACTCGGAGTTGGTGACGGGGTTTGGAGAGCTGACGTTTACGGGGCCGGAGATGTCGTCGTGCTCCATTGTCCAGATGGCGGCGTCGATGACGTCGGCGCGGGTCAGCCAGCTCATGTACTGCTTGCCGGAGCCGAGCCTGCCTCCGAGGCCTAGCTTGAAGACGGGCAGCACGCGGGACAGCATGCCGCCGGCGGCGGTGAGTACGACGCCGATGCGCAGTTGGACGACCCTCGTTCTCTCACTGGCGGCGGCGGTAGCGGCGTCTTCCCAGTCCCGGGTGTTCGTCGCCATGAAGCCCTCGCCGGGGCCAGCGTCCTCGTCCAGGAGGGCGTCGCCGCGGTCGCCGTAGTAGCCGCCGGCAGAGGCGCACACGAACAGGGAGGGCGGCGAGTCGAGGCTGGCGAGGGCTCCCGCGAGCAGGGCGGTGCTGCCGACGCGGCTGTCCCGGATGCGGGCCATCTGCTCGGCAGACCAGCGCCGGTTGGCGATGTTCTCGCCCGCGAGGTGGACGACGGCGTCGAAGCCTTCGATGTGGCGCGGGTCGAGTGTTCCTGCCGCGGGGTCCCACATGACGGCGTTGCGCGCGTTGGGCGACTGCGGGCGGAGCAGCCTGTATACGTCGTGGCCGCTGCCTTCGAGTTTCCTGATGAGAGCGGAGCCGATGAGGCCGCTGGAGCCTGAGACGAGGACTCTCACTTTTGGGTGCTCACGAGACTAGTCGGCGACGGGCGCTGGTTCCCTTGCGGCGCCGGACCGTGCGGCTGCGGGGTCTGCGTCCGGCTTCATGATGCGGACGGCGCAGACCTTGTACTCCGGGATCTTGGAGTCCGGGTCAAGGGCCGAGTTGGTGAGGAAATTGGCGGCGTGGTCGCGCAGCTTTACGAACGGTACGAAGATCTCGCCCGCGCGCTGCTTTTCGGTGTATAGCACCCGGCCTTCGAGGTCTCCGCGGCGGGAGCGCACGCGAATCCATTCGCCGTCGGCGACGCCGTACTTTGCGCCGTCGTCCGGGTTCATGGCGACTTCCAGTTCGGGCGAGCGGGCCATCAGCCTGTCTGCGCGCCGGGTGATCGTGCCGCCGTGCCAGTGGTACAGGATGCGGCCGGTGTTGAGGATCAGCGGGAAGCGCTCGGAGGGGAGTTCGTCCGCGGCCGGGCCCTGGTCGAAGGCGACGAACTTGGCGCGATCGCCGCGCGGGAAGTCGCTCTCGTACAGGTACCTGGTGCCGGGATGCTCGGAGTCGGGGCATGGCCACTGGATGCCGCCTGCGTCCAGCCTGTCGTAGTCGATGCCGGCGATTATCGGGGTGAGGCTTGCCATCTCGTCCCAGATCTCGGAGGGATGGGCGAACGCGAACTGGTCCTCTACACCAAGACCAAGCTCGCTGCTCATGCGCTGGGCGGTCTCGCATATGATCTGCCAGTCGGGCTTGCTGACGCCGGGGGCGTCGACGGCCTTGCGGACTCGCTGGACCCTGCGCTCGCTGTTGGTGAAGGTGCCGTCCTTTTCGGCGAAGCTGGCGGCCGGCAGGACGACGTCGGCGACTTCGGCGGTCTCGTGCATGAAGATGTCCTGGACGACCAGGAATTCGAGATTTGCGAAGGCCTTTTCGGCGTGATGGAGGTCAGGTTCGCTCAGGAGCGGGTTTTCGCCCGTGACCCACGCGGCCTTGATGCGGCCTTCCAGCATGGACTCGACGATCTCCGTGGCGACGAGGCCGTCCTCTTCGGGGAGGGGGCCGCCCCATGAGGCGATGAACTTGTCGAGGTTGGCCCCCAGCGCCTGGTAGCCGGGGAAGTTGTTTGGCAGGCAGCCGGCGTCGCCGCAGCCCTGGACGTTGTTCTGGCCCCGGAGCGGGGAGATGCCGTTGCCGGGCTTGCCAAGCTGGCCGGAGAGGAAGGACAGGTTGAGGAGACCGTGGGCGTTGGCTGTGCCCATGGTGTGCTGGGTGATGCCCATGCCCCAGATCAGGCAGGAGCCGCTGAATGGGGGCCTCGCGTACATGCGGGCCGCCTCGGCGATGTCATCGGCATCAACGCCGGTGATGCCGGAGACGTAGTCGAGCTCGTACTTGTCGACGACGGAGAGCCATTCATCGAAGCCTTCGGTCCTGTTCTCGACGAACTCCTGGTCCCAGAGGCCTTCGTCAAGGATGACCTTGGCGATGCCGTTCAGCAGAGCGACGTCCGTGCCCGGGCGGGGGCGGAGCCAGAGGTCCGCGAAGTCGCACATGTCTATGCGGCGGGGGTTGATGACGATGAGCTTCGCGCCGCGGTCGATGACGGCCCGCCGCATTCGCGATGCGGCGACCGGGTGGTTTGAGTTGGCGTCCGAGCCGATGATCACGAGGCAGCCGGCGTCCTCGTAGTCGATGTACGAGTTGCTGGTGGCGCCGCTGCCGAGGGCGGTCAGCATCGCCTCGACCGACGGCGCGTGGCAGAGGCGGGTGCAGTGGTCGATGTGGTTGGAGCCCATGACGAGCCGCGCGAACTTCTGCTGGACGTAGCCGTCTTCGTTAGTGCACTTGGCTGAGCAGAAGGTGGCGAAGGCGTCGCCGCGATAGGCGGGCAGGCGCTCGGCGATGACGTCCATCGCCTCTTCCCACGTGGCAGGCGTGAGTTCGCCGTTGCGCCGTACAAGCGGTGTGGTCAGCCGGTCCTTGTGGTGCACGAACGTGTAGCCGAAGCGGCCCTTCACGCAGAGCATGCCGACGCTGGACTGGTTGTCTGGGTCGTCAAGCATGCGAAGGATGCGGTCGTTCTCGTCGACCTCCGCCTTGATGCCGCAGCCGACGCCGCAGTACGGGCAGATGGTGCTGACGGTCTTCACGGGGTTGGGCACAGGCGCCTTGAGCTCGATCGCGCCGGTGGGGCAGACCGAGAGGCACTGGCCGCAGGTGGTGCAGACCGACTCCAGCAGCGGCCTGTCCATGAAGGTGCCGATGCGGGCGTCTGTGCCGACGCCGAGCACGTCGATTGCGCCGATGAACTGGTGGCCGTCCTGGCAGGCCTGCGCGCAGCGGCCGCACATGATGCAGTCCGACATGGCGATGTTGAAGACGGGGTTGCTGGTGTCTATGGGCTGGCGCTCGCGGCCCGTCCAGCGCGGGGCCTGGAGGCCGTGGCGTTCGGCGGCGAGGGTCAGCTCCTTGTACTCGTTGTTGCCGTTGGGTTTGAGCATCGCCATAGTGAGTTCGAGGACGCCGCGGCGAAGGTCGACGGTCTCCTGGGAGTCAGTGTTGACTTGCATGCCGTCGGCGGCGGGCACGGAGCAAGAGGCGGGGAAGCCGCGAACGCCGTCGATCTGCACGAGGCAGGTGCGGCAGGCGGCGATGGCGTTCATGTCCGGGTCCTTGCAGAGCTGCGAGATGTAAACGCCGGAGGCGTTGATCGCGTCCAGCACGGACGAGCCCTCGTCGACCTCTACGACTTTGCCGTTGACAGACAGGGTGACAGCCATTCAGCTACCTTTCGATTCGACTCTGTTCTCGAACTCCTCGCCAAAGAAGTGTAACGCGCTGAGGATGGGATTGCCCGCAAGCTGGCCGAGATTGCACAGAGAGGCGGCATTGATCACGTTTGCGAGGTGTCTCAGCTCTTCCAGGTCCTTGCCGGTCCCTGAGCCGGAGATCACGCGGTCCATGGCCGCCACCTGCAGGGGCGTGCCTTCGCGGCAGGGCGTGCACTTTCCGCAGGACTCGTCTGCGTTGTATGCGGCGAGGTCACGGACCACGTCCAGGATGTCCAGCCGCTCGTCGAGGGGGACGACGCCGCCCGCGCCGAGCATGACGCCGGAGTCGTGGAGGGAGCCCGGCATGATGGGCGTGTCGATCATGTCGGGGGGCATCACGCCGCTGGAGGGGCCGCCTACTGCGAGTGTGGAAATCGAGTGGCCTGGCTCGGGGCCTCCGCCTACGCTGTGGATCAACTCTCGCAGGGTGGCGCCCATCGGGACCTCGACCATGCCGGGGCGCCTGACGGAGCCGCTGAGGCTGATCAGCTTGGTGCCGCGAGCGTCGCCGGAGCCGACGGCGGAGTATGCTTCGCTGCCTGCGGCGAGGATGTACGGCGTGGAGGCGATGGTCTCAGCGTTGTTGATGACGGTTGGGCGCGCCCAGAGCCCGGCGATGACCGGCAGCGGGTCCTTCATGCGGGGCTCGCGGCGCTTGCCTTCCATGGTGTTCAGGAGCGTGGTCTCGTCGCCGCAGACGTAGCCGCCCGCGCCGCGCCTTACTTCGGCGTCGACGTCCCAGCCTGAGCCGAGGACGTCTTCGCCGACCAGCCCCGACTCGCGTGCCTGGTCGATGGCGTTCTGGACGCGCTGCGCGGAGAGGTTCGCCTCCGCGTTGATGTACAGATAGACCTGATCGAGGCCGGCGGCGTATGCGGCGATCAGGCAACCCTCCAGAAGCTGGAAGGGGAGGCCCTCCATGACGTGCCTGTCTTTGAAGATGCCCGGCTCGCCTTCCTCGCAGTTGACGACGAGGTACTTCGGCCTGCCGGGATTGGACCTTGCGCCGCGCCACTTGATCGCGGCGGGGAAGTAGGCGCCGCCCCTGCCGCGCAGGCCGGAGTTGGAGACGGTGTCGATCACATCTTCGGGGGAGCTTGAGAGCGCCTTGGCGAGGCCTTCGAAGCCGCCCTGGGCGACGTACTCGTCCATGCCTGCGGCGTCGACTTCGCCCATGCCTCTGGTCGTCGCGCGATGCTGCGGGGCGAAGAACTCCTCGACCTGCGCGCCAATGGAGGCATTCACGGGCTCGCCAGTGCCGTTTGCCGCGCTCGCGACGATGGAGGCGACATCTTCAGGGGTGACGCGGCAGTGCCTTGTGGTAGTGCCGTCGTCTGGGGTCACCAGCACCTGGGGCGCGGCGAAGCAGGCGCCATCGCAGCCTGCGGTGACCAGGTGCGCGGAGCCGGGGAGGGCGGCCTCGAGGGCTTCGGACACCTCGCTGGCGGCTACCGCCTGAGAGCAGTGGCCAACCTGTACTACGACTCTTGTGCTGCCTGCGCGCTCGTCAAGCCGCTCCTGCGCGGAGGCGGCGATGCGCGCGAATGACTGCGCGGGGGTGTCGGTCACTTCCTCGCTCCGGCGATGAGTGCGCGGACAGAGTCGACCGTTGCACGGCCGTGCCAGCGGTGGTCGAACTCGACGGCGGGCGCGACGCCGCAGAGGAAGCCGCACTCGACTTCTTCGAATGTGATTGCGCCGTCGGGCGTGGTCTGGCCCGAGGGCATGCCGAGGTCCTCGGATACCGTGTTCGCAATGTCGCGGCCGCCCTGCTGCCAGCACGGCAGGCCTGTGCAAACGCGAAGCACGTGGGCGCCGGGCTTGTCGATGCGCAGCTCGGTGTAGCTTGTGGCCGCGCCGTAGACCTCGCTTACGGGCATGCCGAGGTGCCAGCCGACGACCTCCATGGCCCAGTCGGGCAGGTGGCCGAACTCTTCGTGCAGGAAGTGGAGCGCGGGAAGGAGCTGACCGTGGTCTCGTGGGAAGCGGTCCCGCAGCACCCTGCGGAGGGTCCTCTGGTCTGTGATCAATGCTTTCTCAAGTAGGGGAAGGGCCAGACGTTCTGGCACGCCCGGATTGCCGCAAACCCTATATCAACTACCCGGATTGTTCAAGAAATGAATGGGCGGCGCTCGCCGACGAAAGAGCTATAAGCGGCCGGAAGAGCCTTCAGGTCTGAAATGTGTCTCATTTTGTTTCATTCTGTCTCATTCCGTAGCTGGAAGGAATTGGCTGCGAGGCAGATTCGAGACAACTTTGAAGCGTAAAAGAGACAGATTCGATGCAGAATGAGACAAAAGCGAGACAGGCGGGTCGGAGGCCTGAGCTGGCATAGGCTCCGGCGCGGTTGCGATGATCTGAATTGTTCATGGGAGAATAATAGCACACTAGTTCGCTGAGGGCAAGTGAGCTCTTCTGGCAAGGTGAACGGATTGGGGCGGGCGCTCCGGCAGACTTGAGGCGAAAGGGCTGACCCTCAAGGGACTGAGAGCGGGAACTTCCCCTCCCCGCTGGATTCCCGCCTTCCGCCGGTTCCCGCTGTCGCGTGAATGGGGGAATGCCGGTGGTGGGTGGAGTTGGCGGACTTGGTGCGAGAGCCTGTCTGCGTAAGACCCTTCGACAAGCTCAGGGTGAACGGGTATGGAGCGGGCGCTCGGGCAGACTTGAGGCGAGAGGCGGAGCGAGAGAGCTCACCCTGAAGGGACTGAGAGCGGGAACATCCCCTCCCCGCTGGATTTCCGTCATCCTCCGGTTCCCCGCTATCGCGTGAATGAGGGAATGCCGGTGCTGGTGGGTGATATTGTCGGAATTGGTGCGAGAGCCGGCCTGTGTAAGACCCTAGGCGGAGCGAGAGAGCTCACTCACCCTCAAGGGACTGAGAGCCGTAACTTCCCCTCCCCGCTGGATACCCGCCATCCCCCGGTTCCCGCTGTCGCGTGAATGCGGAAGTGACGGTGCTGGTGGGTGATATTGCCGGAATTGGTGCGAGAGCCGGTCTGTGTAAGACCCTTCGACGGGCCCCTTCGTCGCGTTCAGGACGCGGTCAGGGTGAACGGTTTGGGGCGGGTGCTGAGTTTGCCGTGCTAAGTCTAATGGACCGCGAGGCGAAATCAGCCTGCGAGGGAGGCTCTGCCCGCCAGCATCCCAGTTAGGCCAAGTTCGGTGAGCTTGGCTTCCGGGATGAGGCCGTCCGGCGTCCAGCCGCGGGCGCGGTAGTAGCCTTCGATCATGTTGTTCAGCTCGTTCCCGGTGAGGCGGACTCCGTCTACCGGTGCGTCGGTCAGGGGCTCGGAGAGTGCGCGGGGCGGGAGGCCGTCGTCGGAACGCGTCCAGCCTTCGCGGATGTTGAACAGCTTGCGGAGGTTGTTGATGCGCTCGCCGGCCTTCCTGAGATCCTGGGCCGACGTCTGCCAGCCGGTTACGTGGCCGTAGATCTCCGCGGACTCCTCGTAAAGGTCGTCGAATGCCTTTCTCAGGAACTTGCACCAGATCAGGGAGTCCAAGACAGCCGAGAAGTCCTCGCCGTCGGCGGTGATCTGGCCGCGATGTTCGTCGATGGCGAGCCTGTCCACGCGGGACGAGAAGTCGGCTTCGTACGCCGACGACCGGTTGTGGCATGCGCCCCTTGTGCTGACGGCCAGGCCGAGCGCCATGGTCTTGAGCGACCTCGGCTCGTAGCCTGGCATTTCAAGGCCCTTGACGTGCATGGCCCAGTCTTCCGAGCCGCGGCCAATGGCGCGGGAGGCGCTGCGGACGCCACCGGCAAGGAGTTCGCCGATGCCGCGGCGCTCCGCGATGAGCCGCAGGACTGCGGCGAGAGCGTCGGCGTTGCCGAAACTGAGGTCCAGGCCATCCGTGTCTTCCGACGCAAGGATGCCCCTCTCGTAGCATTCCATTGCCCAGGCGATCGTTACGCCCGCGCTGATGGTGTCTATGCCGGCGTCATCGCAGAAGTGGGAGGCGCGGATGACAGCGTTGGCGTCTGAGACTCCGACGAGCGGGCCGAGGGCGAAGCTGCTCTCGTACTCCATGCGTCCCTTCGACTGCTTGCCGCCGTCCGTTGTGACGACGATCTGCTCGCAGCCGATGGTGCAGTTGGCGCAGTGCGCGTTGCGGACGTGGTGAGTCGTGCGAAGCTCCTCGCCACTCACGCCTTCCGCGCCGTCGAACGTGGCCGCGCTGAAGTTGCGTGTCGGCAGGGAGCCGAGCCGGTTGAAGACGAGCATGTTGGCGACGGTGCCCATGTTGCGGTACTTCTCGGTGGCGTCGCCGAGGCTGCGGCGCGACAGGTCGGCGCCAATGCGGCGCAGCGCGTCCGGGGCGCGCACGGGAACGGTATCGCGGCCCCTGACGGCGATGGCCTTGAGGTTCTTCGAGCCCATGACGGCGCCCGTTCCAGTGCGTCCCGCCTGCCTGCCGCCGTCGTTGCTGATGCTGGCGAAGCGCACTAGGTTTTCGCCGGCCGGGCCGATGCAGGCGACGCGAAAAGGCTTGTCGAGCATGTCCTTGACGGCCGCTTCGGTGTCGGACGCGCCGAGCCCTGCGAGGCCGGAGGCGTCTTCGAAGCGGACGCCGTTCTCATCTATGGCGAGTAGTGTTGGACTGGCCGCCCGGCCCAGGATAACGATAGCGTCACAGCCGGTCTTCTTGAGTTCAGGGGCGAGGAAGCTGGATGAAAGGGAGTCGCCAATGAAACCGGTCATGGGCGACTTTGCAGCTACGGCGAACTTGCTAGAAGTGGTGAGCCTGCTGCCGACGAGGGGGCTGGTGGCGAAGATCAGGGGATTCTCCGGGCCGAGGGGATCGGCGCCTCGAGGGCAGAACTCGTAGAGCAGGTAGGCCGCGAGTCCTGCGCCGCCTATGAAGTCCCGAAGGACCTGCGAGTCCAGGGGCTCCCACCTGCTGGATGAAGTGGAGAGGTCTACGACCAGAATCTTGCCGTTGTATCCGAACACGTTTGCCTCAAACGGGGAGTGGCTACGCTTTCATTGTACCTAACGGACCAGGCTAGCCCCCGGAGAGGCTGGAGAAGAGCAGGAGGGCGTCACCATCGGCGAGGGTCATCCGCTGATCCGCAACGAACTGGCGACCGTTCAGGTTGACCGTGTAGCTGGGGGCGAGGTCGGAGCCGTCTTCGCTTACGACGACGCCACGGAGTTCGGGGCACGCCCGGCCCAACGCGCGCGCCACCTCAGAGCGAAGCGCACGGCTGGGGAGCGTCACGGCCACGGCGCGCCTACCGGTGGCGAGTCGGGCGGAGCCGAAGAGTTCAACGGTGACGTTGACTTGTTGGGTCTCAGCACCACGTCCGGTGTTCACTTAGGACGCCTCGAAGGTTGCGGACAGCCGCATAGAAATCCAATATTCTCAATATACAGCACACACAATGAGCTGAAGCACTTGAGGGAAGTTGACGAGAATTCTTCGTAGGTAAGTATGAAGAGTTTCACGAGGTCTTCGATTTAAGCAGTAACGACGCAGGTGGGCAGGGGCCTACCGCTCGTGGATGCCGAGTCTTCGAAGACACGTGCTCGTAAGCTCCTTGACGCTGAACCTCTCGACATCTACAAGGATGAACCCATTTCGGCTGACAGCGTCACCCATCCGCGTGTTGTAGGCGATAGTGAGATCGAGAAATCTATCGATAATCTTACGTTCGCGAGGAGACTTGGAGCCATAGAGGCTTCCTACGTGAATTCTCTGCCGAAGAACTTCTTCGCTGGCCGTAAGCCATATTGCGGCGATCTTGGGTAGGTCAGCGTCCACTATGAACTCGGGCCACAAGGCTGATCCTTCCAACACAATCCCTGCATCGGGGGCGTCGGTCGCGTGCGATCTGATGATTGCCTCTACCTTCGGCCACACATTCATTCTGTAGTGACGGAGGACATCCTCAAGTAATTCGCACACAGAATGGACGGTGTAGTGCTCCGCCACGTGGTCAGGCACCCTATGCGGCTTGGGCTTCCAAGGCCTGCCAGGGTGACGCGCCAGCGCATCGGTGGAGACGTGCAACCAACCTAACGATTCCGCCATTGACTTGGACACCGTCGACTTTCCGACGTGGGAAGGTCCGCCAACCAGGGTCAGCTTCAACTTGGAATGTAGATCGCAGACAACCTTAGTATTCTTCTGTCCAACCATCGTAGGTTGCCAGACTCCCTACAGCGATTCGCTAGTCATTACAAAGATTCAGCTTGCGGTCTGGCCTCTTGCGATCGCTACGCTTGTGCCAGTGACTCGGCGCGGTCGAGGTCTTCCTGGGTGTTCACATTGAAGAAGCTCAGGCGGTCTGGGTCGTATTCGAGCACTTCTGCCTGGGTGACCGTCCTGACTCGAACCTCTTCGAAGAAGCCCGCGATCTTGAATTCTCCTGCCGCTAGCCGTGGACGGATGTGGTCCAGGCAGGCCTTGGAATACAGGGCGTGCGTGGGTTCTGGCCTCCCGTCGAGTTCCGGGACGACCACATCGAAGCCGGGGCGCAGCTCGGCCTGGCGCTTCAGGAGGTCCACGTTCAGGAATGGCATGTCGCAGGCGACGGTAAGTCCCCACCCGGTGTTGGCGGCTTCCAGGCCAGTGTAGATTCCGCCTAGGGAGCCGCTGTCCGGGTATGCGTCGGTCACTACGCGGACATTGCGCGGCAAAGGCAGGGCGGCCGCCTGCTCGAAGTTGGCGACGACCAGCACGGTCTCGTCGGCTACTTCACTTACGCGGTTGAGCACCCTGTGAATCAGAAGCTCTCCGCCGACGTGTTCCAGCGCCTTGGTTCTGCCGAGCCGTCGGCTCAGGCCGCCCGCGAGGACTATGGCGGTCAGATCGGAGGTCATGCCTCTACTTTAGCCTGTCTGAGCGGCGAGTGCTGAGAGATCGGAACGGCCTAGCGGCCCTGAGAGAGGCGGTCGATCAGGGGCTGCGGCAGTCCGGCTGCCGTCATCTTGCGTTGGGTCTGGGCCACGTCGTACTCGGTGCGGTGGTGGTAGATCGCGCCTTCGTCAGAGTCGAATACGGCGTAGCTTGCCCTGGAGTCGCCGTCCCTCGGTTGGCCTACCGAGCCTGGGTTGATCAGCATTCTCTCGCTGCCCAGAGCAACGGGGGAGTTCTCTGGGAAGTTGATAAACGCCGTGGTGTTCTCGTAGGGCACGCACAGGAACGGGACATGAGAGTGGCCGAGGAGGCACCAGTTCGTGTCGAAGTGCAGGAAGCTGACGGCCGCCGACGCCTGCGAGACGACGTACTCCCAGACGGGGTCGCGCGGGCTTCCGTGCACGAGGGTGAAGTCTCCCTGCTCAATCTTCAACGGCTGTTCCGCAAGGGCTTGAGCCTGGTCCGGGGTGACATGAGCGGCGGTCCACCGGCTGGCCTCGGCGGCGTAGGGGTTGAAGGCTTCCACGCTGAGGCGGCCGGCGGCCGCAAGATCGTGATTGCCTGCTACGGCAAGATGCTCGTGTTCGGCGAGCAGGTTCATGCATTCTGCCGGGTCAGGTCCGTAGCCGACGAGATCGCCAAGAGACCAGATCTGCGAGAAGCCGCCTCGCCGGTCCGCGTCGTCGATCACGCTGGTGAAGGCTTCAAGGTTCGAGTGTACGTCCGAGACGATCAGGGCTCTCACTGGGTTTCCTGTTGAGCACGGTTGGAATGTGAACCTATAATACATTCGCTTCCATCCCACCTCTATCACTGGGCGGACGAACGCTGCCAGACCAAAGCTCACCTACCGAAGACCGCGTTGCGCTGGAGATCGTGACCGGCTCGCCGGATGACACGCGTGAAGTGGGCGCGATTATGGCCAGGAACGCCTTTCCAGGGCACGTTTACCTGCTGGTGGGCGACCTGGGCGCGGGGAAGACGTGCCTCACGCAGGGCATCCTCAGAGGGCTGGGCGGGAATGAGTACGCCCGGAGCCCGACCTTCGTGCTGACGGCGGAGTACGAGGGGAGGCTGAGGCTGTACCACTTCGATCTGTACCGGCTGGAGTCCGGGTCCGAGCTTCTTGACCTTGGCATAGACGAGTACCTGGATGCTGGCGGCGTCTGCGTGGTCGAGTGGGCGGACCGGTTTCGCGAATGGCTTCCGTCCGACGCGCTGGACGTGGGCATCAGCAGCCTCAGCGAGTCGCGTCGACGGTTCGTGTTCAGCGGGCCGCGAGCGATATACGGCGGGCTGTTGTGCGAGCTGGCCTCGGCTGCCAGCGGCGCGGCGGCATAGGGCAGAGCGTGCAACTGATTATCGACACCTCCACAAGGTATGCCGCGGTTGGGCTGTCCGTCGACGGGGAAGTCATCGCTCATACGGCGTGGCTGTCTCAGCAGAACCACTCAGTGGAGCTGATCCCGGCGATCCAGAGGCTGATGGAATCGCGCGACGTCGAAATTGACGACCTCAGCGCGGTCTTCGCGGCCAGGGGCCCCGGCGCGTTCAGCGCGTTAAGGGTTGGCCTGAGCACGGCGAAGGCTATGGCGATCACCGCCGAGCTGCCGCTAGTCTCGATAGGCACGCTGGAGGTGGAGTTGCACCCGTACCGTAATCTCGGAAGCCCAGCATGGGCCGTCATCGACGCGGGCAGGGACATGCTCTATTTGGGCCGGTCCGCGGGCGCGCCGAGCGATGCGGCGGATGAGGGCTACGAGGTAATGACGCTGGACGAGATTTCGGAAGCGATCCCCGAAGGCACGCTGCTGTGCGGGGAGGCTGCCGGCACGCGCGGCGAGTGGGTACGCGAGAACCTGGGAGACCGGGTAAGGATCGCGCCAATCACGCTGCCGAGCCGGCATCCGGGCACGCTCGCGACGCTGGCGAACGAGCGGCTGAGGCACGGGGACGTCGATGACGCGGACATGCTGCAGCCGATCTACATTCGCGGCTCGCAGTTCGAGATTGCGCACCGGCGTTGGGTATCATAGGGCCTGAAAGGCGACTTCAAGCGGGGCCGAGGCCAGGCCTGGAAGCTAAAGGACAGAGGGGCGAAAATGGAAAGAACCCTGGTGTTTCTGAAACCCGACGCGGTGCAACGCGGGCTGGTGGGTCCGATCATCTCGCGCATCGAGAGGCGGGGGCTGAAGCTGGCGGCCCTCAAGCTGACGCACGTGTCCGAGGTGCTGGCACGGCGGCACTACATGGAGCACGAGGGCAAGCCGTTCTACGAGGGCCTCGTGCAGTTCGTTACTTCCTCGCCAATCGTTGCCACCGTGTGGGAGGGGAAGAACGCGGTGCAGATAGCCCGCGACACGATTGGAGCTACAGATCCCGCCAATGCGGTTCCCGGAACGATCAGGGCTGACTTCGGGATCGACCTCGGGCGCAACCTCGTGCACGGTTCGGACTCGCTGCAGTCTGCGGAGCGTGAGGTTGGCCTATTCTTCTCGGCAGACGAAGTTGTGGAGTACGAGCGAGACAGAGAGCGGTGGATTACTGAATCCTGACGATCTCGGTGCCCCGGGTCCATAGCTGGTCGATGCCATAGAAGTCCCGTTCCTCGGGGCCGAACAGGTGGATGATCACGTCGCCGAAGTCCAGGAGCATCCAGCCGCTCTCGTGCGTACCTTCGCGGTGGTGCAGCGTGGCGCCGGACCGCTCTAGACCGTGCTCCACGTCCTCGGCAAGGGCCCTCAGTTGGCGCCTGGAACCGGCCGTCAGGATTACGAAGTAGTCAGCGAAGTCGCTTACGCTGCCAATGTCCAGCATGACGATGTCCGACGCGAGACCGTCGGACGCGATGTCCACTGCAAGGCGAGCGTACTCTGAGGCCTTAAGCTTTTCTTTCTCCGCCATTGGGTGGAATTATACGGATTTCTTGAGAGGTCGACGCGGCGATGACTCGTTGAGAGGGCCGCCGGCGCTGTGCTAGCCTGAACTCATGAGCAAGGCAAAGGTCATAGTGGCCATGAGCGGGGGCGTGGACTCCTCGGTGGCGGCGCTGCTGCTGAAGCGAGAGGGCTACGACGTCGTCGGCGTGACGATGCGGCTGTGGTCGGAGGAGCAGGCGGACCATCCGCGGCTCAACCGGCGGTGCTGCTCGGTGCGCGACGTGGACGACGCCCGGCGCGTCTGCGACGTGATCGGCGTGCCGCACTACGTCCAGAACTTCGAGCGGGAGTTCCAGCAGTACGTTATCGACTACTTCGTGCGGGAGTACGAGCGCGGCAGGACGCCGCACCCGTGCCTGGCGTGCAACGACCGGATCAAGTTCGATTTCCTGCTGCGCCGCGCGGTGTTCCTGGACGCCGACTACATTGCGACGGGGCATTACGCGCGGATCAGGCGCGAGGGCGCCGCCGCGAGGCTGCTGACGGGGCTTGACGCATCGAAGGACCAGTCTTACGTGCTCTTCACGCTGACGCAGTCCGAGCTGGCCAGGCTTCTACTGCCGATTGGCGAGATCGAGAAGGCGGCAGTGCGCGACCTCGCGGCTGAGGCGGGACTGCCCGTGGCGGACAAGCCGGACAGCCAGGAGATCTGCTTCATCCCCGATGACAACTATCGCAAGTTTGTGAAGGACCGAAGCAGGACGGTCCCCGGACACATCGTGGACAGGGACGGGAACGTGCTAGGGGAGCACAAGGGCATCCAGTTCTACACGGTAGGACAGCGGCGTGGGCTGGGGCTCAATGGAAACACGGTGTCGCCTCTGTATGTTACCGGCATCGACTCAGTCTCCAATCGTGTCACGGTTGGGCCGGAGAGCGAGCTCATGCGGAGCGAGCTCTGGGCATCGCGCGTCAATTTTGTTGGCGACGACCAGCCGGACCGGCCGCTCGAGGTGGAGGCCAAGATCCGGTACAGGGCAGGAGCGGCGGCGGCTACGGTGACGCCGCGAGACGACTGGGCGGAGGTTGCGTTCCACTCGCCGCAGAAGGCGGTCACGCCGGGGCAGGCGGTTGTCTTCTACCAGGGCGACGAGGTGTTGGGGGGAGGGTATATCGAGGTGGGGCCGACGCCAGCGCTGGTCCACTGACGGAAGAGCGAACGTGGACTACAAGGATATCGTCCGCCTGGCGCTTGCAGAGTACTCGGAAGACATGGCTCGAGCCCTGAACGGACTCACTGCTCAGGAGAGGCGATTTCAGCCGACTCTCGACTCCAATCACATCGATTTCCTTGTGTGGCACATTGCCAAGGTAGAGGACGGGTGGATCAACGCGTACGCACGTGAGACTCGAACCGTGTGGGAGGAAGGCGGTTGGGCGGCAAGGCTCGGACTGCCTGAAGAGGGGGCCGGCTTTGGCTACGACGCCGACGAGGTCAGATATTTTCCGACGTTCGACCACGACCTGCTGAACGAGTACGCGGATGCGGTACGCGAAGTGACGCTGGCTTACCTGGACGCGTTGTCGCCCGCCGAGATTGCGCGGCCGAAGGCGCGGGGATGGCGGCGGCCTTACTGTATCGGGAGCGCCCTCAGTCATCTGCTCGTTGAGGAGAGCCAGCACGTGGGGCAGATCGCGTACATCCGGGGCATGTTGCGGGGGCTCGAGAGTTAGGCGAGAATGCCGTGCCGAGTCGACGATCCAATAGAAGAGACTGGCCAATGTGGCCAATAGAGGAGACTGCATGTACCACAGAGACCTGATCCGCTGGGGGTTGGAGGAGACCTCGCGCGACATGGCGCAGGCGCTGGACGGGCTTACAGCGGAGGAGCGGCGCCATCAGCCCACGCCGGAAGCGAACCACATAGACTTCATCGTCTGGCACCTGACCAGGGTTGAAGACATGTGGATCCAGCAGTTCGCGCAGGGCAAGCCGTCGATTTGGGAAGCGGACGGCTGGGCCGAGAGAGCGGGCTTTCACCATGACAAGATCGGGTACGGGAGGGACATCGGGTTCGGATACACGATCGAGCAGGTGCGGAACCTGCCGGTCTACGACCACGACGTGATGGACCAGTACGTGACAGCGGTGCGGCAGAGCACGCTGGCATACCTGGACGCCGCAACCGTCGAGGAGTTGTCCGCGCCCAGAGAGGTGCCGGTGCCGCACTGGAACCCGTTCTCCGTCGGCTTCTCGCTAAGTCGCATCCTGGTCGAGCAGAACCAGCACATCGGCCACATCGCCTACATCCGCGGTTTGCAGAGGGGGATCAACAAGTAGCCGGCCAGTTGCCGTCAGCAAGTGATCAGCAGGCACTCATGGACTTCGAAGAGATAATTCAGATGGCGCTGGACGAGTCTGCGGATGACCTGGCAAGGGCACTGGATGGTCTGTCCGACCATGAGAGGCGGTTCCAGCCCTCGGAGGAGTCAAACCACATCGACTACATGGTCTGGCATATGACGAGGGCGGAAGACGACTGGATCAACGCCGTCATCGGGCAGGGGCAGACTATCTGGGCACGCGACGGATGGGGCGAGCGGCTGGGGATCTCGATCGAAGGCAACGGTTACGGGATGACGGCGGAGGAGGCGCGGGACCTGCCGGCTTATGATCCCGACGTAATGCGGGAGTATGCCGACGCGGTGCGGCAGGGGACGACCGACTTGCTGGAGACCACTACTGCGGAGATGCTGGACGAGACGCGGGATGGAGGCTGGCGGGTCATCCAGGTTGGCAACGCGCTGAGCCACCTCATGGTGGAGATTGCCGAGCACGTGGGCCACGTGGCGTACATACGCGGCATGCTGCGCGGGCTGGACAAGTAGCGCGCGCAGGTCCCGGCTTCCGACAGGCTAGCAGTCCGGCGAAACAGGCGATCCGTGGACTTTAGAGACGTGGTCCGTATGGCCCTGGCTGAGACTTCCGGGGACCTGGCCAGGGCCCTCGAGGGCCTAACGCGGGAGGAGCGGCGGCATCAGCCGTCCGCGGAGTCCAATCACATTGACTTCATCGTCTGGCATGTGGTGAAGGCTGAGGACGACGAGATCAATAGCATTATCCGGCAGGGCGAGACGATCTGGACGCGCGATGGCTGGGGCGAGCGGCTGGGCGTCCCGATCGAAGGCGACGGCTACGGCATGACAGCCGAGGAAGTTCGCGAACTGCCCGTGTACGACCCGGCCTTGCTGCAGGAGTACGCCAACTCGGTGCGGCAGGGGACTCTTGCCTATCTGGACTCAGTTACACCGGAGGCCCTGGACGAGGTGCGGGACGCCGGCTGGCGCTTGATTACGATCGGTGGATCGCTGAGCCACCTGGTTGTTGAGATAGCCCAGCACGTGGGCCACGTGGCGTACATACGGGGAGTGCTGCGGGGGATAGAGAAGTAGCCCGCCGTGCGGCGGGCTACTTCGGAATTCCGGTCTGGTACGACGTTAGCGTCGTACTGAAGTGTGCGGGCTAGCCCGCCATTGCAGCTTCTATGCTCTGGACCAGCTTGGCCTTGGGGGCGGCCCCGACCAGTTGGCCGACCTTGTCGCCGTCTTTGAAGATCAGCAGCGCGGGGATGCCGCGGATGCCGAACTTCTGAGGCGTGTTGGGGTTGGAGTCCACGTCGACCTTGGCGAACTTCACCCGGCCGTCGTACTCCTCAGCCAGCTCGTCCACGACCGGCGCGATCGCCTTGCAGGGACCGCACCACTCGGCCCAGAAGTCCACGACCACGGGGTTGTCCGACTGTATGACCTCGTTTTCGAACGTGTCGTCGGTTACGGCTATCGTCTTGCTCAACAGTAATCTCCCTGAATGCTTGTCGACATTCCTTAGTAGAACGTGCACCCGATCCCGCGGTATCCGATGGTGACTTCGCCGTCTTCCACAAGCACGGGCGTGATTCGCTCGCCGTCCGTAAGTGCTTCGAGTTCAGGCCACTTTTCCGGATTGATCGCGAGATCAATCTCGTCGTACTCGGTCCCCTTCTCTTCCAGTTCCATCTTGACCGACACGCAGATGGTGCACTCGGGATGTGTGTAGAGAACCGCCTTTTCGTCAGACATTTTCCTTAACCATTGCCGCTTGAACCTGACAATTTCACAAAATGCGTTCGGATGCGCCTTCTAGTTCTCGGAGCCCTTTGGCCAGGGAGGCTGCGGGCGCTTGAGTTCGCCGATGTACGCCTTGCTCGAGGCAAGAGCCATGAAGTGTTCGAAGGTCTCTACCGATTCCTCCTCGGGCGGCGTGAAGGTCTTCAGGAAGGCGACGTTGTCGTTATCGAAGACGAAAGTGGGCGTGCCGAATATGCCGAGCGTGACGGCCTCTTCATGGTCGCGACCGATTGTTTCGGCCAGTTCGGGATCGTCCAGGTCCTGCTTGAAGCGCTCAACATCGAGGCCGGTCTTCTCGGCGATGCCAACCATGGCGTCCTTCTCGTTCAGCGGGAGGCGGCCTTCGCCACCATGCCGCGCCGTAAGAAGCTCAAGGTTGAACGTGTTCTGCTCGCGGGCGCCCTGCCTGCGCGCGGCCACGCTTGCCATCTGCGAGAGGATGCTGCGGTGGGCAGTCAGATCGTCCTGCTCCCAGACCTTCCAGTCGCTGTCACCGTTGCCTTCCGAGGCCTGGCGCAGCGTGTGGGCGTTCTGTTCGAGGGAGAAGTGCCTCCAAGTGATGTCCAGGTTTTCGCCGTAAGCATCCTGGACGCGTGACAGCCACACGGCTGCCTGATATACCCACGGTCAGCCAAAGTCGATCCAGATGTTCATCTTGATTGGGTCCATATGGGCACACTCCTTCTGGACTAAGTGCGGTGTCCGATACGTCAATTCTAACGCATCGGAGGGGCCGCACAAGGATTTCCGAAGGGGCCTGAGGTGGGTGGTAGACTGGCGATTGGGCGGCCTCCGGCAGCCTGCCTCGATGTACGGTTGCCAGCACTTGAAAGGAGAGCCTTATCGCAAAACTTGCCGACGACAGGCCTCATTTCGAAGAAGAGGCGGCCCTGCATCGACAGAGGTATCGATACGTTGCAGGCATCGACGAGGCTGGGCGCGGGCCGCTCGCGGGACCGGTGACGGCAGGGGCGGCGGTCTTTGTAGCATACCCAGCGGAGGACTGGGCCGGACGGGTGCGGGACAGCAAGCAGATGACGGCGAAGGCGAGGGAGGCTGTCCTGCCGCAGATACGCGCTTCGGCGATTGCCTCAGCGGTGGGTACGGCGGGGCACCGCGAGGTGGATGAGGTTGGAATTGTCGAGGCCACGCGACTCGCAATGATGCGCGCGATCGGCCGTCTGTCAGTCAGGCCAGACTATCTCTTGATTGACGCCGTCGAGCTGCCCGACCAGGGGACGCCGCAGAAGTCGATCATCCGTGGAGACTCGACGTGCTTCTCGATTGCGGCGGCTTCGATACTTGCGAAGGTGTACCGGGACCTGTTGATGGCGAGGGCTGAGCGGTCGTATCCCGGCTACGGCTTTGCCTCCAACAAGGGCTACGCATCGGCCGGGCACCTGGAGGCTCTGCGCCGCCTCGGACCCTGCAAGATACACCGGCGGTCGTTTTCGCCCGTGAGCGCCCTCTTGCAGGGCGAGCTAATCGTGACGTGAGCCGGCAGACCACCGGCAGGAGGGGAGAGGCTATCGCCCGCCGCCACCTGGTGGCGCAGGGGTACGAAGTGCTGGAGACGAACTACCGGCTGCGCGGGGGTGAGATCGACATTATAGCGCGGCATGAGGGCTCTCTTGTGTTCGTGGAGGTCCGGTCCCGCCGGGCGTTGGGATTTGGCTCGCCGGAAGAGTCGATCACTGCAAGCAAGCGTAGGAAGCTTGCACAGACGGCGCATGAGTACATTCAGCAGCAGGGACTGACGTCCTCGGATTGGCGGATCGACGTTGTGCTGGTCGAGCTTGGCGGTCGAGGCAGGAAGCCGAGGGTTGAAGTGATCCCCAACGCGGTCGAAGAACCGGAGCCGTGTACTAGCTGAAAGGGATTGTGCGGCCTCCGTGGTACAATGCCGCGCGCATTTCGACGCCCTTCGACCGGTCCCGGCGGGGCGCTCAAACCCCGAAAGGTCTTCATGTCACAGCCCCCTTTCATCGCGGCCCAGATTCAGTCGCTTATAGAGGACATCCGTCTTCTGGAGGCGTTCGTGACCGCACCACTGGGACTCTATTCCGATGTGAAAATGCTGCGTGAGGCACTGCCCTTTCCGGAAGCGGCAGAGCTCGAGCGATCTCAGCAGCAGGAGCGAAGGCTGGCCTACCGGAACATGACGGAAGACCCGCCCGTGACCGCGCTCGCGGCAGTAGAGCATGCACGGGCATCGATTCATGCGGCGGGCGCTGTGGTATCGGCGGACGGGCCGGTGCTGAACCCGGAGTGGACGGCGCAGGCGGAGACTGTTCTTGCCCGCGTGGAGCGTCAGGTTGCGGGGACGGCCAGGTCCAGCCTTGCCGCCCGTCTCACCGGTGTGTACGTGATCGTGGACCCGGAGGCCAGCAACGGCCGACCGGTGGCGGAGGTGGCCGCAGCCGCGCTCCGAGGCGGCGTCCGGGTGGTGCAGCTTCGGGACAAGCATGGCGACAAGGCGCAGATGCTGGAGGAGGCCCGCGAGATCAAGCTGCTCTGCGACGAGCACGACGCGCTGTTCATAGCGAACGATCACGCCGACCTGGCCCTGGCGAGCGAGGCGCATGGACTGCACGTCGGGCAGTCGGACCTGCCCGTTCAGGAGGCCCGACGCGCGCTGGCCTCGACGCAGATTGTTGGCAAGTCCAACAACGGCGTGGAGGAGGCCGTGTCTTCCGAGGCCGAGGGAGCGGACTACGTGGCTGTGGGCGCCGTCTATGCGACGAGCACGATGGGCAAGTCGAGCCGGACGCCCGTTGGCCCTGAGACTGTCGAGAGAGTCAAGTCGATGGTCGAGGCGCCGGTGGTGGCGATTGGCGGGATCAACGCCATGAACATAGAGGCGGTGGTCAAGGCCGGCGCCGACTGCGTGTGCGTGGTGTCGGCAATCACTATGGCGGCCGACCCGGAGAGTGCGGCGCGAAACCTGTCCACGCTGGTTGAAGAAGCGAAGTAGGGTGGCCGAACCGGAGCATGGCGAGGGGGCAGTGGATGCCCTGCGTTCCTACGCCGCACTCGCGCAGAGCGAGTTCGCGAAGCATCACGGGGCGCGTGAGGAGGCGCTTCGGCTTTCCAGGGAGATCGTGCGGGGCTCAGCCAACTCGATCCGGGCGTCGCATCGCGGGGAGTTGGAGCGTGCCGAGGAGCTGGTAGCCGGTGTGCGCGTCCTGGTCAGGCGGCTTGACGACGTTCGCGAAGACCACCCGAAGGTGTTCTATGGCGGGTTCGTTGAGGACGCGTTGCAGGAGTACGTGGAGGCGAACGCAACGCTCGCCCTGATTCGAGGGACGCCGCTGCCCGGACCCAGCGACCTTGGCGTCGAGTCGAGGCCGTATCTCAACGGGCTTGCGGATACCACCGGCGAGATACGCAGGTACATCCTGGACGGGCTGCGCCGCGACGACTTCACACGATGCGAAGAGTTGCTGGATGTGATGGACGAGGTGTACACGCACCTGGTATCGATGGACTACCCGGACGCGGTTACCGGCGGGCTGCGGCGGCGCACGGACATGGTGCGCGGTGTGCTGGAGCGAACACGGGGCGACCTCACGATGGCCCTGCGGCAGCGCCGTCTGGAGGCGCGGCTAGCGGGAATTGAGGCGGAAGAGCAGGGCGATTCTTGACGGTCTCCTAGTGCTGTGCTAGGTTTCAAAGCCGTCAAAACTCCGACCTAGAGACAAGTCTTCCCCTGAACGGGGGAAGGCTTTGTTGTGAATGGGAGACAGGCCGTGGCAGTTTTCTACATCTCCATAGCAGCAGGCGCCACAGCGTTGGCGTTTGCCGCGATACTTGCGTCGAACATCGTTCGCCAGGACGAGGGAAGCGAGGCGATCCGGGCGATCGGCGAGGCCATCAGGGAGGGCGCGATGGCCTTCCTGCGGCGCGAGTACACCTTGCTTGCGCTGTTCGTTGTGATTGTGTGGGTCATCCTGGCGGTGTTCATCGACTGGGACGTACTCGACAAGATCGACGGTCCATCCCGCAGCGTACCTTCGACAGCGTTCGCGTACCTGGGCGGCGCGATCGGCTCGGCGCTGGCCGGGTTCATCGGAATGAACATCGCGGTCAGGGCGAACACGAGGACGACAGTCAAGGCGATGGCGGGCCTGAATCCGGCGCTGCGGGTCTCCTTCAACAGCGGCGCGGTCATGGGAGTCTCGGTCGTTGGGCTGGGACTGCTTGGCATTACGCTCGCGTACTGGGTTATCAAGGACATCAACATAGTTGCAGGCTTTGGGTTTGGCGCTTCGTCAATAGCGCTGTTCGCCAGGGTAGGCGGCGGCATTTACACGAAGGCTGCGGACGTGGGGGCCGACCTTGTCGGCAAGGTCGAGGCAGGCATCCCCGAAGACGATCCCCGAAATCCGGCGACCATCGCGGACAACGTTGGCGACAACGTTGGCGACGTTGCAGGCATGGGCGCGGACCTGTTCGAGTCGTACGTTGGGTCGATCATCGCGGCGATTGCACTCGCGGCGGTTGGCGTGACGGCGCTTGGCATGGTTGAACACGCCGATCTGCCCTTTGATCACAATCTCGTTCTCCTGCCCATTCTGGTGGCGGCCACGGGCGTGTTCGCGTCGATACTCGGTACATTCCTGGTGAGAACCGGCGAGCAGGCGGATATGGGCCGGTTGCTGTGGGCGCTGCGGATCGGCATCTTCGCGGCCGGCGCGCTGGTGCTCGTGGGCATCGGCGTGGCAATCACGCAGATGGACCTGCCGTTCGAGCTGTTCTGGGTCATAGTTGTCGGCCTGGTGGCAGGTCAGATCATCGGCACTTCGTCCGAGGTGTACACGTCGTACGAATTCAAGTTCACTCGTGATCTCGCCAAGCAGGCGGAGACCGGACCTGCGACTGTGATCATCGGCGGACTCGGGCTTGGGATGATCAGCACGTTGATTCCCGGAATCGTGGTAGTGATCGCGATGTGGCTCGGCAACGAGCTGGCCGGGACTTACGGCGTGGCGCTCGCGGCCGTGGGAATGCTCTCCACGCTGGGGATCACGCTGGCCACGGACGCTTACGGGCCGGTCGCCGACAACGCGGGCGGAATAGCGGAGCAGGGTGGCCTGCCGCCGGAAGTGAGGGAGCGCACCGACGCGCTGGACTCGTTGGGCAATACGACGGCGGCAACCGGCAAGGGCTTCGCCATCGGATCCGCGGTGCTGACGGCTCTCGCGCTGCTGGCGGCATACGCGAGCGTGACTGGGATCGACGTTTTCGACCTTTCGGAGACGGAAGTGTTGATGGGGCTGATCGTTGGAAGCATGATGCCGTTCCTGTTCGGAGCGCTGACGATGCAGGCAGTTGGCCGGGCCGCTAACGCGATGGTGCAGGAAGTCCGGAGGCAGTTCAGGGAAATCGACGGACTTCTGGAGGGGAAGGCCAAGGCGGACTACGCGAGGGCAGTGGACATCAGCACGCGCGGAGCGATGCGTGAGATGGTGCTGCCTGGACTGATTGCTGTTGCGGCGCCGATTGCGATTGGCGCGATACTCGGCCCTGAGGCGCTGGGCGGCCTGCTCATAGGCTCCATCGCCACTGGGTTCCTGCTTGCGGTGATGATGGCAAACGCCGGCGGGTCCTGGGACAACGCCAAGAAGTACATCGAAGCCGGACATCTTGGAGGCAAGGGTTCCGACGAACATGCGGCGGCGGTAGTGGGCGATACGGTGGGCGACCCGTTCAAGGACACGTCCGGCCCGTCGCTGAACATTCTCATCAAGCTGATGTCCATCGTGGCGCTGGTGTTCTCGCCGCTGTTCCTGTAGCGCGCGCTATCACCAGTCGTCCGTCGAGCTACGTTAGCTTGACGGCTGTGTTCCGCTTTGACATTGGTTGGCGCTGTTGCTAGCTTGAATTTGCGCTTGCCACGAAAGAAGCGTTGGCCCAAACGTAAGGAGTCTTAACTTAGCCGTGTCCGCGCCTGTTGCTGACCTCGATCTGGATGTACTTTCGTCCCTCTGCAAGAGGAGGGGGTTTGTCTTCCAGAGCAGCGAGATCTACGGCGGTCTTGGGAGCACCTGGGACTACGGGCCGCTTGGGGTGGAGTTGAAGCGCAACGTCAAGGAGGCGTGGTGGCGCACCTTCGTCCTTGGGCGCGACGATATCGTCGGGTTGGACTCCGCGATCCTGATGCACCCGAAGGTGTGGGAAGCCAGCGGCCACGTCGACAGCTTTACCGATCCTCTTGTGGAGTGCAGGGACTGTCACCAGCGTTGGAGGCTGGACCAGTTGGATGGCTCGACTTGCCCCAGCTGCGGCGGGGAATTGACCGACGCGCGGCAGTTCAATCTGATGTTCAGGACGTCCATAGGACCCGTTGAGGACCAAGCCAGTACCGCTTACATGAGGCCGGAAACGGCGCAGGGGATATTCGTCAACTTCACGAACGTGCTCAACTCCTCGCGGAAGAAGCTTCCCTTTGGAATCGCGCAGGTCGGCAAGGCGTTCAGGAACGAGATCACGACCGGCAATTTCATCTTCAGGACGAGAGAGTTCGAGATGATGGAGATCGAGTACTTCGTCAAGCCGGGATCCGAAGACGACTGGTATGAGAAGTGGGTTGGCGAGGCAGTGAACTGGTACACGGAGCTGGGCGTGAGCCGCGAGCGGCTCAGGGTCCGTCCGCACGATGAGGACGAGCTTTCGCATTACTCCAAGGCGACGTCAGATATCGAGTACCATTTCCCATGGGGCTGGGGAGAGATCGAGGGGACCGCCAGCCGCACGGACTATGACCTCAACGCTCACGCGAACTCAAGCGGGACCGGCCTCACCTACTTCGACGACGATGCCGGGGCCCACATAGTTCCGTACGTGGTTGAGCCATCTTTTGGAGTGGACCGAGCGGTGCTTGCGTTTCTCGTAGACGCGTATTCGGTGGAAGAGGCGCAGTCGGCGTCCGGTAAGACCGAGAAGCGCGTGCTCCTCAAGCTCCACCACGCACTCGCGCCCGTCAAGGTGGCGGTGCTGCCGCTGAGCCGCAACGATAGACTGGTGCCGACGGCGAGGCAGGTGTTCGACCACATACGCCAGTCCGGCGCCATTAATGGCTATGTGCAGTACGACGACTCCCAGAGCATCGGCCGCAGGTATCGCAGGCAGGATGAGGTAGGCACGCCGCTGTGCGTTACGGTGGACTTCGACTCGCTGGACGACCGGCAGGTCACGATCCGCGAAAGAGACACGATGCAGCAGACGAGGGTGCCGATCGATGGCCTGCCGAGTGAACTAGCTCGCCGGCTCAAGGCCGCAGCTTGAGATGGCAGTGCGTGACGGGCCTTTCGTTGCTGGACTTGCATCCGCGGGGATGGCGAAATCGTAAACTCCAGTGAGGGAAGTGAGAGAGGGGCATTGCCCTGACAAGCGGCAAGCTCAACGGGTCGCAACATGGCACAGATCGATAGTCGGGCAGGGGCATTGCCCTCGTTGATTGCAGCAGCAGTGTTGTCGCTTGCTGCGATGCTGCTGTTGTTTGCGGCGTGCGGCTCCGACATGCCCGAAGCTGCGCCCGACTTCGAGATTACGTTGTTTCAGAACGAGAACCATGGCGAGGGAGAGGTATTCAGCCTGTCGGCAAACAAGGGGCAGCCAGCCGTGGTCAACTTCTGGTATCCGTCATGCCCACCCTGCCGTCTTGAAATGCCGCACTTCGAGCAGGCGTCCAAGAAGTACCGGGATACGGGACTGCAGTTCGTTGCGGTGCAGACGCTTGGCCTGGATACGGTGCAGGACGGCCAGGACTTTGTGGAGGACTTCGAGTTGACATTCGCCATCGGGCCGGACACGCCGGCGGGTGACATAGTCAAGTCCTACGAAGTGCGTCACTATCCTTCGACGTTCTTTCTCAACAGGGATCATGAGATCGTCAAGACGTGGTCCGGCCCTCTGAATGAAGAGAAACTCGAAGAGTTGATACAGCTGGTGCTCAACTAGGCTGCGAAGCCGCTGGCTGATCGCAAACTGCCGGACTCGATGAAACAGTGACTGCCGGCGATGTAATCCTGCTGATTGTCAGATGGCTGCACCTTGTCTGCGCCGCCGCGTGGGTGGGTGGAAGCCTGTTCTACCTGCTTGTACTCATGCCGGCCACGCGGAACTCCGCAGACTCCGCCAATGGATGGAACGTCGCCGTGGCGGCAGAGTTCCGAGGCCTGGTGGACGTATGCATTTTCGTGCTTGTGGTCACGGGGGCGATACTCTCGTTCGAGCGCCTGACGGGCGGAGTGGCCGGCGTGCCATTCGCGGTGACGCTGGGGCTCAAGATTTTTCTGACATTGTGGATGTTCTACCTGGCCCTGTCGTTGAGGCGCAGGCGAGGCCGATCCGGGACCCCGGCGACGCAGGATGCCGCGCCAACCTTGCTGGGCCGGCTGACGACCCGGCAGAGTATGATCGTCATACTGGGCGTTGTGGTACTCCTTGTGTCCGACCTGCTCAAGGTGCTCTATGAGAAGGCTCTTGTGGCATGATTGCGTCGTGCCTGGATTTCTCCGGTAGGCCAGAGAGTCTTAGCAAACTGGGCCGCCACTAAATGGCCAAGTAGGAGCCGCGACTTCGATGAGAATGCAACTGATGGAAATCCTCGCGTGTCCCGTGTGCAAGGGGGAACTGACCCTCGAGCAGGAGGAGACCGAGGGCGAAGAGATCATGTCAGGCACGCTGACTTGCGAGGCTTGCGAAGAGGCGTACCCGATCGAAGAAGGGATTCCCAATCTGCTGCCTCCGGACTGGCGTGCATAGTGAGGTCCCTCACTATGAGTCAAGGTCGGACGCGGCAATCGTAAGAGGAGAAGCAATGAAGGTTAGATTTGTGGCCGGGTTTTCACCGATAGTCAACTCTGTCGATGAGGGGCGACAGTTCTGGGGAGACAGGTTAACGCTGCCGCTCCTGATCCCGGATCCGGAACGAAGCTACACGGAGGTAGAGCTTCCCGGACTGAAGCACTTCGGCCTCTGGACGCTGCAAGATGCAGCGCGAAGCACGTTTGGCACCGAGGAGTGGCCGGAAGACGTGCCGCGGCCTCAGGCGACGATAGAACTCGATGTCGACGACGTAGCGGAGGCGGTTGAGGAGCTTAGAGATCGCGGCCTGGAGATCCTGCAGGACGTGAGGATGGAGGAGTGGGGCCAGACCACCGCGCGGCTGCTGTCCCCGGAAGGGCTGCTGGTGGGCATCACCTACACACCCTGGTTCAGGGACGACGCTGAGGACGACTAGCGCTGGGGACGCCGTCTGCGTCTCTGGCGCTACTCCATCCACGGCAGCAGTTGAAAGCCTGCGTGGCAGGCGTATGCCACCGCGATGCCTTTCAGTATTTTGCCCGCGAGGACAATCCCTAGAAAGCGGATGAGCGGAAATCGTGTTGCGCCTGCAGCTATCCCGACCACGTCGACAACGGGGTTAGGGATGATGGATACGAGGAAGATAACAAGGGCGCCCCGGCGCTCCATCCAGGTGCGTACGCGCTGATAGAAGGCGTGCTTCTCCACTACGGCTTTGCCGCCGTATCCGACGGCGTAGCCTGAAAGCTCGCCGATGGACTCGCCGACACCGGCAAATGTGCCAGCGACGTATGGGTTGAGGAACCCGCCAGATGCGCAGAGAGAGATCAGGCCGGGGACCGGCAGCACCATTGAGAAGCTGCCCAGGAAGCTGAGAAAGAAGATACCCGGATAGCCCAGGTCTCTCCAGTCAATTTGCATCCACCAACTTCGCAGCAGCCACACGGCGACCACCATCAGGACGACGGCAGCGGCGATGATGATGCTGCGTCTCGGCTCGGTCCCGGCGTACGTGCGCATGAGGCGGACGAACGTGTCTTCGCGGGCTTCGGGCTGGACTTCGCAGTGCTCGGCAGGTTCGTCGCTGGCGTACATGCGGTTAACGGTGTCCGAGCTGCTGGAGGGCGGCGTGCCGCAGGGCGTAGCGTTGCAGTAGGGGCTTCTGCCGAGGGCAGTATGTGTGAATTGCAGCAGCCATAATCAAAGCTACTGTCAAACGCTTCTGCGAGTCAAGCCGAAAGATGCTTCGTTCTGCGGCTCAATTGCGTATGAGTGGGCTCAGGTCACGGCCGGATAGACCTTGACCGTGGCACCGCGACGAGCCCAGATGCAAGAGGCCCCCGTGGAACCCAGCGCCAGTCGGCTTGCCGGGCGACTTACGCGAAGTGTTGATGCGCGGCTTGGAGGGGCGCGGCTAGGCATGCCAGTCCTGGAGCCATACGGGCCGCGCCTGTGGCCTGCTAGAGCGCAGCTACGAGCGCGGGCTCGCAGGCGAACGACAGGCTGTCTTCGCCGGCGTCTACGACAATGCGGTCGCCTTCGGCGGCGTCGCCGGAAAGCACCATTCGAGCCAACGGGTTCTCCAGGTTCCGCTCTATGGCCCTCCTGAGAGGCCTTGCACCGAACTGGGGATCGTAGCCCTTCTCGGCGAGCCAGTCCTTTGCCGCCTGGGTGAGTTCGAATGTGATCCGGTGCTCCTCCAGCCTGTCGCTCACCTCATGCAAGACCAGGTCCACGATTTCGCAGATCTGTTCCTTCGTGAGCGGCTCGAAGACGATGATCTCGTCCAGCCTGTTGAGGAACTCAGGCCTGAATACCCGCTTCAGGGCTTCCTCCGTAACAGTCCGGGTGTTGATGGCTTCGTTCGCTCCGCTGGCCGACTGGTAGCCGAAGCTGCGCTGGCCTTCTCCGGTCCCGACGTTGCTGGTCATGATTACCACGGTGTTGCTGAAGTCCACCGTGCGTCCGTGCCCGTCCGTGAGTCTTCCGTCTTCGAGAACCTGGAGCAGGATGTTGAACACGTCCGGGTGGGCCTTCTCGATCTCATCGAACAGGACCACTCTGAAGGGCCTGCGGCGGACAGCTTCCGTTAGCTGGCCGCCCTCCTCGAAGCCAATGTAGCCCGGAGGAGCTCCGATGAGCCTGGATACGGCGTGCTTTTCCATGTACTCGGACATATCGACGCGCACCATGTTCTGCTCATCGTCGAAGAGGTAGTGCGCCAGAGAGCGCGCCAGCTCTGTCTTGCCGACGCCGGTGGGTCCGAGGAACATGAACGTGCCTATTGGCCTTGCGGGGTCCTTCAGGCCCGCCCGGGCGCGGCGAACGGCATCGGAGACGGCCCTGATGGCGTCGTCCTGGCCGATTACCCGCTCATGAATGCGCTCCTCCATGTGGAGCAGGCGATCAGCCTCCGACTCCAGAAGCCTGTCCACCGGGATGCCCGTCCATGAAGCGACAAGCCGGCCGATGTCCTCGGCGTTCACGACCATCTCTGTACCGGAGTCCTCGAAGGCCTCAGCTCTCTGGCGGTCGTATTCTTCCTGTGTCTTCAGTCTTTCCGCACGAAGCTCGGCCGCGTGTTGATAGTCGGCCCGTTGAGCGGCGGCCTCTTCCTCTTGCTCGAGGTTGTGCAGAGACGCCTCCAAGTCCTTGAGCGGTTCGGGGAGGCGCTGAGAATCGATGCGCTTCTTGCTGGCCGACTCGTCGATCAGGTCAACGGCCTTGTCCGGCAGGTGGCGATCGGAGATGTATCGGCGGCTGAGTTTCACGGCCGCCTCCAGCGCGGCGTCCTCGACCTGTACCTTGTGGTGCGTCTCGTACTTTGGCCTCAGCGCGCGCAGCATCTGCAGGGCGTTCTCATCGTCCGGTTCCTCCACGAGGACGGGCTGGAACCGACGCTCCAGCGCGGCGTCCTTTTCGATGTACTTTCTGTACTCGGACTCGGTGGTGGCTCCTACGCACTGCAACTCGCCACGGGCCAGAGCGGGCTTCATCATGTTGCTTGCGTCGATGGAGCCCTCTGCCGCGCCTGCGCCCACGACGGTGTGAATTTCGTCGATGAACAGGATGATCTCGCCGCTGGACTCCCTGATCTCATCCATGACTGCCTTCAGGCGCTCTTCGAACTCGCCTCGGAACTTGCTGCCTGCCACCAGGGCGCCCATGTCGAGCGCGAGGACGCGGCGGTCGCGCAACTCCGCGGGCACGTCGCCCGAAGCGATGCGCTGGGCCAGTCCCTCCGCGATGGCCGTCTTGCCGACGCCAGCCTTCCCGATCAGCACGGCGTTGTTCTTGGTGCGCCGGATCAAGGTCTGGACGGTGCGGGCGATTTCGAGATCGCGCCCCACGACGGGGTCGAGCTTGCCGCTACCGGCGAGCTGCGTCAGGTCTATGCTGTACTTTTCCAGCGAGCGGTAGCGTGACTCGGCGCGCGCGTCGGTTACCCTGTGGGCGCCCCTGATGCGCTGCAGGGCCTGGTAGATTTGTTCCAGGCCTACCTGAAACTCGGCGAAAAGCCGGGCGGCATCGCCCTTCTCCTCCTGCACGATCGCGATCAACAGATGCTCAGCGCCAATGAAATCGTCGTTAAACCTCTGGGCTTCGGCCTCGGCGCGGCGGAGCATGGCCGCGGCTCGCGGCGTAACGAAGATCTGCGCCGGGGCTTCAGCCAGCTTTGGCGCCGCTTCGAGCGCTGAGCGCAGCTTCTCTCGCAACTGCTGGACCGGAACTCCGACATCGTTCAGGACCGCCACGGGAATTCCCTCTTCCTGGTCCAGCAGGGCCATGAGAACGTGCTCTATGTCCCACTGGGAGTGGCGGAAGCTTCTGAGGAGTTCCTGGGAAGCCCCGATGACTTCCCTTGCCTGTTCTGTGAACTGCTCAGGATTCATGACCATGATTGAATCTCCGTATGCTCTACGTAATCATCTAGAAGGTAATTGATGCTTACGTCGTAATGATACCTAAGATATTGGCAGCCAACAAGGTTACTTGAGCCGAAGAGACTAAAGCATTTCATTTGGGAGTCTTTGTTTCCTGCGTTCTGAGAAGATGTAGCAGGGCTCGTTAATCATCAGCGTAAGGAGATCGGTGGCAGAGGCAATGCAAAGCGTTGACACAGGGCACGGCACGCTACGGCTTCCTGCGTTTCTTCCCGACGCCACCAGGGCATCGGTGCGGACGCTGGATGCTGAGGACGTTGCGTCGACCGGAACGCCGGGGCTAATGGTCAACGCGCTGCATCTTTCTTCCAATCCGGGCGCGTCTGTGATCGAGGGGGTAGGGGGCATTCACAGTTTTAGCGGGTGGGGCGGGCCGGTGGTGTCCGACTCCGGGGGATTCCAGGTGTACTCGCTGCTGCATGATGCGTCCGGGCTCGCGTCTGTAACCAGGCGAGGTTTTTCCTATCGATTCGATCCGGGCCAGAGCAGGCGAATGCTGACGCCGGAGCGGTGCGCTCGGACCCAGCACCGGCTCGGCTCTGACATCGCGTTCTGCCTGGACCACTGCACGCATCCTGACGCTCCGGTCGAAGAGCAGCGGCAGAGCGTGGCCAACACGGTCGAGTGGGCCGGTAGATTCAAGTCGGAGATGACCCGGCTGAACGACGGCGCAAAGGGGAAGCGCGCCAGGCCTCTGCTGTTCGCTGTGATCCAAGGGGGCAATTCGCCCGAACTGCGCAGAGAGTGTTTGGACGGGCTGCGGCCGCTGGAGTTCGACGGGTACGGATTCGGCGGGTGGCCAACGGACGACTCCGGCCAGCTCGTGGACATGGTGGGAACGGCGGCGGAGATGGCGCCGGCTGGGGCGCCTCTGCACGCGCTTGGGATCGGCAACCCGGAGAACCTGGTTGCGGCGCACAGGCTCGGGTACGGGATGTTCGATTGCGTGCTGCCCACCCGGGATGCGCGTCACAAGCGGCTGTATGCGTTCCGCAAGGGAGCGGAGGGCTGCCAGCTCGAGGGAAGGGACTTCTACGAGAAGGTGTACATAGGGGACCGGCGGCATGTCAGGGACGACTCGCCGATCGAGGAGGGCTGCGACTGCCGATGCTGCCAGCGGTACAGCCGGGCGTTCCTGCACCATCTGTTCAGGGTGGGCGACCACCTCGCGATGAGGCTGGCGACGATCCATAACCTGCGCTTCTACGCGCGGTTGACCGAGAAGCTGGGCAGGGTTGCCGGCAAAGCTGGGGAGGCGCGCTGACCGATGGCTCCGGGAGGCGCCGGTGTCAGAGAAGAGCTGGTGGACAGGCTCCGGGAGTCTCGGAAGTACGGCGGGGTGTGCGAGGACACGCTGGCGAGGGCGGTCGACTGGGCGGTGGTGCGGCATGCAAGGCCGGGCGATGCGTTGAAGGCGGCGAGGCGGAAGCTGCACCAGGTGCACGGCGCTTACTTCAACGGGTTCGACAGGAGGCGGCTGGAGCGCGCGATCGAGGGCGTGGAGAGCGGCGCTTCGGACGAGGATGTGCGTGCGGCCTGCGCAGATGTGCTTGGGATGCACGCGTCTACGGCGGAGCGGGTGGAGATCGCTGAGGAGATGTACCGCGACGTGTTCGGATGCACGGGGGCCCCGAGATCGGTTGCGGACCTTGCGTGCGGGCTCAATCCGTTCTTTCTGCCGTGGATGGGGCTGCCGACGGGCACGCGATATGAGGCCAGCGACATCGACAGCGGAGTGGTGTCGGTTGTGGACAGGCTGATTCCGGCGCTGGGGCTTAGCGGCGGGGGCGAGTGCAGGGACGTGCTGGCGTCGCCGCCCAACGATCGTCCGGACGTTACGCTGCTGCTGAAGACCGCGCCGTGCCTGGAGCGGCAGGAGCCGGGGAGCGTGGTCAGGCTGTTGCGGAGGATACGGTCTCCGTTCCTGGTCGTGTCGTTTCCGACGAAGTCGCTGGGTGGGCGCGAGAAGGGGATGCGGCGCCATTATGCGAAGTTCATGGCAGAGGTGACGGCTGAGTTGGGCGTGGAGGTGGAAGCGCTCGAGTACGCCACGGAGGCGGTGTACGTGCTCAATCGGCTTGACTTGCCCGAAGAGGCGGTGTCAAACTGAGGCCAGCCATGCGGCTGCGGCGTCGTCCTTGATCATCGACATCCACACCCACACAACCCATCTGTCGGACGATAGCGACCTCACCCCTGACGACCTGATCGTGGCCGCGAAGGAGGCGGGGCTGGACGGCGTGTGCATCACCGAGCACGACAGGTTCTGGAGCGCCGAGGCTGTGACGCGGCTCTCGCGTTTTCACGATTTCCCTGTGTTTCCAGGCTGTGAGATCACCACCGAGGAAGGCCATCTGCTGGTGTACGGCCTGGAGGAGTACCGGTTCGGAATGCACCGGACCAGCTTTGTCAGGGAGCTTGCCGACAGGGCGGGCGCGGTCGTGATCCTGGCGCATCCATACCGGCGGGCGCACTTCGAGGACATGGTGCAGGTGGACGGGGCGTACGAGGGGATGCTGGAGCGTGCGATGGGCAACCCGGCGATGCGGTTGGTGGATGGGCTGGACGTGCTGAACGGCCGAGGCACCGATGCGGAGAACGGATTCTCGCTCGAGCTTGCGGAGCGGTCGGGGCTTCCGCAGTCGGGGGCGAGCGATGCGCACGATCCGAAGGACGTGGGGACGTACGCCACGGAGTTCGATCGCAGGATCGAAGGGCTCGACGATCTGGTGGAGGAGCTGAGGGCGGGCAGGTACAGGCCGGTGACACTGAACGGAAGGCGGCCGAAGGCATGAGCACGAAGGACCTCAGGGAAGTGCATCGGAGGGAGGGGGAGGGCCCGCTCCTGGAGGTTGAAGACCTTCACACCTACTTCTTTACGAAGGAGGGGGTTGTAAAGGCGGTCAACGGAATCTCGCTGGAGCTGCGGCAGGACACGATCCTGGGCGTGGTCGGAGAGAGCGGGTCCGGGAAGACGGCTACGGCGCTATCGATTGTGGGGCTCGTGCCGCATCCGGGCAGGGTCGTGGAAGGGAGCGTCCGGTACAAGGGCCGGGAGCTGACCGAGTTGCGGGAGAGGGACCTGCGGACGATCCGGGGGCGCGAGATATCGCTGGTGTTCCAGGACGCGCAGACGGCGCTGAACCCGACGATGCGCATCCGCGACCAGGTGCAGGAGGTGATGTTCGCGCACCTGCACATCACGAAGGAGGAGGCGGACGAGCGGACGCTGCAGTTGCTTGCACAGATGGGGATCGCGGACGGGCCTCGTGTAATGGACCAGTACCCGTTCCAGATCAGCGGCGGGATGGCGCAGCGGATCGTGATGGCGACGGCGATCGCGTTGGACCCGCGAGTGCTCATCGCGGACGAGCCGACATCGAACCTGGACGTGACGCTTCAGGCGGAGATCCTGCAGCGGCTGAAGCGCCTGACGAGGGAGCAGCTCTCCGGGATGCTTCTCATCACCCACGATCTTGGCGTGATTGCGCAGATGGCGGAGCAGGTTGCGGTGATGTACGGCGGGATGATCGTGGAGTTCGCGTCGACGGAGGACCTGTTCGCGAAGCCGCACCATCCGTACACGCACGGCCTGTTCCAGGCGCTGCCGAGGGTGGACACGCTGGGGGCGTCTCTGACGCCGATGCCGGGGTCGCCGCCGAGCATGGTTGATCCGCCGGACCAGTGCCCGTTCCTTTCGAGGTGCCCGAAGGCGAGCACGGCTTGCAGGACATCGCCCCGGCCCAAGCTGGAGGAGCTGGAGGAGGACCATTGGGTGGCGTGCTACCACCCGGTGGTGCAGGGGGTCACGGTCTAGGGGTTCTCTGAAGTCGGGGTTGTGCAGACTTGGTGTGCGCGACGTGCCCCGCCCCACTGGATTCCGGCTGGCCCCGGGTCCACGCTTTCGCGTGATTGCCGGAATGGCGGGGTTGTGGCGCGGGCCGGTTCTCTTGCCGGTGCGGCGTGTGTGCAAATGTCCCCTGTCGCGGGCATCAAGGGGTGCAGCGTGAGGCGGCTCTTGGATGGAGTGGCGGTTGGAGAGCGCACCGTGCCCCGCCCCACTGGGTTCCGGCTGACCCCAGGTTCACGCTTTCGCGTGAATGCCGGGATGGCGGGGTTGCGCCGTGGGTTGGTGTTGGTGAGTGAGAGTCGTTCGCGAAAGGCCCATGCGCGCGGCCTGATGTGGGCGCTGGGGCGGACTTGGGGCGAGAGCTGGCTTGCGTAAGGCCCTTCGACAGGCTCAGGGCGAACGGATTCCTGTCGACGCCTTTGTGTGGCGCGTGGTTGGGCGGGCCGTTCGCGAACGGCCCCTACGCCTGAGGGATGGCAACCGGGGATGCCCCCGCCCCGCTGGATTCCGGCTGGCCCTGGGTTCACGCTGTCGCGTGAATACCGGAATGACGGGGTTGAGGGGTGAGGCGGCTCTCTTGCCGGTGCGGCGTGTGTTCGAAGGTCACGCTGCGGCAGGGACGCGGGGATCAGGGGGGAGCGTCGGCTTTCCCTCCAGGGGGGAGGGACAGGCTCCCGTCGTCATCGGCAGGTTTTTCCCCGGGGTCGGAGTTCTTTTTGGTGTTTTGGGCGATGAAGGCGGAGGGTGTCCGGCATGAATCACGGATGCGCCTGATCGCGTCCATGACTTCGCCTGCGGCGATGGACAGTTCGACCGCTGTGCGCGCGTGTTCCTTGAAGTAGTGCTCCGTTCCGTTGTGCACGATGATGCTGCTCGTCTCGTCGGGGTTGAATGCTCCGGGCTTCTCGGGCGGCGGGAGCCTGCCTACGGCGTCCATCAGGGCGTCCGACGCCTTGAAGACTGCCCGGGTGTTCAGACCGTCGTCCCGGCTGTGGCCGTAGGTGTTGACGTACGGGGGCTCGTAGTCGAGGAGCACGTCGGCATCGGCGGGGAAGTCGTCAGAGGACGTCTGTTGCGGTCCGACAGGTCCGTTCGGCAGGCTCAGGACAGGTTCGTTCGACGGGCTCAGGACAGGCTCGTTCGACGAGATCAGGGCAGGCTGGGGAAAGAGTGGGAGGTCGTCGGGGGCTTCGTCGAAGCCGCGGCGGAGCAGCTCTTTGGCGGCGTCTATGCGATGGTGCGGTCCGAACCCGGGCATGAATCCGAGCATGACGTCGACAAGGAAGCGTACGGCCCGGCGTCCTCCGTCGGTCTCGGCGCGTATGAAGAGCGCGAGGTCGGGGTTGAGGTTGGCGGTGTCGATGGTGTCGGCCTCGGGCTTCTGCTGCTCTGCACGCTTTAGCGATGTCGCAGGTATGCTGGCGAACTCCTTCGCTTCGTCGAAGCCGAGCTTGATTAGCTGGCGTGCGGCGTCGAGCCTGTGATGGGGCTTGGCGTCGCGTATCTCGTCCTGCATTGCGGCGACGAGGAATCGCACGATGAGTCTGCCGTCCTTTGTTTCTTCTCGGACGATGCTCTGTATTGGTGATAAGGCCTGCGTTTCGGTAGACACGTGTTCTAGTTTAAGGCATTGCGCACGGGTGTGTCAAGAGGAGGTTGGTGGGACTTGTGGAGGGAAGGGTCCACGTCTTGATGGGCGTGACGTGCCCCGCCCCTCTGGATTCCGGCTGGCCCCGGGTCCACGCTTTCGCGTGGATGCCGGAATGACGGGGTTGCGGTGTGGGCTGGTGTGTTGGGTGGGCCGTTCGCGAACGGGCCGTGCGCGGCCAGATGTGTGCGCGGGGAGGCGGACTTGGGGCGGGAGCTGGCTTGCGTAAGGCCCTTCGACAGGCCCCTTCGTCGGTGCTCAGGACGGGGTCAGGGCGAACGGGTTGGGGGCTACGCTTTGGCGGACTTGGGGGCGGGTGGTGTTCGGGGCAAGGCCCTTCGACAGGCTCAGGGCGAACGGACTGGGGGCTACGCTTTGGCGGACTTGGGGGCGAGAGGTGGCTTGCGTAAGGCCCTTGGACAGGCTCAGGGCGAACGGATTGGGGGCAACTCTTTGGCGGACTTGGGGCGAGTGCTGGCCTGCGTAAGGCCCTTGGACAGGCTCAGGGCGAACGGATTGGGTAAGGGCGCTTTGGCGGACTTGGGGCGAGGGCTGGCTTGCGGAAGGCCCTTCGACAGGCCCCTTCGTCGGTGCTCAGGACGGGGTCAGGGCGAACGGGTTGGGTGAGGGCACTTTGGCGGACTTGAGCCGAGAGTTGGCTTGCGTAAGGCCCTTCGACAGGCTCAGGGCGAACGGGTTGGGGGCTACGCTTTGGCGGACTTGGGGCGAGGGCTGGCTTGCGGAAGGTCCCTTCGTCGGGCTCAGGGCAGGCTCTTCGACGGGCCCATTCATTGGTGCTCAGGACACGGTCAGGGTGAACGGGTTCCTGTCGACACTTTGGCGTGGTGCGTGGTTGGGCGGGCCGTTCGCGAACGGCCTCTACGCCTGAGTCTTGGGCAACGGGTGTGACTTGTCTCCTGACCCGTCAAGGTTTGGGCAAGGGTCTGTCCCGGGCTAGGCGGGGGCGGCTATGTCTGTTTTGAGTAGCTCTACGTGCTGGAGGCCTATGCCGCAGCAGCCGCCGATGATCTGGATGTTGTAGTCCTGGACCCACCTGTTGGACTCGGCTAGGTAGCCTTCGGGGGAGATCATGTTGACGAAGATCCAGTTGGGGGTGGTCCAGTCGCCGGAGTGGGAGTATGCGCCGAGGGCGCCGTCCCAGTGGTCGCGGCAGATGGCGAGGGCGGGGCCGGTGTCTTCGACCTCGGAGTGGAGGATGAGGAGGGCGTCTCCGCCGTACGACATTGCGGGGCCGATGGCGTCTGACAGCAGGACGCCGCTGTCGCGCTCGATGGGGCTGGATGGGTAGCCGCGCCCGCCGATGTAGACGGTGGAGCCGTCGGTGCCGACGGCGGTGCTGACTGCGACCCAGTGGGGCACGTCGATGTTGGCGGCGGCCTCTGCGGCGGCGACTATGGGCTCTAGCTGGTCGCTCAGGAACTCGAGGACCATGAGGTCGATGCCTGCTTCGGCCTGGATTTCGGCCTGCTCGTTGTAGGCGTCCAGCATCTGCTTGTCGGTGTAGTTGCCGGGGAGGCCGAACTTGGAGAGCACGCCGGCGACGTGGACATCGTAGTCGGGAGCGATGCTGTCGCGGGCCTCGATGGCGAGCCGGACGGCTTTGGCGTTGAGCTCGCGAGACTGCGGCTCCATGTCGGTGCCTTCGAGGACGTAGCGGGCGGAGGAGAAGGTGTTGACGGTGATGACGTCGGCGCCTGCGCGGATGTAGCTCTGGTGGAGCTGTGTGACGGTGTCGGCGTAGTCCCTGAGGGCGATGCCGCACCAGGCCTTCTGGTGCATGGGGACGCCCATGCGCTGGAGCTCGGTGCCGATGGCGCCGTCCAGGATGATCATCTCGCCGTTGTCCAGACGTTCCTTTAGTGGCTGCATGGGACCGGGCCTCCTGTTGAGTTTGTTGGAATGGCGCGATTATACAGACGGGGCCTCGTTGGGGGAGAAGCGGCGGGTGTGGAGTTCGGTTGGTGTGCTGGGGCGGAGCTTTCGCGGTCCCAGGCGGCGATGGCGCTAAGTCTACTCTCAAAGGCTTGCGTGTTTCTCATGGTGGTACGATATGCGTGTTCGGAGGCTGCGGCTGAGAATGCGGACTACAACGATCTCAACCGTATGAACATGTGATGTCACTTGGCGAGGCAGATACCAGAGCGAAGCTGATCGATCCTGCTCTTCACAAGAGAGGCTGGAGCGAAGACCTACTCAGCCGTGAAGTGACGGCGGGGCCGGTGGAAGTCGTTGGAGGCAAGCCCCGGCGCAGTTCGAAGGGCCGGGTAGACTACACGCTGCGTCTGCAGGTTGCGCCCAGCTCGCAGCACATAACCATCGCGTTGATGGAGGCCAAAGCAGAGCAGTACCCGGCCACGCACGGTCTCCAGCAGGCGAAGCTGTACGCATCGAGCAAGCGGTTGAATGTGCCATTTGTCTACTCGTCCAACGGGCGCCAGTTCGTTGAGTACGACGCGTTCACCGGCTTGACCACTGCACCCGCGCCCCTGAGCGACTTTCCATCACCGGCAGACTTGAGAAAGCGCTACGAGCAGCACAAGGGTTTCGAGTTGAGTGAGGACGCGGCAAAGCCGCTGCTGCAGCCGTACCACGGGGGCGAGGGCCAGAGGCGCTACTACCAGGACGCGGCGATCCGCGGCGCGCTTGAGAAGATGGCGGCAGGCGGCAAGAGAATGCTGCTGACTATGGCGACCGGTAGCGGCAAGACGTTCATAGCCGTAAACCTGCTCAAGAAGATAGCGGACGCCGGTCAGTTAAGACGGGCGTTGTTCGTGTGCGACCGCGACGAGCTGCGAACGCAGGCCGTTGTCGCGCTGCAGGCTGTCTTCGACAACGACGCCGCTGCGGCCGGCGCGGGTAATCCGCAGAAGAACGCGCGGGTGATCGTGGCCACTTACCAGACGCTGGGCGTGGACACGGAAGAGGGCGATGCGTCGTTTCTGACGACTCACTACTCGGAGAACTACTTCAGCCACATCATCATCGACGAGGCGCACCGCTCCGCATGGGGCAAGTGGTCGCAGGTGCTCACTCGCAACTCGGATGCTGTCCAGGTAGGTCTGACGGCAACGCCGCGAGAGTTCGAGTACTCCGAAAAGTCTGATGAGGCCGACGCTGACCGTGAGATAACCGCCAACAACGTCAAGTACTTCGGGGAGCCTGTCTACGACTACACGATCGGCCAAGGCATAGACGACGGCTACCTCGCGTTCATGGAGATAATCAAGAGAGACATCTTCCTCGCCGCGTACAAGGAAACGGAACAGGTCACAGGACTCGAGCAGGCTGACTTGAAGGACAAGCCCTTGGTGGATGCGATTACGGGGGAGGCGGTGGGAATTACAGAGACCCGGGAGCACTATGACGCGCGCTCGTTCGAAGGGCAGCTATTGATTCCAGCCCGAGTGAGTGAAATGTGCCGGACACTGTTTGAGGAGCTATTGGCAACCGATGGCCCAGAACAGAAGACGGTGATCTTCTGCGCCAGGGACGTCCACGCCGACGCTGTAGCTTCGACGATGAACAACCTGTACGCCAAGTGGTGCAACGACCAAGGGGTAGAGCCAGTCCGTGATTATGCATTCAAGTGCACCGCCGCCAGCGGGGGAAGCGACTATCTGCCCGATTTCAGGGGAAGCAACAGGAGCCATTTCATCGCCACCACCGTCGATCTGCTGACAACAGGCGTCGACGTGCCCGGGATTCGCAACGTGGTGTTCTTCAAGTATGTGGCGTCCCCAATTGCGTTCTACCAGATGGTAGGCCGCGGCACCCGGTTGGACCCCACGACAGGCAAGCTCATGTTCCGGGTGCACGACTTCACCAATGCAACGAGGCTCTTTGGAGAAGATTTCAAGACGGTGTGTGGACCTTCCAAGAGCATTCCCGGACCCATTGACGGGCCTGATCCTGATGAGGAAGGAGACAGGATCATCGTAGTGGAAGAAGTCGACGTGCGGATTGCCGAAGCAGGGACGTACGTAATGACGGTGAATGACGACGGGACGGCGGAACCCGTAACGCTTGAGGAGTACAAGCAGCGATTGGCCGCTAAGCTGGTGGAGGACATTGCGGCCCTCGACAAGTTCCGTGAGGCCTGGGTCGATCCGGGAGAGCGCAGAAAGCTTATGGGGAGGCTGCCAGACCGCGGCCGCGCGCCGCTTGTCGTGCGTGAGCTAGCGGGAATGCAGGAGTACGATCTGTTCGACGTGCTTGCGGACGTCGGGTACGGGCAGGCGCCGAAGACGAGGGAGGACAGGGCGGACTCGTTCGAGTACAAGCACGTTGGCTGGCTGTCCGAGATGCCCGAGCCCGCGGCGGCAGTGATCCGGGCGATCGCGTCGCAGTTCGCGATTGGCGGCACGGAGAACCTGGAGAACCCGCAGGTGTTCAGCACTCCGGCGGTGAGGGCTGCGGGAGGGATGGGCGCGCTGCGCGAGTACGGCCGCCCGGCGGACGCGGTGTCCGAGGCCAAGCGCAGGATGTTTGCGGCGTGAAGGGGCGAGCTCGCGTGAATGAAGAGGTGGGGCGCTAACTGATGGGTATAGGATTAGGGAAGTACATAAGGGCGAACTTTGCATGCCGAATCCCAACCATCGCGCTCCTCGTGTTTCTGACCGTTGTACTACTCTTCACTCTTGGCTGTAGAAACAGGGAAACATCTCAATCTGTGCCGACCGCAACCCCTACAGCCGTGCCGGCAAAATGGCTGTATGATGGTTATCATGCTGATAAGCAAAGGAATCCAACCAGACTTGATGCACGGATAGAGCGTGGAGAACTGTGGAGATTCCAGCTAATAATTTCAAACATTGAGGGAAGTAGAATTCAAGAGCACTTTACCAGAGTTATGGGTGGAACTGACTCGTATATTGAATGCGAGTTTGAAAACGAGAACTGGGTAATGCGCCTGAACATTGGTCAAACCGTGAAAGTCTATGGAAGGCTCCATGAAGCATTTAAGGATCGAATGATCTGGCCCGACAGCAAGGCCGTGAAGTTTCGCGATTGCCATTACTAATTTGACAGTGCTCTATAACGGTACATTTAGTTTACATCAGAACGCGTAGTCATTTGGTGAGAATATGAACCTCGATTCATCTTGTCAAGAAAAGCCCTTGCCAAGTGGTTGGAAGTGGGAAACTTTAGCTGAGGCTGGAATGTTTCAATCGGGAGGGACGCCTTCAAAGAAGATTGAGGAATTCTGGAACGGAACGACACCGTTTGTAACAGGCGCTGACGTAACTGAGCCTTATATTGGAGCTGCCCATGCAAGGGCGATGCTTACTGAGAAAGGACTTCGCTCTGGGAAGACAGCCGTTTGTAAGCCCAATAGCATTTTGTTCGTCACGAGGACTAGAGTTGGTCGGATCGGTCTGGTGGAGACGACAATGGGAGCCAGCCAGGACATAACTGTCGTGGAACCGAAGCCCCATATAGATCCAGAGTATCTTTGCAGGTACTTGTTAAGCATCTCTGATGTGTTAGTTGCTAACTGCCGTGGATCCACAATTCAAGGTTTGTCACGAGATTTCGTGAAAGGACTCCCAATCCCCTTGCCTCCGACAAAGGCCGAACAGGAGCGTATTGTCAGTGTCCTGAACAAACAGATGGCCTCTGTGGAGCGCGCGAAGAAGGCGGCTGAGGAGCGGCTAGCTGACTTAGAAGCGATGCCGGCCTCCCTGCTGCGCCGGGCGTTCTCCGGGGAGGCTTGATGGCTACAGCTGTCTCACAGCCGGCGGTCGACTCCAAGATCTATGCGGTGTGCGACATCATGCGGCGTTCCAACTGCGCGTCGGCGCTGCAGTACATCCCGGAGCTCACGTGGCTGCTGTTCCTGCGAATCCTGGACGAACGGGAGGAGTAGTCTGAGGCGGAATCGGCGGAAGCAGTCAGCGCGACGTTCCGCCTGTCGCTGGAAGCGCCGTACCGATGGCGTGACTGGGCCGCGCCGGACGGGGCGAAGCGGCAGGAGCTGCAGGCGGGGATGATCGGGGGCATGTTCGCGTTCGTCAACGACGAGCTGCTGCCGGCGCTGCACGGGCTGGCCGACAGCCCTGACGCGACGCCGCGGCAGCGGGTTGTCGCGCGGATCATGGGAGCGGTGGAGGCGGTACGGATCGACACGGAGAAGAATTTTCTCGATGTGCTCGATGCCATCCACGAGATCAGCGCCGAAGGGACAGACCCGACGCACGTCTTCCTGCTGTCGCAGGCGTACGAGGGGTTGCTGTTGCGCATGGGGGAGAAGAACAACGACGGCGGGCAGTTCTTCACGCCTCGCGAGATTATCAGGGCGATGGTGCAGACGGTCGCGCCCAAAGTGGGGGAGACGGTGTACGACCCCGGCTGCGGTACCGGCGGGTTCCTGGCCCAAGCGTTCGAGCATATGCAGGAAGTGTTGGGGGATTCCTACACCGGCGATCAGTTAGAGCAGCTTAAGACTGAGACGTTCTACGGGCGTGAGAAGGAGAACCTTGTCTATCCGATCGCGCTGGCCAACCTGGTACTGCACGGGATAGACCTGCCGAACATCTGGCACGGCAACACGCTGACGCGGAGCGAGTCGTACGGTGAGCTGTTCCAGGGCGCGCCGGACCTGTTCGACGTTATCCTGATGAATCCACCCTTCGGCGGACGCGAGGGGGCGGAGGCGCAGACGCGGTACGCGTACAAGACCGGCTCGACGCAGGTGCTGTTCCTACAGGAAGTGATCGATAGTCTGAAGTCGAACGGCCGGGCCGGAATCGTCGTCGACGAGGGACTGCTGTTCAGAACAAACGAGAAGGCCTTCGTCAATACAAAGCGAAAGCTGCTGGACGAGTGCGACTTGTGGTGCCTGGTAAGCCTGCCGAGCGGGGTGTTCACGCAGGCGGGCGCGGGCGTCAAGACGAACCTGCTGTTCTTTACGAAGGGCAGTCCTACGGAGAGCGTGTGGTACTACGACCTTTCGGACGTGAAGGTCACGAAGCGGAAGCCGCTGACGCTTTCGCACTTTGACGAGTTCTTCCGGCTGCTGCCGGAGCGGGCGGACAGCGAGAGTAGCTGGAGCGTGCCGAGGAACGAGATCGAGGCCAGGAACTTCGATCTGAAGGCGGTGAACCCGAACCGGAAGGTGGAAGTCGACACGCGGACGCCTGAGGAGCTGATCGCGACGATCGAGGCGAAGGGGCGGGAGATCGACGAGGCTCTGGGGGAGTTGAAGCGGCTGTTGTAGGGGGGCGGGGTTTGGTTGTGGGGGTTGGGGGTGCTTTGCTATATTCGGGGCCCTTGTTTGTTCGGGATTTCACGACTTGGGGTTGTGAGTGTCTTTGATTTTGGCTACTGGGTGAGGTCTTGGGTGTTTGGCTTTGTTTGAGAGCGGCGTATTGAATATCGGCGCGGGTTTGAGATTTGTTTGAGCATGATGTACTGATCATTGGCGCGGGGCTGGCCGGGATGCGGGCGGCGCTGGCGGCGCAGCAGAGCGGCGCGGACGTGGCGGTGGTCTCGAAGGTGCACCCGGTGCGCAGCCACTCGAACGCGGCGCAGGGCGGCATCAACGCGGCGCTGACGCATCGCGGGGACGACTGGCGGGACCACGCCTTCGATACGATCAAGGGCAGCGATTACCTGGCGGACCAGGACGCGGTGGAGATCATGTGCCGGGAGGCGGGGGACGAGGTCGTGTCTATGGAGAACATGGGCGTGATCTTCAATCGCGACGATGAGGGCCGGCTGGGCACGAGGGCGTTTGGCGGACAGGGCAAGGCGCGAACGTTTTTCGTGGCGGACTTCACGGGGCAGGCGCTCCTGCACGTGCTGTACGAGCAGATCATCAAGGCGAATGTGCGCGTGTACGAGGAGTGGTTCGCGCTGTCGCTGATCGTGCGGGACGGGGAGTGCGGCGGCGCGGTGCTGATGGAGATGCGGACGGGCGACGTGCACGTGGTGCGCTCGAAGGCGGTGATCATCGCGGCGGGCGGACTGGGGCGCGTGTTCGAGCCCAGCACAAACGCGCTTATCTGCACGGGCGACGGGATGTCGCTGGCGTACCGGGCGGGCGCAGAACTGATGGATATGGAGATGGTGCAGTACCACCCGACGACGCTGCAGGGCACGGGGGTGCTGATCAGCGAGGCGGCGCGCGGCGAGGGGGCGCACCTGCTGAACTCCGAGGGCGAGCGGTTCATGGAACGGTACGCGCCGAACATGATGGAGCTGGCGTCGCGCGACGTGGTGTCGAGGGCGGAGCAGACGGAGATCAACGAGGGCCGCGGCGTGAACGGCTGCGTGCTGCTGGACTGCCAGCACCTCGGGGAGCAGCTTATCGACGAGAGGCTGTCGCAGATCCACCAGATCGGGATGGACTTCGCGAACGTGGACCTGAAACGGGAGCCGATCCCGATCCAGCCGGGCATGCACTACCAGATGGGCGGCGTGAAGACGGACGTGGACGGGCTGACGGCGCTGCCGGGGCTGTACGCGGCGGGCGAGGCGGCGTGCGTGAGCGTGCACGGGGGCAACCGGCTGGGGGCGAACTCGCTGCTGGACACGCTGGTGTTCGGCCGGCGGTCGGGCGTGCACGCGGCGGACAGGGCTCGCAGCAAGGCGCACGTGAGCGTGGGCGACGAGGGCGCGGACGCGGACGTGGCGGAGATCGCGGCGCTGCTGGAGCGGTCGCCGGGGGAGCTGTTCGGGTCGGTGCGCACGGCCATGGGTACGGCGATGAACCGCAACCTGGCGGTGTACCGGGACCGGGACGGGATGTCGGAGGCGATCGCGGAGCTGGCGTCGCTGCGGGAGCGGTTCGGGAAGGTGCACGTGCCGGACAAGGGGAGGACGTTCAACACTGGGCTCATCTTCACGCTGGAGCTTGGGTTCATGCTGGACTGCGCGGAGACGATCGCGCACAGCGCGCTGGAGCGGGAGGAGAGCAGGGGGGCGCACACGCGTACGGATGCGCCGGACCGGGATGACGCGAACTGGCTGAGGCACGTGGTGGTGCGGAAGGGCCCGGAGGGGCCGCTGCTGAGTTACGAGCCGGTGACGATCACGGACTGGGAACCGGTGGTAAGGACATATTAGGCAAGCAGGGCATGGCCCTTCACCCAGCAGGGCTTGCCCTGCACCCATAAGGGGGGCGTATGGGGGTTGGTTTGTTGGTAAGAGAGGTTGTTTGGGGTAAGGGAGCTTTTTCACTCTCATACTACGACAGGCTCTTAGTCTTCTCCCATTGAGGGATAGGAGGATTAGGCGGGGCATGGCTTGGTTGAGGACTGAGAGGGTTGATTGGGTGAGAGGGGTGTTAGATCCCTCGAGGGTCTCGGGACGACAAATGGGATCGAGGGCGAGCGTTGACTTGGGTAAGGCCCTTCGACAAGCTCAGGGCGAACGGATTGGGTGAGGGAGCTTTTTCACTCTCATACTTCGACAGGCTCTTAGTCTTCTCCCATTGAGGGATAGGAGGATTGGGCGGGTGCGGCCCCGCGGCCACGAAGCGGCGTGAGGGAGGTGGTTTGTTGGGAGTGGGGTTGTTTTGGGGTAAGGGCGCACTTTCACCCTCACCTCAGTCCTCTCCCATCTAGGGAGAGGAGGTTCTGAATCGGGCGCTGATTGATGTGTTCGGGACGGGTAAATTTGAGAGAGGTATTTGGTGGCAATGGGAACTGGTCTGGGCAAGGCCCTTCGACAGGCCCCTTCGTCGGGCTCAGGACGGAGTCAGGGCGAACGGGTTCTGCAAGGGAGTTTCTGAAGGTCCCGACGGATGGAGACTCTTGGAGTGAATTGAGGGATAGATGGACGTAAGGCTTAAGGTCCGGCGATTTGATCCTGAGGCTAATGGGGCCGGGGAGGAGTTCAGCCGGTACGAGATGGATGTGCCGGAGTTCTACTCGGTGCTGGACTGCCTGATCAAGGTGCGCGAGGAGATCGACGGGACGCTGGCGTTGCGATGCTCGTGCCGGAGCGCGATCTGCGGCTCGTGCGCGATGCGGATCAATGGGCAGGCTGGGCTGGCATGCAACACGAAGGCGTCGGAGGCCGGCGGGAACGGCCGCGAGATCGTCGTGGAGCCGGCGGGGAACATGCCGGTCGTCAAGGACCTGATCACGGACTTCCAGGGGTTCTGGGATAAGGTGCGGGACGTCGATCCGTACCTGCGCCCGGAGTCGGACCCGCCGGCGGGGCAGGAGTACGAGGTCCCGAACGAGGACATGCTGCGGCTGGCTGGCGTAATGGCTTGCATCATGTGCGGCGCGTGCGTGTCGGACTGCACGGTGCTGGAGGTGGACGAGAATTTCCTTGGGCCGGCGGCGCTGGCGAAGGCGTACCGCTTCGTGGGCGATCCACGGGACGACGCGGACGGGCCGAGGCTGTCGAAGCTGGCGGAGTACGGCGGCGTGTGGGACTGCACGCGTTGCATGCAGTGCGTTGAGGTGTGCCCGAAGGACGTGGACCCGATGGGCCGGATCATGCTGCTGCGGGAGGCGTCGATGGAGGGCGGCGTGCCGGGCGGGTACGGCGAGCGGCACGTCACGGCGTTCACGAACTCGGTGCGGCACAGCGGCTGGCTGGACGAGCTGCGGCTGACGGTGAATACGTTCGGCATGTTCAACCTGCCGAAGCTGCTGGGAATGGCGCCGACGGCGCTGCGCGCGCTAAGGGCCGGCAAGGTTCCGCCGCTGCGACACAAGAGCATTCCGGGCGTTGACCACGTCCGGCGACTATTCGAGAGACACGGAGCATAGATGTGACATACGCGCTATATCCGGGCTGCGTGGCGCGCGGGGCGTGCCCCGAGCTGTTCGCGGCGACGCTGGAGACGTGCCGGAGACTCGGCATCGACCTGGACCACGAGGTGTTGGAGTCGGCGTCGTGCACGGGCGCGGGGGTGCTGCAGGAGCGCAACCAGAAGCTGGGCGACGCGCTGAACGCGCGTAACTTCGCGCTGGCGGAGCGGGCCGGGCTGCCGATCATGACGATTTGCAGCACGTGCCAGGGGGTGATGTCGCAGGCGAACAAGCGGCTGAAGGACGATCCCGAGTACCTTGCGGAGATCAACAAGGACCTCGCTGAGGAGGGGCTGGAGTACAAGGGGACGGCGGACCCGCGGCACATGCTATGGGTGCTGTTCGAGGACGTGGGGATCGACGAGCTGAGGTCGATGGTGGTGCGGCCGCTGTCGGGATTCAAGTTCGCGCCGTTCTACGGCTGCTACATCGTGAGGCCGTCGGAGGCGCTGGACTTCGAGATGCACCCTGAGCGGCAGGACTCGCTAGAGCGGGTGATCGAGGCGGTGGGCGCGGAGGTTGTGGACTTCCCAGGGAAGACGCTGTGCTGCGGGTTCCCGATCCTGACGATCAACCAGAACAACGCGATGAAGATGGTGGCGAATCACACGGGGGACGCGAAGGACCTGGGCGCGGACGCGATGGTGACGCCGTGCCCGCTGTGTCACCTGAACCTGGACGGGTACCAACCGACGGCGGCGTCGATGCGCAAGAAGCAGATCGACCTGCCGATCCTGCACCTGCCGCAGATGCTGGGCCTCGCGCTGGGCATCGAGCCGGACGCGATGCGGCTCAGCCGGCACATCGTGTCGACGCACCGGCTGCTGTCTGCGATGGCGGTGTCGCCTTAGGGGGCGAAGCGGCGCCTATTGCGTGCGCCGGGTCGGCACTCCGAACATCGCCTTCGGCAGGCTCAGGGCAAGCTCTCTCACAGCTGGCTGGGAAGGGACCGGAGGTTTCCACGTCAGAGAGTGTCGGACCTTTGTGGATGCCATCACGAGGCGCACTTGAAGTATCTCTCACTCGAAGGCATTGATTAGTTATGACCTCGGCAACGCCTAACATGTCCGTTATGGCAACCCAATGAGTCGGATCGAACTAGTCCAATCGACGGCGCATCTTGCAGCGATTATTGAGCGGATAAAGAAGGCTCAACACGTAGCCGTGGACATCGAATCAAACGGCTTCTTCCGGTACCACGAACGTGTTTGTCTTGTACAACTTGCGTCATTTGATACTGCCTTCATTGTCGATCCGCTAGCGATAGAGGACATGCATCCTCTTGGTGAGCTTCTCAGTTGCCAATCAGTGGAGAAGATCTTTCATGCTGCCGATTATGACGTCCGCAGCATTGACAGAGACTGGGGATTCAGAATTTCAAATTTGTTTGATACCAGTATGGCCGCGGGCCTTGTGGGTGCGACTAGAGCCGGACTGCGGTCAGTGCTGAAAGAATACATTGGCGCAGAGTTGGCAAAGGAATCAAGGTTGCAGCGGTCAGATTGGTCAAAGCGTCCCCTGTCCAAAGAGGCGCTCGAGTACGCTGCCAACGATGTTCTGCATCTGTCAGCGGTGCGTGAGGCCCTAGCAGTCCGCCTTAAGAAGTTGTCCAGACTAGAGTGGGCGAACGAGGAATTTGCAAGATTAGAAGGATTGAAATACACAGAGCCAAATCGAGAGTTTCACTATAACTCTGTGAAGGGCGGTCAAGAACTGAACGGAAGAGAGCTTGCGATCCTGCATTCGCTATTTACGTTCCGAGACTCGATTGCTAAGCGCATAGATAGACCACACTTTAGGATAATGTCAGATTCCGTTCTAATGCAGCTTTCTCGCAACCCTGATATAGACCTCACGAGCGTCAAGGGTCTGGGCAGATATGGCCGACGTCCTGGTGATGCGCAGCTTAAGCGCGCGATCAGGGAAGGAATCAAATCTCCTCCCTTGACATTGACGAAGCCTAATCAAAGTCACCGCAAACTGACTGCGGAAGAGCGAGAAAAGCTGAGAGTCCGCCTTAATGGTCTCAGGTCGTGGCGGAAGAACATAGCCCGTGATCTTCAATTGAATTCGGGTTTCGTCTGGCCTGTCGCGAGCCTGAAACGCTTGGCTCGGCATCCGGAGAGCTTTGGCAGTGAACTGGAGGATCCGGTGATTCGAGATTGGCAGAAACGCGAGTTCGGCGATTCTCTGGAGAGGGTTGTGGCGGACCTGAACAGGGCACCGTATTGAACGGATGTGGAATGGCCAGCGTTATAGCCGGCTTGAAGGGTTAGTGGAGGAGGACTGCGCCTGAGTCGCCTACTACGGTGACTAATTGGCCGTCCTGTAGGCGCTCGGTGGCGCGCGGGACGGTTACGGCGGCTGGGATGCCGTACTCGCGGGCGACGATGGCGGTGTGCGAGAGCGCGCCGCCGGTCTCCGAGACTAGCGCTCCGACGGTGCCGAACAGAGGCGTCCACGTAGGGCTGGTGCTCGTGCATACGAGCACGTCGCCGGGGCGCACGGTGTCGAACTGGTGCGGGCCGCGCACGATGCGGGCCGGGCCGGTGTACGAGCCGGGCGCGCCGGGCATTCCGCGCAAGCCCTCGGCGCCTTCCGACGCGGGGCCGGCGTCGTCTTCGTCCTCGACGCCTCCTGCGGGCATGGTGCCGATGTAGCGTGGCGGGAGAACGCGCATGAAGCGCTCGCGCTCTTCCTTTCGCGGGGCCGCAAGATCCTGCAGCGGCTCCGGGGTTGGCGAGACGAGGGCCTCGCGCGCCTCTGGCAGCGTGACGTAGAAGACGTCGATAGGGTCGTCCAGGTGGCCGCGCTCGTGGAGGCGGCGTCCAACTTCGGCCACTACGAGCCGGAGGCATGCACTGCTGGCCTGGTCGATGTAGTAGGAGTGGTCCTCCTTGAGGATCCAGGACTCCCGGGCCTCCTTGTGCCAGCGCAGAAACTCTGCGCGCCGGTCTGCGTCGTCGCCGATCTTCTCCAAGACCTGCTCGAGAAGCTCCTCGGCTTCACGGGCAAGCTCCTGGCGTTCGGCCTCGAGGTCTTTCGGCGGACCGGCCATGTAGCTCTTGACGATGAGAATTACGAATGACGGGTCTTCGATCCAAGATGGATTGATCGAGTCGAAGCTCGCGGGGCGGTAGCCGTGCTCACGCAGGAAGGCGTTGAAGGCGTCCAGGAAGCCGCGCCCCTCGGGCAGCGTCTCCAGCATCTCAAGGATGACTTCGGGCGAGCCTCCCGTCTCGAACGCTTCCACGACGCGCGGCTCTTCGTTTGCGACGGCGGCGAGGTCCCGCAGTGCGCGGCCCACGACCATGCTCATGGTGTCGAGGCCCTGCAACAGGACCATGGCCTCGTCTTCGCCGCCTCCCATGATCTCGGTGTACGCGGCGACGAGGCGGTTGGCGGCGGAGTGCACTGGGTACACGACGAGGAAGTGGATGTACCAGTGCTCGTTCGACATTTCGAGGAACTCGTCGAGGATCTGCAGGAGTTCCTCGTCCGTGGGGGATTGCAGGTCGGTCTCGGACATGCGGCGGAGGTCGCGCTTCAATGCAGGCAGCCACTCATCGTCCCAGCGTTGCCTTACGGTGGCCATGCGCTCGTCCATGTCCCGTTGCCGGGCGGCTTCCTCTTCTGAGTCAGTCTCCTCTTCGTCCTTGGAGTCCGAGGGCGGGTCCACGGGGTAATAGGAGTAGCCGTTAACGGTGAGGCTTCTGCTGTTGCCCCGGCGCTGACCGAACTCTTCGGCGACGCGTTCCATGCCCTTTGATACGGAGAACTCGGATAGAGAGTTCGACATAGTTGAGCCGGGCAGCGGTGCGTGATCGCCGCTCCATTGCCAGAGGCGGGCCCGGTCTTCTTCGTTCTCCCAAACGATAGGGAAGTCCGGGGGCGCGGGAATCTCTGTGCCGGAAGTCTCCTGGGCTGTGCTCTGCACTGTCTTGGTGTCGTATGTCATATGGCCAAATCCAGGTGAAATTCTGTTTTCAAGCCGATCTCATTACTTCTACGAGTTCCTGTACTGCATCGGCGGAGCGGCGCAGCTCTGCGGCTTCATGCTCGGTCAGCGCGAACTCGATAACCTCCTCGACGCCGTTTGCGCCAAGCTTGACGGGGACGCCGGCGAAGAGGCCGTTGATGCCATACTCGCCCTCGAGGTATGCCGCGCAGGGCAGGACGGCTCTCCTGTCGAGCAGGATGGCGTCCACCATCTGGGCTATCGACGCCGAGGGGGCGTAGTATGCGCTGCCGGCCTTGAGCAGGTCGACGATCTCGGCTCCGCCGTCACGTGTGCGCTGGACGATGGCGTCGATGCGGTCCTTCGGGAGAATGCTCTCGACGGGCTGGCCGGCGATGGTGGTGCTGCCGACCAGCGGTACCATCGTGTCGCCGTGGCCCCCGAGCACGAACGCAGAGACGGACTCGACGGAGACGCCGGCCTCCTGGGCCAGGAACGTGCGGAAGCGGGCGGTGTCCAGGATGCCGGCCATGCCGACGACTCGGTTCTTAGGCAAGCTGCTGACCTCGAATGCGCGGTGGACCATGGCGTCCAGCGGGTTGGTGACGACGAGCAGAATGCAGTCGGGTGACTGGGCGACGGTCTCCGTGACGACGGAGGTGACGATGCGCATGTTCGTGAGCAGCAGATCGTCGCGACTCATGCCGGGGCGTCTTGCGATGCCGGATGTCACAACGACGATGTCCGACCCGGCGGACTCCTCGTAGCCGTTCGTGCCGACGACTGAGGCGTCCGTGCCCAGGACGGGGCCCGACTGCAGCATGTCCAGCGCCTTGCCCTGCGGCAGGCCCTCTACGATGTCTACCAGGACGACGTCGGCTGTGCCGCGGTCGTAGATGCGCTGCGCGGCGGTGGCGCCGACGTTACCGGCGCCGACGACGGTTACCTTGGCTCGCATGTCACCTTCCTCTCAGCTGCGGCCCGCGCCCACGCTCTGACGAGCGCTCCTCCAGCATGGCCGCGCGGTCGTTAATCGTAAACTTTCCCCTAAGGCAGGGGAAGTGAATTGGCGGGCAGGGGAGTGTCACGAGTTGTTCGGAACCATGAGATGGGCAAGTCTGATGTGCTACGATCAAAGCCCCAGACGAGAGGCGAGGGTAAAGCTCACTATGGATGAGAAGGAGAGAAAGCTCACGGTAAGGCTTCTTCAAGTGGGCTACTTGGCCATACTGGCGTTTGGTGGGTTAATCATCTACCTGTCTAATTTCCAGTAGGGTCCCCTTCCAGCTTCTCAAAGTTCTTTACGTTGCTTGTGTAGAGGAAGCTCGAGGCGATCGTGATGAGCAACGCAGCCCAGCCGAAGAAGTAGAGCCTCGCCTCAAGCCCCTTGTCATCGACCTCTGAGTAAAGCCACACAGAGGCGGCCGCCACTGCCATTATCAATGCGGTTAGGGTAGTGAACGCATCTGACAATCGCGTGCCTGTGCGATACCACCTTGGCTTGCTGGGGCTTGCTGGCCGTCCGCAGCTTTACTGAGTCTATGCAGAGAGCTGTTGCCGAGGTCATTGCAAAGATGGCCGCCTTGACCGCGTGAAGGCCCCTGAGGGCATCAGGCATCACATCGTCAGCGGCCAGAAACGCGACAACCAACAGGGCCAGCAAGGCGACAATTTTCCACGTTAGGCCGTCGTGGAGAATCAGCCATGCCTTCCTCAGGCGGTCTCCCATCTACATCCCTCCAATATGCCGAATCGGCTCGTTCTAGGTGTGCAACCCTGACGAGATACCGTACAGCGCCGGCATGGGAGGTGGGCTTGGCGAGTGTCAGCCTGCGGCTTGTGCGGTGAGTTCGGTCCAGCGGTCTTCCATGGTCGGGTCGTCCACGGTTGAGAGGACGTACTCGCCGAACTCTTCGGAGGTTGCTCCGTTGCCGCGGCCGGTGATGACGACGCTGCGTTCGTACTGGCCGCAGAGATCGATGGCCTTGTGCAGCTTAGAGCCGAGTGCTTCGAAGCCTATGTGCTCCAGCATCATTGCGCCTGCGCGGAGCATGGAGCTTGGGTCCGCATACTTGGCGCGGCCCTCGGCGACCATTCGCGGCGCGCTGCCGTGGATGGCCTCGAACATGGCGTAGCGCTGGCCGGCGTTCGCGCTGCCGGCTGTGCCGACTCCGCCCTGGATCTGCGCGGCTTCGTCCGTGAGGATGTCTCCGTACATGTTTGGCGCGACCATGACCTGGAACTCACTTCGCCGCTCGGTATCCAGCAGCTTGGCGGTCATGATGTCAATGTACCAGGCGTCCCACTCGATCTCCGGGTAGCCGGCGGCGATCTCACGCGCAACGTCCAGGAATTTGCCGTCCGTTGCCTTCACGATGTTCGCCTTGGTGATGACGGTGACCTTGGTTCTGCCCGTGCGGCGCGCGTGGGCGAACGCGGCGTCGATGATGCGCTCGGAGCCGGGCGACGTTATCACGCGGAAGTCGATCGCGAGGTCGTCCGTGACGTGGATGCCCTGGCTGCCGACGGCGTACATGTCCTCTGTGTTCTCGCGGAAGATCGTCCAGTCTATGCCTTCCTGCGGGATGCGCACGGGCCTGATGTTTGCGAACAGGTCCAGCTCCTTGCGCATGACTACGTTGGCGCTCTCCAGGTTGGGCCAGCCGTCGCCGCGCTCGGGCGTGTGGGTGGGGCCCTTGAGGGTTACGTGGCACGATTTAATCTGTGCCATGACATCGTCCGGGATGGACTGCATCTTTGCGGCGCGGTTTTCGATTGTGAGCCCTTCGATGTCGTGAAATTGAATTGTGCCGTCCTTCACTTCATCGCGGAGGAGTCGTTCGAGAACGGCGCGGCTCTCGTGCGCGATGGCGGGGCCGATGCCGTCGCCTCCGATGATCCCGACTTCCACGGGGTGCAGTTTCGAGTAGTCGGTGCGACCGGTGTCCTGCCTGAGCCTGGCAACCCTGGCAAGCTGCTGCTCGACGATTTCGCCGAAGTGGGCGCGTGCGGCCTCCACTATCTCTGCCGTCTGACTGGGGTTCATTTCTGGAGTACGCGCGTCTTTCTAGCCGGCCGAAATGACCGCCAGCACTTCGTTGGTCGCAACGTTTGCGCCAACGTCAGCGGTCAAGTCCTTCACTACGCCGGCGACGGGGGATGGCAAGGCGTTCTCCATCTTCATGGCTTCCAGAATCAAGACGGGGTCGCCTTCGCTTACCGAATCTCCCACCTTCGCAATGTGGCGCAGCACGATGCCGGGCATGGGCGCCGTGAGTTGTGTATCGCCGCCGCCTGACGCAGTAGGAGCGACGGCCGCCGGCCTCGCGGGCGCCGCGGCCGGTCTGCGCGGAGCCGGCGGCCTGCGCCGTGAAGTAGGCTTGTCGCGCGCCGGCTGCTGTCCGTCGCCTGTTGGCGCGGGCGCGGCGGCAGGCCTGGGGGCTGCGCCCGAAGCGACGATCGTGGGGGCTGCGCCGTCCAGGGGATCGACCGCCACCTCGTACATGCGCTCACCGACGTAGACGTTGAAGCGCCGCGAGGCCGGGCTCCTTTCGGGCTGCTCCAACGAGGGCTTTGCGTCCGGAGCCGCGCCGTCTTTCGATACAGAGGGAGCCGGCGGCTTCATCTCGTCCGGCATCGGTTCCATGCCGTGCTTGATCTTCAGGAAGCGCATGCCTGTTGTGGGGTAAAGGGCGTAGATCAACGCATCGTCGATGTCGGTTGAGATGTCCTGAACGGCGTCTTTGGCGGCCTGCAGTTCCGGCTCGATCTTGTCGGCAGGGCGGCCCTTCACGTGACCGGCGTTGGCGTCCGTGAGCACGACCTCGGCTGTCGCTGGGTCGATGTCGCCGGGCGGGCGGCCGTACATGCCGCGGATGTAGTCCTTAACCTGATCGGAGACCATCTTGTAGCGGCCCATCACGACGTTGCTGACCGACTGCGTACCGATCATCTGGCTCATGGGTGTGACCAGGGGCGGATAGCCGAGGTCCTTGCGGGTCCTGGGAATCTCGGCCAGCACATCGTCCAGACGGTCCAGGGCGTTCGCCTGGCGCAACTGCGACAGGAGGTTGCTTGCCATGCCGCCGGGGATCTGGTGGCTGAGCACGTCCGTGTCTATCACGGCGGCGCGAGGGCTCTTGAGGAGTTCGGCGTACTTTGGAAGGACTTTCTCCAGGTGCGTTCCTGCCTCGGTTATCTTGCTGAGATCGAGGCCGGGGTCACGGTGCCTGCCGGCCAGCGAGGCGATCAGCGGCTCGACTGCCGGCTGCGACGTGCGGAGCGCGAGCGGCGCCAGCGCGGTGTCCACGGTGTCAATGCCGGCGTCTATGGCCATCAGGACGGACATCGACGCCATGCCGCTCGTGTAGTGCGTGTGGAGCTGGATCGGGATGTCCAGCACGTCCTTGAGCGCGTGGACGAGGTCGCGTGCGTCGTATGGCGCGAGGAGCCCTGCCATGTCCTTGATGCAGAGACTGTCCGCGCCGAAGCCCGCGAATCGCCGGGCCTTGTCAAGGAAGTAGTCCAGGTTGTAGATGGCGCCGCCCATGCGCCCCTCTTCAGTGACGGAGTAACAGATCGTCATCTGGAGGTGCTTGCCGGAAGACTTGACGGCAGCCGCGGCCCTCTCGAGGTTGTACTCGTCGTTGAGGCTGTCAAACACGCGGAAGATGTCTATGCCGTTCTCCGCGGAGCGCTCCACGAAGGCGTCGACGACGTCATCTGCGTAAGGCCGGTATCCGACGAGCGCCTGCCCTCTGAGCAGCATGGACAGGCGGGTGTTCGGCATGAGTTTACGGAAGGTACGGAGCCGCTCCCACGGGTCCTCGCCCAGGAAGCGTGTGGTGGCGTCGAACGTTGCGCCGCCCCAGACCTCCATCGAGTAAAACCCGATGCTGTCCATGAGGGTGGCGATGGGGACCATGTCCTCGGTGCGCAGCCGCGTGGCAAGCAGGCTCTGGTGGCCGTCCCGGAACGTGGTGTCCGATATCTGTATTGGGGTGTCTGTCAATGCTGTCAGTTCAACCAAGGCGCAATGCGCGAATCAGTTAATGTTACGGCAGTGACCGTTCGGAATGCCATATATGCGCGGCGAGGGCGGCGGTCCGCTGTTGGAGGCGGCATTTCGTTACATGTTGCCCTGGAGAAGTGCCCGCGCAGGTATGCAGGTGTTTGGTGGGGATTGCATCATCATCTTCGGCCCTTTGCTCGAAGGGCCGGACTATCCCGCTTCGAGGGGAATCTGGATGTCAACATCCAGCTGATCGATGTCGTTAACGTTTAGGGCGAGCACGGTCTTCCAGCGCACGATTGCTGTGGCTGCAGTCGTGACGCCCTCGGATGCGGCCTCCGACCGTCTGTGTATAGGTCTTGCCCACTCACTAAATGGCGACGCGTACAGCTGCGACACGGCTCAGGAAGCCAGAACTTTGGCCAGCCTGTGACGCTGCTCGATGGACATGAGGACGGCAGACTCGATTCCAGTTGTCGTCGCAGTCTGCGTCCCTTGGGCGACGTCGGTGTTGAGGAACGCGCTGAACTTCGACTTAGCGTCTGAGTCAGGCCGTCTGTTGGCCATGTCGCAACCAACCTTGTCTGGCTGATTAGTTGTCACCCCTGGGCAAATCATGGACTCAGTCAAGTGAAGCGCGCTTCAAGGAGGGCATGTCGCGCTTGACCCTCCTAGCTGCCGAATCTACAATTGCGGCGCTCCGCCAAGCTGCGATTTTCAACTCCAACGAACCTGAGAGGATACTTATCTATGCCAGGAAGGGAAGAGTTCTGGAACATCGGCTATCCACTCTGGGGAGTGCTGGTGTACACGCTCCTGATTGTCACCCCGCTGGCGTTCGGCTGGGCCATCTGGCAGCGCGCGCGCATCTGGCGGCTCGGCAGGGAGTACGCGGACCTCGGCCCGTGGGGAGAGCGCGTCAAGCGGTCTCTCAAGCTGGCCGGCATGGACATCTTCGGGCACCGGCGCTTCATCAAGCGCGAGTTGTACCCGGGGCTGATGCACTTCTTCATTTTCTGGGGATTCCTGTTCCTGTTCGCGGCGACCACGATCGGGATGCTGGAGTTCCAGTTCCACAAGCTGAACCCGTTCGACTTCGATTTTCCGACGGCGCGGTTCAGAGTCCAGGAGGACTTCGTCTGGGACGTGTTTGGCGGCATCTTCGCGTTCATAGGCGTGTCGATGGCAATCGTCCGGCGGTACTTCATGAAGCCGTCGAGGCTGAACACGTTCGTAGAGGACCACGTGTTCCTGGCGTTTCTGATGAGCCTCATCTTGACGGGCTTTATCGTGGAGGGCATACGGATCGAGGGAACGCGGCTCGACGGCACGCTGGACGGTCCGGTGTGGGCGGCGCCCGGGGGTTACGTGTTCTCGCTGATGTTCCGCGGCGCTTCCGAAGATGTAATGATCCTCATTTACCAGATCACCTACTGGGTGCACGCGGCTGGGACCGCTGCCGTGTTCGCCTACATGGCGATTAATTTCACGAAGGTTAGCCACATCTTCTTCGCGCCGATCAACGCGTTCCTGCGCCCGGCGCGAGGCCACGGGACGCTGCGTCCGATGGGCGACTTCATGTCGCTCGAGCGCTTCGGGGCGAGCGATCTGCAGGACTTCACGTGGAAACAGCTAATCGATTTCGACGCGTGCACCAACTGCGGCAGGTGCCAGGACCAGTGTCCTGCGCACGCCAGCGGAAAGGTGCTTTCGCCGCGCAAGGTGATTCAGGACCTGCGCGCGTACTCCACGGACCGCGCTCCGGCGATGCTGGCGGCGAAGAAGAACGGCGAGGAGCCACCGCCGCCCGAGAAGGACGTGTTCTCGTACGTCGATCCTGAGGCCGTGTGGTCGTGCACGACGTGCATGGCCTGCATCCAGGCGTGCCCGGTGTTCATCGACCACATCGACAGCATCGTGGACATGCGGCGTAACCTGGTGCTGGAGCAGGCGAACATCCCCGACACGGCGATGGAAGCGCTGATGAACATGGAGCAGCGCGGCCACCCGTGGCGCGGGACGCAGTACACGCGCACCGACTGGTACGAGGGCATGGAGCTTCGCACGCTGGCGGAGCACCCGGAGGCGGAAGTGCTGTTCTGGGTGGGCTGCACTGCGGCGATGGACGAGCGTAGCCAGAGCGTGGCGCGGTCGATGGCGTCGGTGCTCAAGCGGGCCGGGGTGGACTTCGCGGTACTCGGGGCGGAGGAGACGTGCACCGGTGATCCGGCGAGGCGGCTTGGGAACGAGTACCTGTTCCAGATCATGGCAGAGCAGAGCATAGAGACGCTCAACAGGTACAACGTCAAGAAGATCGTCACGATCTGCCCGCACTGCTTCAATTCGATGAAGAACGAGTACCCGCAGTTCGGCGGCAACTACGAAGTGCTGCACTACACTCAGTTCGTCGCGGGGCTTGTGGACGAAGGCAAGATCAAGGCGCTGAACCGAGTCGACAGCGTGGTCGCGTACCACGACTCCTGCTACATAGGCCGGCACAACGGCATCTATGACGAACCGCGCAAGATCGCGGGCGCGATTCCCGGCCTGGAGCTGGTGGAGATGGCGCCTAGGCACCGCGAGCGGGCCTTCTGCTGCGGCGCGGGCGGCGGACGGATGTGGATGCTGGAGGAGAGCCCGAAGGTCAACCACATCCGAACCGACCACTTCCTGAACACGGGGGCCGACACGGTGGGCGTTTCCTGCCCCTTCTGCCTGCAGATGATGAGCGAGGGCATAGAGTCCAAGGGCGTGGCGGAGGCCAAGCAGGCGCGAGACCTGCTGGAGATCCTGGACGAGAGCATGAGCCCGACCTCCAACGGCTCGGGGAACGGAACGGGTTAGAACAGCCAGGCCGCTCAGATGCGACCGACTCCAGTCATGGCTGAATCGAGCGGGCCTCGCGGCCCCGCCGCTTGGAGTTGCGTGTCGTGACTGACTCTGACGACGGCGGCATTACGACCGTTCGGACCGGACCGGCCTCGGGAGGGTTCGCCCCGACGCAGGCGCAGCTTCTGGACATCTATCGCGAGATGGTCCTGTGCCGCACGCTGGACGAGCGCATCTGGATGCTCAACCGGCAGGGCAAAGCGGCGATCGTCGCCTCCGCGCAGGGGCATGAGGCGGCGCAGCTTGGCAGCGTCCACGCGCTGAGGCGGGGCAAGGACCGGTTCTTCATCTACTACCGCGACCTGGCCGTGCAGCTGCACCTCGGGCTCACGCCGACGCAGATCATGCTTGGGTACATGGGCAAGGAGGGCGAGCCGCTCAGCGGCGGGCGGCAGTTTCCGTCGCAGGGCTACTTCCCAGAGACACACCTGTTCAACCTCTCGAACGTCGTGGGCACGCAGATACCGCAGGCCGTGGGCTCGGCGCTGGTCTCGAAGATCAGGGGCGACGGCGCGGTCACTATCACGTACTTTGGCGACGGCGCTACGAGCACGGGCGACTGCCACGAGTCGATGAACTTCGCCGGGGTACACAAGTTGCCGCTGATCTTCTTCTACGAGAACAACCGGTACGCGATCTCCGTTCCGCTTTCGCTGCAGATGGCCGTCAGCGACCTCTCGGCGCGGGTGGAGGGCTATGGGCTCGCATACGAGCAGGTCGACGGCACAGACCCGGCCGCCGTCTACAGCGTGACGGCCGAGGCGGCGGAGCGCGCGAGAGCAGGGCAGGGCGCGACGGTCATCGAGGCTCGCGTCGAGCGGTACCTGCCGCACACCAGCGACGATGACGACAGCCGGTACAGGTCCGAGGAGGAGCTGAGCCTGGCACGGCTGCACGACCCTCTCACGCTGCTCCGCGAACGGCTGACGGCTGACGGCGTGTTGAGCGCGGAGCAGGACGAGGAGATGCGGAGCGACGCCATGCGGCAGGTGAACGAAGCGACCGATTTCGTGGAGTCGGCGCCGTACCCATCTACCGACACGTTCGGGGACCACGTCTACGCCCGAGAGCGGGGTGCGTCATAGCCGAGCGGAACGTGCTGGAAGCCATACGCGACGCGATGCGCGAGGAGATGCGCCGCGACGACGACGTGTTTGTGTTGGGCGAAGACATCGGCAAAAGGGGCGGCGTGTTCCTTGCGACCGACGGTTTTCTCGATGAGTTTGGTGAAGAGAGGGTTATCGACACGCCCATCGCTGAGTCGTCGATTGCCGGCATCGCCGTTGGCGCGGCGATGTGCGGGATGAGGCCTATCGCTGAGATCGAGTTCGCCGACTTCATATGGCCCACGATGAACCAGATCGTGGGCGAGGCGTCCCGGGCGAGGTACGGGACGAACGGGGCCGTGAGCGTGCCGATGGTGCTCAGGGCGCCGTTCGGCGGCGGAGTCCGGGGCGGGCTGTACCACTCGCAGAGCGTGGAGGCGGCGTTCGCGCAGGCGCCGGGGCTCAAGGTGGTCATGCCGGGCACGCCGTACGACGCGAAGGGCCTGCTGACGAGCGCGATCAGGGACGACGATCCGGTGGTGTTCCTGGAGCACAAGCGGACGTACCGGCTGGTGAAGGGCGAGGTGCCGGACGCGGACTACACGCTGCCGCTCGGCAGGGCGGACGTCAAGCTGGCGGGTGACGACCTCACAATGATCACGTACGGCCTGATGGTGCATCACTGCGCGCTGGCCGCGAGGACGCTGTCGGAGGAGGGCATATCGGCGGAGGTGATCGACCTGCAGACGGTGCGGCCGATGGACACGGAGACGTTTCTGGAGTCGGTCCGGCGCACGGGCAAGGCGATGGTCGTGTACGAGGACAACAAGTTCCTGGGCGTCGGCGCGGAGGTGGCGGCGGTGATCGCCGAGGAGGCGTTCGACTACCTCGACGGCCCGGTCGTCAGGCTGGCCGGGCCCGACGTGCCGGCGATGCCGTTCAGCCCGCCGCTGGAGCAGATGTTCATGGTGAGCGCCGATAAGATCGTGGACGCCGCGCGTGAACTTGCGGCTTACTAGGCCCGACTCCGCGAGTCATGGTGAAGTGAACCAGTGAGAATCGAGCTGCCGCAGGTTGGTGAATCTGTCACCGAGGGCATGATCGGCAAGTGGCTCGTGTCGATCGGCGACCGGGTGGAGAAGTACGCTCCGCTGGTCGAGGTAGTTACCGACAAGGTCAACATGGAGTTCCCGTCGCCCGCGTCCGGGGTGCTGACGCGCATCCTGGCGCAGGAGGGCGACACCGTCCCTATGGGCGCGGCCATCGCCGAGATGGCGGCGGACGGCGAGGAATCTTCTGCGCAGCCTGGCCCCGCCGTTGCAATGCCGTCCGGAGCTCCCGCGCCGGAAGGCGTCGACACTCTAGGGACGTACATAGAGGATGCAGCGCCGGTGGGTCCGACGGGTTCCGCCAACGTTCCGTTGAGGGAGGACGCGCCGGCGGCCCCGCCCGGAGAGTCCAGGCAGCGGTACTCTCCCGCAGTGAGGCGGCTGGCCGAGCAGCACGGCATCGACCTCGCGCAGGTAGCCGGCACCGGTATGGGCGGCAGGGTGACGCTGCGGGACGTGCGCAGCGTTGTGGAGGACGGCGCGGCTCCGCCGGGGGCAGCGCCAGACGACGCGCGGCCCTCGGCTGAGTCCGTCGAGCAGCCGGAGCACATTGCGGTCACGCCGGTGCGCCGGATGATCGCGGCGAACATGGTGCGGAGCGCGACGGAGATTCCGCAGGCGTGGTCGATGGTGGAGGCGGACGTGTCAGGGCTGGTTGCGGTGCGCGAAGGGCTGAAGGCAGAGTTCCTGGAAGGCACGGGCGCCGGGCTCACGTTCCTGCCGTTTTTCGTTGCTGCCGCAGCGGCCTGTCTGAGGGAACATCGGCTTCTTAACTCGTCGTGGGAGGGCGACCAAATTGTGCTGCACCGCGAGATCAACATCGGCGTGGCAGTTGCCACGCCGCAAGGGCTGATGGTGCCGGTGTTGCATGAGGCCGACAGGCTCAGCGTCGCGGAGGTCGCAACCCGGCTGGATGCGCTGATCGAGCGGGCGCGGGCGGGCAAACTGGAGTTGCCGGACGTTCAGGGCGGCACGTTCACGGTGAACAACACCGGCGCGCTCGGGTCGGTGGCATCACGTCCGCTGGTCAATCCGCCGCAGGCCGCGATACTTGCGACGGAGGCTATCGTGAAACGGCCGGTTGTCGTGGGCGACGCGATCGCGATCAGGTCGATGATGAACGTGGGCCTGACGTTCGACCACCGGACCATGGACGGCGCCGAAGCGGGCGCGTTCCTTCAGGCGGTGAAGGCGCGGCTGGAGTCGATCAGCGACGCCGAAGGCTTTTGGACAGGGCACGCCCTGCACCCATGAGGGAGTGTTGGCTTCCTTAGGCGCAGGCTTGCGGGTACGGGTAGCCTTTAGTCTAGGCCGGACAGTTCTTCTCTCAGAAACGCCCTGGCTGCTGCTGATGTGTCTTCACGGCGCAGCGCCTCGTGTACCGACGCTCGCAGGAGGCCGGTGGGCGTGCCGGCGTCGATGTGCACGCCGGGCACGAGCGCGGCGAGGACTCGGCCGCTGATTAGCTGCGCGGAGATGGCGTCGGTAAGCTGGATCTCGCCGTTTGCTCCCGGCGGCAGGCGCTCCAGAATGCCAATGATGTCCGGCGTGAGAATGTAGCGGCCGATGGCGGCGAGGTTGGACGGCGCGTCTTCGAGCCGGGGCTTCTCCACTATGGAGCGAACTTCGAACAGGCCCTCCTCCATCGGAATCGTGTCGATGATTCCGAGCGATGGGATGCGGTCGTCGGTTGCCTCTTCGACGACGATGACGCTCTCGCCGAAGCGTACGAATGCGTCGACCAGATATGAGAGCGCCGGCTTCGGGGCCCAGAACAGGTCGTCGGGCAGCAGCACCGCGAATGGGTCTTCGCCCACGAACTCGCGCGCCTGCAGTACGGCGTGCCCGATTCCGCGCGGCTCTTCCTGTACGAACGCGGACACGCTGGCCTCGACGCCGCTGTCGTCGAAGTAACGCGCGATGGACTCTTGTCCCGGCGCGACAATCAGCGCAACCTCCTCGATGCCGGACGCGATCGCCTCGCGGACGACGAAGTGTAGCGCCGGAGTGTCGAGGACGGGCAGCAGCGGCTTGGGCACGGCCAGCGTTACCGGCCGGAACCGCGTGCCGAGGCCGGCAGCCGGGATCACGGCCCTTCGCACGGCCTCGCGATGTTTGGCGCCCGGGTCCATGTCAGGCCGCCGCCGGTGCGACCTCGCCCGTGCGGTACACCCTTCGCAGGCCTTCCTGGCCAGCGCCGGACAACACCATGAAAGCGAAGAACATCATGCCGGTCACCGCCAGCAACGGAGGCGCCGAAAACACGTCGGCGATGAAGCCGAAGCCGAGGTTGCCGAACGCCATGATGCCGCCCGCGTGGAGTATGTACAGGCTGGAGATCCTGCCCCGCAGCCTGTCCGGGGCCAGCGTCTGGACGTACGTGTTGGAGAGCGTCATGAAGGTGGCCTGAGTCGAACCCATCGCAACGGTCGCGGCGGTAGCCATCGGGACATTGAAGGAGACCGCTAGAAGCAGCGGCGTCAGGCCGCTTCCGAGTCCGGTCAGGAAGAGCATCTGCCCCTTAAAGCGCTCTGACCTTATGCCCGCAAGGACCACTGTTCCGGCCAGCGCTCCGATCCCGAAGCCCATCACGAGGTAACCGAGCGCCGAGCCGTCAACCGCGCCCAGCTCGTCGCGGGTAAAGATAGGGAACACAGCCTCGAACGACATGGCGAGGGCGCAGTGGAACACGGTGATGATTATGAAGAGCGCGATCATCCTGTGTGTGTAGATGTATGCCAAGCCCTCGACCATGCTGCTCATCATGTTGTCGCCGGGCCGGCGCACTCCCCTTGAAACGGTGCCAACCCTAGACATCATCAGGGCCCCGACCAGGTTGCAGGCCACGCTCATGAACAGAACGCCGCTGACGCCGACGAAGTCGACCGCCAGCAGCGGCGCGGCTACGAGCAGGCCGAGGAAGCGGGCGCCGTGACGCGTGGCCGAACTGAGCGTGATGGCGTTGAGCAGGTCTTCCTGCGGCACCTGGTTTGGGACGAGGGCCGCGATCGTCGCCTCCTGGACCGTTCGAAAGCACCCGCTGAGGAACACCAGAACGGCCACGTGCCAAAGTTCTACAACGCCAGTGACCGCGAGCACGGCGAGCACCAGGCTCACAACTGTGGACGCCACGAAAGTTGCCTGCGCGAGCGCGCGGCGGTCGAACGTGTCCGCCAGCAGGCCGCCTATGGGCGAGACCACCAGGTATGGGATCATCGAAGCGAAGGTGATGATGCCGACCCAGCCTGAAGAGCCAGACTTCTCCAGCACGAGCCATGAGTTGGCAACGATCATCGTCCAGAGCGCGCAACCGGAGATCATGTACGCGATCCAGGTTGACCGGTAGTCCGGGTGACGGAACGAGGCTAGATGTCTGATCCTCGGGAGCTTGCGCGCTTCGATGGTCACTTGCCGCAACTCGCGCCCCGCTATCCGCCCGACTCGCCCAGCATCTTCACGAGCACTGCCATCCTGACGTACAGGGAGTTCTCGGCCTGGCGGTAGAACGCAAGCCTGTTGTCAGTGGTCGAGACCTCGAAGTCGCCGCTGCGCTGCATAGGGTCCAGCACAGGGCAGTCCGGCTTGAGGCCGGACATGAACTCGGCGTCGATGTTGAGGTCGAACGCGCCCCTGGACTTGAGCAGTTGCGCGTGGGCCACTGTGCGAGGGCCGTTGAGATAGACCGCGTCGGCCTCGGAAAGTCCGTCCGCGCTGTCCAGCAGCGTCAATGTGAGGCCGCGCTCCCGGCAGTGCGACTCCACGGCGGGGTCGATGCGGCCGCTGAATGGCAGCAGGTCGACGCTTACGTCATCGAACAGCGACAGCGCTACGAGCAGAGCGTTCACGTTGCGGTGTTCCAGCCTACCGACAGCGGCCACGCGCAGGCCGTCGAGCCGTCCGAGCTCGCGGCGCAGCGTGTACACATCCGTCAGCGCCTGCGTCGGGTGGTCCACGGCGCTGCCCGCGTTTATGACGGGGATGGCATCGGCTGCGGCAGCCGTCTCCACCACGCCGGGATCGCTGCTGCGAAGCGCGACCAGGTCGATGTGGAGGCTGGCCAGCATATCGATCACGTTGTCGATGTAGTTGGCGGTGGTGACGGGGAAGAACTGGGACGCGTCTTCGGTGTGCAACGCGTCCGCGCCGAGCATGCCGGCCGCTCTTTCGAAGGAGGTCCGCGTTACGAAGCTGGGTTCGTAAAACAGGCAGTAGAGCGCTTTCCCCTTGAGCGCGTCAGCGTGCGAGTTGCCTGCACGGTACTCGTCGCACGCGGGAATAAGTACGTCCTCGATCCAAGCCCGGTCGATCTGTTCAGTAGAGGTTAGGTGCCGCATCTGTGCCTTGCAGTCGCTCTGGTGGCATGGCCGACCATCCGCAAGCGGAATGGAGACGGAGGCAAGTTTACAGGAAGGGCAACCGGCGTAGCTATTACCGAGGCCGGCACATGGGCTTACGGTGCGCTTCCGTGACCGGAGCCTTCCTTGACACGCGGCGCGGCCAACCCTACGCTTAATTCAAAGCAAAGACGGAGACAGGCGCAGGGGTACCGGCCGGGCAGCGAGTCCCACGCTGGTGAAAGGGGATGCGGAACGGCCCTGGGCGCATCACTCCCGAGCTGCGTGCAGGCTGATTGCCAGTGGCGCTCAGCCGCCCGAAAGCGCCGGAGGGCGCGAGTAGGGCGCGCCGGACTCGTCCGACGTTACTCGGACGCGGCGTTCCTGGAGAGCGCCAGTAACGAGTGTCCCGGACGCTTCGTCTTTTGTGGGCGGAGAAATCGGGGAACTGGGGTGGTACCGCGGCAGACTTGATCGAATCGATCGATTTTCAGGCTCCCGTCCCTGGATTGGGACGGGAGTTTTTCTTTGTCCGCAAGAAACTGGCGGCGATAAGCAGATAGAGGCGCGCGCGAGGGGCTAGTGGCAGACCAGATAGACAGGGAACACTGGACGCACAGCATGTTCGTCGAGCACGGCGATCTGTACATGCCGTTCCTCGAGACACGGTGGGAGCGGGCCGTACAGGAGGCGGCAGTACTGGATGGGCTGTTCCGGGACGGCGGCGTACCGGCCGGCGGGCGCGTGCTCGACCTCGCGTGCGGCGTGGGCAGGCACTCGATCGAGCTGGCGAGGCTCGGGTACCGGGTGACGGGCGTCGATATCTCGCCGGTGTTCATCGAGCGGGCTCGGGAGCTGGCCAAGGACGCCGGCGCTGAAGTGGAGTTCCACGTCGGCGACGCGCGCGGCATTGGAGAGCAACTTGCGGGATCTGAGCCATTCGACGCCACGATCAACATGTTCACCTCGCACGGTTACTACGGGCGGGAAGCCGATGTCCGCATGTTCCGGCAGCTGCGCGACCTGTCCGGCCCGGACGCCTTGCTGCTGGTAAACGCGGCCAACCGCGACTGGTTCATGAACGGCTTCTTGCCGGAAGGCACACAGGAGGCGGATGGAGTCCTAATCTGGGAGAAGCGCAGCCTGGACATGGTCACGTCATCGATCGAGAACCGTTGGGAGTTCTTCAAGAGAAGTAACGGCGACCTCGTACTCCATAACGCGGTCGAGTTCACGCTGAGAGTGTACAGCCTCCACGAGGTCATCGAGTTGCTGCGGGAGGCGGGCTGGACTCACAAGGTCTCCTATGGAATGGGCGCGGAGGTCAGGCTAGACGATCCTTCTCCCGCCGCCTACGGACTCTGGGTCGTCGCAAGCAACCGGGCCGACAGCCGCAGGTAAGCTCTGCCGGCTCGCGCAACTGAATTGGAAAGACCAACAGACGCTAGCAATCGCTGGATGAGGTAATAGCCATGTTTAGACCGGTCAGCTCGAAGGTGGATTTCCCGGAGCAGGAGAAGAAGACGCTCCAGTGGTGGGAGGACAACGACATCGTTCAGCGGTACATGGACCGCAACGAGTCGTCGGACAGGCGATTCTCCTTCATAGACGGCCCGATTACGGCGAACAACCCAATGGGCGTGCACCACGCGTGGGGCCGCACGTACAAGGACCTGTTCCAGCGCTACAAGACGATGCTGGGCTACAGGCAGCGCTACCAGAACGGGTTCGACGGGCAGGGACTGTGGATCGAGGTGGAGGTGGAGAAGGAGCTCAACTTCGGCTCGAAGCGGGACATCGAGGCGTTCGGCATCGACAGGTTCGTGGAGCTGTGCAAGGAGCGTGTGCGCCGGTTCTCCAAGGTGCAGACCGACCAGTCGGTGAGGCTCGGCTACTGGATGGACTGGGACAACTCGTACCACACGATGTCTGACGAGAACAACTACACGATCTGGCATTTCCTGAAGACGTGCCATGAGCAGGGCTGGATCTACGAGGGTACGGACGTCATGCCGTGGTGCCCTAGGTGCGGTACGGGACTCTCGCAGCACGAGATCGTCACTGAGGGCTACCAGGATGTGGTGCACCCCGGCCTGTTCGTACGGCTCCCCCTGCTGGACAGAGAGAACGAGTCGATCCTGATCTGGACGACGACGCCGTGGACGCTGCCCGGGAACATGGCGGCGGCAGTGCACCCAGACTTGCGTTACCTGAAGGTGCAGGCCGGAGACGAGGTGCTGTACGTCGCGAAGGCCTGCAAGTCGGTCATACGCGGCGAGCACACAGTTCTGGAAGAAGTGCCCGGCAAGGAGTTCGTCGGACTCCGCTACAGAGCGCCGTTCGAAGAGCTGCCTGCACAGGCAGGCTCCGAGCACCGTGTCGTCGAGTGGGACGAGGTCACCGAGAGCGAGGGCACGGGGTTCGTGCACGTCGCGCCTGGTTCGGGTCAGGAGGACTTCGCGCTAGGCAACGAGCTCGGCCTGCCCGCGCTGGCCCCGCTGGACGAGCACGGAGACTTCGGGGACGGCTTCGGCTGGCTGACCGGAATGAACGTGTACGACGTCAACGATCCTATCTACGCGGACCTCAGGGAGAAGGGCGTCCTGTACCACCTGGAGAAGTACTCCCACAGGTACCCGTTCTGCTGGCGCTGCGGCTCGGAGCTTGTCTTCAGGCTGGTCGATGAGTGGTTCATCTCGATGGACGGGCTGCGCGACCGCATCTCCGACGTGACTCGCCGCATCAAGTGGGTGCCGGGGTTCGGCATGGAGCGGGAGCTGGACTGGCTCAGGAACATGCGGGACTGGATGATTTCCAAGAAGCGCTACTGGGGCCTCGCGCTGCCAATCTACAAGTGCGGCTGCGGTCACTTCGAGGTGATCGGGAGCGAGACGGAACTCAAGGAGCGAGCAATCGAAGGATGGGACGAGTTTGAGGGCCACTCGCCCCACCGGCCTTGGATCGACGCCGTTCGCATCGCGTGCGAGAAGTGCGGCGCTTCTGTGGCGCGCATCAAGGACGTGGGCAATCCGTGGCTGGACGCCGGAATCGTCAGCTTCTCCACGATCGGCTACAGGAATGACAAAGACTACTGGGCCGACTGGTACCCCGCGGACTGGATCTCGGAGAGCTTCCCGGGGCAGTTCAGGAACTGGTTCTACTCGCTGCTGACCATGAGCACCGTCCTGGAAGACAGGGAGCCGTGTCGCTCGATCTTCAGCTACGCGACGATGCGAGATGAGAACGGCGACGAGATGCACAAGAGCAAGGGCAACTCCATCATGTTCGAGGAGGCGGCCGACCGCATGGGCGTGGACACGATGCGGTGGATGTACGCGCGGCAGAATCCGGCGGCCAACCTGAACTTTGGGTACCGCGTCGCGGACGACGTGCGGCGCAAGTTCATCATTCCGCTCTGGAACGTGTACTCGTTCTTCGTCACTTACGCGAACATCGACCAGTTCTCTCCGGAGTCGGCAGGGGAACCGCCGCCGCACGTCGAAAGGCCGGAGCTCGACAGGTGGATCATCTCCGAGTTGAACGCTCTGACCGCGGACATGCGCGCCGCGCTCGATAGCCTTGAGCCTGAGAGAGCGTCGCGCGCTGCCGAGGACTTCGTTGAGCGGCTGTCCAACTGGTACGTTCGCCGGAGCCGCAGGCGTTTCTGGAAGGCGGGCGTTGTCGGAGGCCCGAACGGCGCCGCGGACGCCGACAAGCTCTCCGCGTACCACACGCTGTACGAGTGCCTGGTGACGCTGAGCAAGCTGCTCGCGCCTGTCGTCCCGTTCCTCGCCGAGGAGATGCACCAGAACCTTGTCAGGTCGACAGGTAATGGGGAACAGAGCGTTCACCTGGAGGCGTACCCAGAGCCGGACGCGTCAAAGATCGACGAGCGGCTTGACGACGCGACGAGACTGGCGATGCGCCTGTCCAGCCTCGGCAGGGCGGCGAGGAGCCAGGCGTCGCTCAAGGTACGGCAGCCGCTGGCGCGAGCCGTTGTGAAGGTCAGGGAGCCGCGCGAGGCTGATATGCTCGCTGAGATCGCCGCGCAGATTCGTGACGAGATCAACGTAAAGGAGCTTGGCACCGCCGGCGACGAGAGCGAGATGCTCTCCTACGAGGTCCGCCCCAACCTCGCTGTCCTCGGCCCCAAGTACGGCAGGGAAGTCAGGGACATCACATCGGCGCTTGCCGCGCTCGACCCCGCCGAGGTCCATGCGGTGGTGAGCGCTGGAGGCAGCGTCCAGGCGGGCGAGCACGCACTGGAGCCGGACGAGGTCCTGGTGGAGACGTCCAACAGGGCCGGCTACTCAGTATCGAGCGAGGCCGGGTACATGGTGGCGATCGAGACCGAGGTCACCCCGGAGCTAGCCGCCGAGGGCCTGGCGCGCGAGGTTGTTCACCGGATCCAGAACATGCGGCGGTCCGCCGGGTTCGACATCTCGGACCGCATACTCACGTACTACGGCGGTTCAGCCGAGGTGTGCGCCGTGATGGAGGCACACGGCGACTACGTTCGTGGGGAGACGCTGTCGGAGCGGCTGGTCGGGGACGCACCAACCGGCGACTGCTACCAGGAGACGCACACGATTGACGGTGAGGAAACGGTGCTGGGCGTTGTCAGGACCTGATTCAGCGTACCAGGCGTTCTTCCAGGGTGACGGTCGCGATCCGGCTTTCGTCTTCCCGATAGTACTCGATCGCCACCTGATCTCCAGGCTCGTACGACCACAGGAGCATCAGGAATCTGGCGTTGGACGGCGTAGGAATGTCGTCCAACCTGGTGACGACGTCTCCCACGTCGATTCCTGCCACGGCTGCAGGGCCGTCTGCAAGCAGGTTCGTAACGATGATGCCCTCATCAACCGGGAGGCTCAGATCGCTCGCGATTGCCGGTGTCACGTCCACGCTGTTGAACCCGATGAGGGGCCTGACCACCCGGCCGTCCTCGATGAGCTTGTGGATAATCGGCTGAGCCTGAAGGGCGCTAACGGCAAAGCCTATTGCCTGTGCTTCTTGGAGAATGACCGTGTTGATGCCCACGACGTCGCCGTCCATGTTCACCAGCGGGCCGCCGCTGTTGCCCTCGTTGATCGCCGCGTCAGTCTGGATCAGATCGAACAGTTCATTCTGGTGTTGCGTCTGGATGGAGCGGCCCTTGGCGCTGACAATGCCCACCGTTACGGATGGGCCGCCCGGCAGCGCGAGCGCGTTGCCGACCGCCATCACCCAATCGCCCACGCGCACGCTCCGTGAGTCGGCGAACGTCACCGCCGGGAGGTCCTCAGCGTCGATCTTGAGGATTGCGAGGTCTGTCAGCCTGTCGAATCCCACAACCGTGGCGTCGTAACTGTCGGCATTCGGGACGTGCACCTTGATGTCCCGAGCGCCGTCGATGACGTGCAGGTTGGTCACGATGTAGCCGTCGGGCCGCACTACCGTGCCGGTCGCGCCGCCCTGGTTGAGATAGCTGAAGAAGAAGCCCCGCTCAACCGACTCCACCGATATGGAGACCACTGACGGCTGGATCGCCTCAACGAGGTCCGAGATCGAGGGGAGCGTGGCGAGAGAGTAGGGCGGCGGCGATGGCTGAGGCGTTGGGACGGGCTCGGAGGTCGAGGCGACGATCGTCGGCATAAACTCGACCGCGTCGCCGCCTTCGGCCTCTTCCGTCCCGCTCCCGCACGCAGCACACAGCAGTGCCGCCAGAGCGAAGGTGAGGGCTAAAGTAAGACTTCTTCCCCTATCCCGCCAACGAAGGTTCCGCAACTACCCGAAGCCTAACCCGCGAGAGGCCGTTCCATACTATTCCGAAGGCCTTCCCGTTCTTGTCGTTCCGAGCCGCCGCCGCGTACCTGGACGTTACGAGGGCTCCGAACAGCATGATAATAGCCGACACATATACCCAGGTCAACAAGACAAGCACGGCGCCGATGGATCCGTAAACGGCGTTGTAAACGGCGATTTGGCCTATGTACCAGACGAACCCCCACGTGACGATATCGAAGCAGATTGAAGCCACCAGCGCGCAGAGCCATACCTGCCTCATTTCCAGCCGCGTGTTCGGGAGATACCTGTACAGGACCAGGAATGTGAAGAACGAGAAGATGGGCATCGTGAGCTGCGCCGTCAGGCCCCAGATCAGATTGCCCGCCAGCTCGAAGTCAGGAGCCAATGAGCCGGCAAGGTCCCGAACGGCGTTGAACACGGGGCCGGTGAACAGGAACATCATCACGAGCACGCCCGCCCCGCACACAAGCGACAGGTCTATCACGCGCTCCTTGAGGAACGGGCGGGTCCTGGTGATGCCCCAGGCGTTGTTTATTCCCTTGCGTATCGCGGCGAATGCGGCGGTGGCCGCCCAGAGCAGGCCAAGGATGCTGAACACGCTGGTGATCGTTCGTGCGCGGACAATGTCCTCGATGGTGTCGCTGATCAGCTCATTGGAGACGGGGATGACCTCTGCGATGTTCATCGCAAGCTCGGCCCTGTCGATCTCGTCTCCCAGGAAGAAGCCGGCGATGGAGATGATCGCGAGTATCAGCGGAAACAGGGAGAACAGCGTGTACAGGGCGATTGCGCCCGCGATGTACGGGCAGTTTTTGTAGAGGTAGTCGTTGAATACGTCGGCGCAGAAGAGCACCAGCCGCACGAAGTACATATTTAACCTGAGCTATTGACCCGTCCAAGGCCAGGCCTGCCGACCGGGCCTGTGCTCGAGAGTCTTGCATGGAGAGCGACGGTGATGTTAAACATCGCCAGTTTTACCAGTCAAGATTGCGCGCTTGCAGATGCAGCTTGCAGGTCCTGTGTAAGTCCTGACATGCCCTGGCTGCCTCTACTATAATCTCCGAAGCCGTCAAGCTGCCCGAACAGGAGCCAACATGCCTTCGATCACAGAGAAATTCTATGAGCTTCACGCATCTTCGGTGGAGTTGTCCTCCTCCGCCGAGGAGATCTTCCCGGACGGCGTCACGCACGATGGCCGGAAGCTCAGCCCATTCCGCGTATACATGGACCGGGGGCAGGGCTCCCACAAGTGGGACGTGGACGGCAACGAGTACGTCGACTACCGCACGGGGCATGGCGCGATGATCCTCGGCCAGGCCAACCCCGCGATCGTGAAGGCCGTGCAGGACCAGATGGAGAGAGGGACGCACCTGAGCGCCTCCACGGAGCTGGAGATGCGCTGGGGAACGCTCGTGAAGCAACTGGTGCCGTGCGCGGAGAAGCTGCGGTTCCAGAGCTCCGGCACAGAGGCCGTCATGATGGGCATGCGCATGGCCAGGGCGTTCACGGGCAAGCAGAAGATCGTGAAGTTCGATGGCGCCTTCCACGGGTGGTCGGACGGGGCCTTCGTCGCGGCCGCGGGCGACAACCAGGACAACGGCATTCCGGACGCGGTGCGGGACACGATGATAGTCCTGCCGTACGACCTCTCCGAAGTCGAGCGTACGCTGGACGCAGACGATGACATCGCGGCCGTCGTCTTCCAGGGCGACGTGGTCATCAGTCCGTCGTTCATCGAAGGGCTGCGCGACCTGACCAGCCGCAAGGGCGTCCTCCTGTTCTTCGATGAGGTAGTGAGCGGCTTCCGGTGGGCCAGGGGAGGGATGCAGGACCGGTACGGCATAACCCCGGATCTGTGCGCCATGGCCAAGATTCTTGCGGGCGGACTTCCGGGCGGCGCGGTGGCGGGCAGGGCGGAGGTCATAGACATGATCGCCCCCGGCAGAATCGCGCACCCCGGCACGTTCAACGCCAACCCGCTATCGGCCGCCGCGGGCTCGGCGGCGCTGCAGATCGTGGCCGAAGAGCCGATCAACGAGCGCGCCGACGCGCAGGCCAAACGGCTGAAGGACGGACTCAACGACGTGCTTGCCAGGATCGAGGTCCCCGGCTGCGCCTATGGCGTGTCATCGGTCGTCCACGTCAGGCTCGGCGTGGACCACGACTGCGACCGCGAGTTCTGCGAGATCGCAGGCGCCGGAAGAATGGGCATAAGCGCGGACGCTCAAAGTCTGCTGCAGCAGGCCCTGATTAACGAAGGCGTTTGGGGCGGAGCCGGCATGATGATCCTCTCCGCGATGCACACGAACGACGATATAGACCAGACGCTGGAGGCGTACGAGAGCGCGCTCACACAGGCGCGGGAGGAAGGCGCCATCTAGCCCAGCGAAACGTCTGGTGCGCTGGCCGGACTTCTCCGTACGCCCAATGCCGGACGTAGGGAAATTCCGGCAGGGTCGAGGCCGCCCTCGCCATCCGGCTCCAGCATCGCCCGAAGCGCCACTATGCTACAATTTGGCGGTTTATCTGAGAGACTGAGGTACTGAGGATTTGGTGTCAGAGCGTTCCAGAAGCTACGAGTTGGTGATGATTGTGAGTCCGGAGGCCAGCGACGATGAGGTCAGTGCCGCCCAAGAGCGGGTTGACGGCCTGGTCCAGGGCAGCGGGGGCGAGATGACGCACCACGAGGCGTGGGGCCTTCGCCGGCTCGCATACCCGATCCAGAAATTCCAGGAGGGGAGCTACCTCCTGTCTCGCTTCACAGCCAGTCCGGAGACGGCGCTGCAGGTTGAACGGACGCTCAACGCCGACCAGGGCGTAATCCGTCACCTGGTCGTCAAGGTCTGACAGCCCGCCGCTCGCCCGATAGCTGAGACATCCACCAAAAGGACACGCCCAAATGGCCGGACTGAACAAGATCATGATCATAGGCAATCTGGGGACAGACCCGGAGATGCGCTACACGCCGAACGGCGCAGCGGTTACGTCTTTCCGAATTGCTGTGAGCAGGTCGTACACAACCGGAGCCGGCGAGCGGCGTGAGGAGACTGAATGGTTCACCGTCAATGCCTGGAACCAGTTGGCGGAAACGGTAAACCAGTACCTTAGCAAGGGCAGGCAGGTATACGTGGAGGGCAGGCTGAGCAGCCGCACATGGACGGGCCAGGACGGACAGCAGAGGTACAATTTGGACATCAACGCAAACCAGGTCGTGTTCCTCGGAAGCGGCCCCTCCGATGCAGGCGATGACATGGGCCCGCCGCCCGGCGCGGGCGAAGACGATCTGCCCTGGTAGGCGCCCTCGAAATCCGATCAGCCCAGGGTTACGTTGAAATAGAGAGAAGCGATCGATGGCGAAGCAGCCCAGGTCGCAAGAGGCCACGGAAGGACAAATGACAACGGAGAACACCGAGACGACAAGCACCGAGGCGGCGCCCGCTCCAGAGCCGGCCGCTCAACCCGCGGCGCCGGAGCCTGCAGCCGCCGCTCCCGCAGCGCAGCCAGAAGCGCCCGCTGCCGCTGCCCCCGCAGCGCAGTCGGACGGAGCAGCCGCGCCGGCCCCCTCGCAGACTGCGGCGCCGGCCGCGCCTTCCGCCGGCCCTCCCAGTCAGGGCGCGCCGTACAGGGACTCGCGGCCCGGCCCCCGAGGCGGACGCAGAGGCCGCGGGCGGTTCTTCTCCCGCCGGAGGGTGTGCTCGTTCTGCGTGGACCACGTCACATCGATCGATTACAAGGACGTGTCGCCCCTCAGAAGGTACGTCTCTGACATGTTCAAGATAGAGGGCCGCAGGAAGACGGGCACGTGTGCCAAGCACCAGCGAATGCTCGCGACTGCGATAAAGAGGGCACGCCACATCGGTCTGATTCCGTTCAGCCGCACGGGGGCTCTGAGCCAGCGGTTCCCGGGCTAGTCCGGGGCGCCGCCGGCACGATCGGCACGCGAGGTCCGCGCCGGCGCTTGGGGAGTTGAGCAGTGGCAGCACAAAGAAGAATCCGCCGCCGCCGTTCCTCTTCAGGGGAGGATCCAAGAAGAGAGTCGCTCGATGTTGCCGGCCGCAGCCGAAGGACCAAGTTAATTGCGGCAGTAGCCGGTGTCTTCGTTCTCGTAATGGCCGGAATCCTCATCACGGCCTATGTCATTAACTTCGTTCTTCCTCCCCGCGAGGTCATGGTCAAAGTCAACGACGTTGAGTACACGCGCGGCGATCTGGTCAAGCTGGTGAGAGTCCAGCAGAGGGGCGCCGAGTACCTGGGCATCCAGATGGAGACCGCCACCGAAGTGTTCAATGTGCTTCAAAACCTGGTACAGCACGAGATCCTAGTCCAGTCCGCCCCTAGGTTTGGAGTCACGGTCTCCGAAGACGAGTTGGACGTGCACATAAGGGAGTTAGTGCTGAGGCGGCCGAGCTCCGACCCTGAACAGGCGGAGCGCGAGTTCAGGGAGCTGTACTCCGGATACCTGAACGCAATCCAACTCAGCGAGGATGAACACCGCGAAACCATCAGGCGGTCGATGACCAGGGAGAAGCTCGTCCAGTTCATGAGCGAGTCGGTCCCTCGCTTTGCGGAGCACGTCAGGGTGTTCCGGGTGGTGATGCTCGAAGGTCAGGAATTCGACATCATGGAGGAGAAGTACGAGTTCGCCATCGAGCAGGCGCAGACCCCGGAGGACTACATCGAGGCCTTCAGAGGGATTGTCAGGGAGTTCTCCCGCGACGCTCGCGACACGGTCCGGAAGAGCGGCGAGCTTGGATGGATGCCCCGAGGCATCCTCGAGGACTACGACGACGTTCTGTTCGACCTGGAGGTTGGCCAGCTGAGCCAGAGGCTTCCCGACTACGAAGACAGGTCGAACCGGGTCTTCTTCTATTTCATGGTTGGAGGCAAGGAGCAGGCCAGGGACCTTAGCGAGGAGCACTGGAACGAGCTCAAGTCCAGGGCTCTGACGGACTGGGTCAACGAGCGTCGGGCTGAGTTCGATGTCTTCTCGGCCCTGAACAGTGATGTCTACGACTGGGTGCTTCTACAGTTGGGGTTCTCGGCGCCGCCTGAGATTGGCACCAAGTTGATCGGGCCCACGCGCCAGACCGCGCCCCAAGGCTAGACTTGAGTACTACTTCACCGGTAGAGGTAGGCCTGCTTGGGCTGGGCGTGGTCGGCGGCGGCGTAGCCCGCGTCCTCTTTGAGAAGCCCGGCCATGTCGCCTCTCTGGCGGGCAGGGAGGTGCGCCTGAAGCGCGCTCTCGTGCGGGACTCTTCCAAGTCACGAGAGGTCATGATCGGGCCTGACATTCTCACGACCGACGCAGACGATGTGCTGAAGGATCCGGACATTGACGTCGTGGTGGAGGTCATGGGCGGCCGGAGCCCGGCGCGCGAGTACATTCTGCGGGCCATCGGATCCGGTAAGCACGTGGTCACGGCCAACAAGGAGGTCCTGGCCAGCAACGGCCCCGAGATCCTGTCAGCGGCGTCTGAGAACGGCGTGCGCATCCTGTACGAGGCGAGCGTTGGCGGAGGCACGCCAATTATCTCGCCGCTGGTGCGCGACCTCGCTGCCAACAACGTCCGCACGATTCGCGCCATCATTAACGGCACGACCAACTACATCCTCACGAGGATGGCGAGTGACGGCCTCGACTTCGAGACCGCGCTGCAAGAGGCGCAGGAGCTTGGCTACGCGGAGGCCGACCCTGCAGACGACGTGGAAGGCGTGGACGCCGCCTACAAGCTGGCCATCCTGTCCAGCCTGGCGTTTCGCGCAGGCGTCCGCGACACGGACGTCTACCACGAAGGAATCACGAGGCTGCAGGCTCGTGATTTCCAGTATGCCGGAGAGCTTGGATACTCGATCAAGCTCCTCGCTCTGGCGAGCAGCACGGGCCACGGCATCCACGCCCGGGTCCATCCGACGATGGTCCCGCAGGACGAACTCATGGGCAAAGTCTCCGGCGTCTACAACGCTGTCGAGATGGAGACCGACCTCGCCGGCCTGATCACGTTCCACGGTCGGGGCGCAGGCTCCCTGCCCACGGCGAGCGCGGTGATGGGCGACGTGATCGACATCGTGCGCGGTATGGCGGGTGGCACGGCGCCTACCCCAGCGGCGCCCTCCTCGGAGCTGGGCGTGCTTCCAGTATCGGAGCTGGAAACGCGCTACTATCTGAGGATGTCCGTGAAGGACAGGTCAGGCGTGCTCGCGCAGATAACCAAGATTCTGGGCGACCTGCGCATCAGCATCGACTCGGTGATACAGAAAGGCGCGGATGAGGCGTCGGGGCAGGCCGAGCTTGTGCTCATGACGCACATGGCTAACGAGGACGCCGTCCAGCGAGCGGTCACGGCGATTGGCGGTCTGGACGTCGTCACCGAGATCGGCAACCTGATCCGTGTGGAGGACTGGCCGAACGCCTAGTCCGTCTCCTCCTCGAACAGGGCATCGGCGAACGCTTGCGGCTCGAACGCCGCTATGTCGTCCGGCGACTCCCCCGTACCCACGTACAGCACCGGCAGGCCCAGTTCGTCGGCGATCGCCACCACGATGCCGCCCTTGGATGAGCCGTCCAGCTTGGCCAGGAAAACGCCGTCGCACTTCACCGCTTCGGTGAAGGAACGAGCCTGCGCCAGCCCGTTCTGGCCTGTTGTGGCGTCGAGGGCGAGGAGCACGTGGAACGCCCAGCCTTTCGACTGCTGCTCTGCAATTCGATGGACCTTGCGAAGCTCCTGCATTAGGTTGGTCCTGTTCTGCAGCCTGCCGGCAGTGTCTATGATTGCAACGTCCGCCTGCCGCGCCTTGGCGGCCTGAATCGTGTCGAACGCCACGGCCCCGGGGTCGCCGCCGCCCTGGTGGGCGATGACGTCAATGCCCAGCCGATTGCCCCACTCCTGGAGCTGTTCGATGCCTGCCGCTCGAAAAGTGTCCGCCGCGCCCAGTATCACCGACCGGCCTGAGCCCTGGTGCGCCTTCGCCAGCTTCGCGATGCTGGTGGTCTTGCCTGCGCCGTTGACGCCGACCACGAGCACTACGGCGGGCGTCCTGTCCAGGTCGATGTCTCGACCGTCGCCGGACTTGCTCAGCGCGCCGGCGATCTTTTGCTTCAACAGTGCGATTACGTCATCGGCGCTGCCCAGCGATTCGTTGCGCGCCTCTTCCCGCACGATGTCCAGAAGCTCCATCGCGGTGGTCACGCCGATGTCCGAGGAGATCAGCGCTTCCTCCAGGTTCTCCCATATCTCTTCATCCAGGGTTCGGCCCCGGAACATGGACGTGACGCGGCCGAACCACGCTCGCCGTGTCTTCTGGGCGGCGTCTCTGTTCTTGGCCTGGCTATCCCGTCTCAGGAATCTCAACGTATAAGTCTCCTTCAGCAGGTGTGCTCCATTGTCCCACCTCGGGACGAGGGGAGACCAGCGCCCCAGCGCACAAAGCAAGAACGCCCCGCCGGGGCGGGACGTTGTGGGCACTGGCCGGAGCAGAGCCCCGGCCACTTTGATGGCTATGGCTGCCCTTCAGGCTGCTGTTGCCTAGCCTTGCGGCAGGAACAGGTGCCTGGACCGCATGGCGGATCGATAGTCTCGCCGGGCTTCCTGGATCGTCGGCATACCGTGGGTGCTCCTGCGTTCCAGGTTCCTCAGGTAGTGCTCGAAGTTCGAGTTCAGTCTGACATGGCGCCGGCCTAGAATCGTGCTAATCAATTCGGGTCTCCTCTCTGTGCTTTTGGATTTGCTTCTGCCCGAAGCATGTTTCTACCTCCAATTGTCGGGCCGGCTGCGAAATCGCGTAAAGTCATGCAGTATGATGATTACATTCGCCTCGTTGATACTGTGGCTGAAGGGGGTACTGATGGAACTAAGGGAACTGAGAACCTTCTGCACGGCGGCCAAGCTTCGAAGCATCTCCAAGGCTGCGGACAATCTGAACATCGGTCAGCCGACTGCGACCACGCATATCAAGAAGCTGGAAACTGAGCTCAACACGCAGCTCTTCGACCGCATGAAGCGGCCCATCCAACTGACGCTTGCGGGCGCCACGCTGTCGCAACTCGCCTCTCCGCTTGTTGAAGGGATTGACGCCCTTGCATCCCGGACGGCCCTGGCAGAGGAGGAAGGGCCGGTGGTGATCGCGGCCACTCACGACATCATTCCCCATACCCTGCTCCGCGTGGTGAGGGAGTTCCGGACAAGGTTCCCTCACGTGCACTTGAGGATGCGGTCTGCGCTGCGAAACGAGGTGCTGACACTCGTAGAGGAAGGCGAAGTGGACATGGGGTTCCTGGCCAGGCCGGTGTACTCCGCGGCGCTGGAGTTCCGCGGGCTATTCCCTTACGAGCGGGTGCTCATCGCTCCGAGGGGACACCCGCTGCTGCGTGAGCCGGTGACGTCGTTGGAACAGGTCGGCCGCTATCCGCTGATTCTGCGTGGACGGCAGTCCCATACCAGAGCGCTGCTGGAGCATGCCTTCAGACGCAGGAACATTCAGTATGACGTCATCGTCGAGTTGGAGAACTTCGACATGATCAAGCGCTATGTGGCCATGAACGTTGGCATATCGGTAGGTCCCAGGCTTGCCATAGATTCCGAAGACGAACGCATCCTCGGAGTTGCCAGCCTGGCTGCGTTACTCCCGGTTGACCAGGGTGGCGTCGTTACGCTCCAGGGCAAGACGCTCTCGACTCCAGCCGAGAACTTCATGGAACTGGCGCAAAGAGTGATCGGAGGACAGCCGGAGTGAGCCACACCAGGCCACGCGACTGCGTTAGTTCTTTACTCCGACCAGCTTGGCGGAGACTACGTAGCGGTGATCGTAGACGAGAGGCGGGTAGCAGGTCACGAGGGTTATCTCCGCATCTTCGGTGTAGCTCAGTTCCAGTTCGGATGGATGGACCACTTCGCCCTTGACCACCTGGTACAGGTAGGCGCCGTCCGTGCTGTAAAGCGTCACGAATATGGGATCGCCGTCGCGAATAAGTTGGCTCAGCTTGGGCAGGTGCCGGAACACATTGCCCTCGCCCCTGATCGGGCTCTGGAGATGGCCGAAGTACCAGCCATTGCTGTACTCGCCGGGATTTGCGGTGCTCGGAATGTGACCAACGATGTTCTTGGGGGTCTCGTAGGCCTGGCTGTCTCCTAGATCGATGATCCTGAGACCGTTGACAGTCGCATCAACGCCAATGTCAGCGATAACCATACGGTTTGCCGGGGCCTCGCCCAGCCACTCATAGTCGTCCGACTTGTACGAGACGGCCGCAAATCCTTCCGGCAGCAGATAGACCTCGAGACGGTCGCTGCCCGCCCATAGCGGGTCGTCCCAGTACTTCGGGTGAACATCGACGCCGGGGTACGACATGGCGAAGCTGTCCATCAGGAACGGGCCGTTGTATGAGCCGGCGTTCGGCTGGGCATCGACTGAAGCATTCTCAGAGTCCGCGGGCTCCGTGGCGACCACGGCGACGCCGTTCGTCTCCGATGCCGCCTCGTTGTCGCCGTCGGTATCGGACGCAACCTCGACGCTGGTCGAGACTACGGTCTCCGTTTCGTTGATGTCGGAGGATGCCTCTGCGACTTCGGTATCGCTGGCGGCAAGCCCTGCTTCACCGGTGGCGTCCGCAGTTGCGGCAGCCTCATCGGATATGGTGTCAGGCGCGTCAACCACCGCAAGTGCCGGTTCGGCCGTTGGGTCTGCCGATTCCATGTCAGTGACTTCCACCACTGTGAAGCTGGCGCCCTGTTCTGTTCCGTTTACCGGTGCGGACACATCAGATGATGCGGCAGTCGTCAGGTCAAAGCTGAGGTCGTCGAAACTGGCCCTGGAGTAGTACGAATAAGCGTAGTATCCAGCCACGCTCAGCAGCATGACGAGGCCAAGCCCGATCATCCCCACACCGATGGCTCGGTGATGGCGTCGGGATCGCAGTCTCTCAGTGATCGTTCTCGTAAGTCTCATCGCCGCAGTTTCTTGTGGGGCCTGGCAGCATGCCGCCAGGTAAGGCAGCCACGCACGTCGAAATTATAGCGCAGGCTCAGACTGACGAGAGTTGACGCCTTTGGGAAGGTTACCCGTGTCCCGTGGCGAATGCTGCATTGGGGCGGGCAGGTGACGCGCCAGCAGCCCAACGGCAACTGTGGCTGGGGAAGGCTACCTCATTCGAGGTGTATGCATCTGTCCGCTGGAAATCGGCTCGTTGATGTAGACGTCACCGTTGCGGATCTTGAGGTTGAACCCGCAGTCCGGGTTACTGCACACCCAAGCCTTGTAATGGATGGGGGCTCCCTGACTGCCAAAGTCAGAGAGGGGGAGCAAGCTTCCGTCCGGGCAGGCCTTGCAGTCCGGGAAAGCGCCGTTATCGTTAATTGCCACCGCTATGTCCACCTCCCTGAAATAGAGGTGGGAGTATAACACCGTAAATTCTCATGCAACAAGCTGGAAGTGATCGGGCCCACACTACTCGCCAAGTAGAGGAACAAGCGCCAGTCTGTCGTACATTGCGCCAGTCTGAGACAGCGTGCTGCGCATAAGGCTGAGGCCGTTCACGGCAAAGCGGCCCTCGCATTCAAGGTCCAAGCAACTGACGTGGTCCAGGGCGGCCCGCACGGTCGAATTCGACGCGTTGCCTCGAAACCGTGCGACCGTCACGTGCGGGCTGAACGTAGCTCGCGTGTCCTCTGGGAAGCCTGCCTGCTTCATCGACTCCTCTACGGCGTCACGCAACGAGCGAAGCGCCTCGACTTCGCCTCCCAGGCCGACCCATAGCACACGTGGTCTTCTAATTCCAGGATAGACGCCGCCCCCAGCTGTGTGCAATCGCACGGGCGCGAAGCCTTGTGTGGCGGCCGTGAGGGCGGACGCAGCGTCGGCTACTGCCTCGCCAGAGATTTCGCCGAGGAACTTCACTGTCACGTGCAGCCCGTCTACGTGGACGGGCCGGAGCCCGGGCAGTTGCGCATCGAACAGCGGGGCTAACTCTCTGGCAAGGGATCTCCTGACCGCCTCGGGAATCTCTACGGCCACGAATGCCCTCATCGCTGGCCGCTCGCCCTCTTGAGGCCATCAGAAAGCCGTTTGAGGCGTATGAACCAGCCTGTAATGTCTTCGAGAGAGTAAGCGGCGTTAGCGGGGCTGGGGCTTGGCGCGACGAAGACCCGTGAGTCGCTGATTTGCCAGCGCTGGAGGCCAAGAGTCACCGTGGTGGGCTGCGCGTGCGCATGCCTCCCGTAGTTCCTGCAGCCCATCACGCCCAGGAAGCAGACGATGGCCGGCCTGAATCTCGCGATCTTGTCTCTTAACGGCTCAACAGAACGGCGATAGTCTGACGCGGTTAAGGACGAGGCGCCCCGAGTTGGACGCTTGACCAGGTCCGTCAGACCGATTCCGTACTCCAGCACTCGATTGTCGGTCTGTGGGGCCAACTCCTCGCCCAGCAGACCGGAGCCGTTGAGAGCGGGCCAGAAACGATTTCGCGGCGATGCGAAGTAATGTCCGGCCTCAACAGAGCTTAGACCCGGATTGATTCCCACGAACACGATTGCCAGTCCGGGTCGCAGATAGTCAGGGAGCGTCTTCAAGAGGATGCCGTGAAGGGTAGGGAACAGGCTTGCAATGACCGTCTGCTGGCGCCTGCTGTCCCTGTTACTGTCCGGCCAGGTATTCGGCCATGGGCTTCACGTTGTAGCTGGTCGCGGCGTCTGTCAGCGCCTCCACGGCGGCGCGTGCCGTGTCCGGCGACGTGAAGCAGGGTATGCGACGCTCCACCGCGGCCCGCCTTATGTGAAAGCCGTCCTGCAGCGCTTCGCGGTCGCCGGTCACGGTGTTCACTACGGCTGTGACCGTTCCATCCATGATGATGTCGACCACGTTCGGGTGGCCTTCGTTCAGCTTCTTAGGCACCGACACTATTGGAATGCCGAGTCCCTCGATCATCGCGGCCGTACCCTCTGTGGCATACAGACCGTATCCCGCTTCGGCGAGGCCTCGGACCAGGGGCACGGAGCTTGCTTTGTCGCGATCCGCAATGCTAAGCAGCACGGAGCCCTGCGCAGGCAGCATCATGTCCGCGGCCATCAGCGCCTTCGCGACCGCCGGGCCGAACTCGTAGTCGACGCCCATCGCTTCGCCTGTCGATTTCATCTCCGGGCCGAGGTATGTGTCCACGCCCGTGAGCTTTGACATGGAAAATACCGGGGCCTTAACACCCACCAGCTTTTGACGCTTCCACAGGCCGCCTTCGTACCCCTGCTCCCGGAGGCTCCTGCCGAGCATGGCGTTGATCGCCAACCTGACCATCGGCACGCCGGTGAGCTTCGAAATGAAGGGGATGGTCCTGCTGGCTCGCGGATTGACCTCGATTATATAGACGCTGGCCGGCTGCCCATCCGCCCGCGAGCGCCCGTCATTCGGGCTCCGATAGGAGTCTCCGCCCACCAGGACGAACTGGATGTTCATCAGACCGTGAACGTCCAGCCCGAGGCCGATGCGTGTCGTATAGTCGACGATCGTATCGACCTCTTCCGGCGTCAGCGTGAGGCCCGGGTAGATCGCCATCGAGTCTCCGCTGTGGACGCCCGCGCGCTCCACGTGCTCCATGATGCCCGGGATGACCACGGACTCCCCGTCGCAGACTGCATCGACTTCCACCTCGCGCCCTTCGAAGTACTTGTCGATAAGCACCCTTCGGCCGCCGCCGGCCTCGAACGCCATGGACATGTACTTCACCAACTCGGTCGCGTTCTGCACGATTTCCATGGCGCGGCCGCCAAGGACGTAACTGGGCCGGACGAGAATCGGATAGCCGACCTCTTGGGCCACATTCAGCGCCTGCTCCAGGTTCGATACTGCCGCGCCCGGCGGGTTCGGGATGCCCACTCGCGCAAGAAACTCTTCGAACAGGTGCCTGTCCGAGGCCATGTCGATAGTTTTGGCTGACGAGCCAAGGATCGGCAGCCCGGCGGAGTCCAGCGACTGCGACAGGTTGATCGCGGTCTGCCCGCCGAACTGCACAATTGCGGGCGGGACGGCAAGGTCGTCCTGGGACTCCTCGGTTGCCTCGTTCTCAAGTATGTCCCGCACGCTCTCTTCGTCGAGGGGCTCGAAATACAGCCGGTCGCTTGTATCGAAGTCCGTAGACACCGTCTCGGGGTTGGAGTTGACTACTACGCTCCCCAGGCCTTCGTCCCTGAGCGCCCAGGCCGCGTGCACGGAGCTGTAGTCGAACTCGATTCCCTGGCCGATCCTGATCGGGCCGCTGCCCACGACGACCGCCTTGCGGCCCTCCATCGGCACCGCCTCGTTCTCAACTTCATACGCGCTGTAGTAGTAGGGCGTCTGCGCCTCGAACTCCGCCGCGCAAGTGTCCACCATCTTGAACACGGGACGTATGCCCCACCTGCCGCGCAGCTTCCTCACCTCCTCCTTCGTTCTATCGGTGAGCAGCGCCACTTTTTCGTCGGAGAACCCGAGCCGCTTGGCTTCCAACAGGAGCCCTTCATCGAGGGTGCCCGATATGAGCCTCTGCTCCATGTCCGTGACGTTCTTGAACGCATACGTGAACCATGGGTCCATGCCGGTCAGGCGCGACATCTCCTCTGGCGACGCTCCCTGCCGCAGCCCGGACATTACGGCCCACAACCGCTCGTCATGGGAATCCAGCGGCAGGCCCGCCGGTGAGTCGCCGTTCCTCCAGGACGGCTCCTCCCACAGAATCGACCTGTTGGTGATCTCAAGCGAGCGGACCGCCTTCTGGAACGCCGCCTCAAACGTGCGGCCTATGGCCATGACCTCGCCCGTCGCCTTCATCTGCGTGCCGAGAGACCGGTCCCCGCTCGGGAACTTGTCGAACGGCCACCGCGGGATCTTGACGACGCAGTAGTCGAGGGCGGGCTCGAAGGACGCCACCGTCTTCTGCGTTACCGCGTTCGGAATGTCGTCGAGCCGCCGGCCCACCGCGATCTTCGCCGCAACCCTCGCGATAGGGTAGCCGGTCGCCTTGCTGGCCAGGGCCGAACTGCGGCTGACCCTGGGGTTGACCTCGATCACGTAGTAGGTGCTGTCAGCCTGGCTGCCCGGCAATGTGTCGGCGACGATGCGGTTAGGCTCCAATGCGAACTGGATGTTGCATCCGCCCTCGATCCGCAGGGCACGGATAATGCGCAGGCTGGCCGACCGGAGCATCTGGTACTCCTTGTCGGACAGCGTCTGGCTGGGCGCGACCACGATGCTGTCCCCAGTGTGGGTCCCCATCGGGTCGATGTTCTCCATGTTGCATACGGTGATGCAGTTGTCCGCACCGTCACGCATCACCTCGTACTCAAGTTCCTTCCATCCGACGAGCGACTTTTCGATCAACACCTGGCTGATTGGACTGGCGGCCAGGCCGCCTGCAACGATCGCCTCGAACTCCTCCTGCGTGGCCGCGATGCCTCCGCCCGTGCCCCCGAGAGTGTAGGCCGGCCGGATCACGGCTGGAAGCCCCAGCCACTCCAACGTCTCCCTTGCCTCATCCATGGAGTGCACGGTGGCGCTCGGCGGAACAGGCTCGCCCAATTCCAGCAGCAATTGCCTGAACAGGTTACGGTCTTCCGCCTGCTTGATCGTCTCCAGCGGCGTGCCCAGGAGGCGGACGCCGTACCGGTCGAGTATGCCCGCGTCCGCAAGCTCCACCGCGAGGTTGAGTCCGGTCTGGCCGCCGAGAGTCGGCAGCAGGCCGTCCGGCTGCTCGGCCTGGATGACGCGCTCCAGCACGGCAACGCTGAGCGGTTCGATGTACACGACGTCGGCGATGCCCTCGTCCGTCATGATCGTGGCCGGGTTGGAGTTGACGAGCACCGTGGTGACGCCCTCCTCCCGCAGCGACTTGCACGCCTGCGTGCCCGCATAATCGAATTCCGCTGCCTGCCCGATGACAATCGGTCCGGAGCCGATCACCAGTACCTTGGAGGGCTTGGTGGTCACTGTGAGTCCTCTAGGTGTCGCCTTAGGCCAGGTACCCGGTTGAAGTCGTTGTCCAGTGAGAAGACCGCCATGTCGTGCTCAAGTGCCAGGGCTGATATGACCAGGTCACACAGCGCCAACATGCGACCTTCCTGTCTTAGCAGGTAATTTAGCTCCCCGGCCCTCACCCAAGTGTCTTGATGAGCCTCCAAAAAAGGCAACTGCGTAAGTCGACTGGCAAAGAATACGAACTCGCTGGATGAGCGCGTGCCTTGAAGAAGTTCTGCCAGCACAGGACCAACCATGAACACCTCGTCGTTGGCCAGCAGCCGATCAAGTTCCATTCCCTCTGAGGTACTGGGATCTCTTTGGAAGGAAATCCACACCGAAGAATCGGCGATCACCAAGTCAGCTGTTCCTCAAACCGTCCAGGAACGCCTCCCGGCGACCGTCTTCCTCACGTTGCTCCTCCCGCGTGTCATCGATGATGTACTTTCCTGCCATCTCACGGAGCTCATTGATGCTGGTACGGCGCACATACTCCTGCAGTGCCTTGTTGACGGCTTTCGTCTTGCTGCGTTCGCCTGTTGCCTCGACTACCTTGTCCAGAAGTTCCCTGTCTATGTCCAGTGTTGTGCGCATCTTCACGCCTCACTCAGTGTATACATCAACAGTCTACGCCATATGCTCGCATCATTTCTATGAACCTGTCGAAGATGTAGCCGTTATCGAGGGGCCCGGGCGACGCCTCCGAGTGGTACTGGATGCTCATGACAGGCAGGCTCTTATGGGCTATGCCCTCCACTGTGCCATCGTTGAGGCTTACGTGGCTCACCACAGCGTCAGCAGGCAGCCCGTCAGGGTCAACAGCATATCCGTGGTTCTGGGCCGTGATGTACACGCGGCCGGTCTCCTCGTCCCGCACCGGGTGGTTGCCGCCCCTGTGACCGAACTTCAGCTTGAACGTGTCCGCTCCGAGAGCCCGGCCCAATACCTGGTGGCCCAGACAGATGCCCAGAATCGGGACTCGGCCAAGCAGCGCCTTCGCCGTCGCCACGCTGTAGTCGAGCAGTTCGGGATCGCCGGGCCCGGGCGATAGCACGACCCCGTCCGGATTGCGCTCCAGGATGTCCTCGGCGGATGCCGCCGCAGGCATCGCTGCCACCTCGCAGCCTTTGCCGGCGAGGATGCGCATGATGTTGTACTTCACACCCATGTCCATAACGAGCACGCGGTTCCCGTCGACCGCCGGCGCGTCCAACTCATCCGAGTTCCAGCCGTACGCTTCCTTGGTGCTGACGCTGGATACGAAGTCCTGGTCACCGTAGCCCGGCAGTCCGCGCAGCCGTTCGAGTGCGCGTTCCGGCGTCCCCTCGCGTGTAATGAGACCCATCATCACGCCCCGGCTGCGAAGCCGTCGTGTGATAGCACGGGTGTCCACGTCTGAGAGGCCTGGTATGCCGGCCTCCAAGAGGTACTCATGCAGCGTCATGCGCGACGTGTTGTGGCTCGGGCGCAGCGAATGCTCGCGCACCACGAACCCGGACACCTGGATCCGGGCAGACTCGTGAACGGCGTCGTTGATGCCGTAGTTGCCGATCAGCGGATACGTGGGCATGACAATCTGGCCCGCGTACGACGGGTCGGTCAGCATCTCCTGGTAGCCCGTCATCGAGGTGTTGAAGACCACCTCGCCGTGAACTTCACGGTCGGCGCCAAACGCCCGGCCCCTGTACACGGAGCCGTCTTCGAGGACTAGGTATGCGGTGCCAGTCATGTCTGGTTTGTTGTTCCTTCCGAGATGTCTGAATGGGCTGAGGCCTGAGAGCGTTCCTGCCAAGCCGAGTACAAGGCCCGCAAGAGTTCGACCAGAGCCTCTTTATGAGCCTCCCAAAGCTCTAGATCGAATAGCAATTGAATCGCAGTACTGAAATCGGATATGGGATCAAGATGATTCGGGATAGTCTCGCATCCCATTTGTTCTGTCAGTGGACGAAACTTGGCCCTGGACAGATTGGCGGCAGTCTGATAGAACACAACTCCCACTTTCCCATTTCCGGGATAGATGCGCCCAAATGCACGTTGTTTTCTTCTTGAGTCGACATACGCCGGCATTCTGAATCCAATGGAACTTGGGTTTACGACTTCGTTGTATTCGGGCCAGTTTTCCCTGAATGTGCTTCTAATACCATCGAATAAATCGCGCACTCCGAATTCTGCGACGTGATTCTCAAGCAGGGAGAATTTTTCACTGGCGCTCAGATAACTTCTCGAACTCTGGCCGCCTTTCGCTTGACTTGGCTCTACCTCTACCTGCTTGGCTAGGAACATCTCGCCGTCCTGAACGAATCCTTGAAACGTCAATAGCGAGATCTCCATGTCGCTGTTCTCGGCTAGGAACCTCACCATCCGTTCCGCCCTGTCATCGATACCCAGTCCTCCTAGAAACAGCCGCATGGGTCTAAGGGAAGCTAAGCTCTCCGCCTCAGTGTTCCCTAAGTACCATTCTTCAAAGTTATCTATCTGCTCGATACCGCCTGTGCCAGACATAGTAACGATATGATTCGCCAATTCGAGATCATTCTTGAAGTCTAGGTCAGACGCATAGTCGATGATCTGTGCCACGGCTTCGCGTCTCAATGTGTCGCGCTTTAGCTCGAACACGCACAGTCGGCCGTCTTCGTCCACGCCAAGCAGATCGAGTGGGCCACCCTCTGTCGGTGTCTGTCGGCCCACAAGCGTTAGGTTATCGAGCAACAAGCCAGGGTTCTTCACGAGAACGTTCTCCAGCAACTCCTCGGACTCCATTCGATTTGACGCCTGTAGCTGCGTTACATCCTCACCATCAATCTGCCACAGCTTGATCGCTTCCAAGTAAACCTCCTAAGCCTCGCCCCCATGCACAACCTCACCGCCGAACATCGTCGCCACGACGCGCCCCCTGAGCGTCGCGCCTTCCAGAGGCGTGTTCTTGCCCTTGGACGCGAACTCGCTCGTATCCACCGTCCACTCCAGGTCCGGGTCGAACACGACAACTTCCGCAGGCGCCCCCGGACGCAGTGTGCCCAGGTCGCGTCCCAAGAAGCTGGCGGGCGCGCTCGTCAGCTTCTCGATTAGCAGCGGCAGCGCCACGTCGCCCGAGTGCACGAGCGACATGAGCGAGCCGAGCGCCGTCTCGAGCACGCTGATGCCGAACGCCGCCTCGTCCACGGTTGTCATCTTGTCAATCGCGTTGTGTGGCGCATGGTCCGTGGCGATGAAGTCGATCGTGCCGTCCTTCAGGCCCTCGATCAGCGCTGTCACCACGCCCGGACTGCGAAGCGGCGGGTTGACCTTCGCGTTCGGGTCGTACGCCTGCCGTGTCAGCGGTGCGTAGCGCTTGGTGGAAAGGCCCATCACAGCCTCGTCGGTCAACGTGAGGTGATGCGGCGTCACCTCGCACGTCACCTTGAGTCCGCGGTCCTTCGCCCTGGCAACGTGCTCCAGCGACGGGACGGTGCTCACGTGCGCCACGTGCAGCCTGCCCCCAGTCAGCTCGGCCAACGCGACGTCCCTGGCCACCATCACGTCTTCGGCAGAGCCGGGTACGCCCTTGATTCCAAGCCTGTTGGACACCCAGCCCTCGTTTATGGAGCCGCCCTTGGAGAGCTCATGGACCTCGCAGTGGTTGATGATGGGCAGGTCCAGGGCGGAGCTGTAGCTCAGCGCCTGGCGCATGAGATTGGAGTCTGAGACCGGCATGCCGTCGTCGCTGAACCCGATGACTCCCGCCTCCGCAAGCTCCGCCATCTCCGCAAGCTCGGCTCCCTTGCCGCCCGCGGTGATGTTGCCGATGGGCAGCACTCGCACAGCGCCCTCTGACGCGGCCCGGTCGAGCACGAAGTCGATCGCTGCTCGTGAGTCCAGCGGCGGGTTCGTGTTCGGCATCGCGCAGAGCGTGGTGAACCCGCCGCGCGCCGCCGCCCGCGTGCCGGTCGCGATCGTTTCCTTGTATTCGAAGCCTGGCTCCCTCAGATGGCAGTGCACGTCAACGAAGCCGGGACACACGATGCGGCCGCTCGCTTCAATAACTCTGGCCCCCTCCGGCGCCGGAAGTTTGTTGCCGACTGCGCTGACCCGTCCGGCCTCGAGCAGCACGTCGAGTACGCCATCGATGCCCTGCGCTGGGTCGATGACTCTCCCTCCTCGTATGAGCAAAGGTACGGTGCTTACGGTCGGCTCTCGGCTCATTCGCTGTCCTCCGTGCGGCGCCTCGGCGCTGCCAGAGCCGTGAGCACCGCCATTCGGACCGATACGCCGTTGGTCACCTGTTCCTCTATCAGCGATCTCACGCCGTGCGCGACCTCAGGGTCTATCTCTACTCCTTCGTTCATGGGTCCAGGGTGCATCACCAACGCGTCGGACTTGGCCGCCTCCATTCGCCTGGCGTTGATCCCGTATCTCTGCGAGTACTCCCGCAGGCTCGGAAGGTGTCCCGCCTCTTGCCGCTCCTGCTGAAGCCGCAGCGCCATCACTACGTCGGCGCCCTCTAGTGCGCGCTCGATGTCCGTCTCCACTGTTATCGAAGCAAAGGGATGGTCGTCCGTCCACAGGCGCGGGGGCGTGAAGTCAACGGGCAGAAGCGTCGGGGGCGCGCAGACCACGACCTCGGCGCCCATCTTCGTCAGGCCCCAGAGGTTGGATCTCGCCACCCGGCTGTAGGTGATGTCGCCAACGATTACCGCCTTCAGGCCCTCGATCCCGCCGAATCGCCGGCGGATCGTGAACAGGTCCAGCAGCGCCTGCGTCGGGTGGGCATGGGCGCCGTCGCCCGCGTTCACGATTGCCGCATCCAGGTGACGGGCCAGCAGATATGGCGCGCCGGCGTGGGGATGGCGCATGACAATGACGTCGGCCCGCATGGCCTGAAGCGTTAGCGCGGTGTTGTACAGCGACTCGCCCTTCTCCATGCTCGTGCCGCTTCCGGATAGGTTGATTACGTCCGCGCTGAGGATCTTGCCCGCCTGTTCGAATGAGATCCGTGTTCGCGTGCTCGCCTCCACGAACAGCGTGAGAATGCTCTTCCCGCGAAGCGTCGGCACCTTTTTGATATCCCTGTGCAGAACCTCGGACATGGCCTCCGCGTTGTCCAGGACATCCTCGATCTCGTCGGGGGAGTAGTCGTCGAGGTCCAGCACGTGCCTGCGAGTCGGCTGTGTGGCCCGCGCGCCTGCAGTGTGGGACGGCGCGGCAGCTATGGTTGCGTGCTTCATCGTGCACTCCTTGTGACGAGGTCCACGCGGTCGAAGCCGTCCGTCTCCTGCACGAGCACGTCAACCTCTTCGTCGGAGCGCGTCGGGATGTTCTTGCCAACGTAGTCCGGCCGGATCGGCAGCTCGCGGTGGCCGCGGTCGACCAGTACGGCAAGCCTGATCTCGTTCGGCCTGCCTAAGTCCATGAGAGCGTCCATTGCTGCCCGGATCGACCGTCCCGTGAACAGGACATCGTCGACAAGCACGATGCGCTTGCCGTCAATGTCCACGGGAATGTCCGTTGGCTTGACGACCGGACGTGCGCCGGACGCGATGTCGTCCCTGTAAAGGCCGATGTCCAGCGAGCCTACGGGTGGGCGGCGTTGCTCGAATTCGCCGATGATGTGTGAAATGCGTTCGGCCAGAGGGACGCCTCGTGTGTGCATCCCAACGAGGAGCAGCCCATCCACTCCGCTGTTTCGCTCCACGATCTCGTGGGAGATTCGGACCAGCGAGCGGCGCATGTCCTCTGTTGTGAGGACCACCCTGTCAGTGGTCATGCCCGGCGCGCTGCATTGGGAACTGGCGGCAAAACAAAAACCCCTGCCTTCGCTGGCAAGGGGCCTTAATCTTCGTTGCGCGGCTTTCGCCGCTTCCGTGTCGGCTACCCGCCCTTGCCAGCCTCTCCGGACTGATTTAAAGGAACGCCGAAACGGGCTCTTGCTGTTATGCTTACATAATAGCGGATTAGAGTAGCGCCTTTCAACGCCGCCTCCGCAGGCTTAACGCATTCCCGCGGTTATTGACGGCGCATTGGAGGCGCACGTAAAATGGTTGGTCGGTGTGGCTAGTAGCCGGACCGCCTGGCGACTAGCCTCGTTTTGTAAGTGGCGGACTGGCAAGTATCGACGGCGGCGCAAGCCGTGCGGCAACTGGGCCCCAGTGGCGCAATCGGCAGCGCAGCCGATTTGTAATCGGCAGGTTAGCGGGTTCGAATCCCCTCTGGGGCTTCTGTAGCTCGGTTACGCCGACCGTATGAACAGTGGAAACCGGTGTGCTAAACTTACAGTGCGCAGTCCCGGAGGGGTGGGAGAGTGGTTAAATCCACCAGACTGTAAATCTGGCGCCCTGACGGGCTACGCAGGTTCGAATCCTGCCCCCTCCACCAGAACAAGGCATCAAAATACACAAACTAGGCCCACATAGCTCAGTAGGCAGAGCGCGTTCTTGGTAAGAACGAGGTCAGCAGTTCGAGTCTGCTTGTGGGCTCCACAACCTGGAGGAAAGATAGTTGGCTAAGCAGAAGTTTGACAGGACCAAACCGCATGTGAACGTCGGGACCATTGGCCACGTCGATCACGGTAAGACTACACTGACGGCGGCGATCACCCAGGTACTTAGCAAGGCCGGGTTGGCCGATTACCGTCCGTTCGACAGCATCGACAACGCGCCGGAGGAGAGAGCCCGCGGCGTGACGATCGCCATCCAGCACGTCGAGTACGAGACGGCGACCCGTCACTACGCTCACGTGGACTGCCCGGGCCACGCCGACTACATCAAGAACATGATCACCGGCGCGGCCCAGATGGACGGCGCCATCCTCGTGGTGAGCGCGCCGGACGGGCCCATGCCTCAGACGCGTGAGCACATTCTGCTCGCGCGCCAGGTGGAAGTGCCCGCCATGGTTGTTGCTCTCAACAAGGTGGACGCGATGGACGACGAGGAGCTCCTGGAGCTCGTCGAATTGGAGCTGCGGGAACTGCTCACGGAGTACGGTTTCCCCGGCGACGACATTCCCATCGTGCGGGTCAGCGCTCTCCAGGCTCTCGAAGACGAGGACGGAGAAGGCCCGGCCTCAGACGGCATTAAGGAACTCATGCAGGCCGTTGACGACTACATTCCCATCCCGGATCGCCCGAAGGACCAGTCCTTCCTGATGCCGATCGAGGACGTGTTCGGAATCAAGGGTCGTGGCACGGTTGTGACCGGCCGTGTCGAGCGCGGTATCGTCGGAGTGGGCCAGCAGATCGAGATCGTCGGGATCAAGGACACCACAACCACTACCGTCACCGGCGTGGAGATGTTCCATAAGACCCTCGACGAAGGTGAACCGGGAGACGCTGTCGGCGTGCTTCTGAGAGGCGTTGACCGCGAAGGCGTTGAGCGCGGGCAGGTATTGGCCGCGCCGGGCAGCATCACGCCCCACACAGAGGCGAAGGCGCAGGTGTACGTCCTCAGCAGAGACGAGGGCGGCCGCCACACGCCGTTCTTCGATGGTTACAAGCCGCAGTTCTACATCCGTACAACGGACGTAACTGGGGAGATTCGCCTGCCGGAGGGCGTGGAAATGGTCATGCCCGGAGACAACATCGAGATGACCGTAAAGCTCATCATGCCTGTTGCCATGGACGAGCAGCTCCGGTTCGCCGTCCGCGAGGGCGGCCGGACCGTTGGGTCTGGTGTGATCACGGAGATCGTCACCTAGCGCCGAAGATAACATTTGGAATGCCGCACAGCCCGCCTTGCGCGGGCTTTGTGGTGAACGAGGAATCTTAAGAATGGCAAAGCGTTCCGCTGTTCGAACACTGATTACGCTCGCCTGCCCAGACTGCAGGGAACGGACGTATGAGACGGAAAAGAACCGCCGCAACGACCCTCAGCGCATAGAGGCGCGCAAGTACTGCCCAAGGTGCCGCGTGCACACACTGCATAGAGAGGTACGCTAGCAATCATGGCCCGAAGTGCAAGAGGCGGCTCGGGGCCCGGCGCCCGTGCTGCAGCGACTGAAGTAAGGCGAGGGTTCAGCACTCGCTTCGTCTCTGAAGTTATCGGCGAGTTGAGGCGCGTCACCTGGCCCAGCCGTGAGGAGGCCATGAGGCTGACGCTCATGGTCATTGCGGTCTCCGCGGCCATCGGACTGTTCCTGGGTCTGATTGACATGGGATTCGCCCGGTTGTTCGACGTGATCTTGGGGAACTGATATAGATGACAACAGCCAGACGCACCGAAGAGCCGCAAGCCGAGTGGTACATAATCCATGCCTACGCTGGGCATGAGATGCGCGTCAAGCAGAACCTGGATCAGCGCGTCACAACCATGGACATGAAGCACAAGATCTTCGATGTCGTCGTACCGACCGAAGAGGAGGTTGAGATAAAAGGCGGGCAGCGAAAGCAGCGGCCTCGCCAGATCTTCCCCGGCTACATCCTCATCAACATGGTCATGGATGAAGAGAGCTGGCACGTTGTCCGGGACACACCAGGCGTGACCGGATTCGTCACCACCGAGGATGAGACGGAACGCCGTCCGAAGCCGGTGCCTCTCGACCAGAGAGAGGTCGACAACATCCTGAACCAGATCCAGTCTGATGAGCCCAGGGTCCGCGTAGGATTCTCCAAGGGAGAGACCGTACGGATCACGGACGGACCTTTCGTTGACTTCATGGGAGGCGTCGACGAGGTCTTCCCAGAACGGTCGAAGGTCCGCGTGCTCGTTTCGTTCTTCGGGCGTGAGACTCCCGTGGAACTGGACTTCCTTCAGATCGAGCGAGTGTAGGGCAGGGCGCCTTACCAGGCGAACACATAACAGGCAGAGGCAAAGAAGTTGGCCAAGAAAGTAATGACGGTCATAAAGCTGCAGATCGAGGCGGGCAAAGCCACGCCCGCTCCTCCTGTTGGCCCGGCGTTGGGACAGCACGGCGTGAACATCATGCAGTTCGTTAAGGAGTACAACGAGCGCACCGCCTCGCAGGCGGGAAACATCGTCCCCGTTTCGCTGACCGTGTTTCAGGACCGCTCTTTCACCTTTGAAGTCAAGACCCCGCCGGCCTCGGACCTTCTCCGCAAGGCTGCGGGAGTTGAAAAGGGGAGCGGCAGCCCCAGGTTGGAAAAGATCGCGACGATTCCGCGCTCCGCGGTTGTAGCCATTGCGGAACAGAAGCTTCGCGACCTGAACGCCGCCGATGTGGACGGCGCCGTGAGCATCATCGAAGGTACGGCCCGCAGCATGGGCATTCAAATCGACGCGAACGCTTAGAGGAGGACTTCAGAAGTGCCAAGACACGGCAGGAGATACGCGGACGCTCAGAGCCTCATTACCGAAGACAGGGAGTACCCGCCGGGTGAAGCTGTTGCGCTTGCCAAAGAGACTGCCACTGCCAACTTTGACGAGACCGTCGAGTTGCATATTCGCACGGGCTGCGACCCGCGCCACGCGGACCAGCTGGTGCGAGGCGTTGCGGTACTGCCGCACGGTGTCGGCAAGCCGGTGCGCGTGATGGCGTTCGTGCAGGGCGAGACCGTCGCGGTGGCGGAGGAAGCCGGCGCCGACCACATTGGCGATGACGAGACGGTCAAGAGGATCGAGGGCGGCTGGACGGACTTCGATGTCTCAGTTGCTACGCCCGACATGATGGGCAAGATCGGGCGGCTCGGACGAGTGCTCGGGCGCCGCGGCCTTATGCCGAATCCCCGGACCGGCACGGTCGTTCCCGCTGAGGACGTGCCGCGGGCGATTGCTGAGGCGAAGAAGGGGCGCGTCGAGTACAGGCTGGACCGCACGGCCCTCATCCACGTGCCAATCGGCCGCGCAAGCTTCGAGGACGAGCAGCTTATGGACAACATGACCATGCTCATGGACAACATCGTGAGGTCACGCCCCAGCGGTGTGAAAGGCCAGTTCATTCGATCCGCCTTCCTCACCACTACAATGGGCCCAAGCATCCCGATGGACGTAACCGCCGCAACCGCGCTTAGAGTAGAATAGCCTCGAAACCACAAGACGGAATCAGAAGGCCACAGAGGTCCACAGACAGCAGTAACAACAATCAGAATAGCTTCCAGCCGCAGACAGTAGGCTCCGATTCAACGGATTAAAACTCCAGCCTGCCTAGGCCGGCGCTGCCAGGCGCAGCAGCCACCCTGTCACAACAGGCCCCGAGTCTGCGGCTCGGGGTTTCTCTTTGGGGAAGAGTGAACAGTTATGCCAACCGAAAAGAAGATACAGAGCGTAGAGAGAATCAAGAACTGGCTGCAGAATGCCACGATCGTCATCGCGACCGACCCGACTGGCATGGGCGTGAGCGAGATGACTGACCTTCGCCGCGCTCTCCGTGACAGCGGCATCGAGTACCGTGTGATCAAGAACACGCTGGCGCACCTTGCGGCGGACGCCGCGGGCACGCCATGGGTGAAGGAGATCGTCGAAGGGCCCACGGGCATCGTGCTCGGCTACGGGGATGCGAGCGAGCCGGCAAAGGTCCTCGACGGTTACATCAGGGCAAATCGCAGCCCCCTGGCCATCAAGAAGGCGGCGTACGAGCAGCGTGTCCTGTCGGCTGAACAGGTCAGAACTCTGGCGACTCTTCCATCTAAAGAAGTGCTCATCGCCCAACTCATGGGACAGCTCAACGCGCCGATTCAGGGCCTGGCAGGAGTGCTCAACGGGCCCGTCGGCGGGTTCGCGCGAGTCCTGCAGGGCCTAGCGGACCAGCGTGGTCAGGCGCAGGAGGCCTGACTTCACACTAAGTAAACTCCACACGTCCGCAAATTACGGACACTTGGAACGTATAGGCAACACACAGCTTAGGAGGCAGCAGAAATGACAATGACCAAAGACGACATCATGACAGCCATCAAGGAGATGTCCGTCATGGACCTCGCCGAGCTCGTGAAGGAGCTTGAAGACACGTTCGGCGTCAGCGCCGCGGCGCCAGTGGCCGTGGCCGCCGCTCCCGCAGCCGCTGGAGCGAACGGCGCGGCAGAGGCCGCCGAGGAAGAGAAGACCGAGTTCACGGTCACGCTCAAGGAGATCGGCGCCAACAAGATCAACGTGATCAAGGCAGTTCGCGCGATCACGCCTCTGGGCCTCAAGGAAGCCAAGGAGCTCGTTGAGAGCGCTCCCACGACGATTAAGGAAGAGGTCCCGCAGGACGAGGCTAACGAGGCAAAGGAGAAGCTCGAGGAGGCCGGCGCCACCGTCGAGGTGGCATAGCCTTCCCTGTGCTGCGGCGCCTTCGCGAGGGCGCCGCAGCCTCACTCCGTCAGCAGCGTCTCACACAGGTGGGCGCAGTCCACCAGGTCGGGGATCGTGACGAATTCGCGGACCGTGTGCATGCCCGTGTCCGCCATGCCGACCACCACAGAACTGATGCCCCGGAGGCGGAACACATTTCCGTCTGTCCCGCCTCCGGAAGGCAACATCGTGGGCACTAGTCCAAGCTTGCCAAGCGCGTCCTTGACCAGCATGGTCGCTGGATCGTCGTCCGTGAGCGTGTACGTCTCGAACTCAGTATGTATGTGCTCGTCGATGACACCCTCCGGGAAGGCCGCTCGTACTCGGTCCAACGCCTCCTGGATCTGAAGCCTGACCCCATCCAGAGTCTCGATGTTCCGTGACCGGAACTCGCCGCGGATGACGGCGTTCTCAGGCACGGCGTTCCTCACGGTGCCGCCCTCGATCTTCCCGACGTTGAACGTAGTCTCGTCGTCCAGCCGGCCCTGGGGGAGCCGCGTCAGTATCTCGGCTGCCATGCGAATAGCCGAGAGGCCCTTCTCCGGCTCGACTCCAGCATGCGCCGCCCGTCCGGTGATCTCTATGTCGAAGCCCACGTACGTCGGGCTCGCCGACGTGATGCGGCTGCAGGGGCCTTCGCCGTCGAAGATGATCGCTTCCTGCGCCTTGAGCAGCGAAAAGTCCAGGTTGCGCGCCCCCACCAGCCCGATCTCCTCCTCCCTCGTGAACGCGACCTCAATTGCCCGGTGCTCCCGTTCGTCCTCCTTGATAGACTCGAGCGCCTCCAGTATCGCGGCCAGCCCCGCCTTGCAGTCTCCGCCGATGATCGTCGTGCCGTCGGACACAATACGGTCCCCGTCGATAGAGGGCCTCACACCGCGGCCCGGCTCCACGGTGTCCATGTGCGCCGAAAGCAGGAGCGGGTCTTCGCGGCCGTCGTTGGCGATGACGTTGCCGTAGTCGTCCCTGAAGACGTTGAGCCCCAGCGTTTCCAGCCGCTCTATCAGATTGAGCGCGATCTCCTCCTCCTCGCTGGAAACTGAGTCGATCCTGGCGAGATCGCAGAACGTACGCACGAGCCGGTCGCGGTTGATCATCGAGGTCTCCTAATGGACTGTGGTCTTGACTGAATAGCAGGGCAGCGGAATTGTAAGTTTGACCAGAACTGGCAGGCAACCCTGAGTTAGCTCGCCTCTACTTTGGCCGCCGGTTATATGGCCCATCTAACAGACGGACGTTAAACTAGTCTTCGAGCCTGACAAAGGCAATTTCTTGCTGGCTGGAGACTCGGCATTGTCCGACAGCGAATCCGTTCAATACACCCCTCTGATCAGGGATATGCCTATGTCAGTGCGTCCGAGGGAGAGGCTTCGTGAAGTAGGTCCGTCTTCCCTCAACGAGAGCGAGCTGCTTGCGATTCTGCTCAGCACCGGGCGCAAGGGCAAGAGCGTGCTGGACGTCGCCAATAACATGCTGGCCAACGGCGGTGGACTCGGCGGCCTGGCCGGCGCTTCCCATGCCGAACTTTGCGAGTTTGACAGCGTCGGCGATGCCAAGGCCTGCACGATCCTGTCTGCCCTGGAGCTTGGCAAGCGCGCACTGGCAGTCCGCAGGGACAACCGGGTGAGAATCAGCTCTCCGCTCGACGTCTACAACCTAATCGGCACTGAGATGGCCTTCCTGGACCAGGAAAGCCTCAAAGTCCTGTTGCTGAACACCAAGAATGAGGTCCTGAAGGTCACGGAGGTGTACAAGGGCACCGTGGACTCGTCACTCGTCAGGGTGTCTGAGGTGCTGAGGCCCGCCATACGGGAGAACTGCCCGTCGATCATCATCGCGCACAACCATCCCTCGGGAGACCCCGCTCCCAGCTCTGAAGATATCTCGATCACGCGCCGCATCAGGGAAGGCGGGGACACGATGGACATCAAGCTCCTCGATCACATCGTGATCGGCATGGGCACGTTCGTGAGCATGAAGGACAGGGGCCTGGGATTCGACTAGGCAGAGCCCGAACTCGCGCTGCTCCCGGAACCAACAGAGGAGGCAATGAAGATGTCAGTAGTTGAAGGACCCCTCGGGGAAATCGCGAGCGTCGTCCTGTACGAGAACGACGCCGTACGCGTCTGGAACCTGATCGTGGAGCCCGGCGAGAGCAGCGACTGGCACTTCCACGAGAACGACTACGTCACCGTGGTGCTGGAGGGCGGAGGGCTGACCGTCGAGTACGATGACGGCTCGCGGGAGGACGGATCCGCTGCCGTGGGGGACTGGCGTTTCCACGGCGAGCATCGGACCCACCGCGTGCACAATCCCACAGACACCCGATACAAGAACCTGCTCATCGAGCTGAAGTCCTGACGGACCATGTTGGTCCCGGAGGTAAGCGCATGAAGATAACCATCATGGGTACCGGAGGCGTCGGCGGCTACTATGGCGGCCTCCTGGCGAAGGCCGGCCAGGATGTGACGTTCGTGGCGCGCGGCGAGCACTTGGATGCCATCCTCGAGCGCGGCCTCCACGTCGTCAGCCGCTCGTCCGGCGAGTTCACGGTGAAGGCTAAGGCCATGGCCTCGCTGGAGGGCGCCGAGCCCGCGGACCTCATCGTCTATTGCGTCAAGGGCTACGACAACGATACCGCAATCGATCTCATCCGCCCCGCCGTGGGGCCCGACACTTCCATACTCACATTGCAGAACGGCATCGGCAGCGGCGAAATGCTGGCGGCCGCCTTCGGGCCGGAGGGCGTCCTGCTGGGCGCCTCCTACGTGGACGCTCGCAAGACCGGCCCCGGCGAGATTAGCGAGATCGGCTCTGACCCAAGCATCGTCTTCGGCGTGGCGGGTGGAGGCGTGACGCCGACCGCGGAGCGCGTGCTCGAGGTCATGAAGGACGCCGGAATCCCGGCGACACTGTCGGAAGACCCGGACCAGGTCATCTGGAGCAAGTTCATTTACATCTGCGCGCTGAGCGGCATGCTGTGCATCACACGGTCCACATTCCCCGACATCATGGGAGCCCCGGAGACGCGCGCCATGACGGAGCAGGTGCTGCGAGAGGCGGAGGCCGTGGCCCACGCGAAAGGCGTGAGCGTGCCGTCCAATCTCGTAGATGACGTCATCGCCGAGTTTGACTCAACCGGGGAGGATGACGGTTGGTCGTCCATGCGAACCGACCTCGATTCAGGCAACCGTCTTGAAGTCAGTGTGATCAACGGGGCCGCGGCGAGGATTGGCAGGGAGGTGGGCGTGGAGACGCCCGCCAACTCGTTCATTGCAGCCTCTCTCGCGCCGGCTCACAACAGGGCGGTCCGGCAATTGGAGAGCTTGAAGGACCAGGAGGTAATCGAGTCGTGGAACGAGATCTGGGAAGAGTCCAACCACACCGCTGCCGTCCACGATAAGGTTCTGGAAGAGGTCGCGGGCAATTTGACGCCCGGGAGCGCTCTGGAGTTCGGTTGCGGCGTTGGCGCCAACGCCCTCTGGCTGGCAGAGCAGGGCTGGGAAGTGACGGCGGTCGACTACTCGGACGTGGCCGTCCGCAAGGGAAATGAACTGGCCGAGGCGCGAGGCGTGTACGTGGAGTTCGTCGCTGCGGACGCGACCTCGTACCGGCCCGACCGGGAGTATGATCTGGTCGCCTCGTTCTACATCCAGCTTCCGCCTTCGGACCGCGCGAAAATGCTGTCCGCATCGGCTGAACTGCTGGCGCCGGGCGGCACTCTGCTGTTCGTGGGCCACGACAAGACGGCGCCGCCGCCGGGGTGGAACGCCGAGGACCTCGAGTCGCTGACGACGGTCGACGAGGTGACCGCCGAGCTTCCGGGACTCGAGATCGTCAGCGCGACGCTGATCGAGGATGACGGCGCTCACATGGCGCACATGCGGGACCCGGACGAGGACCATGGCCCCGAAGGGGGCGACGAGAACGGCCACCTGAACGGCGAGTCCCGCGAAGAGCACGACCATGAGGAGGGCCACTCGCACGGCGCCAGCACCGCCGTCATAGCCCGCAAGCCTGCCTGAGCAGCCACTCATTTGAGGACTGAAGGACTCGCACCGTTGCCGTAAGGGCAATTGTCACGCAGGGAGAAGATTGTGTCGTACTTCCACAGAATGGACGAGATGGACCCCAAGGAGCTCGTGCCGGGTGTCCACCTGCGCACCGTCTGGGGCGACAAAGTCATGCTGAGCCTCGTGGACATCGCCGCCGACGGCGAAGTGCCGGAGCACACGCACCCGCACGAGCAGGCCGGCCTGATAATGCAGGGCGCCGTGGACTTCACGATCGGCGGTGAGACCCGGCGCCTCCATCCCGGCGACGCTTACGTGATCCCGGGCGATGTGCCGCACCACGTTGTTCCGGTTGACGGCCCGGCCCAGGCGCTGGACATCTTCAGTCCTCCTCGTGAGGAGTACAAGGGAGACTCGGTCGGCTTCCGCTCCGAGTAACCGCCTCCCTCATCCCGCCTTGAGTTCTCAGCCTCTTTGAGCACGGAGCGCACCGCACCCGGGGCGGACGCCGCTCTCACGGACCGGCGCGCGCCGAGCAAGTGGCTCGTGCTGTGCGTCGTGTCGATCGGCACGCTGATGACCACGATCGACAGCGGTATCGTCAACGTTTCGTACCCGGCGCTGGTGGAGGCCTTCGACAGCGATGCCTCGACAGTCCTCTGGGTAAACGTCGCGTACTGGATCACGGACATTGGCCTGCTATTGACGCTCGGCTGGGTCGGCGATGTCGCCGGACGCCGCCAGGTTTTCACGATGGGCTTCGTCGTTTTCACCGTGGGGGCGCTCCTGTGCGCCGCTTCGCCCACTGTGTTGTTCCTTATCGGCGCGCGCGTCGTGCAGGCTGTCGGGACCGCCATGCTCCTGGCCAACACGTACGCGATCATTACATCGGCGTTCCCTTCGAACGAGCGGGGCAAAGCCATCGGCGTATCGATCGCCGTGGTCGGCTTGGGCCTGACGGCCGGACCGTTCGTCGGCGGCTTCCTGCTCGATGTGTTGGACTGGCGCGCCCACTACTACCTCCGAGCGCCGGTTGGCGTACTCGGCGTCGTCATGTGCTTGTGGAAACTGCCCAGGGACGCCACGTCCGCCGGCGACTACCGGATGGACTACTTCGGCGCCGTGATCCTGTTCGCCGCGATGGCCACATCGCTGCTGGTGATCAACCAGGGAGGCCGATTGGGTTTTGGTTCTTTGCCAATAGTCGGGCTGGCGGCCGCGGCGGTCGCTACCACATCCCTGCTAGTCTGGTCCCAGCGCCGGTCCGTGAGGCCAATCCTCGACTTCGGGCTGTTCAGGATTCGCGCGTACACGCTCGGCCTGGCTGTCTCGGTGACGCACTACCTGTCGCACGGCGGCGTGATGCTGGTCGCGCCCTTCTTCCTGATCACCGCAATGGGCTTTTCCTCCACGAAGATGGGAGGCTTCATAGCCGCGTTCTACGTGATGCGAATGGCTGTGGGCCCGCTGTCCGGGCGGCTCTCCGATCGCGTCGGGGCGAAGCTGCCGCTCGTGGTCGGCAACGCAGTGACGCTGCTTGGGCTGCTCTGGCTGAGCCGTCTGGGCACCGACGCGCACGACTTGGCCATCTTCGGCAGCCTGCTGCTGGCAGGCGTGGGCTCGGCCTTGTTCGAGCCTGCCGATACGAGCGTGATTATGGGCTCGGTGCCGGTTGGGCGGCTTGGCACGGCATCGGCGTCCGTGGCCACCGCCCGTCACGCCGCGTTCGCGGGTGGAGTCGCACTGGCTGGCGCGGTGTTCGTCATCAGGGAGCGCGCGTACCTGGCCTCGTTCGACCTCGGCATTGTTTCGGCAACGACCGCCCAGGCGGAGTCGATAGCCCGCGCCTTCTGCGACGTTATGCTAGCGGGCTGCGTGCTGCTGCTGGTGGCAATCGCCCTGTCGGCGATGCTGCGCGGACGGGACCGCGAGTCCTAGGAGACCTACGTCCCGAAGCGGGCTTCTGCTACCGGGTCGCTGTACTCGATGCCCTTGGTGGCCCAGAACGTGGTCGCGATGTCGTCCACGGCGGCGACGAGGTTGTCGGCGTTCTCCATGCTCACGCCCTGCTTGCACTGGCCTGCGAGCTTGAGGGCGGCGTTGAACTTGGAGGCGAGATCGTTCGCGTCTGTGTTCGGCCACGCGTAGTCGGCCCAGAGTATGGCCAGCTCGCGCTTGCACAGCTCGGCGTGCTCCTCTTTCACCGTGATGTATCGGCTCAGCGAGTTCGCGCCGGCGAGGTCGCCGGAATCGCCGAGCGCCTCGATCCTCATGACCATCTTCTTGACGGTCTGCGCGGCGATCTTCGCGGCGATGGGGTCGTAGATTCCGCAGGGAATATCGCAGTGAGCGTGGGCGGTCCGGACGGGCGACAGGCTTTTGACGAAGGACAGGATGGACATCGTGTGAGTCACCTCTAGGTATAGTTTCAGTTGGCCGAAAGGGTACAGGAACGGGCCTCGCGCGGGCAACTTTAGGCGGCGCTACGGCGCGCTGCGGGGGCGGGCAGGGCGCCTGCTGCGGCCACCAGCACGGCCCCGGCCGCGAACATCGCGGCCACAATCGAGAATGCGAGCGAGTAGCCGCCCGTGGCGTCGTACGTCAGGCCTACGAGCAACGGCCCGCCTCCAAACGAGACAACCATAGCGAGCGTGATCACGCCCATGATCGTGCCGAAGTGCCGCACGCCGAAGGTGTCCAGCACCACAAGCTGGAAAAGGGAGCCGAACGCTCCGGTGAAGAACCCGAATATCGGAACCACGACCCAGGCCACCTGCGGGTCCGAGATCGCGGTCATCACGGCCAGAAAGCCGGACATGCCGGCGAGGTCCGCCACAAGCGCCAGCCGGGACGAAATTCGCTCGGCAGCGTAGCCCATCGCGAACTTGCCGATCATGCCGGACAGCGCGAACACCGCGAGGATGATGGAGGCCGTCCGCAGGGTGGCCCCGTTGTCCGTCTGGTGAGTGATCACGTGAGGCATTATCGACGAGTACACGAACGAGCCCAGTACGACCGACAGCGCGAGGGCGTAGAACCTCGGGCTGGCAAGCGCGTCGCCGAGGGACACGCCGGTCAGTTGATGCATGCCTCCGGCCGGCGCATCCACTAGCTCGTCGGCGAGGTCCTCCCTCGAGGGAAAGTCGCGAATGGCGAACAGCGCGAACACGGCGATGCCGGACGTGACGCCGGCGAGCACAACGTACGCGCCCTCCCAAGACAGGAGCGGGAGCAGTGCGCCGAGCAACGGCGGCATTGTCAGCCCGCCGAAGTTGTTGCCCATTCCGGTGATGCCTATCACCCGGCCTCTCCGGCGGTGAAACCAGACGCCGATCAGCTTGCCGGTGATCGGCGACGCGGCGCCTGCGAAGCCTACGTACTGCATGAAGCTGAGCGCGTACCACTGCCACAGCTCGGACATCAGCGGCCGGAGCACGAGACCAACGGCGATCAATACCAGCGACGCTGCCATCACTGGCCTAGTGCCGTGCCTGTCGACGATTCCGCCGAGGAAGGGCCCGAGGAGATTGCCGACGGCAGCGAACGACAGCGAGGCGCTGATCTGGGCGCGGTTCCAGCCGAACGTGTCTTCCAGCGGCTCGATGAAGACGCCGAAGCCGTACACCCCGGAGCCGGTGCAGACGGCCGACGCCAGGAACACCGCCGACGCGCCCCACCAGCCGCGATAGATCGTCAGGCCTCGCATTCGGTCGATCACAAGGTCACGTATCCTACCCTTCCCCATGACGGGCTAACAGGAATAGGCAAAGGGGCATTCTTCGTGCGCGGCTGCTATTCGGCCCGGCCTTCGCTCACTTCCTCTTCGCGTGAATGCCGGGATGGCGGGGTTGCGGGGGTTGGTGTTGCTGTGGTGCGTGGTTAGTCGGGCCGTTCGCGAACGGCCCCTACGCCTGAGGGATGGCGGCGGGGTTCTGTTGCCGGAGGGTGTTGGCGGGCGCGACGTGCCCCTCCCCTCTGGATTCCGGCTGGCCCCGGGTTCACGCTTTCGCGTGAATACCGGAATGACGGGTTTGCGGGGTGAGGCGGGTGCCTGGGAACAACCTTGCTTTGCGGGCAACGGCTTTAGATTCTTCACTCCGCTTTGCTTCGTTCAGAATGACAGTTCTGTGTGGGTTCCTGTAATCGACGAGAGTGGTTCGATAGGCGAAGTGCCCCCGCCCCTCTGGATTCCGGCTGGCCCCGGGTTCACGCTTTCGCGTGAATGCCGGAATGACGGGTTTGCGGTGCGACGTGTGTTCGAATGTCCCCTGTTGCGGGCATTCGGGGATCAGGGGGGAGCCTCGGTTTCGGTGTCGTCCGGGTCCGAGTCCTTTTTGGTATTTTGGGCGATGAAGGCGGAGGGTGTCCGGCATGAATCACGGATGCGCCTGATCGCGTCCATGACTTCGCCTGCGGCGATGGACAGTTCTACCGCTGTGCGGGCGTGTTCCTTGAAGTAGTGCTCCGTTCCGTTGTGCACGATGATGCTGCTAGTCTCGTCGGGGTTGAATGCTCCGGGCTTCTCGGGAGGCGGGAGCCTGCCGACGGCGTCCATCAGGGCGTCCGACGCTTTGAAGACTGCCCGGGTGTTCATGCCGTCGTCTCGGCTGTGGCCGTATGTGTTGACGTACGGGGGTTCGTAGTCGAGGAGGATGTCGGCTTCGGCGGTGGAGTCGTCAGAGGACGCCTGTTGCGGTTCGACAGGTTCCTTCGACAGGCTCAGGACAGGCTCCTTCGACGAGATCAGGGCAGGCTGGGGAAAGAGTGGGAGGTCGTCGGGGGCTTCGTCGAAGCCGCGGCGGAGCAGCTCCTTGGCGGCGTCTATGCGATGGTGCGGTCCGAACCCGGGCATGAATCCGAGCATGACGTCGACGAGGAAGCGTACGGCCCGGCGGCCTCCGTCGGTCTCGGCACGTATGAAGAGCGCGAGGTCGGGGTTGAGGTTGGCGGTGTCGATGGTGTCGGCCTCGGGCTTCGGCTGCTCTGCGCGCTGCGTTGAAGACGAGGGCAGGCCTGCGAACTCCTTCGCCTCGTCGAAGCCGAGCTTGATTAGCTGGCGTGCGGCGTCGAGCCTGTGGTGGGGCTTGGCGTCGCGAATCTCGTCCTGCATTGCGGCGACGAGGAATCGCACGATGAGCCTGCCGTCCTTTGTCTCTTCTCGGACGATGCTCTGTATTGGTGATAAGGACTGCGTTTCGCTAGACACGTGTTCTAGTTTAAGTCACTGCGAACTAGTGTGTCAAGAGGCGGTTGGTGGGATTTGGAGAGGAGGGAAGTGCCCCGACCCGATGTATTCCGGCTGGTGCCGGGTTCACGCTTTCGCGTGGATGCCGGAATGACGGGGTTGCGGTGTGGATTGGTGTTGTTGGGTGGGGGCTGGGGCGGACTTGGGGGCGGGTGGTGTTCGGGGCAAGGCCCTTCGACAGGCTCAGGGCGAACGGGTTGGGGGCTACGCTTTGGCGGACTTGGGGCGGGAGGTGGCTTGCGTAAGGCCCTTCGACAGGCTCAGGGCGAACGGATTGGGTAAGGGCGCTGGGGCGGACTTGGGGCGGGAGCTGGCTTGCGTAAGGCCCTTCGACAGGCTCAGGGCGAACGGATTGGGTGAGGGCACTTTGGCGGACTTGGGGGCGGGTGGTGTTCGGGGCAAGGCCCTTCGACAGGCTCAGGGCGAACGGGTTGGGGGCTACGCTTTGGCGGACTTGGGGCGGGAGGTGGCTTGCGTAAGGCCCTTCGACAGGCTCAGGGCGAACGGATTGGGTAAGGGCGCTGGGGCGGACTTGGGGCGGGAGCTGGCTTGCGTAAGGCCCTTCGACAGGCTCAGGGCGAACGGATTGGGTGAGGGCACTTTGGCGGACTTGGGGCGGGAGCTGGCTTGCGGCAGGCCCTTTCCACGGGCTCAGGGCGAACGGGTTGGGTGAGGGCACTTTGGCGGACTTGGGGCGAACGGGTTTCTGTCGACGTTGTGGTGTGGCGCGTGGTTGGGCGGGCCGTTCGCGAACGGCCCCTACGCCTGAGGGTGGGCGGCAGGGTTCTGTCGCCGGAAGGTGTTGGCAGGCGGATGGAGTGCCCGCCCCGTTGGATTCTGGCTGGCCCCGGGTTCACGCTGTCGCGGGAGTGCGGGGATGGCGGGGTTGTGGTGTGGGTTGGTGTCTGGGAACAACCTTGTTTTGCGGGCAACGGCTTTAGATTCTTCACTCCGCTTCGCTTCGTTCAGAATGACAGTTCCGTGTGGATTCCTTTAATCGAGGCGAGTGGTTCGAAAGGCGGAGTGCCCCCGCCCCACTGGATTCCGGCTGGCCCCCGGGTTCACGCTGCTGTTGCGGGGGTGCGGGGTTGGCGGGGTTGTAGGGTGGGTTGGTGTTGTTGTGGGAGGGTCGTTCGCGAATTGGTCATGCGCGGCCAGATGTGTGCGCGGGGAGGCGGACTTGGAGCGAGAGCTGGCTTGCGTAAGGCCCTTCGACAGGCTCAGGGCGAACGGATTGGGTAAGGGGACTTTGGCGGACTTGGGGCGAGAGCTGGCTTGCGTAAGGCCTCTTCGACGGGCTCAGGGCGAACGGATTGGGGTAAGGGTGCTTGGGCGGACTTGGGGCGAGAGCTGGCTTGCGTAAGGCCCTTCGACAAGCTCAGGACACGGTCAGGGCGAGCGGGGTCCTGTCGACGGGTTGGGGGCTACGCTTTGGCGGACTTGGGGGCGGGTGGTGTTCGGGGCAAGGCCCTTCGACAGGCTCAGGGCGAACGGATTGAGGGGCTACGTTTTGGCGGACTTGGGGCGAGAGCTGGTTTGCGTATGGCCCTTCGACAAGCATAGGGCGAACGGATTGGGGGCGAGCCCTTTCACGGGCTCAGGACACGGTCAGGGCGAACGGGTTGGGGTCGAGGGCGCTTCTGTTAGGTCAGGACGAATGGGTTCCTGTTGACGGGTGACTGCCGGCAGGGATGTGTTCTGGCGTGAGGTGGGTCTTTGAGGGAGCGGCTTGTTTTCGGAAGTCCTGCTGACGTGTGAATGGGGAATGGCGGATGGGCTTGGCTGGCTATTGCGGAGTCATCGTACGAGAACTGCACAGGTACATGCTCTTGTATGTCCAGCAGAGGCGGGAAGGAGTTGGGCCGGGCCGCCGCCTCGAGGCGTTCGGTTAGAATCGCGTCCGGTTAGCCGATGTTTGTTTTCGCATTCAACCCAGTCTTGTTGACTACAATCCCGAGCCTTGCCGAAGAGATCCGGTCGTGGACCAGGCTGTAGTCCTCGGGCTGCTCCAGGGGACGCTGGAGTGGCTGCCCGTGAGTTCGCATGGCGTCGTGGCCGCGGTGTACACGCTGGTTTTCGGCGGCGACGCCGACGATGCGGTCAGCTACTCGCTCTGGCTGCACGCCGGGACGGTGCCGTCGGTGCTGCTGGCGTTTCGCGCGGAAGTTGTGCGCATCCTGCGGGAGCTGTTCACACGCCCGGCGGCCGTCGCTTCCCGGGTGCGCGTTGCCGGAGGACCGCAGGGCCTGACCGCGTTCCTTGTGGTTGCGACGGTCGTGAGCGCGGCGGCGGGCCTGCCGCTCGTGCTGTTCCTCGACGACCTTTCGGAGCGGGCGGGCGCGGCGACGATGATCGTCGTTGGAGCGGCGCTGCTGGTCACCGGCGCGCTGCAGCTCCGGCGACCAACCACCGGCGAACGTACGCGCGATGACCTGGGTCTGCGCGACGCGCTGCTTGCCGGCGTGGCTCAGGGCCTCTCGGTCATTCCCGGGCTGAGCCGGTCCGGGCTAACGGTGGCCTCGCTGCTGTGGCGCGGGCTGGACCGGCGGGAGGCGCTGGTCGCGAGCTTCCTGATGAGCGTGCCCGCGAGCCTGGGGGCAGCGCTGCTGGTCGGCCTGCGCGGCGACGTGGCATTCACGGCCGAATCGGCGGTCGCTGCGGCGGTCGCGTTCGTCACCGGACTGGCGACGATCCGGGCGCTGGTCGCCGTGGCCGAGCGCGTGAACTTCGGCGCGTTCGTGCTGCTGGTTGGTGTCGCCGTCATTGCCGGCGCAGCCTGGCAGGCGGCGGGTTAGGGGGGGTGGGCGGCGTCTGGCGTGAGGGGGCCGGTCTGTTGTGTCTTAGCTGGGTTCATTCTTCGAGACTGGTGGATTGCTCAGATCGAAAAGAGCGCACGCTTGACTCGATTTAAGAGTGTCGTCGGAATGTTCAGATTGTTCGGTCCATGAACACAGTTCAATTCAATCTCGCTTGTATAGTGGAAATCGGCTAGACTGTTGAAACTTATTCATGATGACCATCGCCTTAGTTGATCTAAGCCTACAGATTAAATGTTTGGAGCTCCAATAAATAGTTGGTTGGATTTGCAACTTCTTGCATGGAGGAAATGAATTGACGTCTGGAGATGCTGATAAGCTTGTGATGGACGCCGTCAAGGATCACTATGCTGAAAGTGATTCTCCATTCTACCTTTCTGAACTCGGCGTCTTTTTCCGTTCCAATGACATAGAGATTCCAACCGGAGTTCGGTTCAAAGATTACTTAGTTAGCAGATTCCACAATCGGCTCTCTGTCGTACAAGATCCAGATGTGCCAGCCAAAATAGCAATTACATTGCCAGGACATGAGTCGGCAGTCATAGGCCAACTAGCTGGACATGGATCAGAGTTGGAGAGCGAATCAGGCATTGACTTTTCTCGTTTGCCACTTGCACTCGTCGCCGCCTTTTGTAAGATTCCATTACCTAACACTCGAGTGTATTTTCGCATCACAACTCCATTTCGATATGAGACACTGATGATACCACCTGATGGTGACTACGTAGAAATTGAAGATGCCTTTCGACCGTTGTCCCTAGCTGGTAGATCCATTTGCGAACTTTCGTTGATCGAGAAGCAAACCATATATGATTGCATTGTCAGATGGGCGAACGTAAAGTCAATTGACCTAAGAAAGCTGTATTATGATTATGGACAACAACACCATGGGCGGAAAGTTAGTGGAGGGACGAGTCAAAATGCGCTGCAAAGGCTGATTAGTGCTCAAGACCCAGAATTGAGGGAGAGGATCCAAATTCCAGGGGACATTGCTAGTACTCTCATGCGACTGCCCTAGTTTATGGTGTCCAAGAGGAAGGCAAATGAAGTGAGAAAGCTCGTCAGGTCTAGAAGAGGCGATATAGTGGTCGTGCTGATGGGCTTTACCAGAGACACTTTGGAGTGGCTCAAAGGAAAATTGGATCGGGATACATCGCAAAAGTCAGCTCGATTTGTCGGGGTTCCGTCAACTCCGCATGACTGGAGGCTTCTGTATAGGCAAGCTACTGTGGCAGAAGCAATTCAGATCGTTTGGCAAGAGATTGAACTTCAAGCTCCTTACCGTCTAATAGTACTCTATGTACCTTCCCGAGACGATCGGATGCTAATCGACTCGCCTGGCATGGTTTGTTACCTTGGTCCTTTAGTCCCTGAAGTAAACCAATGGGCATCATATGGCGGGTCAATCTCCTGGCGGCACAACAAGGATATAGTCTTTGACGCTGTAAACGCAGCAATGCTCAAAGCTAGGAGAGCCACAAATGCGCTTAAGGCCGAGATAACTGATAAGAGAATTAGCGCATTCAGTCTCCCGGCGCGAAATTTCTATTATCCTGATCGACATTCAACTATCTGTGGGACATATCTGGAATTAGCCGAGGGTACGGTTGGCTTCAAGAGTCTGAGGGACACGTTACGTCCCCTTAGATTTAACAGAGATCAACTCCCGGGTAAGGCCTTCAAAGGTAAACAACATACAGCTCTCTTCTTTCGAGATCTCCGTAACAGGGTCTTTCCGCCGGACCCATACCACGGACAGAGTCGAACGCATTCGGTCAAGGCCCCTCATGATGAATTTCCATGGGCAGTGCGGCAAAGATACCGCTTTGGTGTGATCGTGAGAGATGGCCGCTTGCACTTTGACCTCCAATACGAGTTGCCGAGAAAACTCCACAGAGAGCCCATGTACTGTGCTGAGAAAGGAGAAATAAAGGTCTCAGGGACTCACGCGAATGTAGGGGTAAATGACTTTGTGTGGGTTCCTGGCGGCAAGAAGGAAACAAAGTAGGAAGAATAAGAATAGGCGCAACACAGTTGCGCCTAAGCACGGTTAGCCAAGTTAAACTGATGCGTGGGCCTTCACTCAGGAGGCTTGCCTAAGGCAATTGCTTAAGCAACGTCAACCGTCGGCCACTTTTCGGATGACCTAGGCTGAAGGTCACGTTGGAACGCCTAATCCTCTAATTGGCACCCCTCCCAATAGTTCAAGCCCATCAGGTCGGTGCGAGTGTCCCCTCCACCTACTGGCTGATCCCACTTATAGCTCATCTTCCATCCGAGTGTCAAATTTGGCGAAATCGTTTGACTCTTCCCAGCGCATCTTGGCACGTTTGGTGGCAGGAAGCAGTCAGCCACCGAAACCAAGCCGCAGCGCCGCCTGTGATACCATTTCGCGGGCTGTGGGGCGGGGCGGAGCATCTATTCAGGAGAGGAACGCATTGGACAATAATGAGGTATCGGACGAGATTCTGGAACGCTACAAGCACATGGTGGCGGCGACGGTGTACACCTCGCTGTCCAGGATGGGTTACGAGAACTGCGTGATCGAGGGCGTCAAGCCGTACACGCCCGGCCGGAAGCTGGTGTCGAGGGCGCGGACGCTCAGGTACCTGCCGATCCGGCCTGACCTCGTGGCCGAGGTCCGCGGCGGAGAGGCGGGATTCGCAGAGCCGAACAACCCGGACTCGCCGGAGTACATCGCCATGGGCTCATGCGGGCCAGGCTACACGCTGGTTGTGGACGCGATGGGCAAGCCGGCGGCTAACATCGGCGACGTGAAGTCGATCATGCTAAAGATGGTCAAGGCTGACGGCTTCATCACGGACGGGTACATCAGGGACCTCGACCCGATTCTGGACTACGGATTCGTCATCTACGCCGGCGGACGGACGCCCAGGGCGGCGCGCGGCTACATGACGGAGTACGCGGCGAACGTGGACATCCAGTGCGGCGGCACGCTGGTACGGCCGGGCGACCTGATCATCGGAGACGACGACGGCGTCGTGGTGGTGCCCAAGCAGCTCGCGGTGCCGGTGCTGGAGTGGGCCGAGGAGCACGAGGCCGCCGAGCAGCGGGTCCTGGAGCTAGTCCAGAAGGAGAACGTTCCGCCGGGCAAGTACTACCCGCCGACGGATGCGTTCAAGGCCCGCATGCGCGAGGAGCAGTCGTCTTAGGGGCAGAGCCGAAGCGACATAGAAGACCCAGCAGAAAGGGCGGTCCGCGGACCGCCCTTTCTCATTTGTTCGCTGGGGTAACACGTACCCCCGGAGGTTAGCCGACCTTGGCGGATACCTCGCCGATGGCTTCGTCGAGGGCCTTGACGATGTAGTCGACCTCTTCGCGCGTGATGCAGAGCGGCGGGGCCATCCAGACGTGGTCGCCCCGCTGGCGCGTGAGCAGCTTGCGCTCCAGCAGCAGGGGAGTGAGCTTGTCGCCGATGTCGTCGTCCTTGCCGAACTTCTCCTTGGTGTCGCGGTCCTTGACCAGCTCGATACCGAAGAACAGGCCCAGCCCGCCGTTGATGTTGCCGACGATGGGGTGCTCGTATAGCACCTGAAGCTGGTCTTTGAGGTAGCTGCCCATCTCGGCGGAGTTCTCGACCATGTTCTCGCCGATCATGATGTCCAGGTTCGCCATCGCGGCCGCGGCTGACAAGGGATTGCCGCCGAAGGTGATCAGGTGGCTGAACATCTTGTCCCGTTCGCCGATGAACGTGTCGGATACGGCCTTGCTGGCGATGGTGCCGCCGATGGGAGCGTAGCCGCTGGACAGGCCCTTGGCCACGGTCATGATGTCGGGCTTGAGGTCCCAGTGCTCTGAGGCGAACATCTTGCCGGTCCTGCCGAATCCGGTAATGACCTCGTCGGCGATCAGCAGCACGTCGTTGTCGTCGCAGATCTTGCGGATGGTCGGCCAGTAGTCGGCGTGCGGGATCTGCACCTGCGCGGAGGAGACCGGCTCGCCGATGAAGGCGGCGACGGTGTCGGGCCCCTCGTGCTGGATGGCCCTGTCGACGTCGTTCGCGCACTCCAACGAGCACTCGGACTGGTTGCTGCAGTACACGCAGCGGTACTCGTACGGCTGCGTGATGTGGACGTTGCCGGGCAGCATCGGCCCGAATGACTTCTCGACGTAGCCGCCCTGCCCGAGGCTTGCGGCCGCCATGGTCGCGCCGTGGTATGAGCCGCGGCGGCTGATGACCTTGTACTTGCCGCCGTTGCCGCGGAGCTTGTGGTACTGGCGGGCCATCTTCAGCGCTGTCTCGACGGCCTCCGAGCCGCCGCTGGACAGGAACACGCGGGACTCCTTGTCGGGCGCGAGGTTGGCGACCCTGTCGGCGAGCCGGATCGTGGGCTCGGTGGTCGTGTTCTCCGGCGCGTATGTGATGTGCTGCATCTGCTCGTAGACGGCGTCGGCCACCTCGGGGCGGCCGTAGCCGATGTTGGCGAGCCACATGCCGGAAAGCACGTCGATGTACTCGCGGCCCTGTACGTCGGTCACCCAGATGCCCTTGCCGTCGGCGATGACGTGAAGGCCGTCCGGCTTGTCGAAGTCGGCAACCTGCTGGGCGTGCGGCCAGAAGTGGTCCCGGGCCATCTGCCTGAGTTCTTCGAAGTTAGTGGTCATTCGCTGCTCCTACGATGTCGAACTTGCTGGGTCTCAAGGTACAAGGCAGCGAAACGCTTGGCAAGCAGCAGGGCTGGGCAAGGTATCCGCCGGCGGATTATTCCTGCAAGTGCGAGGCGTCGTTCCAGGCGTGGAGGGCGGTGAAGCTGTCGTGGAGGCGCAGCGTTGAGACGCTGGTGTTGGCGAGCCACAGCATGGTGCCGGCTTCGGCGGGGATGCCCATGAGCTCGCTCGCTATCGCTCTGAGCGAGCCGCCGTGGCCGACGAGCGCGATGCGCTGGCCGTCTTCGTGGGCCGGGCGCAGTTCATCTAACAGGATCCGCACGCGTTTCCTGACGTCGAGATCGGACTCGCCTCCCGGCGCGGAGAACGCAGGGTCGCGCTCGCTCTGCCATAGGGCGAACTCATCCGGGTACGCGGCCTGTATCTCCGAACCGGTCATGCCTTCCCACTTTCCATACGACTTCTCGCGGAGTTCAGGGCGGACCGTCACGCCTGCCCCGATGGCGTCGGCGACCATCCGAGCGGTCACGAAGGCACGGGAGGAGGTGCTGGAGTAGATGGTCGCAAGCTCAATGTCCGACAGTCGTTCGGCGAGCTGCCGGGCCTGCCGCATGCCGGTCTCGTTCAGCGGCACGTCCGAGTGGCCCTGGATGCGGCGGGCGTTGTTCCACGCGGTCTCCGCGTGCCTGATTAGCAGCCACTCGATCATTGACGGTCAGCCCCCCAGCCTGCGTGCTGCCGCCTTGTACTTGCCTGAAGCGCTGTCTCTGACGGCCTGGCTGGAACCAGTATACGCAAGTCTGGTACTGTCTGACCCGCGCCGAGCTGCCCATCAGGGCGCAAGCCAAGGAGCCTGTTAAATGAGTGAGATCTGCTCATGGTCTGCGGGAAGAATCGCGGATGCGATTCGAGGCGGGGAGGTATCGTCCGTTGAAGTTGTCTCCGCACACCTGAGGCGTATCGAGCAGGTGAATCCGCCGCTGAACGCCGTGGTGGCGCTCGCGGAGAAGCGCGCGATGGAGGAGGCGGCGCGGGCCGATGAGGCGCTTGCGAAGGGAGAGCAGACCGGCCCGCTTCACGGCGTGCCCGTAACGCTGAAGGACTCGATCGATACTGAGGGCATCGTGACGACGTACGGGACGCTCGGCAGGGCGGGGTACGTCCCGGAGCGGGACGCGACCGTCGCCGCGCGGCTGCGGCAGGCCGGCGCGATCGTGCTCGGCAAGACGAACACGCCCGAGTTCACGATGGCGTTCGAGACCGACAACCTTGTGTACGGCAGGACGAACAACCCGTACGACACGAGCCGGAGCTCGGGCGGGAGCAGCGGCGGCGCGGCGGCGATCGTGGCGGCGGGAGGCGCGCCGCTCGACCTGGGCAGCGACACGGGCGGGAGCATCCGGCAGCCGTCGCACTTCTGCGGCATTGCGGGCATCAAGCCCACATCGGGCCGCGTGCCAAGGACAGGCCACGCGGTGCCGCATGGCATGGGGGTGTCCGACTCGCTTACGCAGATAGGGCCAATGGCGAGATGCGTCAGCGACCTGGCGCTTACGCTGCCGATAATCGCGGGCCCGGACTGGCAGGACCCGGCCATCATGCCGGCGCCGCTCGGGGACCCGGCCGACGTGGACGTGGCCTCGTTGAGGGTGGCGTTTCATCCTGACAACGGCGTTATGGTCCCGACAGTCGACATAATCGAGGCGGCATGCGCGGCGGCCGATGCGCTGCGGGATGGCGGCGTGACCGTGGTCGAGGACATGCCTGCGGCTCTGGAGACGGACTCTGACCTCGGCATCCTGGACGGAGATGGATTGGCGTGGCTCAAGCGGCTGCTGGATTCCGTTGGGACGGAGGAGCCCCATCCCTGGACGGCTGCCTGGATGGCCAGCGCATCCATGAAGGCGATCCCGGTTGTGGAGTACACGGCGAAGCTGGAGATGCGGGACGAGTTCCGGTCCAAGATGCTGGCGTTCATGGAAGACTACGACGCGATCCTCTGTCCACCCGCCGCGGCGGAGGCAATCCCGCACGGCACCTGGCACCAAGGGCAAAGCAAGGGGACGTTCAGCTACACGAGCGTCTACAACACGACGGGCTGGCCGGGGGCGGTCGTGCGCGTCGGCACGTCGGGCGATGGGCTGCCGATCGGGGCGCAGGTGGTCGCGCGGCCTTGGCGCGAGGACGTTTGTCTGGCGCTGGCCTCGGTGCTGGAGGACGCCCTCGGAGGCTGGCGGATGCCGGACGCGTTCGCAATGGAAGCGTCTTGAGCTTCTCAGCGACGCTTCCCTCTGAGGCGGACGTCGTCGTAATCGGCGGCGGCATCGTCGGGGCGTCGACCGCGTACTACCTGGCTGGTCGAAACTGCAAGGTCGTCCTCCTGGAGAAGGGCGAGATCGCGGACGAGCAGTCGGGCCGCAACTGGGGCTGGACAAGGCAGCAGGGGCGGAACCCAAGGGAGATTCCGCTGGCGATGCTGTCGCGGCTGAAGTGGAACGAGCTTGCCGAGGAGTTGGGCGCGGATATCGAGCGCATCCAGGAGGGCTCGCTGCGGCTGGCGTACGACGACGAGGAGCTGGGCCGGCAGCGGGCGTGGGTCGACACGACGCGAGGGCTGGGCCTGGAGTCGACCCTGCTGACACGCGACGAGGTGAATGGGCTGATCCCGGAGCTCGACGGGCCGTTCCTGGGCGGCGCGTACACGCCGTCGGACGGCCAGGCGGAGCCGCGCAAAGCGACCCGGGCCGTGGCTGAAGCGGCGGCGGCGATGGGCGCGACCGTGGTCACCGGGTGCGCGGCGGAGGGGATCGAGGTGCGTGACGGCGCGGTGAAGGAGGTCAGCACCGAGCGGGGCGACGTGAAGGCTCCGGTAGTGGTGTGCGCCGCCGGAGCGTGGGCAAGCAAGGTCATGAGGATGGTCGGCCTGCGGCTGCCGCAGAGGGCGGTCCGGGCGACGGTGGCATGCACCACGCCGGCGCCCGTGTTCACGCACACGGTGGTCTGGGGCGACGGCGTGGCGTTCCGGCAGAAGAGGGACGGGACGCTGTACGTGGCGGGAGGGGGCAGGGGAGACTACGAGGTGGACCTGGAAACGTTCCGGCAGATGAGCTGGTTCCTTCCCAACTTCCTGCGAGCGCGCAGAAGCCTTCGCGTGAGCATCGGGTCGGCGCTGGTCAAGGACGCGCTGCGGGCGATGCCGTGGTCCGGCGCGCGCCGGCGTCCGTTCGCACACACAGTCGGCGTGGAGCCGGATCCGAACCGCCGGACGGTGGAGTCCACGATGCGGAACCTCAAGCGGCTGGTGCCCTCGCTGGGAGACGTCGGAGTGCAGCGGACCTGGGCCGGCAGGATCGACGCGACACCGGACGCGGTGCCCGTGATCGGCGAGGCGCCGGGGTTGCACGGCTTCTACATCGGCACAGGATTCAGCGGCCACGGGTTCGCGCTGGGGCCCGGCGCCGGGTTCACGCTTGCCGAGCTAATCCTGGACGGTGAGGCTACGCTCGACGTTCGCCCGCTGCGTTACTCGAGGTTCGAAGAGAACGACATGGCGGACTACTCTCTGACGATCTAGGCTTCAGGGCGCCGAACGGCAGCCAGCCTACCTTTCCGGGTGTATGAAGCCGTCGTACGTGCCGAAGAAGATCCGGCTGCCGGAGGCTGCAACCCCGCCTCGAACGGCGCCCACCGCGGGGAAGTTCAGCAGTTCCTCACCAGTTGCGACGTCCAGGGCGAACACCATGTTGTCGTTGGTACCGATGTATACGCGGCCGTCCAGTACCAGAGGTCTGCCGACGACCTTGTCGCGGGCATGGTACAGCCATGCGACCTGGCCGGTGCCGGCCTCGAGCGCGGTGACGAACCCGTCCTGCGTCCCATAAACGACCAGCCCGTCAGCAAGAGCGGCCGGTGAGGACACCTTGTCTGCGTTTTTCACACGCCACAGTTCCTCGCCCGTGAGTCTGTCGACCGCGATCATGAACCGGTCATCGTTGCTGAAGAAGACTGCGTCGGACGCGACCGCCGGCGTGTTCTTGACCCTGTTGCGAGTGCGCGCGGTCCAGACTTCCGAGGCGTTTGCGGCGTCGAGCGCATAGAGGCGGGAGTCCGAGCTACCCACGTAGAGCGTGTCGTCGAACACCTCAGTGGAGCCCAGTATCAGGGAGCCGGTCTCGTATCTCCAGACCTCATCGCCGGTGTGCAGGTCCACTGCGTAGACGTTGAAGTCGTTGCTGCCAACGTAGACGGTCCCGTTGAGTATTGCAGGGGTGGAGTTGATGACCTCTTCGCTTTCGGTCTGGAAGCGCCACTCTTCCTTCCCGGTGATCGCGTTTACCGAGAACACGGTACCGTTCCAGTTGGCGAAGATGACGGAGCTGTCGGCGAGAGTTGGGGAACTGCTGATTGCCGCTCCGGTGTCGAACTCCCATTGGACTTCGCCGGTGGAGTCGTTCAGCGCGTAGAGCTTGGACTCGAATGTGCCGACGTACACGCCTCCGAATCCGACGGCCGGAGTGGTGATGACGCCGCCTTCCACCTCCCGGTCCCAGAGCAGCTCGCCCGTAGTCTTGTCCAGCGCATACACGTGGCCCGGGACGGCGTCGCCAGGAGTGCAGCGGTCGTATGCGTCAATGGAGACGATGGAAACGACAACCACAGTGACGACAACGAGCACCCAGCCGATGCGTTCGCCCCATGGGTTTCCTCCATACTTCCATGTGCGTGTAGTGTTGCGTAACAAGCTGGGATGAGACCTTGATCGCAGGGCGCGCCGCAGGCGGCCCATGATGGCTGCGAAGGCTAATTTGACTGTACATCGGATTCTAGCAGGCGCACGGGCACCAGGAGGAGAAATAGCGCCGGGCATGTTGGGCCATCGGCGGGCTTTCGGGAATGAAGATGGCCTTATGTCAGTCAGGGCTGCGCGCCGCAAGACGGGCGGCGGCCTGGCGCCAGCTTGACAGTCTGTGGGGGCTAACCTACGCTAGTTTTGTCTCGAGGGCTCGTAGCTCAGCGGCAGAGCGGTCGGCTCATAACCGATTGGTCGTAGGTTCGAATCCTGCCGGGCCCACCACTGATTGCACTTTGCTTGACTGAGCCCTTAGCCTCGAACCTATAACCACGTTGTCTGCCAGCAGGGGATCCTGAGACACTATGGTAAGCAATTCCGTGGGAGAAGAAGCGAGAGAGGAAATGGCGGGACTCTATTGGACGGACGGACCAGCACAAATCTGCCTTTACCATGAGCCAACGATTCCCAAAACTAAGGCAGTCGAAATAGTCCGGCTTCTGGAGGAATTCCGATCACAATGTCAGCGTCTATGGTTCGCTTTCGATGGCATGATAAATGGTCGTCCTCTAGCCCTCGAGCGATGGGGAAGACTGAAAGCGGAGAGGCACAACTTGCTTTCTGTTGGCTCTCAGTTCCCCGATCAGGATCAGAGCGTAGGAAAATCAACGTTTGCTCAGATATCCTTTGGGGAACTCTGTGATGCCATGGCTTCTGGTGGCGAGTTCGAGCAACTGAACGCTAAGGCATACTTGGTGTTTATCGATGCTCTTTGGGAGAATTCTACTCGAAGGAAGATCGCGGATATCCTTGAGATCAAGAAGCGAGACGTGAAATGTGATCTATTGGCTGACTTACGACGTTTCCGCAATTTGATAGTCTATGAGAGCGAGAAGGCGAAGACGAATTATTTGGGAAAAGCCACGCTACTACCGCGGATATGGGAGATCGACCCTGATAATGTGATTGTTACAGCCTCGATGCTTCAGGCGTTGATTGAACAATTGAACGCTATGAGTGTGGATGTAACGTAGAGCGTGTGTACGTTCTAACAATTGTCTGTGGATGTTGAGAGTACTAAGGCAACCTTCGATTCTGGCCCTTGTCCAGCTCCTATAACCCAACTTCCCACCGGGAAATTGCACAGTCCCCTTCGGCCCACATGTTCATAGCTAAAACCTGCTGAGACTTGAACTCTTCAGCAACGGCGTACGAGTGATCCTCGCCCCTTCAGGAGCGGCCGGTACGCTGGAGGTCCCTCAGACCCACGACCGCCGTCAGGGATCATCAAAGCAAGAGCTACGTTCCATCGGGCTTCAACCCGGTCGGGAGGGACGAAGCGCCAGGCCGCCTCCAGCCACAGAGACTCCAGCCCCACAGCGTCACCTGGGTTCCGGTAGCGTGGCTCTTCCGCTAGGCTCTGGAAGCAACTATGGCAAAATCGATCCATTGCTGATGCTGATACGGCTCGTCGACCCACGAGACTGCGCAAGTCCAAGAACCTTAGGCGGTCTTGTGTCACGCGGCACCGTGGTTCACGTAAGGTGTGAGCCCTATGCTAGTGAACTATTCCAGGCCGGAATCTTCTTCCTGGCGTCATACGGTATCTCGCGCCTCTCCCCAGGTTCCTGCGTCGACCGAATCGCGCTCTCGTGTATGATTCGGAACCGCCTTGGGTGAGGCGATCAGATTTCTTCTCGGGGGACGGTCATAGAATGACAAGAATCAATGCCTCGTTCTTACGCATCTTGATGACGGCTACGATGCTTGCTCTGTTAGCAGTGGCTGTGGGCACGTCCTGTCGGGACGCCGAGGTAGAGAGCCCGACGCCCACCGAACCTGTAAACGGCGCCCCAGCAATGATGGACGAGGGAGTGCCGGGGGTGTCCGACAGTCGGGTCCTGTTCGGGCAGTCGGCGGCATTCAGTGGCCCGGCGCAGGCGCTGGGCCAGGGGATGCGGTTGGGAATCCAGGCGGCTTTCCATGAGCAGAACAAAAACGGCGGGGTACATGGTCGGATGCTGGAACTGACAACTCTGGACGATCAATACGAGCCCCATCTTGCTTATGGCAACACACTGAATCTGATTAACAGAGAACGCGTTTTCGCACTGATTGGAGAGGTGGGAACACCCACCTCCCGCTCGGCGTCGCCACTGGCCAATGCGGAAAATGTGCCATTTGTTGCGCCATTTACCGGCGCCGGTTTCCTCCGGGAGGCCGAGCTAGAGAACGTGGTGAACTTACGGGCTTCTTACCATCAGGAGGCGGAGGCGATGGTGGCACGCCTGACTGAAGACTTGGGGATAACCCGCGTCGCGGTGATGTATCAGAACGACTCCTACGGCCAGTCGGGGCTGGATGGGGTCGTTGACGCGCTGAGGCAGCGCGGCCTGGAACCGGTAGCCTACTGGTACTACCAGCGCAACAGCGACGCGGTAAAGGCGGCCGTTTTCAACATCGTGAAAGCCAATCCCGAAGCGATCATCATGATTGGAGCGTATGCTCCGGTCGCCAAGGCGATTACAGTGGCCCGCGAGGACATAGCCCCCATATTCATGGCGGTGTCCTTTGTGGGCAGCAACGCATTGGCACGAGAGTTGGGGCCGGATGGCGCCGGCGTTTACGTCACCCAAGTAGTGCCGCTGCCCGATGACACCAGCGTTCCCGTAGTTGCCGCTTATCGCGCCGCGCTGAAGGCGTTTGACGCCAATGCGGTGCCGGGGTTCGTCTCGTTGGAAGGCTATTTGGCAGGACGTCTGGCAATCGCGGGTCTTGAAAAGTGTGGCAGGGGCGTCAGCCGCGACTGCTTCCTCGACGTCCTACAAAACTCCGGGACGATCGACCTTAATGGTCTGACCCTGCAGTACGGCCCGGGCGACAACCAGGGATCGGACGCGGTGTTTTTGACCGTTATTGGAGATGATGGGAAGTATCACCTGGTCAACAGTCTGGATGGTGCGCGGTGAAGGCAAACCCCCGCATAACTGCGCCTCTTCTCATCGGCGCTCTGGGCGCGCTGGCAATAGTCATCGCCTCGGGAGCGGTCGGCTGGCTAGTCATTGACAACGTGGAGGCCCAGAGCCAGAGCGGCGGAGACGCCGAGATTCTGGCGCACGTCGCCGCGGTAAACAAGCTGTCGGGTGCACTGGCGACAACGGCATCCGTGGCAACCAACTCCCGGATGACTCCCGAAAGCATAGCCGATGGGAGGACCGCCTTCGCCAGCAATGAGGCCCAGTTGGCAGAACGATTGTCGGGCCTGGAGGAGCGGGGGTATGACGACAGAGTGGAGCGAATAGTTCAACAGGTCGATTTACTCACTGGAAGTGTGTCTCGAATTGAGGGAGAGCGGCCCGCTTTGCTGGAGGCCATCCTTGCCGGAGAACGCAGTTGGCAGCAGCTTCTCTTTTCCACTAACCAGAAGCTGCTTCCGGCCATCAGCTCCAGTTTGGACAACCAGTTCTACTACATGATGACGGGCAGGAGCGATTTCAGAGATGCTGAGTCGGGGGCAACGGGCACTCTGTCCGAAGATGAGTATCTTCGGTACTGGCACCTGGCCACACTGTTGGAGTGGACATTCAGCGCGCACCGGAGCCTGCTGGCGGCAAATCTCAGCAGCCAGGACGACCCAACGCGGTTAGCCAACAATGAGGAGAGCTTTGATACGGCAGCCCAGCGGATGGGTCACAGCATCTCGTATCTTGCGGAGAACGGTGGGCCGGATCTGAACCCCGAGGTGATTCCCCTTGCCAACCGGCTGTTGGCCGCTGGCGCCGGAGAGGACAGCGCCCTGGAGGCCATGAGGCTGAGGGCGTCGATGGTGGCTCGGGAGCGCGAACTGATTGAAGCCAACAGGCAAATTCTGGCCGGTCTGCAATGGGAAGTGGACGGCCTGGTTGCAGAGATCAAGCAGAGTTCGGCGGCTGCAGCGGACCGGCACGGGCAGGCGGCGTCCAATGGGCGCATCATAATCCTGTCGATATCCATCGTAGGAGTCGTTGGGACACTGGTGGTCGCCAGCTACTCCGGTTTCAAGTCGCGGCGGCGCATATCTGCGTCTCTGGCCGTCTGCTCCCTGGGGGTGCTCGCGATAGTCATCGCCTCGGGAGTGGCCGGCTGGCTGATCATTGATAGGCTGGAGGCTGAGAGCCGGGGGGTTGGAGACGTTGAGGTCCTGACAGCGGCGGCGGAGATAACTCGAAACTCGGGTGCGCTGGCGTCAACGGCCTCCGTTGCCAGCAACGCCCGGATGACTCAAGACAGCATAGCTGAGGCCAGGGCAGCCATCGCTAGCAACGAGACGGAGCTAGCCGGCCAATTGACGGCCCTGGGAGCTCAGGGCTATGACGAGAGCGCGGAGCGCATTGACCAGCAGTTCGACCTGCTGACGGCCAACGTGTCGAGGATTGAAGATGGGAGGCCAGCCTTGCTGGATGCCATTCTAGCGGGGGAGCGGAACTGGCAGGAGCTCAGCCTCTCCACGAATTACGAGCTCTTGCCCGCTATCGGTTCAAGCCTGGACAACCAGTTCTACTACATGATGACGGGCAGAAGCGATTTCAGAGATGTGGATTCCTCGGGGATCGACCGTGTATCCGAGGAGGAGTTCCTTCGCTACTGGCACCTGGCCACGCTGATGGAGTCGGTTTCGAGAGGGTACCAGACGCTGGATTTCGCAAACAGGTTGACGATTCCGGCTCTAACGGCTCGGGTGGAAGAGACCTTTGATACGGCGGCCCAGCGTATGGAGCGCAGCATCGAGTATCTGGTAGAGAACGGGGGACCGGAACTGAATCCCGAGGTGATTCCCCTTGCCACTCGGCTATTGGACGCCGGCACCGGAGAGAACAGCGCCCTGGACTCCATGAAGTTGCGGACGTCAATGGTGGCGCGGGAGCAGAAACTGATTGGAGCCAACAGGCAAATTCTGGCCGGACTACAAGGGGAAGTGGACGGCCTGGTTGCAGAGATCAAGCAGAGTTCGGCGGCTGCAGCGGACCGGCACGGGCAGGCGGCGTCCAATGGGCGCATCATCATCCTGTTGATAGCCGTCGTTGGAATCTTTGGGACATTGCTAGTAGCCGGCTACAAGAGCGTCAGGAGTTCGCCAAGCTGAGGCGTGCTGACGTCAAGAGCCGCACTCGCACTATGGCGTCTGATTCGTGCTCCATGGGCAGTCGGTGGTGCAGCCGCAGCCGCTACAAGAGCACACCAAGTCCTACCACCCTTTCTATATTCGCACCTCCCAGCGAAAAGTTCGCAATTCGGTCTTACACGGCCCACCAGGAAAGTCCGTGCGAACGCTTTCAGGCTCCAATAGTGCAATTGGGCAGCCGGTGTATGTTCCGCGCTCAGTCTTCAAGCGGGGGTGTGTCTCCGGTCACTCCCCTGGCTGTCAGGTCATCCACCAATTCGGGGTCCATGCCGAGATATCGCTCCAGTACGGCGCGGCTGTGCTCTCCGAGCCGCGGCGCGTGCCGGCCGAGCCTGCCGCCCGTCCTGGACAGCCTCCAGGAGACACCGGCATGGGGATGCTCTCCTGTGTCGGGATGCGCCACCTTCTGAAAGAAGCCCCGGGAGTCCAATTGCGGGTGGCAAGTTAGATCGTGCGACCCGTAGACAGGGGAGCAGGGAATGGACCTCCCCTGCGCAAGCTCAGTGACTTCGTCGGCAGTGCGGAGTTTCGTCCAGCCGGCAACTTCCTGATCCAACTGTCCGACGTTCGCCATCCTGCCCGGCAGATCTTTGAACCTCTCGTCTGAGGCGAGGTGCGGTCGTTTCATCAGGTCGCAGAGCGCGGACCACTCCTCGTTGGAGCGGACCGCGATTGCGACCCAGGAGTCGTCGCCCTTGCAGGGATAGTTGTTGTGGGGCGCCATCGTGTCGCTGTAGTTTCCTCTTCGGGACGGCGCGGAGGCGCTCATGGAGTATCGCATCACGCTGTCCGCTATGAGGCCGATGGATGTCTCCTGTTGTGAGAGGTCTATCTCCTGGCCCTCTCCGGTGCGAGTGCGATGGTGGAGAGCTATGAGCAGCGCGGCGGCGGCCATGACGCCTGAGAACGGGTCCGTGTGCATGATGTTGGAGATGATAGGAGGCCCGTCTTCGTATCCGAGCAAGGAAGATATGCCGGACATAGGTTCAATGGTGCCGCCATTGCCCATGTACGTTGAGTATGGACCGCTGCTGCCGTAGGCGGGCAGGCGAAGCAGGATGATCGATGGATTGACCTCGCGGAGGACGGGATAATCCAGGCCGAGGTTTGGCAGCACTCTCGCAGAGAAGTTCTCGGCGACTATGTCCGAGATGCTTACCAGGTCGAGGAATGCGCTCCTGGCGTCTTTGTCACTCAGGTCGAGAGTTATGCCCAGCTTGCCGGTGTTGACGCTGTTGAACAGGGCGTTGCGGTTGTAGTGACGCTGTCCGGGGTCGCCGTTCGGGTAAACCCCAGACCTTCGCGGAGAGTAGCCTCCGCGCCATGGGTCCATCCTGTCTAGGGACTCTATATGGACAACTTCGGCGCCCATGTCGGCAAGCAGCCGTGTGGTGAAGGCGCCAGACCACGCCTGAGTCAGGACGGTGGCACGGATGTGCTCCAGGGGAAGTCTCTGCGCCAACTCAGAAGACCTCCGCGTTGTGCTGCCCCTTGGCAGGTGCAGGACGATCAGAGACTGCCGGCGTCCGGCTCATCCTGAAGGGAGCGCCCGGCAGTTGAAACTCGTCACCATTCGGAAGCCGGGCATGTGTGAAGAAGCCGCGCTCCTCAAGATGGGGGTCGTTCACCAGGTGAGGGACATCCAGGGTCATTCCAATCAGTATGCGGAGCGGCGCCAACTCATGGAACAGCTCCTCCATGGTGTATCTGGCCAGGTGGGGTAGGAGTTTGGCCTCGATCTCATGCCCGAGCCGCTCGCGGTCCGCATTGGTAGCGTATCTTGGGTCGTATGCGGTCTCGGGGTCGTCGAAGAACAGCCACATGTACTCCCAGGTGGCGTCGTGCCGGACGTTCAGTGAGACGTAGCCATCCTTGCAGGGCAGCATGGGAAGTGAGCGGCGCTCCTGGACCTTCCCCGAGTGCATCGCCACGAGTATCTGGGGGGTGAACATCGACGCCGAGGCCTCCAGCTCGGAGACCTCTACGTACTGGCCTCGACCTGTGACGTCCCGGTTGGCAAGAGCCGTCATTGCTCCCAGGAAGGCACACACCCCGGCCTGATAGGCCGACTCGAACCCCGGCTGCTTCAGCGGTTCACGATCGGGCGAGCCGCTAGCGTAGCTCTGACCGGAAGCCGCGTGCTGAACGAGCTCGGTCGAGGCGTAATCACGCCATGGTCCAGTCCGGCCGAAGGGAGTGATCGAGACGTGGACCAGACCGGAGTTGCGGGCCTCAAGGGTTTCGTACTGGAAGCCCAGCGAGTCCATGTATCCGGCCGGGAACGACTCCAGGAGCACGTCGGCGCCGTCGAACAGGCCGGCGGCCCGGGCGCGACCACGCTCGGACTCGATGTCCAGCGTCACGCCGCGCTTGTTGCGATTCAGGTAGATGAACATCCCGCTGGATTCTGGATCGGGACGGTTGCCGGGGAAGGGTCCCAGCGAGCGCGTCTCGTCTCCAGCCGGAGGTTCGACCTTGATAACGTCCGCACCAAAGTCGGCGAACATCTTCGAGCAGAATGGGCCCGCGACCCCCGTCGTTAGATCAACGACCTTCAGGTCGGATAGCGCACTTTCGCTCATGCGGCTACCGGGTGTCCGATCGGCTAATGCTGGTCGCCAAAGCGTTCGTCCCTCTTCCTTGCGCGTTCCGTGCCCATGCCGCGCTCGAATGCGTCCGGTCCATCGCGTTCCCGGCGGTAGGCCATCGAAAGGGCGTGCGTCTGGAACGCGGCAGTCAACGCGGAGCGGTACCCGATCTCGTCCTGCATCCTATTCAGAGACGTTTTGGAGATTCTGAGGGCAAACGGGTCCTGCAGGGCGATCCGCTGGGCGAGGCTCATCGTTTCCTCTTCGAGCTCATCGCGGGGAACGACGCGGTTCACGAGGCCGAGGCGCTGGGCCTCTTCGGCGTCAATCCAGTCGCCCGTGAACAGGTACTCCTTGGCCTTGCGGAAGCCAATCTCCCAAGGGAGGCTCGCGAACTGGACGTGCGGACCTCCCCATCGGACGGTGCGGTCCGAGAAGCGGGCGTCGTCCGACGCGACGATCAGGTCGCATGCAGTGGCGAGGATCAGGCCACCCATGATGCAGACGCCCTGTACCTGGGCGATAGTGGGCTTCGGAACGTCGCGCCAGCGCATGGAGTTTTCGAGGTGCTGGTTCCAGCCGCGTTCATACGAGCCTGGGATTCCAGGAGGGTTGGGGCGCCGCTCCCTGTCGGCCTTTTCCTGGGGGCTGCCAAGATCGTGACCGGAGGAGAAGTGATCGCCAGCCCCGGCGACAATGATCGCGCGCACCGAATCATCATCGACGGCTTTCATGAGCGCGTCGTCGAACTCCTCCAGCATGATTCGGCTCTGAGCGTTGCGGACCTCCGGGCGGTTGACCGTTATCTTCAGCACGGGTCCGGACTGTTCAAGCAGCATGGTCTCGTAGGTCATGGCGCAGGCCCCCAGGTTGAAGTTCAGTGTAGCGTCACATCCGATTATGTCGGATGGCTTTGGAAATCCCAAGCTGGGCGTTCTGGCAATGGCATGAGTTGGCGACGAAAGCGGCTCGATGAATGCGGCGGCCCCTGGCGGAGCGGACCTGGCCCATGAGGGACATCTGACGAGGTGATGCTCGATTGCCAGCGGCCTTGTCACTGTCACTGTTGATGTGGCTCAGCATGTACATGTCAGCTTCAAAGTGTCAAAAGTTTCCAGATGCACAGACACTTCAATGCGCACAAGTTAACTTTGGGATGGTGGCGAGAGACAGGGAAGGCTCGGAGCGGATGCCAGGGAGGCTTGCATGTGCAGTTGCGAGCACGCTCCGGATGGGTGCACAGAACGCTCATCAAGTCGGGGTTTCGGAGCAGGAGTTACGAGCGCCGGCAAGAGACCGGCGGTTCATCCGGCGTCTTCTTAGTCGCGCACAGGGATCCAGGGCTCAGCATCTGTGACACACCAGACTGGCAATGAAGCCACTCTTGGCTCGTCCGTTGCGGGCCCGACGCGAACATCAGCTTCCAACCGATAGGCATTGGCACTGCGAAGGGGATGAAGTGGAGAACTTCGGCTCATATGGAGATATGGGCCGTCCTTGGAGTCGTTTGTTTTGAGATTTCGCAGTTGCAGCGTTGGTCGGCGAGTCAGCCGGATCCAAGCAAGGACGCGGATTAGATGGGAGCTCGTGGGCATATTGGGGCCTGATTCCAGTTGGGGTGTTGACTCACTAAACCAGTGATTTGCATACTGATTTATGGAGCAGCGAGATATACAGCGTGCCAGGGCGGCGCAGGTCGGCCTGCTGATGAAGTACTACCGCGAGTCATTTTCCCCGGCGAGCGGAGACAGAGTACTTACGCAGGAGGGCCTGCTGCGGCGGATGGGAATGGTGGAGAGTGAGTATGCTGAGCGATTCAGCCATGCCACGGTCTCCCGGTGGGAATCCGGCTCTACTCGCCCCACTCTCGAGCGCCTCAAGGTGTTCGGGAAGGCCCTGAATCTGTCGACGACAGAGACTGCAGGTCTAGTATTGCTTGCCGGACTGGCGAGCGACTTTCGGACGGCATGGGCGAGTGTTATCGGAACTGAGAGCCGCGCGGCAGTGCATGACGAGGCTGCCGAGTACACTTCCGCGTCCCCGGATGCAGCTACCGCGGCCAGAGATACGCGGTCGTTCCCAAGGGTCGCAGCCAAGTTTGCGTTAATAAGGTTTCTTCCACTCGCGGCCTGTGTTGTTGGCGCGTATGCGATGTCGTTCTTCGGCTGGAGCAACGCATGGATACCGACAGCCTATGTTGCCGTCATAGCGGGGATCGTGCTGGCGCAGGGCTTCCTGCTCCCGGACCGCGACGCGCCCCTAAGGGAGTTCTTCTGGGTCTCGGTGTTCTTCGTCCTGACCACACCCATGTTGCAGTTCGCGCCAATTCGATTGGACCCCTACAACTTCCACGTCATCGGGAACCTGGCAGGTACGCAGTTGCCCTTCATGCTGGCACTACTCCTGAACCTTGCAATGGCGTCGGCGGCCGGGCTGATGTTTCAATGGTTGTGGCTGTGGCAATACGCCGGCGTGGGACGTGGCCGCAGCGTGTTGCAGCGGGCAGCCTGGGTGGCGTTGCCGCCGGTGTTCGCAATCTATGCATTGACCGTATTCATCTCGAATCTCTCGGTCACGATTCAACTCGCTGTCCTAATGCCTGCGCTGGGAGTGGCGTTTACGGGGTTACTGGTAATCAGTGATCCGGGCTTCCTTCCCAGCGTGCGAGATCGGCTCTACCTGCTCTCATCAGCATCTGTGGTGATGATGCTGTCAGCGATTGGTGCTGTAGTCATAATCCTCGCAATATTCCTATCACCGGACCTTCCGAGCGTTCTGCCGGACCACAACCTATTTCGCTCCTGGGAGATCGATTTCTCCACTCTTGGGCTTACCAGGGAAGAGGCACTGGACCGTGTGAACCTGGGATACTTGTGGCATGCGACCTGGGTATTTGCCTACATGTTGTTCGCCGTTGGGGCCAGACTAGTCGTTGCCCTCTATCGAATTGACGGTGGCAGGAGACGCTAGGCTGCAGCTCTGCCGGGTTGGCGGAGGTCTTCGCGTGTTGTTCCCGTGAAGCGGCTGCAGCCACAGCCCGATCGCAAATCAGGATGAAAGGCATCAGCTTGTTATGCCGATCGTTTTACGAGCTGTTGGGCGTGCTTAGACTACGATGATGTTGCGCGGCAACTTGGACAGGAGTTCCAGTCCGTCTTCCCTAACAAGGAAGCTGTCTATGTAGCGGGCGCCAGTGCCCCCCGGCCATCCATTTACGTCAAACTGGTTCTCGTAGTTGAAGAGCATGCCGGGCTCGAGGATTCTGTCTCCCACGTCCGCCCTGGGCGTTAGCCAGTGGTTGCCGCACCAGTCCGGTGGCGCCGATATTCCGGTCGAGTAGCCGCCGATGAACCAGACGTGCTCCCGAAGGCCCGCGTTATCGATGTAGTCGTCTGCGACTCGCTGGACCTTGCTCAGCGGATCGCCCGGCTTGACGGCGTCCATGACCACGTCGACGGAGGCCGCGGACCTGTCCATCACGTCCTTCCAACGCGGATCGGGCTCGCCGATGGAGAACGTCCGGTTGATGTTTACGTGGTAGCGGAAGTAGACGGCGCTGAAGTCAACGAACATCAGGTCGCCGTGCCGTAGCCTCCGGTGAGTGGGAGCCGTGTGGTGTACGCCCGACCTGGGGCCTGAGCCGATCATGGACCTGATGGCAGGATAGCCGGCGCCTTCGCGCATCAGGGCATTCATTGCCGCCGCCTCGATCTCGGTCTCCATGACGCCCGGTCTGATGACGCTCATCACGGCCGTCATCGCCCTGTCTGCCATTTGCGCGGCCTTGTATACGATCTCGACCTCGCGGGGCGACTTCACCATACGCAACTGCTCGACGAGCATCGAGCCGTCCGCGATTTCGGCGCCTGCGACCCGGAGGCTGTCGGCAAGCTGCTCGATCACGGACGCATGAGGCGAGTAGCTCCACGGCTGAAGTGCGACCTTCTTGCCCTGCGTCAGGCCGCGATCGGCCACGGCGTCCGTGATGGTCTGGACGTTGGCTTCCACTGAAGCCCCCGGCAGCCACACGACATCCCTGATCTCGGGCACGGCCGAGACGGTGTTTCTGTGACTGGGTCCGTCGAAGAACAGGGGCCTCTCGGAGTCAACTGTCACCAGGACCCCGATAAGGCTTCGCAGGTGATTCCAAACAATGTCGAAGCCGGTGAGGTACGTGATGTCGGCAGGGATCGTTACGTAGATGGCATCGAGGCCTTCCCCGGAGAGAGACCGTCGTACGCCGGCGACCCGTGCATCGTACTCTTCAGGAGGGAAGGCCTGCGGCCAATCGACTTGTTCTCTAAGGTATTCGTTCATGGTGCACCTCAGCGTTGAGCAGTTATTGGAGTTTGGTCACTGGTCCACGGTTGCGTAGCCTTTCTCGTTTTCAGGCATCCTATCAAGATGGACGCAGGTCCATAGCGAGATGCAAGATCCAAGACCAGGCAACCGCATGGGAATTCTCCAGAAGGCCCGTTGCGCCATTGACGACATTGACATAACCTTTACCAGCTAAGTCTGCACTCCCGTACCAGCAGGAATCCATATGACGATGATCGAAGTGGTCGAAACCAACAGCCCCGCGCTTCTGTTGAAAGCCAGCGGACGACTCAACACGCTCAACGCTGATGAGTTCGAGGCCGACGTCAAGAGGGCGGTCGCAACGACGTCGAGTGACGTCGTAATTGAGGCTTCTAACCTCACGTACCTGAGCAGCGCCGGCCTGCGAGCATTGTTCAGGCTTTCCAGGGGCCTCGACAGGCTCGACCGCAGCCTGCGGCTCTGCAACCTTAAGCCGTACATTCACGAGGTCTTCGAGATCATCGGGTTCGACAGGGTGATTCAGATCTACTCTGACGTGCCCTCGGCACTTTCGGCCTCCGGAAGTCCGTCTTAGAACTAGCCTCAACAGAAGCTCCCGCTTCGACGGTTGCTGCTGGCGCGGCGCGCTCTGTGTGAGCGTCACAAGCCGTGCTCAGGCCACCCAATGCCCGCGCACATACGTGTTGCCGGTCTAATCTCTGACGAGCCCTAGATCTGCTCGGTAATCCCGGAGGGGCTGGCTTGGGCTCACGAGCGCCTCTTCGCTCGTCCTCGTGGAGTCCTAAGCGGCCAGCTTGTCCTGCGTTCCAGTCAATGGGGCTGTGAGTCTTGAGGCACCTTTCCGGGGCATTTCCTTCAAATTTGGGGAAATACATGCACAAAAGGTAGTTATCGAAAATTTAAACGCTTGATAGTATCGACTTGCAGCGTGGCAGGAGTGTGACTCTTGCCCGCATTGGATACCAGCTAAATTCTCGAGCCCTGCGCCCGCTGTAGCTGGCCAGCAGCCTCGAAACGACAAAGGAGTGACCATGACAGAAGCAGGATCGCTGGGATCACTGGGTTCGATCGCACAGGTCGATCTGAGGGAACTCTGGCCGAATGGGGAGGACGACTTCACACCATGGTTGGTCGAGGACATCTCAAGGCTTGGCGACGTGTTGGGGATGCGGTTGGAGGTCCGCGGCCACGACCTGCCAGTCAGGGGCTACTCTCTGGACATCCTCGCTCATGACGTTACCACCAACCGGATGGTGGTCATTGAGAACCAGTTCGAGAACACGAACCACGAGCACCTGGGCAAGCTGCTCTCCTATGCATCCGGGTATGACGCGAGCGTTGTGGTCTGGGTGGTGAAGAACTTCAACGAGGAGCACCGGCAGGCGCTGGACTGGCTGAACCAACGGACGGGAGCCGACACCCAGTTCTTTGGCGTTGTTGTTGAGCTCTTGAAGATCGACGACTCCCGACCGGCGGTCAATCTCAAGCTTGCTTCCTTCCCCAACGAGTGGCGGAAGGAGGCGGTCGGCGCCTCGAAGACTAACGGCGCGAGCTCTACCGAAACCGAGGAGCGGTATCCCAAGTACGTGCACGAACTCCTGGACCGGCTGCGGAAGACGAGGGCTACCTCGGAGGCGTAGCTAGCGACGCCCACATCGGCCAGGGCGCCAGCTGCACTCAATCCTGTCAGGGTCGGAACGCCGATCCGGCCCGATATGCGGGCCTTCGCCACGCAAGGCAAGCAATGTGCGCGTCTTCCCTAGAGGCGTGCGTTGGCGGCGCGGATGGCGGTCAGCGTTCGGTCGCGGCCTAGGATCTCAAACGTCTCGAACAGCGGGGGCGCTACGCGCTGACCCGTGACGGCCACCCGAAGCACTCCCAGTAGCTGGCCGACCTTCAGGCCGAGTTCCACCGCCAGGGCTCTGAGAGCCTGTTCTATCGACGGAGAGTCGAACTGCCCAAGCGATTCGAGCGTCGACAGCGATGCGGCCAGAGCCGACTTTGTTGACTGCTCGTCCATTCCTTTCTGGACGAGGTCAGCGGGATCGTAGACGGCTTCCTCTTTGAAGAAGAAGGCGGTCAACGGGGCGGCGTCTCTCAGGGACTTGAGGCGCTCGGAGATCAGCGGCGCAATGCCCGCCAGGAGATCGAGGTCCGGCAGACGTTCGACTTCGGCGGCGGGGTGGAGGCGCCAGAACTCCAGCAGCGCGCCTGCCAGATCGCCGGGCGGCATGGACTTGATGTACTGGCCGTTCATCCAGTCCAGCTTGTCCGTCTGGAACACGGCCGGCGACCTTGAGACGCGTTCAAGGGAGAACTGCCGCTTGAGGTCCTCTCTCGGAATGAGATCGGTCCTGTCGTCGAGCGACCAGCCCAGCAGGGAAAGGAAGTTGAGCATGGCGTCCGGCACGTATCCCTGCTCACGGTAGCTGAGCGTTGAGGTGGCGCCGTGCCGCTTGCTTAGCTTCGACTTGTCTGGCGCGAGGATGTTCGGCACGTGGGCGAACTGCGGGGACTCCCAGCCGAAGGCCTCGTACATGCGGACGTGGAGCGGCAGGCTGGGGAGCCACTCCTCGGCCCGGATGACGTGGCTCATCTCCATGAGGTGGTCGTCGACGAGGTGGGCCAGGTGGTAGGTGGGGAAGCCGTCCGACTTGAGGAGGACGTGGTCGTCCAGCAGGTCGTTACGGAAGGTGACGCTGCCGCGCACGATGTCTTCGACGACCGTCTCACCATCGACCGGCATCTTGAAGCGGACCACCGGAGTGGGGGCGCCCGCCGCCGGCGACTTGCGGTCTCGGCAGTGGCGGTCGTAGCCGGTGCGGCCGGACTGGGCCTGCGACTTGCGCAGGTCGGCCAGCCGTTCCTGCGTACAGTAGCAGCGGTAGGCGTGGCCGCCCTCCACGAGCTGTTCGGCGGCCTGCCGGTAGTGCTCGAGGCGCTCCGACTGGACGTAAGGTCCGTAGGGGCCTCCGACGTCGGGGCCCTCGTCCCACTCGACGCCGAGCCAGCGCAGGGCCTCCATCTGCATCTCGACCGCGCCCTCCACCTTGCGGCGCTGATCGGTGTCCTCGATTCGCAGCGCGAACGCGCCGTTGCCGGCGCGGGCGGTGAGCCATGCGAAGAGGGCCGTGCGGATGTTGCCGACGTGCGGCTCGCCGGTGGGGCTTGGCGCGTAGCGGGTGCGTACGGCGCTAGCCGGCATGGGTCGCGCCGCGCGTTGACTTGCCTATCCCTCTGAGGTCGCGTCGGGGAGGCAAGAACGTCGAAGAAAGTGTCACATTTCGCAACATTTCGTCACTATTCCTATGAGATAGTTTGCTGACCGCTTGAGTAACGGAGGGTAGAGCATGCGTACAAATGCGACAGGCATTGGCAGAGTCTCCGCCTCTGAGAGGGGATGTGCCGCCAATGCCGATCAACCGTGAACCTCTCTTCCAGGAGAGGGCTGCGGCTAGGCGTCGTAGACCTCCGGGTTTACGCAGGTCAGCAGGCGTTCGCCTTTCACGCCGCGCAGGAGGTTGGTGGCTGAGATGCGAGACATCTCGCGGCGGGTGTTGACGCTTGCGCTCGCGATGTGGGGAACGACCAGGCAGTTGTCCAGCGTGAGCAGCGGGTCGTCGAGGGGGATGGGCTCAGGCTCTGTGACGTCGAGCGCGGCCGCGCCGATCTTGCCATCGGTGAGCGCGCGGTACAGGGCCCGGGGGTCGATGGCCGGGCCGCGGGCGGCGTTGACCACGATGGCCGTCTCCTTCATCTTGTCGAACGCGTCGTCGTTCATGAAGTGGTGGTTTTCGGGCGTCAGGTTCATGTGGAGGGAGACGTAGTCGGATTCGGCGAGGAGCGTGTCCATGTCAGCGTACTCGACGCCCATCTCGGACTCCATGTCCTCCCGGCGGAAGACGTCGTAGTACAGGACGCGCATGCCGAAGCCGGCGGCCCTGCGCGCGACGGCGATGCCGATGCGGCCCAGGCCGACGATGCCGAGAGTCGCGCCGTAGATGTCCTGGCCGAGGTAGTGAAGCGGGTGCCAGGTCCGCCAGTTGCCGGCGTGCACGGCGCGATTGGACTCGACGACCCTGCGGGCGGCGGCAAGCATCAGCGCCCACGTGGCGTCGGCAGTCGTCTCAGTCAGCACTTCGGGCGTGTTGCCGACGGGGATGCCGCGCCGGGTGGCCTCGGGAACGTCGATGTTGTCGAAGCCGACGGCGATCTGGCTGATGACCTTGAGCTGCGGGCCTGCGGCGTCCATGAGCTCGCCGTTCACGGCCTCGGTCAGGAGGCATAGCAGGCCGTCGAGGCCCTTGACTTTGTCCAGCAGGACGTCGCGCGGAGGGGGAAGCTCGTCTTCCCAGACCTCGCCGTCGCACTCTTCGAGGATGGCGTCAATCCACTCCGGGAAGATGTTCCTGGCTATAAGGACTTTGGGCTTTGCCATTGCTTGCCTCCAAGCGTTAGTAATGTCTGGCCAAGCATTCTATCACCAGGGTGCGACCCTGGACCCATATATTAAAGAGGGCGGGCCTGTTGTATGTGACCTGTGCGGGGGAAGTGGGTTGAGTCTCTTTGCGGCCGTGCAGGGTGGGACCCTGGTCCCACATATTAAAGTGGGCGGGCCTGTTGTATGTGACCTGTGTGAGGGAAGTGGGTTGGGGCATCGCACAAAGGCGTGGTCCTTGCCTCTCCAGCGTGGGATTCTGGATCCATAAGTTTGAGGCGCGGGCCTGTTGTATGTGACCTGTGTGGGGGAAGCGAGCGGGCTACTTCTTGGAATGCGCTTGCGCGTGGCGCAGGGCCTGGACCAAGCAGGAGACCTGGGCGTGCGGGGCTGTGGTAAGTTAGCCGTGACTTGCGACTTGGGAGGCTGACAATGGCGACGCTAGATACTCGTTATGAGGCGAAGTACTACAAGGAAAAGGACTCGGAGGGGATAAGGCTCGCGCCGCACATTCACGATGGGGACGGCACGATCAAGGTGCGCGGTTTCTTCACGGATGTGAGCCAGCTTCCGATGCGAATGCAGGTCTGGGAGCTGGACCCGGGCGTGAGCGAAGGTTCTCATGTACACGAGGGCGACGGCTCGCTGGAGGAGATCTACTATGTCCTGGAGGGCGCAGGGACCTTCTGTATGGATGATGAAGATGTGCTTGTGGAGGCTGGGGACGCGGTGCTGGCTCCGCCCGGTGTGGACCATGGGGTGCGGAACACGGGGACGGAGCCGCTCAGGTTCGTGATCATCTGGGGTCCTCCGACCGGCGGCCTTCCGAAGAGACGATAGAAGCCGGCCTAGGCGGGTGGGTCTCTTTCCCGCTCACCCGTCATTGGCGATGCGGGCCGCGCTCCCGAGGCCCCGCGGCTTCGGAGCAATGTGCGAGGCAACCGTAAGAGCCGGGTGACCGGCTGAGCCTGACCTGCTGTAAGCATAGGAGTCTGTGAGGTGTTGGAGTGACGGACGAGAGAAGAATAGCGGTGCTTGGGGCGGGGGCGATCGGCGGCATCATCGGCGGGTACCTGACGCGTGCCGGGCACGACGTTACGCTGATCGATCAGTGGCCGCTGAACGTGGAGACGGTGCGGTCGGACGGGCTGACTGTGACGGCTGTGGAAGAGGAGTTCACGGTACGGCCGCGCGCGCTTCACCTTGGCGAGGTGTCCGGTGACGGTTCGCGGTACGACCTTGTGTTCCTGGCGGTGAAGTCGTTCGATACGGAGTGGTCAGTGAAGCTGATCGAGGCGTACCTCGCGCCGGGCGGGTTCGTGGTGTCTGCGCAGAACTCGATCAACGAAGAGCGGATCGCCGGGATTCTGGGCTGGACGCGAGTGGTGGGGCAGGTGATCACGATGGGAGCCGCGATGGAGGAGCCTGGTCGACCGCAGCGGACGAGCCCATCGACGCGGCCGGCGTACGCGGTGGGGGAGCCGAGCGGGCTTGTCACGCCGAGGCTGCTTGCTCTGCAGGAGATGCTCTCGATCATCGGCACGACAAAGACGACGACGAACCTCTGGGGCGAGCGCTGGGCGAAGCTTGGCGTGAACTGCATGGCGAATTCGGTTGCGGGATTTACGGGGCTGTCGTCGGCGGAGCTCCGTCTGGAGCCTGAGGTGCGGCGGCTGACGATCCGCATCGCCGCCGAGGTCGTGCGCGTGGCGGACGCCCACGGCGTGGCTGTCGAGCCGATCAACGGCGTGCCTGCGCGGCTGTTTACGGAAGCGGAGTCTGACGGCGAGGCGATGGAGGAGGTGGAGTCGGGGCTGCTGGCCGGCGTCTCGCAGATCGGCGCCGGCCGGCCGTCGCTGGCGCAGGACATCGCGAAAGGGCGCAGGATCGAGATCGACTTTCTGAACGGCCATGCGATGCAGAAGGGGAGGGAGGCCGGCGTGCCAACGCCGCTGAACGACGCAGTGGTGCGGCTGACGCGTCGTGTGGCGGCGGGCGAGATTGCGGCCTCGGTGGAGAACGTGGGGGCGCTGGAGGCAGGGTAGGGGGAGGGAGTGGCGACCAACTTCAGAAATGAATCCGAATTGCTCGCAGTTATGCGTGAGTTTCAAGAATCGCCGCCTTTGCCCCATCTCAGTCTTCCCCAGCAGACTGAGGAAGAGGCCAGAGGAGTATATGGCCTCTCACGAAGTCTGAACGGCTACGTCTTAGTCGGGGCCTCTCCGCCGCCAGCGTCCAGCGCGTTACAATAAGATGCAAGGGGCGAACCTTTGACCACTCGCGCACAGTATCACAACGCGACGGGCCGGGATGTCATGGCCAAGGCCCAAGTGTACCTTGCCGAGGATGACCTGCTTCAGGCTTCGGAGAAGGGCTGGGGAGCCGCCGCGCAGATGATCAAGGCCGTCGCCGAGACACGCGGCTGGCCCCACAAGAACCATGGGCACCTCTTTACTGCCATCGACCGGTTGTGCGACGAAAACGGGGACCGGGAGTTGGCTGTCCTCTTCCACTCCGCTCACTCTATCCACATCAACTTCTACGAAGGCTGGATGACCCGCCGGTCGGTTGAAGCTGCCCTGTCGCAGGTGCAGAGGCTGGTGGAGAAGCTGGAGCCGCTTACATAGGGCGCTGTCGGCTGCCGAATGCTGTGGTCAGTTGCCGGTGACTGCGGTCCTAACCTCTTCGAGGCTCGACACTCGTCCGTTGGCGTAGACGATGCCGTCCTCGCAGCGGGACTCTATGCGACCGTCGTCGAACTGCTCCAGGTATAGGGCGGCGTAGAGGCCGCACCTGTCGAGCAGCGACTCGTGGTCCCCGTATTCGACGATCTTGCCGCGGTCGACGACGTATATGACGTCGGCTGAGAGGATGGTGGACAGGCGGTGCGCGATGGCGATGGTGGTCCGGTCGCGCATCAGCGGGCCAAGCGCGGCCTGCATCTGTCGCTCGCTGGCGGTGTCGAGCGCCGAGGTGGCCTCGTCCAGGATGAGGATGCGCGGGTCGTGGAGTATGACGCGGGCGACCGACAGCCTCTGGCGCTCGCCGCCGGACAGCCTGTGCCCGCGTTCGCCGACGATGGTGTCGTAGCCGTCCGGCATCTCCATGATGCGGTCGTGGATGTACGCGGCCCTGGCGGCGGCCTCTAGCTCATCCTGCGTGGCCCCGGGCCTGGCGTATTCGAGGTTGCTCCTCACGCTGGCATGGAAAAGGTAACTCTCCTGCGTGACGTACCCGACGATCGCGGCGAGGGAGTCGAGGCGGATGTCCCGCACGTCCATGCCGTCGATCCTGACGGCGCCCTCGGTCGGATCGTACAGGCGCGGGATCAGGTACGAGATCGAGGTCTTGCCCGCGCCGCTGGGCCCCACGAACGCGGCGGTCTGGCCGGGCTGTATCTCAAGGCTGACGCCGTCCAGCGCCTTTGGGCGCGAGTCGTTGGAGGGAAGCTTGGGCCCGGTGGGCCGCTCGGACTCGTAGGAGAGGCTGACGTCGTCCAGGGTCACGCGGCCCGCGACATCGCGCGGGGCGATGGCGGTGGGGCTGTCCTCGATGTCCGGCTCGATATCGAGATATCCGAAGATGCGCTCGAACAGCGCGAGGGACGCGCGCAGCTCCACCGACACGCGCATCAGGGAGCCGATGGGCCAGTACAGCCGCGACTGGAGCGTGGTGAACGCGACGATGGTGCCGGAGGTGACGGTGATGGCGAATTGGCCGCTGAGCATGTACCCGGCGAGGATGTAAATGGCGACGGGCGAGATGGAGAAGAAGATCTGCATGAGCGCGAAGAACGACTGGCCGGTCATCTGGCGTCGGATCGCGAGGTCGGCCATGCGCTCGTTCTCGTTGTGGAAGCGCTCGATCTCCTGGTCCTGGCGCCCGAACAGCTTCGCCAGCGCGATGCCGGAGACGGAGAGCGTCTCGTGCGTGATGGCGGTGACCTCGGCGGCGGCCTTCTGCGCCTCTGCGGCTACCCTGCGCCTTCGCTCGCCGACGATGCCGGAGAGCAGGAAGAAGAACGGCACGGTGGCGACCGACACGAGGGCGAGCTGCCACGAGAGCACGGTCATGGCCACAAGCGTGCTTATGACGATGACGACGTTGGACAGGACGCTCGAGAGCGTGTTGGTGACGACGTTCTGGATGCCGCCTACGTCGTTGGCGATCCTGGACTGGATCTCGCCGGTACGTGTGCCGGTGAAGAAGCCGAATGAGAGCCGCTGCAGGTGGACGTAAAGCTGGTCGCGGAGGTCGCGCATGACGCGCTGGCCAACGATGTTGGTGGCCCACGTCTGTACGATGCCGAGGCTGCCGGTCAGGACGGTAACGCCGACCATGGTCGCGCCGAGGACCCAGAGGAGCTGCATGTCCGGCTCGCCGCCTGCGGGGAACAGCGCGTCGTCGAAGACGGAGCGAACTAGGACGGGGTTGACGACGCCGAGTCCGGCGGTGACGAGGATGAGCGCGGCGATGCCGATGGCGTGGTGTGCGTACGGCCGGAAGGAGCCCGCCGCCCTTCGAGCGACGCTTCGGTTCGGAGTTGACATAAACCACCTCCGGGGCGGCTTCAGTCTAGCAAGGGGGTGGTTGGCGGTTCTAGGATTTTGTTGTTGGGGGGTAGGATTGGTAGGCACGCTGTGGGGGAGGAGCCCTGAATGAGCGCGTGGGTGCGAGACCTAATGGCAAGAATTCTGAACAGAGCTCTGAATTGTCGCGAGACAACACGGAAGCCGTCATTTCGATTGTTGACCGTTCGCGGAGTTCGGCCTCGCGTTGGGGTTGACCTTGACCGGCCGAGAGACCTCGATTCACAGGAGGATGAGGCACGGTATGGTCAGAAACATGGCTGATTCGCCCGGGTTCGTGTAGTGACTATTCACTTCACACGCTGGAAGGAGAAGAGGTGGAAGTAGGATGCAGATTAGTGATTTGGAGAGGGACTGAAGTGCCTGAATGCCCGCAGGCCCGGGGTCAGAACTCTGCGCAGGCGGAGAGACTTGAGCGTCAGTCCGCGTCCTCGCCCTTGAATTTCCGCGTTTCGCGTTCCACCTGCCGCCTACGGTCTGCCAGCGACGGCCTCCAGAACCCGGCGGCTATCAAGGCTAGCGGCCCAAACAGCAATCCGGCTACGGCCCACCAAAACAGGTTGCCGAATCCCTTGGAATTTGCTACGCCATGTGTGAAGGCCCCACACGCAATGAACCACACGATACCGATGAAGACTAATAGTTCCACAAGCTAGCCTCAGTTTGTCTCAGCCTAGCGTCAAGCAGACTAGCATCTCGTGCGCGAGGCCGGTCAGCTTCGAGCGGGAGACTACCATTTTGATGATAGAGCGGCCACGGGCGTGAGCGCGGCCCAGATTACAGCGCTGACTCTACATAGCCGCCCTTACATCAGTGTTGTGAGTAACGTTCGCCATTGAGGTTCGTGTTGACAGAGGTATGCCGCGGGGATAGTATTTTGATTACGCCGAGGTAGCTCAGTCGGTAGAGCACAGCACTGAAAATGCTGGTGTCGCCAGTTCGATTCTGGCCCTCGGCACGCCGTTTGGCTCTGCCTTGCGGCAGCAGCCACTCACCTGAACGGACGGCAACTAGCGGAAGTAGCTCAGTGGTAGAGCATCACCTTGCCAAGGTGAGGGCCGTGGGTTCGAATCCCATCTTCCGCTCCAAGTTTCTTCTTCGCTGTGGCTCCCCCGGATTTCCCAAGTCACGCTTGGGATAGTATTTGTACCAGCGCGGGGCTCGCCTTGCTTCTCAGTACAGCACTAGACTCTTCCTCAAGCTCCGCTCGTGTCTATGCTTAGCGGACTGTATGTCGTTATGCGAGTTTTTCCTGCCAGTAGCGCGAATATAGGTCAGTACATGGCCGCTTCGTTCGGCTCTCGACCGTGACTACCTTCGTGCATCCAGAATTTAATCTAGTCCTACACTGCTGCAACCAATGGCCAAGTCAGCAATACGACGCGGATAAAGGGATTGACAGTGATCAATTGTTATACTTACAGATAGCTTGGGAACTGGAGACTCCGCATGAATAGTGTGAAGTGTCCACGTTGCGGCTCGTGGACGGTCAACACTCCTGTGATTGCCCAGCAGGTAGTGAAAGAAGCGGGCAAAGCGTGGAACAGGATCAATGCCAATTGCAGGCTCGCGATCTTCAACTCAAGATTAAACTTATCCATTGTTGAATGCCAGGCATGCTACCGCGTTATGGTCGTAGAGGCTGGCCAAGTTAGATGGCCTCTGGAGGCTCCGCCAGCTCCAGAGGGGGTGCCTGACAAGATACGAGAGGCCTACGAAGATGCTCGGCTAGCTCTCGCCGCAGGGGCTGAACTCGGGGCTCTGATGGCCGCTCGCATAGTGTTAATCCGGCTTCTTCGAGATAAGGGGGTCAAAGGCCTCAAAGAACTTTTGGAAAATCAGACCATAACTCGCCCAGCCTACGGTGGCGTTGATCAGTTAAGACTATGGGCCAACGTCGCTGGCCACGAAGACACTGATGTAGGGGAGTTTGGAGAGGGTGAGGTTACTGACATTTTGGATTACCTCGGCACAGTGCTCGAATCTGTCTACACTCATCCCTCCAAAGTCGAGGCTCTTGTTCGCCGAACGAATGAGATCAAAGAAAAATCACGATAGCTAACGGTCGCTGTACTTTCTAGGGCAGACTAGTTCTGCTTGGCGATTCCCCGAACTAGTGCGATCTGCTATGCACACCTGACTCCCGGCGGCACTATTGGAAGTAGACGACGCATTGACTAACGCCCCTCCTTCTCGACCCAGGGTGCGGCTTACGCAGCATAGGTGGGTGTCGCAGGGCGGGCGTCCTTACCTGTTCCTTGAGCCGCCGCATGGGCTTGCGGAGAACGGGGTGCTGGTGCCGCGCGACCTGACGCCGCTGCTCGTGCTGGCGGACGGGTCGAGGGACGCGGCGGAGCTTCGCACGGCGATGTCGCTGCAGACGGGCGTCGACCTTTCGCCGTCGGAGATGGGCGACGTGCTGGCGAGCCTGGACCGGGCGCTGCTCATCGAGAACGGCGCGTACTCGGAGGCTGTGGCGCGGGCGATCGCCGAGTACCGCGGCCTGCCGCACCGCACGCCGAGCCACGCGGGGCCTGTGTACCCGCCCGACGCGAAGGCGCTGTCGGTGATGCTCGCGGGGTACGAGGCGAAGGCGAGCGTGGACGAGCGGGAACGTGTCGACTCGGGACGGCTCGCGGGCGTCGTTAGCCCGCACATCGATTACGTCCGGGGCTGGAAGACTTACGCTGAGCTCTGGAAGCGGGCGCAGCCGTACCTGGACGACGTCGACATCGTGCTCATGTTCGGGACCGACCACGCGGGCGGGCTGGGTACGCTGACCCTGACACGGCAGAACTACGCGACGCCGCTCGGACGGTTGCCGACGGACGTGGGACTCGTCGACGGGCTGGCCGAGGCCATCGGGCCGGATGCGGCGTACGAGGAGGAGATACACCACCTCGGCGAGCATTCGATCGAGCTGGCGTCGGTGTGGATGCACCACTACATGGGCGGGCGGGAGTGTCCGATGGCGCCGGTGCTCTGTGGCTCGTTCTACGGCTTCACCAACGGCGACGGCGCGCCGGCAGACGACGAGCGCCTGAGCCGCGCGATCGACTACCTCGTGGAGGCGACGGCCGGACGCCGGACTCTGGCGGTGGCGGCGGGCGACCTCGCGCACGTGGGGCCCGCGTTCGGCGATCCGGAGGCCGTCGACGAGGCGGGCAGGGAGAATGTCAGGCGGGAGGACTATGCGTCGATCGAGGCGGTCCTGAAGGGTGACGCGGGTGCGTTCTTCGAGATCTCCAAGCGGGAGCGGGACGCAAGGAAGCTGTGCGGCCTGCCGCCGATCTACATGATGCTGCGGTACCTCGAGCGGGCCGGGATGGCTCCGCTCAGCGGCGAGGAGCTGGGGTACGACCAGTGTCCGGCCGACGATTTGGGCGGATCGCTGGTATCGATCGTCGGGGTGTTGTTGTACGGTGAGGACGCCTGAGAAGTGCGGGCCGGTTAGCGAAGTGAAGCCGAGGGAGTTCGTGGAATGACGAAGACGTTTGAGGGCAAGGTCGCGGTGGTAACCGGGGGCGGGTCCGGCATGGGCAGGGCGACCGCGCGGGCCTTCTCGAAGGCCGGGGCGTCGGTCGTTGTGGCCGACGTCAACGAGGCGGCCGGCGAATCCGTCGCGGGGGAGCTGCGGTCGTCGGGCGGCGAGGCGCTGTTCATCAGGACAGACGTGTCAAAGGCGGACGACGTGAAGGCGATGGTGGATGGCACGGTCGAGGCGTTCGGCGGGCTGGACTGCGCGTTCAACAACGCGGGCGTCGGCGGGCACCTTGGGTTCATTCACGAGTACCCGGAGGAGTGGTACGACCTGATGGTCAACGTGAACCTCAAGGGCGTGTTCCTGTGCCTGAAGTACGAGATCGCGTACATGCTGGAGAATGGCGGCGGAGCTATCGTGAACAACTCGTCGTCCGAAGGGATCAGGGGCGCGAAGCCGTACGCGGCGTACGTCGGCGCCAAGCACGGCGTCGTCGGCCTCACGAAGGCGGCGGCACTGGAGACGGCGATGCACGGGATACGCGTAAACGCCGTCTGCCCCGGCGGGACGCGGACGCCGATGCTGGAGGGCGGCGTGGGCAACCTGGACGAGTTCGAGGAGAAGAACCGGGACCGGCTGGTGATGGGCAGGCTGGCCATGCCTGAGGAGATCTCCGGCGCCGTGCTGTGGCTGTGCTCGGACGAGGCGTCTTTCGTGAACGGCACGACGTTGTCCGTCGACGGTGGACGCACGGCAGGCTGAACTCCTCCGTCAGGCAGTGCGAACGCTTGCACTGCCGGAACGCCCGTGCTAATCTTGATTCTAGAACAGCACTCGATCGCCTCAGATCCGCTCTGCAGCTAGGTCGTTGGTGGGACATTTCTGGCCAATGCGGAGTCAAAACTGGACATGCCAGCTACGGCCGGCGGGCGCCATAGGTGACATCGCCGGAGTGCCCCAGCTACGGAGTGTCACAAAATGTCCCGGAATGGCGCACCTTTTTTGATTTTCGTCGGCCAAGGCCAGTCTTGATCGGGGGATTTGGGGCATGCAGGCCTCTCTGATGAATTTCGATGCGCGCCGCGGAGTTGCCGTGTGACCAAGATGGTTGCTTTGATTGGTTCGCTTGATACGAAGGGGGCGGAGTTCGCCTTCGTGAAGCGACTCATCGAGGAGCGGGGCCTGGGCACGCTGGTTGTGGACTTCGGCGTCGTGGGGGAGCCCGCGTTCGCGCCTGACGTGACTGCGGGCGAGGTGGCGTCGGCCGGAGGCGGCGACCTGCGCGAGCTGGCGTCCGGCGACCGCAAGGACGAGGCGATGCGCGTCATGGCGCGGGGGGTCGAGGCCGTGACGCGGCGGCTGCACTCCGAAGGGCGCCTGCACGGCGTGCTCGGCATGGGCGGCTCCGGCGGAACGTCGATCGCGACGGCGGGCATGAGGGCGCTGCCGTTCGGCGTGCCCAAGGTCATGGTGTCGACTGTGGCGGGCGGCGACGTGAGCTCGTTTGCGGGAACGAAGGACATCGTGTTCGTGCCGTCGATCGTGGACGTGGCCGGCATCAACCGGATCAGCCGCGGCGTGTACGCGCAGGCGGCAGCGGCAATCTGCGGCATGGTGGAGGCGGCGGGAGATGGGGATGTCGTAGAGGACAGCCCTGTGGTGGTGGCGTCAATGAACGGGAACACAACGTCGTGTGTGGAGCACGTGCGCGGCGTGCTGGAGCCGCAGGGCTACGAGTTGCTCGTCTTCCACACAACCGGCGTTGGCGGCAGGACGCTGGAGGGCCTGGTCGCGGACGGCATGGCGGCCGGCTGCCTCGACCTGACGACCGTGGAGCTGGCGCAGCAGGTAGTCGGCGGGCCGTTCGCCGCGGGGCCGGAGCGCTGCACCGCAGGGCCGCTCGCGGGCGTGCCGACGCTGCTGGCGCCGGGGTGCGTGGACATGATCGGCTTCCGGCCCGGAGACGCGATACCGGAGCGCCTCAGCGGCCAGCCCGTATATCACTGGAACCCGGACACTCCGCTGGTGAGATCCGGGCCTCGAGAGAACCGGGAAGTTGGGGAGTTGATCGCGGCTGCGGCGAACGCCGCCACGGGTCCGGTTGCCGTGATGCTCCCGCTGAACGGCGTCTCGATGCTCGACAGTCCAGGTGAGGTCTTCTGGGACCCTGAGGCAGACGGCGCGTGCTTCGACGCCATCAGGGAGAACCTGAACGCGGAAGTCCCGTTGCATGAGCTACCGCACAACATCGCGGACGCTGAATTTGCCGCCGCGGCCGCTGAGGTGTTCGTCGGGCTGCTTGAGCGCGTTGCCGGGAGATCGAATTTATAGGGGGATTAACGTTGCCGATGCGTCGCATTGTTAGGTAACATCGCATGTGCGATAATTCACAATCCGTGATTTGGTACACGCCGGGCCCTGATCAGGACACTCGACTTTCCAGAGTGCGCCCTTTGAGCGGACGGCATTTGTGTACCCCTGACAAGGAGGGCCAGTGGAACCCAAAGCCGCAACTACCATGGCTATGACCGGAACCGGTGAGTCCTCGAGCGGGTCGAGTGTAGGCAAGGCGCGCCCGGCGTCGACCGAGGTCTCGGTCCCGCGCCAGTTCATGGGCGAGTTGACCACGCACTCAGACGGCATCGGCGTTATATCCGCCGTGAAGTCTCTGCTCGACCACGGCGTTGTGGACTACCTCTTTGAGGTGACGGACGGGGAAGCCGGCCAGACCAGCCTTGGAGAGCTGGCCGAGCGGTTCGACGCCAACTCCGGCTACCTCAATGTGGTTTTGCGCGCGCTTTCGTGCCAGGGCTGGCTCGACCGGGAGCCTTCGGTTACGCCTGAGGATTCGCGGTTCGCGCTAACGCGCTCGGGGCGCATCGCGTTCGACATGCTCAAGGGTGCGGACGGCCTCAAGGCGCTTAGCGAGTTTGTGGCCGCAGCGACGAGGATGCGCGACCTCCTCAGGGAGGCGTCGGCTTCGGACGAGACAGTTCAGACATACATGAGCCTTGTTGAGGCGAGCGAGAGGGAGTGGGACCTGCCTGAGGCCGACGGCGAAGACGCGCGAGTCGTGCGACAGCAGATCCTCGCGCACCTGGACGGCAACCTGCTCGGACCCACGGTGATTGCGCTCAAGGACGATCTGCCGGACGGATGCGAGAACGTGCTTGACCGGCTGGTGAACGCGGAAGGGCCCGTTGACGAGGCACTCCTGGAGGGCTGGAACGATGGGCTGAAGTCGGCGCTTCGATTGCTGGAGCGAAAGGGCTGGGTCGCCTGCGCCGACAGCCGAGTAGCACTGACCGAGAAGGGCGAGTACGCGGCCAATCGAGGATGGTCTTACGGCGTGCCGACTTCATACATGCTGACGTACGCCGCGTTCGACGACCTTTTGTTCGGCGACCCGGAGATCCTGCGCCAGGACTCGCCGTCCGATCCGGAGCTACACGTGGACCGCGCGATGAACGTGAAGGGCAGCGGCGGCGCACACGGCCCGTACTTCGGTGCGATCGACCAGGTGATACTGGACAGGTTCAACCTGCCGTTCGAAGACCAGCCGCTCGGCTTCGCCGACATGGGATGCGGCGACGGCACGTGGCTTGAGCACGTGTACCACCTCGTGATGGACTCGACGGAGCGGGGCCGGCTCATACGCGAGAACCCCGATGATCCGCGTTACAAGCTGGTGCTCGTTGGAGCGGACTACAACCTGGCGGCGCTGGAGATCACCCGCGCGAAGCTGGACGGCGCCGGGGTCCCGCACCTGGCGGTGTTCGGCGACATCAACGACCCGGCGGGTTTCAGGGAGACGCTGGCGCAGCACGGCATCGACTCTCGCGCTCTGCTGCACGGGAGCTCGTTCCTGGTGCATAACCGGCCTTACACGCCGCCGAGCGACGTGGCGGCCGCAGAGCAGAGAGATGCCGACCCGGAGGGAGCGTACGCCTGGCGTGGAGTGGTGGTGCCGAACAACATGCTGCAGCAGAACCTCGTCGAGCACTTCAGGGCGTGGGGGGAGATTGTGGGCAAGCACGGGCTTGTAATACTGGACCTTCACGATCCGCTGCGGATCGAGGTCGGCCGCACGCTGACCAACTACATCCTTTCGCAGGCTCTTGCGGACCAGTTCACGATGCCGCTCAAATTGTTCCTATCAGCTGCCGAGGAAGCGGGCCTGACGGCGGACAAGCGCTTCCAGCGCAGGTTCCCAGGCGCCGAGGAGCGCGCGACGATCAGCGTGAACTACTTCACCGTGGACGAGGCGTAGGGCAGCCCCGCAGCGCGCCGGCACTCGCTTGTTGCGCCCCTTTGGGGGTGTCTATAAACTGCGGACGGGGCTCCCCCCGCGCTCATCTCTATGGACACTATCCGGCATACGGTCAACGACTTTGCCGGAGTTGTCACGCAATCTGAGTTCCTGCCCGAATCGCCCGAGGCCTTCGAGGCGCAGCTAGAGCGCTCGCTGGCCGCATGGTCTGAGAAGGGCTACAGGGCGGTCTGGCTCGAGGTCCCGATCGAGAAGGCCGCGCTGGTGCCCGCGGCCGTGCGGGCCGGCTTCAGCTACCACCACGCGGAGGAGTCTTACGTAACGCTTACGCTGCGCCTCGTCGAAGGGACGTATATTCCAGCGCACGCGTCTCACTACATAGGCGTGGGCGGCGTGGCAGTGAACGAGGACCGGGAGCTGCTGGTCGTGTCCGAGCTCTACCACAGCCGGAGGCGGAGCAAGCCGTTCTACAAGCTGCCCGGAGGAGCGCTTCAGGCGGGCGAGCATGTATCCGACGGCATCGTGCGGGAAGTTGAGGAGGAGACCGGCATCAGGACCAGGTTCGAGTCGATGGTCTGCTTCCGGCAGTGGCACGGGTACAGGTTCGGCAAGTCGGACATATACTTCGTGTGCAGGCTCACGCCGCTGAACACGGACATCCACAAGCAGGAGGACGAGATCGACGAGTGCTTCTGGATGCCCGTGGACGAGTACATGTCGTCCGAGTACGTCTGGGAGTTCAACAAGAACATCGTCTCGGCTGCGCTGGCGAGTCCGGGCATGGTGCAGTCGACGCTCGGAGAAAACAGCGACGCCTCCAGGTTCGAGTGGTTCATGCCGGTTGACGGCAAGCTGGGAGCAACCTAGGAGCGGCCCCGGCGCACGGGGCGCATAGCAGAATATCAACGGGGAGGTTGATAATGAAGGCTGCCGTGTTTAGAGAGGTCGGAGTCCCGCTGGAGGTGGAGGACGTGGAGATCGACGAGCCGAGGGCGCACGAGATCGTCGTGCGAACGGGCGCGTCCGGGGTGTGTCACAGCGACCTGCACTTCGTGGAAGGCAAGTACACGACGAAGACGCCGATCGTGCTGGGCCACGAGGCCGCGGGCACGGTGGAGGCGGTGGGCGAACAGGTGACGTACGTCAAGCCCGGCGATCACGTGATCACGTGCCTGTCCGTGTTTTGCGGGCACTGCGAGCGCTGCCTCGAAGGGCGCATGGCGATCTGCCTGGAAGGCGACATCGCGCGCAGTGGCGCGGACGGTCCACGGCTGCGTCAGGGTGACGAGGAGATCCAGCAGTTCGCGAGCCTGTCGTCGTATGCAGAGCAGATGCTGATCAGCGAGAACGCGGCGGTGAAGATCCGAGAGGACGTGCCGTTCGAGCAGCTTGCGCTGATCGGCTGCGGCGCGACGACCGGCCTTGGAGCGGCGCTGAATACGGCGCAGGTAAAGCCGGGCAGCACGGTGGCGGTGGTCGGCTGCGGCGGCGTAGGGCTGAGCGCGATACAGGGCGCGGCGCTGGCGGGCGCGCTGCGGATCATCGCGGTAGATACTGTCGAGACCAAGCTGGGGCTGGCCCAGGAGTTGGGCGCGACCGACATTGTCGACGCGTCGAGCGGGGACGTCGTGGAGCGGATCAAGAGCCTGACAGGAGACGGAGTGGACTATTCGTTCGAGGCCCTGGGCTCGAAGCAGACGGCCGAGCAGTGCTATGAGATGCTCAGGCCGGGCGGAACGGCCACGATAATCGGCATGATTCCGCAGGGCACGAAGATAGAGATCGACGGCCCTTCCATACTGAGCGAGCGGCGTATCCAGGGCAGCAGCATGGGGTCCAACAGGTTCCGCATCGACATGCCCAGATACGTGGAGTTCTACCGGCAGGGAAGGCTCAAGCTGGACGAGATGGTCACGCAGCGCATCAGGCTGGAGGACATCAACAGCGCGTTCGAAGACATGAACGAAGGCCACGTGGCGCGGAGCGTGATCACATTCGATTAGGCGCGCTGCGAGGCCGCGACCCGAGCCGGCGCGCCGTTGACACAGCGAACCGGCGCGGCTAACGTTTGGGCCGCGTACGAAGACCCGACATTCGAGTTGCGGGAGGTACGGTCCGAAAATGACAACGCGTGACGAAGTACGCCGGCAAATGGAAGCGGACGGCGTCCGCTTCATCCTGACGCAGTTCGTTGACATTCACGGCGCGGCGAAGGTGAAGCTCGTGCCCGTGGAGCACTTCCACGACGTGGTGGACGACGGCGCGGGATTCGCCGGTGGGTCGCTGCACGGGATGGGGCAGGGACCCCACCACCACGACATGGCCGCGCGCGTGGACGTCGATACATACACGCCGCTGCCGTGGGACGGCGAGACGGCCCGGTTCGCGAGCGACCTGTTTGTGGACGGCGAGATTCACCCGTACTGCCCCCGGCAGAACATGAAGCGCGTGCTCGGCGAGGTTAGAGACAAGGGGTACGTGTTCAACGTGGGCTTCGAGCCGGAGCACTTCCTTGTGACAAAGGACGAGGACGGCGGCATTTCCATCTGGGACCCCGCGGGTGTGGACACGCTCGAAAAAGCCTGCTACGACTACAAGGGCATCTCCGGCGTGATGGGTTATCTCAAGGAGATGGTGGACGGCCTGAACGGCCTGGGCTGGGGCGTGTACCAGTCGGACCACGAGGACGCGAACGGGCAGTACGAGATCAACTTCCACTACGAGGACGCGCTGATCACCGCGGACCGCTGCACGTTCTTCAAGATGATGAGCAGCCAGGTGGCTCGGAATCACGGAGCGATCGCGACGCACATGGCGAAGCCGTTCGCCGACAGGACGGGAAGCGGCGGCCACGTGCACTTCCACCTTGCTGACGCCGACAGCGGCGAGAACGTGTTCCTGGACGAGTCTGACAGCCGCGGCCTCGGGCTCTCTGAAATGGCGTACCACTTCATCGGCGGCATCAAGGCGCACGCGCGGGCGATCTGCGCGGTGTCCTCCCCGACGGTGAACTGCTACAAGCGGTTGCAGGTGGGAAGGGCGGCGTTGACGGGATCGCGCTCCGGCAACCTCTGGACGCCGGCGTTCGTATCGTACGGCGACAACAACCGCACGCAGATGATACGCACGGCTGGCCCGGGACACCTCGAGGACCGCACGATCTCGGCGGCCTGCAACCCGTACCTCGCGTTCAGCGTTTACGTTGCGGCAGGCATGGATGGCATCGAGAACCGGATGGACGCGGGCGAACCGAATCTCGGCAACATGTACTCACGGACGCTGGAGGAGATCGCCGCGAGCGGCGTGGAGCTTCTGCCGCAGAGCCTCCAAGAGGCGCTCCAGGAACTCAAGGGCGACGAGGTTGTGCAGGCGGCGCTCGGCCCGATTTACGATGAGTTCGTCGCGGTCAAGGAGCAGGAGTGGCGCGACTTCCATGCCCAGGTGACTCCATGGGAAATCGAAAAATACCTCACGCTGTTCTAGGACTACGGCACTGTCTTTCCTAATCCCTTGCCCCAACTGCGGAACCCGCAGCGCCTACGACTTCAGGTGCGGCGGCGAGGTGCTGACGCGCCCTCAGCCGGGCGCGCCAAACGACGAGTGGGTGGACTACTTCTTCTATCGAAGCAACACGGCGGGAGTTCACCGGGAGTGGTGGTACCACAAGTTTGGCTGCCGCCGCTGGTTCCTGGCGGACAGGGACACCACGACTAATGACGTGCTCCGCGCATTCTGGCCCGAAGACGCGCCGCAGGAGGCCACGTAACATCGCGGGCCGCAAGTCGTATGCCCGCAGCTGCGTGATCCGCTATGGCTGACTTTCGACTACCCTCCAATGACTCGCATGTGCTGGACCGGGACCGGCATCTGTCGTTCAGCTTCAACGGGCGATCGGTCCCTGCGTTCGAGGGAGACACGATAGCCTCCGCCCTGCATGCGGCAGGCATCAAGCTGCTCAGCCGCAGTTTCAAGTACCACCGCCCCAGGGGACTGCTCTGCAACTCCGGCCGCTGCGCGAACTGCCTGATGACAGTCGACGGCGTTCCCAACGTACGCGTATGCACCACCCCGGCAGTCGATGGCGCGGAGGTGCGCTCACAGAACGCGTGGCCCTCGCTGCAGCTGGACGCGTTGTCAGTGCTCGACCGGATGGACCGGCTGATGCCGGTGGGCTTCTACTACAAGTCGCTGATCAAGCCGAAGTTCCTGTGGCATCTTGCCGAGCCGGTGATCCGAAGAGTCGCCGGACTGGGCGCGGTGAACGCGGACGCCGGGCAGGACATCGAATATGAGCACGTGAACATGTACGCGGAGATAGCCGTCGTCGGCGGCGGGCCATCGGGCTGCTCGTCAGCCATCGCCGCCGCGGAGTCTGGGACGCGCGTCGTCATCGTCGACGACCAGCCTTCGCTCGGCGGCCATCTCAGGGACCTGGCAGGCCCGGCGACCTCGGAAGGTGAGTTTGCCGGCGTGCCCGGCTACAGTCTCGCGGCCGAGCTCGAGCGACAACTGAACGAAGCGCCCAACGTAACGGTGCTGACAGGCGCCAGCGTGTTCGGGCTGTACGAGGGCAACCTGCTCGCGATTCATAGGGGCAGCGAAGTCATTAAGCTGCGCGCCGACCACGTTATCGTTGCCACGGGTACGCAGGAGGCGCCGCTCCCGTTCCGCAACAACGACGTGCCCGGCGTGATGCTTGGCACTGCAGCGCTCCGGCTCGCCAACCGGTACGGCGTGAAGCCGGGCAACAACGGTGTAGTGGTCGCCGACGGCTCGCACGGGCTCCAAGCAGCGAGGGAGTTGCTGGACGCTGGCGTGGGCATCGCGGCGCTCGTAGACACGCGCGCCGGCCGGGTCGCGTACGCTGATTCGCAGGCGGTTGGCAGCCTCGACGAGGAGGCGGCAGATCTCGCGGAGAGAGGAGTCCGGCTCCTGCCATCGTATGAGGTTGCCGAGGCGCGCGGCGGGAGATCGGTAAAGTCTGTAACGCTGCGCCGTCGATGGGGAGTCGGTGACGAGGTGCGTGTGCCGTGCGACTTCGTCGCACTGGCCACAGGCGCTGACGCACAGAGGGCACTCCTCCAACAGGCGGGCGTCGACTTGGCCCACGCCGCTTCCAACGGCGCAAACAAGAACGTCTATGCTGCGGGCCGTGTTGCGGGAACGCCGGATGCGGCCGCATCGATCGAGCATGGCCGGAGCATCGGGTCTGAGGTTGGATCAGCGTCGGCGGGCGACACATCGAGGCCGTCGATAACGGCGCCGCCAGCCGCCGAAGATGGAAGGCCAAGCGGAGCGTACGCTTACGACACAGCGACAACGGGGAAGAGCTTCGTCTGCCCGTGCGAGGACGTTACGGTGGCTGACATCAGGCTGGCGATCGCGGAGGGCTTCCAGGACGTGCAGTCGCTGAAGCGGTACAGCACGGTGACGATGGGCCCGTGCCAGGGGAAGATGTGCGTGAGGGCGCTGTCCGAGATCCTGGCGGACGCAACCGGCCGCTCGCCCGACGATGCGGGCAGGACGACACTTAGGCCGCCGGTGCAGCCCGTGCCGATGGGCGCGCTCGCCGGCAAGGTGCACACGCCGTTCCGCCGGACGCCACTGCATCACCGGCACATCGAGCTAGGCGGCGACATGAGCGTGGTGGGCGAGTGGCTGCGGCCATCGTCATACGGCAACGCGGTTGAAGAGGTCAGGACCGTCCGCGAAAGCGTAGGCATCATCGACGTGAGCACGCTGGGCAAGCTGATCGTCCACGGCAAGGACACGCCCGAGTTCCTGGACCGCATGTACTCGAACCGCATGTCCAACCTCGGAGAGTGCAGGATACGGTACGGGATGATCCTCAGCGACAGCGGCGTCATCCTGGACGACGGCACGGTGACGCGCCTCGCGGACGACCGGTACTACGTCACAACCGGGTCCGGCAACGTGGACCTGGTGGAGGAGTGGTTCCAGCAGTGGACGGCAGGCTCGCGAGACTGCGTGCACGTGACGAACGTGACTCCCGGCACGGCGGCGTTCAACGTAGCCGGACCGATGGCGCGGGAGACCCTCGCGCAGATCACAGACTGCGATCTCAGCTCCGATGCCTTCCGGTACATGAGAGCCGCGGAAACTACGGTGGCCGGCGTGCCCGCGCGGCTGCTCCGCATAGGCTTCGTGGGTGAGACCGGCTGGGAGGTGCACATGCCGGCGGAGTACGGCGTGCACGTCTGGGACGCCGTGCTCGAAGCCGGCGCGGCGCACGGCATCAGGCCGTTCGGGGTCGAGGCGCAGCGCGTGCTGAGGCTACAGAAGAAGCACTTCATTCCAGGACAGGACACCGACGCGCTGTCCAATCCGTTCGAGGCGGACGCCGCGTGGGCGGTGAGGATGGACAGGGAAGACTTCATCGGCAGAGAAGGGCTCAGGATCATCGAAGAGCGCGGCTTGATGAACAAGCTGGTCGGCTTCGTGATGGAGGACGCCCACGTTCCGAAGGACGGCGTGCCGGTAATGCGAGACGGATATCCGGTGGGCAAGATCACGAGCTGCAGGGCAGACCCGTACGGCGGGAAGGCCTTCGGACTGGCCTGGCTGCCGATCGAGCTCTCCGAGGACGGAACGCGCTTCCGCGTGTGGATCGACCGGGAGACGACGGCGGAGGCCCGTGTCACGAACTCGGCCGTTTACGATCCGGCCCACGAGAAGGTGAGGTCATAGGATGACGGACTCGTCAGGCGCCGTCATCGTCCGGCGTTCTCCGCTGGACCACGCGCACCGCGAGTTGGGCGCGCAGTTCAGGCTCGTCTATGGCTGGGAGTTGGTTGCGTCTTACCGCGGGGCCGAACAGGAGCAGGCCGACCTGCTTGACACCGGCGGAATCTGCGACGTGAGCGACACCGGTAAGCTGATGGTGCAGGGGCACAAGATGCTTGCCGGGATTCCGTCTATGCTCGGAGTGGAGAACCTCAGTCCCGGGACTGTCCGCGCCTGGACTGAGCATGGAGGCGACTTTCCCGTTACCGTTTCGGTGCTTACAGGCGACGAGGCGCTCATCATCTGCGCCCCGCATGAAGAAGAGCTTGTCAGAGACACCGCCGAGAAGGCCCTGAGCGGCTGCGCTCACGTAACGGCTGTTACGTCGACGCGCGCCGGAATGTTGGTGATGGGGCCGAAGAGCCAGCGGGTGCTGTCCAAGGTAGTGGAATTCGATACGGACCCTCGAGCATTCCCGGACGGCGCATGCGCGCAGGGTAAGGCCGCCGGCACTCACGTGCTCGTTATGAGAACGGACGCGTTCGGAATACCCGTCTACGACCTGTGCGTGACGCGAGATCATGCCGAGCATCTGTGGGACGCGCTGCTGGCCGCAGGCAGGTCCGAGGGCGTCGGACCTGTCGGGCTGGACGCTGTCGAGGCCCTGGGAAAGGCGGAGTAGGGAAGTGTTCGCGCTTCGAAGACTGTTCAGCCCCGACCCCACGTGGCGAAGGCGCGACCTCAAGAAGAAGTACGACGTCGTCATTGTCGGCGCAGGCGTGCATGGCCTTGCTACGGCATACTACCTTTGCAAAGCGGGCGTCAAAGACGTTGCCGTGCTGGACAAGGGCTACATCGGCGGAGGCGCCAGCGCGCGGTCCACGGCCATCCTTCGTGCGACGTACGTCACGCCGGAAGGAATTGACTTCTTCCACGAAAGCCTCAAGCTCTACGAAGGTCTGTCGCAGGACCTCGACTTCAACCTGCTGTTCAGCCAGTTCGGGCGAATCGAGCTGGCTCACAACGAGTCGTCGATCTACGCGCTGCGGATCCGGGCCGACTTCAACGCCGCCATGGGCGTCGACAGTAGGATCATCGGGCCTTCCGAGATCAAGGACATGGTGCCGGTGCTCGACATGGGCGAGGGTGGACCGCTGCCAATCATGGCAGGACTCTACCACCCGCCGGGCGGCGTCATACGGCACGACGCGGTGATCTGGGGGTACGCGCGCGGCGTGGACCGGCTCGGCGGGCAGGTGCACCCGTTCACCGAGGTCACGGGCTTCACGACGGCGAACGGCCGTGTTACGGGCGTGCGGACGCCACGCGGCGACATCGAGGCTGGGACGGTGGTTAACTGCACGGCCGCGATGTCGTCGGAGCTGATGCGGCTTCTGGACTTCGAGCTGCCGATGGTCACGCACCAGCTACAGGCGCTCGTGACCGAGCCGCTCAAGCCGTTCCTGCACACCGGCATATCGTCGGCGAACCTTCACGTGTACATCTACCAGACGGACAGGGGAGAGCTGGTCATCGGCGGCGCGGTGGACCACTACCCGTCGTACTCGTACAGGTCCACGTATCCCCGGCTGGAGAACCTGATCTCGCATACGCTGGAGCTGCTGCCCTCGCTGCGCAGCGTCAATGTGCTGCGCCAGTGGACGGGCATCTGCGACATGACGCCGGACTACGCGCCGATCATGGGACCGACGCCTGGCCTGGACGGGCTGGTCCTGAACGTCGGCTGGGGCACTTACGGGTTCAAGGCCGGCCCCATAGGCGGCAAGACGACCGCCGAGTACGTCATGACTGGCAAGCCGCCAAAGCTGATCGAGCCGTTCTCCATCACCCGGTTCCACGAAGGGCGGCTAGTGAACGAGAAGGGGGCGGCCTCCTCAGCGGCGCTGCACTAGGGCGGGGGGCAAGGCCAGCGTTCGGGTGACCGCAAGCTTGATCCGTAGTGCTTACGTCGAACGCTCGAGGCCCTACGGGGCGCCTACTCAACCTCGGCCTTGACTTGCTCCAGCGGGATGAGATTGCCCTCGATGACGTCCTGAACGCCCTCGCGCAGCGCAGCCATCATTTCAGGATCGCCCATAATCTCCAACGTCTCCACGATCGATTCAAATAAGTCCCACGGCATCACGGCGAGTACTGGCTTCCCATGCCGAGTTAAGGCTGCCGCGCGGTTTTCCGTGCCAAGTCGTTCAGGCAATTGGGAGAGCATTGCACGGGCCTTTACTATGGGGATGTGCTCTGTGCCTTGTTCTGAGTATGTTGTCACAGTCTACTCCTCTTGTGGCGGCTCGATCAGACCCAGGCGAACAAGCCTCTGGGCCAATCTGTATACATCCTGGCGCGACCTGTCACGTCTGATGCCCACCGCTATGACGATTACGCGTACCTCGTTTCTATCAACCTGGTAAATGATCCGAAATCTCTGGCCTGCGGCCCGAATCGAACGATACCTGGACAGTTCATTGCGAAGGGCTCTGCCCTGCTTTTCGGGTTCGTTCGCCAGCCCTTCGATGCGCTTGATGATCTGTGAGCGTAAACGACGATCCGAGATGCTGGCGAGCATGCTCCTAGCTTGGGCCGTAATGAGGATCCTGTAAGTCATCTAATCATGCACATAATAGTGTACAATATATGGTACGCTCAAGGTGGGTGCACTGCACCCGGTTTCGCCCACTTTGGAAGGTGCCACCTTACTTTGTAAAGAGGTTGGCTCCAGCGCTCCTCCAGTACCAGGAGCCTGGTGGGTGGAGTCGTTCTTCAATCAACCGCCGTGCGTTTGGTCGGGTGGGATTGGCTGCCTGAAATGGAATCGCTGAAGAGATCTCTTGCTCTTGTGTCGTCCTTAAGTTCACGGCCGTAGTCGCCACTCAGCAATCGCGGTCTGCGACAGTGCCGTCCGGCATAGTTGTGCCGCACAGGCGCGCATCCTCTACGTTGGCGTTGATGGCACCGGTCACGTCTGCTCTGAACAGGTTTGCGCCCGCCAGCACGGCGTTCGTGAGGTCGGCGTCCGTGAGCGTCGCGCCGAACAGATTTGCGCCGGTGAGATTGGCGTCGACAAGCTTGGCACGCGTTAAGATCGCGGCATCGAGCACGCCGTCTGTGAGGTCGGCGCCGGTAAGGTTCGCGCCCGTCAGATCGGACTTGTGGAACCCCGTCCTGAACAGCGTGGCCTCCGAGAGGTCAGCTCCGATCAGCTTGGCACGGGATACATCCGCGAAGCTTAAGTCCGCGCCCTTCAGGATGGTGCCGGTCAGCGTGGTGGCGATCAGGCTGGCGCCTCGAAGGTTCGCGTTCGTCAGGTCTTCGTTGCTGATGTTATAGCCGAGTAGCTGTACGCCGGCGCATTGCGTACTAGGCTCGAAGACGCACCGTACCGGCGTAGAGGTGGAGACTGGCGTTTGCACAGCCGAAGGGTCTTCAGTCCCAGGGCATGCCGTGAACGTAAGGAGGGCGAGCAGGGCGGCGGCCAGCGCGACGAACCGCGGAGTCTTTCGGCGGAAGAGGACGGATGTCGTCCGGCCAACTCGAACGGCCGCTCTGATGCCGGGCATCTTGGTCGAGTAAGAACGGACGTGCAGTGCTGAGAGAAGCTGCAGGGCTGTGGCCTGGTTGCCTAGCCCCTGACGCGCTCGTGCTTGCGGTCGTAAAAGTACCGGCTGTGAGTGGTGGCCTCGATGGGGCCGGACTCGTTCATGATCGTAATCGTGGTGCCGATCTTGGTGTCCGGCGGGACCTCGCAGCGGCCGATGCTGAGGCCCAGCGTCAGCGCAGGCCGGCCCATTCGCACCGTGCCGACCTCTTTGCCGTCTATCAGCACGGGCGCTCCGCGCTCGGCGATAGTCTCGTTGTCGCTAACCTGGAAGCCAAGCACCCTCTTGCGCAGCCCGTTCTCCTTCAGGGCGATGAGGGCGTCCTTGCCGTTGAAGTCGTAGGGCTTGTCCAGGTCCACCGTGAAGGCAACTCCCGACTCGAGCGGCGATGTCTCGGCGTTGTAGTCGAGGCCCACTACAGTGAGGCCCTTCTCAAGGGCGCAACTCACCAGCGCGTCGATTCCGCACGGCTTTCCGCCGAACGGCTCCATCGCCTCGACGGTGCGCTCCCACACCCACTCGCCGTACTGGCTGGGGACGTAGAACTCGTAACCCAACTCGCCCGTGAAACCGGCTCGGCCGATCAGGCCTTCAACGCCGGCGACCTTCGCGTGGACGCAGGACAGGAATGGCAGGGCGTCGTTGGAGACGTCGGCGTCCGTCAGGGTCTCCAGGACATCGCGCGACCGCGGCCCCTGGATCTCCATGTACGCCATGCCGTCTGTCATATCCGTGGCAACGGCGGCGAGCCCCCACTCTCTAATGTGGTCCTTCACCCACTTGACCGTCCGGTGCCTGCCCGCTGTGGTGGACACCTGGAGCCACTGGTTCTCGGCAGTCCGCCAGATGATGCCGTCGTCGCGAACCCCGCCGTTCTCATCGCACAGGCATGAGAAGACGCCCTTCCCAACCGGAACGTCCATGTCGGCCGTCCACAGCCTCTGCATAGCCTCCAGGGCTTCGGGGCCCTCGACGTACATCTCTGTCTGCGAGTTGGAGTCGATCAGGCCGCAGGCGTTACGCACTATGTGGTGTTCCGCAATGGCGTCGCCATAGTGTACGGGCTGTTCCCAGCCCATGCGGCGGCCGAACACGGCCCCCGCGAGCTCCTGGGCGCGGTAGTACGGCGCTTTGCCCTCCGGCTGGTCCGGCTCTCGGGGAACGATCCTGTGTCCCTGCTGGCTAAGCGCTCCGGCTCCGGGTCTTGTTGTCATATGTGCTCTTCTTTCGGGACGGGCTTATGCGCCCGACCTCTTGTAGATTTGTATCCGATGTCTGGGGCCTTCGGCTACGTACAGCCGTTCTTTGTCATCCAGCTTGACTGCGGACGGGCCCCAGAAGTAGGCCTCGGTCTGCGTGGAGACCAGAAGCGGAGTCTGGAGGTGCTCGGGAAGCTCAGGCCACAGGTTGGACTGCTCGCGCGCTACCCGCTCCTCCGGATTGGCGTCAAGGTACTCCTCGGCCCACTGGGACAGCGTGGCCTGCCCGCGCTCGGTCACAAGCGGGGCGCCGTCCGGGTCCAGCATCTGCAGCCGCTGGTTGCCCCAGTCCGCGACGTATATGTAGCCTTCGCGGTCCACGCACACGCCGGACGGGCGGTCGAACTGGCCGTCGCCGGCGCCCGATCCGCCGTACGACGCCAGAAAGACGCCGTCCGCGTCGAACTTCTGCACTCGGTCGTTGCGCCAGTCCGCGATCCACACGTTGGAGCCGCTGTCGATCCAGATTCCCCAAGGCATGTTCAGTTGTCCATTCTCGGAGCCGAAGCCTCCCCACTGGCTGAGGTAGTCGCCTCCGGACGTGAACTTCTGTACGCGGTGGTTGTTCTGGTCGACCACAAGAATGTTGCCGTCCCCATCGACCGCCACGCCGGAGGGGCCGTCTAACTCGCCTTCGCCCGAACCCTGGCTTCCCCAGCGGCCCAGGTAGGTGCCGTCGTCCTGGAACACGTTGACGCGATGGTTCTGCTCTTCGGCCACGTAGATACGTTCGGAAGCGTCGATCGCGATGCTCGTGCCGAGCCGGAACTCGCCTTCGTTGTCCCCGTGGTCGCCGAACTCGTACAGGTAGTCCTCTTCCAGGTTAACGACACCCACGCGGGAGAACGCGGGCATCCCGCGATTCAGCACGAAGATGCGCCCACCCGATCCGAACGCAACGTCGAACGGGTTCGCGAAGCCGCGTCCCTTTGCGGCGTTGTTGACGATTCCTATCGTCTTGATGTAGTCCAGCGTAGCTCGGCCGCTCTCTACCTGCGTAGTCATCTGCTCACCCCAATCTACGTAAGCTGGAACTCACGTGTTGCCGCGATCAGGCCGAGAAGCTGGCCCACTCGGACCTCGGTGTCGTCGCCGGGAGTTCGGTCTCGGAGCGAGATGTCCCCCTCTCGGCCCACTGCCTGAGCGAGGCTGTCCCTGGTGGCGTCTTCGACTTCCATCGGGCCCATGACGTCAAGGCAGGCGTCCACAAGCCCTTCAGGTGAGAAGTGACCGCCGTTCATGGAGGCCAGCCTGTCAATGATGGCTCTCACGCCGGGGTTCTGTACGTTGCTCATGTGCTTGGAGGCGAAGTTCACGCGCTCCACGATGGAGCCGCTGTTGATCCACTCCACTCCCTCGTGCCAGCCTTCGACCGAAGGCGGTGCGAGGAGAGCCTGGCCCATGAAGCCCGCCACCTTCGCGGCCTCCATGGCGGTGTCGGATGGGCGAGTGATCGCTCCGCTCTGCCTCAGCGTCCCGACAACCAGCTCGGCGGGGCACTTCACGCGCTCGAACTGTGCGTCCTTGAAGAAGTCCGAGTTGAAGCACGCTCGGAGCATCTCCCCGATGTTGTGGTCGCTCTCGAAGTACACGTCGGCAAGATACTGGACCGCCTCGGGGTCCCTAGGCGGTGTGTACGGCCACTGCGGGACCGGCGCCTCGTCCGCGACGAAGAAGTCGTAGATGTGGCGCGCGATGAACTGCGCCGTGGCAGGCTGCTTGCAGATGATTTCGACGATATCGTCGCCGTTGAAGTTGCCCGTCTCGCCTAGGAACGTCTTCTCTCCGTCGTCGTGGTCCCAATCGCGAAAGCCGAAGTGCCACGAAATACGGCTGTACGGCCAGATAGAGTCCTTCTGGGAGCGGATCGCCATGTACTCGGCGTTCCCAAGCGTCCAGCCTGTGAATGCTCGCGAGGCTTCCTTGATGTCGTCCTCGGAGTAGTTGCCGATTCCCATCGAGAAGAGCTCGAGGAGCTCGCGGCCCCAGTTCTCGTTGATGGACCCGTTGTGATTGTCCTGGTTGTCCAGCCAGATGATCATCGCGGGGTCCCTTGCCAACTCCGACAGAAGGTCGTCGAAGCGGCCGAGGCCCAGCCTGCGAAACATGTCGATCTGGTTCAGCACGGACCGTGCCTGGTTCAGCTTCGAGTAGCCGGTGGCGAAGATGCCGTGCCAGAACAGAGCAATCTTCTCCTCCATCGGCCAGTCCGATGTCGCCAGCCTGTACATCCAGTTGGCCGCGGCGGAGTCAAGGAAGCGCGACTCCAGCACGTCCACGTGATACCGGTGAATTATGTCTTCCGGCAAGAAGTTGGCCTGGCGGGGACTGAGTAGCTCATCCACGGTCGCCTCGTAGCCAACCTGCGCCCGGCGCTCCAACTCATCGCGTGGCGCGCCAAAGCCGGCGCGGCGCATGAGGTGCGCCATCAGAGAGATGTCGGTGGACCGTTCAGCGATGACCATGTGAACTACCTCCTGATCATGTCGAACTGTTCGAAGTTGCCGTTGACAATGGGCTTGGCCTCCAGGTCCAGCCACTGCTCCAGGATAGTGGAGTACGTGGACCTGAAGTCGTTATTGGACTTCATATCGCCCTCGATCTGGTCCTCTTCCTTGAGAGATGGATACTCGCCGTACATGCCGCCGTTGACGGAGTTGCCGATGAGCATTGCCACTCCGCCAGCGCCGTGATCTGTACCGGAGCCGTTGTCCTTGATCCTGCGCCCAAACTCGGAAAAGACCAATATGACGGCGTCATCCTCTTTGCCGTGCTCCTTCAAATCGTCCATGAAGCACTGGATGCCGGCCGAAAGATCGCTAACGAGCTGCGTGTGTACGATCATCTCGCCGGCATGCGTGTCGTAACTGCCCTGGTCTGTATAAAAGATCCTCGTGCCGAGGTCGGCGGTCAGTACCTGCGCAATGCTCCTCATCTTCTGAGAGAAGTCGTCGGAGGCGTACTCGACGTTTGACTGGTACTGCTCAGGAGCGGTGCGGAGAATGTCCGCGCCGATGAACGCGCCCGTGCCGGTCTGGCCCAGGAACTCCATCACGTTGTCCTTGCCCGGCGAGCCGTACATCATCGAGAAGGCCTCGAGCGCGTACTTGCGCAGCCACTCGTCCTGGATGTCAGGGAACAGGCCGTAAGTCTCAAGGTTGCCAACCGACGCTACTTGAACGCCGGGGCAGGCGAGCGAGCGCGGCAGGCCTCGCCCAAAGTTGATTCCGGTGAGAACGTTCTCGCCCTTGGGGTCGAGGTCCCTGATTACCCGGCCAAGCCAGCCCTCGTTGCCGACCTTGTCGGGCTCAGCCGTGTGCCAGATGTCCATCGAGCGGAAGTGCGAACGGTTGGGGTTCTCGTACCCGATGCCGTTGACGATCGCGACGTTGCCCTCGTCCCACAGCTCCTTGATCGGAGCCATGTTCGGGTTCAGTCCGTAGCCGTTTTCGAGGGGCAGGACCTCCTCCGGCTCGTAGCGTACCGAGGGACGATTGTCGTAGTACACGCCCTCCTCAAACGGGACGATCGTGTTCAGGGCATCGTTGCCCCCCGAAAGCTGGATAACTACCAAAGATTTGCTGTTTCCGTTGCTGCTTCCAGCCATGTCAAGACTCCTTCGAGACCAAAGCGGTCACTTACCTCAAGAACCCACCACTTGATTCAAGCCGGATTATACCTTAAGAGTTTCTGCAAACAAGGCCCGTATTGGAGCCCTCTTCGGGAAGGAAGAGCGCGGCTGTGTGGCTAGTGCAGAGGGCAGACGAAGATTGCCGCGTCCTGGTACCAATCCAGGTCGCTGTCGGACGCATCCGTGAAGGTCTGTGAAGACCCTGTTGCGCCACCTGTACCTGCCTGCGGATCGAACTGCACAGACGCGCCGTCCGCAATCGCGTAAATGCCGGTCATGAACAGAAACGCAAGCAGCGCCACCAGGAACAAACGGTATTCGATCGGCAGGTACTTCATAGGTGGGAGAACCAGGATTTCTTCAGTCCAGTTTAACTCAAAGCTCCCGTTCCGACTCGGCCAATCGAATCTGAGCGGCACTTCGGAGAACAATGGCTAGCGTGAGTCTGCGTCGACTGAAAGGGGACTCTTATGCCAAGACAGGCTGTGATACGCTGCCTCAGCGCAGAAATGCAACCGAGCCTTTCTGTCGGTTTGCTCACTCTTCGAATCCATTCCAGACGATGACTACAAAGTGCCACCAAGAGTTCGAGAGTTAATTGCAGATCTTGAGCGTGCGGGATTTGCTACTCGCGGAGGAAAGGGCAGCCACAGGAACTTCGTGCATCCCAATGTATCTAGGTCGGTGACGATATCCGGCAAATTGAGTGATGACGCTAAACGCTACGACGCTAAACGCTACCAGGTGAGGGCTGCAGTCAGGGAGGCTGGCGAGTGAAGGACAGCGCAAGGTACGTCAAGCTCGTCGAGTGGTCTAACCAGGACGAATGCTACGTGGGGAGTGCGCCAGGCCTTGTTTACGGCGGGTGTCATGGCACCGACGAACGGGCGGTGTTCGACGAGTTGTGCGACATAGTGGAAGAGGCGATCTTACTCTACAGGAACGACGGAAAGCCGCTTCCTCCTCCCACGGCAGGCCATGAATACGCAATCAGGCTCTCGGACAGCGCCGCCTGAACGCCCAATCCTTCCTCAGTCGCTTAACGGCGGCGTCGGCATCCCACGAGCCTTTAATTCGGAGCTACAGCACTTCACAATGTCTGCTTGAGCCTTCACGGACTTGGGCCATCGACGATTCGGTGTCCAGTACTGGAAGGTAGCAGGGTTCCATCTTACTCAAACCTGAACAGCCTGACGGCCAATGCGGCCGTTATCGCAATCCACGCGCCAATCAGGCCCAACTCCGTGGTGTAGTCGGCAAGGGTCCCAGCCTCCACGGCCACGCCTCGCACCGCGTCCACGACGGGCGCAAGAGGCATGAGCCCGACGGAGGTCCTGACGATGTCCGGCAGGTTCCCCGTAGGAAAGAACGCACCTGAAAAGAACGCAAGCGGGAGCACGATCGCGTTACCGATGCCGCTGGCAGCCTGCGGAGTCCGCGAGATGGACCCTATGATGAACCCTATGTTCAGGAACACCAGGTTGCCAAGCAGGATGATCACCAGTAAGTAGAGCAGGTTCCCTTCAACGTTCACCCCGAACGCAACCTTGCCGGCTGCAAGAATCAGTGCGCCCTGCACTACGGCCACCATGAGGCTCGCAATTACCTGGCCTGCGAAGAAGGTCCGCACCTTCAGCGGCGTTGCCTGCATCCTTCGAAGCACCTGCCTGTCGCGGTACATGGCCAGCGAGGTCGCGATGCCGAACACCGAGTAGCTCATGATCCCCCACACAGCCATGCCGGGCACCAGGAAGTCCAGGAAGTCGGTACTCTTCGCTGTGGCAGCTTCGGTTTCGAGCAGCAGCCTGCCCTCGGCGCCTGCGATTCGCAGGTTCTCCCGCTCGATCACGTTGCCTATGATGCCGGTGACGCCTGAAAGGCTGTAACTGAAGACGCCGCCGGCTCCGGGAACAAGGAGCAGAATTGCCGGATCGCCGGCAGCCGCGGCTTCGTCCAGCCCCGGTGGGATTACCAGCAGGATGTCGATCTCGCCCTCTGCGGCTTCATACCTTCCGGAGGCTTCGTCCTGCAGTTCGAATACTTCTACGGACTCATCGTCTCCAAGCTGTGCGACGAGGCGCGTCGAAAGGGGATCGCGGGCGTTGTCGGCCACGCCCACCTTGGCCGACGGCGTGGCCACCCGCATCATCAGGCCCATCGTGAGCATGAGAAGCAGCGGGAATGCGAGCGCCCAGAACAACGTCTGCCGGTCCCGGACGATTATCTTGAGGTTCGCGACGGTGAAGTGGAAGACGAGCATCCGGCGCTACTCGAATGGGTTGCCGGTCAGCGCTAGGAAGACATCGTCGAGCGTCGCGGACGCCACCTCCAGCCCCGCAAGCTCGAATCCCCCGCGATGCGCCCAGTCGATCAGGCCGCGGAGAGTCGCCGATGCGTCGGTGGTACGCAGCGATACTCGCTCCCCGTCGCCCTTTCTAATGGCAGTCGCCGCTGCAAGGCGCTCGAGGCCGTCGAGGGCGACGCCATCAGGAAGCAGGAAACTGACCTCGTCCGGGTCTGGAAGCGCCTTGACGAGTTCCTGCGGCGAGTCCAGCGCCACGATGCGGCCGCGGTCCATGATCGCCACCCGGTCGCAGAGGTGCTCGGCCTCCTCCATGTAGTGCGTCGTCAGCAGAATCGTGCGGCCGTCCGCATTGATGTCCCTTGCAAGTTCCCACAGGTCCCTCCTGGCCTGCGGATCTAGGCCCGTGGAAGGCTCGTCCAGAACCACCAGCTCGGGGTCGTTCACGAGCGTGGCGGCAAGCGAGAAACGCTGCTGCTGACCTCCCGAAAGCCTGCGCACGGTTGTACCACCCCTCTCTTCCAGATTGACGCGCGTCAGCAGTTGGGCAGGGGAGAGCTTGCGCTTGTAAAACCGTCCGAACAACTCGAGCGTTTCGACCAGCGTCAAGTGGTCGAAGTACGAGTTGGCCTGCAGCTGCACTCCGATGCGTTCCTTGACCTCGGCGCTTCCTGCGGGCTGCTCGAGGACGCGAATGCGGCCCGAGCTCGGCTCTCGCAGCCCCTCGATGCACTCGAGAGTCGTGGTCTTGCCGGCGCCGTTCGGCCCAACGATGCCCAGTATTTCGCCCCGCCTAGCCGCGAACGAGACATCGTCTACGGCCGTCACATCGCCGTAACGTTTCGTAAGACCATCCACGACTATTACGTCTTCAGACATCGGGTCGGGCGGACGGCGGCCGCTTGAACGGCTGTCATTCATGATGAACAGTGTACGCCTGATTACGGGTGGTGCGTTGACGAGCCGATCAGCCTGATCTAGGCGTAAAGTAGAATGGACTCACAGAGGTGACAGAAGATTATGAGCGCCCAGAGCGCCCTGTTGACAGCGGACGAACTGCCTCCAATCTCATTGCGCCTTTCATCTGAAGGGAAGCGCTCCCAGCTTGTCGAAGGAGAGTTGATCGTAACGGCCCTCGCCGGTGCCCGTCACGGGAGTGTGGCCAACACAGTCGCTGATTTCCTCGGGCAGCACACGCGCGGCGGGCCGGGCGGCACGGTCTTCGCCGCTGGGACCGGCTTCGTGGTCGGGCGGGATCCAGACACGGTTCTGGCCCCGGACGTGTCCTTCGTCAGCAGTAAACGACTAAGCCATGATGAGATACCGTCCGGCTTCTTGGAATTAGCGCCTGACCTCGCGGTGGAAGTGGCGTCGCCCGGTGAATCGGCGACAGCCGTTCTGCGTAAGGCAGAGCTCTGGCTGCAAGCGGGCGCAACCGTAGTCTGGAATGTGTTTCCGCAAACTCGGACGGTGGTCGTTTACAGGGCCGTGGGGGAAGCGGAGACGCTTACGGAATCCGACACACTTACAGGCGCACCCGTCTTAACTGACTTCACGGTGCCGGTAAGCGATCTCTTCGCGTAGCTGGCTTCCGTTCCTCAGCCAGCTCTCCTACTGAAGTCGAAGCGAAGCCTCGCGCCCCGCCTACGGAAAGCGCTCGTCAACCTCCGGGCCGTAAGGCCAGTGTCTGAGCATGTCACGCTCGCGCGGCTTGCCCTCGGCGAAGCGGTCCGGCCGCATGTAGGACACGTCCGCGGTCTTGGCCTCCCCGTGCACGATCATCTCAGCTAGGCACTTCCCCGTGGCGGGGCCAAGCATGAAGCCCGCGCCGCTGTAGCCGCACGCCGTGTACAGTCCATCGACGCCGGGCAGAGCGCCAAGCATCGGAGTATGGTCGGGCGTGTAGCCGTCCGGCGCGCTCCAGACCATTCGCCACGAGGCGTCAGCCATCGCCGGAATGCGGTGCGAGATTCGCCGCGACCACATGCGCATCGTGTTCTCATCGATCGATTCCACGATCGTGTCCGGATCGTGCGGCCTCATGATCTCCTTGTTGCGTACCCCGAACAGCGTCAGGTCCGGGCCCTCCATGCGCCAGTACGTGCCGATCGTCCGGTCGGTCATCGACATGTGCTCTCGGATATCGGGCGGCCTCTCGAGCAGCCCGGCGCAGATGCGGTATGACGTAACGTCCAGCTCCACGCCCGCTGTCGAAGCCAACGGGGCAGACCACGCGCCGGCGGACAAGACCACGGTGGAGGCGCTGATCTCGTCGCCGCCTTCCAAGCGCACGCCCACAGCACGGCCGTTCTCTACGACAACCTCCGCGACCGTCGTGTCGAGCGCCGTACGCACGCCCCTGTCGCGTGCCGCCGCGGCGAACGCGGTCGCGGCGCTGTAGCCGTCGCCATGGCCCGCGTCCGCGGAGTAGACCGCGCCGCCCAGGTCGTCGACTCTCAGGAACGGCTGCATGATCTTGACGTCTTCCGGCGTGATGAGCTGGAGAGGGATGCCCGCACTGTTGGAGGCGTCCACCGCGGCCGCGGCCTGCTCCCTGTGCTCAGGGCCCATGAGCGACAGCGTGCCCGTCTGCCTGAAGCCGATGTCGCCGCCAACGGCGTCCGGCCAGTTTCTGTATATCTGGAGGCTCTCCCATCCCACCTGGGCCCTTATCGGCGACGCCCCGTGCACGAAGACTTCGGCGCCGGAGCGGCCCGTGGCGCCTGCGGCCACGCTGTCTCTCTCGATGATTAACACGTCGGTAACGCCGAGTTCCGCCAGGTGGTATGCGGTGCTTGTTCCCGCTATACCGCCGCCGATGATGATTACGTCTGCACTATTGGACAACGCCGGACCCCCGTTGCGGAGACATTCGGTCAAACTGGGGCGATTATATGTGGCCCTCCGCATGAAGCGCCATTGACCAAGCAGTGAGGCGGTTCCTAGAATCTCAGCAAGTGAAGACATACCGATGTGAGCAGTCTTCGCATGGATTTTCCCTGCGGCTGCTTGGCATCGTGTTCAGAAAGGAAATCGCATGCTGTTCCTGAGCCGCCGGGAAGTGGAGGCGCTGCTCGATCCCGGGCCGCTGGTGGAGGCGCTCGGCCCCGCAATGGTGGACCTGAGCCGTGGGTCGGTCTCGATGCCGCCCCGCGCGGGGGCGATGATCGCGGAGAAGGAGTCCTTCCTGGGCGTGATGCCCGTGTGGACGGGCCCGTCAGGAACGCTCTCCGCGAAGCTCGTGACCGTGTTTCCGGACAACGAGGAGCTCGGCCTGCCGAGCCACATCGCCCTCATCGCCGTTTTCAGCCCGGACACCGGCGAGCCCCTCGCCGTCATGGACGGCACGCACGTCACCGCCGTCCGCACCGCCGCGGGCTCCGCACTCGCTACGCGGCTACTGGCCCGGCCCGACTCGCGCGTGCTCGCAATCGTCGGCTCGGGCGTGCAGGCGAGGTCTCACGCGGAGGTGTTGTCCCGCGCGTGCGGTGTTGAGGAGATACGGATCGTCTCCCGGGACCCAGCGAAGGCAAACCGGCTCGCCGGAGAGTTGAACGATGCCCTGGGGATGCCTGTGAGAGCGAAGACATCCCTTCGGGAGGCCGCCGCAGGCGCCGATATCGTGTGCGCTACAACTCACGCCGACAGGCCGGTCGTCGACTGGCAGAGCATCGAGCCGGGCACTCACATCAACTCGGTGGGACTGAACCCCGCCGGACGCGAGCTGGACGACGACACGGTCTGCCACTCCCTCGTCGTGGTCGAGTCGCGCGGTTCCGCGCTGGGAGCACCGCCCGCGGGCTCGAACGATCTGCTGGAGCCCATCGAAGCCGGCCTCATCACGTCAGATCACGTGCACGCCGAGATCGGAGAGATTCTCGCCGGCGAAAGGTCGGGAAGGACGTCGGCGGACCAGGTGACGCTGTACAAGTCCGTGGGCGTCGCTGTGCAGGACGCGGTTGCCGCCCGGCTCGTCCTTGACGCCGCAGAGGCAAATGATGTGGGAACGCGCATTGACCTGTAAAGTTGGGCCGAGCGAGGCTCCGAGTAGCGGTGCCAACTCCCGCAACTCAGGACTGGCATGCGTGTGTAAGCCTGTCTCAAGCACTATTTTGAATTAGCAGGCTGGAGGAGAACTGGAACGTGAGCAGTCCAAGAGAAGCGCCAAGCCCCAACCTTCGCAAGGCGGGCGCATTGGCGCTGTTCACCGCCGTCGCCACGCTGGTGGCCGTGGCGGGCCGGGTCGCCGCCGACGCCGACCAGCCCACGCTGGCTGAGTCGCTCAATGCCATCGCGGAAAGCCGGCTGGAGTACAGCATCGGTTGGATCGCCAGGATCGTGTCCGGCGGCGCGCTGGCTGCCGCCGCCTACATGGTCTGGAGGCGGGGACCGGGCGGGAATGCGCGCGACCTGAGGCCAATGCTCGCGATGTTTGCGCTGTCCGGCGCCTGCACCGCGCTGTCCGGCGTGTCCTCCGCGCTGCTGACTGCCATGGCTCCGGCAGTCGGCGCCGCGGCGGCGGAGCCCGGAACGGCACAGGAGGTCGTCGACGTGCTGAGGTGGTTCTTCGGCAAAGCCGGATTCGCGGCGTCAGGCCTCGCGTTGATCGCGGCCGCGCGCCCGCTCTTCGGGGCAGGCGTCCCGTGGCGGATCGCGGCCCTCGCAACCTTCCTTCTCGGCGGGGCGATGCTGTTCATATGGTGGGATGCGGCCACTACGCTTCACCGGATCACCGGACCTGCGTTCATAGTCTGGCTGGTCATCGCGGGCGGGCTGACGGTGGCCGGCAGGGGAGGGCGGGCGCTGGCTGTAGAGTCCGCGGCTTCTTAGCAGGACGCCGCAGCCGTCCGCAAACCGACTGTCCGGCCCCGGCATATTGAGCCCGGACCGGTTGGCCTTGTTTCGGCCTGCTACTCGCGCTCCGGGGCTGCCGCCCAGCCCTGTCGCTCCCGCCAGTCGCGCGGCACCGAATCGAACCGCCTTGCGCTGAAGTCCTCGAACAGGGTCGGGGACTCGCCGTGCAGGATGAGTTCGCTCGCTGTCAGCCCCGTGGCAGGGGAGATGCCGAACCCGTCACCCGACAGCGAGATAACGGCGAAGTTGACCGGGTGGTCCAGCGTGCCGATGACGCCTACGCCGTCCGGAGTCTGCTCGACCACGCCTCCCCAGCTTCTGATGACGCGCAGCTCCGCCGCGATCGGATAAAGCTGGTTCAGCCTCATGGAGATGTTGCGAATCGTCGGAGTGTTCGGCTTGTCCGGCGAGACGAGGCCCACGTCTATCCACTCCTGGTTGCCGCCGCCGTAGGCCAGGTTGCCGCGCCTGGTCTGGCGGCCGTACAGCCCGTTCCCGCTGACCTTGCCCATCGGCATGATCGGCGTTGGCTCGGTGACGATGATCTCCACCCGGCCCGGCGCCGTGGGCACCCACGCCCCGACCATCTCGCAGATGTGGCTGGTCTGCGGTCCGGCGGCGCACAGTACGAAGTCCGCGCCGATCTCGCCCCGCTCCGTCTCCACGGCGACGGCCCTGTCGCCCTCGACCCGGATTCCCGTCACCAGCGTGTTCTGATGCACGCGGCCGCCCAGGTCCTGCAACGCCCAGGCATACGCCTGCACGGTGCGCTGTGGATTGGCATGGCCGCCGTCGGGAATGAACCACATGCCGGCAATCTCCTCGGACAGGAGCGGCGCCATCTCGCGCGCCTGCTGCACGTCCAGGATCTCGGACCGTATGCCGCGCTCGTTGTCCAGCCTGCAACTGGACTTGAAAATCTCGAGGTCGTGCTCGTCCATCGCGGCGATCGCCGCCCCCGGCGTGTACTCGGTCGGATAGCCCAGCTCTTCGTCGAGCGTCTTCCACGCCTGCAGGTTGCGCTGCGCCATCGCCGCCTTCGTCTTGGCCGCATTCGACGCCGACGAGAACGCGCCGCCGTTCCGGCCGGACGCCTCCCAGCCGACGAGGCTCTTCTCCACGACGACAACGTCCACGCCGGCCCGCGCAAGGCGCCACGCCGTGCTGAGGCCGCTGACGCCCGCGCCGATGACTACGACTTCGCCGTGATCGAGTGCTGCCACTTGCGCGACCTCCCGTCTACGTCCGGTCTTCGGCAGGAGTCCAGCCCCGGTCCTCCCGCCACGTGCGCGGCACGTCCGCGAACCGCCCCAGGTTCATCTGCCCCGTGGGTATCGTCGACTCGCCGTGCAGCACCAGCTCGCTCACCGCCTTGCCCGTGCCGGGTGAGATGCCGAAGCCGTCGCCGGAGAGCGTGCACACCAGGAAGTTGTTCGGATGGTCCGCGATGTCGATGATTGGGCAGTGGTCTGGCGTCTGCTCCACGACGCCTGCCCACGTCCTGATGACCGGAACGTACTCCACGGCGGGCATAAGCTCGGCCAGCCGCCTGCCGACGTGCCTGATGAGCGGCGTGTTCGGCTTCTCCGGCGACGCCAGGTCCACGTCGATCCACTCCTGGTTGCCGCCTCCGTACGCCAGGTTGCCCCTTCGCGTCTGCCGCCCGTACAAACCGTTGCCGAACACGAACCCGTCCCACATCGGCTCGATCGGCGCGGTCACTAGGATCTCCACGCGACCCGGCGCCACGGGCACCCACACGCCAGCCATCTCGGCTATGTGCCCCGTCTGAGGGCCGGCCGCGCTGACAACGAAATCGCACCCGATCGTGCCGCGGTCCGTCTCCACCTCGGTTATCCGCTCGCCCTCGATCTTGAAGCCCGTCACCGTGCAGTTCTGGAGTATCCGACCGCCGTGGTCCTGCATCGCCCACGCGTACGCCTGCACGGTGCGCTGGGGGTTCGCGTGGCCGCCGCTGGGGGAGAACAGGCCGCCCAGCGCCCGCTCGCTTACCATCGGGATCCACTCGCGGATCGTCTCCCGGTCCAAGATGTGCGCCTCAGCGCCAAGCGCCCTCATCGCTTCGGCGTGCTGCTCCATCTCCTCCATTTCGTATTCGAGAAACGCGATGCGGACCAGGCCCGGCTTCCACTCTGTCGGGTACCCCAGCAGATCGTCCAGCTGAGGCCACAACTCCACCTCGGCCTTGGCGAGGCCGTCAGCCCTCTCCTTGCCCCTGTGGCCCATCTGCCCGCCGTTCCGGCTGGACGCCTCGTAGCCGATCACCCCCTTGTCCACCACAACCACGTCAACGCCGGCCCTCGCCAGCCACCAGCCTGTGCTAAGCCCGGACACACCGCCTCCAATAATGACTACCTCGGCGTTGTCCAGGTTCATTGGGGCCTCTCTATAGTGGTCGGAGCTGGAGCTACGGTGCGGCCGCGTCGATCGATGGGGGCGGGAGCGATTGTATTTGCGCCGTCTTCAGCCGGTCAATCCGCGTGATTGGTAGTAGCATGTGCGCCTCTATCGATTGATCCATCTTAGGGAGCGCAAACATGCCCACTCTAGTGACCGGCGGCACCGGCTTCATCGGCTCCAACCTCGTCAAGGTGCTCGTCGAGAGGGGCCACCAGGTCATCTCGCTCGACATCGCGCCGCCCGATCCGCTCGTTCGACGCTACCTCGGCCCGCACTTCGATGCCGTCACCTGGCTCCAGGCCGATATCACGGATAGGCAAGCGGTGCTGGATCTGGCCGCCGATCACGCAATCGACAAGATCGCGCACGCCGCCGTCTACACCGTCGTGCTTGACGAGGTCGAGCGTCAGCAGGCCGCCAGGATCTTCGACATCAACCTGGCGGGCACGGTGAACCTGCTGGAGCTTGCGGCTGCCGTGGACTGCTCGCGCTTCGTGTATGTAAGTTCCGGCGGCGTGTACGAGGCGCTCCGGGGTCCCGGCGTCGTCCTGAAGGAGACTGCTGAGATGGTGCCGCCGCGGTCCATCTACAGCGTGTCCAAGTACGCGAGTGAGCTACTGACGAGCCGCTACTCGCATCTCCACGGCTTCTCGGCCGTCAGCGTTCGACTCGGCGGGCCGTACGGGCCTATGGAGCGCCCCACAGGCCACCGGTCCGTCATGAGTATGCTGCACCAGCTGACGGGCAGGGCGGTTCGAGGAGAGCCGCTTCAGGCGCCCGCGTCCGCAGTCTGGTCATTCACGCACGCGCTTGACCTCGCCGCGGGCATCGCGCTGGCGCTCGATCACCCCGCGCCCAATCACGAGGTCTACAATCTCGCCTCCGGACAGACCCACACCAGCGAAGAGCTGATGGACGCCTTCCGCGAGGCGATGCCCTGCGTCCGTTTCGAGGGCAGCGGCTTCGAGTCGCGCGCAAGCTCATACGGCGTCACCGATGTCACCCGCATCAGGGAAGACCTCGGCTTCCAGCCCCAATACGACATCGCCTCAGGCCTCAAGCAGTACATCGAATGGCGCCAGGAATTCGACTACACCGACTGATAGACCAGTCGGCCCTAAGTCCAGCCTTGCTCGTGGCCTACGGCGGGGCAACAGCACGTAAACGGGTAACCACGCTCGCCACTGTCATTCCGAGTCCCTCGAGGAATCTAAAGCCCCTGTTCTCCAAACGGAGTCTCGTAGCTGAGACAGCCCCATAGCGACGACGAGACATCCTGGATTCTTCGCCTGCGGCTCAGAAAGACAGATGGAGAAGTGGCTCCCATATCACATCAACCATCAACACCTACCCCTCCGCCGTCAGCATTGGAAGCGCGCTGTCTCATCAGTACACTGTAAGGACACGGTGAGAATCACGGAGTCTCAAAATGACATCAAAGCAACAACGTTCCGTCTCAATTGATACCGATTTGGTCGCGGCGGCCGAGGAATATGCCCGGTCGCGCGGTCTGTCCCTTTCTACATTGATCGAAGACTCTCTACGGCAATACATGGCTCCAAACGCCCAGTCCTTCGCCAGACGCTGGCGCGGCAAGTTCAAGCCCGCTGAGCGTGACGATGCCCGCTACGCGGCCTTGTCGAAGAAGTATCTCCGGTAACGCTCATACAAAGTCTGCGCTGATCAGTGTCGTACAGGCGCCGGACAGAAGCACCGTTTCCTGGGAGGACGCCATGAACCTAACAGGCCTCATCGCGCTGGTAACCGGCGGAGGACGGGGCATCGGGCGCGGCATCGCGCTTGCGCTGGCCCGCAACGGCGCGGACGTCGCCGTCGCCGACATCGACGCCGGCATCGCTGAGTCAACCGCCGCCGAGGTCTCGGAGCTCGGGCGGCGTTCCTGCACCGTCGAGATGGACGTTACGGACCAGCAGTCCGTCGATCGCGCAGTTCAGGAAGTGCTGGACCGCTTCGGTCAGATCGACGTGCTCGTGAACAACGCGGGCGTCGTCTCAGCGCCGGGCTGGACGGGCCGCGTGGACGAGATCGAGGCCGACTGGGACATCGTTTACGAGGTGAACGTCAAGGGCGTGGACCGCGTCACGCGCGCCGTCGCCCCGGGAATGAAGGAGAGGCGCTTCGGCAAGATCATCAACATCTCCTCCGTCGCCGGCCGTCGCGGCAATCCCGGCCTGGCCGCATACTCGGCCTCGAAGGCAGCCTGCATCAGCATCACGCAGGCCGCCGCGCTCGAGCTGGCGCCCCACAACATCAACGTGAACGTCATCTGCCCAGGCCTGCTCTGGACGCCCATGTGGAACGTGCTCGCCACCCGCCAGGTGGCGCTGCTCCAGGACGCCGCGGCCCGCACCCCGAGGGAGCAGTTTGAGTCCGTAGTCGCTCGAAGCACCCCCCTCCGCCGGGAGCAGACCCCCGAAGACATCGGCAACCTAGCCGCCTTCCTCGCCTCCCAGCACGCCCGCAACATCACCGGCCAGGCAATCAACATAAACGGCGGCTCCCAGCTCTCTTAGAGCGAAGGGCGACCAATGGAGTTTGTGCGGCCTCGCCTCTGACGTCATGTCTGTGGGGCGGTAATCCAGGCGCGGCAGTCCTTGAGTTTGGGCCACAGAATCTGTCCGCTTGCTGAAGCGTGTTGCGATACGGAACACTCCTACGTGTTATGACATGACACCATAGAATGGAGACGAATACGCAGAGAATACGGCGAAAACAGGAGCGGGAGGGATGGTACTTGGCTCGGCAAGGCGCCAGACATGAGATCTACTGGCATCCCACAATCGTGGTGCAGATTCGATTGCCGCGTCACCGGACCGTTTCTCCCGGTGTTGCTCGTCAGATCGCTAAGATCGCCGGTTGGGAGGTCTAGATGAGATATCCGGCGCTTATAGACGGAGAGAAGGGAGAATACGGGGTCGTGTTCCCAGACCTGCCCGGTTGCCTGGCGATGGGCGCTACTATCGATGAAGCTATCCAGGACGCTCAGGAATCTTTGCCCCAGTGGATGGACGCCGCCGAAGAACGCGGCATTGCCATACCCGAGCCAAGCGCGCTGGAGGCCATAGAGGTACCGGAGGGTAGTGCTCTGACTTCAGTCCTGTTGGTCCGGTCGGGCCGCCACAGGCCCACCGTTCGGGTCAATCTTCATCTCGACGCAGACGTGGCTGACGCCATCACCTCGGAATCGAAGCGACGCGGCATCTCCCGAAAGGCATACGTAGAGGAGATAGTGCGCCTTGCCGCCGGAACGGGCAGGTGAAAGGCCCGCCGCAGCTTTCCAGGCGCGGCGCGGCCTGTTCCTGGCGCGACAGTTGGCGGTCCAACGCCGCGAACTCATCAGCATTGTAGATTCAGAGTAACGCTAACGATGCCGTCGGCCAGGTGAACGCGCTATAGACGCATTCGGTCAACAACTTCAGGATCAGCACAGAGGCCTCCTGCCGGAAGACTTCCGTGAAGTCGGCGAGCGTGATGACGGCTTCCTGCGGATCTACGACCATCCACGATGGTACTTTGAGCCATTCGACCAGTGGCCTTCGCACCTGCAAAAGGCGATGGAATACGTCAGAGGGCAAACCCTCGATGTCGGCTGTGGCGCCGGCCGTGTAACTCTTCCACTTCAAGAGAGGGGAATGGACATTGCCGGAATCGACAACTCACCCTTGGCCGTCCAGGTCTGCAGAGAAAGGGGAGTCAGAGACGTCGGGTTGCTGTCCATCACGCAGGCGAGCGCCAAACGTCTGGGCACGTTCGACAGCATATTGATGACGGGCAACAACTTCGGGTTGTTCGGTAATCCCGAGCGTGCCCGCTGGCTGCTAAGGCGCTTCCACAAGATGACAACGGCCCGCGGCCGGATAATCGCCGAGTCCACAGACCCATACGCTACAGACGATCCAGTCGACCTCGCCTACCAGGAGCGTAATCGAGCGCGGGGCAGGATGTGCGGCCAATACCGTCATCGCGAACGCTATCGCAACCTGAAGGGCCCCTGGTTCGACTGGCTGTTCGTATCGAGAGACGAAATGCGCGAGATCGTGGCCGGGACCGGCTGGATGATTCGGGAGTTCATCGAACCCGAGGGAGCCCAGTACGTCGGCATCATTGAAAAGATGCCGGGCAAGGATAGGTCTGACTAGGGAAACCGGCCAGGCCATCAACGTCAACGGCGGCTCACAGTTGTCATAGCTGCCCGGACTTGTGCGATATGACCGGCCTGTGCCGGACCTGCTTGAAAACTGCAAAGCAGATTTGTTCACGTCCTTACAATGATTGTGATCATGCTTATCCAATGCGCATCTACGCCGCGATGTTAGACTACTAACTGAAGCGCAACGGCTCAGTCTTCAGTAGAGAGTGGTCCGAATAGGTAGTGTCGAGCGTGAGAGCGGGCCGGGAAAACAGGACGGCAGGTAGATTGATATGGTGCTCATTGAAGACACGGGTCCGATAGAGACCCACAAAGTCCATAGCGAGCGGCTGATGCGCCACGCGGAGGAGCAACTCGCCAAAGGCGACCGCCTCCAGGCCTCCGAGAAAGCGTGGGGCGCGGCAGTGCATCGCTTGAAGGACATTGCCAACAAACGCGGCTGGAAGTACGACACGCACACAGAAGCGTACGCTGTAATCAGACGACTGGTTGAAGAAACGAACGATCCTCAATTGCGTCGACTTTTCAGGGTTGCCAGCAACCTCCACAGGAACTACTACTTGGACGCTGAGCCGTTGGAGGAGCTAGCGGTCGACATTGACGATGTAAGGCTGCTGCTCCGTAAACTGGATGACCTCGACCAGACTAGCCGGGCTGTCAGCCGCACGCGCCGGCCGTCGGAGTAGCCAGGCCCGTTCCGGTCCCGCAAGGCGAATGAACCCTCACCCTTGAGGGAGAGGGTTGGGTGAGGGTGAGAACCGCTGAAAGGCAAGAGGCCTGGTTCCCGTTGCACGCTACCGAGACCATTCCCATGGACAGCCCTTTCCGCCCGTAGGTATAATTGACCGGCGCTGTCCGTTACTCTGGACGCGCGCACGCCGAGGTGGTGGAATTGGTAGACACGCAGCGTTGAGGGCGCTGTGGCCGCTAAGGCTGTATGAGTTCGAGTCTCATCCTCGGCACCACACACTCAGAGGCGACGTAGCCAAGTGGTCTAAGGCGGGGGTCTGCAAAACCCCTATTCGGCGGTTCGAATCCGCCCGTCGCCTCCACCCCTAACCGGACGCCGCCAGTGACATGCTCCCCGTTCGCCCTGACCATGTCGAAGGGGCCTGTCCCCAATCCGCTCGCCCTGAGCCTGACGAAGGGGCCTTCCACAATCCAACCCTCGCCCCAAGTCCGCCAAAGTGCCCTTACCCAACCCGTTCGCCCTGACCCCGTCCTGAGCACCGACGAAGGGGCCTGTCGAAGGGCCTTACGCAAGCCAGCTCCCGCCTCAAGTCCGCCAAAGTGCCCTCACCCAACCCGTTCGCCCTGACCCCGTCCTGAGCACCGACGAAGGGGCCTGTCGAAGGGCCTTCCACCGAGCAGCGTCCGCTAGAAGTTCGCCCGCCACCAATCCCCGCCCTTCAAAGACCACGCGTAGGGGCCGTTCGCGAACGGCCCGCCCCGGGACGCCACGCCGGCGAAGTAGAACCAACCCACACCGCAACCCCGTCATTCCAGCATTCACGCAACAGCGTGAACCCGGGGCCAGCCGGAATCCAGAGGGGGGGCACGTCACGCCTGCCAACACCTTCCGGCAACAGAACCCCGCCGCCATCCCTCAGGCGCACGGCCCGTTCGCGAACGGGCCGCCCAACCACGCGCCAAGTCCGCCAAAGAATAGCCCCCAATCCGTTCGCCCTGAGCCTGTCGAAGGGCCTTACGCAAGCCAGCCCTCGCCCCAAGTCCGCCAAAGAATAGCCCCCAATCCGTTCGCCCTGAGCCTGTCGAAGGGCCTTACGCAGGCCAGCACCCGCCCCAAGTCCGCCAAAATGCCCTTACCCAATCCGTTCGCCTCCACCCACACCCTCTTGACACACCAGTGCGTATGCCCTATCCTAGAACGCATGTCTAGCGAAACGCAGTCCATATCACCAATACAGAGCATCGTCCGAGAAGAGACAAAGGACGGCAGGCTCATCGTGCGATTCCTCGTCGCCGCAATGCAGGACGAGATACGCGACGCCAAGCCCCATCACAGGCTCGACGCCGCACGCCAGCTGATCAAGCTCGGCTTCGACGAAGCGAAGGAGTTCGCAAGCCTGCGCGCAACATCATCACAGCGCGCAGAGCAGCCGAAGCCCGAGTCAGACACCATCGACACCGCCAACCTCAACCCCGACCTCGCGCTCTTCATACGCGCAGAGACGGACGGAGGCCGCCGGGCCGTACGCTTCCTCGTCGACGTCATGCTCGGATTCATGCCCGGGTTCGGGCCGCACCATCGCATCGACGCCGCCAAGGAACTGCTCCGACGCGGCTTCGACGAAGCCCCCGACGACCTACCACTCTTTCCCCAGCCTTCCCAGATCCCGTCGAACGGCAGGGATGACGAACACGACTCTTCTAACCTCTTCCCCAGTCCGCTGGGGAAGGTTGGGATGGGGTCGCCCGCTGCCTCCGAACACGACCTGGACGCCAACGGCGCTGACGACTCCCCCACCGATGCCGACATCCTCCTCGACTACGAACCTCCGTACGTCAACACATACGGCCACAGCCGGGACGACGGTCTGAACACCCGGGCAGTCTTCAAGGCGTCGGACGCCCTGATGGACGCCGTGGGCAGGCTCCCCCCGCCCGAGAAACCCGGAGCATTCAACCCCGACGAGACGAGCAGCATCATCGTGCACAACGGAACGGAGCACTACTTCAAGGAACACGCGCGCACAGCGGTAGAACTGTCCATCGCCGCAGGCGAAGTCATGGACGCGATCAGGCGCATCCGTGATTCATGCCGGACACCCTCCGCCTTCATCGCCCAAAATACCAAAAAGAACTCCGACCCCGAGAAAGAACCCACCGATGACAACGGGATCCTGTCCCAACCCCCTCAAGGGAACGCCGACGCTCCCCCTTGATCCCCGACTGCCATGCCTCAGGCGTAGGGGCCGTTCGCGAACGGCCCGCCCAACCACGCGCCACACCAGAGCGTCGACAGGAACCCGTTCGCCCTGAGCCTGTCGAAGGGCCTTACGCAAGCCAGCTCTCGCCCCAAGTCCGCCCCCAGCGCCTACTAAAAAGTCCACACCGCAACTCCGCCATCCCGGCATTCACGCCAAAGCGTGAACCAAGGGGCCAGCCGGAATCCAGAGGTGCGGGGCACGTCACGCCCGCCCACACCCTCCGGCAACACAACCCCGACTGCCAAGCCTCAGGCGTAGGAACCCTGGAACGGATGTCACAAGGTCTGACGGAATGTGAAAGGTCTCCAATTTCGCACATCCAAGAGACGACACCTGAAAACGGACGTACGAGGTCTCGCAACCGTGATTGCCCAGCCATAGACTGGAGACGGCCCTCGGTATGTCGCATCGAGTAGAATGCTTCCGCACCGTCCACAGATTCGCCGGCACCTGAAGGAGTCGCCTTGAAAGTCATTCGAAAGTCAGAAACAGAGTTGGAGGACGCCACCGCCAGCCCCATCTTCGAGGGCGGCAGGGTCGGTCGCCGCCCCCTCGTCGGCGGCGAATCAAGCAGCTACTTCAACTTCTTCATCGTCGAGTTCGCCGCCGGCGCAAGGAACAAGCTGCACTCCCACACCAGCGACCAAATCCTTTACGTGACGAAGGGCAGGGGACTGGTAGGCACCGAGTCGGAGTCGTTCGAAGTAGAAGAAGGCGACACCGCGTTCATCCCGGCCGGAGAGAAGCACTGGCACGGCGCCGCCGATGACTCCGACTTCGCCCACATCGCCCTCGTCCACCCGGACAGCGTCACCAATGTCCACGAATAGTCCCGCCCTGACTAGCCTCTCGTCGATAGTCGCTCACTCACGAGGCGGTTCATGCTCACGCCAATTTCGGCGGCTTCAAGCGCCAGTGCGCGATGTGTTTCAGGAAGCACGCGGACGACGAATCTCCCGCTGTAGCGTCTGGTGGATATCGGCTCCGGGACTGGCGCGCCTTCCTTGCGCAGATCATCTACGCAGAAGGCTACCAAGTCACGAATACCGGCAAACGCTTTCTCTGGCGTCTCATCCAAGTGGCTGAGCAAGGAGAACTCGGTACACAGCCCGACGTACTCACCGTCCTCCTCGGACCAGATGACTCGGTAAGTGTAATGGTCGGTCATGCCATCTCCTCCAGTCTGGCGATTGCTTTGAGCGCTTGGCGCACTTGATAGGGCTTGGCCATGCCCTTGCTGGATTGAATGTTGACTCTAGGTTCGCCTTGCCAAGGCGTACGATAGATCAGGTGGCTTCCGTGTTGTCTTGGCTGCCCAAAGTATCTGTTACAGAGCTTGCGTAGGTCAGCGAACCGGACATTCCTGGGATTCTTGCCGATCCGGTCAGCCAACCTGTCCATACATCTTTGATACCAGTAGTAGTATCGGCTGTCAAGACGTTCCGAAGTACATTCGACGCAAACTTGCAGCGCCTGCCTGCAGAAGAATCGCGTGACACCTTGACCAGTCCGCTGGGAAAGGCTGGAGCTTGTCCCGAGTCCCTCGAGGGAATGGGGCCTTCCGGCTCCTCAATGAAGAGCAGTGGAGCCTACGAAGACCGCCGCCTGCGCTTCTTCTGCCACTCCGGCTTCGAGTCCACGTACTCGTTCAGCAGCTTGAGCAGGCAGTCCTCCGAGTAGTGCTCGGTGCTGATGCCGCAGGAGCCCACGTGGCTCAGCGACGCGGCCTGCAGGCACGGAATCGGTCTGGAAGTGTGGTCTTCGCCGCAAACGGGGCAGTCCATCTAATCTCCCTCGAATTGAAGTTCTTAAGTAATGCGCTCGGAGCGCGGGCCGCTTACTCGACGGTTCCTTCCCGGATGGCGCGCCACCACGGGTCCTCGGCAAAGTCGTAGTACTTGGCGCGGTCCAGCACCAGGTCGGCTCCGGAAGTCCAGCCGGGGGCGACTCGGCCGTTGTACGCGCGGGCGGCGGAGTAGGCCTTCGGCGCGAGCACCTGAGCGGCGTAAGCGTGCCGCTCGCCATCCTTCCAGCGCTCGATGCCCGACTCCTCCGTCATGAGTATGAGGTTGCCCTGGTGCGGCCCCTCTCCCAGCAGCATGCTGCAGTACGCGGCCACGTATGTGTGCTTCGGAAGGTCGTCGACCAGCGCGTCGTCCACGGCGGTGACCTCCTCCTCCACCTCGTTAGGCTGCCGCACTCCGAAGAAGCCCACAACGGTCAGCCCCTCGCCGGAGCGAAGCCGGTCCGGCAGGGAGATCACGGTGCGGCTGTAAAAGCCAAGCTCCTCCTCATCCTCGATTATCACCGGTCTCTGGTCCTCCGGCAGCCCTTCCGGCTTGTCGAGGTGATGCCGCAGACGGTCCAGCATGGTCCGAAGATGGCCCAGGTCCACGGGGCTGTGTTCAGGGTCGGAGAACGGCCTGCCGGCCACGTGCTCCTCAGGATTGAGCTGGACTGTCTTCTGCTCTTGCGTCATTCGGTGGTTCCCCCGAAGGTGTCGATAAACTCTATTCTAGCCAGATCGCAGGCAGTCCGCACGGAAACCTCTTGCCGTTCTCTGGGAGAGTACCTTGAGATCCGTTCGCCCTGACCGCGTCCTGAGCACAGCCGAAGGGGCTTGTCGAAGTGTCGATGCACAGCCCGCTCCCTCGCCGCCTTGACACTGCACCGTGAGGCATCCCATACTCTTCCCAGCCAACAGTTCCTGGCTCCCGCGCAATCTCCTCGGATTCAGGTCTTAAGAGTTACAGGCTTGCAGAAGTACTCCCTCCTAACCATCGCCAGGAACGCAGTCTCATTCCACGAAAACTGGCAGCGCGCCTGGCGCAGTCCCGCCCCGCGGTCCGAGTACGATGTCGTAATCGTGGGCGGCGGCGGCCACGGCCTTGCAACCGCGTACTACCTTGCCAGGAACCACGGAATCACAAACGTGGCCGTGGTCGAGAAGGGTTACATCGGCGGCGGCAACACGGGCCGCAACACCGAGGTCGTCCGCTCGAACTACCTCTGGGACGAGGCGGCGTGGCTCTACGAGCACTCGCTCAAGCTGTGGGAAGGCCTGACGCAGGAACTCAACTTCAACCTGATGTTCAGCCAGCGGGGCGTGCTAAGCCTCGGCCACAGCCTGCAGGAGATGCGCGACATCGCCCGGCGAGTCAACTCGAACCGCCTCAACGGCATCGACGCGGAGCTAGTCGGCCCGGAGGAGATCAAGCGGCTGGTGCCCATCATCAACACCTCGCCTGGCAGCCGCTATCCGATCCTCGGAGCCTCCCTTCAGCCAAGGGGAGGCACGGCCCGCCACGACGCGCTCGCATGGGGTTTCGCCAGGGCCGCGGACGCCGCGGGCGTGGACATCATCCAGAACTGCGAGGTCACCGGCATCCGGCGCGGCGGCGAAGGCGTAACGGGAGTGGAGACGACGAGGGGCTTCATCGGCGCGAAGAAGATCGGCGTGGTGACCGCAGGCAACTCCGGCGTCCTGGCGAACATGGCCGGCCTGCGGCTTCCTATCGAGAGCCACCCGCTCCAGGCGTGGGTCACCGAGCCGGTGAAGCCGATTTTGAACGCCGTCATCATGTCGAACGCGGTCCACGCTTACGTGAGCCAGACTGACAGGGGCGAGCTGCTCGCGGGCGCCGGAATCGACTCCTACAACGGCTACGCGCAGACGGGCAGCTTCTCAGTCGTCGAGCACGCCTCCGCGGCCCTCGTCGAGCTCTTCCCGATCTTCAGCCGCGTGCGGATGCTGCGCGTGTGGGGCGGAATCGTCGACACCTGCCCGGACGCCTGCCCCATAATCGGCAAGGTGCCGGTCAACGGGCTGTTCTTCAACTGCGGCTGGGGCACCGGCGGCTACAAGGCCACGCCCGGCTCGGGGTGGGTGTTCGCGTACACCATCGCCAACGACCGGCCGCACGAACTGAACGAACCGTTCGCCCTGGAGCGCTTCACCACGGGCAAGCTGATCGACGAGCACGGCGCCGCGGGCGTCGCGCACTAGGGAGCCGGCAGGATGCTTCTGATCGAATGCCCGCACTGCGGCCCAAGAGACGAGTCCGAGTTCACTTACGGCGGCGAGGGCCACATCGTCAGGCCGCCCGTCCCCGAAGCGCTGAACGACGGCGAGTGGGCAGACTACCTCTACTACCGCAAGAATCCACGAGGGCGGCACATGGAGCAATGGAACCACTCCGCAGGCTGCCGCAGGTGGTTCAATGCCGTCAGGGACACGGACTCGTACGACTTTGAGTCGTTCTATAACGTAGGCGAGAGACCGCCGGGGGAGGCCGGTTGACGCAACTCAACAGGCTTGAATCAGGCGGGCTCATCGACCGCACCCACCCCGTCACGTTCTCCTTCAACGGACGCGAGTACGAAGGATGCCGCGGGGACACGGTCGCGTCTGCTCTGCTGGCCAACGGCGCAGGCACCGTTGCGCGAAGCTTCAAGTACCACCGCAGAAGGGGCGTAATGACGGCCGGCCCGGAGGAGCCGAACGCCCTTCTCCAGGTCGGGACCGGCGCGCGCACCACGCCGAACGTACCCGCCACGCAGCAGGAGATATTCGACGGCCTGGTGACGGGCAGCGTCAACACCTCTGACTCGCTGCGCGCCGACTGGCGGGGCGCCTTCGACAGGTTCTCCTCCTTCCTGCCGCCGGGGTTCTACTACAAGACCCTCATGGGCCCCCGGTTCATGTGGAAGACGTACGAGCACCGCATCCGGGAGACCGCCGGCCTCGGCCTCGCTCCCGATTCGCCGGACCCAGACACTTACGACAAGATGAACGCCCACTGCGATGTGCTCGTAGTGGGCAGCGGCCCCGCCGGACTCTCTGCGGCGCTGGAGGCAGGGAGCGCGGGCGCTCGGGTGGTCCTTGTGGAGCAGGACAGCCGCCTGGGCGGTCGGCTTCTCTCCGATCGCGCCCAGATCTCCGGCGCCGCGAGCCAGGACTGGGCGTCGTCCGCCGCCGAGCGCCTTTCAGAGATGGACGAGGTCCAGGTGTTGACTCGCAGCACGGCGCTTGGCTACTACCACGGCAACTTCATGACCGTCCTGGAACGCAGAACCGATCACGCTTCGGCTGGAGAGATCGCCGGTCCAAGGAACAGGCTCTGGCGCATCCGGGCCAGGCGCGTGGTGCTGGCGACGGGCGCGATCGAGCGGCCACTCGTGTTTCCGAACAACGACCGGCCGGGGATCATGCTCGCCTCAGCGGTCTCTTCGTACGTGAACCGGTACGCTGTGCTTCCGGGCGAGAGATGCGTTGTCTTCACCAACAACGACAGCGCGTACAGGACGGCGCTGAACCTGCGAGCGGCCGGGGCGGACGTCACGGCGGTCGTGGACACGCGGCCGCGGCCCGCTGGCGAACTGCCGGAGCTGGTCCAGCACATGGGGATATACGTAGCTTCGGGTCACGCCGTCGTGAACACGATGAGCGGAGATAGGGTGCGCGGGGTCAGGATTGCCCGCCTCAATGGGGACGCCAACGGAGTTGAAGGCCGGGAGAGGACGCTGGACTGCGACCTCGTGGCAGTCTCGGGCGGCTGGTCTCCGTCGGTCCACCTCCACTCCCAGACGGGCGCTCCGATCGTCTACGACCGCGAGCGCATCTGCTTCGTACCGGGCGCGCCCACGCTCGAAGGTGTGTCCGTGGGCTCGGCTGCGGGAGAATTTAGAACGATCGACTGTCTATCTCATGGAGCACAGGCGGGCGCCGCTGCCGCCGCAAGCGCTGGGTTCGGTGATGGCGCCGTGTCTGAGCCTGTACACGATGTGGAGGAAGCGCCCGAGGAGCCGGCCATGCCCGTGTGGCTCGTGCCCACCGGCAAACCTGTTACCCGCGGCTCGAAGCGCTTCGTAGACTTCCAGACAGACGTCACGGCGGCCGACATAGTCGTGGCCGCCGGCGAAGGATATGAGTCCATTGAGCACGTGAAGCGCTACACGACTCTTGGCATGGGCACCGATCAGGGCAAGCTGGGCAACGTGAACGGCATCGGCGTCCTTTCACATGCCCTCGGCAGCGAGATCGAGGACGTTGGCGTAACCACGTTCAGGCCTCTCTACTCCGGCGTTCCGTACGGGGCGATTGCCGGGAGCGAGTCGGGAGACCTCTTCGACCCGGTTCGAACGACCGCAATTCACGGCTGGCACGTTGAAGCGGGCGCCGAGTTCGAAGATGTGGGTCAGTGGAAGCGGCCGTGGTACTTCCCGAAGGCCGGCGAGAGCATGCATGACGCCGTGAACCGCGAGTGCCTCGCGGTTCGCAATGGCGTTGGCATCCTGGACGCATCGACGCTCGGCAAGATCGAGATCGAAGGACCGGACGCTGCAGAGTTTCTCAACCGCATGTGCACGAACCCCTGGAAGAGCCTCAGGGTTGGCAAGTGCCGCTACGGACTGATGCTGGGCGAGGACGGCAACATCATGGACGACGGCGTGACAGGACGCCTTGCCGACAACCGCTTCCTCATGCACACGACCACAGGCGGCGCGGCGGCGGTCTTCGCCCACCTGGAGCGATGGCTGCAGACCGAGTGGCCGGAGTTGAACGTCTATCTGACATCGTCAACGGACCACTGGGCGACGATCTCGCTGAACGGGCCCAGGAGCCGCGATGTAGCCGCGGCGGTCTGCACCGGCATCGACTTCTCGAACGAAGCGTTCCCGTTCATGTCGGTACGGGAGGGCGAATGCCTCGGTGTGCCCGCCCGCGTGTTCAGGATCGCCTTTGCCGGCGAACTCTCTTACGAAATAAATGTCAACGCCAACTACGGCAGAACGGTATGGGAGGCCGCGGTTGAGGCGGGTGAGCTGTACGGCATCACGCCGTATGGGACCGAGGCCATGCACGTCCTCAGGGCCGAGAAGGGATTCATCATTGTCGGGCAGGACACCGACGGCTCTATGACCCCGCAGGACATGGGACTGGACCGGCTCGTTTCGAAGCGCAAGGACTTCATCGGCCGCCGCTCGCTCTCACGCTCGGAGATGGTTCGAACAGACCGCAAGCAATTCGTCGGGCTGCTGACTGAGGATCCGGCCCATGTACTGCCTGAGGGCGGTCAGATCATTGAAGACGCCGACACCTCAAAGCTGCCGGTGCCGATGACAGGACACGTGACGTCCAGCTACTGGAGTGCCTGCCTCGGAAGGTCCATAGCTCTGGGCGTAGTGAGGGGCGGGCATCAGCGGGAAGGGGAGACCGTGTACGTCTCGACGGGGCCGGGCGATGCGGTGCCGGCGAGGATCTCAAGTCCCGTCTTCTATGATCCGAACGCGGAGCGGCAGAATGTCTAGCGACGGCACAGTTCAGGAATCACCGCTGGCGGGGTTCCGCTTCCAGGACCCTGTTGAAGAGGCCGATGCGGGTCTCCGGCTTGAGGAGCGCGCACTGTTGGGCCACGTCAACCTGCGTGGCGACCAAAGCGATGCCTTGTTTGCCGCAAGCATCCGCTCGGCGCTAGGCTTCAGTGTGCCGGTTGCCCCAAACACCTTCGTCTCGCAGGATGGCTGCACAGCCGTCTGGTTGGGACCTGATGAGTGGCTGATAGTCACGCAGCCCGGGGAAGAGACCGATCTGATCGGCAGACTTCGCCGGGCGCTGACGGGCATCCACTCTTCGGTGACCGACGTCTCGGGGGGCCAGACGGTGCTCAGACTCTCAGGCACGAATGTCCGCGACGTACTCGCCAAGGGATGCACGCTCGACCTGCATCCACGCTCGTTCGGCCCGGGCCGATGCGCGCAGACGAACATCGCGCACGCCGCGGCGATGCTGCTGCAGATCGACGACTCGCCAGCATACGACGTTATCGTTCGCAGGAGCTTCGCGCGCTACCTGGCGCTATGGATCGAAGACGCGGCGACCGAGTACGGATTGTCCGTCGCCTAGAGCGCGGGCAGAAGTCGTTGCTTACTCCGGCTGAAGACGCCTACGGCGCAGCGATCCGCGACTATTGGCGCGGCGACGGCGGCTACGAAGTCGTGGAGCGTGACGATGGGTGGATAGGCTACTCCGAGGGCCCGCCCGCGTACTTTGCCCGGTTCGAAGATTGGCCGCCTCGACAGCGTGAGGCAATCGGCTTCGCCCGTGGCCGGGTCCTGGACATCGGGTGCGGCGCCGGCCGGCACTCGCTCCATTTGCAGGAACGCGGCCACGATGTGGTTGGAATCGATAACTCACCGTCCGCCGTCCAGGTGTGCCGCGAACGAGGGCTGGAGAACGCGTTCGTTGTTCCCGCTACGAAAATCAGTGCTGCGCTCGGAGCCTTCGACACCATCCTTATGCTTGGAAACAACTTCGGGCTGCTTGGGCGCCTCGCGCGGGCCCGCTGGCTGCTACGCCGGTTCAAGTCGATCACGCCGCCAGGCGGACGCATCATTGCCGAGAGCCTCGATCCGTACAATACGGATGACCCCGACCACTTCGCGTACCATGAACTCAACCGCAACCGTGGCCGGATGGCAGGCCAGCTTCGATTGCGAGTCCGCTATGGGAGAGCCAAGACACCCTGGTTCGACTACCTGATTGTGTCTAGGAATGAGATGGAAGGCATTCTGCAGGGCACGGGGTGGGCGGTGTCCAGGTACATTGAGCACGGCGAAGCTGCGTATGCTGCCGTCATGGAGCGCACAGAAGGGCGCGGACCGTGAGCACGGACATGCAAGCTGCAGGCCGGGACCTCACCGGCTACGGTAGAGACTATCCCAGAATAGAGTGGCCGGACGGCGCTCGCATTGCCGTGTCCATCGCCGTCCAGTTCCAGGAGGGCGCGGAGAGAACGCCGCTCGATGGAGACCCTGACCCGGAGCCCGCGACCGAGGGCATCTTCGGGGAGCCGGGGCGCAGGGACTACTTCGTGGAGTCCTTCTGGGAGTACGGTTCGAGGCGAGGCATCTGGCGAGTCCTGGATACACTCGACCGGTACGGCGTTAAGGCCACATTCTTCTCCTGCGGGCTGGCGTTGGAGCGCAACCCTCAGGCGGCCTCCGCGATAGTCGCCAGAGGCCACGAGGCCGCGGGCCACGGCTATCGCTACATCGAGTCGTACGACCTTACGGAAGAGGAAGAGGCTGAGCAGATTCGACGGTGCGTTGAAGCGGTTCAGGCGGCTACCGGTGAGCGACCGGTAGGCTGGCTGTCCCGCGCTCCGAGCGAACGGACGCTGCGCCTGCTCCTCGACGAAGGTGGATTCATCTACCACTCCGACGCTTACGGCGATGACATCCCGTACTTCGATGCTTCCGGCGAGCGGAGGCTGCTGGCGGTGCCGTACACGCTGGAGGTTACAGACGCCAAGTTCTGGACGCTGCCCACGTTCGCGGGGTTCACGCAGCCGGACCACTTCTTCAACGTCATGAAGGGCACGTTCGACCGGCTGTATGCCGAGGGCGCTGAGCACCCGCAGATGATGTCGGTTGGCCTGCATCCCCGCATCAGCGGAAGGCCGTCTCGTGCTCGGCAACTCGGCAAGTTCCTGGAGTACGCTCGCGGCTTCGATGACGTGTGGTTCGCGCGGCGCGCGGACATCGCTCGCTGGTGGCTCCAGAATTACCCGGAGCTCGGGTAGGGGAGGCTGGCTGCATGTACGTCGTCAAACGGGACTTCGTCGGGTACGGTCAGTACTATCCGAGGATCGAGTGGCCCAACGGTGCCCGAATCGCTGTCTCGCTCGTGGTCAACTTCGAGGAGGGATCGGAGAAGACGCCGCTAAACGGCGACGAGTTTCCGGAGGCGTCGGGCGACGGCTTCACGGTCACGGGCAGGCGCAGGGACGTCCGCAACGAGTCGGCGTTCGACTACGGTACGAGGCGCGGCTTCTGGCGCCTGATGGACATCTTCGACCGGCATGACGTCAAGATCACGATGTTCGGATGCGCGATGGCGCTGGACATGAACCGCGACGCTGCCCGCGCCATCGTGGAAGCGGGTCACGAGATCATCAGCCACGGCTATCGCTGGATACCGCACTACGAACTGTCCCGGGACGAGGAGCGCGAGCACATTCGCCGGGCGGCGGACGTGATCGAGGACATCACCGCCTCGCCGTGTCTTGGCTGGTTCTCAAGAAACCCCAGCGACTCAACGCGGGAGCTGCTGGTGGAGCACGGCGGCTTTCTGTACGAGTGCGACTCGATGGCGGATGATCTGCCATACTACATCGACGTGCTTGGCAAGCGGGTGCTTGTCATCCCGTACAGCCTGGAGTTGAACGACGGTCGGTTCGGCCGCGCGCCGGGCTACTCGGAGCCGCGGGACTTCTTTCTACGCCTCAAGGAGGCGTTCGACTGCCTCTACGAGGAAGGCCAGACCCACCCCAAGATGATGTCCGTGGGTCTGCACCTTCGGACAGTGGGACGCCCGGCCCGCGCCACCCCGGTCGAGGAGTTCATCGAGTACGCGAGAGCGCATCCCGACGTGTGGTTCGCCCGCCGCATAGACATAGCGCGCTGGTGGCTGGACAACTACTCGCACCTGCCGACGCAGGCGGGCTGACGAAGTCTTAGGCCGACTCTCTCTCGTCCAGCAGCTGCTTAAGCTGGCGGATGTGCTCGCGTCCGATGCCGCAGCATCCGCCGACGATCTGTGCGCCCTGTCCCAGCCACTCGCCCGTTGCGTCCACGAACTCCCCCGGAGAGATTCGATTCTCGAACTGCCATTCGGGCATCTTGAAGTCGCCTCTGTGCGGGTACACGCCCACGGGCCCGTTCCACGCGTTTCGCAGGAGTTCCAGCGCCGCACCTGTGTGATCCATCTCCGAATGGAACACGAGAGCTGCGCCGCAGCCCATAGACTTTACGTCCTCGATTGCGTCGGCGAAGGTCGGGTCGTCCGCAGGGTCGCTTTCGCCGCGCCGGGGATCGGTTGCGTGCAGCGGGTGGCCCAGGAGGATCCGGCCGTCATCAACGACGCGGGTGCTGAATGCCACCCACGTGGGCAGCCCGGTGGCCAACGCCTCCTCGCATGCGATCACTCTGGGCCCGCGGCGGTTGCCGATCATCTCCACCAGCAGCATGTCGACGCCGCCTTCGGCCAGGTATTCCGACTGGGCCTTGAAGCTCTCACGGATGCGCTCCGGAGTGCCGTCCGAGTTGGGGCCGAGCGCTCCCGCCACCACGACCGGCCGGTCCGCCGCTGCCTGATCGCGGGCCTGAACGGCAAGACGCGCAGCCGTAACGTTCCACTCCCGGGCCAGGTCGCCCATCCCCTCGTTCCAGATCTTGAGGGGCACGGTGTCGAAAGTGTTGGTGGTTATCACGTCCGCGCCGATCTCGATGTAGTCGCGGTGAAGCTGACTGATCACTTCCGGGCTGTTTTCGACGGTGCGGCCGCACCAGAAGCCGCCGCCCATCGGCGCGCCCATCTCCTGCAGCTCCGAGCCGATGGCGCCGTCCAGAAGCACGGTCTTCCCGCTGTTGAGCCGGTCTTCGATTTCCGAGTAGACGGTCATTGTCGCCTCCCGTTCCAGACTTATGTGTTGCTATCCTACCCGGGCGGGCAGCCCTTCACGTAATGCGCGAATGTGGTCAGGGCCGATTCCGCAGCAGCCGCCCACGATCTGGGCGCCCGAAGCCACCCACTTCGTTGCTTCAGCAAGATATGTTTCGGGAGTTACCTGGTCCACGAAGACCCAGTGAGGAGGCTCCCAGCGACCCGCGTTGGCGTAGGCTCCCACGGGCCCGTTGTGGGCCTCCCGCATTGCCGTCATTCCAGGTCCGATCGCTCCCAGGGCGGAGTGCATGATCAGCAGGGCGGAAAGGCCGGCGTTCTGCAGTTTGGAGACTGCGTCGGCCAACGGCTCATGCAGCGTGGCGCGTGGGCTGTGCTCCTGGCTCTCCTGGATGCCGTGCAGGACGTCGCCGCTGTCGCGGTCGAGGGCGCAGGTCAGCGAGAACCAGACTGGCAGACTGTGCTCAGAGGCGGCCTCGATTGCCAGCAGGGCCTGGTCCACGGTGGCGCTGGGCATTTCCACGATGATGAAGTCAACGCCGTTCTCGGCAAGCACGCCTGAGACCTCGACGAAGTTGGCTCTCAGCAATTCCCGGTCGGTCTCGCCCCAGTTGCCGAAGTTGGAGACTGAGCCGGCTACGTAGACTGGACGGTCGTTCGCCCGGTTGTCGCGCGCCTGGACCGCGACCTGAGCCGCCGCCGCATTCCAGTCCCGCACATGGTCACCGTGGCCTGTCTTCTCAAGCGCCAGACGGCCGCAAGTGAATGAATAGGTAGTGAGAATGTCCGCGCCGATATCGATGTATGTCTCGTGGGCTTTGCGGACCAGCTCGGGGTGGCTTCCGAGCGCCGGGGCGCACCACACATGGTCGTCGACCGGCGCTCCGAGGAGTTCCAGTTCGGTGCCCATAGCACCGTCGAGAATCACAACCTCTCCAGCTTCCAGGCGGGAGCGGAGATCAGCATAGGAGGTCATCGTGACTCCTTATCGGCTCATGCCGTCAAGGTCGTTTATGCGACGGGTTCCAGGACGCGGCCGCGCAGGGCCTCGATGTGGTCCGGGCCGAGGCCGCAGCAGCCACCGACAATCTGCGCGCCCATGTCCACCCAGCTCATGGCCTCATCCGCGAACTCGTCAGGCGACACCTGGTCGACGAACGTCCAGTTTGGCCTCTGCCAGTAGCCGGCGTTGGGGTACGCCCCGAGCGTGCCGTCATAGCTGTCTTTGCACACCTGCAGGGCGGGGCCGGTTGCCTTGAGGTCTGAGTGCATAACCAGGAGCGCCGAGCCGCCCGCGGCCATAGTCTTTCGGGCGGCATCGTCCAGCGGTCCGAAGCCCATGACGTTGTCGCTGTGCTCCTGGCTTTCCTCGATGCCCATCATGACCTCGCCGTTCTTCCGATCGACTACCGAGCTCAGGCCAACCCATACCGGTAGCCCGGCATCCGCGGTTGCCTCCACTCCGGGCAGGACCTCATCGACGTTTGCGGCGAGCATCTCCAGCAGGATCGCATCGACGCCGTTGTCCGCGAGAATGTCCGCCAGCTCGCCGTAGTTCTGTCTGAGCCGGTCCGCGCCGGGCTCGCCCCAGTTGCCGAAGTTTGAAACAGCCCCAGCCACATACACGGGTCTCGAGCCCGTGTACTCGTCGCGTGCCTCCAGCGCCAGCTTGGCGGCGAGCGAGTTCCACTCGTGCACCTTGTCGCCGAGGCCGGCGCCTTCCATGGCGTGACGCGCCGATGCGTAGGTATTGGTCGTGATGACGTCCGCGCCCGCCTCTATGTAGTTGCGGTGCACTTGCCGGACAAGCTCCGGGTGACTGCCGAGCGCGGCCGCGCACCAGATGTCGTAGTGCATCGGCGCGCCCAGGCGCTCAAGCTCGCTGCCTATGGCTCCATCCAGAACGAGGACTTCTCCGGCGTCCAGGCGGGCCTGCAGATCAGACTGAGTTGCCATTTCGACTCCTTGAGGACATCATTCGATTCAACTGTTCAGGCAGCCTGTCGCTCCGTGACGCGGCGTCGGATGGCCCTAACATGGTCCGGACCAATGCCGCAGCAGCCCCCAATTATCTGCGCGCCGATTTCAACCCAGGTCATGGCCTCGTCGGCGTACTCGTCCGGCGTCACCTGATCGACGAACGCCCAGTTTGGCCTCTGCCAGTAGCCGGCGTTGGCGTAGGCGCCGAGAGTGCCGTCGTAAGTCTCCCTGCACACCTGCAGCGCGGGGCCTGTTGCCTTGAATTGGGAGTGCATGACCAGTAGAGCCGAGCCCCCCGCAGCCATGATCTTGCGAACGGCGGCGTCCAGCCGGCCGATACTCAAGGAATCGTCGCCATGCTGTTGGCTCTCCTCAATTCCCAACATGACCTCACCGCTGGTTCGGTCGACCAGTGAAGTCAGGCTCACCCATACCGGCAGTCCGCAGTCAACGGTAGCCTCTATCGCCAGCAGCACATCATCGACGCCGGCCGCAAGAGTCTCAAGCAGTATTAGATCGACTCCGCTTTCTGCAAGTATGCCTACCAACTCACGGTAGTTCTTCCTGAGGCTGTTCCTGTCTAGCTCCCGCCAGTTGCCCAGGTTGGAGACCGCCCCCGCCACGAAAACGGTACGGGCGCAGGCGTACTCGTCGCGGGCCGCCAGCGCGAGGCGGGCTGCCAGAGTGTTCCATTCGCATACCTTATCGCCGAAGCCGGCGCGCGCTAGTACGTGACGCGCCGAAGCGTGAGTGTTGGTCGTGATGATATCCGCGCCAGCCTCTATGTAGCTGCGGTGCACCTTCTCAACAAGCTTCGGGTGGCTGCCAAGCGCGGCGCCGCTCCAGGCCTCATCATGCATTGGCGCACCCAGGCGCTCGAGTTCGCTGCCGACGGCGCCGTCCAGGACCAGGACGTCGCCGGCGTCCAGGCGGGATTCCAGTTCTGCTGCCTTCGTCATCGGTCGCGAAGCTTCATGCCTAAGTCCAGGCACTTAGTGAGTCGTCCCGGAACATGTGGACCATGCGGTCGAAGAGGAGTTCGCTGACCCTGCCGTCCTCGCCGCGGCGGAGCACGAGCCGGGGAGGCTCTATCTCGCCTGTGTCCAGGATGAAGTACGTTGGATCGTCCGCAAAGTACTGGACCATCCGCACGCCGTTACGCCACGAGCCGCGACGGGAAGCCAGCTCCAGTTCGTCGCCCTTTCGAGCTATCTGCACCCGGCCCACGCCTCTCGTCGGCCTGAAGTTCGTGAGGTGGCCCGGCGCCAGCCCATACACACCTGGCGCCGCTTCCAGGACCTCGCCCTTCGTGGGCTTGTCAGCTAAGTTCAAAGGCTCAGCATTGAAGACGGCGCGAAGTATCGAGCCCTCCACCTCGCTAAAGCCGTCGTAGGCCATGTTCATGTGGGTGAGGACAGCGAGGTCTTCCTCCGGGACGACCGTCAGGTGCGTGTTCCATCCGCCCGCGATTCCGCCGCCGTGCCCGTACGTTGACCTGCCAAACCTCGGTTGGCGCATGAAGCACAGGCCGACGTCGGCGAGCCGCGAATCGGGGCTCCATTGGGGCGAGACCATGTTGTCGAAGGTCTCCGGCTTCACGATGCCGGCCGACTTGTCGAGCAGTGCCGCGGCGTACTTCGCCATGTCATGCACCGTCGACTGCACAGCGCCGGCGGCCCACGGGCCGACGTACAGCCAATTGCCGCGAATGTTGATGCCGTCCACCGTCTCCTCGGGCTTGACGTCGTTGCCAAGGAGATCTGCAGTGTCCAGGGCGTCGTGGTCGGGCGCGCGGTGGTAGCCCGTGGTCAGGTCCGGATGCTGGCGATCATGGCAGTCTGTGTTCGTCATGCCGAGCGGCGCGAAGACGCGCCTGTCCAGGACCTCCTCGATGGGCGCCCCTTCGAGCCGGGCGACTATTTCGCCCAGCAGGCCGTAGGCGTGGTTGGAGTAGGCCCACTTCGTGCCAGGCTCCACTTCGACCAGGATGCCGTCCGGGTACGAGCCAGGGAACGTGAAGCCGCCGTGGGAGTCGGACCAGAGCGCCTTTGTGTACGGGTCGTTGAAGTCGGCCATGGTGGGCGCCTCGCCGATGCCGCCGGTGTGGGTGAGCATGTGCCAGACCGTGAGGCTCTCGCCGTGGTCGTGGAGCGGCACGTCCGGCAGGAGCGCCGCAACGCGGTCTTCGAGCGCAAGCCGGCCCTCGTCAACGAGGGCCATGATGCACAGAGCCGTCATCGTCTTGGATATCGAGCCGATGCGCTGTCGCAGGGCGGGGTCCTGGGCGAGGCCGGACTCGATGTCAGCGTATCCAAAGCCTTCGGCCCACACGAGTTCGCGGCCGGACATCACGCCGACCGCTATCCCTGGCAGGCGGTGCTCTACCACAGTGCTCTGCACTGCGGCACGAACTCGGTCGACGTCAGCGGCTGTGAAGGTCATAGTCATGTACTCCATCCGCGCCACCAAGGAGACTCCGCCAAAGAGAATGGGGCCTCGGGCTGCGTTCGCGATTGGCCTAATGTAACTGGCGGTGCATTGCCTTTCAACGCTGGGTCTTGCGGGAAAGTCACGGGGCAGGGACGCTGTGCTGCCTTTCCACGAAAAGTGGGCGGCGTTAGGATTGCCCAAACTAGGAGGCGTAGTAGCATGGCGTTCGACATCCTGATTCGCGGCGGCACGGTCGTGGACGGCTCCGGCGGCGAAGCGTTTGCGGCGGATGTAGGGGTGTCCGGCGGCATGATCGCTGCCGTTGGCGCGCTCGAAGAGGCTGAGGCCGGCGATGACATCGACGCGGCGGGCCACGTCGTGGCGCCCGGCTTCATCGACATGCACTCCCACTCCGACCTGTCGCTGCTCGACTCTCCCGGCGGGGAGAGCAAGGCGCACCAGGGCGTGACGACCGAGGTCACGGGCAACTGCAGCTTCTCGCCCTTTCCTGCCGGCGAGGGCGGGCCTCCCGCGCTGCGCAACCAGTTCGGCGAGATACTCATCTCGGAGACGGAGTGGACGTGGCGGTCGCTGGACGACTGGGCTTCGGACATGCAGTCGAACGGCGTCAGCCTTAACGTCGCGCCGCAGGTCGGCCACTCGGCGCTCCGCGTCGCGGCGGGGGCTACCGCGGACGGCCCGGCGCCCGCCGACCGCATGCGGACGATGAAGCGGCTGCTCGCGGAGTCGCTTGAGCAGGGCGCGTTCGCGATGTCGACGGGGCTGTCCTACGCGCCATCGGCGTACGCGTCCACGGACGAGCTTGTGGAGCTCTGCGGTGTGCTGCGTGCGTACGAGGGCGCCTTCTACGCCACGCACGCTCGCACGGGAGCCGGCAAGCACATCTCGATGATCGAGGAGGCGGTGGAGATAGGGGAGAGTGCCGGTGTCCCGGTTCAGTTCTCGCACATCTCGATAACGGACGGCCGGTACTATGGCGAGGGCCCGAAAATGCTGCGGCTCCTGAACGAGGCGAGGGAGCGGGGGCTGGACATCACTTTCGACATCTACCCGTACACCGCGGCAGGCTCGACGCTGAACGAGATCACGCCGCTGTGGGTGCAGGAGGGCGGGCATGACGCCTATATGGCTAGGCTTAGGGACCCGGAAACTCGGGAGCGGGTTGTTACGGACCTGAGGAGCGCCGCGGGCGGGCTCCGGCCCCTGTGGGATACGTGGCAGGTGGCTTACGTTGAGGGCGGCAGGAACAGGGGACTGATAGGCATGAGCATCGAGGAGATCGCGGCGGAATGGGGCGTTGAGCCTGAGGAGGCCGTGGTAAGGCTCAACCTGGAGGAGGAGGCAGTGGTGGCCGTGGTCATCCACAACAGGGCGGAGAGCGACGTGCGGTACTTCATGTCGCAGCCCATTGCCATGTTCGGGTCGGACGGCAGGGCCATATCGCCGGAAGGCCTGTACGCGGATGCGAAGCCGCATCCGAGGTTCTACGGCACGTATCCGAGGGCGCTAGGCCGGTACGTCCGCGAGAAGGGAACGATGACGCTCGAGACGGCCATAAACAAGATGACCGGCTTCCCGGCGGAGCGCCTTGGGCTTCGGGACAGGGGCCTCGTACGTGAAGGGATGGCGGCCGACATCGTAGTGTTCGATCCAGAGACGGTGATGGACAGGGCCACGTTCGAGGAGCCGCACCAGTTCCCGGTGGGAGTCCCGCACGTGCTCGTGAACGGGGTGCCGATTGTCTCGGACGGTATGCATACCGGCGCGAGGTCGGGCCGAGTGCTTCGGCGGGGCGAATTGTAGAATACGCACGTCGCTTGTCCATGTCCGCCAAGTCGGCCACGACCGGCCAATGGCCCTGGATTCCGGATCCTGTAGATGTGAATGTGATTGGTGACCCAGTCCGAGGCTGTATAGCGAAACGGCTTACATGACATATTATTAGCACGCCCGTATGCGCCCAATCGGCGTCAGGAGTGGCCAATGAGCAGTATTGACGAGAGCATGCTTCGGACCTATGAGTGGCGGTGCATCGGGCCGTTTCGCGGAGGCCGCGCGACAGCGGCCGCAGGTCATCCAACGGAGCCGCTCGTGGCCTACTTCGGCGCCTGCGCGGGCGGCGTTTGGAAGACCGAAGACGGCGGGATGTACTGGGAAAACGTCACGGACGGCTTCGCGCGAACTGCGTCCGTTGGGGCCATCGCCGTCTCCGAATCATCGCCCAACGTTGTCTACGCGGGAATGGGCGAGACGTGCATCAGGAGCGTCGCCACTCACGGCGACGGCGTGTACAGGTCGAACGACGACGGCAGGATGTGGAAGCACCTAGGGCTGACGGACACGCGGCACATCGCGAAGGTGATGGTGCACCCGGAAGACCCGGACGTGGTGTATGTGGGCGCTCTCGGGCACATTTTCGGCCCGAACTCGGAGCGCGGAGTCTATCGCTCCGTGAACGGAGGCGAGACGTGGGTACGGGTGCTGTTCCGGAACGAGGACTCCGGCGCAATCGACCTCGCTATGGACCCGAACGATCCCAACCTGCTCTACGCGGCGCTCTGGGATGCCAGGCGAACGCCGTGGGACATCGTCAGCGGCGGCCCAGGCACGGGGCTGTTCAGGTCGGCGGACGGCGGCGACACTTGGACAGAGCTGACAAACAACCTGGACATGACCGACGGTGTGAAGGGCCGCATTGGCGTGTCGGTCTCGGCGGCGAGGCCGGGACGCGTGTTCGCGCTCGTCGAAGCGTACGACGGTGCGCTGCTGCGGTCCGACGACGGAGGGGACACCTGGGAGCGCGTGAGCGAAGACCCGAACCTGATCGTCCGGCCCTGGTATTTCACGCACGTTGTCGCCGACCCGGTCGACGGCGAGAAGGTCTATGTGCTGAACGAGCAGTTGTGGAGGTCTACTGACGGTGGCCGCACCTTCGCGGTCATGCCCGCGCCGCACGCGGACCATCACGATCTTTGGATAGATCCCAGGGACCCTGGCCGGCTCGTGCTCGCCGGGGACGGCGGGGGCTACGTGTCGTATAACGGGGGTGCCACCTGGCCGGTCGTCACGAACCAGCCGATCGGACAGATGTACCATGCTGTGGCCGACGACCAGTTCCCGTACCGCGTCTATGCCACGCAGCAGGATATGGGGCAAGCCATCAGCATTCCCAGCCGAACGTACAGGGGCGCGATTGCCAATGAGGACACTTACGAGTCGGGAACGTCCGAGAACGGCTACATCGTCGTGCGGCCCGACGACCCGAACGTCGTCTATCTGGGCGGCTCAGCCCTGGGCCCGAGCGCGAACGGCGGCATGCTTTTCCGATACGACCGGAGGACGGGGCAGGAGCGGGCGATAGGCACGTGGCCGGAGTTCTACGGGGCGCTGGGCGCCAAAGACCAGAGGCACCGATACCAGTGGACGTACCCGGTCGCTCTGTCGCCGCACGACGCGGACGTGCTGTATGCGGCGGGGGAGCAAGTGTTCCGCTCCACCAACGAGGGGGCAAGCTGGGAGGCGATCAGCCCCGACCTGACGCGCGCCGACGAAAGCAAGATGGGTCCGGCGGGCGGGCCCATCACGAGAGAGACGATAACGTGCGAGCACTACTGCACGATCTTCTCCTTCGTGCCGTCGGCGCATGAGCCGGGCGTGTTGTGGGCAGGCTCAGATGATGGGCTAGTGCACGTAACGCGTAACGGCGGTGCAAGCTGGCAGGACGTCACGCCGCCGGACTTGCCGGAATGGGCCACTGTGAACTGCATCGAAGTCTCGCCGCACGATCCGGCCGCCGCTTACGTCGCGGCGTTCAGGTACAAGCTCGACGATAACCGGCCGTTTCTGTATCGCACGCGGGACTACGGCAAGACGTGGGAAGAGATAGCCGCGGGGATTCCGGGAGACGAGTTCACGCGGGTAATCAGGGAGGACCCGGCAAGGCGGGGTCTGCTGTACCTGGGCACCGAACTGGGGCTGTACGTGTCGCTTGACGACGGGGAGTCGTGGCAGTCGATGGGGCTGAACTTGCCGGTCGTCCCGATTCACGACCTGGTGGTCAAGGACAACGACCTAATCGCGGCGACGCATGGGCGTTCACTGTGGATACTGGACGACCTTACCCTGCTGCACCAGCTGGCGGACATGGACGACGAGCCCAAGACGCGCCTCTTCGGACCACGCGCCGCGTATCGAGTCCCGGGAGCGCCTGGGGCTGCGGGTCGAGACTCCCGGCGGGGCGCCGGGAAGAACTATCGCGTGCCGGGCGGGGCCAACGCGACCTACTACGACGCCGTGCAGCCAAGTGGCGACACGGTCAGGGTCCTGCTGGACGCCGGCAAGGACGCCAACAACGGCGTCGTGGTGAGCTACTTCCTGGACCGCACCGCTGAAGGCGAAGTCAGGCTCGATTTCCTCGACTCGGACGGCCAGGTCATACGCAGCTATTCCAGTGCGAGCGAAGACGCAGGGATCGACAGGCCGGCGGCCCAACCGGGCGTCAACCGGTTCGTGTGGGACATGCGCTACCCCGGCGCAACCGACGTGCCGGGGGACCTGACGACCGAAGGCATGCTGGACGGGCCGATGGCTATCCCGGGCTCGTACAGTGTGCGGCTCACGGCGAACGGCGAGAGTTTCGAGCAGCCGTTCGAGGTCCGCCAGGACCCGCGCGTGCCATCGCCGTTGGAAGAAATCCGTGAGCAGTTCGAGCTGTTGATAGAGATCAGGGATAAGCTGTCGAAAGCAAACGGCGCCGTGAACGAGGTCAGGCGCGCACTCTCGCAGGTAGGGGAGTGGGAGCGCTGGGCCGAGGGCCGGCAGGGCGTGGGCGCCGCACTGGAGAGCGCGGCCATTCTCAAGGAGTCGCTGCTCGAAGTCGAAGACGAGCTGGTGCAGAAGCGCGCGCGGACGTCGCAGGAGGTGCTGTACCTGCCGCCGAAGCTGAACGCGAAGCTCGCGACGCTGGCCGGAGTGGTGGCACACTCGGACACCTCGCCCACACAGCAGGCGTACGAGCACTTCGAAGAGCTGTCCGCGCAGGCCGACGAGACTCTCGAGACACACCGGGAGGTGAGGCGGACGCAGCTTGCGCCGCTCAGCGAGGAGGCTGGCAAGCTGGGCGGGCCGGCCATCGAGGCCTAGCCGGCAACTTGGCAGGTTTCGCATTGCCAGGCGCTCAGACAAGTCCACTGTCTTCCACTGTCTGACGGTGACCGTTACGATGTTGTCTGCCCGCTAGCCAACACATGCGACGCTTGAGAGTCGCTTTCCCGGAGACTTCTTGACAGCGACAGAACGACTAGGCCAAGCGAGAACAGAGAGAGGCTCCTACCCGGAGTCGGTGCGAGAGGTGCTGCCGATGGTGGCGGCGTACTCGGACCAGGCGAGCCGGGACAGGGAGATTCCACCGGAGCTGGCGATCGAACTCAAGGACCGGGGGCTGTTCCGGCTGCTGCTGCCGCAGTCCGTCGGCGGCGCGGAGATGGACCACCCGGACTTCCTCGACATCGTCGAGGCGTTCGCGAAGGTCGACGGCAGCGTCGCGTGGTGCATCAACCAGAACAACGTGTACTCGACCAGGGCCTCCGTAATGTCCCCCGAACTTGCCGAAGAGATCTGGGGCGACCAAAGGGCGGTGGTCACGAACGGGCCACCGCAGTGGAACGAGTTCGTGCGGGAAGACGATGGCTACCGGCTCTCGGGGCGCTGGAATTTCAGCAGCGGCTTCCCCCACGCCACGTGGCTGGCCGCGCTAACGACGCCGCAAGACCCGGACGCCGAAGCAAGAGGCGAACTGCCTCTTACGATGATCGTTCCTAAGTCTGAGGTGAAGCCGGTCGACAACTGGCAGGTGAACGGGCTGCGAGGCACTGGAAGCCTTGGGTTCGAGGTACGAGACGCCTACGTGCCGTCCGCACGTACGTTTTGTGCTGACGGGACGCCTCGCGAGGCGGGGCCGCTGTACGCGATGCCGATGGTGCTGATGTTCGCGTCCGGCTTTTCGACTGTGGCGCTCGGCGTTGCCAGGGCTGCGCTCGACGCGCTCCTCGAGATGGCGGGCGGCAAGACCATACAGGCCAGAGGGCTGCTCCGGGACGACCCCGCCACGTGGCGTCAGGTCGGGCAGGCGGAGGCCACGTGGCGCTCGGCGCGCGCGTTCCTGCGGCAAAGCGCTACGGACGCATGGCGCGGCGCCTGCGACGAGGGCGTGCCGACGCTCGACCAGCGCGTGCGGCTGCGCCTCGCCGGCACGCACGGTATACGCATGGCTGTAGAGGTGATGGACACGGTGTACAACCTGTTCGGGTCGCAGGCCATATTCGACCGTAATCCAATCCAGCGCAGGTTCCAGGACGTGCATGTGATCTCGCAGCAGATCCAGGGTCGGATGGACCACTACGACTCGGTGGGGCAGTACTTTCTGGGGCTGGAGGCCAAGGGAAGGTTCTAAGGGGCGGCGAGTGCGTCGCCTGGGTGTCGTCAACTCGTCGCCTGGGTGTCGTCAACTCATTGATTGTCGTTTGAGGGCTTTCCGGCATTGCACTATGCTTGTGTCATGTAGCTTTCTTGAGGAAAGGACAAGTGATGGCAGTCAAGAAGAAGAGGCTCACTATAGACATGGATCCCGCATTTCAGCATCGGCTGAAGGCTGTCGCCGCATCCAAGGGAGTCAGTATGCGGGGGTACTGCCTCGCTGCTATCGATAGAGAGTTGGCAAAGGATGAAGCCAACGGAATGTCCGGCCGACAATCGATGCGCTCCGACGCGGAAAGGTTCGCGGAACTCCAGGAAAAGCACTTCGGAGGCAGAATGCTGCCCGGAAGCTCAGTTGATTTGATAAGGGAGGCCCGCGAGATCAGGGAAGGCCAAGTGGATTATTGGGCATGAGCGAAGTGGTTGTCGTAGATGCAAGCCTGGCGTTCAAGTGGTTAGTGAAGGAGGAGCATACGGACAAAGCCCTCGCGCTCCTCCGGTCTTGGAACAGTCAGGACGTGAGACCGGCCGCCCCTCACCTCATGCCATTCGAGGTAGCCAACGCCCTTCACCGGCGAGTGGTGAGGGGTGAGCTGACCTTGGAAGTAGCTACCGACCTCATAGAGAACATGTTGTCGTCACAACTGGAGTTGCACGAAACCCCGGACCTTCACAGCAGAGCCTTGGAACTGGCTAGCCAACTCCGGCAGGGGGCAGCCTATGATGCGCATTACCTTGCCTTAGCCGAGTCTTTCGACTGCGAGATGTGGACCGCAGATGAGAGGTTCTTCCGGGCGGCGACACGCGTTGTCAGCAAAGTACACTGGATAGGCCACTTCGCCACGCCTGAATAGTTGTCGCGATAGTGTCTGCCACGCCTTTGGTAACGTGGGCTGTACCTGAGCCACCCTGGCAACAACAGCCGCATTGGCGTGAAGAGCGAAGTCATGGCCGTCAAGTCCGCCGCCTCTTCGATCGTGGCGCTTGGCGTTGCCAGAGCTGCGCTCGGCGCGCGCCCGGGAGTGCGGTTTACGGAAGAACGCAGGGCACTTCGAGCCCGAGGCTTGCTCTAAATTGGTCAAGCAGGAGATGTAGCCCCTGCGCCCTGCCTTCCCGCCGTCGCCCGAATGCGGGATATGCGACGTTGCGCGAGGCGACGGCGCGGTCGGGAACGGGCATCGCGGTGCATCGCCGCCCGTCCCTGCATGGCAGAATTACTGATCGGTGAGTGTGGCCCCCTGCGGTGCAGATCGCGCGTCGAGCGTTCGCCCGCGCCGAACTGCACATGTGGTGGCTGGGCTCGCTAACGCGGCTTCGAGCGGGGGCCCTGCGGCTCCGGCTGGAATGGTCCGTCGCGGGCTTCGAGGAACGCGCGGAGCCCTCCGGCCTGGTGCGCCGCGTTGAGCATCTTGCGGTGCTCTCCGTATGACGAGTGAGCGATGGAGGACAGCGCCGCGTTCCCTTCCATCGCAGCCGTCAGGCCCATTGCCGAGAGGCCCCTCCACGTAACGGCCTTGTTTATGCGCACCGAAGGCTCGGGGACGAGCGCGATGCGCTCGGCCAATCGGAACGCCTCCTGCTCCAGTTGGTCGCGAGGGACGACCTTGTTCACGATGCCCAGCTTCTCGGCGTGCTGCGCGTCCATATGATCGCCCGTAAGCGCCCACTCGTGCGCGTGCTTCCAGTTGGTGAGGGCGGCCAGAAGGAAGGTGGTGTTTGAGACGTGCCGCACCTCCGGCTGGCCGAACACCGCGTCGTCCGAGGCGATCGTGATGTCGCACGCGAGGCTGTACCAGAAGCCGCCGCCCATGCAGTAACCCTGCACCATTGCGATGACGGGTACGCCGAGTTTCCAGATGTGTATCAGGTCGTCCGTGTGGCTCGAGTCTCTCTCCCACCAGTAGCGCAGGTACTCTTCCATTTCATAGGACTCGGGGTCCATCGCCGACGGGCCGTCATCTCCCGAGGCGTCTTCCCGCTTCATATCGTATCCGGCGCAAAATGAGCGGCCCGCGCCCGCTAGGATCACAGCCCGGACTTCCGGGTCTTCGTCGGCCTGGTCCAGAGCGGCGCTGATCTCTCTGACCAACTGCTCGCTCAGGGCGTTGAGCACGTCGGGTCGGTTCATTGTGATCTTGACCACCGGGCCGTGCTGCTCATAAAGGATGCACTCGTACGTCATTTCGTCCTCCGGTCCATAGTATTTTCCGTTCGCGCGGTCCGCCGGGTCTCTGCGGGGGTACATGATAAGCGAATCCGGCCGTGCTGTTCGTGGTGCATCGCGCGTCAGTGATAGAATCGGGCAATCTCTGCGAACTGCCGCACAAGAGAGGGGTACCCTCAAGTATGAAGTTCGGGATATTTTACGAGCACCAGCTACCTCGTCCTTGGACAGAGAACAGCGAGCACAAGCTATTGCACGAGGCGCTGGAGCAGGTGGAACTGGCCGACCGGCTGGGAATCGACTACGCCTGGGAGGTGGAGCACCACTTCCTCGAGGAGTACTCCCACTCATCCGCGCCCGAGGTGTTCCTGGCCGCCTGCAGCCAGCGCACAAAGGACATCCGGCTTGGGCATGGCATCGTCCTGATGCCCCCGGACTACAACCACCCGGCGCGCGTGGCCGAGCGTGTGTCCACGCTGGACATCGTCAGCAACGGGCGCGTCGAGTGGGGCACGGGGGAGTCGAGTTCACGCAGCGAACTGGAAGGCTTCGGCGTGGACCACGACAAGAAGCGGGAAATGTGGATCGAGACCGTGCGCGAGACTGCGAAGATGATGTGCACCAGCCCGTATCCGGGTTTCGAGGGCGAGTTCTTCTCGATGCCGCACCGGGACGTGGTGCCGAAGCCGGTGCAGAAGCCGCATCCGCCGATCTGGGTGGCGTGCTCGAACCGCGAGACGATCCGGATGGCCGGGAGGCTCGGCATCGGCGCGTTGACGTTCGCGTTCATAGACGAAGAGGAGGCGCGGTACTGGGTCAACGACTACTACACGGCGTTCAAGAACGAGTGTGAGCCGATTGGGCAGGCCGTGAACCCGAACGTCGCGGTCGTCACGGGCTTCATGGCGCATGAGGACAGCGACGTGGCGGTCAACCGGGGCATCGACGGGTTCCAGTTCTTCGGGTACGGACTCAGCCACTTCTACATGCACGGGACGCACGTTCCGGGCGGCTTCGACCTCTGGCAGGACTACCTCGAGAACGGCCCCAAGAACCGGGAGCCGGTGGGATGCATCGGGAACCCGGCGCAGATACGTGAGACGATTTCCAAGTTCGAAGATGCCGGCGTTGATCAAGTGGTGTTCATCCAGCAGGGCGGCAAGAACCTGCACGAGCACATCTGCGAATCTCTGGAGATGTTCTCTGACCGGATAATGCCCGAATTCAAGGATCGGGAGCAGAAGAAAACGGTGCAGAAGGCGGCCGAGTTGGAGCCCTACGTGGAGGCGGCGCTGGAGCGAAAGCCTCCGATCCGCAAAATGGAGTACATCCCGCCCCTGGACTCGTATCCGGTCATGAGAAAGAAGCTGGGCGTCGAAGGGCCGCAGCGCACCGGACCGAGCATTCTCGACTCGCTCATCGGGGAGGAGAAGGCCGATGCGCCCGAGGAGACCACAGAGGGGACCGCAGCGTCCTAGCCGGACCGACCCGCCGGTTCAGCCTCCATCCTCCTCTCCGCAATAGGAGACTCGCCTGTTGACGTATGACCTGCTGGTGATCGGAGGCGGCATCGCGGGCGCCTCTCTTGCCAAGGTCATGGCGGACGAGGGCGCGAAGGTCCTTGTGGTCGAGAGGGAGGCCCAGTTCAAGGACCGCGTTCGCGGAGAGGGGATACATCCTTGGGGCGTCGCGGAAATGAAGCGGCTCGGGCTGTACGACCTTGTCCTGGGCGCCTGCGGGCAGGAGCTCCAGTTCTGGACCAACTACTACAACGGCAGAGGCCGGCCCCGGGACTTTCTTGAGACCTCTCCGCATGTCTGCGGTGAGATCACGGCGCATCACCCCGAGCTGCAGGAGACGCTGCTTCAGGCCGCGGGCCAGGCGGGAGCGGAGGTGCGGCGCAGGGCGCTGGCCCTGTCGGTCACGCCGGGCGATACACCAGCCGCCGAGATTCGCTGGCAGGGAAGCGTGGAGACGTTCGGCGCGCGTATGATCGTGCTGGCCGACGGTAGGTCGTCCAGCGGCCGGAAGTGGGCGGGATTCGACGTGAAGCGCGATCCGCCGAAGACCTCGCTTGCCGGCGTGCTCATGTCCGGGCTCAAGTGCGACCCGGGGTCTGTGCACGAATTCGGAGACCCTGAGAACGGCCACGGCTTCCTGGTGTTCCCGCTGCCGGAAGACCGGTACAGGGTGTACTACGCGTTCAGTCAGCGCGATCGGCCGCGCGTGCTGAGCGGCGACCGCAAATTTGCCGAGTTCACACAGTCGACGATAGACGTTGGCGCGCCTCCCGAATGGTACGAGGGCGCTGAAAAGATCGGGCCGCTGGCGATGTTCGACACGTCGGACACTTGGGTGGATCATCCGCACAGGGACAACGTCGTGCTGATCGGGGACGCGGCGTCATCGAACGACCCGACGTGGGGGAACGGGCAGTCGCTCGTGTTCCGAGGTGTACGCGTGCTGCGGGACGCGCTCGTGGCCACACGCGACTGGACGGAGGCGGGCGACGCCTACGCCGAAGAACACGCGCGCTACTACGGGTCGATCCACCGCATTACGAACTGGCTCGTGGAAATGTACCTGGAGGTCGGGCCCGAAGCGGACGCCCGCCGCGTCAGAGCGCTCTCAAGGCCGCGCGGGGAGAGGTTCAGGCCGGACCACATGGGCGAGGGCCCAGAGGCCCCCAGCGACGAGGACGCTAGGAGGCGGTTCTTCGGGGAGTAGGGGGCGACTTACAAGTTTAGGGCCGACGTGCTTGGCCTCTTTGCAGTATGATTAGGATTGTAGAGACTGGAAGAGGATGATGCAGATGACCACGTTGGACTCACAGGTTGGTGAGCTAAGGGGCGAGATAAGCGGCCTAAACCGCCGTATAGACGATCTGCATCGCCTTCTGATGGTATTAATAGGGATAGCAGGCGGCGGTCTTTTGGCGGCAGTCACTAGCCTGATTCTTCAGCTAGTCGGATAGGCTCAGAGAACCCCGCGCTACTCCCAACCCCCATCCCAGCCTCTCTCAGCAGACTGGGGAATGGGTGAGTTAAGTCGCCTTGCCGGACTCCACAGGAAGGCCGCGCTTAGTCCAGTCCTGGTACGAGCCGTCATACAGGCGGACGCTGCGGCCGGCGCGGGTGAGCGCCAGCCACGCGATGCTTGCACGGGCGCCTGAACGGCAATAGGAGACGACGGGCTCGTCGGGACCGATGCCCAACGCCTGCAGCCGCTCGGCCAGATCAGCGTCCGGCGCGAGCAGGCTGCCGTCAGCGCCGGGAAGCTCACGCCAATCGAGGTGGACGGCGTCCGGGATGTGGCCGGGTACCTCGTCGGCTTCGGACGTGCCTTCGAACTCCTCCGGAGACCTTACATCGAGCCGCTTCCAGCCCGTGTTCGCCTGCACGTTATCCGCGTTCGCCCGCACCCCGGGGCGGGGCGTGTACTCGAAGACGACCGGCTCCGGGCGGTGCTGCCGGTAGAAGACCTGACGGCCCTCTTCCACCCAGCGCTCGTAGAAGTCGGACATCACGCGAACGTCGGAAGCGCCGAGGTAGGTGAGCGCCCATGAGACCATAGCCACCTTCTGGCCGTCCGGCGAGTCGTACAGGACAAGCGTCCTGTTATTGTCGACGCCTGCGGCCCCGAGGCGGTCCGCAAGCTCGGCTTCCGGGCGAAGCGCACCCGTGTCGTCGAACAACTCCGACATGGGGAAGCTGACCGCCCTTTCCGGGTGGCCGGCGAGGTGCTTCATCCGCGTGCGCGGATCTACGAGAAGCACGGACGGGTCCGACAGATGGCGGGCGACCCAGTCCGTGCTGACGAAAGTTACCAATTCAGGATATCGAGTTGACGCTTTCGCGGCGGTCTGGCTAGAGGGCTTCAATCTCGGTAGTCAGGTTTGTGTTCCTGACGACCGTCTGCGTCACAGGCGAGCCGTCGACGGCGAGCTTCCAGATTTCCTGGATCGTCTCCTCGTCGGCATCGGCGCGGACGTACGCCTTTGCGCTGATCTCGCCGTAGGCGGAACTGCCGCTGTCGCTCACGCCGGCCCAGACCGCGATGTTCTCGAAGTTGCCCTCGACCGCGACCTCGAGGTCCTGCACCCTGATGCCCCGCTTGGTCGCATTCAGGATGAATCCCACGGACATGCAGGAGCCTACGGCGGCCAGGATCTGCTCGTGCGCGCTGGCCGCGACGTCTGTAGCGTCCAGGTCGGCCGGCTCGTCCATCTCAACGGTGTGGGTGCGCATGTGCGCCCTAACGCGGAAGCCGTCCTGCCACTGGATGCGTGCGCGCCACGGGCCGCTGACGGCCGCGAGGACGTCCGGGTTGCGGAACGAGTCGGTGATCTCCTTGATCTTGGTGGGATGCAGTCCGTTCAGTGTGGCTTCTTCTGTCACAGCTATGCTCCTTCCTGATTGTTGGGCCTGATTGCCGGTTGCTCTCGTGCTATGCGTACTCTTTGCGCAGGACTTCAGCGGCTTCCGTTATCGCCTTCATCTTCAGGTAAGACGTCTCGGAGTCGTTGACGGCCCGCTCAGCGAACGTTCCGAACCCGCAGTCCGGGTTCAGGTAGATCTTCTCCGGCTCGAAGTACTGCAGAGCGTCCTTGACCCTGCTGACTATGTACTCGGTGGACTCGATCTCCTCGGTGCGCGGGTTCACTACTCCAAGACCGATCTCCACTTCGCTGGGGTACTCCTTGAACACCTCCAGGGAGCCTGCCCTGGGAGTGGCGTACTCAAGCACGAGCTGGTCTATGTTCATCTCCATCAGGTGGGGCAGCATCGGGCCGTAGTTGCCCTCCAGCAGCACCTCTTCCTTGCGGCTCCAGTTGCCTCTGCAGACGTGGACGCCGATGTTCATGTCGTCAGCGTCCTCGACGACCTCATTCATCAGGCGAACGGCGAAGTCAAGCTCCACGGTGGGGTCCCGCCGGGCGCTGAGCGCGGCGCACATGAACGTGTCCGAACTCTCCTCTCCGTACACGACCTGCGATAGGATGGGCTCGTCCAACTGGATGTACTTGATTCCGGCAGCTTTCAGGGCCGCGATCTCGTCCTTCAGTATCTGAACGACGTCGACGGCAAGCTCTTCCTGACTGCCGTAGGCCTCTTCGGTCAGGCCGTCGAACCAGCATGAGCGGGTCATCTGGTACGGGCCGGGCAGCGGTACTTTGATGGGCTTGTCCGTGAATTTCTTCGCGGCCTCCACCTCGTCCAGCGAGAGGCCATTCCTGGCTCCCAGCTTCCCGAGAGCAATGGGGCTCTTGATGGCGAACGCCGGAACGTCCTGCGCCCGCAGGATCTCCTCGAAGCTGGCGCGGTCCTTAACGTAGTCCATGAGCTCCGAGACTTTCATGAGGCTCAGCCCGTCCAGCTTCTCCACGATGAAGGAGTAGAAGTTGTCGCGCCGCTGCTCGCCGTCCGAGAGGATGTCTACGCCGGCGTCCTCCTGGTACCTGACTACCTGCTCCACTGCCTCGTCAGCGATGCGCTCGAACTCATCCGGATCGATCTCACCGTCCTGCTGACGGAGCAGAGCGTCCCTCAACTCTCTGGTGCGAGGCCAACTGCCAACTACGGTTACCGGAAACAGTACCTGCTCGCTCATTTCAGCGTTTTCTCCATTCTCTACTCGCGATTATCTGCTTGAGTATAGCCATGCGTTCCCGAGCATTGCACAAGACCTGCAGTCTACAGCAGACGCACTTCGAGACCGCTCCGGCAGTCCTTACAGTTTGAACGTATGGGCATAGGCAGTCAACTGTTGAAAATGCAGGTATTCTGCTTCGGCGTCCCTTCCCCTTCGTGCGGACGGGCGGTAGGATTGCCGGGCGCACTGAAACGCCGCCGTGAAATGGCCCATCTAAACCCGGGGCGGCGCTCGTATAAGTTCACGAAAAACCATCAGAGCTTCAGAGGCAATGTTCAAATTGAGACGAGGACAACGAATTCAAAGGACGTACAAAGGCATGAGATTGCGTGTTCGGTGGACGGCCGGGTTCGCTGTACTAATGGCAGCCCTGGCTATCGCCGTGTCGGCTTGCGGAGGCGAAGAGCCGGAATCCACGCGAGCGCCTGCTCCAACGGCAACCGAGGAGGCCGAGGCGTTGCCGACGCCCGAACCCACGCCGCCCGCATTTGTCGGGGAGGTGGAGTCGCTGTGGGCGGAGGACTTCGAGGGGTACGATGATGGGGTCTTCCCAAGAGAGGGGCGCTGGCAGCGGTGGAAGAGCGGGACCGTCAATCAGATCACGTCGCAGCTCAGCGCGGGCGGCTCCAAGTCATACGAGCTGGGTAAGTTCGCACAGACGGCCAAGACGATTCCCCAGGGAATGCCGCAGGTGTCATACACAGCGAAGTTCATGGTCCCCACGGTAGTCGAGTCCAGCCCCACGCTCGGCGTCATGATTGGACTTGGGTGGAAAATGAATGACGGCAATGTCCCGCACGCGAGCGCCTGCGGCGTGTGGGTTGGTGGACAGCTCACTTGCGGGGGCATGAAACTTGGACTGGCCGAGGCAGGGAAGTGGTACGAGATCCACGTCGTCGCTGACCTGGAGTCTGGAAGCGCGCGGTACTGGTTGGACGGCACAGACTACGGCGAGTTCCCGCTGGAGACGGCGTTCGGAGTGCCGCTCGACAATGTTTCCCACCTGCTCATATTGGCGGGTCCGCGTGAGCTAGAGGCGTACGTCGACGAAGTAGCGGTGTTCAAGGGCGACGTCGGCCCACTCAGTGTCTCCCAGCCATAGAGCACGAAAGGGCAAAGCGAGCCTGGCATGATCCATAAGGACTTTCACTGCGAGCTGTTTGTGTTTCGTCATGGAGAGTCGCAGTCCAACATCGAGATGGGATGGATGGGGGCGACCGACCGTGATTCGCCGCTGACGGAAGCCGGCGTCCGGCAGTCGAAGTCGCTGGGCTCCTGGCTTCGACGTCTGGGCGTTAGCTTCGACCGGATGTACAGTTCCACATTCCCGAGGGCGGCGCACACTGCCGGGCTTGTGCTGGAGGCTATCGGGCAGACGGACATTCCGGTGACGCCGGTGGCGGCTCTTGTCGAGAGGGAGACGCCGTCCTGGCGCGGGATGGGCAGCGAGGAGGCCCTTGACGATGAGGCGCTTGCGTACATGAACACGAAGAGCTCAGACTTCGTTCCGATAGGGGGGGAGTCGCACAGGATGGCGCGCAGGCGGATAGCTGAGTGGCTGGAAGACGAGCTGATTCACAACCAAGAACTGACGAGCAAGCCTACGGAACTGACGGTAGGCGTGTCGACGCACGGCGACACGATCAACAGCATCCTCCACTACGTGCTTGGTATGGACGAGCGCTTCCTTTCGCACTGCGAACCGGCGAACTGCTCGGTCACGAGGCTGGCGTACGATAGCGGCGGCTGGGCGGTGCTGTCGGTCAACGACGCCGGGCACCTTTCCGCGGGCGTCTGAGCGGGACGCTCCTTTACGCTAGCGGCCTTCGCGGGCGCGGCGGATGGCGTTCGAGACGAACTCGTAGAAGTCGGTCTCGGCTCTGTCGTCGGTGGCACTGTGGTCTCCCATCTCGCGGGAAGCCGGTATCCACATCTGGGGGTCGGGCAGGGGACGCACCGCGCAGGCAACCTCCCAGAAGCCCAGGTTTCGCACGGGGCCTGACTCGGCTTCATAGCACTGGAGGAAGAGATCGGCGGCTTCTTTGATGCCTCTCAGGTACATGTTCATGCGGAAGTAGCCAACGTCCAGAGCTGGATCGCCGCATGCCGTGGCGTCCCAGTCGATCAGCGCCGAAACTCGGTCATCGATCCACAGGACGTTGCCCGGCCAGTAGTCCATATGGAGCAGCGCGCGAGGCGCAGGGAGGATGTCGGACCGCAACTCTTCGACTATGTCAAAGAGCGTCTCGGTGAGTGAGTGCCCGGACTTGAGCTTTGGCAACTCACCTCGAAGGAAGTACAGGCCCATTTCCCGGCCGTCGTAGATTCGGCGACGCTCGTCTGCTTCCGGACGGATGTCGTGGACTCGCAGCAACAGCCGGGCGAGGTCTTCGGCCCAACTGCGCGGGTCTTCGGGGTCTGCGATCTGCCTCCCTTCAACGAACGTAGTGACGACACCCGGCGTGCCGAGCAGTTCGCCGGTGGCGTCGAGCAGAACCGGCTCAGGCACGGGAATGCCGTGCCTCCGGGCGATGCGCAGGCCGTCGTACTCGGCGTCCGCGCGTTCCGGGTCTGGCTCGTCGGTGAGGCGCTTGACGACAAACCGGTCCGTTCGGCCCCTGGGTGACGTGGCTTCGAGAATGTGAACGGCGTTAGTGAAGGCGGCCCTTGCGTTCGCGACCGAGGTCAGTCTGTGGCGAGGGGCGATCTCTTCCAGGATCCTTTGCGCCAGTTCGCAATCGAGTCCTATGTTCGATGCCGGATAGAACGACACCGGCCGGTCATGTTCGAGAGGAGAGTCCGTGTTCAGCAGCGTGTGGCCTACGTGTCAGGGAAGGGATCCCCAATCTCTGCGGTGTAGTCCCTCGAGCGATTTGGCATTACGACAATGTCCGAGACCATGCTGCTCGGCGGAGCCGAAACTGCGAGCACGATCGCGTCTGCTACGTCGTCTGAGGTCAGCATGGTCGCGCGGGCCTCATCGGACGGAACGACGGGACGGTTCGCCATGATGGGCGTATCGACCTCTCCCGGCGACACAGCGCAGGCGCGAACGCCGGTGTTAGCGAACTCCTGGACTAGGTACTCAGTGTAACTCAGGATGCCGGCCTTGGCCGGGCCGTAGATCGGCCCTGACAGCAGGCTTGCTCTCTTTCCTGCCACCGAGGCCACGTTCACGATGGTCCCGGTGCCTGCCTCGATCATGGCCGGCATAGCGGCCTGCGTGAGGAACATTGGACCGATCAGGTTGACACGAATTACGGCGTCGGCCTCTTCGGGCGTGAGCGTCAGGGTGGTCCTGTTGCGGCTGCTGAATCCGGCGTTGTTTATTAGCACGTCGATTCTGCCATGCTCCTGCAGGGTGGAGTCCACGATGCGCTGGATGTCATCGAGACTCGTGACGTCCGCCGCGATGACGTGGGATGCCCCGCCCGCGGCCTCGATGCGGTCGTGTACGGCATCCAGCTTCGCTTGTGTCCGGCCCACGAGCACGGTGACCGCTCCCATAGCGGCGAGCTTTATTGCTGTCGCCTCGCCGATGCCGCTGCCGGCGCCAGTTACGATGCAGACCTGTCCCTTCAATGTTGGCCTCCTGAATTCTGTGGGTGGTGGATTGTTCGACCGCGGCTCGTGTCCACTCAATTGCCTTGCTTGATGAAGTCGGCGACGCGTTCGGCCATGGCCATGACGTTGGCGTTCAGGTTCGCGCGGACGCAGTCAGGCATGATCGATGCGTCCACAACCCTGATGCCTTCAAGGCCATGGACCTTGCAGTACTGGTCTACGACGGCCATGGGGTCGGTTGAGGGCCCCATCTTGCACGTGCCCGAGATGTGATGCGCGGTCAGCGCCTCGCGCTTCAGCCAGGCGTCCAGGGCGTCGTCGGAAGCCAGGTCCTCGTCTGTGGGAAGCATTCGGCTGTCGACGATGCCTTCGAAGGCCGAGTGGTTGAAAACCTCCTCTGCGAGCCGGATTCCCTCCCGGCACCTCTGGAGGTCGAACGGGTCGTCCAGCAGGTTGTAGTCCAGCTTCGGCTGCTGGCGGGGATCGGTTGAGACTAGCTTCAACTCGCCGACGCTGAGCGCCAGATTCAGGCAGAGGCAGATGCCGACGCCGACCGGCCACTTCTCGTCCATGCCGCGGCCCGGCCACTCGGAGACGTAGTTGTTCATGTACATGATCATGTCGTTCCGGAAGGGCGAGTCCTTGGCGGTATATCGCAGCGATACGGCCCCGGCAGGCGTGCGGCCGCCGTCCAGCGGGAACTCGGGCTTCGTGCGCCAGCCTGCGTGAAGGTCGGGGTGGTCGCGCAGGTTCTGGCCGACGCCGGGCAGGTCTTGAACGACCGGGATGCCGAGCGCGGAAAGCTGGTCCGCCGGGCCGACGCCCGAAAGGCCGAGTATCTGCGGCGAGTTGGCCGCACCCGCGGCGACGATGATCTCGTGTGCATTGAGCGTGTAGAACTCGCCTTGGCTCACCGCGAGCACGCCCGTGGCGCGATTACCGTCGAACAGGATGCCGTGCACGAGGCAGTTTGGCCTGATCGTAAGTCCCAGCCGGTGTCGGGCCAGGGGCAGGTACGACAGTGCGGTGCTGACTCGCTGGCGGTCAACGATGTTGAATGTAAGCGGGCCGACGCCGGTTGAGCCAGGGTCGTTGTGGTCCGGGCAGTCGGGGAAGCCGAGGTCACGGCAGGCTTGGTAGAAGGCGTGCTGTTGGTCGCCCCACACTTCGGGCTGGTAACGGCCCACGCTAACCGGACCTTCGCCGCCGTGGTACTCCTCTGAGGAGAAGTCGCGGTCTGACTCTAACCTGTTGAAGTAGGGGAGCATGAGCTCGAACGCCCACTGATCGTTGCCCCACTCGGCCCACCGGTCGTAGTCCTCCGGCAGGCCCCGCAGATACTGGGCGCCGTTGACCGCGCTCGAGCCTCCAGTGACCTTGCCTCGCGGCACGGCCATGGGGGGCGCCTCGTCGGTCGCGCGGGCGACGTAGTTCCAGAGGTGCTCGCTCTCCCATATCTCGAAGCCGCCGTCGCCTCCGTACGCGTACCTCACCTCCTCGGGCAGTGTGTCGATCTCAGGGAAGTCTGAGCCTGCTTCCAGCAGCAGTACCGAGCGGTCCGGGTCCTCAGACAGCCGTGTTGCCAGGACGCCTCCGGCGGAGCCTGCGCCGATGATTATGTGGTCGTAGATCATGCGTCACTGTCCTCCGATGATTGTGCCCCACGCACGTTTCGGTCGAGCTGCCTGCTAGTTATGCTCCTCGATCAGGACTCGGCGGAGGATTTTGCCCGAGGGGTTCTTGGGTATGGTGTCCACGAACTGGACCTCGCGGACGTGCTTGAAGGTGGCGACTCTTCCGGCGACGAACGTCATAATGTCTTCGTCTGTGGCCTCCGACCCGGGCTTCACGACGACGAAGGCCTTCGGGACTTCGCCAGCCTCATCGTCCGGCTTGGGCACTACGGCGGCGTCCGCAATAGCGGGGTGCTCGAGCAGCAGGCCCTCCAGCTCCGCAGGGGGGACCTGAAAACCCTTGTACTTGATCAGTTCTTTCTTGCGGTCAAGTACGAACACGTAGCCGTCCTCGTCCATTCGCACGATGTCTCCGGTGTGCAGCCAGCCGTCTTCCGTGATCGTTTCGGCGGTAGCCTCTGGGTTGTTGAAGTAGCCCTTCATGATCTGCGGGCCCCTCACGAGAAGCTCGCCGATCTCGTTCGGCCCAAGCTCCACGGTTCCTGTCTCCACATCCACGACCTTCTCTTCCATATCTGGGCCTGCGGGACCTATCGAGCCGGGCCTCATCAGGTGGGGTTCCACATAGTCGGAGTTGCAATAGGGCGAAGTCTCGGTAAGACCGTAACCCTGGAGCACGGGAAAGCCCAGGATGTCGGAAACCCGCTGCTGCAGTTCGGCCGACAGGGGGGCGGCGCCCGAGAAGCCGTAGCGGATCGAAGACAGGTCGTAGTCCTTCGCGGCTGGGTACTGCGTGAGGCCGAGCATTACCGGCGGCACGGTGTAAAGGATCGTGACCCGGTGCTCGGAGAGCAGAGTGAGGAACTCGTCCATGTCGAAGCGGCCCATCATCACCTGCGCTGCCCCAACGGCGAGGGAGGCGTTCATGAGGATGTTCATGCCGTAAATGTGGAACAGAGGCAGGTGCACCAGGATGACGTCCTTTTCCGTCGGCGTGGATGCCTCCTTGCGCTTGATCATCTGCTGGACGTTCGAGGTGAGGTTGAAGTGCGTCAGCATCACGCCCTTGGAGAGACCGGTTGTGCCGCTGGAGTAGGGAAGGGCGGCAAGATCGTTCTCCGGATCTATGCGCACGTCCGGCGGCGAAGGCGACGAGCCATTCACGAGACCCCAGAACGTGTCAGGGCCTTCGGTATCCGAGCCGATGACGATCGTTCGTGACAGCTTCGGGACGTCGGCTCGCGCCTTGTCAAGCACTCCCAGCAGGGCCTCGTGCACAATCAGTATCTCGGCTCCCGAATCGTTGAGCTGGTGTGCTATCTCGCGCTCCCTGTAGCCGGAGTTGAGCGTTGACACGACAGCGCCGGCCTTGACGATGCCATAAAAGGCGATCACGAACTCGACGCAGTTGGGGGCCAGGACGCCAACCCTGTCGCCCTTGGAAGCGCCAATCGAGGCCAGTCCGGAGGCCAGCCTGTCGCTGTATTCGTCCAACTGCGTGAAGGAGTAGGTGCGCTCGCCGTCTATCACGGCGACTTTGTCTCCGAATCTTGCGGCGGTGTCGCTCAGCAGGCTTTGTAGAGAAATATTCTCCAAGGGCGCTACGGATGGTCGGCGCACTTTTCGGGCCTCCTTGTTTAGTTGCGGTTACTCAGCCGGTATGACCGGCAGGGTAATGTGTGACGGGTATGCGCGGGAGTGGTGCACAATCTGGTTTGCCGTTCGCATATCCGTGTCCATCCCGAACGCGTTGCCCGTATTAGGATTGCGGTCGAAGTGCGGGAAATTCGAGGAGGAGATCTCCACGCGCACCATGTGTCCCTTCTTGAACACGTTTGAGGTGGGCGTCAACTCGATCTCGTACTCGTACACGCGGTTGGGCTCAATCAGGGTTGGCTCCGTCATGCTCTCCCGGTAGCTCGCCCTGCGAATGCCGTCGCACAGGTTCATCGCGTAGCCGCCCGGCGAGACGTCGACCAGCTTTGCCGTCCAGTCGGTGTCGCGGCAGTCTGTGGTGGCGTAAAGGGTTACGATGATCGGCCCGGTCACCTCCATGTCCTCCTCCAACGGCGCGCTGGTGTAACAGAGTACGTCGTTGCGCATCTCTATGGGGCGCTGATCGTACGGGCCCCACGGGACGATTTCAGGGTTGCAGCATGTGTTGCCGCCGAGCGTTGGCACGGGGAACATCGGGTCGTACACGAAGTGATCGTCCGGCTCATCGTCGGGCGCGTCCGTCGCGAGAGTGCCGTCGCCTCGCACAGTGTTGGCGTTTCCGCCGGAGTGCAGATGCCAGCGCTGCCAGTCGGTCCGGGCGAGGGGCCACTCCGACTCGTCCCGCCACTGATTGGCGCCCATGACGAACAGCTTGATCGGCGGATCGTCCAGCACGCCGTTTTCATTGCCTCTCAGCCAGTAATCGAACCATTTCATCTCGTAGAGCTCCAGGTCGTACATGGAGCCTGCGCCGAAGTCGACGTCACCGGTCTGGCGCGACGCGCTGAGGCCGTGCGGCCACGCGCCCATGATGAGGCGGCTCTGCTTCGTAGCGGGCGCGCCCTCGCTGTTGATGAGGCCTGTGTAGTTGCGGAATGTCTGGTTGCAGAACACGTCGTACCAGCCGCCCATGACTAGGGCAGGGACCTGGAAGGCATCGAATTTGCGTTCCACGTTCGTCTGGGCCCACAATTCGTCATCGATGGGGTGACGAACCCAGTCCTTCCAGAAGTCGATGTCGTACCCGGCGATTTCGTCCATGTCGATCAGCGGCAGTATGCGGAACGCCTCTGTCCAGTTCTCGTATGAAATGGTCTGGCGGGTGCGGCCGCTGGTGCTCATGCCCCATGTGATGAGCAGGTGCAGGTTGAAGGCGCCGCCGTAGTAGAGGGCGTGGTAGAAGTCGCAGGGGACCACGCGTGGGGCGATGCAGGTAAGATGCTTACTCGCATACGGTGCGCTTTGCCACTGAACGTGGCCGAGGTAAGACGCGCCGGACATGCCGATCTTGCCGTCGCTCCATTCCTGCTTGCCGATCCACTCCTGTGTGTCGTACCCGTCCTTGCCTTCGTTGACCAGCGCGTACCATCTGCCGTCCGAGTCCCAACGGCCGCGAACGTCCTGTGCCACGCAGGCGTAGCCATTGGAGGCGAGGCGCCGTGCCTTCTCGACGATTCGTTCCTGGGTGTTGTCGTACGGGGTTCTGATGAGCACGGTCGGGAATTCGCCGTGCGCGTCCGGCAGGTAGATGTCGGAGGACAGGTCCACGCCGTCCCGCATTGGGGTCTTGACATCGGTCAGAGTCCTTACGCGGTAGTTGTTCTGCATCCTTGGTCCTCCTCGCCTGAGTTAGGGAGTATGTTCTGTACTGTGGCGTGACGTTATCATCTTGCAGGCGGCTGGCAGTGCTAGGCCATTCGCTCTTCGGCGCTGTCCTGCGGCACGAAGCCGAGCACATCGCGGGAGGGGCCCAGGTCACGGTAGCCCCACTTGTTGTTCGACGTCGCGAAGTAGATCCCAAACTTGAGGTCTGCTGGCGCCTCGATGCACCTGTGAAGCATCTCTGAGATGTCCCGGTGGCTAAGGTACACCGACATGGCCCGAGGGCCTACAGGGCGGTCCTCTGGTCTAACGAGGCCGATTCGCACGCAGATGATGGACAGGCCATGGTCGTCCGAGAACACGCGGCCGAGCGCCTCGCCCCAGACCTTGGCGGCGCCGTACAGTGACTGCGGCCGGACCTGCTCGCCCGTGACGAGCGGAATCTCATCCGGCACGTCCTCGTACCGGCCCTCAGACAAAGCCTTGTACGGCTCGACGAGGTCGAAGCCTCGAATCGCGTTTCCGCTGCTCGCGAAGACGACGCGACTCACGCCGGCCCTCCTCGCGGCCTCATACACGTTGTAAACGCCGATCAGGTTCGCCGAGAGTTGACTTTCCCAGTCGTTTGTGTCGAGGCTGGCGGCGAGGTGCACAACCACATCGATGTCCTGAAACGCAGGCTGGATCGCGTCGATGTCAGCGATGTCCGCCTGGTGGACTTCGACGCCTTCGATGGGCCGCCGGTTCAGCGCACTGAGCCGGTAGCCGCCAGTCTTCTCAAGGTGCTCACGGAGCAGTCCGCCAATGAGGCCGCTCATGCCTGTTATGAGAACTCGCTTCATAGTGTTCAGCCTCTCATCGAGTCACCTGCACGCACAGTGGAATCTGTGCCGTGCGGATTGCTGTCCGTCAGGTTCTATTCCGGTCACCGAGGCTACGCGGGTTGACGTGACAAAGGGTCATGCAGGACATCGTCGTCGATCCGCTGATGGTCGTCGATGCCCCGCAATAGTAGCAGAGAGAACACGATGCACACAGCGAGGCTCACGACCGAGGCAATCTGCCCCATTCCGAGCGTTACGGCGATGTATCCCCACATGAACGGCCCGACGATGCCCGACATTCTTCCGGTGGTGTTGGACAGCCCCATAAGCTGACCGAGGTGCGAGGGTGGTGAGAGGCGGATCATGAAGGGGCGGTCAGTTGCCCACACACCTGCGACAAGCACTCCACTGAACACTCCCACGGCCCACCAGAGGTTGGAGGGAAGGCCGAAGCTGGGAATTGCTGCTGAGCTGCTAATCGCGATGATCCATCCGACGAGCACGGCCGCCATGGTCTTCTTGGGCCCAAACCTGTCGACAAGGTAGCCCCACGCTGGGCCGCTTGGTATGGCCGCAACAATGCCGAGGACCAGAATCAGTTGAGTTGCGGTTACGGAGAGCCCGACCGTGTCGGTAGCGTAGAGCACGGCGAAAAGCGACGCCGTGTTGACGCCCCAGCTGTACCAGAACCGCGCCATGAGAAAGCGCGGGAAGTCCTGAAACCTTCCTATGCCCCTGAGTGTGCCGAGCAGCACTATGAGCGCGTCTCTAGCGCGGGCGGAGGCGGCTTCAATCGGCCGGGCAGACTCGCGGAGGAATATGAAGAGAGGCAGCGACGCCAGGGCCATCAGCCCTGCGAGCATCTGGAAGGCAAACTGGTAGCCACGGTCCTCCACCAGCGTGAGCCCGAGCAGAATCACGAGAATACCGCCGCAGTACCCCAGGCCGATTGCAATGCCGCTGACCCGTCCCTGCGACTTCTCGGTGGTCACGTTGGGCAACAGTGCTCCGTAGAAGATATCGACAGCGTTGGCGGCAATCATCCCGGTGGCGAACAGCATGAGTGCGATGGCCAATGTGCTGGTGAACCCCAGCAGCAGCGTCGAGCCAACGCACGCCACGGTCCCGGCCAGCACGAACGGGATTCGCCTCTGCGACTGGTCGGACAGCGCGCCCATCGTGGGAGCAATGAACAACATCAGCGCCATCGCGACGGCAATCGTGTTGCCGATGGACGCGTCGTCTCCGCCTAGGTCGTCCCGTGCCCACAGCGGAAAGAACAGGCCGGACACGCCAAGGTGGAACACCGTGGTGACGATGTCGAACGTGATCCAGGACAGGATGGGCAGCCTTCCCGGCGCGGGCCTCTCCGGCGTCGAGTTGGGCGAGCCGGCCTTACTCACGACCTTTCCGCCGCCTGACCCTGGTGACAGGCGTCAGCCAAGAGGCGGGCGCCGGCGCCGGACTCGCGCAGGGGTCGCTGCGGCCGGGGGCTGCGGGCGGATCGAGCGCCGATTAGCACCGGAGGTTAGTTCTCGGGCTCTCCCAGCTCCCTCAGGACCCACTGGTTGAAACTGAATGGGCCCCGTTCCTGCGGCACGAACACGGAGTATTCGTGGCGGTTCGAGAGCAGCCCCGCCTGCTGCCACTCGCAGTTGCGCGCGTCCTGCCTGTTGGTGATATCCCAGAGCTCGTACGCCTGCTTCGCGTCGAAGTTGTCCATCGCCAGGGTCTCCGGCTCGAAGAACCACTCGTACGTCATCTGCACGCTCGTTGGGCCCGTGGGCAGCATCCTGTGGGTGTGGATGAAGTCCGGGTGGGTGTTGATGAACAGGTTCGGCCTGACGATGCCGCCGGTGTACGGGTTCGCGCGCTCCTCTTCCGTAGTGTCCCGGAACAATGGCCTGCCGCCGGTGGTGCCGTCCATTGTGAACGTGACGGCGTCCTCGGCCAACTGGAGCACAAGCGTCAGGGTCTCGCCGCCGGACTCCTGCCACTCCACCAGGTCTTCGCCCTCGTTCAGGCCGCGGCCGTACAGCGGCACCACAGAGCACAGCTCCGGATGTACCTGTGGGCAGTGGAAGCACTCGGCGAAGTTCTCGAATAGCAGCTTCCAATTGGCCTCGACGTCGATCACCTCGCGGTGGCCGAGCCGAAGCCTGTCCACGTGGAAGTTGCGGTGCCGTTCCGGAATCTGTCCGAGTGCCTCTTCCAGCGGCTCCGCGTCCCGGCCGGCGAGGTTGATGAAAACGAAACCTCCCCATACGCCGATCGCGACTTCGTACAGCGAGTAGTCGGCCATGTCGAAATCGGCCGACTCGAGCTGGTGCGGCGTAGCGATCAGGTCCCCCTCCAGCGAGTACGTCCAGGCGTGGTAGGGGCAGACGATGGAGCCGCCTTCGAACTTCCCCCGGTCGGCTGTGCAAAGTATCGAGCCGCGATGCCGGCACGTGTTGTGGAAGGCCCTGAGTTCGCCCTGCAGGTCCCGGGTCACGACAACGTTCTGCTCGCCGATGGCGAAGACACGATAATCGCGTGGAGCAGCGATGTCCTCGGAGCGGCAGATCATGAGCCATCGCCGATACCAGATCATCTCCAACTCCCGTCTGTAGTGATCGGGGTCGAAGTAGTAGTAGCTGGGGATGCTTCTCTCGATCTTCTCGTTGACGTAGGGACGCACTACATCGGAAGTGGCCATGAATTCTCCTTTCGAGTTCCTGCGTACGTATGCGTATTAACGCAGTCCTCCAAAGAGGAATGGTAAACCTTGGGCTGGAGGGCCTTCAACACGTATGCAGGCTGCGGGAGTGGATTCCGATCGCCAAAGTCGCGTGTAAGACCTGCGTCCGTCTTCTCCGTATCTCGCCGCTTATGGTACCGGCCGATGGCTATTCTGTATTCTTGAACTGTTGCCAGCCGCCGGCGCCAGGCGAATGGGGAGCTGACTTAATTGTATCGCTGGAGATGGGAGCAGAGTCATGAGGTGGACGAGCGCTTGGCGCGCATCGAGGAGCGGACGGAGCTGCCCATGCTTCTGCTCTCCTTCTGCATGGTGCCTCTCCTGCTTGGGCCGCTGTTGTGGGAAATGTCGCTCGCCGAGGAGAGGGTGTACCTTGCGCTTGACTTGTTGATCTGGGTCATCTTCGTGGCCGAGCTCGTAGTCAAGTTCGCGATCGCGAAGGACAGGATCGGGTTCCTGCTCAGTCACTGGCTTGAGATCGTTGCGGTCATCGTCCCGCCGTTCCGGCCGCTGCGTCTTCTCAGGCTGGCCCTGTTCGGCTCGAGAGCCATTCGACACTCGAGCCGACTGGCGAACATCGATTACCTTGGCGTCTACGCAGTAGGACTGATCCTCATCGGGTCCACGATAGTAGCCGCAGTGGAGATTGGCGCAGAAGGTGGGCAGATGCGTCACTACGCCGACGCACTCTGGTGGGCGCTCGTGACCGTCACCACTGTGGGATACGGTGACGTAACGCCGGTTACGGCGGCCGGAAGGGTGGTTGCCGTATTTCTGATCGTTGGCGGCGTCGGCCTGTTCGGCGCAGTGACTGCAAACCTGGCGTCCTCGTTCATCCGCTCAAACGCGCGTCGTCCGAGAGCCGAGTCGAAGGCAATGGAAAAACTCGCTTCCGAGGTCCGGGAGTTGCGCGAGGAGGTCGCGCGGCTGAAGTCGGACCGAGGAGAGTAGGGCACGTACCTCTCCGATACGCCGGGGTGCTCCCTTGTTTGCCGTAGGCCCGCCTGCCGTCAATGGCGTCCCCTCCTGAATTCGTCACAGAAAGCAGCAGGCATGGCGAAGCCGTAGCTGCCCTAGCCCTCCACGATGGGCTGCGCGACGATCCAGAGGCTGGTGGCTGTGTACAGCAGCATGAGGAGCAGCATCGGGTACTGGCTGCGCATGGCGCCGGCGTGCGTAGCGAACCTGCGGATAGCCACCACGTGCGCCAGGTACACCGCGATGACGTGTCCCAACACGATTGACACAATCGAAAGGAACCACTCGAACTTGGTCGTGAGAAGCGGATAGATCGTGTAGTCGGCCAGGCCGAACAGGTCCCACCCCCAGCCGAACGGGTCGGAGGCCAGCGGCAGGATAGTCTGGCCCTGGATGAGTAGCAGCACCAGGAAGTGTGCAACGTGGTAGGCAAGCGCGATCGGTATCAGCGAGTAGAGGAACATCTTGCAGACTTCAAGCGTGCTGACCGTCTCTCTGGACAGCTTGCCCATGGCCCAGCAGAAGCAGTAATAGACTCCGAAGAATGCCATTGGGAACATCAACAGGCCGAAGGTCCCCACCACCTCGGGGGCGGCGTCTCCCAGGAACTCCAACCGCGGCAGCGCGATGCTTCGGAAGTCATTCCAGGGTCCCGTGGCGGTAAAGCCGTCGTAGGTGACCGTCGATAGCAGCAGAACTACGAAGGCCAACTCGCCGAGGCTAATCGCGCCGTTGCGGGCCAGGCCTGCGGCGAACGGCCTAAGGTTGATCTGCCGGCTCTCGGGCGGCGCGAGTTCATAGCACTCGTGGCAGTTGACGCAGTCGTCCGGAGTCTCCCTGCAATCGCCGTCGCAGGTCCCGCAGGGTTCGAGGTCCAGCGTGCGCACCTCGGTAGGTGCGAACCGCGCAAAGTAGCCGAACAGCTTGGTGAAGGCCTCGCCCCGACGGAGCCACTCGTGGCGGCCGAAGAGCAGCATGCCGCCCCACGTGATCGTCGAGTAGGTGATGATCATCGTCGCGAGCATTCGCGGCTCGCCCGCTCTGGAGAAGTTGTTCTCAATCCAGGCGAACAGCCAGAACAGAACCAGCGCGGGCCAGACGTCCACCCATGGCGGACAGCGATATATGGGGGAACCGCCTATGCCGAGCACTTTCTCGGCCCATCGGAATGTGATGTTCCATGGATTGGCCCATTTCCATACGTCTCCAAAGAACGCGGACGCGAACACCATGCCGGTCCACCATACGATCCATACGAACGTAGGTGTGAAGTTCGAAAAGACCAGGTTCTCGCCGAAGAGCGACGTGGCAAGGACGAGCCCGAATATCCCAATCGAGAGAGCCTGAACGGCCACGGAAGTCACCCTGCTCGAGAGGACAGTACCGAGCACGCGCACGGAGAGCAGGTCGGCGCGCCAGTACCTGACGCTAGTAGACGTCCTCTCCTGGACGAAGGCTCCGATTATCACAAACGAGACAGCGACCACGGCCGCTGAGCCAATCAGGAAGTAGTTCAATGGGACGGGGAGCGTGTACCGGCCTCCAATGCCGTGCGCGAACGCCGGCACGGCGGCCCACACCAGCGCTCCCGCCAGAAGGAGCGCCGCGGTTGGCTTGGCGAGCCTGCGGGTCAAGGGCTGGAACGCCCTTGCGCCCGCCGCGCGGCAAAGTACCGGCGCAGGCTGAGGCCGACGATCATCAGCAGGGCAATTGCAAGCGCGAGCGTCAGCAGGCCGAGCCACGGACTCGTCCTCGTTACTTCGAGCGGAAATTCGGCAGTTGCCGCGCCAAGCTCGGCATCTACGTCCACGACAAACACCCATGTCCCTTCTCGGTCCAACTCCACGTCCAGGTCATAGTCTTCGGGCGTGGAGGGGAGGGTGGTAGTCGGCAGCGGCCCGATCTCGGATTCCGAGGCTCCAGGGCCGCGGCCGGAGATCGCTACACCCGCGCCGGCAATGGCCTGCTTGGAGCTCGCATCGGCCAGTTTCACGGTAAGGTGCAGCCGGCCCACTCTTGGATCTGCGGGTGCCGTGCCCAGAGAGACCTCGTATGGGCCTGCAGTTTGGCTGGTGTATTTGGTCACGCTGCCGTTGGCTTCGGCTTCGCTTGCCCAACCCAGGGCCAACGCAAGGTAGATGGCAAAGGCAATCGAAAGAGCCCACGCATAGTTCAGTGCGGCGACCTGGTCGGGACGTTCTGAAACGTTCAGCGTTGTACGTACCTCCGGTACAAGCGCGGCTGGCCGCCGCGTGCTCCATTTGATTCTACATTGAGTGAGAAATCGCGCGAGTCTTGGGGCTCGACGTTGCGGAGGAACGGGTTCCACACAGTCAGGCCGATTTCCCAATAGGTTCTGGCATGATGCTTGGGTACCTTGACAGCTTTCGACGCCGGTGCTAGCTTCGCGGCAGGCAACTCGCAAGCGGAACGACCGTCAGGTCAATGAGCACTTTAGGAGGGCATAATGCAGGCTCAAGTCAGGCGCAGACGACGGCTTCAAGGCATTGAGCAGGGCATCCCTGCGCACTACATGTACGACGTAGAGCACTATCAGCGGGAGCTGGAAGTGTTCTGGCACAACATGTGGATCAACGTGGGCCGTGAAGAGGAGATTCCCAACCCGCGTGACTACTTCGTAAAGAGCATTGGCGAGCAGAATCTGATCGTCACTCGCGATCTCAATGGCAGCGTGCGGGCGTTCCACAACACATGCAGGCATCGCGGCTCGATCCTCTGTACCGAAGACAAAGGCCGCTTTGAGGGCGGGTCGATCGTCTGCCCGTACCACGCATGGACCTACTCGCTGGAGGGCAACCTGATTGCCACGCCGCATCAGCTTGAGTCGTCCGACTTCGACATGAAGAACTACTCTTTGTACGACGTCGCGGTCGGCACGTGGGGCGGCTACATCTTCGTGAACATGGCCGGGGCTGATGCAGAGCCTCTGGAGCACGCTCTCGGCAACATACCCAGCAGGTTTACCAACTATCACATGGAAGACCTGCGCATCGGCAAGCGAATCATTCTGGACATCAAGGCTAACTGGAAGCTGTTGTTCGAGAACTTCGCCGAGTGCTTCCATTGCCCGACGGTCCACCCGGAACTGTGCACAATAGTGGAGGCCTTCTGGGAGGGAGGCGCGTTCCAGTGGAGGACGGACGACAACGGCATTCCCATCAGGGAGATCAAGCCTCGATACAAGGATGGCGCGGCGACGCTAACCATGGACGGCACCACGATGATCCCTCCGTTCAAGCATCTGGACGAAGAGGAGAAGGCGCGGCTCTATACCACAGGTGTGGTCAGACCCAACTTCTTCATGAATGTGCACCCGGACTACATAAACACGCACCAGATGCTACCGACGGGCCCCGAAAGCGTGCGGATGATCTACGACTGGCTGTTCGAGCCGGGGGCCATGGAGCAAGACGACTTCGACTTGGACTTCATGGTCGAGCTCTGGGACGTGACGAACAGGCAGGATGCCCGCAACTGCGAGTGGCAGCAACAGGGTCTGCACTCAAGGCACTTTGACAGAAGCAACTTCGTGCCCCAGGAGGGTGGCCCGTACAACTTCAACATGTGGGTGCTGCACTGCCTGGGCGAGTTGGAAGGCGAACTCGATTACGATTTCAGCAGCGGCATGGGCGGCATGGGCATGGAGCCGGTCGAAGAACCAACGTAGGTCTCCGGGCCAGCCGCTCCCGCGGCTCGCGCAGACATCCGAGTAAGCACACCGGCCCCCGTCTTCACAGCCGCGGGGCCGGTGCCTTTAGTTGAAGGGCCGTCATACCAGAGTTGAGTCCAGAGGCATTCGCCCGCATGGAGGGGTGCCCCACGGCTGATATACTTCGGCATGAGGCGCAATCCAGCATGACCCACACATTCGCCCCGCCTGTCCAATCGATACGAATACGCATTTGGGTTGCGCTCACGGTGCTTGCGGGACTCTGGCTCTGCTTCCTCTCTTTCGGCGCTCCCGCGTCGGCGCAGGGGAGACACCTCGTGCTGGCAGACATGAGCAGCCCGATTGACTCGGTCTCAGCAGGCTATCTGACGCGCGTCATAGAGAGGGCAGACGATGACGACGCAGAGGCGCTGGTCGTCCTGGTAGACACTCCCGGCGGTGAGTTTGGGGCCATGACGGAGATGGTGGAAGCGATCTCCGAGTCGCACGTTCCCGTCGTGTCTTATGTCTCGCCCCGCGGCGCAGTCGCGGCCTCCGCCGGCACGTTCATTGTGGCGGCGGCGCACGTCGCGGTCATGGCACCCGGTACCTCGATAGGCGCGGCCAGCCCGATCGATGCCACGGGCGAGGACCTGCCGGACACGGCCGAACGCAAGGCTACGGAGATTGCCGCGGCAAGCCTCCGCAGCATCGCCGACGATCGGGGCAGGAATGTGGAGGCATTGGAGGACACCGTCCTCAGTGCTACGTCCTACTCCGCCTCCGAAGCGCTGAACATGAACGTCATAGACCTGATTGCGGAGGACATGGGCGAGCTTCAGGAACTGTTGGATGGACGCACCGTTGAAACGGCGGCAGGGACCAAAACCCTACAGACCGACGGACTGGACGTGATTGAGATTGAGCGTACCTTTCTGGAAAGGTTTCTTGGCCTCATTGCAGACCCGAACATAGTTTTCATACTCTTCGCCATAGGCGGTCTTGGCCTTGTTGCCGAACTGTTCAATCCGGGCACCATTGTTCCCGGCACCGTGGGCGTGATCTGCCTCGTGCTCACGTTTGTTGCGATTGGTAGCCTGCCGGTAAACTGGCTTGGCGTCGGGCTGCTAGTTGCGGCCATGCTTCTCTTCTATGGAGAGTTGCAGGTATCGGGCCTCGGCATACTCAGCGTGTTGGGCGCCATTGCGTTCGTGGCCGGCGGAATTCTGCTGTTCGGTGACCCGACGACGCCGGACTTGGGCGGATACGAGATTCGTGTAAGCCCGTGGGTGCTTGGTATAGTTAGCGCGCTTGTGCTGGGCAATGTGGCACTGCTGATCAAGTTCGCGTTGAGCGCTAAGAAGGCCCCTAAGTACACATCGCCTTACCAGCATGTGATCGGAACAATGGGCGTTGCTTCGACCGACCTCACTCCCCAGGGGACCGTGCAGGTAGGCGGCGAGCCGTGGAGCGCCGCCTCTGCTACCGGCGAGTCGATCAGGGCAGGGGAGTCGGTGATCGTGCTGGACATCGAAGGCCTGACCGTACGGGTTGAGCGGGCGCCGGAAGAACTGGCTTGAACAGCAGCGTGACTTAGCCCAGAAGCCTGTCGCCGCGATCAGCACTTTCGTCGAAGCCGGTGGAAGGGTAGCATGAGGCCAGCGTACGTCGGCTAGCCGCAGGAACTGCAAAGGAGATAACCGGATGATCCCTTATTTGCGCATTGTTTCCCAGTATGAGCGGCTGGCCGTCTTCTGGCTCGGCCGCTACCACGGACTGAGGCAGCCGGGCCTGCAGCTGCTGCTCTGGCCGTTTCACTCCTCGAACACGATCGACCTCCGCGAGGACGTGATCGACATCCCGCGCCAGACCAATATCACGAGGGATAACGCGCCAATCGATATCGACTTCCTCGTGTACTTGCGCGTCATGGAACACGAGGCCCAGATGTCCGTACTCGAGGTTGTTGACTACCGCTCGGCCGTCGTCGGTATCGCGACAACCACCCTTCGTGCGGTTATCGGGGACCTGAGCCTTGACGATGTTCTATCGCAGCGAGAGCGCATCAATGAGTCGCTGAGGCTGAAGCTGGACGAAGTCACCGAACGTTGGGGCATCAAAGTGACCATGGTTGAGATCCGGGAGATCGAGCCGCCCCGCGATATTCAGGAGGCCATGAACCGGCAGATGTCCGCGGAGCGCGTCAGGCGCGCCGCGGTCACCGAGGCGGAAGGCACACGCCAGGCGGCCATCACGGTGGCAGAAGGGCAGAAGCAGTCTGAAATTCTTAGGGCTGAGGGTGATCGCCAGGCGGAGATCCTGAAGGCTGAGGGCGACCAGCAGGCGGCGATCCTGCGCGCCGACGGCTTCAGCAACGCCTTGGACAAGATTTACGGCGTTGCCCAGAACATCGACGCAAACACGCTGAGCCTCCAGTACTTCGATACGCTGAAGGAACTAGGCGCAAGCGAGTCCACGAAGTTCATCTTCCCGATGGAGTTCACAAACCTGCTCAGCCCATTCCTCAACAAGATGGGCTCGTCGAACGGAGACAGCGATTCGTAGCGGCTCTTGGGCGACTTAAACCCGCTACAGGTACTCCTTGATGCGCCGGGCGGTCCTCATCGTTAGCCCTGGGACGGCGGCGATGTCCTCCAGGGGCGCTTCTTGGATCGCCTTTACGGAGCCGAACCGCCGCAGCAGCATCCGGCGGCGCTTGGGGCCGATGCCGGGCACGAGGTCCAGCGATGACTGGATCGTGCGCTTGGAACGACGTTCCCTGTGGAAGGTGATCGCGAACCTGTGCGCCTCGTCTCTCACGCGCTGCATGAGGAACAGGCCCTGCGACGTCCGGGGAAGAACAACTGGCTCCGGCATGTGCGGAACAAATAGCTCCTCGTTCTCCTTGGCAATGCTGGCAAGCGGAATGTAGTCGATCCCGAGGTCCAGCATGACCTGGACCGCCGTGCCGAGGTGGCCCTTTCCGCCGTCGATAAGTACCAGGTCCGGGACCCGGCGCCATGCCTGCTTGGCAGTGGCTTCCTCGCCCTGAGCATCCGTTTTCCTGCCCTCTGCGGCAAGGCGCTTGAACCTGCGGGTCAGCATCTCGGTCATCATTGCGTAATCGTCGACGCCTTCGACGTTCTTGATCTTGAACCGCCGGTAGTTCGAATTGCTCGATTTGCCGTCCTGGAACACGACCATCGAACCTACGGGATTGCTGCCCTGTATGTTGGAGATGTCGTAGCACTCTATCCGGCGGGGCAGCCTCGGCAGTCCCAACGCCTCCTGGACCTCTTCCATAGCTGAGTCGGGGTTAGATCCCTCGGCCTGCTTGATCTTGAGCTGCTCAACGCCCTCCGCGGCGTTCTGAGCCACCATTTCGAGGAGCTTGCGCTTCTCGCCGCGTTGAGGGACCCGTATCTCCACGCGCCCGCCGCGCTTCTCGCGCAGCCAGTCTTCAATCGACTCCACGCCCTCTATGGTGTGTTGGACAAGGATCAGCCTCGGTACGTACGGATTGGCGTCGTAGAACTGCTTCACAAACGCCGTGACCGCCTTCGCCGGATCGTCATCGTCCGTCCCGGACATGATGAAGTGGTCGCGCCCTATTAGCTTGCCCTGCCGGATGAAAAACACCTCGACCCACGTCTCCCCAAAGGCCGGAGACAGCGCGATAACGTCCGTCGTCTCGGAGGTGAGGTGGAAGACCTTCTGGCCTTCGAGCACCTTTTCCACAGCCTGAAGCTGGTCTCGCAGCGCGGCAGCGCGCTCGAAGTTCAGCTCGTTCGCTGCGGCACGCATGTTCCTGTCCAGCCCCCGTACAACCTGGCTAGTCCTGCCCTCAAGGAACAGGATGACCTGCTCGATGATCTCCCGGTACTCGTCCTTGCCGATCTCCCCGGTGCAGGGCGCGAGACACCGTTTGATGTGGTACTCGAGGCAAGGTCTGGGGTCCGTGCCCGTAATCGTCTTGGTGCACGACCGGTAGGGGAATAGGCGCTTCAGCAGGGCGAGCGTGCGCCTTACGCTGCTGGCGCTTGCGAATGGGCCGAAATACCTGGAACCGTCCTGGTTAATCCGGCGCGTGAAGTAGACCTGCGGAAAGTCCTCCGAAACGTCAATCTTGATGTACGGGTAGGTCTTGTCATCCTTGAGTCGTGCGTTGAACGGAGGCTGGTGCCGTTTGATCAGCGTGTTCTCGAGGATGAGCGCCTCGGACTCCGTGTCAGTGATTACGAACTCGAAGTCGGCGACCCGCTCGACCATCCGGCGGATCTTCGGCTCGAGGCCAAGGGGGTTCTGGAAGTAGGATCGCAGCCGGTTGCGAAGGCTGGCGGCCTTTCCGACGTACAGGACTGCGCCGTCCTTGCCGCGCATCGTGTACACGCCGGGCTTGGCGGGCGCCGCCTTCAGGCGCTCAGAGAAGTCGGTGCGGCCCCTGGGCGCGGCCCGCTTCCTGCCCTCTTTCGGCGATGGTTTACCGCTGGCCGCGGACGTAGTCACCGCAGAACAAACGATAAAACAACCAGCACAGACACCAGGAGTGTGATCAGGACGCCGATCCGCCTCAGCTCGGAGCCGAGATGCCTGTAGGCCGGCTCAGGCTCGGCAGCGGCGCGGCGCGATCTTCGACGCCTTGCCGGCGCCGGCGACTCTGCCGGCTGTGCGATCGCCGTGGCCGGCGCGCGCGATGGCCGGGGAGCCGGGGTCGATGGCTGCGCCGTCTCCGCGCCTTCACCGGCGGCAACCGGCGCGGGCTGCGGAACGGCCGGACGCTCCTTGCCTCTGGTGCGCCTCTTCCTGTTGCGGCTTAGCTTGGCCTGCCTGGAGGCGGCCTTTCGGGACTTGCTGGGCATTTCAACACCTGCCTTCTGCGTGGCCGAAGTTTCCGGGCGCCGGGAGAGTGGTCGACTCTCCTTTGGCCCCACGGCCTTCGGTCAGGCTCGAGGATGCGCCCGGTCGTACTCGTTCCTTACGTGTTCTGTGGTGAGGTGCGTGTAGACCTGCGTCGTGGTAATGCTAGCATGCCCCAGCAGTTCTTGAACATGCCGCAGGGGAGCGCCGCCGTGCAGCAGGTGCGTAGCGAAGCTGTGACGTAGCGTGTGCGGCGTAAGGGCGCCGTTTATCCCGGCCTGCTGCGCATGCTTCTTGAGGATCAGCCAGAAACCCTGCCTGGTGAGGCGCTTGCCTTTGCGGTTCAGGAACACCGCCTGCTCGTCTTCCGCGCCATTGAGCTGCGGCCTGGCCTCGTCGATGTAATCGCTGAGCGCGTCGATGGCCGCGCCGTGCACGGGCACCATGCGTTCCTTCGCGCCCTTGCCGAACACCCTGACGAAGCCCTGCTCCAGGTCGATGTCCTCTTTGTTGAGTTGCACCAGCTCGCTGACCCGCATGCCTGTCGCGTACATCAGCTCGACCATCGCGTGGTCCCGCAAAGAGTCCGCCGTGTCCCCGGCCGACACTTCATCGAGCAGCCGGTCCACGTCTTCCATGTCTATGGTCTTTGGCAGCGCGCGCCCTGTTCGCGGGGCCGCCAGGTTCTCCGTAGGGTTCTTCTCAACCACGCCGTCCTCCAGGAAGAAGGCGAACATCGACTTCGACGCGGCGAGCTTGCGCGCCTTTGTGGAGTCGGAGTAGCCAAGCTCGTGCAGCCGCATCGCGTAGTCCATCAGGCAACGTTCGTCGATGTCCTTCCAGAACGAGGCCTTGCCTCTTTCCTCCAGGTACTCGGTCAGTTGGCGGAGATCGTTTCTGTATGCGGCAAGAGTGTGCGTGGAGACGCCGCGCTCCACGGCCATGAAGTCCAGGAAACTTTCCACGTGCGTCCAGAGCATTCTGCGCACCTCATAGATTGATCGATTTAAGATGCCAGCATAGTGCGGTCACGCAACGCCATGATTGGCGATTTGAGTTCACTTTCCGTCGCGTTTCGAGTCCATTGAGGTCGGTTCAAGTTGGCGCTTGCACTCTCCCGCAACAGGTCAGGCGCGTTATACTGCCGCCGGGCCCTCGCCCATACTTTTGCCGGAAGAGACGAATGATTGAGATTGACGTAAGCCCGAACCTGTTAACGGGCTCTGTGATTCTTAGCTGGCACGGAGTGTTCGCCTTCGCCGCTGTGGCGACCGCCGTCTTCCTGGTGGGCCGCTGGGCAAGGCTCGTGAGAGTTGACCCGGACGCCGTCTACTCGATCGCGGTGTGGGCAGTCATGGGAGGCGTCATCGGCGCAAGGTTCTTCCACGTCATCGACAGGTGGGACCTGTACAGCAGCACGCCGTGGGAGGCGCTGGCGTTCTGGCAGCCCGGCATCGCCGTATGGGGCGGGGTGCTCGGTGGGTTCGTGGGCGGCGTGATATCGGCGCTGGTCCTCGAGTGGCTTCGCAAGAGGCGATGGTCGAAGGAGCAGGCTGATCTGCCCGTGGACCGCCGTACGGATTACGAGCCCGCCTACCCGATCGGGAAGATCGCCGACATCACCGCGCCGGCCATGCTCTTCGTTCTGGCCGTGGGCAGGCTGGGCGACATCGTCAACGGCGAGCACTGCTCAAAGGCCACGGACTTCTTCCTCGGATTCGTGTGGACGGCCCCGGACACGATCGCGAGAAATTGCGCCAGCGGATTCGGACAGGCCGTGCAGCCTTCGATCGCGTATGAGATGCTGCTGTCCTTCGGTGCGCTCTGGATAGTATGGAAGCTGAGAGGGCGGCTACGGCCGGACGGCATGCTGTTCGCGGTCTTTCTTGGCCTGTACTCCCTCATCAGGTTTCTTACCATGTACTACCGGGAAGAGAAGATCTGGGTTGCCGGGATGTCGGAGGCTCAGTTGGTTGCCCTTGGAGTCCTGGTGATCGTGGGTGTCCTCCTGCTTGTCAGGGCGCGGCTCACTGAAAGGCTGGAGCTTGAGCCGCTGCCCGTAACAGAGCGAGGCTCGCGGGCGCAGCGCCGCCGGAGACGCCGGGGGGCGTAGCTTCCACGCCCAGGCGCGGCGTAGCGGCAAGAAGGCTAGGACCGCCCGCTCGGCGCGAAGTCCTGCACCGTTAGCTGGACTCTTCTGCGTCCACGCCACACATCGATCGTTGGCGAGTATACGACGTCGATCCGTTCGTACGCTTCCTGCAGCCGGTCACCCATGCGAAAGGCAATCGCGTCGAGCAGTGCGCCGCCCTCGGATAGCGACAGCTTCAGGTGGCGGCCGTCCTTGCCGACGCGTCTTGCGTCTGCCACGCTTGCGCCTCTGGCAACGAACGTCGGCCTCGGGTTGCCTTGTCCGAACGGCGACAGCGACTCTACGAACCGAACGGCGCTTTCAGAGGCTGCGGTAAGAGGCAGTTCGCTGTCGATGTCCAATGTGGGCGCCAGTGCGGTGGAGTCTATCTTGTCGGCGGCGAACTCATGCAGTCTGCGCTCGATCTCCGGAAGGTCGGCGGTCCTTGCTGTGAATCCGGCGGCCAGCGGATGGCCCCCGAACCGGGCCAGCAGCTCCTCGCACGACCGCAGCGCCTCAACTATGTTTAGCTCGGGAATACTCCGGGCGCTCCCGCGGCTGATCTCGGGCCCCTTCGAGAGGACAATTGCCGGGCGCACGTACACGTCACTGAGCTGACCGGCCATCGGGCCCAGAATGCCCGGATGCCAGTCCTGATGCCCCACGAAGACAATCGGCGGGACGCCCTCCGGGAAGCTGGCCTGCTCCTCCGCCAGCGACATCGCTTCGTCCGTCAGGGCCCTTCGCTTCAGATTCATGTGCTCCAGCTCGCCGGCGAGCTGCCTCGCCATCGTTGGGCTTGTCGACGTGAGCAGCTTCAGGCTGGTCTCAGGAGTGCCGATTCTTCCTGCGGCGTTCAGTCTCGGTATGAGCGCGAAGGAAAGGTCAACCTCGTCGAGCGTCCCTTGCGACACCTTCGCCGATTCCATCAGGGCTGTCAGGCCGATGCTATCCGTCCTGTTCAGTTGCCGGAGGCCCCTGCTCACAAAGTAGCGGTTCTCTCCCTCCATCGGCCCCACATCGGCGACTGTCCCTAGAGCGACAAGCTCCAGCAAATGTTCGGGGCGATCGCGGCCCCGGCTGTCAAACAATGCGGAGACAAGCTTGTACGCCATGCCGGCCCCGGTCAGGTCCTTGTACGGGTACGTCGAGCCCGGCAGTCCCGCGTGCACGACGGCGCAGGCGGCGGGCAGCAGAGCCTCGGGCGAGTGATGGTCGGTGACAATGGTATCTATGCCGAGTTCTGAGGCTATTGCGATCTCCGCCAAGTCTGTAACGCCGCAGTCCACGGTGACGCACACCGTCGCGCCCGCCTCGGCAAGCTCATGGAGCGCGTCCGCGTTCAGCCCGTGGCCATCAGCCTCGCGCTGGGGAATGTAGGGAATTGTTCTCCCGCCCAGTTCTCGCAGGCCGAGCGCGAGCAAAGCCGTGCCGCTGATTCCGTCGACGTCGAAGTCGCCATACACGCCGATCTTCTCGCCGCTCCGTATCGCCGCCTCGAGCCGATGCACGGCCGGGGCCATGCCCGGCATCAGGCCGGGATCGTGCTCCATTTCGGGACCGATCTCGAGAAAGGCCCGGGCTTCGTCCCGCGTGCGTACGCCGCGGTTGTACAGGAGGCGCGCGTGGAGTGCGGGAAGGGCTAGCCGGTCGGCGAAGCCCGCAGGTGGGGTAGGGGCGACCCGCCATGTCTTCGAGGGCTTATTCGGGGAAGGGTAGGGCGTACCGGCCGAGGCCAAGTCAGCCCCTGAACTCCTGGAAGACCAGCGAAGCGTTGTGACCGCCGAACCCGAACGAGTTGCTCATGACCGTTCTCACTTTGCCGCGCCGCGCCGTTTGCGGCACGTAGTCGAGGTCGCATGCCGGGTCGGGCGTTGAGAGATTGATGGTCGGCGGCATGACGTCGTCAGCTATCGAGAGCACGCTTACCGCCGCTTCGATCGCGCCGCTCGCGCCGAGCAGGTGCCCGGTCATCGACTTCGTGGAAGAGATCGGGATCTTGTAGGCCTCCTCCTCGAACACGGACTTGATGGCCATGGTCTCGTACTCGTCGTTGAGCGGCGTGGACGTCCCGTGCGCGTTGATGTAGTCGACCTCGTCCGGATTGATCCTGGCGTTCTTAAGCGCAAGCTTCATCGCCCTCGCGCCGCCTTCGCCCTCAGGCGCGGGCTGCGTGACGTGGTGCGCGTCGGCTGTGGAGCCGTAGCCGACCATCTCGGCGATCGGCGTCGCGCCCCGCTTCTCGGCGTGCTCCAGCGATTCCAGGACGAGCACGGCGGCGCCCTCGCCCATTACGAACCCGTCGCGCTCCGCGTCGAAAGGCCGGGATGCGCGCTGCGGGTCTTCGTTTCGCTTCGATAGAGCGCGGCACGCGTTGAAGCCGGCCACGCCGATCGGGCAGATCGCCGCCTCGGACCCTCCCGTGACCGCCGCGTCCACATCGCCCCGGCGTATGTACTGGAACGCCACGCCGATCGAGTCCGCGCCGCTTGAGCAGGCCGAGACCGTGGAGAAGTTCGGTCCCTTCGCGCCTAGCACCATTGAGACCTGTCCGGCCGCCATGTCCGGCAGCATCATGGGAACAAAGAACGGGCTGATCCGGTTGGGCCCTGACTTCTGAAGTACGCCCAGCTGGTCGGACAGCGTTATGAGCCCACCGATTCCGCTCGCTACCATCGAGGACACCCGGTGCGAATTCGTGCCGTTGATGCCCAGCCCCGCGTGCGACTGCGCCTCCAGCGCCGCCGCCACGGCCAGCTGCACGAAGCGGTCCATACGCCTCGCCTCTTTACGGCCCAGGAGCGACTCGGGCTCGAAGCCGTTGACCTCCGCCGCTATGGTCGTCGCGTAGCCGTCCGTGTCGAACGATGTAATCTGGTCGACGCCGGACCGGCCCTCCACCAACCCCTCCCACGTGGACTCCCGGTCCAACCCCAACGGGCTGACCATGCCGATTCCGGTAATGACTACACGATTCATGTATGTTGGACTCCAGGCTCCCAATAGCCGGAAGGGTGCAAATTGTGAAACAGCCGGCCGAAACGCATCGTCGACCGGCCACCCCTTCAGGCGGCGTCAAGGATACCACAAGGCGGCTCGACCGCTTCAGTTCGGGCTCCTGCTAGAATCCTGCCCATGACCGGCGCACTACAAACAGCAGTCGCGAGTGTCGAAGGGCCGCGAGTGGCCATCGAGACGCACGGCTGCAAGCTGAATCAGGCAGATTCCACGCAGATCGCCTGGGAGTTCGTCGAGTCCGGGTTCCGCGTGGTGGGCACGGACGAACCTGCGGACGTGTACGTGGTTAACACATGCACGGTCACGCACGTTGCGGACCGCAAGGCACGGCAGTCCCTTCGCGCCGCCCGCCGCCGCAATCCCGACGCCGTCGTGGTGGCCGCAGGCTGCTACGTCGAACGAGCGCCACGCGTGCTCGACGGCCTTGACGAAGTGGACATGGTGGTCGGCAACACAGACAAGCCTGAACTCGTGCGCCGCGTCCTTGAGTGGCGGGGCGACTCGCCGGTCCCGTGCGCCGTGGGCGCCGAGCCGGACGGCTACAACCCCCGTGTACTTCGCACGCGCGGCATGGTCAAGATCCAGCACGGTTGCAACCAGGTGTGCGCATACTGCATCGTTCCAAAGGTGCGGGGCAGGGAGCGGAGCGTGCCGCCTGCCGGAGTTGTCGCACAGGTGCGCCGCTACTTGGACCTCGGCTACAAGGAGATTGTGCTCACGGGCACGCAACTCGGCAGTTACGGCTTCGACCTCGACGGCGAGGACCTGCCCAGCCTGATCGAGCGCGTGCTGTCGGATACCGACGTGCCGCGCCTCCGCGTGTCGTCGCTACAGCCGCAGGAGATGGACTCACACCTGCTGGACATATGGTCTGATGGGCGTCTATGTCCACACTTTCACATGCCGCTCCAGAGCGCAAGTACCGCCGTGCTGAAGCGAATGCGCCGCAGGTACACGCCAGATCGGTACGCCGAGGCCGTCGATCAGCTGCGTACCCGTGTTCCAGGCAGCTCCGTGACCGCCGACGTAATCGCGGGCTTCCCCGGAGAGACTGATGAGGACTTCGAGGCCACGTATGACTTCTGCGGGCGCATGGAATTCGCTTCCATGCATGTCTTCCCGTACTCCTCGCGCCCAGGCACGAGCGCAGCCCACTTCAAGGACCACGTAGAGCCGCACGTCAAGGCCGAGCGAGTCGCAAGGCTGCTCCGGCTTGCGGAGACGTCGTCGGACGACTTCAGGCGGGGGCAGCTAGGCTCAACAAGGCCGGTGCTCTGGGAGAGCACGCGCGAGAGCGACGACGGAGACAGCGAGCAAGTCGGCCTGACCGACAACTACGTCCGCGTGATCGCGGCCTCAGACCGGGACCTTACGAACACGATCACCGGCGCCAGGCTGCTCCGGCTGGAGGGTGATCTGGTCCGCGCAGAGCCGACTTCGCGTTAACGTTAGCTTTTACAGCAGTCGAAAGCAGCTCGACGTACTGATCAGAAAACGCGACACGCGCTTGATGGCCATTCCTGAGGTAATGCAGTAGACATAATATGGCGCCTCTCCGGGGATCGATCGCGAAAAGGGCCGTCCTGACACATGCAAGAGGGCAATTGGCGCCGATGCAGAGCCATGCAAGCGGCTCTGAAGAAGTGCGAAAGTCGGGTACCGCGCGCCATCGCCCGGCCGAACGCAGTCAGCCGCTACGCTGAATAGTGGGCTGGCGGCTGGACTAGAGCGCGACCGGCAGCAGCTTGGCCCTGCCGTTCGTTTGCTCGAGGTACCCGGCGTGGCACTCCAATCCATGCCCGAACACCAGGAGCCAGCCGTAGTCGATCGCTGTCCTGATCAGGTCCCGCTTCTTCACTAGCGTGCCGTTCGGGTCCTGGTCGGTTGCCGCGATGTACGTGAGGTCCAGGTGGTGCGGCGTCGGAATGAGGTCGCCCGCGTAGGCGATCCGCTCCGCGCTGGATTCGATGTACACCATCTGGTTCCCGCGCATGTGGCCGCCGGCTACGCGTACCACAATGCCGGGCGCGATCTCGGTCTCGCCGTCCAGCAGCGTGATCATGCCCTTCTCTTCGAGCGGCAGGAAGTCGTCCTCGTATAGCGCGTCCAGCTCCCGTTCGTTCGGGTTGTTGGCCGCTTCCCAGCACTCGCGCTGCACCATGTACTCGGCCTTGGGGAAGACGGGCACTGCGGTCCCCATCCTGTCCAGCTTGGTGCAGCCGCCCGCGTGATCGAAATGCAGGTGCGTCAGAACGACTTTGTCAATGTCCCTGGCCGTCAGATTGATGGCCTTGAGGTTCTTCAGGAGCTTGTTGCCCTTCAGAAGGAACTTGTCCTTCAGTTTGTCCGCCCTTTTGGATCCCGCGCCTACGTCAATGAGTATGTTCGATGTCGGTGTCCTGATAACCAGGCAGTTCATGGAAAGCCGCACTCTGTTCCTGCGGTCCGGCTTTGAAAACTGCTCCCATTCCGCCTTTGGTATCTGTCCGAAAACTGCTCCTCCGTCCATTAGATACGTGCCGTCGCTCACTACGTCAACGGAAATGTTTCCAAGTTTCATACAAAGACCCTTCGAAAAGAGGTATCGCCAGTGGTTGGACTCTGACCGTCGGAGTCCAAGGTGGCAAAGAGGGCAAAGGTGCCAGTGAAATCCCGGGACCTGTCAGAGAGATTTATCCTCTGCGCCCCGCAGCATTAACACTAGTTTGCGTTTGCAAAAAGACGCAAGGCATTCTTGTACCTCTTTTGGCCGAGTCTAAGAAAAGTACAAGCCGTGAACGGCATTTCAAGTCGACGGCCGGCGCTTGGCGCGCGTCGACTTCGGTAGGCTCCGCGGGACGTATGGGGTAGAGGGTCTCCTACCTGCCTAGTTGCTCTATGGCCGCGTCGAACGCCGCCAGAGTAGTCTTCACGTCCTCATCGTCGTGGACCGTCGACAGGTAGTACTTGCTGCCGCCCTTGAAGATTCCCTGCTCGCGCAGCAATCCGTTGAACTCGTTCAGCTTGCCGCCGTCCGCCTTCAGCGAGTCTCTGTAGTTCTCCACCTCGCCCTCGGTGAAGAACACGTCGAACAGCACGGGCTCGCCGATGACCCTTGCCGGAATCTCAGCGACGTCCAGCCGCTCCTGCAGGCCGTCTTTGATCGACCTGCCAATGGCCTCCGTTCGCTCGTAGGTGCCTTCCCGCCTGAGGATGTCCAGCGTCGCAAGCCCGGCCGCTGCCGAGATTGGGTTGCCGTTCAAAGTTCCCACCTGAGGCAGCGCGTCCTCCTGGGGCGTGGCAGTCTGGTCAAAGTGGGCCATGATCTCTTCCCGTCCGGCAACAGCGGTCAGCGGGTACCCGCCCGCCACTGCCTTGCCGAGCGAGCACAGATCGGGCGTGACGCCGTAGTACTCCTGCGCGCCGCCGTAAGAAAGCCGGAACCCTGTTACCACCTCATCGAAGATCAGCGGAATCTCGTACTGCGAGGTTATCTCGCGTAGGCCCTCCAGGAATCCGGCTTTTGGCGGAAACAGCCTTTGCATGGGCTCCGCTATGACGGCGCCAAGTTCGTCATGGTGTTCCTCGATGATGCTCGCCGTGGTCTCCAGATCGTTGAATGGCGCGATCAGCACCTCGTTCTGCAGCGACTTGGGAATGCCTGCCGAGCTTGGCTCGGCCTTGGGAAAGTCGAGCGTGCCGGAGGGCGAGAGGCTCATCAACGAGTAGTCATTCATGCCGTGGAAGCCGCCCTCGAACTTGAGGATCTTGTCGCGACCCCTGAACGCCCGCGCCGCGCGCATGGCATACATCGTTGCCTCGGTGCCTGTGCTGCAATACCGTACCTTGTCGGCACAGGGAACGGCGTTCACGATCTGCTCCGCCAGCAGCACCATCAACTCGCTGACGCCAAAGAACGTGGTCCCGCTCCCAAGCTGGTTTCGAACAGCGTCGTCCACCTCGGGATGGGCGTGGCCGACGATCATCGGCCCGGAGCCGAGCAGATAATCGATGTACTCGTTTCCGCTGACGTCCCAGATGTGACTTCCGCGGCCGCCCTTGATGATCAGCCCGGCGGGGACGTTGCCGTTTGTCCCCCCTGGCATGTACTCGTGAGCCTTTCGCAGAAGCTCCCGTTCACGGTCAGACACATGTCTCTCGGCCATCGCTCTCTCCGATCTTGTTGCTACGGGCGATTATACAGCCGCAGGCTGCCACAGGTGCGCTTATCTTCGCTCCGTCAATCGGCCCGACAGGTACTTGTGGATCACGCTTGAAAGCAGCGTCTGATACGGCATGCCTTCTTCCCTGGCCCTCGCGTGGGCCAGAAGGAAGTCCCTGTCGGTCATACGGAGGTTCACGCGGCGCGTCTTCTTGAATGTCCTCTTTGCGGCCTCTCGTGCGGCGTGCATTTCGCTTTCTGCGTCTTCGAACGGCGATAGCTGTCCGCTCTCGAACGCGTCGAGTATCTCCCGCTCTTCTCCGGACATTGGCTCGTCCATCACTGTGTCTTCCTCCGGTAGCTCCTTGTGGCCTTCCTGCTAGGTATGATCGTTTTGAGGAAGCGCGCGCCGTCAGGCTGAGTCACGAATGGGACCAGATAGATGTAGCTGCCCATGTCCACAACATAGATCAACTGCCCCGGATATCGCTCTTGGTTTGGATGTTCCAGGACGTCTAACAGTCCGCCTTGCTCGATTACAGATACGACTAGCTCGAACGAAGTGCCTCTGGTCTCACGGAGAAGCTGGTCCTTCTCCATACTCCAATCGAATCCTTCGCTTCGTGCGCTATCATAGTACAATGTCTATTAAAAGTAACACAACGTGTGCATTATGTCCTCCATGGCATCGTCTCAGTCGTCCCGAGACTGTTCCTCTTCGTCGGAGGCAACGAATGGGCATGCATTCACCTTCAGGATGCATTGGACTTCGTCCCATGCATGGATGTGGAGCCGCCCCCTGCCTGTGATAAAATCGAGTCGTTCTGCGGTGAGTGTGGCCAAGAGGTTTAAGGCGCCAGGTTGTGGCCCTGGAGATCGAGGGTTCGAATCCCTTCACTCACCCCACCTCTCACGAATTCCGACCTCTCGCTTGCTCCGTAGGTAACGCGCGCGGACTGCCCAGCCGGCTCCACGCATGCCATAATTGGTACTGCAAATCGCGCGCCTGTAGCTCAACGGACAGAGCATCGGTCTTCGGAACCGAGGGTTGCGGGTTCGAATCCTGCCAGGCGCGCCACCGCCCAACCCCCTTGGCTCGCGGACCAGCGGGACTGTCCGCCCTTAGCAGGTGCCGTCTCTCGCGGAGTGTTAGCCTTGCTATGTCAGAGGCAGTGCCCCGCACGCAGTCAGTCCACCCCAGTTTCAGACACGCAAGGAGGCGTAGATGCTTGCAGACCTTGTCGAAGTGACGACACCCGAAGGCATCCCCCTTGCCGGCGCCTACTTCGCAGCCTCGCAGGTCGATCGGGCCCTGCCGGTGGATGCGCTGCTGTACTTCCACGGGGACTCCGGCCACTTCTACAGCAGCCTGTACCTGTGGCTGGGACAGCGCATGTCTGAGAAGGGCATCGCCTTCCTGACGGGCAACCGCCGCGGCCACGACCACGTCGCCAACGGCGTCAGGGGAGGGCCGCTCGCGGGCTACGCATACGAGTCGGTCAACGACTCGCGCGCCGACTTCGGCGCATGGCTCGAGCTTCTGCGGGATCGAGGACACCGCCGCATCGCCATCGGAGGGCACAGCGGTGGCGCGGTGCGGGCCACGTACGCGCAGGCAATGGAGAAGTTCGACAACGTGGTGGCGGTCATCCCGGTATCCCCGGGCGAGTACAACCACGAGGGCGTGATCGCGCTGCACGGCGAGGACTTCGCAGGACCGTTTCGTGAGTCCGAGCGAAACATCGCAGAGGACCGTACGAACGTGCTATTGCGCCCTGGCGTTCCATGGGGTTCGACGTGGAGCGCGAGGTCGTACGTGGACTGCTTCAATCAGGACAACCGCTACAGCGTGACAGTGCACGCCGCGAACACAGGCTGCCCCACGCACTTCGTCTTCGGCGGCATGGAGTGCGACGTCGGCGGACCGGAGGAGCTCCCAGTCTGCGGAGCTGCCCGCCGCAGCCTCGCGGCCTCCGGTTACCCACACGTACAGGTCACGGAGATCCCCGGCGCCAACCATGGCTACGCAGGCCGTGAGCAGCAGCTCTTCGAGACCATGTACAGATGGCTCGGCGGCCTGCAAGTGTAAGGACCTATTGCGGCCCTGGAGCTGACTCTCCAACGGTCATTCTGAGCCGCAGGCGAAGAATCTGAGAGCATGGTTTTGAGTCGCCACGTCAGTAGTGATCGAATCCAGGCACAGCGTCGCTCACCGGCTAGACCGGTCTCACCGTGGTTACCTCCCCAAACAATGGCTTCCGTCACATCCTCCGTATTCAGCTCCTTTTCCTTGGTCCGAATCCGTGGAATGAGACGATACTCCACGTGCCAACTAAGACCAGCAGGCCATGCGACCCCTTGACAAGGCCGTACAGGTGTACTATTCTTCGTTTATGAGAGCAAAAGAGCTACTTGCCGATGACGAACACCGCAACCCGCTTGCGAATCCGGGGCCTCGCTCCGTGTTGCGCACGTGTTGCATTTCTGCCTTGAACATGCTGCGTGCAAGTTGCACAGATGTTGAATTCGCGTTGTGCGGGCCAATCATCACCAGCTAGGAATTGCAACAGTATGCAACGTAATGCAACACGAGAGACGGAGAACAGCCTCCCGCAGCTAGAGCGCGAACCTCGCGCTCTAGTCCTCGGCCACGGCGTCCGGGGAGCAAAATGCAGAAGTGTTGATGCCCTCGACTCTCGCTTCCGCAACTGCATGCGTCTGCCACCTCAAGTAAACTACCGGCAAGCATCACCTCAGGAGCACCCCAATGGAACTTGACGGGGCGGAAGTCGTAGTCATCGGCGCTGGCGTGTCCGGCCTCAGCGCAGGCTGGTGGCTCGCCCGCTCCGGCGTCGACACTATCGTGGTCGACAAGGGCGTCGTCGGCTGGGAAGCCTCCGGCCGCAACGGCGGAAGCACGTCCCACAGGGGCGGAGAGATCCCCGTCGTGCCGCTGGCCGCCGAGTCCCTTAGGCACTGGCCAAGCCTGTCAGACGAACTTGGCTATCCCACCGAATGGACTCCCGGCCGCCTCAACATCGCAATGACCGATGTGGAGTTTGAGGGCGTCAAGGAGTCGAAGCAGGCCTACGATGAACAGGGCATCGAGTCGGAAGTCATCGACGGTGACGGCGTCCGCGAACTGCTGCCGATGGCCTCCCACGAGGTCCGCGGCGCGAACTACTCGCGGGAGGCCGGCAACGCCAACCCACAGCGCACCGTCCAGGCCTACGCCTGGGCCTTCCTGGACGCCGGCGGCAGGCTCCACCAGAACACCGCGGTCCAGGACTTCGAGACCTCCGGCGGCAAGGTGACCGCCGTGCTGACCGATCGTGGACGCATACCGACAGACTTCGTCGTCTGCGCCGCGGGTCCCCAGACCGGGCTGCTGGCGGACAAGGTCGGCGCATACGTCCCCGTATCTCCGGCCCGTGTGGAGATCATCGTCACCGCGCCGCTGGAGCCCATGTGGAGGGGACTGATCGCCGGCAACGGCCTCTACGGCCGCCAGACGATGCGCGGCAACCTGGCCTACGGCGGCGGCCCCCACGAGTGGACGGACGTCGGCCTGGAGACGCCCGCAAAGCCGAACACGCCGCTGGTGCGCAGCATCGCCCGCCGCGTAGCCGAACTGTTTCCAGTCGCCGCCGAGACCCCTGTCATCCGAAGCTGGGCCGGCGTCGTGGAACAGACGCCTGACCTGTTCCCGATCATCGACACGCTGCCTGATCTGGCTAACTTCATGGTCGTGACCGCGTCCGGTCACGGCTTCGGCCTGTCGCCCGCCACGGGCAAGGTAATCCGAGACCTAGTCGTCCACGCGGAGACGCCCGTCGATATCAGCGGGCTGCAGCTTGGCCGCTTCTCCTGGGTAAAGTCGGACTGGCGGGAACGCCGGAGCTGGGAAGCAGGCGCGCTCGGCACATAGCTGCACCACGAACAGGGAGACTCACGGCTCTTACCGTCGAGTCCTTCCGCTTGTGCAACCTCCCCAATCTCCTGGGGGCTGCCATGATGGGAATTGAACGACGGTTCATTCCAAAGTCTCTTGAAATACGACTGTAGGTATAACGAACTGATGTCAAATCTTGCCGAAGAACTCCGCTTCATAGACGGATTGGCCCTCGCGGCCCTGATCAGGTCGGGGCAGGTCTCACGCGCCGAAGTGCTGGAGGCCGCGATTGAGCGCATCGAGCGGCTGAACCCGCCCCTGAACGCCGTCGTCACCAAGATGTATGAAGAGGCGCGCGCCGCCACCGAAGACGCCGCCAACCGGCCCGGCTCGGACGGACCACTCGCGGGCGTGCCGTTCCTGCTGAAGGACTTGGTGGCGCCATATGCCGGAGTCGTGATGACGAACGGCTGTGCCGCAATGCGCGACCACATTCCGGAGTGCAACAGCTTCCTGGTCGATCGGTACCTGAACGCCGGCCTGGTCGTCGTCGGCAAGACGAACACCTGCGAAATGGGATTAATGAACACCGCGGAGCCGCTGCTGTTCGGCCCAGCGCACAATCCCTGGGACACGGACAGGACCACCGCCGGCTCCAGTGGAGGGTCGGGAGCCGCCGTGGCCGCAGGCATGGTTCCCATCGCCCACGGTAACGACGGCGGAGGCTCGATCAGGTACCCGGCCGCGGCTTGCGGCGTGTTCGGCCTCAAGCCCACGCGAGGCAGGATAACCTCCGCGCCGGACGGCGGTGAGCTTCTCGGTGGAATCGCCAACGATCACGTCCTCACGCGGTCAGTGCGCGACAGCGCCGCCGTGCTGGACGCCACGGCAGGCGCGTCGCCCGGCGACGCGTATCCACAGGCGCCGCCCCAGCGCCCGTACCTGGATGAAGTCGGCGCAGACACTGGCCGCCTGCGAATCGCCTTCAGCGTGGACGCGCCCGACGGCTACAACTTCGCCCCGGACTGCGTCGAGGCCGTCCAGGAGACGGCGCGGCTTTGCGAGAGACTCGGCCACGACGTGGAGGAGGCATGGCCTGACTTCATCGACCGCGACCGGCTCTATCACCAATTCAGCGAGGTCATGTGGGCCAGTCTGGCCGCCCAGATCGTGGACAGCTGGGCGCAGGCTGCCCGCATCACGCCGACCACGGACCACTTCGAGCCGTACACGCTCGCCCTTGCGGAACAGGGCAGGGGATTCACGGCCGCCGACCTCCTGAACTCCATGAATGCCATGCAGGCTCTGGCCCGCCAGCTTGGCCTGTTCCAGGAGCCGTACGACGCCTGGATTGCACCAACGTTATCCGAACCCCCGCTGCCTCTCGGCTCCTTCGAGTCGACAGCCTCCAACGCGCTGCGCCCCAACGAGGTCAACGACGAGTTTGGCGGACCTTACACGCAGCTCTGCAACATCACCGGTCAGCCCGCCGCCTCGGTGCCACTGCGCTGGAACGACGCTGGACTGCCCATCGGCGTCCACATAGCGGCCCGTTACGGGGACGAAGCCACACTTTACCGCCTCTGCGCACAATTGGAGGCCGCTCGTCCCTGGGCAGACCGCCATCCCCCCGATTCGGCATCGCTCTAAGTTCTCAAAACAGCGACCGTACGTTACTTGCCCTCAGCACCTCTATGACATACCATTACGTGTAAGGGTCATTGAGTGAGAGGATATAGCGTATGTCTAGCGAGGCAAGTAAGGGCCAGTCACAACAAGGTCTTGGCAAAGAGAGTAAGAAAGAGCAGAACGCTGAGTCAGAAGGTGGGCACCATGCTGAGCAGGCGACACACCGCATCAGTGAAGTGCTGGAAGGCCTTGGTGACGTCGACCACGCGCTCCGCAGCGGCGTCGAGACGGGTAGGGAAGTGGCTGCGAGCGTCGCCGGCACCGTCAAGGACAGCCTGAAGACCGTTCGCGAAACTCGCGACTCTGTCGTCATGGTCCGGCTGAACAGGGACAGCCTCCAGAAGATCGACGAGCTCGTCGACTGCCAGGTCACGAAAAGCCGGTCGGAGGCCGCCGCGCTCCTCATCAACGAAGGCATCAATGCGAGGGCGGACCTCTTCAACGAAGTAGCCGAACAGGCCGAGATCATCCGCCAGGCCCGCGAACGCCTCCGCACACTCCTCGGCACCAACAACGGCGACGATGACACAGATTCTGCCGGCTCATGAGATTGGCGTCGTCCCCGCACGTGCCTTCGCCGAAGAAACTCACGAGGCATGAGAAGACACCATGACGTAGCCATGCCCAAGCCCCAACAGATTGAGGGCTTCGATGAGCAGAGCAGGGTAGAGCAACGAGAGAGGCAGGAATGAGCGGAAGCCTCCGCCTCAGGATCATCCGAATACGTTCTGAACAAAAGGAGAAGCAGGACCCATGCTAGCGAGACGTACGACATCAGTTGAAGACTGCCACAGCGTAGGAAAGAAGGAGCCGAAGCATCTGCGCATCAAGGTCGTGCGTTGGCGTGGCTCGCAGCCTTACCTTGCCGTGACCCGGCAGCTTAACTGGAAATCAAACTCAGAAGAGGCCAGCGAAGAACGCTAGCGAGGCAAGCGAAGAGCGCTCAGTTTGGGTGTCAGAGCAAGGGAACTGTGGCGTTAGCCAAAAGCAGATAGGGCCTCGACTCATTTAGTCGGACGCTTCTCCGCCAATTCCTCTTCTAGCGCCCTTGCCAGCGCCTCGTCATGGTTCTCAGACACGGGACTCGAGTCGCCGCCGTCGGAACGCCCGATACCCACGAATCCCAAGTCTTCTAAGGATAGGGGGCGTCGTTGGCTGTCGGTCAGGTCCTGCTCCAGTGCGTCTCGAACAACGGCTTCCAAGGAGACGCCCTCTGCGTTTGCCTTCTGAAGCGCAAGTCGATAGACGTAGTCGTCCACCAGAAGTCTTATTGTGTGCATCGTGCCAACCTCCCCTCATGCCTCAGAGCACGTCAAATCAATCATGACATACCTCATGATTGTATCAAGCAAAATGCTTGCCGGCGGTTTTGCACCGGCACAACAGGCCGATCTGGGAATAGCAGGGGAGTAGAGGGAGCCCCTCGGCGTGCCGCTTACGCCTTCCGCTTGCCGTAGTGCGATCGCAGCGTCACCATTGGGTGCCTTGGCGACATCTGGAACTTGATCAGCAGCTCCCGCGCGATCATGTCCCGGTCCTGCTGGCTTTCGGGCAGGTCGATGTCCTCGGGCACGGTGACCCAGCCGTTGATGTTGCGGTCGAACACCGCGGGCCTGTCCTCCTCGTACCCCATGTGGACGTCCTCGAGCCAGTTGAGGTCGTCCCAGCCCATGATGTCCATGTACCGTTGTAGGAACGGCGTGATCTTCGAGTAGTCGGGAAGCAGGTTTACGTCGTACCGGTATCCGACGTGCAGGTCGCGGTCGTCTTGCGTGTGGTCGCTACTCATTGCGCCGCTCCGGTTCCCCCACGGTGTAGTCTGTGCCGGCCAGCGGCACCTTGCACATGGCCGACGCCTCCATCGTTAGCGCCGCCAGGTCCTCCGGTTCAAGCGAGTGCACGTTCGTCTTGCCGCATGCCCTCGCCAGCATCTGGCACTCCATCGTCAACGTGTGCAGCAGGTTGTAGACCCGCACCGACGCGTCGTCAGGATTGAGCCGCTTCCGCAATTCAGGGTCCTGCGTGGCCACGCCGACGGGGCAGCGCCCCGTGTGGCAGTGGTAGCAGTTGCCGGCCTCCACGCCGATCTCCCGCATGAAGTCGGCCTCGGGGATGTCCTTGTTGCAGTTGAGCGCAATCAACGACGCCGTGCCGATCGCCACCGCGTCGGCCCCGAGCGCCAATGCCTTGGCCACGTCCGCGCCGTTCCTGACGCCGCCCGCGTACACCAGCGATATGTCGCCGGTCACGTCGACGTCGTCCAGCGCGCGCCGCGCCTCTCGTATCGCCGCGATTCCCGGCACGCCGGTCTCCTCGGCAGCGATGTGCGGCCCCGCGCCGGTCGAGCCTTCCATGCCGTCAAGATAGATGCTGTCCGGGCCAGTCTTGGCCGCCATCCGGACGTCGTCGTACACGCGCGCCGCGCCAAGCTTCAGTTGGATCGGCACGCCGTCAGTCAGCTCCCGCAGCTCGTTGATCTTGAGCGCGAGGTCGTCGGGGCCTAGGAAGTCCGGGTGTCGGGCAGGGGAGCGCTGGTCGATGCCCGCCGGCAGAGAGCGCATCTCCGCCACCTGGTCAGTCACCTTCTGGCCCATCAGGTGGCCGCCGAGCCCAACCTTGTGGCCCTGGCCGATGAAGATCTCGATCGCGTCGGCAAGTTGGGCGTGGTGCGGGTTGAAGCCGTACCGCGACTGAATGCACTGGTAAAGCCACTTCTCCGAGTACCGCCGCTCGTCGGGGATCATGCCGCCCTCGCCGGAGCACGTCGCCGAGCCGGCCATCGTCGCCCCGCGGGCCAGCGCCGTCTTCGCCTCGTAGGAAAGCGCCCCGAAGCTCATGCCCGTGATGTAAATCGGGATGTCCAGTACCATAGGCCGCTTGGCCTTCGGGCCGATCACCGTCTCTGTCAGGCACTTCTCCCGATACCCTTCGATCACGAACCGCGTCAGCGTACCGGGCAGGAACACCAGGTCGTCCCACGATGGGATCTGCTTGAACAACGCCATTCCCCGCATCCGATACCGGCCGAGCTCGGCCTTGATATGGATGTCGTCGATCACATCGGGCGGGAACATGAAGTTCGTGCCCATCAGGTGAGGATTGCGGCTGATCTTCTGCCAGGCGCCGTTGCTCTTTATCTCTTCCTGGGGCGAAGTCATTCGTGAGTTGCCCTTTCTCGAGGTCTTGTCATGTGCCGTCCAGACTTTCCTAGGTGTTTAATCTAGCTTGCACTCCAAAGCTGAAATACGCTCTAGAGCACCATCTTTCGCTCGTGCGGCTCCAGGCTGTCGTAGTTCCACAACTCCTTGCCGGACACGATCTTTGTGAGGTTCTCGACGCCCCGGGGGACCTCGAGGCCGTACATGGTCAGCTTCCTGTTCAGCCACTCCACGTCCAGGTCGGTCATCTCGTCGGGGACCGCGTCAGTGCCGAGCCCCTTGACCTCGCCGCCGACGTAGATCGTCCCGTCGTACATCGAGTCGCCCAGGTTCACGCCCGCATCGCCCAGGATCACGATCCTGCCCCGCTGCATCATGAATCCGGTGAATGCGCCTGCGTGGCCGCCGATTATTATCGAGCCGCCCTTTTGGTCGATCCCGGCGCGGGCGCCGGTGTTGCCCTTGCAGACCAGGTCGCCTCCGCGGATCGCGGCCCCGAAACACGAGCCGGAGTTTTTCTCGATCAGCACGGTGCCGGCCATCATGTTCTCACCGCAGGACCAGCCAACTCGGCCGCTTACTCTCACGTTGGGGCCGTCGATGCACCCAAGACCGAAGTAACCGAGGCTGCCATCGAAATTCAGGTTCAGCCGGTTCAGAATGCCCACTCCCAGGCCGTGCATCGCACCAGGGTTCCTCACGGTAATCGTGCCATGCCCCGCTTCCGTCAGGTCTCGTATACGCGCGTTCACTTCCGGAGGGGACAGTCCTGCAGCGTCGAAATCGGCCGCCTTGTCGAATTCCACCTCTGACGAGCCGTGATAGAGAAAATTCTCATCGGCCTCGGGGCTGAAGAAGACCTGCTGCGTCCGTCCCGCAAGCTGCTCTTCGTGGAGCTGGGCGCCGCGCTGCGTCACGTTTGCCATACCATCACCTCGCCCTCGTACGGGTCAAACGTGTCGATCTCTTCAGGGAAAATGCTTCGGATTGCTACTTCTTCCGATGCCAGCACTATTAGCTCGGGGCTCTCGTACAGCACCATCGGCTTCGCTGCCATCGTGTCCTTCGCCATGCCGAGCTCATCTCGTGTGGCCACAAGGTACGTGAACACGCCGTCCATCTCCTCCACCGACTCCCGCATCGCGTCCTCTAGGCTCACGCCGTCGTGCATCCTGTCCGCGAGGAATACCGCGATCACCTCCGAGTCGCAGTCGGACATGAATCGGTGCCCTTTGCGCTCCAAGGCGCGGCGCATCATCCAGTAGTTGGTTAGCTGCCCGTTGTGCACGACCGACACGTCGCTGAATGGGTACGCCCAGAAGGGGTGCGCCGAACGTATGTCGACGTCCGACTCGGTTGCCATCCTCACGTGGCCGATCGCGTGCGTCCCCACATAGGTGTTCAGACCATAGTGAGCGGACACCTCTTCGGCGTCCCCCAGGTCCTTGACGAGCTCCAGAGAGCGGCCGATAGAGAGAATCTCCACGCCCTCGATCTCCTCCAGGTGCTCCGCCAGTTCTCTCAAATCGCCGTCGTAGTTGACAACGTAACGGTTCGAGTAATCCCGCGGGCTGTCAGACTCGGTAATCGTCCCGCCAAGTTCAAAGAGGCGCTTGTCAAACTGCTCCTTGCGCTCCTCCATCAGTTCCCGCGTGCGGCTGCCTCCCTTTCCGATCCTGTCCGGCTCAATCGTATTGAACCTGACAACATACGATGTCTCCTGTGGTGGCGAGCCGTAGACCGCATAGCCTGTGGAGTCCGGCCCCCGGTGCTTCAGGGACTGGAGCATCTTTGTAAGCTCCAACCCGATGGGAGCCGCCGCTCCTCTGTGAATCACTCCCGCAATTCCGCACATATTGTTGTTAACCTCCCTGCCTCAGACCCTCTCTACACTCGAGGGCTCACCCGGATCTTCCCGTCGGGAGAGGAAGTGGTGAAGATTTCTGTTGCGTTTAACCTAGCTTCAATCCTGCTTGCCGGTCAATCGTAACCTGCCTGCTCCAGTCGGGGAAGCGGCCAGACAAAATCCATTAATGATCGAGTCTTCGGCCGCGCCGACGCACCCTATGGCAGCACGTCCAGGTACGTCTCCATGTCCCAATCGGTGACGGTGGAGAGGAACTTCTCCCACTCGTCTCTCTTGTAGTGCATGAACACCCTGTACATGTCGCCAGGCAGCGCGCTCCGGATCACCTCGTCCTCGCCCAGAGCTTTCAGCGCATCGCCCAGCGACTCCGGAAGCTTGGAGACCTCTTTGCCGGCCTCCATGGCTTCGTAGATGTTCCGCTGCTCGGGTTCGCCGGGGTCGAGGTCGCGCGTGATGCCATCGTCGAACGCCTTCAAGATTGCCGAAGCCATCAGGTATGGGTTCACGGACGAGTCAACGGCCCGGTACTCGAACCGGCCCGGCGCGGAGACTCTGAGCGCGGTCGTACGGTTCTGGTAGCCCCAGTCCGCGTACACCGGCGCCCAGAAGCCTGTGTCCCATAGCCGCCTGTACGAGTTCACGGTCGGGCAGCCGATGGCTGTCAGGGCTGGAAGGTGCTCGCGAATGCCCCCGATGCTCTGCAGGCCAATCGGGCCGGGCGTCGTGAGTAGTCCACCCTCGACGGGCATGAAGTGGTTTTCGCCATCGCTCAGGTAAGTGAACACGCCCTCCATGCCGGGCAGGGGATCGTTGCCCAGAGGCAGCACTCTCTCGCTGCCGCTGGTCCACAAAGACAAGTTATGGTGACAGCCGTTGGCAGAGACGCCCATGAACGGCTTCGGCATGAAGCACGCGATTATCCCGTGCTTGCGAGCCACGGCAGCGCAAATCTGCCGGTACGTTGTCAGCCGGTCGGCTGTCCTCACTGCGTCGTCGAACGTAAAGTTCAGCTCAAGCTGCCCCGGCGCGTCCTCGTGGTCTCCCTGGATCATGTCCAGCCCCATCTCCCTCGACCACTGGATCGCGTCCAGGAACACCTCCCTCAGCGACTCGAACTGGTTGATGTGATAACAGAAGGGTTTGCTGTAGCCGCCGTCCGGGTTGCCGTGCTCGTCCTGCTTGAGCCACATCATCTCCGGTTCGGCGCCGGCCCGCAGGTGCATCCCGTTGTGCTTCTCGCGGAACTCCTGTTGGTGGCGAATCAGGTTTCCCCGGCAGTCCGAGGTCAGGAATGCTCCGGGGTTCTCATGCTCTTCGCGGTTCCTGAACAGCACACAGAAGACGCGGGCGCATCGCCTGTCCCACGGAAGCTGAACGAAGGTCTCCGGGTCTGGAATGCCAACAAGCTCCCAGGACTCGGGGCCGTAGCCGATGTAATTGCTGTACCTGTCGACGAACAGGTTCGCCGTCGAGCCGTAGACGAGCTGGAATCCGCGCTCCGCCGTACGCTCCCAGTGGTCGGCCGGAATGCCCTTGCCCATGATCCGACCGGTGACAGACACGAACTGGTAGTAGATGTACTGTACTCCCAGTTCGTCGATTTTCCGGCGTACCTCGCTTACGAGTTCGGCCCTGCCATCCTGGTCAACATAGGCTTCCAGATCAGTCGTCATGCATTCCTCCCTGCTCCGGCGCGGCCCTTCCTGTCAGACAGTGCCGCATCCCTTCTTCCTCGATGCAAGTAGGGTAGGGTCTGCCCCAAGCTCCTCGAGGGGTTGAGCGTGAAAGAGCAGGAGGACTTCGCGTTGTTACGCAACCCCCTAGCTCCAGGGGAACGGGCTTGAAGATACCGGGTGGAGCTTGCCCTCAGCGTAGCGTGAGAAGCGGAACGGCTCGAGGAGAGCCGACGATCCGCCGGTCAACTCTTCGGCGATGAGCTCGCCCACGCCGATCATCTTGTAGCCGTGATTGGAGTCGGCGACGATCCGAACGTTCTGCCGGTAGGTGTCGATAACGGGAAAGCTGTCGGGCGTGAACGCGCCGAGCCCTCCGGACGGTTCCTTCCGGTACAGGCCGTGCTTGCCTTCGAACCGCTTGTGGCAGAAGGCCAGGGCAGAGGCCCACATGTCCTCAAAGTCCTCGCCCACGATGAACTCCTTCGAATCTGGACCGTACGGGTCCACTGCAACGTCAACAGGGGCCTTGTCCACGTCGTACGGTGCCGATCCACCCTGAACGCCATCGAAGTTGAAGTCAGGCTTGTAGTAGATGCCCCACAGTTCGTCGGTGATCAGCGAGCCGTCCCGGTCGGAGTAGAGGGGAGAGTCCGTGTCCACGTGAATCACCGGCGGCATCTTGCCGTCGTTCGTCACGAACGTGCTCGGGTCCACGCCGAGCGTCCCTTCCTGCAGGCACAGGTAGTTCCACATTGGTACGCCTTCGTGGACGGTCCCGTCAGCCCCTTTGATCGACACTTCGGTTGGCAGATCCAGCATTTCCCAAATCTGCGGTACCCACGGCCCAACGCCTACGACCACCTGCTCCACGCCGATCGCGCCGCGGTCGGTCTCGACCGCCGACACGCTGCCGTTGTACCGGAAGCCGGTAACGCGCACTCCCGCCTCGATCGTCACCCCTTCCTGCATCGCCTTGCCGGCCAGTCCCTGCATTGAACGCACGTTGTTCGCGTAGCCTCCTTTGTGCTCATGCAGCACTGACGTGATGCCCTTCGCCTGCCAGTCGTCGAAGAGGCCCTTCATATATAGAAGAGAGTCCTCAGCTCCCTCTATGAAGGTGGAAGGGTAGTCAATGGCCTGCTGCTCTCCGTGGATCTGCGCCACGCCCTCATGCATTACCTCGGGGCTGATCTGCATGTATCCCACTGGGTGATAGCTAAATGCTTGTGGGTCGCTCTCCCAGACCTCCACGCTGTGCGCCATCAGCTCCCGCATAGCCGGCTGGAAGTAGTTGTTGCGGATCACTCCGCACGCGATCCCTGACGCGCCGGCCGCTACGCCGGTCTTGTCCACCACTAGAACGTCCCGCCCATCGCCATTGCCTTGGGCTTTGAGCTTCAGTGCAAGGTGGTAGGCGGTACTTAGACCGTGTACGCCCGCTCCGATGATTAGGTACTTGACGTGCTCGGGAAGGGCCATGCGGAGACCTCAGGGGAAAGTTACGGCGAGTGTACAATGAAGCACCCACACCGGCAACAAGACGCCGCCGTCCAGACGTGTCGCCAGAACAGAAAGGAAAGCCCATTGACAACTAGCACCGAAGACCGCCTGAACATGCCGCTTGGCGAAGCGATCTTCTCGCTCCGAGCTATTCGACGCCAGAAGCCGGACCCGATCCCCGAAGACGACCTCCGCGCGGTTCTCGAGGCGTCGATCAAGGCCCCCAACGGCGGCAACGAGCAGCCGTGGCGCTTCCTGGTCGTACGTGACGCCGAGCTCAGAAGCAAGCTGGGCGAACTGTACAGGGAGGCGTGGTGGGCCAAGCGTCGGGATGAAGGCATCATGGGCCCTGATGACCTGCCTGACACCCAGGTCCGCCGCTCAGCGGCGCGCTTCGCCGACGAGATAGGGAACTCGCCGGTCATAGTCCTGCTGTGTGCCACGTCTCGGGGCGCAGGTGCGGCGAACTCCGTCGTGCCCGCGGCCCAAAACCTGCTGCTTGCGGCCCGCTCGCTAGGCATCGGCAGCACCATTACCACGCTGCACGCTTCCGTTGAGGCCAGAGTTCACGAGTTGTTCGGCATCCCAGACGATGCCCAGGTCGTCTACTGTATGCCGCTTGGCTACCCTCGTGGCAGATTTGGACCGACCACCCGCAATCCCCTCGGCGAGGTAAGCGCCCTCGACCACTGGGACGCTCCCACGGGATGGTAGGAACGCCGAATGCGCGGGCACAATTGGAAATATGTCATGCAGGCCAAGAGCCTGCCCTGAGCGAAGGCGAATGGGCCGGTATCCCGAAAGGCGAGGGGCTGAGGGATGAGCAGTATCGTAACCAGCGTCTCTTGTACAGATTGATGAACGTTAACCAAGAACACTCCGTAGCTGCTGTGCCAGCGTAGCCCCAATGCAGCCGCTGTCTGACATCCGCGTCATCGCCATTACCGGCTTCCTCGCCGGCCCCTTTCTCGGGATGACGCTCGCCCGACTTGGCGCCGAGGTCATCAAGATCGAGCGACCCGGTACCGGAGACGCGACTAGATCCGCCGGGCCCTTTGCAGGACCTGACGGCCTGTCGGACGAACGGCGCACGCTGGAAGACATCTCGACTCGGTTCCTGAAACGCAACCAAGGCGTCAAGAGCGTCACGCTGGACCTTAAGAGCGAGCGGGGCAGGGAAGTGCTGCTGGACCTGGCACGCAAGTCTCAGGTGCTCATCGAGAACCTCGCCCCCGGTGCCATGGCGAGAATGGGCCTGGGCTATAAACATGTTTCGGAGGCCAACCCCTCGATCATCTACTGCTCGATCACAGGCTACGGTCAGTCCGGGCCATACTCCCGGATGCCCGCCCACGATCCGCAGGTTCAGGGCATGAGCGGACTCATGGACGTCAACGGCCATCCGGACGGCCCTCCAACGCGCGTCGGCTTCTACATCGGTGACATGGTCGCGCCCCTCTATGCCGCGTTATCGATCGCGGGCGCGCTCATGGTGCGCGAGAAGACCGGCAAGGGCCGGCATCTTGACGTCTCGATGATGGACTCCATCATGGCGCTGATGTCAGTCGACAATCTTGAAGAGGACATTGCACAGGGCCTCCCCCTGCGCATGGGAAACAACACCCGCGCCGGGCCCACCGGCCTGTATCACGCAAGCGACGGCGATGTCATCATCACCATCGCCAGCGACGAGCAGTGGAGGCGCCTCGCGGCTGCCCTGGACCGCGCCGACTGGCATAGCGATCCCAGGTTCGAAAGCTTCGACTCCCGCAACGTCCACGTCGAGGCCACAAGAGATGCAATTCAGGAAAGCGTCGGTCCCCTGACTCGTGCGGATGTCTTGGAACGGCTCGTGGAGCACGGAGTGCCGTGCGCTCCCGTTAGGACCGCCCCCGAAGCGCTACGGGACCCGCACTTCCGTGATCGCGGAACGCTGTTCGATATGCGCCACGCCGCAATGGACGCGCCGGTGGACGCCCCCTCGACCGGCTTCCCTGTACTGTTCGACGGCGATCCGCTCCCACAGCCGCCGGGCGCACCCACGCTCGGCATGCACAACCGCGAAGTCTACGGCGGCATCCTCGGTCTCGATGAGAGCGAACTGCACGACCTACAGGCTGCCGGCATCATCTGACCGCTCTCTCCAGCGCCCATTTGCGTGACCGCGACCCTGTACGACTGCTATGCCGGCGAAGGACCTGCACTGAGCCCCTCGAAGGGGCTTGCCTGGGAACGCAAACGAACCACTAGCCACCGACAACCAGCCGCTATAAACTGGCCTCTGGAGGTTGAGAAAATGCCAACGCAGAACATCATGGACAGGCTGGCCACCGGTGAACCCATGCTCATGGACGGCGGCACCGGCTCGGAGATACAGCGACGGGGTGCCGACGTCCTCGTCCAGACCACCGTGGAGACTGAGCTGAGAGGTTGGTCTGCCACCGCGAACATCGAGTTTGCGGACGTGGTCCGCGAGGTACACCAGGACTATCTACGCTGTGGCGCGGAAGTGCTTATCAGCAACAACTTCTGGACCACGCCCAGCCGGCTCACCCCGCTTGATCTGCCGTACTCATGGCAGGACTATGTGCGTGCGGGTGGTGAAAACGCCCTCGCCGCGCGGGAGGCGATGAACCCGGATGCATACGTCGCGGGCGGCATCGCTCCGCCGTACGTCCACGACCATCTGATAGGAGAGCCCCGTTCGGACGTGTCCATCAAGGGCCGAGAGGCGTACCGGCAGGAGTTCGCGGGTCCTGCCAAGATCCTCGTTGACCTCGGCGTGGACTGCCTGCTGCCGGAGTACATCGGCTTCAAGGACGACTGCGTCGAAGCCGTGGACGCCTGCGCAGAGTTCGGCCTGCCAGTGTTCCTAGGAGTCCGCCACATACGGCCCGGCGGCGTGATGCAGTACGGCGAGTCGCTGCGCGACCTGGTTGCGGCGCTGGAAGGGCGGGACGTCGCCGGAATCCTGCTGATGTGCACACGCCCTGCAGAGACCTCTGAGGGCTTGGAAATCCTGCGAGACTGCTACGATGGCATACTGGGTGCCTACCCCAACGCCGGCTACAACCCAATGGCGCCTCTGGGCGGGCGCGGCGGAGAAGTAGGGGACATCCTGCGCCCCGAACACTCGCCTCCATCGGAGCTCGGCAGGATCACCGCCGAGTGGCTGGACAAGGGTGTCCAAGTCGTAGGCGGCTGCTGCGCCACCGGTCCGGAGCACACCATAGCCCAGGCCGCCGCCTTCCAGGCCGCCAGGGAAAGTGGAGCAGGGGTCGCCGCCTGAGCGGTCCCTGCCGGCACAACGGCCACATAGCATCACAACGCCCCCTTTCCCTCAAATGGAACGCGCACCCCGAAGTTGCCAGACGGCCCGCCGTAGAAAGCGGGCCGTACGGTGTTCGCGACCATTCTGAGGCGCCTGAATCCGCCGTCATTTCGAACTTAATCCGGAGTGCAGAGGTGGGGCAGGACGCCAAACGGCATGTCTCGAGGATCATGAGTCTCTTGCGTCTCTTAGCTACGAATCGGACCTGAATGAAACGCAAAGAACGCCGACATGGACATCGCTCGCGCCGCCCCTGGGGCATCCCCGGGACCGACCATGAAGCCTGACCTTAGTCGGTCTTAGGCCTCCACGTACATTCCGTGCTCGAGGTAGTGCTCGTGCGCCCTTCCGATGGCGTCCCAGTCCAGCTCGAAGCCGAGACCCGGGCCACTCACTACCCCAAGCCTGCCGTCTGTGAGCGTAAGGTCCGGCGATGAAATAATGTCGTGCTCGAGCAGCTGCGGCATGATCTGATTGCCGTCATCCACGTTGGGGAACGTGGCGGCCGCCTGGTTCGCCGCGCACGTCGTGATCCCGGTCTCGCGTAGCCCGTGCAGACACAGGTTGATGCCCGCAGCCTCCGCGATCGCCGCCGACTTCCGAAGCCCGGTCAACCCGCCCGCCTCGTGCAGTCCCAGGACAAACACGTCCGCCGCCCGGCGCCTGCACACCTCGTACACGTCCGACAGCGTGTAAACCGACTGGTCGGCGGCAATCGACACGCCTACCGAGTCTTTGACCTGCTTCAGCGCGTCGATGCTGTGGCTCGGCACCGGCTGCTCGATGAACTCCGGATCGAACTTCTCCAGCTTACGGATCATGCGAATGGCTGTGTGCACATCCCACGCCTCGTTCGGGTCGATCCGCAGCCGCCGATCGCCGATCGCCTCGCGAACGCGCGCTATTGTCTCCATGTCGTACGCCTCGCTGTAGCCGATCTTGACGTAGATAACCTGCGCTCCCTCCTCCACGTGCCTCCGAGCGTCGCCTGCCAGCTCCTGAGGCGTCCCGCCCTGCAGGAACGCGAAGTACCCGATGCTCTCGTGCACCGCGCCGCCCATGAGCCTGTGCACCGGCTGGCCCGCCGCCTTGCCCACCAGGTCCCACATCGCCATCTCCAGCCCGACCAGCATCTGGTTGGCGTGCCGCGGCGTCAGGAACAACGCGTGCCGCCTTGAAGCTGTGGCGAGAAGCGACTGCATGTCGTGCGGCTGCTCGCCCACGAACACCTTCGCCGCCTGGTGAATCGTGGCCTGCGTTGCGTCCGCCGAGGCCCACGCCAGGCATTCGCCATAGCCGACCGCGCCCTCGTCCGTGTGGACTTCCACCAGGATTGTCGTCGTCCCGCCGGAAGTCCCGTGGCTCCAGTGGTAGGCTTGCCTGAACGGTATCGCCAGGGGAGTTGTCTTTACTTCGGTTATTCGCATTTCACCAACCCTCGGCCGGATTTCCGCCTATCATATACGTCCGTTCCATGACCGAACTATGCTCTGTATATCTAGCAACGCCGGGTCCACTCGACCTGGCCTTTTCAACTGCACGCCCCGACTTGGTGTCCAGGGTCTTGCTGTGCCCAGCTTGGAACATGGGCAAGCGGTGTGAGGCGTGAAGCACTGAGCATAAGCAGCAGAGTTACCGCGCGCCTCTTGGCGGCAGGGCAGGGCCCTGCTCGCACCCTCTTGCGGTCGGTGTTCGGTTCTCGCCTGCCGATCACAAGCGGCGCCCTTCACGTGGACGGCGTAGATGGGCAGATCACCATACGCCGGGACCGCTATGGCATCCCGATGATCGACGCGGAGCATGAGTTGGACGTCTTCTTTGGCTTTGGCTTCTGCCAGGGCCAGGAGAGGGCAGTGCAGATCGAACTCTCCAAGCGCGCCGCATCCGGAACGCTGTCGGAGGTATTCGGACCAGGTACGTTGCGGCTGGACCGCCTGTTCCGCCGCGCCAGCCTGCGCCATGCCGCAGAGGCGCAGTTCGATGTGCTTTCGCCGCACGTCGCTTCGATACTCAGCGCATTCGCCGCCGGCGTCAACGCGGGCTGGAGACACGGCCTGCCGGCGCGGCCCCACGAGATGTCGCTGCTACGCTCGGATCTGACAGAGTTAACAGCCATCGACGTCGTAGCGATTCTGAAACTGCAGTCGTTCACGATGCCGTCAAACTGGGATTCCGAACTCGCTAGGCTGAAAGTCCTGGACCTGGACGGTCCAGACGCGCTCCGCGACCTGGATCCCGCGTACCCTGAATGGCAACGCGTCGCCGTGCCGCCCACCGCGGTCGCCGGCAAGGCAGCCGATAGTCTCGCGGAAGATCTGGCGCTGCTTCGGGAAACGGTCGGGACGGGCGGAGGCTCGAATGCCTGGGCCGTGTCGGGTGAGAAGACGGGGACGGGCCGACCCATCCTGGCCAACGATCCGCATCTCGCGCCCGCGCTTCCGCCTCACTGGTACCTTGCCCGATTGCAATCGCCGGAGTGGACCCTCGCCGGCGCCGCGCTTGCCGGGACGCCCGCGATAGCCGTCGGACACAACGGCCACTGCGCCTGGGGCGTGACCGCCGGCCTCACCGATAACACAGACCTCTATCTGGAACGAATCGGCCCGGATGGCCGCTCTGTGCTTCAGGACGGAGAGTACGTTCCCTGCGAGACTCGAGTCGAGACCATCCGCATCAAGGGCGCCGAGCCAATGGAGGAAGAGGTCCTGACAACGCCGCGCGGCCCGCTGATCAGCCCCGCACTCGAAGGCAGTCTCGGCGCGATCTCCATGCGGGCGGTCTGGCTGGACGCTTTACCGATCGGCGGTTTCCTGGGCACCCTGCGGGCAAAGACTATAGAGGAGTTTCGAGCGCCCTTCGCTGAGTGGCCGATTCTTCCGCTCGACATCGTCTGTGCCGACACACTTGGCGACATCGGCTTCCAGTTGGTGGGCCAGACCCCTCGTCGACGCGCCGGAAACGGGACGTTGCCCGCTGCGGGATGGGACTCCCGGACCGGCTGGGAAGAGCAAGGAGTGCCGTTTGAGGACATGCCGCACACCGTCAACCCCGAGTGCGGCTATGTGGCTGCAGCCAACACGCAGCCACAGCCGCACGGCGAAGGCCCGTTCCTCGGCGCTGACTGGATAGACGGATTCCGCCTTGCGAGAATCACTGAGGCGTTGGAAGAGCGCTCAGACTGGAACATGTCCGATTCTGCCTCGCTCCAGATGGACGTGAAGTCCATGCCGTGGGCAGAACTGCGCGACGCGGTCCTTGCTGGAGGGCCTTGCAGTCCTGAGACCGCCGCCGCCAGAGCACTGTTGCAGACTTGGGACGGACACATGACCGTCGACTCAATCCCCGGAACGCTGTTCCACATTTTCCTCTCGGAAATGTCTCGTCGAGTAGCAAATGCGAAGGCGCCCCGCTCAGCCCCCTGGCTCCTCGGACGCAGTCTTCATGCCGCAAGCGGAAGCTCGTTCTTCGCCGCGAGGCAGGTAGGCCGGGTAGCCCGGCTGCTGAAAGAACGCCCTGAGGGCTGGTTCCCGCGCGGCTGGCAGGTTGAGGTCGACGACGCTCTTGGCGAGGCGTATGCCACCGCCGTTCGCCGCCTCGGTGAGCCGTCGGACCTATGGCAGTGGGGCAGGGCGCGACAGGTTACGCTGTCCCATCCACTTGGACGTCCGCCCCTCTTGAGCAGCATCTTCAACATCGGCCCGTTCCCGTGTCCCGGCGACGTAAACACCGTTCTTCAGACCGGCACCGTTGGCGAAGACCCGCTCTCCGCCCCCGGTGCCATCCCGTCGTTGCGTATGGTCTTGGACGTCGGCGACTGGGACCGGTCCCTCTTCTCGCTGCCCGGAGGTCAGTCCGGCAACCCGCTTTCGCCGCACTACAGGGACCTGCTTCCGTTCTGGCTCGAGGGCAGGGGAGTCCCCATCCCCTGGAGCCAGGAAGCCGTCGAGTCAGCAACCGTCGAAACTCTCCTCCTAAGACCACAACCCAACAATTCCCATCCGTAGGGGCGGTTCGCGAACCGCCCGCCCCACGATTACATGCACGTACTCGCCTACCGAAGCCCCTACAGTTGGGGCTGAACGTTACTTAAACGCCAAGCCGGCTACTTCCGGCCCCTCTATTGGTGCAGGGCCAAGCCCTGCCTGCCTGCGGCGAACAGGTACGTTGTCGCGTAGCTCCGGTACGGTGCCCACCGCAGCGATGCCTCAAGCGCCTCATCCGCGCTCATCTTCGAGCCCGCGCCGCCATCATGTCGCGTGCGCAGCAACGATGTCACGTGGCGCTGCAGCGCGAGGTCGCCGTGCGGGAAGCCGTCAGCGCGGCCGAACGCCCGGATGAGCAGCCAGTGCGCAGTCCACGGCCCGACGCCTCGGATGCGGCACAGCTCTTCTACAACTTCCTCGTCGCGCAGAGCATGCAGCCCCTCGAGGTCTAGCTCGCCCGCGGCAACTCCCTCTGCGACGTCTCGCACGTACTCCGCTTTCCTGCCGCTCAGCTTCACAGCGCGCAGATCGTTGACACTCGCACCGGCAATAGCCGCTGGCGTGGGAAACGTCCTGTAGATTGCGCCGCGGTGCTCCAGTTGTTCCCCATACGTCTCCACGAGCGTGTTCCGCAGCACTCGCGCGACCACGCTGCTGACCTGCTGCCCGAGGATCGCCGAAACCAGTGCCTCGAATACCGACGCTGCTTGCGGGATGTGCAGGCCGCGGAACCGATTCACCAGTGGCGCAAGCCTGTCGTCGGCAAACGCGAGCTGGTAAAACTCTGCGAGGTCCTGGTCTGTGCCCAGCAGCCAACGCGCAGTTCTCTCGATGGCGGGCGCGTCCTCATCGCCGATGCCCGGTCCGTGGGCCTGCACCGTCAGCGCCGGCGTGTCGGGTTCTCCGTTCCAGTCCACGTCAACGAGCATTTGGCGACCTTCGATCTGCAGGAGCCGGCGGTAGTGACCGTCCTCGAACACGTCCGCCCCGTACTGTGCTTGATTGAACGTGATGTGGGAGGCCGTTAGTCCATGGTCGTAGGGCGGCGTCGGCGACATCGCAAAGTGAACGTCACTCATCCTGCGACCGCTTCCCGGAGCCTTGTTCTCACTGGCTGATGCGCCGCTCTTGTTGTTTAACATTGCCAGATTCGTAGCTACGCGGACCTTCAAATCCCTCTAGTCTCGGCTCAACTCACTATGAGAGTTTCGGTCGGCGCGCCCACGAAAAACAACGGAGGAGACCGGGCCCGCGCCTTAGTTTACTTGCCCACATTGCTGTGCTAGATTGCGCCCAACCCGCAGGTAGCTCACCAGGCGGGCGAGCGATGCAGGCCCCCTCAATGACCAAGGAGAGCGAACATGGTAACTCCCACTGACAAGTCGGCGTGGTGGATCAAGGACAACTACTCCAGGGAAGAGATCGACGCCCTCGTCAAGAAGGGCCTCGACCACTTTTGGACGCAGAACCACCAGATGGCTGATCTCGTGGCCGAGGACGGCTACAACATCATGGTCCGCGGCGACGGCTGCTACATCTGGGACATCGAGGGCAACAGGTACATCGACGGCTTCGGCGGCCTTCTGCTCAAGAACATCGGCCACAACCATCCGGAGGTAGCGGAGGCTGTCGCCAACCAGATGACGACCCTCGCCTACGCGAACTCCGGCGCGTACAGCAGCATCCCCGGAATCCTGCTCTCTGAGAAGATCGCCGGCCATGCTCCGGGTGACATGCACCGCACATTCTTCTGCGGCGGCGGCTCTGAGGCCGTTGAGATCGCCCTGAAGATGGCCCGGCAGTACCAGCACATTACCGGCAACCCCATGAAGTCCAAAGTCATCTGGAGAAGGGGACAGTACCACGGCTCCAGCAACGCGGCGATGGCTGCCGGCACCGCGGGGACGCGCGGCAGCGCCATGTTCTCCAACATGTTCAACATGGGCCCCTCGGTGGACCCGCCGTACTGCTTCGAGTGCCCATGGGGATACGAGGGCAGGACGCGCGACAACTGTTGCGCTCAGAGCCCCCGGGCGCTCCGCAACGCCGTGAAGGCAGAGGGCGCCGAGTCGGTGGCCGCGTTCATTGCCACGCCCGTCAGCAAGGGCTCGCAGATTCCGCCGGACGAGTACTTCCCGGAGATCCGCGAGATCTGCGACGAAAACGGCATGCTGTTCATCGCCGACGAAATCGTCTGCGGCTTCGGCAGGCTGGGAACCTGGTTCGGCATGCAGAGGTTCGGCGTTCAGCCGGACATCATGACCATGGCAAAGGGCCTCTCCAGCGGCGAGCTGCCGGTGGGTGGCGTCATGGCGGCGAAGAAGGTCACTGAGGCGTTCGACAATGCCGAAGGCGAGGACTCAGCCTTCCATCACGGCGTGACATTCGGGGGCCATCCGGCAGTAATGGCTGCCTCCCTCAAGAACGTCGAGATCATGGAGCGCGACAACGTGGTCCAGAACGCCGACGAGATGGGCCGGTACTTCTACGACCGCTGTATGTCCACGCTTCAGGAGAACCACCCCAGCGTCGGATTCGTGGGCGGCGGCATGGGCCTGCTCCTCAACCTGGAGATGGTCAAGAACCGCAGGACCAAGGAACGGTACGGCGGTGGCCCCCGGGGCGAGTACTCGGAGAAGTTCACCAAGAAGCTGCGCGACCGCGGCCTCGCCGTGAGGGCAGGGGACTCTGTCTCCTTCGCGCCTCCGCTGGTGATCACCCGCGAGATCATCGACGACATCATCGACATCCTCGATGAGACCATCGGAGAGATGGAGCAGGAGTTTCCCGTAGAGAATTCCTAACCTGCCTTGCGCTGAAACAAGATTAGGTCAATGTTGCGCTGTAGCAAGGGCGGCCCATGAGGCCGCCCTTGCATTTCCAAGTCTTCGCGGTCTGACTTTTCCTTCGATACCGCCGCGAACAGAATGGGCAATCTCGCGACCGTGCCTTTCTGAGGACGAACGGCGTTCGATGCACCGGAAGCCTACGTGGCCAGTTGTTTAACTAAGTTAGCTCACGGCGTTCAGCAGCTACGAATCGCAGGGGATGGGCTGTTTTGCGCAGTGCTAGGTGAGGCTCCCTCACGTAAGCGGCAGCGGCGACTGCCACCAGCTTGGGGCGTCGCTTACTTGGATCGACGTCACCCACTTCACCCACTCGAACCCGCGCTTGCCGGGCGCTACCAAGCGCACCGGCGATCCGTGCCCGTGCCATATCGGCTCGCCCCCGACGTGCGTCGCCAGCAGGTACTCCCGCGCCTCCTCCATCGTGAACCTGCGCTGGTAGCCTGTGACGGACCGTACGGCAACGCTGCGAGCCTCCGGGTCGGCGCCGGCAAGCTCCAGGACATCGAGCAGCGGCACGCCGTCCCACTCCTGCGTAGAGTGCCAGCCTCCAGTGCAGTCCAGGGTTGCTGTGAGGCCTCCATCGCCGTGCGTCAGGTCGGTTAGAGACAGGTCCAGTTCCTGGTCGACCAGTCCCGAGACCTTCAGCCTCCACGAGTCTTTGTCGATCGCCTCGGGGTTGTCGTTAAGCCACGATGTGGTCGGGAACCGGTTTCCGGCAAAGCTTCGCCGCTCGTACGAGCCTGTGAATCGCCGCTCCGTACCCGGCAGTTCCAGGACTCCCGAGGTCAGCTTGCCCGCCTGCCACAGGGCGAAGCCGGCCAGCCCAAGCCCCGCCAGCCGCAGGAACGATCGGCGCTCCACCCAGAAGCGTGCGCGCAGTGTCCACGTGTGGCGCTGGACGTGCCACAGTACGAGCGGCGCAAGTACCAGCGATGTGTAGATGTGCCAGCTGAGCCCGCTGAAGCCGAGGTACGCGAAGTAGCCGCTGAAGCTCCACACCAGCCCAAGTCCCAGGAGCGACAGCAGGAGCGCCAGCAACGCCAGTCCTCCGAGGTGAAGCGCAGGGCTCCGGACCCAGCGGCGCCTGCTCAGCAGCGGCGCGACGATGTTCCGGCCCTTCCAGAGAAGCAGCGCCACCAGCGCATAGCCGGAGATGCGGTGCGCGAGGAGGGCAGGGCCCCACTCGGGGGAGCCGCCCAGCAGTCCGAAGAAGCCGCTCGCCAGCGAAACGCCGCCCACGATCAGAATGAATACGTTCGCCCACGGATGCGCCATTGCTCCGCCTTCAGGAAAGTCCCCGCAGCCGATTCTACGCCAAGCACCCGCCGCCCGGTTTCAGGCGGCGTGTGGCTCATCTCTTCAAGCGTTGGCAGGGAAGGGGATGTGCAGAGTGCGGGTGTGGCGCTCTGCTATACACTGCTCTTGGCTGTGGTCGATAGCGCGAACAGCCTTTGTAAAGCCATGCAAAGCCGTCGGGCATACAAGGGCAGGGTGGTTCTCGAGGACCTTGAAGCGCGCGAGCGTGACTGCATCGGTGCGGTACGTGTTGCAGGACCGCAGCCGGCCGTTTTCCAGTTTGATTGAAACCTCGTCAGGAACTGACCCAAATCCGTATCCACGCTAAACCGTTCTTGAGTTAGCATATTGCTAGCATCAGATAGGAATTAGCTGTGGCTACAGTACATATCAGGCGGGTTAAAGATGACGTCGTCGCCAGGCTCAAGGCGCGCGCGGCCGAAAACAACCGCTCGCTGGAAGCCGAGGCCCGCGAGATTCTCGAGAACGCCGTGCATGACGACACGCTGAGCAAGCTCCGGGCGTTCAGGGAGCATGCGGTGACGCTGCGCAGGCAGACCCCCGGCAGGAGCCAGACGCCGTCGCAGTTCCTGGTCCGGCGCGACCGTGAGACCGGGCACGGGACTGGATGATGCGCTTCGTCGTGGACGCGAGCGTCGCTATCAAGTGGCTCGTCGCGGAGGAGCAGTCGGACATCGCAGCGCGCCTGTTGGACGGCACGCACGCGTTGTTCGCCCCCAGGCTGCTGGCGGCCGAGGTAGGGAACGCCCTGTGGCGGAAAGTCCGCGTTGGGGAGATAGAGGCCAGGCAGGCGGGCGCCCTTGCCGCCGCATTGCCTGAGCTGCCGGTGGGCTGGGCCAACGACGATGAACTCTCAGCCGACGCTCTCCGCATCGCGATATCTCTGGAACGTCCGGCGTACGCCTGTACATACCTGGCGCTCGCCCACAGCCTCGGCGCGAAGCTGATCACGGCGGACGCGCACTTCGTAAGCGCCATCGCCGCCACGGAGCACGGCTCCGCAGTGATCGCGCTGATCAGTCTCGTGGACGAATGACCCCTGCGCCGCACAGCTCCCGCAGGAAGGAACGCAGCCCACTTTGGATATGGGGCAACGTCGCGATGTGGACGGGCATCGCCGTGGTGTTCCTGGGATTCGGCGCCTGCGGCCTCTCCTGCGTCGGCACGGCCGTCAGCATCGGGACCGGCATCTCCGGCGATACTGCCGGCGCGATGTCCACCAGGGACGTTGCCGGCACCGCCGGCGTAGTCTCGATGGTGATGATGGGCGGCGGGCTCGGCCTCGCCGTGCTTGGCAGCATCCTGAAGGCGGTGTCCGGCAGGTAGTGCCGAGCCTTAGTATCTCGAGGGCCCGTCTTCAGTCAAGGTCCTGTTTCGCTAGTCTCGGAATACAAGCGTGATCAGCAACGCGATCTGCGCCGCGCCTAAGCCCAGGATTGCGGGGAATACTCGGTGGATTCGGCTGTTCACAGTGGCCAGCATGTTTCGTATTTCGCGCTGACCCTCCCGCAGGTCAGCTATTGCCGCCTCGTGCTCCTCCACCCGACCTTCCACCATACCGAGCCTTGCATCCGTAGTCATCGCTCACCGTCCCACGTCTTGGGGTCGCAGATCACCTTACAACATCTGACTATGATGGCCCTCGGTGCACGTTTGAACCCCCAGTGAAAGCGAATCCAACGGCCGGAGCCCAGGGAGCGGCACTGGGCAAAGGGCCCTTGCTCTGCCCCAGCCGAGTGAGATGCGGGAACCCCACCGCGAGCCGTCGCCCCCTCTTGTGAGTGCAGAGCCTGCCCCGTACTCCGATACAGGGGGACGCCCGGCCTTGACTCCTCAGGAAAACTGCGGTGGACGCCTCTCGAACAGCCGGACGTGTTGCTGATACGTGTACGCGGCTCGAATGACAGTCGGCTCGTCGAACGGCCGGCCCGCAAGCTGCAGCCCAATGGGCAGCCCCGATTCGGTGAAGCCGCACGGCACAGATATCGCGGGCATCCCGGTCAGGTTGTACGGCCCTGTGAAACTCGGCGCCCTCGCCGTGGTCATGACGTCCGTCTCGTCGAATCGCGTGGCCGGGTTCGACATCGCCGGCGAGGCTATCAGGTCGTAGCGGCTCAGCGCCTCGTTGAACTCGTTCGTCAGCGCCTTCCTTACGCGCTGCGCCTGCACGTAGTCGCCTCCGGAGAACAGCCCGCCCATCCGGAATCTCGCGCGGCACATGTCGCCGAAGTTCTCCGGCTGGCTGCGGAGATTGGCCCCGTGGTAGGCGAAGGCCTCGCCCAGCATGATCACAGGCTGCGCCGCCCCAGCGTACTCCAGCATCGGAATGGAGACGTCTTCTACCTGCGCGCCCAGCCGTCCCAGCTCATCCAGCGCGGCGTCCACAGTGGCGAGCACCTCTGCGCTGATCTTGGGGTGGTCGCTGAAGAAGAAGTCCCGTGGCACGCCGATTCGCATCCCATCGATGCCCTCAACCAGCGATCGGCTGTAGTCAGGTACCGGGGCGCGGCTGCTCGTAGGGTCCTTCGCGTCGTGACCGGCGATCGCCTGTAGCATGTGCGTGGTGTCTTCCACGTTCCACGTCATTGGCCCGCAGTGGTCCAGCGTCCAGCTGAGCGGCACCACGCCGTAACGGCTGACCCTGCCGTACGTCGCCTTCAGCCCGACGATTCCGCAGTGCGACGCAGGCCCTCGTATGGAGCCTCCGGTGCACGAGCCCAGCGTCCCCATGCACAGACCCGCGGCGATTGCCGTGCCGGATCCGCTGCTGGAGCCGCCCGGTATGTGTTCCAGGTTCCAGGGGTTGCGCGCCAGCGGGAAGCCGGTCGACGGGTCAGGCCCGCCGAGCGCGAACTCGTGCAGCGTCAGCTTGCCGAGAAGGATCGCGCCGGCCTCCTTGAGCAGCGCGGTCGTGGTCGCGTCCTGCGTCGGCACCCTGTCGGCCATGATCCTGGACGCGGCCGTGGTGCGTACGCCCGCCGTGTCGTAGATGTCCTTTAACGCAATGGGGATGCCGTGCAGGGGACCGCGGTAGTCACCCCGCCGTATCTCCTCCTCCGCGGCCCGGGCTTCCGACATCGCGCTTTCGCCAAGCACGGTGATGTAGGCAAGCAGGGTAGGGTCCAGCGCCTCGATGCGGTCAAGGAACGCCTGCGTAAGCTCGACCGGCGATAGCCGGCCTGCCCTCAGCAGCGCGCTGGCCTCGTGGATAGTCAGGTAGTGGAGTTCGCTCTGGTGCTGCGTCAAGAGTCAGTCGCCCCGCTTCTCGAGTTCCGACGGAGCGAACATGACCGCCAGGTCGCCGTCGTCCAGGTCAAGCCCGTGCATCTCAGCCACCTGAGACGCATAGTGCTCGTACATCGGCCTCAGGCTCTCGATCTCCTCGGGGGTTAACTCGAGACCCGAACGCCTCGCGAGAGCCTCCAGATCGTCCGTAGAGACGTTTTCTGCTTCAGCCAAGACCAACTCCTGTCTAACTCAAACGACTGTCTGAAACCGAGTTCGCACTCGCCGCCCCGCACAACATGAAATCATCCGCTTGGCCACCCACGCTTCGAGCCCGGCTCCCCTTTTATGGGTGCAGGGGAAACCCTGCTGGGTGCGTGGCGTGCCCTGCGCCTAGAACGCAATCCGCTCCAGGTCGCGCAGGATGGCGTGGGCCGCGTTGTGGCCCGGCGCTCCGGTGACCTCGCCAAGCGGGTGCGTGCCCGCGCCGCACATGTAAAAGTTGCGCACTTCGGTCCTGTACGGCTGCCGCTGCGATAGAAGCTGGCTCGGGATCATGTCCAGGTGGCGGATATTGCCGTCGGTCATGCCCACGCGGGTCTGGATGTCCTCCGGCGTCTGCACCGACCACTCGATCAGGCTGTCCCGGAAGTTCGGGCAGTAGCTGTCGATAACGTCGATGATCTGCTCGCCGATCTGGTTGCGGAGGTCCGCGTAGCTGCCCTCGTTCGGCTCGCCCGGGTAGTAGAGCACCCAGTTCGAAAGTACGTGGCCGTCGCCCCTGCGCACCAGGTTCGGCTCCACAACGCTGGTGAGCTGGATGCTCATCAGTGGCGAGGATGTAGGCCGGCCGGACTGGCAGTCCATCCAGCTCTGCCGGTGGTACTCCACGGAGGGATTGATGCCGATGTGGTTGATCTTGGACGCGTCGTAGCCTTCGCCCAGGTAGCCGGACAGGTCAGGAAGCTCCTTGATCGCCGCCAGGAACTTCACGCAGCCCGCCTGCGTCTTCCACCGGTTGACCTTCTGGATGGTGTCCTCGCGTATCTGCCCCTCCTCGAACAGCGTGTTGAACGTCCGCTTCGGGTCCGCGTTGCAGACCACCATGAAGCTGTTGATCTCCTCGCCGTTCGCGAGCCGCACGCCCCGAGCCTCTCCGTTCTCCACCAGCACCTTGTCCACCGGCGCCCCGGTCCTGATATCCACGCCCATGCTCCTGATGGACGACGCCATCGAGTCCGCGATGTTGCCCATGCTCATTCGAGGTATGCCCCGGTCTTCGGGGCGGCCCTGCCGCCCGATGCCGAGTATCGCGGCCGACATCATGCTGCCAGGCGACATCGGGTCCATCTCCGGGTAGCGCAGGAAGTTGGCCTGCACGTTCGGGTGCTCGAAGTGGTCCTCGATGAGGTCGAGCAGGCTCCACGTGACGACCTTCTCCAGTATTTCCTCGTTCCGCGTTCCCTTCACGCTGTGCATCACGTCGGAGAGGGTAGGGGGCTCGGTCATGAAGTACGGCGCGAACACCGACACGGCGCGCTCCCAGAAGTCTACCCAGTCGAAGAACCGCCTCGCGTCGTTATCTGAGAACTGTCTTAGCTGGTTTGCCTGGTCCAGCGGGCTGTTAATCTCCGGCCCGCCGATGTACGTGCCGTCCGGGAAGGGATGAATGCCGTACGATGTCCATCCCAGTGCGCCGGACTCGGGGATGATCTCGAACCCGTGCTCTCGGAGCTGCAGGTCGTCGATGACGCGGCCCTGCAGCACGTGGCAGACGTACGAGCACATCGGCCCCAGATAGCCTGGAGCGAACTCGTCCGTCGTGACCGCGCCGCCGATCTTGTCCAGCCTCTCCAGCACCAGGACCTTCAGCCCGTCGCGGGCCAGGTATCCCGCCGCCGTCATCCCGTTGTGGCCTGCACCGATCACTATCGCGTCGTACTGGTTGTCAGCCATCCTCACACCTCCTGCAGCCTATATCACGTTCGTCCTGAGCCTGTCGAAGGACGCTGGCACACGCATCCATCGTCTATTCAACCCTGCCGCCCGCCGAATACATCCACGCCTCTATGGGTCCAGGGCCATGCCCTGGCTGCCTAGTGGGCTATGCGTTCCAGGTCTCGCAGCACCGCGTGGGCCGCGTTGTGGCCCGGCGCTCCGGTCACCTCGCCCATCGGATGCGTGCCCGCGCCGCACATGTAGAAGTTCCGCACCTCGGTCCTGTACGACTGGCGCTGGGACAGCATCTGGCTCGGTATCTCGTCCAGGTGCCGGATGTTGCCGTTCGTCATGCCCACGCGCGTCTGGATGTCCTCTGGCGTCTGCACCGACCACTCGATCAGGCTATCCCGGAAGTTCGGGCAGTAGCTGTCGATAACGTCGATGATCTGCTCGCCGATCTGGTTGCGGAGGTCCGCGTAGCTGCCCTCGTTCGGCTCGCCCGGGTAGTAGAGCACCCAGTTCGACATCACGTGGCCTTCTCCGCGCCGGATGAGGTTCGGCTCGGCCACCGAGGTTAGCTGGATGTGCATGATCGGCGCCGACGACGGTCGCCCGGCCTCGCAATCGGCCCAGCTCTGCCTGTGGTAGTCCAGCGAGGGCATCATGCGGATTGAAGTTATGGCGTCCTGGTCGTATCCGTCTCCCAGGTACCCGGACAGGTCAGGGAGCTCCGTCATGGCCGCAAGGAACTTCACGCAGTTCGCCCTGGTCTTCCAGCTCTTCACTCGCTTCAGAGTGGTCGGCTGGAGCTCGTCTGGCTGGAACAGCGTCGAGAACGTCCGCTTCGGGTCCGCATTGCAGACGACGATGAAGCTGCGGATCTCCTCGCCGCTCGCCAGCCTCACGCCCTTCGCCTCGCCGTCCTCCACTATCACGCTGTCCACCGGCGCGCGCGTCCTGATTTCCACGCCGAGGCTCTCCGCCGAAGCGGCCATCGCGCCGGAGATGTTGCCCATGCTCATGCGTGGGATGCCCTTGTCTTCGGGCCGGCCGAACTGGCCGATTCTGTGCACCGCCTGGCCAAGGATGCTGCCGGCGTCCGCGGGGTCCATCTCAGGGCTGCCCATGAAGTTGGCCTGCACGTTCGGGTGCTCGAAGTGGTCCTCGATCAGGTCGATGTAGCTCCAGGTGAGCAGCTTCTCGAGGATCTCCTCCTGACGTGTGCCCTTGACGCTCTGCACGACGTCCGAGAGGGTGGGGGGCTCCGTCAGGAAGAACGGCTGGAAGATGCCGGAGGCCTGCTCCCAGAACTCGGCCCAGTCGAAGTACCGGCGGGCGTCGTTTTCGGAGAACTTTCGGAGCTGGTTGGCCGCGTCGAGACTGTCCCGCACCTCCGGCCCTCCCAGGTAAGTCCCGTCGGGGAAGGGGTGCATTCCTCGGCCGGCTCCGCCGGTCCTGGTGTGGCGGGCGATCTCGAAGCCGTGCTCCCTAAGCTTGAGGTCGTCGATGACCTTGCCCTGGAGTATGTGGCACACGTACGAGCACATGGGGCCCAGGTATCCGGGCGCGAACTCGTCCGTGGTAACAGCGCCGCCGATCTTGTCCAGGCGCTCCAGGACGAGCACCTTGAGGCCGTCCTTCGCTAGGTATGCGGACGTTACCAGTCCGTTGTGTCCGGCGCCGATCACTATCGCATCGTACTGGTTGTCTGGCATGTTCTGGCCGCCTCCGGAGGGGGATGTTAGGGCACGGCGATTATACATAAGAGACCCGCTTACGCCACACGGCTTCCGCCGTCTTGGGATGCGGCCTCTTGGCGTTTAATTCAGGTCTGCCCAAGTACGAAATCGAGGCGATTTTGCGCCGGACTCATTCCTCAACAGGGTAGAGCGCCAGGTCTTGAAACAGCCCCAGAGGATTGCCCCAGGGGTCGTCGAAATCGCAGTAAGCCACAATGCCGGGAACCGTGACGATCTCCGAAACTTGAGCACGCAGGACTTGGACCATTTCCCTTCGTGCGCCTTCGACATCCGGCACGCCCAGCCTGAGCCTCCTGGCATTGTCGGATAAGTGCCCCTCCGACACCTGAATCCAGAAGTCTCGAAAAATCTCCCACTCGTGCAGGTCTGCGCTGGGAGTGAAGTCGGCCGCTCTGCCAAGAAGCCGTTCGTACCAGGCCGCGCCCTCGCTCAGGCTGCCTACCCTGATCTGCAGCGTCGCCGCGAGTGGCAGGTGCTCCCAGGTCATGGCTGCCTCGCCTCGGGCTGGAGTTAGGTGGAGAAGAAGTCTCGGACTATCTCCACCGTGCCGTTCATGTTCTCCGTGTGGAGGCCGTGCCCGGCGTCCGGCACCTCTTTGAAGACGCCGTTGCCGTTTGGAATGGTGGCGGCCATCTTCTCGGCCTGCGGGCGGTCAAGCACAAACGTGGTCTCGCCCCTGAGCACCAGCGTCTTGCAGGAGATCCTGGCTACGCAGTCCCACAGGAACGGGCCTTCCTTGAGGGCGGTGCGCCCGTTCAGCCAGTACATCTCCGGGTCGGTCTTGTGGACGAGTATGCCGTCCCAGTTGCGGCGGAAGCTGTGCTTGATCGTCCGCCACAGTGCCTCATCCGTGGCGTCGGCGTCCTGCTCCCGGTGCCACTCGAATGCGTGCTCCGCGGAGAAGAAGCCTCTCGGCCGCGGGGTGGAGCTTCGGCTCAGCCTTGCGCGAGCATTGGCCCGGCCTTCCTCTGACATGTCGGGCAGGGGGCCGTGGTCGCCGAGCACGAGGTGGTCCGCAAGGTGTCCGTAGTACGCCCCGACAGCCATCCCTATCCGCGAGCCTTGAGAATGTCCGTAGTAGTCGAACGGGTACAGGCCCAGCTTCATCGCCATCGCGCCGACGTCTGCGGCGAACGACTGCGCCGAGTAACCTTCTTTCGTCCAGTCGCTGTCTCCGCAGCCTCTCTCGTCGACCGCGATCACGTGGTGCGTGTCTTCGAAGTGCGGCGCGAACTCGTCAAATGCGTGGGCGTTGCCTCCGATTCCGTGCAGCATGAACAGCGGCTTCTTCGTGCGGTCGCCTCCCCAGTCCAGGTAGTGGATGTTGAGGCCGTTTACGTGGACCCACTTGTCTTCGGGCACTGTGGGGTTGCTGCTCATTGGCGTCCGCCTCCCGCTTGTGTTGAATGGCCTACCTCGGCTTTGCCGAAGACCGGCCTAGGCGGGATTGTACTCTGCGGTCGTACCGGAAGTAAGCCTGATAATGACCTGGCCGTCCGCGGACATGGTGTCCAGGAACTCCCTGGAGTCCTGCTCGCTGTAGTAGCGCATCGAGATGGCCAGCCGTTCGTCGTATGCGGCGGGGTCCTCGATCTCCACGGCCCCGGTGATCATGAGGGCATAGTACGGAGGCTCGCGGTCATCGAAGGAGAGGGCGACCCAGGGGTTCTGCTTGAGGTTCCGATACTTGCGGGACCCATTGCCGGTCATGATGGCGATTGACTCTCCGTCGAATCGGTACCAGACCGGCACGGCGTGGGGCCTGCCCCGTGAGTCCGACGTTGCCATAATGCAGATGTGGGGCTTCGACAGGAATTCCGCCTGTTCGGGCGTCAAGTTCATCTTCTAGTCACCTCGAAGGGGCTATGCTACCATTCCGTACGCGTCTCTCTATGCGCAGCGCGCCGGGGCGCGTGCGGAAGGCTAGCCCGGCATGTGCTCCACAACCTGCCCGGAACTCAGCCTTACTACGACTAGGTCGGAAGGGTCCAGGGAATCGGCGTACTCCTTGCCGCGTTCCTCGCCTTGATACTTGACCGCGATGCGGAGAAAGTCCTCATAGGGCGCTTCTCCGTCCAGTTCGACCGGCCCGTTGATCATCAGGGCGTAGTAGGGCGCTGAACGGCTGTCAAACGCGAGGGAGGCCTTGGGGTTTTCCATTAGGTTTCGATGCTTCTTCGATCCCTTGCCGATCATCACCCAGATCGAGTCGGATTCGAGCATGAACCACACGGGCACGGCATGCGGCTGGCCCTGCGAGTCGGCCGTCGCCATCACGCAGATGTGAGGCTCTGAAAGGAACGCTGCCTGAGCGGGGGTGAAGTTCATTGGACCGGAGTCTAGCAAACTCGCTCCGGGATCGGCAAAATCGCCGGCTGCGCTCAACGGTTCCTCTTAACATGGGAAATCCTTGGTAGCGCTTCTCAGATTTGCCGTCGTACGTACCTCCGTAGTTCCTGCACAAGGTTCCCTTCCGCATTCCCCTGGAGAAATCCAGGGGCCATTTGCCTTCCGCGAACTCCTGTGCTAATATAGCCGCATGAGCATGAACACACACAAATACGGGCCTTGCGCCGGCTCTTCCAGGCCAGCGCCTATGCTGTTGAGGGCCTATCTCCTGTCTGTCTCACACTTGTCTCACAAACGTTGCATTCAGTCTTGTTTCTGCTCTGTTTATGCCTCGCGGATGCTGCGAATCTGTACAGCCGCCAATGCCTTCCAGCTACGGAATGAGACGAAATGCAACAAAATGCAACAAAATAAAAAAATCTCGCGGCAGCAGCCCGCTCGCCATAGCTGGAAGGCTGTGGCCGGGCGCCCGTTCCCACGCGATCGGAGCCTGCCCTCAGCGGTGCCTGTGGGCTCACGGATAACGAACGCAATCCCGCATGATGTGGATATGCGCGACTGCGCTACAATCGGGCCTTCCCGGCCGGGACGCCAACCCGCCAACAGAGGCACGGAGGAGGTAGCACTCTGAGCAACCTGAAACCTGAATCGCTATTCGTCGAACTGGACGGCCTCAAACTGCATTACCTCGACTGGGGCGGGCAGGGGAGGCCGCCGCTGGTCTGCCTGCATGGCAACACCGGCCAGGCAGGCACCTGGGACTTCTTCGGCACGCGGGTCAGGGACACGTACCACGTAACCGGGCTCGATCAGCGCGGCCATGGCGACAGCGGCTGGGCGTCGGACGGTTACGAGCCTGCACTCTACGCGGCGGACATCGGAGGCTTCCTGGACCACCTTGGCGTTCAATCGACCTCTCTGGTCGGCCTTTCTCTGGGCGGACTTGCCAGCATGGCCTTCGCGTCGCTTCACCCTGACCGGGTCGAGCGTCTGGTGCTTGTGGACATCGCTCCCGAAGCTAGCCAGGCCGCAAGGTCGCGAATGTCCAGCTCGCAGGGCTATCCCCCCAGGTTCGACTCGCTCGACGAGGCGGTCGAGTGGGCGCGCGGCGACTACATGTGGGCGATCGGGCCCGGCCTGCGGGACGACCTCGCCGGACGGCTCAAGCCGCTCGAAGATGGCGGCCTGACCTGGAAGGCCGATCCCGAAGTGTTCAACCCGTCGAGGCCGCGCAGGTGGGCCAGGGACCCGCAGGCGGCCTGGGACATGTTTGCCCGGATCACTTGTCCGGTCCTGCTGGTGCGCGGCGGGGAGAGCGATCTCATCAGTGACGAGACCGTGCGGCGAATGACCGAGACTCATCCGGACTGCAATGCCATCGATCTGCCCGGCGCCAGCCACAATGTGGTCGTGGACAAGCCTGACGAATTCATCGAGGCTGTCTCGCCCTTCCTAGGCCTGTAGCCAGGGACAGGCATAGGGGAGGTTAGGCAGCTTGATGGAACCAGAGTCTCTGCACGTGCAGGTTGGCGGAATCAGGCTGCACTGCGACGACTGGGGCACGGAGGGCCTGCCTCCGCTCCTGTGCCTGCACGGGTACACCAGCCACTCCCGGATTTGGGACCATCTCGCGGCCCGCGCACGGGACAAGTACCGGGTGATGGGCCTGGACCAGCGAGGTCACGGACGGAGCGGCTGGGCCTCCGACGGGTACGGCAGAAGCTTGTTCGTCAACGACCTTCATGCGGTCGTCCAGGACCTCGGGCTTGACCGAGTCTCACTGGTCGGTCTGTCGATGGGCGGCTGGCACTCGCTCCTGTACGCGTCCGAGCACCCTGAGACAGTCGACAAGGTGGTGCTGGTGGACATCGCTCCGGAAGTCAGCCCTCGCTCCGAGCGGCGGAGCAGCGAAGTGGAGGAGCCGACGCCCAGTAGCTTCGAGAGCGTCGAGCAGGCCTTCGCGTTTGCCCGCCGGCGCAATCCCAAGCCCCCGGACGACCTGCTGCTGACCGATGTCAGCAACTCCCTTCGCCGGCGAGAGGACGGAAGATGGGTCTGGCGCCCGGACCCTGCCATGCTACAGGTCGGCTTCGACGATCCGTCCAATCCCGACAAGATCCGCCGCTACTGGGCAGCCCTGGAGTCCCTGACCTGCCCTCTGCTAGTCGTTCGAGGAGCGGAGAGCGGACTGGTCCCGGACGACGTCGTCGCTCGCATGCTGGAGGCCAATCCGCTCGTGTCCGCGGTCGATGTTCCGGACTCCGGCCACAACGTGCCATTGGACAACCCGGACGGGTTCTTGGAGGCTGTGGAGGCGTTTCTTGGAATTGAGTGAACCATCGGATATCCGGCGGAAAACACGCCGCTCAGGTATGAAATCGGGCTAGATTAAACACAAAGCCAGCCGCGTTTGAAGGAGGCCCAAGGTGAAGTGGGACAAGAGCAGAGAGCTTTGGGAACGCTCGCAGCGGTCTTTGGCAGGCGGCATAAGCAGCCTCGCCCGCGCTGACGACAATCCGTTCCCGCTCTTCTTCGACAGGGGTGAAGGGTCGCGGCTGTTCGATGTCGACGGCAACGAGTACATCGACTATCTGCTGGGCTTCGGCCCTCTGATCTTTGGCCACTCCCCGGGCTTCATACTGGATGCAGTGCGGGAGGCCAGCGGCAAGGCGCAGATGCTCGGCGCACAGCACGAACTGGAGATAGAGGTCTCCGAACTGGTCCAGTCCATGGTGCCGTGCGCCGAGAGGGTACGGTTCGCGGGCTCGGGCACCGAGGCCGTCCAGCTTGCCCTGCGAGCGGCGAGGGCCTACACGGGCCGCGCCAAGTTCGTCATGTTCGAGGGCATGTACCACGGCTGGATGGACAGCGTCGCATTCGCCGCGTCGCGTGACGCCGCGCAGGCTGGGCAGGAGGGCATACTGCCTCCTTCAGTGCAGTCCGAGGGCATCGCGCCCGGGGTCGAGCGCGATGTCATCATGCTCCCGTGGAACGACGCCGAAATCCTCAGAGACACGCTCCGAACTCAGGGCGAGGAGATTGCCGCGGTCATCACCGAGCCGATCATGTGCAACTGCCAGTGCGTGTTCCCTAAGGAGGGCTACATCGAGGAGATGCGCCGCCTGTGCGATGAGCAGGGCATCGTCCTGGTCTTCGATGAGGTGATTACCGGGTTCCGCGTGGCCAACGGCGGCGCTCAGGAGCTGCTGGGCATCACTCCGGACCTCTCGACGTTCGCGAAGTCGCTGGCTGCTGGGTATCCGATAGGAATGGTGGCCGGACGCGAAGAGCCGATGTCGGCGGTAGGGGACGGCAGCGTCCGTCACGGCGGTACCGGGAACAGCAACGTAATGTCGATGGCCGCGGCAAAGGCGGCTCTGACGAGGCTTGCGCAGGACGAAGGCGAAGCGCTGCGCCGCGTGCAGTCCACGGGCCGCTCGCTCATGGCCGGCCTGGAGTCGCTGGGCCGCAGGCACGAGCATCGGCTGATTGTGCAGGGACCGGGCTCGGTGTTCGGCGTGGCCTTCACGGAAGCCGACGAGATCACCGGCTACAGGGACCAGGTCAGGCTCGCGGACCACGACAAGTACCGCCGCTTCCGGCGAGGAATGCTTGAGAACGGGGTGCGCTTCAGGGCCGACGGCGGCTGGTTCCTGTCTTCCGCGCACTCAGCCGAGGACGTCGCCGCTACCCTCGATGCGGCTGACAGGGTTCTGTCAGAGCTATAGCGACTCGACCCAGGAGGCTACGCCTAGCAGACCGGGGCCGGTGTGCGCGCCCATTACCGGCGAAAACTCGCTAACGAAGGCCTCCATGCAGTTGAGCTCGTCCCGAAGCTCGCGCAGCAGCTCGTTGGCGTCTTCCTCGGCGTCCGCGTGGATGACCGATAGATGAACAGGCCGCCCGCCGGCTGCCCGCTCCGCCGTGGCCTCGATCAGCCGTCGAGTGGCCCTCCGGCGGGTACGCGGTCTGCCGATGGTTCTGATCTCGCCTGAGGACATCTCCAGCAGCGGCTTGACCTGCAGCAGAGAGGCGCCCGCATGGGCGATGCGCGGCACGCGGCCGCCCTTCCACAGGTAGAAGAGTGTGTCTACGAACGCAAACAGCGTCACTCTGGGCGCGACCGCTCGGACTGCCGCAACGACGTCGTCATGAGAGACATCGTCCTCAATGGCGCGAATGGCGGCAGTGGCGACCAGGGCCTCACCGCCTGCCGCTGAGCCGGAGTCGATCAGCGTTACAGGCACGCTGGGCAGCGTCCCCCTTGCTTCGACCACGGCCGCCTGTGCAGCGTTGTTCGAGCCGCCGAAGCTGGACGAGACGGTGAGGCACACGATCGAGTCGGCCTCCCGCGCGGCCTGATGGAAGGCGGAGAGAAAAGAGTCCGGCGATGGCGCCGAAGTCGTCGGAAGAACTTCGGTCGCTTGAAGCAGCCTGTAGAACTCCGTAGTCGTGAGATCCTGCCCGTCCAGGTAGTCACGCTCGCCGAAGATGAGCCGCATGGGGACCACATGGACAAAGGGCCGGGCAGCCATCTCCTGGGGAAGGCAAGCCGCGCTGTCGACCACGAGTGCGGTCCTGTTGGTTCGGCCCATGCGCGCCGATATGGGAGCGTTACCCGATCGAATCGGCCGGCTGGTCCGCGTCGATAGAGCTTCGACGCGCTCGCTGTCGGTAGAGAAGGGCAGGGCTGAGCAGCAGGGCCAGCGAAATCGCGGCGAACAGGAAGACCGCGAACAGGCCCGGGCCGCCTTGGTAGCTGAGCCATGCAAGCACGAGCACCGAAGGAGCGGTTATCAGGAGCACCGCCACCTTGAGCAGCCGCCGTCCGATCCGGAAGAAGACGACTGTGGACGCCGCGAGGATCAGGAAGACCGCGGCTGCGCTGGCGTCGACGCCCTGGATGGCTCTGGCTGCCTCCTGGGCGTCCAATCGATTGTAGAAGTAGAAGAACCAGTAGGCCAGGAAGGGAAGCGGAAGGACCGTAAGCGAGGCCATCAGCCAGTCAGGCCTGATGAGCCTTGAGACTATCTTGACGACGGCCCACATCGAAAACGCAATGTATCCGAGGCAGACGACGTACAGGAGGAAACTCTCCGGCAGAGAGTCAGATGTGACGATGCTCCAGGCGCCATATGCCACGACGCTAATGGCAAGTCCCCATGACACGATGGGGACCACTAGGCAGTAGCCCATCCACGGGTATATCCATGTGGGCCGCCCCATTCTCCATCCGAACACGCTGATGACCGTTGCCGTCACCAGCAGCAGGACGACCCATGCGGGGCTTGTCCACAGGCTCAGGCCGAACATGATTGCCAGCAGCAGGTGGGGCAGGGCGGCCAGGGCGGTCTGCTGCCATGGCGCCTGGTGATAGACCGCGTACAACTGCTGACCGATTGACTGAGTGGCCCCAAACTCGTCCAGCGCTCTCTCGAATGCCGCGTCCGGGCTGTTTCCCGCCTCTTCAAGCTCAGAGGCGCGGTCCTCTATGTGAGACTGGATCTCCTCCAGAATCTCGTCTTCCTTCGCAGGATCAAGGTGTAGTTGCCTGCGAATCTCGCTCAGATAGGACGCGCTGGTTCGCTGCATGGTCGAAGGTAAGCGCCGGTCGCCTAGGCGTTGTCGGGCAGCGCGACGAGGTTGACCGCGTGAGAGAAGTCCCGCCACTCTTCGAGCATGGACCTGAGCTTGGCCCGGCCCTCTTCTGTTATATGGTAGTAGCGGCGTCGTTGCCTTGAGGAAGAGACTTCCCACACTCCCCTGACAAGGCCATCGCGCTCAAGCCGGTGCAGGGCAGGGTAGAGAGTGCCTTCCTTGAACCGGAAGTAACCGCCGCTCTGCCCTTCCATCTCCTTGGCGAGCCGGTATCCATACATGTGCTCCCTGGCCAGGAGAGAGAGAAGGAGGGTGTCGGTACTGCCTTTGAGCAACTCTTTGCTGTACACGGGTGAATGAACTTCCTCTGTGTAAGTCTGTGCGGGCGTGGTCTGATTATGTTCCAGAGCAATGTGGCGGTCAAGCGGGGCGCCGGGGATTCGACAGGGACGCGCAAGGCACTCAAGGCGGATGAACTGACAAGCCTCTAGCGCGACAAGTAGAATTGTTAGGAGTGTCAGGAGATAGAGTTGAAGAGGCAGCGAATACAGAGGTTGCCGGGAATGCCGGACCTGGCGGGTGAGTCCGCCGCGTGCATGGAACGCGTCGCGGCTGACCTGCGGTCGTACCTGGGAAAGCATGGCTACGGCATGGTCTCCACGCCGCTCGTCGAAGATGCAGACCTCTTCGTCCGAAAGTCGGGTGGCGAGCTCGTAAATCAGCTTTATGCGTTCACAGATCCCAGTGGGCAAGCAGTTTGCTTGAGGCCGGAATTCACGTCTGCGGTGATTCGATACTACCTGTCCCTCGAAGACGCAAGCGATAGCCCGTCCAGATTCCAGTACTACGGACCTGTCTTCAGGTATGACGCCGCACAGACGCCGGCGCGCCACCAGCGAATGCAGCTCGGCGCCGAGCACATCGGAGGGCCGGGCCACGAGTCAGACGCTGAAGTCATCTGGCTGGCGTGGCACGGGCTGAGGGAGCTGGGCCTGCCGGACGTCAGACTGTGGATCGGCAGCGTTGGGCTTCTGTTCAGCTTACTGAGTGGGTTCGAACTGTCCGACACCGCGCGAGCCTTCGTAGCCGGTAGCGTGAAGGGACTGGCGAACGGGTCCGTAACCGTGCCAGACCTGGTCGCGCAGGCAGAGGAGTCTGACCTGGTGAGGTCGAACTCGAACCCAACGTGGCAGCGGAGCGCAGTTCGTGCCGGAGGCCACCAGCCCGAAGACCTGGTGCAAAGCCTGGCCGGCGAACTGGTATTTGGGCCTACGGGCAGGCGGACCTCCGAACAGATCGCGGCCCGTCTGACTCGCAAGGCCAGCGAGGCGAACGACCCGTCGGAGCTTGCGGCGGCGTTGGAACTGGTCGGGTCGCTTGCGCGCCTGAGTGGCTCGCCTGAGGAAGTCCTCAGCGACGCAAGCCGAATCGCCGGGGGAAACGGTTCGGGAAGCCTCCCCCTTCGGGAGCTTGAGGGCCTCGTCGAGAGCCTCCTCGCCCGCGGAGCAGACGAGAGCTGCCTCACGGTCGATCTGGGCCTGGCGCGCGGGATCGCCTACTACACTGGAGTTGTCTTCGAGTTGGGCCCGCACAACGCAATGGGAGAGTATGGCGGCGGCGGCCGATACGACGGGCTGGTGCGCGCTCTCGGCGGCGAGCGGCCAACTCCTGCAATAGGGTTCTCCTACGATCTAGACAGCGTGGTTGACGTCGTCAGGCAGGGAAGGGGAGTTGGGCGTGGCGCTTAGAGTTGCAATGCCTTCCAACGGACCTCTGCATGAGCCGGCCCTCGCATTCCTGGGTTCGTGCGGGCTTGGTGTGACCCGGACAAGCTCTCGCCGGTACACCGCGAGTATGAAGGGCCTGCCGGGAGCGACCGTGCTCCTGCAGCGAGCGGCAGACATCCCGACGGGACTGGAGACGGGCCTCGCGGACGCCGGAATCGTGGGATTGGACAGATTTCGCGAGTCCGGCAGGGATGCGGGCAGCATCCAGCCCGTGTTCTCCGACCTCGGGTTCGGACACTGCACGCTGGTGCTCGGAGTCCCGGAATCGTGGATTGACGTTGCGTCGATCGCTGACCTCGCCGAAGTATCGATGGAGTTGCGGGAAAGCGTCGGAGACCTGCGCGTTGGGACGAAGTACCCTCGATTGGTCTCGAGCTTTCTCCTGGAGAACGGCATCAGCCACTTCCAACTCGTGCAGCCGAGCGGAGCGCTCGAGGTCATGCCCGGCGCAGGCTCGGCGGACATCATCGCTGACATAACGGAGACGGGCACGACCCTGCGGGAGAACCGGCTGAAGACGGTCCGAGGGGGTGAGATCTTCGCGTCGCGCGCCTGCCTGGTCGTCAACGTCAACTCGGTACGCGCCGAACAGCAGAAGATGGACAGCGCCCTGACGATGGTCGAACTGATCGAGGGCCGACTGAACTCGGAAGGGTTCTATTCGGTCACCGCGAACCTCGGCGGAGCTTCCGCCGAGGCGGTGGCGGCGCGAGTTCTGCGCCACGCAGACACTTCCGGCATTGACGGTCCAACCATCTCAAAGGTGCATACTGCGGGCGATAAGCAACTGTTCGCGGTCACTTTGGTAGTGCGCAAGGACCGGCTGACTTCGGCCGTCAAGCTCATCCGGGAGGCCGGCGGCGCGGGCGTAACGGTGATCCAGCCCGACTACGTTTTCCACGCAGAGAGCAGGGCGCAGTCCGTCTTGACCGGCCGCACCGGATCGAATGTCCAGGAGAGTTCCCTGGCAGGAGTCTCAAGTGCCTAACACCGCGGTCCACATTGATTTCGCCTGCAAGGCGATCACCCAGTTGGACCATCCCGTGTTGAACCGCCATGTGGGGCATGTTGCGTTCGGCTCCACGTCCCCTGACATCCGCGCGATTACGAGGGAGCCGCGGGACCTGTACCACTTCGCGGGACTGGACTTCGAAAATGTGGGCGCCGGGATCAGTGGACTGACAGCCGCGCATCCCGACCTGTTCGACCTGTCAAGGATCGGGGAAGCAACGCAGGCCTTCCTGGCCGGCTATGTCTCGCACCTCATCCTTGACGAGACGTGGATAGCCGAGATGTACAGGCCCTTCTTCGGAAATGCTGAGGTCTTCGAGGACAACGTACTGGGGCAGGTGATGGACCGCGCGCTTCAGATCGAGTTGGACCGCGAATCAAGGCCCCACGTCCTGAACGCGTTGGAGGCCATCGACTCCGCCCGTACCGGGATTGACGTGCCATTCCTGCGGCCTGATGCCCTGCACGAGTGGTGCGACTGGGTCATCGACCGAGTCGAGCGGCCGGTGTCTATGGACAGGCTTCGGTTCATGGCCGGTCGAATTGCCCGATGGGACGAGTCGCACCCAGCCTACTCGGTCGCGGAGAACTTTCTGGACTCGCTGCCCGAGGGCATGAGCGAGCTCTACAATCGGGTCCCAAGAGAGCACGTGGACCAATTTAAGGCGATCGCGGCAGAGCGGGTCACGAGTGTCATGGCGGAGTACATGCAGTGCACCTGATCCGGGACGCGAGCAAGGCTAGGGACCAGTTGCTGAAGGGCAGGGGCCTGGGACTCGACGTAGCGCCTGCACGCCTGACCGAGAGCATCAACGACGTGTTCGGTGAGCCGCTGACGCCCGCCCTGGTTGTGGATAGAATCGTGAACAAGGTGCGGGCAGGGGGCGACGAAGCCGTTCGGAAGCTGACGCAGCAGCTTGACAGCACTTTGCTTTCAGCCTTCGAGATTCCTTCGAGCGAGGTTGTGAGGGCAGCGGGCGAAGTCTCGGCCGATCTCCTCGATGCCTTGAGATTCGCCGCGGACCGAATACGGAGATTCCACACGAAGTCCATGCCCTCCGACTGGTTCGACGAAGACGAAGGGTACGGGCAGGTATTCAATCCAGTCAGGTCTGTTGGGATCTATGTGCCCGGAGGCACGGCTCCACTGGCCTCCACGGTCCTGATGACCGCCGTGCCCGCTCGCGTAGCCGGCGTGGACGAGATCATTGTGTGCACTCCTCCGGGGCCCGAGGGCAGACCGCATGCGGCCGTTCTGGCCGCGTGCAGCGTCGCGAGAGTGGACCGGGTCTTCGCCATCGGAGGCGCGCAGGCGGTGGCGGCAATGGCTTACGGCACTGAGACGGTCCCCAAGGTGGACCTCATCTGCGGGCCCGGCAACATCTTCGTCACGCTGGCCAAGAAGGCCGTGTTCGGAGATGTGGGCGTGGACGGGCTGTTCGGCCCGACCGAGACGCTGATCATCGCCGACGACACGGCCAACCCCACGCTATGCGCGGCGGACCTGGTGGCGCAGGCGGAGCACGATCCTCTTGCACGGCCGGTGTTAATCTCTACGTCCGAGCATCTTGCCGGCGAGGCCAGGCGGGAGGCGCTTGACCGGGCATCAAGGCTGGAGCGCAGTGACATTGCCATGACGGCTCTGCGTGAGCAGGGCGTTGTTGCGGTCGTGGAAGATATGGACGCTGCCATCGAGTTGGCGAACGACTTTGCGCCGGAGCATCTATCACTCATGGTCCGAGACCCGCGCCGGTGGCTGCCCCTCGTCAGGAACGCAGGGGCAGTGTTCCTGGGAGAAGGCTCGCACGAGGTGCTTGGCGACTATGTGGCTGGGCCGTCGCATGCAATGCCGGTCGGAGGAACGGCCAGGTTCTCGTCCGGCGTCAACGTCGGGACGTTCCTCAAGGTAAGTCCTGTCATCGCCGTGACGGATGACAGCGAAGGAACTCTGGCCAAGGCGGCGGCAATTTTGGGCAGGGCAGAAGGTCTGACTGGGCACGCCGAGGCCGCGGAAATCAGGCTCGAACTCGAGCCGTCCCATGCGGGATCGTCAGGCTAACGCCGGGAGGCATGAATTGAGCAAGCCAACAATGGGCGATCTGATCCGCCCGCACCTAGCGAACATCAGGACTTACAGCCCGGTGGACCCTCCCGAGGTGCTTGCCCAGAGGGCCGGAATCCCCGTCGACCAGATCGTTAAGCTCAACGGGAACGAGAACCCTTACGGCGCTTCGCCGAAGGCCTCTCAGGCGCTCACCGGCCTTACGCTTCACATTTATCCAGACCCGCAACAGCGCAGCGTCAGGGACGCCCTGGCAGATCACAATGACATTGGGCCTGAGTACATCGTGGCAGGGGCGGGGGCCGACGAGCTGATCGACCTGCTGTTCCGGCTGTTCATCTCGCCCGGGGACAAAATACTGGACTGCGATCCGACGTTCGCGATGTACGCCTTCTGCGCCCGCGTGGCCGGCGCGGAGATCGCCATGGCGCCGCGCGACGAGCTGTTCGATGTAGACGAGCATGCCGTGCGCGAAGCCGTGGACGACAGAACGAAGATCATCTTCCTGACTTCTCCCAACAACCCGACGGGCAACCTAGTGACAGACGAGCAGGTGCTGCAACTGCTGGACACCGGCTCAATCGTGGTTGTGGACGAGGCGTACTTCGAGTTCTGCGGCAAGTCGGCGGCAGAGCTCGTGCCGCAGCATGAAAACCTTGTGGTGCTGCGGACGCTGAGCAAGTGGGCCGGCCTGGCGGGGCTGCGAATCGGGTACGGCATAATGAGCCCGCGGCTGGTTGGGCACATGATGGACATCAAGCCGCCTTACAGCGTGAACGCGGCGGCCGAGGCGGCGCTGCTGGCCTCGCTGGAGGACAAGGAGTGGTTGCTCAACAACGTAGGGAAGGTGGTGGCCGAGCGGACGAGGATGATGAGGCTGCTGGAGGAGACCGATGGCGTTAAGCCGTGGCCTTCGGAGGGCAACTTCATTCTTTGCGAACTCGCGCCGGGCAGGAAGGATGCTGTTGTGCAGGGGATGGCAGCCCGCGGGGTGTTCGTTCGCGCTTTCGACTCGGAGCGATTGACCGACTGCTTCAGGGTCGCAGTCGGGACGCCGCAGGAGACTGACGCGTTCATTTCGGCGCTCAGGAGCGCCCTGTGAATGGACGGCGCGTCGACTCTCTATAGAGTGCGCAAGCGCCTGATTCGTAGCTGACAAGCACTAAGTTAAACGCAAAGGATACGCAGTTTGGAGCCCAGAATCGGTACATGCAGCCGTGAGACCGGCGAGACGCAGATCCACGTTGAGCTGGACCTGGACGGTCAGGGCCGGTACGAGATCAGCACCGGGAACGGGATGCTGGAGCACATACTCGCGCAGCTGTCCCGGCACGGCCTGATCGACCTGAAGCTCACCGCCACGGGCGATACGCACGTCGGCTGGCACCACCTGGTGGAGGACTGCGGCATAGCCCTGGGGCGCGCGTTTCGCATGGCCGTGGGCGACGGCCGGGCGATCACCCGGATGGCGCACGCCTACGTGCCGCTGGACGAGGCACTTGCGCTGGTGGTCGTCGACTTCAGCGGTAGGGGATACTCGGTCATCGACGCCGAGATCGGCGACTCCGATATGGGTGGCCTGCCCGGCGACCTCGTCCGGCATTTCCTCGAGAGCCTTGCCAGGGAAGGGGGGTTCAACCTCCACGTACGGCTCCTCTCCGGGACCAACAACCACCACAAGGCGGAGTCCATCTTCAAGGCCCTTGCAAGGGCGGTGCGCGCAGCCGTGGCGATAGACCCACGGCTGCGGGGTGAGATCCCCAGCACGAAGGGCACCGTCAGCACGTAGCAAGGGAATCGCGGCATTCCAAAGCTGAGCTAGCAATACGCAAGCAAAGCGGTCCGCTCTGACCCGGCGCGCAGCGGGCGCCTGTTTGCAGGACGCCGTCCCGTCAGTTCCTCTCGGGGCACGATTCGCGAATCGTCCTTAGGATCCTGGTGGATGTGTCGCGGCGGGACCGGCAGGGTCAGGTAGGTTCGAGATGGAAGCGGAAGTCTTCGATGATGGGATTGGCCAGGAGTTGATCGCACATTTCGGAGACCTTCTGCTTGGCCAGGCTTTCGTCGGTCTCGGTCACTCGTAGCTCGAAGTACTTGCCAGCGCGCACGGACTCCAGTGAGTCGAACCCCAGGTCGCGCAGCCCGTTGCCGATGGTGTCACCCTGGGGGTCGTTCACCATCGGCTTCAGTGTGACGACAACCCTGGCCAGGAACATCGGGCTAGCGAAGGCCGGACTCTGGCGCGTGACCAGAGTCGAGGTGGGCTGAGATGAAGGAACGAATTCGATTCTCGTCAAACTCGTCGAACTTGTCGATGAAGTCCCAGGCGGTAAGTGCGATCCGTGTGTCCATGTCAGGGTATGGGGAGAGGATCACTCTGCGCGCCTCGTCCCTAATCTCCAGAAGCTGTTCTACGAGTTCCGGGCAACCATCGGGGCAGTTGTAGTGCATTCCGATGCCGCCGTGCTCGAGGTTATGTACAAGCGACTCGTCGCTGATAGGTTCGGTGTACGCGCGCCAGGGCACCGGTCCGATATTAGGAAGATTGTAGTGCCATCCGGAAGTGGCCGGCACGGAGTTGTAGGGCGGGTGCTCTTCGCCAGGTGCGATATGTGTCCTGCCCTGGTTCTCAATCCGCTGCCATCGACCGTCCTCAGGAATCGCACGCTGGGGCAGGACGGAAAAGACGTTGGGGGCTATCAGGCTGAAGATGAAGAGGAAGGCCACTAACGCAACAACAGTGAAGGCGATCCCCCGCGTCAATCGTCTTCTCAATTGTCTGCGGGCGCGTCTCGCTGCTCTTGCCTGATTCGGCGTAAGCCTTCCTTCTCTCTGGTCATCACCCCGCCTGTCTTTGCGTGAAATTCTACTTGTCATGCAGTCCTGTATCCCCACTGTATTTGTCGTCGTCAGTCTTCCTGTTCCAGTTTAGCCGATGGCCGCATGGGCGGTGCAGGGGCGCATCTCCGTAGCGAGTTGCGATCGAAGCGCCGGCAGCAACCACAGGTCGGTCTGCCGCAGGTGCCTAGTGTGTCCTCCTCAGACCAGCTGCGCGCCCGTCAGGCGATGGTACGCCTCGAGATACCGGTCCCTGGTCCTCGCGACGACATCATCCGGGAGTTCGGGGGCCGGCGGCTCGTGATCCCAGTTCTGGTCGTCCAGCCAGTCCCGGACGAACTGCTTGTCGAAGTTGGGCAGGGACTTCCCCGGCTTGTAGCCCTCGGCGTCCCAGAACCTGCTCGAGTCGGGCGTCAGCAACTCGTCGATAAGGCTCAGCTCGCCGTCGATGAAGCCGAACTCCATCTTGGTGTCCGCGATCACAATCCCGGACTCCAGAGCGCGGTCCCTCGCGTGGGAGTACACGGCGATTGAGATTTCCTCAAGGCGGCGCGCCGTTTCAACGCCCACCATGTTCTGGACTTCCTCGATGGAGATGTTCTCGTCGTGGCCCACCTCGGCCTTCGTGGTGGGTGTGAACAGGGGCTCCGGGAACCGGTCGCCGTTCTGCAGCCCGGAGGGCATCGACATGCCGCTCACCGTGCCCTCGCGCCGGTACTCCGCCCAGGCCGAGCCGGTTATGTAGCCCCTGACGATGCACTCAACATCGATCCGCTCGGCGCGTTGCACCACCATGGCCTGCCGGGCGATTTCCGCAGGAATGTCGAAGGGCCCGCCGGGCTCCGCGAGCGCGATCATGTGATTCGGCACGATGTGCTCCGTCTCACTGAACCAGTGGGACGATATCTGGCACAGCACCGCGCCCTTATCTGGAATGGCGGTGGGCAGCACGACGTCATACGCGGATATGCGGTCTGTGGCGATCATCAGCAGTTCGCCGTTGGACAGGCCGTACGTGTCTCTCACCTTGCCCCGGTACAGCCTCTCCAGGCTGGGCAGATGCGTGTCGTGGATAGCTTCCATACTTGGGACCCTCCTAGCTTAGCGTTTAAGTTAACTAATTTCGTACCTGCTCCACCGATTCCTGAGACGCCTTCGAGGCGCTTCGCCCCCGGCCATTCCGAGCGCTGACAGCAGGGCAGGGACACAGGCGGAGAAGTGTGCATGGCCCGGCGGCCTGAATGCCGGTCTGGATGACGCCGGTGTGGCTTCCGCCGGCCGTCGAAGTGGCAGCGGCCCGGAGTCTACAGGGCCGGTCCTGAATGACAGCTTTGGGTTGGACAATGTTGATCGCATCGAGGCTTTCATACTAAGAATCGGCGGACTTTGCGTTTAAGTTAACTAAATTGTACCCGTTCAAACGTCTCATCCACATAGCGAACGAAGTGGCCGTACTCGAACAGCTCCTCGAGTTCATCGGCTGACAGCAGGGATGAGACCCTGGCGTCCGCGCGCATCAGGTCGCGGAAGTCCAGGTCTTCCTCCCAGCTCTGAATGGAGCGGCTGTGGACCACCTGGTAGGCCTCTTCTCTGGCGAGGCCCTTTTCGATCAGTGCAAGCAGCACTCTCTGCGAGAAGACGACGCCGCGCGTGGACTCTAGGTTGGCCATCATCCGGTCCGGATAGACGCGCAGGTTGCGCATGACCCCGGCGAACAGGTCCAGGATGTAGTCCAGCGCGAGCGAGGCGTCCGGCAGTATGAGCCGCTCGGCTGATGAGTGGCTGATGTCTCGCTCGTGCCACAGCGCCACGTTTTCGAGCGCGGTCATCGCATGGCCGCGAATCAGGCGCGAGAGGCCGCAAACTCGCTCTGAGAGCTCAGGGTTGCGCTTGTGCGGCATGGAAGAAGAGCCGGGCTGGCCCTTCGGAAAGCTCTCCGCGACCTCCCTCACCTCTGTGCGCTGCAGGCCGCGAATCTCTGTTGCGAACTTCTCGAGGGACGCCGCGATCAGGGCTAGGGTGGTCAGGTACTGTGCGTGGCGGTCTCGCTGCAGGATCTGGTTCGAGGCCGGGGCGGCCTTCAGCCCGAGTATGCTGCAGACTTGCGCTTCGATATCGGGCGACACCGTCGCGTGCGTGCCGACGGGCCCCGATATCTTGCCGTATGCCATTGTCTCGCGCGCCTGCTGAAGGCGGGTCCTGTTCCGGCGCATCTCGTCGTACCAGACGGCCAACTTCAAGCCGAACGTGATGGGTTCTGCGTGGACACCGTGCGTCCTGCCCATCATGAGCGTGTGCTTGTGCTCCAGGGCTTTCTTGCCGATCGCCTCTGTGAGGGCGACTATCTCCTCGTCAAGCAAATTGATTGCATCGAGAATTTGCAGGCTTGTTGCCGTATCCCACACGTCGCTGGTGGTCAGGCCAAGGTGCAGCCAGCGGCCCTCAGGCCCGGCGAACTCGGTAATCGACTGGAGGAACGCGGTCATCTCGTGCCGGTGCACTTCGAGGATCTCAGTGAGCCTCGTGTAGTTGTGCCGTACGCCCCGCAAGTTCCGCATATCGTCCGCGGGAATGACGCCTTTGTCGGCCCAGGCCTCGCAGACCGCGAGCTCGACCTCGAGCCACTTGTCGTACTTGTTCTCTTCAGACCAGACGGCCTTCATCATGGGGCGGGAGTAGCGCTCGATCAATTGGCGCAAGTCCTGATGCGGAAGTGCAGGGGAGACATGGGCAAAGTCAGGCTCAGCCGCTGCGCAGGCTTTCTCGGTAGGCCTCGCAGGCCTCGCGTACCGACTCGTGCTTGATGGCCAGTATCTCGGCGGCCAGGTGCGCGGCGTTGCGCGCCCCCCAGCCTCCGACGGCGACGCATGCCACTGGAATGCCCGGAGGCATTTGCGCGATGGAGTACAGGGAGTCGATGCCGTTGAGCTCGCTCGACGTGAGGGGGATGCCGATCACCGGCAGCGTGGTCAACGCTGCCACCGCGCCGGGAAGGGCGGCCGCACCGCCCGCCGCAGCGATGATGACCTCGATGCCTCGGTCGCGCGCCGTCTGCGCGAACTCGGCCACCCTCTCGGGCGTCCTGTGCGCTGATGCGACGACGACCTCGTGCTCGATGCCGTACTGGTCCAGCACCTGCGACGTAGCTTCCAGGTCCGGCAGGTCCGACTTGCTTCCGACTATGACTCCGACTAGCGGCATTGGCGATACCTCTCAGTGTTCAGATTGCTGTGTTTACACGACTATCAATGGTACTAGCATTTCATCCGGCGTGAGACCTGAGTGAATGCCAATTGGAGGGGGCGATTCCCTACCGGCTGTGTACTCAAGAGCTTCGGCGCCCCGCGCGATCGCCAGATGTGTTCCAAGCCTTTTCCAGGCGGCTGGCTGAATATCTCCGGGGCCGAATAGCTCCAGCTCTTCGACCTCATTCACCGTGAGGAGGAAGGCGATGTGACCGAACTGCTCCCGGAACTCCACCTCGAACGATGCCGCGCTCTCCGGAAGCACGGCGAAGTGCATCTGGCGCGCGTCGCCCCACGGCTCGTGACGCAGATGCCGGACGACCGGATCTGCCGGCAAAAGGGCGTTTATGGGGCCGTCGAGCAAGCCGTGATCGGCTGTGAGCACGATGCGCACTCCGGCGGGAAGCCCAGAGGACAGCCGCTCCAAGGCGACCTCAATCAGCCGCAGCGCCTCGTGCGTCTCCGGCGCGTCGACGCCGAATCGGTGGGCCGCGGCGTCGACGATGTCCGTGTACAGGCATGTAACGCTGCTGGGGCCGGCGGACACTGCGATGGACAGGACTTGCTCGATGCCTTCCGAGAGGCTTTCGTAGCCGGCGTATTTCGCGTTGCGGCCCGTCCAGTAGTTGGAGAACGCTGTGCCGGTTAGGTGCCTGGGCATGACAGAGTACAGTTCGCCCTCGATTGCGCCGCAGAGAGAGGGCAGGGGATAGGCCTGCTCTTCGCTGACTCCCAGCGTGTCGAGCGGCGCTTCGTCGTCGCGCCGGTGGAACATGATGATCTCGGATATCGCGTCGATCTCATCCAGATACATGTCCCAGCCAACGACCCCATGGGTGTTCGGCCACGCGGCGGTCGCGAGGGAAGTCATGACGGCCGGCGTGGTGGAAGGGAACACGGTCTGAAGTTCGGCCACCATGTGTTCCCTGAGGATGGATGAGGGCGCAGTCCTTTGGACGAAGCAGGTGCCGAGGCCGTCCACCACGAAGAAGACCAGGTGTGAAGCATCAGCGAAATGGGCCCCAATGCAAGTAGCATTTTCGTTTAAGTAATGTGAATTCACACCTGCCCAGTTGAACACTGCGACCGAAAGATCGACGACCGTCGGCGCGCCAGACCTTGGACGGACCAGCCTGCCTGCCTCGAAAGATGCCGCCAGGTCCTGTGCGTCGCTGGTTGTCCTGGGTTGAACGTCGCGCATTGTTGGGCTCAGGAGGGAGAGTACGTACTTGGATTCAATTAACTTAAACGCAAAGTCAACTTAAGTTAGCTATGTTGGCAGGTCTGCAGCATGCCTTGGGAACCGGGCAGTACTGGACTATTGCTGACATTAACTTAAACGAAAATACAAGTCTATCGCTCAACGCTGGACCAGCCGCGCGATGTCGGTTCGGCGAATGGAGCCGTCGAACGAAATGGCGTTCAGCGCCCAGTAGGTGCGCAGTCGCGCTCGTGCCCTGTCTGTGCCGGACCCGCACACGGTCAGGACTCGTCCGCCGTCGGTCACGATCGAGCCGCTCCCGTCATGCCTGGTGCCTGCGTGGAAGACGAGGGCGTCCTCCGGCACGTGTTCCAGGCCTTCGATGGCGACCCCGGTGTCGTATGAGCCCGGATAACCACCGGACGCCAGAACCACTCCGACGCAGGAGCGATCGCTGACGAGCAGGGGAACGTCTTCGAGGCGGCCTTCCGTAGCAGCCGCCATCAGGGCCAGCAGGTCGGATTCGATTCTTGGGAGGATCACCTGCGCCTCGGGATCACCGAGACGGCAGTTGAACTCGATCACCTTCACGCCGTACTCCGTGTGAATCAGGCCCGCGTAGAGCGCGCCCGTGTAAGGGCTCCCCTGGGCTGCCAGAGCGGCCAGCACCGGCTTGATGATCTCGGTGCGAACAGTGCGATCAACGGCGTCGTTCCACAGCTCCCGGACGGGCGGACTGTACGCGCCCATGCCGCCGGTGTTCGGGCCGGTGTCGCCGTCCCAGACGCGCTTGTAGTCGACTGCAGCGACTAGCTGGGAGATGGCGCGGCCGTCCGTGAAGGCGAAGACGCTAAACTCGGGGCCTTCCAGATACTGCTCTACAAGCACCGTCTCGCCGGACGCGCCGAATTCGCGCTCCACCATCATGGAGCGCAGCGCCGCGACCGCGTCCTCCTGAGTGTCAGCTACGACGACGCCCTTGCCGGCCGCAAGTCCATCCGCCTTCACAACGATGGGCGGCTCGATATCCTCCGCGTAATGCGCCGCGTCTTCGTAGTCATCGAAGACCGTGGCGTTGCCGGTGGCCACGCCGTTCGCGAGCATCAGGTCCTTGGCGAAGACCTTGCTGCTCTCGATGCGCGCCGCGGCTTTCGTGGGTCCGAATATGGCGAGGCCGCGGCTCTGAAACCTGTCCACGATGCCGTCCGCGAGCGGAGCCTCGGGGCCGACGACCGTGAGATCGACTCCGTTTGTGGCGGCGAAGTCGAGCAGGGCGTCAACATCCGTTGCTGATATCGGAACATTGCGCCCGACCTGTGCCGTTCCGGCGTTTCCGGGCGCTATCAGGAGCTCAGAAAGCAATGTGCTTGCAGCCAGTTTCCAGGCAAGTGCGTGTTCTCTGGCGCCGTTTCCGACGAGCAGGACCTTCAAAGATTCGCCCCCGACGGGCAGCCGATCACTCCCACTCAATGGTCCCGGGCGGCTTGCTGGTGATGTCGTACACCACGCGGTTCACAAGCGGGACCTCATTGACGATCCTGTTCGATATCCGGGCCAGGACGTCGTAGGGCAGCCGGGCCCAGTCGGCCGTCATAGCGTCGTCGCTCGTTACCGCCCTCACCGCGATCACGTATCCGTAGGTGCGCTTGTCTCCGGCCACGCCCACGGACTGCGTGTCCGTAAGCACCGCGAAGCTCTGCCACAGGTCCCTGTACAGATCGTTGCCCTTGACCTCGTCCATCACAACCCAGTCGGCCGCCCGCAGGACGTCGAGCTTCTCCCTCGTCACCTCGCCGATGATGCGGATCGCGAGGCCCGGCCCGGGGAACGGCTGCCGGTGCACGACCTCCTCCGGCAGTCCAAGCTCGATGCCGACCTCCCGGACCTCGTCCTTGAACAGGTAGCGCAGGGGCTCGACAAGCTCCAGTCGCATGTTCTCAGGTAGGCCGCCGACGTTGTGATGGGTCTTGATCTTTGCCGAAACGTCGTCCTCAGCCGTCTTGCTCTCGATAACGTCCGGGTACAGCGTGCCCTGCGCCAGGAAGTCGACCCGGCCCAGACTCGCGGCCCGCTGCTCGAACAGCTCGATGAACGTCTCGCCGATCGTGACCCGCTTCTGCTCGGGGTCAGTAATACCGCGCAGTGCGCTGAGGAAGTCTTCTGAGGCGGCCAGGTGCTCGATGTTCGCCCTGATGTGCCTGCCGCACATGTCGATCACGCGCTCAGGCTCCTCGTGGCGCATGAGGCCGTTGTCGACGAAGATGCAGGTGAGCTGGTCGCCCACGGCACGGTGCACGAGTGTGGCCGCCACCGCCGAGTCTACGCCGCCGGACAGCGCGCAGATCACCTTGCCGTCACCGACCTGTTCCCGTATGGACTCAACTGCCTGGGAGATGAAGTGGCCTGGGGTCCAGTCTCCCTCGCACTTGCACACCTCGTACAGGAAGTTGCGCAGGATGTCCTTACCGGCGGGGGTATGGACGACCTCAGGATGAAACTGGATGCCGATGGTCCCTCGATCGTTGCCTATCGCGGCGATGGGGGAGTTGTCGGTGACGGCAAGGGTCTCGAATCCGGGCGGCGGTTCGGTGATCCTGTCGCCGTGGCTCATCCAGACCGGGAACGAGTCCGGCAGGTCCTGGAAGAGCGGTGAGGCTGCGGAGGTGCCGTGCAGGTCGGCGTGTCCGTACTCGCGCTTGGCGCCCGGCGCCACGCGTCCACCAAGCTGGTGGGCGATAAGCTGCAGGCCGTAGCAGATGCCCAGGACGGGCAGGCCGCTCTGGAAGACCCAGTCCGGGGCCATCGGCGCTCCCGGTTCGTACACGCTCGCGGGTCCGCCCGACAGTATGACGCCCCTCGCCTTTAGCTGGCTGACCTCTTCCCAGGGCGTGTCATGCCGCAGGATTTCGCAGTAAACATTACTTTCCCTCACGCGGCGCGCGATGAGCCTGCTGTACTGGGAACCGAAGTCGATGACGAGCACGACTTCCTGGTCCGACCACTCGGGCGATGCGGAAAGATGGTCCCCTCCAATGCTATGCTCGCGGGGACTCTCGGCGGCGTTGGCCACTGGTGCTGAGGGCTGTTCGAATGCGTTTGACATCTGCAAGGGAAGGGCAAGATTAGCACCTGTGTTACACTCCGGGCAAGGAACGCGGGAAGTGGCGAAACACACTCAAATCCGGCCCTCGATGGCTGTCGAAAGCCGCGTGAGTGGCGAGTCTTTCGCAGGCTCCCAGGCGTCGCCTTAGGGGCACCGCATAGTGCCTCGGAATCCTGCCATTCTCACGCTGCGTGGAGCACTTTGAACGCCGAGATTGATCGCGCAGTCGAATGCTTACGCGGCGGCGGCGTAGTCGCTGTGCCCACCGATACGCAGTACGCCCTGGCCGTGGACGCTTTCAACGAGTCTGCCGTGGAGCGCATCTTCAGGATGAAGGGCAGACCGGGCGGCATGGCGCTGCCTGTTCTTATCTCATCGGTCGAGGCCCTGAGTGAAGTGGCGATTGACGTGCCCGACGTGGCGGCAATGCTTGCCCGCAGATACTGGCCGGGCGCGCTCACGCTCGTCGTGCGCAGGGCGGTGGCCGTGCCGCCGGCGGTGACGGCCGGCATGGACACCGTGGCCGTCCGCGTGCCGGACCATTCCGTGCCCAGGGCCGTGTCGCAGCGCTTGGGACGGCCGATTACAGGCACGAGCGCGAACGCGACGGGCCAGCCTCCGCTGAACAGCCCGGCCGAACTCAAAAGTGAGTTCGGGGACTCACTTGACCTCGTTGTAGAGGGCGAAGTGCAGGGCGGACCTCCCTCGACGATTCTGGACCTGACCGGCGAGACGCCGGAAGTGGTCCGAGAGGGGGCGGTCCCTGCCGATGAGCTTGCCGGGTTCCTGGACGAGGCCGTCCGAACCCCTCTCCGCTCCACGGCGGAAGGCTAGCGGCGCGCGATTCCACACGGCGAATGAACACGGACACGATTGCCAGCCTGACCTCGAGGATCGAGGGAGAGCTTAGAGACATCCTGTCGGCGCGCCAGATGCCGTTATACGACATGATGCTGCATCAACTCGCACTCGACGAGCCGCACGCGGGCGGTCCCAACAGGAGAAGCCGTGGCGTGCTGTGCCTGCTGGCGTGCGAAGCCTGCGGCGGGCCGGACGTGGCCCTGCCTGCGGCGGCGGCGGTCGAGCTTGTACAGGGATTCACCGAGATCCATGACGACGTGCAGGGCGGCATCCCCACGCGGGGCGGCCGCGACGCAGTGTGGTGGGTGTGGGGGCCGGCGCAGGCGATCAACGCCGGCGACGGCATGCACGGCCTCGGCAGACTGGCGCTGTTCCGGCTGAACGACCTCGGGGTTGACGCTGCCACAACGTTTGAAGGGCTCCGAATACTGGACCAGGCGGCGCTGACGCTGTGCGAGGGGCGGTATGCGGACCTGGAGGCGCAGGAGAAGATCAACGTCAGCGTGGAGAGCTACCTTTCGATGGTCGCCGACAAGACCGGCGCGCTGTACGCGGGGGCGCTCCGACTCGGCGGACTTCTGGCGGGAGCGGACGGCGAGACGGTCGATAGGCTAGGGGACTACGGGCGCAGGGCAGGGGCCCTGGTGCAGGTGAGCGCGGACCTCAGGGAGCTGTCCGGCAGCGGAGGGTTACCGGGACACGAGGTACTGAACAAGAAGAAGCTTCTGCCGGTGGCTTACTCTATGGAACGCGGAGACATAAGCGTCAAGAGGCGCATAGGGGACATCTACTTCAAGCGTGTGCTGGAGCCACAGGACGTCGAAGCGTTGAAGGCAATTCTGGAGCCGCTGGGGGCATTCGAATTCTGCGATGAATATGTCGACGGCGAGCTGCGGGCGCTCGCGCAAATCGCCGAAGAGTGCGCCGCCTCCGCGCCCGGTTTTGGGACTGTGAACGACCACGTCACAGGCCTGGTCAGGGGCTGATGCTCCGCAAGAAAACGGTCCGGGATATCGACCTGGCGGGCCGCCGGATTCTGGTCCGCGTGGACTTCAATCTTCCCCTCGATCCGGGCACCGGAGAAGTGTCTGACGACCGGCGAATCCGGGCCACGATTCCGACCATCGAGTACCTCCTCGACAGGGACTGCAGACTCGTCGTTTGTACGCACCTCGGAAGGCCAAAGGGAAGGGTCGGTGAGGGCGAAAAACTGGACCCAATCGCGCGCCGACTGGGCGAAATTCTGGGAAAATCGGTGCTGCAAGCAGAATGCTATAAATGGACCGATTTAGACGCCTCCGATGCCCCATCGAGTGGTCAGGCCATAGTGATGCTTCCAAACCTAAGGTTCGATTTAGGCGAGGAAAACAATGATCCCTTGTTTGCGTTTAAATTAGCAAGCAACGGAGACGTGCTTGTCAACGATGCTTTTGGCGCGGCGCACCGCGCGCACGCCTCTACGGTGGGGGTGACGGCCCATTTGCCCTCTGTGGCGGGCCTGCTGCTGGAGGCCGAAATCTTGGCACTGAGCAGGCTCATGGAGGCCCCAAAGAGCCCTTTCGCGATAATCGTCGGTGGAGCCAAGGTCTCGGACAAGATCGGCATCCTCCAAAATCTGCTTCCGAGGGCCAATCGGCTGCTGATCGGGGGTGGAATGGCGGCGACTTTCATGCGCGCCCTTGGACGGTCCGTCGGAGACTCGCTTGTCGAGGATGAGATGGTCGAGCCGGCTGCCAAAATCCTGGCCCGGGCGGACTCGCTCGGAGTGGACTGCCGGCTGCCGTCGGACTACATTCTGGGCGACCGATTTGCCGCCCACGCCGGCGCCAGGATTTGCGGCGCGGACAGGGTCCCAGACGGCTGGAGAATCATGGACATCGGCCCGGACACAGCGAGCGATTTCGCGGACGCGATCAGCGGCTCCGGAGCCGTGCTTTGGAACGGCCCGATGGGCGTGTTCGAGTTTCCCGAATTCGCCCGCGGAACGGCGCTCGTTGGTGAGGCGATCGCGGCGCTCGAAGACGCTGACACGGTCGTTGGAGGAGGCTCGACCGCGCATGCGGTTGACGTGCTTGGACTGACCAGCCGGATGACGCACGTATCGACCGGAGGCGGCGCGTGCCTGGAGTTCCTTGAGGGCCGGACCCTGCCGGGCGTGGCAGCCCTGATGGACGCGGACTGAGCGGTCCTGACGCTTTTCTGGGCTGATATCAGATGATTGACTTCCCGTACCTCTCGGACATTTGCCGGCAGACCGATTCGAAGATCGTGATGCTAGTCGTCGACGGGCTTGGCGGACTTCCTGATCCGGCCACCGGCAAGTCCGAACTCGAGACAGCCGACATACCCAACCTGGACGCACTTGCGCGGCAGAGCAACTGCGGCCTCACGACTCCGGTGCTGCCCGGGATCACGCCCGGCAGCGGGCCGGGCCACATGTCGCTGTTCGGGTACGATCCTGTGAAGTACCTCATGGGCAGGGGAGTCCTGGAGGCACTGGGCAGCGGCGTCCGTTTGGCAGAGGGCGATGTGGCCGCGCGGGGGAACTTGTGCACCGTTGCCGCCGACGGCACGATCGCCGACCGGCGCGCGGGCCGTCTGCCGACGTCGGAAAGCGTTCCGCTGCTGCAGCGTCTCAACGGGATCGAACTGCCGGGTGCCGACGTGGAAGTGCATCCGGTGCGAGACCATCGCTTCGTGCTGGCGCTGCGCGGCGCTGGGTTGGACGAGCGCGTGACGGACACGGACCCCCTCGCGGAGGGCACGGAGCCGCTGGCTGCACGTCCGTTGGCGGAGGCCGCCGCCGGTACCGCCGACCTGGTCAACGAGTTCGTTGAATGGGCCGGCGGGGAGCTGGCGGGCCGGAGCGCCGCCAATATGGTCGTGCTGCGGGGCCTGTCGGGCTTGCCTGACCTGCCGAGCATGGCCGACGCGTACGCGCTGCGCCCGGCCGTCATCGCCGGGTACCCGATGTACCGGGGGCTTGCTGAACTGATCGGCATGACGGTCCTGGATTCTGGAAGCAGCTTTGACGAGCAACTGGACGTCCTGGAGACGCAATTCGATGCCTTCGATTACTTCTTCCTGCACTACAAGCCTGCGGACGCTGCGGGGGAGGACGGAAACTTTGAAGCCAAGGTCGCCTCGCTCGAAGCTCTCGATGGCTGGATTCCCCGCGTTCTTGATCTGGAGCCCGACGCGCTCGTGGTCTGCGGAGACCACTCGACTCCGGCTGTGATGGCAGGGCATAGCTGGCACCCCGTGCCTCTGATGATTCGATCGCCGTACACGCCGGAGCGAAGCGTTGAGGCGTTCACCGAGATGGCCTGCGACTATGGAGCGCTGGGCCGGATCCCGGCCGTCAATCTGATGCTGCTGGTCCTGGCCCATGCGGGTAAGCTCGCCAAATTTGGCCCTTAGACCGGTCCAGGCTCACGTAAGTTCTGAACGTTCTTTTCGTTTAACTTAATTGATCATTCGTAGCTAATTCGCTTGGTTTGGAGGTCGCCGATGCCCGGTTTCGTGGTTGCCGGAAACTGGAAGATGAACAAGACCGTCCCGGAAGCGAGGGCGCTGGCTGCTGTGCTGAAGGACGAACTGGCCGGCATCTCCAACGTAACGCACGTGGTCTGTCCGCCGTTCATCTCGCTGCCAGCCGTGGCCGAAGCGCTCGAGGTCTCCGGAATCGCCGTGGGGGCCCAGAACGCGCACCACGAGGAGAGCGGCGCATACACCGGTGAGGTCTCGGTGTCGATGCTGGCGGGCGTCTGCGAGTACGTGATCGTCGGCCACTCAGAGCGTCGCCAGCTCTTCGGCGAGACGGACGAAGGCGTCAACCGAAAGACAATCGCCGCGCAGGCGTCGGGGCTGCGGCCGATCGTCTGCGTCGGCGAGAGCCTGGAGCAGCGCGAGCAGGGGCGGGCGGAGTCCGTTGTCGAGTCCCAGGTACGCGCCGCGCTGGCGTCGGTGGTGTCCGCCGACGGCCTGCTGGTCGCGTATGAGCCGATCTGGGCGATCGGCACGGGAGTTGCGGCAACTCCGGCTGACGCGCAGCATGTTATGTCCGGCATTCGAGCCGTGCTTTCGGACGTGTTCGGCGCGGCGGCAGCCGGCGATGTGCCTCTGCTGTACGGCGGAAGTGTGTCCCCGGACAACGCCGCGGGATTCTTCGCGGAGGCCGACGTCAACGGCGCGCTCGTAGGCGGGGCCAGCCTGCAGGCGGAGTCGTTCGCGGCGATCTCCCGCGCGGCTTCAGAGGCCCGGGAGTCCTGAACGCAGGTACGCGCTCGATGAAGCTGCCGCTTGTTGCCGTCGTCGGGCCGACCGCGTCCGGTAAGACGGACCTCGCGCTGCGGCTCGCTCAGAGCTTCGACGGCGAGATTGTGAGCGCCGATAGTCGGCAGGTTTACCTGTACATGGACATCGGTACGGCCAAGCCGTCCGCGGCTGACCGGCTCAGGGTCCCTCACCACCTCATCGATACCGTGACGCCTGACGTTACGTTCAGCCTAGTTCGGTTCCTTCAGGAGGCCAGGCGCGCCATTCACGAGATCCACGGTTGCGGCAGGCTTCCGGTCCTCGCGGGAGGCACGGCGCAATACGTTTGGGCGCTGCTGGAGGGCTGGCAGGTGCCCGAGGCCGAGCCGGACCGGGCTGTCCGGCGCGAACTTGAGCGGCGGGCTGAGATCGAAGGCGCGCAGGCCCTTCACGATGAGCTCCGGGCGCGGGATCCCCGCCGGGCCGCCGAGGTACAGCCAAGTAACGTCCGCCGCGTGATAAGGGCGCTGGAAGTGCACCACGCGCTCGGCACGAGTGAGGGCCCTCGCAGGGCGGAGCCAGGGTACGGCACGAAGATCTTCGGCCTGGCCCTGGAGCGTGAGGAGCTTTACCGGCGGATCGATGCCAGGGTCGACAGGATGATGCGCGACGGCTGGCTTGACGAACTCCGTGCGCTTCACGGTCGCGGTTACGGCCCTGAACTATCTTCAATGTCCGGCGTGGGCTACCGGGAGCTGGGCCAGTGCCTGCAAGGCGACCTATCGGTCGAAGAGGCGGTCGAGCGCACCAAGTTCCGAACGCGCAGGTTCGCGCGAAGCCAGCATACGTGGTTCCGCGGAGACGACGTTCGCATATCCTGGCAGCCGTCCTCGCCGGAAGGTTTCGGCGCGGCCGAAGCCGAGGTCCGCGGGTGGCTGGAAGGTGCGTTGTGATAGACTTCTCAGGTACGAAAACCGCGTTCGCGGCACAGGAGCACAGGCAGGCTTGAGATTCACGAAAATGCACGGCGCAGGCAACGATTACGTGTACGTCGATGCCCGCGGCCAGGACGCCGAGTGGCCGGCGCTGTCAGTCGCGGTCAGCGACCGCCACACCGGCATCGGCTCCGACGGCCTGATACTGCTGCTCCAGTCCGATTCCGCCGACTTCCGGATGCGCATGTTCAATGCGGACGGCTCCGAAGGCGAGATGTGCGGCAACGGCATCCGATGCTTGACCCGCTTCGCCGTGGAGCACGGCGCAGTCTCTCCCGACAAGTCACCCGTGGTAGTCGAGACGGGCGCAGGCAATCTGGAAGTAACGCCAGTCTGGCAGACCGGCTCCATCTCCGGCGCCCGCGTCTCAATGGGGCAGCCGAGACTGGCGCCGCACGAGATTCCGGTCATCGCTGACGGCGACGGCCCTCTCGTTGACCATCCGATCACGGTTGCCGGTGGTGAGTTCAAAGTTACTTGCGTCAGCATGGGCAACCCTCATGCGGTCGCGTTCATAGACGAGCCCGTGGATGAGGTGCGTCTGCATGAGATCGGCCCGCTGGTCGAGCATCACCCGATGTTTCCGCAGCGCGTCAACTTCGAGATCGTGAACGTGCTCGGAGAGGGCCGTCTGCGCACCCGAGTATGGGAGCGCGGCTCCGGCCTCACCATGGCGTGCGGAACCGGCGCTTGCGCGGTGGCTGTCGCCGCCCGCATGCACGGGCACACTCAAGACAAGTCGATCGTCGAGCTGCCCGGCGGGGATCTGACCATCGAGTGGCCGGGCGAAGGTCCGGTCATCATGGAAGGCCCCGTCGCCAGCGTGTTCGACGGCGAGTGGCATTGCGAATAGAGGGGATCCAAGTATGAATCTCTCCAAGCGGCTCGATAAGGTGCCGCCGTACCTGTTCTTCGAGATCAGCCGGAAAATCGCTGCCAAGAAGCAGGAAGGAATTGAGGTCGTCAGCTTCGGCATCGGCGACCCGGACCTTCCGACGCCGGCAGAGTCGATCGCGGCCCTGCGCGACAACGCATCGGTCAACGAGTACCACCGGTACCCGGAGTCGGACGGCCTTCCAACGTTCCGGCAGGCCGTGGCGCGCTGGTACCACCGCAGGTTCGGCATCGCGCTGGACCCCGACTCGGAGGTCATCTCGCTGATCGGCGCCAAGGAAGGCATCGGCCATGCCGCGCTCGCTTACGTAGACCCCGGAGACGTGGTGCTCGTACCGGACCCCGGCTACCCGGTGTACTCGGTCGGCACGTGGTTCGCGGGCGGAGAATGCCACTGGATGCCGTTGCGGGAAGAGAATGGCTGGATGCCTGACCTCGCCGATATTCCCACGGACGTTGCGAAGGCCGCCAAGACGATGTGGCTGTGCTACCCGAACAACCCCACGGGCGCCGTTGCTGACGCGGCGTACTTCGAAGGCGTCGTTGAGTTCGCGAGGACGCATGACATCATGGTCCTTCACGACGCCTGCTACTCAGACGTCACGTTCGGCGGATTCAGGCCCGTTAGCTTCCTCGAGACGCCGGGCGCGATGGACGTAGGCATGGAGTTTCACTCGCTCTCGAAGACGTACAACATGACCGGTTGGCGGCTTGGCATGGCCGTCGGCAACTCCGAGCTGGTCTCGGCGCTGCTGGTCGTCAAGTCGAACTTGGACTCCGGCGTTCCCGGCGCGATCCAGGAGATGGGCATCACAGCTCTGGAGAGCCCCGAAGGCTGGATCGACGAAAGAAACCTCGTGTACGAGAGACGCAGGGACCGCGCCGTTGAGGTGCTCGAAGGCATCGGACTGCGCCTCGACCCTCCAAGGGCGGGCCTGTACATCTGGGCGCGCGTCCCCGACGGCTACACGTCGGCGGGATTCACTGAGCTTCTCCTCGAGGAGCGGAACGTGGTGGTCACTCCCGGCAACGGCTTCGGCCCGAGCGGCGAGGGCTACATCAGGCTGTCTCTCACCATCGACGACGCGTCGCTCGAAGAGGGTCTCGACAGGATCGCCGGCTGGGAGATCCCGACTCCGGCCGGCCAAGGCTAAGCTGAGGACTCCAATCCCGAAGAAGCTTCGACCCACAGCACGACCCGCCGAAAGGGCGCTCCTCGTGGGCGTCCAGGTCAAGGGCAGGAAGCGCGCCGGCGGCTGGCGGCTCCATGACTCGCTGACCGAGCTGGCGGATCTTGCGACCGGCGCCGGTGCCGACGTGGTCGATGTGGTCCCGCAGCGGATCCCGAAGCAGACGCCGCTATACGTCGGCAAGGGCAAGCTCGAAGAACTTCAGGTCCTCCGCAAAGCGGACGCGTTCGACACGGTCATCTGCGACGACGAACTGACTCCAACGCAGCAGAGGAACCTGGAGAACGCGCTCTACGGCGCCAAAGTCATAGACCGCACGGCCCTGATTCTCGACGTGTTTGCGAACCGCGCTCAGACGCGCGAGGGCCGCCTGCAGGTGGAGCTTGCGCAGCATGAGTACCTGCTGCCGCGTCTGGCTGGTCAGTGGTCGCACTTGGAGAGGCTTGGCGGCGGTATAGGCACGAGGGGCCCCGGCGAAACGCAGATCGAGACCGACCGCCGGCTGGTGCGCAACCGCATCAGGACACTGCGTCGAAACCTGGAGAACGTGCGCCGCCACCGAGAGCTGTACCGGTCCCAGCGCCGGGATAGCGGATTACCGGTGATATCGCTGGTCGGGTACACGAACGCCGGCAAGAGCACGCTGCTGAACGCCATGACGAACGCCGGCGTTCTTGCGGAGAACAGGCTTTTCTCAACACTTGACCCGGTCACCAGAAGGCTCAGATTCGCCTCCGAACGGGAAGTACTGCTAACAGACACCGTGGGCTTCATTCAGAAGCTGCCTACGGCGCTTGTGGCGGCATTCAGAGCAACTCTCGAGGAGATCAGAGAGGCCTCGCTGGTGCTTCACGTGCTGGACGCCACTCATCCGAACGCCCGGGAGCAGGCGGCGGTCGTCACCCAGATGCTGGAAGAGCTCGACGTCTCCGGCAGACCGCGGATAGTCGTCGCGAACAAGATCGACATGCTGGAGAACGGTCCGCCGTCAGGCCCCGCGCCTGGCCCCGCATCCGGTTTAGCGTCGGCCGAGCCTTATCTCCCGGCCGGGCCGGAGCAGAACGCCGATAACCCCGGGACTGGCTCGTCCGCGCCGGCTGACGGGAATGGACATGCGATGTTCGCCGAGAGGACCGTGTACACGTCAGCGGTCACCGGAGCAGGAGTCGAGACATTGAAGGCCATGATCGAAGATGTCCTCGATTTCGTCGCCGAACAGGCTGCTGCGGCCCATACGGAGACCCGTTAGCCGAAACGGCTTCCTCGGGACGCCGCCGATTGACCTGTGCGCTACGGAGCGGCGCGTAGAGGCCTCCATTTACGCGAAGAGGTGTCGGAAGTAGGGTTACGTCCAAATCGCGCCTCTCAGAGCCGTTTCACACAAAGCGTATTTCGACCACAGGTTAGGAACCAGCTAGGGCAAAGCTGTTTTTCACTCTGAGATACCCATGCAGAGGGCCGGAAGGGCGCGATTCTATTGGTTCGCACTATAGATGTTATGTGAAGTCAGAGTACGGATCTGGCAGTTGCGCGCACCCCACTTGACATAATATGCAGCGCTGGAGGCTTGACCGCCGCCGGGTCTGATTCGTTGGTTTGACCCCAACTCGAATCTCGCCGCGATTCTTCTGACGGTCCGCTCGGCCGGACTCACGCGGACACTCTGATCACTCCGGTGGCCGCAAGCGCCTTGAGCAGATCGAGGCCGAGCTGCGCCGGCCGGTTGGACTGGTACACCACTCTGTTCAGGCCGTGGTCGATGCCGTGCGAGTCCTCGTCGGTCTGCTCCTCGAGCACCACTACCTTCTCGCCAAAGAGCACGGACGCTCCGCCGAGTTGGTATCCAAGCGAGCTGTCGTCGGAGTTCCCGCCGTCGAATATCAGGACGCCGGCTGTGCAGGACCTCATCTCCCGCGCGACGTCCGGCGGCACCGGAAGTCCTCCGCCTGAAGTAGCGTCAGAGTCGACGTATCGGATGTCGAAGGCCGAAAACGTGTCTTTGACGGCCTCCAGCGCCGCGCTGGGCCCGGCGTGACCGACGAATATCCTGCCCTCGGCCTGCGGCTCCGCGCCCGTGGGCGCTCCGGCGCGTGACGGTGCCGCGCTGGGCTCCCTCGGCCTCTGCGCCGCCTGCGCCTCGGCTGGCGCTGCGCTCGCGGCGCCAGAGCAGTCACGGCCCTCCAGGTCCACGATCCGCGTGCCGTCCGCTTCCGTGCGCAGAATGCCCACGAAGACGCCGTTGGCGGTGATGATATCCAGGCACTCGCCCGCAAGGTCCGGATGGACCTCCAGCTCCCTCTGGACCAGGTTCCTTGCATACTCGTCTGCGGGCACCTGACGACCGTCAAACATCTCGTAGAAGCGCTTGAACAGTTCCGGCCTCAACGCGGCTTCGACTAGCGCGTTGTGCCTCTCTTCTGCCGCCTGAGGGGCCGTAATCGCCTCACCTGAGGGCGTCAGGCGTATCACCGGATCGTTGTAGGCCCCGTGCGTCAGCCCGTACTTGGAAGACGAGTTTAGCCGTGTTGTGAAGGCGCTGCTGGACACCGTCGTTCCCAGCGCCTTCGCGAGCTGGGCCCGGTCCACCGGGTACCCTGACGTAGCTTTCGCGATGGCTTGAGCCACCTCCAGCGCGTCCTTGAGCGTGTTCACCGGGTACGGCCGCACAAGCCGCGTCCTCTTGGCCGGCCTGTCCGCGTCCGTACTCGATTGGTTCCAAGTAGCCATCTTTCTCCGTCCCCTTGAGAAGTCGCTGTTCGCCTCAGGTCGTGACCGTACCTCTTTTCAGAAATCATTTCAAGGCAGCTTTTCAGGGGTTTCAGACCGGCACAAGTGTGTATTCAGAGCTTCTAGAATAGATCAGGCCCTCATTTCACGAGCACCGCACTCTGGAGGCTGTATGATTCGTCAATTGCTCGCCTCCTGGGCTCATGGGCGCTTCTTCTCGGCCTGAGAGCGGCTCTCTCCTGCCTTGACGCTGGCGCCTTCCACTGCCTGCGGAAACCCGCGCATAGCTATATCTCGTACTTGTAGATGAGAGGAGGGGCTCGACATGACTCTCGAGGAAGAGCATAGGCTACAGCGCGATGAAGAGGCCCAGGTTGGGATGCCGACTCGGCTCCATCAAACCGGACTCGGCCGGCTCAACCTGCGCCAGCGTCATATAGCCTGCGCCAGCGTCATATAGAATGATATCCAGGTACATAAAGGAACCAGGAATGCTGAAGAACATCCAATTGTTAACGCTAAAACCGCTGCTTCTGGCAGTACTTGTAGCTGCCGTCGCTGCGGTGGCGGTCGTTCCCCTGGCTGCTTGCGGCTCAGGGGATGAGGACTCCCCCGGGACAGGCTCGACTTCGATCTATGAGCCGATGGCCATTCCGGAGATCACGGAGCCCGAGGTGCCGCTTGTGGCCCCTTCTGAGGTGCCGCCGGAGCTTCTGACCATATGGGAAGTCTGGGCGCACCTGACGCGCGATTACGTTGACAGGTCCTCTCTGGACCCCGAAAAGCTCTCTGAGGCCGCCATACGCGGCATGCTGGCCGCCCTGGACGACCCTCACACCTCCTACATCAGCCCGGAGATCTTCAGCATCGAGAACGAGGACTACCTGGGCGAGTTTCAGGGCATTGGCGCCGAAGTTGAGATGCGGCGGGACGGTTTCCTGATGATCCGCGCGCCCATGCCGGGCAGCCCCGCCGAGAAAGCGGGCCTGAAGCCCGGAGACGTCGTCCTCGCTGTCGATGGCGTGAGCATCGAGGGATTGAGCCTCCTGGAGGCCGTGGCGCTCATTCGCGGGCCCAAGGACTCACCTGTGCTCCTTCTCGTCAAGCATCTAACAGAGACGGAACCCGTGGAGATCGAGGTGATCAGGGGCGTCATTCCCCTAGTGAGCCTGATCCTGCGCAGCGAGCCGGGGGCCGAGATAGCCCACATCAGGCTCGTGCAGTTCTTCCCCGACACCGCCCAGCAGCTCTACGAGATGATCCAGGAGCAGAAGACGGCGGGCGCGAAGGGTCTGATCCTGGACGTTCGCAACAACGTGGGCGGCCTGCTTTCCGCGACGGTAAACGTGGCGAGCCTGTTCCTGGAAGACGAAGGCACCGTGGTGTACGAGGTCGACGGGCACGGCCGCAGGAAGGACTGGAACGCGACCGACGTGCCGTTGGTGGACATCCCGCTGGTCCTGCTCGTCAACGAGCTGAGCGCCAGCGCGAGCGAGGTACTTGCCGGCGCGCTGCAGGACTACGAAAGGGCCACCATCATCGGAGCCACCACGTACGGCAAGGCGGCGGTGAACGTGTTCCGCCCGCTCAACAACGGCGGCGGGCTGTACGTCACATACGGAAAGTGGTACACGCCCATGGGCCGCTCGCTGCATGACACTGGCGTGACTCCGGACATCCAGGTCAAGGCAGTGGACCCGCGCGACGCCGACGTCAAGCAGCTTGAGAAGGCGTTCGAGATCCTGGCGGAAATGATCGAGGAAGGCTCCCCCACAGCGGCCGTCAAGTAGCGATGCCTTGGTCAAGACGAAGACCGTAACCGTAAATCGCAGGGCCAGGCGCGACTATGAGGTCCTGGAGGCCTACGAGGCCGGTCTGGCCCTGGAGGGCAGCGAGATCAAGGCGATTCGCGAGGGCCGGGCCAATCTGTCCGATGGCTACGCTGCGCCCCGAAGTGGCGAGCTGTGGCTCGAAAACGTGCACATCGCGCCCTACTCGGCTTCCGCCGCCAGGGACAACCATGAACCAAAGCGGCCGAGGAAGCTGCTGCTCCACAAGCGCGAGATCCGCCATCTTGCCAGGAGCGTCTCGGCTAAGGGCCTGACGATCGTCCCCCTGCGCCTCTACCTCAAGGCTGGCCGCGCGAAGGTGGAACTGGGGCTGGCCAAGGGCCTCAAGAGGTACGACAAGCGGCGCGCAATCATAGACAGGGAGCGCGAGCGCGAGGCGCGCGACGCCCTTGGCAGGAGGCAGCGGGAAGGCTGACGGTAAGTACGATGCGGCGCGTCCCATGAGGCCGCCGCGGGAAGTAGAAACAAAACGGCACGGGTCCTCTAGAACCCGTGCCGTTTTACTTATGCTCTGATTGACCGGCTGAAGCGCCGGACCGGCTTAGTTGCTGACCCTGTGAATCTCCAGCACCTCGCCCGGGGCCAGCGCTACCCTGCGCACGTTGATCCCAAGCTTCAGGAGCCAGTATCCGAGCGTGGCCTTGGAGACTCCCAGGTAATCGGCGGTTGCAGTAAGGCCGCGCTCAGTGACCATCTCCGGCAGCATGCTCTCTAGCGCCTGCCCGAACTTGTCCTCGACGGCAGCCATCTTCTTGGTCTTCCGGTTCATCATGATCACTTTGCCTCCTAACAAAGTATGTTGAGGCGAATCCTAAACGGCGCCTGCAAGACTGGTCAATCCATTTTCATACCTTTTCCAAGACATTTCTCCCCTTTTCAGGACAGGGAAGGCGTTTTCAACCGTTCTCACAAGGGCAATATTCACCGTATATCAGTTAAGCAAACGTCCATTTGCCGTTTAACGAAATGCCTTCTAGCTACGAATCGCGTCCACAACGGCTCCGGAGTGCGATCGGGCGGTCGCTTGGAGGCCTGGAGAGGAGGAAAGTCGCCTGGAGCCGTTGCGCGGCCGGCGTGGACCCGGTCGCTTGATCGTTCGCCCAGACTTTGCCCGACCCTTGTCTGTCCTTGTCTTGGACTACTGCCCAGTTGTTAACATAATGGAGCGGCGTAGAGAGGTCAGGATATGACCTTTGGTCACATTACCTGTACTGCGCCCGGCCAGGTCGAATCCTGGCCGGTCTCAGTCGCTTTAGCTACGAAAACGATAGGAGCGTTGGATGGATCTGATCGAGAGAATCATCAAGAGAATTCGCGTGAATCACGGCCTGGAGCACGCGACAATCGCGGCTTTGCTCGGCCAGGGAGTGCCGACCCCGCTCGGAGGCTACTCCACTGCCAATGGATTTTACGTTTACGGTAGAGTCACCACCGAGCAGTTGCGGGACGCGGTCGAAGGCGCCCTTGCGGCGATGGTCCAGGGCGCGCGCGACCTCGCCGTGTCCCCTTACTGCGGCACCAACCTTGCGATCGGCGCGCTGATTGCCGGCGCGGTGTCCGGACTGCTTAGCGGCCGGTCGACCAGCAAGCGGCGCCGGCTCCCCGCCTTGGCCGCAGGCGTCGCCGTGTCCATGCTGGTGAGCCGGCCGGTCGGCGCGTGGGTGCAGCGCAACTTCACGACGTCGTCCGAAGTGGACGGTCTGAGCGTCTCCGGCATACGCCGGCTCAAGGGCGGCTCGTTCACCGTCCACCGCGTGGCCACGCGGCAGACGGGCCGTTAGCGAATCTCGAATCGCCCTACCCTTGCCTCCTGCTCAAGTCTCGAGTCCCTGCCCTCTGTGGCCGCTCAATTGACATCGCGAGCGGCCCGGAATCGACCGGGTCCCATGGCCGGAACGCGGACGCATCAAGGCTGAGAAGCGCCCTTTAGCGCGCTCCTCGATCTCATTGACCCGCGTTCGGCGCCGTTGCTAGACTCAGGAAGCGGTGTCCCCGTAGCTCAGCTGGACAGAGCGGCTGCCTTCTAAGCAGCGGGTCGCGGGTTCGAATCCTGCCGGGGACGCCAGACATGCTTCCCAATTGGCTGCGATATCGTGCCCAGTGAGGTTGCGATTCATCTGAATTTCCCACTTCTGCCCCCTATTCCTTGTTGGTAACGCTGTAGCCGTTCCAGGGCTGAGTCGCCTCTTAACGTCATGGGTAACATGAGACCGATCTGGCAATTCGTGGCTATTGCGATGCTGGCTGCCGCCGTTGGCGGCATTGTAGGTGCGCTTGTGGCCGTCAATCTCGCAACGGACGATGGATCAAAGAGATACTCCTCATCTACCCAGACGGTCCCTTCCCTTGGGCACTCTTCACGTGCCATTGAGAGCTTGGAGTCAATTGGAGTCCTGTTCAACGCTGAGTGGCCCCGAGTTGAATACAGCGAGAACTGGCGCACAGACTTGTATAACTCGCAGACTGACTTGGAGGATGAGTGGTTCAAGCTCAGCGGGCGAATCTACATCGATGGCATCGAAATGATGCGCGCCAAAGTGGAGGACTGGCGAGCGAGATTCGCAGCGTGGATTGGAGAGGCGGAAGAGGAGCTCAGGAAGAACCCTACGTCTGATTCGCATGAATCTGTAAAGGTTGTGCATTCCCGCAGTGTAGGCGCTCTAGGCTATGTGGACGAGATTCTTGGGCAGTAAGTACAGTCCCCATTCCCCATGCTCATTCACTACTCCATCGCGCTATAATCGCCGCCAACCCGGCGCGTCCTAAACGCCCGGCTTTAGGGGAAACGCCACGGCATACTCCAATATTGGCGACCTGCCCGCGGGTCAACGCCGGACCATCACAGCCTGGTGCATGTACGACTGGGCCCACTCCTCTTTCTCCACCAGCGGCGTGGCCGCGATCCTGCCGATCTACTTCGTATTTCTGTTTAAGGATGCCTTGGGCGAAACTGCGCATTTCGCCGGTCTCGACTTCTCCGGCAGCACCGTGTGGAGCCTCGGCGTTGCCGTGTCCACCGCGATCGTGGCTCTTTCCAGCCCAATCCTCGGAGTCGTCGCGGACCGCGCAGCGCTCAAGAAGACGCTCCTCGGAATCTACGCCGCCGCAGGTTCGCTGTTCACCGCTCTTGCCTTCTTCTCCGCGTACTCCGGTCAGCCCTGGGCGTGGCTTCTGGGAGCGTTCATTCTGGCAAACGTGGGCGCCGCCGGCAGCTTCATCTTCTACAACTCCCTGCTTCCGCACGTCGCGCCCCGCAGCCTCCTGGACGACGTCAGCAGCCGCGGCTTCGCGTTCGGCTACGTCGGCGGCGGCCTGCTGCTGCTCGTCCACCTCGCGCTTAACTTCGCGTTCCAGGACTCCGACCACGCGGACCTCGTGACCCGCGCCTCCATAGCCTCGATAGGCTTCTGGTGGTTCGGCTGGGCCATCTGGACGCTCCGCGTCGTCCCCGAGCCACCGGTGTCTGCGCCGGTTTCGGGCCTCACGCCGTGGAAGGCGCTGACGCTGGCCCTGAGCGAGCTGCGGGAGACCTTCAAGAGCATCGGCCGGTTCAGAGTCGTCGTCGTGTTCCTGGCCGCGTACCTGCTGTTTAACGACGGCGTCCAGACCGTCATAGCCATCGCCGGCGCCTTCGCGGCAGACACGGTCGGCATCCCGCTGGCGTTCAACATGGCCACCATCCTGATAATCCAGTTCGTAGCCGCGGGAGGCGCTGTAGCCTTCTCGTGGCTTGCCCGCAAGACGAGCACGAAGGCCGCGCTAACCACGGCGCTGGCCGGCTGGGTTGTGATCGTCTTCGTCGGCGCGACGGTCGTGGGCCTGGTCCCAGACAAGACCGGTGAGTACGAATATCACCTTAGATACACGCAAAGTTCGGACACTTACGCCGCCGAAGCCGTCCCTGAACTCGACGATTCGCACGCCGAGGAGATGTGGAAGCAGGAGGGATACGAGATCGATGAGGGCGAGGAACTCTCGCCCGGCCGCGCCGCCCGTCTGCTGGAGGCCGTCGGCGCCTCCGAGCACTCTGAGTACGCCATCGTCATAGACGGCGGCCCGCTCGACGGCAGGACGGCCGTCGGGCCGGCGCATCCGTCGACGCTCGGCAGCGGCCCCCTCGACTGGTGGCCCCGCTCCGTGCGGAGCGCGGTCTGGGAGCCGCTCGGCCTCAGCGCCGGAATGCAGTGGATGATACTCGGCGCGTGCCTTGGCGTAGTGCTTGGTGGCAGCCAGGCGCTCGCCAGGAGCCTGTTCGCCCAAATCACGCCCGAGTCGCGCAGCGGCGAGTTCTTCTCCTTCTTCGGCTTCATGACCAGGGCCTCGGCCGTGTTCGGTCCCATGCTGTACGTGTTCGTATCCACCGCGTTCGACACCAGGGTCGCCGTGGTCTCGATCAGCATCATCATCGTCGCCGGCGTAGTCGTGTTGCGGTGGGTGGACGTGGCGGCGGGCGCGCGCACGGCCGCCGAAGAGGACGCGCGGAGGACGACGTCGCCAGCGTGACGCTGCTGAACGACGTCCAGTCGAGGCTGAACGCCACCAAGATGGCCGAGGTGCTGCGCCCCGTCGGCCCCGAAGGCATCGCCGCGGCGGTCCGGCGCGCGGCCGAGAGCGGCTTGCCACTGTGCCCCGCCGGCGCGCTGCACTCGATGGGCGGCCAGCAGTTCGCGGAGGGCGGCGTCTCGCTCAACTCGTCCGGCCTCCGGCAGATCGGCCCGCTGGACAAGGAGGCGGCAACGGTCTGGGCGCAGTCCGGCGTGCACTGGCCCGAACTCGTCCGGTGGCTGCTGGAAAGCCAGGCCGGGTCCGATAGTCCGCTGTCGATCATCCAGAAGCAGACCGGCGCGGACGATCTGACGCTCGGCGGCGCCGTGTCCTCGAACATTCACGGCCGGGTCCTAGGCCGCCGCCCCATCGTCGACGACGTCGAGGCGCTTTACCTCACCACCGCCTCCGGCGACCGCCTGCTATGCAGCCGCGACGAGAACGCCGAGCTGTTCGGCCTCACGATCGGCGGCTACGGGATGCTGGGCTTCATCGACTCCGTGAAGCTGCGGCTCAGGCCCCGCGCAAAGCTAGTCCGGCGTGTGCGTGAGATCGACCTGGACGATGTCGTACCAACGCTGGAGCAGCACGCGCGCGAAGGCGCCGAGTTCGGCGACTTTCAGTACATGACCGACGAGGCCTCGCCGGACTTCATGGCGAAGGGCATCGTCTCCACGTACGCGCCTGCGGACCGCGACGCCGAGCCCGCCGCCGACCAGATCGGCCTCTCCCAGGAGGACTGGCTGAGCCTGTACGTGCTCGCGCACACGGACAAGGCCAGGGCCTATCGCGAGTACGCGGGCCATTACCTCCGCACGGACGGCCAAGTCTACTGGTCCGACTACAGCCAGTTCAGCCCCTACCTGCCCGAAGCCGGCGATGTCCTCTACCGCCGGATGGGCTGGGACACCTTCGCATCCCTCGTCCTCACCGAGCTGTACGTGCCCCGCAACAGCTTCGTCGACTTTATGACCTCGGCACGGGCTCATCTTATGTCAACTGGAGGCAATGTCGTTTACGGCACAGTGCGGCTCATCGAGCCGGAAAATGAGACCGCGCTCCCGTGGGCCCGCGAGAACTACGCCTGCATCATCTTCAACCTGCTCGTCGAGCACTCCCCCAGCGGCCTTGACTCCGCCAGGGCGCAGTTCCAGTCGCTCATCGACTGCGCCCTGACGCTCGGAGGCTCCTACTACCTCACCTACCACCGCTGGACGAGAAAGGACCAACTCGAAGCCGCCTACCCCACCTTCCGCAATTTCATAAATCGAAAGGCCCACCACGATCCCAACACCCTCTTCGACAGCGACTGGTACCGACACCACAGAAAACTGCTCGACTGAACAGCCTCTGAGTCTCTTCCAGATGCTCACCGCTCCTCAATTGCGGATGCCAGCAACACCTTTCAAAGAGGCAACGCCGTTCTCCCTCAATCGGCGAAAGCATCGCCCCCAATCCGTTCACCCTGAGCCTGTCGAAGGGTCTTCGGCCAACCAGCGCCCACTGGCATTCGCCCCGACCGCATCCTGACTGCTGGCCGAAGAGGCCTGACTTCGTCCGCTCGTCAGTCCACAAAGGCATTGCACCCGTTCCGCGTCGCGCATGATCTCGTCCGGAACTCATCCCGTACTTGCCCAATCGCCTCCTCTCAACCGTTGCACCCAATCCGTTCACCCTGAGCCTGTCGAAGGGTCTTCGGCCAACCAGCGCCCACTGGCATTCGCCCCGACCGCATCCTGACTGCTGGCCGAAGAGGCCTGACTTCGTCCGCTCGTCAGTCCACAAAGGCATTGCACCCGTTCCGCGTCGCGCATGATCTCGTCCGGAACTCATCCCGTACTTGCCCAATCGCCTCCTCTCAACCGTTGCACCCAATCCGTTCACCCTGAGCCTGTCGAAGGGTCTTCGGCCAACCAGCGCCCACTGGCATTCGCCCCGACCGCATCCTGACTGCTGGCCGAAGAGGCCTGACTTCGTCCGCTCGTCAGTCCACAAAGGCATTGCACCCGTTCCGCGTCGCGCATGATCTCGTCCGGAACTCATCCCGTACTTGCCCAATCGCCTCCTCTCAACCGTTGCACCCAATCCGTTCACCCTGAGCCTGTCGAAGGGTCTTCGGCCAACCAGCGCCCACTGGCATTCGCCCCGACCGCATCCTGAGTGCTGGCCGAAGAGGCCTGACTTTGTCCGCTCGTCAGTCCACAAAGGCATTGCCCCCAATCCGTTCACCCTGAGCTTGTCGAAGGGTCTTGCCCCAGACAGCGCCCGTCGTCTGTCATCCCCCATACGCGTATGACTCGAGTGTAGTGGCCTGCCCCGTTCCCCAACAGCGCCCCCCCGCATCCGCAGCTTGATACCGTGCCCGCCACCGCAGTACGCTGGAGCCCACCCAGCCCAGCAAGCAGGCATCCCGGAGGCAACAATGCCCCTCGTACTGACAAACGCAACCCTGATCGACTGCGTGAGCCCGGACCCCGTGCCGGACGCAAGCGTCGTCATCGAGGACGGCCGCATCGCGGAGATCACGCACGGCGGCCGCGCCCCCTCAGCCAGCAACGCCCGCGTCATCGACCTCAACGGCGCGTTTCTGATCCCCGGCCTGTGGGACGTCCACATCCACCCTGCGCCCGTGGGCGTCGGCCGCAGTCCGACCGTCGCGCAGCAGACGGCCGGCTTCGGCCGGAACCTGTCGCGCGGCCTGCTGGAAGGCGGCGTGGTCGGCGTCCGATGCGGCGGCGCGAGCCACTTCATGGACGTCGCCTGGCGCGAGGCCTTCGACTCCGGCGAACTCGACGGCCCCCGCGTGTTCGCCTGCGGCAACTTCCTGACCACCACCGGCGGTCACTTCCTCACCTCCGGCCACGCCCGCGAGTGCGACGGCCCGTACGGCTTCGTGAACGCCATCCGAGAGCAGATCAGGAACGACGTCGACCACATCAAGCTCAACCTCTCCGGCGGCGTCATGGGGCCACGCTGGGACCTCCACACGCATCGCTTCCTGCTGGAGGACGAGCTGGAGGCCGCGTTCGCCGTCTGCCGCCTTCGCGACTTCGACGTTATGGCCCACGCCACGAATCCGGAGGCCGTCAAGGCCGCCATCAGGCTGGGCGCGCACACCGTCGAGCACGGCTACATCATGGATGACGAGTGCATCCAACTGTTCCTGGAGCACGACTGCTGGTACGTCCCCACCCTCGGAATCACGCACCTGACGCCGTCGCAGGCAACGTCCGATATGGAGAAGCGCTGGACCGAGCAGAAGGCCCTCGCGCCCGCCCTCGTGGCCCGCGCCGAGGCCGCCGTCGACACCCACCGCGGCTGGTTCCAGGCCGCCCTGAACGCCGGCGTGAAGATGGCGCTGGGCTCCGACGTCTACCCCCTGCGTCAGTCCGCCCTGCTGGAGATGGGCCTCTGGGTCAAGTCCGGCGCGACCCCGTGGCAGACGCTGCTCGCCGCCACACGCAACGGCGCCGACCTGTGCGGCGTGGGCGCCGACCTCGGCACCGTCGAGCCCGGCAAGATCGCCGACCTCATAGTAGTGGAAGGCAACCCCCTGGAAGACATAGCGAATGTCGGCAACCTCCAGCTGGTCCTCAAGAACGGCAAAGTAGTCGCAGACCACCGCCCGTAGCCGCTTCAGAAGAACTTAGATTAGCCGTCATTCCGGCGGAGGCCGGAATCCAGACGCATGAGTGCCAACTTGGAGACGCTACCCTGTTATGTAGGTCTTGCCCCGCCAATAGAGTTACGCAATGCCGTTCTGCAGCACGATCCAAAGTCCGCCGTACGAATATGTACGTACGCGCGGCCCCGCCATGTTGGCGGATGTACCTGAAGCATCGGTTTGGACGTCTTTTCGTTATGGTCTAACCTGGACTACATCAGCCGGCCAGGGAGGGTTGCTGTGTCGGAATCAACAACTGGCCGCGTCTGGGCCGTCGCCGAGTCTGCTGTCAGTCGCGGCGCGAGAGAGTACTCAGCAGGTAGGCGAGAGACGGTAAGGAAGTCAAAGGATCTATGAACTTGGTTGAGGACGTTGTAATAGTCGGCGGAGGAGCTTCGGGCTGCGCGGTGAGTTACTACCTTGCCAAGGCCGGAGTGAAGTCCACCACAATAGAGCGGGATGCCCTCGCCGCGAACGCCTCCGGGTACTCCGCGGGCGGGCTCAATCCTCTGGAGGGCGACGGCATCCCCGGACCGCTCGGTCTGCTGGCCATCGAGTCCTACCGCATGCACGCCGAGATACGTCCCGAACTGACCGAGCTTTCGGGCGTGGACTTCGGGTACAAGGTCATCTCGTCTGTCCGCGTCGCTTTCGACGATTCCGAATTGGCCGATATGCACACGACCCACGACATATTCGAATCGGCTGACGACGATTTCAGCGCCGAATGGCTCGACGCCACCCAACTCAGGGAGCTTGAGCCTCGTATCTCCAGCGACGCAATCGGCGCCCTCGACACTCGCGGCAACGCGGCCCTCAGCAGCTATCGCTACACCGTCGCGCTCGCCAGGACCGCCGGGACGATGGGCGCGACGGTGGCATCGGGATGCGTCACCGGAGTCAGGACGAGCGGCAGACGTGTGACCGCGGTCTTGACTGACTCCGGTGAGATCTCATGCGGCGCGGTCGTGTTCGCCACTGGTCCATGGTCCGGCCAGGTCGAAGAGTGGTTAGGCGTCCCCGTTCCCATCGAACCGAGCAAGGGAGAGATACTCAGGATGAAACTGGGCGGCCCCCCGCTGGACAGAGACTTCCAGAGCGCTGATGTTGATCTCAATCATCGTGAGGACGGGCAAACGTGGGTCGGCGCGTCTGACGAGCGAAAGAGCTTCGACAGGAACCCGTCCCCGCAGGCGCGGGCCATCAGTTTGTCCCGCGCAGCAAGCCTCATGCCCGGCATAAGAGACGCCGAACTCCTGCACCATACTGCCTGCCTCAGGCCGCGAACCCCGGACTGGATGCCCATAGTCGGCAGTGCCCCCGGATGGGACAACGCATACCTCGCGACCGGCGCGGGCAAGAAAGGCATACTGTTGAGCACCGGCATGGGAAAGGCCGTCGCCGACCTCATATCGAGCGGCGCGACCGATCTACCGATAGAGGGATTTCAGGCGGATAGATTCACCGCCGTCACAAGTTCAGTTGAAAATAAGGAATAGGCAGAGGGCGTGGACACCCCCACCTTCTTCCTCATTGACTTCCAGAGACTTCCAGAACGCCAGTTAGTTGAGAGCATTTGTCCAGTTAACCCGGCAACCCCCACTAGCTTTCGTCCTGAGTGTTGGCCGAAGAGGCCTGACATTTCTCGTCCCGCTCCCAATCCGCCAAAGCATTGCCCCCATTCCGTTCACCCTGAGCCTGTCGAAGGGTCTTGCGCCTTACGGCGCCCGTAGTGCTTCGTCGCTCTTTGCCCTGGAAGGCCCAATCACGGAAATCTTGCCCCGTTCCCCACAACAGCACTGCCCCCCAGACCCCAGGTTGATACCCTGCCCGCCACCCAAGTACGCTTGAGCCTGCCCCGCCCAGCAAGCAGACATCCTGGAGGCAATAGATGTCCCCGGTACTGACAGACGCAACCCTGATCGACTGCATAAGCCCGGACCCCGTGCCGGACGCAAGCGTCGTCATCGAGGACGGCCGCATTGCCGAGATCACGTACGGCGGCCGCGTACCCTCCGTCGGCAACCCCCGCCTGCTGGAGGAGGACGTATGAGGGTCGCCTGCGTTCTGAAAACGTACCTCAGGGCAATGATCGAGGCCAAGCGCCGCCTCGGCCTCAAGGACAGGCCCGTCGTCACAGTCGACCGCTCGCCCGCGTCCCGCACCGTCGTCCCCGGCATGACGCTCGATGAGGCCGCCGCACTCTAGGCCCGCATACATCGAAGCGGCGGCGAATTGGATCTCGGCGACGCCCATATCGCGGGGACCGCAATGGCCAACCAAATGCCCATAGTCACCCGCAACATCCGCCACTTCGAAGGCCTCGGCGTCGAGGTCATCAACCCCTGGGGTGCCCGCTGACAACGCTGGCCAAGACAGACATCACTTGGGACTGACTCGTGACTATTCTGTTCGAATTGGGACCGGGAAACGTACAAGTCCGTGGAGCAAGTTTCCCACATCTTCCGGATAGAGGCACAATTCATCGGCCACTGAGGTCAGACTGACACCGGATTCTCGCAGGAGCCCGAATACTTGCTCCAATACTTGAGAAGTCTCTCTCTCCATCGGCTCAGGTTCCCTAGTGCGGTAGTTGCGCCTGCCGATTTCAATGAACATGCTCGTGTAATGATGCTTGGATAGCATGTTCAACGAGTGTAGCCTGTAAGTCAGATTGACGACTGACACTCCCCAGTATTGTTTGCTCGCTATTATCTGACGCAGTGTCGCTCCTGGGGGCATCCGCCCAAGAACGCTTCCTCGTGGCATCAGGAACGCAGAGCCAAATTGGTTCGCTTCGTTTTCTGCCTGCCGGCTTCTTTGCGATCCGCCAACGGCATGAAGAACCAGGTGTCCTAGCTCGTGCGCTGCGTCCATTCTGCTCCGTTCGGCAGTCTTGCTCACGTCCAAGAATACATATGGAGAATCTTCGCGCCAGAAGGAATAGGCATCTATGTTTCGAGTGTCTTCGGACATTGCGAATATTCTCACACCGTGGTACTCAAGTAGGCGTACGATGTTCTTGATTGGTTGTTCTCCCAAGCCCCAGCGCATTCTGACTTCCATCGCCGCTGCTTCGGGATCGGGATGCCTATACTGAGGAATGGCAGGCTCAGGCAACTCGAATCGCTGATCTATCCAATCGGCAAGGTGCATTCCGAGGGTTCCGGCAGCCACCGCTCGATCACGTTGAGCAGAGGTCATTCTTGTTAGTGCTCGGAAGCTAGGACCTGAACGATCAGCCTCCTCAAGTTCTTCGCCAAAGAAGAAACTAGGAGGAAACCTTAAGACCTTGGCAAACTTCTTTGCAATCTCGGGGGCTGGTTGCCGAGCACCACTGGCATACCGACTGAGTGACTGAGGGGTAATCCCTACTGCTTCGCTTAAAGCCCGTCGTGTCAATCCCCGTCTGCGTCGGGCTAGATCAAGCCGCTGATGATTGAATCCATCGACTTGCGCCTCTGTCACACGGCCTTCTTTGTGATCTCGACTGTGAATTGATCTTCAGCCGATGGCAACGTTATTGGCGAATGACCCCTTTGGGCTACATTATAGGTATCTGGCGGCGGGAGTAATATTCTTTCTGCCCAAGCTGAAATGTAGTCACCGGAGGCGGTTAACCTTACGGGTAGTGATAGTTCCGCGCAGACGGTTTCAGAGTTGAGATCGATATGGTGCACCAGAAAGTAAGTGAGTATGGGGATTGGCATGATGCCCTGCCATGCCTTGGTGTTTTCTTGAGCAATGTGTGTTTGCCAACCTGTCACGACCTCATTCTGACGAATGGCCTGTCGAGTTCGTTTTCGAGCGCGACCGCTGAATGGAGACTGATTGCTGACCTGTGGGTCGGAGAGACCAGTGCCCTTATCGCCTGCCAGCACCGCTACACCCCAATTCTCACTAGGGTGCATCATATATGCGAAGTTTCCGGGTTCTTGGCGAATCCATTTGTCGGCGCAAACCTGCTCGCCTAAGGCACGATGAATGGCATCCCAGACACCTATTCCCTTCACTGCATTCGTATTGAATTGTGTCAGACTAGCCTTATAGTTGATTCCTGCTTGAATCGCTTGCCATAGCGACTCCCGATTCAGCCCCAACTCCTTGAGACGGTCATCAACTTCGAGCGGCCAATGGATTACTCTGTTCTTCGAAGCCGCCATACGTTCACCTCACATTCATTGCAACTTTAGCTATTGTACTATGACTGGTTAAGTTTTGCCACCTGCTAGCAGGTGTTGAAAGTTAACCATCCTTTCCGTTACAAGACCGCCGCAATTCCTTCCCCTATTGACTCCCAGAACTCCAGTTCGTTAAGATCATCTGTCCAGATAACCCGGCAACCCACGCCTACTAGAGGAGGACGTATGAGGGTGGCCTGCGTTCTCATAACGCACTTCCGGGCAAAGGTCGAGGCCAAGCGCCGCCTCGGCCTCAAGGACAGGCCCGTCGTCATAGTCGACCGCAGCGCCGACCGCGCGGACCCCGTCGTCGTCGACCGCTCGCCCGCGACGCGCGGCGTCGTCCCCGGCATGACGCTCGATGAGGCCGCCGCACGCTGCCCCGGCATCATCGTGCTGGAGGCCGACGAACCGCGCTACCGCCGCGTCTTCACCCAGGTCCTCAGGTCACTGCAGCGCGTGAGCGACCGCGTCGAGGACGCCGGCCTCGGCGCCGCGTACGTCCGCGTCGACGGCCTCGAGGAGCTGTACCGGGGCGAGGCCGGCGCCGTCTCGGCCCTCCTGAACGCCGTGCCCTCGTACCTGACGCCCCGCATCGGCGTCGGAAACGCGAAGTTCCCCGCGTACGTCGCCGCCCTGTCGTCGGAGCCGCACGGCGCCTCCAGGGTGCCGGACAACGTGCGCCGTTTCCTCGCCCCGCATCCCGTGGACCTTCTGCCCCTGTCCAAGGCCGTGAAGACGGAGCTTCGCCGCCTCGGCCTGCGCACTATGGGCGATGTCGCCGCCATGGGCCGGCGCATGATCTCGGACCGCTTCGGGCCCGAGGGCAGGCGCGCATGGGAGCTCTGCGCCGGCGACGATTACAGCCCGGTCGTCGCCATGCCGCTCAGGGAGTCCGTCGTCGAGCACGCCTCCCTGCCCTTCCACTCCTCCTCCTCGGAGGCCCTGTACGTCATGATGGACATCCTGCTGAGAAGAGCGTACTCCCAGCCGGAGATGAAAAACAGGTGCGCATCGTCAGCCTCCCTCCGGTGCGAGGCCTCCGGCTGGCCTTCATGGGAGTCGTCCGTCAGCTTCAAGGAGCCCGCCGGCACGTGGGAGCGCGCCTCCGCCGGCGTCCGGAGCCGGCTGGAGTCGGACCCCCCGCACATCCCCGTGGAGGAGGTCACCCTCACCCTGTCGGGCCTCGCGGGCGAGTCCGGCACGCAGATGGGGCTGCTCGCCGACGTACAGGACGACAGGCGCCGCAGGCTCGTGGAGGTGGACCGCAAGCTGCAGCCGCTGGTCGGCGGCGGCCCCGCCCTCCACAGGATCGCCGAGGTCGCGCCCTGGCATCCTGCGCCGGAGATGCGAGCCCTACGCGTCCCCGTCGACCCCTCGGGCGCCGACGCCGTCGGCCCACTCCACACGCCGGAGCCCGCCGAGGTGCGCGAGGGTGCCGAACGGGAGCCGGAGTCGGTGCGCGTCAGGGGCCGCTGGAGGAAGGTGTCCCGCATAGACGACCGCTGGACCTTCGACCTCTGGTGGCTCCACGAACCGGTCGCCCGCGAGTACTACCGGGTCGACTCCAACGACGTCGGAAAGATCACCCTGTTCCGAGACATCGTGGAAGACCGCTGGTACAGGCAGAGCGCCTGATGGCCGGCGGCTGAGTGGAGCCTCACGCGAAGAATGCCCCTTGGCATCACTCCGCCAAACCCTTTTGCGCAGGGGCCGTCCGCGAACGGCCCGCCCAACCACGCACCACACCAAAGCGTCGACAGCAACCCGTTCGCCCTGACCGTGTCCTGAGCCCGCGAAGGGGCCCTACGCAAGCCAGCTCTCGCCCCAAGTCCGCCAAAGCGTAGCCCCCAACCCGTTCGCCCTGAGCCTGTCGAAGGGCCTTACGCAAGCCAGCTCTCGCCCCAGGTCCGCCAAAGTGCCCTTACCCAACCCGTTCGCCCTGAGCCTGTCGAAGGGCCTTGCCCCGAACACCACCCGCCCCCAAGTCCGCCAAAGCGTAGCCCCCAATCCGTTCGCCCTGAGCCTGTCGAAGGGCCTTACGCAAGCCAGCTCCCGCCCCAAATCCGCCTCCCCGCGCACACATCTGGCCGCGCACGGCCCGTTCGCGAACGGCCCACCCAACACACCAGCCCACACCGCAACCCCGTCATTCCGGCATCCACGCGAAAGCGTGGACCCGGGGGCCAGCCGGAATCCAGAGGGGCGGGGGCATTTCGCCTATCGAACCACTCGCCTCGATTACAGGAATACACACGGCACTGTCATTCTGAACGAAGCGAAGCGGAGTGAAGAATCTAAAGCCGTTGCCCGCAAAACAAAGTTGTTCCCAGACACCAGCCCACACCACAACCCCGCCATCCCCGCACTCCCGCCACAGCGTGAACCCGGGGCCAGCCGGAATCCAGCGGGCCGGGGCACGTCCCTCCTCTCCAAATCCCACCAACCTCCTCTTGACACACCCGTGCGCAATAACTTATCCTAGAACACGTGTCTAACGAAACGCAGTCCATATCACCAATACAGAGCATCGTCCGAGAAGAGACTAGGGACGGCAGACTCATCGTGCGATTCCTCGTCGCCGCAATGCAGGACGAGATACGCGACGCCAAGCCCCATCACAGGCTCGACGCCGCACGCCAGCTAATCAAGCTCGGCTTCGAAGAGGCGAAGGAGTTCGCAAGCCTGCCCGCGACATCAATGAAGCGCGCAGAGCAGCAGAAGCCCGAGGCCGACACCATCGACACCGCCAACCTCAACCCCGACCTCGCGCTCTTCATACGCGCAGAGACCGACGGAGGCCGCCGGGCCGTACGCTTCCTCGTCGACGTCATGCTTGGATTCATGCCCGGGTTCGGACCGCACCATCGCATAGACGCAGCCAAGGAGCTGCTCCGCCGCGGCTTCGACGAAGCCCCCGACGACCTACCACTCTTTCCCCAGCCTTCCGGCGAAGACAGGAATGTGGCTCACCATTACACGTACGCAGACGCGCTCCAACCCGCTCTTGGCGAGCCTGTCCTGAGCCTGTCGAAGGGATCTGTCGGACCGCAACAGACGTCCTCTGACGACTCCCCCGCCGATGCCGACATCCTCCTCGACTACGAACCCCCGTACGTCAACACATACGGCCACAGCCGGGACGACGGTCTGAACACCCGGGCAGTCTTCAAGGCGTCGGACGCCCTGATGGACGCCGTGGGCAGGCTCCCGCCGCCCGAGAAGCCCGGAGCATTCAACCCCGACGAGACGAGCAGCATCATCGTGCACAACGGAACGGAGCACTACTTCAAGGAACACGCGCGCACAGCGGTCGAACTGTCCATAGCCGCAGGCGAAGTCATGGACGCGATCAGGCGCATCCGTGATTCATGCCGGACACCCTCCGCCTTCATCGCCCAAAATACCAAAAAGGACTCGGACCCCGGGGAAGAACCTGCCGATGACGACGGGAGCCTGTCCCGACCCCCTCGAGGGAACGCCGACGCTCCCCCGTGATCCCCGACTGCCATCCCTCAGGCGTAGGGGCCGTTCGCGAACGGCCCGCCCCGGGACGCCACGCCGGCGAGGTAGAACCAACCCACCCCGCAACACCGTCATTCCGGTATTCACGCGAAAGCGTGAACCGGGGTCAGCCGGAATCCAGAGGGGCGGGGGCACGTCACGCCCGCCAACACCCTCCGGCAACAGAACCCCGCCGCCATCCCTCAAGCGTAGGGGCCGTTCGCGAACGGCCCGCCCCGGGACACCACGCCGCGGCAACACCCGCCTCACACCGCAACCCCGTCACATGTATGTTGCCAAAGCCCGACAAATAGGCCAATTTGTGGGGTATGGGTGAGGGGCGCGTCGACCGCGACTCCCACCGTTCAACGCCGGCCCATCTGCTCCTTCACCTACCCCTTTCAGCCTTCGAGGCGGGCGCATAGATGCCGATGCCATCCCATCCTTGATATGCGGCCGCCATTCTCAGTCCGAGGCTGCGGCGCGAGTTCCATTCCCGACTCGGGCAGTCAAAGCCATGATGTGACTTAGCCCTTGTGTTCTACGAACGCCTGAGCGATAATGGGCACATGAATACTGGAACGCAACCAGATCCTGCCGCACGTCGCCTTCGTGACACCTCCGGTCGGCCTCGCCTCTCCACTAGGACAGAATTGGGACAGAATCGTGCGACTTTGGGTCGGTTACGGGTAGAAAACGCGCCATTTTCGGGCCGTTGCGGTGACGCCGGCCGAAGCATCCCAGCTATGAAATGTCCCAAATGTCCCGGAATGTCGCACTTTTTTAAATTTGAGGGCTTCCACAATCTCCCGGAGCCGCCCCGTCACAGAACATGGACGGGAGGATTAGCCTGATGACCGGGAGCTACGTCGAGCTTCATGCGAAGAGCTTCTACTCCTTCGGAGCGGGCGCCTCCCACACGCACGAACTGCTGGCGCAGGCCAAGGCCTACGGCTGCCCTGCCCTCGCGCTGACCGACACGAACCTCTGCGGCGCGCTGGAGTTCGCGCGGCTCGCCAACAGCCTCGGCGTCCGCCCGATCACCGGCGGCGAGCTTGCCCTTGCCGACGGCTCGCGGCTCACGCTCCTTGCGAAGACCCGCGCCGGGTACTCCAACATCAGCCGCCTGTTCACGCTCGCCAACGCCGCCGACCGCCGGGAGCCGAGGCTGGACCCCGCGCACCTGCCCGGCCGCTCGGAGGGCGTGGTCCTGCTGACGGGCGGTCGGTACGGGAAGCTCTCCCGGCTCGCGCTCGAAGGCCGCCGCGTCGCCGCCCGCGACCTCCTGCGCCGGTACGTGGACTGGTACGGGCCCGGCTCCGTGTACGTCGAGCTCCACCAGAACTTCCTGCAGGGCGACACCGACCGCAACCGCGCACTGGCCGCGATCGCTCGCGAGGCCGATGTCCCGGTGGCCGCCACCAACGACGTCCACTACCACCACCCGGCCCGCTACAGGCTCCAGCACGCCCTCACCGCCGCCAGGCTCAACACCACCATAGACCGCGCCCTGCCCCACCTGCTGCCCAACGCCCACCTGCACCTGAAGCCCCCGGCGCAGATGCGGGAGCTGTTCGAGGACTGTCCGCAGGCCGTCTCCAACACGCTGGCCCTCGCCGAGCAATGCGAGTTCAACCTCGCCACCGATCTCGGCTACTCCCTGCCCGACCCCGACGTGCCGGACGGCTACACGCCGGAGAGCTACCTGCGCCGCCTCTGCTTCGAGGGCGCTGCGCGGCGCTACGGCTCCGTGTCGGAGCGCGTCGAGGCCCGCCTCAACGAGGAGTTCGCCCTGATCGAGGCGCACGACCTCGCCGGCTTCCTGCTGCTGTACAGAGAGATCGCGCTCCTCGCGCACCGGATCATGCGGGAGCGCGGCATCGTCGGCCCGGAGACGCCGGTGGAGGAGAGGCCGCCCGGCAGGGGCCGCGGCTCGTCCGTCGCCCTGCTCATCGGCTACCTCATCGGCATCAGCCACGTCGATCCGCTGCGGTGGGAGCTCACCCTCGAACGCTTCATCTCGGAGGACATGGACGTCCTCCCGGACATCGATCTCGACTTCCCCAGGGGCCTGCGGGACGAACTGATCGAGCGCGTGCACAGCCACTTCGGCCCGGAGTACGCCGTCCTCGCGGGCGCGGTCACCACTTACAAGGTGAAGGGCATCATCCAGGACCTCGGCAAGGCCCTCGGGCTCCCCCAGGAGCACCTCTCCCTGCTTTCAAAGCGCTTGCATTCCCACCACGCCGCGGACCTCAGGAACGAGATGGCGGACATCCCGGACTTCAGCGACAAGCTGGACGCGCCGGGATGGCGGGACCTGCTGGACCTCGCCCCGCAGCTCATGGACGCCCCCAAGGGACTGGGCCAGCACGTCGGCGGCATGATACTGAGCAGCTCCCCCATCCCGGAGCTGGTCCCCACCAGGGCGGGCGCGACCGACGGCCGGTTCATCATGGACTGGAACAAGGACAACGTCGCCGACGCCGGCTTCGCCAAGATCGACATCCTCTCCCTGCCCGTGCTCGACCAACTGGACGAAGCGCTCGATCTCATAGAGGCCCGCACCGGGAAGCGGCCCGACCTGAGCAGGATCGATCCCGAGGACCCCAACGTGTACGACATGATCAACGAGGGCCGCGCCAAGGGGGTCTTCCTGCTGCAGTCCCCCGCGCAGCTCAAGATGGCGCAGCGCCTGAAGTCCCGCAACCTGCTCGACCTCGCGTACCAGGTCGCGCTGATCCGGCCCGGCGTCGGCGTCCAGGGCAGCGCCGTCTCCCAGTTCGTGGAGCGCTACCGGCACGGCGCGGAGTGGGAGTACGACCACCCGCTGGAGAAGCGCGCCCTGGAGCGCGGCTACGGCATCATCGTCTGGCAGGAGCAGGTCGTACAGCTAATCATGGACGTCGCCGGCATGACCGCGGCCGAGGCCGACGAGGTGCGCAGGGCCTTCGCCCGGCCCAACAACGACCACCTGATCGCCGCGCACCGCCAACGCTTCTTGGAGGGCGCGCGCCGCAACGGCGTCCCCGATGACGCCGCCGGGAAGATATTCGAAAAGATCAACGGCCAGTACATGTTCCCGGAGTCGCACTCCCACGCGTTCGGCGTCACCGCGTATCAGGCCGCGTGGCTCAAGCGCTACCACCCGCTCGAGTTCTTCGCCACGCTCATCAACAACCAGCCCATGGGCTTCTACCCCATGGAGACCCTCAAGCAGGACGCCCGCCGCTTCGGGGTGCCCTTCCTGAACCCGTGCGTGAACGCCGGCCGGGACGTGTGCGTCCCGGAGAACGGCTCCGTCCGGCTCGGCCTCCAGTTCATCAAGGACGTCGGCAAAGAGTCTGCGAAGCTCATCGTCAGGGAGCGCGAGCTGCACGGCCCATACGTCACCGCGGGAGACCTCGTGCGCCGCACCGGACTGAAACCGAAGGCCGTCCTGTCGCTGGCGATGGCAGGCGCGTTCGACAGGATCACCCCGAACCGCAGGGAAGCCCTGTGGGAGGCCGGCCTGCACCCGCGGCGCTCGCGCAACGGCCAGGTCGCCCTGCCCGCCTCCATGGACGACAGCGTGCCCCGGCTGGACGACTTCACCGAGTACGACAGGATGATCGGCGAGTACCGCGTCATGGGCATCTACCCGAAGGGCCACCTCATGGAGTTCGTCAGGCCCGGCCTCGACTCCGGCGTGCTGCCCGCAGGGTCCGTCGAGGACCTGGCCGATGACGCCGCCGTCACCGTGGCCGGCTGGCCCGTAGCGCGCCAGCACCCCCGCGGCCGCGACGGCACCGTGTTCGTCACCATCGAGGACGAGACGGGCGACGTCCAGGTCATCGTCTGGCCCCATCTGTTCGCCAGGCGCCGTAGGGAACTCGGAAGCCAGGTGATTCAGGTCACCGGCCGCATCTCCCGCTGGGACGGCACCACCAACATCATAGCCGCAGACCTCCGCGCCATCCGCACAGACGTAGCCATGCCCCCCTCCCACGACTGGCACTGACACCCAACACGCCCGGGGCCCAAAATGCCAACACATACGTCCCAAATCGTAAGGGCATCCCTTGTGGGTGCCCTGCTCCGCTCGCCCTCACCACGCAAGAGCACCCGCCCCCAATCCGTTCGCCCTGACCGTGTCCTGAGCCTGTCGAAGGGGCCTGTCGAAGGGCCTTCCGCCAAACGCCACTCGCCCCAAGTCCGCCAAAGCACCCGCCCCCAACCACCGTTCGCCCTGACCCTCTCGAAGGGGCCTGTCAAAGGGCCTTCCGCCAAACACCGCTCGCCCAAAGTCCACATCCCCACTCATCCCTCACAACCGCAATCCAGCGTACAATCCACCCGCCGCCGCAGGGCATGCACCCCAATGCGCTAGGAGGGCCAACATGGACGCACCGCTCAGATGGGGCATCATCGGCACTGGTCGGATCGCCTCCCAATTTGCGAGCGGCCTGGAACAGTCGGACAGCGGAAACCTCGTCGCCGTCGCCAGCAGGACCGACGCGAACGCCGCCCGCTTCGGCGAGGCCCACGCCGTCGAGCGCCGCCACGCCTCATACGATGCGCTGGTGAACGATCCCGGCGTCGACGCCGTCTACATCTCGACACCCCACCCTATGCACGCCGAGTGGGCGATCAAGTCCGCCGAGGCCGGCAAGCACGTCCTCTGCGAGAAGCCCATGACCCTGAACGAGGCGGACACCATGGCCGTAGTGGAGTCGGCCCGGCGCAACGACGTCTTCCTCATGGAAGCATTCATGTACCGGTGCCATCCGCAGACCGAAAAGCTGGTGGAACTGCTGAAGAGCGGCATCATCGGCGACGTGAAGCTGGTGCGGGCGACCTTCGGCTTCCGAAGCGAGTACGACCCGGAGCAGAGGCTCTTCTCCAACGCTCTCGGCGGCGGCGGTATCCTGGACGTTGGCTGCTACACGGTGTCCATGGCCCGTCTCGTCTCCGCCGTCGCTCTCGGCGTGGACGTCGCGGAGCCCCGCGAGCTGCATGCGGTCGGGCACGTCGGACCCGAAAGCCGCGTCGACGAATACACGACGGCCACGCTCCTGTTCGAAGGTGACATCGTCGCGGAAGTCGCCTGCGGCGTGCGCCTGGCAATGGACAACGAAGTCCGCATCTATGGCACCGCTGGCCACATCATCGTGCCTGAACCTTGGTTCTGCAGCGGCGTCGATGGCGGCGCCAGCCGCATTGAAGTCCACCGCACCGGATCGGACCCGGAGCACGTCGATGTCACCACCGGCAGGTGGCTGTACGCCATCGAGGCCGACCACGTCGCCGCGAACATCGACCGCCGCCAGGCCAACTTCCCGGGCATGACGTGGGAGGACTCGCTCGCCAACGCCAGGACGTTGGATCGCTGGCTTGCCGCCATCGGCATGAAGTACGACGCCGAGCAGCCCTCGAGTATGACAACGCCGGTCCACGGCCGGTCGCTCGCCCGTCGCTCCGACGCCCGCATGACATACGGCGGCATTGACGGCGTCGATAAACCCGTGTCGAGAATCGCGATGGGTACCGTGGCCCTGGAAGACCTGCGCCGCGCCTCCGTCATGTTAGACGACTTCTTCGAGATGGGCGGGAACTGCTTAGACACCGCACATGTGTACGGAGAAGGCCAGGCTGAGGTGACCCTTGGCCAGTGGCTCCGCAACAGGAGAGTGCGTGATCAGGCCGTCGTTGTCACCAAGGGCGGCCACACACCCCACTGCTACCCGGACGCCGTGACGAATCAGCTATCTCAGAGCCTCGACAATCTCGGCACCGACCACATTGACATCTACCTGCTTCACCGCGACAACCTTGAGGTCCCTGTCGGCGAGTTCATCGACGTTCTGAGCGAGCACGCCGCCGCCGGCCGGATTGGGGCATTCGGCGCGTCGAACTGGACCGTCGAACGCTTCGACGAAGCCAACGAGTACGCGCAAAAGCACGGCCGGCCCGGCTTTACAGTACTTAGCAACAACTTCAGCCTCGCGCGAATGCAAGAGCCGCCGTGGCCGGGCTGCTTGACCGCTTCGGACCCCGAGTCTCGAACGTGGCTGGAGGCCCGGCAGGTCCCCCTGCTCTCATGGTCGAGCCAGGCCCAGGGCTACTTCGCCACCGACGGCCCAGGCCAATTCCCCTCCTCCTGGCACAACGCAGACAATCAAGAGCGCCGCAACCGTGCCCGCACTCTTGCCAAGGAGAAAGGCGTCGAGCCGACCGCCGTCGCCCTCGCCTACGCCCTCGCCCAGCCATTCCCCGTGTTCCCAGCCATAGGCCCCGCCAACATGCGCGAAACAGCCTCGTCACTGGACGCCCTCACCGTCCAGCTATCCCCCGCCGAAGCAGCATGGCTTGACCTCGCCCAACCACAGCCTCCTGCCACGTAGGGCCCTCCCATTCGCCCCCCCTCAACCTTATAGAGGCGACCCTTGATAGAGGCGACCCTTGATAGAGGCGGCCCTTGTGGATGCCCGAGAACCTGCCTCAACCTTGTCGGATTGGACTGTCAAGAGCCTAGGCAGCCCATAGATACAGCCAGTTCGTGGGCCGTCCACCCCAACATCGCCCACTTAGCCCCGCGGGACGGCTCTTCTCCACACTATTCGCCCTTGAATCTTGTAAGAGCAGGCCGCGTCCTGAGCCTGTCGAAGGGGCTTCCGTAAGCCAGCACTCGCCCACAAGCCCGCCAAAGCCCCCTAACCCAATCCGTTCGCCCTGAGCCTGTCGAAGGGCCTTACGCAAGCCAGCTCTCGCCCCAAGTCCGCCCCCAGCGCACACAACAGGTCGCTCGCACGCCCCATTCGCGAACGCCAGCCCAACCCACAATCCCGTCATTCCGGCATTCACGCGGCAGCGTGAACCCGGGGCCAGCCGGAATCCAGAGGGGAGGGGCACCCCACGCTCGCCAACCCCGAACCCTCCCCTCCAATCCCAGCCCACACCCCCTTGATATACCCGTTCGCATAGCCTAGCATAGAACACATGTATAATGAAACGCAGACCATATCATCCATACAGAGCACAGTCCGCGAGGAAACCGAGGACGGCAGACTCATCGTCCAGTTCCTCGTCATGGCCATGCAGGACGAAATACGCGACGTCAAGCCCTGCCACAGGCTCGACGCCGCACGCCAACTCATCAAGCTCGGCTTCGAAGAAGCAAAAGAACTCGCCAAGCTGCCTGCGACATCACCACAGCGCATACAGCCTGCTGATCAGCCGCAACCCAAGGCCGACGCTCCCACAGACACAATCGACACCAACGGCCTCAACCCAGACCTCGCGCGCTTCATACGCGCCGAGACTGACGGAGGCCGCCGGGCCGTACGCTTCCTCGTAGACATCATGCTCGGATACCTGCCCTGGTTCAAGCCGCACCATCGCAGAGACGCCCCCAAGGAACTCCCAAGGCGCGGCTTCGACGACGCCCCTTACGTGGACCACACCGACTACGCCGGACATGACCAGGACTCCGAGACAGACGAAGACTCCCCCGCCGAAGCCAGTCCGGAGTACGCCGGGAGAACACTCGACGACTACGAGCCCCCGTACGTCAACACCTACGGCCACAGCGCAAACAACGGTCATAATAACCGGGCAGTCTTCAATGCGGCGGACGCCCTCATGGACGCCGTAGGCAGGCTGAAGCCTCCCGCGGACAAAAGCACCCTGTTCGTCGCCAAGAAGGGCAGCACCATCGTGCACAACGGAAACGAGCACTACTTCAACGAGAGCGCCTGCTCATCGGTCGAACTGGGCATTGCCACCGGTGAAGTACTGGACGCGATCAAGCGCATCCGTGAATCATGCCGGCAGTCCACCGGCCCCTGGACCGAACCCGCCTAAGGCCAGTCGCAAGCCCCCCGAGGGAACTACTCCGACGTCAGCGTTGAACACACAGATGAATAGGGCCCCGGCATGGATGCCGAACAAGCCGATGACGATAATGGCACCAGCGCCGAACATGCCTATAGGGACTCCGACCCGGACGCCGACGATGCCGGCGCTCCCCCCTGATCATCGCACTCCCTCCGCGGCTGGTGGCTAGAGAACTGCCGTGCTGCCCTTTGGTCATACCAAACACACCGTATCGACAATGAACTGCTGTCGGCGTTCTCCGTACGGCCCCCCATGGGATTCTTGGTGGCCCGGTCGTGGTCCGCCTTTGCCGTGTTCACGTCTGGATGGTGTTCGCCTCGAACTCTGTTGTTGCCCGTATCTCCCCCTCATCTCAGCTACGAGACGAGACCAGCCGGAACGCAGTTGAACGCTACATTGCGCCAGGCGGCTGATCCGATGCTGAGCGCCCCCTTCCAGATGCGCCATCCACCAGTTGGACCGCGAACGAACAGCCGCGCTCTGGCCCTCGAAGGATTGCGCGAACGCAGCCCAGTCGTACATCATGAAGTCGACATGTGCGGCAGATACAGCCTCATAGCAGACCTCGGCGTGCTCGCCCGCCGCTTCGAATTCGAGGGAGACTGGCTCGAGTTCGAAGCGTCTTACAACGTGGCGCCCACCCAGAACGCCCTGACCGTCGTGGGTGGCGAAGAGCGCCGCGCAGGCTTTATGCGCTGGGGCCTGATACCTCACTGGGCCAAAGACCACAAGATCGGCAGCCGCATGATCAACGCCAGGGCTGAGACCGTCGCCGAGAAGCCGTCGTTCCGCAGTTCGTTGCGCCGCCGACGCTGCCTCGTCCTCGCGGACGGCTTCTACGAGTGGCAGCGCAACGGCGAGGCCAAGCGGCCCATGCGCATCGTTATGCGCTCCGGTGAGCCGTTCGCGTTCGCTGGCATCTGGTCCGTCTGGAAGGACCCGGAAGGCAACCGCGTCCCCACCTGTGCCATCATCACGACCACTGCCAACGACACGCTGAGGCCCATCCACGAGCGCATGCCCGTCGTACTGCCCAGGTCTTTGGAAAAATTTTGGCTGGACCCCGCCCTTGAGGACCCCGCCGCCATCACCAGCGTCCTCGCCCCCGCCGACAACGACGCGATGGAGGCTTATGAAGTCTCAACCCTCGTCAACAAAGTCGCCAACAACAGTCCGGAGGTTGCCGAAGCGGTCTAGTGGGCAAGCCTCAGATCGCTTGATACGCCCGTCCCTACTTGCCACGCTGCCGGTGCTTCTCGAGCACCTCGAGAAACTCCTCGTAGCTGGACACCTCAGAGATAACCCGCGAGAACGTCCCCACGTCCGGCAGCAGCTCCCGCAGTTCCCGCACCTCGCCCCCGATCGGGCTTACCGACGCCGCGCTCTCGCCGTATTGGTTGAAGAACGCGAAGAAAGCCTGGTTGAGCTTTCGGATTCCGTATCCTCCGAGCCTCAGCCTCCACTGGCGCTCCCTCATATACTGCTCGGCCTCCTCCACCCTGCCCTCCGCTAGAAGCTCGTCAGCTCGGTGCCGGGTCTCCCTCAGGAACTCCGCAATCTGCGGGTTCGCTGCCTGGCTGCTTTGGAAGCTGAACGACATCTCATCCAGGTCGCCGCCCATCCGCTCGAAAGCCATGTCCCCGATCTCCCGGCCCGCGAGGTCTGCCGCGGTCTCGTTCAGTGTCGTCATGACAGCCGAGTCCAGGTAGTTCCAGCCGAGCGGCTTGAAGAACCAGTGGTTGTGCAGCCACTCGTGCGCCGCCACCCTCGCCACAGTTCGCAGCGTGTTGCGGTCGAGCACCAGCGCTGGGTACGTCCCGATGCCGCCGAGATTGACGACCAGCGCCGAGACGTCGTGCTCCTCCTCGATCTCACGCTCGAGCTCGTCCTTCTCGAACGGCCTCAGCCCAGTCTGCATCACCACAGTGCCCTGCAGCCGGATCTCGTCCCTCGGCGATGTCACCAGCAATGTCGGCGTGCTGTCGAGCCGGATATCCACCGGTGGCCAGATCAGCCCCAGCGCCATCCCGAAGCCCTGCTCCACCAGCACCGCGCTGATCTCCGCCTCCAGCGCCTCCTCTGCTTCCGGTCGGAGCCTGTTCCGTGTCGCCTTGAGTTCGTCCAGGTACTCCGTCGAGATCGAGGAGACCTTGCTCGCGCTCGTTCCCGGTATTGCGCTGCGCGACTCCAGCAGTCCCTCTATTCGCGCCTCCTCCTTGTGCAGCCGTCGCACCGTCAGCAGGTACTCATCCACCATCGCCAGACGCTCCTCCCTCTGCGGCCTGTGCCCCGGGCGCAGCTCGAAGATCCAATGCACCCACTTGTCAGGCAGAGTAGAAATCTCGTAGCCCACGAAGGAGAACAGGTACGGCGCGGCGTTAGCCTTGCCAGGAGTTAGGAACAGCGAGTCGGACTGCAGGAACAGCATCGCGACCAGAAAGACAAGGGCGAACCCCGACTTGCCAAGTCGCCTGAACCGGACTGAGGCACTCGCGGCCGGGATGTCCGGAGGGTCGACGGCTGCCGTACCGGGAATGTTTGCGGCCAACGTCGGGTCGGGCTGGACGAACTGCCTGTCAGACATTCTGCGGGCTGCTGGCGCGCTCCTCGTCTGAGTACCGGCCCGGCGCTATCTCGTGCAGCCTGCCCAGCAGCACAAACGGGACGAGCGCGAACGCAGCTCCCGCGATGCCCACGCCTGTGAGATCGAAATAGCTCGCTACTATGCCGGCGAGCACCGGTACGCCCATCGAGAAGCCGCTTCCGAAAGTGTCGTTAGCCCCTATCGCCCGGCCCCGCTCCGCAGGCGCTGACGTATCGGCAAGGATGGCTGTTGACGCCACATTCACCGAGGACCACCCTACCCCGACCAGGAACAACCCGAGCGTGATAACCGCGTACACCGGGGTGAGCGGCACTATGGCCGCTCCGACGACGCACGTGAGCAGGCCCACGGCAAGCATGGGCTTCCGGCCCATACTGTCTGCGGCGCGGCCGAAGAATATCGAGAACGCAAACATGCCCACAACGTGGAGCGCCACCGCCAGCGCTATCGACCGGAGCGAGTAGCCGCTGTCGGAAAGTACCAGCGGCGTCATGATCATCATCATGCTCATGCTGGACTGCGCCGAAGCAAAGCACAGGTACGCCACCTGTTTGGGCCGGTTCGCCAGAAGTGACAGCAGGCTGACGCCCTCCGCCGCGGGCTTCACTCCATGCGAGTGACCGGGCCAGTACGACGATATCTCCTCGGCGATCTGCTTAGGATCGGGCCTCACCAGGGCAAAGCACACAAACGCCGGCACCACCGTCGCGGGCAGCAGGAACCAGGACAGCGACAGCGCGTCTCTGCCCACGACTGATGAGAGCCACTCGCCTCCACTGACCACCACCGGGGCGATGAACGCGCCGGCAACGGTGCCCGTCAGCACGAATCCCAGGCCCTCCCCGCGTCTTGAGGGCGGGTACATGTCCGCGGCCGCGACCCTGATCTGCCTGCCCGCTCCCACTCCGAGCCCCAGGACCAGAATCCCAACCATGTACACGGCGAACGAGTTGATGATGAGAGACGTGCCGAGCAGTGTCGCGCCGCCGAGGCCCAGCACCACTGAGGCCATCATCCCGAACTTGCGGCCGTAAGTATCGTTGAGCTTCCCGATCGGATAGGAGACCACGACCTGCGTCGCCGCAAGCATAGTTCCGCCGATGCCCGCCCACGTGACGCTCCCGGTGATCGTGGTCACCATGAGGGCGCTCAGCGTAATGGCCATCTGCATCGTGGGGCTCTGCAGCGCCATGCCGAGCGCGATGTACAGCGTGTTGCGGCGGACTACGGGCGGCACGACCTCCGCGCGGGAGTCGGGCGCCGCGGACCGTGCTGGTCGCGTGAGAAACTTCAACGGCTGCACTTCACCGGAGCTCGCCGCGATTCGAGGCGGCTCATGTAAGGTCGTCCAGCAGTGGCATTACCTCCTCGGCCAGCAGCCGCATGGACCGCTCCCACTTGTCCTTTGGATCCCACTCGTGCCCCATCGCAAGCAGCACGCCGAATCCTCCCACCTCCTCGTACCCCCTTCGTATCTGGTCCGCGACGTCCTGCGGACTGCCGACGATCCATATGTTGTCCACGAAGTACTCTGGAGTCAGCTCGGAGTCAGGCATGTCCGGGTCCGACTTCAGGATTGACAGGCCGCGGGCGCCGGCATGCAGATGCATCCAGTAGTCCATGTAGTCTCGCGCCAGCACGCCTTCCAGGGCGTCCTGCCTCGCCTGCTCCGTCGTCTCCGCAACGTACACCTCGCGCGCAATCCGCCACAGAGACCGGTCCGCAGTCTTCCCAGCGGCTTCGGCGCCCTTCTCCACAGAGTCCCAGTGTCCCTTCACCGTGCTCATGGGAATGAAGTTCACACTCATGGGCATCCAGCCCCGAGCACCGGCAAGAGTCAGCGTGTCCGAGTTGGGCGACACCCCCGCCACGCCGATGGGTGGATGCGGCTTCTGGTAAGGCCCCAGGTGCCACCTCAGCCCAATGTTCTCGACAGGTTCCGGCACAGTCCCCCTCCAGCGGGGGTGCTCGTACAGCCCCGGCTTCGGGTCCCGCCAGAGTTCGATTATCAGGTCCACCGCCTCTCTCGTTAGCGCCCGCTGGTCCACCTCCTTCGAGTCGAAGTCGAACAGCTGCTGATCGCCGGGCGTGGAGCTGGAGCCAACGCCCCAGTAGAAGCGCCCCTTCGCCATGTGGTCCAACTGCGCGATCCTGTGGGCGAGCATGAAAGGGTTGTGGTTGGGCATGCACGTCACCCCGGTGCCCAGGATGATGTTCTCGGTCATTGCCAGCGCCTGCGCGATGAACAGGTCCGGAGCCGGAATGTTCTCCCACTCGAAGGTCAGGTGCTCTCCGATCCACGCCTCTTCATACCCAAGCTGGTCCAGCAGCACGATCTGCTCGAGATCGCTGTGAATCGTCTCCGTGAAGTCGTGCCCCGGAGGGTGGAGCGGCATCGTGAAGTAACCGAGTTTCATGGGGACTCCTCTTCGAGAACTCTAGGCCCCGCATAGCAGCGTGAATTGAGTGAGTGCAATGCGGCTATGGTAGCCGACCCTTGCCGGTGTGGGCGACTTTGGCGGCAGGCCGTGCTTCCGGCAATCTCGGACGCCTGACTGTTGTCACGAGCAGCGCGCCGCCGGCGCTCAGCCCGGCGAACACTATGAACGGCAGGAAGTAAGTGCCTTGCACGTCGTATGCGTAGCCCGTGATTATGGGGGCTACGATCATCGCTATGTTGTTCGGGAGCTGCGAGAGTCCCATGATCGTCGCGAACGACCGCCTGCCGAAGTAGTCGCCGCGTATCGCCGTCATCAGTGGGATCCGTCCCCCGATGGCAATGCCGTAGAGGATCGCATACGGATACGCAAGCGCCACCGTGTCCGCTAGCGCCAGGATCACCAGCGACACAGCCTGGATTAGCAGGAGAACCGTAAGAATCCGTGGCGTCGACAGCTTGTCCGCAAGAAATCCCGCCGCCATCTGCGACGGTATGGCGAACACCGTGGTCCACATAACTATGGTCGCCGCTCCCGTAAGGCTCATTCCCATATCTACCAGTTTTGGCTGAAGGTGCAGTGACAGGCTCACGATCGACGCCGTCGACGACAGATGCACAACCGTGAGTATCCAGAAGGCCCGCGTCTTCAGTGCTTGCTTGGGCGTGAAGTCAACTTCCCTGACATCCTCCGCTCCGGCCGTGCTCCGGCCGGTTCCAAAGTCAGGACCGTCCGGTCGCTCGCCCCGGTCCTCGGGCCGGTTGCTAAGTGACTTGAAGACCGGCAGCACCGTCAGGAGCATCGCCGCGCCAATTCCGGTCATCGCGATGCTGAAGCCATGGGACTGGATTCCAAGCGCCAGTACAGGCACGAGGAACCCGCCGAAGTGGACGCCCATCATGGCCGTTGCCATGGCCTTGCTCCGGTGCTTGATGAACCAGTTGTTCACCATCGATATGATCGCGAGCCAGCCTCCAAGGCTTGATCCGACCGTGACCAGGAAGAAAGTCGCGTAGAAGTGCCACAGTTCCGTGACGCGAGCCACCAGCAGGAAGCCAACGCCCATGGTGACGAAGCCGATCACGATCATCGTGCGGTTCCCAAAGCGGTCCACAAGGAACCCCTCCATGGGTCCGATGATCGCGCCCTGCACTCTTGCCAGGGAGAACGCCCCTGACATTGCGGTACGGCTCCAGCCGAACCTCGACTCCAGTGCGACCAGGTACGTGCCGACACCCATGAATGTCGTGACGGACATTAGCGTGAGCAGGAACATCGAAACGCCCACAATCTTCCAGCCGTAGAACCCGCGAAGCTGGTCGATGCCCTGGGATATGCCGGACCAGTCTTTCGTCCGATTGGTCATTACGGCGCGGATTGTACCAAGAGGCTCTCAGGTTGAAGCAGCGTACTCGCATGCCTATAATCGCCACCTATAGAGGCATCTGCGGGCTGGCCCTCGCCGATCGCTGCTTTGCCTTCCCATAGAGGCCTTGCGGCAATGCCTTTGAGCCCACGCACTCACACGGAGGATATTGAATGACCACTCAGGCTGCCCTGCTCAACCCGATAACCGTCTTGGACCAGTTCAAGAAGAACGATGTCACGCACGTTGTGTATCTGCCCGACAGCGAGACGAACCACCTCTTCATAGCCATGGAGAACGATCCCGACATTGACGTGATTCCCGTGGCGCGGGAGGCTGAGACGATGGCCATTGCAGCCGGGCTCCTGATCGGCGGCAAGAACCCCGTCTGCCTGCTGCAGAACACGGGCATGTTCGAGTCCGGCGACTCGATCCGTGGCCTCGGCCTTGACGTCAACCTGCCCGTGGTCATGGTGATCGGTTACAGGGGCTGGACGCGCCACGGCAACACGCCGGACTCGGCGGCCAGGTTCACTGAGCCGTTCCTGCACGCCTTCGGCATCAACTACTACCTCGTCGAGGATGACGCGGACGCCGACAGGTTTACGATTGCCTTCGAAGAGGCGCGTTCGCAGAACCGCCCCGTTGCAGTGCTCGTTGGCGACGAGTACCACGGATTCAACAGGCCAGATCTTGACGAGGTCAGAGAAGAGATCTCGCGGCAATAGCCCCGCTCTCCAGCGCCATTCGGTCTCAGTTGACGTCCCGCAGGGACATTAAGGAAGGCACATGATACGCAACAGCGATTTGATGGAAGTCCTCTCCAAGCACCGGGGAGAAGCCGTGGTGATGAGCACCATGACCGCGACGCGCTCGTGGACGGAAGCCAGCGACGCCGAAGCCCTCGACCTCCCCTTGGGCGGCGCAATGGGCAAGACGTCCTCTGTGGCCCTCGGTATTGCGCTGGCGCACCCCGACAGAAAGATCATCGTCTTGGACGGCGACGGCAGTCTTGAGATGAACCTCGGCACTCTCGCGACGATCGCCGGCAAGGCCCCAAGCAACCTGTACCACTTCGTCATGGAAAACGGCGTGTACGCCGTCACGGGCGGGCAGCCGATTCCAGGCAAGGACAGGGTCTCGTTCGCTGAAATGGCGAAGGGAGCCGGCTACGCCTCTGCCTACGAGTTCGACGATCTGGAAGACTTCGCCTTGAGAATTGGAGATATCCTTGCTGAGGACGGACCGGTCTTCGTCACGATCAAGGCCGAGCCGGAGATTCAGAACGAGCCGATTGGCCGCCGGATTCGCCCGACCAGGCAACGTCCCACTGCGGTCGCTCTGTCCGACCTGCAGAAAGCGCTCGGAACCTAGTCGCCCGCCTGATGATTGAGCTTGAGGACGCGCTCGAACTAGTCGAGCGGCACCGTGGCGACGCCGTAGTCATAGCCTGTCAGGAGAGCAGGCATGCTTGGGAAGCGGTCAGCGGCAGCCCGCACCTGGACATCCCCTTTGCGGGATGTATGGGCAAGGGCTCATCCCTCGGGCTTGGCATCGCCCTGGCGCAGCCTGATCGAAAGGTCATCGTCCTGGACGGCGACGGTAGCCTGCTCATGAACCTTGGCGGATTAGCGACCGTCGCAGGCAAGTCGCCTTCCAACTTCTACCACTTCGTAATCGAAAACGGCATGTACGCCGGAACCGGCGGTCAGCCCATCCCCAACCGGGGCGGCATCGGCTTCGCCGGCATGGCCAGGTCGGCCGGATACAACCATTCGCACGACTTCGACAACCTCGAAGACCTGGCGCTGCACATGCGAGACGTGATGGCAGCCGAAGGACCCGTCTTCGCAACCCTGCACGTGAAGTCCGCCCCTGAGACCAGGCCAATGAGCCGCAGGCCGCGTGGCCGAAGACTGAGCGAAGGTCTTAAGTCCGTAAGGGACGCCCTGGCTGAAGCCTAAATTAGGCAGTCCGAGCAGCATTTCTTAGTCAGCAAGCCTCCGGGAGAGTCCGGACGTGGCCCTGCCCTAACACCCCTCGACTCCGGCCGCTGCCCTTTCCCCATCCGGCCTCGGCGGTTAGGATGGAATGAACGCTGGAGGCGAACATGACGCAGAGAAGCTATGCGGGCACTACGGACGCTCCCGAGTTCCCAGAAAATTTGGAGTGGCTAAACAGCGACGGCCCCCTAACGCTGCAGGAGTTGCGGGGTAAGATCGTACTTCTTGACTTTTGGACTTACTGCTGAATCAACTGCATACACGCATTTCCGCAGTTGCGGAAACTGGAGCAGAAGTACAGCGATGAGCTCTTCGTTATTGGCGTGCACTCAGCCAAATTTATGGCGGAAAAAGCCACTGAGAACGTCCGGCAGGCAATCCTCAGATACGACCTCGAGCATCCGGTCGTAAACGATGGCGACTTCCAAGTCTGGCAGCAGTACGCCGCCCGCGCTTGGCCGACCTTCATGTTCATAGACCCCCAGGGCAAGATAATTGGCCGACACGAGGGCGAGATTCCATTCGACGCCATGGACCGCGTCCTGGGCGAGATGGTTGCGCAGTTCGATTCGTCCGGCCTGATCGATCGCCGGTCCATCCACCACACGTTGGAGAAGGAAAAGGAGACGGACCGCCCGCTGTCGTTCCCGGGCAAGGTGCATGCGGACAGCGCCTCCAGCAGGCTGTTCGTGGCCGACTCCAACCACAACCGCATCGTGATCGCCACTCTGGACGGCTGCGTAACGGACGTGATCGGCTCGGGGGAGTCCGGTATTTCGGACGGCGGCTACATGTCTGCCCAATTCCACGATCCGCAAGGCGTAGTCGCAGACGGCGACACCCTTTACGTGGCCGACACGAAGAACCACGCGATTCGCGTCGTTGATCTGGCGCAACAGACAGTCTCGACAGTGGCAGGCACCGGCCAGCAAGCCAATCGCTTTCATTCTGGCGGGCCAGGTCTTGAGACGAGCCTCGCCTCGCCCTGGGACGTGGAACTGCACGGCGCCAATCTATACATCGCCATGGCTGGATTCCACCAGCTCTGGAGGATGGACAGGGCCACCTGCGAAATCCGTCCGCATGCCGGCAATGGACGCGAAAACATTGACGACGGCCCGCTGAAGTACGCACAGCTTGCCCAGCCGAGCGGCATCGTCACGGACGGAGAATTCCTCTACTTCACAGATAGCGAGACCAGTGCCATCCGTTCGGCCGACCTCGATCCCAACGGTCGTGTGAAGACCATCGTAGGTGTCGACCTCTTCCAGTTCGGCGATCTTGACGGCGTAGGTGACGCGGTCCGCCTCCAGCACCCCATCGGCATTTGCATATGGGAGGACCACCTGCTGATAACAGACACCTACAACAACAAGATCAAGAAGGTCTTTCCGCACTCTCGCCGGGTTGAGTCGTTCATAGGCAGTGGAGAGACTGGCGGCGCCGACGGCGAACGTTCGGAGGCCAGCCTCAATGAGCCCGCCGGCCTCAGCGCGGCCAACGGCAGCCTGTACATCGCGGACACCAACAACCACTCCATTCGGGTCGCGGACCTGCTCACGGGCCGCATGACCACGTTGGAATTGGCGGGCCTGTAGCCGGGCCAGCCGCAATATGCCCAACCGCCTCGTACACGAGACCAGCCCCTACCTGCTTCAGCACGCTTACAACCCCGTGGATTGGTACCCGTGGGGAGACGAGGCGTTCGAAGAGGCGCGCACCAAGGACAAGCCCGTCCTACTCAGCGTCGGCTATTCCGCCTGTCACTGGTGTCATGTCATGGAGCGCGAGTCCTTCGAGCACTTCGAGATCGCCCAGACCATGAACGACAACTTCGTCTGCGTAAAGGTCGACCGTGAAGAGCGCCCGGACGTGGACGCTATCTACATGACTGCCGTCCAGGCCATGACGGGCCAGGGCGGTTGGCCTATGACCGTGTTCCTCACGCCGGACGGCAAGCCGTTCTACGGCGGCACGTACTTCCCGCCACGGGACCGCGGACCAATGCCCGGTTTCCCCAGGGTGCTTGAGGCGATCAGCCGCTACTACAGTGAACATCGTGGGGAGATCGCTGAAACCTCCTCAAGGCTGATCGAACAAATCGAGCGGTACCAATTCGCCGGACGTGGCGTCGAGCCCCTGACTCCAGACTTGCTTCAACGCGCCTACTCCGGAATTCGCGCAGAGTTCGATCACGCCAATGGCGGCACCGGCTCCCAACCCAAGTTCCCTCAGCCGATGATCTATGAGTTCCTCCTGAGGCATCACATCCGCACAGGCTCGCCGGACGCATTGGAAATGGTCGAGTTAACGCTGGACAAGATGGCCCGCGGGGGAATCTACGACCAGCTGGGCGGCGGGTTCCATAGGTACTCAACCGACGCGGTCTGGCTGGTCCCGCACTTCGAAAAGATGCTGTACGACAACGCCCTCCTCGTGAAGCTGTACCTCCACGCGTACCAGGTCACACGCAAACCTCTTTACAGGAAAGTGATTGAACAGACGCTCGAATACGTGATGCGGGAGATGACGGGCAGCGAGGGCGGCTTCTACTCAGCCCAGGACGCCGACAGCGAAGGCGTAGAAGGAAAGTTCTTCGTTTGGAGGCCCGACGAAATCACATCGGTGCTCGGCGATGACGATGGAGACCTGGTCAACCTCCACTACGGCGTGACCAAGCAAGGCAACTTCGAGGGCCGCTCCATCCTCTTCGTCAACGGAAAGCAATCTGCTGGCCGCGACAGGACGGGACTCACCAATGAAGAGTTCGACGACCTCCTCGAACGATGCCGCGGCCAGCTACTGGAGCACCGGGAGCACCGCATTAAGCCCGAACGCGACGACAAAGTACTGACTGCCTGGAATGGCCTGATGCTCCGGGCGTTTGCCGAAGCGGCATCCATTCTCGAAGAACCCAGATACGCCTCCGTTGCCAGCAAGAACGCCGACTTTCTGCTCACGCGGATGCTGGAGGCCGGGCGTCTGAAGCGCTCGTACAAGGACGGCGACGCAAGGCTGAACGCATACCTTGAGGACTACGCCTTCCTGATCGATGGCCTGCTTGCGCTGCACGAGGTCAACTTTGAGTCGAGGTGGCTCGAAGCGGCGATTGAGCTTGGCCGGACCATGGTCGACCTGTTCTGGGACGAAGACGAAGACAGAATGTACGACACGAGCCGGGACCATGAGAAGCTGATCGTCCGTCCCAGGGACGTATCAGACAATGCAGTCCCTTCCGGGGGAAGCATGGCCGTGGATGTGCTTCTGCGACTGGCCATCATCACCGGCGACAGGGAAATGGAACGAGTGGCCGCAACCGCGCTCAGCTCGGTGCGCGAGTTGATGCTGATGGCGCCTCTCGGAGCGGGCCAGTGGCTCTGCGCTCTCGACCTGTACCTGTCCGAGCCCCGTGAGATCGCCATGGTCGGTCAGCGTGGCGCGCCCGCCGCAGACGACTTGGCGGCGGAAGTGTTCCGTCACTTCGTGCCGAACCGGGTCTTGATCGGCGCCGCAACTGCCCCCGAAGCGGTAGCATCGCCGTTGCTGGAGTCGCGCCATGCCATCGACGGGCGCCCAACAGCGTACGTTTGCCGAAACTACGTATGCCAGTTGCCCGTCACCGAGCCGCAGGCCCTAGCAAATCTCCTCGCGAGCTAAGCGCAGTGCCTGCCTGCCTCAGTGAGGCAGATCTGCGTAGCGCAGTCCCCCGCACCACTCAACTTGAGGAATCTGCTGGCAGATGAGCACCAGCGCGCTGCTAACAGTGCTCTTGGTCGGTCTGGGAGGATTCGTAGGCTCTGTACTGCGGTACGGTGCAGGAGAGTGGATTCAGAGGACATCGGTTGATTCCACCTTCCCGTATGGAACGCTTCTCGTAAACGCCGTCGGATGCCTAATAATCGGCATACTGGCAGGTCTCTCCGAATCACGTGATCTGCTAACTGAAGATGCGCGGAACTTCCTCTACGTGGGCGTCCTGGGCGGCTTTACCACCTTTTCCGCGTTCGGGTACCAGACGTTGACGCTGATGCGGGACGGTCACACGGCGATGGCACTATCCAACGTTGGCCTGCAACTCGCGCTCGGCCTTGGCGCCGCGGCAGGGGGCTACCTCGCCGCCCGCGCCGTCTAGCACGAATCGCTAGACCTCCGTTTCGTAGACGATCTTCCCATCCCGCCACGTTGCAACAGAGCCGGTCAAGGCAATCGCCCGACGCCTTGCCTTGACAGAAGCCCGCTGAAGAGCGGTCAGGGCCTCGCCCGACTCGTCGCTCGAATGTAGAGAAGCCGGCGCGAGTTTGGGTTGGCTGTTGGGTGTCCCACCTTCCCCGCCTCCCGCAACTTCTGTATCGAAGTTGATCTTCCCATCCCGCCACGTGGGCACCGATCCGGTCAACGCGACCGCCCGTCGCCGCGCCTTCAACGCCGCCCGCCGCATGGCGGCCAATGCGCCGTCGAAGTCGTAGGGGCGCAGGCGCTCTTGGAAAGTCTGTTTGTGTGTAGTTTGGTCATCGGCAGGCGCTGTTGGACCCCGTTCGATCAGCACGGGTGAAGTTCCCGCTCCCGAGAGCAGCGCCCACTCGTCAACTATGTCCTTGTAGATGGTCTGAAAATTGCGCAAACCAGCGTCGAACCGGCGGCGGATCGTCTCCTCAGGTACGAAGTGGCCGCCCTCCGCCACTCGGTTCCGCACCCTGATCACCGCCAATTCAGGGTCAGGCAGTCTCAGAAAGTACAACCGAACCTGGTAGCCTTGTGCCTGCCAGCGCGGAATCATGCGGGCGTAGCCTCGGCCGCTCAATGTCGTCTCAATGCCGAAGCTGATGCCTCTTTGAACGTAGTCTTCGATAGTCTCCAGCATCATTCTGGCCGCGCGGAATGCTCGCGCTCCGGCTGTAGTGGATTAAGCCCCGCTGCTAGTAGGTCGGCATTCACAAACGTCGGACAGTCCGCTTCGTTCAACAGAAACTCGGACGCGAATGTGGTCTTGCCTGCCCCGTTCGGCCCGGCAATGACGAGAATCCTTTTCGACCGTTCCATGGCCACAATCTTACATCAGACACCCTGCCCCATCTGAATCGTGCCCCGAGCCTGCCCTGCTATCATTGCGGCTACTAACGCGCGGAGGCGGATGCCCTGTCATCGCAGCTGATCGAGAAGCTCAAGTCAGTCGTAGGGCCGGAGTACGTCGTACACCTCTCTGAAGACCTGATCGTGTACGAGTACGACGCGTCAATCGACACCTCCGTGCCCCTGGCGGTCGTGCTTCCCGGAACTGCGGACGAGGTCGCCGAGGTCGTTCGCATAGCCACTGCTCACGGCGCGCCGATTGTGCCGCGCGGCGCGGGCACCGGGTTCAGCGGTGGAGCGATTGCCGGACCGTCTTCCATCGCGTTGGGGCTTGCTCGACTCAATCGGATCCTCGAGATCGATGCGGAGAACATGGTGGCCACCGTGGAGCCCGGCGTCGTGAATCTGGAGCTCTCGAACGCGGCGGCGGTTCACGGTCTCTACTATGCGCCCGACCCGTCCAGCCAGCAGGTCTGCACGATTGGCGGCAACATCGCTGAGAACTCCGGCGGGCCCCACTGCCTTGCATACGGCGTAACCACCAACCACGTGCTGGCGCTGGAAATCGTGAGAGCTGACGGTTCCGTGGAGTGGATTGGCTCCCCTTCCCGAGAGACCACGGGATACGATCTCCGTGGCGTGGTAATCGGCTCCGAGGGTACCCTTGCGGTCGCGACCAAGGTAGTCGTCCGGCTGCTCAGGAAGCCCGAAGCTGTCAGGACGTTGCTCGCGGTCTACTCCAGTATGGAGCAGGCATCGGCCGCCGTTTCCGGGATCATCGCCGCTGGCATCGTGCCGGCCGCCGTTGAGATGATGGACGCACTGTGCATCCGCGCCGTCGAGCCGGCCGTCAACGCAGGATACCCGGCCGACGCCGAGGCGGTGCTGCTCGTCGAGGTGGACGGCCTGCGCGAGACCGTTGATGAGGAGTCGCTCGACGTTGAGTCTGTCTGCCGCAGCCACGAGCCGATGGAGGTCCGAACAGCGACCGACGAAAGCGAACGAGCGCGTCTGTGGGCGGGTCGTAAGGGCGCGATCGGCGCCCTCGGCAGGCTCGCGCCCAACTACTACCTGCTGGACGGCACAGTCCCTCGAACACGCCTAATGGAAGCGATGAACGGGATTGGCGAGATCTCAGAGCAGTGTGGCCTGCCCATCGCCAACGTACTTCACGCCGGCGACGGCAACCTTCATCCCTGCATACTGTTCGACGTCAGGGACCGGGACCAGACCGACCGCGCCGTGAAGGCCGGAGGCAGCATCCTGGAGCTGTGCGTCGAGTTGGGAGGCGTGCTGTCCGGGGAGCATGGCATAGGTCTGGAGAAGCAGGAGTTCATGCCGCTCATGTTCACCGATGACGATATGGAGGCCATGTCGCGGCTGAAGCCGGCGTTCGGGGCTGACGACCACTTCAACCCTGGCAAGGTATTCCCCAAGGGGTCGGAGTACACAGGCATCGATCACTCCGCCCTTGTTGCCCATGCGGGCCCGGCCGCCTACGTGTAGCCGTTACCATCTTTATTGGCCGTAGAAGCCTCGATGACATTGGCCTCTGAATCTAGGACTTACGATTCTATCGATGGCGTGATCCCGGGCGCATTCGTCGAGCCGCATTCGGTCGAGGAACTACGCTGCACCGTGGCCGAGGCCGCCGCTCGCGGCTCAACAACCGCGCCTGTTGGTGGTGGGTCGCGCCTGGACCTCGGCAACCCGCCGGACGCTGTGGACCTGGCAGTTTCCACCAAGCACTTGGACCGGCTCGTGAGGCACACGCCGGACGACCTGACTGCGGCGGCGGAGGCCGGGATCACGATTGCCGGTCTCCAGTCCGCCCTCGCCGAGCACGGCCAGTTTTTGGCGGTCGATCCGCCGCTGCCGGAGCGCGCCACGCTCGGCGGAACGCTGGCCGTTGGCTTCTCCGGGCCCGCCAAGTGGCAGTACGGCAACGTGCGCGACTGCGTCATCGGCATGTCGGTCGTTCAGGCGGACGGCAAGCTCACTAAGAGCGGGGGCCAGGTGGTCAAGAACGTCTCCGGCTACGACCTCGCCCGGATGCACGTCGGCGCCCTGGGGACGCTGGGCGTGATCGTAGAGGCGTCGCTGAAGCTGACTCCTCTGCCTCAAACGGAGACAACGCTGCTTTCGGGGTACGCTTCACTTGACGCAGCATGGCGGGCTGGGCTCGAAGTTTTCAGGAGTCCCGTTGTGCCCCTTGCGCTCACCGCCTTCGAGCAGCGGGCTGCCACGGTGCTCGAACTCGACTCTGACTCGCACACTGCATTTCTGGCCATCCGGCTCGGAGGCAGACCGCTGACAGTGGAGCGCCAGGCCCGCGAGTGCCGGAGTCTGATTGAGCAGTCCAGTGGCGCTCTGCTCGAGGCTCTAGAACGCTCCGAAACATCTCCCCTCTGGAACGGACTTCGGGACTTCGGATGGAGCGACAAGGCCCGGCCCGCCGTACTCCTGCGGGCCATGGCAACGCCGGCTGCCGGCGCAACTGCGCTTGAGGCGCTTGGCAACCTCGGCGCTGACTGCGCATCGCCCGCCCTCGTTGGCCATCCAGCGCATGGCACAGCACATGCGGGCTGGTTCGGCGATGCCGGTGCGCCCCGCGCGGATGCGCTCAAGGAAGCCCGCCGTCGCGTCGAAGACCTCGGAGGCCGCCTGGTCATCGAGCGCTGTCCTGTTCCGCTCAAGTCGGAGATCGACGTTTGGGGCGAGCCGGGTCCGGCGCTCACCACCATGCGCCGTCTAAAGAATGAGTTCGACCCGGGCCGCATGTTCAACCCCGGCCGGTACGTGGGCGGCATCTAGTGGCGACCACTCTGCCCACCTTCGAGCATGGCATGGGGCCTTCTGAGGAAGACCTGTACAAGTGCGTGCACTGCGGATTCTGCCTGCAGGCGTGCCCCACCTACGTGGAGACGGGCCTGGAGACCGAGTCCCCGAGGGGCCGCATCGCTCTGATGAAGGCGGTCCGTTCCGGCCGCATCGGTATCACGCCGAGCGTCCTGGAGCACTGGGAGCTCTGCATCCAGTGCAGGGCCTGCGAGGCGGCCTGCCCTTCCGGCGTTCCGTACGGCCGCATGATCGAGGCGACAATGGCGGAGACGTCCCGGCAGCGCTCCCCGTCGTTGGTCTCTCGCGCTGTATCGAGCATCGCACTCGACCATGTCCTGCCGCACCAGCGCAGGTTGTCGATGGCCGTAGCTGGCGCGCGCCTCTATCGCAAGTCCGGCCTTCACGCAGCCGTACGAAAGCTGCGGCTGCTGAGGCCGATCTCTCGCACCCTGAGCGATCTTCACGACTCCCTGCCGGACATCTCTGGACGGACATTTGCCGCCAGAGGACAGGTCCTTCCCGCCCGCGGCGGGCAGCGCGCCCGCGTCGGCCTGCTGTCGGGCTGCGTCATGCCGCTGGTGCACGGCCCTCAGATGGAGTCCGTCGCCGGGGTGCTGTCGAGGAACGGCTGCGAGGTGGTCGTGCCGAAGGACCAGTCATGCTGCGGCGCGATTCACAGCCACGTCGGCGATCTGGACCGGGCGCGTGAGCTCGCGCGGCGGAACATCGAGGCGTTCACACGCGCCGGAGTCGACGCCGTCGTCGTGGCCTCGGCCGGCTGCGGCGTTCGGATGAAGGAGTACGGCGACCTGTTGAGTGCAGACCAGGCCTACGCGGAACGGGCCGCCCGGTTCGACGCCATGGTCAAGGACGTGCACGAGATTCTCAGCGCCCTGCCCTTCACGCCTCCGTCCGGCCGGCTTGACTGCAGCGTCACATATCAGGACTCGTGCCACTTGTCCCACGCCCAGGGCATCACCCGCGAGCCCAGGGAGCTGCTTGACGCCATTCCCGGAGTTCAGCGCGTCGAGATGGAGCACGCCTCCCGCTGTTGCGGCGCGGGCGGCACCTACACGATCACGCAGCGCGACTTCTCACTGCGGCTGCTGGAGCGCAAGATGCGGACCGTGGCGGCAACCGGCGCGGACGTGCTGGCCACGGCGAATCCTGGCTGCGCGATGCAGCTTGAGTACGGCGCGAGGCGCTTCAACGTGCCGGTGAAGGTCCGATACGTCACCGATCTCCTCGAAGAGTCTTACCGGCTCGCTGAAGTTCAATAGAAGGTCCCTTCTTTCGTCCATAGGCGGTGCGTGACCATGGTCTTACAGCTATGACGGACGAACTACTGTCGAAAAAATGTGTTGCATTATGTTGCATTTTGCAGCATTTCATAGCTGGGACGGGGGAGATTTCGCAGCGCCCTCTCAACGCTTATGCAACTTGAATTCAACAGTTTGACGGCAGAGATGCAACACAAATGCAACACGGCCGGAACTATGCACAGTGTAAGTGACAGGGCACAGCGTAAGTGACAGCCGACGTCGTGCACGGTGAGGCTGTCGGCGGGCCTCCGGTATGTGATGTGTGTTGATGCTCATGCGCACATATTAGCACTCTCGTTCCCTTAGTGCAAGTGTTCGCATGAGTGCGTGTAGAAGAGACCTGCGCCGCGCCGATGCTTTACACTACCCCGCAACACTCAAGAAGTATCCGAAAGGAGAGGGCTGATGGATCTTGGCCTGAAAGGCAAAGTGGCGGTGATCACCGGCGGCAGCGAGGGCATAGGCAAGGCCACCGCGACCAAACTGGCTGAAGAAGGCGCGAAAGTCTTCATCTGCGCGCGCCGCGAGGACGTGCTGGAGGCCGCCGCCGCAGGGGCCCGCGAGGCCTCCGGCGGGCACGTCACGGGCATACCGACCGACGTTACCGACATCGAACAGCTCGCGTCCCTCTTCGCCCACGTCGTCGAAGCTCACGGGAGGCTGGACATCCTCGTAAACAACGCGGGATCCTCCGCGGCCAGCTTCTTCGGCGATGTTTCCGACGACGAGTGGCAGTACGATCTCGACCTGAAGCTCTTCGGCGCCATCAGGTGCTCGCGCCTCGCAATCCCGCACATGCGCAAGCAGGGCGGCGGCCGCATCGTCAACGTCACCGCTGTGGCCGGCAAGGCGCCTCCCGGAAGCTCCGTGCCCACCTCAGTCAGCCGCGCCGCGGGCATCGCGTTGACCAAGGTGATGTCGAAGGACTACGCAGCCGACCAGATCCTCGTCAACACCGTATGCATCGGCCTGATCAAGAGCGGCCAGATCGATCGGCAGTGGATGGCGGACCGCGAGAACGAGCCGGACCTTTCGCGCGACGAATGGTATGAGCGCAGGGGCAAGGCGATCCCCGTGGGCCGCGTCGGCGAGGCCGAGGAGGCCGCGAACGTGATCGCGTTCCTTGTGTCCGACGCCGCCAGCTACGTCACAGGCAGCTCGATCCACATCGACGGAGGCTCCGCCGCCACGATCTAGACTTCCAACTGTTACACCGGTGCCGCGCCGGCGCGGCGCCGGTCCGTGGTTCTTGATCTACATGCGTCTACTTGCGTTGCCGGTTCTAGCTTGTGTCGCCTTCGTGGGCATCGCCTGCGCCGGAGAGGGTGACGCAGCGGACGGTCCAATCGCACGAACGACCATGGAGTTGGCCACCGGAATTCACCGCCATGTGTTCGGCCTGGAGGCGGGAACGCTGGTTGAGTTCGAGTTCAGGTCTGACGAAGAGGTCGACCTCAGGTTGCTCGATCCCGCCGGAAGCGAGCTGTACGGCTGGGATCAGGTGATCCACGTGGACAAGCTGGAGTTCGAGGCCGAGTTGGACGGGACCTACAAGCTGGAAATAAACAACACTGCTACAGAATCCCCGCCAACGTCCGTGACAATCATTATGCAGGTGTTCCCGCCGTAGAACCAGGACCAAGGTCGTTCGGTCGGCGACGTAGCGCAGTCCTTATGGGGGCGCACTTAGAGGGGAACTGGTAACAATTCAGACATGGTGAGCGGAACGTGCCCCGCCCCCTGGATTCCGGCTGGCCCCGGGTTCACGCTGCCGCGTGAATGCCGGAATGACGGATGAGCACGGCTGACACTTGCGAAGACGATGCGCGAGAATTGAACTGTTTCGGGAAGTGCGCTGGAATCAGACACCATTTCCCGCCCTGATACAACTAGCCCACCTCGCTCCGCTGCCCGCGCTGGCGCAGCGCGTGGTCAATTGGGCGCTGCGAGCGAGTCCGCGTCACCTGGAACCAATTTGGCGATCAAGAGCCTCCCAGAAGCCATCCCTCAGGGATCTACGTTGAGCGTTGGTGAGTTCGCTGCCCGTGTGTTGTGAGGCGAAATTCAGTAACTCTCTGTCGATTTGCCCTGGGATTCTAGGTTTGCTCGGCATGACTTGCAGAGCATGGTCAGGATTGGATTTCGCCCAGTTCAGTCCGAACTGCCTGCCCAATCCATGCACATCCCGAGACGTAGAAGGTATGTCTGGCGTTGGGGGCGCTTCAATCCTAGAGCTCAAGGCAATTGGCCTTAGCGAAATCCATTTCCCCAATTCCTTACCGGTCAGCATGACCAACTCGTCCGCCTCTCTTACGAGGGAGCGGGACTGATTGTGTTGGCCATGCACTGGGGTAATGCCGATGAGCGTAACGAAAACACCGAAGTCTTGAGCTTCTATTACCCCTTCCCGGATATCTTCATCTCCGCTCAGCACGTATGCTGTCGAGATCGCCCTGTCTCTCGCTAAGACGATCAGGTCTCGGACAATTCAAGAGTCTACCCCCTTCGGTTTGCCAAGGCTCAGCCTGCCTAGCCTTAGCTTCACACCTGGAATAGATCCCACAGCGACGTGGCTGGGATTCGGACTTGCATCCGTTGCCGCGTCATACCAGTAGGTTCTAAGCAGTTGAATGCCTGAGTGAGACTGCCCTATATCCACTAGATCGGAGACGGCCTCCTCAAAATCAAGGTCAAGTCTGTGGCGGTCTCCGGTACCGCAGGTGAGCTTTCCTCCCTCCGCACACAGATATCCCGCGTCAACGAAAGTGGCGAATCGATCCATGGCTGGTCAAAAAAAGGGGCCCGAAAGGGCCCTAAGGAAAAAAGGGTACTAGCCGGTTCTGGCTAGTTACCGACACGCTACCTGATTTGCAGGCCGCCGTCAATCAGAAATAGTCGCAAGCCAGCAGTTACCTTTGCAAACAAACTCGAGATTGCCCCGCTACACCTCGCCGCGCTGCCCGCGCTGGCGCAGCGCGTGGTCTGTCAGCACGATGGCCAGCATCGCCTCCACTATCGGCACTGCCCGCGGCAGGACGCACGGGTCGTGGCGTCCCCTGCCCCGCATCGTGACCGGCGCGCCCTCCTCGTCCACGGTGTCCTGCTCGCTCGCGATGGTCGCGGTCGGCTTGAACGCCGCCCGGACGATGATGCTCTCCCCATTGGAGATGCCGCCCTGGATGCCGCCGGAGTTGTTCGTCCGCGTTCGAATGCGGCCGCCCTCGCTGTAGAACGGGTCGTTGTGGTCCGATCCGGTGCTGGACGTTCCGCCGAAGCCCGACCCCACCTCGAACCCTTTGCACGCGGGCAGCGAGAGCATCGCCTTCGCGAGATCGGCGTCCAGCTTGTCGAACACAGGCTCGCCAAGTCCGGCCGGCACATTCCTGGCCACGGCCTCGACCACGCCGCCGAGCGAGTCGCCTGCTTTCCGAGCCTCCTTGATGCGCTCGATCATCCGGATGGCCACGTCCCCGTCGGGGCACCGCGCATCGTTGGACTCGACCTCTTCCTGTTTCACCGTTTCGGGGTCCACGTCCGCCTGGATACGCTGCACGCGCTTCACGTAGCCGACGATCTCCACGCCGAATTCCGACGCCAGAAACAGCTTGCCGATCGCGCCTGCCGCAACCCGACCAATCGTCTCCCTCGCGGAGGCGCGCCCGCCCCCCTTCCAGTTGCGGATGCCGTACTTTGCCTGGTACGTGTAGTCGGCGTGCGACGGCCTGTAGAGGCGCCGCATGTACTCGTAGTCCTTGCCCCGGGCGTCCTGGTTCCACACGCCTATGGAGATCGGCGTCCCGAGCGTTCGCCCTTCGAACACGCCGGACAGCAGCGTCGCCTCGTCGGATTCTCTTCGCTGCGTGGAGATGTTGCTCTGGCCGGGCCGCCTGCGGTTGAGCTCTTCCTGAATGGCCTCGATGGAGAGCGGCAACCCCGGCGGGCAGCCATCGACGGTCACTCCAACAGCGTCACCGTGCGACTCTCCCCACGTGGTCACGCGAAACGCTCGCCCGAAAGTGTTTCCCATCTTGGCCTGCTCCGAAACCTCCGGCTCCTTCGCCAGTCTGCCGGGAAAGGGCCTGCCCCGAGTTGCTCGAGGGGTCGGGATGGGGCCTCTGCCCATCCAACATGCGCCGTCTATCCTACCATCGGGGAAAGTCGGCATGGTAACATCCGTTCCGGTTCCCAAAGCTGCGATCATGCCTGACACAACTTGCGAACAGGCCAGCCCTCAGGCAGCCGGCGGCGCCAGACCAGTACGCAAACACACAAAGGGTCCGGGCTGAACACCTGCGAGCGCCTCTTGTGGTCACACGAGTGAGTGCGCTCGCAGTCCGGGCCCAAACAGCTTGATAACCGGAGGTCCTTAACATGACTTCGAACCTGGTTCTCTCCAAGAAGGAGTACAAGGTCGTCGGCACCCGGCCCGTTCGACACGATGGCGTCGAAAAGGTGACGGGCGCCGCACGATACGGCGCCGACATCCACCTGCCCGGCATGCTGCACGGCAAGGTGCTGCGCAGCCCGCACGCCCACGCCGTCATCAAGCGACTCGACACATCGGCTGCCGAGGCCCATCCCAGCGTGAGAGCCGTGGCAACCGGGAGGGACCTGGCGGACGTGGCCGAGGGCCTGTCCGAAGTCGGGGAGGACATCTTCACCAGTCTTCGCTACATGCGCGACAACATACTCGCCGCTGACAAGGCCCTCTACGCCGGCCACCCAATCGCGGCCGTTGCCGCCGACAGCCCGCATCAGGCCGAGGAAGCGCTGGCGCTTATCGAAGTCGAGTACGAGGTACTTCCGCCGGTCATAGACGTCGAGGCCGCCATGGCAGTCGACGCACCGGTCCTCCACGAGCGCCTGGCCACTGCCGGCCTCGAAGGAGAGGACTACAAGGCCGATACCAACGTTGCCAGCCACGAGCAGTACATACTTGGCGACGCGGAAAGAGGCTTCGAGCAGTCGGACATCGTCATCGAGCGTGAGTTCAGGACGAAGACAGTCCACCAGGGGTACATCGAGCCGCAGAGTTCCACCGTCATGTGGCGCGGCGACGGCCAGGTCGTCGTCTGGGCCAGCAGCCAGGGGCACTTCGGGGTCAGGGACAGCGCCGCGACAGTGCTTGGACTGCCTCAATCCAAAGTCAAAGTGATACCGATGGAGATCGGAGGCGGCTTCGGAGGGAAGCTCTCCTGCCGTTTGGAGCCGATAGGCGCCGTCCTCTCCAAGAAGTCCAGCAGACCGGTCAAGCTCGCGATGACCCGCGAGGAGGTCCTGACCGCCACCGGCCCAACTTCGGGCAGCTACGTGAAGATGAAGATTGGCGCAAGCAATGATGGGCGCATAGTCGCCGCGCAGGGCATGCTGGCGCTCGAAGGCGGCGCCTTCCCTGGCTCGCCTGTGGGCGGCGCGGCAGCGTGCATGCTCTCCCCTTACAACATCGAGAACATTCGCCTGGACGGACACGACGTCGTTACGAACAAGCCCAAGACGACTGCGTACCGGGCTCCGGGCGCCCCTATCGGCGCGTTCGCCGTCGAAACGATCATCGACGAAATCTGCGAGCGCCTCCAGATGGAACCTCTCGAGATGCGCGCCTTGAACGCCGCGAAGGAAGGCACCAGGCGCGCGGACGGCGTGGTCAACGGACCCATTGGCATGGAGGAAATCGTAGAGGCGATGCGGTCTCATCCGCACTACGGTTCGCCGCTGCCGGACGGCAATGCGGGCCGCGGCATCGCCTTCGGATACTGGCGAAACAACACCGGGCCGTCCTGCGCCATCGCCAACGTCGCCCCGGACGGCTGCGTCGCCCTGACCGAGGGCTCCATGGACATCGGCGGCTCGCGTACCGCCGTGGCGCAGATGCTGGCCGAGGTGCTTGGAATCCCTGTCGAAGACGTCCATCCCACAGTCGGTGATACGGAGGCCGTCGGCTACACATCCGTCACCGGCGGAAGCGGCGTTGCGTTCAAGACCGGCTGGGCGGCTCACGACGCCGCCGAAGACATCAAGTCCCAGCTCATCGAGCGGGCCGCGTTCATCTGGGAGACGGACGCCGACAACGTCGAGTACGTGGACGGCGTTCTCAGGCACAAGGCGGACCCTGAGCTCAGCTACACTTTCAAGGAGATCGCCGCGCAGCTCAACAGCACCGGAGGCCCGGTCGTCGGCCGCGCCAACGTGTACCCGACCGGAGTCGGCGGCTCACACATGGCCAACCTCGTGGACGTGGAGGTGGACCCGGAGACCGGCAAGGTGCAGGTCACCAGGTACACAGCGTTCCAGGACGCCGGCAAGGCGGTGCATCCCAGCTACGTCGAAGGTCAGATGCAGGGCGGCAGCGTGCAGGGCATCGGCTGGGCGCTCAACGAAGAGTACTTCTACGGCGACGACGGACGCATGGCCAACACTTCCCTGCTCGACTATCGGATGCCGACAAGTCTTGACGTGCCCATGATCGACACTGTGATCGTCGAGGTGCCTAACCCCGGCCATCCGTTCGGCGTGCGGGGTGTCGGCGAGTCGTCAATCGTCCCGCCGATGGCCGCGATCGCCAACGCGATTCACAACGCTGTCGGCGTACGCATGCGCGACCTGCCAATGAACCCGGACTCGGTCGTGCGGGCGATCGGCGAACAGAACGGGGCCGCAGAGTAGGCCTCGCCGGACTCACGTCAGGGCAGCGGGCCGGTAATCGTCGGGCCTCCGACGGTTGAGGTGCGTCCAGCGCACGCTGCGGTCGTGAGTTTCAGCCTGCGTCAGAGCCCGCATGGAAATCCTCACTACCCAGACCCCTCGTATCACCATAGGAACGGTCGGCCTGCGTCCGGTAAAATACCGGCGGCAAGATTCAGGCCCGGCAGGTATTAGGATATATGGTAGATGACGCTGGCCAGGTAAACGGCGATTACACGATCTCGGTGCAGGGCGCCTCGAAGGTGTTCGGCGCCACCGTTGCGGTCGACCGCGTCACCTTTGACATCAAGAAGGGCGAGGTGGTCGGCTTCCTCGGCCCAAACGGCTCCGGCAAGACCACCACAATGCGGCTCATAACATCCTTCTACTCGCCGGACGGCGGCACGATATTCGTCGACGGGCTCAACACGCAGGACGACGAGACCGCGACGCGGGAGCTGATCGGATATCTCCCGGAGAGCAACCCTCTGTACGAGGACATGCTCGTTAACGAGTACCTCGCCTTCGTGGCAGACCTTCGCGGCATCCCGAAGCCTGACTACAAGCGCAACCTCGAGCAGACGATCGACGAGACCGGCATCAACGAGGTCTACTACCGTCCCATCCACGAGTTGTCCAAGGGCTACCACCAGCGGGTCGGCCTCGCCCAGGCGATCCTGCACCAGCCTGAGGTCCTGATCCTCGACGAACCCACCGAAGGCCTCGATCCCAACCAGCGAGTCACGATACGCGAACTCATCAAGTCGCTCGGAGCGGAGCGCACCGTCCTGCTGAGCACACACGTCATGCAGGAGGTGGAGGCAACGTGCGAGCGCATCCTGCTGATCAATCGCGGCAGGCTCGTCGCCGATGACTCCGTGCAGGAGCTCCTGACGCGGGCGCGAGGACTGCGCCGCCTGTTCATCGAGGCCGAAGGCAACCAGATCGAGTCCAAACTGAACGTGCTTGACGGCGTGAGCAGCATCCGGCGTTTGGACCCGATCGAGAACCGCAAGAGATACGAGTTGACGGTCTCCGGGGACGCCGATCTGAGGCCCCATGTATTCAACGTCGCCAAGAAGGAAGGCTGGACTCTCTGGGAGCTCCACGAAGAGGCCTCGAGGCTGGAGGACGTCTTCCACGTCCTCACGGAAGAGGCGGAGCGGGAGGCGCGGTAAGCGCATGCGGCCGTTCCTGGCGCTAGTAAAGAAGGACCTCAAGGGTTACTTCGATCAGCCAACCGGGTACATCCTGGTAGTCATCTTCGTTGTCCTCCTTTCGTACCTGTTCTTCAACGCGGCATTTCTGACGGACGAGGCGTCGCTAAGGCCGCTCTTCACCGTAGAGTTCAGCCCTTCCCTGCCCTGGCTGCTGGCGATCTTCGTCCCGGCCGCCACGATGCGCCTGTTGGCTGAGGAGCACCGCGACGGCACGCTCGAATTCCTGATGACCCAGCCGGTGAGGGGCTGGACGGTGCTGCTGGCGAAGTTCACGTCAGGCCTCGTCTTTGTGGGCGCCGCGATAGCCGGCACCGTCATAATTCCGCTTACCCTCCAGACCGCGGGCGACCTCGACGAAGGCGCGATCATCGCTCAGTACGTCGGCAGCCTGTTCCTGACGGCGTCGCTCATCACCATCGGCCTGTTCACTTCGAGCCTCACCAGGAACCAGATCGTTTCCTTCATGGCCGCGCTCGCACTCAATTTCATCCTGATGCTGGCCGGCCTCGATCTCGTGCGCGCCGCCCTACCGCTGAACGTGGCCGTGCTGTTCCAGGACCTCAGCCCGGTCACGCACTTCAGCACCATGGCCCGGGGCGTGCTGGACCTCCGGGACGTCCTGTACTTCCTCGCGCTCATCTTCACCTTCCTCAGCGCCGCGTACCTGATGCTGCGCGCGCGGTCGCTTAGCCGGCGCTCCCCTCGCTTCGTGCTCCTGCAGTTCGGCGTTGCAGGCCTCGTGGTGCTTAGCCTGCTCGTTGGCTGGTTCGGCAACTCGATCGGCGGCAGGCTGGACCTGACGGAAGACAAGCTGTACACGCTGAGCGACGGCATGGAGCAGATCGTTGACCAGCTTGACGATGTCCTAACGATCAAGCTGTTCGAGTCCCAGGACCTTCCCCCGCAGGCGGCCCTCGTTGCCAGGGACGTGAACGACTTCCTGGACGAACTCGCGGCCACATCGGAGAACGTCGTTGTCGTCAAGCGCTACCCGAAGCCGGACGAAGAAGGCGACGAAGCAAGCCTGGAAGCCCAGTTGCTTGGCGTGCCCCAGGTACAGTCCGAGGTGCGCAGCCGCAGCGAACTGCAGCTACAGAACATCTTCCTGGGCCTGGCGATGACCTACGCGGACAGGAAGGAGATTCTGCCGTTCATTGAGCAGGTGGACGGCCTTGAGTACCGCGTCGCGTCGCTCGCCAACCAGATGATCTCCCGGGACCGAAAGTCCATTGGGTTCCTCGCCGGCCACGATGAGATGACGCTCGACGCCCACCTCCAGACGATTGGCAACGCACTCGCGGTCAACTACGACGTGGTCCACGTAGAGGCCGAAGAGGGAATGGAGCTGGACCTTTCGGGCCTGGACGTGCTGGTTGTGCCGCGGCCAGTTTCCCCCATGCCGCCGCAACATCTACAGGAGATCCAGGACTACATAGACGGCGGGGGCAGGGCCGCGTTCCTCCTGGACCCGATCGTCGTCTTCCCGGACCCAAACAGCCCCGCGCTGCTTGGTTTCGAGAACACCGCAAGCATGGCGCCGTTCATGAGGCGTTATGGGGTCTTCGTGGACAGCGACCTGCTGCTGGACTTCCGGTCGTACTCCAACTTCCCCGGCTCGGCGCTTCCCTACCCTTACTGGATGCGCGTGCCGGTCATCGACAACAAGATCGCCGGCAATGCAGAGACCGTCGTCCTCGCCTGGGCCAGCTCCGTCGGAAGCACCCGCTCCGAGGTCGGACCCGTCGAGGTCATTCCCCTGCTCGAAACGCGCGGATCGGCCGCCCGCCTTGAGCTTGCGGAAGACCAGCCCGTGTTCAACGTTAGCCCGGACGTACTACCTGATGTGCCCACCACAGAGTGGCGGGAGCAGCTCACAGGCGTGGCGGTCACCGGCCAGGCGCCGGCCTCTGAAGACGGCGCCGCGTTTCGTCTGGTCGTAGTGGGCGACTCCGACTGGATATCAGACACGGTCCTGTCCCAGCCGGACGGCCCGGGAAATCTGCTTCTGTTCTCGAACCTGGTGGACTGGCTTGCCCAGGAAGACGCGCTCGCGGACATCAGGTCGAAGCTCATAACGTCGCGCCAGCTTCTCTTCGACTCCCAGACACACCAGCTGCTCGTGCAGTACGGAAACGTCGTGGGCATACCCGCCTTCTTCGCCCTGCTCGGCCTGTTCCGTTTCTTCATGCGCCGCCGCTCCACACGGAGGATTTACCGAAGTGCAAGGTAGGCAGGTAGTTCTGGTGTTCGTTATCCTGGCGGCCATAGCTGTCGCCGGGCTCGTTGGCCGTTTCGTCACGGCCGGCTCTGACGAGCTGTCGCTGAAGGGCCTTTTGCCGATCACGCCGGACGTCGTCGACGAAGTAACGCTCGAGGGCGGCGAGGAGCGGACAACGATTCGCAGGCAGAACAACGAGTGGCTGCTGGTGTCCGGCCGCACCGAGCCCGCGTTCGACCGCCGCCTCGCGGTGTTCTGGAACGCGGTGCTCCTCGTCGACGGCGCGCAGCTGATCGCCCGCAACCCCGCCCACCACGAACTCATGGGCGTTGACGACGACCAGGGCGTGCGTGTCGGCTTCTACCTCGGGGACGCTCTGCAGGAAGAGCTCATCTTCAGCACGGTCTGGACCGAAGAGGCGCAGCTCTGCTACGTCAAAAGGCCGCGCGGCGATGAGGTGTACGGCGTACCGTGCGGATTCGACCAGATCTTCGACCCGTCTCCCTACTCGTGGCGGAACCCCATCATCGCGCAGCTCCCCCGCGATCAGTTGGACTCAGTGACGTTCTCCTACCAGGACGATGTCTTCGTCGTGCGGCGGTCCGGCCCCGGCTGGGTCATAGAAGCGGAAGGGCAGCAGTTCACCGCCAACCCGATCCAGGTGGAAACGATGCTGCAGCTCACGGAGTTCATAGTTGCGCAGGGCTTCGTGCACGATGATGAGGCGGCGGGCGTCGACTTTGGTTCTCCCTATGCCGAGATCACGGCCACTACCGCGCCGGGGTCGCAGTTGGGCGGGGTGAACCTTCGCTTCTTGAGAGTTACAGACGACACCTACTATGTGCAGCGTTCGGGATCGGAGGACGTCTACCTCGTGGACGGCCCAACGGTCGATGCCCTGCTCCGCCCCCGCGATGGCTACATCTTTACCCTGGAGGCGGCGCCGGATTCCGGAGACGCAGGAAACTAGCGCCCCACATCAACTCCCACCAGCACAAAGGCACCCGCTCCGACCTGCAGAGAGTGGACGATCGCTCGGAGTGGGCAGGCCTTGTGTCTGCCCACGGCATCGTCAAGCCGTCCCTCCCGGATGTGTACAAGGCTGTTGCAGGCGTTCGACCAGACGTCAGCTAAGCAATGCTAACGTTGGGGTATCTAAGGTCGGCTTGGTTGGAACTGCTGTAGCCTTCTCAAAGCTGACCGGTTAGCAGTATCAATGCGTTACCCAAGCTAGGGGCGATTCTGGATCACGACGCGGCCCTAACGGCCGTCAGTCATAAGTAAGACGACTCACCAAGTTCCCTTTGTGAGTCCAGGGCTAGCCCTGGTGTGCGGCCTCGTAGTGCGCGCCCAGCGCGTCGTACCCGAAGTCGCTGTCGATGTCCCGCCACACCGAGTGCACATGGTTCGCGTTGTCCTGCGTGTTGTCGTACTCCACGAAGAAGCGCGGCCCGTGAATGCGATAGTAGTGGGGCTCGCGCCGCCTGTCGCCGCCCGCCCACCCGAAGTGGATGTCCTCTACCCCGGCGGCTTCGATCTCACGCATCGAGCTTGCGGCAAGACTGCCCTCGTGCCGGTCTACGTAGAGCTTCACCAGCGACATCAGCTTGTCGCGCGAGTCTGCCGGCAGCTCGCCCGCCGCCACACCCGCCGGGCTGCCCATGGTCACGCGATCGCTGGCCCGCATGATTATCTCGCTGGGCGCCACCGGGTAGATCGTGGCGATCGACCGCAGGTCCGCGTCCAGTGACACGAAAAGCTCCCGCGCCAGGTCCTCTTCCTGCCGCATGATCCTCCGACCCTTGTGCGGGCCGTGGAACACCTCCGCGGGATTGGATCCCAGGAAGCACGGCGTCGATCCCGCCACCTCCCCGTCCACGATCGTGAAGTTGAGCGAGAGGTGGTGTCCGTCCACCCTCCAGCCCCACGGCCCTTCGCCGGGCTCACCGAACACGGTATGGAAGTAGAGTTCAGGCCGCCTGTGGAAGCCTGAACTTCCCGCCATGGCCTCGATCTCTCCCAGGATCAGTTCGTGGTCGATGATCTGCTTCGCCCGTTCGTATGCTCCCTGGTTCAGGCCGGTCAGCATCAGCGCGTCCGCCGCCTCCAGCGCCGCGCCGTCCATCTCGCCCCTCGACAGCCCCTGCCTCACCATTGGAATGAAGTGCCAGTTGAGCCGCTCCGCCGTCTCGAATGGGAAGGTTGCCTTCGCCCGCTGCGCCGGGTCAAGCCTGCCGAGCCACGCCTTCGCCGCCTCCGCCATCTCCCGCGCCGTCTTCACTCTATCGCTTCCGTTGCCCATCACGCGACTCCTTCCAAACTGGAGAGAATGCCCTGCACTTGTGACCCAATCCTAACCCTATCCGCCATTCAGTTGCACCTCCCCTTGAGTGTCGACAACCCCCTTTGACCAACCATATGGTGATTCTAGATTGGGCTCATCAACATTGACCTTCGTACCTGCCATCCACCTCTCTCGCCGGACAGACATTCCAGGTCCTGGTTCCAATCACCTGGCTCACTTCCGTCGCACTCCACCTTAAAGCCGCCTCGCTCGTATCTGGGCCCGCTTCCAGGACGCCTCAACACTCCCCACGGTCCAGCAGTTCCAGCTACGAAATACAGAGAAATGAGGCAAAGGGACACAGGTGCACTCTTTTATCTTCGATTCCGCGCGGCAACATTCAACCCACGCCCTCCCCTTTGTGGGTCCAGGGCGCGACCTGGCGCGCCCTGGTGTGCCCTGGCGCGCCCTGGTGTGCCCTGGTGTGCCCTGGCTGTTGAACTCACGGACGTTCACGTGTAACTTAACGCAACCCAGACTTGGAGTATCAGAACGTGACTTCACCAGACTCCGGAACGATCGCATCCCTTCGAATCTGCCTCGGGCATCGTGAGCCCATGCGCGAGGTCGAGACCATCGATATAGTCGCCGGTTACGGCATCGAGGGTGACCGGCACGCCACTCGCGGCAAGGCACGTGCTCACAGGCAGGTCCTGCTCATGGCGCAGGAGACGCTGGCCTCCTTCGGGCTCGCCCCCGGCGAGGTCAGGGAGAACATCACTACGCAGGGTCTCGCCCTCCAGGAGTTGCTGCCGGGCGACCGCGTGGCGCTGGGTAGCGACGCCGTGCTCGAGATCACCGAAGACTGCGAGCCGTGCGAGCGCATGGACGAGCTGCGGCAAGGACTCCGCACCGAGCTCGACGGCAAGCGCGGCATGCTCGCCACCGTGCTCGAGAGCGGCACCGTACACGCCGGCGACGCCGTCCGCGTGGTCAACGTCGCGGCGACCGGCTAACCGCCCCGCATGAGTCCCGACCGTATGCAGGGCATGGCGCAGACCGTGCTCGGGCCCATCCCGGCCCACGAGCTCGGCCCGACCATGACCCATGAACACATCCTGATCGACTTCAGGACAACGTTTGATCCCCCAACCGCGGCCTCGGACTTAGGACGGGCGTACGAGCCTGTCAGCCTGGAGAATCTGGCCTGGGTGCGGTACCACTGGAACAGGAACGAAGACAACCTGCTCCTCACCGACGAAGATACCGCGATCCGAGAGGTCGACCTGTTCCGGCGCGCGGGCGGACGCACGATCGTCGAGGCGACAACGATCGGCATCGGCCGCGATCCGCTCGGCCTCGCGAGGGTGTCCACGGCCTCCGGCGTCAACGTCATCATGGGAGCCGGCTACTACGTCGCCGCCACGCACTCGCCCGACATGGACCACGTGGAAGAGGAACAGCTCGCCGCCCGCATGATCGGCGATATCACGGAGGGCGTGGACGGCACCAGGGTCAAGGCCGGCATCATCGGAGAGATCGGGTGCACCTGGCCACTCACGGCCACCGAGCGCAAGGTGCTCCGCGCCGCCGCCGCGGCGCAGAGGGAGACGGGCGCGCCCCTTCTGATTCACCCGGGCCGCAGCCCGCGCGCTCCGTTCGAGATCCTGGATGTCCTCGCGGAGGCCGGCGCGGACATTGGCAGGACGATCATGAGCCACCTAGACCGCACGTACACGGACGAGGAGTCGCTCGTCGAGTTCGCGGCCAGGGGATCATACCTAGAGTACGACCTTTTCGGAGTCGAGTGCTCCTACTACCCCCTGTCCGACATCGACATGCCCAGCGACGCCCAGCGGCTCGACTACATCCAGCGCCTGATGGCCGAGGGCCGCCAGGACAAGATAGTCGTCGGCCACGACATGTTCTCGAAGCACAGGCTCAACGCATACGGCGGCCACGGCTACGCACACATTCTCGAAAACATCGTCCCCCGGATGCGCAAGCGGGGCATCGAGGAAGAGACCATACGTGCGATACTGATCGACAACCCGGCCCGCGTCCTGGCGTTCGCGTAAACGGTCCCAGACAACCAATCGAAACCAAGCACCAAGGAGGAAACTATGTCCGCCGAAGACAGGCTGAGAGAGTTGGGAATCGAGCTTCCTGAGTCCCCTGCCCCAATCGCAAACTACGTTCCCGCCGTGCGCACCGGCAACCTGCTGTACCTGTCGGGCGTCGGCCCGGCGGCGCCGGCCGAAGGGCCTGCCCCGCTTGGCAAACTCGGCGCCGATCTCACAATCGAGCAGGGCTACGAAGCCGCAAGGCTCACCGGCATTAACCTGATCGCCCGCCTGAAGAGCGAGCTTGGAGACCTCGGCAGGGTCAACCGCGTCATCAAGCTCCTGTCGATGGTCAACTCCGCTCCCGACTTCGATCAGCAGCCCGCCGTGGCCAACGGCTGCTCTGACCTGCTCGTGGAGGTCTTCGGAGACAGGGGCCGCCACGCCCGCTCGGCCGTCGGCATGGCCGCCCTCCCGGGCAACATCCCCGTCGAGATCGAGATGATCGTGGAGGTCTCCGACTAGCGAATGGGGTTCGCGCTCCCGATGCGCCTAAGCGCTCCGACCCTGGATCCGGATACGTAGTCGGCTCGCTCTGAACCTGTTGGAAGATCGTGAAAAGGCCATTCGTTGCCTTACGCATCGGCCAGTCGCTCAGCGTCCCTGATGAAGTAAATGGTCTCGCGAATCAGTAACTCCGTCTCTTCAACCGGGTCGCACAGGCCGTAGTAGAAACACTCGCCGTGCAGCGTCGCCTGAAGGTCCAGGTATCGTCGTCGCAAAGGGCGCAGCTCAGAATCAGTCGGCACGAGGCGTCTCAGACCCGCGCTGGTTGCGGTTGAGGTCCGAGGTTCCTCACCGGTTCTGGCAAGAATGAGGGCGTCGGTGGCGCGCTTTGCTGCGCACCAAGCCTTCTCAGCGGCGTCGCGAATATCACCCTCCGACAGTCTTTGAAGTGCAGCGTTGTGCATCAAGTGGGCGTCGGCGAAGGCTTCGGTCATTGTCGTGGCCATGTGTTCTCTCCAAGGAGCCAGTCAAAGTCTAGCTAACGACTGTCGCATTGCGCTAGCCCGGCAGTCTCAAATCACTTCATGCCTCTTGCGCGGTAACCGCGCTCTGCCCGGCTGCCGGTTCCGTCGCGAACTTCGCGGCCCAGCCGTCGAAGCCGCCCGACAGCACCGCGGCGCTGTGTCCCATCGCCTGAAGCTGCTGCGCCGCACGGACGCCAGTTGCGTCGCCAGGTCAGGCGCAGTAGGTGACGATCAGCGCTTCTCCTCTCGGCCTTTCCGCAGCCCACTCGGAGACCTCGCCCGGTAGAACTCTCACCGACCCGGGGACTTGCAAACCGGACGCCGCGTGGGAGGACCGCGAGCGCACGTCTAGGATCACCGGCGGCGTGTCGCCATCCGCCATGTCGTGCAGTTCCTCGGGCGATACCTTCCGCACCGCGCTGTCGTCTCGCGCGAACAGCCCGTCCGCCGAGCCTTCCCGCTCCTCCGCAAGCGTGGCTCGGCCCGCCTTGCGCCCGTACCACGCGCCCAGCGGCGTCGTGCTCGCTCCGTGTATTGCGACGGACGCGATCACGACTACCCCGACCGTGGCCAGCAGCTCCTCCGCGCCCGGAATGTCCGCCTGCACCGCGAGAAGAGCCAGAAGCAGCGAGTTCAGTCCCCGAGGCCCGAACCAGGCGATCAGTCCCTTCGCCTCGAGGCTCAGCTTCGTCCGAGCGAGCAGCAGCCCCAGCACCGGCGGCCGTAGCCCGAAGATCACGATTGCGGCGAGCGCAATCGAAAGAGGTATGTTGACCGTGTCCAGAATGCCGGAGAGCACCGCGCCGAAGAGCACGAACGCCAGCAGCATGGCCATCTCGGACGTCACTTCCCCGTACTCCATGAAGCAGTCGCAGAGCCGCTGGTTCAGCAGCACAACCGCCAGCCCCGCTGCGAACGCGGCCAGGAAGCCGTCGCCGCCCGCCGCCGTTGCCGCCCCGAACGCCGCAAGCACGAGCCCGATGCCGTAGAACGACTGGTGCTCCCGCCTGATATTCATCCGTGAGTCCACCCAGTTCATCACCCACGAACCTGCGCCCCCGATGGCAAACCCAATCGCCGGTCCAAGCAACAGGAGCTGTGCCAGGAACCCTCCCCACCCTGCCATGTCCCTACCCTGCGCCTCGGCGACCGCGATCAGCACCAGTATCACCGGCAGCACGATGATGTCGTTGGTTCCTGCCTCGATCTTGAGCACCTGCCGCACTGACCGCGGTATGTGTGGATTGCGCAACAGCTCTCGCAGCACGACCGGGTCGGTCGATGCGAGAATCGCTCCGCCAATGAATGCGACCAGCCACCCGAACCCAAGCATGAGCGCCAGCGGCAGCGATCCAAGCGAGATGATCAAGGCAGTGCCCGGGCCCAGGATCAGCGCCGGAATCAGCCACCGCCGTCCCAGCTCCTCGACCTGCAGGTTTAGCGCGTCGAGGAAGAGGACAAGCGATAGTGTGAGCGCCGCGACAACCTCAAGTATTGGGTCGTGCGGCCCCATTTCCAGCAGCCCGAACCCGCTCTTGCCCAACACGAACCCCAAGGCCAGGAACAGAATCGGGAAAGACAGCGGAGAGCGCTCCACCGCGCCGGACACCAGCGCGGTAGCCACCATGATCACCGCAATCAGGCCAAAGGCCGGCAGAAAATCAGGCAGCATGGCCGTCAATCATGAACTGTTCTTGCTCCTCGGGAAGGAGGCTACAGCAGTAGGCTTGGAGACGCGAACTCGAGCAGACTTCTACAGTTGAACTTATGCGCATTTCGTGCCAGCCCTGTAGCCTTCATGGCGGACATTCAACTTCATGGAGCCTAAGTCATTGAAGATACTCTCTTGGAACATTGCCGGGATGATTGAACCATGGCACTGGCTAGTCGATTCCGAAGCAGATGTTGCCCTCTTGCAGGAGGCAGGGAATCCTCCGGCGGAATTGAACGACCAGATTGGTGCCGATGGCCTCCCATGGAGTACTCCTGGCTATGACGGCGCGCGTGCGTGGCGAGCCGCGGTCGTGAAGCTCTCAAATGACGTCACAGTGCAATGGATCGATGCAAAGCTTCTACACGAAGCGGGTTATGGGGAGTTAGGCGTTAGCCGACCTGGCACATTGGCCGCCGCGCATGTGGAGGCGCCGGGTCTTGAACCCCTAATGGTCGTGTCTGCTTACTCACTTTGGACAGGCCCTCACAGATCTACAGGCAGCAGTTGGATTGTCTCCGATGCTTCAGCTCACCGCCTTGTATCGGACATCTCTATGCTCATTGGCAAGCAGTCGGGTCACCGCATAATTGTCGCTGGCGACTTCAACATCCTGCACGGACACGGAGAGTACGGTAGCCCGTACTGGGCCGCCCGCTACGGCACGGTATTCGACCGAATGGAAGCCTTGGGCCTACCGTTTGTGGGTCCACAGCATCCATTCGGAAGGCAAGCAGTTCCTTGGCCGGACGAACTGCCTTGTGTAAGCAAGAATGTGCCCACATTCCACTCATCGCAACAGACTCCCGCCGCCGCCACGCGCCAGCTGGACTTCGTCTTCGCTTCTAGAGGACTTGAAGGCTCTCTGCAAGTTCGGGCGCTCAACGAACCAGACCAATGGGGCCCCAGCGACCACTGCCGCCTCGAAATTGAGGTTCGCTAGCTACACGAGAAGGCATGTCCAGACCGCTTCCCCCTCTCCGTTAAGAGGAGTGGATTGAGGTGAGGGTGAAGGGCGGGATTACCGGCAACTGATCGATGACTGAAGAGTAAGGCAACGCGTCGATACAGCCCTGCCCCCTGAAGAGTCCCGCCTACGCCAGCACCTGCATCGAGTACCGCGACTCCAGCAGTTCGCCCGTCTCGAACCTCCCCAGGTTCAGTTGCGATATGTCGATCGTCGACGCCTGCCCATCGACTATGAGCTCCGCCATGACCTGCCCGATCATCGGCGACAGCTTGAAGCCGTGCCCGCTGAACCCGACTGCGCAGTACAGGCCGTCGATGCCTTCCACAGCGTCCAGCACCGGGTGCCAGTCCGGTGTGATCGTGAACAGGCCCGACCACCCGCCGCGAAACAGTCCGTCCTCCATGCCCGGAATGCGCTTGGCGAGCCGCACCATCGTCTCCTCCACCTTGCGCATGTCCACGCCCTGGTCGAAGTCCTCCGGGGTGCCTCCGTGCTCATCCTCCCCTACCCCGGTCATCGTGATGTTTCCCACGTCAGGCCTGGGCGACATATCGTTGACAACGTCTCCCAGGATCGGATGCTGCCCGATGCTGTCCGGCCTGCGGATCATCACGACCTGGTGCCGCACCATGCCGAGCGGCACGTCAACGCCGATGCTCGCCAGCAGCTTCCGCGACCATGGCCCTGCCGCGACCACCGCCGTTCCTGTCTCAACGCGCTCGTCCCCCGCGCGCACTGCCGTCACGCGCCCGCCTTCGATGTCGATCCCCGTAACGCGGGACTCCGTCCGCACCCTGGCTCCAAGCTCACGTGACCGGCTCGCGAAGCCGTTGGTGACCGAGTAGGGGTCGGCGTACCCGGACTCCGGCTCGTACGCGAACACCTCGCCCTCCTCCGCCGCGAGCAGCGGCGAGATGCGCATGACCTCGTCCGGACCCACGATCGTTGTGTCCACGCCCGCCGCCTGCTGCATCTCCACGTTGTCCTCGAGCGCCTGTCGCTCCGACTCCGTGACAGCGATGAAGTACCCCGTTTTCACGTAGCCGGAGGGCGTCCCCGTGATCTCCTCGAAGTCCCTGAATAGCTTCAGGCTCTCCCAGGCCATGCGCGTGGTGACTTCGTTTGAGTAGTGCATCCGGAGTATTGCCTGGGACCTGCTAGTTGAGCCCGAGGCCAGCGTCGCCTGCTCCAGCAGCACGGTGTTCGTGACGCCCTTGGCCGCGAGGTTGTAGAGAATGCTCGTCCCCATGACGCCTCCGCCCACCACAACCACGTCCGCCGTTCCCGTTGCCATCCGCTATTACCTCCGTACTATTCCGCCTCTAGCTGCCTCTGCATCGGGTACTTCCTGAGTCCGTATGCAAGCCCGTGTATCGGCCGAATCCAACAGATGACCTTCCGCGAAAGTGGACACTTGTGAAGCCCCTTTTATGGGTGAAGGGCTATGCCCTGCTACTCGTGGAAGTCTCTGATTACCTTGCCCGGCGCCGCACCGGTGTAGTTGCCATTCTCGATCACCATCGCCCCGTTGACCGCCACGTGCGGAACGCCGACCGCGTAGCTGTGCGGCGATTCGAACGTCGCGGTATCCGCCACAGCGTCGGGATCTAGCGCGACGATGTCGGCTGCGTAGCCGGGAGCGATACGCCCTCGCCGCGTCAGCCCCATTCGAGATGCCGGCAGCGTTGTCATCTTCCGGATAGCCTCTGCGAACGAGACTACCCCGTGCGTGCGTACGAACTCGGCGATGTATCGCGGGAACGTGCCGTAGCTCCTGGGATGCGGCACCCCGGCTGACAGCACACCTTCGGTGGACAGCGAACTTCCGTCCGATCCCACTGTGATGAGAGGGTGCTGCGCGATCTCCAGCACGTCGTCCTCTCGCATCGCGTGTATGACCACCATGGCCTCGCCCATCTCGTACAGCCGCACGGCAGCCTCCGCCGCGTCGCAGCCGAACTCCTCCGCGATGGCCGTCATCGTCATGCCCTCGAACCGTGGCTCCTCTGCCAGCCTCGAGATCACAACGCCTTCAGGGCTCCGGTTGTACTCGTAGTTGTAGTTGATTCCATCCTTTACCTGGGAACGCGTCGTGTCGTCCTCCAGCCGCTGCAGCGCCTCTCCCCGTCCGCCGGCGAGCGCCCAGCGAGGGAAGATCGCGCCCGTCAGCCGCGTGCTTGCGGCCGTGTACGGGTACTGGTCTCCGGCAACGTTAAGGCCCTCCTCGACCGCCGAGTCTATGAGCTTCAGCACGTCGGCCGCTCTGCCGAACACGGTCGGCCCCACACACTTGACGTGCGACAGTTGCAGCCGAACTCCCGTACGTCGGCTGACCTCGATCGCCTCGTTCAGCGCCACGAACAGGCCCACCGAGTGTGCGCCCTCGTCGCGGATGTGCGTGGAGTACACCTTGCCCCGCTCTGAGACGGCTCGGCAGATGTCGATCACCTCTTCCAGCCGGGCGTAGTTCCCGGGGTCGTAGAACAGGCCTGTCGAAAAGCCCATCGCACCTTCGTCCAGGCACTCCGCGACCAGATCACGCATCCTGTCCTGCTCTTCAGGAGTAGGCGCCCGCGCGTCGAGGCCCACGACGCAGGCTCTGATCGTGCCGTGCCCCACCTGGCAGGCCAGGTTGAGCGGAGGCCGGGCGTCCTCGACGGCGTCCAGGTACTCTCCGAACGACGTCCAACCCAGCCTCTTCGATTCGGGCCCCCTGCCCAATCGCGCCTCAAGCTGCTCGCGCGCCTTGCCGATCACGGGCGCGCAGAAGCTGCTGCCGCAGTTGCCCGCAAGCTCCAGCGTGACGCCCTGCCGGACCTTGCTCTGCGCCGTGGAGTCGTGAAGGAACGATGCGTCGCTGTGCGTGTGCAGGTCTATGAACCCCGGCGTCACGGCAAGGCCGGAAGCGTCGACAGTCTTTGCCGACTCGCCCTCAAGCCGTCCGACGGCCACGATCTCGTCCCCCGCGACAGCGATGTCTGCGGAGAAGGGCGGGCATCCGGTCCCATCGTAAACGGTACCGTTCTTGATGACGAGGTCGTACATGTTTGTCCTGTTCCTATGTTTGGTTCGCTGGTGTAGCTTGGAGCTCCAATGTCACGACACTGCTTCTCCACATCTGCCTTCCGATACCTTCGAGCGCCCGCTGCCCGGGCCGGTCCACCTCCAGCACCCGCTCCAGCAGCGCGTCGCCGAAGTCCCTGACGTATCCGCATCTCTTCTGGAAGCCGTTCAAGGTATGCCTCTCGCCTCCCAACAGCACGTAGTCGATCGAGCTCTCGTGCGAGGCAAACACCGACTTCGTCACTTCGCAGCACTTGTCGTACAGCTCCCGGACGAGCCGCTCGCGGCTCCGCGCGAACCTCCCCGCCGAAGACCCGCCCTTACGATGACGGTTCTTCACGTACCGGGAACCCGTCTTTGACGCGATCAGCTTGTCTCCCCGCACAACTCCCACCGCATACCTGCCCAGCCGTAGCAACACTATCCCGACGCAATACTCCGTGTCCAGCATCCCTAACAACGGCCCTGCCTCAACACCGTCAGAGCGCACTTCTGAACGCAGCGGAAACGGCGGAGATACTGCAACGGCGCGCTCGGCTGAGCGGAACACCGCTAAGCCCGTAGACGACCTCCCTGCCGCATCGACTATCTCGGACAACGGAATGTCGTGAGATTCCTGCGGAGTTGCCCGCACTTTCATGACATTGCTTCTTGGCAGGTAATCGCTTCTGAACTCCCCTGGGTCCTCGGAGATCTCTGCGAGGAACTCCCTGAGACGGGCCTTTCCCATCCATGATTTGGAGGTCACCTGAAGCATCTGAGTCCCATCGCACGCAAGTTCCTGCGGCTGGCGAATGCCGGACATTCTATCTCAGCTACTCAGCTTGACGCGTATTGCGGCACGTTCTTACACTTGATTTGACCACGCACTACAAGACTTGATTCAAGGAATAACAATGCGAGTTGCCCTGGGCGCAGACCACGCCGGCTTTCACCTCAAAGAGCAGTTGGCTGAACTATTGCACGAACATGGCCACGAGGTCTTTGACGTGGGCGCTCACGAGCATGACCCCGCCGACGACTTTCCCGACTTCGCGCTCGCCCTGGCGAAGAGAGTGGCAGCGGGCGACTCAGTCAGGGGCATCATGGTCTGCGGCAGCGGCGTAGGCGCGAGCGTTGCCGCCAACAAGACGGTCGGAGTTCGCGCCGCCGTGTGCCACGACTCGTACTCAGCGCACCAGGGCGTGGAGCACGATGACATGAACGTGCTGTGCCTCGGGGCTCGAATCGTGGGCCTCGAAGTAGCCAAGGAACTGGTCGCCAACTTCCTCGCCGCCGAATTCAGCGGCGAAGAGCGCCACTGGCGAAGACTTCAGAAAGTAAACGCCATGGAAGACGCAACTCTCAGGCGCTCGACTTGAGATATGGGCAAGGTAGGCTGCGATCTATAGCTGAACAGGGCCGTCTGCAAGCCAAGGCCCTGCCTGCAATACGCCTCCCGAGTGCACGCTAAACAAACGGAGGCGCAGAGTGCCTGCAAAGTTGCTGACGCCTAAGAGGCCCGCAAAAACCACCCTCAGGCCCGTGCGGACAACCTTGATCTAGCTCTCTTCTTCGATTCCCGATGCCCGCAGCTTGTCGGCCTCGGCATTGCTCAGAATGCGGAACACGGATGAGCTGGGGTCCTCGTCTGCCACGCCCCTGACCGCGGGGCGCCCGTTCTTTAGCGTCACCAGCTTGGGATTGCGAATCACAACGTCCTTACGGAGCTTGAGCGAGTATGCGGTGAGTTCGTCCATAACAATCTCCATTTCGCAAGATGTAATAGCTAGGCTTCTCTAATTTGGGAGTCTTCAGGCTCAGGAAGCAGCCAGATTGCGATTATAGCATCACAGTCAAGTACAGGAAGGCCACTCAATCTCAAGGTTATCCGACAGAGAATTCGATTCCCAATGCGAACCATGCTTCTTGTCGGGCAACTGAAAGACCAACCCAATCGCGTACTGATACTGGGGTGGTCCGCGAACTTTCTTGCTGCTAAATTCAGCGGCGAATGACATCATGGGAGGATGCTTCGAGAGTAGTCGCGACGGAAGACGCAGCTTTTTGGCGTCCGGATTAGCGTTTGAGCGCAATTCGCTACAAACTCCAATTGAACAGGGTTGTCTGTAGCGACAGTCCTGCCTATAATGCCCCCGCCTAGTGCACGCTATTTAATCAATTGGAGGCGCACCATGCAGGCTTACTGCCTTAAGTGTCGTGATCACAGGGAAGTAGAAAACGCCGAGGCTGTCACGTTGAAGAACGGCAGACCTGCAACTCGAGGAAAGTGCGCCCTCTGCGGGGCCACCGTCTTCAGGATCGGCAAGGCATCCTAGGACGTCAGCTTAGAACAGCCTCGCGGGACGGAGGCGCGATGCCGGCCCGGCATTCCTCTCCCCCGCACTACACACTTCAAACCAGCGGCAAAGAGGAAGGCGCTGCCGCGCAGGCAGCGCCTTCCGCACTGGATCAGGCCCCCGTCACCTCTTCCATCACCCTCAGCACATTCTCCCCCAGGATCTTCCGCACGTCGTCAGGCCCGTAGCCCCTCTTCAGTAGCTCGTCCGTAATCCAGGGCATCTTGGAGCAATCGTCCAGCCCTCTCGGCGTGGAGGGAATTCCATCGTAGTCCGAGCCCAGACCCACGTGGTCGGCGCCCATCACGTCGACCATGTGGTCGATGTGGTCTATGACCTCCGTGTAGTGCGGCGGCTCCAGTTCCGCACCTAGCCGCTCCCGGTGCCGCCTCCTGAGACCGCTGAGGGCATGCTGTAGCTCCTCCTCGCTTCCGCTCCATCCGTCCTCCAGCTCGGCCGTCTCCTGCTTGTGCCGCTCGCTGAGCTCTTCCGCCGCCAGCCGGTGCGACTCCGACACGAACGCCGGCGCGAAGTTCACAGACACAACGCCGTTGTTCGCCGCCACGGCCCTCAGCTGGTCGTCGTTCATGTTGCGCGGGTGCTTGCAGATGGCGAGCGCCGAAGAATGCGAGGCCATCACCGGCTTGCTCGTCACTTCCATCGCGTCCCAGAACGTCTTCACCGACACATGCGAAATATCCACGATGATCCCCAGCCTGTTCATCTCGCGCACCACTTCCCGCCCGAGGTCGTTGAGCCCGTCGTGGCGCGGCTCGTCGAGGATGCCGTCCGCCCAGTTGTTGGTGTTGTTCCACGTCAGCGTCATGTACCGCACGCCAAGCTCGTGGAACATGCGCAGCGCCGCCAGGTCGTCCTGAATCGCGTGGCCGCCCTCGATGCAGGGGATGCCCGCGATCTTGCCCTGGGCCTTCGCGTCCCGGACATCGGACGCCGTCCTCGCCTGCGTTATGTGGTCCGCGTGGGCCGCGAACGTCGCGTGCATCGCGTCGACGTACTGGAGCAGACGTTGAATGCCGAAGTTCAGCTCGTACTCATGCGGGTTCAGCCACCCCGCGAAGAACTGCCCCGTGATGCCGCCTTCCTGCATCCGCGGGATGTCCATGTGCCCTCTGCCCGTGTCCAGGCCAAGGTCCTCGCCGTCATCAACGGCCCGCCCGAAGCTGTCGGAGTGCGTGTCGACTACGATCGAAGAGAAGTGAAGCTCACGTGCCTGCTCGCTGACCATAATTGCCTCCCGTTGACTATAGGTCCGCTGCCACGGCTGGCAGTGTCCACCAACGCGAAAGAAAAGACAAACCGCATGACACTCGCCCCTTAGTCAATACCAAGCAGTCTCTCCTGACGGTATGATTAAAGTACAAAGCTAACGTGAGGTAACAGAAAATGAACGGTCCTGAGCTGAGAGAGGCCTTCCTGAGTTTCTTTGAAAGCAAGGCTCACTCCAGGGCTGCCAGCTCCTCCCTGATTCCCGTCGGGGACCCAACCCTCCTGCTTACCACCGCGGGCATGGTCCAGTTCAAGCCGTACTTCGCGGGACAGTCCGTGCCCCCCAATCTGCGCATGGCCACCTCCCAGAAGAGCTTCCGCACCGACGACATCGACGAAGTTGGCGACGCCACCCACCTGACGCTCTTCGAGATGCTCGGGAACTTCAGCTTCGGCGACTACTTCAAGGGCAGAGCCATGGACTACGCCCTTGAGTTCGTGCTGGACCACATGGGCCTCGAGAAGGACCGCTGTTCGATCACCGTCAACCACATCGATGAGGAGAGCATCGGCCTCTGGATGGACCGAGGCATACCTGAGAACCGCATCTACCGCTTCGGCGACGAGGACAACTGGTGGGGCCCGGCGGGCGACGAAGGGGCGTGCGGCCCCAACTCGGAGATCCACTACGACACCGAGTCCCCCCGCAGATGCGGAGAGCCGGACTGCGCCCCCAACTGCACCAACACGTTCGGCCCCCACAACGAGACCTGCGAGCGTTTCGTCGAGCTGTGGAACCTCGTCTTCATGGAGTACGAGCATCACCTCGACGGCACCCGCACCCCCCTCCCCGCCCCCGGCGTCGACACCGGCATGGGCCTCGAGCGCGCCGCCGCAATCCTCCAGGGCGTGGACACGATCTACGAGACCGACCTGTTCAACCCCATCGTCGAAAAGGTCGAGGAGGTCACCGGACGGAGCCGCGGCTCGGAGTACGAGACCGACTACGCCCTCCGCGTCCTCGCGGACCACGCTCGCGGCGCCGCCTTCCTCGTCGCGGACGGCGTCGTTCCCGGCAACGAGGGTCGCGGCTACGTCGTGCGCAGGGTGATCCGCAGGGCCATCCGGCACGCACGGCGCCTCGGCTTGGAGCGGCCATTCCTGGGCGAAATCGCCGAGGTGGTCATCGAGCAGATGGGTGACGTCTACCCTGAGCTTCCCGCCAACCGCGCCTTCATCCTCACCGTGCTCCAGCTTGAGGAGGAGCGATTCCAGCAGGCTTACCAGACAGGTCTCGGCGTCCTTGAGGACGCCATGAAGGACTCCGAGTTGCTATCCGGCGCGGACGTGTTTCGACTTTGGGACACGTACGGCTTCCCCGTCGAGATGACCATGGAGATCGCCCGGGAAAACGGCGTCGCTGTGGACATCGACGGCTTCGAGGCGGAGATGGCCCAGCAGCGAGAGAGAGGCCGCGCATCCGCCAGGTTCGGCGGCGATCAGGCCAAGATCCGCGTCTACGAAAGCCTCGGCGTGACCGACACGCCGTTCACCGGCTACTCCTCGCTGACCGGCTCATCGGTCGTCGTCGGGCTGATCGCGGACGGCGAGGTCGTGACCAGCGTGTCGGACGGGCAAACAGTTGAGGTCGTTCTCATGAGCACGCCCTTCTATCCGGAGGGCGGCGGCCAGGTGGGAGATTCGGGCGCGCTCGACGGTCCGCAGGGACGCATAGATATCGATGACACCCAGAACGTCATGGCGCACCTGATCGTCCACTTCGGCAAGGTCGCCAGGGGCACGGTGAATCTCGGCGACAACGTCGACGCTTACGTTGACCCCGTTCGTCGCGAGGACACCGCTCGAAACCACACCGCAACGCACCTGCTGCACGCCGCTCTTCGCCAGGTGCTCGGCCCACACGTCCGGCAGGCAGGCTCGCTCGTCGCGCCCGACCGCCTGCGCTTCGACTTCACGCACGTCCAGCCCATGTCGGACGGCGAGCTTTGGGACACTCAGTTCCTGGTTAATGAGAAGATCAGGCAGAACGCGAAGGTCCTGAAGGACGAGGACAGCTACACGCGCGCCATCGAGCGCGGCGCGCTCGCCTTCTTCGGCGAAAGGTACGAAGAGAACGTCCGGCTGATCGAGATCGCCAACGGAGACACCTTCAGCTTCGAGGTCTGCGGCGGTACGCACGTCGGCCGCACCGGCGAGGTCGGCTCCCTGTTCCTGCTGTCGGAGTCGAGCATCGGCGCCGGCATCCGCCGCATCGAGGCCGTCAGCGGCCGCGCCGCCGAGCGCTCCTTCTCGGACCAGCACCGCGCGATAGAAGGCGTGGCGCGCGACCTGCAGACCTCACCCGCCGAAGTTAGCGACAGGCTCCAACGCCTGCTGGAGGAGAACGCCGCGCTGCGCCGCGAAAGGGACCAGCTCCGTCGCCGGATATCGCTGCAGTCGGCGGAGAGCCTGCTCGACGCGAAGGTCGAGGTCGAAGGCGTTCCGGTCCTCGCGGTAAGCGTTGATGTCGAGTCCGTCGAAGCCCTTCGCGAGATGAGCGACTGGCTTCGAGACAAGCTCGGCAGCGGCGTTGTTGTGCTCGGCGCGGTCGTGAACGACCGCCCGTCGCTCATCGCCATGGTCACCCAGGACCTCCTCGCATCCGGTCTTGACGCCGCCGGCATTGTCAGGAGCGCGGCCAAAGAGGTGCAGGGCGGCGGGGGAGGCCGCCCGGACGTCGCGCAGGCCGGAGGACGCCGCGCCGACAAGCTGGACGACGCCCTCGCCCTCGTCCCCGCGCTCGTGAAGGACGCGCTGGCAACATCGTGAGACTCCTTTCGCTGGACGTTGGCGATCGAAGAATCGGCGCTGCCCTCAGCGACCCGCTCGGCATCACGGCAACGCCCCTGCCCGCCATCGACCGCAGGCGCGTCCGCGACGCTCCGGCCGCAGTGCTGGCCCTGGCCCGCGAGCACGAGGTCTCCGGGATCGTCGTCGGCTTTCCCCTCACCCTTTCCGGGGAGGCAGCCCATCAGGCCGCCAAGGTCAGGGAATTCGTGCGCGTCCTGGAATCGCAAACTGAGCTGCCTGTGGTCGCCGTGGATGAGCGCTTCTCCACACAGGAGGCCGAGCGCCTGCTGAGGTCGACGGGCAAGCGTTCCCGCTCGCGCGACAAGGGCGCTGTCGACTCGGCCGCGGCCGCGGTGATCTTGCAGACATACCTTGACGCGCACACCCGGCAGTCCACTTCGCAGATCGCTCAGGAGCCCGGCGACTGACGGCGCTGGCGCGGGTGGCAATGCCAACCAACCGAGTTCGATTCGGCCTCTGCAAGTTGGGATGTGCGGCCTCCGGTTGCCGCCCGATTTCCGCTTGGACAAATGATACCCCCTTGCATTAAACACTCTCATGTGCGAAAACACACCGGCATGTGCAAAGACACATCGGCGTGTGCGATAACACACCCGCCACGACAACACACTTGGCGGCCAGGCGGCGCCCCGCCCCGGACCTCGAAGTAAGCTGAGACCCTTATGACCAGACTAGCCGGAATAGTTGGCCACCCGTTGGGACACTCGATTTCGCCTCCCATGCACCAAGCCGCATTCGACTCGCTCGGCATGAGAGTGCGTTACAGGAAATGGAGCACTCCTCCGGTCATGTTCCCGTACAGGCTTGAGGCCATGCGCCGCGAACGTTGCCTGGGCGCCAATGTCACCATCCCCCACAAGAGGGTCGCCTTCGAGTACGTTGACGAAGCTGACCCCCTCGCACGGTCAATCGGCGCCATAAACACAATCGTGAACACGGGAGGCCGGCTTACCGGCTACAACACAGACGTGTATGGCTTCGTCACGTCCCTCAAGAACGAGATCGGAAGCACCCTGGCGGGATTGAACGCTCTCGTACTGGGAGCCGGCGGGGCCGCCCGCGCCGCGGTCTTTGGCTTGGCGGAAGAAGGCGCCGGCAGCATATCGATTGGGAATCGCACGCCTGCCAAGGCAGCGGTGTTGGCCTCCGACGCCGGCCCGGACGCGAACGCCCGCGCCGTCGATCTGGCCGGCGGCGAGTTCGAGCAGGCCGCCCTCGATGCCGACCTGATCGTCAACTGCACATCTGTCGGCATGTCCGGAGGCGAATCTCCCGGCCGGTCGCCGGTACCGAGCTCCTTCCTCCGGGAAGGCAAGTTCATATTCGATATGGTGTACAACCCCGCCGAAACGCCCCTGCTCGCGGATGCCGTTGCGGTCGGCGCCGTTCCCATCGACGGCCTCGCCATGCTCGTACACCAGGGCGCCGCCGCCTTCGAGCTTTGGACCGGACAGCCCGCCCCTCTGGACGTAATGTTCGCCGGCGCGCGCGAGGCCTTGGCCGGGATCGCTGCGGAATCGTAGGGAGCCGCAATCTCCAAGTCTGAGCGCCCGGGAATGCTCGGAATGGACGATGTTCTCGCCTCCCGCTTGGCTCAGCTCCCAGTGTTCCATGCGGAAGACAAGACCTGGCTGGGTGCTGGCCTGCGACTGTCCTGCTACCTGACCGGCGCTGCGCCTCCTCTTCGATACGTATCGTCCGCCCGTGCCGGAGTTGCACAAGACAACCGGGTGCTGGTGGTTCAAGACCCCATCGGAAAACACATAATGCCCGGTGGCCGGCTGGAGCCCAACGAGTCACTAGAAAACGCGCTGCGTCGAGAGGTGCTTGAAGAGACAGGCTGGAGCCTCGGCCCTGTCCTTCAGATCGGCGTCCTTCACTACGCACACGCCGGGCCAAAGCCCGAAGGCTGGACACACCCCTATCCTGACTTCCTCCAGGTCATCTACGCCGCCCGCCCTGAGCAACACCATCCCGAGCTGATACAACCCGACGAGTACGTGCTCGGCTCCGGGTTCGAGTCAATGGACTCAGTCCGTCTGTTGCCGCTTGACTCAGGCCAGCACGTGTTCTTGGACGCCGCCATCGCTGCCCTCGGCCAATGAAGCCAAAGCGGTTTGAACTTTTTGGTAACATTTGCGTTACCTTTCGCGTATGATCGAAATCAGAGAATACTCAGAGAATACGTTGATGTTCGGGGACGCAGCCCCTTTGGACGCTGGTGCGGCGGCTAGAGTTAGGACTGCCTTGGCTCGCCTTGAGACAGGCAACCTATCCAACGTCAAGTCCGTTGGAGAAGGCGTGCTGGAGTGCCGAGTCAACGTCGGACCCGGATACCGCATCTATCTTGGCAGAGACGGAGACTCCTTGATGATTCTGTTGGCCGGTGGGACGAAGGCTCGCCAGCAAGTGGACATCAGGAACGCTCGTGTGTATTGGAGAGAATTCAAGCGCCGCAAGCGGATTGAGGAGTGAAGAGCATGCCACTTACGCGGGATTTCAAAGACACGGTGCAGGCTCGGGCGCACCGCGATCCGGCCTTTCGAGAAGGTCTGCTCAAGGAAGGAGTCGAGTGTTTTCTTGCCGGAGATGTTGAAACAGGCAAGGTCGTGCTGCGTGACTACATTAACGCTACCATCGGCTTCGAAAAACTGGGCGCCCGTACGAACAGATCTCCCAAGAGTCTTATGAGAATGTTCGGTCCGGAAGGTAATCCGTACTGTCGAAACTTGTTCCAAATCATCAGCTTCATGCAACAGCACGAAGGGGTTCACCTGGAAGTAAAGGCGGTTCGGTAATCGGCAGGCAGTTTCCATGCCCTCCGGCATCTTGCGAGTCTGCTCCGATCAATTCACTTCTGCCGTGACTGGTGCGATGGCCGATTCCCATTGCGACAGGCTGGCCCCAAGAATGTCCGTCCATTACTCCGCACTCGTCTGCCGAATGGCCCAACTCTTGCAGGGTTATCCCGGAAATGCCGGCCCCAAATGCTGTTTGTTCCAAGCTTTCAATATGGGAGAGAGTCTGGCTGGGGTAAGCGGTCAACCTGCCCCACGCTCAAATCAAAAAGGATGGAGACCTGCCCCGTCCTGAAAGGCTAACGAAGGCAGGCTTAGCCTTAGCGCTCTATTCAAACCTAGAGTAAACTTCTTTCAAGTACCCTAACGCAAAGGCTACCCAAACTATGCACTGTCCCCAATGCCGCACAGAAAACCCGGTCGGCGCTAGCTTCTGCGGAAACTGCGGCGTCCAGTTGGAGTCCGCCCAACCTCATCCACACGATGCTGCTCCGCATTCGGGTAGCCGGCCCGGCGCGGGAGACATCCCGGCGCGCGATCTCGGCCAGCTAATCACGGCGACCTTCGCACTGTACAGGCGCGCCGCAGTGCCGTTGTTCATCATCGCCCTCGTGCCGCAAGTCCCAAATGTGGTCAATCTGCAGCCCGACTCGGCGGCCAGCCTGCTCTTGAGCCTGGTCTCAATCCTGCTCGCGGTCGCGTCAGGAGCGGCAGGCATCTTCTGCGTCGGCAACGCGATGACAGGCCGCAGCACGGACGTCCTGGACTGCTACGGCCGGGCCGCAAGCGTGTTTCTCCCAGTGCTGGGGGCCGTCGTCATAATCACTCTGGCCCTTCTCGGCTCGGCCGCACTGATGCTGATCATCATTGGCATCCCGTTGTTCTTCTACCTCGTGGTTATCTGGTCCTTTGCCACGCAAGCCGTTGTAATCGAAAACAAGGGCGTGTTCTCGGCCCTTGGACGCAGCCGCGAGTTGGTGCGCGGAAGCTGGTGGCGCGTCTTCGGAATCGGTCTCGTATTCGCGCTCATCTTCGTCCCCTTAATCCTGGCGATTGTCCTCATCTCCTTTTTCATAGGCTTGGTATTCGACCCAGGCACTCTCGCCTTTGGGATCATTGGCGGAGTCTTTGCCGCGTTGGTGACCCCCGTCTATTACATTGCCAGCACCCTTCTCTACCTGGATCTCCGCGTCCGCAAGGAAGGCTACGACCTGCAGGCCCTCGCCGCCGACCTTAGTCGCAGGCCTCCTGAGGCCCGATAACGCTAGGAATCTGATTGCCCAATCGAAGGAGAAACCCACATGAACGACCACGAGCGCTACCTGTTCGATCTCAACGGCTACCTCGTAGTTCCCAACGCGCTGACCGCGGACCAGATCGAAAGGCTGAACAGCGTCCTGGACGAGCACATCGCCGCTGAGTGCCCTCCAGACATGCGCACGCACAGGTTCATGACCCTGCTCGAATGGTCGAAGGACTACCGTGACCTGATTGACAACCCGACTGTGAAAGACCACGTGGTCGAGCTGATGGGCGATCAGTTCCGGCTGGACCACGTCTATCTGGACGTCATCAGGGCAGGCAAGGGACCCATCGGCACTAGGCTCCACGGAGGCGCCGTCCCTTACGACCCCACGCAGTACTACCGCTTCCAGGACGGGAAGATGCACAACGGCCTCTGCGTTGTCGCCTACAACTTGAGAGACGTAGGCCCCATGGACGGTGGCTTCGGCTGCGTGCCCGGCTCGCACAAGAGCAACTACAAGTTCCCCGATGAGTGGAAGGAGATGGAGGAGCCGGGCCCGTTCGTGGAGCGCGTGACCGGCCCCGCCGGCACCGCAATCCTGTTCACCGAAGCGCTCACCCACGGCACCCTGCCCTGGACCGGCGCCCACGAGCGCCGCACCATCTTCTTCAAGTACAGCCCGCATTCAATCTCATGGTGGGCCGACTACCCGGACGCCGACAAGTACGATGACCTCACCGACGCCCAACGCGCCATCCTCGAAGGCCCCAACGCTCGCTACCCATACCGGTTTGAGACGAGGTGGTAAAGGCCAACGCAGCGGTCGGCTGGCATATCGGACAGATCAAGTGGCTTCCGAAAGCAATAATCCAAAGAAAAAAACCCGTGGAGAAGCGGAACTTCTTGGAGATCAAAGGAACTGGCCCCAAGAAAATCCCTCCCAGCCCTTGGCCTGCGAACAAGCCTCCAGGCGGCAAGCTTCCCAAGAAGTCATAGCTGCTCCCTTCCTACACGCCCGGCTCCCTCTCTTACATGGCCGGATATGGGGCAACCTTCTCCCTGGATAGCCCTATCCCACCGGCCACCCGCCGTGCGCCGCGATCGCCTCATCGACCCGCGCCATAGGCCGAGGCGCCTCCGCAGCGCCGCGCACAACCGCTGGTAGTGCGCTATGTCGTCGAAAGTTAGCGTCCGGCGCCCCGCACTTTACTTGTGAAGGCTCGTTCAACGCCGCCACCCCTTACCCACCCCGTTCGTTCTAACCGTGTCTTTAGCTTTTCGAAGGGGCCCGTTCGTTCTGACCGTATCCTGAGCCCGTCGAAGGAGCCTGCCGCAAGCCAGCTCTCGCCCCAAGTCCGCCAAAGTGTAGCCCCCAACCCGTTCGCCCCAAGTCCGCCAAAGTGCCCTTACCCAATCCGTTCGCCCTGAGCCTGTCGAAGGGCCTTACGCAAGCCAGCTCCCGCCCCAAGTCCGCCTCCCCGCGCACACATCTGGCCGCGCACGGCCCGTTCGCGAACGGCCCGCCCAACCACGCACCACACCAAAGCGTCGACAGGAACCCGTTCGCCCTGACTTAGTCCTGAGCCCGTCGAAGGGGCCCGTCGAAGAGCCTGCCCTGAGCCCGTGGAAGGGGCCTGCCGCAAGCCAGCTCCCGCCCCAAGTCCGCCAAAGCGTAGCCCCCAACACGTTCGCCCCAAGTCCGCCAAAGTGCCCTTACCCAATCCGTTCGCCCTGACCGTGTCCTGAGCCTGTCGAAGGGCCTCACGCAAGCCAGCTCCCGCCCCAAGTCCGCCCACCCTCAGGCGCATGACCAATTCGCGAACGACCCTCCCAACACACCAACCCACACCACAACCCCGTCATTCCGGTATTCACGCGAAAGCGTGAACCTGGGGCCAGCCGGAATCCAGAGGGGCGGGGCACGTCACGCCCGCCATCACCCTCCGGCAACAGAACCCCGCCGCCCACCCTCAGGCGCATGACCCGTTCGCGAACGACCCGCCCAACCACGCGCCACACCAAAGCGTCGACAGGAGCCCGTTCTCCCTGACCGTGTCCCCAACCCGCTCGCCCCAAGTCCGCCAAATTGCCCATACCCAATCCGTTCGCCTCCACCCACACCCTCTTGACACCCACGTTCGCAGTGGCTTAAACTAGAACGCATGTCTAGCGAAACGCAGTCCTTATCACCAATACAGAGCATCGTCCGAGAAGAGACTAGGGACGGCAGACTCATCGTGCGATTCCTCGTCGCCGCAATGCAGGACGAGATACGCGACGCCAAGCCCCATCACAGGCTCGACGCCGCACGCCAGCTCATCAAGCTCGGCTTCGACGAAGCAAAGGAGTTCGCCAGCATACCTGCGACATCACTACAGCGCGCAGAGCAGCCGAAGCCCGAGGCCGACACCATCGACACTACCAACCTCAACCCAGACCTCGCGCTCTTCATACGCGCAGAGACCGACGGAGGCCGCCGAGCCGTACGCTTCCTCGTCGACGTCATGCTTGGATTCATGCCCGGGTTCGGACCGCACCATCGCATAGACGCAGCCAAGGAGCTGCTCCGCCGCGGCTTCGATGAAGCCCCCGACGACCTACCACTCTTTCCCCAGCCTTCCGGCGAGGACCGTGCCCTGAGCCCGTCGAACGAGCCTGTCCTGAGCCTGTCGAACGGACCTGTCGGACCGCAACAGACGTCCTCTGACGACTCCCCCGCCGATGCCGACATCCTCCTCGACTACGAACCCCCGTACGTCAACACATACGGCCACAGCCGGGACGACGGCATGAACACCCGGGCAGTCTTCAAAGCGTCGGACGCCCTGATGGACGCCGTCGGCAGGCTCCCGCCGCCCGAGAAGCCCGGAGCATTCAACCCCGACGAGACGAGCAGCATCATCGTGCACAACGGAACGGAGCACTACTTCAAGGAACACGCGCGCACAGCGGTAGAACTGTCCATCGCCGCAGGCGAAGTCATGGACGCGATCAGGCGCATCCGTGATTCATGCCGGACACCCTCCGCCTTCCTCGCCCAAAATACCAAAAAGGACTCCGGCCCGGACGACACCGAAACCGAGGCTCCCCCTTGATCCCCGCGACAGGGAACATTCGAACAAACGCCGCACCGGCAAGAGAACCAGCCCACCCCCGGAAACCCGTCATTCCGGCATTCACGCGAAAGCGTGAACCGGGGGTAGCCGGAATCCAGTGGGGTGGGGGCATCCCCGACTGCCATCCCTCAGGCGTAGGGGCCGTTCGCGAACGGCCCGTCCCACCACGCCACGGCAACACCCGCCCCACCCCCAAACCCCGCCAACCCGGCATTCACGCGAAAGCGTGAACCAGGGGCCAGCCGGAATCCAGCGGGGCGGGGACGAACGCGCCATAGACTCCGCCCCCCTGAAACATGACAGCCTCTCCTCTCACTTGAAGGCAGGGAAGTGAGAGCCTGCACCCTGCCCCGCCTCGGTTACAATTGTTGGCCTATGAGCACCGCGCCTGAAGCGAACATCTTCCTGATCGGCTTCTCCGGCTCCGGCAAGTCCGCGGTCGGCAGTTCAGTCGCGCAACGCCTCGGCTGGACACTTGTCGACATCGACGCCGAAATAGTCCGGTCGCAGGGCATGCCCATCGGCGACCTGTTCAGTCGGCACGGAGAAGCTCGCTTCCGCGAGCTCGAACGCGAGACGCTGGCCTCCGTCTGCAAGCAGGACCGCCAGGTCGTGTCCACGGGCGGCGGCGTGGCCGCGGACCCCCGCAACCGCGAGCTGATGCAGGCCGCGGGTGTGGTCGTCTGTCTGGAGGCCTCGCCGGAGACGCTCCACCGTCGCCTCAAGCGCCAGGCTTCCGAGTCAAGCGAGCCGGAGGTCCGGCCCATGCTGGCCGGAGCCGATCCGCTTGCACGCATTCGAGAACTCAAGGCACAGCGCCAGTCCGCGTACGCACAAGCCGACTGGATAGTCCAGACAGACCGCCTCGACATCCCGGACGTCGTGGAGGAGGTGGTCAGGTTCTGGGAGCGGGCGTCCGCCGCGCCCTCCAGGTTTCCAGACGCCTCTTCGGTCGTCAGGGTCGCTTCCGGTGACTACCCGGTCTGGGTCGGATGGGGAAATATCGCTACTCTCGGAGAACGCGCGGCCGGGATCGTGTCCCCGCCTGCCGCATACGTCATTACGGACGCGGGCGCCTTCCCGCACGGCCGCGCCGCTCAGGCGTCGCTGGAGGCCGCGGGCGTCCCCGCTCACATCCTGCAGCTTCCACGCGGGGAGTCCTCGAAGGCGCTGGACACCGTGGGCGTCATATACAACTGGCTCGCCGGCCTTCGCGCCACCCGTGGCGATCTTGTAGTCGCCGTGGGTGGAGGAGTCGTCGGAGACGTGGCCGGGTTTGCCGCCGCGACTTACCTGCGCGGAATGCCGTTCGTCCAGGTGCCCACCAGCATGCTGGCAATGATGGACTCCTCCATCGGAGGCAAGACCGGCGTGGACCTCCCGGAGGGCAAGAACCTCGTTGGCGCCTTCCATCAGCCAAAGTTCGTCCTCGCCGATGTCGGGACCCTGAGCACCCTCCCCGAGCGCGAGCTGGTATCAGGCTGGGCCGAAGCCATCAAGCACGGCCTGATCCTGGACGAGCCTCTCCTGACGACATTCGAAGAACAGTCCGCCGAGATCAAGGCCCTGGACCGCGACTCCGCCACCGACGCGATCCGGCGAAGCATTGCGGTCAAGGCCGAAGTGGTCTCCCGGGACGAGAAGGAAACGCTCGGCATCCGAACGCTGCTCAACTACGGCCACACAATAGGACATGCGCTCGAAGCCGCAACCGGATACACCACGTTCCTCCACGGCGAGGCTGTCAGCATAGGCATGATGGGGGCCGCAGACATCGGCATGCACATGGGCCTCCTATCTGGCGATGCGGTCGAACGCCAGCGCCGCGTTCTGAAGGACTTCGGCCTCCCCCTGACCTGCGGCCCGATCGACGTCGAGGAGCTCCACAGCGCGATGCGCATGGACAAGAAGACAGAGGGCACGTCGATTCGCTGGGTGCTCTTGGATGGCATCGGCAACGCGGTCACCCGCACCGACGTACCCAACGAACTTGTCGAGGGCGCAATCAACCGCCTCCTCGCATAGCCGCGCCCAACCCTTGAGAGCAAGGCCTTTTGTTTTCCGTTCGCCCTGACCGTGCCCTGAGCCCGTCGAAGGGGCTTGTCGAAGGGTCACCCCTGTATCTTCGAGACAAGGATGGGGAAGGTCGAACCGTCATAACGGCTAAGGCCCTTGTCCAGAAGATCAGGACCTCCACCTGTCGAACCGTCATACCGGCGAAGGCCGGTATCCAGAGGGGCTGGGATGGGGCGCACCCCAGAGCAGAGACGTCCCCCGGGAACAATACCGAGGCAACCCCGTGAACTGGCTTTGGCTGGTCGCCCTCGGCTTCGGAGCGGGCTCCTACGGCGTGATGGTCGGGGCAGGCGGCGGCTTCATCATTGTCCCCGTTCTCCTCACCTTCTTCGACTACGAGCCCAACATCGCGGCCGGGACATCCCTCGCCCTTGTAGCCGTCAATGGCCTTTCTGGGTCCATCGTCTACTTGAGGTCAGGCCTGGTCGATCGCCGGAGCGCCATCCTCTTCGCCGCTGCCGCCCTGCCCGGCTCCATCCTCGCTCCGTTCGCGCTCAAGCGCGTCCCAGGCGAAGGATTCATGCTTGCATTCGGACTGTTGCTCGTAGGCCTCGCGCTGCACTCGCTGCTTAGAAGCGGCAAGCCCGAGGCCGGGCCCTCGACAACTGCGCCGGAAGGCTCAGGACCAGCCTGGCTTCGACGGAGGGAGAGGCGCTTCACCGCCAGGTCCGGTGAGGAGTTCCGCTACAGCTTCAGCGAGAGCCTGGCGATGGTTGTCAACTTCGCGCTTGGCTTCGTGTCCAGCTTCTTCGGCGTCGGGGCTGGCTTCCTGAGAACGCCGCTCCTGATCTCCTTCTTCCGCTTCCCAGCCAAGGTTGCGGCCGTTACTTCCGTATGCGCACTGACCGTTTACTCGACCGCCGGCACGGTGGCCCACGCCTCCCTCGACCACGTGGAGTGGTATCCGGCCTTCGTGGGAGTTGGCGCTGGTATGCTGGTTGGAGGCCAGCTTGGAGCCCACGTCGGCACGCGGCTTCGAGGCCACTGGATAGTCCGTCTGCTTGTGCTGTTGCTGGCCGTGCTTGGCATCAGGCTAATCGTGGAGGCGCTGATTTGAACCGGGACACATTCGAGCTTAGCGCAACCGATGGCAGGGCAAGGGCCGGTGTGGTCCACACCCCGCACGGCTCATTCCCTACCCCGGCCTTCATGCCCGTGGCTACTCAGGGCACGGTCAAGGCCGTCGACTCGCTGGACCTCAAAACGTTGGGCGCAGATATCGTCCTGTCAAACGCCTACCACCTCTACCTGCGCCCGGGCGTCGATTTGGTCGAGGACTTTGGAGGCCTCCACTCGTTCATGGCCTGGAACGGCCCCATACTCACTGACAGCGGCGGCTTCCAGGGCTTCAGTCTCGAGCGCCTTCGTACGATCTCGGAGGAAGGGATCGCCTTCAAGTCGCACATAGATGGCAGCAGCCACCTCTTCACTCCGGAGTCCTCTGTGGAGTACCAGGAGCGGCTCGGGGCTGACATCATCATGCCTCTCGACGTTTGCGTTCCCGCCGACAGCGACCGTCAAACCGCGGAGTCCGCCCTCGCCAGGACCTCACGCTGGGCCGTCAGGTGCTTGGAAGCGCACTCCAGGATAGGCCGGCAGCTCTTTGGCATAGTGCAGGGAGGCCTCTTCGAAGACCTCAGAGAGCAGTCGGTCAGAATCCTCGTAGATCTGGACTTTCCAGGCTACTCTATAGGCGGGCTGAGCGTCGGCGAGAGCAAGACACAGATGTACCACATGACCGCCCACACCGCAGCCATGCTCCCACCCGGCAAGCCCCGGTATCTCATGGGCGTTGGGTCCCCCGAAGACCTGGTCGAATGCGTAGCCGCGGGCGTCGACATGTTCGACTGCGTGCTGCCTACTCGCGTCGCCCGCAACGGCTCACTCTTCACTCCGAACGGGCGCGTGAACGTCCTGGCAGCCCGCTTCCGAAAGCTGGAGCAGCCCATTCAGGCCGGCTGTGACTGCTCCACTTGCCGGACCTACTCAGCCTCCTACCTGCATCACCTGTTCAAGGCGAAGGAGTTGCTGGCGTTCAGGCTGGCCTCGATACACAACCTGCGGTTCGTGGTGCGGCTGACCGAAGAGATGCGCGCCGCCATACTTGGGGGTGAGTTCGCGGAGTACCGCAGCCGCTTCCTGCGCTGCTTCAATCCCACAGACGAGGCCACCCGCGTCGAGCAAAAGCGCAAGTGGGCCGAGTCGGTAGGACGCCGTGAAGCGCCGTAGCTGCTCTTCCTCTAGCCTCCGGCTACGGCCGGGACGATGCTGATCTCGTCCCCGTCGCTCGTGGCGGTGTCGAGCCCGCTGAGAAACCTTACGTCCTCGCCGTTGACATACACGTTGACGAATGAGCGGATCTCGCCCTGCTCGTCGCAGAGGCGCTGCTTGATTCCCGGATACTCCGAGTCCAGAGAAGCGATGACTTCTGAGATTTTGGAACCTGCCACGTTGACCTGGTCGGCTCCGCCGGTCATGCGTCGTAGGGGTGTTGGTATGCGTACGTTAACGCTCATCTGGAAATCGTCCTCCTCGAGTGGGTTCCGGAACTACGGTCCTCTACTGGACCGCGCCGTTGTAGTTGCGCTTGAATGATTCGTAGTCGGGCTCGGTCCTCGTGATCTCCACGGTGCCCGCCACCACCTCTTGCGTCTTTAGACCGTTGCCTGTGATGTAGGCAACCGTCAACTCATCTTGACCTATTCGCCCGCTCTCCACAAGATTCTTGAGGCCGGAGATCACCACGCCCCCTGCGGTCTCGGTGAAGATTCCCTCAGTCTCGGCCAGCAGCTTTATCCCCTCCGCAACCTGCTCTTCCCTGCAGATTATCCCCGATCCCTTGGACTCCTTGACGGTCCTCAGAGCGTAGATCCCATCTGCGGGATTGCCGATAGCGAGCGACTTCGCGACCGTATTTGGCTTTACTGGCCTTACCTGCTCGTCCTCATCCTCCCACGCCTTGACGATCGGCGAGCACCCTTCGGCTTGGGCAACGTGCATCCGAGTCCCAACTCCGTCGATCAGGTCGAGGTCGGCGAACTCGTTGAGCCCCAGCCAGATCTTCGTGAACATTGCTCCGGAAGCCGCCGGGACCACGCAGTGCTCGGGAGCCCGCCATCCAAGCTGCTCCGCAACCTCATAGCCCAGCGTCTTGCTTCCCTCCGCGTAGTACGCCCGCATGTTGATGTTCACGAAAGCCCACCGGTTGTTGTCCGCCACCTCGCTGCACAGCCGGTTGACCTGGTCGTAATTGCCCTCGATCGCGATCATGCGGGCTCCGTACACGCCCGCGCCCAGGATCTTGCCTTGCTCCAGGTCTGCGGGAAAGAAGACGACGGTCTCCATCCCGGCCTTGGCTCCATGCGCGCCCACGGCGCCCATCAAGTTGCCCGTCGAAGCACAGGCGAGCGTTTCGAACTCAAACTCAAGCGCCTTCGTCGATGCCACCGACACGACCCGATCTTTGAACGAAAAAGATGGGTTGACGCTGTCGTTCTTGACGTACAGGTTATTCAGGCCCAGCGCACGGCCAAGGTTCTTGGCCTGTATCAGCGGCGTGTATCCGGTCCCGAGATCAACTGGCTTCTCGGTCTCAACCGGCAGCAGGTCGCCGTATCGCCACATCGTGGGAGGCCCCTGCTGGATCCGGTCGCGGGAGATCACACGGCTGATGTCGTCGTAGTTGTACGCTACTTCGACGGGCCCGAAGCAGAGGTCGCAAACGTTTAACGGTTCCGTAGGGTACTCTGCGCCGCATTCGCGGCACCGGAGACATCGGACCTTTTCCAATAACTGTTCCTAAGCTCCGGCCGTGTGATTGTGGGGAGGCCCGGATGCTGCTCTCGTTACCTTGCCTTGGGCCTTCAAGAACTTGCGCGGATACTAGCAATCTCAAGTTGAGAGTGTCAAGAAGAGCAACCTGCGCCGCAGTCTTGGTTCTGCTTCCAGCCCTTCGAACTCTCCGTACCTGAGGGCCGCCCTTCGGCAGTTCGCTCGGGGGTCCCTCGGCATGCCTTAACTTGTCGCGTGTCGACCCTCTGGCTATACTCGAATGGAGCGAGGTTCTAGTGATGGCAGCCAGGTCTCTCCCTCTTTTTCCCCTTCAGACTGTCCTGTTTCCCAGGGGCACGCTTCCGCTTCAGATCTTCGAGGAGCGGTATAGGCTGATGCTCGAGCATTGCCTGAGTGCCGATTCCAAGTTTGGAGTCGTTTTAATCAAGCGCGGTCTGGAAGTTGGAGGCCCCGCAAGCACGTACAACATCGGAACGGTCGCGCAGATCGTTCAAGTGAGTCCTGTGAAAGAGGGGCGGATCTTCATCTCTGTGTACGGCTTGGAGCGCTTCGAAATCTCAGGAGTGACGCAGCTTGAGCCTTACATGGAGGCGCAGGTGGAGGGCCTGCCTGAGACGGAGGATGACTCTCCAATGCCGCCTGAGCGTGTCGTGGATATCAGGCAGACTGCGGCACAGCACTTGCGCCTTTCGTTGGGCATGAGAGCCGGCTGGACCCGCGACGTTACATTGCCAGACGAGTTGGACGACCTCTCTTACTACCTGGCGTCGGTAATTCAGGCGCCGACACAACTAAAGCAGAAGCTCCTTGAGCAGTCATCCGCAGCCCGAAGACTGGAACTCGAGTCGCAGTGGATGGACTCCACCAACGCCGCCCTCAAAGCTCAGGTTGCGCAGAGGCTGCTCTACAAGAGATTCGGCCGGCAGTAGGTCGTATCCCCCAGCCGCCAATCTCAACCAAGCAGCCGCGGCCCTCAGACTTTGGCGGTCACCTGGCAGTCCGCTTCCAGGACCGGTCCCTTCTCACGAAGAGCCTAGAGCCTCCCGTGAGCATCGACTACGTCGGCAAGCTTAGATATCCCTTCGTGGATCTCAGTAGTTGAGTTGTACCCGTAGCACAGCCGCGCGTAGTTTCGCCCATCACCCGTCGGCGAGAAGATGACGCCGCTCTGATAGAGCACGCCGGCCTCAGCCGCGTCTTCGCGACAGCCTTCGACATCTGTGCCCTCCGGAAACTTCACCCAGAGGTAGAGCCCGCCTTCGGGCCTGCTCGAAACGGCTGAAGCCCCGAAGCTTTCTCCAAGCGCCGCCAGCATGGCATCGCGCTTGGCCCGTTGCACGTCCAGCATGTGGTCCAGGTGAGCATCCAGATTGTTCGTCCCGAATCTGTGGATCGTCATCGCCGCCATTTCATTGATGCCACCGCCGGCTTTGATCGGCGGTATGCGGTCAAGCACCTCGTCCGGCGCCTCCACATAGCCCATGCGAACTCCGGGAGCAATGATCTTGGAGAAAGACCCCACATAGAGCACTCGGCCGCTGTCATCAAGAGACCTCATCGCCTGCACGTTCTCGCCCTCGTACCTCAGGTCCACGTAGCAGTCGTCTTCGAAGACTACTATGCCGTGCCGACCTGTCACGCCGAGTACCGCCTTCCGTCTTTCCAGGCTCATGGTCCAGCCTTGCGGGTTCTGGAACGTTGGGATCAGGTAGACGAACTTGATCGTCCTACCTTCATCCATGGCGGCGACGATCGCTTCATCAAGCGCGTCGGGCAGCATTCCCTCATCGTCGCTGGGAATGCCCCGTACATCAGCGCCAAAGCCGCGGAACATGTTCAAGGTGCCGGAATAGAAGAAGTCGTCGGCCAGGACCACGTCTCCAGGGTCAAGCAGCGAACGGCAGAGCAGATAGATGACCTGGCTGGAGCCCTCCCCGAGGTACACGTTGTCAGGATGAGTGGCGATTCCCCGATCTGAACCCAGCTTCTCGGAGACATACTCGCGCAGCGGAAGGTAACCTTGAGCATTCGGGTACAGAGCCAGGCTTCCGGCTTCCTCGCGCATTGCCGCCGCGAGCGATTCCACCAACTCGTCTCCGGGAATGGTGTCCGGATCTGGGTAGGCCACGGCGAAGTCGTACTTCGCCCTCTTGGCAGCCTGCCTGCTGCGCCCTTCGGGCAGTCCATCTGCGAACAGGCTCTCATAGCTGAACTGACTGGTACTCGACAAAGGTTGCCTCCTGATCTTGGGCCGGTTTCTGCAATTGCCCTGCGATCAAACTTGTTTGGGATCAGGCTCGTAGTCTATTGCTATGGCGTGAGCCGTACAACCCTGCTGCGATGCTACAATCCGCAGCGCGTTGCTTGGACGCCTGACCCTCAGGGAAGCTATTGGTCCTCTGACTTGCCAACGAGAAACTTCGACGTAGCCATCATTGGCGGCGGAATCATCGGCCTCGCCACAGCCATGCGTATGGCCGGGAACAACCACGGGTCGAGGCTCATTGTCCTGGAGAAGGAAGACCAGCTCGCTAAGCATCAGACTGGTCACAACAGCGGCGTCATTCATGCAGGCATCTACTACGCTCCGGGTTCGAGCAAAGCCAACTTCTGCTCAACGGGAGGCTCCCTCCTCCGTAAGTTCTGTGACGATCATGACGTCCCCTATGACATGTGCGGAAAGGTCATCGTAGCCACGGACGAGTCTGAGATTCCGGGTCTCGAAGAACTCTTTCGACGCGGCACCGTCAACGGCGCGGTGGGTCTGCGGATAGTGGACCGGGATCGGCTGCTTGAGTTGGAACCGCACGCCGCAGGGGTGAGAGCGATCCACTCCCCTGGCACGGGGATTATTGACTTTGTGAAGGTGTCAAATGCATACGCTGATGAATTCAGGCATGCTGGCGGCGAGATTGTGCTTGGCGCAGAGGTCCAGTCGGTAGCTCAGCATGGCGGCATCCGAACGCTGGAGACAAATCAAGGAAACTTTTCGGCGAAGTATGTAATCAACTGCGCCGGGCTGCAGGCGGACCGCGTTGCTGTAATGATGGGAGCACAGTTGGACGTGCAGATCGTTCCCTTCCGGGGAGAGTACTTCACGATACGCCCCGAGAGCGCCCACCTGGTGAAGGGGCTGATCTATCCGGTCCCCGACCCAAAGCTGCCTTTCCTGGGAGTCCACTTCACAAAGAGGATCGATGGGTCTGTGGAGGCTGGTCCAAATGCCGTCATGGCTTTCGCCAGGGAGGGGTATGGGCGAATGTCATTCAAGCCGGGCGATGTGTGGGAGTCGGTCAGGTTTCCCGGCTTCTGGAAGATGGCGCTGGGGCATTGGAAGACCGGACTTGGCGAGCAGTACAGGTCGTTGGTCAAGGGCCGATTCCTTCGCTCCCTGCAGGTCCTGGTCCCTGAGATCGCGATGGAAGACTTGGGAGAGCCCGGCGCCGGAGTCAGAGCGCAGGTTGTTTCAAGAAGCGGTGACCTGCTTCAGGACTTCAGCATCGCCTCGTCCGAGCATGCAATTCACGTGATCAGCGCGCCTTCGCCGGGAGCGACTTCCTCGCTGGCGATCGCGGACCATATCTCAGAGCTGGCTTCAAAGACCTTCGGACTGTGACAGGAGACAAGACATGAAGATGGCGTACGCATTCAGAAAAAGCTCGTATTACCCGTGGATCGGACTCGGCTTTGCCGGATTGCCGGACAGTCGCGCACGTTCTGCATGGCTCGACGATGTGCAGCAGATCGGGTTCGAGGCGATCGAGTTGGGTATGCCCGATCTGCAGAGCCTGGAAGCAGACTCTTCCGCGGCAGGTGAGTTGCGAGCGGAGCTGGATGGCAGGGGCTTGGGCCGAACGGTCCGGGTTGGCGCCGGCTTCGCCAATCCTCGCACTGAAGCCGGCAATCGTTCCACGCTTTCGAAAGCAATTGGGTTGTCCGGGAGCATAGGCGCCGAGATACTCAACGTTGTGGTCGGCAGCGGGGTCAGGCATCCAGGCGCGCCGGGATCGGGCACAGGCGAGCCGGTCTCCCAGGGATCTAGCCGCGATGCCACCCACGATGACTTCGATCGGACAGCTCGGCGCCTTCGGGAGGCGGCAGAAGAAGCGGTGGAGCACGGTATGATCATCACAATCGAGATGCACCACCTCTCGCTGGCCGACAATAGCTGGTCCATGCTCCACCTGCTTGACCTTGTCGACAGTCCCGCTGTGCGCGCGAACCCAGACCTGGGCAACGTCATCTGGGCGTACGATGTTCCCGAGGAGACTACTGAGGACGCGATTGTGGCACTGGCTCCGCGGGCAGGCTACTGGCACTGCAAGAACTTGATCAGAGTTCCCATCCTGAAGGGTGAACGCACGGAGTTCATCAAGGCGACGCTGCCGGGCGGAGAGATCGATTACCGGTTCGCTGTCGCTGCAATGCTTGATGCCGGGTACGACGGCTACATGGCGGTGGAGGGAGCGCTGTGGGGCGACCAACTCCACCAGGACAAGGTCAGCTTCGACTACGCGAAGGGACTTATAGAGAGTCTCAGCGGCTAGGTGCTGCTAGCGCCGGAACTCGTCCAGGCGGCTGAGCCTCTCACCAACCTGTTCGAGCGTGCTCTCGTTCTTCGCGAAGGCGAAGCGAATGAAGGGCTTGGCCTGCTCCTCACTGTGGTAGAAGGCCCTGCCCGGGACCGGCGTGACGCCAATCTCACGGCACATAAAGTACGAGAACTCCAGGTCGTCGTCGTACCCGCAATCGGGGTACTTGCACATCACGTAGTAAGCGCCCTTGGGCGTAGTGAATTCGAAGCCGGCGTCTCTCAGCATTGGCAGGATCATGTCACGCCGCCGCTGATATCCCCTCGTTAGCTCGCTGTAGTATTCGGGGCCATATCTGAGCGCCGTGGCTGCGGCCTCCTGAAGTGGGTGCGCTGCGCCGATCGAGAGGAAATCGTGGACACGCCGAATGCCCACGGCAATGTCGTCGTTCGAGGTCACCGCCCAGCCGATGCGCCAGCCGGTCGCGCTGTACGTCTTCGAGAAGCTATTTACGGTCACGGTGCGGTCCGCCATTCCGGGCAGCGCCGCGATGCTGTGATGGACAGCATCGTCGTAGATGATGTGCTCGTACGGCTCGTCGGTCAGGGCAACGGCGTCGTACTCGATGCAAAGATCTGCGATCAACTGAAGCTCATCCAATGAGTACACTTTGCCGGTTGGGTTTTGCGGGGTGTTGATGACTATTGCCTTGGTGTTCGGGCTGAACGCGGCACGCAGCTCGTCCTCGTCGAACCAGACGCGCTCGCCCTCGGAATGCAGCTGCACGTACACCGGTTTGCCGCCCGAGAGGATGGAGTCCGGACCGTAGTTCTCGTAGAACGGCTCGAAGACGATGACTTCTTCGCCCGGATTGACCACAGCCATCATGGCGGCAATCATGGATTCGGTTGCTCCGCAGCAAACGGTCACGTGCTGGGCGGGGTCCACTTTCACGCCGTTGAAGCTGGCGAACTTGTCTGCGATTGCTTCGCGGATTGAGTCCGTGCCCCATGTAACAGCGTACTGGTGAAAGCTGCCGTCAATGGCCTGGTGAACTGCCTCGATGAGCTCGGCCGGCGGGTCGAACTCAGGGAAGCCTTGAGCGAGATTGATCGCTTCGTAGCGGTTGTTCACCCGGGTCATGTCGCGAATCAGCGATTCTGTGAAGCTCATGACACGCGTGGATGTCAGTTGTCTTGTCAAGTCAGAAGCCTCGATGCGCAGGTGTTGGCGGAAGAGCGGGCAGAGGTTATCACGGGCGCGATTTCACTACAAAGTGTTCGACGCGGCCGCACTGGCTCGCCGCCAGGTGAGTGGTGCGATCTCAGGCAAGCCGAGCCGCACAATTGGGCTGTCATGCAGACAACAGCCCGGGACTCATTACTGCCGGGCTAGTTTGCTGCTTTGGCTGCCTCCGCCAACTCGGCAAAGACCGACTCGTACTTCTGAGAGTTGCCTTCGCCCAAACCTGCCCGGTATACGACGATGCCGTTCTCATCCAGAACGACCTTACTTGCCTGTTGCTTCACGTTGAAGTTCGGGACCATGTTTACGCCTGAGAATACGATTGGGTAGTTCAGCCCCATTGACTCGCCGAAATCCAGTACTTCCTCCACGGTGGACCCTTTGTCCAAACTGACGGCGTACAAGTCGACGTGGTCGGAGTACCTGGGGTACAACTCAGTGAAGCTCCGCAACTCGGAGCGACACGTCGGTCACCACGTAGTGAAGAAATAGAAAAACGAAGGCCTGCCCTTCGCGAAGATCTCTTCTGAGGTGATCTTGGTTGAATTGGCGTCTCGGATGTAGAACGCCGGGACCATCTGGCCGACGTCCGAGCCCACTTCCACCTCCGGCTCAGCTACAGCCACTGCATCTGCGGCCTCAGTAGTCTCTACTGAACTTCCAGTGTCCGATGCCACAGAGTCCGTGGTCTCCTGCGAATCGACATCAGAGTCAGACGAGCCACAGGCGGCGAGCAGAAGCCCCAACGCCGCAATCGCCAGGACCAGAGAAACCTGGCTCGTTCTGAAACAGTCTTTCAAGATCAAAGGCACTTCTCCGTTCCGATTAGCCGGTTTCCGCCAGAACAGCGAGTTGCTGGAGCAGGTCCTCATAGGTCGACATGCCTCCGGAGCTTCCGGTGTATAGCACGGTGCCGTCAGGCTTCAGTGCCACGGCCGACGCCTGGCGCTTAATGTTGAAATCGGCGACCATCTTGCCGCCAGGAAATCCCAGCGGGAAGGTTGCGCCGCGCTCTTGTCCGTACGAGACTATCTCCGAGTCTGTTGCGGTGGCGTCTATGCTCAGCGCGAACACGTCAACCTGGTTCGAATACTGCGGGTAGATTTCTGCTAGCCCCTGTAACTCAGAGGAACAGACCGGTCACCAAGTTGTGAAGAAATAGTAGAAGACAGGTCTGCCAGTGGCTAGCTGGTCCTGCTGAGTGATCTTCTGATACTCCATGTCCAGGATGTAGTAGTCGGGCGGCATCTCTCCGACCCCCGTCCCAATCTTCACTGACGCCTGCTCAGTTGAGGTCTCGTCAGTGGCGTCTTCCTGGGTGGTCAAAGTATCTGTGTCTTCTTCTGATGCGTCATCTTGTGAGGTCATGGATTCGGTGTCGTCGTCATCCATGTCATCTTGTGAGGTCATGGGTTCGGTTTCGTCGTCATCCATGTCGTGCTCAGAGGCCATGGAGTCGTCGTCAACGTCGTCCATGTCATCTTCAGAGGCCATGGAGTCATCGTCAACGTCGTCCATGTCGTGTTCAGAGGCCATGGAGTCATCGTCAACGTCGTCCATGTCGTGTTCAGAGGCCATGGAGTCATCGTCAACGTCGTCCATGTCGTGTTCAGATGTCATGGAGTCGTCGACGTCTTCGTCCACGGCGTCATCGTCCTGCGAAGCCATGGACTCCGAATCCATAGCCGTCTCGTCCTGGGTATCGGTGCCGCTGACCTCAGACGCCGATGGCTCCTGTGATGACGCGGGCTCGCTGGAACCGCAGGCGACTGCGAACAGAGCGAGGGAGGCCACCACAGCAAGTGTCAGAAACACTGCTGAACTGCGAAAGACATTTAGGAAACCGATCAAGTCACTCTCCTCAGGTTTGGCCTTGGATGCAGGATACAATACGAGCGCAGGCCTACCAATAGTGATTATACGAACGGAATGCTCGATGGGATTCGGTCAGCGGACGTGGGATCCGCCGGTATTCTGCCTGACAACGACTCAACTATGCGCTGGGTAGTTCTTCTTATTCTGTTCGTTTTAGTGGGCGGGGTAGTCGGTCTGCTGGCTTGGTCCTTAGGAAACAAGGAGCCGGTCACCGGGAAGAGCAGCGAGACCCGCATTGGCAAGCCTGCCCTTGAAATCTCGCTCAAGACCTTCGAAGGGACCGATTTCTTGCTATCGGAGCATTGGGGTTCACCGATTGTGCTCAACTTCTGGGCATCGTGGTGCCTTCCCTGCCGTGATGAGGCTCCTGCTCTTCGGGAATTGTGGCAGGAGTGGAGCGACGACGGTCTGGTGGTGATCGGCGTCAATAGCCAAGACGGCTTCGACGACGCCGAGGCGTTCATCAGAGAATTCGATGTGCCGTATGTCAATGTGATCGACACGGACGGAAAGGCTTCGATCGACTACGGCGTCGTCGGTTTGCCGGTTACACTGTTCATAGGCAAGGACGGCACGGTCGAACATAGATACGTGGGTGCGCTGCGAGCCGAGGTTGTTGAAGCCTGGATCGAGGACCTAGTGGCCGCGCCCGCAGTCGAGGGCAGTTCCAGACTTCTCGGTCGATAGAGTTAGCTGCCGCAGGGCTGGCCAGATGACCCTAGTGTTGTCCAACGACTCATCGTTGAAGGTTTGAGGGTGCGGCGATAGGAGCCTTTCCACGGGACAAGAAGAGAGGCAGTCTACCCGTGCGAGGAAGCTCTTTCACGGAGACGATGGAATTGACTTCTGCCGCTCCAAGTTGGACTAAGGTAGAATTGTGAACCAGATAACAAAGTAGCCAGGAGGAGTTGATGAGCAGTCCAGCGTTGCCCGAGTCCCAAATGCCGATAATCCCTGATCGCATCCTGCTGGGACCTGGCCCAAGCAATGCCAGTCCACGTGTGTTGCAGGCGATGATGGCGCCAATGATCGGGTACCTGGACCCAGACTTCGTTCTCGTGATGGACGAAGTCGCAGAACTGCTCAGGCGCGTATTCCAGACGGAGAACGAGCACACCTTCCCTCTTTCAGCCACCGGGACGGCTGGAATGGAAGCGGGCCTGGCCAACCTCCTGGAGCCCGGCGACACGGTTGTGATGTGCGTCTACGGGTACTTCTGCGAGCGTATGGTAGACATGGCCGAGCGCGTGGGCGCGAATCCGGTGCCGCTGCGGGCTGAATGGGGAAAGCCTTTTCCTGAAGAGATGCTTGAGGAAGAGCTCAAGAAGCACAAGGACGTCAAGCTCGTCACCGCTATCCATGCGGAGACGTCAACCGGTATTCGCCAGCCGTTGGAGGGACTCAGCGCCCTGGCCCACGAACACGACGCCCTGTTCATGGTGGATGCCGTAACCTCATTGGGCGGCGTCGAAGTCGCCGTGGACCGCTGGAATATCGACTTCTGCTATTCGGCCAGCCAGAAGTGCCTCGGTTGCCCTCCGGGTATGGCGCCGGTAACCGTAAGTCCCAGGGCGTTCGATGCAGTAAAGAACCGCAAGACCAAGCCAGTCAACTGGTATCTGGACCTGCAACTTCTTGCGAACTATTGGGGCGGAGACCGTGTCTATCATCACACGGCGCCGGTCAGCAACATAGTTGGCCTGAGGGAAGGGCTCCGGATGGTGCTCGAGGAGGGACTTGAGGAGCGGTTTGCGCGGCACAGGCAGAATGCGGCGGCGCTATGGGCCGGCCTGGAGGCGCTGGGCATTGAAGTGGTGCCTCCACTGGAGAACAGGTTGCCGCAGATTACTCCCATGTGGATCCCTGAAGGGGTGGACGAGGCCGATCCTCGAACCGTCCTGTTGCGAGAGTACAGCATTGAGATCGGCCGAGGTCTCGGAGACTTCGCCGGTAAAGTGTGGAGAGTTGGCCTCATGGGCGAGTCAAGCAAGGCAGAATATGTCCTTGCCCTTCTTTCGGCGCTTGAAGAGGCGCTGCCGCGAGAAGGCTATGAGGTGGGAGTCGGAGTTGGAGTTTCTGCCGCAAGCAAGGCTCTAGCGGAGCGCTAAGAGTAAATGGCAAGCGCTCAATTTGCCCAGTCAGACTTGAATGGTTACTATAAATCCGTAGAAGATGCGTCATGGCAGACGTTAGCGAGGCGCAAATGGTAACCACACTTCCCGACCCTGTTGAGACCCTTGAAGACCAAGGCTACCGAATCACGATGCCGCGCCGTAGCGTGATCGCTGCGTTAGAGTCGAAGTCCGAAGGGTTTACCGTCGAGCAAATCTGTGGAGAGGTACCGGGCGTTGGACGGGCAACTGTCTACCGGACGATCAAGATCCTGTTGGAGAACGGGATATTGTGCAAGCTCGCAACGCTCGACGGCGCGCCTGTGTACAGCTTGGCAAGAGCCGAGCACCACCATCACATCGTGTGCGTGCAGTGTGGTTCGGTGACAGAGTTTCGCGACTCTACCATCGAACGTCTGCTTCGCAACATAGGCGCAGACATCGACGGAGAGATTCTGGGCCACCGGATGGAGTTTTATGTTCGCTGCGGGACCTGCCTGAGTCTGCGGCCTATGCCCAGCTAGTCTTCTGCGGTCTGCCCAGGCCGCAGAGTGTCCAGGTAAACCTGGAGATCATGCGAGAGGCCTAACTCGAACTCCATCCAGCCACGTCCGGACAGCGGCCGAAAGGCGAGGCGGTAAGCGTGTAGGAATTGGCGGCCCAGTTCCTTTTGGGCACGGCCATACATTGGATCTCCAACGACGGGATGGCCGATTGACGCCAGGTGAACTCGAATCTGGTGAGTCCGGCCTGTCTTCGGCTTCAATTCCACGTATGAGTACTGTCTCAAGCGTTCTATGACGCGGTACCAGGTGACCGAGTCTCTTCCACCATTCACAATCGCCATGCGCTTGCGGTCGCGCGGGTGTCTGCCGATTGGTGCGTCTATGATCGCTTCCGCAGGATCGGGCGAGCCCTCGACGAGCGCCAAGTAGCCCTTCTCCACTTCCCTACTCTTGAACTGACGGGAGAGGTGCGAGTGCGCTTCGGCGTTCCTCGCGACGACGATGAGGCCGGACGTGTCCTTGTCCAAGCGGTGCACTATGCCGGGCCGGTCCCGATCCCCTACTCCAGCAACCTCGGGATATCTGGATAAGACGGCATTTGCTAGTGTCCAGTCCGCTTGCCCCGCTCCTGGATGGACGGCCAGCCCAGCGGGCTTGTTGACGACCACAAGATTGTCATCCTCGTAGACGACCTCCAGTGGGATCGATTGAGCAGCGACATCGGTCTGGTGCGGCACCGAAACTGCGACATGAATGGACTGCCCTTCTGACAGTCGCGTAGAGGCCTTTGCAGGACGGTCGTCAACAGAAACATTGCCTGCGGCTATCAGACTCTGGGCGCCAGTCCTCGAGAGTCCCGTGACGATTCGTGACAGGAACTGATCAAGCCGTTCTCCGTCTCTGTCCGCCCTCAGGCGTTCAGTTTGGATCTGACCCGGACACATTGCCTCTATCCTCGGTCTCAGGCTTCGACGCCTCTTTGTCCGGAGCGTATCGGAACACTAGGAAGGCAAGCAGGGCAACGCCTACCACAACGGCAGAATCGGCCACATTGAAGATCGGCCACGGGCCAATATCGATGAAGTCAACGACAGATCCCAAGCGAACCCTGTCGATGAGGTTGCCAAATGCTCCTCCTAACTGAAGACCGAGCGCCAGCCTGAACAGCGGGTGGAGTTGAGAGTGCGTTCGATAGAAGTAAATGAGGAATCCGATGGCGAACACCGAGAGTACCGTCAGCAGTAGGGTGTGGTCCTGGAAGAGCCCGAACGCGGCGCCGGTGTTCACGCCATATGTGATTCTTACCCAGCCCTCGGCAGGAATTGACTCCCCGAGGTGCATGTTGGAACTTACAAGCTGCTTTGTCAGCTGGTCAAAGGCCAGGACGCCCAGCCCCGTGATGATTGCCGCGTACATTTGCCCATCCAGACTAGCACAAGGAGCGTCCGTTGCCTTTGCTCAAGGACGGCAAATTCAGAGCGGCGCGGGCACAGATGTCTGGCGAGAATCAGATCATTCCCGTCCTGAGCCAGCGTCCGAGCCGCATGTAGTACGCGAACATTACGAACCTAGTGGCGCTCGCGGCGATAGTTGCCCAGGGAAGTCCGAACTGCCCCAATGAGTCGATTCGCGAGAGGCCAAAGGCAAGTGGGACTTCCAGCGCCCACATGGTCCCGAAGGTGATCACCATGGGCGCCACGGTGTTGCCCGTTGTGTTGAATGCCTGGGTGAACACCTGAACGCAACTCATGGTGATGTAGCCGATGGCGAGTATTCTGAGCCAGGTTGCCGCCGTGCCGACAAACTCAGCATCGTTGCTAAAGAAGCTTGTCACGGCTCCGGGAAAGAGTATGAAACAAGTGGCGATTACTGCGCTGCCAGCCCCGCTGTACGCGAGGGCCCAAAGCACTGACATGAAGGCCTCGGGCTTCTGGCCGGCCCCGAGATTCTGACCGGCGAGGGCGCCTGCAGCCCTGCCGAAGCCGCGGCTGCCGTGGTTCACCACGTTCTCCGCCCGCCTCGTCATGGCAAACGCGGCGAGCGCACTGTCGCCGAAGGGGGCGATGATGCCGACCATCGCGAGCTGCGAAAGGCCGCGCTGAACGTTGGTGACGGACGCCGGCGAGCCAATTTTGATAAGGCGCCAAATCAGCGGCAGGTCGGGTTTAGCATTGCGGAAGGTGAGGCGAAGGCGTGACCTGCCCCGAATCAGGACGTAGGCAACGATGGAGGTCCCCACTACCTGAGCTACGAGGTTGGCTACGGCCATTCCTGCCAGGCCGAGATCCGGAAAGAGCCAGATACCGAATGCAAGCAGTGGGCTGAGGCCGAGGTGAAGCACACGGGTTACGCCTATTGCTTTGAGCTGGGTGATGCTGTCGCCGGCGGCCTGGAGGGAGGCGCCCATCGTGCGCTGGTAGCCCATCATGGACATTGCGATGAACTGAATCTTCATATAGCCAGACGCCTGGTCCATCACTTCCTGGCTCAAGCCAAGCAGTCTCAGGATTGGCTCCGTGAGCAGAAACCCAAAGGCGATCATCACCACAGCCAGCGCGGTCTGAAGAATCAAGGACTGCTGGAGGACGTGATTGGCGTAACGAACCTGCCGGGCTCCGATGGCCCGGGAGATCATGGCGCGCATGCCCGACTCCAAGCCCATGCGAGCCGTCATGGCGACCATGATAAGGATCTGGCCAACGCCAAGTCCGGCGATGGCCTGGTAGCCGAGTCTCCCCGCCCAAATCAGGTCCGCGACCTGGTCGACGACGGTGAGAGCACCTTCCGATACCTGAGGCCAAGAGAGGTACCAGAGGTTTCCGGGAACGCTGCCCTTGGTGAGATCTCTGGTTCTCTGGGAGCCGCGCCGGCGGCGGGCATCCCGCATCCTCGTCGAAAAGGCGCTTCTCGACGTGCTGGGGGTCGACTTGGCGGCGGGTGAGGTTGCGGGTTCGGGTTTTGAGGAGCGTGGCCCCTGTGAGTTCAGCCTGACTGACTCGTCGCCGTTTTCGCCCATTCAACCCCGCAACTGGGCGCGGATGTCACCGAACCTACGGTCTATCCTATGCCCATCAAGACTTGTGAATCGGAACGGAGAGTCAGTCCTGTGCCGCCCTGCTGAGGTCCGCCCCGGGTCTGAATCCGGCGCGCTTGTGAGCCGGCACTGTGACCAAGTCACCGGACGCCGAGCCTCCGATGGAGCGCACCTTCCGCGCCTTGACTTCCCGGACGTCGAACGAGCCGAATGCCGTGAGTACCACCCGATCTCCAGCCGCGAGAGCGTCGCTTATGCATTCAAGTACTGCATTGAGAGCAGCCTCTCCATCGGCGCGCGAGCCACCGAGCTTTGTCGCGACGCGGGATGCAATATCGCCTTTCCTCAACGAGGCCATTGAAGCCCTACCTCCTGGGGAGACCGGTCCCCGCATCGCTCAGATGCGAACGCGGAAACTCCCAGTCTTTGAACTCTGCCGCAGCGATAGTATGTTATTGGCAATCGGAGTCTGTCAACTGGAGGCGCCGAGGTTAGACCATCAGACGGTATCCCTACCCGCTTCGGAAAGTCGGCAGAGATACAGATTGAGGAAGGTGAAGATGAAGGGAATTACGGAACTCCTGTCTCGAGCGGCGAGATCCGCTCTCGAGGCGCTGATGCCCATGCGATGCGTGAGCTGCGACCGGGAGGGGCCTTACGTTTGCTCATCCTGCGAGCCTTCGCTGCCAAGGCTCAGAGGGGACCGTTGCCGGTCTTGCGCGACTCCGGGGCCTACGGACCTGTGCGAGACGTGCGCCGTGTACAAGCCTGCGTACGACAGGATCATTGCCCGGTACCTGATGGACGGGGCCGTCAGAGTAGCGGTCCACGACCTGAAGTACCGCAATCTCAGGGCGGCGGCACCGGAGCTTGGCCGGCTCATGGCGGCCAGCGTACGAGCTAGCCGAATTGACGCGGATGTGGTCATTCCCGTTCCGATTCACAGAAAGCGCGAGAGGCAGAGGGGCTACAATCAGTCGCAGAAGCTGGGATCGGCGGTGGCGAAGGAGCTGGGACTTCCGATTGAGGACAAGCTGCTGGTAAAGGTCAGAGATACGGAGCCACAGGTGACTATGTCGAATGACGAGGAAAGAAGGGCCAATCTGGACGGCGCGTTCAGGTGCGAGAGCAAGCCGACGGGGCCTTGCGTGCTGCTGGTCGACGACGTTGTTACGACTGGGAGCACGATCTCCGCGTGCGCCAAGGCCTTGAAGACCACGGGGGCTGCGGTAGTGTACGGGGTGTCGCTGGCCAGGGAGGCGTAAGCGAGCGTCCGCTTCAAATATTCGCGCTAGTTGCGGAGGCCTGATGGCGGGCTGTGGAGACGGCGCAACGGTGGCAGTTGTTGAAGGAGAGTCCGTTGAAGAGAGTTGAACTGGGTCCGCTGTATTACGAGATCAGCCGGCATAACCCGCCGAGAATTAGCGTCGATCCGGGCGAGACTGTGGTTGTGGAAACTGAGGACGCGTTCTCGGGCCAGATCCGTTCGGAGGGCGACCGGCGGGACAGGAAGACGGTTCCGTACAGCAACCCGCAGACGGGCCCGATCCTGGTGAATGGTGCCGAGCCGGGTGACACTCTCGCGGTGCGGATCGACGATATCCAGCCCCTGCGGGCGCAGGCGGCGACGCGCGTTGGATCGGCGGGGCCGTTGGGCGAATGGCTCGGCACAGACGTTCCACACGGCACACGCATCTGCCCCGTCGAGGACGGCAAGGTGTGGTGGAGCAGCGAGCTCTGGATTCCGTATGCTCCGATGATCGGCACGATTGGAACGGCGCCCGAGATGGGCGTGCCCACAACAGGGCCGGCGGGCCCTCACGGTGGAAACATCGATGTGCGAGAGGTGACCTGCGGCGCGACGGTCTTCCTGCCGGTGTATGTGCCGGGCGCCCTGCTTCACCTGGGCGACGTTCATGCGGCTCAGGGGCACGGTGAGCTGTGCGGTACTGCACTGGAGATGGCGGCGGTTGTGACGATCACCGTGGACGTGATACGTGGAAGGACCATCGAGAGGCCGCGGCTGCGCACGGAGCGCGAGATCATGGCGATCGAGACGGGCCTGCCGATGGAACAGTCGGTACGGCGGGCCTGCGCCGACCTGATCCTGTGGATGGAGGAGGAGTTCAGCGTAAACAGGTGGGATGGGTACAACCTGTTCACTCAAGTGGGCGAAATCTCCGTTGGTTATGTAAACATAGGGACGGTGGCCGCGAAGATGGCCCTAGAGTACGTGGAGGCCGCGGCGAGGAGTGGGCGAAGCTAGGAATCGAGGAGGATGTCGTTCTCGTCAGTGAGGACGACGTATGGTTCGCCCCACTGGTCCGGGTCTTCGAGGGACCATTCGGCTTCGGAACCGGTGGGCCGGAAGCGGATTCCGAAGTCGCCGCCGTAGACCAGGTGGGCTCTGGCCTGGCCGGAGTCGGACACGGGGACGTACATGGCTGGCACGGGGCCTCCCGGACCATCGAGGTCACCGCCGCTGTCCCAGCCAGTGACTTCGTAGACTGCTTCAGGATGCACGAAGTCCTGCATGCGAACCCGGGTTATGTGTACGGGATCGGCATGCCCCTCGTACAGTTGGAGCGGCATGTATTCGCAGTTTTTGTTCTCTTCCACTTCCAGGTAGATGTTATCGACCATTGAGCCTCGCTGTTGGACCCGGGCAGATGGATAGCGCCAGGTTTCGGGCGGGTTAGATACCCATGATGTTGTAGCCGGTGTCGACGTGGACGATCTCTCCTGTGACGCCGCTCGAAAGGTCGCTGCAGAGGTATAGAGCGGTCTTGGCGACCTCTTCGACTGTGATGTTGCGACCAAGTGGCGAGCGCTCAGAGTGCATGCGCTTCATGTCGCGGTAGCCGCTGATCACGCGGGAGGACAGCGTGTCGACGGGGCCGGCGGAGACGGCGTTGATTCGGACGCCTGTCTTGCCGAGATCCCACGCGAGTTGCCGGACCTCGTTCTCCAGCGCGGCCTTGGCCGTACCCATGACGTTGTAGCCGGGGAACACCGACTGGGAGGCTTGGAACGTCAGGGTGACGATTGCCCCGCCCTCGACCATCATTTCCGAGGCGTGGCGCGCGATGGGCACGAGCGAGTATGCGCTGATATCCAGGGCGGTGCGGAAGCCTTCCCTACCCTGCTCAATGAACCGACCGCCGAGGTCTTCGCGTTGTGCGAACGCTACGCTGTGGACTACTACGTCCAGCAGGCCGAACTCGCCCTTGATGCGCTCGAAGGCGGAGGCGAGGGCGTCGTCATCTGAGACGTCGCACTCGACCAATAGCGTTTCTGGCCAGTCTTCGACGAGCTTGGCGACGGACGCACGCACGCGTTCGTTCTGGTAGCCGATTGCGAGCCGCGCGCCTGCGTCGTGGAGGATGCGGGCGATAGCCCACGCGATGCTGCGATGATTGGCGACGCCGAACACGAAGGCGGTGCTGCCGCTCAGGTCTATTGGGTACAAGGGACGTCCTCCATGCTTGCCGACTCCGGGCCGGCCGGGCTAGTCATTGCCAGCGGCCTCGACGCCGATCCTTGCGCTTCCGATGCCCATGGACTCGGCGCTGGCTATTAGCGTGGCCTTCTGGGATGGCGTCAGCGGGAGGTTGGGCGGCCTGCCCTCTCCGCATTCGATTCCGAGGCGGTGGCTCAGGACGGCCTTGTATCCGGCTGGGAATGGGTATGCAGAAGTCAGGGCGGCGAACTCGCTAGCCCTGCGCTGCGCCTCGGCGGCGCGATCATAGTCGCCGGACTCGTAGGCGCTCCAGATATCTACCCACAGTTCCGGCGCGGCGTTTGGCGGGCCGTCGATCATGCCGCATGCGCCGATGGTCATGGCAGGGAGCAGCAGGTATGCGGAGCCGATGAAGCAGTCCAGGCCCATGTCGGCGAAGCTGCGGACACGGGCGAAGTCGGATGAGGAGTGCTTCAGGCCCCGTAGCTGAGGAACGGAGTCCTGAATCCGTTTCATCAGGTCGACTGAGATGTCGACGCCGGTTGACGACGGGAGATTGTAGACGAAGAGCGGCAGACCGGCGGCGTCGCCGACGACCCTGTAGTGCTCGACTATCGCCTCGTCGCCGGGCGAGTAGAAGAATGGCGGGACGCAGCAGATCGCCTCAACGCCGGCCCTGGCGGCGTGCTCGGCGAGTGCAGCCGCGCGGGACGTGTTGGGGGCTCCAACGTGCATGATGCACTGCACGCGCCCGCGGTTCTGGTCGGCGGAGATTTCGGCGATGCGCATGTTCTCGTCATCGTTGAGGTACACGCTCTCGCCGGTGCCGCCGGCGATCCAGAAGCCGTGAACTCCGGAGCGAATGTTGAACTCCATCACTTCTCTAAAGGCTGACTCACTTAGCCGTCCCTCGCTTGTGAGCGGGGTGATATGGGCTGGGAACACGCCTCGGAACATGCTCATTGGTTGAGACCTCCAGGCCGGCAATCTGATTTTGGTGACTGCATGAGCCTAGTTTAAGGAACGGTAACTGAGCACGCTAGACGTTGCGGCCGGCCAGCGACTCAAAGCACTGTTTTCTGCGCGCCTTTTACTCATGCGCTGACGCAGCCCAGCGATGACCCCGAGGCATCTTGTCAAACACGGACGGGAAAGCGCGCCGGTTGGTTCATGGTAGCAATGCACCTTCGAGTGATCGGAGGCGACACGCGCGTGTTTTGATGTCAGGACTAAAAGAAACTTCAAAGCTGTCACATTGTGCAGCAATCTGCATCATTTCGTAGCTGGAAGGATGAGGCAGATGAACAGTTCTGGGGACGATTTGAGTATAAGAAGAGTAAGAGGGGGTACAAATGGATTCACAATGTGACAGTGCTTCTGTAGGTACAGGCGCGACTTCAGGCAGGGTCCCGCCCTGTGCGGAGCGGAACGCCAAGGCGCGGTGGATGTATTGTTGAAAGTTCATGCATGTACGAAGGCACACTCGTTCGCTGAGGGTAGGTGGCGTATGGTTTGGTCCACCGATCTGTGTAGATACTCCTGCGAGATGCAAGGTCAGCGTGACTGCAATTCAGCGATGTCAGGTGAACGCGCGGCGGTCAGCGTTTTGCGAGCCTCGCCATCTGCTTGGGCGCCAGGGCCCACTCAATCCAGCCGCAGCGGCCGTAGCGTGTGGTTGTCAGGTAGAGCTTGCACAGGGCGCCCTTCTTGAGGCTGATGACCGGGAAGGTCGAACCAGCGGCAAGGACGGACACCAATGTGCTCAGGTCTGGTTCGTGGCCAACGAGCATCACTCCGTTGGCAGTCAAATGCTCGCCGGCGAGGTAGTGCATCAGGAGGGCCTGGTCCCCGCCGGGAGCCAGGTGGTCCGAGAATTCCAGTACTGGGCGCCGTTTGAGCTCACGCTGCATTACTTCGGCGGTCTGGGCTGCCCGCACAAGGGGGCTGGTTACGATGACGTCCAGAGGAAGTTCAAGTCCATTCCAGGCCCTGGCCTGGCGTTTGAGCCTCCGGACTCCTTTCCTAGTAAGTGGCCTATCGAAGTCGTCGGGATACTTGCGGTAGTCCCGTTCTTCAGCTACGCCGTGCCTCAGGATGTAGAGGTCCAAGTTACGCACCTCCTATAGTGGTTAGTCCCGGGCTGCTCCCGCTGCCACGATCAGTGCGGGCGCGCTCTTTACGGGGGCTATTCGCGCAGACATGTCGGCCAGCAGGCCTTCCCTGAGTCCTACCCTGGGAATCGTAAGCTTGTTTGCCCACACCGTGGACATCAGCGCCTGCAGCACAATCGTCCCAGGGTAGATGACGTCAGCACGGTCCGGGCGTAGACCCAACTCCTTGCGCCTGCCTTCGAAGCCGAGGGCCACCAGCGCTGCCCGCGTCCGCTCGATGTCTTCTGAGTTCGCGTACGAAACAGCCTCCCTGCCCGCGCGCCTTCCACTAAGGTCACCAATTGCCTCCACGTTGCCGCCCGTGCCTATGACAGAGCCGAGAAGGTTGTGGCCAAGAGTGGAGATGACCCAATCGCGGGTCTCGTTGGATACCTGACGCACGAGCCGATCAAATGCTTCAGTTCCCTGCGCCGGGTCCGAAAACATCTTGAGCATCCGTACAGTGCCCAGCTTGTGACTCTTGCTGTCTATCAGCAGGCCATCTCTCGCGAGGGCAATCTCGACGCTGCCGCCGCCTATGTCAACGAGCATGGCATCGCCGTCTGCGGGTCCAAGCTTCTGGGAGACAGCGAGGTGAACGAGCCTAGCCTCTTCGAGCCCATCTATGACCTGCACTGCAATGCCCGTCTTTCTGTGGATGCGGTCTGTCAGGGCGCTGCCGTTGGCTGCTTCGCGAACGGCGCTTGTGGCAACGGCCGCGGTGTGTCTAGCGCCGTGTGAGGCTGCGACATTCGAGAACTCCTTGACGGCTGAGGCAGTCCGCCTGACCGTTTCGCGAGAGAGGCGTCCTTCTGTGAAGACGTCTTCTCCCAAGCGGATTGGATTTCGGTCTGTGTGGATAATGTCGATGCCAGCGCCGTGAATGAAACCGACGGCCAGTCGTAGTGCATTAGAGCCGATGTCGATCGCAGCGAGAGTCGTCACGGGGCAGGTGGCGACGATAGGACGTGAGGAATGATGTGCGGTCTCAGAACTGAGGTGTTGTGAGGAACTTGTCGCATTGCCCTCTGAGTGAAAATGCCGGGACGGACCGTCATTTCAAGCCTGCAGCGGAGCTTAGTCTAGCACAGGAGAATTGACGGCCCGCGATGCAGACGTGCGGCGCAACTATTCGCGGTAGTGGGATAGTCTCGCGATTGCCGACTCCCATCATCCCGATTTTTCCGAGCAGACTGAGGTAGAAGGCAGAGGAGCACGTAACCTTACCCTACGTTGATTCTCAGGGGGACTGAACAGCCGCCGTTCGGCAAGTTGCGCTGTAGATGTGCTGCCACTATAGTATTGAAGCATCATTCACTAACGTGTTTCAGGCGGCGGGGGTGAACTGATGAACAAAAAGAAATTGCCAGTGAAGAATCGAGTTCGTCACCACTACCAGTACGTCTACGGAGACGAGCATGAGGTCCTGAAGAAGAGGCGTCGGATCCTAGACGCCGAGCCTTTGGACGACCCGCTCAAGATCTCGCCGTACGACCGAATTCGCTACTTCAGGGAGAACATCTACCCGTACGCGGAGCGGATGGGCTACGAGGAGTACTACGACCAGAAGATCCCCGTTCAGATCGAGTTAGTCAAGCTTCAGAACTGGGTGAGGGATTCCGGCGAACGACTAGTGATACTTTTCGAAGGCCGGGACGCCGCAGGCAAGGGCGGGACGATCCGGCGTTTCATGGAGCATTGGAACCCAAGAGGCGCGCGCGTGGTTGCGCTCGACAAGCCCTCGTCCGTTGAAGCGGGGCAATGGTACTTTCAGCGGTACATCGCACACCTCCCTACGAATGGTGAGATCGTGCTGTTCGACCGATCGTGGTACAACCGGTCGGGCGTCGAGCGCGTGATGGGATTCTCCACGGACGCCCAGTACAATCGTTTCATGAGGCAGGCTCCGGTCCTGGAGCGGATGATCGTGGAGAGCGGCATTCGTCTGATAAAGCTGTACTTTTCGGTCAGCCGCAGGGAGCAGCTCAGGCGATTCAAGAAGCGGGCGAAGGACCCCCTGAAGCAGTGGAAGGTCAGCCCTATCGATCTTAAGTCCAAGGACAAGTGGGAAGAGTACACGGAAGCCAAAGAGGCGATGTTCTTCCTGACACACACCGACACTGCTCCGTGGACGATCATCAAGAGCGACGACAAGATGAGGGCGCGGATCAACGCGATGAGGCATGTCCTGTACCTGATGGACTATGAGGGGAAGGACAAGTCAGTCGCGCACCCCGCCGATCCATCGATAGTGGCCTTCGCAAACGAGATCTACACTGCCGGAGCTCCGCGGGCCGGCGCTCCCGCCCAGAACTTTGCGGAGGCGATGACGGAGTTGTCTCTGCCGGGTTAGGCGGTCGCGCGGCCCGCCAGTAAGTAATTACTTGCAGGTGGGAGTCGGGACGGCTCTACTTGCGAAGCGGTAGTTGCCGAGTTGGGATGTCGGATGCCTGCCTGCTGAGAGTATGGCCGTAACCCAGCGGGCTTCCCCTCGCACCTTCCTGTTCGCCTCCATGCTTTGACAGTCTCAGTACAGGTTCCCGGTGCTCTGCCACACAGACAGGGGAAGTATTCGCTGCGCGTGACGGGGTATTTCGAAAGTCTCATTTGAGTATGGCACGGGTACTCGGGCAGCCTGGACGAAGCCATTCCGGCTATTGGTCTCGGCTGGAATGCCCACTGTCGTTGGGTCCTGCGCCGGGCTATATCCTGAGGCTCAGGCGTCCGGAGCAGTTCCTTCGTTTGTCAGGAACGGCGTCGCAGCGTCCTGACGAGCAGCCTTGCCGGCCTCCACAGGAAGACTAGGAAAACCGTAGATCCGATGAGTTTGAGATCCAGCAACGGACTCATCTGCTCGATGTAGAGGTTGTCGTATCGCAGCTTGTTTACCGGGGGCGGGTCGTAGCTGCCCCTGATCTGGGCCAGTCCTGTCAGCCCGGGCCGAACTCTCAGCCTGAGGTGAAACTCCGGGAGGCGGGCCATGATTTGACTCATGAGGACCGGTCTCTCTGGCCTGGGCCCGACGAGGCTCATCTCTCCTCTCAGAATGTTCAGCACCTGTGGGACTTCGTCGAGGTAAAGGAACCTGAGGGCACTGCCCACGCGGGTAATCCGGCTATCTCCCGTAAAGGACAGTACGGGGCCGGTGGTCCGCTCTGCGTCTTGAATCATGGTGCGGAACTTGACGACCGTGAACTCTCGGCCACCTTTGCCCATCCGGCGCTGGCGGTAGAAGACGGGGCCGCGGTCCTCCAGCCATATGGCAAGCGGGACAAGTGTCCAAAGGACAAGCAGGAGTGGAGATAGCAATAGGTGGCCCAAGAGAACCACGGCGACGTCAAGGAGGCGCTTGTAGCCGTCGCGCGCAAGCCTGGCATTGGCCAGCGCCCGCCGGACTTCGACCTCAACAGTGGAGTCTGAGGTCCCCTGTCCGTCTTCGGCTATGTCGCAGTCGAGGCTGCTCTTCATGATCAGAGGACGAAGACCTGCATACAGCCCATCGATTCGCTGAGGTTAGGCCGCAGGTGAGAGACTGCCTTCGAACCTTCATCCAGGGAACCAAAGCAAGTTAAGCAGGTCAAGAAAACAGTTTCTCCCGGCACAGACGGCTGGTCATAGGAGCAGAGTCTAATACAAGATTCAGATTTTTTATACGCGACTAGAGCCGGACGTCATCGTCTGACCTGCACTGAGGAACTATGACGGCAGGCGCCTCTGTATGTTTACTGGACCGATAAGTTCCCGCGGCTGGCTCAGCGCTGGTCATTTTGCGATGATCGGAAATGTCTGACCAGTCAAGTTCCGAGAGATTCCTGGAGGAAGGCCAATGACGAAAGTTCTTTGCTATGAAGACAGTTATCTTCGTGAGTTCGAAGCTGTAGTAGCCGAAAGCACCAACACCGGCGTGATTCTGGACCGTACTGCGTTCTATCCCGGCGGGGGCGGACAGCCAGCCGACACTGGGCGCCTTAGCGATGGAGGCCGCGAGTGGCAAGTGACGAAGGTAAGCAGGGACAAGGGAAGGCTGGTCCATCGACTGGACACGGAGCCCCCTTCTGCCGGATCTGTCCTGATGGGCGAGATCGACTGGGAGCGGCGGTACGAGCTCATGCGCACCCACACCGCGCTTCACATATTGTGCGGCGTGGTGTGGCGAGACTACGGCGCGCAGGTGACCGGCGGCGATATGAAGCCGCTGTCGGCGCGCATGGACTTCGAGTTGGAGCGAATGTCCGCCGACTTCGCCGCGGAGGTGGAGGAGCGCATCAACGCCGAGGTCGCGGCGTCCCGGCCGGTACACATACGAGAATTGCCACGCGAGGAGGCGTTCAAGATCCCAGATCTAATCAGAACGAAGATCAATCTGCTTCCGAAGTCCATCAAGCAGGTCCGAATCGTGGACATCGAGGGGCTGGACCTGCAGGCGGACGGCGGCACTCACGTTGCCAACACGAACGAGGTTGGACGCATTGGCGTGGTCGGCCACGAGAGTAAGGGGCGGATTAACAAGAGACTGCGAATCTCTGTCAGTTAGGATGAGCTGTTTTCGACGCGCAATTGCTCCGTCGTTTTGACCGAGAGTACGTGGTCATGAGGGTGCTTGCTCGATATAAGCCGCGCCCTTCCGGGCGGCAAGAGCAGTCTGCGTTTCTACTCCGTCAGCGCGCCGACTCGGCGATGGCGCAGCGCATTTCGAGTGAAAGTCTTGTGAAATTGCTGTTACAATGGCGGCGAGAATATGTGTGGGCGAAAGAGCGCCCAGCGGAATAGGATTGTGACGGAGCGTTGCATACTAGCGTAAGGAGTGGAAGAGTTGGTGACTTCGAAAAGTAAGACACGAATAGCAAACCTGTTGGGGCTCCGCCCATTGCTGCTGGTTGTAGCCTTTGCGGCTCTGGTGGTCGGAGTTGCGGCATGCGGCGGCGGCTTGAGTGAGGAGGATGTGGAGGAGAGGGCGCAAGAACTAGCTGCCGAGATGGGCGGCGGGCTGACTGAGGCAGACGTGGAAGCGCGAGCCAAGGAGATGGCCGATGAAATGATGGCGGACCAACAGCCTGACGATGCAATGATGACCGGCGATCGTCTTGCGCAAGTGCAGGAGCGCGGCAGAGTCATCTGCGCAAGCAGGAACGATGTGCCAGGCTACGGCTACTTAGACGAATCCGGCAATAACGTTGGGTTCGACATCGATCTGTGCCGGGCGCTCGCTGCAGCGGTACTAGGCGACTCGAACGCAATCGAGATAGTTCTTATCACGGCGGCCGACCGAGGGCCGACGATTCAGTCGGGCAATGTCGACATGCTCGTCCGCACGGTTACCTGGACGACGTCACGAGACTCGCAGTGGGGCAACTACGCGCAGACGATGTTCTACGACGGCCAGGGGTTCATGGTTAACAAGGCGCAGAACCCAAGCGTAACCAGCGCTCTCGATCTGAAGGGCGCGACCGTCTGCGTGACGCAGGGAACGACTACCGAGTTGAACCTGCAGGACTTCTCTTCGCAGAACGACCTGGGCATTGAACCGCTTACTTTCAAGGACACAGACGCTGTGCTCGCGGCCTACGAGCAGGGCCAGTGCGACGCGTTCACGAATGACCGTTCCCAGCTTGCAGCCCTTGGGACTGCGCTGGCGAACAGGGACGACCACCTGATTCTGCCTGAGACCATTTCAGAAGAGCCTCTCGGTCCGGTTGTGCCCCATGGCGACGACCAGTGGTTCGACATTGTGAAGACGGTGATGGGCATCTTGATCTATGCCGAGGCCTACAGCGTGACCTCTGACAGCGTTCCGACTTCGGCGACGGGCGACACCAAGGTTGACCGGCTGTTCGGACTTGAAGGTTCGTTTGGCCAGGAGAGCATGGGCCTGAGTCAGACAGTTGCCCAGGACGTGATCAAGGCCGTAGGGAACTACGGCGAGATCTACGACCGTAACCTTGGTCCAGGCGGGATCAATCTCCCGCGCGAAAACGGCCGCAATGCCCTCTGGGCTGACGCGACCTGCATGGACTGCCCGAAGGGCGGACAAATCTACTCTGCGCCACTCCGGTAAGGCAGCATAGGGACGTAAGTTGCTGAGAAGCGGTCGGCATATGCCGGCCGCTTCTTCTATTTAGGGACTTCTGCAAAGCCCATTCGCTATTGAGCGAACGGAACTGCCTGCGCTTCCATGAGGCGGAGCGGTCTCGGCAGTCGGCAAGCCGGCGCGTGGATGTAATAGAATCGCACGGCGTCTAGGGCAAATAGCCGGCGGATAGAAATGACAACGCTGATTAGCAGTCTGACTTACAAAGGAATTCCGGTCTGGCGCCACGTCCAGGTCATCCAATGGACGACCCAGGTAGTATCCGGAATCCTAGTAGTTACGCTGGTCTTCTGGTTCTTCGCCAACCTTGCCGGCGCGATCCGCGACCGGAACATTCCTTTCGGATTCTGGTTCCTTGACAACGAATATCTGACGCCCATCGGGCAGTATTACCTACCTTACGAGACGTCAGACACGTATCTGTATGCCTTCTTTGTGGCCTTCGCGAACACGCTGATAGTCTCAGTGATCGGCGTTATTCTGGCGACCGCGCTTGGGATCCTGGTGGGCGTAGCCAGGATGTCCGGAAACTGGATCGTCTCCAGGGCTGCGCTGGGATTCATCGAGTTCTTCCGCAACGTGCCACTCCTGGTCCAGCTTTATTTCTGGTTTACGATTGTGCTGGCCCTCCCAAGGATCCGCGAAGGGTATGAATTCGCGGACAGCCTGTACCTCAGTAACGCCGGCCTCTGGGTGCCTTGGCCTTCAATCGTAAGTGCTGGAGCAGCAGTGATATGGGTGGTGCTAGCCGCGGCAGCGGTGGCCATCGGCTTGGCAGTCTATCGGAGGCAACTGCGACACGAGACGCTGACCGGAAGTGCTTCCTACCCTGTATTGCTAGGCGTTGCTTGCGCAGTTGGCATCGGCGCCGTTGCCTGGGTAGTGATCGGAGCAGCGTCGGGCGTAGCGCCGTTTGTTATCGACGTGCCCAGCCCTGAAGGCGCATTCGGCCGCATCGAGGGAGGCCAGAGCGCTTCGGGAGGAATGATTGCGCTGTTGGCGGGGCTGGTGATGTACACAGCCGCGTTCATCGCAGAAATAGTCCGGGCGGGGATTCAGTCAGTGGGCCGAGGTCAGCGCGAATCGGCGAGAGCGCTCGGGTTAACGTGGGCAGTCACGCTGCGCAATGTTACTTTTCCACAGGCGATGCGAGTAATTGTGCCTCCGTTGATCAGCCAGTATCTCAACCTGACCAAGAACAGCAGTCTTGCGAGCGCGATCGGATTTTCCGACCTGTTCAGCGTCGCAGAGACTATGACGCAGAAGGCCCCGACGTTGTCGATCTTCCTGATGGTAATGGTCGCGTATCTCCTGCTAAGCCTTACCTATTCACTCATTGGGAACCTATACAACCGGACGTTAAGAGGGTAATGGGGTGTTTGTCGCTGGAATGAGAGTTCATAACGATGGTCACCGGCACCGATAGCGGAGCGCGGCCCTCCCTGCCCAAGGTGCGCGTGGAGGCATGGCTTCGCGCGAACCTGTTTAGTACGTGGTACAACAGCGTGCTGACGGCTATCTCAGTCGTCACATTGGGGGCCGCCCTGTGGTTCGGACTCCGCTGGGTGTTCTTCGAGGCCAATTGGAGCGTCATTTCCACCCTGGGCGGACTGATGGTCATCGGTCGGTACAACGTGGAGGCGGCGTGTCCCGGCCAAGACTGCCTGTGGCGACCGCAGGTCTCGCTGCTATTGCTGACGGCGCTGTTCGGCATGGGATGGGGGATTGCGGGAGGAGGGCTCACTAAGCGAATCGCAATCGGAGTGGCGGTGGCGGTGTCCGCGTTCGCGCTTCTGCCGTACGGCTTCGACAGGATGGGCATGGACGTACGCCTGCTGCTGGCCGCGAACTTGCCCGCCGTTCTCGCGGGATGGGCGCTGGCCCGATACACGCCGCTGGGGAGCCCCAAGTGGCTTGCGATCTCCTGCGTGGCTGTGTTCCTGCTGATATTGCTGTTGTTGCGAGGCGTGTCCCAGGTACCCGGTCTACAGCCGGTCCCGGTCACGGAATGGGGCGGGTTGATGCTGAACCTGTTACTCGCAGTAATCGGCATCGCGGGAAGTCTGCCGATTGGCATCGGACTCGCGCTTGGCCGCCGGAGCCGACTGCCTGTGGTCAAGACCATGTGCGTGGTGTTCATCGAGATCTTCCGCGGCGTGCCGCTGATCACTCTGCTCTTCATGTCCGTGAGAATAGTGCCTCTGGCGTTTCCTGAGAATTTTCCGCTGAACCCGATTGCCAGCGCTGCTGTGGTGATCACGCTGTTCAGCTCGGCTTACATGGCGGAGAACATTCGAGGCGGGTTGCAGGCGCTTCACCCGGGGCAGGCGGAGGCAGCGCGGGCCCTTGGCCTTGCCGGATGGCAGACGATGATGGTTATCTCGCTGCCTCAGGCGATCCGGAACGTCATACCCGCGATCGTCGGGCAATTCATCTCGTTGTTTAAGGACACAAGCCTTGTGTACATCATCAGCCTGCAAGATGTTGTGGGCATTAGCCGGGCGTTCATCAGGGGCAATGTCGATTTCATAGCAAGCCATAAGGAGCTGTACATCTTCCTGGCCTTGGTGTTCTGGGTGTTCACGTACGGGATGTCCTACGTGAGCAGGCGCATCGAGCAGAACCTGCGCGTTGGGGAGCGCTGATTTCTTCCTGGTGCGCCGACTGTCTATGCTGATTCGGTCTCACTCTCGGCAGCGGCGAGACTGCTCAATCTCCCGACTGCCGATCGCACTTCTGAGTAGTCTTGCGGAGAGCCATGGGAGGTTGTCTGGGCGCTTTTGATGTCCGTTCCCCTACCCTTCGAACGAACTCGGGGCCTATGGCGAGGGAGAGATTGAGGTGCCATTGGCTGGAGGAAGCCTGTCTTGATTGAGTTGGTCGGAGTCTCCAAGCACTACCAGATGGGAGCGGTGGAGGTGCGTGCGCTGGATGAGGTGGACCTGCGTGTATCGGATGGGGAGTTCGTGGTAGTTCTTGGACCGTCCGGGAGCGGCAAGACTACGTTGCTGAACATCATCGGTGCACTGGACACGCCGACAACGGGCAGCGTCTCGGTGGGCGGCCGCGATATCACGGCGGCGTCACGCTCGGAGCTATTCGCGCTCCGAAGGCAGACGGTGAGCTTCATCTTCCAGAGTTTCAACCTGTTCCCCGGGCTGACGGCGCTAGAGAACGTTGAGTTTGGCGTCGACGTGGCTGGGAAGCGCGGGTCAGTCGGGCCAGAGTCGGTGCTCGAAGCCGTTGGCTTGGGAGACCGAGGGGACCACTTTCCGCATGAGCTTTCCGGCGGCGAACAACAGCGTGTGGCCATAGCGAGGGCGCTTGCAACACGCAATCCGGTGCTTCTTGCCGACGAGCCTACGGGCGAGCTGGACTTCAGGACGGGCGCGCAGATCCTGGAGTTGCTGATCGACCAGGCGTCCGACAACCGGTCCGTGTTGGTGGTCACGCACAATCGCGAGATATCGCGCATTGCCGACCGAGTGATCGAGATGAGCAGCGGCCGTATCGTCAGCGACGGCCCGCCGGCCGGCGGCAAGACGCCGGTCTCAGACGTCCGCTGGTAGGGCCACTGCCGTGATGGCGCTAAGGCTTCGGTGGGCGCTGCGCGACGCGAGGTCGCGGTGGTTGCAGGTGGCCGGCATCGCGCTCATGTTCGCGATCGGGACCGGCATGTACGCCGGACTGAGCAGCGTGACGCAGTGGCGGATCGCTTCCAACGAGGCGAGCTTCGCGCTGACGAACATCTATGACCTCCGCGCTAGCCTTGCGGGGGACAGCCATCTTCCCCGCGGCGCGATGGAGGATATCGCGCTTGGGCTGAAAGAGGTGGAGGCAGCGGAGGAGCGGCTGATCCTTGAGGCGCAGGCGGAGGCGGTGACGGATGATGGGCCGCTGCTGGTGCCCGCGCGGGTCATTGGCGTCGATTTTTCTGCCGGAGGACCGGAGGTGAACGGCGTTGAGGTGATCGAGGGGCGCCGCATCGCCGACGATGAGGTCGGCAAGAGGGTGGTGCTGCTGGAGCGGAACTTCGGCGTGTACTACGAGCTCCCTGCTGAGGGCGAGCTGCGGCTTGGCGACGGGGCGCCCGCGCGGTACGTGGGCCATGCGGTGTCTCCCGAGTACTTTGTCGTTGTGGAGGAGGGCAGCTTCCTTGGCCAGGCGAACCTCGCGGTGCTGTTCACGTCCGTGGAGACCGCTCAAGAGCTGGCCGGGAAGCACGGGCTTGTCAACGACCTTGTCATGACGGTCAAGCCGGGCGTCGATCTTGCAGACGTCGAGTCGAGGCTTCTGGCCGCCACTGCGGATCGTCACTCAGGGGCCCATCTCACGCTGACGCGCAGGGAGGATGACCAAGCGTATGTGGCCCTGACACGGGACCCTGAGGGTGACCAGCAGTTCTATAACGTCATTGCTGTGATCCTGTTCGGAGGGGCTGCGTTCGCGGCGCTGAACTTCGCCGCGCGGATGGTGGAGGCGCAGCGTCGGGAGATCGGGACGTCAATGGCGTTGGGGCTGCGGCCACTTTCCATTGCCGTCCGGCCGATCCTGGTGGGGCTGCAGATCGGCGCGCTTGGAGTGGTGTTTGGCATTGGCGTGGGCCTGTTGATCGCGAAGCTCATGGAAGGCGTGCTCGAGAGCTTCGTAGCGCTACCGGTGTTCGTGACGCCGTTTCAGACCGGAATCTTTGCAGGCGTCGCGCTGATCGGCTTCCTGCTGCCGATCGCGGCGGTGGTCTGGCCGGTCCTTCGCGCCATCCTCGTGCGGCCCGTGGAGGCGATCAGAACGGGGCATCTCGCGGCTCGCGGCGGCGGACTCGCGCCGATCATCGGCCGACTGCCGATGCCGGGCAGCAGCCTTGGCCGGATGCCGTTCAGAAACCTGCTCAGGGCCCCGAGGAGGACGATTCTCACACTCTCAGCCCTTACGGCAGTGATCGGGATTCTGTTCAGCATTATTGGGGTTAGGGACTCGTTCATCGCGACGCTCGATGTGGGCGACGAGGAGTTGCTGCGCGGCGAGCCAGACAGACTGAGCATAGAGCTGGACTCGTTCTACTCTGTAGATTCGCCGGAAGTGAGCGATGTTCTTGGCTCCGGCGTCATCAGGAACGCGGAACGCGGGCTGAAGATTGCTGCTGTCGCATCCACCCAGGCAATGGCGACCGGCTTTGCGGGGCAGGTGACGAGCCTGCCCAGCCCCGAGGACGTGGCGCAGTTCATTGACCCCGATGCGGTCAGTTTGAGCGTTCAACTGATTGACTTTGGCAGCGACCTCTGGAGTCCCACGGCATCCGAGGGGAGATTACACGTCGACGCTCCTGGGATTGTGCTGGCGCGTAAGGCAGCATCAGACCTGGGGGTGGGCGTTGGCGACACGATCAGCTTGACCCATCCCCTGCGGACGGAACTCGGTACGTTCACGATTGGGGCGACATCAGTCCCCGTCATCGCGATTCACCCGCACCCGCTTCGGTTCTATGCCTACATGGACCTACGTCAAGCCGACCTCTTTGGTCTGCAAGGCTTCGCCAACGTCGTGTCTGGTGCACCTGCAAGCGGAGCGAGGCTGGGGGACGTCAAGCGCGCGATGTTCGCTGTGCCGGGGGTGGCTACCGTTCGAGGGCTATCGGAGTCCTCGAACGCTCTTCAGGAGGCGTTCGAGGAGCTCTCGGCCGTCTTCTGGATCATGGAGTTGTTCGTACTGGGACTGGCGCTTCTGATCGCCTTCAACACCGCCAACCTCAATGCGGACGAGCGTTCGCGCGACCACGCGACGATGTTCGCGTTCGGAGTGCCGGTTCGCAGGGTTGTGATGAACCTGGCTGTCGAGGGCCTCGTGCTGGGGATCGTGGCGACAGGGCTGGGGATAGTGCCGGGCATCGGGCTGCTGACCTGGATGACTTTCGGGCTGTTTCCCGATAGCTATCCAGACATGGGCGTTGTCATGTCGGTCGAGTTGATTCAGATGGGGTATGTGCTGGCAGCGGGAGTTGCGGTGATCGCGCTGGCGCCCATCTTTACGATCCGCAAGCTCAGACGAATGAACATACCGGGCGCGCTTCGGGTGCTCGAGTAGCGTTCGAGCGGGAGGCGTGGGCATTAGATTAGCTCAAGCCGGTACGTAGAACGGGTTGGACAGGAAGGTAAGATGTTCTACCTTGTCAATCATCCAGCATCTGGACAATTATGAAGGGACTAGTACAGGGAGGCCAACTGATGAGTGCAGGCAACATTGTTCCCACACTGCGGTATCGTGATGCTCCGGCGGCAATCGATTGGCTGTGCCGGGCGTTTGGGTTCGAGAGGCACATGGTTGTCGACGGGCCCGATGGGACGGTTGTTCACGCACAGCTTACCTATGGCAGCGGGATGATCATGCTCGGCTCCGCCCGTGAGGATGAGTTCGGCAGGATGATGAAGACGCCGCGGGAGGCCGGTACGAATACGCAAAGCGCGTACCTGGTAGTGGAAGATGTGAACGCCCATCACGAGAGGGCCGTTGGTGCCGGCGCAGAGATTGTCATGCCCCTGGTTGATGAAGACTACGGAGGCCAGGGCTACTCCGCACTTGACCTTGAGGGGAACCTGTGGAACTTCGGGTCTTACAACCCGTGGGGCTAAGGGAATTCGGCGAGTTGGGTGGCGGTCCGGAGGCGGTGGTCTCGAAGTCGGACTGACGAATCAGTTGGCAATGCGGACTGGAGGCGGTCAGTTCGAGTTCATGAGCAGGATGGTCAGGCCATCGTGTACGCCAACTTCGGTCGTTTTGCCGATCCTCTTTTCTCTGCTGTGTGCCGTTCTGTTGTTCACCGGCACGGGAGCGGGGAGCACACACAGCGCCGTCAGGTCTATCTCAAGCGGCTGGGTGGCGCCTGGGGGCGAGTTGGAAGTCACGATCGGCGTGTCGGGATACGGTGGAATCGGCCAGGTTGTGGAGGAGATTCCCGAGGGGTTTGGCTTCAAGGAGGCCAGCCTGGACGCTGTGGCCGTGCGGGTAGGCGGGCAGACAGTCCAGTTCACACTCCTCGGGGAGTCGCAGTTCTCGTATACTGTGACGGCGGCCGATTTAGAGGGAAGCTACGAGTTCTCAGGAGTCTTCAAGGACGCAGACAAGTTGGAGGAGATTGTCGCGGGCCAGTTCGAGGTGCTGGTCAGTTTGACGCCCCCACCTACCCCTACCCCGCCGCCCACGCCGGAGACAACCCCTACTCTCGAGGCTACGGTGACGCCTACACCTGAGTCCGCGGCGGCGGCTCCTTCGCCTGCAGCTACGGCAAGCCCGGCGGCTTCGCCTACGGCGGAGTCCTTGGAGGCCGAGACGCCGTCGACAACCAGCGTCTCGGGCTCCGACGGCTCCCCTACCCCGACATCTACTACGGAGGCTCAGGCTAGCCCTACGATGACAGCTTCTCCAAGGCCGGCGGTTGCGGATGATTCAGCGGAGACGATTTCAACGCCTGTTCCTACGCAGACTGTGGTCTCGGAGCCTGCTGCCGCGTTGACGCCAGAACCTGAGGGAGGCGTGTCAGAGTGGGCCGTCTACGCGATGGTGGCCGCCGGCGGATCTATCGCGGGTGCCGGAGCAATGTTCGCGGTGATGCGAAGTAGAGGCAGGCAGAGAACCTAGCCGGAGAACCGGAGGGCCGCATCTGGGCCTGTTGCCCGCGAACTTTCGAGAAGAGGGAGGGCGGGACCGTGGATCAATACATCCGGTGCGCTTGGATGGAGGCAGCCACCGAGACCTCGATGTCGTGAATCGCCTGTGCCATTGCCTGACCGATGAGGTCCAGCTTGCGGACCTGGTCGATGCGCTCAGTCACCCTGTACATCTCCCTGCGGGAGAGGATTTCACTGAAGATTCCGCAAGCGTCCGCTAGGCAGATGATCATCACGTCACGCGGGTCCGGGATCTCGTCGCTGAAGAGCACTTCCATGATGCGGAGCTTCACTTCGCGTTCGGGTTCGCCGTCGATGGCGGGATAGCGCCGGGACCTGAACACCCACAGGAAGCGGTCGTCCTGGCGTTCCAGGATGCCGTGATCGACCAGACGGTCCAGAGCAGCTTCGCGAATCTCCGTGGCACGCTGGGCCGCGTGCTCGACCCAGTACCTAGTGTCGTGCTGTTCGCCGCCGGCGATGTCCGCGAGCGTGGGATCGAGCAGATTGTCTCCCACGGGGGTCGAATCCAGGAGAATGAGGCTTTCCAAGTCGGTGTCGATCCTGAATTCCATGGCCAGATCCATCAGGACTCCACCTGCAATGGCGTAGTCGAAGGACCATGTAGAAACGCGAGCGAACCTGCCGTCTTCGTCGTTGAGCAAAAGCAGAATCATTTCTTCTACGAATCTCAGCATGAAGCACGTCCTCTCTGGGTCACTCTCTTGCCCGCAGTCTGCCACAGGAATGGCGAGACTACGTGTCTGATCAATTGCGCCAATACTTTATCAGGCAGGCGCCATTTAAGTCGACCTAACTTGCCCAACCGGTCTGTCCGCTTGTATGGCCAAAAGCGGCCAAATCTGGCAGAAGCAGCCACGGAGTCAGCTACTCGGACTTAGCCCAGCGGACGTTAGACCGACCTTGCGTAGGTGTAATCCTGCAGTGCTATTATAGCACTGATGTACGCTTGGCAAAGTGGGACGTCTTGTACTGCTTTATGAGCTGCCGCAGCATGATTTGGCCGCAAGCCTAATATTCTAATGAGTACAGCTTGATGGGAGCCCTCCTAGGTCTAAACGAGGATCGACTGCTGAGAGTGTGAGTGAGCCGAGCGCCCGGGCCGCTTCTGGATACCGGCCCATCAGGTATGACGTCAAGTTCGGGAGACACTGTCATCGGGCGCATTTTGCAAAGCATATTGGTTGCCGGAAAGCCGACGTTTCGCCCTGTGTGAAGGGGCTGATATACTGTGGCGCCAGTATCAAGCACGGTACGGAACAGTGCGCAGTGGGCTTCAGGGCGTCTCGAAACGTTGAAGCTGAGTATCCAGCGTGCAAGGACGCGATGAGGAGCAAATTTCGCAGGACTGGAAGCACATAAGTCTATGTCGGACATACGTGACCGCCTCTATTTCCTGAGGCGGGATAAATTTCAGCCAGGCGAGCTCTGAATCGCTCGCCAGAAATCTGGGAGCAGCTATTGGAGTTTGATCCGACGTTGAGGGCGGCGATCATTGGATGCGGCGGCCTTGCACGCAACAGGGTGAAGGAGATACTGGCCGAGTTTCGGGGCACGAGCATCCCGGTGGTGTGTGAGCCGTCCGGCGCGGCTTTCGAGCGCATGGCAGCGCTGTTCGAGGATGCGGGCCGCTCCGTGCCCGTCAACGTTCCGGATTTGACCACGATGCTCGAGGAGCACGCGGGCGAACTGGACGCTGCGTACGTTGTTACGCCGCACGTCCTGCACTTCAGCCAGGCCGATGCATGCCTGAAAGCGGGGCTCGACGTGCTGGTCGAGAAGCCGATGGTCATGAATGCGGAAGAAGCCAGGGCACTCATCGAGACTCGCGACAGCACCGGCCGCACGCTGACCGTGGCGTTTCAAGGGAGCCTGCTTCCGCACGTCCGCAAGGCGAGCGAGGTGATTCGCTCAGGTGAGTTAGGCGAAGTGCAGAGCATTTCCGGCGTTATCTGGCAGAACTGGGTTGGGCTGTCGGCCGACTCATGGCGAATGAGGCCAGAGCTTTCCGGCGGAGGGTTCGTGTTCGATAGCGGTGCGCACATGCTCAACACCGTCTCGGACCTTGCAGGAGAGGACTTTGCCGGCGTCTGGGCCCTTCTTGACTTCCAAGGCGGCCCAGTTGAGATCAACGCGGTCATCATGGGCAGGCTACAGTCGGGCGTGCTGGTGACGATAAACGCATGCGGCAACACCGCGAAGTCGTGCGCGTCGGACATTCGCGTGTTCGGCTCGAAGGCGGCGCTCCGGACGGGCGCCTGGGGCGAGTCGCTGGAGATCCTCAGAAGCCAGCCGGATGACTGGCAGGAGAAGGGACCGAGACGGGACCAGGGATGGGAGCCCGTGGAGGTTCGCTCGTCCCGCGGTGTTTGGGAGGAGTTCCTGTTAGCCCGCGAGGGCGTGATCGACAACCCTTCCCCGCCTGAGCTCGGCCTGAGAATAGCGCTTCTCTGGGACGCGATCAGAAAGTCGGCCAGACAGGACGGAGCGCCAGTGCGGCTGAAGTCTAGAGAGTGAGTGAAGTCTCGGAAGGCCAGGAGTTGTCATGAGCGAGCTTCCCAGAGTAACGATCTGGAACGAGAACCGACACGAGAAGGAGGACGCGGACGTCATCGCGATCTATCCAGACGGCATGCATGCGCCGATTGCCAAGCACCTTCGAGAGCGTGGGTTCTCAGTGAATGTGGCAACGCTGGACGAGTCCGAGCACGGACTCACGGAAGAGGCGCTTACAAGAACGGACGTATTGACCTGGTGGGGGCACAAGGCGCACGGTGAAGTCAGTGACGAGATCGTGGAACGCGTGTACCAACGCGTGCTGGACGGGATGGGACTGGTGCCGCTTCATTCGAGCCATTTCTCCAAGATTTTCAAGAAGCTGATGGGAACTAGCTGCGGACTGTACGTCCGGGAGATTGGCGAGAAGGAGCGCGTGTGGGTGGTGAATCCGGGGCATCCCATCGCCAAGGGCATTGGGGACTACTTCGAGATTCCACATGCCGAGATGTACGGCGAGCCGTTCGATGTCCCGGAGCCGGACTCACTGGTGTTTGTGAGCTGGTTTGCGGGAGGCGAGGTGTTCAGGAGCGGATGCTGCTACAAGAGAGGGCGCGGCAAGGTGTTCTACTTCAAGCCAGGCCACGAGACGTACCCGATCTTCTACCAGGACGAGGTCCTTCGCGTTATCGAGAACGGGATCTTGTGGGCCGCGCCGGACGACGGAATCGACGATCGGCCTGACCGCACGACTGCCAAAGGGATTCACCGCTACGAGCCGCTGGAGGATGTTTCCTAAGGGCACGTGTAAAGGGGGATGTCCGTGCTACCGATCTTTGGAGAACCGCATTCCCTCGAGGTTCTCGGGACAGGCTCTGTCCTTCCACAGCAGACAGAGGAAGGGACCTAAGATAGATACTCTCCAAGTACCTCGATAGACTCTCAGGCCGCGGCGGCTTATTGGCTACTCGACAATAGACTTCTACAGGAAGAGGCATATGGACAGGAAGCTGAGGATGGGAATGGTGGGCGGCGGACGGGACTCGTTCATCGGCCCGGTCCACAGGATGGCGGCACAGCTTGACAACAGGATCGAACTGGTCTGCGGCGCGTTCAGCAGCACCGCAGAGAAATCGAGACAGAGCGGAAGGGACCTGCGCCTTAGTCCGGACCGGGTGTACGCAGACTACGGTGATATGTTTCGCACGGAGGCCGCCCTGCCCTGCGGTGAGCGGATGGACTTTGCCGCAATAGTTACGCCTAACGACGTCCACTATGCCGCTGCCTCTGCCGCGCTCGACGCCGGGTTCCACGTAGTTTGCGATAAGCCGATGACGATGACGCTGGATGAGGCCAGAAGCCTGGAGCGCAGGGTCGCGGACGCCGGCAAGCTGTTCTGCCTCACGCACAACTACACGGGCTACCCGATGGTGAAGGAGGCGCGGGAACTGGCGACCGGGGGCGAGCTTGGCGCGATCAGGCGGATTGTCGTCGAGTACCCGCAGGGCTGGTTGGCTACAAGGCTCGAGTCGGAAGGCATGAAGCAGGCGGAGTGGCGGACCGACCCCGCGCGAGCCGGGGTGTCTTCCTGCATGGGAGACATCGGCACTCACTGCGAGAACCTCATGGAGTACGTTTCAGGCCTTCGCATCACGGAGATGTGCGCCGATCTGACGACGTTCGTGAAAGGACGGCAGCTTGACGACGATGGGAGCGTTCTGCTGCGATTCGAGGGAGGCGCCCGGGGCGTGCTCTGGGCCAGCCAGATTGCGGTGGGCGAGGAGAATGGCCTGCGATTGCGAGCGTACGGAGAGACGGGTGGAATCGAATGGCGGCAGCTCGAGCCGAACACGCTCGTGGTCCACAAACCGGACCGCCCGACCGAGATCAGGCGGACGGCGACGCCCTTCGTTGGCGCAGCGGCGTCCGCCAGTGTGCGGCTGCCGGCCGGCCATCCCGAGGGATTCATCGAGGCGTTCGCCAATATCTATGACGCCTTCGCGGACGCGCTCAGCGATGTACTGGGCGGGCGATACGTGAACGAAAAAGAGTACGACTATCCCAAGGTGCGCGACGGCGTTCGGGGCATAGCGTTTCTGGAGGCGGTCGTGCGAAGCAGCAACAGCGACGAGAAGTGGGTACGGTTTCCGGAGTAGGGACCTTTGCACAGCTTCCCAGGCATCCCCCAGCACCCCCGTTCACCCACCTCAGTCCTCTCCCATCAAGGGTGAGGAGGGTTGCTGGACGGGCAATGGAGATTCTCGAAGTTCCTTAGTTGCGGGGACGAAGAGCCACAAGGAGGAAGGCGAAAATGACCAGGCCGGTTACGCTGTTTACAGGGCAGTTTGCTGACATTCCCCTAGCGGAGCTTGCTCCCAAGGCTGCCGAGTGGGGCTACGACGGGCTGGAGCTTGCCTGCTGGGGCGACCACATGGACGTGGATCGAGCGGCGGTTGACCAGAGCTACGCGGAGGGTCAGAAGGCGCTCCTAGCCGAGCATGGCCTGAAACTGTTCGCGATCAGCAATCACCTGGCCGGCCAGCTAGTCTGCGATCCTAATGACGACGCCCGGACGGACACGTTTTCGCCGGCTCATGTCCACGGCGACGCGGACGCAAAGCGTGCATGGGCTGTCGAAGCCATGAAGAACTCCGCCAAAACTGCCCAGAGACTGGGCCTGGACGTGGTCAACGGCTTCACCGGATCGTCAATCTGGCACATGCTGTACAGCTTTCCGCCGGTCAGCTCGGCGATGATCGACGAGGGGTTCGCATATTTCGCGGAGATGTGGAACCCGATCCTTGACGTGTACGATGAGTGTGGCGTGAAGTTCGCGCTCGAAGTTCATCCTACGGAGATCGCGTTCGACATTGTGACTTCGCGCCGGGCGTTGGAGGCTGTCGATCACAGGGAGGCATTCGGCTTCAATTTCGATCCGAGCCACCTGTATTGGCAGATGGTGAGCCCGACGAGGTTCCTGAAGGCATTCCCGGACCGGATTTACCATACCCACATCAAGGACGCGGCGCTGACGCTGGACGGAGACTCGGGGATCCTGTCCTCGCACCTCAACTTTGGCGAGCCGGGCCGCGGATGGGACTTCCGCACGCCAGGCAGGGGTGGGATCGACTTCGAGGACATTATCCGGACGCTCAACGCGATCGGATATGAGGGGCCGCTGTCGGTGGAGTGGGAGGACGCCGCGATGGACCGGGAGTTCGGCGCCACGGAGGGCTGCAGGTTCGTGAAGTCCCTAGAGTTCCCGCCGTCCGACCGCGTGTTTGACGAGGCATTCGGCGAGTAATTCTCCAAGACGGCTGAGGCCACTAGTTCAGAGGATTCCGTCCGTGAGGCGGCTTCGAGTTCCGTGGCAGAAACAGGTAAGTCACGGCTTCCACCGGTGGAGCCGCGTTGTGGCGATGCCGTCAGCCTAGGAAGCTTCTGAGCCGGGCGGCTTCTTCCATGTAATGGACGATGTTGCCCCGTGTGCCCTCGACGTCTGTCCCTGCCCATATGGCGCTCGTCAAGCCTTCGTGGACGTGGTCCGTCTCGTCCGTGAACTTTCGGACCAGGGTTACGTATTCGTCGCCCAGGAGGTGCTTTACGCGTCGTTCGTTCGCAAAGCGCAGGGCTGCGCGGAGATCGTCATCGAAGCTTGGGTAAACGTCTCGTATGAGATCAAGATCTGACTGGGTCAGGGAACCGAGACCAAGCAATTCCGGCGGCACGCCGATCGAGTAGAGCGAGGCGGTGAAGCCGATGGCACGCGGCAGTGTCACTCCTCCGACTCCGCCCAATGAGCGGCCGTACCCGAAGAGCCCGACGTGCATCTTGCGCTCCCGGCGTTTTGGGACATAGGCGGAGACCGACCTGATGACGCCCGTCAGTTGCCGCACCTGATCTTGGTACTCGGCCGTCGACTTGTCGATGATCTCCCGCACCTGCACTTCCTCCACGTGCCTGGGCTCACCCCTCGTGTGGTCGTGGATCGTCCGTATGCCCGTGCGAACGGTGTCTTCGTCGTAGTCGTACTTGAACGCGGACTGAACGGTCAGCGTCTGGGCGGTGGGATACTCGACCAGCGTACGTTCGACGTTCAGGGGGGTCAGGTGCCCCCTGAACGGGACGGAGCCGGAGCCGATGATCGGGTAAAGGGGCATACCCAGCCGATCCTCGAGCCGGTGCAGACGTTGCAGCGCGATCTTGAGGACCAACTCCGCGGCAACTATCCCGTAGTTAAGCGCGGGGTCGCTTCTTGCAAGGAAGACGCGCTGGTATGGCAGGTCTTTGTCTCTGACGTATTTCTCTACGATTTCATCGCAGACAAGAAGGTGCTCCATGTCCTCGATCAGCGGAATTACACTAATGCTCTTTGGGAAGAACTCGCCTACCCAGTCCTTGACGGTCTGGCCGTTGAAGACTGCTTCTTTCTCCTGGCCGACGATTACCCGTCGATAATAGGAGTCAATGGTGCTGAGTTCTTCCGCGGAGGTGGTCATTGGAAGTATGACTTCCTGGATGGGAGAGTCTTCGACTTCCCTGTAGAAGCTCTTCGCCATGTCCCAGGCGGTTGGGATGCTCTGCAGCGCTTCGACCATGGACTTGCGCATGTCATGCTCGATCCGTGGATTGGGCACGCGCAGCGTGAGCGCCAATTCGCGACCCAGTTTGAGATCGTTGGAGAAGAAGTCCGGATAGCCTGTCAGCAGCTTCCGGACCACCTGATTGTCGGCCTCTTTACCTTCTGAGTCCCACATCTGTTCATCGCAGCCGAGGGAGAAGACTCTTACCGCCTCTTCTACTTCACCATCGCCTCTTAGCACACCGCGATCATCTGCGAACGGAGCCGGAGCGGCGTTGTCCGGGTGCTGGGTGCTCATCACTCTTGGTACGTTCGGACGCATTCAGGTCACCTCATGTGCTTCGCGGCGGGATTAATGTGTGAGAGGGTAAGTCGAATTTTGTGTATCGCGGCCTTTCCGGCTGCTGCGATTCATGGAAGTTGCAGGGCCGAGATAGGTTGGTGTTGGCCGTCAAATACAATGTTCTCGATAGTCCGGTTTGCGGCCGACTTCGAAGGATGCCGCAGCCCCGACCGTTTGAGAGTAATTTGGTGAGTTGTCTAAAGTCGATTGCCCTATGGACAAGGAAACTGAGAATTTGGCGAAGAAGAACCTGACGGAGACGAGATTCGAAGCCACTCCGGGAGGACCTGCAGTGTCCGGTGTCGTGGTAATGCCGGAGCGGCCAGCGGCGCTGGTGGTGCTGGGTCATGGGGCCGGCGCGCCGATTCGCACGCGACTCATGGTGAAGCTGGCGGAAAGGCTTGCCGGCCATGGCGTGGCGACGTTTCGGTATAACTACCCGTACAGCGAGGGCATGTGCGGCGACTACGTGTACGGCATGCTGGACCCACTCGACGTGCTGCTTGAAACGCTGCGGTCGGCAGTTGACGCCGCCAGGCGGCTGGCGCCGGAGCTGCCTCTGTTCCTTGGAGGACGTTCGATGAGCAGCCAGTTAATGACCACGGCCATGGCGCGGGAGCCGTGGTCTAATGTGCTTGGCCTTGTGCTGTATGTGTTCCCGATGCGGTGGCACGATCTGCTCGATGACACCGTGGGGCATCTTCGGCACGTGCCAATGCCGATGCTGTTCGTGCAGGGCGACCGCGATGATCTAACTGACGTAGGCGAGCTGCGGCAGGCGCTGGAACCGCTGGGCAACAGGGCGAGCGTCCGTGTGTTGGAAGGCGCGGACCACTCCTATGACCTGTCGGACGGAACTGCGGAAGAGGGACGCGATGTGTTTGCGGAGGTCGCGTCCGTTACGGCCGCGTGGATTCGACAGCGGCTCGCTTAGAACGGGCCGTTAGGTGACGCGGGCGGCCGTTTCCGTATCGAGATTCGACCACGTGACTGTCAAAACGTAAGTGCGTATGTTCGTTGCTGAGGCATGCATCGGTTGATGCAATGCTTCCAGTTGGTGTGGAGCGCGTGGCCCGGCCCCTATTCCAGCACAAAGTTATCGATGAGGCGAGTCTTCCCTACCCTCGCGGCGATGGCGACCACCGCAGACCGTTCGAGGGAATCGAGCTCTTCGAACGTGTCTGGGTGCGCGATGCTGACGTAGTCGAGGCACACGCCGTCCTGGGCGTCCAAGAGTTCGAGCATCGCTGCCTTCACCTGGGTGGCGTCCGAAACGCCCTCGTGCCAGAGCTGCTGTGCGAGGAGCAGGGCTGCGTAGAGCGACAGCGCGGACTTGCGTTCAGAAGCGCTGAGGCGCTGATTGCGGCTGCTGAGGGCGAGGCCGTCAGAGTCGCGAACCGTTGGCAGGACTATTATCTCGGCACCAAGGTTGAGGTCGACGTTGAGGCGCCGAATGACGGCGCACTGCTGCGCGTCCTTCTGGCCGAAGTACGCTCGGTTGGGGCGCACGGCCACAAGCAACTTGCAAACGACCGTGGCAACGCCGGTGAAGTGGCCGGGTCTTGCAGCGCCCTCAAGTCGATCGGCCACGGCGCCCACGCTGACGCTGGTGGTGAAGCCCGGCGGGTACACCTGTTCGACCAGCGGTGTGAAGGCGATGTCTGTGCCGCACGCCTCGAACTGGGCGAGGTCGCGTTCCGAGTCCCGGGCGTATTCTTCGAATTCGTCCTTATCGTCGAACTGGGTTGGGTTGACGAACAGGCTTGTGACTACGGTCGCGTTGTCACGCCTTGCCCGTTCCATGAGGGCGATGTGGCCGGCGTGCACGGCTCCCATTGTGGCCACGAGCCCGAGCGGCCGCGGGGCCGAGCCCGCGACCTCCGCCATCTCCGCCATGGCGCGGACGACTTTCAACTGAAGCTCTCGGCATCCGTGGGGAAGGCGCCAGACTGGACGTCGGCCACGTATTTGGCAAGCGCCTCGGTGGCGAGGCTGGCCAGGTCGGCGTACCGGCGGGCGTGCCTGGGGACGAAGTTGGTGTAGAGTCCGAGGGCGTCGTGCAGGACCAGCACCTGGCCGTCGCAGTGAATGCCTGCGCCTATGCCGATGGCGGGTATGCCCACCTTGTCACTTATGGTCTGCGAAGCGCTTGTGGTGACGCCTTCGAGCACCAAGGCGTACGCGCCCGCCTCTTCGATCGCGATCGCGTCCGCGACCAGCCGTTCAGCCGCGTCCCCGGTCCTGCCCTGAACGCGGTAGCCGCCGAGCTGGTTGACAGCCTGCGGCGTGAGGCCGATGTGGCCCATCACGGGGATGCCAGCGCTGACGATGCGCTCGACCGTGAGGGCGACGTGCTCGCCTCCCTCAAGCTTTACCGATTGTGCGCCGCCCTCCTTCAGGAGCCGGCCGGCGTTGCGCACAGCCTCGGCCGTGTCGGCCTGGTAGCTCAGAAAGGGCAAGTCGGCAACGACGTGGGCGCTGCTCGACCCTCTTACCACGGCCTTCACGTGGTGGAGCATTTCCTCCATGGTCACGGGAACGGTCGTTTCGTAGCCGAGGACTACCTGTCCCAAGCTGTCACCGACCAGGATTATGGGGACGCCCGCAGCTTCAACTATCTGGGCCGACGTGTAGTCGTAGGCGGTCATCATGGCGATCTTCTCGCCACGACGCTTCATGGCCCGGAGCCTTCTAGTTGTTGTCCGCAATCTAGCTTCCTCCAGAGCCCGGCCGCCGGTTGACCCTCAGCACCAAGCTCGGCAGTGACGTGCCGAACTCTATCACAAGAGAGTTCGGACATTGATCAGTCTGCGCAGAGTCGATTTGTGATAAATGGTGCAATGAGTAACGGGCGAGGCTATTATGTCCGCCGAGACTTTGATTGGAAGCGCCTCAAGAGCGCCGGCAGGCTCTCGTTGGGAGGCAACCGGAGCTTATGTCAGTGGCACTCTTGTGGCTTCAGTTTGGCGCGGTTGCCGTTGCCATTCTGATTGCGGCGCAATTCATGGCACGCTCCGCAGATGTCGTGGCCGAGAAGACTGGACTCGGACGTTCGTTCGTGGGTGTTGTAATGTTGGCTACGGCCACTTCGCTTCCCGAGCTGGGCACAGGCATCAGTTCGATCGCCTTTGTCGGCTCGCCGGATCTGGCTGTCGGCGACGCATTTGGCAGCAACCTGTTCAACCTGATGATCATCGGGCTTGCCGACCTGTACTGGCGGAACGGGCCGCTACTAACGACCGTGCGACTCACCTCCGTCACGGTGGGTGTCTTCGGAGTGGGTCTCATTCTTCTGGCTGTGGGCGCGATTTACTTCCACAACGCGACGACGCTGATGTCTTCATGGTACGTGAGCCCTCTGTCGGTCGCGCTAATGGTGGGCTTTCTAATCGCGATGCTGCTTGTGTACAGGCAAGATGGGAGAGGCCAGCAGTCGGCACAGGGCGGAGAGGTCGCGAGTGAGGGCTACGCGGACCAGAGCTTGAAAAAGTCGATGGGCGTCTACCTGGTGTCCGCGGGAGTCGTGGTTGGGGCCGCCGTGCTGCTCGCGAATACCGGCTTCGAGATAGCCGAGGCGATGGACTGGGAGGCGAGTTTTGTGGGAACGCAGTTCCTTGCCCTGAGCACGTCACTCCCAGAGATCGCGACCGTGTTTGCGGCGCTTCGGCTGAACGCACCGGACCTGGCGATCACCAACGTGCTGGGCAGCAACGTGTTCAACATGGGGTTCATTCTTCTAATGGACGACCTCGCGTTTTCGGACGGAGTGATCTGGAGCGCGGTTTCGCAAGTACACATCGTTGCGGGGCTCGTCGCAGTGCTGATGACCGGGGTCGTCATCGCAGGAGCGACACTCAGGCCTCGTGGACGGCTCGCGGGGGTGTGGACGCCGGAAGGCATTGTCCTTGTGGGCTGCTACATTGCCGGAAACATGCTGGTGTTTGCCCTGGGCTAGCTGCGCTTCACGAGTTGAGTTGCGTGCGCTTCGAGGCTGCTGAATGGAAGATTGCCCTCACAGAGTCACGGCGACTCCTTTGGCCAAATGGACGTGGCGGAAGGTCCTTACTCTGAGTGGCATGCAGTCTGTACAGGGGATTCTTGGCCGGATGGAGCAGAAGGAAGTGTGGCTCGTGGCTAGGCGAAGTACGGATCCGCTCCCGGCCCATCCAACGTTGGGATCTTCTAGCAATCGAGGGCGCCGCGATTGAACGCCGAGGAGATTGACCGCTCCGGGAGGTGGTGCTAGGTTACGCAGCCAGATCATGGACAGAAGAATTCCGCAACAGGCAGAGGTCGTCGTAATTGGCGCGGGCATCGTGGGGTGCAGCGTCGCGTATCACCTGGCCGACATGGGTTGGAAGGATATCGTCGTGCTGGAACGCAGCACGATCGTCAGCGGGACCACGGCTCACTCGGCCGGGCTAGTCACTCAACTGCGACATACGCGAGCGTTGACGGACATTTCCCGCTACGGCGTGCAACTGTACGAGGACCTCATGAACGAGACCGGGGTGGATACCGGTTTCAGGCAGACCGGAAGCATCAGCGTGGCCCGCAACGAGGGCCGCATGGACGAGCTACGTCACATGATCTCGATGGCGAAGGGATTCGGTGTGGAGATGAACGAGATCAGCCTCGACGAGGCGAAGAGGCTACTGCCGTTGCTGAGCACCGAAGGGCTTGTTGGCGCGGTCCACCTGCCCAAGGACGGGGAGACCGTGCCGGACAGCACGGCGAACGCGCTGGCAACCGGTGCGAGGAATCGCGGGGTCAACATCGTCGAGAACACACGCGTCACCGATGTCCTGACCAGCGAAGGCGCAGTGTCAGGCGTGTCGACGTCACGGGGCGACATCAAGTGCGAGGTCCTAGTGGTCTGCGCCGGCATGTGGTCACGAGAGATCGGGCTGATGTGCGGGGTCCCCATTCCTCTACACGCCGCAGACCACGCGTACTTTGTTACAGAGCAGGTTCCCGGCGCCGCGGATGACATGCCCTCGCTTCGCGATCCGGACGGGTACATCTATGTGCGCCGATATCCGTACGAAGGCGGAGGGCTGCTGATCGGCGGTTTTGAGCCGGAGGCGGAGCCCTGGGGAATGGAGGGCATTCCGGACGACTTCTCAGCCCACATGCTCAACAGGGACTGGAGTCACTACAACGTATTCATCGAAGAAGCGATACGACGAGTTCCGGCCACGGCGGAAGCGGGAGTGCGCTTCAGGCTGGTGGGCCCGGAGAGCTTTACTCCTGACTCCCGCTACATCATGGGCGAAGCTCATGGCGTGCGGAATTTCTTCGCGGCCACAGGGTTCAACTCCAGCGGCGTGGCGTCGGCGGCCGGCGCCGGCAAGGCGATGGCGGAGTGGATCACCGAGGGTGAGATGACGATGGACCTGTCCGAGGTCGATCTCAGCCGCTTCGAGGGATGGGCGAACAATCCCGCGTACCTACGAGAGCGCGTGTCAGAGGTGCTGGGCCTCATCTACGCGATGCACTGGCCCCACAGGCAGCCGGAGACTGCGCGGAACGTGCGGCGGTCTCCCCTGCACGACCAACTTGCTGCGCGCGGCGCTTGCTTCGGGGTTACCGCCGGGTGGGAGCGGGCCAACTGGTACGCTCCAGAGGGTGTTGAGCCCACATACGAGTACTCGTGGGGACGGCAGAACTGGTTCCCGTACTCCGCTAGTGAGCACATGGCCGTGAGGCGGGCCGTGGGCGTTTTCGACCAGACTTCCTTCGCTAAGTTTCTCCTGCAGGGAGCCGACGCAGAGGCCGTACTTCAGCGAATCATGGCTAACGACGTTGCCGTGGAGCCGGGCAAGCTCGTTTACACAGGCATGTTGAATGCCAAGGGCGGCTTCGTTGCGGACCTGACGGTGAATCGGGTGTCAGAAGATTCGTACATGATTGTGACGTCTGCGGCGTCGATCACGCGGGACTTTGCCTGGATCAAGCGGCACATCCCGGATGGCGCGAGAGCGAACCTGACCGATGTGTCGTCGTCGTATGCCGTGTTGAGCGTTATGGGGCCGCGGTCCCGCGAGCTGCTCTCCAGACTCACCGATGCGGAGCTATCGAACGAGGCGTTCCCGTTCTTAACGTCCAAGGAAATATACCTTGGCCACGCGCCGGTGCGGGCGTGGCGGATTACCTATGTGGGCGAGCTGGGCTGGGAGCTTTACATCCCCAGTGAGTATGCCCGTGGCGTGTACGAGTCGATTGTCAATGAGGGCGGCGAGTTCGGCCTTACCCATGCGGGCTACCATGCGCTGGAATCGCTCAGGTTGGAGAAGGCGTACCGAAGTTGGGGCCACGACATCTCCAACGTGGACACTCCACTGGAGGCGGGGCTCAGTTTTGCAGTTGCGTTCGACAAGGGAGTCGACTTCATCGGGCGGGAAGCATTGGTCCGCCAGAGGGAGGCGGGCATCAAGAAGCGACTGGCCATGTTCGTTCTGGATGACCCAGAGCCGCTTCTGCTGGGCGATGAACCCATCTACCGCGACGGTGTGATCGTCGGATACACCACATCAGGAAACTACAGCCACGTTCTGGGGCGTTCCATTGCGATGGGGTACCTCGAGAATCCGGAAGGGGCTACACCTAGCTGGATTCGCGCAGGTTCCTATCAGATCGAAGCTGCAACTGAGCGATTTGCCGCCAGCGTCCGGCTAAGCTCGCCCTATGATCCCAAGGGCGAGAAAATCAGGTCATAGCCGCTAACGATCGGAAGGTGTGCGGAAGGAAGCCTGCGTCGCTATAGCGAACAAAGCCAATGAGACGGCGCTAAGGCATCTCGATGGCTGACAGGTCAATCTGAAACTCTGTGTAAGACTCCACATAGTTCTGGTCCAGTCCATACTTGTGAAACTGGCCCACGAGCGTTTCCCTTCCTGAGAGTTTCAGAGTCCTGAACTGGACGACGGCACGCTCGTCCGCGTGACCGCCGTTGTAGATGTTCCACTCAGGGGAGCTAGAAGTCTTCAGGAACAAAGTGTAGCTGCCGTCTGCCGGATTGGCCCAACCTATATCGATTCCTTCTGAACCTACTTCGTAGATCGCGCCGATCTCTGAGCCCATGATCAGAAAACGCTCTGGGGTTGCCAGTTCTATCGAGTAGAGGTCGAGGGTGAACTCTGGATGCTCGAGCAAGACCCTACCGGCGTCGTCGTGCTCTATGAAGTGGCCCACGAGCGTTTCCGTGCCAGAGAGATTGAGTGACTCGTATTCCACAACGGCGTAATCTTCGCCGTGGCCTCCATAGAATACGTTCCACTCGACCGAGTCCGATGTCCTGAGCAGGAGGGAGTAGCTGCCATTATCTGGATTCGTCCAAATAATGTCGAATCCACTTAAGCCGACCTCGTAGAAAGCTCCGACATCCGTGCCTTCAATCAGGTTCTCGTGATCGGGTCCTGCCTGAACAGGTTCCGGCTCAGAGTTCACAGGCACCACGGAAGGCACTACAGGCTCTACGACATCAATCACTGAGGCTTCTGTGGGGTCCTCTTCTGCGGACTCCGGACTTGTAGCAAAGTCGTTGCCGCAGGCAGCAATGTAAAGAGCGACTGAGCAATAGAGTATGGAGCAAACGACGGGACGGAAGACCCTGTAACGCATCTTTCGCATCGTATGACAGCTTCGATAGCTTGCGCATACGGTAGTATCGTAAGCGGACGATGTACAAGGTTAATTGAGTTCTAACTCATTGAATTTAGCGGTCAAATGGAACGCCATACGCAGCTAGGGCTCGCAAACATGCGTGTAGGGAGGCGAGACTGATAACCATAGGTCTTCGTCGTGGCCAATTGGGCAATTGAAGGCTACGGTCCGCCCGTCTTGAAGCCGGTCCTTTTCTGTTTGATTGGCCGCCCCTGGAGCATTGCACGCAGTCCTTGAGAGGACGTCCAGCCTCAGTGAGTGTGCCTTACCAAGTTGATTTCCGCCGCCTTCACCCGCAGATTTCGCCAGCTTGTTGGGACTCGGCCAGAATTGACATGGGGCGGTTGCTATCGAAATAACAACTTCTGCCCTAGAATTCGGGCCAGACTCCTCAGGGGGTGACGTTTCCAGAATGTTCAAGGCAGTTGTCTTCGACTTCGATGGGTTGATCGCTGATACGGAAGTGTTGGTCTATCAGTCGTGGCTAAGCACGTTCCGTTCCTACGGAGCTGACCTGCCGCTCTCGGTCTGGACGCCGCACATAGGCAAGTCCCATAACTCCCTGGACATCTACGCCTATCTTGAGGAGCTTGTCGGTATGGCTGTGGATCCGGACGAGGTTCGAAGGAAGAACTCGTCCGCATTCGACGCGTCGTTCGAGGATGCTGCGCCGCTTCCAGGGGTCGAGGACTATGTCAGCCGCGCTCGGGAGCTAGGGCTGCGACTAGGAATTGCTTCGAGTTCGACGCGTTCGTGGGTGGCGCCAAAGTTGGGCTTGATTGGACTCGCGCAGGCATTCGATACGATCGTGTGCTCGGACGACGTAGGGAAGACGAAGCCGGACCCCGCCTCGTATGTCAAGGCCATTTCCGATCTCGGCGTCACAGCACAGGAGGTGTTCGCGCTGGAGGACTCTCCCAACGGGGTGCAAGCAGCGAAGAACGCGGGTCTGCTCTGCGTCGCCGTCCCGGGGACGATGACGAAGGACCTGTCATTCGATCACGCAGACATGCGCATTGAGTCGCTTGAAAGCATGCCGCTCGAGCAACTGATGGTGGAACTCGCCTAGCAGGCGGCAGAGCCCGGCCATAAGTTCATCTTGCCCGGCGCTTGGGCAGCGCGTGGACGACTTTACCGCGAGGCGGCCCTCCGGAGGGCCCTCTGGTCGAGTTCCAGGCCCAGACCGGGACGGTCCGGCAGGCGGATCACGCCTCCATCGGGGACGACCGGTTCAACGAATAGCTCGGCCACCTGCTCGACCGGGCCGGTGAACTCTTCTGAGTACTCGTGCGGTCTCACCGCGTTGGTGACGGTGCTGTAGGCGTGCAGGCTAGCGAGCGCGTTCGCGCCAATGTTGGGGCTGTGCGGCATGACGACCTTGCTATGCACCACAGCCATATCAAGCACCCGTGTTAACTCAGACAGGCCGCCTACATTGAGTATGTCGGGCTGAAGTATGTCCGGGTTGCCCAGATCGATCAGGTCACGGAACCGCCATGAGGACGTCTCCTGCTCGCCGGTCGACACTGCGCAATCCAGGGCGTCGACAACGTGGCGGAGTCCCGGCAGATCGTATGGCGGCAGTGGCTCCTCAAAGTGGGCCACGCCCAGCTGCTCGAGGCGTCTCCCCTGCTCTATTGCTGTCGGGACGGAGTACCCGCAGTTGGCGTCGAAGCCAAGAGGGACGTCGTCCGGCAGCCATTCCCTGCACTTCTGAAAGACGGCGAAGTCCTTGGCCGGATCCTTGTCCTGCCTGTAGCTGCGCAGATCCATGCGGACCTTGAAGGCGCGGAAGCCCTTCTCATATCCCTCCTGGACCTCCTCCAGCATCTGCTCGGGGGACTTTCGCCAGCCGAACCCCCGGCTCCAGTAGAGGGGAATCTCCGTCCTATGGGCACCGCCGAGCAGAGTGTACAGGGGAAGTCCCGCCGCCTTGCCGGTGATGTCCCAGCAGGCAATGTCTATGGACCCTACGATCTGCGGAGGGAATCCGGTCGGCGTGTCTCCAGTACCGAGACTGAGGATCTCCCGAATCTGGCGCGGCTGCACAGGGTCCAAACCAACGATCAGGGGCTTTATGAGGTCGTCGATATAGGCCCTGGCGACGCTGGTGTGGCGTGTGCCTTCAGCGATCCCGGTCAGACCTTCATCCGTGTGCACCTGAATGATGGACTTAACTCGCTGGCCATCGACGGCTGCAAGGATCTCTGTGAGTGTGATGTCCGTGATCTTCAATGCGCTAGAACTCCGTCGCTATGCGAGTCTGCCCGCGTCAATTCCGCTTTGCCTCTCAGGCCACCTATCGATCTCAACGGCCGAAAGAAAGTCGCCGACTGTGCGATTGAAGAGGTCCGGCTCTTCCAGATTGATGGCGTGACCTGACTTCGGGAACACGGCCATGCCCGACCTGGGGATGCATCTCTTCATGAACACGCCGGGTTCGACACATGGATCGTCCTCGTCACCGAACATGATCAGCGTGGGAACTTCGAGAGCGCGAAGTTCCCGTTCCAGATCGAAGATGGGCGCCCGCCTTGCCTGGAAGCCCCGGAACGTGAGAGCCGATCCTGTGCTCGAGTGGGAGAGGAACTGGCAGGCGAAGCGTTCCCAGCCAACCGGGTCCTTCTCCAAGAGCTGGATGCGGGCGGGGCCCTTTGCGTAATCGGCCATGGAGTGCATTCCCTGGATTTCCATCTGATCGGCGAACTTGTTCGCAGTTAGGCGGAAGGCGTCGGGATCTACCGAGCCTGTTCCCGCGCCGGCCACGATGAGCGACCGAGCCTTGCCCGGATACCTGATGCCGAAGTTCAGCGTGACAGCTCCGCCCATAGACAATCCGCCTATGTGCGCGCTCTCGATTCCGAGGTGGTCCAGCAGACCCTTCAGATCCTCAACCGCCCGGGCCTGACTGTATGCCTCCAGGTTCTCCGGAACGTCGGACGGCGGGTATCCCCGTGCGTTGTAGGTTATGACCCTGTACCTCCGCGAGAAGTACGAGACCTGCTGTTCCCAGGAGCGGTGGTCGCCGGCGAACTCGTGACACAGCACGAGCGGGAAGCCCTTGCCGTGGGACTCGTAGTAGATCGAGAGGCCGTCGATTGTGGCTTTCGGCATAGTCAGAACCACTTCTCCTTGTCGACTATGTTGACGAGCGGGCGGCCATCTAGAAAACGACGGGCGTTCTCCAGAAGCACCTCCCACCTGCGTTCCGGGATGTTGTCTGCGTCCTTGACCGCGATGTGAGGCGTCATAAGCACGTTTGGCAGCCCCCACAGCTTGTGATCCGATGGAAGCGGCTCGTATTCGTAGACATCAACGCCGCAGCCGGCGATATCCCCGGCCTCGATGGCGTCCGCTAGGTCGTCAATCCTGCAGACCATTCCGCGGCCTACGTTTATGAAGTACGCCGTGGGCTTTATCTTGCTGAAGCGCGTGGCGTCAAACATGCCCTCGGAGTCCGGCGTGTGTGGCACGGTGGTCACCACAAAGTCAGCTTCCGGCAACATGCTGTCGAGGCGTTCGGGGCCGTGGACCTCTGCGTAAGGCGTGTGGTGCTCCGGCCTGGGTTCGATGCCGATCACACGCATTCCAAGCTCGTTGCACAGCCTGGCCGTTTCGTGGCCGATTCCTCCGAGGCCGTTGATCAGCACCGTCGACTCACGCAAGAACACGTACGGCGAAGTCGAGGCGTCCTTGTCCCACACCCTGTTTCGCTGCGCCTCGATGTACCCGGGCAGCCCGCGTGACAGCGAGAGCATGAAGGTGAGAACAAGGTGCGCAATGTGGTCTGAGTAGATGCCTCTAGGGTTCGTTACGGTGACAGGATGCTCGTCGAGGTCGGGGTAGTAGTAGCCAACGAACGGACCGGCGTTGGGGTTGTGTAGCCAGCGGACATTGTTCGCCGCGCGCAGTGAACTGGGCGATATCCACCCCATGGCTGCGTCAGCGTCCTTGATTTCCTCGACCGCCGCGTCTTCCGTCTCAGGCACCGACACGTTGTACTCGGGCAAGGTATCCGCCAGCCTTGCGGCGAAGCTCCGCGATGGATCGTCCTGAGGCGGCATGAAAACGAACTTGGGCATGTGTTGCTCCCGGTCTTCCTCGGTACGTTAACAGGACACGTCGGTCTCATGCACTGGTGATGGCTGCAAGGAAGGCCCGGAAGAATCGATGGCGATGAACAACCAGCCGACGGCCAATTGGAGTTGAGGGATGGGTCTGCTCCAGGTTGTACGTCTGGATATCCAGGGGATGCGCCAATTGCACAGGCCTTCGTCGGACTGCCCTGAAGGAGATTGGAGTGTTGCATCTTCCGACACATCGAGGGGCCCTAGAATCCTTGCAAGATATCCCCAGCGTATTACGGTATAGTGCGTCGGATTGTCATCGGCGCGTCCTTTGACACACCCACTAAGCAAACACAGGATCAATGGATACCCATGAGCTTTTCTAAGACGAACACGTGGATTGTGGTTGGAGCGCTCGGCACCATTCTGATGCTTGGAGCGCTGATCGCATGCGACAGCGATTCCGAGCCTGCGGCGCCGCCAACGCCACCCGCCACAGAGGAGGCAACAGCAAGTCCGTCGCCAACGGCGGTCGCCACGCCTACACCTACTCCAGAGGCTACGCCCACGCCTACTCCTGAGCCTACCATCGTCGCAACTCCGACCCCGACGCCAACACCGGAAGTCACCGCGACTCCGACTCCGACGCCGACGCCAGAACCGACGCCAACGCCGACTGCGACGCCTACGCCCGAACCGACACCAACGCCGACCCCGGAGCCAACCGCTACCCCAGTCGCCGTAATTGACGACACGATTGAGTTTGACCCATCGGTTGTGCGCGGCACGCTTTCGAATGGCATGAGCTACTTCATCAGGCACAACCAGGAGCCGCCAGAAAGAGCCCAACTCTCGCTTGTGGTAAAGGCCGGATCTGTGCTCGAGGAGGAGGACCAGCGCGGATTGGCGCACTTTGTGGAGCACATGGCATTCAATGGAACGGAGCGCTTCGAGAAGCAGCAGATCGTCGAATATCTTGAGTCGATCGGCAGCACGTTCGGGTCCCACCTCAATGCCTATACGAGCTTCGACGAAACGGTGTACTGGCTTGATGTTCCAACCGACGATCCGGAAATCACCGAGACGGCGTTTCAGATTCTTAGCGATTGGGCGTACGCGGTGACGTTCGAGCCTGAAGAGGTGGAGCTCGAGCGCGGCGTGGTACTTGAGGAGTGGCGGCTGTTCCAGGGCTTCGACTCTCGGTTCCAGGCCAACTGGTTCCCCGTACTGTTTGGCACATCGCGATATGCGGAGAGGGACCCGATCGGCCTGACGGAAGTGGTAGAGACGGCGCCGAGAGAGCGACTTGTGGCTTACTACGAGCGTTGGTACAGGCCTGATCTGATGGCAGTCGTTGCCGTCGGAGACTTCGACGCTGAATTGATCGAGTCCAAGATCAAGCAGCACTTTGCCCCTCCGCCCGACGGTGAGGCCACTCAAGAGCGCGCAGCGATCGGAGCAACTACCGACAGACCGAGATTCGAGATACCGGGCCAAGAGGTCCCGGTTGTCCAAGTGTTCACCGATGCCGAGTCGCCGGGAAGCCAGTTCATCCTGGTCCGAAGGCTTGCTCCCGAATTGGGGGCTGACCTTCCGACATTCAGGAGCAAGGTAGTGGAAGAGTTGGCATTCATGATGCTGAATGCTCGATTGTTTGAGCGGGGGCAGAAGGAGAATCCTCCCTATCTCTGGTCAGGCGCCGCGCGTTCACAGTTCGTGTTGCCTCTGGACATTCTGACGTTCCAGGCGTGGGTGGAGGAAGGCGAGCTGGAGCGAGGTCTTGCGGCAATGCTTGAAGAGATCCAGCGAGTCAAGCAGCATGGGTTTACGGAGGGAGAACTCTCCCGGGAGAAGGCCGACCTGTTGACCTCTGTGGAAAACCAGTACCGGCAAAGGGACCAGACGGCTTCTTCGAGTCTGGCAAGCTCGTACGTGGACTACTTCGTTAGTGGGAATCCAGTTCCCGGCATCGAGGCAGAGTGGGACCTCTACCAAGAACTGCTTCCACAGATTTCGCTGTCCGATTTCGATGCGGTGGCCCAGTCGTGGGCCGAGATCGCAGACACGGCGCTCCTCATAGTGCGTCCAAAGGAAACGGACGGCGCCACCGATGAACAGCTGGCTGCGGCAACTCAGCTGCAGATCGAGACGTCGAGTGCGCTGCAAGTTGAGGCCTATGCGGACGAACTGGGCGACGTAACGCTGCTAGCGGAGATTCCGACTCCTGGTGCCATCGTTTCTGAGGAAATCATCGAGCCTATTGACGCGCAGAGTTGGACGCTGTCCAACGGCATCACGGTCATCGCCAAGCAGACCGACTTCCGAAGCGACGAGCTGATGTTCGGGGCGTTCAGCCCGGGAGGCCATTCGCTTGTGGTGGATGAGGACCATGTTTCGGCACTGTACGCAGACGACCTGGCTGGCGGAAGCGGGGTCGGGCCCCACGACAGCGTGACGCTCGACAAGCTGCTGGCAGGCAAGAGAGTCTCTGTTTCGCCCTATATTGGTGAACTGTTCGAGGGCTTCAATGGCAGCGCCTCTCCGGATGACCTGGAGACGGTGTTCCAACTGATTACGCTCTATGCGACCGAGCCACGGTTCGACCCGGTCTTCTATTCGACTCTGGAGGCGAATCGACGGAGCGTTGCGGAGACGCGGGCGGCCCAGCCTGACGCGATTCTGTTCGACACGGCAAATACTGTGTTGGCTCAGAACCATCTGCGGCGGCGACCCCTAACTGCGAATCTCGTGGACGAACTGAGCTTCGAGCGTGCGGAGGCCGTCTACGCCGAACGTTTTGCCGACCTGGGGGACGCCACGTTCGTGTTCGTGGGCGCCTTCGATTGGGACGAACTGCGATCATTGTCGGAGACCTACCTGGCCAGCCTGCCCACGATGGGTCGAGTTGAGGAGTGGCGCGACGTTGGCATAGACCCGCCATTCGGGATAGAGGACCACATCGTTAAGAGCGGCGTCGAGCCACGCAGCAGGACGGTGCTGGTCTTCGCCGGTGACATGGAGTGGAGCCGGGAGGAAGACCTCACCCTCACGGTTGCGGGCGAAGTGCTGGGTATCCGGCTGAGGGAACGCGTACGGGAGGAGTTGGGTGGCACCTACAGCATATGGGTTGACACAGGCGGCTCTCAGCTTCTGCCCGACCCGGAATACCAAGTAGTCATCATCTTCGGAAGCGATCCGTCCCGGACCGAGGAGCTGTTCGGCGAGATCATGTCGGAAGTCGAATGGCTCAAGTCAGGAGGCGACCAAGAGTATCTGGACACAGTGAAGGAACTCTTGCGAACTACCCGAGAGGAGCAGGTGAGAGACAATAGCTTCTGGTTGACTGCCATCCTGGACGCTGGCCGGCGCGGCGAAGCGTACTCCGAGATTGTTGGCTTCGATGACCGCTTGGAAGCGTTAACGCTGGAGGAAGTCTCAGCGGCGGCTCAGCGCTATCTGACCGGGGACCGTTACGTGAGGGTGGTCCTGTTCCCGAGCGAGTGATTCTCCTGCTGCCTCTCCAATGGCGAGCTTGAGTCCTGAAGCGGAGCCTCCGAGTTGAAATTCTGGCGACTCTTGACTGCCCTCCGAAGTCCTTGTCTTGGGAGAGGGTGAGCCGCCGTAGACTGGCTCATGTTGATGAGTGGCGAGGCCGGGCAGAAGCGCGCACCCTGTCGGCCCGCATGGGTTGTTCTGCGACGCGAGCACGATGTTCCCTGAGAGGTAGCAGGACTCTGGTGTGGGGCTTGGTTACTGCACTGCCCTACCGTCGGCCCGGAGTACAACCGGTCGGTTAGGGGAGTGAGGTTCTCCTTGCGTCGTCGGTCGCTGGTAGCTATTCTGCCGTTAGCTGGACTGCAATCCACAATGAAGCTGGCGGTTGGGATTTCCAAGGAGGCCGTGTGTGCCGGGCCGGTCTGTTACCTTTTGCGTGGAGTGAGTCTTAGCGCGGTCCGGAGGCCCGGGCTGTGCAGGCATCAGGCACGCGCTTGATTGACCCAGGTGACCATTGAATTCTGACGAAACCAACAAGCGAGTTCTTGGATGGAGAGAGTGGGTGTCCCTGCCCTGCCTGGGTATTCCTGCCATTAAGGCGAAGCTCGATACAGGTGCGAAGACGTCTGCACTGCACGCCTGGGACCTAAGCATAGAGACCGTGGATGGGCACCCGATGTTACGCTTTCGCGTCCCTTCGAAGGAGCGAAACGAGGCTGTTTCATTGGAGTGCGAGGCGCCGATCAGCGACGAGCGATGGGTCACGAACTCAAGCGGGGTGAGCGAGCGTCGATACGTAATCAGGACTAATCTCAAGATTGGGAACAGCAGTTGGCCGATTGAGTTGAGTCTAGCGAACAGGGACAGCATGGAGTTCCCGATGATCATCGGACGTGAGGCGATGCGGGATAGGCTGATCGTCGATCCCATGGCCTCGTACCTGGCAGGCAGGCGCCGCAAGCGTGGCGCCCGCAGACGCGCCGCGGACTCGGACCACGCCAAAGCCCACGGGGTGACCAGTTGAAGATTGCGATGCTGGCGCGCAACCCCGACCTCTATAGCCACAAGCGCCTCGTCGAGGCTGCCGAAGCCAGGGGACACGAGATCGACATCGTCAACACGACGCAGTGCTACGCGAACATAACTTCGCAGAGACCGCAGCTCCTTTACAGAGGCGCTGCCCTCACCGGCTACGATGCAGTGATTCCGCGAATCGGCGCGTCGATAACTTTCTACGGCCTCGCTGTGTTGCGCCAGTTCGAGATGATGGGAGTGTGGCCGCTGAACGACTCTGCGGCGATAGGCCGAGCCCGCGACAAGCTATGGGCGCTGCAGATTCTGTCCAACCTGGGTATTGGTCTGCCAGTCACGGGCTTCGCGAATTCTGGTCGAAGAGCCGAGGACCTCATTCGAATGGTCGGGGGCCCGCCGGTGGTCATTAAGCTGGTTGAAGGGACGCAGGGCGTGGGCGTTGTTCTCGGCGAGACCATGCCTTCGGCGAAGAGTACCTTCGAGGCCTTCAGAGGGGCCAACCTCAACATATTGGTGCAAGAGTTCGTCAAGGAGGCGGACGGAGCGGACATTCGAGCCTTTGTAATAGGCGACCGGGTGGTCGGAGCTATGAAGCGGCAGGGCGGACCGGGCGAGTTTCGCTCCAATCTTCATCGTGGGGGCACCGCGAGGAACATCAATATCACGCGAGAAGAGCGCTCGGCCGCAGTGCGCGCCTGCAAGGCGCTAGGGCTGAACGTGGCCGGGGTGGATATGCTCCGGTCAAAGCGTGGCCCAGTGCTGATTGAAGTCAACTCAACTCCCGGGCTCGAAGGAATCGAGAGATCGACAGGGGTAGCGATTGCCGAGGAGATAATCGAGTTCCTCGAGACGCACGCCAACCCCACGAACAGCGGCGGACAGGTGTAGCGACTTGCGATGAACAGCAAGAGAGGCGGTTCATCCCAGGCAATCACAATCGGCGAGGTCAAGGTCGGCGCAGGGTATCGAACGCAGGTTGACCTTCCGATTGCCGACCTGTCTACGCGCGTGCCCATTACGATGCCGGTGCACGTAATCAACGGTGAGCGAGACGGCCCGGTGCTGTTTGTTTCGGCAGCCATTCACGGTGACGAGATTGTTGGAGTCGAAATCATACGGCGGATCATGAAGCTGGCCGCGCTAAGGCGCCTCAGCGGTGCCCTGATCGCGATTCCTATAGTGAACGTGCCCGGCTTTCTGAATCTCAGCCGGTATCTGCCGGACCGGCGAGACCTGAACCGATCGTTCCCGGGGTCCTCCAGAGGTTCGCTTGCCGCCCGCCTGGCTAACATGTTCCTTGATGAGATCCTCTCCAACTGCACTCATGGAATCGATCTCCACACCGGGGCAGTTCATAGGGAGAACTACCCGCAGGTCCGTGTTGAGATCGAAAATGCCGACGCCCTGTGCATGGCGCGCGAGTTCGGGGCTCCTGTTGTGCTGAACTCCTCAACGAGGGATGGAAGCCTGCGCGCCGCCGCCACGGAGCGGAACGTGCCTGTGATCGCTTACGAAGCGGGGGAAGCGCTGCGTTTTGACGAGCCTGCCATCAGGACGGGCGTGCGCGGCGTGGTGCGAGTAATGGAAAGCATTGGAATGGTGCCGGCCAGAAGACGAGTTGACGGACTTGGTGAGACGAAGATTCTGTCGTCCAGCCGTTGGGTCAGGGCGCCGTCCAGCGGCGTTGTCAGGACAAGGTTGAGTCTGGGGGCAGAGATAGAGGTCGGGCATGTGCTTGGCGTAATATCAGACCCGCTGGGTGAAGAGGACGTTGAGATCAGATCACCTCTTGATGGCGTCATTGTGGGCCGCACCAACTTGCCTCTTGTGCACGAAGGGGACGCGCTCTTTCACATCGGCCTGGCGTAGCAAGTCCACTTGGTGAGGCTTCTCTAGCTCTTGGTCAGAGGCATTCGGCGAGATAGTTGCCACCGCTCTCTGATTCCCAAGCATGCCCGACACGAGTTGCGTTGCTGTACACGCCGATTAGGTCTGCTGGTACCGGCCGGACAACCCCAGCAGGAACTGCTGCTGGGGATCTTTTCCCGCAGGCCGAACCTCTACTTCAAGTCAGAGAGAGAATCTGGTGGTAACTGTTCGCAGTTGGCGAGTGCAAACTTTCTCCTCACCCCTTCGACGAGATCAGGATACGATCGGGGCGGGCTCAAGTCCTATCCCGGGCTTGGGAGACGGACTGACTGCCCGCGCAACTCTGTTGCTTCGTCTGGAACTTGAACTGAGACGTTTGGCGGTTTACGTTGGCTTGAATGGAGCGTTGACATATACTCTCAGCCCAAGTTAGCTGTTGGAGCAGTGCCCTTGGCAGGCGTGTCACGGAAGGATGCTTGACCGCGGCACTGTAAACAGCGTCAGTTGGGGTTTCCCTGGCGAAAGGCCCGGCGTATGTACTTTCAGCAAGGTAAGCAATGAACCACGTATTGGACGTCCTGAGCCGACTGGTGACGGCCCGCCCATACATCACGCTAGGCGTTCTTCTCATCGTCACCGTCGTGCTTGCCGCTGGGAGCACGCTACGGGCGCCGCCTCCCGAGATCGCGGCAACGCTTCCCAAGGGGAGTGCCGTCGCGCAGGCACTCGACGAGATAGAGGAACTCTTCGGAACGTCCGGGGACGTCAGGGTCGTAACGCTCCTATTCCGTGGCGATGCGATGACGCATGATGGGCTCGGGCAGATGGCGACCCTGATCGAGGACATCGCCAGCGAGGAAGGCGTCGTGGAGTTATTAGCGCCTTCGGACCCCATCGTCGCACCATCGACGCTTGTGATGGCGATGCTTCGTGTGGAGGACTTCGATTCTGTCGGGCAAGAAGATATCGACGCGATTGAATTCCCTGCGGAGATGCAATCGCTACTTCGCGCGTTGACGGGCATAGACGCGGACGGGACGCCGGTTGCGGTCGGCTCTATCCGCCTGCTCGATACGGGCGACGAGCGAGTTGCGAGTGCCGAACGAAGAATCGATGAGTTGGCGTCCCTGTCTGAGGGCACGCTGGATGTAAGCAGCATCTCATACGTAGTCATCGAGGACGAGTCACGAGAGGCCGCGGAGTCTGGCATGACCCCGCTCATAGCGTTGGCGCTGGCGCTGATTGCAGCCTTGATTCTGCTGTTCATGCGCACGATCTCAGATCTGCTTCTGACGCTATCTGGACTCTTTATTTCTCTCGTTTGGATTGTGGGCGCGGAGGGTTGGATTGGGCCCAACGGGTTAGGACTCACGGGCCCTCCGAACTCGCTGACGTCGATGGTGCCGATCATAGTAATCGGCCTGACAGTGGACTATGCGATTCAGGCCGTGTCGCACTATCGTGAGCAACGCAATTCGGGCGAGGCCGTGCAGGCGGCTGCGCGCCTGGGTCTACGAAACGTGACTGTTCCGCTGCTGCTGGCAGCCGTGACGACGATAGTGAGCCTGCTTGCCAGCCTGTTCTCCCCTGTCGAGATAGTGGGAGACTTCGGCATCGTCGCGGGGATGGGTGTGGGATTAAGCCTGATTGTTATGCTGACGCTGATTCCCGCCGGCCGCACGGTTATCGACCGTCGGCGCGAGTCCCGTGGCACGTTACGCCCGCCTCGTCCGATATCAGGCGCGTTGCCAGGAATCGAACGAGTGGCCAATTTCCTTGGCGGGGAAGTCACACGTAGACCTGCACCCTATCTCATTGCAGTTCTCGCTGTGACGATCGGGCTAGGCTTTGCGGCCACAGACATCAAGACCGAATTCAACATCCGCGACCTTCTACCCAGCGGCGGGAGCGTGCTTCGCGATCTTGACACGCTCGAGGCTTCTGTGGGCGGCTCTACGGAGATGGCCAACCTACTAGTAGAGGCTGAGGCTACAGAGACCCGAACACTTCTGAACCTGCGAGAGTTTCGAACCGCATTTCTGGATGACAGGCGACGTCCAGAAGCTGCGGCCGGACCGATCGTGACGTCCTATGAGCTGCTGGTCTTAGACTGGACTACCGATAGCGGAGAGCCCGGGGACAGGTATGACGCTGATCTTGCGGAACTCTTCCAGGAGGCCACCGCGGGATTTCGGCTGGACCCCGATCTGATGCAGGAGTTCCTCGACAGGCTCGGGGAAATTGACCCCAGGCTCACTCATGCGCTTGTCAATGATTCGAATGGCATTGACAAGCTGCTCATCCAGTTTCCTGCATACACAAGCGATCCAGAGGCAAGCAGGCATCTCCAGAGCGAAATCGAAGGTCTCTGGAAAGGTGACGACGCTGGCATTACGGCGACTTCGGAGAGCATCATCTCGTTTGCAGTCACGGATGCGATCAGGGATCGACAGACTGAGTCTATCGTCACGACCATTGCCGCAGCCCTGACGGTCCTCGCTGTATTCTACTGGCTGACGTTGCGTCAGCCGATACTGGCCCTGGTGGCAGTAGTGCCGACGGTACTTGTCCTGGTCTCAGTGCTGGGGACTATGGCGCTGCTGAGCATCCCCTACACTCTCATCACGTCCATTGTCACCGCGCTGTCAATCGGAATTGGGGTGGACTACACAATTCACTTAATCCACCGGTATCGCGAAGAGTTTGCCCGTTTGCGCAACCCGGAGGTGGCGGCCGTACAGACTCTCGTGAAGACGGGCTCAGCGTTGCTGGGTTCCGCGCTCACCACGGCGCTCGGAATCGGTGTGCTGGCGGCCTCTCCGCTGGCGGCGGCCCAACAGTTCGGGTTCACGGCTGCGATCACGATCGCGTACTCGCTGATCATCTCAGTGCTTGTCGTACCGCCCGCGATGACTGTGTGGGGAGCCTACAGGAACATGCAAATGCGCTCAATGGTGCAGCGCCAGTGGGACGATCTTGATGCGGCATTCGAGGAAGTTCTCTAGCTCCGTGGTCTAGCCGCGGCCTGTTCGACAACGAGCAACTTTCCCAGAGTCGGGTGCGAAGGCACAGAAGTGCCTTGTCCCTGACTTCGCGAAGTGAGAATGCGCCCCCATTGCATTGGCGAGAGCCTTGGCTCTACGTGGCCTACGCTGAGACAGATTCTGAAGGGGCTGGGCAGTCGCGGGTGTCGGGCGCCTTTCGGCTATCAAAGCGCCCGACACTGCGGTTGCGTGTGCAGTTGAGATTCTCGCCGGCGAGACGGACTTTCGGTCTCGCTGAGCGTCGCGCCGCGGGTTACGAATCCCCGGCCAGTTCTTGCCTGCCCTGGTACATGCCGTACCCAACGATGATCAGGCAGATCCCCTGAATGTACAGGACAATTGTGTTTATCAGGAGGAGCGACTCGATTCCTAGATCGGGAGCGCTCATTGCCAACAGGAAGTTGACCAATCCCACGATTCCCGTAATCACGAGGAGGTAGCAGGCGGCCTTAGATACATTCATCTCGGAGAACCGCTTGGACAGCCCGAGTCCGAACAAGGCGGACGCTATTGGGGCCAGCGCAATAAATGCGAGTGTGACCGCCGTCATGTCGATGTGCACCGCAAGGGCCGCAGCCTCAAAGTCCGTTGCCGATTGGGACCCGTCCGCTGCCAGGTTGCGGCGCTGCATCAGGTGAATCTCCATGTGGCGCATGCCGGTGGCGATGAGCAGAATGCTCCACTCGATCAGGGTGGCGATGATGCCGAACTGGAGGATCTTGCCTCCAAGGCCCTCCTGCCGGCTCGCCAAGGGGAGGAGAGCCAGGAATCCAAAGGACATGAGCAAAAGGGAAACAAGGGTGAGGAACGTCATCCATTGCGCAAGGACCGGTGAGTCTCCCAGGGCCTCGAGGGCTACAGGGAAGTCGGTCTGGTCCACCGCGTCTATCAAGGTGTATCCGGGCATAAACAGTGGAGCCACGAAGGCAATCACTACGCCCAACATCAATGCGAGACCTGCGTTTCTCATAGACATCATTGTCACCTCAACGAAAGTTCAAAGCTTTGCGGTCTCGACTTTCCGTGCCCTCCTGTAGTCTGCTCGAGACTGCTTCCGTTTGGTCTGGTCGTCCGAGTCTGAGCTAGCCAACGGGCCCGCCCGGCGTCACAACGCATTGACTGGGGCCAACGTTCAACTGTCAAACAGCTACTGTAGGACATACGGACTAGCTAGCGCATGAACTGTTGTCTAAGCAGACGTTTGGCGGACCAGCGCTGATAGGCTGTATCATACAGAGCCCATCGGCGGCCATGCTATTGTCGCAGCCTCTCCGTGTCAAGGCGCTTGTCCCTGTCAGGGAGGTCGACTCGTGGAGAAGTCCGCCTGGCAGAGCAGCCGCTGAAGCCACTCTGCGAAGGGTCTCCCAGTAGCGCGCGCCGACGCTATGGGTCCGGAGCGGACCTTAGGACGTCTTCACTGCGGTGCCATAGGCTACGATCTCAGCGGCGCCCTGCGCGACGGCGGCGGTGATGAACCTCGTGCCGACGATAGCATTTGCGCCCATTGCTTCCGCGCTGTCTATCATGCGCTGAATCGATTGCTCCCGCGCTTCGGCCATCAACTTTGTGTACTCAGTGACTTCGCCACCGACGATGTTTCGAAGGCCCGCCATGATGTCCCGTCCGACGTGGCGCGCGCGCACCGTGCTTCCTCTGACCAGGCCGAGCGTTTCTTCTATCGTGGCGCCGGGAATGGCGTCTGTCGTTGTAATGATCAATTGATAACCTCCAGGGAGTATCCTGCTTCTTCTGCGCAGGCCTGTCGCGAATCGCCGACATGAGCAGGAAGGCCAAGGTATTGAACTCCCACTCACCTTCTTTGATTCTAGCCGCAGCCGTGATCAAAGGGGCTTGGGCGATCGGTCTCGATTTACACGCGCGTGCCGTCCGACTTGGCTATCAGCCGCTCGTGTCACGGGCGCTGTTGTACCACATTGCGTACCACACGCGGAACGTGCTGGCGTGGGCATGGCTGGGCTGTGCGACGGCCTTTGGAGACACGCTCAAGAATGCGAATGCGGCTCTGTGTTGGATATTCGCCGACTCCGGAGCACGGCGGGTAGAGGTGGAGCTGGGGGGACTAGAATTTAGCTATGCATTAGGGCGATGCCGCCAAAGCTTCCCACATAAGTTACCACATTTCAATTGAGAACAATGGAGGCATTCCGCGCAACCGATATACCGCCCCACACTACATCAGTCGGCTGCCCAAGAAATTTTGGGTTTCCGCATCGAGCCCATATGTGCCATCAGCCTAACCCTCATCCGGCAGACAGAAGAACTGCGGCTACTCGATGCTGAAGACGGTCTGGACTCTCATGCTGACCTCGGTCTGGCCCCCTCTGATCTGGGTGGAATCGTCAAGACTTTCTTGCACCATCGTAGGAGAGTCTCTTCCAAAGCTGGTGGGGGAGACCGCGCCGACACGCCCGATGTATGTGAGCTCCCCGACGCCTACACCAGCAAGCTCGGCCAGGTGGTCTGCCTCTTTTAGGGCGTCGGCGACGGCTGACTCCCGGAGGCTGTCCTCATACTGTTCCGGGTCTTCGATTGAGAAGCTGATGCCGTTGATCCGGGTTGCATCGCCGCCGGCCTCCGCAGTGTCGTCAATGATCTGGCCTATGGCGTCGAGGTCACGCACGGTCAGCCTTGCCGAGTTGTTGACCTCGTATCCAACGAGGACCTGCTTGCCAACGCGCTGGCCGTCTTCTTCGCTCTCGACCCAGTCGTACTGCGTCCAGATGTTGAAAGACGTGGTCTGGATGTCATTGTCGGTCAGCCCGTGCGCCTTCACGGCGGCGATGATCGCATCCATAGCGGCGGCGGCCTCGCCGCGCGCCTCCGCAACTGTCTCAGCTAGGGACGAGACACCTACATTGATGTAAGAGACGTCCGGCTCTACCCTGATGCTCGCTTCGCCGGTCACCCAAATGCCGCCGGACGCGGCGTCCCCGCCGGAGGTCGTGCTCTCGGACATCGCGGCAGTCGTTTGGGCATTGGCCGCGGCCGCCGGCTCCGTACTTTCGGCGATGTCCTGCGTCGCGTCGGAGTCATCGGTGCACGCCACGCCGACTACGAGCAACGCTGCCAACACCGGTCCGGCAATCAACCATCCAAGCTTCATTTCACTTCCTCCAACATTCATTTTCTCATTGGCCCGATAGGCCGCGTTCCTGCACTATAGACGCGACTCGGGCCCCAATGGTTCCCTGACCCACTCTAAGGTGCTCATCGACGCAGGCGACAGGACACTCCGATTGTCATGGCCTCAATGGCAACAAGGTCTACTTCAGAACGCAGTTGTATCTGCCAGAGCGGAAGCGCCAATGCTTCCGAGTCGGGCTTGGCCGGGTCCTCAGTGACGGCGTCGATAAGTGTAGCGGCGTCTTCAGGCGAGATTCGCCTCTGCAAGTCTTCAGCTTCTGCTGCCGAGATGTCCACCAGTCTTGATAAGACCAATAACTTTCATTCTTCGGACACAATAGCAAGGGAAAACTCCGTAGCTCGTGGGCTGTCGAATTGCGTCCATGCGTGTCAGTTCGGATGGTAAGGCGATAGCGTCACCTATCCGAGTCCGCTCGGTGGGAGTCAAACTTAGCCATGCAATGAGACTGTTACCCAGATACTTGCCACATTTGTCACCACAGAATCGATGCCTCTGAATCGAGTCTGCGCCGCATCCTGAGGTTACTAAGGAATCAATACGGCTGAAGCTCATTGGAGTCCGTCGAGCCTCAAGTTCGAGTCCTGACTAGTGGGCCAGCCAAGACTGAATTGCGAACTTTCCGGTGGGAGGTGGAGTTGTGAGCACTCGCACCTTTGAGTTTGTGGCCCCGCACTGGCACGAGCGCTGCCTTCCATGACTAGAGGCAGGCGCAGCGACCCCATGTCGCGCAGGAACTAGATCAGGCAGAGCGTCTAACGCGTTTAGTGGAACCGCTCATCCTCAGCCGATAGATTATCATCTCTTCGCTGACACCGTAGCTGGCCGCCGCTTGGCAAGAATCAATGCCGGAGAAGGCGATGCGGTTGGCAGCCTCATTCGGGACGAGGATGCAACCGCCAAGGTAAGCAGCTTCCGCCTCAACCACAGAGTCGGCTCGGCGGGTCAAATCTCCCGTACACACCAACTCGGCAGGGTGGGCCAATAGTATGTGGGCGAGTTCGTGGGCTAGGTTACTCAACTGGCGTCTTGGGCTGTGGAAATCATTGTGGATGACGATACGTTTGCCGGGCCCTACGGCGAGCAGCATGGCCGAGAATCCTCCTGAGTGGGAAAGCAGCGCTGCGGTGTCTGGAGGGCATTCCCTTCGAAATCTACTCAGAGGAACTATCTGGATTGACAGACGATCAAAGACAGCCCTGGGGTCGAGAGGGGCAGTCTTGGACAGTCCCAGTTGTTTGCGAAGGCCCAGGGCTATGTCGTTAGCTCGGGCTTTGAAGCCGCGCCGAAACTCGGCCATCAATCATTCCTAAACTGCCGATAGGCGACCCTGATGATCTGCTCCAGGGACGCGGCATTCTCGGGGGAGAGACTGCGGTCAGCCCGAAGGTTGGCACTAATCTGGGCCAACGGCTCGGGCGAAGCAGCCTCGGGTAGGAACAAGGCAGCATCCAGTCCGGACCAAGCCAACAGTAGCGCCAGACCGTCAACGTCAGGGCGCTTCCCTTGGGATAGCCGACTGAGCGTCGGCTGACTCACCCCCGATTGATCGGAAACCTCTTTCCAAGTCAGGCCTATCGCCTGCCGCTGAGAATCCAAGGCAGAGTAGAAGGACTCTACGTTGAATGCGCCGCTTGGCATGCCTCTCCTCCTATGAGTAGATTCCTGTCTTGCAAAGTATATCCTGATGTGGAACAATGCATCCAGTTCCTAGTTAGGAACTAAAATCCTACTTTGACGTGAGGGCTGAAATGGCCAAAGGATTCAGGGGCGACAGTAGACGGTCAGGCAAGGGCGTCCGGGGGTACACGCTTAGGGGCAAGTACGGGAAGATCAACTACGTGGGCACTACCAACAACCCCGGACGCAGAGCCGGCGAGCATAGGTCAGAGGGCAAGCCTGGACGACTAAGGACGGAAACGCGGCCCATGACACGGGGGTCTGCGAAGAGGTGGGAAGCCAACCGCCTGAAGACCTATCGCAGCAACCATGGCGGAAAGAACCCACCTCACAATAGGACCAGGGAGGGCTAGAGGCGAAAGGCACCGGGCACCACGGGCCTGTCTCCCAACTCCTTGATCAGCAACGGAGACGAGAACATGACATTGAAGTTCATTACGTGGGACGTCGCACACGGAAGCGCGGCCTACATCAAGACTCCAAACAACAGACACATGGCCATTGACCTAGGAGCGAGACGGGCAACCGATTCAGGTTTCAGCCCACTGGCGCACCTCAGGAACAACTGGGGTATTCAGCGGCTGGACCTGGTGGTTATCACGCACCCGCACCTGGACCACATCGAAGACATAGCCAACTTTCACGCATTCAGTCCCAGAGCGCTCATGCGCCCAAGGCACCTGAACGAAGACGACATATGGGGAGACAACCGTGGTGCTTCCCCCGACACCCGTCGAACCATCCAGGAATACATCAACATTGACCACGACTACGACCAGCCGATGTCTCCAGCTAACTTCGGCGGAGTCTCGCTGAAGTTCTTTGTGCCCATGAAGGCGCCAAGAGAGAACCTCAACAACCACAGCGTGGTTACCGTAATGAGCTACGCCGGAGTAAAATTCCTGCTGCCAGGAGACAACGAGCCGCCGTCGTGGAGCGAGCTACTCCGCATGAATGACTTCGTGGAGGCGATAAGAGGCACACATGTCCTGGTTGCTTCGCATCATGGGAGAGAATCCGGATTCCACGCTCCACTCTTCAGGGTCATCCGGCCACTGGTGACCATCATTTCAGACGGTAGGTCTGTGGATACCAGCGCTACCTACTTGTACTCCGAGAGGACCAAGGGCTGGAAGGTCAGGAGGCGAAACGGGAGCTCCATTACTAGGAAGTGCGTGACGACTCGGAATGATGGAGTGATCGACGTCACAGTAACTCCGCCGAGCTACGTCGGGGACAATTCAACGCTGGGTGTAGCCATCGATTGAAACACACCCCATTTGAAGATGACCGGGCACGATCAAGGAAACATGGATGAGAGATTAGGTCTCGCCCTCTCGGGCGGCGGGTTCAGAGCCACGCTGTTCCACCTAGGAGCACTGTGGCGGCTCAACCAGATGGCGATACTGCCCGAACTAGGCGCCATTTCATCAGTGTCAGGAGGGTCGCTGCTGGCAGGACTCCTCGCCTCTCGGTGGAGCAACCTCAGATTCAAGAACGGGGTGGCGCAGAACTTCGAGGCTGAGATAGTGAAGCCTACGGTTGCCTTGTGTGGAAAGAACATCGACATCCCCAGCATACTCTGCGGCTTCCTTACAGGCACAGGCACCCTTGAAGGATTCTATAAGCGACATCTTGTGGGTAAGGCAACGCTCCAAGACCTGCCGGAATATCCCGAGTTCATCTTCAATTCCTACCACCTGGAAACGGGTCGCAACTGGACCTTCTCAAAGCTACGAATGCATACATGGCGAATTGGAGACGTAGAACGTCCCAACGTGTCCATGTCGAAGGTTCTTGCCGCGTCCTCCGCGTTTCCGCCGGCCTTCCCGCCAGTTAGGCTCAAGCTCCGACCGAACGATGTTCGGCGGTCCCAACATTCGGACCGCTTTCACGAATCCAAACTGAGGGAGGCCGCGACCCTAGGGGACGGCGGCGTCTACGACAACCTTGGAGTACATGCAGTCCGCCAGTTTGGGAATATCCTGGTATCAGACGGTGGGAGTCCACTATCTGTGGTGGCAATTCCTAGGTGGAGGTTCTGGACAAATCGAGTAACCCGGGCGATAGACACGGCAGTGGAACAGACCAGAGCCTTGAGAAGAAGCCACCTGGTCAAACAGTTTGCTGACCGTGAGAAGAAGGGAACGCTTTGGACGGTAAGGACAAGTCCCAACGATTACCCCGCGGCAAAACGATTCAAGGTAGAGGGAGATTGGGGTAAGAGACTGGGTTGCATCAGGACCCGGTTAAATGCTTTCTCAGATGATGAAAAGTCCTGGCTCGTCAATTGGGGATACCTCCAAGCAGATCTTGCTATAAGAAGCTACTTCAGGCGAGGAGCGGAACTGCCGGAGCAGCTTCCTTATCCGGGTAGTGACTTTTCCGAAGGACCGATGAACTGACCCAAGCCCTTGCCTCGGTGCCCCGGTCTACACTGGAGCGGGCGGTGGTTGGACTGACGGTTGTCATCGCCGGTGTGGGGGGCTGTTGAAAGAGGGGATTCAAGGGTTGATGTCAACATCACTGTCACCCCGAATATTGGAGTCGTTCCAGTAGGAACCTTGCAATGAGAAGTCATACGTCGTACCAGCAGGCCATTGGTGCGCGCGCAACGCTCTTTGAATGGCCTCGTGCGTGCGCTTGGAGGCCTCCTGGGGCCCATGACCGGACCACCAGCTGAGTTGAGACTCTGGGACTGGCATGGTCATACCCTCAACCTTTCTCACTGATGGCCGCTTGATAAAAACACACGCGCCAGTGTTGACATGCTAGCATCGCACTTGTACTATGTGCCTCATGGGAAGAGTACTGGAAATTGCTCAAGTATACCAAGGTCTTGCCCGCGCTGGTCGTGGCGCGGGAGCGCGTCATGGCGAATGGATGCTGCGGATCGTTGAAAGCAGTGACCTGCATGATGACGGCTGGTTGGAACTAGACGAGCTCCAGGAGATCGGCGTCAGAGAAGGCGCACGCACCGAGCGTCACCTGCTTCGCCCGTTCGACGTGCTGCTCACAGCGCGATCTGGGTCCATCCAGGTCGCTCTCGTACCACCGGACGTTTACAGGACTGTGGCCGGAGTAACCCTCCTGGTGGTACGGCCCTTGCATCCGGAACTCGGCATGGGCCACTGGCTCTGGTACTACCTCTCGTCCGCGCATGGCCGAGCGCAGCTCGCCAGGCGCATGACCGTGACCGCCACCCTGACGTCGCTGTCCGCCAGGAGCCTGGGCGAGATCGATGTCCCACTGCCGCCGGCGCGAGACCTCGATTTCGTGGCGCGACTTGTGGAAGCGTCGGAGTCGGCGTTCGCGCAGTCGATCAGAGCAGCTCGGCTACGCCGCGAAGTGCTCAGGGACGCGATGATAGAGAAGTTCAGTCACGTACAAGCGACAGTTAGCTGAGGAGATACGGATGCCACTCACACAGGAAGCGTTGTCGTCACACCTCTGGGGCGCTGCCGACATTCTGCGGGGACAGATAGACTCCTCCGACTACAAGAACTACATCTTCTCGATGCTATTCCTGAAGCGCGTCTCAGACCGCTTTGACGAGGAGGTAGAAAGCGCTGTGGTGTCGGGTGTTTCGCGCGACACGGCTCTCGTCGACAGGGACGAGCACGAGATATTCGTTCCGGAGTCGGCCCGCTGGCCGGCGCTCACCGCCGCATTGATGAACCTCGGCGAGGCTTTGAACAAAGCCGGACATGCCATAGAGGAGGCCAACACGCCACGGCTCGACGGCATCCTCACGGCCACCAACTGGAACGACGAATCGAAGCTGGGGAGCCCTGGCAACCGCGAGCGCATCATCCGCAGCCTGCTGATCCACTTCGGCGACCTGGACCTGCGCAACGAGAACCTCCGTCAAGATGACGCGGGTGGCGGCAACGTGCTCGGAGATGCATACGAGTACTTGATAAACCAGTTCGCAGACGACGCGGGCAAGAAGGGCGGCGAGTTCTACACCCCGCGCCAGGTTGTGCGTCTCATAGTCGAGCTGCTCAAGCCTCGCGAGGGTATGCGCATCTGCGACCCCACGGCAGGCTCCGCCGGGATGCTGATATTCGCAGCCGACTACGTGCGCCAGCAGGGTGGCAACGCTCGCAACCTCGCTCTGCACGGCCAGGAACGTAACCTGGGGACGCTAGCCATCGGCAAGCTCAACCTTCTGCTGCACGGCCTGCCGGCAGCGCGGCTTGAGCCAGGCGACGTCATCGGAGAGCCGGGTCTCGTCGATTCGTCCGGACGGCTGCTCTCTTACGACCGTGTCATCGCCAATCCGCCGTTCAGCCTGAAAAACTGGGGACACGACTTCGCGCCCAACGATTCGCATCACCGCTTCGACAAGTACGGCGCAATCCCGCCCAGGACGCGGGGTGACCTGGCGTTCCTGCTGCACATGCTCGCAGTGACCAACTCAGACGGCATGGTCGGCGTCGTCATGCCGCACGGAATCCTATTCCGGGGCGGCGCAGAGGGCAAGATACGCAAGGGCATTGTGGAGGCTGACTACTTCGAGGCGATCATCGGTCTGGCGCCCAACATGTTCTCCGGCGCAAGCATCCCCGTTGCCATATGCGTCCTGAACAAGGCCAAGCCCGCTGACCGGCGGGACAAGGTTCTGTTCGTGGACGCTGCGCAGGAGGGCGGCTTCCGCCCGGGCAAGGCCCGCAACTTCATCGACCAGGAGCACATCAAGATGATGGTCGAAGCGTACAACGCGTTTGAGGACATAGACCGGTTCGCCCACGTGGCGGACCTGGACGAGATCGAGGAGAACGACTTCAACCTGAACATCAGCCGCTATGTGGACACGACAGAGCCGATCGAGGTGATGAGCGTGGAGGACGCGCTCGCTGAGCTGCGGGAAGCTGAGCATAAGCGCGACGAAGCTGTGGCCAAGATGGACGAGTTGCTGGCCGAACTGGGTTACGTCCGATGAGTCGATCATTTTGCGACCAAGGTCGTGACTTCCGTACGCTTGAGGTCATCCAATCCCGGAGGAACAGCGCAGTGAGTATGAGCGATGACTGGCTGGACGCGAGAGAGTAGCTGCTGATGCAGAACAAGGCACAAATGCCCGATGGGTGGCGACTCGTTCGGCTTGGAGATGTGGCAGATGTAGGTACCGGCGGCACTCCAAGTAGGTCACGGCCAGAATTCTGGAATGGATCAATTCCGTGGATGGCGTCAGGAGAGATAAACCAGAGGCGTGTAACTAAAACTGCTGAGCACATTTCGCAAGAAGGGCTTGAAGGCTCCAACGCGAGACTCTTTCCCCCTCACACGGTCATGGTTGCCATGAACGGACAAGGAGCTACACGGGGGAAGGCTTCCTTGCTAGGCATTCCGGCCACATGCAATCAATCTTTGGCCGCGATTAGGTCCAACAAGCACTCGGTCGATCAGTTCTTGTTCCATGTTCTTGATTCTGCTTATGGAAGGCTTCGTGCCCTTACCGGCGACGGCCGCAGCGGCCTCAATCTAGAACTCATCAAGTCCTTCCGCTTCCTAGTGCCGCCCGCCGCCGAGCAGCGGGCCATCGCCGCGGTGCTGGACTCGATCGACGAGGCGATCGAGCGCACGGAGGCGGTGGTGGCGGCAACCGAGCACCTGCGCGACGCGCTTCTCCACGAGCTGATGACGCGCGGCGTCCCCGGCTGGCACACGGAGTGGAAGCACGCGCCGGGCATCGGCACCATCCCGGCATCGTGGAACGTGAAGCGGCTGGGAGATGTGGTGATGCACGTTGGTAGCGGTGTCACTCCCAGGGGAGGCAAGTCCGCATACACAGCCGTGGGCATCCCATTTCTCCGTTCGCAAAACGTTCACTTTGCTGGACTCAGGCTAGACGATGTTGCTTACATACCCCCTGAGACAGATCAAGCCATGAGTCGTTCAAGAGTGAAGCCGCTTGATGTACTTCTAAACATCACCGGGGCGTCAATTGGTCGCTGTACAATCGTCCCGCATGATCTTGGTCCTGCAAATGTAAATCAACACGTTTGCATCATAAGGACGAATGAAGCATGTAATCCTGCTTTCTTGGCCGAATGGCTTAGCACGCCGCGGTCTCAGCGTGAAATCGACGAAGTCCAAGTCGGTCAGAGCCGCCAAGGTCTGAACTATCAGCAAGTTCGACAGTTGACAATGGTAAGACCGTCTAGGACTGAACAAGATCAAATGGCTCATGCCCTCGGTGCAGTAAGAGAATCTATTCGCTGCGCTGAGGATGGTGCGGCTCAACTAAGACACGTCAAAGCATCCGCATCAGATTCATTACTGACAGGAAAGGTGCGAGTGCCACTAGTCGAGGAGGCCACGTAGATGGAGAATCTCGATATCGAAGGGATCTTCTGGCTGGCAGCGAAGCCGGATAATAAGGTGGCGGGCCGCTTGAAGTTCGACGCGATCAAGGGTGCCGACCTTTCTCTTATAGGCTCCTTTCACAATCAACTCTCGCCAGGCAAAACCGAACTAGAAGATCTGTTTGGAAGCGAAAGGCCTGTGCGAATACAGGGAATCGCGGGGACAAAGACCCTGACGCTTTGCGATAGTGTTCAAAGCAAAATGACAATGAATATCCCTGGCATTGGCCAAGAAGCATATCATTCCCCATTGTTGCTTACAGGACATCATTTCAACGAAGAGGATCCAATAGGGGTCCAGGCTGTCAATGTTCGTCTACGTCCTTTGGAGAGTTGGATTGGCAAATCAGGCGTCCAAGTGAAGCTTAAAACCGAAGAAGACAAGGGATTCCAGCGACTGTGTCTTACCTACACCGCTCCAGAGGAATGTAATGTCCAAGCTGGATTCGGACGAATTCAGCTAAAACTTGGCGGCAGCTTGCAAGATCGTCGTCCTTTGGAGACTACAATTCGAGAAAACTGCCTTTTCCGCCTTGCCTTTCATGACACCCGTTCTCTGGATGAGTCAGTAAGTCTTTGCTCGGCCATTCAAGATCTTGTCACTATAGGGCTTGATGCACCCTCAGTAATCTCAGGCCTGTCCATCAATTCCTCAGTTGACTTAAAGAGTTCATCCCCTATCAAGTCGCAAGAACTCAAGGTATACGCTCAGCTCACAGGTGCCGATACACAACCAGACCAAACTTCGACTCATCCCTCAAAGATGTTGTTTACATTTGAAGAAATTGGAGAGCTGGCAGGTGTGGCAAGATGGGTAGAGACAACAAGCGATTACCCGTCGGTGGTGGGAATTCTCGTCAACCATTGGTATGTACCTCAACTTTACGTCGACAACCGTTTTTTCAACACTTACACGGCCGCCGAGACATTACGTAGAATTCAGCTCGGGAAACAGCAGATAAATATGAAAAGAGAATTGAAAGTGCTTGTTGATAAGGCTGGTTACACATTTACGCGATTGGTCGGTGATGTGGACAGTTGGATTGCAAAGGTAATCCGAGTTCGCAACAATCGAGTATTCCATCGCGGCTTACATGAGAGTTCCGAGGGGCTTACGATTTATCTGCTTGCTGAATCGCTCTACTTTCTCGTTGTCCTTTGCCTGCTTCGTGAATGTGATGTGCCAGCGGACACGCTGACAAAGATACAAGAGCATGAGAGATTTCGCTTGCTAACAAAGGATCTCAAGGCACTAGCTTGACCCGCCGCCCGCCGAGCTCAACCAGTACACCCATGCCGAGGAGGCGCGCCAATGAACAGAGACGAAGCCCTTAACCTGCTCAGGAAGCACAAGCCGTCGCTCCAGGAGCGATTCGGCGTAACCGGGCTTGCCCTGTTCGGCTCCTTCGCCAGGGACCAGGCCGCGGACCACAGCGGTGTCGACGTCCTCATCGAGTTCGGCACGCTCCCCGACTGGAAGACGTACTTCGGGGCCGCGTTCTACCTGGAGGACATCCTCGGCAGGCCGGTGGACATGGCCACCATATCGGAGGTGCGGGAGGAGATACGCCCGTTCGTGGAGCGGGAGGCCGTCCATGTCTGACTCACGGGAGCGAGATGTCCTGCTGAACGAGTAGCGTGAAGGCATCCGTCGCAAACGCGCTGCTTACGGGCCGGAACGCAGGGCATGGTACGATCTGCCGCGGGTACGCAGGGGGCAGCTCACATGGAAGATGAACTAACTTTCGTAGTCAACGCTGAGGCCGAAATCGCGTCTTTCAGCCTGCTGTCCAGGTCTTTGGAGGACATCAGGTTGCTGCTTCGTGACGTTGACCGGGCGGTATATGGGCCCAGGTCCAAGCACGAATGGATGGTCAGCAAACTCTCGTCGAGCGCCCCAACGATCACGGTGCATCCCGATTTGAACGGACGGCAGGCCGCCGAAGCCCTCGGCGCCGGCCTCCGCGCGGTCACCGCCGGCACGGACCGGCCTCCCGAGCACTTCACAGAGCAAGTGCTGGTAGACCTTCAAAAGATGAGGCGGCTGTTCATGGGCAAGGGCAGGGCTACATCTATCACCGTCTCGCTGAACGGCCGTCCGGCCGCCGCCATTCAACGCGACATTTCCGAGAAGGTGAGTCGAATCCTGAACGTCGGGTACACCAATATAGGCACGTTAGAAGGGACGCTGGAAGTCATAAACATTCACGGCAAAGGCTCCGTGACGGTCTGGGACAGGGTGAGCAGGTCGCCGGTCCGTTGCTCCATCACCAAGAACGACGAATGGATCGACCATGTGAAGAGCCTCCTGGGAAAGAGGGTCATGGTCACAGGCGATATCCTCTACTTCGTCAACGCCGTTCCACGGTCTGTCTCAAACGTGACGTACATCGAGGACGCGACCCCCGACCCAAGCTTGCCGAGGGCCGACTTCGGCTCGATCCCCGATAGTCGGGTTCGTGAGGTCGGCGCGGCGGAATGGCTCAACGCCATCAGGGAGAGGACTGAGACATAGCCATGCCCGCGCCTCGCCGTCTGTGGGACTCGTGCGTCATCATCGACTATCTTGCCGGCAGGGCGGAGGTGGGAGAGGCATGCACGAAGATCATCGAACAGGCCGAGCGCGGAGAGCTTGAGATCGTTGTATCGGCGCTGGCGGAGGTTGAGGTTGCATATCTGGAAGGCTACGACGACCAAGAGTCCGAGGATATGATTCGCGAATTGTTCGGACGCAGCTATGTAATCTCCGTGGCTGTAGACATGCGGCTGGCTTCGGTTGCCAGAGGCCTTGTACGAAAGTACAGGGCCGGTCCCAGGCTTAAGCCCCCGGACGCGACACATCTCGCTACGGCTATTCAATGGAACATACCGATAATCGAAACAACTGACCCTGACCTGCTGCGCCTCGACCGACGCGAAGGAAGTCCGCCGATCACAATCCGGCAACCCACATACGAAGGCCCTGTGCGGATGCCGGGCATGTAGGGGGCTACTCTCATGGAACATGAATCAAATGCGATTACCGAAAGCGCTGAGAAGGCGCTGCTGCACGGCTGGCTCCGGGAAGTGAACTTGCATAGCAAGAGCGCGCGACTGCACAGACACCGTAACCGGCACATCCGTTTACGCTTCGATGACTCCCTGGCTGATGACATGCTACGGCTAGAGACCAGGTACGTCGAAGTCCGGGGACGCGGCCGCATCGACGAACACGATCGATGGGGAACCGTCCGAGTGGATGAGATATCCGGCACAGGTTCCTGGAGAGAACCGTTCGACATGGACGCCTTCCTGAATAATCCCAACCCTAAGATTTTCGAGCCTGAGAAATTGGTCACAGCCAGTGAGCCGTTCGACGTCGACGAGTTCGTTCGCGTCATCCATGAAGGGCGCGATGTTGGTCGAAAGAGAACTAAAGCGCCCGGTCCATGACCTCTCCATCGAAGCTCAACGAACTCAACCAGGCCGAGGATCCGGCCCGCGAGCTTTTGGAAAAGCTTGGCTGGACGTACGTGCCGCGTGAGGCGCTGGCGGCGGAGCGCGTCGACCAGCGCGATGTGCTGCTCAAGGACCGATTGAAGCCGGCGCTGATGCGGCTGAACGAGTGGATGACGGCCGAGCAGGCGGAGCGCGTGATCTCCGACCTGGAGAACGTCAACGCGACGGGGATGGAACGCAACCGGGTGGTCCACGAGTACCTGACCTACGGCATGCCCATCACAGTGGACTCAAAGCGTGGCCGCGATACGCTCACGGTGCGGTTCTTCGATTTCGACAACCCGGACAACGGCCTGAACGAGTTCGCGGTCACGACACAGTTCCGCGTCCGGCACGGCGAGGACAGGGGTGGCGCAGAGGACGACGAGCGGATGGTCATCCCCGACCTCGTGCTGTTCGTCAACGGCATCCCCCTGGTGGTGATGGAGGCCAAGGCGCCTACACTGCTGGACGAGTGGAAGTCGCACGCCGTGCGCCAGCTTCGACGTTACCAGGAAGCGAGTCCGCAGTGGCATGGCCGCGGCGCGCCGGCGCTGTTCCACTACAACCTGCTGTGCGTCGCCCACTGCGGCGCGGCCGCTGCTTACGCCGGGTTCCGGGCCCCCGAAAACGCGTACTTCGAATGGAAGTCCGTGCTGCCTTACACGGAGGATGAAGTCAGGCGGCAGTTCGAAGTCGAGCCAAAGGGACAGGCGCAGCTCATCGCGGGGCTGCTATCGCCTTCAACACTTCTGGATGTCCTGCGCGATTACGTGGTCTACGAGTTGGACCAGGGGAAGCTCGTCAAGAAGCTGCCGCGCTACCAGCAGTACCGTGCCGTCCGCGCGGCGGTCGACCAGATACTGAAGGGGCGGAAACCCGAGGAGCGCGGCGGCGTTATCTGGCACACGCAGGGCTCCGGCAAGTCGCTGTCGATGCTGTGGCTGGCCACGAAGCTGCGCCGGGAGCCTCGCCTACCCAACCCAACGATTGTCGTCGTCACGGACCGCAGGCAGCTTGACCGCCAGATCACCGGCACGTTCGAGCGCTGCGGATTCCCGGCGCCGGAGCAGGCGGCCACGGGCCAACACCTGCGCAAGCTCCTTACGACCCGCGCCGGGCGTACGATCATGACCCCGATCCAGAAGTTCGAGCAGGCGCTCACCGTATCGAACGGCGATCTCGACGTACTGAATGCATCCGAAGACGTGATCGTCATGGTCGATGAGGCCCACCGAACCCAGTACGGCATCCTGGGCGCCCGAATGTCAACGGCGCTGCCGAACGCTGTGCTGCTCGGCTTCACCGGCACGCCCATCGACAAGGGCTTCAGGCGCAGCACGATGAAGCGCTTCGGCTCCCTGATCGACTCGTACACGATCCCTGACTCGGTGGCCGACGGCGCGACCGTGCAAATCCTGTACGAGGCGCGCCTGCCGGAGCTGGCCATAGAAGGCCCGGAGACGCTGGACAAGCTGTTCGACGCGATGTTCGGCAACGAACCGCAGGAAGTCCAGGCGCAGCTCCGCAGGCGGTACGCCAACAAGGAGACAGTGGCAGAGGCGAATGAGCGCATCCAGATGATCGCCCTGGACATCGCCGACCACTTCAATAAGAAGGTGCGTCCGAACGGCTTCAAGGCGCAGGTCGTGGCGCCAAGCCGCGCCGCAGCGCTGCGCTACCGCGAGCACCTGAACGACTTCGGCATCAGCACCTACGCGATCATCACCACGTCGCCAGGCGACGGCCCGGAGTTCAACGTCGCTAGGGAGATAGACCAGGAGACGATCACGGAAGCATTCGTCAACCCCGAGGGCGAGCCAGAGGTGCTCGTCGTGGTCGACATGCTTTTGACCGGCTTCGACGCCCCTGTGGAGCAGGTGCTCTACCTGGACCGCGCCCTGCGCGAACACGGCCTTCTCCAGGCCATCGCCCGCGTAAACCGGCGCTTCGCGCATCACAAGGACGGCGTGTTGACCGAGAAGCAGGAAGGGCTAGTCGTCGACTACCACGGCGTCTCGCGAGACCTGGAAGAGGCGCTGTCGTCATTCGACTGGCCGGACGTTCAGGACACGATGAAGAAGCTGGAGGAAGACCCTGCCCCTGTAATCGAGGCGGCCGCAGTGCAGGCCGAGTCGCACTTCAAGGGCCTGGACTTGGAGGACACGTGGGGGTGCATGGACGTCTTCGCGCCGGACGCGTCCACTGAGGGTGCCTATAAGGCTGATCTTTTCGAGCGGTTCAACGCCGATTACCGCCTCTTCTCCCAACTCATGGACCGCTTCCTCCCCGATCCCCAGGCGCTTGCCTACACCGACCGGCTCGCGCGCCTCACGGCCATACGGGCGTACGTGCGGGCGCACTTCCTGCGCGAGAACGCGGACGTCGACTGGACCGAGATAGGCGCGAAGGTGAAGCAGCTCGTCGACGATCGCATCAGCGCCGAGGTGAAGGAACTGATGTGCCCGGTCTCGATACTTGACCAGGACTTCGAGCAGAAGATCGCCGAACTGCCCCACGACGAGGCGCGCGCCTCTGTCATGGAGCACGCGATACGCGCTGAGATAAGCGAGCGCCTTTCCGCAAACCCGGTGTTCTATGAGAAGTTGTCAGAGCAACTTGAGCGCATCATCCAGGACCTACGCAACCGGGTTATCGACTCTGCGGAGGCATGCAAGCTGTACGCTGCCATTCGCCGAGTGATTCGCAGCGAGGCTGACATCGCCGCAGAGCACGGCCTGTCGCCGGTCTCGTTCGCAATCTACGAACTCCTGGATGGAAAGCCTTCGGAGGAAGCGGCCGGCGGCCAGGTGCATGAGGGGGACATTCCGTATCGCACGGAGTTCGACGAGGGCACGAAAGACGTCGCCCTTAAAGTCGAGTCGGTGGTCAAGCTCCACAGCGGCATAGTCGACTGGCAGACGAACGATGAGGTCAGGCGGCTGATGCGCCGCGACACCAAGCGCGCGCTCAGGCGCACCGACGACTACACGGAAGAACAGCTCGATGAGCTGGCCAACAGGATCGTCGAGCTTGCGAGCCGCAGGGCCGGGCAATGAGCGAGCGTAGCTACGTCCGCTTCGGCAACACCACCATCGACTATGAAGTGCGTCGCAGCAAGCGACGCAAGAAGACGGTGCAGATCACCGTGGATGGCGGCGGAGTTCAGGTCGCCGCGCCTGTCGCGACTCCCGAGAGCGAGCTTCGAGCGATGGTGCGAAAGCGCGCGCCCTGGATACTGGGCCATGCATCTACGGAGATGATACATGCCGCACCCAAGCGCTTCGTCAGCGGGGAGACGCTTCCGTACTTGGGCCGCAACGTCCGGCTGATAGTCGACTCCGCAGAGATGAGGACGCCCAAGGTCCGGTTCGATCATTGGCGCTTTCTCGTCACCATTCCTACTACACTCGACGAGAGCAAGCGGTACGAGCAGATTCGACGAGCTGTCGTCACTTGGTACCGCAGTCGGGCTGCCGAGCGGCTGCCAACGGTGGTGGAACGCTGGTGGCCGCGACTGGGCCGGGGTGAAGTGCCACCCGTGCTCGTGCGAGACCAGCGACAGCGCTGGGGGAGCTGCGCGCCCGACGGCACGCTGCGATTCAACTGGCGAGCCATGATGCTGAAGCCGGCACTCATCGAGTACATCGTCGCCCACGAGCTTGCGCACTTGACTCACCGCAACCACTCATCCGACTACTGGAGCCTTCTGGCGAATGCCATGCCGGACGCTCAGCAACGACGCAAGACCATCCGCGAAGCCGGCCAGTTGCTGCCCCTCTAATCAATAGAACAGACCCCACTTGGGCCTGGCCGGCTATGCTTGATAGTGGATCGTTCAACCCCTTAGCCCAGGAATCATCCTCACTACCCGCCCCTCTTAGCGCTCAGAGGCAGCGTGCCAGCTCTGTCGGCCTACGCCCACGGCATCGCTGCACCGCGTCAACCAGTCTGGCACCTGTTGCCTCACCGGAAAATGTTACCGAGGTTTCAGCGACGGCCTTCCAGCCGTCGTCCACCAGCAGTCCCTCAGCGTCCGCCTCTGCGTCACGCAACCGCGCGAACACCTCCTCCACCGTCCCGGCCTCGTCTTCCTCTCCGTTCACGATCTTGCGGGCCAGCGCCATCATCATATCGTCCCCGTCGTCCTCGAACGCGGCCAGTCCGACCTCCGGCAGCTCGCCCTCCACTGCCAGTGAGCTCTGCATCTTCTGCGCCACAAGCTTCAGGGCGTCCGCCTGCAGCGTGCTCCGGTGGGCCATGTACACCACCTTCACCGGCCTCGTCTGCCCGATGCGCCACGACCGTCGCGAGGCCTGTCTTGACACATAAACGCTATAGTCAATGATGTCGCAGACCGAACCATGTACGAAGATGCTACTGGTGAGGCAGCTGCGATTGACGTTACAGCCGGGCATGACCGTTGGCGGCGCAAATTGCCAGAGAAATCAAGCGTTGAGGGGCTGGAATACGTGCCGTCTTCATCCGAGATGGAGAGGGAATTGCAGCTCTGTCAGGTGAAACGGGACGATACAAATGGAGGTACGAGAGACCAGGCTGGACTTTGTTCTTGGCAGGTGTAACGGGCGAGGTCGCCATTATCAAGTCATGCGGGGCAGAGTACAGGGACTTATTCGGAGATACATCCTAGAGACGAGTTCTGATCCGCCCCTGGCCTAACTTCAATGCGCCTTTGGCACTTTTGGCTAGGAATGTGTATGTTTCCTGCCGTTTTTGTACAATCTGAGTGTTTGGCTTGCCGGACAATCTGCAACGAGCATCGCTGGACAGAAGGCAAGTCGGGCAGTCCTGCCGAATGGCCTTAACCTCGCTGGCGGAGGTCGATCGGGCGGTGAGATCGTTTCCCCTCAATCTCTGTCTTGTCGTCGGTCTTCTTGCTCTTGTCGTGTTAGGTTCGGCTGCCTGCGGCGACGTGAAGCCAGTGGGCGGACCTAAGCCCACTCGGGACCAATTGCCCGCTGTGACGCCAACCACACCCCCAACTGCGTCTCCCACTCTTGCGCAAGTTCCATCACCGATTCAGACGCCCCAAAGCGGAGAGCCTCCCGCACCAACTGCCGTGGCGGACACGGCGGTCGAGCGGATCGATTGGACTCCTTGTGGAGACGGGCTCGAATGCGGATTCGTGGATGTTCCCGAAGACTACGGCGATCCTGAAGCCAGCAGCATCAGCATCGCGGTCAACCTGCATCGGGCCACGTCGCCTGAGAGTCGAATCGGCTACCTGCTCGTCAATCCCGGCGGACCGGGAGAGAGCGGCGTCGAATTAGTCGAGGCCGTATCGATTGGGTTGTTCTCAGAGGAGGTCGTCGCCCACTTCGACATCGTCGGATTTGACCCTAGAGGAGTCGGATCGTCTGATCCCACGTTCAGGTGCGGGGAACTTGGTGAGCAGCTAGCGCTGCCGGCCACCATAAACGGCCCTGTCGATCACCCTGACGAGATGACCGCAGGGGAAGCCGCCGCCAACCTGTGCATTGAATCAATGGGTCTTGTAGGAGGACTGCTTCATAGTGCATACGTCGCCCGGGACATGGACGAGATACGCAAGGCCTTGGGAGCTGACCGGATTTCGTATCTGGGATTTTCCTATGGTTCCACCCTGGGGGTCTGGTACGCTACTCTTTTCCCGGAATCGGTAAGAACGATGGTCGTAGACGGCGCCGTTAACCCGGTCAAGCCGGTTGCCACGCAGCGGGAACGCATCGACGAGGAAATTGAGCAAGCGGGAACATTCGCGGCCTTTCTCGAAAGGGCGCTGGACGCTTGCCTCGGGCCCGAATGCCCAATTTTCAATGACGGCGATCCGGTGGGATACTTCTACAAGGCCGTCGAAAAGCTGCACATCGTCAACGCAGCCGCCGGTCATCCGCTGGCAGGCTCTTTGGGAGTGATCTCCACCCTGTACAGCGAGGACACTTGGCCTGACCTTTGGTACGGACTATACGAACTCAAAGAGAACGACGACCCCTTCATACTCCTTGAATACTCCTCAATTCAGCTAGGGCTCGAGCCGGACGCCGCCAGCTTTACAGTCCATGTCAACTGCCTGGACGATTGGGTGCTGCATCCTGAGTTAGACCGTGCCACGCGGCTGGATGATCTCGCAATAGCCGACGCCGCCATCAGGGATAGGTTCCCGTTGCTGGCTGCATTGGTGGACCCCTATGAGCCTGACGTCTGCCCGTTCTACGACCAGTTCGCTCCAGAATCTCTCGACCGTCCCCTGAACGGCAGCGGCGTCCCTATACTGGTTATCGGCAACCACGACGATCCGTTCACTGCGTTCCGTGAGTCCGAAGAGCTGGTAACAGAGACACTCGCCAACGGGTATCTATTGGAGACCTATCACCCAAGCCACGTCGTCTATCCCTACAACGAATGCGTAAACCAGCACGTTCATAGCGCGCTAATCGACGGTCTCTATCCAGACGAGCGGCGAGTCCTGTGCAAGCAGGAGGGCTGAAGCGGCAGAGAGAGCCTGATAGAGAGGAGCACCTTGGCCTCCAAGGTGGCCTGGTCAGGGCGGCCCCCCGCAGGTTCGGGGATCCCTAGTTCCCGTCTGTCAAGTCCACTGCTTTCGAAGGCTATCCTAGGTCTAAGGGTGGTTGGAAGGATTCTTGAGGTGCTCATGTTTTGGGCCATCATCCTTGCACTGCTCGAAGTCATTGCCGTAGCGACCGTGTCACTAGGACCCCGGTTTGGCCCGGTGACGATGATTGTGGCCCCGCTCTCTGCATTGCCGTTAGCAATCGGCGTAACGCTAGTCAAGCCTGCAAGAAAGAAGAATTCCCAGAAGGTAAAACAACATCTCTCGCGGAAGGCAATAGTACTGCTCCTGGTCATTACCATTGCAACGATCGCAGTAGCTGTGAGTCCGACAGTTGTGGACCATCTCACGCGTTCCGCAGATGCTGAAGCATCTCTCCGGTCTTTCGAGCCGATACACCCGTCAGACGTAGCCCCTGGAAGAGTCGAACGGACTCTGGCTGAATTTGAGCGAGCTCGTCGTCAACTTGCAGACGAATGGCCGGTCCCTGAGTCCAATTCACGCATTACATTGCATCTCTTCCGTGACATTCACGAATACACTGCGCTGACGGGCCTCGATTGGTTTGGAGGCCATGCGTCATGTACAGAGAACGGAGTTACCGTCGGCGTTCCACTCGAAGAAGCGCCATCCCTACTCGACGAAGAACCCGCTTCGCGAACGCCTATGCACGAAATGGTACATGCGACATGGTGCCAGAGCCTGGGACCAGCTGCCTTTGGATCGATTCCCCGCTGGTTCCACGAAGGCATGGCAAGTCGTTACGAAAATGCTGGACGTCGCCAACTGCCCGAAAGAGTGCTCAATCGCACCTTTGTTTGGCTGCAACGCGATGAGCTCTTGTCGCCTTCAAGTCTCTGTGGATACACATCTGGCGGCCAACGTGCCGAAGTAAGGCTTCTGTATCGTACCGCTTGGGAGTTTATTCGGTCCCTTGAAGCAGGGTATGGAATGGACGTCTTGAAATCACTGCTGGATGATGTGAGGGTAGGAGAGACTTTCGACCGAAGTATGCGTGAGCGGTTGGGTGGTACTTGTGAGGAATTGTACAGCGAGTGGGCTTCGCGCCTCTAGCCACTTTGGGCTAATACCCATGCAGCCCTCTTGGTAGCAAATTGCCATGTAACGAGGTCCCTGTACACCCGCTCTCGGAGGAGCCCTTCAGCCTCACCGCCGCCAGAGCCGCCATCCCGTGGTTGCCAGGACGAGAGGGATGAGAACGGCGATGACCATCCAGACGACATCCGAGTGGACGCTGACGGACTCGCCCTCCTCCAGGGCCAGAAGGTCAACCCAGTTGCGGAAGAACCAGATGGCCAGCGCGGCGTTGGCGTAGAAGAGGGCGTATGCGCCGAGCCGGGGCACTATGTCCGACCCGGACCCTGCCTGCGCCCGCATGTGGGTGAAACTGACCGCCATGGCGATGACGATGCCCACGGCGGAGATGATGTTGAGGACGTCCCAGACGGGCTGCGCATCGTAGAGCGTGTCGAAGATGAAGTGGGCGGTGTACAGGGCTGAGTAAGCCAGCAGCAGTCCGCCGGTTATCCGCATTGCCATGGCCATGACCATCCTCCGTATACTTCAGTCTGAATCTTGCCCCTCCCCCCTGGGCATCCGGTAGCCCACGCGGGGCTCGGCGAAGATGTAGGTGGGGTTGGCGGCGTCATCGCCCAGCTTGCGGCGCAGTCCCACCAGCAGGGTGCGCAGTGCCCGCATGCTCCCCGGCTTCCCCGGACTCCACACCCGCCTCAGCAGCCGGTCGTGGGGCACCACCCGTCCGGCCTCCATCGACAGCGCCGCCAGCAGGTCGAACTCGGCGGGAGTCAGCTCTGCCCTGTTCCCCGATACCATCACCCTGCGCTCCGCGTAGTCGATGGTCAGGTCGCCCAGCACGAATGGCTCCTCCGGCGCGGGGAACTGGGGTTCCCCGAACCGCCGCAGCGCCGCCCTCACCCTGGCCACCAGCTCCGTGGGTGAGAAGGGCTTCGCGATGTAGTCGGTGGCCCCCTTCTCCAGGATGCGGGCGACCACATCGTCCTTGCCGTAGGCCGACAGGAAGATGACCGGGATGCGGGAGACGGCCAGAATATCCCCCATCAGCTCCTCGCCGTCGTGGTCCGGCAGCACCAGGTCCAGCAGGGCCAGGTGGGGGCTGTGCTCCCCCATCATCGCCAGCGCCTCCTCCGGGTCCGCCGTCACGACCGGGCGAAAGCCCGCCGTCGAGAGAGCGTCTCTGACGGAGCGGAGCACCAGGGGGTCGTCATCCACCACCAGGACCGTGCCCGCCGACTGCGGGCCGTCCTGGGAGCGGTGAGGACGGCGAACCGGTTCCGACTCCTGCACCACCGGCAGGGTGAAGGCGAACCGCGCCCCCAGGCCCGGACCGTCGCTCTCGGCACGGATGCGGCCCCCGTGGGCCTCGACTATCCCATTGCAGATGGCCAGCCCCAGGCCGGTGTCTGCCGCCGCGTCGCGGTCCTCTCTGCGGGAGAACCGCCTGAACAGCAGCGGCAGGTCATCGGCGGGTATCCCCCGGCCCTGGTCGGTCACCGAGACCTCGACGTGCCCGCCGTCCCGCACGGCGGACACCCGGATGACCGAGTCCTCGGGCGAATTCCTGGCCGCGTTGGACAGCAGGTTGCCGATGACCTGGACGATGCGCCGCCGGTCGGCCATCACCAGGGGTATGTCCGGCTCTATCTCGATAGCAAGATGATTCCGTCCCCCGGCGCTGGTGTAGGCGCTCCGCGCCCTATCCACCAGGGCGGCCACCTCCGCCGGCTCCGGGTCCACCGGCAGCGTCCCCGTCTCGATGCGGGCCACGTCCAGCAGGTCGTCTATCAGGGTGCGCATGCTTCCCACCTGGTCGAGGATGATCCGGCGGAACTGGCGCATCACGGCAGGGTCCAGGTCTGCGGGCGACTCCGTCATCGCCGTCACCGAGCCCAGGATGGAGGTCAGGGGCATCCGCAGCTCGTGGCTCACCATGCCCAGGAACTCCGCCCGCAGCCGCTCCTGCTCCTCGACGGCCGCCATGTCCTGCATGGCGACCACCACCGACTCCACGTCACCCTCGTCGGAGCGGATGGGCGTGGCGTTGAGCAGCACGGTCACGCTCCGACCGTCGGGGACGCTCATGACGATCTCCTCGGCCCGCACCGTCTCGGTGGAGCTCAGGACATGGGCCAGGGGGAACTCCCGCAGCGAGAATTCGCTCCCGTCGGCGCGGCGCACGTTTATCAACCCGAGCAGGTCCTCCGGTGACTGGTCCGGGTCCCGCAGCCCGTCGACGATCCTGCGGGCCTCCGGGTTGAAGGAAGCCACAGCCCCCGTCCTGATGTCGAAGACCACGACGCCCACCGGCGTGGTGTCGATGAGGGTCTCCAGGCCCGCCCTGGCCCGCTGCTCCTCCCGGTGCCGCCGGGCGTTGGCGATGACCAGCGCTGCCTGCGAGGCGAACATCACCAGCGTCTCCTCGTCCTCCTGCGTGAACTCCTCGCCGGGCTCTTCCTTGGACACGTGGATGTTGCCCATGCTCACGCCCCGGTGGCGTATGGGAACGGCGAGGAAGGAGCTGGTGGGCACGGGCGGGCGAAACTCCGGCAGGCCCATCGACCTGACGTGGGCGGCGAAGTCCGCCACCCGCAGCGGACCGGTCATTGCGCTCAGGTACCCGATCAGCTCCAGGGCGCCGGACATCTGCCAGAGTTGCCGGGTCTCAGCGTCGCTCAGACCGGCGACGAGGAAGTCGTCCACCTGTCCGGAGTCGTCCAGGGTGGTGATGAGGGCGTAGCGCGCGTCCGTCAGCGCCCGGGCGCTGTCCAGCACGCCCTGCAGCACCTCTCCGATGTCCAGGCTCTCGTTGATCCGCAGGCTGGCCGCGCTCAGGCGGGAGAGGCGGTCTCCCGGCCGTTCCATTCTGTGGGCTGGCCCGTCGGCGTTCTCCAACCCGTCACCTCCTTGGGAAAGGCGTCATTTGGGGCAATTCTACCAAATTAGGCCGAAACTAACCACTTTCTAATCGAATTCAGGATTGACCTTACCCACACCTAACTTGCCAATCCCTATACTGGAATGTCGGGCGCATCTGGAACCGGCCAACTGACCAGGCAGCCCGCCACCTCCCCACAAGGCAGTCACGAAGGGATGAGCGATAACCTAAAACGATACGAAGTATCAGGCTTGCATCAGCAGCACGCTCGCGCTGCCGCGAGCCATGGACCTCGCCCTGGTGCGGCCGTGCCCGCTATGCGCCATACGGAATGGGCCGGAGACCCCAGCGACGGCCTTCGCGGTACACGCCTCTCTTTTTCGGAGCTAATGATACTACATCGCAATGAGATGGCTTTCCCGGGCCGTCCTCATTTCCCCGGCCGGGCTGCGCCTTGCCCCCGCCTGCCGCGCCGCTCTACCGGGAACCACAATGCAAAGGAGATGCGACTAGTCCCATGATGAACGCCATTGTGTCTACAAGCAGCCGAATGTTCCTCAGGTGGTTTCTGCGGTTGGCCCCTGTGCTGGCCCTGCTGGGCGCGTTCCTGCTGGGCGTCCCCGGCACCGGTGCCCAGGAGAGGGAGCCGGTGGACCTGGAGCTGAGCATGACCAACCGGGAGGTTGGCTTGTCGCGCGACGGTCTTTTTCTGGTATCCGTGAGGAATAACTCGGACGTCACAGTCCGCGACATCAGGGTCCAGCTGGAGATTGACGACCTTACCACGAATAGACCGACAATATTCCTTGAGGAGCATGACCCGGGTACCATCCGACCAGAGGAGAACCAAGGCACAGTCGATTATGACAGGCTGGTCTGGACCATTCCCAACCTGCCTGGCGGACAGACCGCGACTACCCGGCTGACCACGGACAACGCCAGGAACGAGTATACGACGTATCCGGGACCGATACTGCGCATGCAGGGCGAAATCGTGGGATCCAGCCCCCGGGAAGACCCTAGCCGCCTGGGCAACAACCGGGGGCGCACTTATATCCGGTATAGAAATGACGAAATCACAATAGCCCAGACTATCCTGCTCACCAGCATCAGATACGGGGTGGACGCCGACCCCGACACGGACACCTTCACCGTCAGGGTCATCAACCGGAATAGTGAATCACCATTTTTTAGTGGTGAAGACAATCATCAGTATGAGCTGCGGCTCAGGGTCACCCCGTCCCCGGGCCTGCGGTATACGGCCGCGCCCCCCCCCCGCCGGCACCAGCTTCGACGCGGCAACGGGCATCTGGGACATCGGCACCCTGCGCGGTGGAACTACGCCGGAGGGAGACCGCCAGCTGGACATCCGGGTGACGGGGCGCGCATCCTCCGGCGTCCCGCCGGGAGACCAGTGCATCACGGTGGAGATCGAGCACATAATCCCGGACCTGGAGTCCCTGTATCTCCCCCACACCGCCTGCATGGAACATAGGGCCCTGCTGCTGTCAGGACATGCCGACCTCTTCACCATGTACGACTGCACGGCCGGCGGCGGCGATTATCCCTGCGGCAGCCAGCCCTCCCTGGAGCTGGTCGCCGTGAAGGAGTCCCATGCGTATCGACGCTACGGAGACAGGGGCAGGACAACATTCAACGGCGGCATTCCCGACGTCCACCGGACGCGATTCAGGTCCGACGGCTTTGTCCAAGGGGGCAACACCATGATCCTGCAGCCGGAGGAGGTGGTGGTGCAGGTTCCGGACAACCCGGCAAGCCGGCAGGCTGACGGGACGTGGAGAAGCATCCTGACATATCTGGGGCCGCCCGAAACGGATGTGGCGCCGCCAGGTAATTCCGACTGGAGACCTCAGACCTTTGAAGTCAGCGACGTGAGTCCCAAGCAAAGACCAGGCTCGATGCAGTTCATGATACTGAGAACCGGTCAATTAGATTTTGTGATGTTGGACCCGGACGCGCGAACAACATTCACCGCTTCAAACGGATTAAACAGACCTGGACGATTCTACGCCTCATATCAACGGTTCGAGACCCTGGGCACCTACCGGGTGCAATACACCTTCGGGGGAACCAAGGCCGGGACGACCTACTCCGACAGCGGCACCTACACCTTCCACGTGGGGCCGGTGGCGGAACTGGAGGTTCGGGACGACCCGTCCTACTCGCTGGCCGAGCCGGGCCGGCGGGCCTACACCGTAGTGGCCCGGAACCACGGGCCGGACACCGCCCCGGCGGTGCAGGTGGCCCTGACCGGCGTCCCCAGGGACGCCGAGACCATTACCAGCCGTGGAGAATACTTCCAGGGGGCCTGCAACGAGAACGGCCTCTGCCAGGGCGTCTGGACCATCGGCGAGATGGTGGACACGGTATCGGCCGCCTATGGCGGCCGGCCCGACGGGGAGGTCCTGACCATCATTCCCGCCGCCGGCGGTAGCGGCCCCATAACCGCGACCATCGAGAACACCCGGGACTATTCGGTAACCATCGATGGAACCACCCACACCACCAACTACTACGACTACCTCGACCACAACAACGTGGCGCAGGTCGCCCTGCGCGCCACGCCCTCCAACGCGGCGCCGGGCAGGTCGGGGGCGCCCGCGCAACTGCGGGCGCGCAAGTACGCGACCGCCGTCCTCCTGGACTGGCAGCCTGTGGAGCGACTCAACGGCTACCCGGTGACCCACTACGAGGTGGAGCGGCAGAGGGGGACCCGCTGGGAATTCCAGTCCAACACCGTGACCGGCACGATGTACGCCGACCTGAACCCCGGCCAGCAGCTGCGGTCCTACCGGGTGCGGGCGGTGAACCGGTTCGGCGTGGCCGGTCCCTGGTCTTGGCCCTCGCGGGGCGAGGCCACCCAGGTGCGGACGACGGCGCCGCGCGACTTCACGGCCACGGTGTCCCTGGACGGAACGCGGATAGACCTGAATTGGCTACCTGCGGCCACCGAGGGCGCGACCGTTGACCGGTACGATCTGGAGTGGCGCCAGCGGACCAGCGACGACTGGGACTGCCTGCGCCTGACCCCCGCAGCGCCGTGTCTTGGCGGTCTGCCGGGCGACGCCACCAGCGCCGAGGACGCTCTGCCCGTGGATACGGAGGGCGTCGGCAGGTACTACCGCATCCGGGCGGTGTTCGATGACGGGGTCGCGGGGGCGTGGGCTACCACGCGGGCCGTGAACATGGTCCCGGGGATTCCGGGCGGCTTCACGGCGGTGCTGTCGGAGAGCGGCAACGCGGCGGTCCTGACCTGGACGGAGCCGGTCTCCCGCCCGCCCATCACCGGCTACATCATCGACATATCCGAGAGCGCCGACGGCGACAGCCGGACCAACGACCGGACCGTGGGCGGCACCGTCACCACCTGGACCCACACGGGCTTGGGCGCGGGGGACGTCAAGCACTACCGCGTGCGGGCGCGCAGCAGCGCCGGCGAGGGCGGGTGGACCGAGTGGCAGAGCGTGGGCACCGGGGCCGGAGCGCCTGGCAGCCTGCGTGCTCAGGCCAACGGTCCCAACGAGATCGTGCTGACCTGGAATAAACCGTCCAGCCGGGACGTGGAGGTCTCCCGCTACGAGCTGCAGTTCTCGGACCGGCCGAATGCCGACGAGTACCAGTGGAATCTACTGGCGACGGTGTATGCCGACGCTGATGGCGGCCTGCGCTACGTGGACGACAGCTTGTATCCGCAATCCACCCGGCACTACCGGGTCCGGGCCTGGACGGTGGACCCCGACCTGCCGGGCGGGGTATGGTCCAACGTGGCCAGGGCGACCACGACGGAGGCCGGGCCTGGCGCGCCGGTGGGCCTGTCCCTCGAGGTGGTCAACGAGAACCGCATCCGGCTGACCTGGGAGGCGCCGGCGTCGGACAACGCGGTGCGCTACAACATCGAGCACTCCACGGAAGGCGAGGTCTGGGCGTCGGAGCGGACCGGTCACACCGGCACCTGCACCATCGACGGGCAGACGCTCTTCTGCTACACCGACACCGGGCTTCACCCGGGTACCGAGCACTGGTACCGGGTGGCCGGGGTGAACCGCTCCGGCGTGGCCGGGGATTGGTCCACGCCGGTCTGGGCCACAACCGAGGGCGAACCCACCGAGACGCCCGGCGAGCCGCAGGACCTGCGGGTCACCGGCGTGAACGGGCGGCAGGTCTCCCTGGCCTGGGCCCCGCCGCTGGACGACGGCGGTTCGCGGGTAACGGGCTACGAGTACCGGGTACACGGGCCCTGCGCCAACGACCGGAACGAGTCCTGCGAGGTGATCAACCCCACCCGCACCGGCGGGACCTCGCGGACGGTGACGGTGCCCAACGTCAGGGGGTACTACGAGTTCGAGGTGCGGGCGCTGAACGTGGCCGGAGGCGGCTGGTGGACCGCGACCGTGGCCGCGTACGTCGACCCCCAGCGCACGTGGAGGGTGACGCTGAGCCCGTCCAGCCTGACGGTGAAAGAGGGGGGCGAGGCCACCTACCGTGTGAGGCTGAGCTCCGACCCGGGACGGCCGGTGATGCTCGCCCTGTGGTGGTACGGCGACGACGACCTGGGCAACACCCTGCAGATGCAGCAGTTCAAGTGGCTGCTGCCCAGCAACTGGCAGGACCCGGACGGAATCGTCGACCCTGAGTGGTCCTACGCATGGAACGCGGGGGTGCCCGTCACGGTGACCGCCGACGAGGACGACGACTCGGAGAACGGGACGACGGAGATCCACAACACCATCTACTACGTGCCCTGCGGGGACCTGGGGACCTCCGCCCCCGACGGCTGCGTGGACGACCCGGATGACGGGGGCGTCACCGCAATCCTCATGGTGACCGAGCGCGACAACGACTAGCGGCCCGGCGAGCCGTCAACAGGGACTGATGCACGCGGGCGTCCGGCTTCGGTTGGACGCCCGCGTTTGCCGGGATCGCCCATGCCGAGCGACCTGAACGGCTCCCACAGGGGAGAACCGCTTGGACGAGCCCTGCGGAAGGTCCGCCCCATGCCGAGACAGCGGATTCACCACGGCAGAAGCACCTAAGTCTTCCCCGACGACTTCCCGGACCGCCTCAAGCGGTTCCAGGCGGAGTCCGCCCTGTCGTGGTCGGAGATCGCCCGGCGCATAGGCACCTACCGCCACACCGTAGGGCGTTGGAGGGCAGGGGCCGCCCCAACTTGGGGCACATGATGGCCCTGCTCGCCCTCGCCGAAAGCCTGGGCCTCCATATCTTCACCGGCTGAGGCGGGCGCCACGGCACGGGCCGGAAAGGCGTCATTTCGGCCCATTCCACCAAATTGGGCCGAAACTAACCACTTTCTAATCGATCTTAGGATTGACCTTACCCGCACCTAATTTGCAAATCCCTATACTGGTTTGCTGGGTGTGTATGGAACTTTTCTATCTGAAGGGTGCTTATCGCGCAATACCCGAAGGACGAAAAACTGGAACGAAGACCCGGCGCACACCGCCGTACGCCCACCCGGTCAACCGTGGCCGAGGGAGGTCCCGACCGGTGGGGCCTGCCCCGCACTTGATGAGGTGGCGAAAACGACAATCAGGGAGGACACGACAACCATGTCCGGCATCGGGGAGAAGATGACCCGCCCGCATCGCCTGTTGAGGGTGGCCATGCCTGTTACCCACCTGGGCCTGCGCTCTAGTCTGGCCCCCCGTCGCCTCTCCCCGCTCCTTCTACTGGCCGCCGCGTTACTTGCGGCAGCGGTCTCCCTCGTCGGCGCGCCGCCTGCGCAGGCGCAGCAGGCTACCAAACTGGTGGTGTTTGGCTACGACCTGAGCCCGGATTTCTCCTACAGCACCTCGGTGAGCGAGAGCATCGGCACGCTACGGGTGCCGATCACGGTGAGCGAGTTGCCGACGTCTAGTCTTACCGTGGAAGTCACCGCAATGGATATCACAGCCCAGGAGGGCACGGACTATACCTTCGGCTCGGCCAAGTCGGTGACCTTCACCTCCACCGGCGCCAAGACCCAGTTTGTCGAATTCACCATCACCGACGACGCCGGGTATGAGGCAGAAGAGTACCTGAAGCTGAATCCGTCGATTCCGAATGCAGCCTCAGGATACACATTTGTCGTAGGTGCGGTTTCAAATAACGCGGCCGCCTTCATCACTATCGTCGACGACGACCTGTCGGCAACGCCGTCGGGCAAGCAGTACGCCATCACCCCCCTGGTGACCGCGGCGGAGGGCGCCACCGCTGAGTTGACCGTGACCCTGGGCGAGACCGCGCCCTCGGGCGGCCTGAGCTTCACTGTCACGCCCCGGTATTGCACCTGCGCTCCGTCCGACCTTGCTCGCAACGCGGTGGCGGCGGACGTGAGGACCGTGCCGTCCACGGTGACAGTGGCAGCGGGGAGCAATACTGCCACGCTGTCCATCCCCATCGCCACCGACGGCGAGACGGAGGCCGACGAGCATTTCACGGTGGACATCAGCGCCAGCGCCACGGGCTGGTCGGCCGTTACCGGCGGGGATTCGGGAGCGGTGATCATCACCAATACCGAGGTGCCCCCCGGGACCCACTGGGCGGACACCCTCACAGTGAAGCATCTGGAGCTTGCACCCGGTGTCAATGGACGGGGCTGTGGGTACACGTATGCGCACAGGGGATCGAGATGCAGGGATGCGGGTGTCCTCGCGAACGGCAACACCATCACCTACCACGGAGCCAGCTACAAGATCGAGATGGTACTGGTCGCCTATGCCGGCGGGACTCTCCAGTTCATCCTGACCGCCGAGCCCAAGGACAGAGACGGCTCGACCACGGAGGCGTCGCGCCTGGCCCTGATCGTCGACGGCAGGGAGTTCGCCTTCGCGGACGCCACGGTCACTGAGCAGCGCACTCCCGACAACAGGGCGTCATGGTGGAGCCTGCACTGGACCGGCACCGGCATGGCCTGGAACGTGAACGATACGGTTTCGCTGAGCCTGGTCACCCGCGTTGGCGGGCTGTAGGCGAAACAGGGGTGTGATGAACATGCCCGGCAGGGCCTGCCCCGCACTTGATGCGGGCCGAAAACGACAATCAAGGAGGACACAACAACCATGTCCGGTAACAGAGAGAAGATGAACCGCCTTAGCCCGCGCCGCCTGTTGAGGGCGGCCATGCCCCTAGGTTCCAGTCTGGCCATCCGCCGCCCCTCCCCGCTCCTTCTCCTGGCCGCCGCGCTCGTCGCGCTGGTGGTCCTATTCGCGCCCGGCGCACAGCCCGCCCAGGCGCAGCGCCACCAGATCCCCGGCGTGACCCTCTCCGTCTCCCCCAACCCGGTGAACGAGGGCACTAGTGTGACGGTGACGGTGAGGATTTCCAGAAGCCGGAATCAAAACACGGTCATTCCCCTGGTAATTCCGCAAAAAGGGGCCACCGACCCCGGCACGGGCCATCCGTTGGGCGTCACGGCAGAGGCCGGAGACCACGGATCGCTGTCATCAATCACGATCCCATCCGGCGCCACGTCGGCCACTGGCACCATCACGACCGCCCACGACACCGACGAGGACGACGAGGTGTTCATGGTGTTCATCGGCGATCCGCCGGCGCTGTCAGGCACTCCGCCGACGCGGGCGTGGGAGCACGGCAGCCCTAGCTTTGTGACCGTCAGGATAGTGGACGACGAAGGGTTCCGCAGGGTGTCCCTCTCCGCCTTTCCCAACCCTGTGTCCGAGGGCAATAGCGTGGACGTGTATGCGACGCTGCTGACGGCGGATGGGAGAGAGGCCCCCCTGTCGCGCGACGTGACGATCCCGTTGACGATCACCGATGGCACGGCCGAGGCCAGCGACCACGGATCGCTGTCATCAATCACGATCTCAGCCGGTGAGCGCAACAAGAAGGGCACTATCACCACCGCCCAGGACGCCGACGCCGATGACGAGACTTTTACCGTGGCCCTGGACCGGGCCTCCAGCAGCTGGCCGTCAGACGTATCCACAGGTCCGACTACCTCGGTGGAGATCAGGATCAGAGACGACGAAACTGCTACGCCGGGGAGTCTGTCCGTAGAGGCCGACCCGGCGTGTGAGTCCACGGTCAGCGTCACCTCCGTGACGCCTTCGTATCGGCTCCGGCTCACGCCGGCCCCCAGCGCGGAGGCCCCGGCGGATTACAGAGTCGTAGGCAAATACTCGCGGTTGACCGACTGGCTCTCCACAGTGCCAATCCCAACGTCCGGAAGGTCGTCTCCTATTTCCATCAATACCTTTGCCGGACTGGTGGAGGCTTACCCCGAATTCACAGGGTTCGAATTCAGACTCAACAACCACCCCAACGTCACTGCAAGGTGCACCTGGACAATCCAAACCGGCGGAATGTAGGGAAGGAGCGGCGAGCATGACAGACAGAATTCGACGCATTGCACTCGTTGCGGGACTACTGCTCATCCTCTCTGCGCTGCTCGCCGCCTGCGGCGGCGACGAGGGGCTGACCCGCTCGGACGTACAGGAGATAGTCAGGGAGGCGATGGCCGCGCAGACCCAGGATGCGGGAGCCTCCCCCGCCGAGGTGGAGAGCATCATCAACGACGCCATCAAGGAGATGGCCCCGCCGGAGCCGGGGCTGTCCCGCGCCGAGGTCGAGGAGATAGTCTGGGCGGCCATCGCCTCCACTCCCTCCAAGTCTGCCCCCGCCGAGTACACCCAGCACTTCGTCGACAACGCCATCGCCCGCTACGAGGCCCAGGGCCTCGACGCCACCCTCGCCCACTACAACAGCCCCCAGAGCGTGGACGGCCAGTGGTACGTCTTCATCATCGACGAGGACGACCTGGTCATAGGCCACCCCGACCCCGGACGCCTGGGCCTCGACCTCAAGGGCTGGGTCGGCACCGACGCCAACGGCTACGAGTACGGCCCCGCCATGCTCTCGGCCACCGAGGACGGCAAGTGGGTCTCCTACGTGTACCGCAACCCGGAGAGCGGCGGCATCGGCTCAGGCGACTTCGAGCTCAAGAACGCGTGGGTCCAGAAGCACGACGGGCTGCTGTTCGGCTCCGGCTGGTACATCGCCGCCGACGAGTTCACCAGGATGCTGGTGTCCGTCGCCGTGGAGCAGTACCGGCAGGTGGGACTGGCCGGGACGATGGCCTACTTCGCCAGCCCGGGCAGCGCCCTGGCCGGTCTTGAGGCGGCCATCGACTACTACAACGCCGCCGAGACGGTTGACGGACACTGGTTCGCCTTCATAGGCGGCCCGGACGGCAAGATCGTGGGTCACTCCGACCTCACGAAGATCGGCGGGGACACCCAGGACCTGTTCGGCTCCGAGACCCTCGACGTCACCGAGGCAGGCAGCTGGGTGGAGTCGGAGTCGCTGCGCGTCTTCGTGGCGGGCTACGACGGCTACGTCTTCGGCTCCGGCTGGAGCCGGGACGAGTAGGCAAAATTCCATTGAATGAGGGACCGGCAACCATGTCCAACAGCAGACAGAGAATTACCGGAATCGCAGCGCCCCCGGGGCGTCCCGGCGTGTTGCGCGCCTCCTTACTCCGCCGCTCCCCGTTCCTCCTGCTGGCCGTCCTTGCGGCTGCGGCGCTGGCGGTCTTCGTCGTCCACGACTCACAGCCCGCGCAGGCGGATCATGGCACCGCCACCCACTTGACCGGACTGGGCGTCACCGGCACGACCACCCGCGGCGGCGAAACGTTTACCTTTGGTCTGTCCCTGAACCAGAGCTTCGACCCCAACACCGCAAGCTACACCATCCGAGTCCCGAACGATCTTCAAAGCATCAGCTTCACGCCCACCTGGACCCACGACAGCATCCGTGCGGTGGTCCTGTACGAGAGAGGCAACAGCAACAGTAGTATCCAGGGCGCCGAAGTGATAGGCAATGTCATTTCTTCGGGCTCCGCTCTGACCAATAGCTCCAATCCCCGGTTTCCCGCACTTGCAGTCCCCGACCTCGATTTCAACAACGACAATATGAAGCACTTCTTCCGCCTGGAGCTAGTCTCGGCGCCGAGCTTCGGCGGCGGCGGCGTGGACGACATGGTCTTCACCGCCCGCGCCGAGGCGCTCAAAAGCGACCTCGGCGCGGATGAAGTGGAAGCTCTCAGGCTGCCGGAAGCCACCGGCGGCTTCAATGAAGTGACCTACACGGCCACGGGCCTGCCCGCAGGGCTTTCCCTGTCCCCGGACCGGTTGGTCATCGGCACGCCCGAGGCCAGGACCGACACCCCGGCCACCGTCACCTACACGGCCACCGACAGTGCGGGCGGCACGGCTTCCCTCACCTTCCAGGTGACGGTCCTGCCGCCGCCGCCGAGCATTTACTTCCAGCACAATGTGCAATTAGCACGGGAGATTGACTATCACGGTCTGCCGTACACCGGGGTGTACTCCGTTGCCATTGATCCACCGTTGGAATCCGACAGCAGCGTGCATTTGAGAATCAAGCCCAGCCCCTACCCCGACGAGGAGTCCGCCGCCGAGGGCGAGGACTACACGATGGACCTGCCCGATGCTCCCGGCACGAGCATGACGAAGGTGCTGGAACTGCCCGCCGGAGAAAGCCTGGCGTACTTCACGATGTGGTTCGAGCCGGACCTGGAGACTGAGGACATTGAGAGTCTGGTCCTTGAGCTGGCGGCCATCGAGGATGCGCCCTACACGGTGGTGGATGACTTTCAATCGGATAAATATCCGAACGTGAACATCGTAATTGAGGACACTTCGCGTGCGATACCCGCCGACGCAGACCCGAATCGGGGCGTCGACATCCAACCGAAGTCCGTGAAAGTGGGGGCAACCTCCGCCGTCTCCTACACCGTTGCCCTGACTTCCAGGCCCGATTCGGACGTTACGGTTAAAGCGTATCTTGAAGGACCTGACGGGGAAGCCCTCAACATCGGTCTCGCGGGCAGTACGCTAGAGGTTAGTCCGGCGTCGCTGACCTTCAGCTCATCGAACTGGAGCACGCCGCAGACCTTTATTGTGACCCCCAAGAACCCCGCTTTGTCGTTTGACGACGTCATACTGCACGGCCTGGAAAGCGATGACCTTGACTACCACACCTTCGATTCGTTTCAGGGTCCTGGCATAGGAGAGACGTACATCGAGATAGAGGTGTTGACCGGCGGGCTGTAGGCGGAGGTGAACATGACGAACATGTACGTTCCTATGCGCGTGTGGGTGGCCGGCTACGACGGCTACGTATTCGGCTCCGGCTGGAGCCGTGACGGGTAGGCGAAGCTCAATTGAAGGAGGGACCGGCAATCATGACCAACAGCATACGAAGAATCACCGGAATCGCAGCGCCCCCGGGGCGGCCCGGCATGTTGCGCGCCTCTTTACTCCGCCGCTCCCCGTTCCTCCTGCCGGCCCTGGCGCTGCTGGCGCTGGCAGTCCTCTATGCGCCCGGCTCGCAGGATGCAGCCGCTTATCAGGATGGGGCTCAAATCTGTGAGGTGCATTACGACACTTGGCAGGAGGACCTGGAGCGCTGTTATGGAGGTGTGTGAGGTGCACCGTCACCGGCAGACCCGTCCCGCACCTGATGCGGGAGCGAAGCTCAATTGAAGGAGGGACCAGCAATCATGACCAACAGCAGACAGAGAATCACCACACTCGCAGCGCCCCCGGGGCAGCCCGGCAGGGTGTGCGCCTCCTTACTCCGCCGCTCCCCGCTCCTCCTTCTGGCCGCCGCGCTCGTTGCGGTGGCGGTCTTCTTGACGCCCGGCGCGCAGCCCGCCCAGGCGCAGACTCCCGTAGAGTTGGTCAAGAACACCGGCCAGGTTGCGGCCACGCCCTTCCAGGACTGGAGTAAAGCATTCGGCGTGATCATCTTCACGGGGTCCGCCAACACTGGAAAGACCTATACGCTGACGAAAATCTATGTCCCGACCGACATCGACGGCGGGGAGATAAGCGACGCGAGCAAATTCAGAGCGGAGCTCTGGACGGGGACCAATGATACCTTTGTGCCCGGCGCGAAGCTCCATGACCTGACGATCACGCCGGTCCAGGGCGGGGTGGACCTGGTGGCGCCCCAGGGCACCACGCTTAGCGGGAACACCCGGTATGCCCTGGTCGTGTACCGGTTGTCCGGCGAGACGGCCACTTGGAACTACGCACAGACCGCGCATAGTGCCCAGACCAGCTCCATCGGCTGGCGTATCGGAGACAACCGGAAGGCAACTGACACTCCCCCAACATCCACTTCCGTGTGGGGAGACCCCGCCGACATCCCGCAGGGGTCGAATCCTATCAGGATCCCGCAGATCTCCGTCCACGGCTACGAGGGGCTCCCACCCACTGGAACCCTCACCGGACTGACCATCTCCGGCACGACCACCCGCGACGGCCAAACGCATACCTTCGACCTCTTCTCAATCCCGAGGTTCGACCGCGACACGGGGAACTACACCATCCGCGTTCCCGAAGACCTTAAGACCATCACGTTCACGCCCACCTGGGGCGGGAATGTTAGAGACTTCGAGCTGCGTATGAGGCCGGACACCACCAAGAGCATCGACGACACCACTAAGGCCAGAGGGAGCACTGCTTCAGGTTTACCCGTGACGGCCAGAGTAACCACCGACAATCCCCATCCCGCTATTCGCATCAATCTCAGGAATGGCAATAGCTTCGTCCACTATTTCGATCTGGAGTTCGTGTCGGGCGCCCTGAGCTTCGGCGGCGCCACCATCCAGGACGAGCTACTCACGGTGGGCGTCGGTATCAAACGGTTGCTGCCTGAAGCCACCGGCGGTTTCGGTAAAATCACCTACTCGGCCATGGGACTGCCCGAAGGGCTTACCTTAAGCGAGGACCGTTATATCCGCGGCACGCCCGAAGCCGCAACCCAAACCCCGGCCGACGTCACCTACACGGCCACCGACACCGTCGGCGGCTCGGACTCCCTCACCTTCCAGGTGACGGTCAACCCGCCGGTGACCTTCGACGAGGAGGACCTCGACACCTACTACGGGAGGATCATCACCTACACCGCGGGCCAGCCGGATCCCCTCACCGTCACCCTGCCGGAGGCCAGTGGAGGCACGGGGACGCTGACCTACGAGCTGGTGTTCGGCGGCAGCGTCAGAATGGCGGCGGCGGGCGACCCCGGCGCGGGCGTGAACCTTGACCCCTCCACCCGCGTCCTGACCATAGACGGAAACTCCAACGACAACCGGATTGCTCTCAGGGATACGGGATACGCCGTCAGCTACGTGGCGAGGGACGAGAACGGGGCGAAGGCGATTGCCTCCAGCAGCATCTCCGTGATCGGGCCTCCCACGCTCCCCGAGATAGCTGACAAGACCTGGACCGTGGGCCAGGCGGTCTCCATCACACTGCCGGCGGCCGCCGGGCCGTGGTGGAAGCTGGTCCCCGAGGTGCGCTATCAACTGGGCCCGACGAGGACGGTGGAGTTCCTGCGAGATGGGGAGGTGTCGAGGACGGTGGAGGTCCTGGACATGGAGGGCATGAGCTTCAACCCGCAAACGCGCCTCCTCTCGGGCACGCCCCAGTTCGCGTCCACCACGAATATGACCTACACGGCTACGGACGGCAACGGCGTCACCACCACGGAGACCTTCACCATCACCATGGTCAACGGCCCCAGCGTCCCGACCGCCGCGCCGTCCAACGTGCAAGCGGCCCAACAGAATGACAGCATGATCTTTGTCCAGTGGGACACCGTGACGGGCGCGACCGCCTACGTGGTCCAGGTCATTCAGGACGGCGGCAGCTTCCCCACCAAGCCCGTCGACTCCGTCCCCGACGATGTCCACTTGGGATACTACCCCGGCCGTGGCCTCGTCAGCATCAGCGAAATCGCCACCGGCGACTACAAGGTGCGCGTGGCCGCCCGGAACGCGGACGGCGTGGGCCCCTGGGCGACAGAGCTCAGCTTCACCGTGCAGCCGGGAGGAATGTAGCCGTGCGCGACTCCCGGCGTACAACGGGGAGCGTAGAGACAGGAGATGGAGGATACAAGGGAGGTGAATGATGTTGCTGCGCAGCTCTGGACTCCGGACCGGACACCTTTGGCGTGGGCTCGCTCTCGCCATCCTTGCGGCTGCGGCGCTCCTGCTCCTCCACCACGCGCCGCCCGCGCAGGCGCAGGTCGGACGCACCCCGCCCGGCGATCCCCAAAACGTAAAGGTCACCTCGGGAGACGCGTCCCTGACGCTGACATGGGAAGCGCCATCGTCCTGGGGCAGTTTTCCATCAGAAGGCTATGACGTAGATTGGTACGCTGGCGCATCCCCTCCGATGGACCCCTCGAATTGGAAGAAGGCCACTCTAACGGCCTCCCCGCTGCCCTCATCGGCCACCAGCTACACGTTTACCGGGACCTACGGCGACCACACCGTCGCCAACGGCACGACCTACCAGCTACGGGTCCGCGCGTTCAGCCTGAATCCGAATGATGATGCCGACCCCTTGCCCAGCTCCTGGGTAGTTGTGTCCGGCACCCCGAATGCGCCCACGCTCCAAGACCTGGAGCTGGCGAACGCCACCAGCGGCAGCACCGCGCCGGTGGACCTGAATTTCCCGTTCACCGGCAGCTACACACAATACGCCTCCAAGGTGCTGAAGGAGGTCACCAGCGTCACGGTCACGCCGACCGCCACGGACGAAAACGCGACCATCACCGTGCAGCTGGAGAGTGACGGTACGCCCGAGACGGTGGCCAGCGGCGCGGTCAGCTCCGCCATCACCATCACGCCCAAGACGGACAACAGCGTGCCCCACACCATACTGGTGACGGTAACGGCGGAGAACGGCAGCGACACCAGGACCTACACCATAAGGGTCTGGCAGTTCGATCCGGTCAGCTTCGGAGGCGCCACTGTGGACGACATGGTGTTCACCGCCGGCCCGGAGCCGCCCTTTGACTCCGACCGCGATGTCTCACCCGTCGTGCTCCCTAAGATCGCCGCCAACCTTGTCAGCGACTACGCGGATGTGACCTACACCGCCACCGGCCTTCCCGCGGGACTCTCCCTCAGCAGCCAGCGGGAGATTGTGGGCACACCGGATGCGCCCAACAGCAATCCGGTCACCGTCACATACACGGCCTCGGCCATCGGCAGCTCGGCGTCCCTCACCTTCCAGGTGACGGTCGTCTCGCCGGTGGCGTTCGCTGAAGACGCGTTTGGGGAAAACAACAGGATCAGCTTCGAGTACACCATCGGTCAATCGGCGAGCATCAACGCGACGCTGCCGGAGGCGACGGGCGGACACGGCGACCTGACCTATCGCCTCGTCTACGTTGTGAGCGAAGGAGGCTCCATCGTAACGAAGACCATCAACGATGACGCCCCCGGCTTCTCCTTCGACGCCGCCACACGCGTCCTCACCAGCGACACCGGCACGAGCGCCCCCTCCACAGCAGCTTTCTACAGCGTGGACTACTGGGCCGTGGACGAGAACGGCGCGCGGGCGTATGGCCGCGTCAACATCACCGTGAATGACGCCCCGTCTCTGCCGGAGATAGAAGACAAGAGCCTCACCGTGGGAGTAGAGGCCTCCATCACGCTGCCCAAGGCGACGGGCGGGACGCTGAGGGAGGAGCCCAGGCTGCAGTACGACCTGGAGCCCTCCAGGGACCTGTCGCCGGATCTCGAAGGCCTCTCCTACAACGGCGGGGAACACGTCATCTCCGGCACACCCACGCTGCCGGGCAGTACGGAGCTGACCTACACGGTAACGGACTTCAACGGGGTGAGCGCCAGCAAGACATTTACCATCAACGTTGTCAACGGACCGACCGCCCCCACGTCGGCGCCGGGCTCCGTGTCAGCCTCCCAGGAGTCCTCCGGCGACGATGACGGCTATACAGTCATCGTGGGGTGGGACCCTCTGTCGGGAGCCACCGCCTACGTGGTCCAGGTCAAGGTCGATGGAGGAAGCTACCCGGACAAGCCGTACAACTCCTTGCCTCCTGAAACGTTCATGTCATTCGCGAGTGATGGTACCCGGGCGTGGGTCAACGTTGGGGGGCTCGAAGTGGGGGACTACAAGGTGCGCGTCGCCGCCAGGAACGCGGACGGCGTTGGCCCCTGGGCGTCTGAGGTCGGCTTCACCGTACAGCCGGGAGGAATGTAACCGTGCCCGGTTACACCCTCATGTTTCCGCTCCCGCCGGAGCCAAGACGAGTAGGGCCGGTGGGGAAGCGGCCTGCCCCGCGGCTCGAATCTCCCCCAAACGCACAGAGGCCGCACAAATGGACGACCGGACGTGGCGGCGGCATGGCCCAGTCAGAGGGTGGCTACCGATGAATCCTGACAACGGACCAGCTCGATGCCGAGACAGCGCAACAACTACTTCACGGATGTCTACGACTCCTCCGACGACTTCCCGGAGCGCCTCAAGTGTTTCCAGAGGGAGTCAGGGCTGTCGTGTTCGGAGATGGCAAGGCGCATAGGCGCCTACCGCCACACGGTCTTTCGTTGGGTCAATGGCAGCCGCCGCCCCAACATGGAGCACATGATGGCCCTGCTCACCCTGGCCGAAAGCCTGGGCCTCCGCCACATCTTCACCGACTGAGCCGGGCGCGACGGCACGGGCCGGAAACGCAAAAAAGGCCGCACACATGGACGGCTGGGGAGGCCATTGCCCAATGTGCGACAACCTCCTCCGTTGCTCTGCGGTCAGCGTCTCCTGCCGACCGGCCTGCTTTCCAGTTCGAGTCCTATCCCAACTCTCTCCTGATCTCGCCGAGGGTCTTCGGCTGCCAGTAGAGATCCCGCTCCACGGCGGGGACGCTGCCGAAGACGGTGACTTCGGCCAACTCGTCGAGCGAGAAGTAACCAAGCTCCGTCTCGAACCCCTGGACGAGGCCGAAGCACTCGCCGGTCCCGGCGTCCCACTCGATGATGAACCAGCGCCAGCCGGTGTAGGGCGAGAAGAGCTTGGCCGGGGCGAGAACGGAGTCGTAGTCCTTCACCTTCTCGTTGGCGTAGAGGGCGGGGATCGTGTTCCCCAGCTCCTTCGTCATCAGCTTGTGCCTGCGGAGTCCCCTGTGCTTGTCCTGCCACGTTGTGGCGGTCTTGGTGGTTCCGTTTACGTCTAGCATAGTTTCTCCTTGTATCTTGGATTCTTCACTGGCTGTCTTCATGCGCGGGGGTAAGCCGCCGCCTCGCGTGCGACGGCCTCCCCCGTGAGCTGCGGCCTAGCGTCCCGCGCCGACCGGCTCCCTTGCCCGCTCCTGCTCCATCGCCCACTCGAACATCGAGAGGGACGCGGGCCGGGGCTTCCCGTTGCGGCGCTTCGGCCCGGTCTGCTCCTCGGCCATGAACTCGGCCCAGGAGAACAGCGACTGCTGCGTCCCTCCGGCCTCGCCGTCGCCGTGGTGACCGTTCCCGTTGACCGGGACCGGAGCGTGTCCGTTGCCGTTTGCGGGCGTGTGCCCGTCTACCGGAATCAGCTCGACCGCAGGCCCGATGCCGAAGGGGTCGTCATGGCCGTTGGCTTGGTGACCGTTGACCGGGACGGTCTCCGGCTCTATCTCGACGGCCTTCCAGCCGTCGTCCACCAGCAGCTCCTCGGCCTCACTCTCTGCGTCCCGCGCCCCCGCGAACACCTCCTCCACTGTCCTGGCCTCGTCCTCCTCCCCGTTGACGATCCTGCGGGCCAACGCCATCATCATGTCGTCACCGTCGTCGCCGAACGCGGCCAGCCCGTCCTCCGGCAGTTCGCCCTCGACGGCGAGGGAGCTCTGCATCTTCTCCGCCACAAGCTTCAACGCGTCGGCCTGCAGCGTGTTCCGGTAGGCCATGTACACCACCTTCACCGGGCGCGTCTGCCCGATGCGCCACGACCGGCGCGATGCCTGCCTCGACACGTAAACGCTGTAGTCCGTCTCGAACCAGCAGAGCGTCAGGAAGTCGATAAGGTCCAGGCCGGTCTGCACCAGCCTGGGATGGCACACCATCACGTCAATCCCTTCCCCTACCCTGTCCGCCACCCACTTCTCCCTTCTCCTGGGCTCAACGGCGTCGGTCTTCATCACCGCCACCCTGAACCCGTGCCGGGTAAGGATGTCCTCAATCCGACCGGTGATGTCCCGCGTCCCCGTGTGGGTCGCGTAGACCAGCACCCGCCTTCCCTCCAGCCGCTCGGCGGCCACAAGGTCGACCAGCGCCTTCTCCTTCGGGTACAGCTTCTCCTCGGAAAGCGGCGGCACCTGCACTATCACGTCGCCCGACCGCGGGTCGAACACCGTCTCCCCCTTCGTGCAGCCTTCGGGATACGCCAACAACGTCTGCAGGTACGTCGCCAGCAGTCTCTTCGAACCCGCCTTCAGCGCGTTCGCCAGCTCCTTGCGGAGCTCCTCGAACACCGTGTTGTAGGCCGAGCGCTGCGAGTAGCCCGTGCCGTCCTCTTCCGTGTCCAGCCCCGACAGCAGCACCTGCTCCTCGTAGCCCGGCAGCCCCGACGCCACGTCGGACAGCCTCAGGAACACCGTGTTGGCTATGATGTGGAACAGCGCGCCTGGCACGAGGCCCGGCCTCTCCCTGGTCACCTTGCGGTAGCTGCGCCGGCGACTGTTGCGACCGTCCTCAATGGCGTCGTCGTCGGGCTTGCCTATGGACACCTCCTCGAAGCCGTACCGCTTGACCCACCGGCCCTCGTCGGTCCGCCCGAACTCGGTCCTGATCTCAGGCGAGAACCTGTACAGGAGATGGAACAGCGTCGAAGCGTACCCGCCCATCAAGGTCCCGCTCAGGCTCAGGGACCTGCCGCAGGCGTCCGCCAGCACCCCGGCGGCGATGCCCTGGGCCGAGCCTCTACCCTTGTACTCGTGGACCTCGTCAGCCAGAAGCAGGTCGAAGAAGCCCTTCATCCGGTGCTTCACGTGTAGGGTAGGCCGCCGGCGAGTTACCCCGAGTTACCGGAGCACTTTTCCGTCGGCCCCCCTCCGAACCGGACGTGCGACTTTCGCCGCATCCGGCTCTCCAGTGGTTATTTCTGCTTCTGCGGAGTCGAGCGGCCCGCATGAATGGCGGTGTGGCACGGACGGCAGACCACGAGGGTCTTGCGCCGTCGGGCTGCCATTACCTGTATCCATTTGGGCTTTTCGCCTTGGCCTTTTACGTTCAGGTCGCGGAGCGCGCGGATGTGATGGACGTGGATGTCCGCCGTTGACCCGCACAACTCGCACTCTTCCGCTAGGAGCCGTGTTATCAGCTCATTGCGGTTGAACCTGTACCGTTGAGGCTGTTGGTCTACGATGATGGCCTGCCGTTTCCGCTTCAGGGGGATGCCACCGAACTGTGCCACCAGTGGGCGTTTCCCTTCACCCCGCTGAACCACGACCTTGAGGCAAGCTCGTTCCCCATGCTCAGTCTGTGTGGTGCTCTTGTAGCGCCGGAACACTTTTCGGCATGTGGTCTGGTGCTTGCCCGCCAGAGTCTTGGCCAGCGACCACTCCATGACCCATTGCAGCCTTCCGAAGTGGGAGACGTTGTGGGCCAGTAGGTAGTACTGGACGATGCCCCGGAACTCCGACTGATACTTTGCGACGATGGTGAAATCATCGTCGCCTAGCAGTTCGTTGCGGTGTGCCGGTTTACCGTTGGCCATGTAGTCTTGACAGTGTTGCTCGATGACTTTGGTGGGAACCCGCAACGCGATGCGGCCGTTGACTTTTCGCCGTCCATTACGGTCGTGCTTGTCGTTGGCCTGCTGGTTTACGAGTTCGTAGCCGAGGAACTTGGCCGCCTGGCTGGTGGCATGGGTTATGAGAGTCTTTTCCTTGGATAGCTCCAGCTTGAGTGAATCTCGCAGGAACGTTCCCAGGGACTCTCGTATCTGCTCGGCTTCGGCCTTTGGCCCGCTGAAGCCCAGCACGAAGTCGTCCGCATAACGGACGTAGCGTAGCCGTCGGTACCCAGGGTCATGGGGGTCAACTGACGGGAGTTGCTGCATCTGACGACGCAGCGTCACAGCCAGTTGGTGGTTCCCCTTATTCCGTTGGGTTCGCATTTGGCGTTGCAGTCCTGCCCATGAAGGGTTAGGTCTTCGCGCTTGGCCGCGGGTGTGTGCTGGAATAAGCACCGTTTCGACGTATCTGTCCAACCGGTCTAGGTAGACGTTGGCGAGGATGGGGCTGACCACTCCACCTTGCGGCGTACCGCTCAGTGTGCGGCCATACTTCCAGGCCTCCATGTAGCCTGCTTTCAGTAGATACTTGAGCAAGCGTAGGAATCGGTTGTCGTGGAGCCTCTCTTCGAGCACCGACAGCATGACGTCGTGGTCGATGTTGTCGAAGCACCCTTTGATGTCGCCCTCGACGAACCAGCGGACACCGGTCCAGTGAGTAACCACATCGCTTAGGGCGGTGTGGCATCCCCGGTCGGGCCGGAAGCCGTGAGAGTGGTCGGAGAACTGCGGCTCGTAGTAGGCTTCCAGAATCATCCGGATGACCTCTTGCAGCAGCTTGTCCGTCCATGTCGGTATGCCCAGAGGACGGGTCGTGCCGTTAGGCTTTGGGATGTTGACCCGTCGCACCGGCGTCCATCGGAACCGCTCATGACGGAGTTCGTCGATGAGATGGTCGATTTTTGCCAGGGACATGCCGTCCACGGTCTCTGCGGTGATACCTTTGGTCATCGCCCCCTGGTTTGAGTAGAGACGACCGTAGGCCCGCAGGTACAGGTTCCGGTTGTACAGTTGCCGATAGATGTCTTCCAGCGGCAATCCTCGTTCTCCGCGATCTCGAATGACGTTCAGTACAGTTTCGGCAGTTCTCATCACGAGTACCTCTCTGTTATATTCCGTCTAAACCACCTGCCCTCCTTCGCCATGTACCGGGCTTTCCCCGGCTCGGACTACTACGAGGGCTCCGTGACCATAGGGGTCTCCCCCCGTAGGCCATCCCGTGTTTCGGTGACATAGGACGTTCTAGCGCGACTGTAGGTGCCCCGTTCATCCCCTTGAATAGACCACGTTGGTCATCGTTCACTCATCGGAGTTGCACCGTCCCAGACTACCGTCCGGTGCAATGAGTGACGCCGGGTTTCAAGCGTTCTACCGACGGGTGCCCTGATTCACCATCTGGGGACTAGGGTTCAAGCAGTCAAGCCTTCACCGTATCGCGCGGGTCTTGCGGAACCGGTCTTACAACGCTTTCAGACCGTAACCGCTTTACCGACATGCTGTTGTTCCCGTCGGCTTTCGCCTAGAGGTAAGTCGGTTGACCCAGGAACTTTCTCCGAGTTCCTCCTAGTTGAGCTAGGTATCCTATGCCGCGTCACACGGCGCACAGTCGGCCAGCGGGTAGCGGGCCGGGCCGGAGTTGTCGGCCTGCCAGAGCGGCGCGCCGCACTCGGCGCAGACGTGCTTCCTGCGGTTCAGCACCCCTTCCGTCAGGGGCACGCCGTCCCTGTCCACCACCTGCGCCGTGCAGCTTGGGCAGCAGGGGACGCGGAAGGGCTCCCCCGTCTCCTCCTCCCGTATCAGCCGGCCCCGCGACGCGGCCCACCGCTCGATGACGGCGGCCTTCCAGCGGTAGGACAGCTTGGTTTTTTTCCCTGGACATCACCGCAAACAGCGGGCCGGAGCCGATCGACAGGCGCAGCCTCTCCAGGTCGGTGATGGACTCGACGATCGCGGCGCGGGCGCCGGGCACCGTCATCTCCACCTCCCGCTTCCACTTGGGAACCAGGTGCGGCGGTCCAAGCACCAGGATGCGCCGAAAGCCCGCCATGTGCGCCGCCGCCGCTCCTATGAACGTCTTCCCCGTCCCCATCTCGCCGACGATCGTCGTGCCCCTGTGCGCCCGGAGCGACAGGGCCGCGCCCTTGATGGCGTCTGCCTGCGCCCCCAGGGGTTTCCTCAAAAGGCGGGGCAGGATGCCGCCGTTCTTCGAGGGCCGGTAGAGCGGCGGATACGACTCCACCACCCGCCGGGCGATGGCCTCCTTGAGGGTGTCTATGAACTCTCCGAGATTCATGTCCTGTCGTCCTCCTTTCCGTGGTTGGCCGGAGGACGACGCCGTGAGCTGGGCGCAATTCGCCCACGGAGAGCTGCGCCGGGAGGCGGAGAGAACCGTGGGCAACGAATATGCGCTGCCCCTTCTGGGGGCGGGTTAAGGCTCAGGCACCGCCCCCAGGCGGTTGCGTGAATAATGTGACGGGCCGCCGGGCTGCGGTCGCCGTAGTGCGGCCCTATGCGAGCCGTCCGTGTTGCTTGTAGAGCGGTCTGTCCAACGCCGGGACAGGACCATCCGTCCCTGCTACGCGGCAGCCGCCTCCGGCTGCCTCAGCAACGCTGAGACGGGCGGCGCCACGACGGGATCCATTGACACCCGGCCCGCGCCGTCGTATCCGGTGCTGTACGCGTACACCACCTCCGCGCCCCACGGCACATGCCCGCCGATGCGGACGGCGCCTCCACCGGCCGTGCCGTCGCGCCCGCGCGCACCGCGCACGACAGTCCCGCTCCGCTCGCCCTTCCGCCAGCCCAGCACTCTCAGCTCGGCCGGCGTGACGCGTTCCTCGGTCTTCGCCCTCCTGAAGAGCACCCCGTGCAGCTTCTTGAGAACGGGCGGCGAAGGCCTGACGTTGCCGTTCATGATGTTGGACATGTGGGAGGCGCTGATGCCCGCCCGCCGCGCCACCTCGTTCTGGCTGATCTCGTGGGCGTCCATCCGGTCCCACAGGACACGGAAGTGGACCCCGGCGCACTCGGCGTCCTCGACCTTCGCGGGAGTCCCCAGCACGGCCTCCAGCCGGGCCTGCAGCTTCACGCCCATGTTCCTGCGGCCCCGGGACACCTGCGAGAGGTAGCCGTGGGACACTCCCACCCGCTCCGCCAGGTCCCGCATCGACATGCCGTATTCGCGGGCGTGCTCTCGGATGAAGCTGCTCTCCCCTGCCACGCTGCCGCCCTGGCGGCAGACCGTACCCTGCCCGGGGACCTCTCCTAGCAGCTCCGTCGCCTTCTCGCGCATAGTGTCCGTCCAGGGCTTGTGCCCGTTGGCGATCTGCGAGAGATAGCCCTCGGACACCTCCATCCGGCGCGCGAGCTCCTTCAGCGTGAGTCCCCGCCGCCGGGTCGCCGCCCTGAGCTCGCTCTCCTGTCCCGCTTCTGCCGTCCGTACTCCAGTTGCCGTGGTCATTTCGCTTCCTCCTGTAGTGAAGAAAGCGGGACGGCCCCCCGGAGGGAGACGGTCCCGCGTGATGTCGCGTCCCGGTAATCGGGACCGTCTCTCTGGGTGTTGTCGTTGCGGCCAGGGGCCGATGCGGGCTCCCTTGAGCAGGGGCCGCGTGCGGAGCAGGCGGTCAGGGGCGCGCTCCGTCGTTGTTGGGGCTCAGTTCCTTCTGGGCGTTGTGAGTGGTTTATTCGAGGCGGGCCCGGCGCTGGCGGCCAGAGGCCTCAGCCCACGGAGGCTGCTCTTTGAGAGGACCTTGCCGGGGCGCCAGCGCATCCCCAGCACAGCCGCGACCTCCACCGTCCCGTCGCCATGGGGCAGCAGCGCTGCGGCCCGTCCCTCACCCTGGGTGTAGACCAGGGCGCCGCGGTCTCCGAATCGCCGCTTCACCAGGCCCTTCCACTCGGAGAAGGCCCATCGGGCTTCAAGGGGCCCTGCCTTCGCCATGTCCGCGCCCCGCAGGACAGCCAGAGCGGTGTCCACATCGCCCGCCTGCCTGAGCCGGCGGGCCTCGTGGATCGTGCGCGCCGCGCTCTGCTCCGCCGTCTCCGGCTCGTCCGTCAACCCCATCGCCGCGAACAGCCGGTCGACCAGCTCTTCCAGGCTTCGCCCGTCCCGGGCCGTCTCCGTGCCCATCGTCCGGTTGCCTGCTGCCAATGTCGCCGTCGTCATATCGCACCTCCTGAGTGCATCTGCCTTGTGTTGCCTTGCCGATCTGCGCCCCTCATGCGGGCAAAGAAGAAGGGCCGCCCCCGATCGACGATCGGAAGACGGCCCTTTGAGTGTCGGTATGTGTAGTTAGCGACCCGAAGGCCGTTTCGTCAGCGCAAGAGCATCAGCCCCGCGCTAATGCCCATCTGCGGTCCCACCGCGTTCCTCTCTCCTTCCGTTGTTCGTGTCCCCGTTTCAGCCATGTCCGCGCAACCTCCTCTCAGCGACCGCGATGCCGTTGCCCCTGCGAGTCCCTGTGTCCACTCCAGACGACGCCCGCAGTCCTGCGATGCGAACGACACGGGGGAGGCGACTTGAGGGTGTGTGAGAGGCGCAGAGAGGCCCGCATCCAACAGTTGAGTCCGGGAAGCTGCGCGAACTTGAAGGTGCCCGCCGCTACGTCAGTGCAGCGGACGCCTCGAAGAAGACGCCCGTCAGAACCAGTCTGGCGGCAGACGTGCGACACCTGCCGTGGCCTGCCTCATGCTCGATGAGTGATGGCACAGCTAGGTTTGCCGACTTGGGGAGTGTGCGAATTTGGCCGCCACACCGTTGTTGTTCCCGTCTTCGGACTCTGAGAAAGGGGAGCATTGGCTCAACCACTGTCCTCGCATCGCGCGCCGGGAAAGCGCCTGTCCCTCGTTGGACTTCCGATCGGAGAGCTGGGCTCGATCCTGCTCGAAATGTCTCGGGCCGGGACCAGACCCCCAGGATTTGCTGAGCACGTGAAACCCTGGAAAGCCTTACAACAGTTCAAGTATTGCGTGCAAACGTTCTGAAATCAAGGCCCCGCGCTCAAAGTGTTCTGTTTCGTTCATGAAAAACCTAACCGCCATGCCCGCTGCCGCCACCAGATGCCCGAGATCAGACCCCGGCACAGTCATAGCAAGCGCTGCCGCATCATCGCCCGCGTCGACGGTCGTGACCAGCAAGGCTCTGAACCACTCACCAAGCTGGCAGATCCGGACTTATCAAAGGTCCACCAGGCCACTCCTCCACTCCCTCAAACAGACCCTGGCCGGAGCGCCGACACAGACCGGAAGCTTCTTGCACACCTCCGACGTTCGCGATCCCAGTCTGTCCGACTGTGGCAACTACACCCGCGCGGCCGCCTTGTTCGTAATTCCTAGGAACTCCTACATATTGAGCCGGGTCTCCCTGCGCACATCGCCCCAAGGCAGTCCCCTGAGCCGCATCAGCCTGTCGCTCGCAACGCTCCGGCTCATGACTATCGTCACATGTCTCGTGCTCAGACGTTCTCATCAGACAACGACACGGGTGGGAACTTTCGTAGCTGGCGGTGGGAACTCTGCGCGTGGCCTGCGCCTGTCCTGTAGGGGGCATTCGTACTTGAGCCCAGCTTTGCACTTTGGAACCCGACGTTACAACAACTGCTTCGCCCGATCCTGGCCTCCCTTTCTCTCGCTGCCTATTCCTCGAGGCTCCCGCTACTCTGGCTTGTCCCGCTCTACTCCCCTATTCTCTGTACAGGCCTGCAACATCCAATTGGATTTCGCCGGCAATGCCCCTGTAAGGGATATCATGAGTGAAGTGACAGAATGGCACACCCTGTGCCCCCCAGAGGGTCGATTGGTGTACGAGTGACCCATCATCGCCAGCATGGAATTTACCTACCACACGAAGAGAGGCACCTGATATGTAGGGAGAAATCCCGATCCGGAGATGCCCTACAGTTTGCTATGAGGCGGGACGGTGCAATAGTTATGTGATTGAGGGGAGCGAGGCTGTCGATCGGAGAGATCGGGCGGGAGTTGGGAAAATCTAGGAACTCAATGCGCTAGTATCTGAGGTCAACCGGAGTGACGAAGAAATAGCCGCTGGGCGGCCTTCCCTCGCTCTGATATCCCAGTTGCCAGAGTTGGTCGTGCTGAACCGGCGTCAAGTTGCCGCTCCGGTGGGAACGGCTCCCTTTAACCGCCACGGCGGCACGCCGCGTGTTCAGAGATTAAACTGTGGCGGCCAGACGAGGCTCTGCGCAAGGCAGGGATAGTTGCGAACCGATTCAATGTCGTTGTCTTGGACTTCCACCGGTGACTTCTAGCGGCCGACAAACCGTAGAGGGTGGTGCGCACCGCATGCACGTCCCAGCTGCTCTCCAATCTCAACTCCAGGTCAATCCATGAACTCCCTCGCGTTGTGCGCGTGCCGAAACCACAACGCTTGCCGGTTGCAACTCTTGAGATTCAATGCGGTTGCTAGACAGAAAGGCAAGAGCAGGCTCAGCAGTTAATGGCAATGGGTAGTCTGCCATTTACTCGGGCAAAAGCCATTTCCAGCGCGACGAGAGTTCTCTAGCTGCGAACCCAAAAGTGCGTAGCAACGCCTAGTCCACGTGCGGCCTGCCGTGCAGCCGTTGGTACACTTCTAAGACAGCGTCTTCCCGTCCAGGAGGCGTGTTCTTGAGCAAGGTCTCGTAAAACACTTCTTCGAACCGATGGAGTTCGTCCTCGTATCTGTACTCTTCGAATTCTGAATACTCTTCATCTTGTACAAGAACGTGATGGTTTTGGTCACGGAACTCGAGATAGAGCTCCCGCATTGTTGCCGACAACGCATCCTCGCCTACCGCTTCGTACAACTCCAGCAGGAAGTATGCCCCAAGATTGTAGTTGCAGCTCGATGGTGAAAGGCGGTCACTGAATTCCCGTTCGTTCAACTCGTGAATGTTCTTCATTCCTTCTTTGAAGCAGGATTCCTCGACAAACTCCCACCATTCGGGCCTTCGCTCTTCGAGGCTCTTCAGACCAGACCGGTCGTAGGTGTATAGCATCATGAACTCGGCCCCGCCTTCAACAAGCCAAGGGGAGCCGAATGAGAAGTAGTAGTGGGCTACTTCGTGATAGAGAACGCCCCGCCAAATTGGTTTGGACTCGGGTCGTGTGACCGTGAAGAAGCCTTCCCAGATACTTCCGAGTCTCCCCACCTCGTCGTCGGAGACTATGGGGACTATCAGGATGACGTCCGTGGCGGGGAAGGGCACGCCCATGAACGCCTCGGTGGCTCGTACCGCGTCTTCGATCATCTCCGTCAAGTCTTCGCCGTGCGGGAATGGCTGGGACTGGAAGGCCCACAGGTTGAGCTCTCCCGCTAGTGGCAGAGACACTGCCGAGCTCTGGACGAAGTGGGCATTGAGTAAGTCATGGTAAAGCCATCCACCGCCATAGTTCGTTTCCCTTGCATACGCAAGCGCGGCCATGACTGCCATTGCTTCTTCGTCGGGTACCCCGTCCAACCAGGTCCTCGCCATCTCTGGATCCGCCCTCAATGCTGCAAGCACCCCCGAGTCAACCTCGGTAATGCCGTCTACAAACCAAGGGAGAGCAGCTACTCGTTTGGCCAGCGCAAAGTCCGTATCGGCAAGCTGGTCGAATGAGTTAAGACCCCTCTCCTCCGCTTCGGTGATATCGTCTGCAAGCCAAGGGAACGCCGCAATTCGCTGGGCTAAGGTGGGGTCCCTATAGTGAAGTCCAACCAGTGCTGCAATCACCTCCCACTCATTCTCTGTTAGGGGGGTGTCGACAAACCACGGAGAGTCTGCTATGGGTTGCGCGAGCCCCGTATCGATATCAGCGAGCCATGCCAAGTATCTGATCGCATGCTCCTCTTCAACGGTAATGTAGTCCGCTGTCCACGGGAGACCCGCCACGAGTCGGGCGAGCGTCGTATCAGTAGCGGCAAGCCGCGCCAGTGAGGAGATTACCTGCTTCTCTGGATCAGTAATGTAGTCCGCCGCCCAAGGAAGCCCCGCCACCAGTCGGGCTAGCGTCGTATCAGTAGCGGCAAGCCGCGCCAGTCCTGCAATCACCTCCCACTCATTTTCGGTGACGGGAGTGTCCACGAACCAGGGAAAGCCTGTTATGAGTTGAGCTAGCGTCGCATCGGTCTCGGCAAGCCACGCCAGTGAGGAGATTACCTGCTCCTCTGGATCAGTAATGTAGTCCGCCGCCCAAGGAAGCCCCGCCACCAGTCGGGCTAGCGTCGCATCGGTCTCGGCAAGCCACGCCAGTCCTGCAATCACCTCCCACTCATTTTCGGTGACAGGAGTGTCCACGAACCAGGGAAAACCTGTTATGAATTGAGCTAGCGTCGCATCGGTCTCGGCAAGCCACGCCAGTGAGGAGATTGCCCGCTCTTCGGTCTCTATTACATCGTCAGCCGAGTCGGTAATGCCGTCTGCGAACCAGGGATAGGCGATCACTCGTCTGGTCAACTCGTTGTCGATCAAGGCAATTTCATACAAGCTTGCCAGCGCCAAACTCTCCTCGATAACGATGCCGTCGGCAACCCATGGCACACGAGCGAGGCCTTCCCCAGAGACTGGGTCCAAGAGATAAATGTTCAGGATTCTGCTCGCAGCCCAAGAATGGTGTTGGTCCGGTGGAGCGGCGAACCAAGAGAGGAGGTCGCTGAGGCGCTCCTCCGCCTGTTGACGCAAGTTAGGCGTGGGAGTAGCAGTAGGCGTCGGACCAGGCGTGGGGGTGGCAGTAGGCGTCGGATCAGGCGTGGGGGCAGCAGTAGGCGTCGGATCAGGTGTGGGAGTCACGGTTGAAATAGCTGTAGGCGATGGCGTAGGGGTGTGGGTCACCGTTGGAATACCTGTAAGCGATGGCGTAGGGGTGTGGGTCACCGTTTGGGTAGCAGTAGGCGTCGGATCAGGCGTGGGAGTCGATGCTTCGGTAGCTGTAGGCGTTGGCACAGGAGTGGGAGTATCTGTAGTCGAGTCGCCACTACAGGCTACCGTGACTATTATTGCCAATACAGCTGCGAGGTTGGTTGCGCCGTGATTCATCGAGATACTCACTTCTGTTCCGTTTCTTGGGACTCAGCGCGAACAGCTACGCACAAAAGGGACCTGCAATCTGAGACCCGCCTCCTTTACTCGATTTGTGATTCGCCTTCCGGCTTGTCTCCCCATCTGGTATCCGTTAGCCGACGAGGGCTCGGCAAGGATCCAGGTGGTGCTACTGGCATTCTCACCAGCTTTCTCAATATGGCGCGTAAATGAAATAGTTACCCACGCCGCGAGCCAGAGGAACGTAGAAGGACACATCCACCTCGCCCAAGTGGAGCCGTTTAACCTTGTTTGCGGCAGAGCCGCCATCCCGTGGTGGCCAGGACGAGTGGGATGAGAACTGCGATGACCATCCAGATGACGTCGGAGTGGACGCTGACGGACTCGCCCTCCTCCAAGGCAAGCAGATGGATCCAGTTGCGGAAGAACCAGATAGCAAGAGCGGCGTTGGCATAGAAGAGGGCGTATACGCCTAGCATCGGCGCTATGTCCGACCAAGAACCTGCCTGCGCCCTCAAGTGTACGAAATTGACCGCCAGGGCGATGACGATGCCCACGGCGGTGATGATGTTGAGGACGTCCCAGACGGGTTGTGCGTCGTAGAGAGCGTCGAAGACGAAGTGGGCGGAGTACGCCACCGAGTACACCAGCATCAATCCGCCGGTTGTCCGCAAGATCATGTGCATGGCAAACAAACTGTAGGGAACTGCGAATAACTTATGGGTGAAGTCTCCAAACGGTGTGGTAACGTAGTGGTGACTTTTGGGGCAATTCGCCTAAGTAGACCCAAACAGGCCCGATTCCGAGGAGGTGAAGACGTTGGAAAGTGCCGGCAATCAGGCCCAGGGAATGGAACCTGCGGGAGGCCGCCTCAGCCAGACTAGGCTCCGCATCAACGAGAGCCTGGAATTCGACACAGCGTTGCAGGAGTTGGTGGACAGCGCTCCCTGGCGCGGGCGACCCACCCTCAGCCGGACGCCCGCGGCCGTTCCGTTTGGAAGCCGGGCAACCACCTGATAAAGCGAAGGCCCTCGCCAATGGGGCGAGGGCCTTCGCCTATTGAATCGCCAAAGGGCGGGGCTACGGTGCCAGCGCGAACCTAATCTGTGAGGGTCTCAGTACGATCAAGTCTGGTGGAGCAGGCGCAGGTCGACTCTTGGATGGGGGGCAGACCTGCATCGCCGAAGACAGCCTTAACCGGAGGGTTTGGGCGTTCGTGTTGACGCTGAGTTGACAGCGTGCGATCAAAGTGGAGTTCGTTTGCCGCGCTGACGTTGCGACCTTCATGTGCTGTCTTTTCAATGCGTTCTACTACTTCAACAGAGTCCCTCGCGCATGGATTCATTGCAATGCTTCGGTGGTGGTACGCGGCAATGCTTGATCGTCGCTTGCAGCCAGCGAGGCAGAGTTCAGTGACAAGTGGCCGTTTCATGTCAAGTGGAAAACGATCGAGTGCCTCGTTGGTCAGCTTGGCATCTTCAACGTCGGCGGATACGATTTCGCCTTCAATGGTTCAACGCTGAACCGAATCGGTTTGCCACTTGCGCACGAAGGGGGCGTCGCGGGAGCGGGAAAGTCCGTCAAGCAGTAAATTGACATGGCGCTTGGACTGTCAGCGTGACCTGGAGGAGACACCAATTCAACACTGAACAGGTTGCAGCGGCTCGGCCTGGATTCAAAGTTTCGCCCACCGAGGCGTATCGGCCGGCACGGTCGCCGTGGGCTGCGGAGTCGGAGCCGGATCGTCCTTAGAGCAGACCAGGACCGCGACGAGTAGGTGAGGACCATCAGGCAGAGCAATTTAGGCATGTCGCTTACCCCTCCTCCAGTCCCTCATTTTCGGCCTTGGGCATCCTGTAGCCGACGCGGGGCTCGGCAAAGATGTAGGTTGGGTCTTCGGCATCGTCGCCCAGCTTGCGGCGCAGCCTCATCAGGTGAGTTCGCAAGACCTTCAGGTTCCCCGGCTTTCCCGGACTCCACACCCGCCTAAGCAGCCGGTCATGGGGCACCACTCGCCCGGCCTCCATCGAAAGCGCCGCCAGCAGGTCGAACTCGGTGGGCGTCAGCGTCGCCGGTTGCCCCGAGACCGTCACGCGGCGCGGGGCGTAGTCGATGGTCAGCGCGCCCAGCACGAATGTCTCCTCCGGAGCGGGGACCTGGGGTTCCCCAAACCGGCGCAGGGCCGCCCTCACCCTGGCCACCAGCTCCGTCGGCGAGAAGGGCTTGACGATGTAGTCGGTGGCACCCTTCTCCAGCACCCTGGCGACCACCTCGTCCCTGCCGTAGGCAGACAGGAAGATGACCGGGATGCGGGAGACGGCCAGGATGTCTCCCATCAGCTCCTCCCCTTCGTGCTCCGGCAGCATCAGGTCCAGCAGGGCCAGGCGGGGACTGTGCTCATCCATCAGGGCCAACGCCTCCTCCGGCTCCGCGGTCACCACCGCCCGGAAGCCCGCATTGGAGAGGGCGTCCCGAACCGACCTCAGAATCGTTGGATCGTCGTCCACCACCAGGACCGTGCCCGCCGATCGGCCGTCGCCTTGAGAGCGGGCGGGACTACGGGCTGGTTCGGAGTCTTGGACCACCGGCAGCGTGAAGGCAAACCGGGCGCCCAGGCCATGTCCGTCGCTTTCGGCCCGGATGCGGCCCCCGTGAGCCTCCACTATCCCCTTGCAGATGGCGAGGCCCAGGCCAGTGTCCCCTCCCTGCTCCGCGAACTGTGTCTTGGAGAACTTGCGGAACAGGCGCGGCAGGTCCTCGGCGGAAATCCCCTGCCCTTCGTCGGCCACCGAGACCTCAACGTCACCACCCTCCCTTAAAGCGCTCACCCTGATGACCGAGTCCTCAGGGGAGTGCCTGGCCGCGTTGGTCAGCAGGTTAGAGATAACCTGGACGATGCGCCTCCGGTCGGCCATCACCAGGGGCAGACCGGGCGCGACGTCGATAGCAAGCTCGTTCCTGCCACCTGCGTTGGCGAAGGCGTTCCGGGCCCGGTCCACCAGGGCCGCAAGTTCCACCGGTTCCGGGTCCACGGGCAGCGCCCCCGTCTCGATGCGGGCCACGTCCAGCAGGTCGCCGATGAGCTCCCTCATGTGCTCGGCGCGGTCCTCGATGATCCGGAAGAACTGGCGCATCTCCGCCGGGTCCAAGTCGGCCGCCTCGTTCAGCAGGGAGGTCGTCGCCCCCATGATGGTGGTAAGGGGCATCCGCAGCTCGTGGCTCACCATGCCCAGGAACTCGGCTCGCAGCCGCTCCGGCTCCTCCACGGCCGCCATGTCCTGCATGGTGATAACCACCGACTCCAACTCCCCCTCCTGGGAGCGAATGGGCGTGGCGTTGAGCAGTACGGTCACGCTCCGTCCGTCGGGGACGCCCATGACGATCTCCTCGGCCCGCACCGTTTCGCCCTTCCCCAGGGCTTGAGCGAGAGGGAACTCCTCGAGGGAGACCTCGCGCCCATCGGCGCGGCGGAAGGCCATGGCCCCCAGCAGGTCCTCGGGCGTCTGGTCGGGGTTGCGCAGCCCGTCGACTATCCTGCGGGCCTCCCGGTTGAAGGACAAGGTGACCCCTGGTCTCATGCCGAAGACGACAACTCCTACCGGCGATGTGTCGATGAGTATCTCCAGATCAGCCCTCGCCCGCTGCTCCTCCCGATGCCGGCGAGCGTTGGCGATCACCTGCGCCGCCTGCGATGCGAAGAGCACCAGGGTCTCCTCGTCCTCCTGGGTGAACTCCCGGCCCGGCTCGCCCCTCCCCACGTAGACGTTGCCGATGCGCACGCCCTGGTGGAGTATCGGGGCCGCCATGAATGCGGTGAGCTTTACGGGCGAGCGGAATTCCTCCAGGCCGATCGACGCCGTGAACTCCTCCAGTTGTCCGACCCGCAGTGGTACCTGGAGCGCGTTCAGGTACTCGAAGAACCTGGTTCCTTCAGGGGCCTGCCACACCCGCTCCACTATGTCCGGGTCCAGGCCCATGGCGAGGTGGTGCTCCACCTGGCCCGAGGTGTCGAGGGTGGTGATCACAGCGTAGGGCGCCCGCGTCAGTGACCGGGCGCCCTCCATCACGGCCCGAAGCGCCGTGTCGACGTCCAGACTCTCGTTGATGCGGAGACTGGCTTGGCTGAGGCGGTGGAGCCGGTCTCCCGTGGGTTCCGTTACCTGGGCCTGCTGACCGGCGCTTTCCAACGTCTTCACCTCCTCTGAAACGGGCCTGTTTCGGTCTACTCTAGCGAATTGGGCCGAAAGTCACCACTAAGTTACCAGGCTGCTGGAGGACTTTACCCACAAGTTATTCGCAGTTCCCTATAACCGGTTTGCCATGCACATTCGGAACTTCTCTCTTGAAGAGTGCTGACCGGGGAATGGGGTTTGCTTCCCACGCTCCTTGAACATCGCCGCCTGAGGACAAGGGGCATCTGTCGGGCCATGTTGATCGGTCTGGCGCCGGTCCTTGTCACTTTGTCCCTGGCGGCATGTGGTGATCGGCCTCAATCTGAGAGACCTGCGCAGCTTCCTCAAGCCGGTGCCACGACCCCCACGCCTACACCGGCGCCCACCTACACTCGCACACCGAGGCCAACGCCAATCAGCACACCGACAGCTTCCCCAACCCAAGCCTCTACGCCCCCACCTACGCCAACACCAACGCCGGAATCGAAATCAACACCCTTGCCAACTCCCACGCCAACACTGTCACCCGCTGCCGCGCCATCGCCCACGTCCACTGCTACCCCTACACCTACGCCGGCCTTGACACCTACAGCCACACCGACCCCGGAGCCAACCCCCACTCCTACTCCAACCGCGACGCCGACACCAACCCCGTTACCAACTCCCACGCCGACACCGACACCCACGCCGTCACCTACTACGCCAATACCAACACCGTCACCGACGCCTGCGCCGACGCCGTCCGTCGGAACATTGCAACAGACCGAAGATGACCTTGAGGCCCTGCTCGACGGCGTGGCCGAGATCGGCGCGCCGGGCGTGCCCGGCCCCCTCTGCGTCTACGGCCCCGAAGCCTTCCCAGTGGTCGTCGGCGCCATAGGTCGTGTACGTGCCCCGCTTGTGGCCGCCGGCCGCTGGCAGGAGGGTCGCGTCGTCGCCCTAGGACACGATGGCTACTTCCTACGAGCCACGCTCGAGACCGGGGACACCGGGCGTCTCATTGCCAACGCGCTGCATTGGGCCGCTGGTGGAGATAGTTCTGACGCTCGCATTGGCGTCATAGGCGCCAACGAACTGCATGCGTGGCTCAAAAGGGATGGACATGATGTTGTAAGAATATCGCCGACGCCCGAATCGCTGGGAAACGTCGATGTTGTGGCCGTGACCCTATGGAATCAGAGCACGCCGGAGCTTGAATCGTTGTCGGCGTTCGTGCGAAACGGCGGAGGTCTGGTGACGGCCGTCACCGGTTGGGGCTGGGCCCAACTACACCCGCACCTAGATCTCCTCAGCGACTACGCCGGCAACCGGCTGCTCGCGCCCGTCGGCGTTCAGTGGGCCGACGCCTACCTTGAGCGCACGTCTTCTGACGGCTACGCCGTCGATGGACCGGCGCCTGAGTTGACACATGCGGGCACGGCGCTCGACGCTATCGAAGCGCACGAGACCGGCGAGCACACTCTGACCGAGTCGGAGATAGGCCAAGCTACTGATAGCCTGGTGCGCGCCGCACGATGCCTGTCTGCGGACGACACACTCCTCGCACCCCGCCTTAACGCACTGGTCGAGAGTGCCGAGCAGAACCGCCACTGGCCCTCGGCCGAGCAGCCGGTGGGCAAGACCAACCCGGTCGCCCGAGTGGCCGCCTCATACTTTGTACTGGAACAGCAAGGCACTCCGGCTGAGTCCGTGCGCGCGCATCCCGCGGCTGAGGACTTCCCGGGCCCCGTACCACAGGACGCCCCGCGAATCACCCGCAGTCTCGCAATCGACACTGACGTGCTTCGCTGGCACTCAACCGGCCTGTATGCCGCGCCGGGCGAGCTGGTCACAGTCACGGTTCAGCCGAGAGTAGCCAGAGTTGGCGGCTTGCACGTGCGCGTGGGCGCTCACAGCGACGGCATCTGGGCACGATCGGAGTGGAAGCGCATGCCAGAAATCAGCCGCCGATTCCCAGTTTCCGCGACAAAGACCCACGCCGCGAGTGCTTTCGGCGGCCTGATACACATCGAGGTTCCTGCCGGCACAGGACTGGGTGTTATCGACGTCAAGATCGAGGGCGCCGTGGCCGCGCCCCTCTTCGTTTTGGACGAGACCGACCTGTCCGCTTGGCGGGATGTTATCCGCCATGCGCCCGGACCGTGGGCAGAGATCGCGGGCCGGAACATGATCGTCACAACGGATTCCCGCAACGTACGGGACCTCGAAGATCCGGCCGCCGTCGCCGAAGTATGGGACCGCGTACTGGACTTGAGCGCCGAACTGGCAGCATGGCCATCACCCACACGCTTTAGTCCTGAACGGTTCGTCGTAGATCGCCAGATCTCGGCCGGTTACATGCACGCAGGCTATCCCATCATGGCCCACATGGACCAGCAGGCCAATCTGGTGAACGCGTCGCACATTCGCACCTGCGTCTATGAGCCAACTCAAAGTAACTGGGGCTTCTTCCACGAGGTGGGCCACAACCACCAGGAGCCGGACTGGACGTTCGATGGCACCGTCGAGGTGACCGTCAACCTGTTCACCCTCTACGTCTACGAGTTTCTGTGCGGAATCCCGGTAGCAGAGAACTGGCGAGGTTCTCCGGCGTTCCGCATCGAGCAGATGGCGCGCTATGACTTCGATGACCCCGACTTCGAACATTGGAAGAGCGATCCGTTTCTGGCATTGGTCATGTATGAGCAACTCCAGCAGGCGTTTGGCTGGGACGCCTACCGGAAGGTGTTTGCAACATACCGCTCTCTACCAGACGCGGAGCGTCCCAAGACCGACGACGAGAAGCGTGACCAATGGCTCGTGCGCTTTTCGCGGCAGGTAGGCCGCAACCTCGGTCCGTTCTTCGAGGCATGGGGCATCCCAACCTCCCAGGCAGCGCGGGACTCGATCGCAGATCTGCCAAATTGGATGCCGCCCGGCTTCCCACCGAGCCGTTAGATCTATCCGGATGGCGAAGAGGATGCATAGCCACTCCACGAAAGGAGAACACGATGACGGCCGACCAGACCCTCAATTCTTATGAGGTCTACATCGCTGGCTATGAAAGGGCCTAAGAAGTCAGACTTCATTCACACACACACAAAGAGGCGACCGAACCTGTGAGGTTCATCTCGAACGGCATGATCTACGCTGACATTTACAAGTCCGAAATTCGTGAGTGGAAAGAAGTGTCGACCGCATAGAACTTCTACGGAGCGTGACGCATGAACAAAGACGACTACATCCACCTGTTTGAATGGCTCGGGTTCTGGTGTCAGGACGGTCACGGGAACAGGCTTCCGGTGGCTGACGCATACAACAGGGGCAGGACGTTGCGACACGACGACGGACGCGTGCCGACGATCTACTTCAACGGCAATGATAGCGGAGTCTACTTCGTCGTCAGGCTGGAGGACTCGCGCCACTTTATCGCTGACCTCTGGCACGAAATCGAGTCCAGGAGGCCATCTGAGGATGACCGTCGCTATGTAACTTTGATTCCCAACCCGCGCGCCGTGAGAAGGGCCGTTCACAGCCTCCGTCCGGTTCCGAACCCATGAATCCCACCGCGCTCCTGCTCGCCGTTCTGCTCGTCGCCCTGGCGTTCCTCCTGGCGGCATGCGGCGGCGATGGCAACCCCCTGGCCGACACCGACTGGGTGCTCGTCGAGTTGGGAGACGCGGACGACCCCGACGCGGCGGTGGCGGGCTCGAGTCCTGATGTGCAATTCTCCGAGACCGGGCTTGGCGGTTGGACTGGCTGCAACAGTTACAGTGGAGAGTACAACGTCCGGGATGATGAGCTACGCCTTGCCGACCTGGGTTGGACGGAGGCGGGGTGCCCGTCCGACGCACTGTTCCGCCAGGAGCAGCGAATGCAGGACTCGCTGGCCGCAATCGAGCGGTTCGAAGTCTCGGGAAACAGGCTCACGCTCTACGGGGAGGGCGGGCAGGTCCTCGTCTTCGAGCGCGCCGGAGGGGAGTAGCGGCGCATGACCACGTACGAGTACGAGTCTGTAATCGAGGACATCTGCTACGAGGACAAGATCACGCCCGGCCACTGGAGGGTCCGATAGCAGGAGGAGGAGCGGCGCCAAGGACGGGACAGCTCGCGGCTGTCGGCCGGGCAGCAAAGGTATTGCCGGATGCATCGTCGTGGAAGTCGGTGAAGAACCGCAGTAACAGGGCTCTATAGCCGCGGAGCCATTTTCAGGCGTCGTTTAAGCGCAGCGGCATCGATTCCCTGCAACTGCTTCGTTAGGGATGAAGGGAGGTCAGTCATCTGAGAAGAGTGAAGGAGCATAGAGATTCCTTCCTTTGAGATTGAAGGACGGTGCTAAACATGAGGGATGAGAGAAGAGAACATTGAATGACTTCTTTCTTAGACTTTGCTGTTGGGCTGTCGGCCTCGGTGTCACCCTACCTGGCGGGTTCTATGCTTGGGCCAAAGGACTCGATGGCTTGGCGGTCATATTGTTGCTGGTAGCTTTTGGATGTGCTGTCGCTGCACGAATGGCCAAAATACGATGGGAGGAGAGCGTCAGGAGGAGCGTGAGAGATGGTAATGATGAGTGATGTGTCCTCATGATAACTACACTCAGACTAGGTATCCCATCAGCGATGAATTGCTGTCGCCCGCTCGCGGCGTTGACTGTGGCGGCTGCCTACCGGCTCGACATCCGCCCGGAATGCTCAGAGTTGGTTATCGTCAGCGAGAACGTCCGCTGTGCCCATGCCGCGCGACGAGCTCGCCGCCAGTAAACGTGGTGGGCACTGATGGAGCGAAGGCTTTGCGCGTGCCGAGTCTAGAGGTTTCGAAAACGTCCGCAAAGCAGATTTGAAATCCGTCAAGGAGGAGCTATCGTGATTGATGAGTTCGCAAGGCTGATACCAAGGTCCTTGCTAGATACATCAGGCAGCGCCTTTTATTCTGGTAGAGACGCGTTCAACCGACCGTCTGACTTGTACATCCTAGGGCTGAATCCAGGAGGTCGAGTCGAGGACCATGCCGACGAAACGGTCTCATGGCACAGCAGAAAGGTTGTTGGAGAGGTGCCTTCTAATTGGTCCGCGTATCGCGACGAGTCGTGGGAGGGTGCACGTCCAGGAGAGGCGCGGATGCAGCGAAGAATGGGCTATCTGTTCGAGAGAATCGGACGGGATCCCGGGTTGGTACCTGCGAGCAACTTAATCTTCTTGCGTTCAAGTCGAGAAGCAACTCTTGCAGGAGACTTAGAGGAACTCGCGACACAGTGCTGGCCTTTTCATCATGAAGTCATGAGTTCGTTAGGAGTGCGTGTTGTCGTTTGCTTGCACAAGAAGGCGGCGAAGTGGGTGCGCGATAAGGTAGATGCCCGAATTCAGGTTGATGAATATGTTGAGAGCATCCGTTTGCCTCGTCCATGGCGAAGTCGAACGTTTGAATCTGCAACCGGAGTTGTGGTTGTAGATCTGACGTATCCGGGTATAGCCGATTGGACAAATCCAGCAAGTGACCCGACAGGATTGGTGGTGAGTGCGCTGCGAAGTGTGAGACAGGGATGAGTTTGCCCGGAAGCTGGCTCGGTTGTCGACGTTCAGGAGCTATGGATCAGCCCTAGTCACGACCTATGTACCACCTCGGGGTGGCCCAGTGGACATGGCGACCACTGACCTATTGGTCCTTGCGAATGAAATGCTACCTGTTACTTTGGTTCAAGGAGGCCTAGAATACGTCCGGCGCTTGCAACCTAAGCGATAGATGCCCTCACATTTGCTAGGCAGTCAGGTAGTCCGCCCACTGCTGCATCAACTCCCTACGTCGATCGAACAGATCGGAACGCGCATATGCCTGTTCGACACTGCCGCCGAGTTGATGGGCCAGGGCAGACTCCCCTACCGACCAGGGAGCGTTCGTCTGCTCCATCGTCCATGTCCTGAATGACGTCCTGAAACCGTGCACCGTCGCCCGGTCCGCAAAGCCGTTGACCCGCAGGACTTTGGTCAGAGTCACATCGCTCAGGATTCGTCCTGGCCGCAAAGGCGACGGGAAGCATAGACCTGAACCGTCCTCCAACTCACGAGCGAGCATCAGCGTCTCCACAGCATGGTCGCTCAGTGGTACCCGATGCTCAAGCCCCGCCTTCATTCGTGAGCCCGGTATCGTCCATGTTGCGCACTCCATGTCGATCTCGTCCCACGTGGCTCCCCTGGCCTCCCCGGACCTGGCCGCAGTCAGAACCAGAAACCTCAGACAATACTTCGAAGCGGGTGAAGTCTGCGACGCATCGACAGTTTCGAGCGCCGTGCCCACCTCCTGATACGGAAGGGCCCTGAGGTGCGCCTTGACCTTGGGCATCGACGGCAAGGCACCGTCTATCGCTTCCCCGGCAGGATTGACTTCAATCAGATCGCTCGCCATCGCCCATCTGAAGATCGTGCGCATCCTCTGCCGCACGCGGCGTGCAGTCTCCGGCAGTGTCGACCAGATAGGGGTCAGCACCGCCAGCACGTCGCTCCGGGTTATCGCATCTATCGGCCTGTCCCCGATCTCAGGGAACGCATGCCTCTCCAACGTCTGAATCCACGCACGAGTGTGGCTTCCGTTTCGCCAACGAGGCTTGTTCGCCTCATGGACCGTGTAGGCGGCCTCGCTGAACGTCGGCTTCGGGGGCTTGCGCTTCTCAGCTATCGGGTCATTCCCGTTGCCAATTGCCACTCTGTTGTCTGTCGCTCGCATCCTGGCTTGGGCCAATGACACGGCGGGATATCCGCCCAGGCCGATGTCACGTCTTCGACCGTCGATGGTTATCCTCTGGACCCAACTCTTCCCCCCCGCCTTGCTAATGTACAGATGCAGGCCCGAGCCGTCCGAGTAACGACCGGGGCTGTTGAGGCTCTTCACCCTTGTTGCCGATAGCTTCACTCCCTGTGGCCTCCTTCAAAGTATTCCCACAATTCTTACCACACTTGATGTGAGATAACAAGGGCTGGCGAGAGGCGGCATGGGACGCTCGATCAGGTCGAAGGCGGTGCCAATCCTACTTAAAGCAGGTACGAATCGACGCCGGCAGAGACGACGGGAGACTGAAAGTGATTGACTGGGAAACAGTGTGGGTGGTGGAGCTGGGGGGACTCGAACCCCCGGCCTCCTCCGTGCAAGGGAGGCGCTCTCCCAGCTGAGCTACAGCCCCACGCTGTCCCTATTGATCTGGGCGAGGGGGTTTTGCCGCCTGGGGCTGTCTCCCCTGCCCGTTCGTGTCCGCGGTTGGAGCGGGCACGGTGTCTCGCGCTTTGCCTATCGTTCAGGCGCTGCTCATGACATCGGAGGCGGTGCGAGCGACGAATCGCTGCTTGCTTTGCGCCGGAAAGACAGAAGGGCCGGCTGTGTTGCGCCGGCCCCTGGCCTTAACGACTGAATAGTGGCAGGAAACGCTTGTGTCCAAGATTGATGCGAATACGATGTAACGGCGGGACTACAAGGAGAAGCCTCCGACCGATGGAACTCCCCTCCGATTGCTCGGAGGTCCTGCTCAACACCGGACTTATGGCTTCCCGCCCACCGACCGACCTAATCCCAGCCAGTTAAGGCAGGGACTACTCCCTAGAAAGGAGGTGATCCAGCCGCACCTTCCGGTACAGCTACCTTGTTACGACTTAGTCCCAGTCATCGATCCCACCCTCGGCGCCTGCCTCCCGAAGGTTAGCCCAGCGACTTCAAGTGTTACCGACTTCCATGACTTGACGGGCGGTGTGTACAAGACCCGGGAACGTATTCACCGCAGTGTGCTGACCTGCGGTTACTAGCAACTCCACGTTCATGCAGGCGGGTTGCAGCCTGCAATCCCAACTGAGGCCGACTTTATGGGATTAGCTCCGGATTGCTCCTTCGCGACCCTTTGTACCGGCCATTGTAGCGTGTTTGTAGCCCAAGGCGTAAGAGCCATGCCGACTTGACGTCGTCCCCACCTTCCTCCCCTTTGTTAAGGGCGGTCTCGCTAGAAAAAGCAACTAACGACAGGGGTTGCGCTCGTTGCGGGACTTAACCCAACACCTCACGGCACGAGCTGACGACAGCCATGCAACATCTGTGAATCCGTCCCGAAGGAACTCCCGGTTTCCCGGGATAGCGGATACATGTCAAGCCTTGGTAAGGTTCTTCGCTTTGCATCGAATTAAACAACACGCTCCGCTGCTTGTGCGGGTCCCCGTCAATTCTTTTGAGTTTTAGCCTTGCGGCCGTACTCCCCAGGCGGGATACTTAACGCGTTAGCTTCGGCACAGAGGGGGTCGATACCCCCTACACCCAGTATCCATCGTTTAGGGCGTGGACTACCCGGGTATCTAATCCGGTTTGCTCCCCACGCTTTCGCGCCTCAGCGTCAGAATCAGCCCAGAAAGCCGCCTTCGCCACTGGTGTTCCTCCCGGTATCTAAGCATTCCACCACTACTCCGGGAATTCCACTTTCCTCTGCTGACCTCAAGCTCGCCGGTTTCCCACGACCGCTCCCAGTTGAGCCGGGAGATTTCACATGAGACCTGACGAGCCGCCTGCTCGCCCTTTACGCCCAGTAAATCCGGATAACGCTCGCCTCCTACGTATTACCGCGGCTGCTGGCACGTAGTTAGCCGAGGCTTATTCATCAGGTACCGTCCTATCTCTTCCCTGATAAAAGGAGTTTACAACTCGAAAGCATTCTTCCTCCACGCGGTGTCGCTGCGTCAGGCTTTCGCCCATTGCGCAATATTCCCCGCTGCTGCCTCCCGTAGGAGTGGGGGCCGTGTCTCAGTCCCCCTCTGACCGATCGTGCTCTCACACCGGCTACCCGTCCTAGGCTTGGTGGGCCATTACCCCGCCAACTACCTGATAGGCCGCAAGCCCCTCCCAAAGCGGAACCCGCCGAAGCGAGAACCTTTCCTTCCAGCCCGGACTGCCGGACTGGACATTACGCGGTATTAGGCCCGATTTCTCGAGATTATCCCCCTCTTCGGGGCAGGTCACTTACGTGTTACTCAGCCGTCTGCCACTATCCTGGCCGGCCGAAGCCAGCCGGGACCGTTCGACTTGCATGCGTTAGGCGCACCGCCAGCGTTCATCCTGAGCCAAGATCAAACTCTAAGGCTCTATTTTTTATGAACTGATGCGTTTCTTACCACTATGCAGTTGTTAAGGTGCCTGTTGAGGCGGTCAAACCCAAGAAGGGCAGTTGACAGACCTCAACTGCGCCGGGCTCGCCCGGCAACGGAGACAGATAGTAGCGTACATTGAAATGAGCCGTCAAGCCTTGTAGCTGCGGGGCAACTGATCTTGATCGATGAGAGGCGGACTCTTGGATGGTATTTGAGGCCTTGGCATGGACCTAGTTACGTCCCCCCTCGCACCACGCCATTCATCCTCATACTTCGACGGGCCACTTCGACAAGCTCAGGACGCGGTCAGCACAGGCTCTCAATCTTCTCTAATGAAGGGATAGGAGGAGTTGTCGCTCAGTCGCCGTAGTTGCGGGATAGTCTCCGTTGTCAGTCTCAATGAGCTAGAAAAATCTTCGAAAGTGTCACATTCAGTAACTTTCTGCACAACTTTGTAGCTGGGGCGGCTTGGAGATCAGGACTGAATTGGTACGCATTCATGACTTGATGAGTACATATGTGCACTAGGAGAATGTGAAAGTCACAGATCTAATTGAGACCTAGGGGGCGTTCTGCCGGCGCGCAGGGCGTGCTCCAGGGTCATTGTCCGCCGTCATGTTAGTCCGTACTCTTGAACTCATGCGGACATGGCAGCACACGCGTACGTGGAACGTAAGGAGCGGATACGCAAGCGAGCTTGCTGGGAGGCGCGAGGCACATCGCGCCTGTAGGCAGTTGGAAGGGGTCGCAGCGCTTGACTGCCATTTGGTGCGGGCATATCATCGTACCATTCACGAACATACAGCCACTGCCCGTTCGGGTGCCCACTTGTGAGAACAAGGGGGAGAATAGGGAAGGCGGTGAAAAGCCGCCGCGGTAGCGCCACTGTAAGCGGTGTCCGGAGCTGTGCCCACTGTCAATTTCGACGGGAAGAGCACGGCAAATGAGTCCAACCGTGAGCCAGGAGACCTGCCAGAACGGAAGGTGACCTCTCCGCAAAAGAGAGGGTCCCTAGGCCGCCCGGCAGCATTCCATAGGCGGAGCAACTTGTGACCTCTTGCGGAGAGACGCGGAGGTCATTTTTTTGCTGGCCGCAAGCATCGCAACATTGCGGGGGTACCGCCAGGCGGCGGTCACTACTCGCGTCTTAATCGGCACGGCTGTGCTCGGCCTCTTTCTAGTGGCAACGGCGCTTGCTTCCCTAAGCCTCGGTCCAGTGAACATCCCCGTTGGGCATGTGGTCGCCATCGTGCTATCGACGCTTGGGCTGGAAGCCGGCGGCTTCGACAGGACCGAGCAGCTGGTGATCGAGCAGATCAGGCTCCCGAGGATCGTAGTGGGGACCCTAGTGGGCATGGCCCTTGGGGTTGCGGGAGCGACGATGCAGGGCCTCTTCCGAAACCCGATGGCGGATCCCGGAATCATCGGGGTGTCCGCGGGGGCGGCGGTTGGAGCCGTTGGAGCCATTGCCGCGGGGCTTACCGGGCTGTTCTTCCTTGCCCTGCCCTCGTTCGCGTTTGTCGGCGCGCTCGCGGCGTCCGGACTCGTGTACGGAATCGCCGCCGTTGGGGGCCGGTTCTCGATGGCTACGCTGCTTCTCGCCGGGGTTGCGGTCAACGCGTTTCTCGGCGCGATAGTCTCTTCGATCATCCTGCTGCTGCCGGACAAGGGGGCGCTTCGCGGCATCCTTTTCTGGCTGGCCGGGGGACTGGACTCGCGTTCGTGGGAGCACGTGCAGATATCCGCGCCTCTGATACTTGTGGCGGTTGCCGTCATCGCGCTTCAGGCACGTGACCTGAACCTGCTGATGCTGGGCGATGACGAGGCCAGGTCGATGGGTGTGAGGGTTGGGCTGGCACGTCCCCTGCTACTGGGCGCGGCGGCCCTCGCCACGGGCGCGGCCGTGGCGGTGAGCGGGATCATCGCGTTCGTTGGCCTTGTGACGCCTCACATAGTCCGGCTGGTCCTGGGTCCCGATCACCGGGTGCTGATTCCGATGAGCGCGCTGGGCGGCGCGATCTTTGTGCTCGTTGCCGACACGGTGGCGAGGACCGTAGTGCAGCCTGCGGAGTTTCGAGTGGGTGTGCTCACAGCGTTCGTGGGAGCGCCGTTCTTCATCCTGCTGCTGATGAGGAACAAGCGCAGGGCCTACTCACTTTGATGCGAACCCAATAGAGGAGAGATAATGAGATCTGTAAGTTCGAGGCTCCTTTTGTCGATTGCGGCCGTTGTTATGGCGGCCCTGCTTGCGGCGTGCGCTTCGGAGTCGCCGGCGGGCGAGGTGGAGACTGCCGCGACGCAAGAGCCGTCGCCGAGCCCCGCGGTAGCCGTTGTGCCAACTCCGGCGCCGGTGGTTTCGCCGAATCCGACCGTTACTCCCGTCACTTCGGTGCTTCTAGAAGAGGCGCTCGGGACCGTCAGCGGCGTTGTGGACCCAAGCAACCTGGGGTGGCCCAGAGAGGTTGAGGGGCTCAACGGCATCGTCAGCATACCCAGCAAGCCAGGGCGAATCATCACAGCTTCGATTGGCCACGATGAGGCTACCTTGGCGATCGTACCGGTGGAGCGCCTTGTGGGCGTCGGCGCTGTATCCAAGGACTCAACGTATTCGAACGTTGCGCCGTTTGTGCAGGACATCGCGGAGGTGTCCCGAGAGCCAGAGACGATCATAGCTCTGTCGCCGGACGTGGTTGTCACCAGCCCGTACTTTCCTGTGGAAGGCGTTGAAGCCCTTTCCAGGGCCGGGATCCCGGTTGTCCAGACGGCACTGCAGAACGATCCCGAGGCGCGAGTCGCCAGCATCCTGCTGATGGGCTACATCTACGGCGAGGAAGAGCGAGCGTTGGAGTTTGCGGCGGAAGTCCGCGACAGGTATGAGTCGCTGGTCGCGGTGACAGGGGAACTCAGTGACCGTCCTCGCGTCCTCGCACTTACGGAGTACACAGACATGCTCTGGGTAGCGGGGGCGGATTCCACTGAAGGCGGCGTGATCGAGGCAGCCGGGGGGATAAACGCCGCCGCAGAGGCAGGCATAGAAGGAAACCAGACAACAAGCCTCGAGGGCGTCATTGCCATGAGTCCTGAAGTCATCGTGATTCCGCAGCCGGTCGCATTTGGGGCTCAGGAGTTTCTGGAGAGCCTGTTCGCCAACGAGGCACTTGCCGAAGTGCCCGCAATGAAGAGCAACCGTGTCCACGTTGTGGACAGCAAGCTGTTCACAACGCTTTCCCACTGGAACATCCTGGGAGCAGAGGCCCTGGCAATGACGCTCTGGCCCAGTGAATTTCCAGACGCGCCTATGGACACATTCAGCACTGTGGAGTAGAGGGAGATGAACAGCAACGGACGTCATGCGATCAGTTCGAGCGGACTCCGCTACGAAGTCGACAGTACGACGCTTCTCGAAGAAGTGGACCTGGAGGCGGCCGGAGGTCAGTTTGTAGGTCTGATTGGGCCGAACGGGGCCGGGAAGACGACGCTCTTGAGGACGATTGCGGGCGTAATCGGCATGAGTGGCGGCGAGGTAATCCTGGAGGGCGCAGACCTGGCGTCTCTCTCGGCGAGGCAGGTTGCCGAGCGCCTGGCGCTCGTTCCGCAGATCGCGCCGTACACGCACGGCTTCAACGTCATGGAGCTTGTGCTCATGGGTCGATATCCACATCTTGGGCGCTTTCAGATCGAGGGCAAGCAGGACGCCCGGGTCGTCCAAGATGCGATGCGCCAGTCGGAGACGGAGCAGTTCGCCGACAGGACGCTCGAGACTCTCTCAGGGGGAGAACGCCAGCGAGTGTTCATCGCGCGGGCGCTGGCCCAGCAGCCGCGAATTCTGCTTATGGACGAACCGACGGCGAACCTGGACGTTCTTCACCAGTTCAAGGTTATGGACATCGTGAGAGGGCTGGTCGACGGAGGCCTGACGGCCGTGGCCGCCATCCATGACCTGAACATGGCCGCGCGGTACTGTGACCGTCTGGTTGTCATGTCCTCGGGACGAGTGGTAGCGCAGGGAGAGCCGAGGGATGTGCTGACGCGGGAGACCATTCGCGCGGCGTTTGGAATCGAGTCCGAGTTGAGAGAGGATGCTGCAACCGGCTGTCTAGCAGTCTCGATGATCGGGCCGGCCCAAGCGCGGCCCCTCAATGGGAGGCAGTCAGTGACCGCGGTTCCCAGCATGCAGGGATAACAAACCGGCGCGGCATGCGGCTGAACTTCGATCCAATGGTTGTGGCCAGAGAGAAGTAAATGCTGCCGGATGCACTGGTGGGAGGGACCGAAGCCGGTCCTTGAGCAGGTAAAAATTGTGAATCCATGCGAGGCTGCTACGCGTATCAGGCCGGCGGATGCCGCAGCGAGGAAGGCCGCAGAGGACCGGCAGAGACGCCTGGTCAAGCCACCGGGCAGCCTCGGTCGGCTGGAGAGCCTGTCGATTCAGGTCGCGGGGATTCTTGGGACTGACAAACCGGTGATTCGCAGCAAGTCGCTGATCGTTGCCGCGGCCGATCACGGCGTGGTGGTGCAGAACGTCACCGGGTATCCGCAAGTGGTGACGGCGCAGATGGCGCTCAACTTCCTGGACGGCGGGGCGGCGATCAATGTGCTTGCGCGCAGGGCTGGAGTCGACATTCAGGTGATCGACGCTGGCGTGGCCACTCCCCTGCCCGCCCATCCCGATCTGCGGGTCGTTGGCGCCGGGCGGGGCACTTCGGACATGACGAAGGGCCCGGCGATGTCGAGGGAGCAGGCCGAGCTGTGCGTCAAAGCGGGCATCGACCTGGCGCTGGAGGCGGCGGAAGGCGGCGCAGACGTCATAGGCACCGGAGACATGGGAATCGGCAACACGACGGCGTCCAGCGCTATTGCCGCCGCGGTGACCGGCGCCTCGCCCTCGGAGACCACAGGACGTGGTACGGGGCGCAACGACGACGAGCTGGCGCACAAAGTCCGTGTTGTGGAGCGGGCGCTGGAAGAGAACGACCCTGATCCGCTCGACGGGATGGACGTGCTCGCCAAGGTGGGAGGGTTCGAAATAGGCGTGCTGGCCGGCGTAGTCCTGGGCGGCGCATTGGCGCAGCGGGTTGTGGCGCTCGACGGGTTCATTTCAGGCGCCGCCGGTCTGGTGGCACAGAGCCTGTGCCCGCACACGACGGATTTCATGGTTGCGTCCCATCTTTCCGCTGAGGCGGGGCATCGGGTCGTCCTGTCGCGGCTGGGACTGAGGCCGCTTCTGGACCTTGGCCTGAGGCTTGGCGAGGGCACCGGCGCGGTGCTGGCGATGGGCCTGATCGAGGCGGCGGCGGCGTGCCTTACGGAGATGGCGACGTTCGATGAGGCCGGCGTCACCTGTAGAGAGACCGGAGATGTCGCCAGCTAGCGTTGTCAGGGATGTGAGGCTGGCCTTCGGATTCCTCACGATACTGCCGGTCTCGCCCGGCCGCGCCGAGGCGATGGCGCCTGCACGCGCCTACTTCCCGATCGTTGGGCTGGCGCTGGGCGGCGCGCTTGCCGTGCTCGACCACGCGATCGGGCGCGTCCTAGCGCCGCAAGCAAGCGCGGCGATTCTGTTGATTGCGCTGCTTGTCCTGACACGAGCGATCCACACCGAAGGGTTCCTGGATACGTGCGATGGACTGCTGGGAGGCTTCTCGAAGGAGCGACGGCTCGCGATACTGCGGGACACGCACGTGGGCGCGTTCGCGGTGATTGGCGCGGTATGCTTGCTCCTTTCAAAGTGGGCGCTGCTGGTGGAGACGCCGGACGCTATGCGAGCGAGCCTGCTGGCCGCATTCCCCTGCCTGTCGAGGTGCGGGATGCTATCGACGATGGCGGTGTTCCCGTGTGCGAGGGAGGATGGGATCGGCGCCGCGTTCCAGGCCGGGACAAGCCGATGGCAGATCGCGCTCGGACTCGTTACGGCTACCGCTGCCGGCTGGCTGCTGCTGGGATATGCCGGGCTTGTGCTGGTAGCCGGGGCGATTGCGGTCGCACTCGCGCTGGGGGCGTGGTGCACGAGGCTTCTTGGCGGCATGACAGGCGACACGTACGGGGCGGTTAACGAGGTTGGTGAAGTTACGGTGCTGCTTGCGGGCATTGGTCTTCACGGCGCGATTCCTGAGCTGTTTGAGGCACCGCTGTGGTGACTCGTTGGTCTGAGGCGGATGGGTGCGCGAAGCGATCTACCCGCGGGCGGCTGACGCTGATACTTGGCGGAGTGCGTTCCGGTAAGAGCAGCTTTGCCCAGACGTTAGCGTCCGGAGGCGAGCGTGTGCTATTCGCTGCCACGGCCGAGGCCGGAGATCGGGAGATGGCGGCGCGGATTAGGGCCCACCGGGACAGCCGGCCCGCGGATTGGGACACGCTGGAGGAGCCGGTCGACCTGGCGAGGGCGCTGAGGCCGAGGTTGCACGGGTACGACACGATCCTCCTCGACTGCCTGACGCTGTGGGTCAGCAACCTTCTGTTGCTGGAGGCGGACGCGGAATCGTCGAGCCGACGCATACTCGAAAGGACCGAAGAGTTGCTTGTACTGATAAGAGGCAGCGACTGTTCGTGGATCGTGGTCAGCAACGAGGTTGGGCTTGGCGTAGTGCCCGCGACCGAGCTGGGCCGCGCATACGCGGACGAGCTTGGGCGAGTGAACCAATTTGTGGCCGCCGAGGCTGACGATGTGTACTTCATGGCGGCAGGATTGCCGATGAAGCTGAAGGCTGCGGGCTCGTAGTCGAGACTCGAGAGGCGCACAGGCTGGCATGCAGTGTGCACTGCTCCGCCTGTGTTGGCGGGCAGTATCGAGAATTGTTTTAAGGGCCGTGTATGAAAGCGGCAGGTTCTCGCGTACTTTGCTTCGCGCTGGTGAGATGGCAAGCAATTCTCGCCGACCTGAAGCCACCTCGGCACGCGACGACGGCGTTCGCGACATGCCGTTGTCCCTCAGACCATCTCCAGGGCAGCAAGGCGAGTGGCGACGGGCGCAAGCAGGCGCCGAGTACCCCCTTTGCAGTTCGCATCGTTGATTAGGATGGCAGCCTGGGATTAGATGGCAGTCTGGTCATTGTCCCATTGGATTACTTGTCAATCGGGACTGACTCATGCAAGCTGTCTTGTCGTTTTGGAGGGCTAAAGGCGACAATTGCGACATTCGTCTGTTGAGATGTAGTGGATATCGTGGGCGAATCCAAACATATCGCCAGTGCGGGGCACGACAGATTAGCCGAATCAATGGCTTGGACTTTAAGATTTGGAGGCTGTGGGACAGGCATTTGATTTCTCCGATCGGCGAGAATCCAGAAACTGAGGTCTAAAGAGAGTTCTAATGGCAAACAACTCCGCAAACCCGGTTGTCCTGGCGAGCGACGTGCACAAGACGTATGGCACAGGCGAGGTGCAGGTGCACGTGCTCAGGGGCGTGAGCCTTGAGGTGAAGCGCGGCGAGATGGTCGCGATCATGGGGCCCAGCGGCGGCGGGAAGACAACACTGCTCAACTGCCTCTCAGGATTGGACGACATCGATTCCGGCGTGATCTCGATCGCCGGATCCGACCTGGCGAAGATGGGCGACGCGGAGAAGACGCGCTACCGGGCAACAAGGATGGGCTACATTTTCCAGACGTTCAATCTTCTGCCAGTGCTGACGGCGCTAGAAAATGTGGAGATGCCGCTGTTGATCTCAGGCTTCCCGGAGAGGGAAGCTCGCGACAAGGCGCAGGAGGCACTGTCGCTCGTGGGGTTATCCGACCGCACAGGGCACTACCCTGCCGAGATGTCAGGCGGACAGCAGCAGCGCGTCACAATCGCGAGGGCGCTGGTCAACCAGCCGGAGATCGTGTGGGCCGACGAGCCGACCGGGAACCTGGACAGTGAGAACGCGGGAGAGGTGATGGACCTTCTGGTCCGGTTGAACAGGGAACTCGATGGGACGTTTGTGATCGTCACTCACTCGGACGCCGTAGCGGACATGTCGCACCGTACGATTCGAATGCAGGATGGGTTGATAGTTTCGGGCGGCGCGGCGGAGACGGAGTAGGTCTCATGGACGAACTGTTCGGGGTCCCCCTAACCACCATAGCCGCAGTGCTGGCGGTGGCGTTTGGCTTCGCGTTGGCATTTCTGGCCTTCATCAGGGTGCGGAATCCAATTCTCGTCCGGATGGCCTACCGCAACGTTGTACGAAGGCCGGGGCAGACGCTCCTGATCCTGGGCGGGCTGATGCTGGCCACTGCGATTATCGCCAGCGCCTTCACGATCGGGGACTCGGTCACCTACAGCATCAAGAACTCTGCCGCAGAGTCGTTGCGCGCCGTGGACGAGATGATTTGGGTAGACGAGGACTCTGACGTCTGGCAGGGGGCCGCGCTGCCCGACGGGTTCAGCGAAGGCGCCATCGAGCAGCTAGCACTCGATCTCGATGCGGACCCTGATATTGACGGGGTGTTGCCTGCGCTGTCGGAGGACGTGGCGGTCATCAACCCTGCCAGCCGACAGTTCGAGTCGTCCGTGCTGCTCGCGGGGTTGGACCCGGGCCGAGCAAGGTCCTTTGACGAGCTGTTCGACATGGAAGGCGTTCCGATTGACCTGAGCAGCCTGGGGGCCAACGAGGTCTACGTCACGAAGACCGGCGCCGATGACCTGGGCGCGAGCGTCGGCACTGTCCTTGGCGTGGCGCTCGGTCCGGGCGAGCCGACGGCCGTCACAGTAGGCGGCGTTGTGGACGGAGCGTACATCAGGTCAGGCGGCACGGACGTTGTGCTGATGGGGACACTCGCCTCCGTGCAGGAGTTGCTGGGCCGACCCGGCGAGCTCTCTTCCATACTCGTCTCCAATCGCGGCGACGTGTTTGGCGGAGTTGACCTGTCGGAGACTGTGGTCGATAGGTACAAGGACCATCCTTCTGTCGGCGGGAGCGGGCTCGAGATCGTGCCGATCAAGAGTAATGTGATTGACCAGGCCAACGAGATTGGCGGAATCTTCGTCTCCCTGTTCACGACATTCGGCCTTTTCTCAATTGGGGTTGGGCTATTGCTGATCTTCCTGATCTTTTCGATGCTGGCGGCGGAGCGGAAGGGCGAGATGGGCATGGCGCGAGCCATAGGCATGCAGCGCCAGCACCTGGTAAGAATGTTCACGGTTGAAGGGGCGATCTACGGCGTAGGCTCCGCTCTCATTGGGACGATCATCGGTGTTGGACTGGGAGTCGTGCTGGTGGAGGCCGTGTCCGCGATCCTCACGCAGTCGATCGAGGGTTTTTCCTTTTCGCCGCGCTTCCAGCCGGTGAGCGTTCTCACGTCGTTCCTTGCCGGATCGGTGCTCACCCTATTGACGGTCTTTCTTTCGTCGCACCGCATCAGCCGGCTCAACATTGTTCGTGCGATACGGGACCTGCCTGAGCCGCTGGTGGAGGGCTCGAGGCGAGGACCATTGATCCGCGCGGCACTAATGATCGTTCTGGGCGCGCTGATTACGATGGCCGCGTTTCAGGAGGCGCATTTGCCGTTCTTCGGACTTGGACTCTCAGTGCTCGTACTTGGAGTCGCGATGGGGGCGCGGTCGCTAGGAGTGCCGCAGAGGTGGACGTATACGGGCGCCGGCCTGTTCCTCCTGGCCTACTGGCTGATCCCCCACAGCTTCCTGAAGGAGCTTAAAGAGGACTTCACCGAGGACATGACCGGGTTCTTCTTTGTGGGTACCTTCCTGGTGTTGGGCGCGGTCCTCGTGACGGTGAACAACGCGCCGGTTGTGCTGGCCCTTGCGAGCAAGACTATTGGCCGCGTCCGGCAGTACGCGCCGGTGGTGAAGTCCGCGGTCTCCTACCCGCTGCAGTTCCGCTTTCGGACAGGCATGTCCCTGGCCATGTTCGCGATAGTGATCTTCTCCGTGACGGTGATGGCGACGTTCGTGGACGTGTACGACAATCTTCTGGACAACCAAGAACGGCTTGGCGGCGGGTATGACGTCTTTGGATTTGCCGGGAACAAACTCAACCCGGTGGGCGACCTCAGGGATACAGTAGACGCCAACCCAGACCTGGACTTTGTCGAGCGTATCAACGGCGCGCCTTCGGTGGGTACGTTCAGCACGATCTACCAGGCGGACGCGCGACTGACTTCCGTCTCCGCCGGCGAGTATGCGGACACTACGCTGACTGCCGTGGGCGAGGACTTCCTGGACTCGAACCAGTACGACATTGTGCTGTCCACGACGAAGTACACGCGGGGCGATGAGGTCGACTCCGCGGCAGTTTGGGAGGCAGTCGCGAGAAACCCGGGATTGGCGATAATCAACGGGACGCTGGTGCCGAGTCGGACCAATGCCGCGTTTTCGCTCGATACAGACCAGTTCTCACTTGACGAGATCGAGGACCTCTATGTCGAGAACGACACGATGGATCCAATCGGCATATCCGTCCGAGACCTGGAGAGCGGCAACACGCTGGAACTGACCGTGATCGGGGTGCTGGACACGCTCGCATCCAACGGGCCTATCCCAGTGGGCTTCTACACGTCGGCCCAGACCATCGGCCGCGAGGTGGACGCCACCCAGTTTTTCTTCAATGTCGAAGACGGGGCAGACGATGCGGCCGGAGCGATAGAGGCGGCGTTGTTCCAGCACGGTGTCGAGACTCTCAATGTCAAGGAGTCCATCGAGGAGGCGCAGTCGTCGCAGAAGGCGCTGTTCAATCTGCTGATCGGCTTCATGGCGCTTGGCCTTTTCGTGGGCATCGCCGCACTTGGCGTCATCAGCGCGCGCGCCGTTGTGGAGCGCCGGCACGGGATCGGGGTGCTTCGGGCCATCGGCTTCTCTCGCCGCATGGTGCAGCTGAGCTTCCTGGCCGAGTCATCGTTCATCGCCATACTGGGGATCGGGCTGGGGTTGGGGCTGGGGCTCATATCATCGGTCAGTCTCATCGATGAGCTGCGCGCGGACGAGCCGGATGTGCAGTTCGTGATCCCGTGGCTGAAGGTGGTCCTGATTGCCGTGGGAGCGTACTTCTTCTCACTTCTCACGACGTTCCTGCCTGCCAGGCAGGCGGCCGGGGTCGCGCCGGCGGAGGCGCTCCGCTACGAGTAGGCCTCGTCCTTTATCGGCCGACGCCTCGGCACAGCCCGGGCGGGGCGGGAAGTCGTCTCAGAGATCAGAAGAGATCTTCCCCGGGGAGATTCGACGCCTGCCGAATCCAGTCTGCCACCTGCTCTTCGTCGAACTCGTCGTCCTCGTGAATGTGGAAGTAGCGCACTTCTTCGTACTTGGACTCGACGGGAGGAGGGGGACTCAGCGACCCTCCATTGAGGAAAGTCACCTTGATGTACTTTGTGAAGCAGTGATAGCTGAGGAACCAGCCCTTGTCTTCTACGCCGTAGAAGGGCGAGTTCCACCTGACAGCCTTGCGCACGTCAGGCACGGTGCGAACGATGAGCTCGTCGAGGCGGTGCCCTACACCGCTCTTCCACTCAGGCATGGCCGCGATGTAAGCCTGCACGGGGGCATCGCCGTCGGCCTTCGATATCTGGGGATTGCCGCCGGACAGGAGTCTCACACCACCGCCAGTGTCCTTGGCTTCTTTCGCCGAAGCCTTCGTCGACTTCCTGGAGGTCTTGCGAGCCAATGCGTTCACTCCAATCTGCGCTTCGCAGGCCTTGCGGCACCGGGGTTGCTGGTAATCTCGGCGCGATCTTGCGGACTGGTACGGGTGTTGGTGGGCCTGAGGGGACGGTAGATAGCACCGTTTTCGAGATGTGGCTGGGGCCGCCGGGCCGGACCGAGTGATTCCTATCAGGCGTGTGCCCGTTTGAGGGTATTCTGACGCGACAGCCCTTGTCTCTCCCCCATGCTCGCATCCCGTTAGTGGCCTCTTACGGAATCCGCTGCTGCAAGTCCTTGAACATTTCCAAGAGGCCGGTCAACGTGAAGAAGACTGACTCCGCCGACCCTAGCGAGCCGGAACGGTCACGGAGCACACGTGTTGTGTACACTTCAGCCCCGCTGATGTTTTCTTTTTCCGCATGCCCAACAGTCCAGCGCCAAGTCGATCCGTACCCAGCCAGCATCTCGCCATAGGGTACGCGCTCCGCAACAAGGCCGGGTCTGATGGTGTAGGAGCGAGGTCTGTTCGGTTGGCCAGCGTAAGCGTCGGGGTAGCCATCAATTACCTCATGCTCCGGGACTACGAGAGCACCGTCCCTAATCAACTTGCCCAATAGAGTAAACGAATCGTACATTCGGTCGGTCGCATCGGCGACTAGAGGTTGCGGCCAGTCCCTGTCGGGTTCAGAGAGCACCTGATGCAGCAGTGTCACGATGCGACGTAGTAGATAACGGGCCACGAACAGGTCGTCATTAGCAAAGCGACGAACGTGTCTAAAGTACAACTCCAGACTAATCACGAAACTGGCCCGTTTGCTCCTCACCCTTACGAAGTCGTACCTATACTGATCACCTGGAGGTGGTTTTACGAGAGCGGGGGAAAAACTCCTATAGTGAACTAGGCCGCTCAGTATGCGTCTAAGGTCGTGATGCGTCTGTGGTTCCCATGCGTCCGGAATGCGGAGGTCCGTAATGTCCAGTGCCCCAGTAATCCGCCTGATTAGAACAGCGGTGGTCACTGCGTAACTCTGAATCTCAGGAGTCTGTAGATCCGGCAGCATAGCCATCTCACCCTCAAGGCGGTCACGGATGAGTTGAATATCCATTCGCTCTACATTCCTTTGGTGTGATTCGAGTATGGCTTAAGAACCGTCACGCTGAGTGAAGGAACCCCGCAAGGCCGGCATGGGCAGGCCCGCTCGGCCTGCATCCTACTTCGCGGGTCCTCAGAGCGAGCGATGAAATCCCTTACCCAAGACAATGTCCGTCCAATCCGGTACGGCTTGGTCTTTGGCAATCCGCAGTATCGCAGCCCGGCAAATGTCCTGAGCTTCAGTGATGGCCTTGTCCCGCGCTTCTTCGCCCTTCCTGTTGAGCTTCCCTGCGTGCAGGACGCTTGACGCAAAGTCGTAGGCGTCCCGGAGGCTCCGAAAGTGCGATTTGCGCTGCTCCAGGGTCTCCCCGAGTAGCCATGCTCCTCTTATCGCCAGACGATGCCTCTTTTCTCCAACGGCTCCCCTGTCGTCAGGAAGCAGAACGGACTCCAACGCGATTCTCAGTTCGACCAGTCGATCTTCTACTGTGGTCGCCCGTTTCGACCTGCGCCATCTCGCAATGCCGAGGTCCAACAAGGTGAACCCATCGAGCAATCCATGTAGCGCCAGGGCACGCTCCAAGTGCTCCCCTGTAACGAGGATTGGAGACGAGCCGCTTGTGTCTTTCCATGAATGCGAGTGTCCTGGGTTGAGGAAGAAGGCGTCAACGTCTCCGTAGTCCCACCACACTCTGAACCAGTCCACTTGGCCATTGATCTCGACCGATATTGCTCGACACATGCCATCCATCGACACCGACGACAACTCCGGGTTGCAAATCTCGGGGCTCGGCGGAAACAGCGGGAAGCCTGCGGTCTCATCGTCTGGAGAGTACAGCGCTGGCCCCGTTTCGTGTTCAAGAGATAGAATCGCTCTCTGGGCATATTGTTCGTACCGAATGTCGTGCTCGTCGATCTGGACGTACAGTGACCTAGGAAACTCTTCCCCGTTCCGCGACAACGTATCTAGGCAAAGTCCGTCGACGGGCCTCAATTCACCTTCGGTCCGCGCTCCCTTGAGCAAGGCGCACAGCCAGACCTTGATGGGTCGTCCTTCCACCCACCCGGCGAACAAATCCACGGCTCGCTCCGGGCCCAGTCGCGAGGCAGCTAGAACCAGTACCTTCGCGTATTGCTTTACGGAAGGTAGCCGAGGCGAGGCTTGGGTTCCCAGCATTGTGTAGAAGACGTTTCCTATTGCACCGGATTCCTGAGAGGTGTAAGGCGCGACCATAGGGGTCAACTCCGAGACAATGTCCATCAGCGTACTCACGGGGATGCCTATAGCGTCCGTGTCGGGCAGGCCGTACTCCCTCCTTCTCTTCCGGGCATACAGCTCGTGCATCACGGACGACTCGAAGCGTTGCTTCCAGAAGTTCGTAAACTCCGCTTGGCGAACAGCTCGCCCGATGCATTCCGTCAAGCGCTCAATCGTCACGTCTATCCGCCCGTCCTCCAAGAAGTTGAGGGCAGGTCTCCCCTTCCGTCACCTTGTGGTAAGATACTGTGGTAGTACAACAATCATAGCAGGCTTGGCCCATGTTTGAGAATTACATCGACGTCATCGAGGCGTCCAAGATTCTGGATGTACACCCCGAGACGGTGAAGCGCCTGATTCGAGAAGGCAAGCTCACCGCCACCAAGTTCGGCAACAAGTGGATCATGGAGCGAGATCGGCTGCGGGTATTCGCCAACACCTATGACGGGAACCGCGGCAGGACGAAGAGACTGTTGTAAATGTGGCTTGATGGAGCGATCAATACCGATGCACGGCGCACCGCGCGCTGGATAGACAATGAAAGATAGCCCAGAAGGAATCAAATCCAATTCACGGTACCGGGTTACGCACCGCCGGGGGCCGAGGATCAAGCTCGATCCCCATCGCACTTCCCCCGACGCTAGCGACGAAGACGGTGTTCGTGCCTGGCTGGAGAGCAGGCCACGCCCCTGGGCGATAGACCTGTTCTGCGGCGCAGGTGGGTTGAGCCTGGGCCTTGAGGACGCCGGATTCTCAGTGGTCGCGGCTGCTGATTCCGATCCCGTGGCTACGGAAACGCACGCTGCAAACATCGAGGGTCTCACATGGACGGGCGATCTTTCCGACCCCAGTGCCTTCATCCGTCAGTTGGACGATTGGGGAATAGAAGATGTCGATCTTCTGGCGGGTGGTCCTCCATGCCAGCCCTTCTCCACCGCCGGCATGTCGAAGATCGGCAACTTGGTGAGGATGGGGGACAGGCGCCCTCTCGACGCAAGGGCTGACCTCTGGCGCAGTTTCTTCGCCATCGTTGACAGATTGAACCCGCGAGCAATGCTCTTCGAAAACGTCCCGAACTTCGCCCAAGCGCAGGGCGGCGCGCCGTTGATCGCCTTGGTGAACGAACTGGAGAGTCGCGGGTACGGTGTGCATGTGGAGGTGCTGGAGGCATGGCGGTACCGCGTTCCGCAGCACAGGTCCCGGTTATTTGTGATTGGGATTGCGGGGAATGGGAGATTCGAGTGGCCCAAGCCCATTGGCAGGCGACCCACGGTTGGACAGGCCATTCGAGACCTTCCATTGGCACAGGCGGATATTCGAGACGAAATGCAAGTCTATGAGGGTCCGCCAAGGTCGGTTCTTGCGAGGTTGCTCAGGAAGGGCCTGAGAGGGTCGGAGGCGGGTCTGATTCGCGATCACGTCACAAGGTCGGTCCGGCCGGATGACGCGGAAATCTACAAGCTGATGGAACCCGGCGACACCTACATGGACGTGCCGGAACACCTGAGGAGGTACCGGTCCGACATCTTCAGCGACAAGTATGTGAGGTTATCGTTCGATGACTTGTCGAGGACCATCACCGCCCACATCGCCAAGGACGGCTATTGGTACATCCACCCGAGGGAGGACCGCACCCTCTCAATACGGGAGGCGGCCAGAATTCAGACATTTCCGGATAGGTTCCGGTTCGCCGGTCACCCATCCAACCGGTATCAGCAGATAGGTAATGCCGTACCGCCTCTGCTCGCCTCGGCGATTGCCTCCTCTGTAAGAGGTGCAATTGAGGATGGGGCTGCGCCTGCTGGCACCAATGGCCGCCATCCCACGAGCGCGGACAACTTCCGAGACAACCTGGCTTCGTGGTTCGAGAACAACAGACGATCCTTCCCTTGGAGGCGTCATGGATTGAACCCGTGGCAGGTTCTTCTGGTGGAAATGAGCCTGCACCGCACGAAGGCTGAACAGGTGGCCCGGATTGCTGACGAACTTCTCGATCTGGGTGAGACTCCGGCTTCATTCTTGAGCAATTCAAAGAAGCTGGCACCCCGGCTGGCCTCGCTCGGCCTTCACTGGCGCTCGACCAACCTCGACTCCGCGGCGCGATTCGTCAGTGACCAGCTCGCCGGGGAGGTCCCCGACAACTGGCAGGAGCTCACGGCCATTCCAGGGGTGGGAGACTACATAGCCTCCGCCGTCCTCTGTTTCGCGTTCGGTCGGCCCAGTGTGCTGATGGATACCAACACCGTGAGAATAGCTCGTCGAGTGCTGGGCGATCCCGACCTACCGAATTGGCGGCTCAGACTCGCACTGCACGAATTGGCTGGACCGACCGGAACGAATGTCGAATGGAACCAGGCACTGTTGGACCTGGGTGCATTGGTCTGCACAGCCCGCGCTCCCAAGTGCGATGCATGCCCCGTTCGCGCCTCCTGCGCCACGGGATTGGGGGTGAATTAGGTGCGAATCGTTGAGATACCACCCAAGCCCTCCCCACTCATCGAGAGCATACGTGCAATCGGATACTCACTGAGCACGGCCCTTGCCGATCTGGTGGACAACTGCATAGCGGCAAGGGCGGAAACAATCCAGATATTTGCAAATCCGGAAGCGGCCGAGCCAAGGGTCGGCATTCTGGATGACGGCGTGGGGTTGACCGAGGATGAACTTCTGGAAGCAATGCGACTGGGAAGCCGGAGTCCCCTTGAGGAGAGGGAAAAGACCGACCTCGGAAGGTTTGGCCTCGGCCTGAAGACGGCCTCATTCTCCCAATGTCGGGTGCTCACGGTGGTGAGCCGGACCAATGGAACGACCACCTGTGCTCGATGGAACCTGGACCACATCGCCGAGACGGACAGGTGGCAGGTCCAGATCCTTGACGACCTGACATCCATCCCCTGGGCAGAACACATCGGTTCCAATGGAACACTCGTGGTCTGGGAGCGATTCGGTTTCGGCACGGACAGCACAGTTTCGGCACAGAATATGGCCGACTTTGTGCGGCAGCTGGATGAGGCCCGGTCCCACCTGGAATTGGTATTCCACCGCTTCCTCTCCGGTGAACCCGGACGCCGCAGGGTCAGCATTGAGATGAACAAGCGACCCCTGGAACCCCTTGATCCATTTCACTCCAGACATCCGGCAACGATCGCGGGTCCCGAAGAGCTGATTCGAGTCGAGAATGAGGACATTCTGGTGCAGGCCTACACCCTTCCGCATCACGGCAAGGTCACGCCGGCAGAATGGGAACGCTACGCAGTACCGGAGGGCTATCTCAGAAACCAGGGCTTCTACGTCTACAGGGAGCGGCGGTTGATCATTCATGGCACCTGGTTTGGGCTGGCACGTCAGGCTGAGCTCACGAAGCTGGCTCGCGTCCGCATTGATATGCCGAACTCCCTCGATGGAGCCTGGAAGATAGATGTCAAAAAGGCGTCTGCGCAGCTGCCACCACCCGTGCGTGAGCGGTTGCGACGTATCATCGAGCCACTTGGAGCGGCATCGAAAAGGGTGTACAAAACCAAAGGGCAAAAGCTCATCGCTGAGAATCGCATCCCTGTTTGGAGCAGGGTTCAGAACAAGAACCTGATCTCCTATCGAATCAACGATGAGCACCCCATGATCGTCGACCTGCTGTCGAGGCTGCCCCCGGAAGCACGGGGCGACCTCCTAAGAGTTATCGAGGTCGCCGGGGCGTCACTACCCATGGACGCACTCTTCGCCGACCTCGGCGGTGACTCCAGCTCGGTGGTCGGTGATGGCACCTCGGAACCGGCGTTGCGCTATGCGGCGGTGACGACGTTCGCCCATCTCAGCAGGACGGTGAAATCGGTGGAGGACGTGCTCACCATGATGAGAGTTGCGGAGCCCTTCCGCTCGAATTGGAAGCGCACGGAGCAGATTCTCAGAGAAGACAGCAATGGGAAGTGGCTACATGAATGACCGGTTATCAGACCTCGAGAGCATGGTGTCCGCTGCGCTCGCAAATCAGCAGGCGCCGACCGCAGAGAACATCCGTGAGCTGATTGGGGGGCTCCGCCAACTGCCCATGTTCAGCAGTGTCACCGACGATGACGCGGAGAGGCTTGCGAAGCGTCTCGAAGAGCGTGTCAGCATCGTCCAATCCCTCGGCTCGATCCTGATAGAACGCGACTACACACCTTGGTTGGACGCCGCCAGGGCACGGATAGACCCCTACTACTGGAATCGCTATCGGCAACACCTGATTCAAGAGGGCCTCCCCACCGCCTCGATCACCACACTGGATGAAGTCACAGACCGCGTGCTCGGTCTGATGCAAGACCCTCGAAGGGGTGGCCCCTGGGATAGGAGGGGGATGGTTGTCGGGCACGTGCAGTCCGGCAAGACGGCCAACTATACGGGGCTCATCTGCAAGGCCGCGGACGCGGGATACAAGCTGATTGTGGTCATAGCAGGCGTCCACAACAATCTGCGTAGTCAGACGCAGCGACGAATCGACGAGGGATTTGTCGGCAGGGACAGTGCACGGTTGCTGAGCAAGCAGGACGACATGTATGTGGGAGTTGGTCGATTTGACCACACCAGGCGCCCTGTCACATTCACCAACACCATACGGGACTTCAATAAGGCCACGGCCACAGGTGTAGGGATACCGCTCCAGAACCTCACCGAGCCCGCGGTGTTCGTGATCAAGAAGAACAGCAGCACCCTGAAGAATCTGCTTGAGTGGCTCAGGGAGCACAGTGCTCGGGGAGGCGTTGAGAGCATCGATGAGCCGATGCTGCTCATCGATGACGAGGCTGACAATGCCTCCATCAACATCAGGCATGGGGCCGGCGAGGTCTCCAGGATCAACGGACAGATTCGTGACCTGCTTCGCATGTTCGACAGAAGTTGCTATGTGGGATACACAGCCACACCCTTCGCCAACATCTTCATTGACCCCGACACCGACGACGATATGCGAGGCGAAGACCTCTTCCCCCGCAGTTTCATCGCGAGCCTCGATCCCCCATCGAACTACTTCGGAGCCACCACCGTCTTCCTTGAGGAGGGAGAGCAGTACATCCGCAACATCGAGGACAACGAGGACCACCTTCCCATCAGACACGAGATCGGTATCGTTCTCTCCTCCATCCCGCCATCTCTAGCCGATGCCGTGAGGACCTTCATCTTGGGCCGAGCGATTCGACTCGCCAGGGGACACGAGGGACAGCATTGCTCAATGCTGGTGAACGCATCCCGTTTCATGAATGTGCAGCGCCAGCTCCGAAACCAGATTCATGAGTTGCTCGATGGCATAAAAGGCTCCATCAGGGTGTATGGAGCTCTGCCCCCTGAGACAGCGCTTCGTGACCCGGAGATAAGCGCGCTTCACGCTGTCTGGGAACGCGAGTTCCGCGTCACGGAGTTCGACTGGACCCAGGTGCAGAGTCGTCTGCTTGAGGCCGCCTCTCCGATCCGGGCGGTCGAGGTGAACAGCCAGTCCCCTGGCACTCTGGACTACACCGGAAATCGGCAGGACGGTCTCAATGTCATAGCCGTCGGTGGATTCTCGCTCTCACGTGGACTGACTCTTGAGGGACTCATGGTCAGCTATTTCCTCCGCAATTCCATGATGTACGACACGTTGATGCAGATGGGGAGATGGTTCGGATACCGGCCTGACTATCAGGACCTCTGCCGGATATGGATGCCGGATGCGGCTCAGGGGTGGTACGAGCACATTGCGGATTCCATAGAGGAGCTGCGAAGTGAGCTCAGGAGCATGGAGGCATCCAATGCAACGCCCGAGGAATTTGGCCTGAAGGTCAGGAGTCATCCCGATTCCCTCATCGTCACAGCACGAAACAAGATGGGGTCCGGCTCTTCGATAGTGGTGAGCATCGGCCTCGCATTCAGCCTGATTGAGACGCACACGCTGCGCAGGGACGACGAGAGTTTGGAGATCAACCGAAACGCCGCTCGCAGGCTCGCCCGTCGACTTGGGGAGAGTGGGTTTCCCATAGAGACTGCTGAGAACGTGGAGTTTGGCTTCCTCCTCCGGGGCGTTCCGGTGGCTCCAATCCTGGACTTCCTCACCGAATTTCGAAACCACCCCGGCTCATTGAAAACCGATGGGGGACCCGTCAGACGATACATTGAGGAACGTCAGGACGACGAGCTTGCGGAATGGGACGTCCTCTTCGCGGCTGTGGGAGGGCGTGAGGGCAACACGAGGGACGACTCACTCGGAAGGGTGATCAACTGTCAGCGAAGGACATCCGGGAAGAGGAGCGACGCGAGGACGCTCCTGGTCAGCAACCGACAGAGGGTCTCGACCAGAGGGATAGAGAGAACGGGGCTCACCGCTGAGCAGCGGGCATCAGCGGAGGAGGCATACCGGGAGGAATTGGCAAGGAATGGCAGATCGGTCGAGGGCAGCAAGGTACAGTACCCGGACTGGGCGTACAGAAGAGAGAGAACGAGGCCCCTCCTGATGATTCATCTGATTGATGTTCAGTCCAATGGACAGGATGTACCTCCAGATCGGCCGGTGGCTGCATGGGGCATCAGCTTTCCGGGCACGGATAGGGAGGAGCGCCGCGTGGAGTATGTGGTCAACACCACGTGGCTTCGGGAGAACTTCGGCGATGACATAGACGAGGACGAGATGGAAGGCGATGATGGGTAAGGACCCTTGGGACGAGATTGACCCACCCAGCGTCGCCGACTCGGTCGCGGCCCGTCGCGTCGACGCGAATCTGCCCTGGGATTTCTACTGGGCCCGGGGTGTGGACGGAAGGGTTCTCCTCACGCTGCGCCACACCACCGATTCGGCGCCGACCGCTCAATTGCCCAGACTGCGAGACATTGAGGTGGCCCTGTCGCCGCCCGATGAGTCGGGCACGCAACTCCTCGCATTCAAGCTGCTGGACTCGAACCAGCGTGACATCTTTCAGACCCTGTGCCAGGACATCATCTCCGCCGCCACACAGGTGGAATCCGAGGCCGCGGCGGTGTCCGCCGCCCTGGCGAGGACGTGGAGATGGCACCATCTATTGAGAGGTGGTCGAGGCATTCTTCTATCCCCCGAGGAACAGAAGGGGTTGCTAGGAGAACTGTTCGTGCTGGAGCGTCTGCTACTGCCCCGCATGGATGCCTCGTCCGCGGTTACGGCATGGCGAGGTCCATTGGGCGCACCCAAGGACTTTGAGATTGCGCGAGTTGCGATTGAGGCCAAAACGCGTCGCGGTGGTGCAACGCCCTCCGTGTCCATCACGTCGGAGAGCCAGCTGGACGAGAGCGGAGTCGACGCGCTGTTCCTCCATGTGGTGGAACTGGATGAGGCTCCGATGGATGGCAACCAGGGCGTGACCCTCCACGATGTGGCCGAACGAATTAGAGGGCAGGTCCAGTCCGTCGATCCGGAGGCAACTGGAGTTCTCGAAACGAGGCTCTCCGCGGCGGGTTACAGGATGGAGGACGACTACTCCGGTCACCGCTGGCTGGAGGGCGCCACCCGCATCTACCGGGTGTCCAGCGAATTCCCCCGCATCACCCCGGGCGAGGTCCGTTCGGGCGTCTCGAATGTCCGCTACTCGGTCTCACTTTCTGACTGTGAGCCCTTCGCGAGCTCGGTCAGCGCTCTGGACGAAGCCCTGACAGGACGGTAGGTTCGGATGGCTATCGACATTGCTGAGTACCATGAAGAGCTTTTTCAGGAGATCCACAGCCGCGCCGATGCCGAGGGCAGGTTTGCGGAGGACGCCTTCTTCGACGTGCTCTCGGAATCGCTTATAGATGCCGGCGAGATTGAGACCGCCGACCGGGTTCATCACGTCTCGCCCCGGGGCATTCGAGTTGATGGCTATGGTGGCGATCCGGTCAACTCCGATGCCGTACTCAGCCTGATAATCACCGACTTCAACCAGTCACATGAGGTTGCAACGCTCACGGCGACCAATCTGAACGCGACCTTCAAGCGGTTGTTCAACTTTCTCGACCGGTCACTGGACGAAGCATACCGCAACAGTTTGGAGGAGTCCGCGCCAGTATTCGGCCTAGCCGACCTCATCGCGGCACGTTGGCCCTCGATTAACAGGGTGAGGCTGTTCCTGGTCACCAACAGAGTGCTCAGTTCCAGAGTGGATGGAAGGGAGGGGGGCCAACTCCGAGGAGTTCCCATCACCTACAGCGTGTGGGATCTGGGACGCCTCCACCGCTTCGCCACGTCAGGGCATGAGCGTGAGGACTACATGGTCAACCTGCAAGAGTTCGGTGCGCCGCTGCCGGTGCTGCCCGCACACATGCAGGAGGCCGACTATGAGTCGTACCTGGCCGTCTTTCCCGGCCGCCAACTGGCGATGATCTATGACAGGTGGGGGCCCCGGCTCCTGGAGCAGAACGTCCGCGTGTTCCTGCAGGCGCGCGGAAACGTCAATCGGGGTCTGAGGAATACCATCGCGTACAACCCGGAGATGTTCTTCGCGTACAACAATGGGATCACGGCCACCGCGGAAAGCATCGAAACGGTCGAGTCTCCCAACGGCCTGCTCCTGACGGGCATGCGCAACTTCCAGATTGTCAATGGCGGACAGACCACCGCGTCCATTCATGCGGCGCTGAGAAACGAAGAGGTGGATCTGGACAAGGTCTTCGTCCAGATGAAGCTCTCCATCGTGAACTCCGATAGAGCAACCGAGGTCGTCCCTAAGATCTCGGAGTACGCCAACACACAGAACCGCGTCAGTGCGGCTGACTTCTTCTCGAATCACCCCTTCCACATCAGGATTGAGGGATTCTCAAGGAGGCTCTTCGCTCCCTCGAAGGATGGGACATTCCGTCAGTCGAAGTGGTTCTACGAGCGGGCACGTGGTCAGTATCAGGACGCCAGAGGCCGCCTGTCCCGGGCGGAACGAAGGAGATTCGACCTCGAATACCCGAAGCCGCAGATGTTCACCAAGACGGACCTCGCCAAGTTCCTGAATGTGTGGCGTGACAAACCGGATGTCGTGAGCAAGGGCGCCCAGAAGAATTTCGCCGACTTCGCCTCCTTCGTCGGGGGAGAGTGGAACAAGCGCTCCAACGATTTCAACGAGATGTACTACCGGGAGGCGGTCGCCAAGGCAATCGTGTTCAGGTCGGTCGAGCGCCTTGTATCCGAGCAGCCATGGTATCAGGGCGGCTATCGTGCAAACGTCGTGGCCTACGCCATCTCCAAGCTGGCCCATGATGTGACGCAGCGCGGCGGCTCAATCAACTTCGAAAGGGTCTGGCGAGCACAGGACATATCACCCGGACTCCGGGACGCGTTGGTGGTGGGTGCGAAGGCGGTCCATGACGTGATAGTCGATCCCCCGGATGGCATGCGAAATGTGACCGAGTGGGCGAAGCAGCAGGCCTGCTGGCATCGGGTGATGGGTCTTCATGTTCCATGGCCCGATGCCCTGGACACCGAACTGGTCAGTTTGTCCGAGCGGAACGAGGTGAAGAGGTCCGCTGTCAAGGACCAACGGATGTTGAATGGCATAGAGGCTCAGATGGTCGTAGTCCGAGCCGGTTCCGCCCTCTGGAGTGACGTTAAGGTATGGGGAATGTCCAAGGGGCTCCTTTCAGCGACCGACCAAGGGATACTGGACGTCGCAATCTCGATCCCGGACAAGGTGCCATCCGAGAAACAGAGCGTCCGAACCATTGAAATCCTCCAGCGTCTTCATGAGGAGGGGTGTCAGCTGGGAACGGAAGTGATCTGACCGCAAACCTACTCACCGACAGCAACACCGAGCGCCCGTACGAGCGAGAGGGTTGAAACCGCAGTGAAGCAGATTTACCACTTTAGCGATCAACTTGACGGCATGGACTACATTCCGTGCGATGACGGCAGTCACAGCGGACGATACAGTCAAGACCACGTCCCAACGAAGGCCCTCTTGAATCCTCCGTATCCAGAAAACCTAATGGGCGTGGGGATGTGCCAACAGTGCAACTCGGGATTCTCAGAGGACGAAGAGTACTTCGCCGCATTCCTCGCATCAGTAATCTCCGGATCGACAGAACCAGACCCACTGCAGTTCCCAACGGCCTCTCGAATTCTTGCCCGTAAACCACGATTGCGGAGTCGAATCAACACCGCCCGGCATGTGGAGTTCACATCCAGCGGAGGTACGGTGGTCATCTGGACTCCAGAGCTCGAACGAATTGAGCGGGTGATAGTTAAAATTGCGAGTGGACACCTGCTGTATGAGCTCGGGCAAGCCGTTGAGTTTCCTCCGACTCATGTCGACATTCTGCCTCGTGAGCTGCTCTCCCCAGAGCAACTGAGCCAGTTTGAACATTCGGAGGGTTTAGTTGGCTGGCCAGAGGTGGGCAGCAGGTTGATGCTGCGACTCCTCGAAACAGGCGAGGTGGGCGAAGGAGGCTGGATAGAGGTTCAATCTGGAGTCTATCGCTACGCTGTTGACGATATGCCGAGGGTTCGAATGGTCTTCAGAGAATACTTGGCGGCTGAGGTGGCTTGGAGTGAATGAGGAGAGACCGCAGACGGAGCAGTTGATCCTCGCCCACCGTCCGAGCGGGCAGGTCTTCGTGAGGTGCGTCCGCATGGCCGACCTTGAACCTGAGACCGTTCGCGCGTTGCAGGACGAGTTGGAGGAATTCATCGACAAGTGCCACGTTGACTTTATCTGCTACGTGGCGGCTATGGCTGGGGCACAGGCAGGGCAAAAGGCTTGGGACGTGGCAAACCAGGAGCCAGTGCAGATCGTGGCGGTCGCCAGCGACGGCACCAAACGGGCCATAATGACGAGCGTTTTGCCTGGAGAGGCGGCAGAGTTGTTCACAACCGAGGGGCAGTTCGAGAAGCTACAGTCCAAGGCCTTGGTGACAGCGATATTCACCCACTGGGAGAGCGTTACTCGGCCAGCCATCGCGTCGCTCTTGCACCTCGATAGCCCCAGGGTCGTGAGATCCGAGCTGATGCACCAGTGGCGGTTGCTAAGGAATTGGCTGGTTCACGGAGGGAATTCCGGCGTCGAAAAGCAGTATTTTACACGGGCCAGTGAGATGGTTGAGTTGTTGGGTTCGCAGCGGGGACAGCCTGAGATTACAGCCGTGGGCGTGATAAAGCTCATGGGGAAGCTGCGGTCCCTAGCGGTCATGGTGAATCCAGACGAAGAGGAACCACTGCTGGAGTTCCCCGAGGACGCCCGGAAGCCGACGCTAGGTCCAAGTGAGCGCGCCATACCGCTGTGGCATCAGGGACTCTGAGGGGACCGTGCCGGCAGTGTAGAGGGATCATCTCAGTGGTCTTGCCCCTATCCCCCACTGCGAACTCCATAGCACGAAGCGGATGGATGTCCCACCGAGTCAACCTCCCGCCTCCCACAGCCCCTTCAACGCCCTAACGAACGCCCCCGCCTTGTCGGGCGTCCACTGTTCAGGCCCTGGTCCGAAGAGGGGCACGTGCCCGTTCTGGCACTTGAAGCCCTTCAGCTTCGCGGTATTCAGCCAGTCGACGATGCCCGTGTAGGTCGGCGCCAACTTCGGTGCGAATAGGTTGTCGGGGACGTTATAGAGCAGGCACTCGATGAAATAGGAGGGAGCGTCCTCCTTCTTGAGCGCCTTCAAGTCGACGAGCCGGTTCCGGGCTGCCTTGAACATGCGGACCGTCCTCTTGAACCGCCTGTTCGTGGCCTCTTCCTTCTTCAGCCCCTGCTTATGGTGCTGCTGCGGAAAACTGACGGCCCAACGTTTCTCGTTGGGGAGATATAGGGCTATGCCCTCCTTGTAGCTCAGTGTGACCACGAGGTCGGCGTCCGCGTGCAGCTCGCCCCTCGCCAGCTTTATCGTCTTGCTGCCGCTGGACACGGCATCTCCGTACCTGCTCCTCATCACCCTCAATGCCCGACGTCGAAATGACTGCCAATGTCTGTGAGCAGCCTGGTGTGAAGCGTTCTCTTGCAACTGCTTTCCGCTGAAGGTGGCTACGCTGGGGCTGAGCTTGTAGGACAGACGAACGACTAGGTCGACGTCGCTGTCCCTGCGAAGGTTCGTATTGTTCTTATAGGATCCCTGAAGCAGGACTTCATGCTTGAACTCCGAGAGCCGATCATCGGAGGCCAAGGCATCGCGGAGGGACACGTGGGCCTGCTTCGAGGCCGTGGCAGACCGGGGATGGCACCATCGGGATAGTTCAGGTCCAGGTATTGGCATGTCTTTTCATCACTGGGGAGATCGTCTGGGCATTTGCCTGACACCAGGTCCAACAAACCCCTTCCCAGTTACAACTCCGCATCTTGATACCCCAACGTCGTGTCGGACATGACCAGCTTCGTGGGTGCGTTAGTACCGTAGCGGTTGTTGACGTTTGCGAGACGCTCCCTTACCTTCTCGACCGTCTCGGTGGGTGTCCGTTCGGTGTAATACACCTCCATCACTGCCGGATTCGGCACTCTCAGTAGATTTATGGGCTGGCGTCGTTCATCACGTTGCCCGGTCCCGATCGTCTCGTGCAGCTCCACGATCAGCCGCCATTCCTGTTCATACTCCCAGTGGGCGCTCTTGTAGGACATCAGCGGGTTCATGTTCTCCTCGTTCAGCACCGGGTAGTCCATGAGCGGTATCGGCTTGTTACCGTAGCGAACCTGCTGGAGACATCCTTCCCTGGCGCTGAGTGCCCTCAGCCAGTCTGCGTCGTACCCGATGACAAACCCCGACCCGTCGACCGTGTAGTGGGACCACATCAATGGGTTTCGCGGGTCTGTGGCGAACGAGACGATGCCGAATCGTTGAGACAGTTGCTCCGACAGCAACTCCCGGAGGTACAGGCTGCCGAATCTGTCTCTGGCTTCGACCACGCGATCCTCGCTCACTGGGCTAGAGGGGTTGATGCTGGTGAGCACCTCAGACAATCTTCTGTTCCCCTCCCTCTCATCCCGTTCAACGAACAGCTTGTACACTGAAGACTCGAAAGGATCATTCAAGGCCGATGGCTGCGTTGCTCTCAGCGTCCCGTCACCGATCTCCGGTAGGCAGGTCAGGGCACGCTCCGCGGGGACGTATTTGTAAAGCAAGCCCATTTTCGAGTCCCTCATACCCCGTCAGTGATAGCGCAGATTCCCTCTTTGCACGCTACGCCTACCTCTTCGCCATGCGGTAGCCGACGCGGGGCACGGTGAATAAGTAGGCGGGATCGTCCGCGTCGTCGCCGAGCTTGCGGCGCAGGTTCTTGACCACGGTGCGCACCTGCCCCGCATGCGCCGCCCGTCCGGGACCCCAGACGCGTTGCAGCAGATGGTCGTGGGTCATGACCATGCCCGCGTTGACCGAAAGCTCCACCAGCAGCCTGTACTCCGTGTCCGTAAGCTCCACCTGGCGGTCCGCCACCGTCACCTGCCGGAGGGCGTAGTCGATGCTCAGGTCGCCCAGTTCGAAGGGTTCCGACGGCCCCAGCAGCTCCGGCACAGCCCGCCTTCGCAGCACCGTCTGTATCCTGGCCACCAGCTCAGTCGGCGAGAAGGGCTTGACGATGTAGTCCTCGGCGCCCGCCTCCAGCGCCCGGGCGACGATCTGGTCCCGGCCGTAGCCGGACAGGAAGATGACCGGCACCTGGGCAAGCTCCGGCACGCTTTCCATCAGCTCTATCCCATCAGTCCCAGGCAGCATCAGATCCAGCAGTGCCAGATGTGGCCTCTCCTCTTCGATGAGACGGCCCACCGCCTCCGGGTCGGCGGTCACCTTTGGTGCGTAGCCCGCATCCGTGAGCGCGTCCCGCACGTACCTGAGCATCTGCGGGTCGTCATCAACGACGAGGACGCGCGTCGGACTCCGCCTGCTCCGTCGCGTGCCGGCCGGGGTCAGGGCTGGTCTGTCCCGAACCGCGTACACGCCCTCCTCGACCGCGGGAAGGGTGAAGGTGAACCGGGCCCCCATGCCCGCCCCATCGCTCTCGGCCCAGATGCGGCCCCCGTGGACCTCCACGATCCCCTTGCAGATGGCCAGTCCCAGGCCGGAGCCTGCTATGCCGCTCCGGTCGTCGCCGTCGATCCGGGAGTGCTTTCGAAACAGGTAGGGGAGAAGCTCCTTGGACACGCCTATGCCGTCGTCGGCAACGGAGAAGGCCACATGGACTCCGTCGCGCGCGGCTGCCAGCCGGATGACGGACGTTTCGGGCGAGTGCCTTGCCGCGTTGGAGAGGAGGTTGCTCAGCACCTGCACGACGCGCTGCCGGTCGGCCATCACCGGGGGCAGGTCCGGCTCAAGATCCAACTCTATGTTGTTGCGGTCCCCTCCGGTCAGGAAGGCGTTTCTCGCCTGGTCCACCAGCGCCGCCGCATCCGCGGGCTCAAGGGCCACCGACAGCGTTCCCGTCTCGATGCGGGCCACGTCCAGCAGGTCCTTGATCAGGCCCTGCATGTGGTCGGCCTGCTCCTCGATGATGCGGTGGAACTGGCGCATCTCGGCGGGGTCCAGCGACTCCGCCGAGCCGATGAGCGTTGCTGCCGAGCCCTTGACGGAGGTCAGCGGAGCCCTGAGCTCGTGGCTCACCATGGCCAGGAACTCGGCACGCAGCCGCTCCTGCTCCTCCAGCGGCGCCAGGTCCTGTAGGGTCACCACGTAGGAGGCTAACCCGCCCTCCTCGGAACGGATGGGCGTGGCGTTGAGGAGAACGGTGACGCTCCGGCCGTCCGGGACCCGTAGCACGATCTCCTCGGCGCTCACCGTCTCGCCCGGGCTCAGCGCTTCGGCCACCGGGAACTCCTGCAGGGAGACCTCACGTCCGTCCGCACGCACGAAGGTCAGCACGTCAAGAAGCTGCTCGGGCGCCTGGTCGGCGTCCCGCAGTCCGTCAACGATGCGCGTCGCCTCGCGGTTGAAGGAGACCGGCGCTCCAGTCATGGCGTCGAAGACCACCACTCCAACCGGAGAGGTGTCGATCAGCGTCTCCAGATCGGCCCTGGCCCGCTGCTCGTCCCTGTGCCGCCGGGCGTTGGCGATGGCCGTCGCCGCCTGCGGGACGAACATCGCCAGCACCTCCTCGTCATCGTCGGTGAACTCCAGGCCACCCTCTTTGTCCCCCAGGTAGAAGTGGGCCACGTGCCGGCCCCGGTGTCGTACCGGAGCGCCCAGGAAGGTCCTCATCAGCAACGCGCCGCCTGGAAAGCCCTGCGACCTGACGTGTTCCGACAGGTTCGGCGTGCGCAACGGCTCCGGCACAGAGATCAGGTACTCGAAGACCCGCTGGCCGTCGGGCAGCGACATCAGCTGCTCGTACTCGTCGTCGGTGAACCCTGAGCCGACGAACTCCTGCATCCGGCCGTCGTCGTCCAGCGTGGTGATGCCCCCTATACGCGCCCCGGTGAGGGCGAGGGCGCTCTCGATCATCTCTCGTAGCGCCACGCCCAGGTCGAGGCTCTCATTGACACGCAGGCTGGCCTCATTGAGGCGGGACAGGCGCTCCCTGAGCACGGCGTTCTCTTGCTGTAGCTCCTCGGCAGGTCTCATCCGTTCACCTCAGGATCGAGAACGGTTTGGGCAACTGGGCTCCAATTCAGACTTATTCTAGCGGATATGCCAAAAACACACAATAAATACACGGGTATAGGGGGTTGAAATCCATAAGAACCACATAGTCGGAGAGTAGGATTGTAACTTGAGGAGCCTAGGCATATGGGAGTGACTGATTTGGCCTTCGACAGTCTGAATCCTGCGTTCGACACAGCGGGCGCACCGTCCGTTGCGCCCGTCGGAGCGCACACAAGTTCTACCCCCCCCCCCCCCCCCCCCCCGATTTTCCCGGCCTAGCCTCCCCCTAACCTCTACTCCCACCTTCACTAGCTGTTCTAGGGCGCGCCATGTCCGCATCGGCGCGCCTTTCTTATTGACCGTCCCGCTTGTCATGAGCCCAATTCGTTCGATGGCGGTCGCTGCGGGATGTCGTGATGACCGAACCATTCATAAGGAGGCCATAGAGCGATGACGAACTTGAATCTACATGCCTTCCGGGTCGTGGCCGCGATTGCACTGCTGGCTCTCCTGCTGCTCTCCAGCCACTACCCGGCCAATGTCCACGCAGACGAAGGGGGCGACGACTCGATTGTCCTCACCGCCACCGCCACCGACCAGTCGGCCACCATCACGTGGAACCTTCCGGTTACCGGCTACATTAACGACATGTACTTGGAGCGGCTGGACGAGAACGAAGATGTGGAGCGGTCGGTCTGGATTGAGAGCGACCTTGGCGGCGACGAAGCCACAAGCTGGGAGCACAGCGACTACCACTTCCTGGTCGCCGGCACAACCTACCGCTACAGGGTGAAGCTGGAGACGCAGGACCACGGCGTCGTGTACTCCGATGTGTTGTCGGTGACCACCCAGACCGAGCCGCCGGTACCGCCCACAGGCCTGAGCGCCACCGCAACACACGAGGCGGTGAGCCTTACTTGGACGGTGCCGCAACAGCCCGCGTGGGTCACTGAGTCCGAGCCCCTCAGCGTAATGCGGAGCGCGTTCGACGGGAGACCGGTGCTGGTGGGCAGTGTTCCCTGGCAGCAGGGAGTGACCGAGTACAGCTTCACGGATACGGACGTGATTTCCGGCACGACCTACGGGTATTTCATCCGGTCGTACATGGGGGCGGGTTTGTACTACAGCGAAGAGGTGTCGGTTACGACCGCGGCGCAACCCGAGGACCCGGACGGGACCCGCGAGGGCGCGACGGTCCTGGACGCTGACGCCGCCTCTGAGCAACTTCAAGAGCTCCTCTACCTTAGTCTCAACCGGAACGGCGGAGACAGCGTGGATTACTACACCTTCACCACGACGGCCCGCCACTGGCTCACCTTCGGAGTGTGGCGGTACGGCCCGCATGGGAACGACAGGATACATAGCGGCGTAGCCCTGGAGGGCGCCGACGGCAACACGAAAGTAGAGTCTTCTCCGCCTCCTGCGGACTCCACGAAGGAGACGCTGGAGACGGCCATAGGACCCGGGACCTACTACGTCCGCGTCGAGGCGATTGAGGACGGTCTCTACGGTTACTTCGTCTACTTCGGCCTGACGGAGGCGCCGCCCAACAACACCCCGGCCTTCGGCAGCGCCACCTACAACTTCTCCGTAGCAGAGGACGCAGCCACCGGCGCCGCCGTGGGCGAAGTATCCGGCACCGACGCGGACGACGATTCCCTCACCTACTCCATCACGGCCGGCAACAGCGACGCCAAGTTCGCCATCGACCGCAGCACCGGCGCCATCACCACGGCGGGAACGCTGGACCACGAGACCACTCCGTCCTACACGCTGACGGTGCAGGCCGACGACGGCAACGGCGGCACGGCCACCGCCACGGTGAACGTAACGGTAATGGCAACGCGTTACTACGCCCAGAGCACTAGGGGCGAGACGGAGCAGAACTCGGAGACGGTATCGCTGAACATTGATTGGGGCAAGTTCATTCAACCGCCCCTGATCAATGTGGCGCTGGACGGCCTCGATAGAAACGTGAATTACGTCCTGAGCACCCGGATAAGCTCTGACGGCACCCACGTTCCGGAATGTGAGGATTCCGGCTTCGGGGACCTCGAAATCTCAGACAGTGAGGAAGTTGTACAAGAGCTGGAGGTCTGGGCCTTTTGCCCGTTCGGAGGTTATACGCTGGAGGCTCTGGTCAAAACTGACGATGAGGTGGCCGAACCGCTGGTAGTTACCAAGTGGGACTTCTCGGTGAGGACCACCTTCACAAGCGGGCTGATGCTCTTCCTGTACGAGACTGTGACCTTTGAACACTTCCCATTGGAGTACCGAGTCTCCTTACCGAACTCGGAGATGGACTCCGACCCCGACACCGTTGAATGGGTTGTCAGAGTCGACGTGGTGGACTTGGATGGCAACGACGTCAATGAGTGCGAGGCCGGCCACCCTTGGGCGGAGTTCGGAGTGGACCACGAAATCAACATAGTGGACGAGCGGTCGGAGAAGCTGGCGTTCCGGACGTCCTTGAGGTGTCCGGTCGGGCACTATATGTTCAGGACCACGGTACACGACGGATATGGGACATTGATGGGTGATGCGTTAGGCATCTTTACGGTGCAGGCCATCACCGTGCCGGTTCCCAACAGCCCGCCGGAGTTCGGCAGTTCATCCTACGAGTTTTCCATAGCCGAGGACGCCGCAGTGGGCGCCGCAGTGGGCAGCGTGTCCGCCACCGACGCGGACAACGACAGTCAGACCTACAGCATCACGACCGGCAACGGCGACGGAGTGTTCGCCATCGACGGCGGCAGCGGCGCCATCACCACGGCGGGAGCGCTGGATCACGAGACCACTCCGTCCTACACGCTGACGGTGCAGGCCGACGACGGCAACGGCGGCACGGCCACAGCAACGGTGAACGTCACCGTGATCGACGTCGATGAGAACTCCGCGCCGTCCTTCGGCAGTTCAACCTACAGCTTCTCCATAGCTGAGGACGCGGCTACCGGCGCCGCCGTGGGCAGCGTGTCGGCCACCGACGCCGACAACGACGGCATCACCTACACCATCGAGGCGGGCAACGGCGACGGAGTGTTCGCCATCGACGGCGGCAGCGGCGCCATCACCACGGCGGGAACGCTGGACCACGAGACCGACGCGTCCTACACCCTGACGGTGCAGGCCGACGACGGCAACGGCGGCACGGACACCGCCACGGTGAACGTCACCGTGACCGACGTGGCGGAGGACCCGGACGGGACGCGGGAGGGCGCGGTGTCCCTGGGCGACCAGTCCCCGGACCGGGGCCGCCAGTTCTTCCGCAACAAGTCCCTGGACCGGGCTAACGGCGACGGGGTGGACTACTACACCTTCACCACCGACGGGCGCTACGTGCTTGGCCTGGGGGTGAGGGACCAGAGCATCGAGCTGAAGGTCACGCTGGAGGACGCCGAAGGCAACGTCGTGGGCACCGCCGGTCCGCCGCTGAACCCGGACCTGGACCAGGTCTACATCGAGTGGCTGAAGATCACCATCGACGCCGGCACCTACTACATCCGCGTGGAGGCGCTGGCGGACGATGCCACCGGCTACTACATCCGCTTCGGGCTGACGACGCCGTAGGGGTCTCGCAAACGCAGAAGGTTCGCACACATGCAACGGGTGGGGCACATCGACCTTGCCTAGTCTGGACTGAACCGGACCATCGGAGGTTGGACGAGGGCGGCGAGTCCGATTCCCCTAGAGGAGGGAGCCTTCCGGGCGACCAGTGGGGGAGCGGCTTGATGCCGAGGCAGCGAATTGACCACTACATACAACCCCACAGCTTCCCCGACGACTTCCCTGAGCGCCTCAAGCGGTTCCAGGAGGAGTCTAACCTGTCATGGTCGGAGATTGCGCGACGCATCGGAACCTACCGCTACACCGTGTACCGCTGGAAGGAGGGCCTGGGCCGTCCCAACATGGAGCACATGATGGCCCTGCTCGGCTTGGCCGAAAGCCTGGGTCTCCGCCACATCTTCACGGACTGAGGCGGCGCGTCGGCAGGGGCCGGAAACGCAAAAAGGGCCGCATACATGGACGGCGGGGGAAGGACACCTCCGTGCGGCATCCTCCCCCCGTGTGTTGCACTCTTGCGGACCCGACCTAGAACAGCCTCAGCGTCTGCTGTTGCGTCTCGGCTTCCTGCGTCTCCGCCGTTGCGTCTTGGGCCGCCCCCTGCTGGCGCCGGCTATTGCGGCGCTTGGTCGGGGGAGCGGGCCTCTCGTAGACGGGATGCTTGGGAGCCTCCTCCCACTTCGCCCTCGCCCTTTCGGTCACCGCAGCGACCTCCTGGGCCAGCGCGGGCAGGTCATGGTCGTCGAAGGTCTCGATGTGCGGGTCCGACGAGGGCTGCTGCACCCCGATGATGGCCCTGCCTCCCTTGATGGATACGACGACCTTCAACTCATCCGATGGAGTGGCCTCGGCCTCGGCAGCTTCCCCGGCGTCGCCGGCTTCCTGCCCATCCTGTTCGGTGTTTCCCATGGCGTCCTGCTCCTCGACGACCGCAGCCTCAGTGTCGTTCGCCTTGTCCGCCGCGTCGCCGAAGAGACTCTCGTCCGCACTGGGCGCGTCCGGGCGGGTTGCTTCCGTTCCGTTCTCGTCTGGCATGGTCTTCTCCTTGTATCTTGATTTTCGTGTGTAACAATCACTTCATTTTGGTGGATCGGGGTGCGGCAGACCGGTTTCTTCTTGGTCACGTAAGGCCGCAGGAAAGCGAGGGTCGCCGCACCCCCCACGCTTTAGAGCCCGAACAGTTGCCTGGGCCAACCAAGCCCGCATCTTGCAAGGACGGGCCAGTAATTCGCAGGAGGTGTTGATGGAACAGGAAGCGACCTACGTAGGCATCGATGTAGCCAAGGCCCAGGTGGATGTTGCCGTCCGTCCGACGGACGACAGATGGGAGGTCCCCCATGATCAGAATGGGATCCGCAAGCTGGTCTCCCGGTTGAAGGTCCTTGACCCTGCCATGGTGTTGCTGGAGGCGTCGGGCGGCTTGGAGCTGCCGCTGGTGGCTGCTCTGGCAGCCGAGGCGGTGCCTGTGGTCGTCGTCAACCCCCGCCAGGTGAGGGACTTCGCCAGGGCAACCGGGAAACTGGCCAAGACCGACTCGCTCGACGCGGCAGCTATTGCGCACTTTGCCGAAGCGGTCCGTCCGACCGTGCGCCCTCTGCGGGACGCCGAGACCCAGGCCCTCAACTCCCTGGCAGCCCGAAGGCATCAGGTGATGACCATGCTGGTCTCGGAGAAGAACCGCATGAGCGCTGCCACCGCCCCCGTCCGTCCCCGCATCGAGGCCCACGTTGAATGGCTTGAGCGGGAGTTGGACGATTTGGACGAGGGTCTGCGGCGGACTCTCCGCGAGAGTCCCGTGTGGCGCGAGAAGGACGACCTCCTGCGCACCGTCCCCGGCGTGGGAGAGCAACTCTCCCTCACCCTCTTGGCATACCTGCCGGAGCTGGGCACGCTGGACCGTCGGCAGATCGCCGCCCTGGTCGGCGTGGCGCCCTTCAACCGGGACAGCGGTACATTGCGAGGCAAACGTACTGTATGGGGCGGCCGCGCCCGGGTCCGCTCCGCCCTCTACATGGGAGCGTTGGTAGCCAGCCGCTTCAATCCCGTGATCCGGGACTTCTACCAGCGGCTGCTGGCCGCTGGTAAGCCGAAGAAGCTGGCCCTCACAGCCTGTATGCGCAAGCTGCTGGTTATCCTCAACTCCATGCTCAAGCATGGCTCACCCTGGCGCGACCTGACTCCGTCGATCGCTTCTCATTCTTCTTGACTTTCAAGACAGTTGCTTTCCTTCATTCGTGCTACGGTTGCATCCGTAGTGCGGCGGCCTCTAGGCCGCCAGCCTCGACGACTCTCTCCTGATCTCGCCGGTGGTCTTGGGTTCCCAGTAGAGGTCGCGCTCGATGGCAGGGACGCCGCCGAGCACCTTCGCCTCCGCCATCTCGGTCAGGTCGAAGTAGCCTAGCTCCTCCTCGAAGCCCTGCACGAGGCCGAAGCACTCGCCGGTCTCGGCGTTCCACTCGGTGATGTACCAGGTCCAGTTGGCGTAGGGCGAGAACAGCTTGACGTGGGCGACGACGGAGTCGTAGTCCTTGACGTTCTCGTTGGCGTAGAGGGCGGGGATCTTCTCCCCGAGCTCCTTCGTCATCAGCTTGTGCCTGCGCAGGTCGCTGTGCTTGTCCTGCCACATCGTCGTGGTCGTGGTGATTCCGTTCTTGTCAGACATGGGTTTCTCCTTGCGTGCGTTGTCTGGATGGATTCATGTGCGCCTGTCGCCGGGGCGCTATCGCCACCGGCGGTGCGTGGGCTTCACCCGGTCTTCCGGGTCGGCGTCGGCCCCAAGCAGCCGCTCAACGGCCTGCGGGGTGACGTAGGTGGGTGTGACCGTGCCCTGGTCCATGTCCAGGTAGAGGGCCATGAAGGGGCAGGTGCCCGCCACCATGCGGCGGACGACCTGTAGCACCAGCGACGCCATCATCTGGTTGATGGTCGGGTCCTGGTCGGTGAGGTCGAGGGCCGCTGCGCAGTCCACGTCCGGCGGCCTGGTCGACACGGCGGTCAGCAGGTCGGGGCGCTGGAGCGTGGGCGCGGGGGCCAGGTAGCAGGTGTCCCCACTGAAGGCGGGCTCCTCCCAGTCCACCCGGCCGGAGACGTTGCCCACGAGGACCTGTCCCCAGTTGGTGTCGTTGCCCGCGTCGATGAGCCAGCGGGCGGGATGCCCCGGCAGGCACTCGGCCATCGCCCTCCGTGCGGCGGCGTTGTCGGCGCAGCCGATGATGAGGGACTCACCGTAGTCGATGAGGCCGGGATAGACGGGTCCGTTGGGGCGCTCGTCGTACTCCTTGAAGGGGTAGACGGAGTAGCCCACCGGACGGTTGTAGGCTTTCGCCAGCCGGTCGGCGAGGGCCTGGGACTTGAACTTGCCCACGTCCTCCGCGTAGAAGTTCTGGCGGAGCAGGTTGTGAGGCTCCACCCGGTCGTGGTCGACCAGGACGATGGTGGCCTCCCGCCCCTGGAAGAGACGGCAGAGGCCCTCGGCGACGAAGCCGCCGGTCCCGCCGCAGCCGACCACCGTTATCCAGGGGTTGTCCGTCAGAAAGGCGTTGTCCAGTCGATAAGGCATTCGATCACCTCCTCTGTCATTTGGTCGGTCGATTCCGGTTCTTCACCCGTCAGCCGGACGCCGGTGTGTGAGCCGTCGAAGACCTGCGGCCAGTCCACCGGGGCGAAGTGGCCGTAGACGCCCACCCTGAGGCTCAGCTCCGGTTCCGGGTCGTCGAGGCGTCCCACGACGCCGTAGATGCGGAAGCCCTGCTCGTCTTCGTCGTCGGTCTTCGAGAAGAAGGCGCGGGAGCTTCCGTGGGAGTGGAACTCTGCGACCACCCCTGGGGGCGGCGTGTACTTGAGCCGCGTGGCGGTGCCCTCCTGTTCGGGCACCACCAGCCGGTAGCGGTGGCCGTCCCACCGCACGGCGAAGAACCGCTCGGTGTGCGGGTCGTCCCGGAACCAGCGCAGCCCCACCTCGAACAGCCGTGACGGGATGGGGCCGTGGGCTAGCTCCACCTTCTCGGTGACGGAGGCCAGCCCCCGCACCGTGCAGGGAGCGGCGAGCACCCGCGCCGTCAGGTTTGCGCTCTCGGACTGGACGTAGAGACCGCCCGATCCGAGCACGTAGTCGAAGCCGATGCCGTGGGCGCCGGTCAGCCCGTCTCTGTGATTGACGAGGTAGCCGACCGGCCCCGGCACGGTCCTAGCGGTAGCCAAGCCGCCTCCCCTGGGAGGCCGCGATGACCTGGGCCACCGTGCACTGGGGAACAAGGTCCTCAAGCGGGTACTCAGTCTTTCCATCTATCTCCTCCCATAGCGCGAGCAGGTTGTCGGGGTGCTTCTTCGAGCGGTCATGGGCGTCGCCTGTGCCGGAGAAGAAGGACTGGAAGAAGGACTCCGGTATCAGCTCCACCTGTTCGGGGAAGTGGTGGTTTCCGGGGCAGACCCGCCCGTCCCGGAAGACGTTGAAGGCGGGCATCTTGTAGAGCATCTGGTCGGGGTGCGCCGGCCTGCTCTGGACCGCATAGACCCATGGGGCGCGGGCCGGTGAGCACACGAAGACCAGCCCCGGCATGGGAAGCCTGAGCCGTGCGGGGGGCTTGAACGCCTCCCGTTGGAGGGCAACCGGCCACACCTGCGGCGGCCTCCAGAGGGCCACCACCTGCCCGGTCTCGCCCTGGTTCCACCAGAGAGCCTCCTGGGGCAGCAGGCCCGAGGAAGCCCCCAGGTGCTGGATGAACACATTGGCGATCTCGTCCGCCGAGACGGTCCTCACCCAGTCGGTGTCGCCCTCGAAGCCCCGCAGGAGAATCGTCTCCCCGTAGACTTCGAGCTGCACCTTCAGGTCGTCCCTGGGCATGTCATTCACGCCAGGCAGGGACCACTCGGTCTTTTCCACTTCGGTGGTCATGGTCGTTGTCCTCCTCTCCTTGTTCCTGTTCGGGCAGCCGGAGCAGGATGAAATCCAGCATCTCGGCGAAGCGGGCCTGAAGGTCCTCCTCCAGCCAGTCGGTGAGCGCGCACACCGAGTCCATCAGGGCGCTGGCCTTTCGCCATTGCTCTGTGCCCTCGGCGATGATGTCGTCGTCCCAGGGATCGGCGAAGCCGTCGTAGCCGCCGTCCTCGTAGTTGTGATCGAGGAACCAGTTGCCCGTCTCGGCGAGCACCCATGACGCGGCCTGCGCCGCTCCCTCGAACCTCGTGTCCTTCAACACCTCGGTGAGGGTCTCGACGGGTATGCCGCCCTGGGGAATCCGCTGGAGCGTCTCCTTCGGGATGCTCCCGGAGGCCGATTCCAGCCAGGCCGTGCGAAGCCCGTCCGGGCCGTCGTAGAAGGAGTCGGAGACCCTGACCAGCAGGGCCAGGGCCGAGATGCCCTCCCTGTAGCCGTCCCACATCTCGTGCAGGCCGTCGTATCCGATGCCCATCAGCTCGAAGGGGATGCCCCTCCGCAGCCAACTCCAGGGCGGCTCGTCCCCGACTTCGAAGTAGTACTCGATGACGGAGCCGTGGAGGGGGAAGTGGCGCTCGGCGAAGAGCCGGGCGAACCGCTCCACCCTCGTGCGCACGTCGGGGGCCGACAGCGCCTCCTCCGCCTCATCGGGGAAGAGGCGGCGCACCAGCCCGTTGAACCATGCGTAGTCGTCGGCGTACCCGACGATGGTGACCATCTCCCGCAGCGACGGCGGACGCCGCAGGAGCAGCCCCGGAAGCCCGCTCAGGAGCGGCGGGGCCGCAGCTTCCATCGAATGGCCTCAAGGAGGCGTCCGGAGGTCGAGGCGTAGTCCTGCGCCTGGGCGCAGGCCGCCTCCACCTCCGGCTGACGTGCCGACGCGGCGTCCAGGTCTAGGGAGCCGTCGGGCCGTGTGAGCTCCGCCGTGAGCTCGATGATGCGCAGGTCTGCGGGCGGGGTCGCCGCCAGCAGACTCGCGAAGGCGCGGGTGTCCATGTGGCCCCCCTTCCTAGCTCCGTGCGCGGGCGAAAGCCCCCTTGGTGCCCACCCTGCGCTGGAACTCGTAGACGGTGTCGTCGCCCCGCTTGGTCTCCTTGACCGAGGCGTTGGCGATCTCGCCGTAGAAGTCGGCGAGGGTTCCCTTCACCTCGTCGACGGTCATCTCGGGGTCGGGGTCCGGGAACTCACGGTCGTCGTAAACGAAGATGCGTGCCATTGGTCTTTTTCCTTTCGGTGCTACTACTTGGTGCGTTGCCGTGCGGGGAGGGTCACCGCTCGTTGGCGACAACCCCTCCCCGTGAACTGCGGTCTAGCGTCCGGCGCCGACCGTCTCCTTCTCCTGCTCCAGCGCCCACTCGAACATCGAGAGGCTTGCGGGCTGGGGCTTCCCGTTGCGGCGCTTCGGCTTGACCGGCTCGGCCATGAACTCGGCCCACGAGAACAGCGACTGCTGTGGCTCCTCGGCCTCGTCGTCGTGGTGGTAGCCGTTGGCCCCGTTTCCGTTCACGGGGGCCTGCGCCGGCTCGACCACTGGGCCGAACAGGTCGTGGTGGCCGTTGGCGTGGTGGCCGTTGCCGTTGACCTCAATGGTCTCCGGCTCGACCTCGACGGCCTTCCACCCGTCGTCCACCAGGAACTCCTCGGCGGCGGCCTCGGCGTCCCTAGCCTGGGCGAAGACCTGCTCCACCGTCTCGGCCTCCTCTTCGTCGCCGTTGACGATCTTGCGGGCCAGCGCCATGATCAGGTCGTCCCCGTCGTCGCCGTAGGCGGCCAGCCCGTCCTCGGGCAGCTCCCCCTCCACCGCCAGCGAGCTTTGCAGCTTCTTCGCCACCAGCTTCAGGGCGTCGGCCTGGAGGGTGTTCCGGTAGGACATGAACACCACCTTGACCGGGCGGTTCTGCCCGATGCGCCACGACCGCCGCGACGCCTGCCGCATGACGTAGACCGAGTAATCGGTCTCGTACCAGCAGATCGTCGGGAAGTCGATGAGGTCGAGTCCCGTCTGCACCAGCCGGGGATGGCAGATGAGGACGTCCAGCCCCTTCTGCACCCGGTCGGCCACCCACGCCTCCCGCTTGTCCGGGGCCACCGCGTCGGCCTTCATCACCGCCGTCCTGAACCCGTGGCGGGTGAGGATGTCCTCCATCCGTCCCGTGATGTCGCGTGTGCCCGTGTGGGTCACGTACACCAGCACCCTGCGCCCGGCCAGCCGCTCGGCGGCCACCAGGTCCACCAGCGCCTTCTCCTTCGGGTAGAGCAGCTCCTCCGACAGGGGCGGCACCTGCACGATGAGGTCGCCGCTCCGGGGGTCGAAGACGGACTCGCCCTTCGTGCAGCCGTCCGGGTAGGCCAACAACGTCTGCAAGTACGTCGCCAGCAGCCGCTTGGAGCCGGACTTGAGCGCCTTCGCCAGCTCCTCCTTCAGCGCCTTGAACACCTTGTCGTAGGCGCTGCGCTGGGAGAAGCCCGTCGAGTCCTCCTCCGAGTCCATCGAGGACACGAGGATCTGCTCGTCGTAGTCGGGCAGCCCCGAGGCAACGTCCGAGAGGCGCAGGAACACGGTGTTGCCTATCAGGTGGAAGAGCGCCGAGGGCACGAGCCCCGGCCGCTCCCTCGTCACCTTGCGGTAGCTGCGGCGGCGGCTGTTGCGCCCGTCCTCCAGGGCGTCGTCGTCGTCCTTGCCGACGCTGACCTCCTCGAAGCCGTACCGCTTGATCCACCGGCCCTCGTCCGACCGCCCGAACTCCGTGCGAATCTCCGGGCTGAACCGGTAGAGGAGGTGGAAGATGGTCGAGGCGTAGCCGCCGAGGAGGGTCCCGGTCAGGCTGAGGGACTTGCCGCAGGCGTCGGCGAGGACTCCGGCAGCGATGCCCTGGGCCGACCCGCGGGCCTTGAACTCGTGGACCTCGTCGCCTATGAGCAGGTCGAAGAAGCCCCTCATGTGGTGCTTCACGTAGTCGCTGAGCGGGTAGCGGGCCGGGCCCGACCCGTCGGCCTGCCACAGGGGGGAGGCGCAGACCTCCGCGCGTTCCGTCCTGGGATTGAGGACCAGGCCCTCGCAGGTGCGCTTGCGGCGGTTCAGGTCCCTGTCCGTGAGCGGAACGCCGTCCTTGTCCGTTATCTGCGCCGTGCAGCGGGGGCAGCAGGGGACCTTGAAGGGCTCCCCCGTATCCTCCTCCCGTATGAGCCTGCCCTTGGACACGGCCCACCGGTAGATGACGGCGGCCTTCCAGCGGTAGGACAGCTTGGCCCGCTCCCGGCTCATGACCGCGAACAGCGGCCCCGAGCCGACCGAGACCCTGAGCTTCTCCAGGTCGGTGATGGACGTGACGATGACGGCGCGGACGCCGGGCACCGTCTCCTCCACCTCCCGCTTCCACTTCCGCACCAGGTGCGGCGGGCAGATGACGAGCACCCGCTGGAAGCCCGCCATGTACGCGGCTGCGGCCCCGATGAAGGTCTTGCCCGTTCCCATCTCGCCCACGACCGTGGTGCCCCGGTGGGCTTCGAGGGAGAGGGCCGCGCCCTTGATGGCGTCGGCCTGCGCCCCCAGGGGCTTGCGGAGCAGGCGGGGCAGTACCCCGCCGTTCTCCGATGGGCGATAGAGCGGCGGGTAGGACTCGACCACCCGCTTCGCTATCGCCTCCTTGAACGTGTCGATGAATCCTCCGAGGTTCATATCGGCGTCTCCTTTCCTTGTCGTTTCTGAAAGGGACGCCGGGACACGGGGCGCACTGCGCCCCCGGCGGGGGACGCTCATGCGCCGTGTGCCTGGGAGCGTCCCCAAGAGCTTGTTGAACTGCGAGCCGCGCCGGAGGCGGGGTCTCGTGGTGTGCGGTCCGAGCCGCCTACGCGGCCTTCAGGGAGGCCCTGCGAGCGTCGAGCTCGGCCCGCTCCCTGCGCCGGTGGTCCTCGTAGCAGTCTCCCGTCAGGTGGTACGCCTTCACGGGGGAGGACACCACCCTTCCGTAGTCGTCGATGTCCACCGATGCCGTCTGCATGTAGGGTTCGCCGGGAGCGATGGGCTGACCGCACCGGCAGCAGGATTCGAGGGGCATGGTTGTCTGCATCGTGTTCACCTTCCTTCTCTAGACGTGGGCCGTCTCGCATCGTTTCGATGGCGCGATGCAGTCCCCATCCTCCGGCGTCGCCGGCGCGTCTTCCTGCGAGCCGTCCGAGGACTCGATGTCCTCGATGTGGCCGCCGTCCAGGTCGAGCGCGACCACAGTGGTCACGAGACGCTCCCTGTGGACCTCCTTCTGCGGGGAGTCCTCCACCATGACCATCTCCTTGGCCGTGCGTCCCTTGACCAGGATGCGCCGTCCCCCGGCTTCGAGGACGAGGTTGTTGAGGAAGCCCGCCGCCACCAGCATCGCTATGTGGCCCCTTCGCAGGGGCATCAGCGGGCGGGTGCGGGTGTCCTTCGCGGGCCAGAGGGTGTCGGTGATCTCCGTGTTGGCCCACAACCCCGACCGCCGGGCCTCTTCAGCCGCCGCCACGGGATCGACCGTCCGTGTGGCGAACAGGATGTCACCGCTGGGCGCGGTGGCCGTGGTGAACTCCGGGTAGGGATAGGAGCGTAGAGGCTCCGGCTCCCCGTGCGCCCACTCCAGCACCATGCTCTCGGCTATCGCGTCGGGAACGGGGTCGGCCTTCCGGTGGCCGAACAGCACCACCTGGTCGAACGCCTCCCGCTCCGGGTCCGGGAAGGCCCAGCACCGCATCCGCCCGTAGTGGGTGGACAGGTAGCGGGCCGAGACCGAGAGGCGTTGCCGGGGAACGATGAAGACCAGCAGGCCGTTCTCGGCCAGGTAGCGCGTCGTCTGCGTAAGGAATGCGTGTTCCGTCCGCTTGTCCTCCGAGTCATGGTCATACGGAGGGTTCAAGAGCAGCAGCCCGAAGGCTCCGTTCGCTATGGAAGTCTGGAACAGGTCCACGGCGAGGGTGCGGTCGAGCCGCCGCTCGGCCTCCTCCGCCCGGTCGCGGTGCAGCTCCACGCCGTAGGTCTCGATGGAGATGGCGTTGGAGCGGTTGAGGCCCTCGGCCAGCCGGTACAGCGCCTCACCGGCCCCGCAGCAGGGGTCGAGGATGCGCAGGGTCTCCTGGCTCCGGTAGTAGTTGCCGGATGGGGCGCGGACCAGGTCGGCAATCAGGTCCACCACCCGGTCGGGGGTCGGATAGAACCCCCCTTTGGCTTGGGCAGCTAGTCTCATGTCGTATCTCCTTTCCGTGCTTGCTCGTTCGTCGCTTGGGAGCACACCCAGACGGACTGGGCCTTGCGCTCGCGGGTCTCGAAGTCCCACTCGTAGGTGCGGCCGTCGAAGGTGTCCCGGAGGGCGCCGTCCACGATGGCCGCCACATGCTTCGTGGTGCCGACGATGCAGTTGCCGTACCGGTGGTGCGCCTCGGTGAAGGTGGGCCGCTCTCCCGCCGGCAGGCGAATCCTTGTGAAGCCGTAGGCTTCGAGGACTCGGTCCTGGACGCGCCGGGCGGTGAGCTGACCCCTGCGGCGGGGCGCTTTGCGGGTGCGCTCCCGTGTGGCGTAGGCGTTGCCGCTGGCGGCGTAGCCGTTGCGCTTCATGTGCTCGGCCATCGTTGCGTAGACGGAGCCGTAGTCCTCATCGGCGCAGATGGCGATGGCGCGGACAACGCAGTCGCCGGTCTTGCCCCGGTATCCCGCCGTCGCCCGTCCGCCGTCGTCGCAGCAATAGCCGATCATGGCGTCGCGCCTTCCGCCGCCGTGACATCCTCCCTGGGCAGCGTGAGGCTGCCCGACGCCACGGCGTAGGACAGGTCTTCGCGGAGCTTCTTTGCCCTGGGGGAGCACCGGTAGCCGGAAACCCCCACCGACTGGAGGGGGACTATCTCGCCCTCCTCGATGCCCCGCTCCCAGAGCCATCCGGCCCAGGAGCCGTGGAGAGGCAGCGGGCTGCGCTTGTCCAGGAACCGATGGTGGAGCGCCGGGGCCTCCTCCGCCGACTGCGCCAGGAGCAGGAAGGAGTCCTTCTCGAATCCGAACTCCGCCTGCTTCGTGTAGACGAGCGCGTGCCAGCCGCCGGACACCGGCAGCTTGGCGATCTTGGTCGTCCACGTCCCCAGCGTTTCGTAGGGAATGATGCACCGCTCGTAGCCGCCGGTCAGTGCCATTCCGTCCGCGCCGCGGATGATGTGCGCGGCGTCCGGGGGCTGCTTCAGCAGCGACGCCCAGATCCCCTTGAGCGCCGTCTGGGAGCCGACCATCGAGACGAACCAGAGGCCGTCCGTGCGGTCGTCGCGGGCGAGTGCGTCGGCGGTGGCCGAGAAGCCGCCCGCCGAGATGGTGAACAGGTCCTCGGGGTCTATGATGTGAGTCGCGAGCATTGCGAACCTCCTTGCGTGTGGGGTTGATTCGATGCGCGGGGAGGGTGTGTCCCCGCGTGGAGGCCGGTGGGCGTGGGCCGTCCGGTCTTCCAGGAACCTCTAGGCGGGTATGAGGCCCCGCTCCTTGAGGCTGACGAAGCGGCTCCCGCCGATGACGATGTGGTCCAGGAGCTCGACGCCCAGCAGCTTGGCGGCCTGGGCCAGTTCCCTGGTGCAGGCCGCGTCCTCCGGGCTGGGCGTGGGGTCGCCGGAGGGGTGATTGTGGCTGACGATGATGCTGGGAACGGCCTCCACGACGGCGGGGCGCAGCACCTCGGCGGGCCTGACGATGGCCGAGGAGATGTTCCCCTGGTAGACGACCCGCTGGCCGACCACCACCTTCTTGGTGTCGAGCAGCAACACCCTGAGCTGCTCCTGGGCGAGCCCGGACATCTCCGGCGCCAGCAGCGTGTGAACGTCACCGGGCGTGGTGATCGAGGGCGGGTCGTCGGGGCGGTCCGGCTGGGTTTCCACCTCGTAGCGCAGGGCGATCTCCCCCAGCAGGCTCAGGTTGATGCGCAGCGCGTTCAGCAGAACGGCGTCCTTGGCGAGGGACTTCTTGCGGGTCATGTCGGCCTCCTTGGTTAGCGGTTACAACGGAAGCGGAGCCGCCCCCGTGGATTGGGAGCGGCCCCGTGGTGCGCCTTCGAGGAGGCGTCGCTATGCGGTTGTGGGATGGCGGCTAGAAGAGGGAGTCGTCCTCCGCCTGCCCGGCGCCGTTGCCGTTGCCGTCGAGGAACACGACCTCGGAGGCGTGGACCTCGGTGCGGTGGCGGCGCTGGCCGTCGTCGGTCTCCCAGGTGTTCTGGACGAGGCGGCCCTCGACGTAGATGCGCTGGCCCTTGCCGACGTAGTTGTTGACGGCCTCGGCGAGCCCGGCCCAGCACGTCACGTCGTGCCAGTCCGTCTCCGGTTCGGCGTCCCTGCGGTAGCGGTCCGTCGCCAGCCGCAGCTTGGTGATGGCGGTGCCTCCCTGCGTGTACTGCATCTCCGGGTCCGTCCCGACTCTGCCCAGCAGCGTTACCTTGTTGATGGTGCGTGACATTTCGATGTCCTCCTTGTGGATGATGTGGCGCGGTGTCCCCACGCCCGTCTTGAACGAAAGCGGGGCCGCCCTGTAGTGGGAAGACGGCCCCGTCCTGCACTCCCACATGGGAGCGTCTAGCTGACCCGCACGTACTCCGACTCGTTCTCCGTCACGATCCCGGCCCTGGTCTCAGCGTCGAGCGCCTCGTTGAGCCTGCGGTGGTTCACGGAGTACCGTGTCGTCTGCACGAGGCTGACCGTCTTGCCGTTGACGGTCGCCTTCGTGTCCCCCTGGCGTCGCATCCAGGCCTTCAGCGTGTCGAGCGCCGTGCGCTTGGCCTTCTCAGGCTCCCTGATGGACTCCTGAGCCTCGGTATAGGCCGCCACCGCGTCCCGCGCCTCTTCGTCCGTCACCTCCTTTCCTTCGGTCTCCGTCGCCTCGTCGGTCCCGTCCTCCGCCGCCGTACCCGGCAGGCAGACGGCGAGGAACGGGCAGCTTCGGCACTGCCAGGTGTCGGCGGTGAAGTCCCGCTCCGGCAGGGCGTCGGGGTCCGGCCCGTTCTGGACGTGGTGCGTCCCCAGCTCACCGAGCCAGGCGCAGGCGTCCTGCAGGGACCGCTCCAGGCGCTCGGCCGGTATCCGCTCGTAGTCCCAGGTGCGGTTGCCCGTGTCCATCGTGGCGATCACGGTGTCCCGCATCTCCCCGAACTCGCCGAGGGTGTAGAAGGCGGCCTGTGCCACCGCCGCCGGGTGGCTGCGCTCGGCTCCAAGCGTCTGCCAGCGCTTGAAGGCATCCGGCCCCCGCGTCTTGATCTCGACGACCATCGGGTCGCCGTAGGCGGGCGTCTCCGGTTCCCCCTCGAAGAGGAAGATCTGGGGCGGTGCCTCGTCTCCCGTCAGGGGCAACCGCACCGTCCCGTCCGGGTGGCCGGTCACCAGGATGTTCGGGCCGACCTTCACGGCCACCTGCTTCGGGTCCCTGGAGTCGGAGGGATGGACCTTCCAGCCCGCCCGCTCCATCGCCCGCACCACCACCGGCTCAAGGGCGTTGCCTGCCTCCATCGCTGTCAGCGAGTCGTCGCTGGGGGGATTGGTCGGCTCGTATCCGGTCGCGGCGTACCAGAGGGCGCGGCGGCAGCCCAGGGCCGCCGATGCCCGCACCTCGATGTTGCCGTCGCCGTCGAACTGCGCCGAAGGGCGGGAGAAGACCTCCGCCCTGTCCATGTCTGTCGTGGTTGTCATCGTCTCTGCCTCCTTGTTTCCTGTAGATGGATGGTCATGCGGCAGCCTTGAGTTCCGTCTCCCGCTCCTCCCTGGCCCGAAGGTGGGCCTTGAGGATGTGGGCGATTCCGTCTCCGAGGCCGTGGACGGCGACGCTGTTGCCGTCGTCCAGCTTGTTCCAGAAGGGCTGCATCTCCTGGATGCCCTGGCACTGGTCGATCACCTCTTCGAGAGGGGTGCCCCGGCGCAGGTGTAGGGAGATGAGGCGGCAGGCCAGCTCGGTGACGCCGTGCTGGAAGCTGCCTCCCTTGCCGAGGAAGCCGAAGACCTCGAAGGGCTCGCCGTCCTCGTCCGTCGAGACGGTGACGAACAGGCTTCCGAACTCGGTCTTCAGCTTGGTGGTCGTGCTGGGCAGGCTGCGGGGCCTGTCCCTTGTGGTGGTGGTCATGGCCTGCCCCCTTGCGCCAGGCAGAGCGGGCGGTTCTGCGTGCACTCGATGTGCTCCATCCGCCCGTGCTTCCTGACCATCTCCGGGTCGCCCGCGAAGGACTCGGCCTCGACGCGGGTGTCGAACCGCTTGAAGAGGTTCGAGCCGTAGCCTCCCCAGTGGAAGAAGACGTGGTAGTGGAGGCCCGGCGGGTGGTGGCGGATAAAAGGGAGCGCGGGGGCGTAGCGGTCGAAGTAGTCCGCCACGATGAGGGCCATCTCCCGGTCTCGGTCGTCGCCGACGCCCAGCAGCAGCCGCACGATGGGCTCCTCGCAGTCCTCCTCGGCGAAGGTGGGGGTGAGCATGGTGTCGCGGACGGCGGCGGGAAGCTCGTCCCACCGCTCCCGGCTGAGCTTCAGCCCGCCGTGCGAGGGCGTCGTGACTCTCTGGATGCCCTCGGCCAGCTCCACCACGTCGTTCGTCCAGCCCCAGGGTGTGTAGGTTGCGGTCATGGTCGTCATCGGTCCTGTCCTCTCTTTCCTGTTGTGAGGGAGCGGGGCCGCCACCCGAAGGAGACGAACCCCGCTCCGTTGCGCCGCATGTCCCGCCCTGCTAGGCGGCCTGTTGCGCCTGCGCCTCCTTCATCTGCCGGAGCCTGTTGGAGGCGGCCTCCACCAGCGGCTTGAGATCGGCGGCCGTCAGGTCGTCGATGCTCTTGCCGGTGCGTTCCTTCACGGCTTCCCGCACCTTGTCGTCGCTGATGCCCTGCTCCGAGGCGATCTCGAAGAGCTGCTTGCGCAGCTTCTCGACCTGGGAGTTGGAGCGGCCGTTGGACTGGGCCTGCCGCGTGGAGCGGTTGGCCTGGGACCTGCCGGAGTTGCCATTGGCCCTGGCGGGGGCACGCTGCGGCTGAGCCGAGTCGTTGGCCGGGGACTGGTCGCCGTAGAAGCCGTTGCCGAACTGGACGCCGAAGCTGCGGAACGCCCGCTTCATGCCGTCCGTCACCGCGCCCTTGATGGCCGTGTCGTGGCCGTCAACGGTGTCCTCGGTCACCGGGTGGACGCCGATGTCGGTGCGGGGCAGAGCGCCCGCCACGGTGACCCGCACCGGTGCGCAGTAGGCGCTGGCGGTCTTGATCTCCCCCGTCTGGGAGTCGACCTCATCGACCGGGCGCAGCGTCACGTCGCCGACCAGCTCGTAGCCCCACCCTCCGTACCCGAAGATGCGGTTCGCCTGGTCGATGACGGCGTGGCCTTCGAGGTAGTCGAAGGACTTGCCGCCGCGCCCCTTGCGCTGGGAGACCCGCGCGGAGTCGAGGGGCTGGCCGAGAGCCTGCGTGACGGCGGGCGAGAGCCCGTCCCAGTACAGGACCTGCCCCGCGCTGGACGCGGGGTCGTGCTCGGCGGGGATGGCGACGTCGGGCTTGTGCCCGTTGCCGTTGACCGTGGCTATGGCGGTGTCCTTGTGGACGCCGTTGTTGGTTCCGTTGTTGGTGGACATTTCGTGTCTCCTTCCTTGCTGTTCTTCCTGTAGCGAATGAACGATGGGCGGTTTCCCTACGGGAAGCCGTGCGCGGGCGAGGCCCGTCATGAATCGGGCATAGGACCTCCTTGGATTGGGGTTGGGGAAAGCGGAGCCGGGGGAGGCTCCGTTAGAGGGAATGGAGGGGAGAAGGGGGAAGCCCGCAGGAGAGCGGCGGGGAGCCGCTAGCGGGCGGTGTGGGCCGCCTGGGAGAGCAGGCGGAGGAAGAGGGCGCGGCCCTGGGGAAGGGACGCAAGCTCAGCCACGTCGCCGATGCCTTCGGGGAGGGCGACGGCGGCGGCCCTGCGTCCGAGCAGGGTCAGGAGCCCGTCCGTCGCCTCCCGCCCCGCGTCGTCGCCGTCGAAGGCGAGGAAGACGCGGGGACAGCCCCGGAGGGCCGAGGCGATGCGCTCAACGCCCTGGGTGCCCAGGGCAGCGCAGGCGGGAAGACCCCATCCGGTAAGGAGGAGCCAATCGAAGACGCCCTCCGTGACGACCGCCCAAGGCGGTCCGGGGCCGAGCCTGCCGAGTCCGAGCACCGGCTTGGGGCCGGGAAGGGCCTGGAACCGGGGCTTTGCGTCCGGTGCTAGGGCCCGGCCCTTCAGCCAGCGGACGAGGCCGCCGGAGACTTCGGGTACGACGACCATGCCGGCGAACCGCTCCGATCCCCGCTCCATGAACAGCCCGGAGTCCCTGATGCGCTTCTCGGAGAAGCCGAGGGACTCGAGGGCGTGCCGCAGACCGCTGCCCGGCGCATAGCCGAGGCCGAGGCGGTCTGCGGCGACGGGGCCGACGCCCCGCGAGGCCAGGTACTCCCGCGCTTCTGGGGAACGCTGGAGACAACCGGCGTAGAAGCGCGCCGCCGCCGTCAGCAGCGACGGGTCGCGTGGCGGCACCGCGGCGCACCTCGGACGCCGCGGACCGGCTGGACGGTTGGCGGCCTTGGGCGCAAGCCCTAGGCTGCCGTCCAGCCGCGCGATGGCATCGGGCAGGTTCAGGCCCTCCATGCGCTGGATGAAGTCCAGCACGTCGCCGCCGGAACCGCACCCGAAGCACCAGAACTTCTGCGAGTCTTCGTACACCGTGAAGGAGCCCTCGGCCTCGTCGTGGAAGGGGCAGACGCCCTGGCGGACCCTGCCCCTTCCCCTGAGCCGCACCCCCGCCGCCTCCACCGTGTCGCCCAGTGGGTGCCGGGCCTTGAGCGCCGGGATGTCTACGCTGGTCGCCACCATCACGCACCTCCGTTCAGGGGCCTGAGCCCCCGGAGGCTGCGCCGCGAGACGACCTTGCCCGGCCGCCAGCGCATCCCCAGGACGGCGGCGACCTCCAGCGTCCCCCGGTCGTCGTGGGGAACCAGAGCGGCGGCGCGTCCCGCGCCCTGGCTGTAGACCAGGGCGCCGCCGCCGAACCGGCGCTTCACCAGCTGCTTCCACTCCGAGAACACCCACCGGGTCTCCCGCGTCGCCGCCTTCGCCGCGTCCACGCCGGCCAGCGCCGCCAGCGCCCCGTCGACGTCTCCCGCCTGCCTGAGCCTGCGGGCCTCGTGGATCGAGCGCGTCGCGCTCTGCTCCACCGACTGCGTCTCCACCTCGTCCCCGAACCCCATCGCCGCGAAGAGCTGGTCCACCAGCTCCTCCAGGCTGCGCCGGGGCCTCTCCACCGCGTCCATAGTCCCGTTGCCTGCTACCAATGTCGCCGTCGTCATCACGCACCTCCTAAGTGCTTCTGCTTGTGTGTTGCCTTGCCGAATCGAGCCCGCGTGCGGGCAAAGAGAAAGGGGTCGCCCCCGGATGGAGACGACCCCTTGCGTGTTGGGAATGTGAGTTGTGGAAGAGCGGAAGCCCGCTCGGTCAGCGCCGGAACCTCCGCACCGGAGGACGCCGCACGAGGAACCGCCTCAGCAGCAGCCAGCCGATGCCCAGCCCGAACAGGTTGAGGAAGAAGAGCTCCAGGTCCAGCGTCAGCAGCGGCGCCGCGACCACCAGGGCCACGACCCCGGCCACGACGACCGGCTTGCGCTTCCACCAGGGCCGCTTCTCCGGGGCCTTCGCCCGTGCGTCGGAGACCGGCTCGTAGGCCGTCCAGATGTCCAGCCCCACCAGCTCCTCCAGCTCGGTTATCACCACGCCGGGACCGCAGCCTCCGGTGTGGCACTTGACCTCGATGCCCTGTCCGTCAGGCCGCTGCCGGAACGCCAGCCCGTCAGACTGTGCGCCGTGACAGACCGCCGTCGTCCAGAACCAGCCCTTCTCGAAGCTGACGCGGTGCGGCAGCAGGTCGGCGATTCGCCCTGCGCTGGGTCCCGTGTATCTCTCCGTCCGTGTCCGTGTTTCGTCCATGTGCGGTACCTCCTTTGCTGAATCTCGTGCCGTGCCGAAGACGCAGCTCGCCCAGGGCGCAAATCGTCCAGGGGGAAAAGCTGCGGTACGTGAAGCGGCCAGCCTGCTTGCAAGGGCAGACCGGCGCGTGTCGAATCGGTCGAGGCGCAAGACGCACTTCGACCGACTGGCTGAGGACCGACGACCGAGGCGATCAACCCCAGACGCCAGACCGATGCCCGGTGAGTGAAGCGATCAACTCCAACCGCCGGACAGGTGCCCGGTGAGCGAAGCAATCAACTCCAACCCGCCGGACTGGACCGAGGACGAAGGATCGGTGTCAACCCCGTCCGTTCGGCCCGTGCTGCTTGCGGAGAGCTATCTCGAATCCGCAGCGGCAGCGATTCCCTCGTGGGCGACCGGGGGAGAGCGAATCATCCCCACGGTCAGACCCGGGCAACAGGGATCATGCCCCCAGGTTTCTATGGCAAGAAACCGTGGTGAAAGCCTGACAACGCATCAATTATTAGCAGGTTGTTCCGGCCCAGAAAAGGGTCTGGAGGCGATAACGCCAACATCCGTTGGTTTAGGTCATACAAACGTCACATAAACGTCAACGAAAGTTCACATTGTTTCGTGGGACTCTCCGGCGCATAGTCGAGCGCCGTCACTTCCACCAACGACCGAGGGTAATCCTGTTCAACCACTCGGCCCTCTTCCGCTCCCTCCGTGTGTCGGAGAGAGCGGTCCTGCGCCAGGTGATCTGCCCGCTCCGGTCCAGGCCCCGCAGCGGCTGCTTCTCAGGGGGCAGGGTGAAGCCGTGGTCTTCGAGGAGGGCCAGCTCGACCTCAAGCAGCCGCTCCTGGGTGGTCATCCACGCGACGCCGCTTCCCTGTTCGGGGTGCCCGTCCAGCAGCTCCCGCCACTCGACAATGAGCTTCCACGCCTCGCCGAAGATCTCCTCGTCGTCCTCGGCAGGCTCCAGGGTCGCAAGGTCGGGGTACTCACGGCGCATCGACGGCTTCGTCGGAGGCTTCCTGTCCTGGCCTGACGCGCCATCCTCCGCAGAGGGACCGGTGCCGGCATGACCGGCGCCGGTCCCCACGCCGCCGTCCCGCCGCAGCGACGCCACCTCGCCCTCGACGGAGGCCATGCGCCTGCGCAGCTCCTTGCCCAGGTCGTCCTGGCCCTTCGCAAGCTCGCCGTGTCCCTTCTCCAGCGCATCGACGCGCTCCTCCAGCTTCTCGTTGCGCTCCCGCTGCTGGGCGGCTGCCGAGCCGATGCCCTCCTGCAACGCCCGCTCCAGCGCATCCCGCGTCCGCCGTGAGAGCCGCCCCGTCCTGATGCTCTCGGCCACGGTCTTCGGGTCAATCTCCAGCACCCTGGCCGCGCCCTTGGTGCCCCGCTTCCGCACCTGCTCTTGCAGCAGCGCCATGAGCCGCATGTGGTACATGTTCTCCACCGCTTTGCTCTCCTCGATGCCGTGTTCGGTCGCTTTCATGGCATTTCCCTCCTGTTCTGAAATGGGTCCAGACCTCACCTCTGTTACGACTCAGCTTTGGCCCGACTTGCCGTCCGGTTGCCCGAGGGCGTCATGCACCCCCACGTCGCCGGGGTTTTTTGCCCCGTTTTCCGCTTCACCTGCGCCAGTGCCGTGATTCGTGCCCCCCCACGTCGAGCGGGTTTTTCGCCAAATGACCGGAACCCGCCCTTGCAACAAAGTCGTCACTGTTCACGTCCTGTAGGGGGTGATTTCCGTCCATTTCAGCTTTGTCCCGACCCGACAATTGATTCCCCACCAAAGTCCATTTCCTGTACACCCCCATTACTGCACAAATTGGGGCGGTTTCCTATGACCTCGAAAGGTGCATTACGAGTGATGCACCTTTCGGGTAGTTTCTAATCGTTTTTCGCTCGTTCACACTCTCCCGCGGCGGCCTCGTTTCGACGGGCCGCACGAAATCGCAGAGAGGTGGACATCTTGGCGCTGAAATCGAAACTCCGGTCGGCCAGGCGACTCATTCCCCTGGCGTTCACGCTGCTAATGGCGGCGCTTGTTGCGGTCCCGTCCAACTGGATCGCACTGGCTCAGTCCCCGCCCTCAAACGAGATCGTCCTGGTCAACCGCGACCGCGATTTCGTCGAGCGTAAGAAGAAGGGCGAGTTCGTCGCCCGTCCCGTGTTCGACCGCGAGGTCAAAGACCTCTTCTACGCCGTCCGCGACGCCGACACCGGCGACTGGATAAGCGCCATGTACGCGGTGAAGGGCGGCGAGAAGAAGCGCAGCGACGGCTGGGAGTACTCCTGGGAGTACCCGAAGCTCGACGAGCAGCCCGACCTCGATCCCGACAAGTCCTACCTGCTGGTGATGCTGGCCGTCGCCGAGGACGGCAAGAGGGGAGACTTCTACGGAGTCATTCATCCCCACCAGTCGGGCCGCATCTGGGACAAGATTCTGGCCGCCCTCAACCCCGGACGCTGGGCCAAGGCCCTCGCGGGCTGGGTGATCGAGGGAGTCCACGGGACGCTGTGCGGCGTCGTTGAGCGGGCCAGCGGCGAGGACTCCGCCAACTGCCGGGGGGACTCCGGCTGATGGCGGACATCCTCACCGGAACCCCCGAATCTCTCACCTACGGCCACGACCTCGTGCGCCAGGCGTGGATGGTCGTATGGGCCGTCACGTCCGGCGCGCTGGTGGTCATTCTCGGCTGGATGGGCCTCTCGCTCATCATGGCCGAGCACCTTGGGCGCCAGCAGGCGGGGTGGCGGGAGATGGTCCCCCGCCTCGTGCTGGGCCTGGTCGCCGCCGCATCCTCCCTGTGGTGGTGCGCCCTCGTGCTGGACATCGCCGACGCCGTCTCCGGCTTCGTCGCGGTGTCCCTCGACGTGACCGCCGGGGACATGCTGCGCTCCACCCTCCGCACGCTCCTGACGGCGGTGGAGGCCGGGAGCGTGGGCATGGGCCTGCTGCTTGCGGTCCTCTATCTCGTCTACGGCTTCTTCGTCCTCTACGTCATCGTGCAGATGGTCCTGCGCCTTGCGCTCATCGACGTCCTCCTCGCCCTGGCCCCCATCGCGCTGGGCCTGTGGATCCTGCCCCACACAGCGGGCTGGGGCCGCCACTGGCTGCGGCTCTTCATGACGACCACCTTCCAGCAGGCCATCCAGCTCATCGCCCTGGCGATGGGCCTCGGCTTCCTCAACGAGGTCGCCGCCATCGCCGCCTTCGAGCCGGTGCAGGACCTGATCTGGAAGCTGCTGCTCTCCCTGGCCTTCGTCTACATGGCGACCAGGGTTCCGAGCATGTTGGGCAACGCCGGGACCTTCGATTCCTGGCTGTCGATGCTCTATTTCGGCATGAACCTCCCCGCGTCCTTCATGCGGTCCGCCAAGACCATCGGGCTGGTGGCTGGCGGTGCGGCGGGAGGGCCGGGAGGCATGGCCGTCGGAGCGATGGCGGCCAGTGCGGGCCTCTCGGCAGCCGCAGGCGGCCTCAGCTCGGCGGCCTCGATGGCGACGCCATCGGCCGGAGGAGACGGCGACGGAGCGCCCCGGAGCAGCGGCGAGTAGCCGGATCGGACTGCGAAATCACACGGGCGCGCAAGACCGGCAGCGCCCACCGACACCACGACGGAGGCGGCGAAATGTGCAGGTAACGGAGCCTGAAAGCACCTACCGATAGAGACGAGCAACGGACTCGAGAGCAGAGAGGAGAAAAGGAATGGAAGACCTTACACAGACCATATCGAACCTGGTGGGCATCCTGCTGGGCGTCGTGGGCGCCATCGGCGTCGGCTTCTTTATCTACGGCGCGTACCTGTACCTAACGGCATCTGGAGCGCCCCACCAGATGGAGCGCGGCAAGAGCGCAATGATGACTGCCCTCGCCGGCATCGTCCTGGCTCTGGTCGCCTTCGGCGTCGTGGAGCTGGTGATGAACGCCGTCGTGGATCCCGGCATCGACATCGACGACGCACTACCCGAGCCGACCCCGAGCAGCTAGGCCGGACGCGAGGAAGGAGGAACGACTTATGAGAGAACACGAGGTACCGACTCACGTCCAGGCCGAGGACCGGGTGCTGCTGGGATTCACCTTCCCGCAGGTCGTGGCGGTCGTGGCGGTGTGCGCTCTGTCCTACGGGGCCTACCGCTACGCCCCCGTCGGACCGTCCGAGGTGAGGATGGCGATTGCCGTCGTCTTCGGACTGGTGGGCGTGGCGATGGTCGTGGGGAAGATAGGCGGGAGGCGGCTGCCCCTGGTGGCCGCCGACCTGCTGAAGTTCAACCTGGGGGCCAGGACATATGCCGGGCCGGTCTCCCAGCTGGTGCGCACCGAGGCGCCCGCGCCCCCGCAGCCCGTCAGGAGCGGCCCCGGCCCCCTGCGGCTGATGGCGCGAAGGTCGAAGAGGGCGCTTAGAAGCCTTCGAAGGAGCCGCAAGAAGAACCGCAAGAGCAGGGACCGGCGCGACGGCCGCATGCCCTTCCGTCCCCACGGCTGGTTCGGCAAGCGCCGCCACAAGCCGGGCAAGGACGGCCAGGGCCACCGGGCCGAAACGCTGGAGAGCAGACGCCGGAAGCCCGGCGGGGGCGCTCTGGCTGTCGCGGCCGCAGTCTTACTGGCGGCGGCCGTGACGCTCCCCCAGGCCGTCCTCGCCGACGGCCACGAACCGTGGCGGGACGAGATTGACTTCGAGATCACCGAGCCGGTGGAGGGACGCCGGGTGTTCGTCGAGGGGTTGTCGGTAAGCGGCGACGAGGCCCTCGTCACCCTGCGGGCCGCCACCGACGTGGACATCCGCATGCGGGCCTTCGGAGGGCCGGACGGCACCTGGCTGCGCTTCTGGGCGTCGGACAAGCTCGACCAGGGGGAGGTGGGCCGCTACAGGTTCCCCCTCCACGGACCGGCGCCGTCATTCACCGTCTCGTGGGAGGACGCCCTGGGACAGGCCGGGGCGTTGACGATCGAGCACGACCGCTTCCCATACCCGCTCCCCGAGATCGAGGGTGAGCTTTGCAACCTGCGCATGACCTCCCTGGCATGGACGCCGGGAGCCGTGAGCGGCGTAATCGAGTCGGAGTGCGTTACGCGCATCGAGCACCCGGTGGAGCTCCAGACGGTGGCCGGGCACGAAGACGTCACCGAGACGGCCCTCATGGAGGCCGGGGTGACGGCGGTAACGGGAACGGTGGCCGCAGCCACCGGAGGGTCCCACGCCAGCGTCCCGTTCGTCCCCAATGGGGAGACCGGGTTCACGCTGCCCGTTGGAGCAGGGGAGGCGGTCCACGCCGTGAGCGTGGACGTGAGCCTTGAGGCGAGCCTGAACATCCCCATTCCTCCGCTGACCGTGCTCACCCACCACCCGGAGCGGACCGAGAAGCGCACTGAGACGGTGAGCCTGTGGCGGCCGGGGGCGAGCGACAGCGATTACGACAGCGAGACCATCACGGTCACCCACGACGACGGCACAACGACGGAGCACTCCGTCTCCGCCTCAGCCTACGCCCACGTTCCGGGCAGGACGATCAACAAGGACGTGACCCTCACCATCGTCCACCCCGAACACGTCAAGGCGGAGGTGGTGGAGCGTTCGCCCATCGGCGGAAGCCACGAGGAGTCCTTGGCCCTGGCCTCCGCCGTGGGGTCCGACGACCCCTTCGAGACCCTGACGGCGCCAGAGCCCGAGCCCGAGGACCCGCCCGCAGAGCAGGAGCACGCGGGCGGACTGCGGGGCTGGTTCGACCGGCTGGGATGGGAGTGGCCCTGGTGAGGCGGGCGCTCGCGGCCACGCTCCTGGCCGGGGTTGCGCTGGCGACGACCGGCGCAGCCCCGGCGGAGAAGGCGGAGATGCTCGCCGCCTTCGACCGGGTGCTGACCGCGATGGCCTACGCCGCCGCCGGCCTCTGCTTCTTCGCCATCGTCTGGGCGGGCTTCGTCCTGATGGCCGAAGGAGGCGAGGAGCGCGGCGGAGGGCGGGCCAAGGCCGCCGTCATCCTGGCGGTGGTCGGCCTGGTCCTAGTGCTCTCGGCCAAGGGCGTCGCCGCCCTGCTGAAGCACGGAATCATCCCTTCCTTACCAACCCCATAGAGAAAAGGAATCTACTCAGTTGAAGAAATTGCTTGAACGAATCACGAGACGGGAGGCGAAGACTCCACCGGGAGAGCCTGCCGCCCCGCAGGAGACCCCTCCCAAGCTCCCGCCTGAGCTGCCCCTGTTCTTCATGCTCTCGCATCTCGAAGAGGACGGGCCGGTGCGCCTGGACGGGGTGAAGCTCGGCGTCTGCGAGGCGATGGGCCTTGAGCTGGACGAGCCGAAGCTGGGGGCCTTCGCCGGGGCGCTCAACGCCCTTGACTTCCCGGTGCAGCTCCTCGTCAGGCAGCACCCGCCGCGCCTGGGACACCTCCGGGAGAAGCTGGCAAAAGCGCAGCCGGAGGACCTGCCCCCGCAGACGGAGGCGGCCTCGGAGTCGCTCCGAAGGCTGCTGACTGACCTTGAGGCCCGCGACGGCATCCTCGACCGGCGCTTCTACGCCGTGTGCGAATTCCCGCGAATCGACGAGCTGCGGGGCCTGCTTGCAAGGGCCGGGCTCTCCGTCCACCCCCTGAGAGGCCGCCAGCTTCGGATGCTCCTCGTGTCCGCCGCCCTGGGAGGCTCGCCGGCCGAGGTGGACGAGAACCAGGAGGTCGAGGTCGAGATCAACCGCAGAGAGATGCGCATCGGGGAACGCCTCGTCCGCTCCCTGCACCTGGGACGCTGGCCCCGGTCGCTGGCCCCCGGCTTCCTGCAGGGGCTGATGGCGGCGGGCGCGCCCATGGACCTGTCCGTCCACATCGGACCCATACCGGCGGAGCAGGCCGCAAGGACGCTTGAGTGGCAGAAGGTCCGCTTCGAGTCGGCCCAGTCCCTCTCCTTCAAGCGGGGTCGCACCATGTCGCCCGAGGCGGAGATCGCCCTGGAGGACATCACCCGGCTCAGGGACGAGGTGCAGCGGGGAAGGGAGCGCCTCTTTCACTCCTCTCTATCTGTGACCCTCCATGCCAGGGACACAGACACTCTCAAGGAGATGACCCAGCGGGCGAAGGCCCACTTCGCCGCCACCCTCGGCAAGCTCGACAACCTGGCCTTCCGCCAGCGCGAGGGGCTGCTCTCGACCCTGCCCCTGGCCCTCAACGCCGTGGCCGAGTGGCGCAGCCTCGACACCTCCAGCATCGCCCGCCTCTTCCCCTTCTCGCCGCCCGACCTGGACACGCGCAGCGGCACACTCTACGGAATCGACATGCGGGCCTGTTCCCCGGTGGTCTACGACCCCTGGGACGGCACCCACCTCAACGCCAACACTGCCGTCCTCGCACGCTCCGGCTCAGGCAAGAGCTTCGCAACCAAGCTGGGAGTCCTCAGAGGCCTGTGCCGGGGCGTGACCGCCTACGTCATCGACCCCGAGGGGGAGTACGCCGACATGGCGAGGGCGGCGGGGGGCAGAGTGCTCTCGCCCGGAGTTCCGGGCGAGGGCATGAACCCCTTCGTCATCGACAAGGGCGACTCCGAGGAGATGCTCCAGCGCATCGGCAGCCTTCGCCGCCTCATCGAGGTCATGGTGGGCGAGGGCCTCGGCGCGGCCCGGAGAGCCTCCCTCGACCACGCCCTGGCCGGTTACTACGCCCGGCCCCGCGAGCGCACCGGCTTCCGCGACTTCTACAAATATCTCCAGGAGAGCGAGGCGGGAGACCCCGACCTCGCAAGGCTGCTGCGGCCCTTCGCCACCGGCAGCCTCAGACATCTTCTATCGGACGAGGGCGACGACCTACTCTCCAACGAGGCGCTGGTCACCGTCTTCGACCTGCGCCTCCTCGAACCGGAGCTGCGCCCCGCCGCCGCGATGGTGTGCACCGAGACGGTGTGGGCCGCCGCAGCCCAGGACCCCAAGCCCCGCCTCCTTGTCGTGGACGAGGTGTGGAGCATCATGCAACACCCCGAGGGCGCGGCCTTCATGGTCAGCATGGCGAAGCGGGCGCGCAAGCACCGGCTGGGGTTGCAGTTCATAACCCAGGACGTCCAGGACCTTCTCTCCGAGGACTCTTCGAGGACCATCACCGGCCACTCCGGTCGGGCGCTGCTACAGAACGCCGCCTTCAAGCTGCTGCTCCAGCAGGACGCCGCCGCCATCAGCACCGTGGGCGACGCCTTCGACCTGCCCGAAGACCTCCAGCGCTGGCTGCTGTCCTGTCCCCGCGGAGACGGGCTGCTTCTCGCCAGGGGCAACCGCTTCCCCGTCCGCATCGAGGCCACCCCGGAGGAGACGGAGGTGGTCGAGTGGAGACCCGGACGCCACTAGAGAAAGGACTCTTTCAAACATGAAGCTGAATCCTAGAGAAACACTGATTGGAAACCGGAGGGGCAGGCCCACGCCCGTCCTGCTGGCGGTGACGCCGCCCCGGTCGGGGGAGCGCACCCTGCTGGGCGTGGAGAACCTCCTCCAGTCCATCGCCGTCCCCGAACCCTTCTCCCTGGAGCTGGCCGGGGACATGGACGGCGTGACGCTGATGGCCCGCTGCCTGGACGACCGGGTGGTGCGGGGTCAGCTCTCGGCCCACTACCCCCAGGCGCGCATCCACGAGCTGCACCCCGGCGAGGACCCCCTGTGGGTACGCGACGGCGAGCAGGCTTGGTCGATGACCCTGCGGGCCGACGCCCCCGAGTACGTTCCGCTCAGGACCTTCAGGGACGACGACCTGCTCGACCCCGGCTCCGACCCCCTCATCGCCCTGATGGGCGCCCTGTCCGCCCTCTACGAGGGGGAGCGGGTGGTGGCCCGTCTGCTGCTGCGCTCCCTCGGCCCCGACTGGTCGCAGCACCACATGGACAAGGCCCACAAGCGGCCTGGCTTCGAGCCCCGCGAGCCCGCCTACACCTTCCAGACCAAGCCGCTCCAGATGGACGGGATGACGATGGCCGTGCTGGGCATCGGCGCCCTGGCAGCCCTCAAGGGCTACCTGTGGATTCAGGACGGCGAGATATGGAAGGCGGCGCTCCTGGGCGCGGGCACGGCCCTGGGACTGGCCGCGGGCGGCTGGGCGTGGTGGCGGTGGAAGAGGGCCAGGAGCCGCGTCGAAGACCCGTTGCTGATACGGGAGAAGGTCTCACGCGTCGCCTTCGACGCCGAGCTACAGGTCACGGCCGTCGTTCCCACCCGTTCGGGGCGGCAGAGGGCCGGGGAGCTTCTCGGCCCCGTCGCCGCCGCCTACCGGCACTACGACAACCCCGCGGGCGCGAGGTTCAAGGTGAGCAGGGTCAGGCCCGTCGTTCCCGACACTGAGAACCTGCACCCGCCGGGTCCCGGCCTGTTCGGAAGGCGCAGCATCCTCGGCGTCCGGGAGATCGCCTCCCTGTGGCACCCGCCCGGAGCGGGCGACGAGACGCCCCTGGTGGAGCGGTCCGGCGCGAGGGCGCTGAGCCCCCTGGCCAAGGGCGTGAAGGGCGGGGCGCTGGTGGGAGACACCACAGCAGGCACCGGCCGGGAGATCCGCTTCCCCGAGGACCTGCTGAGGCGTCACCACCTCTACGTCGCCCGCACCCGCATGGGTAAGTCAACGCTGATGCACCACGTCGTCACGCACAAGATGCGTGAGAAGGCGGCGGGCCGGGACGGAGATGCCGTCGTGGTCGTGGACCCCCACACCGACCTTGTGGCGGGCATCCTCGAACACGTCCCCGACTCCCTCGCCGACCGCGTAAGGCTCATTGACCTCTCCGACGAGTCCCGCTCCCCCGGAATCAATCTCCTGGACACCAGGGTCTTCGCCGACCGGGACCGCACCGCCGACTCGGTGGTGCGCGTGGCCAAGGGCCTGTGGGAGCAGTGGGGGCCGAGGATGCAGTCCATCCTAGAGCAGACCGTCAAGACCCTCCACGAGGCCAACGAGCAGGTCGAGGAGGGGGAGCAGTACACCATCCTCGACGGGCTGAAGCTCCTCAACGTCGAGACCTTCCGCAAGGATGTGCTGAAGAAGGTCTCCGACCCCTATCTCCTCGAATGGTGGGCCAGGGACTTCGGTAAGTGGCACGCCCAGTACCGGGCCGAGGCGCTGGCCCCCGTCCAGACCCGCCTCTCCTACTACGCATCCTCGAAGCGGGCGCGGGCCATCCTGGGCCAGCGACGCTCCACCATCGACATGCGGCGCACCGTCCACGACGGCGGAATCCTGCTGGTCTCCACCTCCCAGGGGACGGTGGGAAGGGACGTGGCCGCCCTGGTGGGCGCGTCCATACTCAATCTCGTGGACGCCGTGATACGCGAGCAGGGAAGCGTGTCCCTGAGCCAGCGGCGCGGCGCGCTCGTCGTCGTGGACGAGATGCAGACCATGCCCGGCGTGGACTACGAGTCGATGCTCTCCGAGCTGGGGAAGTTCGGGGCCTCCTTCATCCTCGCCACCCAGAGCCTCGCCAAGCTGGACGACCTCTCCCGCACCATGCGGGACACCCTCCTCGCCAACGTGGGATGCCTCGCCGTCTTCCAGGTGGCCGGCAACGACGCACGGACCCTGGTCTGGGAGCTGGGCAAGGAGCGGGTGACCGAGGACGACATCACCTCACTCCCAGTCCACCACTGCTACGTCCGCGCCACCGGCGGCACCGAGCGGATGCCCGCCTTCTCGATGATGGTCAGAAAGCCGGAGCCGGGAGACCCCGACGCCGCCGACCGCATCCGCGAGGCCACGACCGCCTACACCGTCTCGGCCCGCGAGGGCGATTACGCAGACGCCGACGGCCACAGGAAGGTGGACGACTTCCGCAGGGGAGTCGAGGACATCGAAAACGGAGGAACGGGCGAGCCGGAAACGGAGGAGGAGCCGGAGCGCAGGAAGCAGAAGAGCAAGCGTCGCCACAGGAGGAAGGACGCCGGAAACGAGGCGTCGGCCGACGCCGGCAATAGCGCCGGGAGCGAGGGAGAGGAGGCGCACGAATGAGACCTGAAGGATGCGAGGCCGACCTGCTCCGCGCCCTGGCCGCCATGCCCTTCCTCGACCGCCTGGAGATTGTCTCCGTCACCGGCTGGTCCAGGGGCGCGGTCTACGAGGCCGCCGCGAAGCTGGAGTCGGAGGGATTCTGCGCCTCGGCGCTCCACGCCGCCGATCCCCTTCCCCCGGCACGAAGGTTCCATCTCACCGCCGCGGGGCTGCGCAGGCTCGCAGGCGAGGAGGGGCTGTCCCCCGACGATCTGGTGCGCTCCCGCCCCGTCTCCGCCCAGTGGCGGCGCAGCCTGATGGAGCGCATGGACGCCCTGGCCGCCGTCTACCGCGTCGCCTCCGCCGTCGCCAACGTCAGCTTCCCCGTCGACTTCCGCTGGTATCGGGCCATGCCCCTGGATGCAGCCATGACGCTGCCCGACGGCAGGACCGTGGGCATCGTCAGGCAGGGGCTGACCGCCGACAGGTCGGGGTTCGGCAAGCGCGTCTGGAGGATGCGCGACGAGCCGGTGCCCGGCGTCGTGCTCATGCTCATGGCCGACGACGTGCGGCTCAGGCACGCAAGAAGGCTGCTCTCCACCACCCACATACCTGCCATCTTTGCCATCGAGCGCGAGGCGGTGCTGGCGAAGCCCGGAGACCGGATTTGGAGTCCCTCCGCCGTCAGCGCCTCCCTCGACCTGCGCTACGTCCTCGACCGGCTGGAGCCGGGCGGAGGGCTTCCCTTGGAGGCGGAGCCGCAGCGGGCCGACTTCCCCGCCGACGTCGCCATCGAGGGACCGGACTGGGGTATCTCCGACCCCATGCTGCCCTTCATGCTCAAGGCCGCCGAGAAGCGCGCCCTGGACATGATCTCCGACTGGCCCTGGATCGCCCTGGGAGACCTGGCCGGGCTGCTCGGCGTCTCGCACCAGAGGGCCTCCCAGCAGGTCAACCCCCTGGAGGGCCTTGACCTGGCGGCAAGGCACCGGGACGCGGGAGGGCGCCTCGCCGTCACCGACCGGGGGCTGGCCCTCCTCTCCCGCAGGGACCGCACCTCCGTCGCCCTGGCGAGGAAGCGGTGGAGCGTCTCCCTCGATGACGCCGACGCCCCGATGGAGTGGCGCAACGTCTCCGGCGGCCGGAGCCGCCAGCTTCTCAGGAACATGGAGCACACCGCCGCCGTCCACGCCTTCATGGGCGCGCTGACGGCGCAGGCCCCCCTGCTGGGGTGGGAGGTCGTTCAACTCGACCCGCCCCGGAGGGCGTCGAGGCACTTCAGGCACGACGACCGGGTGCGCTCCGTCAACCCCGACGCCTTCGGCGTGCTGCGCAGGGGCGATGTCACCTGGGCCTTCTTCCTGGAGTGGGAGAGACGCGCCGTGCGGCCCTCAACCATGTCCCTGCGACTCGCCCCCTATCTGCGCTATTACTCATCTCACAGGCCCACCGACGATCACGGCACGCCGCCCTCGGTTCTGGTCGTCTTTGACGACGAGACCGCCGCCACCCACTTCCTGCGCGTGGCGCGGGAGGAGATGCGGGCGGAGAGCGCCACGGTGCCCCTGTGGGTGTCCCACGGCGGGGCCGTGGAAACCCTGGGGCCGCTGGGACGCGCATGGCGCTCCCCGGGCGATTGGACGTCGCCCCAGGCCCCGACGCCCCTTTGAACGAAGAGCACGAAGTCGGGAGTATAAGCCGAAAGGCCGCTCCCTCATCAATCCAACGCAGGAGACCGAATGGGAATGAATCCGCAGAACGCCAACGAAGCCAAGGGACACCGGAGGCGTGGAGGACGGGCCGTTGTCCGGCTCAACGCGGCGGCGCTCTGGCGGCGGTTGGCGCTGCTGAACCGCTCCCAGAGCTGGCTCGCCAGGGAGGTCGGCATCAGCCACGGATACCTCTCGATGCTGGTCAACACGGGGCGCGCGCCCTCCGGTCGCATCCGCTCGCGGATGCAGAAGGCCCTCGGAGTGGAGAGCTTTGAAGACCTTTTCGAACTGGAGGTTAGCGATGACAAAACCCAACGGTAACACCCGTCTCGACGGGAACACGGACCACATCACGGACATGGAACCCATGCCCTACGGCAACCGGCTGCCGGACGACTTTCCCGACCGGCTGGAGCGCCTGAGAGAGGCCGCCGGCCTCACCTGGGCCGGACTCGCCGCCGCCATTGGCGTCGACTACCGCCAGATGTACAGGTGGCGCAAGCACGGCGTCGAACCCAGCGGCGCGGCGATGGACCGCCTCTACAGGTTCGCCGCCCGGTTGGACGAAGGGCTGGGGATCCTCCTGGGGGACGGCTACCAGATGACCTTCCTCAGGGACTGACCCCAAAGCGCCGCCGGTGTTCGCCCCGTCCCGTCCGCACCGGCGGCCAAACCCCAATCCTGCAACGAGAGGCCAGCGGCCCTGACAAAGAAGCCGCTGCGACTGTGACCGATGAGAGAAAACGGAGACAAGAGAAGACGAAAGAAGCCCAGCGAGCATGGCCCCGACGACTCGCTGGACGCATTGCTTTCGTCCTACACCCCTAAGCAGCGAGAGAAAGTCCTGAATGGACTGCGCATCCTGGCCCGCGTCGCCATCCGCTCCTACATGGAAGAGGAAGCGGCCCGATCTCAGGGCTATGAAGGCGGCGAGGAGGATGGCCAATGAGTTTCCCTACAGCACCGCACAAAGGCAATCTATTGCCGGTCTATGCTGTCGAGCGGTATACTTTACGGTACGGTATCTGGTGATGGAATCCGGCGTGCGGCGTTTCAGCGATGAGCATGGAAACGAAGTCAGGCTCACCGACGAACGGCTCGGCCACATCCTGCGAAGGCATCCCGAAATGGCCTTCCAGATGCACCGGTTCGCCGAGACCCTCGCCAGCCCGGACGCGGTGAGGCCCTCCAGGTCCGGCCCGATGGTCCAACTCTACTACCGGCTCTACCCTGACCTGCGGGGCAGGAACCGCTACATCTGCCTTGTGGTCAAGAAGGAGACGGGCTACTCCTTCATCCTGACCGGCTACTTGGCTCGAAACATCAAAGGAGGGTGAGCATGACGACCAAGAAGGTGTTTGTTTCCTACGACCACGAAGGGGACATGCTTGAGGTGCTGTGGGCCTTCAAAGAGGGATATTTCACCTCAACTAACGACGAGCGCATCCTCAAGAGGTTGGACGACGACGGGGAGGTCATCGGGTTCCTTATCCACGAGATGAGCACGCTCAACGAGCCGAGCCCCGTAGAGTTCGAGCTTGAGTCCGAGGCCCCCGATGATGACGTTGCCAACGTCACGGTGCGAGAGGCGGCTTCCCGGCTCGGCGTATCGGAGCGCCGAGTGCGCAAGCTGGCCCGCGACGGCCGGGTGCGGGGAGCGACCAAGGCCGGGGCCGAGTGGCTGATTCCGACGCCGGTAGAGGTGACCCCGGGCAGGCGCGGTCCCGTCGGTGTGGCTGGGCGCACTGATGGGGAAGGAAGCTAGTCAGAGATGGACCGCCTTCGGAATTGGAATCAATCGTTGAGGAATCGCCTGAGGGCCGTGTTAGCCAGAGCAGCCCAAGAAGCCCTTATGGACCGATCGGAGCTACAGCGGGACTGGCTGTACAGTAATTCTCTCACGGCCTTCGTAGGCGCCATTCTGATGCTGCTGGCACGGCACATACACTTGTCGGACGAGGGCGTCGCTAGAGTCGTTGAGCCGTCCCTAGTCGAGTGGGCGTATTCAATTCCGAATTGGGTTGCCCCGTATCTGAGCCCGCTCCACCTGCCGTTGAGCGCAACTCTCTTCGTGATCGCGTTCGTTCTGCTAGTTGCCTCAACATGGCGCAAATCTCCGGTGTGGGCGGCTAACATAGGCAATCTGATTTCGCTGCTCTCTCCGATATTCGTCTGGGTTGGCCTCTTCACTGCTTGGCTACCTCTGGTGGGCGATCTGTTCACCAGTGATCCCAACGTGGGCGTCGTTGTGTTCTACGTCGGGTTCTTGTTCCTTGTTCTGATCTCGGTGCGGCCCCTAGTTGTCAAGCGCCTACACAGGCCGAACAACACCGCAGGAAGAAGGTGCACACGATGCCGGGACTAACAGGATTCGTGGCTTACGTGGATTTCTTGATATTCGCCCTAATGGGCACCAAGGTCTCTTTGTTTGTCGCGATTGGACACCGGCAAACAGACCGACCAATCGAGGGTTTTAGTCAGGTGAAGCCGTGAGATACATATTGACCATAGTCGAACAACTAGACCGTGCCACCAGGGAACTGGCGACCGACCATCCGATAAACAATCGCCTGGCTTTGATCCTGGTCGACAATGCCACCGAGCTCATTCTGCATCGTCAATGCACGGACCGCATGGAGCTTGATAGCATAGCGTCGGGTCTCTGGAAGGCACACCAGGCCCTTGTTGAAGGTAGGTCGCCGGAAGACCAGCCTGAGTTCTCTGAAGACTTGAAAAGGGATGTGATGACTCCAAGACAGAGATCCCAAGCTAAAGGGATCCATTTGCCTGGCAAGCTCAAAGTGCTAGAGAGCATGAATGACATCACGTCGAAAGAAAGGAGGTTCGTTGCGATAGCCCATGATTACAGAAACGAGCTATATCACGTCGGCCTTACTCATGATGAGATAACACGAGCCATTGCGGCGCAATACTTCCTGCTTTCTTGTGATCTGTTCACTCGATTGGGGAACAAGGGATTCTTTAGCCTTTCGTTTTCTTCCAACGACCAGTACACCGATGTTGCGAAACGCTATCTTCCGGTGCACAACGGACGACTACTCTCCTTCGACGTTGACAAGGCAGACTTGGCCGACAAACTCAGAAGCGCGCTGCCTACCGAGATCCCCGAATTGGCCGAAACACTTGCTTCCAGCGCAAGGGAATCCATCAAGTCGGTGACGGATGAGTTCGACTTCTTGATCCAAGACAACCCGTTCAGCTTCGAGGCGGACAAGATGCTAGAAGTCGCACAGTGGCAGCGAGACCTATCGGAAGCTCTCGAACGTCAAGATGTGGATGGCTTGTGGGTGGACCCTAACTACCGACAAAGTTACAGCCGCGTGGCGACAGAGTTGGAGGCTACATGGCAGCAACGCTACTCGTCACTCCCTCATGAGCGATGGATGCTCCGAGCTACCGCCATTGAGCGAGAACGTGACCCCCTCACCGCTTTGCACCTATACCAATCTCTGCGTGAGGACATGTCGTATCTTGAGGAATCTGTATTGTCCGCGTCGAGTGAACTCGACAGGTGGATACAGCAGCAGGTCGACGAGGTGCGAGGCAAATGAGCCGCGAACAAACACGAACCATCGAAGCTCCTAGCAGGGAACACGCGGGTCGGCTGACCGTTATGAACCGCCGAGTCCTCAGTCCCGGTGCCTACTCCTAGACTACGGCAATTCCATCGGGTGAAGTCAGATTGTTTCCGCATAGAATGAACGACCAGGCCCCTTCCAAATGGGAATGTTGGTGGATCGAGTGGAAACACTAGAATTTCGCTTGAGAGTCCCTGTCAAACCGGACCTCGATTCGGCGGCTCGACTTGCGCTGTTGGATGAGGGAACCCTAACGGAAATGCCTTCCGACATGGCACAGGGTTTGCTCCCCCGAGACGATATGGGATCCCTTTTTGTCTTCAGAGTCATGCTCCAGGATACGGGCATTTTCATCACCGACGATTGGGTCGTGAGGATCGTAGGGCGCAGGATTCTTGATTGCGTCTACGCGCTATGTGCCCTGATTAGTCTGATTATCGTATCATTCGACACCCCTGTTTCTGTGGACCTCATAACCCTTAGGAACAAGAGCGAAAACCCATTGCACCGTCTATTGTTTCACCGGTCGCTGATAGCCAGAGCCAAAGGCTCACTTTGGTGGATAGTGGCTACGTTGCTGGCTGCGGTCATAAGTGGAGTGATAGGAGCATGGATTGGGGCAACGCTATTTGGAGGGTAACCGCCATGTTTGAAATGTCAGAGGCACAAATGACCACAAGGATTCTCGAAGTAGCTCAAGAACTTGGATTCAGGGCTACTCTCGAGCATGCGGTCCCGTACGAGCGTGGTCTAAGAGCGCGGCTTCTTGGGCGACGGCCACTTCACACTACGATGAGGCCCGACCTATTGATTGAATACGAGGGTAGGTTAGTGGTTGTGGAGGTCAAGCGCGGACAGGTTCTTCCCGGGGCCGTGGAGCAAGTACTCGACTACGTTGATGCTCTAGGGGCGAAGGGAGTGATATGTGTCCCGGATTCGGTCATTGCGAATACAGCCAGGAGTGTTGCTCGCTATGCTAACAACACGGATGTCCGCATCTGCTCGCTCTCTGAGATTCGCGACGTACTGAGGCACCTGTTGGTTGGTCCGGACGTTGACCACCGAGCGTGATACTTGTTGCCTATGGTGGAATTGGTATGAGTATGGATTTCCTGTCTGACCTAGCCCAGGCCATCGTCTCGGATTTTACCGAACGAGGCGTTTCCTTTCCCAGGCATGCTGACGTTTCTGACTTGGCAAGCCGCTACTTCGAAATGCGAATCCGCAGGATCGACCCTATTCCCCGCAGGGTCCACTTTTCGGAAGAAATCCACCAGTCCCTGGGAAGCCTCCTCCGCATCAAGGATCCCATACGCAGCCCAAAGGCGTCAGAGGCCTGGAGGACGGTCTTCTACCTTCGACACCTCTTCGAAAGCGGCGAAACGGTGCTTCCGCATCTAACCGAGAGGGTGAAGGATACAGAAGAACCTGACGGACTCTTGTGGGACTATGCAATGCACCATCTGCACCTCAGTCGCAACGTCGGCCAAGATGCCTTCGTCGAGCGGTCTGATTGGCTGCTCTTCGCAATAGTGGCAGACCGGGACGCCTATTTCGTCGACGTGCGGCCGCACACGGACCCCGAACGACTGCAATGGGTGCGACAAGACCTCTTGACCATCGTTCACAATAACTGGCCGGAATTGACTGCAAGCCGAGTGTTGCGCGGTGTATCGGGCGACACGATAACCGATACTGAAAAACGGGAACTCCGCCGTAAGAACGCAAACTTGGTTCACAACATCGCCGGCGACGCCATCGCCCCGCTCGGATGGGGCACTACAGGCGATGGGCACAGCACACTGTGCAGGTTCTTGGCGCACAAGTTGCTGCATGAATTGGAGCACCAACAACGAAGACTCAATGACCATGCTGATGAATTGCATGACGTATTCGTTGAACATGGGATGACGAAGGAGGAACAGGCGGAGCTTAGGTTGATTCGAAAGAGCGACTTGACTGTGTCTGGGGACCAGATTGCCGCCCTGACTTCATCTGAGGGTTTGAGTAAAGACCTCTGGCACATAGGTTTCGCGATCATTGAATCCAAAACCCGTGCCCTAGTTGTCGCCTGACGGAGGTCACAAGACCGGCAACCCGAGCCATGTCTGATGGGAGATTTCATGTCTCACATCCAACTCCTTCTACAGCGCCCCTTGACACCGGGAGCAGCTTCGTTCATAGTGAGTGTAAGACATTGTGTTACACCGAGAGGCAAAAAACATGCCGGATAAACGAAAGACCGTCACCCTCTCCCTGCCGCCCGCTATGGAAGAGCAACTGAGGCAGGTTGCCGAGGAGGACGGCCGCACCGTGAGCGAGCTGCTGCGCGAGGGGTTTCGCCTCTACATGGAGGATCGGGAGTGGCGCAGGCAGGGCAGGACGCAGATGCTGCTCTCACGTCAAGACCAACAGGAAGAGACAGGAAGGAGCAACAGATGAACGACCAACACGACTACACGCCGGTGGCGCTCTACGCCAGGGTGTCCAGTGACCGCCAGGACGTGGACAACTCCGTGGCCGCACAGCTTCGGGCGCTCAGAGACTACGCCGAGAAGAACGGCTACATGGTTGTCGGGGAATACATCGACGAGGCCGAGAGCGGCCGCGTCGCCGACCGCCCCGAGTTTCGCAAGATGCTGGACGAGGCCGCCAAGTCCAAGGCCCCCTTCAAGGAAATCTTGGTCTGGAAGTTTTCGAGGTTCACCCGCAAGCGGGAGCACGCCGTCGCCTTCAAGTCCATGCTCAGGCGCAAGGGCATCCGCGTGGTGTCCATCACCGAGCAGGCTGAGGACACCGCCACCGGCAGGCTGCTGGAGGGCATCATCGAGAGCGTGGACGAGTTCTACAGCGAGAACCTCGCCCAGGAGGTCCTGCGGGGCATGAGAGAGGCCGCTTCTCGCGGCTTCTGGGTCGGCAGCAAGGCTCCCTACGGCTACAACCGGGTCATGGTGCAGGACGGGGCCAAGAAGCGCCCCACCCTAGAACTGGACCCGGACACGTCCACCGTCGTCAAGCGCATCTTCGACATGTCCGAGGCCGGGAGCGGGATGGTGGACATCACCCGAGCCCTCAATGACGACGGCATCGCCAGTCCCGGAGGAAAGCTCTGGGGCAAGACCGGCGTCCACAAGGTCCTCACCAACGAGGCTTACACGGGAACACTGATATGGGGCGTAAGCTCCAAGGACGGTGCCGACCCGGTTCAAGTGGACAAGGCGTTTCCCGCCATCGTCTCCAAGACTCAGTTCCAGCGCGTCGGCCGGCAGCTCCGCCGCCGCGCCCCCAAGGTCAGACACCCCCGAAGGGTAGGAAGCTCCTTCCTGCTCAGCGGCATGGTCAAGTGCAAGACGTGCGGGGGCGCGCTCACCGGCGGGTATTCCAAGGGCGGCCAGTTCCCCTACTACGTCTGCCAGTCCCTTATGAGGCGGGGCAAGGAAGCCTGCACGACCCCCAGGCTCGCCGCCCGGAGCTTCGAGGAGAAGGTGGTCCGCAAGATTCGCTCCAACATCCTCACAGACTCCAACATCCGCGCCCTAGTCAAGGTCGTGGACGAGCAGATGGACGGCGTGGCGGGCGAGCACCGCAAGAGGCTGGAGGCCATCCAGTCCGAGCTCTCCGACGTGCGCCGCAGGCTCGACCGGCTCTACGACCTCGTGGAGACCACCGACATGGACATCAACGACTTTCGGCCCCGCATCCGCGACCACAGGGAGCGGCAGGAGAGGCTTGAGGCGGCAGAGACTGAAGCCAGAGCGAAGCTCGGCCAGCGCAGGAAGGTTCTTGACCAGGTGGAGACCATCACCGCCTACGCCCAGGACATGAGAAGGTTCCTAAAGAAGAGCGAACTGACCGAGCGTAGGGTCTTCATCGAGTCCTTCGTGAAGGAAATCCTCGTCACCCCCGACAACGCCCTGATGCGCTACACGGTGCCTATGCCGGAGGACAGCCCTGCACCCGGCATGAGCGCCGAGGATATGGCTCTGAACGGCTCGGTGCTATCTACCGTGCCGGTTGGTGGGCCATGGCGTACCGATTTGCGAACTTTTCGGTGGGAGGTTCTTATCTGAGGAGTCGGTCAGGCGACTCAGGAAAGCACCTAATGAGCCTCCAGCCTACCGGGATGGAGGCTCTTCCATTTCTCCCAGATGGTCCGATGGTCCCACCGCCCCGCCAAGAGGGGTACAGTCCGTCCCCATGATCGATGCTGCGTCCCAGGGAAGGCAAGACTGCGGTGGGGCTGAGGTCACTTCTTACCTCACGGAGCCAAGGGCCGATACAACTATCCATAGACAGGCCGAGCCGTTGACAGTTCTGCGTTAAAGGTGGGATAGTAACCTCGGCCTGTTCTGCAAATACTCGGCCTCACGAAAACCTAACCCCACTTTTGGGCTATGAGATATTTGATGGACGGCCACCGATGTCCTGTCGAAAGGTATACGCGAGAGTGAGCACTACACGAAGGCTCGGGTTCTTGGGAACTGCTATCACGCTTGGCGCAGTCTTGGCGCTGGCGGTGGTGGTGATGACTTCGAATGTGCCCGTTCACGCCAACTCAGCTCCCGATCTGGAAGTGGGAACGCCGACGGTGGACGACACGAACCCCTATACGGGCGCGTCGTTCACGCTGTCGGCCACGGTGACCAACGCCGGCGACGGCGAGTCGGGCGCGACGACGCTCCGCTACTACCGGTCGACGGATGCAACGATCACAACGTCGGACACGGAGTTGGGTACCGATGCGGTCGGTGCGCTTGCGGCGGCGGGCACCAGCGATCAGTCGATTGACCTGACCGCGCCGTCGACAGCCGGCACCTACTACTACGGCGCGTGCGTGGATTCTGTAACCGGGGAATCGGACACGACGGACAACTGCTCGGCGTCGGTGACGGTTACCGTCAAGAATCGTCCAGACTTGGATGTGCGAGGCATGGAGCTTGCCATGGACCTTGAGACCCCTCGCGAGGGCGGGACATTCCGCATTCAAGTGTGGCTTGAGAACGAGGGGGGCTCGGAGTCCGGAGACACGACGGTGCGCATCTACCGGTCGACGGACACGACGATCACAACGTCTGACACGGAAGTGGCCACCGCTGCCGTGACCTCGCTGGAAGCGGGGGCAAGACCAAAACAGTGGGTGACCATAACCGCGCCATCGACGGAGGGAACATACAACTACGGGGTATGCGTGGACGCAGTCACGGGCGAGACGGACACGGCAGACAACTGCTTCTCGTCGTCATTTGAGGTTCCGGTGCCACTGCCGCGCCCTGAGGTGGTGGTGCAAACGCCGTCGGTAGACGATGCGACCCTGGAGACTGGAGCGACGTTCACGCTGTCAGCAACTGTGGCCAACTCGGGTGACTGGCAATCTGCGCCGACTACACTCCGCTACTACCGGTCCACTGACGCAACAATCACGACGGCAGACACGGAAGTAGGTACCGATAAGGTGACCGGGCTGCTCTACGGGTCGTGGGGGTCTGATGTGTCTCAATCGAGCGAGTCTATCGACCTGACGGCGCCATCGACGGTCGGGACGTACTACTACGGAGCGTGTGTGGACTCGGTTACTGGTGAATCCGATACGACCAACAACTGTTCGTCGTCGGTGACGGTCACCGTCCAGGAAAACACCGCCGCCACCGGAGCGCCGACGATCAGCGGCACGGCCCAGGTGGGCCAGACCCTGACGGCAAGCACATCCGGGATTTCTGACAGCGACGGCCTAACCAACGTGAGCTACAGCTACCAGTGGCTGGCCGACGACACTGAAATCGACGGGGCGACGAGTTCCACCTACACGGTCCAGGCGTCGGATAACGGCAAGGTCATCAAGGTGCGGGTCACCTTCACCGACGACGCGGGCAACGAGGAGTCGCTGACCAGCGCAGGAACGTCGGCGGTGGTATTGGGAGGGTTGTAATGAACACTGCAAAGCGACTCGGGTTGCGTTGGCAGCGGTAGTGATGACCTCGAATGTGCCCGTTCACGCCAACTCAGCTCCCGATCTGGAGGTGGGAACGCCGACGGTAGACGATTCGAGCCCCTTCACAGGGGCGTCGTTCACGCTGTCAGCCACGGTGACCAACGCTGGTGATGGCGGGTCCGCCGCGACGACGCTCCGCTACTACCGGTCGACGGATGCAACGATCACAACGTCGGACACGCAGTTGGGCACCGATTCGGTCGGTGCGCTTGCGGCGGCGGGCACCAGCGATCAGTCGAGCGATGTAACCGCGCCGTCTACGACGGGCACCTACTACTACGGCGCGTGCGTGGATTCTGTGACCGGGGAATCGGACACGACGGACAACTGCTCGGCGTCGGTGACGGTTACCGTCAAGGCCCGGCCGGACCTGACAGTGGTACAAATCACTCACGGCATGAACCTCGAGAGCCCGCGAGTGGGTGGGACTTTCCCCATGGGTACGCAAGTTGAAAACAAGGGGAGCGGCGCGTCCGGAGCGACGACGGTGCGCTTCTACCGCTCGACAGACGCGACGATAACAACATCGGACACCCAGGTAGGGACCGCCGAAGTAACCTCGCTGGAGGCCGGCAAGAGACACAGCGAGCTTTGGGTGACTGTAACAGCGCCGTCGACAGAGGGGACGTATTACTACGGCGTATGCGTCGACACTGTGACGGGCGAGTCGGACACGACCAACAACTGCTTCTGGCCATCGGAGGAAATCCCGGTGCCGCTGCCGCGCCCGGACTTGGCGGTGGGGTCGCCGTCAGTTGACGACGCTACCCTGAATACGGGGGCGACTTTCACGCTGTCGGCCGCGGTGACCAACGTGGGCGGCTGGCCGACGAAGTCCTCGACGCTGCGCTACTACCAGTCGACGGACGCGACGATAACAACATCGGACACACAGGTGGGGACCGACGAAATTGAATCCCTATTTGGGGTTGCATCAAGTGAGGAGTCGGTCTCGCTCACCGCCCCGTCTACTGCGGGGACATATTACTACGGCGCGTGCGTAGACTCGATTACGGGTGAGCCGGACACGACTAACAACTGTTCGTCGTCGGTGACGGTCACCGTCCAGGTCAACTCCGCCGCCACCGGCGCACCGACCATCAGCGGCACGGCCCAGGTGGGACAGACCCTGACGGCCTCTACATCCGGGATTTCCGACAGCGACGGCCTAACCAACGTGACCTACAGCTACCAGTGGCTGGCCGACGACACTGAAATCGACGGAGCGACGAGTTCCACCTACACGGTCCAGTCATCCGACAACGGCAAGGTCATCAAGGTACGGGTGACCTTTGACGACGACGCGGGCAACGATGAATCGCTGACCAGCGCGGGTACGTCGGCGGTGGTATTGGGCGGGTTGTAGAGGGTGAGCCTAATGGAGCAGTCTGTCAGGCTCTTGAATTTCCGAAGCCTAAGCCTGCTGGCTCCATTGGCATTGACCGTTCTTGTCATCTTCCTCCTGGCTGGCTGCGGAGACTCAGGGCTGTCTCGCACGGAGGTCGAGGAGATAGTACGTGAGGAGATGGCCGAGGTCCCTACGCCGCCCCAGCCTGAACCGGGACTTACGTCGGAGGACGTGGAAGAGGCCGTTCGCAAGGCGTTGGCGGACATGCCTGAGCCGGACTCCGGACTATCCAAGAGAGAGGTAGAAGAGTTAGTCAGTGCTGCTATAGCGGCCATCTCGAAGCCACAGCCAGGCCTTACCCCTGCCGAGGCCGAACGGATAGCCCGCGGCATCGTGGCGTCCATCCCGCCCAAGTCGGCCTCCGCCGAGTACACCAAGTTCTTCGTCGACAACGCCATCAGCCGCTACGAGACCCAGGGCCTGGAAGCTACCCTCGCCTACTACAACCGGGAGGAGAGCGTCGATGGCCAGTGGTACGTGTTCATCATCGACGAGAACGACCTTGTCATCGGGCACCCCGACGCCCACCGAATTGGCCTGGACCTGAAGGGTTGGGTGAGCCTTGATGCCACCGGGTACAACTTCGGGCCGGACATGCTCTCGGCGACTGAGGAAGGTAAGTGGGTGTCCTACGTCTACCAGAACCCTGAGAGCGGGGGCATAGGAGACGACCACACCGGCGCATTGGAGTACAAGCACGTCTGGGTCGTGAAGCACGCTGGGCTGCTGTTCGCCTCCGGCTGGCACATTTCCGCCGACGAGTACACCAAGTACGTGGTGGACGAGGCAATCGACCGCTACCGCGCCGCTGGGCTGGAACCGACCCTGGCCTACTACAATGACCCGGATAATGTCGACGCCCAGTGGTACGTCTTCATCGCGACGCCCGAGGGCAAGATTCTGGGCCACTATAACTCCGAGGATTTCGCGGTGCACCTGCAAGAGATGCTGGACGACGGCTCTTTCAGGGCCACCGAGGAGGGCGTGTGGGTGAACCACGAGGACGTGAACCCCACAACGGGTGAGGTCGAGGACAAGCACTTCTGGCTGGTTGAGCACGAAGGGCTGGTGTTCGGGTCAGGCTGGCACCACGACGAATCGGGGAACTGAGTGGCAGGCCAACTCCCGGCGTTACCAGAAACAAGAGGGGCTGCACACAAGGAAGCTCACTACGCCGGAAACGCAAAAAAGGCTGCATACATGGTCTGGCAGGGGGAGGACACTCGAATCTAGGTGTCCTCCCCCTGTTGCGTTGCGGTCTAGCGCCCTGCGCCGACCGGCTCCTTCTCCCGTTCCATCGCCCACTCGAACATCGAGAGGGTTGCGGCCTGGGGCTTGCTCCCGCGTCCCCTGGGCTTGACCGGCTCCTCGGCCATGAACTCGGCCCAGGAGAACAGCGTCTGCTGAGGCTCGTCGGCCTCCTCATGGTGACCGTTGCCGTTCCCGTTGCCATTGGCGGGCGCGTGCCCGTTGGCCGGGACCAGCTCGACCGTCGGCCCGATGCCGAACGGGTCGTCATGGCCGTTGGCGTGGTGCCCGTTGCCGTTGACCCCGATAGTCTCCGGCTCGATCTCGACAATCTTCCAGCCCTCGTCCACCAGCAGCTCCTCGGCGGTGGCCTCGGCGCTCCGCGCCTGGGCGAAGACCTCCTCCACCGTCTCGGCCTCGTCGTCCTCCTCCTCGCCGCTGACGATCTTGCGGGCCAGTGCCATCATCATGTCGTCCCCGTCGTCCCCGAAGGCGGCCAGCCCGTCCTCCGGCAGCTCGCCCTCGACGGCGAGGGAGCTTTGCAGCTTCTTCGCCACCAGCTTGAGGGCGTCGGCCTGTAGGGTGTTGCGGTAGGACATGAACACCACCTTCACCGGGCGGGTCTGCCCGATGCGCCAGGACCGCCGGGAAGCCTGACGCATAACGTACACACTGTAATCTATCTCGTCCCAAACGATCGTCGGGAAGTCGATGAGATCGAGGCCCGTCTGCACCAGCCTGGGGTGGCAGATCATCACGTCGATGCCCTGCTTCACCTTGTCGGCCACCCACTTCTCCCTCTTGTTGGGGGCCACGGCGTCGGCCTTCATCACCGCCACCCGGAAGCCGTGCCGGGTGAGGATGTCGTCCATGCGCCCGGTGATGTCCCGGGTCCCCGTGTGGGTCACGTAGACCAGCACCCTGCGCCCCTCCATGCGCTCGGCGGCCACCAGGTCGATGAGCGCCTGCTCCTTGGGGTAGAGCCTGTCCTCGGACAGGGGCGGCACCTGCACGATGACGTCGCCCGACCTGGGGTCGAAGACCGTCTCCCCCTTGGTGCACCCGTCCGGGTAGGCCAACAGGGTTTGCAGGTAGGTGGCGAGCAGTCTCTTGGAGCCGCTCTTGAGCGCCTCCGCCAGCTCCTTGCGCAGCTCGTCGAACACGGTGTCGTAGGCGCTGCGCTGGGAGTAGCCCGTCCCGTCCTTCTCCGAGTCCATCGAGGACAGGAGTATCTGCTCGGTGTAGTCCGGTAGCCCCGACGCCACGTCGGCGAGGCGCAGGAAGATGGTGTTGCCTATGAGGTGGAAGAGGGCTGACGGGGCAAGCCCCGGTCTCTCCCTGACCACCTTGCGGAACTTCTTGCGTCTGCTGTTGCGTCCGTCCTCCATCGACTCGTCGTCGGGCTTGCCGATGGAGTGCTCGACGAAGCCGTACCGCTCGATCCAGCGCCCCTCTTCGGAGCGCCCGAACTCCGTCCTGATTTCAGGGGAGAACCGATAGAGCAGGTGGAAAAGGGTCGAGCTGTAGCCGCCCATGAGGGTCCCGCTCAGGGAGAGGGACTTGCCGCAGGCGTCTGCGAGGACTCCGGCGGCGATGCCCTGGGCCGAGCCGCGCCCCTTGTACTCATGCACCTCGTCGGTGATGAGCAGGTCGAAGAAGCCCCTCATGTGGTGCTTCACGTAGTCGGCGAGCGGATACCGCTTCGGGCCGGACTTGTCGGCCTGCCAGAGGGGGGAGCCGCAGGCGAGGCAGACGTGCCGCCTGCGGTTCAGGTCGGCGTCGGTCAGGGGCACCCCGTCCTTGTCCGTGATCTGAGCGGTGCAGTCGGGGCAGCAGGGGACCCGGAACGGCTCCCCCGTCTCCTCGTCCCGCACCAGCCTACCCTTGGACGTTGCCCACCGCCCCATCACGGCGGCCTGCCAGCGGTAGGACAGCTTGGCCTTCTCCCGGCTCATCACCGCGAAGAGGGGGCCTGAGCCGATGGAGAGGCGCAGCCGCTCCAGGTCGGTGATGGACTCGACGATGGCGGCGCGGGCGAGGGGCACCGTCTGCTCCACCTCCCGCTTCCACTTGGGCACTAGGTGGGGCGGGCAGAGCACCAGGATGCTCCTGAAGCCCGCCATGTGCGCCGCCGCCGCGCCGATGAACGTCTTGCCCGTGCCCATCTCGCCCACCACCGTCGTTCCCCGGTGGGCTTCGAGGGAGAGGGCCGCGCCCCTGATGGCGTCGGTCTGCGCCCCCAGGGGGGAGCGGAGCAGCCGGGGGAGCGTGCCGCCGTTCTCCGAGGGGCGGTAGAGGGGCGGGTAGGACTCCACCACCCGCCGGGCGATGGCCTCCTTGTAGGTGTCGATGAACTCTCCGAGGTTCATGTCGTGTCTCCTTCCTTGTGTAGGGTGTGGGTGTGTGTCCGAATGGAGCGAGGCGCGGGGGCCTCGTGTGATGCGGCTCGATGGCGAGCCGTCTACGCGGCCTGCGGGAGGCGCTCCCGCCGCCTGTACTCCTCGTAGCAGCGGCCCCGCAGGTGGTATGCCTTCACCGGGGAGGAGACCACCCTCCCGTGGTCGTCGATGTCCACCGAGGCGGTCTGCATGGCCGGTTCGCCGGGGAGGATGGGCTGCCCGCAGCGGCAGCAGGACTCCATCGTCATGGTCATCTGCATCGTTCAACCTCTCTTTCCTTAGTTAGTGGTGTGTGTTGCGTCCGAAACGAGGCGAGGCCCCGCCGTTCCGTAGGGGAACAGAGCGGGGCCTCGTGGTTTGTGGCTGAGTCGGGCCGTCTACGCCGCGATCTCGACGATCTCGCCGTCGCCCAGGTCGAGGGAGACGACGGTGGTCACCAGCCGCTCCCGGTAGACCTCCTTCTCCGGCGTGTCCTCGACCTGCACCATCTCCTTGGAGGTCCTGCCCTTGACCAGGATGCGCCGGTCTTCGGCCTCCAGGACGAGGTTGTCGAGGAAGCCCGCCGCCACCAGCATCGCCATGTGGCCCCGTCTGAGGGGCATGAGCGGGCGGGTGCGGTTGTCCTTCGCGGGCCAGAGGGTGTCGGTTATCTCCACGCTGGCCCACAGCCCCGTCCGCCTGGCCTCCGTCGCGGCCGCGATGGGATCGACGGTTCGCGTGGTGAACAGCACGTCGCCCGCCGGGGTTGCCTTCGCCTTGAAGAAGGGGTAGCGGATGCGTCCCAGCCGGTCGAGGTCTCCCCCCGACCACCTGTTGACCGTCTCCTCGGCGGAGGCGTCGGGGATGGGGTCGGCCTTGCGGTAGCCCAGGAGCACGACCTGGTCGAACACCTCCCGCTCCGGGTCCGGGAAGGCCCAGCAGCGCAGGTTCCGGTAGTGGTTGGACAGGTAGCGGGCCGACACCGCAAGCCTCTGCCTGGGGACGATGAAGACCAGCAGTCCGCCCTCGGCGAGATACCGCGTGCAGTGGGTGAGGAAGGCGTGTTCGACGCGCTTGTCCTCCTGGTCCCAGTCGTAGGGCGGGTTGACGTAGGCGAGGCCGAAGGCCCCGTTTGCGATGGAGGTAGCGAACAGGTCGGCAGCGAGGGCGCGGTCGAGCCGCTCCTCAGCCTGCTGCGCCCGGTCCCGGTGAAGCTCCACGCCGTAGGTCTCGACGGGGAGGGTTCCCCGGTGGCGAAGCTCCTCCGCAAGCTGCGCCACGGCGTCCCCGCCCCCGCAGCAGGGGTCGAGGATGCGCAGCGTCTCCCGGTTGTAGTTGTGGTGGCCGTAGGGGATGTCTATCAGCCCCGCGATCATGTCCACCACCCTGTCCGGCGTGGGGTAGTAACCGCCCTTGCTCTGAGCTGCGAGTCTCATGTCGTCGCTCCTTTCTGTGTGTCATCCGTCGTTGTGTTCGGCCCGAACCGGCAGGGTTCGGGCTGGCAGAAGTGGCAGTCTCTTCTCGCCCTGGGGGGCGGCACGTAGTCCTCGACGGTCATCGCCGTGAAGATCACCTGGATGCCACAGGAGCCGCAGTGGTAGATCTCCCCGGTGTGGATGTCCCCGTCCGGCTCCTCCACCTGGGCGAACCGCTCGTCGCAGTGCGGGCAGGTGAAGAACAGCGTCTGTTCCCTTGCCATTGGTTTAGCTCCTTTCCCGCCGCCGTCAGGCGGCGATTGCCATGTCTCCGTGTCCGTTCCTTTGCAGTCCGACCACCTCTCCGATTGCCAGGTTCCGCTGGAAGCAGAGCACCTGGGGAGTCCCCATGCTCTCGGCGCAGGGGACGCAGTAGGCGGTTATCAGCTCGGCGCGGTTGGCGACGGTCATCCGCCGCACCAGCACCGAGCCGCCCTCCGGCAGGTTGTGCCGGTAGAGCATGACCCAGGGGTCGCGCCGCTCCGCCTCCGTCGCGGGCCGGAAGAAGTGCGGCTGGCCCGATCTCATCAGGTGCTGCGAGCCGTCGTGGGGGCAGTAGCGGCAGGTCTTCCCGTCGGGGGAGAACCGCCGCCAGGCCGCCCCGTTGCGCTGGCCGCGCCGCTTGTTGTTGCGCTTCGCCTTCTTGAGGGTCCTATCCATCGCTGCCCTCCTCGGCCAGTGTCAGCCAGCCCGACGCCACCGCCTGGGAGAGGTCTTCCCGCAGCTTCTTGGCCTTGGGGGAGCACCTGTAGGCGGAGACGCCGACGCTCTGGAGCGGAACAATCTCGCCCTCCTCCAGCCCCCGGTTCCAGAGCCAGTCGGCCCAGGAGCGGTGCAGGGGGAGCGGGCTGCGCTTGTCGAGGAAGCGGTGATGGAGGGCCGGGGCTTCCTCCTCGGACTGGGCCAGCAGCAGGAAGGAGTCCTTCTCGTAGGCGAACTCGGCGGTCTTCGTGTACACGAGGGCGTGCCAGCCGCCCGTGCCGCGAAGCCGGGCTATCTTGGTCGTCCACGTGCCGATGGTCTCGTAAGGAATCTGGCACCGCTGGTATCCGTCCGACAGCGCCATCCCGTCCGCGCCACGGATGATGTGGGCGACGTCCGGGGGCTGCTTGAGGAGGGACGCCCAGATCGCCTTGAGCGCGGTCTGGGAGCCGACCATCGAGACGAACCAGAGGCTTTCGGTCTTGTCGTCGCGGGCGAAGGCGTCGGCGGTGGCCGAGAAGCCTCCGGCGCTGATGGTGTAGAGGCTCTCGGGGTCGATGGTGTGGGTTGCGAGCATGTCGAGTCTCCTTTCGTCGGGAGGGTTGAGTCGATGCGCGGGGGAGTGAGTCCCCCGCGTGGGTGAGCCGGAGGGCGCGCGCCGCCCGGTCGTGGAGAGCGGTCTCCATGCCGGATAGGAGTCAGGGCATGAGGCCCCGCTCCTTGAGGCTGACGAACTTCTTGCCGCCGATGACGATGTGGTCCAGCAGGTCGATGCCCAGCAGCTTGGCCGCCTGGGACATCTCCCTGGTGCAGGCCAAGTCTTCGGGGCTGGGCGTGGGGTCGCCGCTGGGGTGGTTGTGGCTGACGATGATGTTGGGCACGGCCTCGACGACGGCGGGGCGCAGCACCTCGGCGGGTCTGACCTCGGCCGAGTTGACGTTGCCCTGGTAGATGACCCTCTGGCCCACCACGTTGTTCTTGATGTCGAGCAGCAGCACCCTGAGCTGCTCCTGGGCAAGCGGGGACATCTCCGGCCCCAGCAGCGTGTGAACGTCCTTGGGCGTGATGATCGAGGGCGGGTCGTCCGGGCGCTCCGGCTTCGTCTCCACGTCGTAGCGCATCGCGATCTCCCCCAGCAGGCTCAGGTTGATGCGCAGCGCGTTCAGCAGAACGGCGTCCTTGGTGAGGTCTTTCTTGCGGGTCATGTCGGCCTCCTTAGTAATCGGTTCCAGACGAGAGCGGGGCCGCCCCCTTTGATGGGAAGCGGCCCCGTTGGTGTTGCGCCCGGCTCAGGAGGCGGGCGTCGCTATGCGGTTGTGGGCTGGGATGGCTAGAAGGGCGAGTCCTCGTCGCCGTGGTCGCCCGTCCCGTTGCCGTTGGAGTTGAGGAAGACGACCTCCTGGGTGTGGACCTCGGTGCGGTGGCGGCGCTGGCCGTCCTCGTTCTCCCAGGTGTTCTGGACGAGGCGTCCGGCGACGTAGATGCGCTGGCCCTTGGTCACGTACTGGTTGACGGCCTCGCCGGCCTTGCCCCACACGATGACCGTGTGCCAGTCGGTGGCGTCCTCGCCTTCCCTGCGGTAGCGGTCCGTCGCCAGCCGCAGGTTGGTGACGGCGGTGCCGTGCTGCGTGTACTTCATCTCCGGGTCCGTCCCGACCCGTCCCAGTAGCTCGACCTTGTTTATCGTGCGTGCCATCTCGATTTCCTCCTTGTGGATGTCGTGGCGCGGTCTTCCCGCGCCCGTTTGCAATGAGAGCGGGCCGCCCCCTGTAGAGGAGAGCGGCCCCGTCGTTGCGCTCCCGTGAGGAAGCGTCTAGCTGAACTCGAAGACCGGAGGCTCCGGCCCGTCGTCGTCGCCCCCGAACAGCCTGTCGGGGTCAAAGTGCGCCGCAGCAGCTTGGAGAGCCATCTGCGCGTCGGCCCTTGCGCCCGGCCCCAGCGCCGGGTCGTCAATCGCCTTCAGGTAGCGCAGCGCGGCGTCCACCAGTGCGGCGTGGGCGGCGTTGTTGCAGAAGACCCGCTGAGAGGCGTTCGCCATCATCTCCATGCTCACCAGCCCGTCGATGCGGTTGGAGAGCCGCGTCTGCACCGAGGCCAGCTCGTTGGCCAGCCGTGCGATCTCGCGTGTCATGGCGGGCATCCTGCGCAGGGTCTTGGGCGCGAACCTGCTCATCCCCCCCTCCGTATCTCGCCGAGGGTCTTCGGCTTCCAGTACAGGTCGCGCTCGACGGCGGGGACGCCGCCGAGCACCGTCGCCTCGGCCATCTCGTCGAGCGAGAAGTACCCAAGCTCCGTCTCGAACCCCTGGACGAGGCCGAAGCACTCGCCGGTCTCGGCGGCCCACTCGGTCACGTACCAGGTCCAGTTGGCGTATGGGGAGAAGAGCTTGGCGTGGGCGAGAACGGAGTCGTAGTCCTCCACGTTCTCGTTGGCGTAGAGGGCCGGGATCTTCTCCCCCAGCTCCTTCGTCATCAGCTTGTGCCTGCGCAGTCCGCTGTGCTTGTCCTGCCACATGGTCGTGGCCGTGGCGGTTCCGGTTGCGTTGGTCATGGTGTCTCCTTTCATGCCCGGTTGATGGGACTCGGCGGGGCTGTCCCGTTAGAGGGAAGCAGGCCCCGTTGTGCGCTTCCGCCAGGGAAGCGTCTAGGTCACCCGCACGTACTCCGACTCGCTCTCGGTCACGATCTCGGCCCTGGTCTCAGGGTCGAGCGCGGCGTTGAGCCTGCGGTGGTTGACGGAGTACCTTGTGGACTGCACCAGGCTGACCGTGCGGTCTCCGACCGTCGCCTTGGCGTCCCCCTTGCGGCGCATCCACGCCTTGAGGGTGTCCAGCGCGGTGCGCTTGGCCTTCTCAGGCACCCGGATGGACTCATGGGCCTGTGCGTAGGCCGCCACCGCGTCCCGTGCCTCTTCGTCGCTCACCTCCTGTTCCTCGATCTCCTCCTCCGCATCGACCTCAGCCGCACCCGGCAGGCAGATGTCCAGGAAGGGGCAGGACCGGCACTGCCAGCTTGCGGCGGTGAAGTCCCGTTCCGGCAGCGCGTCGGGGTCCGGCCCGTTCCGGGTGTGGTGCGCCCCCAGCTCGCCGAGCCATGCGCAGGCGTCCTGGAGGGCCTTCTCCAGCCGGTCGGCGGGGATGACCTCGTAGTCCCACGTCCTGCCGCCCGTGTCCATCGTGGCTATCACGGCGTCCCGGAGGTCGTCGTAGGTTCCCAGGGTGTAGAGGGCGGCCTGGGCCACCGCCTGTGGGTGGCTGCGCTCGGCCCCCAGGGTCTGCCACCGCCTGAACGCCTCCGGCCCCCTGGTCTTGATTTCGACCACCATCTCCGTCCCGTAGGCGGGAGTGTCCGACACGTCCCCGAACAGGAGCATTTGGACCTGGGCCGCCGCCTCGTCTTCGGGGAGGGGCATCCGCGCCGTGCCGTCCGGGTGTCCCGTCACCAGCAGTCCGGGGCCGATGCGCACCGCCACCTGCTGCGGGTCCTGGGAGTCGGCGGCGTCCACCTTCCAGCCCGCCCGCTCCATCGCCCGCACCACCACCGGCTCAAGGGCGTTGCCCGCCTCCATCGCCGTCAGCGAGTCGTCGTTGGGGGGATTGGTCGGCTGGTAGCCCGTCGCCGAGTACCAGAGGGAGCGGCGGCAGCCCAGGGCCGCCGAGGCCCGCACCACCAGCTCGCCGTCGTCGTTGATCTTCGCCGCAGGACGGGAGAAGACCTCCGCCCTGTCGGTAGTCGTCGTTATCATCGTCATTGCCTCCTTGTGTCCTGTAGATGGGAAGCGGGGCCGCCCCGTGGAGACAGCCCCGTTGCGCAAGCCGCTCAAGCGGCCGCCTTCGCCTCGACCGTTTCCGCCGCCCTCTTCTCCCTTGCCTTCAGGTGGGCCTTGAGGATGTGGGCGATGCCGTCGCCGAGGCCGTGGACGGGCACGCTCCTGCCGTCGCCAAGCCGGTTCCAGAAGGGCTGCATCTCCTGGATGCCCTGCATCTGGTCGATCACCTCCTCCAGGGGGGTCCCCCTGCGCAGGTGCAGGGAGATCAACCGGCAGGCAAGCTCCGTCACCCCGTGCTGGAACGACCCGCCCTTGCCGAGAAATCCGAAGACCTCGAAGGGCTCGCCGTCCTCGTCCACGGAGACGGTCACGAACAGGTTCCCGAACTCCGTTTGCAGCTTCGTGGTCGTGCTGGGCAGGCTGTGGGGCCTGGCCTTCGTCGTCGTGGTCATGGCCTTCCCCCTTCCGCCCGGCAGAGCAGGCGGGTCCGGCTGCACTCCACGGCCTCCATCCGTCCGTACCTCCGCACCATCTCCGGATCGTTGGCGAACGACTCGGCCTCGATGCAGGTGTCGAACCGCTCCAAGGGGTCCGTCCCGTAGCCGCCCCGGTGTGAGACGGCGTGGTGGTGGCTGCCCGGCGGGCAGTCGCGGAGGTGGGGCAGTGCCGGAGCGTAGCGGTCGAAGTAGCCCGCCACCTTCAGGGCCATCTCCCTCTCGCACTCGTCGCCCAGGCCCAGCAGCGTGCGGACTATCGGCTCCTCGCAGTCCTCCTCGGCGAAGGTCTGCGTGTACATGGCGTCCCGCAGCTCGGCGGGAAGCTCGTTCCACCTCTCCCGGCTGAGCTTCAACCCGCCGTGGCTCGGCGTGGACACTCTCCAGACGCCCTCCGCCAGCTCGGCAACGTCCTTCGTCCAACCCCAGGGTGTGTAAGTCAAGGTCGTCGTCACCATTTCGTGACCTCCTTCCTGTAATGAGAGAGCGGGGCCGCCCCCGAAGGAGACGAACCCCGCTCGATTCCGTGTGCCGGTTGCCGGGAGGCTAGGCGGCCTGCGCCTGCCGCTTCTGGTTGAGCTTGTCGGCGGCGGACGCTACCAGCTTCTCCAGCTCGTCCGCCGTCAGGTCGTCCAGGTCCTTGTCCAACTGCCTCTGGACGGCGGCCCGCACCTTCGCCTCGTCGAAGCCCTGCCGACCGGCCAGCTCGACGAGCCGCTTGCGGAGGGTCTTCGTCTGGGAGCCGTTGCGTCCGCTCTGAGCCTGTCCCGACCTGCCGCTGGCCTGCGCCTGGACCGGCGCACGCTCTGGCCGGGGCTGGTTGCCTACCGGCTGCTGGTCTCCGTAGAAGCCGTTGCCGAACTGGCAGCCGAAGCTGCGGAAGGCCCGCTTCATCCCGTCCGTGACGGCCCCTTTCATCGCCGTGTCGTGTCCGTCCGCGGTCTCGTCGGTCACGGCGTGGAAGCCTGTGTCGGTGCGGGGCAGAGCGCCCGCGACGGTGACTCTCACGGGGGCGCTGTAGACGGAGACGGTCTTGATCTCGCCCGTCTGGGGATCGACCGACTCGATCTGGTGCAGCGTCACGTTCGAGACCAGCTCGTAGCCCCACCCGCCGTAGCCGAAGATGCGGTTTGCTTGGTCGATGACGACGTGGCCTTCGAGGTAGTCGAAGATTCTGCCGCCGCGCCCCTTGCGCTGGGAGACCAGCGAGGGGGCGATGGGCTGTCCGAGGGCCTGCGTGACGGCGGGCGGCAGCCCGTCCCACAGCAGAGCCTGCCCCGCACTCGATGCGGGGTCGTGTCCCTCGATGATGGCGGGGTCGTGGTGCGCCCCGTTGCCGTTCCTGGCTACGATGGCGGTGTCCCGGTGGACGCCGTTGCGGTGGTGTCCGTTGTTGTTGCCGTTAGACATCTCGTGTCTCCTTCCATTGGTGTTCGTTCCTGTAGCGAGTGAGCGATGGGCGGATTCCCCTACGGGAAGCCGTGAGCGGGCGTGGCCCGGCGTGAATTGGGCATAGGGCCTCCTGGGTGGTCAAAGTGGTGTGGGAATGAAACGGAAGCGAGTCCCGCAAGCAGGCGGAGCGGGGAAGCTCCGTTAGGTGCAAGGCGGTAGCGGGGAGCTACCGGGCGGAGCGGGCCGCCCGTGCGAGCAGCCGCATGAACAGGGAGCGCCCCTGGGGGAGGGAAGCAAGCTCGGCCACGTCGCCGACGCCCTGGGGAAGGGTGACGACGGCGGCCCGCCTGCCAAGCAAGTCCGCAAGCCCCTCCGTCGCCTCAAGGCCCGCGTCGTCGTTGTCGAAGGCGAGGAAGACGCGGGGGCAGCCACGAAGGGCCGACGCCACCCGCTCGACGCCCTGGGTGCCCAGGGCAGCGACGGCGGGGACGCCCCAAGACGCAAGCGCGAGCCAGTCGAAGACCCCCTCGGCGACCACCGCCCACGGCGGAGCGGGACCGAGACGCCCAAGCCCAAGCACCGGCTTGGGGCCGGGCAACGCCTGGAACCGGGGAGTCCGGTGGGCATCGACGGCCCGCCCGACAAGCCAGCGGACAAGCCCGCCGGAGAGGTCGGGAACGACCACCATCCCGGCGAACCGCTCCGAACCCCGCTCGGTGAACAGCCCGCAGTCCCTCAGCCTGTCGGCGGAGAAGCCGACCGACTCAAGAGCGTGCCGCAGGCCGTCGCCCGGCGCGAAGCCGAGGCCGAGCCGCACGGCGGCCCCAGGGCCGACGCCCCGCGAGGCAAGGTACTCAAGCCCGGCGGGGCTGCGCCGGAGCTGCCCGGCGTAGAACCGGGCCGCCGCCGTCAAGAGCGCCGGGTCCCTGGGAGGCGGCGGAGCCGCCCTGGGACGCCGTGCGGGAACCGGACGGCTGACGGCGGGGTAAGCGCCCCCGTCTAGCCGCCTGATGGCCTCCGGCAGGCTCAGGTTCTCGGACTGCCGGATGAAGTCCAGCACGTCTCCGCCTGAACCGCAGCCAAAGCACCAGAATCGCTGGGAATTTTCGTACACCGTGAAGCTGCCCTCAACCTCTTCGTGGAAGGGGCAGACGCCCTGGCGGACGCGCCCCCGTCCCCTGAGCCTCACGCCCGACGCCTCCACCGTGTCGCCCAGGGGGTGACGCGCCTTCAGCGCGGGGATGTCCACGTTGGCCGTGACCATCACGCACCCCCGTTCAGTGGCCTCAGACCCCGGAGGCTGCGCCCCGAGACCACCTTGCCGACCCGCCAGCGCATCCCCAGGGACGCCACGACCTCCAGCGTCCCGTCGCCGTTGGGCACCAGGGCGGCCGCCCTGCCCGTGCCCTGGCTGTAGATCAGCGCGCCCCGGCCCCCGAACCGCCGCTTCACCATCTGCGTCCATTCCGAGAAGGCCCAGCGAGCCTCCCGCTTCTCCGCCTTCGCCATGTCCATGCCTGCCAGGATTGCCAGCCCGCCGTCCACGTCCCCGGCCTGCCTGAGCCGCCGCGCCTCGTGGATCGAGCGCGTCACGCTGGTCTCGTCCGACTCCGTGTTGGCCGAGAACAGCGCGTCTATGAGCCGGTCGACCAGCTCCTCCAGGCTGTGCCTGGGCCTGCCCACTGCGTCCATCGTCCGATTGCCTGCTACCAGTGTTGCCGTTGTCATCACGCACCTCCTTAGTGCCTGTGCTTTGTGTTGCCGTCGATCTGCGCCCGACCTGCGGGCAAAGAAGAAGGGCCGCCCCCGGATGGAGACGACCCTTTGCGTTGAGTTGGTTGTGCGAGGCCCGGAGGCCCCGTCGTCAGCGCCTGAACCTGCGCACCGTGCGCCGCACGAGGAACCGCCTGAGCAGCAGCGCCCCTATGCCCAGCCCGACGAGGTTCAGGAAGAACAGCTCCAGGTCGAGGGTCAGCAGCGGCGCCGCAATCACCAGGGCCACGACCCCGGCCACCACGACCTTCTTGTGCTTCCACCAGGGCCGCTTCTCAGTGGCCTTCTCAGTCGAGTCGGCCACCGGCTCGTAGGCCGTCCAGATGGGCAGCCCGACCAGTGCCTCCAGCTCGGTTATCACCACGCCCTTGCCGCAGTTCCCCGTGTAGCACCTGACCTCGATGCCCTCGCCGTCCGGTCTCTGCCTGAACGCCAGCCCGTCCGAGCGACCGCCGTGGCAGATGGCCGTCGTCGTCCAGAACCAGCCCCGTTCGTAGCTCACCCGTTGCGGAATCAGGTCTGCGATCCGCCTCGCGCTGGGTCCCGTGTACCGTTCCGCCATGTTCGTTCCTCCTTCCGTTGTCTGTGTCCGTGAACCATCCATGCCGTCGTTACCTCCTTGTCTGTGCTCGATGCCTGTGACCTCCGTGACGCCGTGAAAAAGACGCAGCTCGGCCCAGGGTCAACTCACGGGGAAGCGACCGAGGGTGAGCTGGTGTGGGTGGGAAATTGCGACCGGCCTGCAGATCAGTCCGAGACCGGCGCGATGAGAGCGACGCAGCCCTGCGGTGTCATCGCAGGACAACGTGCGTTGAAGCTGCGACCCAACCGCGTGACGGTTGCGCCGCAGGCATGAGGAATGGCCGGGGTGCATGACGCACTCCGACCAAGGTGTCCGAGGAGCCGAAGCGCGGTGTGCGCCTCAGCCTCTGCGAATGCGTCCCGGCATCCGAGACGGTCTCAGGGGAGCAAAGGCTCGACCCATCGACCGGCTCACGCAGCGGGAAGGCGCTTGTCCCTCCTGGGCGACCATCGGGAGAGCGAGGCTCAATCCCTTTGGTCTGACCCCTGGGCGGCTGTTCGGAGAGCTAGGCTCGATCCTATGCAGCCGGTCCCGGATTCGGGGGACGGGAACCCTCCAGGTTTCTCGGCATGAAACGCTGGAAAAGCCAGAAACTGCGTCAATTATCACCCGAACAACCGAGCGAATGGAAGGCCCAAACCCCGGTTTCGGGCCAGCCCAACCTGAATCACTCGCTCCCGTTTAGCGCCCGTTTCGCTGCGACTTAGCAGTCGCCGGGAACCGGCCCCGGAGACGGCTCCAGGCCCTTCTCCAACCACCGCCACGGGGCGATCCAGCGCAGCAGCTTCCACCTTCGCAGCGCTCTACGCGTGTCGGCTAGGGCCGTCCGCCGCCAGCTCGTCTGCCCGCTGCGGCCGAAGCCCCTGAGCGGCTGCTTCTCGGGCGGCAGCGTCAACCCGCGCTTCTCCAGCATCGCCAATTCCAGCACGAGCAGGCGCTCCTCCGTCGTGAGCCACAACAGGCTCTTCCCCCGGCTGGGACGGTCCACCCGCAGTCTCCGCCACTCCTCGACCAGCGGCCATGCGGCGCCGTAGACTTCCACGTCGTCGTCGGCAGGCTCCACGGTCACGATCTCCGGGTCCAACGGCTGCAACGTGTCCGGGTTCGTCGGTCGCAACCGCGCAGCCTGCGGTGCGGCCCTGGTCTCCGACCGGCCCGCCCCATCGCCATCCTGCCCGTTCTCCACCTGTTTCTCCGAGTCGTCCTCCTGCGCATGGGCCTCCGTCTCATCGTCATCGCCGTGCTCATCACGAACGCTTTCGCCGTCACCTTCCGCTTTCGCAGCGTCCGGCGTCTCCGCGCCGCCCTCTAACGCCTCCAACCGCTCCTCCATCTCATCAACACGCTTCCGCAGGCGTGCGACCTCGGCGTCGTCGGCCCTCCTCAGCAGCAGCTCCAGGGCATCGCTCAGCCGCCCCGTCATCTCGCCCGAATCCTCGGCCCTGGTCAGGGTCTTGTGGTTGACCCCCAGCAGCTCGGCGGCCTCCATCTTGCCCTCCTGCCGAATCAGGTCCCGCAGGAACCCCCTCAGCCTGAGCCGCCGCGCCTTCTCCACGTCCCAGCCATCGCCCGCGCCGCCGTCCGAGGACATCTCGCCGGCCATCACAGCGTCGTCGGGCGTCTCCTCAACCTGTCTCTCGCCAGACTGTGTTCCGTTCACCTGGGTCTCATTCATGGTCGAACCTCCTCTCAGTCATCTCCTGTAGGGACTGTCCTGTAGGGGCTTTTCAGCCCCGGATTAACCCACGCTCTCCAAATTGCTCGCTCCGCTTTAGCAGGAGACCGCTGCTTCGCCCCGCTTTCGCCACTTCCCTTTTGGGAACTTTCTCCCAAATCGGGTGAACCTACCGTTACCAGAAAGTGCTCGCAACAACCCCTACCATTTCCCTCTTTTGGCCCTGTTTCAGCTACGAATCCGCCCCCGACTTCCCTTTTGGGAACTGGCCCCAATCCCTGTACACGGGTATGACATCACATCCGGCCTCTCAAAGTGGACTCCCCGTGGGGAGGGCACGCGTGCGTGCCCTTCCCACGCACCGTGGTTTTTCTCCCCCCGTCTCCCCAGACTCGATGGCAGGCATCACGACCCCATCGACGAGGAGGAGAAGACGTGGGAGCGAAAACGACCGTCCGACGGACCCTGAGAAGAGCCGGGAGGCTGCTGCCCCTGGCCGCCGCGCTGCTCCTTGCGGCGCTCGTGGCCATTCCATCGAGCGACGTCGCCCTGGCCCAGGGAACGGGTGACGGCATCGTCCTGGTCAACGCCGACCGGGAGTTCGTCGAGCGCAAGAAGGGCGGCGAGTTCGTCGCCCGCCCCGTCTTCGACCGCAAAATCGCGAGCCTCTACTACGCCGTTCGGGACGCCGACACCGGCGACTGGATATCCACGATGTACCAGGTACGGGGTGGCGAGAAGAGGCGCAGCGACGGCTGGGAGTACTCGTGGGAGTACCCCAAGCTCGACGGACAGCCCGAACTCGATCCCGACCGAGCATACCTGCTGGTGATGCTGGCGGAGGCCGAGGACGGCAGGCGTGGCGACTTCTACGCCGTCGTTCCCGTCCACGAGCCGGGCCGCATCTGGGACAAGATTCTGGCCGCCCTCAACCCCGCTCGCTGGGCGAGGGCCTTCGCGGGCTGGGTCATCGAGGGAGTCCACGGCACCCTCTGCGGCGTGGTCGAGCGGGCGTCCGGCGAGGACGCCGACAACTGCCGGGGAGGGTAGCGGGCGATGACCGACATCCTCACAGGAACCCCCGAGCACCTCACCTACGGCCACCCCCTGGTGCAGCAGGCATGGATGGTCGTATGGGCCGTCACCTCCGCAGCCCTGGTGGTCGTCCTCGGCTGGATGGGGCTGACCCTCATCATCTCCGAGCACGTGGGCAGGTCCCAGGCCGGATGGCGCGAGATGGTTCCCCGGCTCGTGCTGGGACTGGTGGCCGCCGCGTCGTCTCTCTGGTGGTGCGCCCTTGTGCTGCACGTGGCCGACGCCGTGTCCGGCTTCATCGCCGTCTCCCTCAACGTCACCCCCGGAGACCTGCTCCGGGCACCCCTCGAAACGTTCCTCACCGCAGTCCAGGCCGGAAGCGTCGGCATGGCGCAGCTCCTTGCGCTGCTCTACCTCGTCTACGGCTTCTTCGTGCTGTACGTGATCGTGCAGATGATCCTGCGCCTCGCGCTCATCGACATCCTGCTGGCCCTCGCCCCCATCGCACTGGGGCTGTGGATCCTTCCGCACACGGCTGGATGGGGCCGCCACTGGCTACGGCTGTTCATGACGACCGTGTTCCAGCAGGCCGTGCAACTCATCGCATTGGCCCTGGGGTTCGGGTTCCTCAACGAGTTCGCCTCCGTCGCCGCCTTCGAGCCGGTCCAAGACCTCATCTGGAAGCTCCTGATGAGCCTGGCCTTCGTCTACATGGCGACCAGGGTGCCGTCGATGCTCGGCAACGCCGGGACGTTCGACGCATGGCTGAGCACCTTGTACTTCGGCATGAACCTGCCCGCGTCGATGGTGCGGTCCGCCAAGACCATCGGGCTTATCGCTGGAGGTGCGACGGGAGGGCCGGGAGGCATGGCGGTTGGAGCGATGGCGGCCAGCGCGGGGCTGTCGGCTGCGTCGAGCGGCCTCAGCTCTGCGGCGTCCATGGCGACCCCATCGGGCGGCGGAGCTTCCGGCGGTCAGGCCCCCAGGAGCGCAGACGAGTAGCCCTTACTACGACAACTACACATGTGGCGCGGCGTGGCCTGCGCCGACCGAGAACGCGAAGGAGGTGGGAGCGATGTGCAGGTAGGCGATGAACCAATAGAGACGGACGAATCGAGAAAAGACCGGGCGGGGAACGCCCGGCGGAGAAGACGAGAGGAGACAACGAATGGAAGACCTGACTCAGACCATATCGAACCTGGTGGGCATCCTGCTGGGGATCGTGGGCGTCGTCGGCGTGGGCTTCTTCATCTACGGGGCCTACATGTACCTCACGGCGTCGGGGGCGCCCCACCAGATGGAGCGCGGCAAGAGCGCCATGATGACCGCCCTGGCGGGCATCGTCCTGGCGATGGTGGCCTACGGAGTTGTAGAGCTGGTGATGAACGCGGTCGTCGGATCGCCGGTGGACGTCACCATTCCCGACCCCACGCCGGAAGCCAGCGACGGCGGCGGCGACAGCAGCGGCGGATAGTCGAGAGGGAGGGAGTAGACCATGAGAGAACACGAGGTACCTACCCACGTGCAGGCCGAGGACAGGGTGCTGCTGTGGTTCACCTTCCCTCAGATCGTGGCGATCACGGCGGTGTGTGCCCTGTCCTATGGCGCATACCGCTACGCCCCCGTCGGGCCGTCCGAGGTGAGGATTGCGATTGCCGTCCTGTTCGGCCTGGTTGGGATCATCGCCGTCGTCGGGAAGATAGGCGGGAGGCGGTTGCCCCTGGTGGCCGCCGACCTGCTCAAGTACCGGCTGGGGGCAAGGCTCTACGTCGGGCCGCTGTCCCAGCTCGTGCGGAGCGAGCCGCCCGCGCCGGCGCAGCCGGTGCAAGGCGGCCCCGGTCCGCTGAGCCTGATGGCGAAGCGGGCGGGCAAGACACTGCGAAACCTCCGTCCCAAGCGCAGGAACCGCGAGAAGGCGGGCGGGCGAATGCCCTTCCGTCCCCACCGCTGGTTCGGCAAGCCCAGGCGGGCGGAGGCCGACAAAGACAACATCAACGGAAACGGAAACGAAGCCGCGGGCCGCAGAGCCAAGCGCGGGAAGCTCCCGAAGCACTGGTCTGCGGTCATGGCCGTCGTCGCCCTGGCGGCGGCCGTCACGCTCCCCCAGGCCGTCCACGCCAACGGCCACGAGCCCTGGCGCGACGAGATCGACTTCGAGATCACCGAGCCGGTGGAGGGCCGACGGGTATTCGTCGAGGCCCTCACCGTCTCCGGAGACCGGGCCGCCGTGACCCTGAGAGCAGCCACCAACATCGAACTGCGTGCGAGGGCATACGGCGGCCCGGAGGGGAGCTGGCTCCGATTCTGGGGCTCGGCGACCCTCAACGCGGGGGAGCGGGTGAACTACTCGCTCCCCCTGCACGGCCCGGTTCCGTCCTTCACCTTCTCGTGGAAGGACGGCACGGGCCAAGCCGGGGCGTTCACCGTCGAGCACGAGTGGATACCCCACCCGCTGCCGGAGATCGAGGGGGAACTGTGCGACATTCGCATGACCTCCCTGGGCTGGACGCCGGGAGTGGTGACGGGCGTCGTCGAGTCGGAGTGCGTCACGCTCATCGAGCACCCGGTCGAGCTTCAGACGGTGACCGGACACGAGAACGTCACCCAGACGGCGCTCATGGAAGCCGGAGTGACTGAGATCACCGGGACGCTCGTTGCAGCGGCCGGAGCGTCGCAGGCCAGCGTCCCCTTCGTCGCCAACGGCGCAACGGGGGTCATCCTGCCCATAGCGGTCGGCCACGCCGTCCATGACGTGAGCGTGGACGTGAGCCTTGAGGCTTCCCTGAGCATCCCCATCCCCCCGCTGACCGTGCTCACCCACCACCCGGAGCGAACGGAGGAGCGCACCGAGACGGTGAGCCTGTACCGCCCGGGGGCCAGCGACTCCGACAGCGACAGTGAGACCATCACCGTCACCCATGACGACGGCACCACGACGGAGCATACCGTCTCCGCCTACGCCTACGCATACGTGCCCGCCAGGACGATCCAGAAGGAAGTGACGCTCACCATCGTCCACGAGGAACACGTGAAGGCCGAGGTGGTGGAGCGGGAGCCAGTCACCGGGAGCCGCGAGGAAACGTTGAGCCTCGGGTCCGCCGTGGGATCGGACGACCCCTACGTCGCCCTGGTTCTGCCGGAGCCTGAGCCGGAGGACCCTCCCGCCGAGCAGTCGCCCGCGGGCGGTCTACGCGAGTGGTTCGAGCGGCTGGGATGGGAGTGGCCGTGGTGAGGCGTCTGCTGACGGCAACGCTTCTGGCCGGGGCTGCGCTGGCGGCCACCGGCGCGGCCCCACCGGAGGAGCGGGCCATGCTCGCGGCCTTCGACGAGGTTCTCACCGCGATGGCCTACGCCGCCTCCGGCCTCTGCCTCTTCGCCATCGTCTGGGCGGGCTTCGTCCTGATGGCCGAGGGCGCGGACGACCGGGGCGGCGGCAGGGCCAGGACCGCCGTGGTCATGGCCGTCGTCGGCCTCGTGCTGGTGCTCCTGGCCAAGGGTGTCGCCGCGCTGCTGAGAAGCGGCCTCGTCCCGTTCCCCACCCCCTAGCACAAAGGAGAACAAGCACTTGAAGAAGCTGATTGGACGATTCAAGAGAAACGGAGCGGAGGGGTTGCCCGAAGTGGCGACCGCTCCGCATGACACCCCGGGGGCCGACACAGCGTCGGCATCCCAATTGACCGAACCACAGGCACCGGCCCCCAAGCCGCCGCCCGACCTGCCCCTGTTCTTCATGATCTCCCACCTGGAGGAAGACGGTCCCGTCCGGCTGGACGGGGTGAAGCTGGGAGTGTGCGAAGTGATGGGCCTTGAGATCGACGAGCCAAAGCTGGGGGCCTTCGCGGGGGCGCTCAACGCCTGCGACTTTCCCGTGCAACTCCTCATCCGCCAGCACCCCCCGCGCCTGGACGGACTGAGGGACAAGCTCACCGAGGCCCAGCCGGACGACCTGCCCCCGCAGACGAAAGCGGCGGCCGAGTCCCTGCGCAGGCTCCTGACCGACTTGGAGTCCCGCGACGGCATCCTCGACCGGCGATTCTACGCCGTCAGTGTGCACTCCCGGTTCGACGAGCTGCGGGGCCTGCTGGCGCGGGCCGGGCTGTCCGTCCATCCCCTGAGAAGCAGGCGGCTGCGAATGTTTCTCGTATCGGCCGCCCTCGGAACTACACCTGGGGAGTTCGACCCCGACACGCCGGTCGAGGTGGAGATGGGACGCCGCGAGGTGCGGATTGGCGACCGGCTGGTGCGCTCCCTGCACCTGGGCAAGTGGCCCCGCTCACTGGCCCCCGGCTTCCTCCAGAGCCTGATGGCGGCGGGAGCGCCGATGGACCTGTCGATACATCTGGGGCCGATACCCACAGAGCAGGCCGCGAGGACGCTGGAGTGGCAGAAGGTGCGCTTCGAGTCCGCCCAGTCCCTGTCGTTGAAGCGGGGACGCACCATGTCCCCGGAGGCGCAGATCGCCCTAGAGGACGTGACTCGTCTACGCGACGAGGTGCAACGCGGCAGGGAGCGGCTGTTTCATTCGTCCCTGTCCGTCACCCTTCACGCTAAGGACGAGGCGTCTCTCAAGGACATGACCCAGCGGGCCAAGGGCCACTTCGGGGCCACCTTGGGCAAGCTCGACAACCTGGGCTTCCGCCAACGCGAGGGCATCCTGTCCACGCTGCCCCTGGGCCTGAACGCCGTCGCCGAGTGGCGCAGCCTCGACACGTCGTCGCTGGCGCGGCTATTCCCGTTCTCGCCACCCGACCTGGACACGAGGCGGGGCACACTCTACGGCATCGACATGCGGGCCTGCTCCCCGGTGGTCTACGACCCCTGGGACGGGACGCACCTGAACGCCAACACCGCCGTCCTCGCGAGGTCGGGGAGCGGCAAGTCCTTCTCCACGAAGCTCGGCGTCCTGCGCGGCCTGTGCCGAGGCGTCACCGCCTACGTCATCGACCCGGAGGGCGAGTACGCGGATATGGCCCGCGCAGCGGGCGGGCGCGTGCTTTCCCCCGGCGTCCCCGGACAGGGCATGAATCCCTTTGTCATCGACAAGGGGGATTCCGAGGAGTTGCTCCAGCGCATCGGAAGTCTTCGCCGCCTGATCGAGGTCATGGTGGGCGAGCGGCTTTCCGCCGAGCGGCGGGCTTCCCTCGACCACGCCCTGGCGGGCTATTACGCCCGGGCCGGGGAGCGCAACGGCTTCCGCGATTTCTACGCCTACCTCGAACGGGAGGCGGAGGACCTCTCGCGGCTGCTTCGGCCTTTCGCCACCGGCAGCCTGCGCAACCTCCTCTCCGACGAGGGCGACGACCTGCTGGGCAACGAGGCGCTGGTGACGGTCTTCGACCTTCGCCTCCTCGAACCGGAGCTTCGCCCCGCCGCCGCGATGGTCTGCACCGAGACGGTGTGGGCGGCGGCGGCTCAGGACCCCAAGCCTCGTCTGCTGGTGGTGGACGAGGTGTGGTCGATCATGCAGCACCCGGAGGGCGCGGCCTTCATGGTGTCGATGGCGAAGCGGGCGAGGAAGCACCGGCTGGGGCTTCAGTTCATCACCCAAGACGTCCAGGACCTTCTGTCTGAAGACTCGTCCCGCGCCATCACGGGGCACTCAGGACGTGCCCTGCTACAGAACGCCGCCTTCAAGCTGCTGTTGCAGCAGGACGCGGCGGCGATAAGCACCGTGGGAGACGCCTTCGACCTGCCGGAGGACCTCCAGCGATGGCTCCTGTCCTGCCCGCGCGGGGACGGCCTGCTCCTCTCGAAGGGGCACCGCTTCCCCCTCCGCATCGAGGCCACCCCGGAGGAGACGGCAGTAATCGAGTGGATACCGGGCAGGCACTGAAGACGACCAAGACGCAGAGAAGGAGCGAAAGAACCGGCGCGATTACGAACCGACCGACGACCCCGGTAGAGAAAGGAAGGAACCATGAACCTGAACCCGATACGAAGACTCTTCGGCAATGACGACGACAAGACGCCCGTGCTGCTGGCGGTGACGCCGCCCAGGGACGGTGAGAGAACGCTCCTGGGCGTGGAGAACCTGCTGGGCTCCATTGCCGTCCCCGAACCCTTCTCCCTGGAGCTGGCGGGAGACGTCGACGGCGTGACCCTGCTGGCCCGCTGCCTGCAAGACCGGGTGGTACGGGGCCAGATCTCCGCCCGCTACCCGCAGGCACAGATACAGCGGATAGCCGCCGAGGACGACCCCCTGAACCTGGAGGAGGGCGAGCAGGCGTGGAGCATTACGCTCCGGGCCGACGGCCCCGAGTACGCGCCGCTGCGCACCTTCAGGGACGACGACCTGCTCGACCCCGGCTCCGACCCCCTTATGGCGGTGCTGGGGGCGCTCTCCAACCTGAACGAGGGAGAGCGCGTCGTGGCGCGCCTGATGCTCAACTCCCTGGGACCCGACTGGTCGCAGGGCCACCAGGAGAAGGCCCACAAGAGGCCGGTGGAAGACAGGCGCGATCCCTCCTACACCTACCAGACCCGTCCCCTCCAGATGGACGGCGTGACGATGGCCGTTCTGGGCGTGGGCGTGGTCGCCGCCCTGCGCGCATACCTGTGGGTGCAGGCGGGAGAGACCTGGAAGGCCGTTCTGATGGGCGTCGGCGTGACCGCCGCACTCGCGGCGGGCGGCTGGCTCTGGCACAAGTGGAAGAAGGCCCACAGCCGCGTGTACGACCCGAATCAAATGAAGGAAAAGGTGTCCCGCATCGCCTTCGAAGGCGAGATACAGGTGACGGCCATCCTGCCGGAGAACACCGGGCGGCAGCGGGCGAAGGAACTGCTGGAGCCGGTGGCGGCGGCCTACTGCCACTACGACAACCCGGCGGGTGCGAAGATGAAGGTCGGCCGCATCCGGCCCGCCCCGCCCGACCCGGAGATGCTGTATCCCACGGGCCCAGGACTCCTCGGCAAGCGCAGCGTCCTGGGCGTCCGCGAGGCAGCCTGCCTCTGGCATCCGCCGGGGGCAAGGGACGAGACGCCCCTGGTGGCCCGCGCCGGGGCCAGGGTGCTGCTGCCCACCGCCCGCAGCGTCAGCGGCGGCGCACACGTCGGCGACACAACGACCGGAACGCCGAGGAAGATTCACTTCCCAGCCGACCTGCTCAGGCGGCATCACCTCTACGTGGCCCGCACCCGCATGGGCAAGTCCACCCTCATGCAGCACATCGTCAGGCACAAGATGCAGGAGAAGGCGGCGGGCAGGGACGAAGACGCCATCGTAGTCGTCGATCCCCACGCCGATCTCGTGGGAGACCTGCTTAGGCACGTGCCGGAGTCCCTCGCAGGCCAGGTGCGGCTCATCGACCTAGCCGACGGGCGGGGCGCTCCCGGCATCAACCTCCTCGACTCCCGCGTCTTCACCGACCGCGACCGCACCGCCGACTCCGTTGTGCGCATCGCCAAGGGGCTGTGGGACCAGTGGGGGCCGAGGATGCAGTCCATCCTGGAGCAGACCGTCAAGACGCTCCACGAGGCCAACGAGAGCAGGGACGCCGGGGAGCAGTACACCATCCTCGACGGGCTGCGCATCCTCTCCGACACCGACTTTCGCGCAGACGTTCTGGCTGAGGTCAGCGACCCCTACCTGGTGGAGTGGTGGGGCAGGGACTTCTTCGGCTGGCGGCACGAGACCCGCTCCGACGCCCTAGCCCCGGTCCAGACCCGCCTCTCCTACTACTCGTCGTCGAAGCGGGCGCGGGCCATCTTGGGCCAGTCCCGCTCCACCATCGACATGCGACGGGTCATCCGCGAGGGAGGCATCCTCTTCGTCTCCACCGCCCAGGGCGAGGCCGGAAGGGACGTGGCCGCCTTGGTGGGCGCGTCCCTCCTGAACCTCGTGGACGCCGTGATACGGGAGCAGGGGAGCCTGCCGCCCGACCGGCGGCGCGGGGCACTGGTGGTCGTGGACGAGATGCAGTCCATGCCCGGCGTGGACTACGAGTCGATGCTCTCCGAGCTGGGGAAGTTCGGGGCCAGCTTCGTGCTCGCCACACAGAGCCTCGCCAAGCTGGACGACCTCTCCCACACCATGCGGGACACCATCCTCGCCAACGTCGGCTGCCTCGCCGTCTTCCAGGTGGCGGGCAACGACGCACGGCAGCTCGTCTGGGAGCTGGGCAAGGAACGGGTGACCGAGGACGACATTACGTCGCTTCCCGTCCACCAGTGCTACGTCCGGGCCACGGTGGGAACAGACCGCATGGACGCCTTCTCCATGAAGGTCGCCAAGCCGGAGCCGGGAGACCCCGAAACGGCGGATCGCATATGGAGCGAAGCCGAGAGCTACCTCACCCCGGCCAGGGACCTGGCCGAGAAGGACGAGGGTTTGCAGGAACTGGTCGACAAGTACCGCGAGCAGTTGGACAGGCTCAGGAAGGAGCAGTCCCAGGAGGCCCAGGGCGGCGGCGAGCAACAGGCCCAGGAGCAGCCCAAGCGCAAGCAGCAGCGAACCAAGCGCGACCGGAAACCCGGGAACGAGGCCCCGGAGACGACGGAGCGGTCGGACGACGGGGAGCGTGAAGAATGAGACCCGTGGACGCCGAGCTGCTCAGACTTCTGGCGCACATGCCCCTCCTCGACCGGCTGGAGATGGTCGCAGTCTCCGGCTGGTCGAGGGGAGGGGTCTACAGGGCGGTCCCTAGGCTGGAGGACGCGGGGCTGATCGCCTCCGTCCCCCACGGCACCGATCTCATACCCCCCACCCGCAGGTTCCACCTCACCGCCGACGGCCTGCGCCGCTTGGCCCACGCCGAGAACGTACCACTTGAGGCCCTGCTCAGAGACCTGCCCGTCTCGGCCCGGTGGCGGCGCGTCCTGCTGGAGCGGCTCGACGCCGTGGCCGTCGTCTACCGCCTCGCCTCCGCCGTTTCAAACGCCGCCTATCCCATTCGATTCCGCTGGTACCGCGCCAGGCCGTTGGACGCCATCGTCATCCTGCCCGGAGGAGGAACCGTCGGCATAGTCCGGCAGGGGCCGACCACCGACCGCACGGGCTTTCCCAAGAGGCTCTGGCGGCTCACCCGGGGACCGCAGCCCGGCTGCATCCTGCTGATCGCGCCCGACGAGGTGCGGCTGCGGCACTCCCGCAACCGGCTCCCCCACACCCCGGCCACGGCCCTCTTCGCCCTGGAGCGCGAGGCGGTTGCGGTCTCTCCAGACGATCCCGTCTGGCGGCTCCGCTCCATCAACGCCGCCGTCAGCCTGCGGGACGCCATCGACCGCTTGACCAGCAGGGGCGTTATCCCCAACGAGCGTCCTCTGGAGCGCGGTCTCTACCTCCCCCCCGACATCGACGAGCACGAGCCGGGAGGCGACGTTCCCGACTACATGCTGCCCGCACTGGTCAGGCCCGCAGAGAAGCGCGCCCTCGACCTGCTCTGCGACTGGCCCTGGCTCGGACTGCCGGAACTGGCCGGGCTGCTGGGGGTCTCACGCCCGCGAGCGTCCAATCTCATTGCCGCCCTGGAGGGCTTCGGGCTGGTGGGCCGCGCACCCGCGTCTGGACGCAGGCTGGCCCTCACCGATGTCGGTCTGGCGATGCTGGCCCGCAGGGACCGCACAGCCGTGGGCGCGGCGAAGAAGCGTTGGAGCGCAGCCCCGGAGGACGCCGGGGACTGGCGCAGCGTCTCCGGCAGGCGTAGCAGGCAGCTGCTGCGCGACGTCGAGCACACCACCGCCGTCCACGATTTCATAGCGGCCCTGGCGACCCAGGCCCGCGAGCTGGGCTGGGGCATCGACCAGATCGACCCGCCCATCAGGGCCTCCCGCTACTTCCGGCACTTCGGCGGCAGGCGCTCCATCCACCCCGACGCCTTCGGCATCCTGCGGCGAGGCGACGATCTCTGGCCCTTCTTCCTTGAGTGGGAGCGCCGCGCCGTCCGTCCCATCACGATGGCGGAGCGTCTCGCCCCCTACCTGCGCTACTACTCGTCCCACCGGCCCATCGACGACCACGGCGCACGGCCCGCCGTCCTCGTGGTGTTCCACGAAGACCTGGCGGCGACCCACTTCCTGCGAGTCGCCCTTGAGGAGATGGTGCGGACAAGGACGCCCCTCCCCCTGCTGGTCTCCCACCGGGGCCTGGTGGAGCGGGAGGGACCGCTCGGCAGGGCATGGCTCGCCCCCGGCAGTGGCTTCGAGCCGGCGCGCCCCCTCAATCAAAACCCGAACGGAGAACCAAGACCATGAGAATCTACTACATCGACGAGTCCGAGGGTCGCCGCTACTATGTCCGAACCGCCCTGGGAGTGGACGCCGATCGGTGGAATGAACTGCACACCCGCGTCCGGGAATGGAGGCTCGATCTGCAAGACCGCTACGCCGTCCCCGCGGACCGGGAGCTTCATGCCTGCGACCTGCTGGCAGGACGGGGCAAGCTGGCCCGGATCGACGGCAAGGACCGCAGGCTCTCGCCGGAGCACGGGGCCGAAATCTTCATGGAAGGGCTGCGCGTCGTCGAGGACGCCGCCAGCACCATAGGTGGAGTGGAGATCGTCAACGTCTGCCTGCATAAGCCCGACGTGATAGGCCACGAGCGGACCAGCCTCAACCGCCTTCTCAATCGCATCAACACCTCGGTCGCATCCGCCAACCGCCACGCCTTCCTCATCTTCGACGAGGGTAGGGAGGAGATGGTGGCCCGCCTCTACCGAAGGCTCAGAAGCCTCAACCCCATCCCCAGCAGGTACGAGAAGTGGGAGGACGGAGGGCGGACGAAGGACATCCCGATAGAGAGGGTCATCGGCGGCCCCGCCTTCCGAAGCTCCCACTCCGACCACCTGCTGCAGATGGCCGACCTGATCGCCCACGCCCTCCTCAAGCAGGAGGAGGAGCCGTCCCCCAGGGTGGTGCGCCTGGGCACCGACCGGGCCTTCGGGATCCTCGACCGCGCCCTCAACCGCAGGGCGTCGAGGCGAGACCCCCAGGGCGTCGTCAGGCGGTGAGAGTGAGGAGGGCCGAAGCGGTCGACTCCCGTCAGGAGTCGCTTCCGGCCTCTTCAGTTCCCGTAGGCGGCACCCCCGGGTCGTCCAGCGGCTCCAGGTCCCTCGCGCCTACGGCAACCCGCTTGCCGTCCACCTCCACGTAGGCGGCGGAAAACCTCAGCAGCGTGCCGATCTTGCCTGGCTCGTCACGCCAGGGATACTCCGGCGGCAGGCGGACCTTCCCTCCCTCCCACAGCCCCCTGGCCATCGCCCTGGGGTCCCGAGCAGGAGGCTCCGCTTTGCGGTCCGGTGCGGGCTTAGCACCCAATTCCAGCCGCAGTTCCAGACCTTCGACCTCTCCCTCAGCCGTCCGGACGGTCCGCTCCATCGCACGGACGCGGCGCACACGGCCCGGTTCCAGCAGCCTGGCGACCGCAGCTTCACGCACCACGACTTCCATCAGCGAAGGGGCCTCCCCCGCGGCCAGCCACACCCAGCAGCGCCCCACCCATTCGATCCCGACGCTGCCGCCCTCTCCGAAAATGGTCTGCGCAACCGGGGCGCGGTCCGCCACGACTTCCAGCGACCTCTCCCCGGACTCCTGCGGGAGCGTCTCGGCAGGGCGTTCCGTCACACTGGCAGCCACCGGGGTCGGCGACCCGTCCGGGCCGTCCAGCGGCTCCAGGTCGCCAAGTCCTGCGCCGAACCGTTTCCCGTCCACCTCGACCACCCCCAGGGTGAACCACAACAGCGTGCCCATCTTGCCCCGGTCATCCCGTCGGCGGTTGCCGACTATGCGGACCCTTCCTCCCTCCCGGAGTCCCCTGGCCGTCGCCCTGAGCTCCGGTTCGGGCTCCGCCCTGAACCCCCTGAAGTCCATCCACACCTCCAGCCCGTCGACCTCGCCCCTAGCCGTCTGGATGGTCCGCTCCATCGCCCGCACGCGCTGAACTTGTCCTGGCTCCAGCAGCTTGACGATCTCACCGTCCCTGACCACCACGTCCATGAGGGTGGGAAGCTTGTCGTCAGTCATCCACACCCAGCAGCGGCCAACCCACTCCACCTCGTCTCGGTCGTCCTCGCCGGGCCTGGGCTGCGCAACGAGGGCGCGGTCAGCCGCGACCTCGATGGTCGTTACGCCGGTCTCCCCAGCCGACGCGTCCCCGGCAGTAGCTCCCCGATGCTGATCGTCCCCCCGGAGTACGCTTGCAAGGGCCTCCAGCACCTGCGGCTCCAGAGTGGCGTCGTCGACGACCGGCTTCGGCGGCTCGCCCGGCGCCACGCCCTCCCTTCGCCGCTTGTAGTCCTTGAAGTAGCAGGTCGGCCGGCACCAGCCCAAGATGCTGGCCTGCCGCACGTACCGCCGCAGGTAGATGCGACCGCAGACCCGGCAGACCTTCTTCCTATGGCTGGGCATTGTTGGAACCTCCCCATAGTCTCCGTCCCGGCCCTCGGACGGATGGGATGCCCTCGATGCCGGGGGAGTCGAAACGGTGGGCGCGCGCCTTCACGCGAATTTGAGGTTCCGCCCATTGTCCACCAACCGGGCGGGAGAGAGCAACAGGAGACCAGGTCGCTGAAGATGGAAACGGTTCGCCAATTGGACTCTCCGGTTCGCAGCTTCCGGTGCGCTTACGAACGAGGCTGGCAACCGGCGAGAAACGCAGGAAGGCCTGGGCAGGCTGTCCCGCGTCGAGTCTCTCCCCGTCAGGCGTCCAGCCCCTCTACTCCGGCGCTCCGTCGTCGCCGTACATGATCAGGTCGTAGCCGCCGGGAATCTCGCGTGCCAGCTTCAGGATGGCCCAGAAGTAGGCTCCCGAAGGCGGCCCTCCGTTGCGCCACTTCGCCAGGCCGCGCTGTGTAACGCTGAGCCGCTCGGCGAACTCGCCCCACGACAGCCACGACAGCTCCTTCAACCGCTCCAGCCGCTCCCCGAAATCATCGGGAAAGGGCGGGGGCCGGTTGTTCAACGTTCGTCTCCGTTCCGTGGTCACCATTGTCCCTCCTCCTTTCTCTAAAGATCGCCTATGCGTTCCTTCTCATGGCCCGCACAGCCTCGGGGTCCAGCCCTTCGGGCAGGTCCCGTTCGGGCTGCATCAGAATCCCGTCCCGCAACCCCATCACGTCGGCTATGAGCATCAGCAGGAAGAGATTGGCAGGGTTGGGGGCCACGCCCTTGTTCCGCCACTGCCTGAGCCGGTGGAGGCTGACGCCCAGCAGACGGGACAGTTCCCTCCAGCTCAGCCCGCTCGCCTCCTTGAACAGCTCCAACCGCCCGGCAAAGTCCGGGGGAAGGTCGTACTCGATGGGCCGATGGACTCGCTTCTGAACTCCCATGTCCTACTCTTCCTCGTCGTTCCCGGGCAGGACGAGATCGACGGCCAGGGGTGGCTGGTAGGCCCCTACCGGAGGCAGGACGTGCACCCCGAAGAGGATGTAGATGCCTCCGGGGATGCGGGCCGCCAGCTTGACCAGGGCGTTCACCCCGTCCCCGCTGGGCTTGGTGCCGCTGCGCCACCGCTGAAGCTGGCGCGGGTCCACACCCAGGCACGCGGCCAGGATGTCCCAGGAGACGTCGATGGCGTCCTTGAAGGCTTCGAGGCGCGTGCCGAAGTCCGGCCCGATGAGGCCGTCGTCGACGATGAGGTGCGACGGGAGGAGTCCGGCTCTCATTCGACTGCCTCCATGTAGAAGAGGTCGTCGAAGTCGGTGACGCCAAGGCCGTCCATGAGCTTCTTGCGGAAGGCCGGAGAGGGGCAGCGATGCCCGGACATGAGCTGGGAGAGGTAGCTCGACGAGGTATCGAGCAGCCCCGCCAGCTCGTTCTGCGTCATGTTGCGCCGGTCGAGTATCTCCCACACCCTGTGGGAGTTGAGCTTGACCCGGAATGCGGGCTGTCTGCGACTCACGCCTCGGCCTCCTTCCGGTCCGTCTGCGCCCCGTCCACGGCTGCGCCGTTGCGGTACAGGTGCGGATTGGTGAGGTAGTGGCGCGCGATGATGCGGGCCAGTATTCGCAGGCCCTCGATGCGCCTGCGCTCCTGCCTCTCAGTCAGCCTTCGCTTGCGCTTGCTACTCACGCGATCCGTCTCTCTCTTGGAGTCCGGCTTGCCATGAAGGTGTGGCCTTCGGGGACGCCGGTGATGTATACTCAAGGCGACACTTAGAAGATTAGTTCTGTCGGCGTAAGTGTATCAATCACACTAGAGCAGAGGCAATGGCGAATGGGCAGTAATCCGCCTTCTGAACTCAACTCGTTGACAATTGCTCGCTATTATGTAACAATTCTTGTCCAAGAGTTTAGCTGCGATTTAGCAGGTACACCGTTCGCGGAACCGTTCGCGCCTACGGACCCAAAGGGGAGACATCATGGACGAGCATGAGGACATCCAAGACCCGGGCGAGGGCCGTGAGATCGAAGGCGACGACGCGATAGGCCCGCTGCTCAGGCGGCTCCGCGGAGACCTCAGCCTGCGGGACGTGACCAAGCGCATCGGCGTCTCCAGTTCCTATCTTTCCCAGATAGAGAGGAGCGACCGCAAGCCGGGCACCAACGTCATCCGCAAGCTGGCCGACCTCTACAACGTGGATGCCGACGAACTGCTGAAGCGTGCCGGGCGGGATAGCCACATCGACCCATTCAGCGACGAGGCGATGGAGGTGGAGCGGGCCTACCAGTACGTGCTGGCAGACCCCGTGTTCCGCGTGGGCACCCGGCCCGACGGCCCCATCACGCTGAAGACCAAGCGATTCATCGTCGAGATGTACGAGCGATTCGCCAATAAGAAGCTGCTGGAATGAACCGAACGAGAGAGGACTTCTGCATCAATCTGCTGGACGACGCCCTGGAACGGGGGCTCGACCCCGAGGGCGTCGCAGCCCGCTTCGTGCGCTACTTCAACGTGTCGGGCCACCTCACAGTCCCCGAGCTGACCGTCCTGCTCAGGGAGACGGGGTTCGGCACGGTGACGGGCAAGTGCAGGGAGAGCCTGGACGTGAAGGGCATCCACTTCAGCTCGCCGGGCGGCGGCTACGACATCCACTACCGGGACGACCTGTGGGAGGGGTCCAAGGAGCACACCGTGCTCCACGAAACCTACGAGATCATCGACGAGACCCTTTGCGAGCTGTACTCCGGCTCCGCGCCGGTGCGGAGAGTGTGCCGGCAGGCCGACCGGTTCGCCGCCGCAGCGCTTATGCCGCCGGATATGTTCTCCCTGTTCGCCGAGTCGTCGGGGTTCGACGTGGTGGCGCTGCAAGGGATGTACCAGCGCGCCTACTCCTCCATTGCCATCAGGCTGGCCGAGGTCATGCGCCGCCAGCCCCTCATGGTTGTCCTGTACGAGCACAAGGAGAAAGGAGAGCCGCGCCGGTGGCCCCCCATAGCCACCCTCGACGACTTCACCGCCAAGGTGGTGGTGCGGACGCCGGGATTTCGGATCAGGATGCAGAGGAGGCCCCTCTCGATTCTGCGGGGGTTGCTGCCCCGCAGGGGCGCTCCACCTGCGCCGGGGTCGGTGGCGGAGCGGGTGAGCCTCACCGGCAGACCCGTCCACGTGGAGCGGGTGAGCGGCTACGACCTGTGGCGAAACGACGATGTGACCCTGGCGGCAAGGCCGGTCGTCTGGTACGGGCGTGTCGCCAAGATAGCCGTCGTCGCCGTCCCCTACCGGGACCGCTCCGTCCTTGCTCCCCAACTGGGCCACGCCTGTTTCGAGCGCATCCCCCACGCCCACCAGGTGCTCTAGCGGTTGATGCCGGGTTGCCCGGTGGTGTATAGTAAGACATAGCACTACACCTAGGGGCAAGAAGAGAGAGCATGACCACTCCCAGGCGTTCCAAGACCATCACCTTCTCCCTGCCCCCGGAGATGGAGGCGCAGGTGCGGAGTGTGATGAAAGAGGACGACCTCTCCGTGAGCGAGCTGCTCAGGCAGGCCATCCGCCTGTTCATGGAGGAGCGGGAGTGGCGCAGACGGGAGCGGCTGGAATGGCTGCGCTCCCGCCAGAACGATCAGGAATGAACTAGGAGGTTACTCCATATGCCTCTGGCAAAGGAATACGGAATGATCCAATCGGTGGGCGGCATGACTCACGAGAGGAAGGGGCAAACCGAGAGAATCTTCAAGCAGATAGACCGGGATGTCTACCGTCTGTCCCAAGCTGAAGGGTTGTTTCCCGCTCAGGTGCGCCTTCTCCAGCCACTGCACATTTGTGTCTACTTCGATCCGTCCAATGTCTTTGTGATCTTCGACCCGTTCGACCGGGGTGCACATAGAATCGAAGCGTCCTTCGGCAATCGTAATCCGGTGGACTTGGACGGTGTGGCGGCGTTCGCAATGCAGCGGTTGGGGTTCAAAGCCCCTTTCGGATTTCAATTCTCGCTTTCGGTGCTCGACCAAGATACGGACAAGCACAAGGAGATCGCCGCCGACATAGCGCGGCAATTCGTCGAGGAAGACGTTAAGGAAATCGAACGTCAGGAGCGAATCGTGAGACTGCGGCCGATATTCCGAGGCAGGGATTTCATGCTCGATGAGAATCTGGTATTCGTACTTTCTCCCTTTGGACATCCGTTTGACACTCTGTACGCTGACCACATCAAACCCGCAGTGGAATTGGCGTTCAACCTTCAGTGCGTCAGGGCCGACAACATATACAGCACTCAAGGGATAATGGAAGACATATGGGAGCATACCTGTCGGGCTAGGCTACTCATTGCAGACCTCACCGGCAGGAACCCCAACGTGTTATACGAGACCGGCATCGCTCACACAGTCGGCAAGGAAGTGATACTCATCACGCAGTCGATGGAGGACGTCCCCTTTGATCTGAGGCATCTAAGGCACATTGTCTACAACCTTGAACTCAGGGGACCTAAGGCCCTTGAAGAGAAGCTCAAGAAGACCGTGTCGGAGGTATTGGGAATCCATCCGACGGACGAATCAGAGGCATGACAATGACATAACCTTGCAGGCTAAACGAGACATTGCCCACGTCCCGAATGACCGCAACCTTCGAAGGCGCTGGACAAGGCCTGATGGCTTTGGTAGGTGGTGAACGAGGACGAGCGGGAGTGGCACAGACGTGAGCGGCTGGAACGGCTGCGCTCCCGTACGACGACAGCACAGGAATAGACAGGGGAGGAGAGACTGATGAACGACCGATTCGATCTGACACCGGCGGCCCTCTACGCCAGGGTCTCCAGCGACCGGCAGGACGTGGACCTGTCAGTGGCCGCCCAACTGCGGGCGCTCAGGGACTACGCCGAGAAGAACGGCTATATGATCGTCCGTGAGTACGTGGACGAGGCCGAGAGCGGACGTATCGCCGCTCGGCCCCAGTTCCAGAAGATGCTGGACGAGGCCGAAAAGCCCGAGGCCCCTTTCAAGGAGATTCTTGTCTGGAAATTCAGCCGGTTCACCCGCAAGCGCGAGCACGCCGTCGCCTTCAAGTCGAAGCTCAGACGCAAGGGCATCCGCGTGGTCTCCATCACCGAGCAGGCCGAGGACAACCCCACCGGCAGGCTCCTTGAGGCCATCATCGAGAGCGTCGATGAATTTTACTCGGAGAATCTGGCCCAGGAGGTCTCCAGGGGGTTGCGCGAGGCAGCGTCACGCGGCTTCTGGATGTCGGCCTACGCACCCTACGGCTACAAGCGGGTCCACGTGCAGGACGGGGCGAAGAAGCGCCCCAGGCTGGAGCTAGACCCACCCGCCGACGCAATGGTCCGGCGCATCTTCGACATGGCCCTCCAGGGCAGGAGCATCCTCGACATCACCAAGACCCTCAACGCCGAGGGCATCCCAACGGTCAACGGCAAGAAGTGGCAGAAGACAACCGTCCACGCCATGCTGGACAACGAAGCCTACACGGGAGCCGTGGTGTGGGGAATCAGCGCCAAGGACCGCCAGCCGCCCGTGCGGGTGGAGAACGCGCACCCCGCCATCATCAGCAAGCGGGAGTACAGGCGGATCAAGAAGCTACTCGGCTCCCGCGCCCCGAAGCAGGCGAACCCTAGGCGGGCGTCCAGCCCCTACCTGCTCAGCGGCATCCTGAAGTGCGAGACCTGCGGCAGGGCCATGTCCGCCTCCGAGGCCAAGAGCGGCAAGTACACCTACTACGTCTGCCAGTCCCTGATGAAGAGGGGCAGCGGGACCTGCAAGACCCCTAGGCTCAATGCCAAGAAGATCGAGAACACCATCGTCGATGAGCTTCGCGCCAACGTCCTCACCGAGTCCAACATCAGAGAACTGGTAAAGCACCTGGACGAGGAGATGGACGGAGCGGCCTTGGAGCACCGTCAGAAGCTGGAGAGCATCGAGGCGGAGCTTGAGGAGGTGAAGAAGCAACTGGGCCGAGTCTGGCACTTCGTCTCCAAGAGCGACAGCATCGACGTGGCCGCTGCCTCGGATCACATCGTGGAACTGCGGGAGCGGAAGGAGAGTCTGGAGAGCGCCGCAGACGAGGCACGGGCGGTGCTGGCCGAGCGGCGGCAGTACCTGGACAGCGCCGACACCATCGCAACCTTCGCAGAGGAGATGAGCGAGTTTCTCAAGGACAGCGAGCTGACCGAGACCAAAGCCTTCGTCCACTCGTTCGTCAAGGAGGTTCAGATCAAGCCCGGCAAGGCCGCGATCATCTACTCGATGCCTACTCCGGAGGACAGCCCGCTAGGGGGAGCGGACTCCGCCGAAATCGCCCTGAACGGGGGAGTTCGCAAATCGGTACGTCATGGTGGGCCAGCGTGGACTCGAACCACGGACCTCCGCTTTATCAGAGCGACGCTCTAACCGGCTGAGCTACTGGCCCAAACTAGAGGCCCTGTCATAGTATCACCTGTGCGGCCCACGGCGGAAGGCGATGGGCGCCAGCTCGTGACTTGTTTCGAGGGTATGTCGAGTGATTACGTGGGTTGGGTTACGCGCCGGGGGAAGCTGGCTCGTGCTAGAATCGTCGCCTGGGCAGGAGTAGCTCAGCTGGTAGAGCATTTGCTTCCCAAGCAAAGGGTCGCGGGTTCGAGTCCCGTCTCCTGCTCCAGCGGAGCCTGTTAGCGTCTTCTGACCTGCTTACGATGTTTGAAGTGATTGGTCAGGGGGTGTGGTCCTGGCCCAGTCAACATTCCTCGGAGAAACCTATGACTATTGAGGACGGTCACACGCCCTTCGAGACGGGGCGCATTGGCGATGAGTTTGTGTCTGCGCCGGACGGCTCGGAGGTCAGGCTGCTTCACGAGCTGCGCGGGGGCGGACTTGCGGAATGCACGCTGCCTGTTGGCGGCGTGTCTGCAGCGGTTACGCATCGCACGGTCGAGGAGATCTGGGTGTTCGTCGAGGGGCGCGGGCAGGTATGGCGCAGGCAGGGCGATCGCGAGAGCGTGACCGACGTCTCGCCAGGGGTCTCGCTGACAATTCCACTGGGCACACACTTCCAGTTCCGCAACACGGGAGAGGGCCCTCTGAAGTTCGTGATTTCGACGATGCCGCCTTGGCCCGGAGAAGACGAAGCTCCGAGGGTGCCGGACCACTGGCCCCTCCCCTAGCCTACTCGCGTCCGGCAGCCTGAGCGGGCGCGGCGTGGCAAGCGGTCGATTCAAGGAGAGTCACTGAACATGCCTCGATTGGAGTTTGGGTACAGCGCGCCGCCGGGCGACAGAGGCCTGGAGCCGATCAGGCCGAGCAGATTCATGGGCGACCTACAGCGCTCGCTCGACTTTGCGGCGCAGCACTTTCCTTCGCTGTGGGTCTCCGATCATTTCAACTACCGTGACGAGTTCAGGATGGAGTGCTGGACGCTGTTGAACTGGATTGCGGCTCGGTACCCGGGGCGGATGCTGGGCACGATCGTGATGTGCCACTCGTGGCGCAACCCGGCGCTGATGGCGAAGATGGCCTCGAGCTTGCAGTATCTGAGCTCCGGCAGGTTCGTGCTGGGCTACGGCGCAGGGTGGAGCAAACGGGAGTACGAGGCGTACGGGTTCGACTTTCCCGCGCTCAGGACTAGAGTTGAGATGTTGGAGGAAGGCGTACAGATCATTCGCGGTCTCTGGACGGAGGCGCCGTTCTCCTTTCACGGCGAGCACTACGAGATCGTGGACGCATTCTGCGAGCCGAGGCCGGAGCCGCTGCCACCGGTGATGGTGGGTGGCTCGGGCGAGCGGTACACGCTCAGAACTGTGGCGCGGCATGCGGACTGGTGGAACGACCTATGCCGGCCGCCTGCTGACCTAAGGCGCAAGCTTGGTGTCCTTCGAGATCACTGCGAGGCCGAGGGCACGGACTTCGATCGCATCCGGAAGACGGTGGCCGCGAGCGTGTTCATCGACCGGTCGCACAGCCGGGCGCGGGAGCGCGCGGGCGACCGGCTCGAAGGGCCGACACCGGCGATCGCTGGGGACCCCGCATACGTCATCGAGCGGTTCGAGGAGCTGGCGGAGCTAGGCTTTGACCTGTGCGTCACGGCCTTCACGAGCCTTGGCGAGCACGATGACGTCAGGCTGTTTGTGGACGAGGTGATGCAGGCGTTCGCTTGAGGGCTGCCACTGTGCTGTAGACCACCAGGGCCTACCCGCCGATGCCGGGACATTTGAAATTCTGGGGGCACGTCCAGTTTGGTAGGCAGAGTGCCGTCAACGCGTGGCCTGCCCCCGCCCCTTCACCCTCACCTCAGTCCTCTCCCATCAATGGAGAGGATGCCATTGACACGAGCATAGAATGTACGGATTGCAGATCAGTGCGCGCATTTCAGGACAAGCTTCGACTATTGCAGCTAATGCCAGCTGCTCTTTGCTCCAGTCACATGTGCGCCTTTGGCTGGCGTGCAGGCGCACGTACGCTCTGGTAGTACCTGCTAGCCTGTGTTCTCCTAGCGGCCTATGGCGTAGGTGTCGCGGCGGGGGTCTGCTCCGCCGATCAGGGCGCCTCTCTCGTGGTCGACTACTATGGCGGACATGCCAGCCATTGCCATGCCGCCCCAGTCGTCGAGGACGCGGATGTCGTGGCCGCGACCGGCCAGATCCGAGCGCACGTCCTGATCGATTCGGCCCTCAACCGTCAGCCTTCCGGGCAGGTATGTGTGAGGCCAGAACGAGTTCGGGAAGTTGGACGACGTGAACCTGGGCGCCTCGATGGCGGCCTGCGCGTCCATGCCGAACTCCACGACGTTAAGGAAGGTCTGGACCATGGCCTGCGGCTGCGCGTCACCGCCCGGGCAGCCGAACGGCATGAAGAGCTTGCCGTTCTTGAAGGCTATCGCGGGGTTTGGAGTCAGCCTCGGACGCTTCCAGGGCCTCAGGCCGGAGGCGTGATCGGCGTCCAGCCAGGTCTGAGAGCCGCGCCCGGAAACGATGAAGCCGAGGCCGGGCACGATGGGCGACCAGAAAGACGCGTCGCTCGGCGTAGCCGAGAAGGCGTTGCCCCAGCGATCGACGACGCACGTATAGCTAGTGTCGGTCAAGTCGCCGCCGCCCGGCGCAGCCTGCTGGACCGCGGCCGGTTTCGCCGCGGTCGCGCCGTTGGACGTAGGATCGCCTGGAGGCGGCATCTCCCGCCACGCGCTTCCCATGTCGATCTCGGCGCGCCTTGAGCGCGTGTAGTCGGGCGAGAGCAGGCCTGCCATCGGCACGTCAACGAAATCGGGGTCGCCGTAGAAGCGCTCACGGTCAGCGAACGCCGTGTTCAACGCCCCGGCCAGCAGGTGGATGTAGTCGGGCGTGTTGTGGCCGAGCGACGCGAGGTCGTCGTCCTGCAGCGTCTGGAGCGTCTGGGCGACGACCGGGCCCTGGCACCACGGACCGCAGGTGTAGACTGTGTAGTCGCGGAACTGGCCGCTGACGGCGGGCTCGACCTTCACGGTGAACTCGCGCATGTCGTCCAGCGTCAGCAGCCCGCCCTGCTCTTGGATGAAGCTCGCGATCTCCTCGGCCATTTCGCCCTTGTAGACGTAGTCGCGGGCGGCCCTGATCGCCTTCTCCCTGCCGCTTCCGGCGTTGTCGCGCTCCACCTCGATGAGGCGCTTGAAGGAGCGGGCTAGGTCCTTCTGGACGAACTTCTCCCCCACTTCAATCACGCGATCACCGGGCATGAAGACTTCCCGGACGGACGGGAAATTCCACATCGGTCCGTCTTTGTCGGCCGCCTGGGCGGCGAAGGCGCGCTGGACCCTCGCGGGCAGCGGGTAGCCGTGCTCCGCGATTTCGAGGGCGGGCGTGACTACCTGCTCGAAGGTCATGGTGCCGTACAGCTCGAGCGCGGTGAGCCAGGCGTCGGGCGCGGCGGGCACGACGCTTCGGTCGACGCCCAGGGGGATCTGGCTGTTGTGCTTCTCGTGGAAGTACTCAATGGTGGCGGCGCGGGGCCAGCGCCCGAGGCCGGAGATCGTCACCGGCTCGTCCATGTCTGCCATGTAAATCATGATCGGGGCGACGCCTCCGAAGCTGGTGTTCTCCGGCAGGGTCACGTTGATGACGATGCCTGAGGCGACGCCGGCATCTACCGCGTTGCCGCCCTGCTCAAGGATGCGGTAGCCGGCCGCGGCCGCGAGGTACTGGCCCGCGGACACGACGTGGGTTACGCCCATGATGGGGGGACGATAGCTGGATAGTCCTAGTGCCATTGTTGCCTCCTCCTGTTGGTTTGCCTGCTGAACTGCGACATCTGCTTGCCAACACCAGCGAGCGGGCATCGCAGGAACTCCATCCTAACCCTTCGACTACGCTCAGGACAGGCCTTTCCCCCGTCTACTGCGGAAGGGTCGGCAGAGGTTATCGCTATTGAGTAGCAGATACGTTTCAGACACACTCCACTAGTCGCAGATGATTTGACTGAAAGTGGAAGTGCCGCCCGATTGGGCGGCACTTCTCCGGTGCCGTACTCCGTCGGCCCTGCCGTATTGTGCGCCGCCGCTGGCTGAGCGGTTACTTGGCTGTTCGAGCTTCCGCGAGCTTGGCCGGCAGGCCTCCCTTGAGGGGCTCGATGTAGTCGAGGCCCATTCCGCAGCAGCCGCCGATGACCTGTACGCCCTCGCCGACCCACTTCTTGGACATTTCCAGGTAGCCCTGGGGGTCCATCTCGTTGGAAGTGCCGTCACTGAAGCGCGCGGTGTAGTCCCTGCGGCCGGACTCGGGGTACGCGGCCATCGGGCCGTCCCAGTACTTCTTGAGGATGGGGATGGCGGCGTCGGTATCGTCCACGCCGGAGTGGAATACGGTCATAAGGGAGCCGCCCATCGGGATGACCTCTTCGAGCGCCTGTTCGAAGGTCTCTTCGCCGGTGTACCCGATCCTGATGGTGGGATCGTCCTCGGTCGAGTGGACTTTGAATCCTGTCCACATCGGGAGTCCGACGGAGGCTACCGCCTCGGAGACCCACTTGCGCTGCACCAGGCTGCCGGTGGACTCGGCCAGCATGAAGTCGACGCCGGCCGAGGCGAGAATGTCGCACTGTTCCTTGAGGTTGTCCTTCGACTGCTCGTCGGTGATCACGCCGCGCCTCATGCGCCTTGTTCTGCGCCTCATCATCGTGCCGAAGTCGCTGCCGGCTATCAGGCCGAAGTTAGATACTGCTCCGGCGATGTAAATGGGCCTGTCTGCGTTAGCTCGGTAGATCGCCTCCTGGGCCAGGTGCACCGCGCGCAAGTTGAGCTCAACGGTGAGTTCGCCGTGGCCCAGCGGCTCAAGGTTGTGCCTTGCGGACGAGTACGTGTTCGTTGTGATTACGTCGGCGCCTGCGTTGATGTAGTCGATGTGCATCTGAAGCACGGTGCTTGGATGCGTCAGGTTCGGCGTGCCCGCCCAGGAATGTTCGTTCATGGGCGCGCCCATCGCCTGCAGCTGCGTGCCGATGGCGCCGTCCAGGATGATCACATCTCCGGCGTTAACCCGATTCTCAAGATCCTGATAGTCTGTCATTCAGTCCTCCTCACTTGTGTTGTTTCTAGAGTGACGGTAAGCGAACCACACTGCAGTTAGCAAGCTGGCGATTGGGCCGCCTTCGCGCTTTCCGAGCGACGCGCGCTATCCGAGCGGCGTGGAACGGGCCTCTTCGAGCCTGGTCGGCAGGCCCTCGCGGAGGGGTTCGATGTAATCAAGGCCCATGCCGCAGCAGCCGCCGATGACCTGGACGCCTTCGCTGACCCACTTCCTGGCCATCTCAAGGTAGCCCTGCGGGTCCATCTCGTTCGGACTGCCGTCGTTGAAGCGGGCGACGTAGTCCCGGCGACCGGACTCCGGGTACGCGGCTATCGGGCCGTCCCAGCACTGCTTGAGGATGGAGATCGCGGCGTCCGTTTCGTCCACGAGTGAGTGGAAGACGGTCATGACGGAGCCGCCCATCGGGATGATCTCTTCAAGCACCTGCTCGAAGGGTTCCTCGCCGCGGTACCCGGTCCTGATGCCCTGATCATCTTCAGATGAGTGGACCTTGAAGCCTGTCCACATTGGTAGGCCGACTGAAGCGACGGCCTCGGAGATCCACCTGCGCTGCTCCAGGCTGTCTGTGCACTCGGCGAGCATGAAGTCGACGCCCGCCTCCGCCAGGAGGTCTGCCTGCTCCTTGAGGTTGTCCTTCGACATGCCCTGATCATCTTCAGATGAGTGGACCTTGAAGCCTGTCCACATTGGTAGGCCGACTGAAGCGACGGCCTCGGAGATCCACCTGCGCTGCTCCAGGCTGTCTGTGCACTCGGCGAGCATGAAGTCGACGCCCGCCTCCGCCAGGAGGTCTGCCTGCTCCTTGAGGTTGTCCTTCGACTGTTCGGCGGTGATCGCGCCTCGACGCAGGAAGCCAAGGCCCGACATGACGGCACGACCCTCGCGTGTGAAACGATGCCGCAAGTTGCCGTACTCGCCGCCGGTGAGCAGGCCGAAGCTCGAGACTGCGCCGGCGATGTATACGGGCCTATCGACGTTTGCGCGCCAGATCGCTTCCTGGGCGAGGTGCACTGCACGCGTGTTCAGCTCGAATGTGAGGTCGCCGTGACCGAGGGGCTCGAGGTTATGCCTGGCGGTCGAGTAGGTGTTCGTCGTGATGACGTCGGCGCCGGCCCTGATGTAGTTGATGTGCATCTGGAGCACGGTGTTTGGGTGCGTCAGGTTCGGCGTGCCTGCCCAGGACTGCTCGTCCATTGGGGCGCCCATAGCCTGCAACTCGGTGCCTATCGCGCCGTCGAGGATGATTACATCCCCGGCGTTCAGCCTCTCTTCAAGTTTCTGATAACCAGCCACTCAGTCCTCCCAACTCGTGTTGATTCCAGAGCGACGGCTAGCGTAGCACACGAGGCTCAGCAGACCGGCGACAGGACGGCTGTGTGTCCATTCGCCAACGATGTAGTTCGCAATGGCCTTTCGAAGGCACGAAGGAGTAAGCGGAAGGGCCGCCCAATCAGGCGGCCCTTCTCCGGTGCCGTTCTTCTTTTCCGGGCGCCGTCCGGCGCGTCACTCCTGTTGGGGCGTTGTGCGCCCTAGCCGGGAGTTGGGCGAGCCTCGTCCAGCTTGGCGGGCAGCCCCTCGCGGAGGGGTTCGATGTAGTCGAGGCCCATGCCGCAGCAGCCGCCGATGACCTGGACGCCCTCACCGACCCACTTCTTGGACATTTCCAGATAACCCTGGGGGTCCATCTCGTTGCTAGTGCCGTCGCTGAAACGATGGGTGTAGTCTCTCCGGCCGGACTCGGGGTACGCGGCCATCGGGCCGTCCCAGTACTTCTTGAGGATGGGGATCGCGGCGTCGGTGTCGTCCACGCCGGAGTGGAAGACGGTCATAAGGGAGCCGCCCATCGGGATGACCTCTTCGAGGGCCTGCTCGAAGGTCTCCTCACCGGAGTAACCGATCCTGATGGTCGGGTCGTCTTCCGTGGAGTGGACCTTGAATCCTGTCCACATGGGGAGACCTACGGAGGCTACCGCCTCGGAGACCCACTTGCGCTGCTCTAGGCTGCCGGTGGACTCGGCGAGCATGAAGTCGACGCTTGCCTCGGCAAGGATTTCCGACTGTTCCTTGAGGTTGTCCTTGGACTGCTGTACGGTGATCGGGCCGCGCAGATGGACGCCGCCTCGCCGCATGGCGGAACGACCGCGATGGATCGCAGAGCTAGGCGTCCACATATACCCACGCTCGCTGCCTGTGAGCAGGCCGAAGTTGGAGACGGCGCCGGCGATGTAAACGGGCCTATCGACGTTAGCTCGATAGATGGCCTCCTGGGCGATGTGCACTGCCCGCATGTTGAGTTCAACGGTAAGCTCGCCGTGTCCGAGGGGTTCCAGGTTGTGCCTGGCGGACGAGTACGTGTTCGTTGTGATCACGTCAGCGCCGGCCCTGATGTATTTGATGTGCATCTGCAGCACCGTGTTCGGATGCGTCAGGTTTGGCGTGCCCGCCCATGACTGCTCGTTCATGGGGGCGCCCATCGCCTGCAGTTCGGTGCCTATCGCACCGTCGAGGATGATCACATCCCCGGCGTTTACTCGATTTTCCAGATGCTGATAGTCTGCCATTCGCTCCTCCCGATTGATGTTGGTTTTATGGAGGTGGATAGGGTACCACTCATCGCGCTGAAGGCTTCAAACATCCGGCATACTCATTCGGTGTCAACAGCAGAAGGGCCGCCCGATTGGGCGGCCCTTCTGATAAGCCGTTCCTTGTCGCCCGGCGGCGCACTGTGCGCCTCGGCCGATTAAGCGGTTACTTGGCTGCGCGAGCTTCCGCGAGCTTGGCCGGCAGGCCTTCCTTGAGGGGCTTGATGTAATCAAGGCCCATGCCGCAGCAGCCGCCGATGACCTGGACGCCCTCACCGACCCACTTCTTGGACATATCCAGATAACCCTGGGGGTCCATCTCGTTGGGAGTGCCATCACTGAAGCGCGAAACGTAGTCCCTTCGACCGGACTCTGGGTACGCAGCCATCGGGCCATCCCAGTACTTCTTCAGGATGGGGATCGCGGCGTCTGTGTCGTCCACGCCAGAGTGGAAGACGGTCATGAGAGAGCCGCCCATCGGGATAACTTCTTCAAGAGCCTGTTCGAACGTCTCTTCACCGGCGTAGCCGATCCTGATGGTTGGGTCGTCTTCCGTGGAGTGGACCTTGAATCCGGTCCACATGGGGAGACCTACGGAGGCTACCGCCTCGGAGACCCACTTTCGCTGTACCAGGCTTCCGGTGGACTCGGCCACCATGAAGTCGACGCCCGCCTCGGCAAGGATTTCTGACTGTTCTTTGAGGTTGTCCTGGGACTGCTGCTCGGTGATCACGCCGCGCCGCAGGAAGCCGCCGCGCCGCATGCCTGCTCGACCCATATGCCCGGCCCTGCGCCTCATCATCCTGTTGTACTCGCCACCAGAGAGCAAGCCGAAGTTGGAGACTGCGCCAGCGATGTAAATCGGCCTGTCGGCGTTGGCGCGATAGATGGCCTCCTGGGCGATGTGCACGGCCCGCATGTTGAGTTCAACGGTAAGCTCGCCGTGTCCGAGGGGCTCGAGGTTGTGCCTGGCTGACGAGTACGTGTTCGTTGTGATCACGTCAGCGCCGGCATTGATGTAATTGATGTGCATCTGCAGCACCGTGTTCGGATGCGTCAGGTTTGGCGTGCCCGCCCATGACTGCTCGTTCATGGGGGCGCCCATCGCCTGCAACTCCGTGCCGATAGCACCGTCCAGAATAATGACGTCGCCAGCGTTTATTCGATTCTCCAGATCCTGATAGTCGGCCATTCACTCCTCCAGTTTTGTATTACTCTTGACAGTCGCAAAGGGTACCACAGCGCGTGCCGGGGTTGTGACCATTTTCAGAGCCTTGAATCTAGATCAGTCAGGTTGGGGTCTTGCGGGGGTTTTTCAGGCCAGTGCTGAGCTTGTTGCGGACCTCCCGCTTGACTCGCGCCGCTAACTGCTCCTCGTGATCTGAGACCCACCGGTCAACTTCGTCCGGGGCCCACGGGACCAACTCTCTGAGCGCCCAGGACATGGCTTTCACGACCATGTCTTCGTGGTCGGCGGCCAGCATCTCGCAGACTGCGAGAGTGCGGGGCGCGTCGCCGTAGCCGCCGCGGGTCTTCACGTTCAGGCCGGTGGTCGCGACGAGTGCGGTGCGGCGCCACCAGACGTCAGGCGACCTTGCCCAGCGGTGGACGTCGTCATCCGCTATCTGGCCGTTCACCCATGCGGGGCCCGTAAGCTGACCCCCGAGGGTGTCGACCGCCGCCCAGTCCGCGATGCCCTGGCCAATGTCCTCGATGGTGGAGGCGTCCAGCGATCGCAGGGTGGGCCGGTGGAAGTGGACGACCTCGTACGCCCAGCCCCGCAGGTCGAGGGCTATCAGCAGGCGGGCCAGCTCCAGAACCTGGTCGGGCTCGGCCTTGGCTATGCGCTTGGAGAGCTCGCGGCGTATGGGCCGTATGAGCGGCACCTTGCGTTCGGGCAAGGCGTCGACGCGGGCGCGGAACTCCTGGGCGAGGGCTGGAGCGTCGAAAGTTTCCACCATTTGCGGATTCCTAGATCCGGATGACTTCGTAGGTTACGCCGTACTCCCAGCCCATTTCGTAGCCTACTTCCGAGGCGCCCCAGCGGAGGAACATGTCCGGGTCGAAGCTCTGGCCGAGGCCTTCTATGTACACGCGGTGCTCTTCGAGGGAGGCGACTCCCTTGTCCATGTGGTCGGTGACGTCTACGGCGTGCGTTGGGTGGGGCGAGCCGGAGAGGGCGACCAGGCGCACGCCGCCCCAGGGCTCGTGGCCTTCCTCGAGCAGCTCCGGGAAGATCCAACGGTTGGCGGCGTCCCGGGCCGCGTCCAGCGTGGCGAGCGCGCCCCAGCGGTGGTCGGCCATGTTCAGCGTGGTGGTGCCCGGCCAGAACATGTGGTAGTTGACGGAGAGGACCACGTCCGGCTTGCTCTTGCGGATCGCGCGGGCGATGTCGCGACGGAGCGGCAGGCCGTACTCGATAGCGCCGTCTACGTGGTCGAGGAACTCGACGTTATCGACGCCGACGACCCTTGCGCTGTTGACCTCCTCCTCCATGCGGATGCGGGCGGTCTCCTCCGGCTGCATGCCGTCGATGCCTGCCTCGCCCTTGGTGATGAGGAGGTAGTCGACCCGCTTGCCCTGGTCTGTCCAGCGGGCGATCGAACTGGCCGCGCCGTACTCGAGGTCGTCGGGGTGCGGGGCGACAGCGAGGGCGCGGTCCCACTCTTCGGGGAATATCTCCAGTTTGGTGTCAGCCATCAGGCACCTCGGTGATTCGTTGATTTACGGGCGAGTTTAGCAGAAGGTCTTCCGAGGGGGCCGCCGGCCCGTTCGACGGCGCCGAGAGGCGGCAAATTTCTCGAATTTCTGTGACATTTCGTGACATTCTGTAACCCCGCGTAGCTGGGCGGTCTGCCCGAGTGACACCAAATTCGGCCGCTTTGACCAATGAATGACCGAGAATGTGCACGAAATGTCCCACAATGTAACCCCTCAAACGGACGTGCTGTGCGTGAGAGCCCACAAGGAGCACCCATACGAAGCGACGTGCATAGCTGGCGATTCGTGTACATGCGGCCCTTATAGTACGGGTGTGCGCTGTGTGTAAGGGGGGGCGGAGCGCGGAACTGCCGACGGGCAGTTGACTGATTGGTAGCGTCCGAACGACGTCAGGCTAGTCGATGAGCCCCTCAGGCTCAGAATGGAAGTTGCCTTATCCAGTCCAGCGCTCTGAGAACACCGATAGCGGAAAGTAAACTTCCGGCCGCCCTCCACACTCGTCTGGCCAAGTGCTTGGCACCACTACCTTCGTTTGATCCAGTCATGGTGAGTTCCAAAGCTAACGCCTCCGTTGCTTTTCGAGCCACGTCACCCACTTCATAAATCCCGCAGTCCAATGATAAGGATTCGAACTGAGTTGCGATTTGGCGATGGCTGTGCGGGAAGAACTCGCTAGGTTCCTTCAGCATTTCCTTGTGAAGGAGCCGCGCGCCGACCCCATCCGCAGCCATGGCTCCGATATCCAAGTCGACCGGGAGTACTGGTTTACAGTTGCGGATCATTTGTCTACCAGCAGTGTATGTTCCCTTTCCACCACCTAGAGCAATCATCCCATCTGCCAGTTCGCATTGCAGTTGTCGATAGAGGCCACCCGTGTACTCCTCTCTCGGGACGCGTTTTATCTCCAGTACTTTACGTTGCTGCAAGCGGGTAAGCGTTCCACGGTTGTCAGCGTCAAGCTTGGATTGCCATGCGTCGTCAGACATAACTACATGGGCACGAGTCTTGGAAGGCTCGCTAGTGATAGAAACATAATCCTCAATCGTTCTAAGCACTGTCCAGTCGAACAGTCTGGGCCTGCCGCCAAGTGCTTGGTCTCGTTGCTCGCTGCTGGCCAAGACCACCATTCCCCCGCCGGCCTTTAGTACCTCAGTGACGAAGTGCTGCACGAAGCCAATTGCTAGATCCAATCGCTGGACTGAGCAGGATGGGCTGGCCGAGCCCGAAAGAAGTATGATTTTCCCTTCCATGGAAAGCCCCAGTTTTGCATCAGACCCCGAATAAATTCTCGATGTCCTCTACCGTTTTACAGGCGTCAAGGCGTCTTCGCATCTGGCGAAATGAATTCGAGGCTCGTTGGCGCCGCGAGCTGCCTTGCCTGCCCATGTATTGATCGACATGTCTGGATTGGCCCGTGGGATCCGTTATAGGCTTCTTGACAGCTTGAGAAGAGAAGGCGGCAAAATGACGAAACATGCTCTTGAGATCATTGCGACCTTGATAGCTCCTAAAGGGGGAATTATAGATAATCTTACCCTGGCCCTGTATAATGTCGGTACGACACAAGGGAGACAGGACAATGGCGAGACGTAGGGCGGAGGCCGCTGATACCATCGGGGAAGATGCCCCCGTAGTTCAGTCGGAAAGAACGCCCGCCTGCTAAGCGGGAAGCCGCGGGTTCAAGTCCCGCCGGGGGCACCTTCCAACGGCGGACTTGCTAGGCCCTCCGTATTCGAGAACGACACTATAACACAAGGCGAAAGCGCAAGGTGAAATCACATGGCGAAGGGTAAGGCTCCGGGCCAGTACTACAGGAAGGGAATGACCCTGATGGAGGCCGTCCGCGCGTACACGGACGAGGCGAAGGTAGAGGCCATGTTCATAGAGGCGCGCTGGCCCAACGGGATTGTCTGCCCCGGCTGTGGTTGCTTCGGGAACATACAGGCCCGCCGGACACGTAAGCCACAGCCCTTCCGGTGTGGCGACTGCCGCAAGGATTTCTCCGTCAAGACCGGAACGGTCATGCAAGGTTCGAACCTTCCGCTATCGAAGTGGGCTCTGGCGTCCTACCTAATGAGTACGTCCCTCAAAGGCGTGTCCTCTATGAAGCTACACCGCGACTTGGGCATCACCCAGAAATCGGCGTGGCATCTAGCTCACAGAATCCGGAAGGCTTGGGAGTCCGACGGCGGGCTGTTCGCCGGTCCTGTCGAAGTGGACGAAACGTACATAGGCGGGAAGGAAGCCAACAAGCACTCCGACAAGCGCCTGAACGAAAACTGGCAGTCCAGCCGGAGCGTTCTGGCCGGAGCGAAGGACAGGGCCACAAATGAAATCTCCACGGCTGTCGTAGAGGACACGAAGGCGCGCACCCTTCAGGGTTTCGTCGCGGACCGGTCGGAGGACGGCGCGACGGTCTACACGGATGACCACCTGTCCTATCGCGGGCTCCCGAACCATGAGACGGTCAAGCACAGTCTGGATGAGTACGTTCGCGGGCCGGTACACACCCAGGGAATCGAATCCCACTGGGCGGCCCTAAAGCGCGGGATCAACGGCGTCTTTCACCATGTCTCCGCTAAGCACCTTCAGCGGTATTCGGATGAGTTCGCCGGGCGTCACAACGCTAGGCCGCTAGACACCAGCGAACAGGTACGGCGGCTCATACGCGGGATGGACGGCAAACGGCTCCGTTACAAGGACCTAACGGCCTAGCAGACGGATTCGCGGCCAGAAACTCCGATACTACAGCCCGCATAGGCTTAGGCAGCCGCTCCGACACAACTCCAACGAATAGCTGACGCATAGCGCGCCTCCTTGTCGGAGACGGCCCGCGAGTTGACAAAGCGGCGGCTAGGCCGGTAGCATGAGGCTGTTGAGTTCCTCGGTGTTACCGACGGCGCGGCCCTGTCTTCTGGCAGGGCCGTCTCTGTTAGTGTGACCTCATCCTACCACAGCCCGCTTTGACGCTGGTACACCTTCGGAGGCGCATTCGACACAACGGCTCCGGTACAAGGACTTGACGGCCTAGAGGCTAGCCACTCCGCTACGACTGAGTATACAGAGAGAGAACGCGCCGCCCTATTGATAGGCCCAATCTGTGAAATAGTAGAGGATGTTGGCGAGTGCTACGAAGACTATTCCGCCGCCGACGGACAGATAAACCCATAGCCGGGCTCCCCTCGAACGGATGGCGAAAAAGACAGATGCCGCCAGCCCCGCTATGTTGGCAAGTACCAGAACAGTCCCCCATTCTTCGACTATCTCCATAGCCTAGCCGCCCTGTTTCGGCGGCTTGGTTCCTCCCCAGTTTAGAACTGCTTGCACACCGTCGCTTTGCCACCAAGCCTTCATTGCATGCAGCCAACCGCTCCGCCTACATAACTTTGCCGCAGCCCGTACGCCTGTCCCGATCAGGTCAAATAGTGGGTCCAGGATGGCCTCTCTGAACACCAGAGCGATACCCGGCCCTAAGATGAAACATGCGGCCAAGATCAAGATGCCGATTAGGTTAAAATCGTCGCCCATTACATCTGGACTCCCACACGAATAGCGGCCCTAAGAGTTTGATTATGGCCTAGACTACCCTCCGGCCCGTTCCGTGTCTCTGAGGCCGTCCTGGGCCGTCTGGGAGCCTCTGGGAATCTACCGGACGGCGGAGTAAACTAGGCGGAGATGCCCCCGTAGCTCAAGAGGAAAGAGCAACGGTGTCGGAGCCGTAGGTTGCGGGTTCAAGTCCCGCCGGGGGCATCTCCCTGTATCCTAACTCGGTTTCTTGTCCTTCGGCACAGGCCGGACTAGCGCCTTGATGATGTTGCGGAAGGTGTCCGGTATCGGCTCCGGCATCGGATACTCTACCGGACGGCCCGGACCGCGCTTAGGCTGTTCGGAGTCGGTCATGGTGTACCTTCGATCAACAGGATTATCAGACCGGCCAACCCAAGCAGGCACAGGATTACAGAGCCGACGGTCAGACGTATGACAAGTGGTATTTTGAACTTTAACGGGTAGTACAGGGCGCAACCCGCGCCAATCCCTATGAGGCCGACAACGAACGCGGCCACAGACAGCCCTAACACGGCCCGCCTTCCTCTATGCCTAGCCGTTCGTACAGGACATTGAACCGCGCGTCGATTCTACGGAATCCTGTCTCGACGATGGCCGTCAAGTCCAATAGGCCGCGCTCCAACCTGTCCATCCGTTGGTCCATCCGGTCAAACCGTTCGTTAACGTGTTTGAACCCTTCGTCCATCCGGCGTTCGACGCGCTCCACGCGTATCGACAGCCCGTCCACGCGCTCCGACAGCTTGTCTACACGCGCGTCAAGGGCCGTGTCTTCGGCTGTTGCCATCCTGTCCTCCAGACTACGTTATAGCAGCCTCTATAATGGGCGTCAATACCTTACTGCGCCCCAGCGCCTAGCCATTCGTAGTATAGCTCGGTCAGCCCAGCCTGTTCGACGGCCTCCAGCGCCGCCTCCGCCTCTAACAGGGCGGAATAGTGGACGTCCTGGGCTATCTGGTAGTCCGTCGTTGCCCGATTCGCGGCCACAAGATCAGGGTTAGTGTCGAATGCCTCATCTACCGCTTGGCGTAAGGTTTCGGCGGCGGATATGTTCCCTTCGGCCTCCATAGCGTCAGCGCGATCAAGCGCGTTCTGCATCTCCAAGAGCGGGCCGGACTGCGCCTCATCCCAGCGGCGTTCCTGTTCGGCTCCGATGTAGCCACGGACAGTCTCCGCCCATAGAACATCGCTTTGAGCGTCCAGCGCGTTCTGAAATAACGTGTCCTCGTCCGGCCCGCCGAACAGCGTGAGCGGGAGGAAGACGATACCCAAGAAGACCATAGAGCCGACAACTGCCCAGAATACCCATTTGGGAATCGCCCATCGGGAATTGCCGGATACAGCCGCGTCTGGCCGTGGCGCGGGCTCGGGCTCATATGTCGAAACCTGCTCCGGCTCCGGGGATGGCGTCGCCGTTGTATGTCTCGCCTCGGAGACGCCCTCTATCTCTACTTCGCCCATCTCCCTGTCTAGTTCGACAATCTTCCCGGTGAACGAACAGTGAGTGCCGTCTAAGTCCGCCTCTACTTCTACGGTCTTGCCTTTGAGCCCTCTAAGTTCCTTATGCCCTTCGTCTATCGCGTCATCAGCGTTGAACTGTAGATAGTGTGTACCGTCTTCGTCTTCGAAGTGGTCTACAACTTCCTCGATGAGCCCGAATCTATGGTCTACAGCCGCGCCTCGTCGATTAAGGACAGCCATACTCCAGGTCTTCGCCTTCGCCACTATGCGCCTCCGTGTGTGAAACTCGACACAATCGCATTCGTCGATTGTGTAAACCTACGGGGCACACAGATAGGCCCCAGCCGTCGATTTCGGCAGGGGCCATTCGTTGACAATCCTAAGCGTAGACGGTAGGATTCCGCAGTCTCTCTAGGGGACAGCGGCAGCCCAAACTGCCGACACGTCGCCCCATCGTTCGCGCGGTGGGGCGGCGTTATTCCTTCGCTAGCCTCCCTTCCCTCGAACTGCGGAGGGCGGAGCCTCCTCCAGTCCGGTGACGATGATTCCTAGTCTTCGCAACCTTAACGGGCCGGAGGAGGCAGACGCCTCCGGACCACGGCCCATTTTGGCTGCTTACGAAAACCTAGGAATCGGGGCAAGGGTACATCGGGCCGCTAGGCCAGTCAATACACTATTGACGAGCGGAGGCCCGCTTTGTGGTAATATGCGGGAAAGTCTCATACGAGCGGAACGGCCCTGCGGTAACAGGGCCGCCCGTTGTTCGACGTACCTGTTAGGTACACCAAGACAAAGAACGTGTCTAGTGTATGTTTGACAGGCTGTCAAACGCAAGGCATATCCGCTCTGATTGGAGCGGATTTTGTACGCCATCAACTCAGCGCACGGTGTGTTCTGTATCGGGAAGCTGGACTGCGAACATCTGCGGGCGGAACGGGAGCGGAGACATGCTACAGGCGGCTCAAGGCAGCCTCAGAGGCCGTTTATCGCGCGCTAGGTGTACAAGTGTCTCCGGCGCTGGCTCCGGCCCTCTACGAGGCTATAGATACCCGTTCCGCGACTCAGGCACCGCTATAGACCTCGGTGCTCGACGGCACGAGCAGGACGCCGACGCTGGGGTAACATTCGATATAACTCCCCCTAAAGGCCTCAATGGCGAGCGATTCAATATGGTAACCGGAGATCTGGTCTCTGTCGCTGCGGATCATGTGCGCTGCTAGGCCCTTCGCTAGTTTGACGACAGGGATGACCTTACCGTCATTTCGTTGATTAACCTGAGTCAGTTTGCGAGCGAACCTCTCAGGGAAAACTACATTGCTCCACTTGTTTGTCTTCGGATCAGCAATTCTGACGCCAGCTTTAGTACGTATCGCGGGTAAGACCTGTACTTCGATCCCGTCCGAGTATTTCACGGTGACGGCCAGGTTGCCGTGGCTTACGTCGGTTTGCGGCAGTCGCTGTTTAATTCGTTGAGACATCAGTCGAATGACGGCACTGGGCGACTGTCCCGAGAGCGATGAATCATTCAAAATTGCCAGGACATCTACATCGCTGAGACCGTTGATAGCGGTGTGCTTACTTGCAGACCCGCCGAAGAGGGTGCGCACAACGTCATCGTCTCTGAGTTCCAAGCTGTCGCGCAACACTTGGATGTGTCTTCTGACGGCTTGGGTGTCTCTTGTGTTGTAGACACGGAGCAGGTCCCGCAGGCATCCGTTGAATTCGTCATCGGTAAGTTCAGGCTGAATGGGCCGGCTCCAGGGATAGGAAATGGGGCCAGATGATCCGCTCATTTGGACGTGTCTCCTCTTTCAGCGACAATTTCAGCGCCTGCCAAGTCAGCGATACGAGCCGCCTTCCGAGCGATTGGGAATTCTTGTGCCAACTCAAATAGATCGCTTGAAAGGCTGTATTGATGTAACGACTGTTGCAAGCGATACAAGAGGCGCAAGTTGCTAACCCATACCCTAGCACGCAATTCGAAGTCTGTCAGGTTGGACAGCCCCCCATCGAATGCCGCCTCGTCGATTGGTGCGGAGCCGCTTTCGCGGAATCTTACCCGGAGCCAGCTCAATCCATCGAAGATATCTGCACCGCAAAGGGAATACGTCAGCACCTCCAAGGGATTTATTGCTCCGAACACGTGGATGGGCAGGTTCAAACCGGCATCATTCAAAATGTCTCGTAACATCACTATAGCACTGCATCGTTGAGCCAGTGAATTCCCCGCATCGCGGGCAGTAATCCCAATAACATCGAATTGGCCTAGTTCCTTGGTGTATTTGCCCAGCTTGGCTACATTGAGTAGTTGAGTTGTTGATTCGGGCTTAACCAGAAAGTCACTTGCAGCTTGAGGAGCGCACATGAAGTCTCCCAATGCTTGCTTGATTTGTTGTTCAATTGGCTCGATACTGTCGTAGTTCACCATTATCACATTGGCAAAATGGTCAAGTGAACCGGCTACAGCCAAGAAGTCTTGCCTTGTCCAAACACAGTTACCAATATTTGGGCGGTAATTCAATCCCACTAACTCTGACATTCTCGCTTCGTACATCCCGCTATCGATCAAAACGAGATTAACCTCTTCGGCTGCGTCTGGTGGTATCTGGCCAGAAGCAATGTCCATCGCGCTCACAAGACAAACGCCATAGAGCTTGTCTTTCAGAAGGTTGTAGATGTCTTCTACGTGGGGGAATCTGTAACTAGAGAACGACGGAACAATCAGCGGCGTAACTACGTCGACCTTCTTGACGCGCCGCTGCTGGAAGTGTGTCTGTTCATCCTGCATAGAATTCAATCTTGTCTCGACAAGACGAGCACTGTCCACATTCGGGCGCATTTTGTACTTCGCAACTGTAGGTCAACTCGAACGGAACGTGATTCTTCTTGGCAAATTCTATTACTCCGAGTTTGCTCTCTGCTATGAAAGGCGTGATCAGGACAACGGCCCCCCCGAAGTAACCATTCAGGATTCTTCTCATGTGTCGAAGAAAAAGAAGGGTAGTGTCGTAATACTCTGACATCGCGTGAATGCCCAGTGCAATCTGCAAAGGCCTAGTCTCCAGCATTCCCGCAGTTGCGAGAACTAGCAATGCGTTCCTCCCGTAGTACTCGCCTTGCTGTGAGGCCAGTTGGAAGCCTAGTTTGATTTTTCGGACGACAATGCCGTAGTGTCCAGCTATGCTTTGAACTGCGTTCCATTCACTACGAGCAGAGGGCTGTCCATAGTCAACAAATACGCCCGAGGGCTGAATGCCCTTCTTTTTGTACATAGCCGCTACCGACGCTGAGTCGATTCCGCCGCTCATCAAGATTGCGATATGTGTGCTTGCCGCAGTTTTTCGATTCACGGCAGATGGCCAATAGAGGATACTTTATATGCCATGCCCATGTGCCCTTTCACTGCGACAGATGGCAGCAACTTTTCGGCTGGCTATCGTCAACTTATGAACGGTAAGTAGACGTGTACTACACCCTCGCTGGTCTACCTGCGCGATGATCGTGGCAGGGCCCTACTTCTATGATAGCGCAGTTTCAATCGCCATTGAGCAATTCGCCTTTCAGGCGCGGTAGACAGGCGTCGCCTTTTCGCAATCTTCGAACTCCGCAACAACTACATGCGCTGAAGACATCCTTTCAGAATGGAAGCGGCAAGGGTGCGTGAGCCCATTGGTTTGCTGCCAGCTACAGCGGCAGCGTGCGGCCTGTGTTGCGGAGGCGTTCGCGGGTGTACCTGACGTCGCCGTGGACGTGGGTTACGGCTCGCCAGAATGCGGCGGAGTGGTTCCTGATTCGCAGGTGGGCTAGCTCGTGGATGGCTACGTAGTCGATTAAGTCGTGGTCGAGCATGACTACGCGCCAGCTGAGGCGGATCGTGCCGTCCGGGGCGCAGTTGCCCCACTCCCTGCGCTGGTTGCCGATCGTCACGGGCGGCAGCCGCTTACGCCCGAAGTCGGGCAGCCAGCTCTCGACGATGCGGGGCAGCCACTCGGCGGCGCGGTCTCGGTACCAGGAGCACACCGCCTGCCGCACTTCCTCGGTGCGGTCGGGCTCCTCGAGGTGTGCGGGCGCCGTTATGTGCAGGCGGCCGAGATCGGGGCCCAAGTCGAGGCGGCGGCGTGGCGGGACGTCGCGCGGATACTCAATGGCGGCCTCGTACTCAGGGCCGACTCTGTGCACGCGCACGGTGGGCGTGTCAGCGGTGGTGACGTCGAGGGTCAGGTTGCGGCCAAGGTACGGGACGGTCTCGCCGGTGACAAAGCGCAGGTTGGGCCGTCTGGAGAGTTGCGCCCTGCCATCGACTATCCACCGGGCCCGCTCCAGGACCATCCTGCGCACGCGTTCGGGAGTCGTGGCCCACGGGGCGAGCACCCGGACGGCGCCGTCTTCGGTGAGGTGTAGCTGGATGGTCTTCTTGCGGCGCTTGCTTCGCCGAACCTCGAACTCAATTGTTGCCGCGCCGTAGGGGATGGAGTCGTGGGAGGTCTTGACTGCGGGAATCGCTTTGCGTGGCGTCATAGGTGGTGGGAGTTGACGGGATTGTGGCGGATAGTGGTTGTTACAATTCGATGCAAGTCAGGTATTGAACGATGTTCAGAGGGAGTTCGTGAGATACCAAGTTTACACGGACATGCCCACCGGCACTTCAAGGATTCACGAGGAAACGTGCCGGCACTTTGTCAAGCGTCGAAGAGAACGACTACGAGACAACTGGTGGCATGGGCCGTATGAGAGCGTAGCGGAGTCCGAAGTCGAAGCGCGAGAGACAGGCACGCCAAAGGTCAGTCGTTGCTTGATCTGTTGTCCGTGAGTTGTACTCTGTTGGAGGTCTTGGATGGAACCGGCCTGTCTTGATTAACTCGGAGCCGAAGGTCGTTGGCAAAGTCGTGGCGTACATCACGAGCGGCGACCGGCTGCTGGTGTTCCGGCACGTCCATGAGCCTGAGGCGGGTGTGCAGGTACCGGCGGGCACGGTTGAGCCGGGGGAATCGCCGGACGATGCTGTGCTGAGGGAGGCGCATGAGGAGACTGGGCTGGAAGGGCTGACGATCCGGCGGTACCTTGGCCGCCGGGATTACGATGATCCGACGGTGCGGGTGCCACCGGTCGTGCACCGGCGATTCTACTATCACCTTGAGTGCTCAGTTGATGCGCCGTCGATTTGGCGGCACTTCGAAGAGCATCCGAGCGAGGCGACTGAGCCGGTCGAGTTCGAGCTGTGGTGGGTCGCGTTTCCGGATGGGGCGCCCCCGCTGGAAGGCTTGCTGGGGGACTTTCTGGAATGTGTTGAATTGGGATAGTCAAGGGAGAGGGGTCTTGGAGGTTTTGATTGAGCGGTGAGTACGGCAAGCCGGTGCCGAGGCCGCTGGGGCCGGAGGTGTCGCGGCCGTTCTGGGAGGCGGCGCGTGAGCACCGGCTGGTCATGCCTCGGTGCATGGCCTGCGGGCACATGTTCTTCTACCCGCGCTCGGAGTGTCCTGAGTGCCTGGAGGACGGCATCGAGTGGGTCGAGGTGAGCGGCGGCGGGACGGTGTACTCGTACACAATCGTGCGTCAGCCTGCGGACCCGGCGTTCCGGGACAACGTCCCCTACCCTTACGCGATTATCGAGCTGGACGAGGGGCCGCGCATGGTGTCGACCGTCGTGGGGTGCGACGCGGAGGAGGTGCGGATCGGGATGCGCGTGACTGCGGTGTTCGACGACGTGACGCCGGAGTGGACGCTGGTGAAGTTTGCGCCTGTGGGGTAGTCAGCACTTTCGCTATGCTCAGGACGATATCAGGCCTTCTTGAGGCATGGTCCACGGCAGGTTGTAGAAGGGAGCGAACTGGGGCGCGCGCGATATCGGCATGTCGCCGAAGGGCACGTCAATAACCACCGGAGCCTCGCACTGCAGCGCAGCCGGAATCAGCGTTTCGAGTTCCTGCGGGTCATCCGCCCTCATGCCGACCGCGCCGAAGGACTCGGCGAACTTGACGAAGTCGGGGTTGTGCAAGTCGGTCCCGTAGGCGCCGCCAAACGCATCGTCCAGGTCGCGGGCGACGTTTCCGAATGAGTCGTTGTTGAATAAGACGGTCACCACGTTGATGCCGTACTTGACTGCCGTGGCAAGCTCCGACGAGTTGAACATGAAGCCGCCGTCTCCGGTCATGCACACCACTGCCCGGTCAGGCTTCGCGACCTTCGCGCCAAGGGCGGTTGGGAACGCGTAGCCGAGGTTGAACGAGTACCCGGAGTCTATGTACGTCTTCGGGTGCTCGACCTTGTAGTGGGTGCGCGCGTAGTACCCGAACTGGGTCACGTCCCAGACTATGAAGGCGTCCTCGGGGATCCCCTCTTGCATGGCCTCCAGCACGGCGTACTGAGGCTCCTTCAGCCTGATGTCGTAGTACGCGATGAGGTTGCGGGCCGCTGCGACGGCCATTGCCGGCGACGGCCGGTCTCCGGCGCCTTCTTCGACCAGGATGGGCAGCAGGGCTTCCATGGTTGCCCTGGCGTCGCCGTGCAGGGGCATCGTGTTCGACTGAATCCTCGTAAGTTCGTTGTCGTCAATGTTGATGTTGACCAGCGTCGAAGACTCTCCGGCGGGATTGCCCAGGGAGAATCTTGCGCCGATTCCTATCACGACGTCGGCGGACTGCATGACTTCGAAGAGCTGGTTCATCTCCTGCCGCTCGCCCCGGGGGCTGAAGCAGGAGCCGTAAGAGAGCGGATGCGAGTCCGGAATCGTCCCCTTTCCGCCGCTGGACGTGACAACGGGGATGTTCGTTGCTTCGGCGAGCTTTACGAGGGACTCCTCCGCGTCCGATCTTGCCACCCCGCCTCCGGCGAAGATCAGGGGCGTGCTGGACCGGGCAATGACGCGGGCCGCCTCTCGAAGGTCTTCGGGGCTTGGCACGATTCTGGAGATGCGGGCGGGACTTCGTAGCTGGACTTCCTCGCGCTCGACCCCCGCTTCCGGAGGAAGTTCGATCAGAACTGGCCGAGGCCGGCCTGTGCGCATCTGCCTGAACGCCTCGAACACGGCGTCCGGCACCTCCCTGGGCCTGGATGCCTGCCTTTGCCACTTTGTAATGGTGCGCACTGTTCCGGGCTGGTCCATCACCTCATGGACTGCGCCCAGGTTCTTGCCCACCGCGCCGCGCGGGACCTGACCCGCGATCAGCAGGACCGGCGTGGAGCGGGAGTACGCGTTGGTCAGCCCGGACGCGGCGTTGTACAGGCCGACTCCCGGCACAACGAGCGCGACACCCGGCTTCCCCGAAGCCCGCGCGTAGCCGTCGGCCATATACGTCGTGGCCTGTTCGTGGCGGGTCGAGATCATGCGGATGTCCGGCTCGTCCCGCAGCGCGGCGACAATTCCGTAAACCTGGATGCCGGGAACGCCGAATATGACATCGACGCCTTCTCTTACCAGCGACTTGACGAGGGCCTCGCCCCCGGTCATTTTGACCATGCTGCCTCTTGCTCCAGTGAGTTCTTTCTGACCGCCGAACGACTCGGTCGCGGCGGCATCCCATGCGGCACACCGGGCCAGCGGCCCTGCAGTGAGCCGGCTGACTGAGATTCTATGTCAAGACTCTGGAGGGTGTGCGCCCAGAGTTGGTGAAGTTGATGCCCTCGCCCTCGCGAGAGTCTTGCGTAACGGCGCCTTCCCCTCATTCCTTCGACAAGCCCTTTCAGCAAGCTCAAGACGGGGTCAGGACAGGCTCCAGCCTTCTGCCACAAGTGGAGAATGGACCAGAGGGTCTCCATCTTCCGGAATTGACGCAGTTACCCAAAGGTCTCCTGTCGCGAGAATTCGCGAATGTCGTTTCGGCGCGGGCAACGGAGTTATTGGCTCTCTACTATCACCATGTTGATGTTGGATGACCTCGTACGCAGATCGTCCAGCGCGGTGTACTCCTGAGAGTTCAGCCAAGTATGGACGTGCTCATGGCTGTCAAACTCGAGTATGGCCAGGCGTGCCGGCGCCCAATCGCCCGATATGACTTCAATCGAGCTGCTGCGCGCCAGGAATCTGCCTCCGTGGTTCTCGACAGTCGCCGTCACCTTCTCCAGAAACTGCGCATACAGGCCGGAGTCGAGAATCTCAACATCTGTAATGACGTGTGCCGACAAAGTGGTTCACCGTCCCTTAAATCAGGATGCATTTGGGTAGCTAGGCGATTCTACCACGGGCCAGGCATAGCCCCGTTTACGCGGTCCGTTGCGCGCGTCCCAAAGCTGCATGTAGCGAAGGGGGCGGCTACGGATGAGGGAGGCGGAGGCCGTCTGCGATCGTGTCCCTACTTCGCCTCTTCGGAGCCTAGTATGAGCGTGCAAATCACGCTCGCGGTGCCGCCTCAGCCATTTACGAGGGCTATGTCCTTCTTCTCGACCTGGCGATCTCCGGCCTCGCCCATGATCTGGCGCGCGGCCTCGACGACGTGACGGAAGCCGCCGCCGCCCGCGCCTGTCGGCTGGCCGCCGGATAGCTGGCCGCCGTCCGTGTTGACGGGGAAGTCTCCGCCGTGCGTGGTGTCGGTCTCGTCAAGGAAGTCACCGACTTCGCCCTTTTCGCAGAGTCCAGCGTCTTCGAGGCTCACGGCCGCGAATATGGTGTATCAGTCATACACCTGGGCGAACTGGACGTCCTGCGGTCCGTAGCCCGACATCTCGTACGCCTTCGACGCCGCGGCCTTGACGGGGGTTGTCGTGATGTCCGGCGCCTGCCAGATGGTGTCGTGATCGCTGGCTCCGGCGCCCGCGCCGAGGATGTAGACCGGCCGTCGCCGGAGGTCCTTCGCGCGGCCGGCGGAGGTAACGATGGCGGCGGAGGCGCCGGCGCACGGCATGACGCACTCCAGCAGGTGTAGTGGATCGTTCACCATGCGGGACTCGAGAACGTCATCGATGGAGATGGGCTGGCCGTGGAAGACGGCGTTCTCGTTCGTGAGCGCGTTGAAGCGCTGGTTGACGGCGATGCGGGCGAACTGCTCGTCGGTCGTGCCGTATTCGTGCATGTGGCGCTGCTTCATGAGGCCGTAGCCGGTGTTGGCGCCTGCCGCGGGGCCGAGCGGCGTCTCGAACTCGGTCGTCTTGCTAGCGGGCGCAGGTCCGCCCTCCGAGCCGGCGCCCATGCCCGGCGCGTCTGGGTCGCGGGCGCCGCCCATGACGCAGAGGACGGTGTTCGCGAGGCCGGCCTGTATGGCGACGGCGGCGATCACGATCGACTGCGTGCCGCTGGCGCCGTACTGGGTGACGCCCTCCGAGAAGGTCACGTGGAGGCGCATATACTCGGCGAGGTCCATCGGGGCGATGTCGGTGCCGCAGGTGACGAGGCCGTCGATGTCCCGCTTGCGGAGGCCTGCGTCGCCGATGGCGAGGCGGGAGGCTTCGGCGAGGAGCGAGTGCGTGGTCCTGCCGGGATACGTACGGCGCGTCGGGATCTCGCCGATGCCGACGATTGCGGCTGCGCCTCGCAGGCTCATGGGTGTGGCCTCCCGTTCGAATGCGACGCCGCCATGATACCCATTTCGCTGACGCGGCGCGTGTTAAGATTCCGGCGGGGAGAAGGTTGATTGACATCAAAGACTAGCTACTACAGTTCTACGAGCCGAGACTTCCTGACGAAGGCAAGGACGTACCTGGCGGAGGACGATCTGTTGCAGGCCTCCGAGAAGGGCTGGGGCGCCGCCGCGCAGATGGTCAAATGCATTGCGGAGTCGCGCGGATGGCGGCACGACGGTCACCGCGACCTTTGGCAGACCGTCAACCGCCTTGCTCGCGAGGCAGAGGACCGCGAGCTACGAACTTCCTTCGGGATTGCAGGATTCCTTCACACAAATTTCTACGAAGGCTGGTTGCCTCGGGAAGCGGTGGAAGACCACCTGACTAAGGTTGAAGAGCTAGTGCAGAAGCTCGAGGGCCTCGCCTAGCGTTTGAGTGTGCATACGGCGACCTAGCTTGGGGCGCTCCGCATTGAGACCACTGACTGGCATACGCGTGCTGGACCTGGCCGACGAGCCGGCGGTGTTCGCGTCTCGTATTCTGGCTGACCTTGGCGCCGACGTCATTCGCGTGGAGCCGCCTTTGGGCGGACGGGTGCGGAACCTTGCGCCGTTCCTGAACGACGATCCGGGCGTGGAGCGCAGCTTCTACCACCTGTACCACAACGCCAACAAGCGGTCCGTCGTGGTCGACGTGTCCGCTGAGAAGGGCCGCGATACGCTGAAGCTGCTTGTGGCGCGGTCCGATGTGCTCATCGAGACGGAGCGGCCCGGCCGGATGGCAGACCTCGGCATAGGCTACGAGGACCTGTCGACGCTCAACGCAGGCTTGATCTATGTGTCCGTCACGCCTCACGGCGATGAAGGGCCGTGGAGGGACCGCAAGGGGACCGATCTAACGGCGGCGGCATCGAGCGGGCTGATGTTCGTGGCGGGGCAGACGTACGACCCGCCGACGGTGGCGGGCGGCGACCAGTCGTACAAGATGGCGAGCCTCGCGGCGGCCTCCGGCGTGATGATCGCCCTGTGGGGGCGGCGGTCCGACCCCGACGGAGCGGGCACGCAGATAAGCGTCTCGGTGCAGGAGGCGGCGTCGATGGCGGTGTGCCAGACGTCGAACGCGAACCACTTCACGTGGCGCGGCGACACTCCGCAGCGGCCCGGCATGACCCGCGGTGTGTTCGAGTGCGCCGACGGTGGGTGGGTCACGCTGAACGTCACGCCGGACAAGATGCAGACATTCCTGTCCTGGGTGGCGGAGGAAGACATCGAGACCGACTTGACCGCAGATTTGGTCCCTGTTCTCACGAGAGACACGCTACTATCTCTGAGTCCTGAGATAATTGACCTGGCTACGCAGCTCGCGGCGCGGCTCAACCGGGAAGAGTTCATGGAGAAGGCATGGGCGCTGGACATGATGACGCTTCCTGTGATGGACTTCCCGGACCTTGCGGAGTGCGAACACTTGAAGGTGACCGATCAGTTCTTCGAAGTGTGGGACGATCCTCTGTCCGCGTCCCTCGGTTTCTGCCGCAGCCCCGTTGACGTGTTCTCCGCGCCGATCGATATCTTTTCTGCTCCCAAGCTGGGCGAGCACACGGAAGAGGTCTTCAGCGAACTGGGGATAGCGATGGACGCCGCGGGGACCGCTTCCGGCGGAGGTGCAGCGTGAACGTTCACGCTCCCCTGACTGGCATACGGGTGCTGGACCTGGCCGACGAGCCGGCGGTGTTCGCGTCGCGCATTCTGGCTGACCTTGGCGCCGACGTCATTCGCGTAGAGCCGCCCTCCGGCGGACGGGTGCGGAACCTTGCGCCGTTCCTGAACGAGGAGCCGGGCGTGGAGCGCAGCTTCTACCACCTGTACCACAACGCCAACAAGCGGTCGGTGGCGGTCGACGTGTCCACCGAGAACGGCCTCGATGCGCTGAAGCTGCTTGCGGCGCGGGCCGATGTGCTCATCGAGACGGAGCATCCTGGCAGGATGGCAGATCTTGGCGTCGGCTACGAGGACCTGTCGAAGCTCAACGCCGGGCTGATCTACGCCTCCGTCACGCCACACGGCGAGGAAGGGCCGTGGAAGGACCGCAAGGGGACCGACCTGACGGCGGCGGCCTCCAGCGGGCTGATGTTCGTGGCGGGGCAGACGTACGATCCGCCGACGGTGGCGGGCGGCGACCAGTCGTACAAAATGGCGAGCCTCGCGGCGGCCTCCGGCGTGATGATCGCGCTGTGGGGGCGGCGCTCCGACCCCGACGGAGCGGGCACGCACATCAGCGTCTCGGTACAGGAGGCGGCGTCGATGGCGGTGTGCCAGACGTCGAACGCGAACCACTTCACGTGGCGCGGCGACATCCCGCAGCGGCCCGGCATGACCCGTGGCGTGTTCGAGTGCGCCGACGGTGGGTGGGTCACGCTCAACGTCGCCCCGCACAAGGTGCCGGACTTCCTGTCCTGGGTAGCCGACGTTGGCGTGGAGACGGACTTGACCGCGGACTCGATCCTCATTCAGACGAGAGGCACGCTTCTCAGTCCTGAGATGCTCGGCCTGTCGGCCGAGGTCGCTGCCCGGCTTTCCAGGGAAGAGTTCATGGAGAAGGCATGGGAGCTGGACATGATGTCGCTTCCGGTGATGGACTTCCCGGACCTTGCGGAGTGCGTACACCTGAGAGTTTCGGATCAGTTCTTCGAGGTGTGGGACGATTCTCTGTCCGCCTCGCTCGGTTTCTGCCGTAGCCCCGTGGACGTGTTCTCTACGCCGATCGAAATCTCTCCTGCTCCCAAGCTGGGCGAGCACACGGAAGAGGTCTTCAGCGAACTCGGAATCGCGATGGACGCAGAGGGAGCCGCTGCCGGCGGGGGTGCGGCGTGAACGTACACGCTCCGCTGAAGGGCATTCGTGTGGCCGACTTCTGCTGGGTGCTGGCCGGGCCGTTTGGCACGAGGGTGCTGGCGAACTTTGGGGCCGAGGTCATCAAGATCGAGAGCAACGCGCACCGCGGCACGCAGCGTCGTGGCAAGCGCCCGGACGGCGAGCCGGGGCCGAACGTGGACCCGATGTTCAATGACGCCAACACTGGCAAGCTGTCAGTCACGCTCAACCTGAGGACTGATGAAGGCAAGGAGATCGCCAAGAAGCTGATCGCGAAGTCGGACGTGGTCACGAACAACTTCAGAGCGGGAGCGATGGAGCGGATGGGCCTTGGGTACGATGTGCTGCGCAAGATAAACCCGGGCATTGTCCTGCTCCACCTCCCGGGCTGCGGCCACGTGGGGCCGTGGGCCAACGTGCCCACGCTGGGCAACATGGTCATGGCCGCGTCGGGCATCAACTTCGTTACCGGCTTCGAGTGGCGCCCTCCGTCGGGCATGGGCGTGGCGTACCCCGACTTCACGTCGCCGCACGTCATGGTCACGACGATCCTTGCGGCGTTGCTCGAACGGGACCGCACGGGAGAGGGGCAGGAGCTCAACCTGTCGCAGCTCTCGTCGGCCATCTCTCTGGTCGGCGCGGAGTGGATGCAGTACGCGTCGAACGGCCGGCCGCCGCCGCGGCGTGCGAACCGCGACCCGAACCACTGCCCGCACGGGGTGTACCCTACGCGCGGGGACGACCAGTGGTGCTCGATCGCGGTGCAGGACGACGCCGAGTGGGCCGCGCTGTGCGACGCGATGGGGCGGTCGGAGCTGGCCGGCGATGCGCGGTTCGCGGGCCTGGCGTCGCGGAAGGCGCACGAGGACGAGATCGACGGCATCGTGACGGACTGGACACGCGGGCAGGACAAGTGGGAGCTGGCGAAGCTGCTTCAGGGCAAGGGCATCGCGGCGGCGGCGGTCGAGGACCTGCAGGATACGCTGCTCCTGGACCCGCACATGCAGACGCACTACGAACACATCCAGCAGCCGAGCGACCCTGACGTGGACATCGTTATCGACAGGGACCCGATGCGGTTCGCGGGGAACGACGATCCCACGCCGCGCGCGCCGATGATGGGCGAGCACAACGGCTACGTGTTCGGAGACCTGCTGGAGATGCCGCAGGCAGAGATCGAGCGGCTGACTGAGCAAGGCGTGATTAGCTAGGCGGAAGGCACGCAGGACAGGAGCAGAGAGATGACGGTTAGTTCTGATACATACAGAGGCGCCTGGAGGGTGCTCCCGATTCTGGGGGCCAACACTCAAGGAACGATCCATGACGACGACGAGGCGAGCCGCCACGGGTTCAGGCGGGCGATCGTGGGCGGCACGGGCGTGGCGCAGGCGATCATGCCGGCGATCGTCGAGCTGCTGGGGCCGCGCTGGATCGAGGGCGGTTGGATGTCGCTGAAGTTCGTGGGGCCTGTGTACCCGGACGAGCTCGTGCGCGAGGTGGCGGAGCCCGCGCCTAATGACGGCGAATTAGACGTTCGAGTGGAGTACGAGGACGGCCGTATCGCGGCGGCGGGCCGAGTCGGCATGGGCGCCGACGAGCCATGGCGGGACTGGGTGACCGGCGATCGGAACCCGGAAACTGTGTTTGAAGACCTTCCGATCGGCTACGAGTTCGAAGACCACCGCTTCACCTACGGCGAGGACACGATATTGCGGACGCTTGACACGGCGGGCGACCAGACGCCGTGGTTCCGCAGCGCATCGCCGTGGGGCGGGCCGGTCGTGCCGCCGCTGCTGGCGTTCAGCCCGGCCACCATGCTGCAGCGCGACCTTGGCCTGACGCAGCCGGTGCACGGAGCGGGCATGATCGCGGAGGTCCACTTCGTGACGCGCCGCCCGATGCCGCGCGATCTGCCCTACGTGCTGCGAATGAGGCTGGTTGACAAAGGACTCGGCGGCCGGACGTGGTTCTGGACGTCGGAGTTCGAGGTCGCGGACGAGGACGGCGCCTGCTACGTGTCGGCGCGGCAGAAGTGCAAGTGGTTCCCGAAAGAGCAGGCCGCCTGAGGATTTCAGCCCGTTCGAGGTGAGCCTGTCGAACCATAACGGGCGCACCTGCCTCCACGATACAAGGGCGAACGGATTGGGGTACGGCGGTCGCCGAAAATCCGTGCAGCGAAGGGTTGCTGGCAGGAGCGGCAGGACTCGAACCCGCGACCTACGGTTTTGGAGACCGTTGCTCTACCAAGCTGAGCTACGCTCCTGCGCGTTACATATCGATTCTAGGCGCGATGGCGCCGGCGGTCAACGCGGGGGAGCGCAGCGCATGTGCCTTGGCTTGTCCTTCGTCGCGATTGGCCTTGGACTAGCGCTGAGGTGTCGAGAATGCGTACAGGTGAACGGAGCCGACGTACAGGACATCATTTGCGATGGCTGGTGGCAGAGTGGTGAAGCCCTCCACGTGGTACTCCTGCAACAGCGCGCCAGCGTCTAAGGCGTGAATGCGTTGAAAGGCAGGAAGATAGGTAATTCCGTCTGATACCGAAGGACCAAAGAGAGTTGGACCGTAAAGCTGGTAGTCCCACAGTATCTCCCCCGTAGTTGCCGACAACGCGTACAAGCTGCTGTCCTCTGATTCCTCGAAGTCCCAATTCGTGACGTAGACACTGTCTTCTGCTGCCCTGAGTGAGGCGATAGAGCCCTCATAGTTCCACTGCACGTCCCCAGTGGCGGCCAAAATGGCGTGCAGGCCGGTGGTTTCCCAAACTTCAAAGTACTCGTATGTGAGAAGATCCTGTTCTGTTACGTATTCTTGTGTAGTGACAAAGACCATGCCGTCCGCTGCTGTTAGCCGGCCGAACGAGCCTTCATACCGCCACTGAAGACTCCCCGTGGGAGCGTTCAGAGCATGCACAGCCTCAGTTGTGAGTAGGTAGACTACGCCGTCTGAAGCTATCGGCCAAAGCGACGGAGCCTCTACTTTGTACTCCCAAAGGCTCTCGCCATTGGAGGCCGAAAGCGCGTACAAGAGTCCTTCTTTCGTATCGTCATAATCCCACGAGCCGATATAGACGATGCCGCCTGCAACCGCCGCAAAGCCAGTTCCCTCGTGTGTCCACAACAATTCGCCCGTGGAGGCGTTCAAAGCGTGGATCTCACGCTGCGGATTGACTACGTAGACAAAGTTATCCGGTGCCATCGAAACGGAAACGTAAGCTATGCCATCGGCCGCCGCAGACACGCCAGCGTCCTCATATTCCCAAAGCAGTTCTCCTGAGACGGCGTCCAGAGCGTAAACGACGTTGTTGTCTCCGGAGGTGAGCACAACACCGTCGGTGACTGTCGCGCCCCACAACTCGGTGGGCGCCTCGAACCGCCAGATAAGGTCCGGTTGCGACGGATCGGACGTGACCAGAGAATACTCGGGAGTCGGCGTGGGCGTAGGCTCGGGAAACGGCGTTGGTGTCGGTGAGGGCGTAGCCTCTGGAGTCGGCGAGGGTGTGGGCGGCAGCGTAGGTGTCGCCGCTGGTATGGACTCCTCAGTAGGCTCTGCCGTAACTGTCTGAGCAATTGCTGTCGGCGTTGTGGATAGCGCCGCGACGTTTTGGTTGGATGCCGAGTCGTCGGAGGACGTACCGCAAGCCAGCCCGGCGAGCGCGGCACAGAAACTCAACGCGGCCAGTATGAGCGTATGGGTTAGTCGACGCACGTCTTGGGTGTCCTGATGCGGCACGTAGCGATTGTAACCCCAAGCGCCGCTAACCCGCCCCCGCCCCGCCCGCCTCGATTGACGTGGTGCCTACGTACATGCCGTTGGCCCAGAGTTGGAACTCGTAGCGGCCGGTTGCTGGGAGGGGGAGCTTGGGAAACGGGACAACCAGCTCCATCGCCTTCAGCCTGCTCTTGGACGTGAACTCGCCCGTTGCCTCGGCGAGGAGCTCCTCGCCGCCGGGGCTGGAGAAGCGGATCTTGAACTCATAGCGGCCCTCGGCGTCGGTCAGCTTGTAGTACAGCGTGATGGGCCTGCTGACCGGGAACTTCGACGCGTTCACCCGGTCGAAGATGCCTATGAGGCTCTTCTTGCCTGTGGCCGGATCGACAGCGTGAGTGTCACAAACTAGCGCGGCCACCATCACCGGCACCACGGAACTGAGGGTTTCTGTGTTCTCTGTGCTCATCGTTGTGTCCTTGCCGGCGTAAGGCGGCCTGTAAGCCGAGTTCTGTTCCCGGCGGGCCAGCGGTTTACGTGCGCTTCCGCGTACTTCGTCCCGCTGCTCCGGCCGGGCGGCGGCCATCTATCTGGGCGCGGCGTTGCCGGCGCGCTCTAGCGGCCAACCCGGGGCTGAGCCGGGCCTCTGCTGGCGCCCCTGTTTGGCCTTGCTTCGAATGGGGTTTGCCCGGCTCCCGGCATTACTGCCGGAACGGTGAGCTCTTACCTCGCCTTTTCACCCTTACCCCGGCGATACCGGGGCGGTTGTTTTCTGTGGCACTTTCCGTCGGGTCGCCCCGCCCCGCCGTTAGCGGGCATTCCGGCCCGGTGAAGCTCGGACTTTCCTCCCCTCCGGGGCTGCCGGAGGAGCGGCCGCCCGGCCGCCTTACGCCAGTCTGATTCTAGCATTGGGCGGTGAGGGGTGGGCGGATTGGGCGAGGGCGCAGGAACTTGCTTAAGACCCCTTCGGCAGGCCCTTTTGGCAGGCTCAGGACACGGTCAGGGTGAGCGGATTGGGTGAATACGTGGGGATATGTAAGGGGGGCGGGCCGTTCTCGAACGGCCCCTACAGCGCAGAGGGCGAGCGGTTGGCTAGACGGTTACGGTTACGGCGTCGTCCTTGACGTCTACGCGGACGACGTTTTCTTCGAAGAAGCGGCGGCGTTCCGCCGGCTCAAGCTCGTCCCAGCGGGCAAGCTGGTCCTGGGCCTTGTCGAACTCGATTGGGGCTTCCAGGGCCTCGCGGGACCGGTCGAGATCGTTCAGGTACTCGCCGATCACGCCCATGCCGATCATGCCCTGGGCCGCGCGCCTCTGAGCCAGGTTCAGCTTGCGCTCGGCGTTCTCCATCTTTGTCCGGCGCAGGCCCCGCACGCGCTCCCTGAGCTGGGCGTGGGCCTCGGTGTCCGTGCCGTTCTGGTCACGCTCCTTCAGCGCGAGGCGCAACTGGGAGACAACTGCCGCCTCAAGCCGGTTTGCCCGCCACGTGTGGTACTTGCAAACGCTCTGGTTGTTTCTGGACTGGCACTGGTAGTAGCGGTAGACGCGGGACATCCGGCCCCCGTCCTTCCTGTGCCAGGACTGCCTGCGCGTCGCGCCCATCATCCTGCTGCCGCAGAATCCGCAGTACACGAGCCTTGAGAGGTCGAACGGCTCGGCGTTGACCACGCGTCCGATCGGACGCCTGGCGCGCGTCTGCTCCTGGGCGGCGTTGAAGACGTCCCTGGGGATGATCGCCTCGTGCGTGCCGGCGACTGTAATGCCAAAGCGCTTGTACGTCCCCGTGTATGCCGGATTCTTGAGGATGTTGCGGATTGTCACAACGTTCCAGTTCTTGCCGGTGCGCGTGGGGATGCTCCTCTCGTTGAGGTGCTGTGCGATGAGCCTGAGCCCGAGGCGGTCCCTGGTGTACAGCCGGTAGATCAGCTCCACGATGGTCGCCTCTTCCGGGACGGGCACCAGCGCGCCTTCCTCTCCGATGCGGTAGCCGAAGAGCGGGCGGCCGAGGGTCTTGCCCTGCATCGCGCGCTCCTCCATGGCCCTTCGGATTCGCGCGCTCCGGTCGAGCGACACGCCCTTGACCCCGAGCGTCTGCAGCGCGTTCTGCAGGGGGTCAGGGAGCTCCTTGTGCATGCAGGCGACCTTCGCGCCCATCGACTCGAACGCGACCATCGCCCTGGCGACCGACTCTAGATCGGGCCCAAGGTGGCGCGCGTCCGGTATAAGGACGATGCTGATCTCGTTCGAATCGAGCATGTCCTGGCGCATCCGGTCGAACTCCAACCCGTTGCTGCCGTTTCTGTGGGCGCCGTTGCCGTTAGTCTCCTCGAAGTAGCACTTAACGGCCTGGTGACGGTGCGTCCGGCAGTATTCCTGGAAGTCCTCCTCGAACTTTTCGGTGGAGGCCTCGGAGTCCTGGTCTATTACAAAGTATCCAATTGCCCTCATAAATGCCTACGGTACGAACAGAATGCGGCTACAGCTGCTGCACTGGTGAACGCCCTCTTCGGAGCGCGCTCTCGACAGCTCTCCTGTCGGCAGCGTCAGCCTGCACCCTTCGCAGATGCCTCTTTCGACTAGCGCCACTGCCCTGCCCTCCCTGCGCTCCAACAGAGCGTGGTAAGTGGCCAGAGCCGGCGCAGGGACCTCGGTGACGATCGCCGCCCGTTGGCCGCTGAGTTCGGCCAGGTCGGCCTCAAGCACCTCGTTCTCTGCCGAAAGCCTTTCGACCATTGACGACCTGGTCTGGGTCAGGTCGCGGAGAGTGCGCTCGCTCGTCGCTAGGTCACTCTCAAGGTCATCGATACGCACCATTGTCTCCAGCAGCCTGTCTTCCTCCTCGCCCTTCTGGGCCTCGAGGAACGAGCGCTCTTCTCCCATCGCCTCGTAATGGCGCTCGCTCGTTACCTGTCCGCTGTACATCCTGGCGCTGATTCCGCCAATCTTGCTCTCAAGCGCCCGCAACTCAGACTCGGAGGCTCTCTGCGCCACCTTCGCCTCGGTGAGGTCGTTCTCCAGGCGGTCCTTCGTCTCTGAAGCCGCCCGGACCGCGGAGTCGTCCGCGATTGCCGCACGGTTCGCCGAAAGCCGCTCTGAAGCCTCCTGGATGGAAGTGTCAACCTGTTGCAGGTCGTAGAGAATCTTTATTGAGAATGCCATGCCGTCTCTCTGGAATGTAACTGAGTCTGCGGTCAGTTTTTCGCGTTTTTGGAGGGCTGCCAAAGCTGGGAGCCGCAGGTCTCCCATCTGGCTGATATATCATACATAGTGGTGTTGCCAGACATTCCGGGATGCGTTCGAGCGCCGTCCGGGATCCAGCAGCGCCAGCCTTGCCTGCCAGGATGACCGAAAGGAGATGGGATGTTTTTCGAGCTTCGGGACTACACGGCCAAGCCCGGCCAGCGAGACCGGCTTGCCAGGATCATGGACGAAGAACTGATTCCGTACCAGGTGTCGCTTGGGATGGTCGTCGTCGGGAGCTTCAAGGGCCGCGACGATGATGACAAGTACTACTGGATACGCAGGTTCGAGAGCGAAGAAGAGAAGGAACGGCTCTACCAGGCCGTCTACCAGAGCGAGCACTGGAACACGTACTTCATGCCGCTCGTGGAAGAGTTGCTCCACCGCGACCAGATCAAGGTGACGATCATCGAGCCGACTCCCAAGTCGATTCTTCGTTAGCCGGGGGCAGCCTCCTCCTCGGACAGACAGCGTCTGACCGCGCCTATCGTTATGGGAACTCCAGCGCCCGACGTACTGCTCCTGAACGCGCGGGTGCTGACCATGGACCCTCGCAACCCTCGCGCGGAGGCCGTGGCCGTCAGTGGACGCCGCATCGCCTGGGCCGGCGCCCAGCGCGACGCGCCTTCCCCGACCGCCGGCAGGACGCGCGTAATCGATTGCGCGGGCGCGACGGCGCTGCCGGGCATCGTGGACGCCCACTGCCACCCGCTTGCCCTTGCGGCCAGCCTCACGGAGGTCGACTGCCGCCCGTCCGCGGCTCGAACGATCGAGGACGTGGTGGAGGCGGTCCGGGCCAGGGCCGCGGAGACCGCGCCCGGCGAGTGGGTGCGCGCTCACGGCTACCACGAATCCGAACTCGCCGAAGGGCGCCATCCCAACGCGTGGGACCTGGACCGCGCCACTGACGCTCACCCCGTTCGCCTGATGCACAGCACACGGCACGCGGCCGTCCTGAACTCGGCGGCGATGCGGGAAGTCGGCATTGAGATGGACACCGATGAGCCGCCCGGCGGGACGATCGACAGGGACCTCGAAACCGGCGAGCCCACGGGCCTCCTCCTGGACATGGGCGAGTGGCTGTCCTCACGGATGCCGCCGCTTGCCGAGCCCGTCTTCAGGGACGCCATACGCCAGGCGGGGCAGCGCCTGCTTTCGCAGGGCGTGACGACGGTGACGGACGCCGGGCCTGGGAACACGCCGGACACGTGGGACACGTACACGCGGCTGAGGGCCGATGGCGACCTGGCGACGCGCGTGGTGGTGATGGCGGGGGCGCAGCACGCGGGCCGGTTCGCGGAAGCCGGGCTCGACTTTGGGTCAGGAGACGAGTCGCTGAGCGTCGGGCACGCCAAGGTAATGCTCACGGCCTCGTCGGGGCGTCTTGCGCCGGACGTCGATGAACTCGGTTCGCTCCTGGAAGAGGCGGCGAGGCTCGGGTTTCCCGTCGCGGTGCATGCTGTGGAGGCCGAAGCCGTTCGGGCGGCGGCAAACGCGATCGCGGCAATGAACAGGGACGGCGGCGCGCTCTCAGCGCCGCACCGCATCGAGCACTGCTCGGAGTCGCCGGGAGACCTGCTCGGGGTCCTGGCGAGTTCTGGTGCGGCGGTTGTGACCAACCCGTTGTTCATTCATGAGAGCGGCGGGCGTTACGCCCGGGATGTGGACCGGGGCACGCTGGAGGGCCTGTACCGCGTGAGGTCGCTGCTCAACGCCGGCGTACTCGTTGCGGCGGGCTCGGACGCGCCGGTGACATCGGCCGGACCGCTGGCAGGCGTGCATGCCGCCGTCCGGAGGCGGGCCGCGTCGGGTGAGGCGGTATCGCCTGCCGAGGGCGTGACGCCGGCGGAGGCGCTGGCCATGCACACGCGCTGGGCCGCGGCCGTTTCCGGGCTCGGCGACCGGATGGGAATGATCAGGCCCGGAATGCTGGCCGACCTCGTGGTGCTCGATTCCGATGCGCCGGAGTCGGATGCGAGGGTTGTCGCAACGCTCGTTGACGGTGAGCTGGCGTACGAGGCCTAGGCGACCCTGATTCTTGTAACCCCCGTCAGACTGGGAAGCGACCAGGCGTAAGCTGTGGCTCTCGTACCTGGCTGACGCAGGTCCTACGTCCGCCTGCTCAGTACGTAGTCGACGAGCGCCAGGAGCGACTCGCGTTCCGGGAGGACAGGCACCTCGTCGAGGCAGCGGCGGGCTTCGGCGCCGAATCGCTCCGCTTCCGACTCAGCCTCGGCCATGACCGACGGGTCCTGCACCTGCTCAACCGCGTGTCGCAGAGCTTCCTTGTTTCGCAGGTCACCGAAGAGGTTGCGCACGCGATTGTCTTCCGGGTAGCGCTCGCCGGCGATGATGGAGGGTATCGTCATGACCCCGTTCGCAAGGTCGCTGCCTACGGGCTTGCCGATTTCGACCGCGCTCCCGGAGAAGTCGAGAATGTCGTCAACGATTTGAAATGCCATTCCGAGGTTGTACCCGTAGCCTCTGAGCGCGGCGACCTGGGTATCGGACGCGCCGCTGAGGATTGCGCCGGACTCGCATGAGACCGTGAACAGCGAGGCCGTCTTGTTGTAGATCCGCTCGTAGTAGGCGTCCCGGTCTTGCGTCCAGTCGCAGGATGAAGCGAGCTCGAACAGTTCGCCCTTGGACAGCTCGGTGATCGTCTCGGAGAAGCGGCGGATCACGTACACGTGGTTCGTGTCGCACACGTGGATTGCAGAAGTCGCGAACAGGTAGTCGCCAAGCAGCACCGCCACGTTGCGGCCCCACAGGCTGCTGATCGTGGCCCGTCCCCTGCGCAGGTCGGAGTCGTCAACCGTGTCGTCGTGAATCAGCGTCGCGAGGTGGAGCAGCTCGACTGCAACGGCCATCTTTTCGGAAATGGCCTCGTTGTGCTCGTTGAAGCCGGACGAAAGAAGAGTCAGTGCGGGCCGGATCCGCTTCCCGGTGCTGCCGACGACATGGCCGATCAGCTTGGCCAGGAACTCCGGCGGGACGTCGCTGAGACCATTGAGCTGTTCGTCCACCCTGTCCAGCCTGTGCTGGACGGGCGCGTAGATGTCGGCGACCTGCAGCATCCGGTCTCCTGGCCCTAGACGGGGACGCCCAGCCGGCCCGACTCCTCTTCGATGACAGAGTCCTCCAGCTTGGTGAACAGCGGCTCCGGTCTCCCGAACTTCTGACCGGCGCGAACGTCATCCTGCGCCCACGTCCAGCCCTGGTCCTGCACCGTCCCGGGCAGGCCGAGCATGCCGTGGAGCTTCTCGGAGCTGAACGGCAGGACCGGATAGAGCGCCGTCTTGAGGCAGTTGATCACGTTCATGCACGTCCACAGCGTCCTGCCGGCGTCCTGCGGGTCCGTGTCTACCGCGCTCCAGGGCGCCTTCCTGTCCAGGTAGCGGTTGACGGACTGCGCGAGGGCCATGCCCTGCCCCAGCGCGGCGCGGAATCGACAGGCCTGCAGGCTCGCGCCGACGTCATCGAGCGCCTGCGCGGCTTCGGCAAGCAGCTCGCGGCTCGCGTCGTCCAGCTCGCCCGGCTCCGGCACGCGGCCGTCGAACCGGCGGTACGTGAGGGCCAGGACCCGATTGACGAGGTTGCCGTACGTCGCCACGAGTTCGTCGTTGTTCCTGCGGACGAACTCCTCCCAGCTGAAGTCGGTGTCGCTTGTCTCCGGCCCTCCCGCGGTCAGCACGTACCTGATGGCGTCTGGATCGTAGCGCTCGAGCAGGTCCGGCAGCCACACGGCCCAGTTGCGGCTCGTGGAGAGCTTGGAGCCCTCTATGTTCAGGTACTCGCTTGAGACCACGTTGTACGGGATGTTCAGGTCGCCGTAGCCCAGGAGCATCGCGGGCCAGATGATCGAGTGAAAGGCGATGTTGTCCTTGCCCATGAAGTAGTAGCCCGGCGTGTCCCCCTGCCAGTATGGCCGCCACGCGTCGTCGTCTCCACTGTTCTTGGCCCACTCGACGGACGCCGACAGGTATCCGATGCAGGCCTCGAACCAGACGTAGATGCGCTTCTCCTCGTAGCCTTCGACCGGCACCGGGACGCCCCAGTCGATGTCGCGCGTGATGGGCCGGTCCACGAGGCCGGCATCGAGGGAGGCCAGCGAGGAGTTGCGAACGTTGGGACGCCACTCTTCATGTTTCCTGATCCACTCGGCCAGCCGGTCCTCGAAGGCGCTCAGCTTCAGGAACATGTGCGTGGTTGCCCTGATCTCGGGCGCGCTGCCGCAGAGAAGGCACCGCCAGTCCAGCAGGTCCTGCGGGTCCAGGAGCCTGCCGCAGGCCTCGCACTGGTCTCCCCTGGCGTTGCCGGAGCCGCAGTTCGGGCAGGTGCCGCCGACGTACCTGTCGGCCAGGAACCTGCCGTCGGACTCGCAGAACGGCTGGTGCATCGTGTCCTCGTACACGTACCCCTTTTCCAGCAGCCTCAGGAACATGTCCTGGGCGACTTCGGTGTGGTTGTCCGTGTGCGTGGACGTAAACAGATCGAATGTGACGCCGAACCGGTCCCAGCAGTCCAGAAACTCGGCCTGGTAGTGCGCGACCAGTTCTTCCGGGTCCTCGCCGCGCTGCTCCGCCGTCAAAGTGATGGGAGTGCCGTGAGCGTCAGAGCCGGACACCATGAGCACGTCATTGCCCCGCATCCTCTGGTAGCGCGCGAAGATGTCCGGAGGCAGGTAGGCGCCCGCCACCTGCCCCACGTGCAACGAGCCGTTGGCGTACGGCCACGCGACGCAGACAAGTATGCGATCCGGCATTTGAGTATCCTTTCAGAGTCAGAAAGCGGGACATTCATGGTATCACAGCCAAGTAGGCTATCTGCTTTCTCAAGTACGAATGGGGACGCTTGCCCCGGACCTGTCCGGCCCGTCACTTTCGCGCAGTTCAAGGGCGCGCTAGTATGGGAGTTATCGAAGTTTCCGGAGCACCAGGCCCCGCAGTGAGGCGACAATGATTCGTCCCGCGCAACCCATACGCAGAGCGCCGCCGCCAAGACCCGCCGGCTTCACGCTGCGATGGGGGCTGCTGTCCGGCGCGATCGCCGGCGTGCTCATGGTGCTTGCGGCGCTGGCCATCCGCTTCGTGTGGGGCGTGTCCTCGATCACCGAGCTCGCGGCAGACTGGTTCACGCTGGCGCTGCCGGGCCGTGCCGTCGACTGGCTGCTGGAAACACTGTCCGTCTCTGCCAAACCGATGCTGTTCGCGGGGTTGGCCGCTGCGCAGGTGACGGTCGCCGCCGTCGCCGGCGCGGGTTACGCGCGCTGGGCCACGTTCCGGCATGCGTCGCCCGCGATGGAGTTCGTGCGCGCGCTGGCGTTCGGGATAGCGGCGTGGCTCATCAGCCTCGTCACGCTGGTGCCTGCGTTCGGTGGCGGCGTGTTCGCCTCCAATGTGCTAGGCAGCTCGGTTACGTTCGTCTTCTCCACGCTGGCGTCGTTCCTCGTCTACGGCACGGTGCTAGGCTACATGTTCGCGGTTGTGGGACAGCCCGGCGCCGTTGACGAACCGGAGGACCGGCGTGCATTCCTCAAGCGCGCGGCCGTCCTTGGTGCGCTTGCCGTGGCGGGCGTGTACGGCGTGCGGTGGCTCTTCAACCAGGCCGGCGAGAACATGTCGGCCAGCAGCACTCACCGGGTGCTCGGCGTGCTCTCGTCCGAGGTCACGCCCAACGACGAGTTCTACACGGTATCCAAGAACTTCATCGACCCGGACGTACGACTCTCGGACTGGTCGCTTGCCATCGACGGGCTTGTGGACAATCCGACGGTGCTCGAGTACGACGAGATCAGGGCCATGCCCGCGGTCGAGAAGTACGTGACGCTGGAGTGCATAAGCAACATAGTCGGAGGCGACCTGATTAGCAACGCGCTCTGGAGGGGCGTGCCTTTGAGGACGCTGCTGGATGAGGCGCAGATTGCTCCGGAGGCCCAGGACATTGCGCTGTGGGCCTCGGACGGGTACACGGAAAGCATCTCTATAGACAAGCTCATGCAGGACGAGGTGCTGGTTGTCTACGAAATGAACGGCCAGCCCCTGCCGCGCTCGCACGGCTTCCCCGTCAGGCTGATCGTGCCGGGCTACTTCGGGCTCAAGAGCGTGAAGTGGCTAACCAGGATCGAGCCGGTCGCGATCAACTTCACCGGCTACTGGCAGGGCCGCGGCTGGACCGACGTTCCGATAGTCAAGACGATGTCCCGCATCGACACGCCGGCGCCAAGCGCACGCCTGCCGCTGGCGCCGCTGGAGGTGGGTGGCATCGCGTTCGCGGGCACGAGGGGCATTCAGAGCGTGGAGATCAGGACCGACGACACGCCTTGGACGCCCGTAGAGCGCATAAGCACGCCGCTGGGCGAGTCCACGTGGGTCATCTGGACGACCATGCTCACCCCGCAGGAAGCAGGCCGCGTCAAGCTGTACGTTCGCGCCACTGACGGCGAGGGCAACGTGCAGACGGAGCAGCGAACGGCGTCGATTCCCACTGGCGCAACCGGCCACCACAACATCGACCTCGCCTTCGAGCGGCGCGCCTAGGCCCCGCGCCCGTGACAGTTATCCCGGCTGCGGCAGTCGATAGTGCGTAAAGTCCACCGCGCTGTATGGGTCATTCCGCATAGCCGCCAGGCACAGGTCTCGGTCTGCGGTAAGCAATGGAGTATCCGCCGTGGCAACTTCCAAGAGCGCGGCATCCGTCAGGCCCAGCCTGACGAACTCAATTTTGGTTGACGCTTCCCTGCTGGCCACCACGATCTCCTCGCTGGTCTCGATGAGAACCGCAAGTCCCTGTAGCAACAGGGATCGCTCGGGATCTCCATACTGGCCCAGGAGATTGGACGTTTCCGTAAGGATGTTCGGAGTCACGAAGACCTGTTCGACATCGTCGAGCAGCACGCGCAGCGTTTCATAATCTTCAACCGAGTAGTCGCTCAGCCTGCGATGTCTGGCGATCATGTTGCGATTGAGGCTTCCCGCAACCAGCAACACTAGCAGTTGCGCGTCGACGAAGTACCCCGTCGGCGGCATCAGCCGCTTGCGGCCGGCAGAAACCGGTCGGTAAGCGACTGGATCCGTCCTTCGTCATCCATGTGTACGATCTTGTACGAACGATCAGGCCACAAGCGTCCAAGCGCGGTCGTTACCGGGTTCTTCGTGCTCCACGGGCGTGAGAACCCAACCGTTATCTTCCAGGCGCTCGACAGTTCGTCGAACTCGATCTCTTCAAGCCCCACGTTGTAAATCTCCTCGCCGGAGTAGATATCGATGACGTATTCCTTCGCTCTTCGCGAGGCTTCTTTCACGTCCATTTGGGGCCTCCGCTTCGCATCGATGCTGTTCAAAACACATGAATATAGTAGCACCACCGCCCGTCCGGCTGCGCTCAGGGCAGGCGCTGGAACCCGCCCTGGCTTTGCAGGCAGCTTCAACTCATTGCTGAGACGAAGGAATGGCGAACAATATGTCCTCTCTCCCTTGATGGGAGAGAACTAGACTCCGTCCTGAGCTTGTCGAAGGGGTGAGGGTGAGGGTGAAGGGAGGGGCTTGGAAGCAGTCGCACGCGAAGAAATTCCGCAGGCATCATACTTGGTGCGCACTCTTGCCTACCGCTGTCGGCCAGCAGCGCCCCTTACGGAAAAGCAAACTCCCTGGTCTCGACGCCCGCGAGCGCCTCTTCCACCATCTCCTCCACCGGCAGCGACTCCTCGAGCCAGGCGGCGCGGGCGGGCGAGCTCCTCGTCTCCGGGCTTTTGGGCACGAATAGGCTGCAGCAGTCCTGGTCAGGCTGGATCGAGACCTCGTACGTGCCGATCTCCCTGGCCGTGTCGATGATCTCCTGCTTGTTCGAGCCGATGAGCGGCCGCAGCACGGGCATGCTCGCGACCGCTTCGACCGCCGCTAGGTTCTGCAGCGTCTGCGAGGCGACCTGACCGAGGCTGTCTCCCGTCACCAGCGCCAGCGCGCGCGTCTGCTCGGCGATTCGCTCGGCGATGCGCATCATCAGGCGCCGGTACAGAATCACCCTGGACTTGGGCGGCGACGTCACGATGATCCTCTGCTGTACAGCCGAGAACGGCACGAGGTGGAGCGTCGAGCGCCCCTGGTACCGCGTGAGGTGCTCGACAAGCTCCACGGCCTTGTCGATGGACGACGTGTCCACAAGAGGGTAGCTGTGGAAGTGGATGTACTCGACCACACAGCCTCGTTTCATTATGTTCCACGCGGCGACCGGCGAGTCGATTCCGCCCGAAAGCATGCACACCGCCCGGCCGCTGACGCCGACCGGCAGACCGCCGTGGCCCTTGCTGTCGTGGAAGTAGACCAGGATCTCCTTCGGGAGCACGTCGACGTGTATGTTGAGGTCCGCGCCCTTGAGCTTCACCCGCCAGTCCGTGAGCGAGCGGACGTAGTCCCCCAGCCTGTTGTTGATGTCGTACGAAGTGGCCGGGAAGTCCTTGTCCGAGCGCTTGGCCGTGACGCGGAACGTGTCGGCGCGCAGATCGGGCACCGCCGCCGCCAGCAGTTCCTCGACGGCGTCCAGGTCGCGAGGCAGGCGCTGCGCCAGGAAGTACCGGGCCACGCCAAAGCAGTCCCTGACCCTGGCCCCCACCTCCGCGGGGTCTGCGTCCTTGTGCAGTGTCAACCCCAGCATCGAGTGGCCGTGCCAGACGCGCCTGACGCCCGCTCCTCTCGTGGCGGCGCGCAGGTTTTCGGCGAGCTGCTTGACGTACAGCGGGCGGTTCTTGCCCTTGAGCGCTAACTCGTGATATTTGACAATCATGTACCTGTTCATGGAATGTTCTCTTCCGCACATGATACGGCACGGGAATGGGGGCCCGGATTAGTTTCAGGATGACTGTTCAGATTTAATAGTCCTCTTAGTTCCTTCCCCAGTCTGCTGGGGAAGGTTAGGATGGGGCAAACGCGGCGATTGCCGGGCCACCCCCTCAACTTTGAACACTTACATTTCAGGAGGCAGCCGCGTTGACCACGGACGCGCTGGCGGGCGTCAGAGTCGTTGAGTTGAGCGCAGGGCGCATGGGAGCGGCGTGCGCGAAGCACCTGGCCGACTTCGGCGCCGACGTCGTGAAGGTGGAGCCGCCGGGCGGAGATGCACTGCGGCAGGCCGGCCCCTTCACTGGCGGCACGCCTCATCCTGAACGCTCGGCCCTGTTCCTGTACCTCAACGCCAACAAGCGCGGCGTCTGCGTGGACCTGCATACAGATGAGGGCCGGCAAGTCCTTGAGCTGCTGCTGAAGAGCGCGGACGTGTTCGTAACGGACGCTTCCCGGAGACAGGCCGAGGCGCTGTCGCTGGACGAGGCGGAAGTACAGGCGTTGAACTCCGGGCTCGTGTACACGAGCGTGACGCACTTCGGGCGATACGGGCCGTACAGCGACTACGCGGGCTCCGACCTCGTCGCGTTCCACATGGGAGGCGTGGGCTACGACACGCCGACGGCCTATGTCACGGACATCGCCGAGCACAAGCCCGTGAAGTCCGGCAGTTACCAGGCGGAGTACCAGGCGGCGTGGACCGCGGCGGCCGCGACGATGATCGGCCTCTTCCACCGCGACGCTTACGGGCGCGGCCAGCAGATCGACGTTGGCGCCATGGACGCGGTCGCCAGCATGATGAGGGACAGAATCGCACTATATTCGTACTCGATCGGGGACATCCCGGAGAGTCGAATGAAGAGCTACTTCTCATACCTTTGGCAGTGCAGGGACGGCAGTATCTCCACGTCGTTCGCATCGACTCACTGGTGGGAGGGCCTGAAGCGCGTGATGGGCTCGCCGGAGTGGGTGGAGGACCCCAGGTACGCCACGAGGGATGCCCGCAGGCAGCGCATGGAGGACGTGGAGGCAAAGATAACCGGCTGGCTCACAGGTCACACCCGTAAGGAGCTTGTCGGAATCCTTGGTGGGGAGGGCCTTCCGGTGTTCCCCGTCAACTCCATGGCTGAGCTATTGGAGTCTGAGCAGTACAGTTCTCGCGGCGTGTTCGTGGAGCAGCGCCATCCTGTTGCCGGAACGATTCGGCAGCCCGGCCCGCCCGCGCGGCTGAGCGAGACGCCGTGGCGCATTCGACGGCCCGCACCGGTGCTCGGCGAGCACAGCGCGGAGGTGCTTGAAGAGGCGAAGAGGACCACGTCCAAACGCGTCGCGATCGCCTCCAACGTAGCTCATCCCGCCGCCGCGCCGCGTAACGCGGAGCCCGGCGCGCGCTACGAAGGCACGCTGCCGCTGGCCGGCGTTCGCGTGCTCGACTTCGGTTGGGTGTACGCGATGCCGCACTGCACGCAGTGGCTGGCCGCGATGGGGGCGGAGGTGCTGCGAGTCGAGTCCAACGGCAGGCTCGAGTGGTGCCGGACCATGGGCAACCGCGGCGCCGACGGAATTGAGGGCATCAACCGGGCCTACTCGTTCAACGCCCTGAACGACAGCAAGCTCGGCATCACGCTCAACCTGCGCGAGGAGAGGGCGCGCGAGCTGATCAGGGAGCTGGTCTCGATATCAGACGTGGTATCGGAAAACTTCACGGTCGGCGTCATGGAGCGCATGGGCCTGGACTACGAGAGCCTGCGCAAGGTCCGGCCTGACCTCGTCATGCTGACCGCCACCACGCTCGGAGCGACAGGCCCCGGGCGATACTCCACGGGCTGGGGGCCGAACATACAGTCATACTCCGGCATGGCCGCCGTCACAGGGTACGAGGGCGGCCCGCCCGTCACCGTCGGCGGGAACTGGCCCGACTTCGTGACCGGCACCGTCATGGCGTTCTCCGTCCTGGCGGCGCTGTACCACCGCCGGCGCACCGGCCAGGGCCAGCACATCGACCTCTCGATGGCCGAGGTGGTGACCACGATGCTGCCGGAGCCTGTCCTGGAGTACACGGTGGGCGGCCGAGAACCGTACCGCATGGGCAACCGCGACCCGGTCCACGCGCCGCACAACGTGTACCCGTGCGACGGCCACGACCAGTGGGTCGCGATCTCCGCGACGTGCGATGACGAGTGGCAGGCGCTATGCGATGCGGCGGGACAGCCAGGCTGGGCAGCCGATCCTCGCTTCCAGACCGCCGCGGACCGCAAGGCCAACGAAGACGAACTGGACGAACTCATCGCCGGCTGGACGCGGGACCTCGAACCATGGGAGGCGGCACGAACTCTGCAGGCGGCGGGCGTGCCTGCCGGACCGGTGCTGAGCGTGTTCGACATGATCACCGACCCTCACCTGGCCGCGCGGCGCTTCATACTCGACATGCCGCACCCTGAAGTCGGCCCCAGGGCCGTCGCAAGCCTGCCCGCGCGCTTCAGCGCCGTGCCGGAGCTGCCGCACAGGCACGCACCCCTGCTCGGCGAACACAACGCGCTCGTGTTCGAGGAAATGCTAGGCGTGACCCGCGACACCTTCGAACGGCTCCTGGCAGACCGCGTCATCTACTAAACCCGCGCCCCCGACCAGTCATCTACTAGACCCACGCCCCCGCCCTGTCATCTACTAGACCCGCGCCCCCGACCCGTCATCTGTAAGTAGTGGGTGCGTCTAAATTCAGCAAACCTGACCGACAGCGTGAACCCGGCGCCAGCCGGACCCCAGCGGCGCGGGGCCATTCCGCCTATCAAACCACTCGCCTCGATTACAGGAATCCACACGGAACTGTCATTCTGAACGAAGCGAAGCGGAGTGAAGAATCTAAAGCCGTTGCCCGCAAAACTAGGTTGTTCCCACCCACCAACGCCAGCCCACACCACAACCCCGTCATCCCCGCACTCACGCGACAGCGCGAACCCGGCGCCAGCCGGAACCCAGCGTGGCGGGGCCATTCCGCCTATCAAACCACTCGCCTCGATTACAGGAATCCACACGGAACTGTCATTCTGAACGAAGCGAAGCGGAGTGAAGAATCTAAAGCCGTTGCCCGCAAAGCAAGGTTGTTCTCAGACACCAACCCACACCACAACCCCGCCATCCCCGCACTCCCGCGCCAGCGTGAACCCGGAGGGGCCAGCCGGAATCCAGCGGGGCGGGGGCACTCCATCTGCCCGCCAACACCCTGCGGCAACAGAACCCCGCCGCCATCCCTCAGGCGCACGGCCCGTTCGCGAACGACCCGCCCCCTACCCCGAAAGGACGAATGCAGCAAGCAAACCTCGCCGCTTCCGGCACACCAAAGCGTAGCCCCCAACCCGTTCGCCCTGAGCCTGTCGAAGGGCCTTGCGCAAGTCAGCTCTCGCCTCAAGTCCGCCAGAGCGTAGCCCCCAACCCGTTCGCCCTGAGCCCGTCGAAGGGCCTGCCGCAAGCCAGCTCTCCCCCCAAGTCCGCCAAAGTGCCCATACCCAAACCCGTTCGCCCTGAGCTTGTCGAAGGGCCTTGCCCCGAACACCACCCGCCCCCAAGTCCGCCAAAGCGTCGACAGGAACCCGTTCCCCCTGACCCCATCCTGAGCCCGTCGAAGGGCCTGCCGCAAGCCACCTCCCGCCCCAAGTCCGCCAAAGCGTAGCCCCCAACCCGTTCGCCCTGACCCCGTCCTGAGCACCGACGAAGGGGCCTGTCGAAGGGCCTTACGCCGAGCAGCGTCCGCTAGAAGTCAGCCCTCCCTCAAGCGTAGGGGCCGTTCGCGAACGGCCCGCCCCGGGACGCCACGCCGGCGAAGTAGAACCAACCCACACCACAACCCCGTCATCCCGGCATTCACGCGGTAGCGTGAACCCGGGGCCAGCCGGGATCCAGAGGGGCGGGGGCATTTCGCCTATCGAACCACTCGCCTCGATCACAGGAATCCACACGGAACTGTCATTCTGAACGAAAGCGAAGCAGAGTGAAGAATCTAAAGCCGTTGCCCGCAATACAAGGTTGCTCCCAGACACCAACCCACACCACAACCCCGCCATCCCCGCACTCCCGCGACAGCGTGAACCCGGGGCCAGCCGGGATCCAGCGGGGCGGGGCGTTTCGCCTATCGCCACTCCTGCCGCGCACGGGCCGTTCGCGAACGGCCCGCCCAACCACGCGCCACACCAAAACGTCGACAGGAACCCGTTCGCCCTGACCCCGTCCTGAGCACCGACGAAGGGGCCTGTCGAAGGGCCTCCCACGAGCCAGCTCTCGCCCCAAGTCCGCCAAAGTACCCTTACCCAATCCGTTCGCCCTGAGCCTGTCGAAGGGCCTTACGCAAGCCAGCTCTCCCCCCAAGTCCGCCAAAGTGCCCTTACCCAATCCGTTCGCCTCCACCCACACCCTCTTGACACACCCGTGCGCAAAGCCTTAAACTAGAACACGTGTCTAGCGAAACGCAGTCCATATCACCAATACAGAGCATCGTCCGTGAAGAGACAAAGGACGGCAGACTCATCGTGCGATTCCTCGTCGCTGCAATGCAGGACGAGATACGCGACGCCAAGCCCCATCACAGGCTCGACGCCGCACGCCAGCTAATCAAGCTCGGCTTCGACGAAGCAAAGGAGTTCGCAAGCATGCCCTCGCCTTCAATGAAGCGCGCAGAGCAGCCCGAGGCCGACACCATCGACACCGCCAACCTCAACCCCGACCTCGCGCTCTTCATACGCGCAGAGACCGACGGAGGCCGCCGGGCCGTACGCTTCCTCGTCGACGTCATGCTAGGTTTCATGCCCGGGTTCGGACCGCACCATCGCATAGACGCCGCCAAGGAGCTGCTCCGCCGCGGCTTCGACGAAGCCCCCGACGACCTGCCACTCTTTCCCCAGCCTTCCCAGATCCCGTCGAACGGCAGGGATGACGAACACGACTCTTCTAACCTCTTCCCCAGTCCGCTGGGGAAGATTGAGATGGGGTCCTCCGCTGCCGAAGCCAGCCCGGACGCCAACGGCGCTGACGACTCCCCCGCCGACGCCGACATCCTCCTCGACTACGAACCCCCGTACGTCAACACATACGGCCACAGCCGGGACGACGGCATGAACACCCGAGCAGTCTTCAAGGCGTCGGACGCCCTGATGGACGCCGTCGGCAGGCTCCCGCCGCCCGAGAAGCCCGGAGCATTCAACCCCGACGAGACGAGCAGCATCATCGTGCACAACGGAACGGAGCACTATTTCAAGGAACACGCGCGCACAGCGGTAGAACTGTCCATCGCCGCAGGCGAAGTCATGGACGCGATCAGGCGCATCCGTGATTCATGCCGGACACCCTCCGCCTTCCTCGCCCAAAATACCAAAAAGGACTCCGGCCCGGACGACACCGAATCCGAGGCTCCCCCGTGATCCCCGACTGCCATCCCTCAGGCGTAGGGGCCGTTCGCGAACGGCCCGCCCAACCACGCGCCACACCAAAGCGTCGACAGGAACCCGTTCGCCCCCAAATCCGCCAGAGCGTAGCCCCCAATCCGTTCGCCCTGAGCCTGTCGAAGGGCCTTACGCAAGCCAGCTCTCGCCCCAAGTCCGCCAAAGTGCCCTCACCCAATCCGTTCGCCCTGAGCCTGTCGAAGGGCCTTACGCAAGCCAACTCTCGCCCCAAGTCCGCCAAAGTGCCCTCACCCAATCCGTTCGCCCTGAGCCTGTCGAAGGGCCTTACGCAAGCCAACTCTCGCCCCAAGTCCGCCAAAGTGCCCTCACCCAATCCGTTCGCCCTGAGCCTGTCGAAGGGCCTTACGCAAGCCAGCTCTCGCCCCAAGTCCGCCCCAGCGCCCACATCAGGCCGCGCGGAGGCCGTTCGCGAACGCCCCTTATCCGAACGTCAGAACCGTGCGCGTGGCCGCTCCGCTGACCATGTCGTCGAACGCCTCGTTGATCTCGCTCAGCGGCCGGTACTTCGTGATCAGCTCGTCCAGCTTGATGCGCCCGTCCATGTACAGGTCCAGCAGCCACGGGAAGTCGATGCGCGGGCGGCCCGCGCCGTAGAACGTACCCATCAGTGTCCGGTCCATGAACAGCGCATTCGCCGACACCGAGACGGTGGAGTTCGCCGGCGGAACGCCGACCATGCACGCCGTCCCGCCCGGGCGCGTGCAGTCGTACGCCTGCGTCACGACCTCCGGCAGCCCGATCACCTCGAACGCGTAGTCCACTCCCCCGCCCGTCAGGTCCATGATCCTGCCGACCGGGTCCTCCCGCTCCGCATTGACGGTGTGCGTGGCGCCGAACTCCTTGGCGACGTCGAGCTTCGAGTCCAGCATGTCCACGGCAATGATCTTGGACGCGGACGCCAGCTTCGCGCCCTGCACCGCGTGGAGCCCGACTCCGCCGCAACCGAAGATCGCGACCGTTGATCCCGTCTCAACCTTGGCGCGATTGACCACTGCGCCCACGCCGGTCATGACGCTGCAGCCGAACAGGCACAGCTTGTCGATTGGGATGTCCTTCCGCGTCTTGACCAGCGAGGACGCGGACACGACGGTCTCTTCCGAGAATGTCGCTAGGCCGTGCGAAATCGGTACGCCGTCCTGGCTGAACCGGTAGCTGCCGGACGACTTGCCGCGGTCAACCTCACACAAATTCGCGCGGCCCGCCGTGCAGTTCCGGCATGTTCCGCACTGCCGAGTCAGCGAGAATATGACGTGGTCGCCACGCTCGAACTCTTCCACCCCCTCGCCGACCTCCTCGACGACGCCAGCGCCCTCGTGCCCCATCACGAACGGCACTTCGGCGCGCACGGAGTGGCCGGTCACCGCGTGATAATCGCTGTGGCACGCGCCCGCGCCCGCCAGCTTTACGCGTACTTCGCCCTTCTGGGGGCCGTCCAGGTCCACCTCTTCCACAGGTATCGGCTGATGCGCTTCATAGAATACGGCTGCTTTCATCGGTCAGTGCCTCCTGTTGCTGTTGGCCGACGCGAGTCCGGCGCATTGGCCCCATCCTAACCTTCCCCGGCAGACTGGGGAAGGGACTCCAAAGACGTTCATGCGAAGGCCTCCGAAAGTGGGCGCGCAGGCCCCTAGTCGAAGGTGAGCACCGTACGCGTGGCCGCGCCGCTCACCATATCGTCGAACGCCTCGTTGATCTCCTCAAGCGGGCGGTACTTGGTGATGATCTCGTCCAGCTTGATCCGCCCGTCCATGTACAGATCAAGCAGCCACGGGAAGTCGATGCGCGGCCGGCCGGCGCCATAGAACGTGCCCATCAGCGTCCGGTCCATGAACAGCGCGTTCGCCGATACCGAAACGACCGAATCGGACGGCGGCACGCCCACCATGCAGGCCGTCCCGCCCGGGCGTGTGCAGTCGTACGCCTGCGTCACCACTTCCGGCAGTCCGATCACCTCGAACGCGTAGTCAACGCCGCCGTCCGTGAGGTCCATGACCTTGCCGACGGGGTCCTCATTGTTCGCGTTGATCGTGTGCGTCGCTCCCATCTCCCTCGCGGCGTCCAGCCTAGAGTCCATCTTGTCGATGGCGATGATCTTGGTCGCTGACACCAGCTTCGCGCCCTGAACGGCGTGAAGGCCGACGCCCCCGCAGCCGAAGATCGCGACCGTTGATCCGGGCGGGACCTTGGCGCGGTTGACGACCGCGCCGACCCCGGTCATCACACTGCAGCCGAACAGGCAGAGCTTGTCGACGGGGATGTCGTTCCTGACCTTGACGAGCGCTGACGCCGAGACCACCGTCTCCTCGGAAAACGTCCCAAGCCAGTGGTGCAGGCGGACGCCGTCCTTGCTGAACCGGTAGCGGTCGTCCCTTGCGCTGAAGCCGTCGACTTCGCAGAGGTTGGCGCGGCCCGCCGTGCAGTTCCTGCACAGGCCGCACTGCTCGGTCAGCGAGAAGATCACGTGGTCCCCCGGAGCAAGGTCCTGCACGCCGTCGCCGACCTCCGCGACCACCCCGGCGCCCTCGTGCCCCATCACGAATGGATCGCGCTCTCCGCCATCCCCTGAGTGTCCGCTCACGGAGTGGTAGTCGCTGTGGCAGGCGCCCGCTCCCGACATCTTGACGCGGACCTCGCCCTTCCGCGGGCCGTCCAGGTCAACGTCCTGCACCGGTATGGGCTCGTGCGCCCTGTAGAATACGGCTGCTTTCATTTGTCGATTCTCCTCGAGTTGATGGCCGCCGTGTTACAGGCGTGCTCGCGCCAAGTCTATTGTCTGGACGCCTTGTGCGCAAAGGAGTGTGTGTTGACCTCGCGTTGGGCCCGTACATATACTCAAATCAACAGTTCATCATGTCACTGAGAAGCCGTCTGGACGAAGACCTCAAGCAAGCAATGCGGGACAAGAACGTCGCCCGCCGCGACGTGCTGCGCTACCTGAGGTCTGAGATTCACAACCAGGAGATCGCGAGCCAGAAGGCGCTCGACGACGATGACATCCAGGCCGTGCTCGTCAAGCAGGCGCAGCAGCGGCGAGACAGCATCGAGGCCTTCAGAGACGCGGGCCGCTCCGACCTCGTCGACAACGAGGAGGCCGGCCTGGCCATAGTCATGGAGTACCTGCCGCAGCAGATGACGGGTGATGAGATCAGGGAACTCGCCCTGTCCGTGATTGAAGACTTGGGCGCCTCCGGCCCGCGCGACATGGGAAAGGTCATGGGAGCGTTGGTCCCGCAGACTAGAGGGCGCGCAAACGGACGCGAGGTCAGCGAGGTCGTGAGGGAGATTCTGGCCTCGCTATGAAGTTCGGCGTCGTTGTGTTCCCCGGAACATGGAGCGACGTCGACTGCTTTCACGCAATTTCGGACGTGCTGGAGCAGTCCGTCGAGTACGTCTGGCACAGAGAGACTGACCTTGCGCGATTCGATTGCGTCATCCTGCCCGGCGGCTTCTCGTACGGGGACTACCTGCGGCCAGGGGCGATCGGGCGATTCTCGCCGGTGATGAAATCGGTGGCTGAGTTCGGCCGGTCCGGAGGTCTCGTCCTGGGCATCTGCAACGGCTTCCAGATACTTTGCGAAGCCGGACTGCTGCCCGGAGTGCTCCGGCCGAACGTGCACCTGGAGTTCAGGTGCCAGTGGACCAACCTGCGCGTGGAGACCACCGCGTCCCGCTTCACCGGCGCCGCAGAGATCTGTCAGGTATTGCGTGTGCCCATCTCGCACGGCGAGGGCAACTACTTCGCGGACGCTGGGACTCTCGAGGAGCTGGAAGACTCAGGGCGCGTCCTGTTCCGCTACTGCTCGCCGGACGGTGAAGTTGCGGCGGACGCCAATCCCAACGGCTCGCTGAACAACATCGCCGGCATCGTCAACGAGCGGGGCAATGTCCTCGGCATGATGCCCCACCCGGAGCGCTGCGTCGAAGACCTGCTCGGCGGCGTTGACGGCCGTGTGATCTTTGAGTCAATGCTCGAGTCGGCCGTAAGAGCGTGAGCCATTGAATCATCCCACCAAGGAACAGCTCGAAGCGCTCGCCCTCTCCGAAGCCGAGTATGAGGCGATTGTCGAGCGGCTCGGCAGGGAGCCGAACGAGCTTGAGCTGGGCCTGTTCGGCTCGCTCTGGAGCGAGCACTGCGGCTACAAGCACTCGAAGCCGCTTCTCACCCTATTGCCGTCGTCAAGCCCACGCCTGCTTGTCGCGCCCGGTGTGGAGAACGCCGGCGCGGTCGACATCGGCGATGGCCTTGCGCTCGTGATGAAGATCGAGTCGCACAACCACCCTTCCGCCATAGAGCCGTACGAGGGCGCGGCCACCGGCGTTGGCGGCATCGTACGAGACATCTTCGCGATGGGCGCGCGGCCCATTGCCCTGCTGAACTCGCTCCGCTTTGGCCCGCTCACGGAGCCTCGGAACCGGTTTCTTTTCTCCGGCGTCGTATCGGGTATTTCCGGTTACGGCAACTGCATCGGCGTGCCGAACGTCGGCGGTGAGGTGGTCTTCTCCGATTCGTACTCTGCAAACCCGCTCGTCAACGCTATGTGCATCGGCCTGCTCAGCACCGAAGGCCTAGTTCGCGCGACTACCGGCGAGCCGGGCAACGCGCTGGTCCTCGTTGGTTCCGAGACCGGCAAGGACGGCATCCACGGAGCTTCCGGCCTAGCGTCGCGGAACCTGGAGGAAGACAGGGAGATGCGCCCGACCGTGCAGGTCGGTAACCCATTCCTCGAAAAGGTGCTGATCGAGGCGTGCCTTGAGGTCGCCGCCACCGGCAAGCTGGTTGGCATGCAGGACCTGGGGGCCGCCGGCCTGACCAGCGCTGCGATTGAGGCGGCCTCGAAGGGCGGCACAGGCATCACCATCGACGTCTCACGAGTGCCCCGGCGCGAAGGAGGAATGGAGCCGTACCACGTGATGCTATCCGAGTCCCAGGAGCGGATGCTCATCGTCGCCGCCCCGGACAACGTAGACGAGGTCCGCGCGGTGTTCGACAAGTGGGGCCTCCGGTCCACCGTTATAGGCGCCTCCACGGAAGACGGGCTCGTGCGGATATTTGCGGACGGGATTGAGTGCGGCGAAGCGCCCGTGGCTCTGCTCACGGATCCGCCACAGTACAGGCCGCAGGGTGAGAGACCCGCGTGGCTGGACGAGCTGCAGTCGAGAGACCTCAATGCTCTCCCGCTCCCAGATTGCAGCCCCGAGGAGGTACTTGCCAGGCTTCTGGCGTCCCCCAACATCACCAGCAAGGAGCCCGTGTTCCGACGGTACGACCACCAGGTGCAGACGAACACCGTTGTCTTGCCGGGAAGCGACTCCGCTGTGCTGCGCCTGAGGGGCACGAAGAAAGGGCTGGCGGCCGCCACGGACGGCAACGGACGTTACTGCTACCTCGACCCCTACGAAGGCGGGAAGATCGCCGTTGCGGAGGTCTGCAGAAACGTGTCGTGCTCCGGAGCCGAGCCCGTCGCGTTGACCGACTGCCTGAACTTCGGGAACCCCGAACGCCCGGAGATCTACTACCAGCTTGAGGAGTGCGTGCGGGGCATCGCCGACGCCGCGCGTGCCTTCGATGTTCCTGTCATAAGCGGGAACGTCAGCCTCTATAACGAGAGCGAAGGCGCAATCTATCCCACGCCGATCATCGGTGGCCTGGGCCTTCTGGACGACGTCCGCCGGCACGCCACTGTCTCATTCAAGCGCGCCGGCGACCTCGTGTACCTGCTCGGCAGGTCCGACACGCATGCAGATGCCGGCTCGCTCGGCGGCAGCGAGTACCTATCGGCCGTGCACGGCCTAGTCGCGGGCCGGCCTTCGATCGACCTTGACTTGGAGGCGGCTGTACAGCGAGCGTGCCGCCGGCTGATCGCGGAAGGCATAGCCGATTCGGCGCACGACTGCTCCGACGGCGGCCTTGCCGTTACGCTGGCTGAGTCATGCATCGCCGGCAACATCGGCTTCAACGGCAAGGTGTCGCTCGACTCGAGGTGGGACGCGGTCCTGTTCGGCGAGGGCCAGTCCCGCATCATAGTCTCCGCGCGTCCCGAGGCCGCGGCCAGCCTCCTGCAAGTGTGCCGTGACGAAGACGTGCCCGCCGCACTGCTGGGAGCTGTTGGAGGAGACAGGCTCGCCATAGACGGTCTGGTGGACGCCCCCATCGCGGAACTGGCCAACGCGTGGAGGAACGGTCTGCAGGAGGCGGCGTCCGGAAGCTCCGTCTAGTGGTTCAGTTCCTCTCCTCGGCAAGATAGAGCGGCTCGTTGTCCACTTATCATGTTCCCGAGGATCTGGGACCGGACCAGGACGAGCGCGACGCCGCTATACCCGGCCGCCGCTACTTTGTGTACGTTCTGGAGACCAACAACGGCCACTACGTGGGGCATACAGCAAGGCTAAGGGCCCGGATTCGCGAGCACAGGGACGGTGAGGTCGAGTCGACCATAGGCACTTCACCCAAGCTTGCGTGGCGGTCCGGACCGTTCGAGGAGCGATATGACGCTGCCAGCTTTGAGGCGGCGCTGAAGTCGATGCGCGACTCAGGCGCCCCGAGATTTACTGAGATCACTGGACTGCGGCCTGAGCCCTTCTCCAAGCCGGTCACCAACACGCATGGGGAGATTGGAGGCGCAGTCAGGGCACCAAGATCTATAAGGCGACAGGCAACCCTTGGCGCTGCCTTGGGAATAGTTCTCGGCCTGCTGTGGGCATTCGACTTCGATGTCGGCGCGCTCGGCGTAGGCGCTGTCAAGGTGGCGATACTTACGGTGGCTTGTGCAGTTGGCTTGCCAATGCTCATCTGGATCGCGCCTCGATTGGCCCAAGGCTACGTAACCTCCGGTAGGCGGAGACGCAGGTACCGGCGACGGCGGCGACGGTGACCAATCGGTCTGCTTCTGTCTGCGCGACAACGACCTGCGGTCGGCTTACCTTGACAGTCTCGAAGGCAGACTGCTAGATTGAACGCGGTTCAAGTTGCCCCCGGTTGCCAAAACGGAGGACCTGTTGCCCAGATACGAGTACCGCTGCGAGGCCGAGTCCCACACCTTCGAGCTCCGTCAGGGATTCGATTCCGAGCCGGTTGCTGAGTGCCCGCAGTGCGGAAGCCGCTCCAAGCGCGTCTTCCACGTTCCCGCCGTGGTGTTCAAGGGAAGCGGGTTCTATGTGAACGACTACGGCAAGAAGGGCGGCAACATGGGCTCGTCTTCGTCTTCATCCGGGAACGGCAAGTCTTCCTCAGACAGCGAGAGTTCCAAGTCGAAGTCCGAGTCGAAGACCAAGAGCGAATCGAAGACCGAGTCTAAGAAGGCGCCGGCCTCTTCCGATTCGTAGTCGGGACATGACCTGCCTTATCGGCCTCAGTCTTCCGGTGTTCGATTGAGGGCGCTTCTCCAACGCGTCTCCTCCGCGTCCGTCGATGTCGACGGGGAGACCATTGGCAGCATCGGCCCTGGCCTGGTAGTTCTCCTCGGCATCTCTCGCGAAGACACCGAGAAGGAGGCGGCCTACCTGGCCGCCAAGACCGCGAACCTCAGGATCTTCAACGACGCCGACGGCCGCTTCAACCTGTCAGCGAAGGACGTAGGCGCCGAGCTACTTCTGATAAGCCAGTTCACGCTTTACGGCGACACTCGCAAGGGCAGGAGACCAAGCTTCATCGGAGCCGCCGATCCTGATGTCGCCGGGCCTCTCTTCGAACGCGCCATCGAACTGTTTCGCGAAACCGGTCTGAACGTCCAGACGGGGCGCTTCCAGGCGAACATGAGCGTCGCTATCAACAACGACGGGCCGGTCACAATCATGCTCGACACTGCGGACGCCGACAGGCCGCGCCGGGGGTAGCCTGCCGCGACTTCGGCCGGATGCAACTCGGAAGAGTGCTCCCGCTGGAGGATCCGGTCGATCCACTACTTGGGCGACCAGAACGCGAGCCTGCCCTCCCCGATCACGTTCAATGTCGGCAGTTCACCGACGGTTAGCACGATAATCTGGTCCTGCTGCTGAACTCCCGCCGCGGCGCCAACTCCGCTCCCAGCGACGCTTCCGCTGAATACGATGGCGCGGCTGTCAGGCGACCAGATTCCGTGAGAGTAAACGAACTGGTCGAAGAACTGGAGCCACACCCGCATATCCTCTGAGGCCACGAACTCGGCCAGGCGGGTCTTTGCGCCCGTTTCCATGTCCAGCACGTTCCAGCCCCACACGAGTTGCGTGCCCGTGATGGTCACGTAAGCCAGCTTCGAGCCGTCGGGCGACCACGCAAACGCGATTACCCGCTCGTCAATTCTGGTCGTGTGCTTCTCGCCTTCGGGTGACACGAAGATCACCTCGTCGAAGACCGGAACACGCTGGTCTATTCCGCGGCCCACCGCAAGCCATTCGCCGTCCGGCGACCACAGGTACGCGGTCCTGGGAGACGCGCCGATGATGAACCTCGTGTCACCGTAGAGGTCCCGGAAGTGCACTCCGTACAGCCCGGACTGATTGTCCCTTTCGATGACAGTCATCAGTTCGTTGGAGGGCCACCACGCCGGCGCGCGGTAACCCGCCGCGAAGGGCGGGAGGTCCGTCGTCTCGAACTCTGGCTCCGTGTCGACAAGCACGTGCCTGCCGCCCCAGTGAACTAGCAGGTACCGCGAGGTATGCGACCAGGAGAAGTAGACGGGCGCCTGGCTCGCCACGTGCTCTGGCCCCGCCTCGTCATGGAGGTCGTCGACGTACACCTCCAGGCCGGCCTCGCCTCCAGTGATCAGCGCCAGCTTCCCTCCGTCCGGCGACCACACTGCGTAGTGGGGAAGGTTCGGGGCGACCAGGATCCCCGCGTACTCAGGGTCTCCGCGGTACAGCACGCTGTCACCGTCGACTCCATCCACAGTCGACAGCAGGTCAATTGCCGTGGTTTCGCTCTCCCCGACTACAGCGGGATAAGCAATTGTCACGCCGTCGGGCGCCCATGTCGGCCAGGAGTACCTTCCTGAGCCGTGCGTTAGCAGGCGGTCACCCGAGCCGTCCGGGTTCACAGTGCGGATCTTGAGGTCTTGCGTGACGTACGCAATCCGACCCGTAAGCTGGTCTGGAGGCTCGGCGGCGACCGTCGGATCAGCTTCTTGCGCGAGTGGCTCCGCTTCGACTGTCGGCTCATCCTCCGTCGACAGCGCATCACCTTCGGTCCCCGAACCCGCGCCGTCAGCTTCCGGCGCGCTCGTGGCCGTTGCCACCTGCGCGGCCTCGGGCGCGACGGTCCCGGCCGGCTCCGGCGCATCGCCGTCTTGTCCGCACGCAACTAGGAATGCGAAGGCCGCCGCAATCAGGGGGATTGCCAAGTACGGAAGCGGGCACCGCAGTCGTCTAGACATGCGGGCACTGTACTACACAGGGATTTGGACCGTGGTATCCGAACCTCGGATGAACTCTTCAGGGAAAGGGCTCTTGAAGTTGCCCTCAGGCCACTTCAGACACAGGTGAATGCCAGTTGGGCAGCCGAAGGCTTGCCCCTAACCGCCCTCGAAGTCCAGGCTAACGTTGAAGCCGGGCGCAGAGTGCGTCAGCTCCCCCACCGAGATCAGGTCCACGCCGGTCTCCGCCACGTCCCGCACCGTCGTCAGCGTGATGCCGCCTGACGCCTCGGTGATCGCTCGACCTTTCGCCATCGCCACTGCCTCAGTCATCGTTGGGACGTCCATGTTGTCCAGCAGGAGTATCTCCGCGCCGCCGGCAAGCGCCTCCCTGACCTGCTCGATGCTCTCCACCTCCACCTCCACGCGCAGCGTGTGCGCGGCCCGCGCCCTCGCCGTCTCCACGACCTGACGTAGGCCAACCCCCTGCGCGGCGAGCGCGGCGATGTGATTGTCCTTGATCAGCACGCCGTCGCCCAGGTTCTGCCGGTGGTTGAACGCGCCCCCGGCCCTTACGGCGGCCTTCTCCAGCGCGCGCATTCCCGGCGTGGTCTTGCGCGTGTCGATGATGCGCGCCCCCGTGGCCTCCACGGCCCGCGCGTACTCCGCCGCGAGCGTCGCCACGCCGCAAAGCCGGTACAGGAAGTTGAGCGCCGTGCGCTCCGCCTTGAGAATCGACGCTACCGCACCCTCGACCCTCGCCAGCGCATCGCCCGGCGCCAACGGCGCGCCGTCGGACTTGAGCGCGCGCGCCTCGAGGCTCGGGTCGATGTGGGTGAACACCGCCAGCGCGATGTCGATGCCGGCAAGCACACCGGCCTGACGCGACACGATCTTCGCCGCGCCCGTCCTGTCGGCGCCGATCAGCGACTCGGTCGTCGGGTCGCCCGCGCTCAGGTCCTCGGCGAGCGCCAGATCGATCAGGTCTTCAACGTGCTTGGACGCCATCGTCGCGCGGACTGCCTGAGCCTGCTAGACCACCTGCAGCATGCGGTCGAGCGCCACCCGAGCCTCCTGCCTCACGTCGTCTTCCACTGTGATGCGGTTCACCGGCTCGCCCTCGACCAGAGAATCGAACACCCACGCCAGGTACGCTGGGTGTATCCGGTACATCGTCGAGCACGGACACACCACGGAGTCCAGGCAGTAGACTTTCTTGTCCGGGTGCTCGGACGCGATTCTGTTCACAAGACTGATCTCGGTGCCAACTGCCCAGGTTGAGCCGGAGGGCGCGTCCTCGATCATCTTGATGATGTACTCGGTGGAGCCGTTGTAGTCTGCGGCCTGCACCACCTGCATCGTGCACTCAGGGTGCACGAGCACGTTCACGTCCGGGTCGTTCCGGCGCGCCTCCTCGATCTGCGCGAGCGAGAACCTGGTGTGCACCGAGCAGTGCCCTTGCCACAGGAAGACCTTCGCCCTCTCGAGCGCCTCTTCAGTGTGACCGCCGAGCGGCTTGAACGGGTTCCAGACGATCATTTCGTCCAGGCCGATGCCCATCTTGAGCCCTGTGTTACGGCCCAGGTGCTGGTCCGGCAGGAACAGCACGCGCTCTCCGCGCTCGAACGCCCACTCGAACACTGCTGCCGCGTTGCTGGACGTGCACACGATGCCGCCGCTTCGGCCGCACAGCGCCTTGATCGACGCCGTTGAGTTCATGTAAGTGATCGGTATGACAGCGCCTTCGCCCAGCACGTCCTCCAGATCGTCCCAGCAGTCCAGCACGTCGTCGATCACCGCCATGTCGGCCATCGAGCATCCAGCCGTCAGGTTCGGCAGGATCACGGTCTGCTCCGGCGCGCTCAGCACGTCGGCCGTCTCCGCCATGAAGTGGACGCCGCAGAACACGATGTACTCGGCCTCTTCCTGCGACGCCGCGAACTGCGAGAGCTTGAACGAGTCGCCGCGCAGGTCCGCGTACTTGATGATCTCGTCCCGCTGGTAGTGGTGCCCTAGCGTCACCAGCCTCTGTCCGAGCGCTGCCTTTGCAGCGTCGATCCGATCGTCTAGCTCCTCCGGCTTCATCTTGATGTACCGGATCGGGATTCGCTGCCACTGAACGCCTGCCTTGAACTCCTCCTCCAGCGGCTTCGACTCGAGCTCGTCTGTAGTACAGAAAGCCGACTGCTCCAACTCTGTGAGTGGGATAACCGGCTCTCGACTCCTGCGCAGTTTGGCAACCATTTGGGTCAACTCCTTGCTGCTTGTGCGATGGCCGCCATGCGGCCCCGCAGCGCCCACGGGCTCGTGGCTTCGATCTCGATGTCCACCATCTTGCCGACCAACTCGTCGCCTCCCTCGAAGTACACGAGCTTGTCGTTCCTGTTTCTGCCGAACAGCCTGCCCCTCCGCCTGCCCTCCACCAGCACCTCCAGCGTGCTCCCGGCCAGTTTTGCGTTGATCTCCGTCAGTATCTCTTCCTGCAGGCTGTCGATCGCCTGCAGCCGCCGTTTCTTCTCGTCGGCGGGAACATCGTCCTCCATCTTGCGCGCCGCGATCGTGCCCTCCCGCACCGAGTACGCTGCCGAGTGGACCTTGTCGAACCGGACGTCCCTCACCATATCCAGTGTGTGTTGGAAATCGTCGTCGGTCTCGCCGCAGAACCCCACGATCAGGTCCGTGGCGAGCGACACACCGTCGATCCGGTCCCGGATCCGGTCGATCAGCCGCCGGTACTGCGCATTGTCGTAGCCGCGCCGCATCGTCTCGAGAACACGATCGCCGCCCGCCTGGAACGGCAGGTTTACGTGCTCGCACACCTTCTCCAGATCGGCAACTGCGTCGATGATCTGTTGGCTCATGTCGTTCGGGTGCGACGTCAGGAACCGCACGCGCTGCAGCCCGTCAACATCGTTGACCGCCGCCAGAAGGTCGGACAGGTCGATAGTCCCCGGCAGGTCATGCCCGTACGAGTCGACGTTCTGCCCCAGCAGCGTGACCTCTTTGACGCCGCGCGTCGCCAGCAACTCGCACTCGCGGACCACGTCCGGAATAGTCCGGCTCTTCTCGCGGCCCCGCCGGTACGGGATGATGCAGAACGAGCAGAACTTGTCGCAGCCGTGGATGATGGGCACGTACGCCGCCACCGCAGGCCTCGCCGAGAGCTGGCTCAGGCACCCTTCCGGGTCCACGCCCATCCGGTCGCCCAGCAGGTTGACGAGCGGCGCGTACTCCTGCGGCCGCATGAACACGTCAACATACGGGAATCGCCGCTCCAGCGCGTCCGTGCGCGGACCGACCATACAGCCCATCAGGGCCACCACGCGGTCCGGGCGGCGCGTCTTGAGCGGCTTGAGGCTCGTGAGCATGCCCACGACTTTGTCCTCGGCGCTCTGGCGCACCACGCAGCTGTTGAGAACTATGACATCGGCCGACTTGGGCTCGGGGGCGCTGCGCAGACCAAGCTGACCGAGCGCGCTCTCCAGGCGCTCGGAGTCCGCCTTGTTCATCTGGCAGCCTATGGTCCAGAGGTAGAAGCTGTCCATCCGTGATCAATCAGCGGCTGCGCCGCCACTCCTGTGTCCCCTCTCCCTTGATGGGAGAGGACTTGGGCCTGTCCTGAGCCTGTCGAATGGGTGAGGGTGATCCCTGCAAACTCGAACTTTCAGTGTGGCGGAGGGAATGGGATTCGAACCCATGAGGGGGCTACAAACCCCCTAACCGCTTAGCAGGCGGCCGCACTAGACCTCTATGCGATCCCTCCACGCCAATTTGAATATAGCAGTGGATTCAGGAGTGGGCAATAAGAAGTTTGTGATTTACGGAACTAATATCCGAAATCACTTCCCGTATACGCAACTTGGCACTGTTGACCTTGCGCTTTCCGTAGTTTTCTCAGATTGACGTGAACGAAGAGATAGGGTTTGGTAAATTTTTCACAAATAACCGGTTATCTGGTCTCTGCCTGTTTCGCAGAAGCGGTCCGGGCCGCTGGGCGGTCCGGACCTGGGGTGTGCCCGCCTTCGCGTCAGGAACCCCGCGTGGCCGCTCCGGCGCCGCGTTCCTCGAAGAACTCCGGGCTCTCCACCCACACCTCGCCGTCGACGAAGTGCTCCTTCTTCCAGATCGGCACCGTCTGCTTGATGCGGTCGACCACCTGCGCGCACGCGCGGAACGCCGCATCCCGGTGCGGCGAGCCGACCGCCACCACCAGGCTTACGTCGCCGATTTCCAGCCGCCCCAAGCGGTGCCCGATCGCGACATCCTCCACCGGCCACTCCTCGCGGATCTCGGCCGCGATCTCGGCCAGCTTCGCCTCGGCCATCGGCCCATACGCCTCGTATTCGAGGAACCGCGTCTGCCGACCCTTCGTGTTGTCGCGCGTCACGCCGAGGAACGTCACCACGCCGCCGTTGCCCGGGCCGCCCACGGCTTCTGTGAGCTTCTCGGGCTCGAGCGCCTTGTCAGTAAGTAGGATCATAAGTGCCTCCGCTCACGGGAGGTATGAACGCGATCTCGTCGCCGTCGCTCAGCGTGTGTCCATGGTCGCGGTATTCGCGGTTCACCGCCACAACTATGCCACTCGGGTCCGCCGCCAGCCCTGTGTACATCGCCGACACCTGTGCCGTCACGTCCCCGACAGTGGAGCCTTCCGGCGTCTCCAGCTCCAGCGAGCCGGTTCCCGCCTTTTCTCGGTAGCTCGCAAACAGCAGAACGGTGATCTTCAGTTGGTATCCCCCACTTGCGGTCCGGCCAGCCTCCCAAGGCTAGCCAATTATAGCATCGGGGGTAGCAGTCACCGGAGGCCAAACATAGCTGGCTTGCCTTGATGCCAGGCCGCCGGATCAGGCGCGCCCTCCCAATTCTGCCGCACGAAATCACATTCATTTACAATACCGGAGCAGATTCGCCCAAGAACCCCAGGCCCAAGAGGGGGTCACTTATGACAACCGAAGCAGATGCCCAGAAAGAGACCGAGATAGCCGTCCACTGGCAGGAGGAGGAGCTGATCCAGCCCCCGCCTGAGTTCATCGCCCAGGCCAACATGGCGGATCCATCGGCCTTCGAGCGATTCGGCCCGGAGAACTGGCCGGACTGCTTCCGCGAGTATGCCGAGCTTCTGGACTGGGACCGCTACTGGCACACAACGGTCGATACCTCCAATCCGCCCTTCTACAACTGGTGGGTGGGCGGCATGCTGAACGCGTCCTACAACTGCGTCGACCGTCATCTTGCCGAGCACCGCAACAAGGCGGCCCTGGTCTTCGTGCCGGAGCCGGAGGACGAGCCGCACGAGGCCGTCACCTACCAGGAGCTCTGGGTTCGTGTGAACGAGTTCGCCGCCGTCCTGCGTGAGGCCGGTCTGAAGGCCGGCGACCGCGTGACACTGCACATGCCCATGGTCCCGGAGCTGCCAGTTACCATGCTCGCCTGCGCCCGGCTGGGCGTAGTGCATTCGCAGGTCTTCGGCGGCTTCTCGGGCGCGGCTTGCGGCGATCGCATCGTCGACTCGCAGAGCCGCGTGCTGATCACTTCCGACGCGTACTGGCGGGCGGGCCGCCTGATCGACCACAAGGGCAAGGCGGACATCGCTGTGGAGCGCGTCGCGGATGAGGGCCATACCGTGGACAAGGTACTCGTGTGGCGCCGCTACCCCGGACAGTACAGCTCCGAGACCCCGATGGTCGAAGGCCGAGACCACTTCGTTGACGATCTGCTGGCGCAGCACAGAGGCGAGCGCGTGGACCCGGTGTCGCTGCCCTCGGAGGCGCCGCTCTTCATCATGTACACCTCTGGCACTACCGCGCAGCCCAAGGGGTGCCAGCACTCCACCGGCGGCTACATGTCGTATGTGGCAGGCACGTCCAAGTACTATCTGGACATTCACCCTGAGGACGTCTACTGGTGCATGGCGGACATCGGCTGGATCACGGGCCACTCATACATCGTGTACGGCCCCCTCTCCATCGCCGCCACGACCGTCGTGTTCGAGGGCGCGCCCAACTTCCCGGACGCCGGCCGTCCTTGGCGTATCGCCGAGCAGCTTGGCGTAAACGTCTTCCACACCGCTCCGACGGCAATTCGAATGCTCCGCAAGGTCGGACCGGACGAGCCCGCGAAGTACGACTTCCAGTTCAAGCACATGACCACGGTCGGAGAGCCCATCGAGCCGGAGGTCTGGCGCTGGTACTACGAGAAGATCGGCAAGGGCAAAGCCGTGATCGTGGATACATGGTGGCAGACCGAGACCGGCGGCTTTATCGGCACCACGCTGCCCGCCCTTCAGGCGATGAAGCCCGGCAGTTGCGGCCCCGGAGCCCTGGGCATCCAGCCGGTCGTCCTCAACGATGACGGCGACCATGTCACGCCCGGAAGCGCGGGCAACATCTGCATCGCGAATCCCTGGCCGGGACGCATGCAGACGATCTACGGTGATCCCGACCGCTTCATCGAGACCTACTTCGCCAAGTTCGCCAAGCCCGGCAGCAAGGACTGGCGCGACTGGCCCTACGTCACGGGCGACGGTGCGACGATGTCTGAGGACGGCTACATCCGCATCCTCGGCAGGGTCGACGACGTCATCAACGTGGCTGGCCACCGCCTCGGCACCAAGGAGCTGGAGTCGGCGGCGCTGACCGTCTCCGCCGTCAGCGAAGCGGCGGCAGTCCCCGCCTACGACGAGCTGAAGGGCCGTGTGCCTGAGCTGTACGTCTCACTCCAGCCGGGCTATGACGGCTCGGACGTCGAGGACCAGGTTAAGAAAACGATCAACGAGATCATAGGACCGATCGCCCGCCCCACGCACGTCTGGGTTACCGCTGACCTGCCAAAGACGAGGTCAGGCAAGATCATGCGCCGCGTGGTCGCCGCCATATCCAACTTCATGGACCCGGGCGACACCACCACGCTGGCGAACCCGGAGATCGTCGAGGAGATCGACAGGCAGGTCCGCGAGGCCAAGGTCGGCATGGGCATTGTCCCCGAAGAAGAACACCGCAAGCTCGAAATGGAAGTCGAGGCCTACGGCGAGAACTAGGGGGCCTCATCCGCCATAAGACCTCCTCTCCATAGATGCGAGAAGATTGAGAGCCTGTGCTGAGTCTCCCGAAGTATGAGGGTGACAGGGGTGGTCTGCGGGGCCAGTTCCGGTCACCCTGAGCTTGTCGAAGGGTCGCCCACAACTCGTGACGAGGAAGCCATTTCCGCTGACCTTCGATGTAGCTTACCCGGAGCGAGCGCTCGGCCGGAAAAGCACGCTGCTGCGATTGCCGTTCACCCTCCGATTCCTGCTGAGGGCCATATCGATCGGCACCCCCTGTTCGTTGCAGTTGGTCCTGCTGATCGCCTTCAGGAAGGAGTATCCTCAGTGGTGGTACGAATTCAATTTGCAACGGGCCAGATTCGCGGCACGGATAGACGCCTGCTCCGCGCTCTTGACTGACGTGGTCCCATCAACCGTAGAGGCCCAAGCGGTAACTCTCGAATTCGAGCCCCCGAATGCGACGGAGCTGAATCGAACCCTGCCGTTCGTCAAGGGGCTGCTGGCGCTTCCTCACGTGAACGCGATGTTCATCTTGTGGCTAGCAATGTTCGGGGCCACGCTGGTTGCGTGGACTTCGATCCTCTTGGCCGGGACGTATCCGCGCCTGCTCTTCAACTACGTTGTGGGAGTACAGCGCTGGTCATGGCGGGTGAGAGCCTACACCAGCCTGCTAAACACCGACCGCTATCCCCCGTTCAGCTTGAGCTAAGTCTCAGGCCAACCCCTCAGACCCGAGCGACACCACTGCGTAAGCGAACCCGGAGATCGTTGAGGAGTTCGACAGACTGGTCCGCGAGGCCAAGGTCGGCATGGGCATCGCCCCGAAGAAGGTCGCCGCAAGCTCAAATTGGAAGCCGAGCCATACATAGCGAGCTAGGCGGTCGGGGTCTCTGCTCCGACAGTTAACGCCCCAATCTGAAGTGAGTCACCCGCCTGCTCACAATAGGCGGCGTGAGTGCGTTGAAGTCTTCCCCTCCTACTGCAAAGAGTCGCTCTATGCCGCCTCCAAGATGGACCCTTTGTAGGGAGCCACTTGTGGCATCTGTCCTGCACGATGCTAGCGAATCTCTTGTCAACAGCTATGCAACCAACTTGTCTCGCCTGATTTCCTCTCGAACTTGAACATGGCGCAACGCTCAGGCCACAACGCCCCCATCAACTGTCATTCTGAGCGAAGCCGAGGAATCTAGGACTTCCCGCATTGCTCGGCTCCACTCACATGAACCAAGCATCTCCGCATCCCTTCAGCTCCTACTCGCCACGGAACCCTGCCTCGTATACCAGAGACGGGCTCGCAGCTGGGCCTAAGCCAACCAAACAACCTTGCCCGGCTAAACTCACCTAGTACGCCATGCGCGGTTCCCGAGTTTCGATCCCCCTCAGTCGCTCCACTTGAATCCGCAGTTGGGGCATGCGCGTTGGACTTGGATCTCATGGATGAATCCGGATCCCAGGATGCCGGCTGGAAGCGCGAACAGCCCAATCCCCATGATTGCCATTACTCCCGTCAATGCTCTTCCCGCAAACGTGATTGGGTACGTGTCTCCGTAACCAATGGTTGTCAATGTGATGATCCCCCACCACATCGTCTGAGGAATGCTCGCGAAGTCCTTTGGTTGGGAGCTGTTCTCCGCAAAGTAGACAAGTGATGATGTGAGCAAGAGGAGCATCAAAAGAATGCCGACTACGCTAATCAACTCCGTTCGCTTTGCGTGAATTACCCTCGCTAAGACGGAGACGCCGGAGAAATGGCGACTGGACCGTGCGATTCGGAATGCAAGGCGCACGCTTCTAAGAATGCGTAGATCAACTGGAACTGGGACGGCAAGCGTAATGAAGAATGGCAAGATCGCTAGCAAGTCAACCAACATTAGAGGGGATGCCATATACCTGATGCGACCAGAAAAGGTCTGGTTGTAAGAGGGATCGGCAGTACACGACCACACTCGTAGCAAGTACTCCGCGGTGAATATGGCAACTGATACAACCTCTATGGCGAGGAATACTCTCGGCAACAGGTCATGGATCTGCTGAACTGTGCCAACAATCAATGCGATAACGTTTAGCACAATGACCGCAGTTAAGAACCCTGAGACCATCCTGCCCAATGGAGTATCTGGTGATGGGCCCAGTGTGTTGTAAGCGCGATCTCTCATGCGGTTTGCTCTGGCTGTTCCAATTGAAGCGCGCTGATCTTCGTCCTTCGACTCGTCACAATCCACTCTGTCCTACCGTTTGCAGCGGCTTGGCGTCGCATATGAAGATTAGACTCAGGAAGACGCTATCAATCTGAATGGGCTAAGGCTCCTCGCGTTGCGATGCCTCCCTCAAAGCGGGTTGCGCCAGCGCAGGCCCGGAAAGCGCGCGAAGTCCGCGTCGTTCGAGTGCAGTTCCGCCTGGTACTCGATCGCGATCGCGGCCAAATGCGCGTCCGGCACGAGCTTGCCGCCCACGCCTACGGCTTCCAGCAGCCGCCGCATGTGGCTGAGGTGCTGGGACCCGGGATTGATCGGCACGATGTGGGAGTGGTCGAACCACTCCTGAACCCAGTCAACCGCCCGACCAGGTGTTACTGGGGGATATATCGCCCTGGGGTTTGTCATCACTCTCACGAAGCCGGTCGATACGGTCCAGGGAATGCCGACCCTCTCCGCGCCGTTGAGCAGGCCTTCCCACCACTGCCTTGCGGAATCGTACTCTTTGACCCCGTCGTTGAAGGCGTAGATCAGCAGGTTGACGTCGGGGATAATCACGTCCCGCCCAACTTAAGGATGTTCTCGTCATCCTCCTCATACATCATTTCTTTGAGCTTGAGCGGATCGACGCCAGGGGCAAACCCGCCATGGTTGGGCCTGATCCTGTACGGGCGCGCGGGGGTCTCCCGGATGCCGGGAGACATCCCCCGCCGCAGAGTGTCGTTCACCACCTGCTTGAATGAGCAGCCTCGAAGGCGGACCTGCTCCCTTAGGTAGTCTGCTATGTCGCTGTCCAGCGTAAGCGTAGTTCTCACGATCTTCTCTCCCTAACCGGCACGACCGAATGGCAGGTACGGCTCTCTGGACCAGAATGGTAACTGTCCTTCCGAAAGGAGTATCAGCAAGTTTGCGTCGGAAACATTCACCGTCGGCTCAACCTCAGATAGCGTTCGTCGTCCTCCGCGTACAGGATTTCCTTCAACCTCATCTGATCGACGCCGGGAGCGAACCCGCTGCTTATCGGCGTCACCCGGTACTTGGGCCGAGGAGCCTCCTCCGCGCTGGGAGACATCCCCCGACGCAGAGTCTCGTTCACCACCTGCTCTAACGGCTTGCCAAGCAGCCGCGCCTGCTCCTTCAAGTAGTCTGCTATGTCGTTGTCCAGTGTCAGTGAAGTCTTCATATAGACATCATGATGTCTGCTCTGTCTGATGTCAAGATGCGCCTACCCACTCATTGCACCCAGAGAACAAGCGTGCTATTCTTGTTGCATGGATATCATAAATCACAACACGAAGATCCTGGCGTCGCGCCTCGCACATGCGTCCCTTGCGGCCCCGTTCAGGCAGGTGGCCGCCATTGAACGGCATTGGCCGCCCTTTGAAGATTCTGGTCCGCTGGTTGGCTATGGCATGACAGGCATTGGTCGATGGTCATGACATGGATGGGAGTTCAGTCTCCAGAATATCGACTTCCCACCGTTGTTGAAGGCTTCAGCCGCGTGTTGCATCCGTGTTGCATTGTGTCGCGAATATGTTCCGTTCAGGTTGCAATCGTGTCCTGGTGGCGTCCTGAATCTCTCTCATGTCCAGGTACGAAATGCAACAAAACGCAGCATAATGCGACACGAAAACGAAAAATGCCGCGAAAATGAGGTGGTGAGCCCTGCGGCGGGTGGCGTCGCCGGCAACTATCGGGCGGCCAGCGCCTCTTTCACGAGTCCGGGAATCTCGGACACGTCCTCGGCGACCGGTATGCCTGCCTCGGCAAGCACTCTGATCTTCTCGGCGGAGGTGTCCTGCTTGCCCTCGACAATCGTGCCGGCGTGCCCGAACCGCATCCCGGGCAGCTCGTCCATGAAACGGCCGGCGAGGTAAGCCACGATCGGCAGCCGCGTCCCGTTCACCTTGACGTGATTGGCAAGCTGGGCCTCCATCGTCCCGCCCGGCTCGGTGTAGATCACGATAGCCTCCGTGTCCGGGTCGGCCTCGAACTCCGGCAGCAGCTCGGCGTACGTCGTCCCGATGATCGGGTCCCCGCCGATGCTGACCGCCGTGCTCTGTCCGAGGCCCGCCGCCGTTAGCGTGTTGGAGATCTCGGTCGTCATGCCGCCGCTCCGCGACATGATCCCGACAGGGCCTGGTTTGAACGCCCGGTTGGCGTCCTCGGCCGGCCCGCCGATCCCGCCGATCTTCGACTTGCCAGGCGAGATCAGGCCGAGAGTATTGGGCCCGATCACCCTCGTCCTGTGTTGGCGCGCAAGCTCCAGAATCTGCACGACCTGCGCCTTGGGTATCCGCTCCGTGACCAGCACCACGAGCCTGATGCCGTTCAAAATCGCCTCGAACGCCGCGTCCTTCGCGAACGCCACCGGAACCGCGATAAGCGTGCAGTCCACATGGGTCTGGCTGACGATGTCCTTGACGCTGTCGTGCACGGGCACGCCGTGCACGTTGCGGCCCTTGCGCCCCGGCGTCACGCCGCCCACGATGTTTGAGCCGTACTGAAGGCACTCCCGCGTCGCCGCCACGGCCTCCCTGCCGGTTATGCCCTGGATGATGTAGCTGGTGTGCTCGTCTATGAGTATCGACATCTACCGGCTCGCCTTCTCTACCGCTATCCTCGCCCCGCCGTCGAGCGATGTGTCCCGGCTGTAGTGCTCCACGCCGTACTTGTTGAGAATCTTCCTCCCCTCCTCCTCCCATGCTCCGGGGATCCTGAACGCCACGATCACATCTGCGGGGTCCAGCCCAAGCTCAACCACTCCCTTGATCACCCCTCGCGCCACGATGTCGACCCTGGTGTTGCTGACGATGCTCATCATCACCGCGATCTTCTGGACGCCCGGCTTGCTGAGCACCAGCTTCGTAAGGTCACGTACCTTGGCGACGCTGGGGTTGCCGCCGATCTCACAGTAGTTGGCAGGCTTCCCTCCCCACTTTCGCACGGAGTCGAAGAGCGACAGGCTTCCGCCACCTGCCCCGATTACGAGACCAAGGTCGCCGTCGAACTCTACGATCCTGCCCGCCACTCCTCTGTGGTCGCTTGCGTCCACCTCAGCGCCGCGAGCCTCGAACTTCGTCGGCGCTCGGCCCTGCCTCGGCTCGGCGGGGATGCCAAGCTCTTCCAGTAGCGCTCTCTGCAGCGGCACGGCTTCGTCCTCCAACTCAACGTGGCAGTCCAGCACCGCGAACCTGCCGTTGGAGAGGCGCGCCAGCGGGTTGATCTCCGCCAGCGAAAGCTCATGCTTCAGGAACACGTCCACTAGCCTGTGAATTATCCCCGTGAGAGCGCCCAGCTCCCGTCCAGTAACGCCCAGGCTGCTCACAAGCTCCTTGGCGCGGAAGGGAGGGAACGGGGTCAGAGTGGAGAAGTGCAGTCTGCCGATACGGTCCGGCATCGTCTCAGCGACAGACTCGATGTCAATCCCGCCAACGTCGCTGAAGATGATAACCGGCAGCTTGGCGTTCCCGTCGTAGGTGACGCCGACGTAATACTCGGCCTCAATGTCCGACTTGCTCTCGATGAGGACTTTCTCGGGGCGCTGCCCTCCGATCTCGAGATCGAGGATGCGCGCCGTGGCCGCCTCAACTTGGCCGGCGTCGTCAGCGAACTCCACACCTCCGGCCTTCATCCGGCCGCCCGAGAGCACCTGCGACTTAACGACTACTGGAAACCCGATCTCCTCAGAGGCGCTTGATGCCTCCGCCGGTGAGCCCGACAGGCTGAAGCCTCCCACGGGCAGCCCGCGGCTGCGCAACAACTGCTTCGACTCGTATTCGAAGAACCTCACCTGTCACCGCCTGGATTACATTTGCCGGGAACTCTCCCGGACTTAAGCTGCGGCGTGAACTCGCCTCTTCTCAGCCTTCTGGCGTTCCTTCGCCGCGATCAACTCAACCTTCGCCAGCAGGTCCTTCTCCGCTCGATAGACCGCCCAGTCGATCATCTTGCCCTCGATCGCCACCGACGCGAGGCCTTGCTCAAGCGCTTTCTCGAACGCTTCCACAACCTCGGTTGCGTATGCAACGTCCTCCTCGGGTGGGGCGTAGATCATGTGTGATGGCTCGATCTGGTTCGGATGGATCAGCATCCTGCCTTCGTACCCGAGCGCGCTTCCCTTTCGGCAGTCCTCAGCGAAGCCGTCCGTGTCTGCGAACGCAGGCCACGGAGGGTCTATCGCGACGACGCCTGCCGAGCGCGCCGCTATCGCGATCGAAGACCGGGCTGCAATCGTTCCTTCGCTCGTCAGCTTGATGCGCATGTCCCTCGCATAATCGACGGCTCCGAACACAATGGAGTTGACTCGGCTGCAGGACTTGGCGCTCGCCTCGGCGTGAATGATGCCGCTCGCCGTCTCGCAGAGGAGCTGCACGCTGACGGCACCGTCTTCCATGCCGGCCTTCGCTTCCAGGCTCGAGAGCTTCTCTGCCAGTCGCAGCACGTCTTCAGGAGACTCGGTCTTGGGGAGCACCACCCCGTCGAGCGAAGGCCCAACGATGGCCTCGAGGTCCTCGTCCGTCATGTCTGTGTCCCACGCGTTCAGTCGCGAATACACGTCCGCGCCGGACTCAGCGACCGAAGAAGTGGACTCGCCTACTAGCCGCCTAGCGCCCTCCTTCTCGGTCGGCGCAACCGAGTCCTCAAGGTCCAGCACGACGAGGTCAGAAGTGAACGTCCTGGCCTTGTCGATGAGCCGGGCGTTGTTACCCGGCGTGTACATCACCGACCTCTGCACCACCGGCATCGTGGAAGGCACGTACTCAAGCAGCGGCATCTCTACCTCCTGTCGGTCCCGCGATTGGGAACTGTGCTGTGTCGTTTAGTCTTCGTAGAGCTTGTTGATTCTTACCGAGCCCTCAGGCGCTGCATCCTTGCACAGGTCGCAAAGCGTGCACTCGTCCAGGTTCTGCTCGACGATCGTGAGCCGTCCCTCGTTATCAGTCGCGAAGATGTCTACCGGGCATGCCTCGACAAGTGTTCTGACCAGCGTCGGATCGTCAGAGACAGCAGGGTCCACTTCTACATTGATGAACATTGCCATGCGCTTCACCCCTCGCCGAGCTACTCTCACACATGCCGGCAAAAACTATGTGAAAAATTTAACAAGGAATGATAGCACGGGCTAAGACGCAGCGCGACAATATCCATCAGTCAGGCTCGAATTCGGGGATTGCGGCAATTGAACGGGCCTTGGGCGGGGGCGTCCGGGCGAGAACTCCCCGTTGGACCGCAGATTGACTGTGCCCAGGCTCGTTCTTACACTTCCGTTATGAAGGTTAGTGGACGGAATTATCGTTCGATTTGGCGCTGTGCCGACGGCCGGAGCGTCGAGATCATAGACCAGACGCTCCTGCCCCACGCTTTCCGGACTCGGAATGTCCGGACGCTTGACGGCGCGGCGGAGGCAATCCGCGCTATGCGAGTGCGCGGCGCGCCGTTGATCGGGGCCATGGCCGCATACGGAGTCTGCTTCGCCATGCTGGAGGACGCCTCGTATGCCGCCTTGGACAGGGCCTACGAGGCCCTGATTGAAACGCGGCCAACGGCCGTGAACCTGAAGTGGGCGCTGGACAGAATGCGCTCGGTCCTGTCCCGAACGCTGCCTGCAGAACGCGCTGTCGAGGCGTTCCGGGAGGCGGCAGCGATATGTGACGAGGACGTCGCTACTAACGAGGCGATTGGAGAGCACGGCCTGGATATCCTGCGTGAGGCGTGGGACGCTAAGGGCCGTCCTGAGCGGCTCAACGTGCTCACTCACTGCAATGCCGGCTGGCTCGCCACCGTGGACTGGGGCACGGCACTGGCAGTGGTCTACAAGGCCCATGACGCCGGCGTTCCCGTCCACGTCTGGGTCGATGAGACGAGGCCGCGCAATCAGGGGGCGGCCCTGACGGCGTGGGAGCTTGGCAATCACGGCGTGCCGCACAGAGTGATCGTCGACAATGCCGGCGGGCACCTCATGCAGCGCGGGCTTGTGGACCTGTGCATTGTGGGCGCCGACCGCGTAACGGCCACGGGCGACGTGGCGAACAAGATTGGTACCTACTTGAAGGCCCTGGCGGCGCGGGACTGCGGTGTCCCGTTCTATGTTGCGGCGCCGCTCTCGACCGTAGACTGGACGGTAGCCGATGGGATCGCGGGCATCCCGATCGAGGAACGGGACCCGGATGAGGTCTCGACGATCACTGGCCGCACCCAATCGGGCGATGTCTGCACCGTCGACTTGCTGCCAGAGGGGAGCGAGGCTGCCAACTACGCATTCGACGTGACGCCCGCCAGATACGTATCAGGCCTGATCACCGAGAAAGGCGTCTGCGCTGCCTCAGAAGCCGGGCTTGGCTCACTACTCGCTACTGGCGCGGCGCGGCGATCGGCTTAGAGTTCTCGGATCGCTATTCCGTGGTAGTCCAGGTCAGGCGGGTTGCCGGCCTCGTCTGCCCTGCCCTGCAGTAGGATATCCACCGTCTCCCTCGTGGCAACGTCCACGACTACGATTGCCGGGGTCTCTCCCGCACCCGCCATTGCGCCGGTGGCTTCAGGTTCGGCGCCACGCAGGAGGATGAAAGCGTAGACGCCATCCGGCGACATCGCCAGCAGGTCCGGCGCCACACCCACGAAGGGAATCTTGTCCTTGAACTCGTTCTCCTCCGTCTTGATAATCCCGACACTGCCGGTCCACCTGTTCGTAACCCAGAGCTCCGAGCCGTCCGGCGTAAGAGCGAGGCCGTGAGCGTCCGCGCCTCTTGTCGAGTCCTTGGCGATGACGCTGTGCGTCTCCGTGTCAAACACGTATACGAAGCTTGTTGTGTCTTTGGAGCCGCCCGTCACGTACATCCTGGTGCCGTCGTTCGAGAGAACGCTCATAAGGTTGACGTTGACCTCGCTGGGCGGGAACGCCTTGGCGACGGTGAAGGTCTCCAGATCCACTATGACCAGGCCGCCGTCCTTGATGTCCGGGCCCAGGGTCACGTATGCGTACCTGCCGTCGCTAGTGAACGCCGACGAGATGGGCTTCGCCTTCGGCGGCTCGGCCGGATTCGTCGAGCCGAACTCGTCAGCGCGAGCGAGTACGGCCGGGTCTTCGGCGATCTTGAGCGTTCTGCCAATCGAGAAGGTCTCAGTCTCGTGGTCTGACACGATCTCCACAAGCTCACCGGTCCCGATCACGGAAACGAGTACGCCGCTGTCGTCGGGGTAGATGTCGGCGGCGTGGCTCGATGGACCGGTCTCAAAGGTCTCAATCACCTGCCTGTCCTCCGCCCTCACGACGGCGACGTTGCCTGAGACAGTGCTGGCGATCCACGCGTAGTCGTGGTCACTGGTGAAGTCGAGCCAGTGGGTGCGCTCGACCCCGGCGTCCGAGATGTCAACCGTCTCAACCAGTTCAAGCTGGGGGTTGATCACGTAGATGGTGTTGTTGAACTGGTCCATCGCCCAGACTTCGTAGCTGGCCGTGGACACTGGTCCTACAGGCTCGGGCTCTTCCTCCACCGGCTCCGGCGTTGCCAGCGCCGCCTGAATCCTCTCCTCGAGGCGTGCGAACTCCTCCTGCTGCGTGGCGAGGGCTTCGGCGAGTTCCTCGGCCTGAGACGCGCTCAGCCGGTCCGCCTCGCCGATGGCCTCAAGCTCCACGAGCAGTCGCGCCTCGATGTCCTGGAAGCCCTGCTGCTGCTGAGCCAGGCTCTGTTCGAGACTGGCCAGTCGCGCATCGTCACCACCTGCGGCTTCAACGAGGTCAGCCATTAGCAGCGACATCTGCTGTTGGAGCGACTTCACGTCCTCCTGGGTCTCCGCCAGGGAGGACACTTCGTCCCCAACCTCTCCTTGAGACGCCGCCAGGGCAGACACCTGAGCTTCCAGGGCCTGCACGTCTTCCCTGATCGGGGACGTCGTAGTGTCCAGTTCTTCCCTGGAAATGCCCGACCCGCAGGCGGCCAGCAAGAGGGCGGCGCCCGTTGCGGCGAGCAAGGTGAGGAGCACGCTCCCGTTCCGCTCCTTGGAGGAGTCCTGAGGGTTCGTCATCATAGGCTGCATATGATACTCAACTTAACGTAATGTTCGGGCGTAGTCTTCGGGCGTAGTCTCCGGTCACCGTCACTCATAGTACGAGACCGTTCGCGGTTCGGATGCAATTGAAGGGCCGGCGTTCCCCAGGCGCAAAGTAGTTGGAGTGGGGATCAACCGCCGACCAGCCACTGTCTGGGAACGACATAGGGGCCAAGCTCGGCGCCGCCAACCACATGAACATGGGCGTGAGGCTGCGACTGCAGGGCCATTCTGCCGAAGTTGGACAGTATCCGAAAGCCGTCCGGGCAGAAGGTCTCCCCTACCCTCACGGCCAGCTCGCCGATTCTGGCCATGCGGTCCCGGTCTCTCCATAACTCCTGCTGGCTCATGTGGATCTTGGGAATGACCAGCAGCATGATGGGGACCCATGTCAGCCTGTTCTGGAAGACCATGAAGTCATCTTCGTCGTGGAACACTCGGGCGGGAACGTCTCCCGCCACGATGCCGCAAAACGTACAGGCAGTCTTGGAAGGAGGTGAGGAGGGCTCGGACCTCGCTTCGGTCATCCTCTCCTGCTCCCGCGAGTGCGGTAATCGAGAGCAGCAATAGACACGACCGACCCGATCCTTGGGTCCCGAATCCTCGAGCCGATTGGCCCTGACCTGTCCTGGAGATCTTCGTCCGAAGTGATAACCGTTGGCAGCCGGGCATTGTGCCGGTGCACCAGGATCTGGAGAAGGATCTCGTTCGACCAGTCTGAGCTGCTTTCCAGCAGGCCGTCGAGAACGAGAAGTTGGGCTGTCTGCGCTTCCTCGAGCAGCGTCAAGTAAGCATTACCCGATTCACGCGCCGAATACCGCAGTCTTGTCAAGAGCGTCGGGACGAATGCGAAGAACACGGCGTTGCCCCGCAGCATCTGCATCCCTGCGATCGCCACCGCGAGATGCGTCTTGCCTACTCCTGTCGGTCCGCAGAATGTGAGCCAGCCCTCAGGGTGGTCAGCAAAGCCGCGCGCCAACTCCAGCGCGTAGCTCAAGTTTCGCTTGTGTTCCAGGCTCAGATCGCTTGAAAGCTGGAACGAATCGAACGTCATGCTGTTCAAGAGAGCAGGCTCAATGCCGCCGTATGAAGACCGTTCGCTTGCGGAGCCTCTTCCCAGCCGGAACACTTTGCTTTCGCCCTCAGCCTCGATCCTCACACGAATGTAAGGGTCAGTCTCTTCGGGCGGCAGCGCAGTAGTTATTACCGTAGGAAGCTGAGCGTTGTACCGGTAGTTGATCAGCTGCCTCAGTTTCTCCTCGGACCAGGGCGTGGAGCTTCCGGAGTGCAGCTCGTCCATTACCAGGATGGGAGTGCTCTTGACCTGCTCAAAGAGTTCGTCGTGCGTGGTCTCGCTGGCGGGCGAGAATGCGGCCCTGAGATGGTCCAACAGCTCCGGGATGTGCACGAACAACACAGAGTACCTGTTCTGGATGAGCCGGTTGGAAACGGCGGCAGCCAGGTGGGTCTTGCCGGTGCCGTAGGGACCGGATAGCACAAGCCAGCCGTCCGGCCTGGACGAGAACTGGAGGGCGGCGTCGTAGGCGGCACGGAATCGTTGCTGGCCATCGAAGCTATCCGACCTGCCATCCCTGTCCAGCGTCTCGAACTTGAAGCGCGTGAGCGCTCCCAGGTTGCTGTACCGCACGAGCCGGGTCTGCCTGGTCTCATTGAGCCGGTCTTCGAGGCAGCTGCAGGTGACGGTCTGTCCGAACTCAGGGTGACCAACGGGAACGTTAGGCGTGTAGAAGCCGCGGCCTCCGCAGACCTCGCATCCTGTGTCCCTGCCCAGTATGTCTCCGTCGAACTCGTCGCGAAAACCCTCAGAAGAGACTCTTTCGCCTAGCCTTTGAAGAATGTCCCTCAGTTCGTCCATCGCTTCTGCCCTCGATCTCCCAACGTTCAAGTATCCGTGAAACATACCGCCAGTTTCTTACGTTGGCGGTTACAGCCTCCTCGATTGCTTCCTCAATCCACTCCGACGGGTAGGACTCTTCTGCCTGGCGAATTTGCTCGGCGGCGAGCGGAGTGAGCATTCCGATGTTCTGTTCGTACAGCGCGTAAGCGTTTGGCCTCCCCGCGCTGTCTGTCCAAACATCGTCCGTGCCAGCCTCCGGCTGGGCCTGCCTGGACGGCGGACCGATGCCCTTGTCATCGAATGCGCGACGATGGGCTTCCGTGTTGATCGTGTACACGTTCTCGGTTACGCCGTCCTTCCGCAAGGAGCCGGCGATCAACGTTCCGCGCAAAACGGCGGACGCCAACGCCTGGTCCAGTGCGTGACGACGGTCTTCCGGCGTCTCTCCCATCAGCCTGCCCAACGTTGGGTCAGCTCTTAACTCTGACTCAGTGACCAGCCTCGGGTGGCCCTTCTTGTGATGGAGCAGCCAGATGATGCGCAGGGTGCATCTGAGCTCCTTCAGATCGTCAATCTGCTCCAGGAGTGGACCGAAGAGCGGAGCAGGTACAGGCGTGTACCGCGTTCCTCTTGGAAAGCCGCTGAAGGCCATGCTATGGCGCGGGCGCTACCGGCGCCGGCTGCTCCAGACTTTCGAATCTGGAAACGCGGTCTCTGAAGTAGAGGTGGATGCCGCCGACCGGGCCGTTCCGGTGCTTGGCAACGATCAGCTCCGCGATGTTTTCAGGGTACTGTTCCGTGGGGTTGCGCTTCTCCCAGTCATCCCGCGTTGTGTATATGTCCTCGCGGTATATGAAGGCGACGACGTCGGCGTCCTGCTCGATGCTGCCGCTCTCGCGGAGGTCGGAGAGCATGGGCCGGTGAGACGGACGCTGCTCGACCGCGCGGCTTAGCTGCGAGCAAGAGAGCACGGGGATGTCCAGGTCACGGGCCATGCCTTTCATGGAGCGGGAAATCTCGCCCATCTCCTGGACGCGGTTGTCGCTTCTTCCGCTGCTGGCGATCAGCTGGAGGTAGTCGACGATCAGCAGGTCCAGGCCGCGCTCGGCCTGGAGGCGACGCGCCTTGCCGCGCATCTCTACTATTCCCTGGATTGGCGTGTCGTCGATGTAAATGGGCAGGTCTGACAGCGCTCCGATTCCGTCAAGAACCCGGCGGTACTCGCTTTCGCTGAGGTGGCCGATGCGCAGGTAGTGGCTGTTGACGTTGGCCTCGCTGGCCAGCAGGCGGAGCGCGATCTGCTCGCTGCTCATCTCCAGGCTGAACATGCCGACAGTCTGGCCGGACATGGCGGCGTTGCGTGCGATGTTCACGGCCAGCGTGCTCTTGCCCAGGCTGGGCCTCGCGGCTACGACAAGCATGTCCGAGCGCTGCATGCCTCCGCCCAGAAGCTGGTCTATCTGCTCGAAGCCGGTCGCGACTGGAGCCAGGCTGTGGTCGCCTGCGACGTGCACCGCCGCCGACTCCTCCATGTAAACGTCAAGGACTTCCCTTATGTGCCGGAAGTCGCGGGTATCCCTGCCGGTTCGGACGCCGAAAAGAAGCTCCTCCGCCCTGCTCATGGTCGAGTCCACGTCGGTGGTGCCCTCGTAGCCGAGCTTGGCGATGTCTCCCGCGGCGGAGATAAGCTGCCGCATGACGGAGCACTGGCGCACGATGCGCGCGTACTGCTCGATGTGGACGGAGGTTGGCACCGTGGCGACGAGGTGGCCCAGGTAGTCTGCGCCGCCCGCTTCCTCGAGGCGGCCCTGCAGCGAAAGCTCGTGAGCGAGGGTCACCTGGTTAACGGACTCGTCGCGCCCGAACAGCGAAAGCACGCCCTCATAGCACCAGCGGTTCTTGGAGACGTAGAAGTCCATCGGATACAGGAACGAGGACACGCGATTAAGCGACTCGGGGTCGATGAGAAGGGACCCGATTACAGACTCTTCGGCGTCCGGATCGTGGGGCAGAAGTCTATCTGTGTACACTCTTCGAGCGAGCCTCCGGGGGGCACGGCACAGGGCCTTGAGACCCTGCCGCGACGGTGGGGGAAGTATGCCACGAGCGACGACAAGATGCACGTCTGTCGAACGGGGCAGGCCAGGGTCTATTGACTGACTCCGGACGAAGCGTTTCTAAGCCGGTCAAAAGAGATGCCCGACCGGTCAGGGTGCGAAAAATATGTTCCATTATGTTGCATTTTGCTGCATTTCGTAGCTGGGACGGGGGAGGTTTCGCAACGCCCTCGCAACGCCGATGCAACTTGGAAGCAGCAGTTTCACGGCAGAAATGCAACACGAATGCAACACAGCTAAGGCGCGACCCCTTCGATACCCTCAGAACATGGCTTGGGTCATTCCTATTCATAGATACAGACCCATTGATAGAAACAGGCAGCAAGTGTCCGGCAGATTGACCAAGAGCGGCCGCTTCGCAGCTAACGCGCCTGTGTGATTCCTCCAAGAGCGGCCATAACTGGCCAAGAGCGACCGCGAGTCCACGCATGAGAGCCGCACATGCGTAGCCGGATGTTTCCGCCCGGATGCTGTCGAGTGCAAAGTTCATGGGGACATTATAGCACTGCAGTTCTCATGGAGCAAGGCTGGTGAGTCTTCATGCAGGTGCCTCCCTTCTCGTGGGACGTGCATTGACTGATGTTTGTGAGCGTGCAATTCTGCCGCCGATGATGCGAATAAGGCCGATCGTTCCAGCGGCGATGGTGTACGCCGTAGCTCCTACCGCCGCGGTGATCATGGGCGACACGCTCATGTATGTGGTCCTGCCGGTAGCCGCGGCCGACTTTGGGGCCGGCGCGCAGTACGGGCTGTCGGCGGCGTTCTGGATTGGCCTTGCGCTCAGCATCAACCGGTTCGTGCGGCTGGCCAGCAACGCTTTTGCCGCGTCCCTGTACCAGCATCTTGGAGTTCGCTGGCCGTTCGTTGGCTCCATCGTGCTCGGAGCGCTTACGACGCTCGCGTACGGGCTGGGAAGCGGACTCTTTGTGCTGCTGGCGGCGCGCGCCCTCTGGGGAGTGGCGTACTCGTGCATGAGGCTTGCGGCCCACCTGACGGCGTTCGGAGTGGGCACGTCAGACATGCGGGGCAGGCTGATGGGCTTCTTCAATTCCGGGCAGCGGTCGGGCAGCCTCGTCGCCGTGACTGCAGGGGCTTTGCTCTATCAGTTCACCTCCAAGGAGGTGGCGTTCGCGGCGATGGCGGGAGTGGGGTTGCTGGGAGTGGTCGCCGCCGTCAGAGTCCCCGACCTCAGGCCCGTGCGCGTGAGACCGGGCGTGAAGAGTCTGCGGGAGCGTTTGAACGCATGGGACCTCGCGGTTTCGAGGCTGCCTGGATATGGACGAAGGCTGCGGCTGCCGCTGCTGTCGATCAGCGTGATGGCGTTCGCGGTTGCGTTCGCCGCGAACGGGCTGGCGATTGCCACGGTGGCGCCGTACATCGCCGAGTTCGCCGACGAGAACGGGAAGCTGTTCGGAGGGCCTCTGGCCGTGGTCACGCTCGCGGGCATCCTGGTCGGGCTCAGGTGGGCCGCCGACCTGGGACTGGGCGTGCCGCTGGGTCACCTGTCCGACCGGATTGGGAGGAGGCAATCGATCGCTTACGGCATGGCGGTGATGTTCGGCTCGCTGGCCCTGATGTCGTTCGTTGACTCCGCCGTCGCCGCAATCATCGGAATGCCGCTGCTGTTCGCGGCGGGAGTGGGAGTGGGCGCGGCCCTTGACGCCGCGATGGGCGAGACGTCGACGGACTCCACTCGCGCGGCGGCGATGGGACGGTACGCGACCTGGCACGACCTGGGAGCGGCGCTGGGGCCGTTCGCGGGATTCCTGATCGCAGACAGGATCGGATTTCAGGGCGGGTTCCTCGTGGCAGCGGTATTGCTGGTTGGAGCCTGGGGGCTGTACGTGGTGGCGATGCGGCGGGGGTAGAGGCGCTACAGAGTGAAAGACAATCGGTTCGAACTGACCATTGATCTTTCCGGCGCCGCACTCCCGCTCACCCTCTTTCCATAACTCTCAGCAAGCGCGAGGGGACTGCGCGCAATGGGCGCTATGGGCCCATTGGAATTCGAGTCCCGGCGCATGGTCACCGCCCCGCTAGGGAGCGTGTCTATTGACCGACGATGTGTTGCCTTGAATGGTCATTCAAGCTGACGCGCTGGAGAACGGGCGTGAAGCCGCCGAGCCAGACACGTGCCTTGGGAGGTGCGGTCAGACCAGCTGCCGGCACATCGATGATTGTTTCGATTGAGCCGGGAGGCTTCCAGATTGCCTAGACCGGCTCCAGACGATCGTGGGGCATCGGAGGCAACTCAACCGTGATCGGATCTCCCCGCTTTACTACGCCACCGGAGACAACGACCGACATGACGCCCGCCTTGAAGATGACCTTGCCTTCATCGTCGCGGCCAAGAACAGCCCGCATCAAACCGGGCTGGATGTCGTCGAGTTGGGTGCAAGGATTGCGGAGTCCGGTTACCTTGATCGTGGCGTCTGCTCCCAGTTTCAGAAGCGTGCCGCGAGGCAGCGCAAGAAGATCGACTCCACGAGTAGTGACGTTCTCTCCCATCTGCCCGGGACGGATATCGAAACCGGCCACTCTAATTTCATCGTGAAGCTCAGCGTTGATCAGGTGGACCTGTCGCAGGTTTGGCGCAGTTGGGTCTCTCCTGACCCGTGACCTGTGTTTGACAGTCTTGCCCTGATGTGAGTCGCCTTCGACACCCAGTCCGACGAGCAGGCGAATGCGGTCCCGGTTGGGCTTTGACATGGTGTGTGCGGTGCTACTGCTCACCGCTTCAACGACTCCGCCGTGAGTACTCACAGATATCTGTCCTGCGACTCCTTTGTCTCGCTCCCTCAGTTGGGTTCCGCATACATCGTGCGGTAACGCGGCACAGAGGTGCAACGTTCAATCTTGACGGCCACCGCCAACGTCGCGTCGTTCACTCCGGCGCTCGTGGACAAGAGTCGAGTTGCGCGGGTGGGTCTTGTCCTGGTTCTCATAGGGATCAGCGACCCTTGGCGGCGTCAGCGGCAGCGAGGCGGAGGAGCCAGCGGAGTTCTTCGAATGGGAAAGGTCCGGACAAAAGATAGAGAGTCACTTTGCAGGGGAAGGCCAGGCTCAATGAGCTGGTTCGTACGCGAAAGGGCTGCCTTCAGGCGGCATCGCAAATGGTGGCGAAGTCGCCGAGATGAACGCGAGTTTATTCTCTCCGACGTTGCGAATGGAGTGGAGTGTGTCCGGCGGCACCAGGACCATAGTTCCGGGGCCGACCTCCCGCGTTTCGTCACCGACGGTCATGACGCCGAGCCCATTTACTATCACATACACCTGCTCGTTTTCGGGATGTCTGTGTAAAGGCTGCTCGCTTCCGGGCTCGCCTTCGACCCAGGTGATCGCAAGGTTCCGGGAACCGAACTGACCCGGAGCGAGAAGCAGGTGTGAGACCTGGCCGCCACGGTGATTTCGAGGGCTGTCTTCGAGGGTCTGGGCATTCATTGAGCGTTACTCCAGGCTGGGGGAATTGGAATGGCCTGGCGTGCTCACACGCAAGGCAAGGGCGGAGCGAAGGGACGGTACCCGACGGAGCAGAACGAGGGCGATTCTATCCCGGTGGGCGGCGGATGGCCGCCCGCTTCTAGACCCTACGAGCCCTCTTCTTCTCCCGCGTCGTCCGACTCGTCCACGTCAGCGTAGGCGTCGTCTTCCTGCTCTTCGTCGTCTTCGTCAGACTTGAGCATGTCCTCGGGGTCTGTGCCTGTGGGGTAGACGAGGACCTGGATGCCTGCCTCGACCTCTGAGTGGAGCCTGACTACGATGTCGAACAGGCCAATCTCCCGGATGGGCTCTGCGACCTCGACTGTGCGGCGGTCGATCTCGCGCTCCGTGACCTCCGATAGCCTCTCAGCGACGATCGCGTTGGTGACGGAGCCGTAGAGGCGGCCGTTGGGGCCGGCGCGCATCGGGACGTCGACCCGTGTGCCGTTCAGGGCCTCCGCGAGCTCCCGCATGTCCTCGAGCGTCTTGACGCGCTTGACCTCGGACTCTCGGGTGAGGCGCTGGATGCGCTGAAGCGCGCTCTTGGTGGCGGGGACGGCGAGCTGCTTTGGGATCAGGTAGTTGCGGGCGAAGCCGTTTTTCACGTCCTTGACGTCTCCGCCCTGCGCGACGCCTGCCACATCTTCCAGGAATACAACTTTCATGACTTGGGACCTCGGGAGTTCGCCCGGGCGGTCAGGCCCAGCGTGGGGCCGGCGTGTCCGGCGAGATGGAATTGACTGAATGTACGCGGCGAATTATAGCACGGGCAGCATGCCCAAGGCGGGGAAACGTCGATCGGTCTCGAGGGGCGATCATGCGCCTCCATTAGTACCGCCGCCGGGAGTCTGTGCGCGGCCGCCTGTCTCACCGACGTCCAGGCGGCGTTCGAGTCTCAAGAGCGCTTCCTGAGTCGAGCGGATCTCTCGAATGAGCTCCTCCCTGGAAACGGGCTGGTCCAGCTCTCTAAGGCGCTCGACCTTCTCTTCGTCCAGGTTGTTGATGATGATCGCGATGAACAGGTTGATGACGACGAACGTGCCGACGACGACGAACGTGAGGAAGTACATCCACGCGAGCGGATGGAAGTCCATGGCGGTGTCCAGGATGTCTGTCCAGCCCTCCAGCGTGATGATCTTGAAGAGCGTGAGCAGGGAGGTGCCGAGGTTGCCCCAGTTCTGTGGGTCCTGCTCGTGGAAGAGGTAGTAGCCGATGATGGCGTACACATACACGATGATGCTCATGAGCATCAGGACGTGGCCGACGCTGGGGATCGAGCGCACGAGGGCGGCCACGATCAGGCGCAGCTCTTTGATGGTGGAGATGAGGCGCAGCACGCGGAGCAGGCGGGCGAGGCGGGCGATCATTGCCATTGGGCCGAGCGCAGGAATGAGGGCGGCGACGATGACGAGGAAGTCGAACACGTTCCAGCCGTCCCGGAAATAGCCGATGACGCGCGGCTCAGATGCGTTCATCTTGAGAACGGCCTCAGCGATGAATACGGCGAGGAGCACCCAGAAGGCGATTTCGATCCAGTCGCCGATGTTCTGCTCGAGGACCTGCGACGTCCCGATGCCAAGCAGCGCGGCGTTGATGAGGATGACGGCGACGATGGTGAGCTCGAAGGCGTTCGAGCGGACGAGGCGCTGGGAGAGGAGCGTGAGGCGGGTCATGGTTGGCAAATGCTGCGGGATTATAGCAGGACGGCGTAGCTGAGAACGCCACGGATAGCCGCGTTTGGCCCTCCGGCGGCTTGCAATTCGTCATACCTGCGAGTGAGAGAAGTGCATCATGGAACGAGGCGAACGCATCAACCGCCCGGCTGCGTCTCCGATGCACGGCTTGGGCTTGGCTCGGCCATCCGCTAGTTGCCGGCTGAGAACTGGCGTGCTATTATTGCCTGTAGACGCGGATGCCATACCAGTTGCGTCGACAGCGAAGACAGCTTCACCGCCTGCTCAGCTAGGACGGAGTTGGGTCAGAAACGTGCGCATTTGGGCCATTTTCGGGTCAGTTAGGTAGCAGATCAGTGCCAAATAGGTGACGCTAGCCTCGGCGACCCAGCTACGAAATGTCCCAAATGTCCCAAAATGTCTCAGGAATTCGATGTTTCATGCCTTGGGGCCTGCAGACGCAGCCTCGATTTTGAGCGGCTGCAATCGTTGGGTAAGACGGCTGCGGCTCGTTGACACTCGCAACTGGCGCCAGCTAGAATTTACAGTTGAAATTAGACCAGTCCAAACCGGACGGAAAGCGGCGAAATGCTCAGGATTAGACTAAGGCGGGTGGGTGCTCGGGGACAGCCGAGCTACAGGATCGTTGTGGCGGACAAGAGGGCCGCCCGCGACGGAGCGTTCGTCGATCATCTCGGCCACTACAACCCCAGGACCGATCCCCCGACCGTGGTGCTGGACCGGGAGAAGGCGCAGAAGTGGATCGCCGTGGGCGCGCAGCCGTCCGATGCCGTGCAGCGGATGCTCGACCGCGAGCCTGAGCCCAGCCCTGTGAGCGATGTGGCTGAGACTACTTCCGATGGGGATGGGGCAGAGGAAGCGAACACAGACGAGTCCGAGTCGTGACAGATCTCATCCGGTACATTGTCGAATCGATCGTCAGCCATCCGGACGAGGTGGAGATCGAGGAGGAGGACCGCAGAGGCCGGACCGTGTACCGGCTGTACGTCTGCCCCGATGACAAGGGCAAGATCATCGGCCGCGGCGGCCGGATTGCCCAGTCGATCCGCGCGTTGCTGAGAGTTGCCGCAGTCAAGCAGGACGTCCGTGTCGTCCTCGAGATCGTCTGACAGGGGCACCGAGTCTCCTCAAGGCCGGTCGTCCGGCGCCGGTGAGCATCGCGAAATCCCGCCCGACCATGTGGTTGTAGGGCGCGTGCAAGGCGCATGGGGCCGGCACGGAGAGCTGAAGCTCCAGCTCCACACCGACTTTCCAGACAGGTTCGCGTCCGGGGCCGTTGTGTTCCTGGATGGAGCGCCGATCACGGTGCAGCGAAGCCGTCCGTACAAGTCCGGCCTGCTGGTCAAGCTGTGGGGCGTGAACGGCCGCGGCTCAGCCTCCCGCCTCAGGGACGCGTACTTGACGGTGCCATCGGCTGAACTGCCTGAACTGGAGGACGCGACGTTCTACCACTTCCAGATTGTGGGGCTCGAGGTGCACAACGTCGAGGGTGAGCGGCTCGGCCATGTGCGCGAGATCCTGGAGACAGGCAGCAATGACGTGTATGTGGTGCAGCGCGAGTCGGCGCGCGACCTGCTGGTGCCGGCAATAGCCGACGTGGTGGTCGACGTGGACGTGAGTGCGGGGCGAATGACGGTAGAGTTGCCCGAGGGGTTGGCTTAGGGCACACGGCTGACGGTCGAAAGAGTGCGGGTGGCCCCCCGCTCGTGCTGCGAAGGCTACTCCACCGTGGGCACATGCGGGTAGCGAGATATCTTCACATCTGATGTGACCAGGCGGCAGTCGTGCACCCTGGCCGTTGCGACGATGATCTGGTCCGACGGATCTCGGTGGAAGGCGCCAGGCAGGCTGACCGACTCTACGGCGACCTCAGGCGTCAACTGCAGCAGTTCGACGCCGGGGTAGCCAAGAGCGGCGTCGAGCCACTCGGCGAGCGGCAAGGGTAGCTGCAGGCGGCGATACTCGGTCAGCTTGGCGATTTCCCAGCATGAGATTGCGCTCACGCCGATTCCATCGTCCTCGCTGCCGACGATCGCCGCCTGCTGCGCTTCCGTGAGCCGATCGGGATCGTGCGTCCACCAGATCCACGCGTGCGTGTCCAGCACGATCACGCCATGACCTCCCAATCTTCCTGGGCCACAGGTTCGAAGGGCATGTCATACGTGTACGGCTCCCCCCTCAAGGGGTATTTCTCGTCCGCAGGCGTGACCTTCTTGACCGCCCACGTGGGCTCAGGTTCCAACGTGAAGTGCTCCCCGTGGTTGAGTATGTAAATCCTCGGGTTTTGACCCGATATGTTGACTACCCTGTACATTGTGGCTCCTCCGCTTGTGAGGGCGTAATGAGCCCTCTGATCTGAAATCTTCATCTGTTCCCAGTCCATGACTGGAGAGTCCGTGGCTTCGATCTGGACAATATGCCGCTCACCCTCAGCTGAGACACGCAGGTCCGCTCCCCTTTCGTCCGCTTCAATCACAGCCCCGGGGCCGAACCTCTCATGCAGGTGCCTTCGCACTATGAACACCGCACGTTCCTGAATGCTCAGCGTTCTCATGGCCTGGCGGTCCTCCGTGGTCAGCTCGACCTCGACGGACGGATACATGCCTGTGAGCGCAAAACGCGACCTGGTCTGAGAGCCAGCCGAGTACTCCAGCGACGGTGATGCGGGAGCAGGAATCGATCTGGAGATCTGCGACCTTGAGGACCGGGCCGCATTTGCCATGGCAATCGCACGCTCAAGCTCCGCTCGCTGCGTCTCCTCATCATCTTCAGGGTCCACGATTAGCTGATACTGACCCCTTCCTACGCGCCAAGCCTTTGGTACCGCGCCTCGTAAGACGAAATCACCAATCGAGTTGCCTTCAGCCGAGACGCTGCTGTTGGACGGATTGACGTTCACGGTGTTTGGGGAGTACGAAGGTCCGACTGGGTCCTGAAGGTACGCCCTCAAGTGGCCCGCTTTCCAAATTCTCGGAATCAGGCTACGTTTGCGCAGGTTGTATACATGTTCCCAGAAGCTCAAACCAGAGCTATTCAAAAAGGACCTCCTCAACGGAAGACCGCGACCTCAGACTTCGCGGTTACACCTTACATTACATGACATGTAGCTGTAAGTCAAGACAACTCGCAATCAAATCATAGAGTCACCGACAGCGTAGCCTAGGACCTGGCGGAAAATAGAGGCTTCCGAACATAACTCCTGCCACCTACATTGCAGCATGTATTATACATATGTAATGCCGAAATCAGCGCGATGAGGGCGAAGCTATCTCGACCCTGAGCATTGGCCGGTGCTAGAATCACGGCACACCCGACAATCACACACTTGCACATTCATTAGGTAGTTTTACTATGGCCGGCCACTCCAAGTGGAGCCAGATCAAGCACCAGAAGAAGATAACCGACGCCAGGCGAGGGAAGCTGTTCACGCAGCTTGCCAAGGAGATCATCGTTGCGGCACGGGACGGAGGCGACCCGGACCTGAACTTCAGGCTTCGAATGGCCATCCAGCGCGCCAAAGACGCGAACATGCCGTCCGCGAACATCGAGCGCGCAATTGCCCGCGGGTCAGGTAAAGGCGCAGATGCTGCGCAACTCCAGGAAATCACGTACGAGGGATACGGGCCGGGCGGTGTCGCGATCATGCTTCAGACGCTCACCGACAATCGGAACCGGACGGCTTCGGCAGTGCGCGCGGCCTTTTCGAAGGCCGGCAGCAGCCTTGCTGAGCAAGGGGCGGTCGCCTGGCAGTTCTCGCAACGGGGCGTGCTGATGGTTGAGGCTGACGGTGAAGCGGCGGAAGAGTACGCGCTTGCGGCAATCGATGCAGGAGCAGACGACTTCGATACCTATGACTCCACGCTCGAGTTGCGGGCCGAGCCAGGTTCGCTCGAGTCGGTCAGGAGTGCGCTCGAAGGACTGGATGCTTCGATTACTTCCTCCGAGCTGTCGATGCTGCCGACAGTCACGATCTCGCTCGACGACCGTACGGCGAGCCAGGTGTTGCAGTTCCTAGACCAGCTAGAAGACCTGGACGACGTTCAGCGGATCTTCTCGAACGCTGATTTCTCCGACGAATCGCTGGAGGCATACCGGGCGGAAGCGTAGAGGCCAGGCCCGGGAGGACCTGCCATGCGGATACTAGGAATAGATCCCGGCACATATACGATGGGCGTTGGCGTAATAGAGTCGTCCGGGGGCAGCATGTCTCTTGTGGGGTACGACGCCATCCAGCCTCAGCGAGGCGCGCGGCTGCCGCAGAGGCTGCACGTACTTTACGAGCGACTCGTGGCTTACATAGGCGACAACCGGCCCGCAGAGGTCGCAATCGAAGAGCCGTTCGTTGCGCGGAACAGCAAGTCTGCGATCGCGGTTGGGCAGGCGCAGGCGATCGCGTTTCTTGCCTCGGCTAGCGTTGGGCTGCCGATTCACACATACCAGCCGACACAGGTGAAGCACTCGGTGACCGATCACGGCGGCAGCTCCAAAGAGCAGGTGCAGGAGATGGTGAGCATCCTGCTGGGTCTCCCTCACCCGCCCAAGCCCGACGACGCGTCCGACGCTCTTGCCGTTGCAATCTGTCACATCAACTCGCTACACACACGCAGCCTGGCGATGACGGAGTGAGCAGGTGATTTCGTCAGTATCCGGCGAGTTGCGAGCAGCCGGCTCAGACTGGGTGGAGGTCGAGCTTGGGAGCGCCCTTACGCTGCGGATCAACGCGCCCAGCCCCACTGTGGAGTCGCTTGGCAGGCCGGGCGAGAATGTCCGGCTCTTTACATATCTCGCTGTCCGGGAAGACGACCTGTCACTGTTCGGCTTCGACAGTGAGGAGTCGCGCTCGGCCTTTGAGGCGCTGATAGGGATCAGCGGTGTTGGGCCGAAGGTAGCGCTCAGCATACTGTCGACGCTGAGGCCTGAGTCGTTGGCGGCGGCGATCGCCGGCGGCGATGTCGCTGCGTTTCGAGGCGTGCACGGAGTTGGCAAGAAGACGGCGAGCAGGATCGTGCTGGAGTTGGCGGGCAAGCTGGAGCTGTTCGCCGCTCCGTCGGCCGCTGGTGGTGCCGATGTGGAGGTCGTCGAAGCTCTGATGGCCGCCGGGCTAGGCGCCCTCGAAGCCAGAGAAGCGGCGACGGATCTTGCGCTGGGCCCCACCGAACCGCTGGAAGACCGGGTGCGAGAGGCGTTCCAGCGCATCGGCAGCGAGTAGCCGGCGTGCGTGACGCGTACGATGCCTGGGCCGAAGTCTATGATGCGGTGTACGCCGACGTTCGAGACGACGTGCCGTTCTACGTGGACTTGGCTCGTAAGTCTGGCGGGCCAGTGCTGGAGCTTGGCTGCGGCACTGGCCGAGTGTCAGTCCCAATAGCGGCTTCGGGCGTGGCCGTCACAGGGCTAGATGTTTCTCCTGCGATGCTGCAATTGGCCAAGGAGGAGGCCGTCGCGCTGGCGTCTGATGTTGGGCTGGGCCCGATTTCGTTTGTCGAGGGCGACATGCGGAAGTTCGACTTCGGCAAGCAGTTTGGGCTTGTAATCGCGCCGTTTCGGAGTCTGCAGAGCTTGGTGACGGTGCCAGAGCAACTGTCGACGCTGGCCATGGTCAAGAGGCATCTAGAGCCTGGCGGGATGCTGGCTTTCGACATGTTTGTGCCGGAGCCCAGCACACTCGTGCAGGACCAAGATGTGGCATATCACCTCAAGGACGTTACCGATTCTGTGACTGGTGTCCGCAGGGTGATCTATCAACAGAGTACTTACGACAACTTTGCGCAGGTGGTGCATGCGAGGATCATCATCGAGGAGTTGGACGATTGGGGAGTTGTGGCCAGGAAGCTGTATCGGGAGTTCTCATTGCGTTACTCGTATCGTTGGGAAGTGCATCACCTCCTAGCCTCATGTGGATTCGAGGACATTCAGGTCTACGGTGGCTTCGATGGCTCCGAGCTAGACGAGACGAGCGAGGACATGGTGTGGACGGCCCGGCTTCGTTAGCTGCCGTTCAGCGTTGGAGGGCGTTACACTGGAGTGGTCGGATTCGACCCCAACATGTGAGAGCGAATGCCTGAGTTCACGATAGCAGCCGACTTCAAACCCACGGGCGACCAGCCGCAGGCTATCGATGCGCTTGCGCGGGGCGCTAACGACAAACTGCGCCACCAGTCGCTGCTGGGCGTTACCGGAAGCGGCAAGACTTTCACGATGGCGTGTGTGGTCGAGCAGCTACAGCGTCCAACGCTAGTGATCGCCCACAACAAGACGCTCGCGGCCCAGCTAGCGACGGAGTTCAAGGAGTTTTTTCCAAACAATGCGGTGGAGTACTTCGTAAGCTACTACGACTACTACCAGCCTGAGGCATATCTGCCGCGTACAGACACGTACATCGAGAAGGACGCGGACATCAATGACGAACTGGACAAGCTTAGACACGCTGCTACGCGGGCGCTGCTGACGCGACGCGACACCCTAATAGTAGCGTCGGTGTCCTGCATCTTCGGTCTAGGTTCGCCTGAAGAGTACATTGGCATGATGGCGTCGCTCCGTAAGGGTGCGCCGCTTTCGCCGCGCAGGCTAGCCCGCCAGTTGATTGACATGCAGTACGACCGGAATGACTACGAGCCGTCCCGCGGCCAGTTCCGCGTCCGAGGCGACACGCTGGAGGTCCTGCCGGCATACGAAGAAATCGCGGTGCGCGTGCAGTTCGATTGGGACGAAGTCGCCCGGATCATCGAGTTCGACCCGCTTACGGGCGAGATGCTGCGCGAGTCGGACGAAATCGAAATCTACCCCGCCAAGCACTTCGTCACGCCGGAAGAGAAGTTGAAGCTGGCGCTAGAAGACATAGAGATCGAGTTGGAAGAACAGTTGGTGGTACTCAAGGAGCAGGGCAAGCTGCTTGAGGCGCAGCGGCTGGAGTCGAGGACGAATTACGACCTGGAGATGCTGAGGGAGGCGGGTTACTGCTCAGGAGTGGAAAACTACTCGCGACACCTTTCCAGGCGCGAGGCAGGGAGCACTCCGTACACGCTCATCGACTACTTTCCCGAGGACTATCTCTTGTTTGTTGACGAGTCGCATATGACCCTGCCGCAGCTGAGGGGGATGTACTTCGGCGATCGTTCGAGGAAGGAAGTTTTGGTCGAGTATGGATTTCGATTGCCGTCCGCACTCGATAACCGGCCGCTGAACTTCGGCGAGTTCGAGGAGCGCGTGTGCCAGGCCGTGTACGTGTCAGCTACTCCAGGGCCGTACGAGTATGAGCATTCGCAGCAGATCGTGGAGCAGGTCATCAGGCCTACCGGGCTGACCGATCCGATGATCGACGTCAAGCCGACAACGGGGCAGATCGACGACCTGCTTCACCAGATCGGGGAACGCACGAAGCAGGGGCAGCGCTGCCTCGTAACTACTCTGACGAAGAGGATGGCGGAGGAGCTTTCCGACTACCTCAGAGAGGTTGGTACAAAAGTCCACTACCTGCACTCTGAGATCGATACGCTCGAGAGGAGCGAGATTCTGCGGGACCTGAGGCTGGGAGTCTATGACGTAGTCGTGGGGATCAACCTTCTGAGAGAGGGCCTAGACTTACCGGAAGTGAGCCTTGTGGCAATCCTCGACGCCGATAAGGAGGGGTACCTGCGTTCCGACACGTCCCTGATCCAGACGGTGGGCCGCGCGGCTCGGCACGTTGACGGACACGTGATTATGTATGCCGACGACATCACGGACTCGATGCGCCGGGCGATCGACGAGACGAACAGGCGGCGGGCGATCCAGGAGCAGTACAACCGCGAGCACGGGATCACCCCGCAGGGCATCAGGAAGACCGTGCGGGATATTACTGAGCGCGTCAAGGCTATTGCCGAGACTCGCGCCCCTTACGTGGCCTCCGGCGAGATTCCTAAGGAAGACATCTTGCGGCTGATCAAGGGGTTGGAGTCGCAGATGAAGACGGCGTCACGGAATCTCGAGTTCGAGAAGGCGGCGCTAATCCGGGACCAGATCATCGACCTGCGGAAGGTGATGGCTGGGTAATCCGGCGAGGACTTAGTCTTGTAGGGCCTCGCGGCCAACGAGGACTTCGCTGCGGCTTGCCCATGCCCGTTCTGCGATCTCATCGAAGTCGTCTTCCGGCAATCCAGCAATATCTATTGCCGACTTGATCTCATCAGTCAGCGTCGTGTCGAAGATGCCTGGGTCGTCCGTGCCTATGATAAAAGGGACGTCGTTCGCCGCGAACTGGACCAGGGGATGATGCTTGGGATCTGCAATGCCGGCAATTCGGCGATTCGAAGTTGGGCAGACTTCGACTACGGAGCCCAGAGATTTGACGCACTCGATGGCGTAGTTCTGGCGGCGCCTTACTACTCCAAGCCTTCGGTCATCGTACTCAACTTCCAGGACGCTGTCTCTGGCCATTGCCTGTAAACGGCTCAGTTCCTGCTCGGTCGCTTTGACGTCTACTTTGACGCCATTTCCGGTCAGACCCTCGCGATGTTGAAGGTCATAGCGTAGCTGGTCAATGCGTTCGTCAACGATTTCGTTCCGAGTGTGTGGGCCGTAAGAATGCGGGTCCACGCCGAGGGCGATGGCGTGGCCGAGGCGGTGAGCGCCCATCTCGGCGGCCTCGTGCACCCAGCGGACAGCGCTCTCCAGCGACTTGTCTTTGAAGCTCTCCCCGACGTGGTACAAGATGGCTAACGCGCGCTCTGGGTGCCTGTTGTTGAAGCTCCAGACTTCATCAAACAGTTCCTGATTCTCCTTTGGAGGGTATCCTTCTTCTACGTTGCAGAAGTCAATGCCAGTGAGCTGGGTGCCAAAGGGCCCAAGCGTAATCTCCTTGACCACCTCCCAATCGGGCCAGGGGTCTTCTCTTGGGAGGCTCACTGCAAAGCGAGGGATGATGTCTGTACCTTCGTATGAAGCGTATGACTCCAGGATAGCTGTCATGAAGTCCCCGGCCTGCTCGCGGGAGAAGGAAGGGCTGAGCAGCATTCGCTGTTCCGCATACCCTACCCCTTGCATCCGCTGTCTAGCGATGATCATGTGAATGAAGCTGCGTAGCTCGTCAACGACTGCGCTGAAGCTGGCCTCTCCACGGCGATGCTTGGGAAAGTCACTGCCGCCGATGAGCAAGTCGTACTTGGCCTGGAAGCGTGTGAAATCGCCACCATCGGCGTCGGCAAACACGAAGAGCCTCCTGAACTCTTCAGTAGCGCCAGGATCGCCTTTCCTGTGGCGTTCGAGAATGTCCCTGATAGGGGGTATTGTGCCGTAAGCCTCGAGGTATCCGGCCTCGTAAGCGTGCCAGTCAACATCGCGGTTACTGAGGAAATTCAGATAGTCCAAGTAATGAATGGAGCCGTACATGTGCAGATGGAGATCTGCCAGGCGCCTATGCTCTCGGTTGGTCATACTGGAAACATAGCATGGCAGCCAGTGAAGGCGGGTGCCTCAAGTCATGCAATGCTCATCGGCTTTCCTAGACCCTCGGTTACGGCATGCTGTAAGGTTGCGTCATGACTGAAGAAGGGCCGCGAGACAAGTACGCGCACCCGGAATTGCTAGTTGAGACTGACTGGCTGCTGGACCACCTTGATGACCCGGGATTGCGCGTTATCGACTGTGACGAGTGGCCCATATACAGGCGTGCGCACATTCCCGGTTCGGTTGGGCTGCGGGTGCACCACTACATCAAACACCCGACGTTTCCTGAGATTCCACTGGTCATGCCTCCGGACGACTTCTCCAAGCTAATGCAGCGGCTTGGGGTCAGCAACGACACGCTGGTGGTTGCTTACGACGGATTCGGCGGGCTTCACGCCGCCCGAGTGTGGTGGGTGCTCAACTACTACGGCCACAAGAATGTGAAGGTGTTGAATGGCGGGTGGAACAAGTGGCTGGATGAGGGCGGTGCCGCAGACTACAAGAGTCCCTCACTTCCGGCCGGAGACTTTGAAGTGTCCCTGGTGGACGAGAGTATGAACTGCCCCATCGAGTACGGCCTAGGGCGCGTAGGCGACTCTGACGCGATTTTCCTCGATGTGCGATCTAATGAAGAGTGGGACGGCTCCAATAACCGGGGCAATGAGCGGGCCGGTCACGTGCCGGGCGCTGTCCACCTGGAGTGGCTAAATTTTGTGACGAGGGACGCGCATCGCACGCTAAAGCCGGCCGGCGAGCTAAGGTCGCTCCTGGAAGGGCATGGCATCACGCCCGACAAAGAGATTATTCCGTACTGACAGGGCGGCATCCGTGCGGCGCACGGCGCGTTCGTTCTGAGGCTGCTAGGCTACCCGCGCGTCCGCAATTTCGACGGCTCGATGCGTGAGTGGGCGAACCGCGAAGATACGCCGCTTACACTTGATTGACGTCACAGGAGGCTGCGGCTGTCTCAGCCGCCCAAGCCAAGCAGCCTGCTGAATCCTGCTAGAATGTGACCGAAATCCTATCTGACAGGGGAGATATCCATGGTTGAGACTTCTACAGAACTCACCAAAGAGGATGTGATCGAGGTCCTTAAGGAGGTCTACGATCCGGAGATACCGGTGAACATCGTGGACCTTGGACTTGTCTATGATGTGGATGTGGACGACGGGGACGTGCAGGTGTTGATGACTCTGACCTTTGCCGGGTGCGGCATGGGGCCGTACATCGCAATGCAGGCGGAGTGGGCAGTAGCCGAGTTGGAGGAAGTGGAGGATGTGGAAGTGCGCTTGGTGTTCGACCCGCCCTGGACGCCCGACATGATTACCGAGGACGGAAGGCGGCTCCTGGGCCTTGACTGACGAGCTTAGACCCGCCGCCAGAAGCCCGAGAGACGCATGACTCAACCCGCACAGCCCCGCACCAGACGCGAGCCGCCCGACGAGCACGAGATCGCCCACGCGCGGTCTCGCATCCAGAACATGAAGCGCTCGTTCGAGCAGAAGAAAGCGATTACCGCTGCGCTGAGCAAGATACGCTGCAAGATTGGCGTGTACAGCGGCAAGGGCGGGGTAGGCAAGACCACGGTTGCCGTGAACCTGGCGGTGACACTGGCGCGAGAGGGGCACAGCGTCGGAATCCTCGACGCAGACATTGACTGCCCCAATGTGGTCAGGGCGATGAAGGTGTTTGAGCCTCCCATAGTGGACGAGAACCGTACGATGATCCCATCCGAGAGATTCGGCGTGCAGGTCATGTCCATGGCCTTCTTCCAAGAGAACGAGGAGGAGGCGATCATCTGGCGCGGGCCAATGATCCACAATGCGATCAACCAGCTGCTACAGTCAACGGACTGGGGCGAGCTCGAGTACCTGATAATCGACCTGCCTCCGGGTACTTCCGACGCCCCGCTGACCATCATGCAGTCGCTCACGATGGACGGCTTCATCGTGGTCACGACGCCGCAGGAGTTAGCTCAGATAGACGCGCTGCGTTCGGCGAATATGATTCGCAAGCTGCGGGTCGAGGTTCTTGGAGTGGTTGAGAACTTTTCCGGCCGAATCTTCGGATCCGGCGGCGGAGAGGAGTTGTCGGAGCGCCTGGAAACTGAGTTCCTGGGCCGGCTCGAGTTGCGGTCGGACTACCGCGATATCTCCAAGCCTGTGTGCCTGACCAGCAAGAGGGTGCGGAACGAGTACAAGCACGTCGCTGAGAAGTTACTGACACTCACAGCCCCGTCCGAGGAGTAGCCTTGGTGGTCAACGAAGAGCCGATACCGGTCATCTTCTGGTACGACTACATATGACCCTGGTGCTACATCGGCCTGGCGAGGCTCGACAGACTGGCCGGTGAGTTCAGCCTAGAACTGACCGGAAGGCCTTTCCTACTCCGGCCGGATACTCCCAAGGAGGGTCGTCCGAAGGAGCTGTACCCCGGCCAAGTGCCCGGCGAACTCACCCGCTCACTGGCTGAGATTGCGGACGATGCCGGAGTTGAGATGCGCCAGCCGGACATCACACCCTACCCGCTCTACGCGTTGCAGGCGACTGAGTACGCTCGCGAGCAGGGAATCTTCGAGTCATTTCACCGGTCGATGTTCCGGGCGTATTGGGCAGAGTGCCGTGACATCGGGAGCCTGGAGGTTGTGAGGGACGTTGTTGAGACCAACGAGCTGGACTGGGACGAGTTAGGGCCGATGCTGGAGAAGGACCATTACGAGACCGCCGTGCTGTCGCAGATGCAGGACGCTTCGGCGATCGGAATCCAGAGTGTTCCTGCGTTCGCGATCGGCAAGTATGTGTTCAGCGGGGCTCAGCCGTACGAGTTCTTTCGATCGGTCGCGGTGAGGGTGCTTAATGAGAGGGTGGAGTCTTAAGGCCGGCTAGGCCTCTTCCGCACTCATGGCTGGTCTGAGTCGGCAGCGGCATCCCCGATTCCTTCTGTCACAGCCTTAGCCTTGTCCAGCATTTCTATTGGCACGTGGACGCGATGGGGGATGAAGGGGTTCACCCCGAGTATGCCATAGCCGCCCCCCAGCGGCTTTATGAACGCGGGAATGCCTTCGCCCTCCAAGCGCTGGACGATTAGGCTCGCCTCCATTTCGTTGGGATAGGACGCGAGAGGGACCATCTTTCTGTCCATAGTGTCGAGTCTCCGGCAGCGTTCTCTTTGTTGTTGGGCCTCAGGGCCTGTGCTACATTCTACGCCCACTCCCCCACCCGCCCGGAGAAAGGTGTGAGCTATGCCCGAGACGTACAACGTTAAAGTCGAGCACAACCTCCCAATCATGATGAGAGATGGGACCATGACATATGCGGACGTGTACCGGCCGGATGCGCCGGGCGCCTTCCCTGCTCTCCTTCAGCGGACTCCATACGACAAGAGTTCTCCGCAGATGCGGGCGTCTACCATCGACACGATTCACGCCGCCTCAAGAGGATACGCCGCGGTCGTGCAGGACGTCCGTGGCCGATACGCGTCTGAGGGCGAGTTCTATACATTCGTGAATGAGGCTTACGACGGGCATGTATCCATCGATTGGGTGGCATCGCAGAGTTGGTGCACAGGCAAGGTCGGCATGTGGGGCGCCTCGTACGTCGGGGCAACTCAATGGCTGGCGGCGATGTCCAAGCCGGAGGCGCTGGCTGCCATCGTTCCGGGGGTGACGGCGTCGGACTATCACGAAGGCTGGACCTGGCAAGGGGGCGCGTTCGAGCTGGGGTTCAATCTGACGTGGACGACACTGGCGCTGACGGCCAGCAACTTCGAAAACCTGAATGGCCGGCTCAGGCTCCCTGAACACAGGCTGGAAAACCTCTTGGACTCCCGCGACGCCTTGAATGAACACTTCAGGAAGCTGCCGCTGAACGACCTCGAGTTTCTCAAGGACGGGCTTGCGCCGTATTACTACGACTGGATAGACCATCCGGAATTCGACGATTACTGGCGCGCGGTTTCCATCGAGGAGCATCATGCGGACGTCACAGTCCCTGCGCTGAACTGGGGGGGTTGGTACGACATCTTCATGGGTGGAACGATCCGAAACTTCACGGGAATGAGGAGCAATGGCGGAAGCGAATTCGCCCGGCGAGGGCAGCGGTTGATAATTGGGCCTTGGGTCCATGGCGGATTACCGACTCAGGTCGCTGGCGAGGTTGACTTCGGGGCCAGAGCGTCGGCCGGGAGATTTGGACTGGAGGAACGGGTCTTCCGGTTCTACGACCATTGGCTGAAGGGCGAAGACAACGGGCTGATGGACGAGAAGCCGGTGCAGATCTTCGTTATGGGAGTCAACGAGTGGCGAGGTGAGGACGACTGGCCGCTGGAGAGGGCGGAGAACGTCAAGTTCTACCTGCACAGCCAGGGCAAGGCGAACTCGCTGAACGGTAACGGCAGTCTCTCGCCGGAGTCGCCGGGGCACGAGCCGCCGGACACTTTCGTGTACAACCCGATCGACCCGGTGCCGACGGCGGGCGGCGGGCTTTGCTGCGATCCGGGGCTCTTCGCGCCGGGGGCATTCGATCACCGGGCGATCGAGGCGCGGGAGGACGTGCTGGTGTACTCGACGAGGCCTCTGGAGGAGGACGTTGAGGTGACCGGCCCGGTGACGGTCACGCTCTACGCAACAAGCTCGGCGGTGGATACGGACTTCACAGCGAAGCTGCTGGACGTTGGCGATTGCGGGTTCGCCCGCAACCTGACGGACGGGATCCTCAGGGCGAGGTACCGGACGCCGAGGACGGCGGCGAGCTTCATCGAGCCGGGCCGGGTGTATGAGTACACGATCGATCTCTGGGCGACGAGCAATGTGTTCCGGAAGGGGCACCAGATCCGGCTGGAGATTTCGAGCAGCAACTTCCCGCGGTTCGACCGGAACCTGAACACGGGGGAGTCGATCGCCGCGGGATCGCAGTTCGTGCCGGCTATGCAGACGGTGCTGCACAGCGTGGAGCACCCTTCGCATGTCACGCTGCCGGTGGTGCCGGCGGGGTAGGCGGGGCGGAGTGTTGCGCCTACTATAGCGAGGAGAAGTAATGTCGACATTCAAAGCAAATGCCCTACTTCTGAAGAATCTGCTGGACGCAGTCGAAAAGGGCGATATCCAGTTACCGGACTTTCAGCGCGGATGGGTGTGGGACGACGCCAGGATTAAGGACTTGCTGATTAGCATCTCACTTGGCTTTCCCATTGGTGCCGTAATGACTCTGGATGCGAGTGGTGGCGTGCAGTTTGTAAGCAAGCTGATAGAGGGAGTGGCTGAAAATATTAAGGTGGACCCTGCGCACTATCTCTTGGATGGCCAACAGCGGCTTACATCGCTGTATCAATCTTTGCGGTGTAGAGATGCGGTAGCAACGAGGGACCGACCGGGGGCCGAAAGATCATTAAGCGACGGTACTACATTGATATACAAAAAGCACTAGACCATTTGGCCGACCGAGATGACACGGTCTTCAGCATTCCCGAAGATAAGGTGGTTAGAACCAATTTCGGACGTGACGTGGTTCTGGATCTTTCCCAGCCCGAGTACGAGTTTGAGCACCACATGATACCTACTGAAAATGTCATGAATGGTATGACTTGGGGATTCAAATATGCTCAACACTGGCATGAGCGGAGCGACTACCCCCACGGCGACGCATTCGATTTCTTCAATGAATTCAAGAAGACAGTCTTGGACAATTTCAGTGAGTACCAAGTGCCAGTAATTGATCTGGGAAAAGACACTCGAAAAGAGGCCGTTTGCACAGTATTCGAGAAAGTTAACACTGGCGGGGTCTCTCTAAGCGTGTTTGAGTTGGTACCCGCATCGTTCGCGGGCGGCGACTTCCGCTTGCGCGATGACTGGTCAAAGCGTCAAGATCGGATGCGTTCCTCATTTGGTGTGCTTCAAGGGGTTAGCGGGGACCAGTTCCTTCAGGCGGTAACGCTGCTAGCAACGCAGGCACGGCGCAGAAAAGCCGAGTCAGAAGATATGCCATTGAATCTGCTGCCCGGCATCGACTGTCGGCGTGGAAGCATCCTTGACCTGAAACTTAGCGAATACACTGAGTGGGCAGACAGAGTGGAAGCAGGTTTCATTGAAGCAGCAAAGTTCCTAAACCGCCAGTTCATCTTCACCAAGAGCAACGTCCCGTACAATACTCAACTAGTACCTCTAGCGGCATTGTACGCTGAGCTAAGCAGGGAATTGAATCCTGCAAATGCACAGGATAAACTGGAACGCTGGTTCTGGTGTGGTGTCTTAGGAGAGAGCTATGGGGCCGCTGTTGAGACTCAGTTCGCCAATGATCTAACGCAGGTCTCTCGTCACATTCGTGGAGGACCGGAGCCGGAGTTGTTGACACAGGCCAACTTTGTTCCGGAAAGACTGCTGTCTCTGCGTAGTCGAAACAGCGCCGCCTACAAGGGAGTGTATGCGCTCCAGATGAAGAACGGAGCCGCCGATTGGCGCAGTGGCGAAGCACTTAGCTACGCTGATATCCATACCAAGCCTGTCGACATCCATCACATTTTCCCCAGGCACTGGTGTCGCAGTACAGCTAGGCCCGCCATACCGCGCAGGTTGTTCGATTCGATCATCAACAAGACGCCGATTGACAGTTATACGAACAGGCTGATCGGTGGTCGGGCCCCATCGCAATACCTGCCCATACTACGAAAGGACATCAACTTAGAGAAACTAGAGCGCATTCTGGAAGCGCATTGGATCGTCCCAGACAAGCTAGAGGAGGATGATTTTGGCCACTGCTTTGTGGAGCGGGGTCAGGCGATGCTTAATCTGATAACTCACACGATGCGGAAGTCGAGGGTTGACGGCCGCCATGTGTTTAGTGCTGAACTAAAGTCCGCCAATCTAGTTAACGACCGGAATGCCGAAGAAGACGAGGCCCAAGACGAGGCCGAATACGACGAATATGGAGAGAATGCCCTACAGCAATGACAACTAGTCGTCCTCTAGGGTGCTGGTGTCTCCTTCTGGGAGGCCTAGTTCGCGGGCTTTGAGGAGGCGGCGCATTATCTTGCCGCTGCGGGTCTTGGGGAGCGACGGGACGAACTCGATTTCGCGAGGGGCTACGGCGGCGGAGAGCTTCTGTCGAGCGAACTGGGTGATGTTGCGGCGGAGCTCGGTGGACTCGTCGTAGCCGTCCTTCAAGGAGACGAAGGCTTTCACGACCTCCATGGCGATGGGGTCCGGCTTGCCGATGACGCCTGCTTCGGCGACGGCGGGGTGCTCAATGAGGGCGCTTTCGACCTCGAACGGGCCGACGAGGTGGCCGGCGGTGTTGATGACGTCGTCGGCACGGCCCACGAACCAGTAGTAGCCGTCCTCATCCATGCGGGCCCTGTCGCCGGTCATGTACCAGCCCTTCTTGAAGCGGTCATTGTACATCTCGGAGTTGTTCCAGTAGCCCTGGAACATGGAGGGCCAGCCCGGGCGTACGGCGAGGTTGCCGTCCTGGCCGACAGGGACCTCGTTGAAGTCGTCATCGAGGATGCCGGGCGTTATGCCTGGCATGGGCTTGCCCATGGAGCCGGGCTTCACAGGGACGGTGGGCGTGTTGGCGATCATGATGGCGCCGGTCTCCGTCTGCCACCAGTTGTCGTGGAAGGGCATGCCGAAGACGTTCTGGCCCCAGACGACTGCCTCGGGGTTCAGGGGCTCGCCGACGCTACACATGAAGCGGAGCGTGGAGAGATCGTAGCGCTTCGGGACTTCGTCGCCTGCCTTCATCAGCATGCGGATGGCGGTGGGGGCTGTGTACCAGACGGTGACCTTGTGGTCCTGAATTACCTGGTACCAGCGGGCGGCGCTGAATCCTCCCTCGTAGATGATCTGGGTGACGCCGTTCGTCCACGGGGCCATCATGCCGTACGAGGTGCCGGTGACCCAGCCCGGATCGGCCGTGCACCAGTAGATGTCGTCGGGGTGGAAATCGAGCGCCCACTTGCCGGTGGCGTACTGCTGCACGGCGGCGAGGTGGCGGTGGTACGCGCCCTTCGGCTTGCCGGTGGTGCCGGACGTGTAGTGCATGATCGAGTAGTCGTTCATCGTGGTCTGGACGACGTCGAACTGCTGAGGGTGCTTGGCCATCTCCTCGTAGTAGTCGAGGTCTGTAGCGTCGACTTCGAACGGGTCGCGGCTGTCCTTGTTGACTACGATGATGTGCTGGAGATCCATGAGCTGAGGGATGATCGGCGTGATCTTGCGGCGGAGGTCGGGCTGGGTGACGAGGACCTTGGCGGCGCTGTCCTGGAGGCGGTCCTTCACGGGCTCGGGGCCGAAGGCGGAGAAGAGGGGGCCGACGACGGCGCCGGCCTTCAGGGCGCCGAAGAAGGCGATGTATAGTTCGGGGAGGCGGTCCATGAAGATGAAGACCCTGTCGCCCTTCTGGATGCTGACGGAGTGCAAGACGTTGGCGAACTGGTTGGTGAGGCGCTTCATCTGGGCGAAGGTGTAGACCTCACGTTCGCCGTTCTTGCCTTCCCAGATCATGGCCGGCTTGTCCGCCGTGTCGCCTTCGGCGTGGCGGTCGATGGCTTCGACGGCTTTGTTCAGGAAGCCGCCGGGGAGCCATGCGAGCTCTTCGTAGATCGACTCCCAGCGAAAGCCGGAAGGGACTTCGTCGTAGACGAGGTTTGGGCGAACGGGCATGTCGTCCGGCGAAGGCTTGTCGAAGGTTGGAAAGTCGGTGGTCATGGGCGGCCTCCGTGTTCGGCTGGGCGGGCTTCGCTGGGCATTGAAGTCCGGAGGCCACGCCCTGGGACGGCGGCATTATCCCACAAAGCGCCCTGCCCTCCCAACCGACGAGTGGTGCTCGGAGGGGATGTATCAAGCTGCCGGGAAATGGATTTTTCAAAAAACTGTGACATTCCGGGACATTTGGGGCATTTCGTAGCTGGTAGTATCAGAGGGCGGCACCGGATTGACACAGTTTTTGCTTGTCCTTTGACCCAAGAACGCACATTTTGACCCATTCCTGACCCAGCTGCGAGAACAGCGGTTCCCACGAGGGGCGCCATGCGGACTGAACTGCTGCGAGCGCAATGCATAGTATTCGCGCATAGATTATGGTACTGGTGTTCGCGGAGGGCAAGTAGTGAAGGGCAAGCAATCCAGGAGGCTGGTCGGGTAGTTCTCGCTGGGACCAGGCGGGTGAGAGCAGTATCCAGATAACCGCAACATTCTCTCCCGCGGCTGGTAGGAAGGGCGTGTTTCGCATCCCGATTGTTTGGCCAAGCACGCTGATTCCAAGAGCGATCGCAAAGACGTTTTTGATGAGCAGGATGTCCAGGAATGCGCCGACCGAGACGATAAAGCGCAGGACCGCACGGTAACATTTGGTGGTCATCATGACCGGGCGCTTCTTCCTTCGGTCGATCCAGACTCCCGCACCAAGGCCGATGACGAGTGATTGCAACGCTCCGGCCGCTGCAAGCATGCCCCCTTGGAGGAGAGTCACGTCCAGCTCAATCACCGCAGTGAGTGGCTAGGCGAGAAAGGTAACATGTGACCCGAACCTTGAGACGGTTCAGTCGATCCTGAGTCTTACAACGTCCAGATGTCGCCAAAGAGCCTGTATGACCGGGGCGCTCCTATGATTCGCCGCTTCCTACATCCGCTCGCATTCTACGGTCGGCCATTCGACGTTTCCAGGAACAGGAGCGGTTGCATGAGGGCTACGTAGAAGGCATAGCCGCGCTTGCGACGGCTGCATGTTGGGCCGAGTGGAGGATGTTGGCGCATGAAGGTATTTCCCCACTCCATGCCTGCCTGACGTCTCTCCTTACGTGAACCAGGGACGAAACTACTCTTCACGGTCCGTATTGAAGGGCTCACCGTCCACAAGCAATTCCTTGATGACGGCGTTGCCGTCCGCGTCGACGCTGACCACCACCTTCACGTCCTGTGCGCGTTCCACAATGCGGCCGGTCCCCTCGGGCACGAAATAGGTGCCGATTCCGAAGTCGGCATGGCCTATGCGGTCGATACGCCCCTTGATGAACACCTCTCCGGCGACACGGCTATGTTCGTCGGTGTATGCCGAAGATATCCAGACGTCGCGCTCTTCCCGCAACGCGACGTAGACGGTCCTACCCGTTGAGAACTCGTCCATCCAGTCCGGCAGGCGTGCTATCTCGTAGTCCAGGATGGCGTAGTCGCCCTGCAGCAGCGACCGCGGGTCCACGGGGACGGTCTGCAGCACGACCTCGGTACCGGTGCGCAGGGCAGCCTCGCGCACGCCTATGAAGCCGAGCAAAAGGACGAGCTGTGCGGCGACGATGGCCCAGAAGGCGATGCGGCCCCACGGCTTCATGCCTCGGCCTCCCTGTCGCGCATGGAGGCCAGCATCCGGCGGCGGCCGCGGTCGAGGAGGTAGCCGCCTACCAGCAGGATGATGCCAGCGCCGAAGAACAGCAACGAGATGTCCAGCAGGGCTATCGAGTACTCGAAGTAGCGGGTGATGACGTAAATTGCGATCAACGCGATGGAGAGGTTGACGCGACCCTCGTGGTCGCGCAGGTAGCCTGAGGCCATCAGCCCCAGCGCCGACAGGGCAAACAGCGCGTTGAATGCGATGGGATAGAGGGGGTCCCAGTCGACGGTCACCAGCGCCGCCACGTGGGCGGCTGCCAACAGCACGGCGATCGCTCCCGCCTCGGCAAGCTCCGCCGTGACTTGTTCGCCCTGCCGGGCACGCTGCCACACAATCCCCGCGGTCACCCCGATGGCGACGGCCGAGGCGCCCAACGCCAACGCCCAGTAGCCGAGACTCGCGCCGCTGATGCTGCCGGCGTTGTCGAAGAGGTCGTGGAAGGTGAGGAGGTAGAGCGCGGCGAATGCGGTGATCAGCCCCAACGCCTGGAACAGGCCGCCGAGGGAGTCCCACTCCACGAACTGCCGCTTGGCGTTGCCGACCGCGTAGAGGAAGGCCCCCAGTGCGATGTAAAGCACCGACCAAGCGAGCGCGTCATTCGATCCGCCGATGGCCTCCAGCCAGTCCTGCTGACGGAGGGCCACGGCGGCAAGGAAGAGCACGACGGCCAGGAACATTACCGGCCGCGAGCGGGTCACGTAGGCTAGCGGCGCCAAGCCCATGAGCCAGAACAGCGAGAGATTGGGATGGTCCACCGGGATGTGATAAATCTGTCCGATGAGGTGCACGCCGGCCCCGTAAATGATGCAGCCCAGCAGCACCAAGGCCACGGCATAGGCCGTGGGGCCGGACCGCTGCCAGAGGGCGTAGCCTGCGCCGTATGAAAGGAGCATACCAGCGATCACCGATGCCAGCTTCACCCCCCGCGAGATATCGTCCCAGTTGGCGGCGAAGAAGGTGATGACGCCGAGTCCGATGAGGATGCCGCCCAGGATGGAAAGCCCGGTGACGAGACCCTTCCGCCTGCGTGACGCCTTGTAGCCTGGTGGATAGTCCGGGTAGCGGGCAAGGACGGCCTCTGCTTGCTCGGCGGTTATGGTCCCGTCCCGCAGCCAGGCCTTTAGTTCCTCCCGCAACCGGGCGACGAACAGATAGTCAGCGTCGGTACGGGGGTTCATCAGCAGGTACGTGGCTCCAATTGGGGACGCGATTCATGTACTCGTTCACCGAACGAATAGACAGTACCAATGAAACTCAGGGCGCGCGGAACTGGCCAATGTGCAATCCACGATTACGATCGTACAGTAACAAGGGGGAACCGAGAGGTGTCACATGCGAATCGTTTCGGAGGAGTATCGACTGATGGCGGCGGGCTGAGCGTCAGGTTTGCCAGGGCAGCGTGCGGATGGATTGGGGGTACTGCTACAATCGCGGCGCTTAGGGACAGGAGGCTCGCTTGAGTTACGAGAACATCATCGTGGAGAGGAAAGAGGGCGTTGGGGTCGTGACGCTGAACCGGCCGAAGGTGCTGAATGCGCTTAGCAGGGACCTGTTCCGGGAGATTGACGAGGTCATCACGGAGTTCGAGGCGAACGACGATGTGAGGGCGATCGTGTTCACGGGCGCAGGCGAGCGGGCGTTCTCGGCGGGCGCGGACATCCACGAGATCGCGCGTCTGCGCGAGATGCCGGAGCCGCCGCCGGAGGACGGAAGGCGTGAGTGGTACTCGTGGCGGGTGGCTTCGTGCCGGAAGCCGACGATCGGCGCGCTGAACGGCCTGTGCTACGGCGGCGCCGCGGTGATGGCGTCGAGCTTCGACATGCGGGTCGGGTGCGAGCGCACGAGCTTCAGGTTCCTCGCGGCTTCGTACGGCCGGGTCAACTCGACGTGGAGCCTGCCGATGCAGGTGGGCTGGCCGATGGCGAAGGAGCTGCTGCTGACGGCGCGCGTGGTCGAGGCGGAGGAGGCCCACAGGATTGGGCTTCTCAATCACCTGGTGTCGTCGGACGAGCTCATGGACAAGGCGCTGGAGATAGGCGGTCAGATCGCGGCGAACGATCCGAGGATGATCCAGGGGATCAAGGAGCTTCTGATCGACAACGTCGGGACCCCGTGGGTGGAGATGTTCAAGAACGAGATGGCCGCGCAGGAGGGAGCGCTCTCGCCGGCGCCGTTCGAGGAGTCCTTCAAGGATTTTCTTGATAGGAAGGGGCGGCGATAGGGGGCCGATTGGGAGTGCCGAAACACTTTCATCCGAACGGCCAGAAGTAGAGTGACTTCCCAAAACAGATCGGAGAGGCCGGATGGGAGCATTGCTGAGTTGTTCAACGTCTCCCTGCCCGCCCCGCCCCTTTCACGCTCATGCTTCGACAGGCTCAGCACAGGCTCTCAGTCCTCTCCCATCAAGGGAGAGGAGGATATGACGCGCATATCGTTCGTACGGGAGGTATAGGTGAGTACGAGGCCCTTCGACAAGCTCAGGGCGGGTCCTGCCACTACAGGTTGCGGCATTAGGTTGCATGGTTGAATGTGAGGTCTGATATGGCAATGGACGGCAATTCGCATAGTACGGCGCTTGAGGGGATTCGGATGCTGGACCTGGGGAGGTACCAGGCGGGTCCAAGGTGCGGTCTGATGTTCGCACGGATGGGCGCGGAGGTCATTAAGATCGAGGGTCTTGGGGGCGACGAGAGCCGCCGCAACGGGCCGACGGTGCGCGGGCAGAGCGCGTACTGGGTGCAGTACAACAGCGGCAAGAAGAGCCTGGCGATCAACCTGCGCACTGAGGAGGGCAAGGAGGTGCTCAGGGACCTGGTGAAGGTTTCTGACATCCTGCTGCAGAACTTCAGGCCGGGGACGATCGACATCATGGGGTTCGGGTACGAGAAGCTGAAGGAGCTGAACCCGAAGATTGTGATGATCAACGTTTCGGCGTACGGGCAGTACGGGCCTTACAAGGAGCGCGTAGGGTTCGACCACATCGGGCAAGCTATCGGCGGGATGATGTCGATGTCCGGTAATGAGGGTGAGCCGCCCGCGCGGACGTTCTTCCCGCTGATCGACAGGATCACCGCGCTGCACGCGACGATCGGGGCGCTGGCGGCGCTCCGGGAGCGGGAGTTCTCGGGCGAGGGGCAGGCGATCGACGTTTGCCTTGCGGACACGGGGTTCACGGCGAACGAGATCCCGGTGTCGGCGTATCTCGGTACGGGCGAGGTGGTGCAGCGCGAGGGCAACGGACGGGGAACGACGAACACGTTCCGGACGTCGGACGGCTGGGCGTACCTGGTGGCCACGAACGACCAGATGTGGGGACGGCTGTGCGGCGCGCTCGACAGGCAGGAGTGGCTGGAGGACGAGCGGTTCTCGACCCGGGCGGCGCGGCGTGAGAACGTCGATGCGTTGGAGGGAGAGCTGGGGGCTTGGTTCGCGTCGCGAACGACGAAGGAGGCGGTGGACCTCCTTTCGAGCCACTCGGTGCCGGCGGCGCCGGTGCACGACGTGCAGGGCGCGGCGAACGAGCCGCACGTGCACGAGCGGGAGATCATGGTTGAGGTGCCGGACCGGACGGCGGGATCGATGTACGTGTCGGGGAAGACGATCAAGTTCAGCCGGACGCCGATGGTGGTGGGCTCGGCGCCGCTGATCGGCGAGAACACGACGGAGATTCTTTCGGGCATCCTTGGGTACGACGAGTCGCGGATCGCGGCGCTGCACGAGGCGGAGGTGGTGGCTACGGCGTAGGAGCTGGGTGCAGGCACCGCATCGGAGTGCGGGGCAGGCTCTAGACTCAGAAGGGTATCTGTGGGCGCCTTCAGGAGAACTTGGTAAATCCTGAACGTGGGCAGTGCATCTATTTGATTAAGTATCCCCTCTCGGAGGGGCCCTTCGACCTCCTCTTGTCGAGAGCATTCTGACGTTCATCATAGGTGACTTTCCCCTTGGAAACAGGGAACGGACAAGTGGTCATTGTAAAGAAGAAGCATCCTTGAAGACCAGGAAGTTACAGCTAAGGAGCTATTGATGGAAAAGTTTGAATATGTAGTCAGGACTGCGAAGGTGCGTGACACCGCAGGAAGCAGTTCTACTAGTGGCTCGCTCACTGGCATGCTGAATGAGCTTGGTTCTTCAGGCTATCGGCTTGTGGGCTTTGCTGCAGTTTGCACGTCTCACGGCGGACCATACGGACCACCCGTTGAATACACTGCTGTGTTTGAGCGACGAATTGAGTAATGCCAAGCAACTGAGTCAGGATTAGTGATACAAGAACTAGGCGCCGGGATTGGAGGCTTTGCCAGTTTGCTATCTCCAATTCCGCGTAGGATTCCGTGGGGTTGATAACAAGAATCTCGATGCGGTGGGCGTGTGGCAAATGCGGGACTAGATGTAGTGAGGTGAGATATGAGGCTTGAGACTACGGTTACGCCGCCGGCGATTATGCCGAATGGACTTCAGGGCACTGACGATGGGCTCTGGTTCTGTGACCAGGCTTCGGATGATCTCTACCTGCTCGACGACGATCTGCAGCCGGTCAGGTGGGTCAGGACGACGGCCGAGAACTCTTCGGGGCTCACCGTTGGGGACGGCTCGTTCTGGATTGGTTCCAACGGCGGGACGACGTCGCGATACAAGAGGCCCGGCGAAACGGGTTTCCGGGGCGTCGTTCGGTGCGACTACGAGACGGGCGAGGAGATCGCGCGATATCCGACGCCGGACGGCGGCGGCATCCACGGCGTGGAGTGGGTGGACGGCCTGATGTGGATTACGGCGTTCAGTCCGAAGGCGCTCGTGCTGATGGACCCGTCGGACTGGCGGGTGCTGAAGAAGGTGCCGGTGCCGCATGAGCGGCTTCACGGGCTGGCTCTGATGGATGACGGCCTCTGGTGCGCCCACACGACGGACAAGTTCATCATCAAGTACGACACGGACACGGGCGAGGAGTTGGACAGGATTACGTACGGCGATGACGATCCGGCGCCCCACGGGTTCACCGAGTGGAGAGGGAGCCTGTGGAGCTGCGACGCCAACTGGCCAAGCCCGGTGCATCCGGACGGGCCCAGCATCAGCAGGATCGTGATGTAGCTCCGGCCTGATTGGCCGCATCGGGAGGGTCAGTCCCTGGCGTCGGGGTCGCCGGCTAGGTTAAGAGGACGAAGGCCCAGACTGTGGGGACGGTGATGAGGGAGATGAAGACGGCGGCTGAGCCGATGTCTTTTGCCCGTCGGGAGAGGTCGTGGCGCTCGGTGCCGAAGCGGTCAACTACGGTCTCGAGGGCTGAGTTGAGCAGCTCTACGATCAGGACCTGAAGCAGCACGGCGATCATCAGGGCCCGCTCGACGCCGGTGTCGCCGAGCCATATGGCGAGCGGGACGAGGATGGCGCCGAGCAGCAGCTCCTGCCTAAAGGCGGCTTCGCCTCTGATGGCGTCGCGGAGGCCAGCGAGGGACTGGCGTGTCGCGGTCAGGACGCGTAGGGGATTGAGCGTGCTCCAGAGCATGAGCGCAGGGTAACAGGGCATCGGCTCCAGACCTACAGGATGGAGTCAGGGCGAACGGGTTGCGAGCGTTGCTCAATCAGGTTTGAGGAAGGCTACGTGTCGTGCGATTGTTTCGCTGCGGGCTGATGCTTTCCAGCCGTTGGGCAATTCAAATCGCTACTACAGAGCGTAGGGAATTGTCGAGGAAGATTCGTATTGCTCAAGTGATAATTCGCTCGCTATAATTTTTTCACGAGAGGACGTACCGCGACTCAAGGATCGCGCTCTATGCCCCACCTCGTTTGATCGTACCGGTTGAATGTTTAGTGGAGCGCAGGATCCTTGCAGACTCGAGGGTCGTCCTATCCTCGTGGGGGCACCAGTCCCGCACACTCACGCGCGTCCGCGGATGCCGGCGCGCCGGACGTCTTGCCCGCGGGCGAGACTGTTGCCGAAGTCACCGGTGCGGCGGGAGATTTCCCAACCTCAGGTCACATCGAAGCGGTAGCGCCCTCCCCTTCCGGACCCGTACCCAGCCCTGCGCTACCCACGGCCCTGCCGGACGCCAGTGGCTCGAACCTACCTGCGACGCTTCCGGTCGAGCCTTCCAGAGCAAGGAGGGCGAGGACCTCACTTCGAAGTCTGCCGCGGCGGATCCGCCCGAGGGTAGGACGTCCCAGATTTCGGCCCCTGAGGGCGCCTGTCCGGCTCCACACGTTCGAGTCGTTCAAGTACAGGAACTACCTGTTTCTGTGGATATCCACGACGTTCTCGGGGGCTGGGTACTGGCTGCAACAGATCGTCGTTGGCTGGCTAACGTACGAAGTGACGGGTTCGGCGTTCTGGACGACGCTCGCGCTGGGGCTCGACGTGCTGCCTGTGCTGCTTGCCGGACCGCTGGGAGGGGTGATCACCGACAGATTCGACCGCCGGAAGCTGCTGGCCATCATCTATGGATACCAGGCGGTGCTGACAGCCTTGTTCGCGACGCTGGCCCTGGCGGGGAACCTGGCGGCGTGGCACATCTTTGCGTACATATTCCTCATGGGGACCGCGATGGTGGTGACCGACCCCGCGCGGATGTCCATGATTCCGAACATCGTTCCCAAGGACACGCTGGTCAACGCGTTCGCGCTGAATTCGATGGGCTTCTCCATCGCTCGTCTTGTCGCGCCTGCGCTGGGAGGTCTGCTAATTGTTCTCGCAGGCCCCGGAGCGGCGCTTGTCGTCCAAGCCCTGTTGTCAGTCTTCGCCATGATCGCGGCGCTCTTCCTGCATGTGCCGTCGTCCAAGAGGCCCGCCCTTCGACTGCGGGCGGTCTTCTCCGACCTTGGCGAGGGCGTGCGCTACGTGCTGGGTGACCCGCTGCTCGTCGGGCTGTTCGCGATAACCGCGATACCGTCCACGCTGGTCATGCCGTCGATACAGGGACTTCTGCCGGTCTACGCGGCAGAGGTGTTCCAAGTGGACGCCGAGGGCCTGGGCCTGCTGATGGCCGGTGTGGGAGCAGGTTCGACGGTGGGGACTCTGGTCATCGCCTCCAAGGGCAACATTCAGTCGAAGAACCTGGTGGTGTTGGCGAGCATGTTCGTGCTGACGCTTGCTACGGGGGCATTTTCGTTGAACGTCTTCATGCCGGCGGTGTACGTGAACCTGATGGTCATCAGCGCCGCGATGATGGCGCTCTATTCGGTCAGCAGTTCGATCGTGTACGCCCGCGTCCCGGACGAGTTTCGCGGACGTGTGTCGGGCCTGTTCGTGCTGACATGGGGCATGATGCCGATTGGAAGCCTCTCGATAGGATTCCTGGCAGAGCACCTGGGAGCCCCGGGCGCGACGCAGGTCGCCGCGGGGGCCATTCTCCTCCTGTTCGGCCTCGGGTTCTGGCGGATCAGGGCGCTAAGACAGCTTTCGCCCGCATAGCCGGAGCCTTAGCGTCCTCGCCCGCACCCAGCAGGAAGGGCGAGTTCACCAGAGTCAGCCTGGGACGACGTGAACGCAATGCGCCTTTCGTGTAGTATCCGACGATAGGGCGTTCGGCGCGTGTGCGGAAGCGTAACCTCGATCGTCATACGTACAGCCGTGCAGTGTGCCAGCGGCCTTCGAGTTCACCTGAGGGATAAGTACACGGTGATATCGGCCAGCTTAGGATTCTCAAGGCATGTCAGACTCGCAGCCTCTCTATATGAGGCGTTCGCGGCGGCGCCTGCCGTGAGATCGTTGATGTCACACCCAGAGATTCGGGCGGAGGTCTCTCCAACAGTCACTGCGCAGGGACCAGCGCTTTGGTCCAAGACCTGAACTTGCGAGGTAAATCATGCGTAATCATGACATTGAGTTGATGGCGCACCTCATGCGCCGCGCGGGGTTTGGCGCGAAGCGGGAGGAGCTTGAAGCGCGAGCAGCGAAGGGCTACGACGCCACAGTGGACGATCTGGTGGACTTCGGGGAGGTGACGACTATCCCGGAGGACCTAATCCGGCGTTACCACTCGGATGCGTGGGGCAATCTAGGTAGGAATGCGTCTGCGTGCCACTGGATGTACCGGATGATATACACGGACGCGCCGCTCGAGGAGAAGATGACGCTGTTCTGGCACGGTCTCTTCGCCACGGGGTACCAGAAGGTCACGCAGGGTCAGTGCCTTGAAGACCAGATCAATATGTTCCGCAAGCACGGGATGGGGAGCTTCCGAGATCTGCTGGTGGAGCTTTCGCGTAACCCGGCGATGATCATCTGGCTGGACAACCAGGACAATCACAATGGCGCGATAAACGAGAACTACGGTCGTGAGCTGCTGGAGCTGTTCTCGATGGGAGCCGGGAACTACACCGAGGAAGACATCAAGGAGGCCTCGCGCGCGTTCACCGGCTGGACGATCGCGAACACCGAGTACATGGAGCTGAAGGCGGTAAGGGACTCGATATGGCCGTACGGCCGGCTCGCCTGGAGGTTCGAGTACCGCCCAGAAGACCACGACGACGGCGAGAAGACGGTGCTGGGCCGCACAGGCAACTTCAACGGCGAGGACGTGGTGGACATTATCTGCGAGCAGCCCGCTACGGCACGGTTCCTCGCGAGGCACATGTACCACTTCTTCGTGGCGGACGAGCCGCTGGTGCCGCAGTGGCTGTACATCCCGCCGCGCGACCCGGAGGCGATCGAGGAGCTCTGCAAGGCGTACTTCGATAGCAATTACAGCATCCGGGAGATGCTCCGCACGCTGTTCAAGTCGGACTTCTTCAAGTCGAAGGACTGCTGGTACGAGAAAGTCAAGAGTCCGGCGGCGCTGATCGCGGGGGACCTGAGGACGTCTGAGGAGTTCCGGTGGCCCGGCAGGAAGATCGTGGACCATCAGATACAACTCATGTTCATGGGGCAGAGCCTTTACGAGCCGCCTTCGGTGGAGGGTTGGAACGAGGGCACGGGGTGGATCGATACCGGCAACCTCGTGGAACGCATGAACTTCTCCACGCAGCAGCTTGGCAACGCGGAAAACCCTGGCATCAGGGAGATGGCCGAACGGATCGCGAAGGACGACCGGCATTCCGTGCCCGCGGAGGACTTGGTAGACGCTTGCCTGTATGAGCTAGGGGCGTTGATCGTGCCGGAGCAGACGCAGGAGGCGCTGGTGGAGTTCGCGGCGAATGCCCGAAACGAGGCAACGAACGGTGATGGGGACGCGCAGGTCGTAAACCTGCTGCGCATGATCGCGGCGACGCCGGAGTACCAGCGGTGCTAGGGGGCGCCCTCACTCCTTCGACAGGCACAGGGCAGGCCCTAACGTTCCCCAGCAGACTGGGGAAGGGACCAGAAAAGCAGAGGGTAGTCGAGAGATGACGACTGAGGCGAAGCCTACGGCTGATTTTCTGACTTACAGCCACACGATTGGGTTGTCCACGATGGAGGACCGCGGGCTGTACTGTCCCAGCGCCACGGCGCTTGGGCCGGACGGACGGATGTACACGACCAACCGCTCCATCGAAAGCGAGTTGCGAGGCCTGCGCGTAACGGTGTACGACATCGATAGCAACTACTACGGTGTGATCGGGCGAGCCGGCACTGGCGATGGGGAGTTCATCTGGCCAACGGACGTGGCCGTTGACAGCACGGGACTCGTCTACGTTGCTGACGAGCACAACCACCGGATCAGCGTCTTTCAGCCCACTTTTGAGTTGCTGCGCGCGTGGGGTACTAGGGGGTCCGCGGACGGTGAAATCGACGGGCCGTCCGGGCTGGCGTTCGACAGCAAGGACAGGCTTTACGTTGTGGACCATATGAACCACCGCGTGCAGAAGTTCACCAAGGACGGCGCGTTCCTTTCGGCGTTCGGCTCTTTCGGAGACGGGGACGGCCAATTCAATCTGCCGTGGGGAATCACGGTCGCGCCGAGCGGCGAGGTGTACGTAGCGGACTGGCGAAACGACCGCATTCAACGATTCACGGCTGAGGGCGAGTTCATCGCGAAGTACGGCACGTCAGGCAACGGAGAAGGGGAGTTCGAGCGCCCCACGAGCGTGGCCGTGGACGCTGACGGTTACATGTACGTGGGCGATTGGGGCAACGAACGCTTGCAGGTGCTGGACTCGCACGGAGAGTTCGTGGCGATGTACCGGGGCGAGGCGACCGACTCGAAGTGGGCCCAGGACTTCCTTTCGACGAACGTGGAGGAGGCGCGGGCGCGGGCGAAGTCGGACCTGGAACCGGTGCTGGGCGAGGATGTCCCGCCAGCGATCCAGTCCGCGCACATAGAGAAGCTGTTTTACGGGATAACGTCGGTAATCGTCGACGATGATGGATACGTGTACGTGACGGAAGCGGACCGGCACCGGGTTCAGATCTATCGCAGGAATGGTGAGTCGATCCGATAGGCACCTTCGGCAAGCTCAGGACGCTTGGGCTAGAGTGTAGTAGTCTGGCCGCAGGATTCAGGGAGGTCTCGAATGGCACTCAACGGCAACGGTCACGGAGAACGCTCGCTGGTGGTCATCCAACTTGCGGGCGGCAACGACGCTCTCAACACGTTGGTGCCGTACAACGATGGGCACTACTACGACTTCAGGCCCGCGGTGGGCATCGAGGCGGGGGACGTGCTGCGGCTCAATGACGACGTGGGGCTGCACCCGAACATGGGCTCGATGAAGAGGGTGTGGGACGAGGGAAACCTGGCCATTGTCCAGGGAGCGGGCTATGCGAACCCAAACAGGTCCCACTTCCGATCGATGGACATCTGGCACACTGCCGAGTCGGAGAAGATCGGCGATACGGGCTGGCTGGGCGCGTGCATCCGCGAGCTCGATCCGGACGCCGAGAACGTGCTCACAGGAGTGAACTTCGGCCGGGGGCTTCCACGTGCGCTCTCCGCGGAGGGGGTCTCGGTTGCCTCAGTCGGCAACCTCGAGACGTATGGGCTGTTCCCGGACATCCAGGACGAGTGGCTCAAGAAGTATGCGCTGGATGCGTTCACGAAGATGTACGGCGGCTCCGAAGGCAAGGACGCTGTGGCGGACTTCCTTGGTAACACGGGGATGGATGCACTGAAAGGGGCCGACATACTGAGGACCGCCCCGGAGAAGTACTCATCGAGCGTTGAGTACGCGGCCAACCCCATTGCACAGGGCCTCAAGAACGTGGCGCAGGTAATGTTCGCGGACCTGGGAACGCGTGTGTATTTCACATCGCACGGGAGCTTTGACACGCACGCGGGTCAGATGGACGCGCACGGCAAGTTGTGGGAAGACATTTCGGGGGCGGTCGGAGATTTCACCGACGACCTCAAGGAGCACGGCCGGTACGACGATACGCTGATCCTGATGTTCACCGAGTTTGGGCGCAGGATCGAGGACAACGGCTCGGGAACCGACCACGGTTCCGGCGGGCACGCGTTCGTTCTGGGCGGCGGCGTTGAAGGCGGGCTGTATGGCGACTATCCGTCGCTGAAGGCGGAGGACCATCTGGAGGGTGACCTGCATTTCAGCAACGACTTCCGCTCTACGTACGACACGATCGTCGACCGGTGGTTCGGGCTGGACCCGATGGACGTGCTGCCGAGGCGCTACGATCAGTTCGAGTTTATTGCGCGGTAGGCGGCGGAACACAGTCCAGGAAGCGAAACAGAGAGCACCCGGTCGGCTGACCGGGCGCTCTCTGCCTTGGGACGATCACATGATGTTGAACTGGACACTCAGGCGCAGACTGATGGTGTCGGGAGGTACGAGCAAGACTTGAAGAGGCCGCGAGCGATGCTCATCGATCTTGACGACACGATCATCGATGGTAGGAGCGGCGTGTTCTCGTGCTGGCGCGAGGTCTGCGGCGAGGCGGCGCAGGAAGTGCCGGGGCTGGATGCCAATGACCTTTACGTTGCCATCTGCAGCGTGCGCGACTGGTACTGGGCGGACCCGACGCGCCATCGGGCAGGACGCGCTGACTTGCCCGCGGCGAGGGCCGAGGTGGTCCAGAGGGCATTGCGCAGCCTTGGCTTTGATCTTCCGGATCTGGCCCGTGAGATGGGCTGGACCTACCAAGAGTTGCGAGATGAGCGAACGTTCTTGATCCCGGGTGCGGTGGAGGCCTTGCGGCGGTTCAGCGAGGATGGGATCGGCCTCGCGATGATCACCAATGGGGCGGGAGAGCCTCAGCGAAGCAAGGTCAAACGATTCGACCTCGAGCGGTATTTCGATCAGATCTTCATTGAAGGTGAGATTGGCGTCGGCAAGCCTGAGCCGGATGTCTACGTTCAGGCAATGGCGGCCTTGCAGTCAGAGCCGAGCGACACATGGTGCGTCGGGGACAACCTGGAATGGGAAGTGGCCGCGCCTCAGAAGTTGGGCATTTACAGCGTCTGGGTCGATCCCATGGGCGCGGGCCCGCCAGCGAGTTCCGGCGTATTGCCTAACCTAACCGTGGCGTCGATTGATGAGATCAGGTTCTAGGCACTACGACCAGTTCGAAATTATCGAGCGGTAGGCGGCGCAATCGGCGATATAGCGTCACCGTGCGTGCAGGCGTCTCACCAGAGGCGGCGGACTCCGTACCTGTCGAACATGGACTCGTTTGAGATGAGAACGAGGTTGCGTGCCAGTGCTTGAGCGATCAGCATGCGGTCGAAGGGGTCTCCGTGCAACCCCGGTAAGTAGCCGGCACGAGCGGCGTCGTCTACAGTGATCGGTAACTCTTCAAATTCCTGGTTGGCGATGACACTGGCGATGTCGGGCGCGATCTCCTCGACTTCCGGCAGTTTGCCAATACGGTGCTTGGTCGTGATCTCCCAGGCCGACGCTGCGCTAACAAATGCGTCGTTCGACTGGTCTCCGATGACGTGCCGGGCGCGGCCCGGCAGCCGCTGGTTTCCGGTCACCCACCAGATGAATGCGTGGGTGTCGAGCAGTAGTCGCAACTGCAATCCTCTCCGTTCCAGAGCGCCAGTTCTTCGGGCGGCAAGGGCTCAAAAAAGCGGTCGTCGATTGTTATCCAGCCCTTCATCGAGCCGAACTGCCGCTGGCCCTTCTTCTTGAAGGGGACCAACTGCGCCACCGGCTTGCCATTGCGGGCGATTACCACGTCCTCACCGGCCTCGACCTGCGCAAGCAGCCGCGACAGGTGTGTCTTCGCCTCGTGTACGTTGACCGTCACCATGACCGTTCCCCTGATTGCAGTTTAGCTAAGTATATGACTAAGGCTTCAGCCCGTCAAACGGGATGTCCTTAGCTGTGGCCGGATCTGTATACGGTTGCCGTCACATGTGCGGGACATTGCTCGGAGGAAGTTACCTAGCCCTTTCGTCGGGCCGGGTGTTCTTGCAAGAGCGTCCAGTCAGAGTGCTTTGCGCTGCGGGCTACGACGGGCTGACAGGCTTGACCTCGAACGTGTAATGGCGTTCGCGAACGTAGGTTGCGGCCTGCGCGGGGTCCATGCGGCCGATGGGGCCTGAGGCGTAGACTGAGCCGGCTACTATGCCGTCTACCATAAGAAACTCCATGGGTTGGAGGAAGCGCCCAACGTACTCGTTCTCGGCCCACGAAGGGGTGAGAGAAGCGACGGCGTCCGGTTTGACTCCGTAAGCGATGGGGAAGGTGAGACCTTCTTCCTTGGCCATCCCGGCGGCCGTCTCACGGTCCTCGACGGTTGCCCCGATCACCGTGATACCGAGCTGATCAAGCTCGTCCAGGCTATTCTGGAAGGCGGCTAACTGCTGCCTGCAGTACGGTCACCAAGCGCCGCGGTAGAAAAGAAGCGCCGTGCACAGGGTTTGAGCCTGTTCGGGCAGCGTGATCTTCGAGCCGTCGATGAGGTCTAGCTCAATGTCTGGGAAACGGTCGCCTTCGAAGAGCATTTCGGGCATGTGCGCACTCCGGTTAGTAGTCGATGTTCGGGTGGGGTCTCAGGATACCTTGCTCTGAGGTTAAGCGACAGAAAATGGTGGGGATCGCAGGGCGGCTGCGGTGTGCGAGAGACGATATAGGTAGCCTTGCCCTGCTGGATTCCGGCTTCCCCCGGTTCCAGCCGTGCAGAAATGACTGAATGACGGATGGGGGTGGCGCTTCCTTGCCCTAATTCGGTTTCAGGTATTGCTGCGGAGATTATGTGTCGCGGCTTTATCTACCTTCAGTTTGGCGTCCAGAGCGACGGCGTAAATGGTGCGGGCGCGTTCAGGGGAGACGAGTCCTTCGCTGACATCGCGGCGGACGGCCTCGGGATCGCGGTGCTTTGGGTCGCCCCAGCCGCCACCGCCGGGGGTCTCCGTGATCATGACGTGGTCGGGCGGGACGGAGGTGGTGAACTTGGAGTCCATTTGCTGCGGGCCGCCGTCCGGACCTTTTACTGTGAACCTGGATGGGCTCGCGGACTCACCGCCGAACAGGCCCCACGGCGGCGTGACCGCGCGGTCCGAGCTTAAGGTGAGCTTGACCTGGTTGCCGACGACGCGGATGGCGCGGTGGATGCCGACGCCGCCCCTGTATTTGCCGGGGCCTTCGGTGTCCGGCACGAGGCCGTACGACTCGACGACGAGCGGGTACGCGACCTCGATGGACTCGACGGGGGCGTTGCGTGTGTTCGTCATGTGGTTCTGGACCGCGTCCATGCCGTCTGCGTCGATCATGGCGCCCTGCCCTCCCCCGTAAGTCTCGATGTAGTTGTAGTAGATGCCGTTCACGGGGTGGATGCCGCCGATGTTGAGCAGGTTCATGGTGCCGGACGATGCGGCCTGCACAGTGTCAGGCAAGGCTTTAGCGAGGGCTGCCAGCAGGACGTCCACGATGCGCTGGGTGGTGATGATGTTCGCGTTGCATACGGCGGTGGGATAGACGGCCGAGAGGATGCTGCCCTCGCGCACGTCGATGTCTATGGGGCGGTATGCGCCGGCGTTGGGCGGGAGTTCGGGATCGAGGCAGGCCTTCAGAACGTAGTACACGCATGCGGCGACCGAGGGCCAGCGGCAGTTCAGAGGGCCCTGCGAGGCATCGTCTGAGGCTGTAAAGTCTGTGCGTACTCGGTCGCCCTTGGCCTCAAGGGTTAGGCGGATGGTGAAGGTATCGTCCGTGATGCCGTCGCCCTCGATCACATCCTCGGCCTCGTAGACGCCATCCGGAATCGAGGTCAGGGCGGCGCGCATCCTGCGTTCCGAGTAGTTGAGCATCTCATCGAGGTATTGCTCGACGGTCTCGACTCCGTACTTGTCGGCGAGCTCGGTGAGGCGGCGACCGCCGACGTTGTTGGCCGCAAGCTGGGCCATTAGGTCCCCGCGTACTTCGACCTGCGGGCGGACGTTCTGTGAGATGATGGCCCACAATTCCCGGTCCAGCACACCGCGGCGGAACAGCCGGACGGGTGGTATCTGGAGACCTTCCTGGAATATCTCGGTCACGCCGAATGGCATGGAGCCCGGTGCGAAGCCTCCCATGTCGACGTGGTGAGCCTGGTTGGCGGTGATGGCGATCATCCGTCCCTCGTAGAAGATAGGCGAGATCAGACAGAGGTCATTGAGGTGGCCAGGGCCCGCAGGGTATGGAGTGTTCAGCGCGACGGCGTCTCCCGGCTCAAGCTCCTCGAAAGGGTACGCGGCCATGGCTGACTGGACTGCAGAGTGCATCGTGCCAAGGTGGAGCGGCGTGCCGATCTCGCTCTGGGCGACGACCACGACCTCGCCGGAGCCAGTGTAGATTGCGCCGGACGTGTCCCTGCGGTCCTTGATGTTCGTGGAGTAGCTGGACCTGATCAGGGCGGCGATCATCTCGTCCGCGATGGAGTAGAAGGCGTTGCGCATCACCTCGAGGGTGATCGGATCAGTCTGATGAGTCGTCATTGGGCAATCGGTCTCAGGAAGAGGTTTCCGTACTGGTCGACGGCAGCGGACTGGCCCGGCCAGACGACCGTTGTAGAGTCGAACTGCTCGACGATGGCGGGGCCCTCAATGCTGTCGCCCGCCAGCAGCTTCGAGCGATCGTAGATCGCGGTGGGCCGGGCGCTGTTGTGGAAGAAGACCTCCCGTTGCTCGCGCAAGGCGCGGGCGGGGTCCGCCTCGCCTGACAAGTCGGCGCGCTCTAGTGTGGGCTGCGGGAGGGTCACGATGGCCGTGGTGCGAAGGTTGACGATCTCCAGCGGGCTGTCCTGCAGGGCGAAGCCGTAAGCGCGCGTGTGCGCCTCGTGAAAGCGGCCGTATAGGGCGCGAAGCTCCGCGTCTGTGACTTCACCTCCAGACACGGGCACCTCCAGCTCGTAGCCCTGGCCCAAGTATCGAACGTCGGCCGTGCGGACCAGTGACACCTCGTCGCGCGAGACGCCTTCACGGTCCATCTGGGTGAGCGCCGCGGCCTCAAGACCTGCGTATACTGCGCCGAGATCGGATGGTACTGCCTCAGAAGAGGTGAGCAGTACCGTCCTGACGAGGTCGTGGCGCAGATCAGCCATAAGCAGACCCAACGCGGAGGTCACGCCGGGCGCGATGGGTACGAGCACCTTCGGGATGTTCAGCTCGGCGGCCAGCTCAGCGGCGTGGAGCGGGCCCGCGCCGCCGAACGTCACGAGCGTGAACTCGCGAGGATCGTAGCCTTTCGCGACGGAAACGACGCGGATGCCCTTGATCATGCCTGCGTTGACGACGCGAACGATACCCTCCGCCGCTTCTTCCAGACTCAGGCCCAGCGGGTCTGCAATGCGTTCGCGAATCGCGTTGCGGGCAAGGTCGATGTCCAGCGCCATGCGGCCCCCCAAGAACGCTTGCGGGCTGAGCCTGCCGAGGAGGAGATTGGCGTCTGTCACCGTGGCCTCGGCGCCGCCCTGACCGTAGCAAGCCGGGCCCGGGTCGGCTCCGGCGCTGTGCGGGCCGACGCGCAGGGCGCCGCCGGGATCGATCCATGCGATGCTGCCTCCGCCCGCGCCTAGCGTGTGGATGTCGACCATCGGCACCTTGATAGGCAGACGTTCTATCTCGCTGTCCTGGGTACGGCGCACCTCGCCCTGATAGCAGAGCGAGATGTCGAAGGATGTGCCGCCCATATCTACAGAGATGGTGTTGAGCTCCCCGGCCTGGGCCGCGAGGCCCACGCTGCCGATGACGCCGGCCGCTGGCCCGGACAGGATAGTCTGGACCGGTCTCTGCACGGCTGCGTCGGCGCTCATGGTGCCGCCGTTCGACTGCATGATGTGGAGGTCCGAGTCGATGCCCTGGGCCTTGATGCCAGCCTGCAGGTTGCGCAGGTACCGCTCCATGACAGGGGCGACGAATGCGTTGATCGCGGCGGTGCTCATGCGCTCGTACTCTTTGAACTCGGGGGCAACTTCAGAGGACACCGACAGCGTCACGCCGGGGAGGGCTTCCCTGATGGCCTGCCCCACCTGTCGCTCATGAGCCGGGTGGGCGTATGAGTGAAGGAGGCAGACGGCCACGGCCTCGACCTGCTCTTCTTTGAGGCGGCGCACGATCTCGGATATGTCAGACTGCGATACCGGTTCGACGACTTCGCCAGTATGAAGGACTCGCTCGGACACTTCGAATCTCAGGCGGCGCGGGACTATCGGCTCCGTGCGCCGGATTGTCCAGTCATAGAGATCGGGTCTGTCCTGGCGACCGATCTGCAGAATGTCACGGAAACCGCGGGTTACGACGAGGGCCGTGAGGGCGCCCTTTCGCTCAAGGAGCGTGTTGGTGGCAACGGTGGTGCCGTGAATGAAGAAGGCGATGGCTTCAGGCGATACGCCCAGCCGCTCCAGAAGCTGGAGCGCTCCGGTGGTAACGCCTTCGGACTGGTCTGCGGGCGTTGACGGAGTCTTGGCGAACTCAAGGCGGTTGCTCTCAACTTCGTGTATGACGAGGTCGGTGAATGTGCCTCCGACGTCCACGCCGAGCCGATGCGTCATACTGTACTCTTTGCCTTCAACGAGTGCGGACGTCCTGTGGCGATGACTCGGATAGGCTTCACTGGCGCCGCGTACCTGCCTGTGAAGGAGTGGCAGCGCGCGTTATGCAAGTTGGAGTCTCTTTCAATTTCAAGTGCTCTACGAGAAGTCTGGCGGGCGGCCGAGTACATCGGATAGAGCCGTGCGCCGCTAGTCGGTCGGGCCTTCGAGGCCGGAGTTGGAGTCAACTCAGCGGGCCGCGAGTTTAGCACCGGCAGAATGGACGGTCAATTGAAGCCGTTCCTGCCACGTCACTGCCCTGCGCTTCAACTGGTACACTCGGCGACCGCAACGGGGCACTTATTCAAGCCGCGCGACTCGGCCATGGCCGGGAAGTCCGCGGCGCGAGCCAGGAGAATTACAGTAGTCGCGAGAAGCGCCAATTGCGTGCTTCATCAGGGAGCCATGACCTCAACGTCAGCGTCCGCGATGCCAGAGTACGAGGCGGAGGAAAGCCCGCCTCAGTTGACGGCGCTGGCGCTGGGGGCGCAGTCGGCGGCGCTGGTTGCGGCCCCGATCGCGCTATTCCCGATTGTTCTGTTCCAGGCGGTGGAAGGCTCTGAAACTGAGCTGGCGTGGGCAGTGTTTGCGATGCTGGCCGTTAACGGCGTGACCACGGTGCTGCAGTCGCTGCGCTTCGGGACGCTTGGTTCCGGGTTGCTTGTGATCAGCTATCCGTCGCCCACAGCCATACCGTTCTGCATTATCGCGCTCGAAGAGGGAGGGGCCGGAACACTTGCGGCCCTCATCCTTGCCTCCGGAGTGTTTCAGATTGCGGTCTCAACGAAGCTCTCACTGCTGAGGCGGCTCTTCACGCCGGCGTTCAGCGGTGCGGTGCTTATCCTGTTAGTCATCACGTTTGTGCCCGTGGTGTTCGGCGGCCTGAATGACGTGCCGGAGGGCGCTCCGGCGGCGGCCGGGCCAGTGTGCATTCTGGTCACATTCGTGCTTACGCTCGGGCTCCTTATGCGAGGGTCAGGTGCATGGCGGGTATGGTCTTCGCTCATCGGAATTGCCGTTGGTTCTCTAGTGGGCGCGGCGTTCGGCATATTCGACTTCGGACCCGTGAAGGATGCGCCAATCGCGGGACTGCCCATCGACGGCTGGTCGGGACTGGGGCTTGAGTTCGGCTCTGCGTTCTGGTCGCTGCTGCCCGCGTTCCTGTTTCTTGCTCTCATCGCGCTCATGCAAGGAACATCGATCGCGATGTCCATACAGCGGGTGTCCTGGCGCAGACCACGAGCGATTGACTACCGGAGGGTGCAGGGCATTTCCGCCTTCACAGGCGCGGGCAACCTCCTGGCCGGCGCTGCGGCGGTCATGCCGGTAACGATCAGCCCCAGGGGCACTGTGTTCGCGCAGCAGACAAGGTGCGCTTCGCGCGACGTGGGCATCGTCACCGGGGCGCTGCTCATCGCGGCGGCGTTCTTCCCGCAGACGTGGAGCCTGCTCATCGGGATCCCGGCTCCAGTGTCCGCGGTGTTCATACTGGTGATGGTCAGTCCCCTGATGGTCGAGGGCATGAAGCTCATAGTCCAAGACGCCCCTGACTTCCGTGTGGGCCTGGCCATCGGCGCGGCGATGCTGATCGGAATCGGTCTGCAGACCGGACTGTGGGACCTGCCGATCGGGGACGTGTGGGAGGCGGTGTTCCAGAAGGCGTTCACAGCGGGCGGCGCGGCGCTCATCGTGCTGACTTTCTTCGCCGAACTTGGGGGGAGGAGAACATTCCGTCTTCGCACCGAGCTCGGGGCGCATTCGTTAGATGAGATCAGGAGCTTCCTGGGCAGGTTTTCATCCGGGCAGGGCTGGACTCCGCAGATGACAGAACGTTTGGAGGCCGTCGCGGAAGAGACGGTGCTGATTCTCTCCGAGTCCGGCCGGGACGCGAACGGAAGCGGCGCCAGGAGGCTGTTGTTGAACGCGAGAGCACACGGCCCGGCCGCGGAGCTTGAGTTCGTGAGCGCGTCCGGCGATGCCGAGAACCTGGAGGACCGGCTCACGCTGCTGACCAACCCGGGCCCCGCGGAGGCGGAAATAGAGGCCGGCGAGACGGATGGCAGCATCTGGCGCGACGCTTCGCTGAGGTTGCTTGGCCACTATGCTGCTTCTGTAAGCCACCGGCAGTACTACGACCTGGAGGTGGTGAACGTTCGGGTCTCCCAGCCCGCCTCCACGTAGAGACGGCGCCCGCCTGGTTCAGCGGGCTCTCACGATGTCCAGGTGGTCCTGCATTGCCTCTACGCATTCCTCTGGCTTCTCCAACTGAAGAAAGTGCGTGGCGTCCGGGAGGAAGTCGTAGTCAACGCTCATGATGTCGGATAGGTCGAGAGTTGGCAGATATGAGAACGGCAAGGTCGGGTCCGCACCGATGACTTTCACGGGGCACTCCAGCGCGTTGAAGTTCACGGCCACACCATAGACGCTGGCGTAGTCGATCATCTGGGCCTCGTACTCACGGGGACAGCGCAACTCGAAGCCTGAGCCGTCCTCCGATTCCTTGAGCGTCGTCCTTGCCAACAGGTCGGCAGCGCCCGGGACGAAGCGTTGAAACGGCGGAAGCAGCGGCAGAATGTCCGATAACTGCTCCCTGCTTCGAAACTTCGCAGTCCTGCTTCGAGCGAGGTCGGCAGCGATGGCCGCCGCTTCCTCGAACTCGCGGTGGCTCCGTCCCGGCTTGCAGAGCGGAGGATCGAACAGTACCAAGGCTGAGTAGCGGCCGCCCTGCAGCGGCGACATGAGCGATACGAGGGCCGATACGGAGTGAAATACTCCGACCTGCGGCTTCTCCCCGTATTCGCGGTCTATTGCCTCGAGTATGGCGTCGTGATCTGAGGCGAGCGTGGGCACATTGTGGTCCCTCAGACCGCTGACCTGATTCCAGCCGTGGTTTCTGAGGTCGTGCACCACCAGATCGAACTCATCGGTCAGCAGCGACCAGAACGGGTAGTAGAGATCTATGGCGAGGCCGTTGCCATGACTCAACACCAGTCTGGGGCCGTCAGGGTTGCCGTGACGGCGGAGCGAGATTCGTGTGGAGGCGTCCACCTGGACTTCATGGACCGAGATGGGCGACGGCGGGTCCCAACGGTTCTCCGAGCTATCGGTCATGGCTCAATCATCCCGTGTCCTGGCGGCGGCCACCGATGTCTCGTCAGCGGACGAGGCGGAGCGCTTGTAGGCCAGGGCCGCGGCGAAGCGCTCGTCTCCTATGTCTTCCAGCGCCCACGTGACGCCGGCGGAAGCCGGGAACGTGAGTGTGCCGAACGCGTCTCCCGCTCGCAGTCCAGTTGGGACCTGGAACTGCGAGAAGTCAGTGGCAAGGCCGGTCCCGATCGCCTTAGTCAGGGCTTCTTTGAATGTCCAGAGGCGGTAGAAGTGGCGCAGCTTCCGGGAGCCGTTCAGCGCGGCAAGCTCTTCGAGCTCGTCCGGGCCCATGACTGCGTCGTTGATCAGATGCAGGTTGCGCTGCGGGGCGAACTCTTCGATGTCGACGCCGAGCCTTCCTGCACGTGCGAGGGCGATCAGGCCGTGTTCACCGCTGTGGCTGAGGTTGAAGCTAACGGCGTCAGTCGTCGTACCGCGCACAATGGCGTAAGGCTTGCCGTGCTGTAACGCCCCGAAGCTAAGCTCGTCGTTCCGGCAACCCAACCTGTCGCACAGGAGCGACCTCAGGGCAGCACGGCATAGCGCAAAACGACGACGGGGCGTTGGCACGTATTTCTGCCATGCGACCCGTTCGATGGCATCAAGCCACTCGAAGGCCTGGGCTTCGCGACGACCATCGAGCGCCAGGTCGACGTGAACGACGTCGACGCCGTTCCTGTTTGCGAACGGACTCCACCAGACTCCGGCCGTTGACTCCAACAAATCAGGGCGGCCTTGAGCAACTGTCGTCAAAGCCGAATCTCCTGACTCATTAGTTGCCCTGAGAGGGCTACCTGAAACTAGCCGGAGTGAGACTCCAGGTGCGCTATCAGCTCTCCGAGCGACTTGAACCTGGAGCAGTCTTCCAGGCTGAAGCTGACGTTGAACTCTTCTGCAACCAGCTTGGCAAATGCCACGAACTCAACTGAGGACACGCCTGCATCTCGCAGGCTGGAGTCCGGGTCCAAAGGCCGGCCAGCAGGACGACCTTCAATCTCCAAGTTATCGTCGACTAGCTTTCTGAGACGTTCTTCCGCTGTTGCCAACTGAGGCTCCTTTTGTGTAATGCGATGTTGTCTTGCAACGAATTTGACGCAGTTATGCTATCCATGAGCAAACTCGCAGTCAACTCATTGCCTGGTACTGCGCGGCTGCACCCAGAAGCTCCGTCGTTGGAATGGATAGCCTGGTATCGAGATCTTTCGCCTCGCCTCTCCCGCAAAGAGACCGGGGAACGAGATCGGAATGCCAGCCTCGTATGCCGCAGCAACCGCGCGAACGAAGCCTTCCTGGCCGTTGTCCGATAGGCCGCCGTCAACGAATGCCGGAACAGGCGAATCGTCGGTCAACTTAGGCCAGCACGGCGCGACGATGGGTTGCGAACCGGACCGGGAACCTATTTCTACAACCACGTCCGCTCCGACCTCTGCCAAGGTCGCCACACCACCACGCAGATCAGCTTCTGTCGTCGTGAGGCGGCCCCAGTATTCGCCAGTGAGTTCATCGGACGAGCGTAGCACCTGGCCAGTGACGCCGCTGATGAGCGTACGCACGGTCGGTGCGAGGGTGATCGAGGAGAGCGCCGCCTCCGGGTCGCTGAGCGACATGGCCAGCCGTAAGCCTTCGTCCAGGCCAAAGACGCCGGCAGCCTGCGCCGCGGCGAGCTCTCCAACGCCCTGGCCCAGCACCCGAGCGGGCTGAACGCCGACGCTGTCCCACAGGGCTGCGAACGCGACGTTCAATGTGTATGTGGCCGCATTCTCCCAGTCATGGTCATCGAAAGTGGCGGTGGTCCCCGGCCGTTCGAACATGGCGTCCAACAGGGATGCGCCGCGCATCTGCTGGACGAGTCGATCGCAGTGATCGAGCACCGCCCAGAAGACTGGTTCGGTGTTGTACAGGGACTCGGTTGCGCGGGCGCTGTCCGCTGCCCCACCGGCGAACACGAAAGCAACGCTTTGCGCACCGTCAGAGTCCGGCGCGCTTGTGCCGTCTCCTGACTCGGCCAGAGCAGCGAGGCCGGCCCGCAAGTCCGACTCGTCCTGGAAGACGATTCCGCTGCGATGGTCAAAGTGGTTTCGGCCAATGGCGGCAGTCCACGCCATGTCAGAGAGGAGTGACGGCATCGAAAGGCCGTCCGAATGCTCAAGGACGTGGCCGTCAAGCCACGACAGGTACCGTCCAGCGAGTTCGCGAAGGGCATCCGGCGACTTTCCCGATAGAGGCAAGAGCCTGACGGAGCGAGCAGCGCACTCCTCGGCTGTGTCAGAGACTGAGTCGAGGCCCGGCGGCGGCGTCACGTCCAAGAGAGCGGATGCGCCCGCAGGCCATGCCGTGCCGTTGAGTGAGCCGACTTGCGAGTCTGGACTACGGTAGCCTTCGAGCACGACGTGCGCGTTCGTGCCGGACAGACCAAAGGAGTTAACCGCGGCAAGCGGGGGCCTTTCGGAATTGTCCGGCCATGCGGTTGGCTCCGATGTAACCTGTACCGACATTCCGTCCCAATCGAAGTTGGGATTCGGTGACTGGAAGTGAAGGTGCGCGGGGATAACTTCCCGGTCCATCGCCATGATGGCCTTTATGATGCTTGCCATGCCGGCTGCCCACTCGGAGTGGCCGATGTTCGTCTTGACCGAGCCCATAAGCAGCGGACGGCCCGACTCCCTGCCCTGACCATAAACGGCGGCCAGAGCCCTAAGCTCAATGGAGTCACCCAGGTCGGTCCCAGCGCCGTGGGCCTCCAGGTAGTCGATATCCGCAGGAGACACGCCCGCCCGCGCCAGGGCGTCCGCAATCAGGCGCTCCTGCGCGGGACCGTTAGGAACCGGCAGTCCGGCGCTTGCTCCGTTCTGGTTGATCGCGGAGCCTCTCACGATGCCCCAGATCCTGTCTCCGTCGGCTTCCGCGTCGGAGAGTCGCTTGAGTACGATCATGCCGCACCCATCGCTGCGCACGAAGCCGTCCGCGGAGGCGTCAAAGGCGTTGCACAGACCCTGCGCCGACAGCATGCCGAGGTCCCTGTGGAAGCGCATGATGGGCTGAGACAGGACGGCGTTGACGCCGCCAGCCAACGCCATGTCGACCTCGCCGCGCTGCAGCGCCGCGGACGCGTAGTGCACGGCTGCCAATGAGGACGCGCAGGCCATGTCCACGGGCATGGCAGGACCCTCCAGACCGAGAACGAAGGCGATGCGTCCGGCGCCCATGCTTCCACTTGTGCCAAAGTAGAGGTCTTCCTGGCCGCTGGCCGCGATCACGTCACGGTACTCGCTGCTGCCGATGCCGGCGTATATTCCGGTGCGGCTGCCCCTGATGGACTCAGGACCGATTCCGGCGTCCTCAAGCGCCTGCCATGTGGTCTCCAGGAGCATGCGCTGCTGGGGGTCCATCATCCGGGCTTCGATGGGCGAGATGCGGAAGAACCTGTTATCGAACTGATCGATGCCGTCTACGAAGCCGCCCTTGCGGTAGATAGCGTCCTCTGCCTTTGGGTCGCCGACGACGCCATGCCAGTGGTCGCCCTCCGCCCTTCCGTCCGATACCGCGTCCGTGCCAGACTCAAGGAGGCGCCAGAAGGAGTCCAGATCGGGCGCGCCCGGGAATCGGCACGCCATGCCGACGATGGCTATAGCGTCTTCGGTCGTGGTCGCCCGTTCCGGCTGCGGCTCGGGTGCGGCGACTGGCGTCGGCGCCGCTTCGGCGGGGGCGTCGCCCAACGAAGTCGACAACTCTTCGGCGAGGTGAGCAGCCAGGGCGGTGATGTTCGGATAATCGAAAACCGCCGTGTTGGAGACCACGAACTCGCCGGAGAAGGCTCGATTGAGCCGATTGCGCAACTCGACCGCCATGAGCGAGTCCATGCCCAGGTCGAAGAACCCGACTGTGATCGCCGGTGCATTCGGCAACCGGAGCACCGCTTGAATCTCACCCTGCAGGAAGGACACGAGCGCATCTCCGCGTTCTGCAGACGCTGAGCGGAGCTGTGAAAGCAGGTCTTGCGGTGTAGCTGAGTCGTCAGATTCCGCAGTGTCCGTCGAGGAAAGCATTTCCTCCAACAGAGGTGGCCGATTCTCAACAGCCTCTGCGAACACAGCCCAGTCCATCGACATCACGACCGAGGTCGCGGTGTCCTGACGCACCAGCCTTTCGAGAGCGTCTATGCCCTGCTTGGGAGTGAACCACCGGCCGCCTAGCGCAGCCCTCCGCTCCTCAATGCGCTCCCGCTGTTCGGCGGCTTCGCCTATGTCCGACCACGCTCCCCAGGCTATCGCCTGTCCGGGCAGTCCTAGCGCACGACGGTGTACCGCGAGTTGGTCCAGGAACGCGTTCGCGGCGGCGTGGTTCGACTGGCCGGGATTTCCCATGACGCCGACGCGGCTGGAGAACAGAATGAAGAGGTCGAGGTCATGGTGCACTGTTGCGCGGTGCAGGTGCCAGGCTCCGATGATCTTGGGCCACAGCACGCGCTCGAACGATTCCCAGGTCTGGTTAACGAGCGCAGCGTCCGATAGCACGCCAACGCTGTGGACAACGCCTCCGAGAGGAGGCATCCTAGATTCAATGCGAGCGAGCATCGCGTCAACGGCGTCAGAGTCGGTTACATCCGCCAACTCTACCTCGATGTTGACACCACGCTCGCGAAGCGCTGCGATCGTTTCCTGTGCCTCGGCGTCGGGGTCACGGCGGCCGTTGAGGACGATCGAACCGGCACCGTGATCCGCAAGCCAGCCGGCTACGGCGCAACCGATACCGCCGAGGCCGCCCGTGACGAGGTAAGTGCGGTCCTGCCGCAACTCACCGGTGGAGATTGGCGACGGAGTTAGCACGATCTTGCCGATGTGCCTCGCCGACCGCATGAACGACAGTGCAGCCCCGGCTTCCGCCAAGGGCCATCTGCTGTGAATGATCGGCCGCAATTCGCCAGCGGCCACCCTCGCCATGATGTCCCGCAGAACTTCTCCGACCATTTCGGGCTCGGTCTTCTTAAGGACATCCAGTTCCAGGATGGCGTATGTGACGTCCGGGCGGAGTTCCGCCATCACTTCCTCACTCAAGATGTCTCGTCTGGCAAGCTCTATGAATCGACCGCCCTGTGCCAAACATGAGAGGCTGGCGTCTATGAAGCCTTCGCTCGTGAGGCTGTTCAGCACTACGTGAACGCCCTCTCCCCCAGTGGCCTCGAGAATCTCGCTCCCAAAGTCGGTCTGGCGGCTGTCGTAGATGTGCTCCACGCCGACCGACCGGAGGTACGCCTGCTTGGGCGCACTTGCGGTGGCGAACACCTCCGCGCCGGCCGCCTGCGCCAACTGAATCGCGGCCAAGCCAACTCCGCCAGAGCCAGCGTGAATCAGTACACGGTCTCCCGGGTTGAGACCTGAGAGCCGATACGAAAGCTCTGCAGAGACGAACGCGCTTGGAATCGTGGCGAGATCGGAGACGGAGAGCCCTTCCGGAGCGGGGGCGACCAACTCCTCCCGCGTGACCATCTCGGCGGCGAAGGCCCCGAAGCCCAGGCCGACCACGCGGTCGCCGATTGAGACGGCGGAGACGTCCGGGCCAACATCGACGATGCGGCCGCACATCTCGCGGCCAAGGTCTCCCTCCTCGATGAAGCCGAGCGACCGGAACACGTCCCAGAAGTTCAGTCCAGTGGCCTCGACGGCAACAAGGACATCTTTTGGTTCGAGCGATCGAGGCGGCAGGGGCTTCACTTCCGGCGTTTCGAAGACTCCGTTGCGATCCGGCGCGAGCGCCCAATCTGTTTCTTCCGGGAGTGCGAGCCGGGTTGACGTCGCGTTCAGGCGATCCAATCGCGCTGCCCTTCGACGGCCAGCGCGGAGCGCGATGTGGTCCTCGTCATCCGGATACATCAGTTCGTTGACGAGGCTGGAGAGATCCGAATCACCCGATGGATCGAGGTCGATCATGCGGGGGTGCAGATGAGAGGCCTCCAATGAGGCGACCTTTCCCAGGCCCCAGAGAATGGCTCCAGAGAGCTGGCCACCATTCTCGCGCTCAAGAATCTGAGCGCCCCGGGTAAGAAGCCACATGCCCTTCTCCGGGATTGCGCCGGACTCTGACAAGCCCTGCAGCATCGACAGCGCGGTCGAGCCGATTCGCGTAACGTCCTCGGCTATGCCCGGCGCGTCCGCCTGCGCGCCGTGCCCGGCCAATGCCTGAAGGTGAACGACGCCGCTGAAGGGAACGTCAACAGGCAGGTCTTCGAACAGTGAACGCCAGGACTCTCTGCTGCCCAGATGAGTGGCCCTATGGTGAATCACATCGCCATCTTGCGTGTGGACTTCTTCCGAATGTTCGCCTACGAGGATGACCGTCTGGTTGCGGGCCGTGAGCAACTGCGCCAGTTCATCCGCGGCTCCGGTCCGGTCTGACGTCAGCACCCAGGCTCCGGCAGGCTCAGCCACCTTTTCCGGGCCCTGAGTGACGATGACGCCTTTGTCCAACTCCCCGAAGGAGAACGAGTCGTCCACTCCCAGGACTTCGGTCTCCGTGAAGCCGGCGTCGCTAAGAGCCTGGCGCCAGATTGTGGGAGTGGCGAGGGCGTGGTCAGGCCTGCAGGGGTCTTCGAACCGCCACCAGCCATCTAGCTGACCGAAGGTGAGGTCCATCCAGCCCAGTCCGCGGAGGTTCTCCAGCGCGACCATGTGGCCCGAGGGCGCGAGCAGGGCCAGGCAGTTGGCGAGCGTCTCGTCCAGACGCCTCGTCGCGTGGAGCACGTTGGAGGCGATGATGAGATCGTAGCCGTGCGCATCAAAGCCCTGATCCACGGGATTCTTCTCGATGTCGAGCGGGCGGTAGTCTATGCTTCCATCGGCAGTCCCGAATCTCGACTCGGCTTCTGCGAAGAAGCCTGCGGAGATGTCCGTGTACACGTAATCGAATTGGCCATCCGGAAGTTCCGGAAGCACCGACGCGGTTGCTGATCCTGTGCCAGCGCCAATCTCGATGACTCTCAACCGGCGGCCAACCGGCAATGCGTCGACCAGATTTCGGACGGCTTCCGAAAGCATGCGGTTCGCGGCGCGAGCAACCGGCGCCTTCAGATACAGGTCCGCCGCCGTTGGCTCGCCGCTGCTGAAGAGGAGAGTGAGCGGGGCAGCATTGCCTTGGAGAACATCAGCAAGGGCCTCGCCGGACCTCTTGAACAGTCCGATCTCGGTCAGGCCGTGCGGGTACCACTCCGTCATACTGGCGGCGAACGCTTCCAGATCGGGAGGCAATTCCTCCGGCAATGGGTCATCAGGGCCCAAACGGACGAGGAAGCCGTCGTCCGACTCCTCAAGAACTTCAGACCTTGCCAGCATCTCCAGCATGCGACGGAACAGGCGGCTGTGTTCCTCGACAACTCCCAGCCGTTCGCGGAGAGCACCGGGGTCGATAGTTTCGCCTGCGACGCGAGTCCAGCCGAGGTCTTCAAGCGTCGTAAGGGCCCGCGACCTCGACCATCGCTCGAGGTCTGCAAGCAGCCGGTTTCTTCCGTCAGGATCAACGCCCGCATCGGTCAGATAGCTTGGGAAGAGTTGCGCTTGGGCGTAGACTGCTCCCGGATTTGGGAAGAAGGCGGCGCTGTCAATGCCGGGCGGCAGGGGCCGTTCCTTCCAGATGACTTCGTACAGCAAGTCATCGATGCCTTCGAACGAGGAAAGCAGCGCCGCTCGAGTGGCCCGCTTTACCGCATAGCCGTTGAGTTCTCCGAGCAGAGAGCCGTCCGGACTATAGATGCGCAACTCACCGGTCAGCACCTCAGACGGCTGCGCAGGGTCCTGATCCTGGGCCAACTCGTTCATCTGAACATGGCAGACGACCGAGTTGGGCAATCCATCCGCAAGCCACATACGCTCCCATCCAAAGGGAAGATATGTCGGCTCGCCCGGCGCGCCGCTCATGTTGCGGGCCATGCCGACCACCTGGAAGCAGCCGTCCAACACCAGGGGATGCACGTCCAGCTGGTGACGGTTGAAATCGGCAGGGAGGCGCACTTCCCCAAGAGCTTCGCCCGGCCCGGCCCATACGTTCCCAAGCGTTCGGAAGGACGGCCCGAGGTCGATGCCGGTCGCGGACTTTGCCCGATAGTAGGCGGGAACGTCAGCCGGTGACAGGCGCGCCTTCAAGCTCTCGAGGTCGACCCGGTCACCACTCGAAGTTGCTGCGCCATCCCGCAACAGACGTCCCTCCACGTGCAGAGTCCATTCGTTCTCGAGACCTCTGCTGTAGATCTGTACGCGGCGTGATGTGCCTTGCTCGGGAGGATCCAGGACAACCTGGACAACGCGACCCTGGCCGTCTGCGTCCTCTTCCGATTCGCCAAAGACCAGGGCGTTGTGCAACTGCCCATCCGCCATGACGATCGAACCGCCGCCCTCGTTGAGAGTCGCTGCGGCTGCCATCGAGCCATAGAGCGCCCCAGGCGCAACGAGTCGCCCGAACACTTTGTGGTCGCTCAGCCATGGAGGATCGGACGGCAGGACTTCGGTCTCAAACGTGACCTCGCCGCGGGCGGACTCATGCCTGACGCCAAGCAGCGTGTGGCCGACTTCGGCACGCCTCGGAGCATGAGTCGACACCCAGTAGCGTTCGCGCTGGAATGGGTAGCCAGGCAGTGTGACTCGGCATCTCGTCTCTCCAGCGAACAGGCCCTCGAAAGAGATGTCCAGGCCGGCCTCGTAAGCCTGCCCAACGGCATCCACGAACGTACTCTCCGGTTCCTGAGACGATCCGTCTCTGGGCGGCCTTCGAAGGCTGGCTATCACCGCCGGAGCCGTGGAGCCGCCATGTGCCTGCGAAGGATCCGGCCATGCAAGAGTGGCCATCGGGCCGAGGACCGCGTGCGGGCCAATCTCTATGACGAGGTCTACCCCGAGGTCTGCGAGGGCACTTACGCCGCCCGCGAATGCCACCGGTTCCCTTGCGTGGCGCTTCCAGTAATGGGTGTCGAGCGTCGTGTTCGCGTCCACCGGCTGCCCGGTCACGTTGCTGACAACCGTGAGGGATGGGCGGCCGACCGCGATTTCGGCGAGGGTTGTCTCCAGACCGTCAAGAGCGGGCTCCACCAGGGCGCTGTGGAATGCGCGGGTTGTGTTCAGACGTCTTGCCCTGACCTCAAGTGATTCGAAGCGCCGGACGATGGCGTCAATCCCATCTGACGGCCCGCTCACCACGATGTGCGCGCCGTTGTCAGCGGCTATGCTGAGCCCGACACCACTTGAAGATGAGTTATGGGCTTCGACTTCGGCTGTGACGCTATCGGCCGGAGCGAAGATGGCGGCCATCGCACCCGGACTCGTTCCCGAGAGCAGCGTGCCGCGCGCGGCGGCGAAGCGCATGCCGTCTTCCAGGCTGAACACTCCCGCCGCCTGAGCCGCCGCCAACTCGCCGACGCTGTGTCCCAGTACCACGCTCGGCACGACGCCGACGCTGGCCCACATCGCGGTGAGGGCGCACTCCAGCGCATAGAGGGCCGGCTGCTCCCATGCGGTGTCTCCCAAGTCTCCTTCGGCGCCGGCCTTCCCGAACATAACGGCCAGCAGCGATTCTCCTCTTGCTTGCTGGAACACGTCCTCGCAGCGGTCGAAAACCGCCCTGGCCACGGGCTCGCTTTCGTAGAGCGACCGCCCCATGCCGATCCACTGGCTACCCTGCCCCGTGTACGCGAAGGCCACTTTGGTCGCTGCTCTTGGCTCTACATCGGAGTCGTCTTCGGCAAGCTCGGTTAGCTTCTGGCGCAATGCTGCCACGTCCTCGAACGCCAGCCCTGCCCTGTGTTCGAAGTGACATCTCCCGATGCCGGCTGACCAAGACATGTCCGGGAGCAAACTCTCTGAATCTTTGGAATGGCCGGTATTTCGATCTCCCAGCCAGGAGAGATAACCGCTGGCCAGATCCTTGAGCGCCGTCCTCGACTTTGCCGAGAGCGGGAGAAGCCGGGATGTTCTTGCATCGACCTGAGCCTCAGAGGAACTCTCTTTGGCAGCATCTGCCGTCAGCGGTATCGCGACCTTCTGCTGAGACCCATTCGGATACTGGCCATTGTCAGACTGACTGGACGGGCCCGGATGTTCCTGCACTATCAGATGCGCGTTCGTGCCAGTGATTCCGAAGGAGTTGACACCAGCGAGCCGCGGGCGGCCGGAGTTATGCGGCCAGTCCATCATCTTGGAGGTAACTACGAGAGGCTGATGGTCCCAGTCAAAGCTTGGATTTGGGTCTTCGAAGTGGAGATGTTTGGGGATCACGCCCCGCTTGAGTGTGAGCGCCGCCTTGATCAGTCCGGCGATACCCGCGGCGGACTCCAGGTGGCCTATGTTGGTCTTCACGGATCCGATGAGGAGCGGGTGCGCCGCCTCGCGACCCTTTCCATAGATCGTAGCGACGGCGTCGAGCTCTATCGGATCGCCTACGGCCGTGCCCGTGCCGTGCGCCTCCAGGAAATCTACGTCGCTAGGATGCACGCCGGCGTCCTCGAGTGCAGTCTCCATCACCTGCTCCAGCGCAGGAGTGTGCGGAACGGTGAGCCCCTGGCTCGTGCCGCCATTGTTGACAGCGGTGCCCTTGATGACGGCCCAGATCGGATCGCCGTCCGCCTCGGCGTCGCTAAGCCTCTTTAGGACGACGACTCCACATCCCTCCCCACGGACATAGCCGTTGGCTGAGGCATCGAACGTCTTGCACTGTCCGTCAGGAGACAACATCATTGCCTCGGCGCGTAACTCGTACACGCGGCCGTTTAGGATGGCCTGGACTCCGCCCGCGATGGCCAGGTCCGCCCTGCCCTGCTGTAGGTCGGAGACGGCGTCGTGCACCGCGACGAGCGCTGAGGCGCAAGCGGCGTCGACGGCCTTCGCCGGCCCCATGAGGCCGAGGACGAAGGACACTCGACCGCTTGTACCGTTCAGGTTTGTGCCACTCAGGGCGTACAGGCTGCCCGCCGCCTCCTTGGGCCTGCTTGTATCGAGCACGAGCATTCGGTACTCGTCGTTGCTGATACCCGTGTACACGCCCGTGCGCGACCCCGCCAGCCTGTTTGGATCTATGCCTGCGTCCTCCAAGGCCTGCCAGCTCGTTTCGAGCATCATTCGCTGTTGGGGATCGAGCAGCTCCGCCTCTACGGGGGATATGCGAAAGAATGAGGCGTCGAACCGGTCTATGTCCTCGACGAATGCACCGAATCGACATGCTTCGTTCAGAACCGAGGGATCGCGGATGATCTCTGCCAGACGCCCTGTTCCAGACCCAGGCACGCCTTCCGTTACTGAGTTCCCACCCTCCATCAAGAGCCGCCAGAATGAGTCCAAGTCGCCTGCTCCGGGGAAGCGGCAGGCCATTCCTACGATGGCGATCGGCTCTCCAGTGATAGAGGGGGACGTCGACGATCTACTTGTGCTCGCGGACTCTGCTGTGGTCATGTTATTCCTGTTCTCTTAATCGAATCGCATGGGCCCGGCAAGGGTCTCTTGCTCGCGCGCCAGTTGGTCATTGCTGTTACTGCTGAATCGTTACACGCTGCTCATATGACTAGCAAAGTTAACCACCAGTACGGCATTTCCCGCAAGCAGCCGGATAGGCTGAACTGCACAGTGGCATGTAGAGAAATAGTCTGCTGAATCCGCTGTTTATTCAACACCAATGATACGGCAAGGTGGGCGGGCCACAGGCTGCCGTGCGCTCATTGGCGAAGTGTTGCGCCCGCGCGCTTGTCAACAGGCTGTTACCGGGAGGGTGTTCCATGCCGGTCGCATTCGACCCCTTCACTGCTTCGATTAGGTTGCAGCGGGATACTTGGAGTGCCCCGAATTCTCTCTGACTCCAGCCTGGACTCAGAACGCAAAGGAACACATCGGTGCACGGATATATACCCGGATCGACTTACGGCTTTCCTAGTAGGCAATGACAGAATAACTCTACGTACAGGAGAGATCATGCAGTGCCGGGCGTCTGGTATTGGCAGCAGGCCGCTCGGCAGAAGCGAATGCCATACAGGCAGTTCATGCAGAAGCAGACCGGGGCTCCCAGTTCTTCGCCTCCGTGCTCGTGCCCGGACAGATTCTCTCTGCCTTCCTTGATGAAGAACGGCACCAGCAAGAGTGCGGCAACAGGGTCGGCCCACCACCATGCGAGCAGGCTGTTGAGCCCCAGTCCCACGAGCACGGTGAGATCCTGCAAGTCGCAAAAGAGGCTCTCCATGGCCTCCGCTCTCAATGAACGTGACTGCATTCGAGTAGCAATCCGCATCTTGCCGACGTACAGGGCCGTCATTACGACGGCGCTCGCGACCACGATGGCGATGCCCGCAAGACTCGGCTCAGGCTGCGGGAACCAGCCCAGCAGATTGGCCCCTGAGTGCAATACTATGTACGCGGCCAAGAGGAAGAAAGTGAGGCCAATGATTCGCTGGGCCTTCTGCTCGGCAGCCTCTGCTTCTTCTTCTCCCAGGCTGGTCCTCAGTCTCCAGACCAGGACTCCGCCTGCGACCAGCTCTACGATGCTGTCCAAGCCGAATGCCAGCATGGCAACGCTGCCTGCCTGAAGACCGGCCCAGAAGGCAACCACTGCCTCCACGATGTTCCAGAGAAGGCCGGCAATCACCAGGACCAACGCTGTTCCGCGAAGCGCGTCAGATTCCGATACCAGCGTCGTCCCCCTCCAGTTAATGCGTCGCCCCGCTCGGAGCGCGGCCATGATATTGATTGGTTCGAGTATACCGGCGCAAATCTCATGGGCGGTAGCTGGCAGTTCTGGCTTCGTTCCAAGTGTCCTTGCCTAAGGGCCGGACCATGCAGCCGAAAGGTATCAGCGCGCCTCGCCATCCGGCGGGCGCTCGGGAATCCGCTGCCACTGATGTGAGATGAACCCCGAGTCGATCCCAGGCAGACACGAGGCGGGCGATTGGGCCGCTCCCCAAGAGTTACGCTTGTGCCTCGCAAGTCGTGAGTATAATATGGCCCATTTTCTACGAGGGATTTGCGTATGAACCGGTTTCGACAGTATGCCGAGGACCATTCCGACGACATTCTGTCGACGCTGAAGGACTTTGTGGAATTGGAGTCCTTTACGTCGGACAAGGCCGGCGTTGACAGGCTCGGGGGCTGGATCAAGGCGTGGCTGGAAGACCTGGGCGCCTCTGTTGAAGTGCATCCTAATGAGTCGCTTGGCGACAATCTGCTGGCGCACTACGGCGAAGGGGAAGGACAGATACTGCTCCTGTGTCACATTGATACGGTGTGGCCGCCGGGGACGATCGACGAGTTGCCCTTTCGAGTTGAGGACGGCCGAGCGTATGGGCCGGGCATACTCGACATGAAGGCCGGCGTCGCTATCGCGCTCCATGCCATCAAGATGCTCAGCGATCTACAGATTGCGCCGTCTCACAGGATCGCGATGATCTTCAACACCGATGAAGAAATCCAAAGCAAGAATTCACGGTCGCTGATCGAGAGGGAGTCGCTCAAGAGCGAGTTCGTGCTGTGCCTCGAGCCTGGATACGGAACGTCCGGCGCGCTCAAGACGGCGCGGAAGGGTGTGGGGTCCTACACCGTCAGCATTACGGGAAGGGCGGCCCACGCCGGGAACGACCCGGAAAACGGCATCAGTGCAGCCGAGGAGGTGGCGCACCAGATCCTCCGGCTAAAGGACATGAACAACCCCGCTACTGGCACCACTGTCACCACTGGAAGAGTGAGCGCGGGCGTGGTAAGGAATCAGGTGGCCCCTTCCGCAGAGGCCTTGGTGGACCTTCGTGTGGTCACGCCTGAGGAGCAACACAAGGTCGATGCGATGATCCGGGGACTCTCGCCGGTGCTGGCCGGGGCCAAGGTTGAGGTGGCCGGCGGGGTGGAGAGACCTCCGATGCCCAGGAGCGAAGCCATCGGCCGGATCTACGAAAACGCCAGCAACCTGGCGATCGAGTTGGGGATGGAATTGCAGGAAGCGAGCGTTGGCGGCGGGTCGGATGTGCAGTTCCCGGCTGCTCTCGGACTGCCCGTGCTGGATGGGCTTGGCGGGATAGGTGAGGGACCGCACGCCGTCACTGAGTACATATTCGTCGATTCGCTGGTCCAACGGACAGCGCTACTTGGCACGCTTCTCACGAAGCTGTCGGTCTGATATGCCTCGTTGGCTTGCACCGGCAAAAGGGTGCATGTTCTCAGAGTACGCTCCGGGCGGCGAATAGAATGTCGAGTTCTTGACTTCTGGATTCACGGGCGTTTTGGCGTCAGCGCACGGACTTCGAATACGGTGACCTGCCATGGAACTGTTTGTACCCTGCGAGCGTCATTCAAGTAGCGGCCTGAGACAATCGCACACGTCAGATAGGTAAGGAAGTAGCAAAAGAAATCGATGCTTGAGAGGAAAGGTCCCGTAGCCGTATTGGCGCTGGCGGCAGCTCTGGCGCTGCTGTCAAGCGCAGTCTGGACACATTGGACCTCGGATGCAGTTCACGCGTGTTCCTGCGTCCAGCCTGGAACTCCTTCGGAAGAGTTGGAGAAGTTTTCCGCAGTGTTCGCGGGGACAGTCGTGTCAATCGAACACTCATACGATCCGAACGGCGGGGTCGTTTCAGCTGAAGACCGCAGCACTATCGGCTTCCAGGTCGGCACAGTGTGGAAGGGCACGGTCCATGAGGACATGACAATAACAACTCCGCCGACTGGAGGATCGTGCGGGTTCACCTTTGAAGAGGGAGAGGAGTACATCGTCTATGCGTACGACAGTCCATACGACGAGGGCGGTTACACGGCTGGCATATGCAGCCGGACCGCACGCCTGGCTCTAGCTCTGGAAGACATCGCCGCGCTTGGGGCAGGGCGCGCCCCGCTACCCGGGACTGCCGAACTAGTTTCCGAAGAGCCGGGGGAAGCGGCAAACGGTGGAATCTCATTCGACTTCACTTTCGACTTCGAAGAGGACGCCGAGGGGTGGACGGTAGGTTTTGCAGACTTGCCCGCGGACTACGATCAGTCGACATTCGAGTTTGAGCATGGTCGTCGCCAACTTCCCGACGGCCTGGAAGGCAGCGGCATCTTTGTGCAGGGGCACAACCGGAGCGATGACCTGTTTATGTTCCTGAAGAAGAGGGTCGGAGGGCTGGCGCCAAACACGACGTACATGGTCCATGTGTCCATAGACCTGGCGACCAATGTTGCGTCCGGACTGATCGGAATCGGCGGGTCGCCGGGAGAGAGCGTGTTTGTGAAAGCCGGCGCCTCCACCGCTGAACCCACTACCGTGGTTGGTGACAACCAGCATCTCAGGATGAGCATCGACAAGGGCAATCAGTCACAGGGCGGCGAGTCCATGGTGGTCATCGGCAACGTGGCCAGTTCCGAAGTCGCGGACGGCGAGTACAAGATCAAGACTCTCTCCAGCGACGCCCGGCCCATAAGTGTAGAAACAGATAGTGACGGCCAGGTCTGGCTGATCGTGGGAACGGACTCCGGTTTCGAGGGATTGACCCGCCTGTACTACTCTCGCATCGCCTATACGCTGAGCACGGCGGAACTGCCGCCGACCGGCGACTACTGGCCATCCGGCTGGACTGTCGCGCTGCTGGGCGGGATCGGAGCCGCCGCCCTTGCCGTTGGCACTGGGCTGATTCTCAACTCCCGGCGATCAAAGATGCGGGGCCCTGGCACGGTCCACTGAAGCAGATTTCTTCGACGCGCCGGTCCCGTGACGTGCCGCGGGCACCACAGGGCTGGCGCAGTGGCAGGGCATCTGCGCATTTCGTTTCGGGACTCGGCGGTAGTTTGGCGCCCTTCCCTGATGTTCGGCGGTCGCTGTGTGGATGGTGTCGCAGGGAGTTGGCCTGCTCCAGCAGCGTAGGTCCTGTGCACCCAGATTCCGGAGATATGGCGCCGTTCGAATCTCAGAAATGCACGGTGCGCTAACCAGGCTTCAAACGCAAGTCTCAGTGATATCCTTTGTAGTGAACGTTCTAATCCGAAGTGAGGAGACGAACGAATCGCCAAGGGGGTGGAGCACTTCAGATGACTACAACCAATGCACTGGATGACCACTTCGAAGAAGCCGAAAGGGGCCTCGATTGGCTTGAGAAGCTTGAGGCCCTGCAGGTGCGCGCCGCGTCCAATCGCGCGGCGTACGAGGTCGCAGAGTACGTGATGAGGCTGCGGGAGGCGGTTACTGAGTTGGCAGGCAGCCGGACGCTGACCGAACTTACCGAAGAAGTGGGAGCGGAGACTGCCGCGCTCGTAGAGGAGTTGAGGAGGGCGGGCGATTCTGATGTCTGGAACAAGAGGATCCGTCCCGCGCTTCTGAAGACGGACGTTTAGCCCCTGCGGCGCTGCACTTGATCGTTCTCACCTCACAAGAATAGGCACCGGAGGTGTAAGGCTCGTGCGTGGCTCCGATCGACCGGGCTGCGTCGGACGCCAGTCTTGACCAATGACAGAGGTCGTCGAGTGACGCTCAATGAGGCTAAAGTTGCAGAGGCACTTCTGCTACACATGTGGTCTGGGCGCAGTTCTGTTCCCGCCTCGTAGAGTGGGCCGGACTGGAGTCATAGCTCCCCTTCGTGTTCGGGAGCAACAAGCCTGATCTAAAGCTAAGTGCTTGACTTCAACGTATACATGGGCAGCAGATGTATGCCACGCTGACCAGTTGGCAACTTGCAGGAGCTTGGATTGCCTTGTTAGGGGACGCTGGAATTGTCTACAGTCGGCAACGTGCGAGCGTATAAGTTAATACGCGTAGATTTGACGGTCATTCGCAACGCAGGTGCGTGGAATGAAGAGACTTGTCACCACTCTGGTTGTCGCGCTTCTGGCGTTGGGCGTGGGCGCCCTCGTGTCCGGATGCCAGTCTTCAGTTCAGACTAAGCCGACGCCCGAGGCCTCGAACACTCCAGTTGTGCAAAAAACGACGACCGGCACTGCGTCCCCTCTACCCGCCAACACCGCAACTGCACAGCCGGAGCAAGGCCAAATGGACAAGCCATCGAAGGACGCACAGCATGTGCCCACTCCATCCCTAGAAGATGATGACGCTCTTGAGTTCCTGTCTACTGAACCTGGCATCTCCCTGGCGGAGGACGAAGGCATCTCCACATCTGACAAGAATCTCTCCGTCAAGACCGATGAATCGGAAGAGGCCGCTCAAAGTCAACCGTACACTTGGGAGGATGGTGACAGGACCCTAACCGTCTACCTTCAGTCGGACCTTGTAATGGAAAAAGGCGCCGAAGGCTTGCCACGCGATATTGTCGAGGCAGATGAGGGTGGATCGAACGTTGTAAGGAGCGCGAGAGCGCAAACCAAGAGCGACACGCTGCCTGTGTTTCGCTCCGAGTCCGGCGAACTCATGACTCTGCCCGGAGGCGTCCTACTGGTACTAAACCCCCAATGGAGCCAATCGGATACCGATGCCTTCTTCGCCAGAAACGGTATCAAGTTGGAAATAGTGTCTGATTTGGTCTACGCAACCAACGGCTTCTTCATTGAGACGGGGCCGGGCTTCCCGTCACTCGATCTTGCCAACAAACTGGCGAAACTGGATGGAGTGGAAGTGTCCAGTCCAAACTGGGGGAGAGAAGCAGTCCCCAAGTGAAGGTTCCTCTTGGCAGGTTCCGAGGGCAGTAGGCTGCAACTGCCTCCGTGAGTTCAATCGATTCTGATGAGTCGATGATCATATGACCACGATGTTCAATCCGGCGAGACTGCTTGCGCTGGCGGCGTGCGCCTTAGTTGGCCTCATGTTGGCCTTGGGCTATGCCTCGGCGCAGTCGACGCCCTCCGCTCCGACCATCGATTCCGTGACTCCGAGCGATCTTCAACTCACCGTTGCCTGGGCGGCCCCCTCCGGTGAGACGGGCATCATTGCCTATGACGTCCGCCACATCAAGACCAGCGAGGACGAGACGGTAGACGCTAACTGGACTGTGGTGGACAACGCATGGACCAGCGACACCCTGGGATACACAATCACCGGCCTCGAGAACGGCACCCAGTACGACGTGCAGGTGCGGGCCGTCAATTCAGACGGCGACGGGACATGGTCCGCTACGGAGGTGGGGACTCCGACGTTGCCTGCTCCAACCATCAGCGCGGTGCGTGCCGACGACCGCGCGCTCTGGGTAGTGTGGAGCCCTCCCGAAGGAATCACGTCCAAGGTCGAGGCTTATGACGTCCGCTACATCGCTACAAGTTCGGACGAGACAGTGGACGCTAACTGGACTGTGGAAGGGGATGTGTGGGAGGACGGCGACGGCAGTCTAACTCACGCCATTACCGGCCTGACCAACGGGTTGGGGTACCATGTTCAAGTTCGGGCCGCGGACGACGACGATGTTGACGGCGTTTGGTCTGACACGTCAACGGCAATTCCCAGGGACCACGGCAACACCCGCACCGACGCGACAATCGTTGCCGTGGGCTCGCGTGTGTGGGGAGTCATCGATCCGTCCGACGACGTCGACTACTTCAGCTTCACCGTTTCCAATACGGCCGACTACTGGGTCTACACCACAGGTGACCTGGACACGGTGGGCGAACTGCTGGACAGCGACGGCAATCTGCTCAAGGCTGATGACTACGGAAGCGTGCTGCCCAATCCTGACGCGTTCTTTCTGTGGTACAAGCTCAGTTCCGGAACGTATTACGTCAAGGTGACAGGCTTTGGCGATGCTGACACGCCGTACATCCTAAGGATACGGGACTTTCAAGAACGTAGTGGATGGTCGACTGCCGCTGCCCTTCCCATCAATGGCTCTTCGAGCGGCACAATTGTCCCCGAAGATGACACGGACTTCTTCAAACTGCAGCTTACAGAAACAACGGAGGTAGCGATTCGCTCATCCGGGTTCCCGGACTCGATCGGAGAACTCTATGACAGCCGCGCCCAACTTGTGGCTAGCAACGACGACGGCTATCTCCCTGGGGGCAGGAAAAACTTCCTTATCCGAACGAGACTCGAGACGGGGACTTACTATCTGAATGTCAGCTCATTCGACGACGACTCCGATGGACCCTTCTCGGTGTACGCGACAGCAATTGTCGAGCCAGGCAGCACAAGCACGGACGCCCTGGCCATTGACCTCGGGGATGTAGCAGGCGGGACCATCGAACCCGGCGGCGACGAGGACCACTTCAGTGTGACACTGGATGAAAGAATTCATGTGATCTTCGGTGGAGTAAGCCAAGAGGCCGACATCACCGGTGTGTTGAGGGATTCCAACAACCTGCGAGCACCACTGGACTCGATTAACTTTGCGAACAGGTTCGTATTCCAAGGCACGCTCGACCCGGGCACTTACTACCTGAAAGTGACGGGCAAGGATGCGACGGAGACCGGACGCTACACCGTAAGGGCAATTAGAGAAGGCGGTTACACGTATTTTGAAGATCGATGCTCAGGCATCTCCAGAAGCGCCGGCATCAGCGATCCCTTCTATGGTTGCCAGTGGCACCTGAATAATGACGATCAGTTCCGCAACAGCGCTGGGTTCGACATTGGCATTGAAGATGTGTGGCCCACCTACACGGGGAACGGCATCAACGTGGCTGTTGTGGACTACGGGATGCACTACACACACGAGGACCTGACTCACAACGTAGATGTGTCACTCAACCACAATTACAACACAGGCCAGACTGACATCTATGATTACTTCGAATGGCACGGAACCGCAGTGGCCGGCCTCATTGCTGCAAGAGACAACAGCGTAGGAGTGCGGGGCGTCGCGCCCCGGGCCACGATATACGGATACAACTGTCTTGAGGCAGTGGGCGACGCGAGCAGAGCCGACGCGATGTCTCGTAACGCAACGACCACGGCCGTTTCAAACAACAGCTGGGGTCCCCGGGACTTTGGCGAGCCCTATCAGGCAAACAGCCTATGGGAAAGGGCTGTCGAGTACGGCGTAACCGTAGGATACAGTGGAAAGGGCATCTCATATATCTGGTTAGCAGGCAATGGCGCCCAATACGATGACGACTCCAACCTGGACGAGATTGCCAACTTCTACGTTGTGACCGCAGTCTGCGCCGTGGGCCACGACGATAAGAGAAGCAACTACTCGGAACCCGGCTCAAATCTCTGGGTATGCGGTCCCTCCAGCAGTGGGCGAGTTGGCCAACCCAGGATAACTACGACCGACAATGGCCATCGGTACTGGGGCAGGATGGGAGGCACCAGCGCAGCCGCGCCGATCGTCTCCGGCGTTGCAGCACTGGTACGTGAAGCCAACAGTGCACTTACCTGGCGGGACGTCAAGCTCATACTGGCCGCATCCGCCCGCAGGAACGATCCTGACAACACAGGCTGGGAAGTCGGCGCGCTGAAATACCGCTCTTCGACCGAGCGCTACAACTTCAACCACGTGTACGGTTTCGGCATGGTGGACGCGAAGGACGCAGTGGACCTGGCTGCGAGCTGGACCAACGCTCCCTCGTTTCGAGAGATTACTACCGCGTCTCAGAACTTCAATCTAGCTATTCCTGACGCCGCTGCGGTTGTAGGGCAGCCAGACGCTCCGCGAAAGGTCACGACGAAGCTGAAAGTAGAACCATTCGCGGACCTCATAGAGTTCGTCGAAGTTAACACTCACTTCAGCCACACCAGCTTTCGGGACCTCACTCTGGAGTTGATCTCACCGTCCGGCACTAAGTGCACACTGGTGCCGTTCGCTGATCTTGGTTACAGCGTTAGCTTGCGTTCGGCCTTTCGCTTCGGAACGGCACGGCATCTGGGCGAGGACTCGGCCGGCCAGTGGACGCTGCAGATTACGGACCACAAGAGGCAATCTGGCCGTGCCGAAACCCTCAGGTCGTGGGAACTTACAATCTACGGCCACGGCAGCAGACTGGCGGCGCCGGTGATCTCCATGACTACGCCGGGCGGCGGCACGCTGGCCATTGACTGGGACGCCCCAACCGATATTGGAAACAGCGCCATAACCTCCTACGATCTGCGATACATAGGCGCCGATGAATCAGACAGGAGTGATGACAATTGGAATCTGGAAGAGGGCGCAGGCACTCTGACCAACCGCAGCCACACGATTGAAGGGCTGGAAGGCGGCACCAAGTACGACGTCGAAGTCCGTGCGGTCAACGCTTCAGGACACGGGCCTTGGTCGAAGGGGGACCACGGTGAGCCAACGATCGTCGCTCCTACCGCACCGGTCATCTCTTCCATCACACGCGGCGACAGGACGCTTGCCGTGGTCTGGACTGCTCCGGACGACATCGGCGGCGGAAGGATCACTGCTTACGATGTCCGGGACATCGAGACGAGCGCAGACGAGACGGTCGACTCGAACTGGACATTGAGGGACAACGCCTGGAGAAGCGGCGACCTCCGATATGTAATTCGAAGCCTTACCAATGCCACGGAGTACGACGTGCAAGTGCGCGCCGTAAACTCAGCCTGAGATGGGGCCCGGTCCAGCACGATGACTGGAACGCCACTGCCGGACGACATTCCGATTACGTTGCAGTGGGAGGACTCGGCATTTGAGGTCGAAGAGGACACCGGAAGCGTGGTGCTGACGGCTCTCTTCACGACGACTCTGAATGCGCCACCGGAAGCCGACTTCACATTTGAGGTAACGCTGACTACTACGAGTTCCAGCGCGAATGAGGACGACGACTACACGCCTCCAGCCACCTCCGCCAACTTCGTCGCCGGCGACTTCATCCAGACTGATGTCAACGGCGAGCAACGCTATCGAGCGACCAGGAACTTCACCGTTGCCAATCTTGACGATACAGAAGATGAATCGGACGAGGTCATTCAAGTAACGATGGACTACTTGACGCCAGGCCTGTCGCATCTGCGGGGTGGGCCGCAAAGTGCGACGGTCACCATCAAGGACAACGACCATGTGCCGGTGAGCATTGGGTGGGAGCGTTCTGACGTTACGATCAACGAGGGCGCCACATCCGTGAGGCTGATGGCCATCGCGACTACGACGAAGGACAAGATTCCTGACGAGGGATTCTCGATGGACGTGTCGGTAGGGACGATGGATGGCACTGCCGTCCAGCCCAGCGACTATACGCAATTCACTGAGACGGTAACGTTCGGCAGGAGCGACTTCAGGAGAGCGACTATCCGCGGCATACGGACGTACAAGGCGGCAAAGCAAATCGATGTGGTCATCGTAAACGACACAGATGACGAACCTGATGAGAGCTTTGGCTTGACGGTGGACTACGCAGACCCTGGTGCGCCGCATCTGCTGGGTGGCGCGGCTTTCGCCAAGGTAACGATCATTGATGACGACCATGTTCCGGTAACCATCGTCTGGGAGCAGACAACGTTCAATGTGAACGAGGATGCCGGCACCGTGGTGCTGCGCGCTGTCTCCGATACGACCAAGGACAAAATGCCGGAAAGCGGACTTTCGTTTGGCGTCTCAGTGGCAACGACCGATGACACTGCAACTCAGGGGGAGGACTATCAACGGATCTCGACCAATTTGAGCTTCAGACAGAGGGACTTCAGCCGCGAAATGGTCAATGGCCAGTACCGTTACCGAGCCACCAAGGATGTGAATCTGCGGATCCTGGATGACTCAGCCGATGAAGAAAGCGAGTCGCTCGACGTGTCTCTGGACTTCGCGAATTCAGCGCCCCACCTGCAGGGCGGTCCCGACACAGCGACGGTCCTCATCGCCGACAATGACCACGTGCCGGTGACACTCGGGTGGGAGCAGACTGCACTTACGGCCGACGAGGTGTCTGGCTCGATTGCTCTGCGGGCGGTTGCCATTACGACCAAGGACAAGATGCCGGACAGCGGATTCACCTTCGACGCGAGGGTATCGGCGAGGAACGGAAGCGCGCGGGCGCCGTCCGATTACGCGCACCTAGACGAGACTGTCACATTTGACCGAGCAGATTTCTTGGCAACCCTGGTGAACGGGCAGCGCCGGTATCGGGCTGAGAAGAGTTTCACAGTGGCAATTGCGGATGATGGTACCGCGGAGCAGAGCGAACAGTTCACTGTATCCCTTGCATTCATAACTCCCGGGCTGCCGCATCTGATCAGGGGTGACATGACAGCAACAGTGACTATTGTGGATGACCTGTCCTCCACAGTTAACCTGTTCGTGAGTGCGCAGGTGTCGCGGCTCCTGCTTACGAGGGACGAAGAGTTTACCTATTCCTATTCAGTGAGCAACAGCGGCCCCGCGACATCGACGAGGACGGTATTGGAAGTGACGGTGGAGCCGGGCGTGACCTTCGTTTCGGCGACTCCGGCCGGCTGGTGCTCGAGGTCGGGAAGCAGGCTAGTTAACTGCAACATCGGGTCACTTGGTCAGTCAGTCAGTGATTCGGGCGAGCTTGTCTTTCAGGTGGGATCGTCCGCAGGCGGAGATATCACAATCACCGCGGAGGTTGACAGCGATCAGGTCGACTCCAGGCCGGAGGACAATGCTTCGTCTGAGATCATTGAGCTGGACGCGGCGCCTGAGCGAGTCACTAACCTACGAGCTAACGGCGGTAGTTCGCACATCGAGCTCTCGTGGCGTAGGCCGTCGGACAATTGCAGTCCCATCACCGGATACGAACTGCAGCGGAAGGAGGAGGACGGGAACTTCCTAGCCATCAGCCCCGCTCCAAGCGCAGCCGCGACCACCTACAGAGACAATCAGGTGACGGTGGACAGGACGTACACGTACATCTTGCGCGCTGTAAACGGCGACGGAGAGGCGGAGTGGTCGAATGAGGCGAGCGCGACGGTTGGGGAACCACCGCCGCCGCCGGAGATCACGGGCGGCGGCCTGGGCGGGCTCGTTATCGTCCCGGTTAACAACGATCCAGAGTTCTCAGAGGGGACTAGGACTACCAGGATGATCGATGAGAACTCCCGCCAGGGAACTAACGTTGGCGAGCCGGTCAGGGCCACGGATGAAGACGGTGATTCATTGACGTACTCTCTGAGGGGAGTTGACGCGGAGTCCTTCAATGTCAGTGCGGGTACTGGCCAGATAACTGTACTGGCGGACCTGGACCATGAGGATAGGGACACATACCTGCTTCGGTTGGACGTTTCAGACGGGAATGGCGGCGACGCCTCCATCAAGGTGGACGTGACTGTAAGCGACGTCGATGAGCCTCCGGAGCTAGCGGGCGAGACGGCCGTTGAGGTAGCTGAAGGGGCCAGCGGAAGCGCGGCCGACTTCACTGCGGTTGATCCTGAAGGCGCGGAAGTAATGTGGAGGTTGGCTGGACTAGATGCGAGCGCGTTCAAAGTCGAGGATGGCGCGCTGTCGTTTGCGACGACCACAGACTACGAGGCCCCTGCCGACGCTGACGCCGACAACGTTTACACGCTGAGTATCGCAGCGACTGATGGCAACAGCACATCAACGCTGCAGGTCGCGATCACAGTAAACGATGTGAATGAACCCCCTGCCTTGATGGGGCCAGTTTCGGTTGAGGCTGAAGAGAACAGCGTAGGGCCAGTCGCATTGTATTCGGCCGCGGATCCTGAAGGCGCGGAAGTAATGTGGAGGTTGGCTGGACTAGATGCGAGCGCGTTCAAGATCGAGGATGGCGTGCTGTCCTTCGCGACGACCACGGACTACGAAACCCCGGCGGACAACGGTAGCGATAACGTCTACGTCGTGTCTGTGGCAGTGACTGATGGCAACAGCACAACGACCCTAGGGGTGAGGGCCTCAGTCACGGATGTCGACGAGCCTCCGGCGCTCTCCGGGCCGGGGTCGCTGGAGGTTGCTGAGAACGAGATTGGTGGATTCGCCAGGTACGTGGCCATAGACCCGGAAGACGCCGAGGTGTCGTGGGTATTGGATGGGGAGGACCGAGACGTGTTCACACTTCAGGAAGGGACGCTATCGTTCGCCTCGCCGCCGAACTTCGAGGCGCCGCTCGACTTCAACGCCGATAACGTGTACCGGCTGGTGATTCAAGCACTGGACCAGAACGACAATCCGGCGAACCAGCTAGTGCAGGTATCGGTATTGGACATCGATGGTGAGGACGTCGTCGGTCTGTACGACTCGGATGGCGATGAGCTGATCGATCGGGCCGAGGCGCTTTCCGCGGTGTTCGACTACTTCGCCAACGTGCTCACCAAGGAGGAGGCGATCGAGGTCGTCAGCTACTACTTTGCCAACTGACCAATCTGGGCGCGTAGTGGGGATGGAAGAGGGGTTGGAAGTAGCGCGTACGGGATTCGAACCCGTGATCTCCGCCTTGAGAGGGCGGTGTCCTTGGCCACTAGACGAACGCGCCACGCCTGGCTGGGGATCTAGGATTCGAACCTAGGCTTACAGATCCAGAGTCTGTCGTCCTACCACTAGACGAATCCCCAGTATGCTTCGATTCTAGCAATTGGAGATTGCCGCTTCAAGGAGATTACAGCGCGCCGAGGGCAGAGGAGAGCGCTAGATCGCGTCGATGTTCCGGAGGAGGTTGGCCATCTCGATGGCGGATACTGCGGCGGTGTAGCCGGCGTTTCCGTTCTTGCCGCCGGAGCGGTTGATGGCCTGCTCGATCGTGTGAGTCGTAAGCACCGCAAAGATCACCGGGACGCCGGTGTCGGCCGAAGCTGAGGAGATGCCCTTGGCGACCTCGCCGGCCACGTACTCGTAGTGGTCGGTCTCTCCCTTGATTACGGCGCCGATCGCGATTACGGCATCGTATCTGTCGGTCTGAGCGAGGCGGCGCACGGTCAGCGGCAGTTCGAAGCTGCCGGGGACGTGGGCTATGACAACGTCGTCCGGGTTGACGCCGTGTCTCTCCAAGCCCTCCCTTGTCCCTTTGAGTAGGCGGCCGGTAATGAACTCATTGAACCTGGCAGCTGCAACAGCAACCCTCAGTCCGCTGCCGTCGAGATCGCCTGTCAGCTCGGTCGTCACTATCCGGCCTCCGCGGCCTTGTCGGGAGCATCCTCAGAGTCGACCTGCTGCGGGGGCGGGGCCTCACCGCCGGAGACGTCCAAGATGTGGCCGAGCCGGTCCCGCTTGGTCTGTAGGTAGTGAATGTTTTCCGAGTTTACGCTCGCCTGGATGGGCACGCGCTCTACGATCTCAAGCCCGAAGGAGTCCAGGCCCACGACCTTGCGGGGGTTATTGGTCAGGAGGCGCATCTTGCCGACGCCAAGGTCGGCGAGAATCTGAGCGCCAATACCGAAGTGGCGGACGTCCGGGGCGAAGCCGAGGTGCACGTTGGCGTCCACCGTGTCCAGACCGAGGTCGTCCTGGACGTGGTAGGCCTTGAGCTTGTTGTGAATGCCGATTCCCCTGCCCTCCTGCCTCATGTATAGGAACACGCCATTGCCTGCTCGACCTATGGCTTCCAGCGCGAGCGCGGCCTGCTCTCCGCAGTCGCACCGCAAGCTGCCGAACACGTCACCGGTGAGGCACTCGCTGTGCACGCGCACCAGTGTGGGCACGTCCGGCGAGATTTCTCCCACTACGAAAGCTACGTGCTCGTCCTTGTCAACCAAGCTGCTGTACGAGTAGGCGACGCCGTCACCGAACTCGGTAGGCAGCCTGGCCTCGGCGACGCGGTCGACCAGACGCTCGTGCTCGAGGCGGTACGCGATGATGTCCGCAACGGATACAACGGGTATGCCGTGGGCGTCCGAGAGGCGTTCGAGTTCCGGCATCCTGGCCATTGTGCCGTCCTCCGCCATGACTTCGCAGATCACGGCAGCCGGGTACAGGCCCGCCAAGACCGCAAGATCGACCGAGGCTTCGGTCTGTCCTGCCCGAACCAGAGTGCCGCCTTTCATGTATCGGAGGGGGAATATGTGGCCGGGCCGGGCCAGGTCTTCCGGTTCCGCCTTGGGGTCGATCAGGACTTCTATGGTCTTGGCACGATCGTGGGCCGAGATGCCCGTCGTCGTGCCCTCCAGCGCGTCGACAGTTACGGTGAAGGCGGTCCCGAGGCGGGCGGTGTTGTCGTGCACCATCATCGGGATTCGCAGCTGTTCCAGCCGGTCGGCCATCATGGGGGTGCAGATCATGCCGCGGCCGTACTTGGCCATGAAGTTGACTACGTCCGGCGTAGCCTTTTCGGCGGCTACGGCGAGATCTCCCTCGTTCTCGCGGTCTTCGTCATCGACGATGATGACCATCCGACCCGCCTTAATCGCAGCTACGGCCTCGTCTACTGAAGAGAGCGGCATTTGACAGTTCCTCCGGTGCTTCGACCTTTGTTCAGAACGCTAGCCTGCCGCCCTTGCGGTTACCAAGCGTTCTACGTACTTCGCCAGAATGTCCACCTCTATGTTCACCCTTTCGCCGGGGCGACGGTTGCCAAAAACTGTGTTGTCTCTAGTGTACGGAATCAGCGTTATCGAGAACGATTCGTCATCACAGTCTACAATCGTGAGGCTCGTACCGTCCACGGCGATGAAGCCCTTCTCCACGACGTAACGCATGATATCCGGAGGCGCGGCGAAGCGGAGCATGAGCGCGTCGCCGTCCGGCTCTATCGCATCGACGGTCGCTGTGCCGTTAACGTGGCCCTGAACCATGTGGCCCCCCATGCGGCTTTGCGGCGTGAGCGAGCGCTCCAGATTGGCGCCGTCCCCAGGACTGAGGTCGCCCAGGTTCGAGCGGCGCAGCGTCTCCGGGACGACGTCGACGCTGAAGCCGTTGGCGGTCTTCTCGGTGACCGTAAGGCAGACTCCGTTGATGCATATGCTGTCGCTGACGTTGAGGTCCTGCATCACCAAGCCGGCGGAGATCTTGAGTTGGCCGTCGCTCACGGCCTCCACCTTGCCGACCTCTTCAACTATTCCAGTGAACATTCGCGCACCTCTTGATCACTTATACAGTCGAGCCTCGGGTCTTCAGCAATTCGCCAAGCCGGGGCGCTAGCCGCAGTAGCCGGTGAGCAGCATATCGTTGCCGAACTGCCGCCACCTAAGACGCTTGAGAGGCAGAGCCTTCGACATGTTGGCGGCGCCTCGGCCTCCGAGGGGGGCGGGCGCGGATACGCCGCCGATGATCTTTGGGGCCATGAAGGCCAGCACCTTGTCGACGAGGCCGAGATCAAACAACGCGCCCATGAGGGTGCCGCCGCCCTCCACGAGCACCGACGTCACACCGCGCCGGCCCAGCGCTTCGAGCAGGGCGTCCAGGTCGACCCTGCCGGCCGGTCCCGGAGCGCAGAGGATCTCGGCGCCTGCCATAGCCAGCGACTTGCCGTCTTCGAACGTAGGCCTTGCCGTTGCTGTTAGCGTGCGGCCCGGTTCCCGGAACAGCGCGGCGTCTGCCGAGGTCCTTCCGCCGGAGTCGACTACAACGCGCAGCGGCTGGCGTTTCAGCGGCGCGCCGTCATCGCCGCGGGCCGTCAGACGCGGGTCGTCAGCCAGGACGGTGCCTATGCCGACCATGATGGCGTCGGTCTGGGCGCGAAGCTGGTGGACGTGGGCACGGGACTCGGGTCCGGTCACCCACCGGGCGTCGCCGGAGCGCGCGGCTATCTTGCCGTCGGCGCTCATCGCGTACTTGGCTGTGACGAACGGTCTTCCGTGCATCACGTGCTTTGCGTAGGCCTCGATCAGCTCCGAGGCCTCGGATTCCATTTCGCCTGCGCTGACTTCGATCCCGGCGGCTCTGAGGGCTTGCGCTCCCCTGCCCTCGACCGCGGGGTTAGGGTCGTTGACGGCGTAGCGGACGTGCCGGATGCCGGCGCTGACGATCGCGTCCGTGCAGGGCGGAGTGCGGCCGTGGAAGTGGTGCGGCTCCAGCGTCGAGTAGAGCGTTCCGCCGTCAGCGAGGGCTCCGGCCTGCTTGAGGGCGACAATCTCGGCGTGGTCGCCTCCCGGCGGGTTCGTGTGGCCCTCTCCGACGATGCGGCCGTCCTTCACGACTACGGCACCGACCGCGGGGTTGGGACTCACGCTGCCCAGAGCGCGCCCGGCGAGTTCCAGCGCGCGCGCCATCGGGGCGGTCACTGTGCTTCCCTCAGCCTGCGTCCGCCGACCTTCCGGGGCCGTCCATCGGAAGCTGGTAGTTGGCGTAGTACTTGCTGGCTACGGGGCCCTGGTCTCCGCGGTACTTGCTGCCCAGGGACTTGTCGCCGTACGGCCTTTCGGCCGGAGTGGTGAGGCGCGTGAAGGAGATGTGGCCTATCTTCATGCCGTAGTAGAGGGTTACGCCGAGGATGCCGACGTTGCTGAACTCCAGCGTCAGCCTGCCGCTCCAGCCGGGATCGATGAAGCCTGCGGTCGAGTGGATCAGCAGGCCGTAGCGGGCCAGCGAGCTCTTGCCCTCGATCCGGGCAACGACATCGGACGGGATGGTCACGCTCTCCAGCGTGCTGCCGAGCGCGAACTGCCCGGGATGCAGCATGAAGGGTTCGCCATCGCTGATGATCACTTCGTCGGTAATGTCTTCTGCGGGGCGCATTACGTCTATGTGCGTCCTGCTGGTATTGCGGAACACGAGGAACTTGCGGTCAAGGCGAACGTCGACGCTGGCCGGCTGTATGCAGCCCTCACCGAGGGGGTCGATGGCTATCCTGCCCCCGGCGAGTTCGTCTCTGATGGTGCGGTCGCTAAGTACCAATGCGCTTCGCTTCCCATTTGCCCGCAAGGCCGCTTGCGGCAGGCCCGAATGGTAGCAGTGGGTTCCGATGCCATGCAATGAAACGGGGCTCGCCGGGCGGGCCGAGCCGGCTCCGGCGCTTGCTCCTGGATTGAAGTGGGCTTGGAGCCGGGAGAGATGCCGGTCGATTCGGCCAAAGGCGGCCAGAATCGGCCACGAGGGCGATAAAGAGGACTGTACGTAGAAATGTGTTGCATTATGTTGCATTCTGCTGCATTTCGTAGCTGGGATCGAGGACGTTTCGCAGCAACGGCGCAACACCAGTGCAACTTGAATGCAGCAGTTTCACGGCAGGAATGCAACGCGAATGCAACACTGGGGCGAGGGCGCCCGCGTGCAGCGGAGGATGTTGCCAGTTGCGCAGATCATTTGTATGCATAGAGTTAGAATAGTACAAGTGTACGGCCTTGTCAATGGGTCGCATGACCTCAGAATTTTGAGGTCACAGGATGATGGTTGGCGGGGGACCGGGCGCAATTGACGTTTGGGTTCCTGCCGTGTGCTCAGATATGGGGGAGGATTCTTGCAGGAGGGATATCTCGTTTCGTGGACCGAGGAGTGATCTGGCGGTGGTGGCTTGTTTGGGTCGGCGTCTGTGGAGGGCTGAGGTCTTAGATCCCTCGAGGGACTCGGGATGACAGTTGGGTGGGCGGGCGGGTCTTTCTTCCGCGGACTGGTGATGAGACCGGAGGGGCGCCGGGATTTACATTTGGATTCCTGCCCCGTGCTCAGATATGGGGGATGATTCTTGCGGGAGGGATATCTCGTTTCGTGGACCGAGGAGTGATCTGGCGGTGGTGGCTTGTTTGGGTCGGCGTCTGTGGAGGGCTGAGGTCTTAGATCCCTCGAGGGACTCGGGATGACAGTTGGGATGCGGGGTGACAGGCTGGGCCTTGGGATGACAGTTGGGGTTCGGGGTGACAGGCTGGGCCTTGGGATGACAGTTGGGATGCGGGGTGACAGGCTGGGCCTTGGGACGACAGTTGGGGTGCGGGATGATTGTTGGAGATTGGGGAGGACTGTTTGGGGCTCTGGATGACACTTGAGTCTGGACAAGTCTTTCTCGGGCGGGCTGGGACGGGGGCCGGAGGACCGTTCGCGATTCTCGTTTGGGGAGCCTGCCCCGAAGGGAGATTCGGGGCAGGCTTTTTGTTTGTGTGTGGACTTGTCTGCGCCTGTATGCGGCGGGTGGGCTTACTCGATGCTGAAGGCGGCCTGGATTCTCAGGCTGACCTCGGTCTGGCCGCTGCCGATGGGCGTGGACGCGGCCATGCTCTCGTCGGCCATGGCGAAGGCGACGCCCCTTGCGACGGGCGCGGGCACCGCGACTCCGGCGCGTCCTATGTAGGTGAGCTTGCCCAAGCTTACGCCTGCCAGCTCCGCGAGGTGATTGGCCTTTTCGAGCGCGTCGGCGACGGCTGACTCGCGCAGGCTGTCCTCGTACTGTTCCGGGTCTTCTATGGAGAAGCTGATGCCGTTGATTCGCGTGTCGTCGCCGCCGGCCTCCGCGGTATCGTCGATGATCTGTCCAATGGCGTCGAGGTCGCGGACGGTCAGCCTAGCGGAGTTGTTGACCTCGTAGCCGACGAGGACCTGCTTGCCGACTCGCTGGCCGTCCTCTTCGCTCTCGATCCAGTCGTACTGCGGCCAGATATTGAACGACGTGGTCTGGATGTCATTGTCGGTCAGCCCGTGGGCTCTGACGGCGGCGATTATCGCGTCCATAGCGGCAGCGGCTTCACCGCGCGCCTCGGCGACAGTCTCAGCCCTGGATGAGACGCCAACGTTGATGTAAGAGACGTCCGGCTCAACCCTGATGCTCGCTTCGCCGGTCACCCAGATGCCGCCTGATGCGGCGTCGGTGCTGGACGCTGCGCCTTCGGACATCGCTGCAGTCGTTTGGGCCGCGGCTGCGGGGTCAGATTCTTCGGCTACGTCCGGTGCGCCACCGGAGTCATCTGTGCACGCCACACCGACTACGAGCAGCGCCGCCAACGCCAGTCCAGCAATTATCGATCCAAGCTTCATTTCTTATCCTCCAGCTTTCATCTTCTTGTTGGCCCGAAAGGCCGCGTTCCTGCACTATAGACGCAACCCGGGACGGATTAGTTCCCTGCCCTACGCTTTGCTGACAGGGGTGGGTATACGAGCACGCCAAGTACAAAGGTTGCGGGTCATTGCACTCGTGCGCCCCCCTCGCCCCTTTCACCCTCACTCTAACTCTCTCCCATCAAGGGAGAGAGGATTTGTTGTTGCCCTGCTACATGGCCCCAGCTATTCGTTGAACGTGCGGAACATGGTTAACTGCCCTTGTTAGCCAACGCTATGGGACTGTGCGACGCAGGCGACGGATCAACGCAAATGCCAGGGCCACTATGGCAAAGGCAACGAAGGCCAATCCGGCGCCAAGTTGTATCTGCCAGAGCGGAAGCTCCAATGGTTCTGAGTCGGGTTCTGCGGGATCTTCAATAGCGGCCCTGGCAAGAGTATCGGCATCTTCCAGCGGTTCCTCCAGCTTTTCGGCGGCGTCTGCAGACTCGAGTTGAGCCTGCGAATCGTCAACTTCTGCCGCTGCGACATCCGCCTGCATCTCAAACGCCATGCCTTCTTCGCTCTCCTCAGCTGCCATCTCCTGCATGGCTTCCGACTCAATGGCAGCCTCGAAGTCAGAGGCGGAAGTCTCCATGAGTTCCGGTTCTGCGGACTCCTGGAAGCCCGCAAGTTCATCGGACATGGCCTCGTCTTCGATTGCCTCAGCGAGAAGTGAGGTCTCGGAAGTCATTTCGTCGAACGCCATCATCCCCTGGGCAGCGGTGGCAGAGGGCGCATCGGCGTATGACTCGGACTCCTGTCCGAAGCCTCGCGACTGGACCAGCACACCAGCGGCCTGGCCTGAGATTACGACTACGAGCAGCACCGCGCAGGCGGCCGCCGCTATGCCGGGCGCCCAGAGCGGGATCGCAGACCGACGCGCCGGAGCCGGCAGATGCGCCGAGGAGAGCGCGTACGAACGCCCCGGATCCAGCTCAGGCAGGGCGCCCATGAGCGAGACGGTGCGGCGCAGATCATCGAGGTCTCTCGAGCACCTGTCGCAGCCGGGCAGGTGCTCCTCAATCAGCCTGCGCTCGGCAGACGTCACCTGTCCGTCGATGTAGCTCGACAGAAGTCCCGCAACCCTTCTGTGCCTGAGTAGACCTAGCATGATGATCCGGCGCTCATAGTTGTGACGTTGCGCGTCTCGGATTCGTTCCAGTACCGAGTGCTCATTCTTCGCCGCCCTCCGCAAGGTGCGCCGGGAGGAGACTCGTGTGTTGGCGCAGGTAGTTCCGGGCACGCCGCCTTGCCCTGTTCAGCCGCGAGCGTATGGTGCCGACGGCGACGCCCGCGGCCTCGGCGGCTTCCTCGTAGCTGAAGCCCTGTACATCGACGAGGACGAGCACGGCGCGCTGGTCTGACGGCAGCGACAGGATGGCGCGCTGCAGGTGGGCGCCGAGTTCGCTCTGCTCGGCGCGCTGTTCCGGCGAGGCTTCACCGGACGGGCGCTCCATGGCAAGGTCCAGCGACTGCTCGGCGCGGCGGCGTACGGAGCGAAGCCAGTCATAGGATGCGTTGGCGGCTATGCGCAGCAGCCATGCGCGGAGCGAGCCGCCCCGGAAGCGGCAGATGGAGCGGTACGCGGAGATGAACGTTTCCTGGGCAGCGTCGTCGGCCGCGGCCCTGCTGCCCAGAATACGCGCCGCGCTGTTGAACACGAGCGAACGGTAGCGTTCGACGATCTCGTTGAACGCCTCAAGTTCGCCCGCCTTGCTTCTCTCAACCAGCTCGGAGTCGTCGATTTGCATGCTGTGCAGGCCGGCCCTGGGCGGGCCGGGACCTGAGGGCCCAATCTTACCCTACGAACGGGCACGCCAATGGCCGGGCACCGGGCGCCGGTATAATGTGAGAGTGGAGTGTAAGGTCGGCTAACGGGAGATCCAGATTCCCAGCGAAGGGCTCACGGCAGGCTCTCTTTTCGCTCCGATAAGATCGAAATGACAGCTACGGGACGTACAACGGTGTTTCCCTGGATACCGGCCTCCGCCGGTATGACGGCAGAGTATGGGTACCTCTGCGAGTACGGAAGGCGAGAATGAGCGGTGTGAGGATCTTAATCCGAGAGCTTTCGGAGACGCTGCTTCTGTCTCTGGTGATCTTCATCGCGCTCCAGTTTTCCGTGCAGAACTTCACGGTGGAGGGCGACAGCATGTCGCCGACGCTCGAGGAGGGCCGGTACGTGCTGGTGAACAAGCTGTCGTACCTGCGGCTGCCGGGCGAGCTCCGGGCTTACATACCGTTCATGGACGGCAACGACAGCTCCGACATCCTCCCGTTCGACAGGCCGGAGCGCGGAGAGGTGGTGATCTTCCGGTTTCCGAACGACCCGACGCGCGATTTCGTGAAGCGGGTCATCGGCGTGCCGGGGGACGTGTTGGAGTTCCGGGACGGTCGACTGTACCTGAACGGCGAGTTCAGGGAGGAACCCTATGTGGTCAGGCCGGACAACGCCGACATGTCGCCTGTGCTGGTGCCGGAGCGGTCGTACTTCGTGCTGGGCGACAACCGGAGGCTGAGCAACGACTCGCGGGACTGGGGGCCGGTGCCGCAGGAGAACCTGGTCGGCAAGGCGTGGTTCGCGTACTGGCCGTTCGACGGGTTGTCCAGCTTTGCGGAGATGGGCATCGAGTAGCGTTCCGCGAACGTTCGCCTTGTGCGCTACATGGCGGCGTACGTAGAATCGAAGTCCCGCGTCAATGGGCCGGTAGCTCAGTTCGGTCAGAGCATCGGACTTTTAATCCGAGTGTCCTGGGTTCGAATCCCAGCCGGCCCACCACCGTGCACTGAAACAAGTACCATCTTCGAGCTTTGGCTCGGGGGCTTGGGACGGCCCGAGTGATAGGTCCGAGACTTCTTGGGTGGGCCGTCTCGGGAAGCTGCGGGAAGCTGACAGAAACCGAGTACCGGATGCTCTTCGGTCAACGCTGGCCGGGTGCTTGTCCGCGGCGAGCTTCTGTAGGAGGCCTAGTGTTCGGCGCACTTCGGCCGCCCTGTCGTGCGCTGTGTTGGTCCAACATTGCCATCTCCCTCTCATGTCGTTGGTCTAGCATGCGCAAGAGGACAAAGGTCAGTGCTGCTATCTCTCCGATGATCACTGGTGCTGACAGAGTTACCAGTGCCCAAGGGTGATCGGCCAGCCCAAAGAACAGGGAGACTACTATCAGGATAAGCGGGGGGCCTCCCACGAGTCCCGCTATCACGACGCCCACTTGGCCGGCACCACGGACGCGCCATCCCTCCTTGGTCTGTTCGATTTGCAGGGAGTCGCCGTTACTCCGCTTCCTCATTGCGCTTGAACCTCCTGAAGCACTTGAGCCCTCCCAGCCGGTGTGGACGGGAAGGCGCCGGGCTGCTTCCACCGTCTCGATGCCTTCACGGTACCTATAGGCGGCGTCCTACATATCTCGAGTTTCAGCCGGAACTCAATCAATCCGCTGCGGGAATCCTGTCCTAAACAAGCTCTGCCACATTCCAATCGACCGGTCCTCGTCCCATTCGCGGCGCGCCGCCTCTGCGATTCCAGCCGCTTCGTTGAGCCTTGTCTTGAATGCATCGAAGTGGTCGGGATCGAAGTCCCTGAGCAGGTTCTCGTTCTGCAGCGAAGGATTCATTAGTCGGGGATCTGAGAATGAGAACATGAGGTTGTTGGAAAGTTGGCGAAGAACACCGGACACCGCAATGGCATCTGAAGTCGATTGCAAGATCGGCCAGGCCTGAGCAGTCATCACTTCCAGCGCAATTGAGGGCGGCCGGGCACCCTTCGGCAGTGCCTGGTTACGCCAGTGCTTCAGCATCTTGGCGACCCGTACGAACCTGCCGTTTGTCCGAGCGTTCTGCTGTCGATACCAGCGCTCAAGTCCCTTCGGGTTAGTGGCTTCCCAGCCGTTGAGGGCCCGGTTGGGAATATGCAGGACGTTGTTCACCTGCCTTGAGTCCCCAGCCAGCGGGACCACGTCCATGTGAAACTCGCCAGGAAAGTCAATCCGCACGCACCTTGGCCGTGTACTCACCTTCCCTCGGTACGCTTCGACTTTCTTGAGACGCCTGGCAAGCCAGCGAACCAATCGCATGGGCTCTTCGGTTCCTACCGGAACTGAATCGAGGTCAAGAGAGCAGCAGACATCGACGTCGAAGTCTGCAACCCTCCCCAAAGGACGGACAGCCGTGCCATGAACGTATGATCCCTGGAGGAACGTCTCGTATAGGGCTGGAGAAGCGAATTGGTCGGCCTTCAGCGCCCTACTCAGGGACTCATGCTCCGCCTTTATTCGGTTGAGCTTGGGCTCATCCAAGCTGATGTTCCCGAGAAAGCGCTCGAAATGCTGTGGGATCTCCATGAACCTCAGCCTCCTCGTTAGGATGTAACTGCGATTGCTTGTTCCTACTCAATCAGCCTCCTCGCGGGCCTGCGAGTGTCTTCGTGCGGGTCACGCATGCTCCTCTCGAGGGCGCAACTCTGCAACTGACATCCTACCGCTACGCGGGTTCTTCCGGCAAAGAAGCGGAGCCACCTGTGAATCTGCGAGAACCTTACCATTCCGCTAGTCGCAACTGCGGATGCAGGTGTAAAATGGAGATATCGCAGTATTGAGGAGGAGTCCGCTATTGCAGAATACGGCCTCACACCTGAACGACGTTCACGCGGAGCTGGCCCCGTCCGACGATACACTGTCCGCCGCCCGAAGCCGGCGAGACGAGGTACTCGCGGTGGCCAGAAGCTATCCTGGCGCCCTCCGAACCTACAAGTCCGGTTCAATCGCCCACAGAACGGCCAATCATGACACCGATGCCGACTGCGGTGTGGTGCTAGACCGGCGGTCGTATCCGAGTCTGGGCCCAGACGGCGACGGAGATGCGCCGAACGAGATCGTCGAGGAAGTCAGGGAGTACTTGCGCGAGCGTCTGAAAGAGGACCACCCCGACATCAGGTTCAGGGTCACCAAACGAGCCATAAAGGTGTCGTTCAACGAGCCGCTGGATGATGGGACAGACCCATCCGTAGACCTGATCGGTGCCCTGACCCGCAAGAACAATAAAGGGCTCTGGATACCCAACCTCGAGACCAAGGATTGGGACGCCTCTCATCCGGAGTATCACACGAAGGTCTTGACCGATGACCCCGTCGACCTCAGGCGTGTCAGGGCCAAGGTCATCAGGCTCGCTAAGGGGTGGAACACCCAGTTCTCAGAACCCGGCCTCTGTAGCTTCAACATCGAAGCACTGGCCCTGAGCTGCATTACTGAAGAGCACGGTGTGCCCGACGGCCTGGCAGAGCTCTTCCGCTTTGCCGCCAGCGACCTCAAGAAGCGATTCACTCCCGACCCGGCAGGGGTCTCCAAGCCCATAAAGCTGCTGATGGACCGCGATGTCGTCGTTGGCCGCCTGAAGAGAGCGGCCGAACGGATGAAGGACGCACTGGACGATGACGACGACAAGGTAAAGGTCCAGGAGGCGATGGCGGGTCTGTATTGGAAATACGTCAGTCCGCCAGATGGAAGCACATCCAAGGCGGGGATTGCCTCCGCACTCCGAAGTGGAAGCCCCGCGCTGGGGGTCTCCGGAGGCGCACTGAGTCTTGCCGGTAGCGGCGCCTCCAACTTCAAGTCGACCAGATCGTGGGGAAGTGAACGCGCGTAGGAGGTTCACCGGACCACCCAACAGAAACAAGGGACCGTGGTATGGGCTGACAGTGGTGCGACTCAACTTTGAGAGAGGCGTCAAGAGCCAGTTTCCCAACTTGAGCGGTGGAAGGGTCAAGGGTGGCTACGAATACAGGGCCACTCTGCCGGTGCCTTACTACGACTCCAGGAAGACCCGCATCCGGTTCGACGGCATGGCCAAGATCCCGTCCGTGTCCGTCGACGGTCCCCAGGGCTCACCACACCGCTACCCTGACGACAGCCTCTGCATGTGGTACCCGGACGACCCCGCCGAGCAGCGGTGGGTCTTCGACGATGGTCTACTGGCCCTATTGGGCCTGGTCATGGCCCATCTATTCAAGGAAGCCTGGTGGCGGGAGACGGGGGAGTGGCTTGGCGAGGAAGTCCCGCATGGAGCGGAATCGAAGGAGCAACCAGGGACGTGAACGAGGCGCAGCAACTCACCCTGCCTTGGCCTGTTGTCGGTGCGGTCATCATCGGAGCAGTGTCGTTCACGGTATTCGTTCTCACCAACTGGTGGAACGGGGAACGTGAGAGGCTGACCCGAAGTCGTGAAGTCTTTTCGAAGGCGTACGCTGCAGTCCAGGAGTACAAGGAATTCCCCTACGTGATTGCGCGACGCAGGAAGGATACGCCAGAGGAGGAACGAATACGCATCTCCTCTGAATTGCGTAGGGTTCAGGCCGACCTAGCATTCTATTCTGCCTGGCTTATGACCGAATCTCGTCATGTCCACCGCAGCTTCTCGGAACTGCTTGAGCAGGCGCGGAATGTGGCAGGTTCGGCGATGCACGACGCTTGGTTGCAGCCCGCCGCCGCCGAAGACTCCGAAATGAACACGCTCAAGCTGGACATGTCCGCCCTGGCTTCCTACGAATGCGCATATCTGGAAGAGGTGGTTGACCACCTATCTCTCTGGCCTCGCTGGACTCGCCGATTGCTTCGACGCAAGCCGGGGGCGTGACGTCGACCGCAATCGTCGTTGCATCCTGGACTCTCGCCCCGGCCATTGCTCTGTCCCAGTTTTGAGCTCCCACCTGAGTCCTCATCCCAGCACACCACTGCCACCAGCTTGCGGTGGATGTAGTCCTTATGCGCTACGCATCAAATTCGGCAATCCAATTGCCCTCTATTGGGAACCCTTATCAGATACATAGTCGTTTCACCCTGGTGTTACTGCATGGACGGTGTATAGCCCTGGCCCTCCTCGAACTCGCTCGGGAAAGGCTGCACCGTCCCAGTCTCCACTATGCTCGCCGCACAGGAGCTGTGTGGGTGCGGTTGTTGTTCGCTGAAACTGTTCCTGCCCAAGAGCTCGTGCCGGAGGTGTTCAAAGACCCCCTTGACCGCCAATGACTTGGCCAGTTGACCGATGTCCTGGCAGAGCTCCGGCTTGCTCTCGATGTAGGGTCTCATTAGGGGCTCCGCCTCTTCTTCCCAGGCCAGGACGACCTTGTTGGCGGTTTCCTCAACGACTGGCAGGACCGTTCCCACAACTTTCCCTTCATCCTGTGGCCTCATTCGGAAGAGGCTAAGGCGGGCCATGATCAGTTGGGACATCTGGTCCTCGATCATCTCATGACGGCTTCCGAACCCGGCCAATGCGTGCATCAGGTATCCGAACTCGCCCTCCAGGGTCTGGGTTGTCCTGGTCAACTCATCCCTTGTGTTGGGGCATTCCCTATAGTGTTTCATCAGGGCTCGCGTCTGTTCGTCGTTCAGGCCCGCCGCCGCTCCCCACGAAGCCATCATGTCAACGGATGCTTCCTCCAGAGGAGTGGTGATCCGGTGACGAAGCCGGTCGCAGATGGAGAGGAGTTCTGACTCCTCTCTGGTCAGCCGGGGCTCAATGGCGTCCCGGAAGACTGTTCGATCACGAGCACAATAGTCGCACCGGCAGTCTCTCAGGTTGTGAGAGCCCAGGCCGGGTCCTTGGCTACGGCGGTAGGCCTTGCCTCGTGCCTCCCGCTGGGATTCCCCTACGAACTCAGAGGACAGTATCTTCTCGAATATGGGGCTTACCGTCTGGGATGTCGGCCAGAGCTCCTTGATAAGGTACGGTGTTCCCAACTCATCGAACATCCCCTCCTGGAACTCGGAGGTCTCGCATATCCGGCATATCCTTGAGTTGGCGCCGAACATCGTGATTGCAAAGTCATGCGCTGGGCAGGTGAACTCCTCCAGCGGCCTCTGTGCCGGCTGTGCTACTGGGTCCCAGGGTTCCGTACCGTCGTACCGGTTGGAATCGAGCAGTCTCTGGAGGAGGGCGTCTTCTGAACCTTTCCCACGCGGCCAGTGGAGTATCCAGGGGGCGTGCAGCAATTCTTCCTTGCTGAAGATCTGGGAGTCGTCCCTGTTGTCCTGACGGGTCCCAGCGTAGAGGTGGGAGGGTTGAACGCAGTAAGGCCTATTGCAGAGATGGTTGACCTGCCGGTCCTCGGGGACCGGCTCTCGCGTCTGAATGAACACGGCCCTGTGTGCCAGCTCCTGCTTCTCCTCAATCGTGAGGACGCCGTAGCCGTCCCGGTTCAGGCCGTATTTCCATACCATGCAATTCCCGAAAGGCGTGAAGGGAGAGTTCACCTGCATGGGCACGCCGAGGCAGTCCGCCGGAGTGATGGGGCCTTCGTTCCAGCTCCTGCGCGGCCTTGGGTTCCTTGGTTGAGAGTTTCCGCCGTACCACCTCCGGATGACGGCGTCTCTCTCTGTCCGGTAGTCTCTCGGCATTCTTCCGGTGCACTCCCTTTCCTGGAATCCCAGGCCCGATCGACAAGGCGGCCATGCGGGTCGCCGTACGGTGACAACGACCAGATTAGGATGTAGCGCCGTCTCGACCCGTCTCGTACACGTCCACGACTTCAGTCCGCCCGACCTTTGACGTATTCGACCATTTCCTGGTAAGCGCGCCCTAACCTCCACACCATCACCAACTAGCGCTCGGACGAGGTTGCCTCCCACGAACCCCGTCGCGCCTGTCACCAGAGCTCTCACCGGACCACAGATCCGCGCCGTGACATCCCCTCGTGGGATTCCAGGATGGGTACGTGAGCCTGCATGAAGGCCGTCGCGGCCTCGTGATGGTTCCACTTCGACTGTGTCGATTCAGGTATAGGCAATTCATCACCTAGTCATCGAGGTATTGTTGCGGCCCTTCTCCCTGCTGCTCCTCCTCCTACTTCGCCATGCGGTACCCGACGCGGGGCACGGTGAAGATGTAGGTGGGGTCCTGCGCGTCGTCGACCAGCTTGCGGCGGAGCCTCTTCACCACCTCGCGCACCTGCCAGGGCTCCCCCGTCCTCTCCGGCCCCCAGACCCTGCGCAGCAACTGGTCGTGGGTCAACACCCGCCCGGCATGGACAGAAAGCTCGTAGAGCAGCGCGTACTCCGTGGCGGTCAGCTCCACCGGATGCCCCGCCAGCGTCACCCGGCGCTGGGCGTAGTCGATGGACAGCCCGCCCGCGTCGTAGGGCTCGGACGGCTCGGCCTGGTAGGGCGCGACCCGCTTGCGCAGCGCCGCCCTGATCCTCGCGACAAGCTCCGTCGGCGAAAAGGGCTTGACCACGTAGTCGGACGCCCCCATGTCCAGGGCCCTGGCGACAACGTCGTCCTGGCCGTACATCGAAAGGAAGATGACCGGCACGTCCTCGCTCTTGAGGATGTCCTTCATCACCTCGAACCCGTCGTTCCCAGGCAGCATCAGGTCGAGCAGGACCAGGTGGGGGCTTTCCTCATCCATCAGGCGGGGTACGTCCTCGGGGTTCCCGGTCGCTATAGAGACATACCCGGCCCTGTCCAGGGCGTCTCGAACGTACCTGAGCGCCTGGGGATCGTCGTCCACGGCGAGTACCCGCACCCTGCCCCGCACCGGACCGCGGGAGCCCCGGGCTGCGAAAGCGGGCATCTCTGCGCCGTCGATGTCTTCCCCCTCCGCCGCCGGAACGGTGAAGGTGAACCGCGCCCCCAAGCCCGGACCGTCACTCTCGGCCCAGATGCGTCCACCGTGCGCATCCACGATGCCCCTGCAGATGGCGAGAACCAGGCCGGAGCTCGCGATGCCGCTCCCCCGGTCCGCGCCCTCACGCCGCGAGAACCTTCTGAACAGGTGCGGCAGCTCCTCGGCGGGTATGCCCCTTCCCTCGTCGGCGATGGACACCGCGACGTGCACGCCCTCCTGCATGACGCTCACCCTGATGGGCGAACCCTCCGGCGAGTTCGTCGCGGCGTTTGTGAGCAGGTTGCCCAGCACCTGGACGATGCGGCGCCGGTCGGCCATTACGGGGGGCAGATTGGGCGCGAGCTCTATCTGAAGGTCCTCCCTTCCGTTGCCGTCCAGGAACCTTCCCCTGGCCTCGTCCACCATCTCTGCCACGTTGGCAAGAGCCGGCTTGACCGACAGGGTGCCCGTCTCGATGCGGGCCACGTCCAGCAGGTCGCCGATCAGCTCCCGCATGCTGTCGGACTGGTCGCGGATGATCTGGTGGAACTGGCGCATCTCGGCGGGGTCCAGGTCCGCCTCCAGCAGCGTGTCGGCCGAGCCCTTGACGGCGGCCAGCGGTGTCCTCAGCTCGTGGCTCACCATGGCCAGGAACTCGGCACGCAGCCGCTCCTGCTCCTCCAGCGGCGCAAGGTCCTGCAGCGTCACCACGTAGGAAGCTATCCCGCCACCCTCCGAGGGGATGGGCGTGGCGTTGAGCAGAACGGTCACGCTCCGCCCGTCCGGCACCCGCAGAACGAGCTCCTCGGCCCGCACCGTCTCCCCCGCGCTCAACGCCTCGACCAGGCTGAACTCCTCAAGAGAGACCTCCCGCCCGTCGGAGCGGCGGAAGGTCAGCACGTCGAGCAGCTGCTCCGGCGATTGGTCTTCGTCACGCAGGCCGTCGACGATGCGCGTCGCCTCCCGGTTGAAGGAGACCGGCGCCCCGGTCCCGGCGTCGAAGACCACAACGCCCACCGGCGAGGTGTCCACCAGGGTCTCCAGGTCGGTCCGCGCCCGCCGCTCCTCCCGGTGCCTGCGGGCATTGGCGATGACCATCGCCGCCTGGGAGGCGAACATCACCAGCGTCTCCTCGTCATCCTCCACGAACTCCGGGCCGGACTCCTCTCTTGCCAGGTAGACGGTGGCCACGCTCCGGCCCAGGTGCCGGACGGGAGCCGCCAGGAACGGGCCGGCGGGCACCGGCAGGCCCGGCTCGGAAAGCCCCTGCGATGCGAGGTAGCCCGATAGGTCCGGCACCCTGAGCGGTCCGGGAATCCTGCCCAATCGCTCGAAGAACCACGCCGCGTCGGGAACCTTCCACAGCCGCTCCGCCTCCTCGAGCGTCAAACCGGATGAGAGGACGTCCTCCGCTTGTCCTCCTTCGTCCAGGAGGATGATCGCCCCGTATCGGGCCCGGGTAAGGTCGCGGGCCGAGTCCAGGACGCCCTGCAGCACCGCGTCGAAGTCGAGGCTCTCGTTGATGCGCAGGCTCGCCTCGCTCAACCTGGCGAGACGCTCCCGCAGGGCCGATACCTCCTCGTCCCGACTGTCGTTCTGGTCCATCCTCTCTCCCCCGGTCGCCGGCTGGATTCGGGCTCCCCGGCCCGGTCCAAGCGCCATAGTACCGCTCCGAACAGTTTTTTACAAGATATTTTACAAAACACGGGCTGTTTTTTATGTATATGTTATATCCGGCGACTATACTGGCGTGGAGAGCAGATTGCCCTTGGGAGGCGTCCTCCCCGCGGACGCCAGACGGGGACTGTTCCACGCTGAGGAGGAACCGCCCGATGACCGACTCGGACCGCCGGAACATCCTCACGGCCATCCGCCTGCCGCTCCTGGCGGCCCTGGCCCTGCTGGTCGGTCTGGCAGTGCTGTTGACGGCGGGCAATGCCGGCGCCCAGGCCGGACCTCTCCAGGACTTCACGCTGGTGGACGCCTCCGACCAGGCAGTGCTGGCGACGCTGTCCAACGGCGGGAGCGTGGAGGTGGCCGACCCGGACGGCGGCAGCTACGCCATTCGGGCGAATGTGGACTCCAACGCGAGCATCGGCAGCGTGAAGCTGGAGCTCACGGGCGCCAAGGCGGTCACCAGGACTGAGAGCGTCGCCCCCTACTCGCTGTACGGGGACGGCGGGGCCAACGCGTTGAGCGGGGAGGCGCTGCCCGCCGGCAGCTACACCCTCACCGCAACGGCCTACTCGGAGCGGGGCGGAGGCGGAGACCAGTTGGGTACGCTGCAGGTCTCCTTCACGGTTGCCCGGACCAACATCGCGCCGTCCTTCGGCAGTTCAACCTACAGCTTCTCCATCGCCGAGGACGCGTGGATGGGCACTGCCGTGGGCAGCGTGTCGGCCACCGACGCGGACAACGACGGCCTCACCTACACCATCGAGTCGGGCAACGGCGACGGCAAGTTCGCCATCGACGGCAGCACCGGCGCGATCACCACGGCGGGCGCGCTGGACTACGACACCACCTCCTCCTACACGCTGACGGTGCAGGCCGACGACAGCAATGGCGGCGCGGCCACGGCCGCGGTGAACGTTACGCTGAACTCCGTGCCGGAGTTTGGCGCCAGGATCTACGAATTCACCATAGGCGATGACGCGGCCCTGGGAACTCCCTTGGGCGTGGTGCAGGCCACCGACTCCGACGGAGACGGGATCACGTACTCCATCGAGGGTCAGAGAATCTTCGGGCCGAGGTGGTTCTACATGGACCCGGCCACCGGCGTAATCTATGTGCTGCACGTGGATCATGAGACCAAGCCGTATCCCAGGTTGTCTGTGAAGGCCGACGACGGAAACGGGGGCGCTGGCTACGCGTACGTACTCATTACCGTGATCGACCTGAAGGGAAACTCCGCGCCGCGGTTCGAAAGTACGTACGAGGCCGCCGTGGACGAAGACGCGTCGGTAGGCGCCGCCGTGCACACCGTGGTCGCCAGCGACCCGGACGACGACAGACTGACCTTCACCATCCTGAGTGGCAATGAGGCCGGCAAGTTCGCCATCGACGGCAACGGCGTAATCACCACGGCGGGTGTGCTGGACTACGAAACGGAAACGGACTACGAGCTGACGGTGCAGATCGCCGACGGCAGAGGCAGCACGGCCACCGACAAGTTCTGCATCTCCGTTAGAAACGTGGAAGAGCCCCCGGCGGGGCCGCTGACGGGCTTCACCCTCGTCGACGCCTCCGACCAGGCAGTGCTGGCGACGCTGTCCCACGGCGGGAGCGTGGTGCTCGCAGACCCGGACAGCGGCAGCTACGGCATCCGGGCCGACGTGGACTCCAACGCGAGCATCGGCAGCGTGAAGTTGGAGCTCGCGGGCGCCAAGGCGGTCACCAGGACTGAAGGCGTCGCCCCCTACTCCCTGTACGGGGACGGCGGCGCCAACGCGCTCAGCGGGGAGGCCCTGCCGTCAGGCAGCTACACCCTTACCGCAACGGCCTACTCGGAGCGGGGCGGAGGCGGAGACAATCTGGGAACCCTGGAAGTCTTCTTCACCGTGAGAAGTTCCAACACCGCGCCGTCCTTCGGCAGCGCGACCTACAGCTTCTCCATCGCCGAGGACGCGTCGACGGGCGCCGCCCTGGGCAGGGTGTCGGCCACAGACCGCGACGACGACCCCCGCACCTATACCATCGAGGCCGGGAACGGCGACGGGGTGTTCGCCATCGACGGCAGGACCGGCGCGATCACCACGGCGGGCGTCCTGGACCGCGAGACCACCTCCTCCTACACCCTGACGGTGCAGGCCGACGACGGCCTCGGCGGCACGGCCACGGCCACGGTGAACGTTACGGTAACCGAGGTGAACTCCGCGCCGGAGTTCGGCGCCACCGTCTACAAATACACCATACGCGAAGACACGAGCCTGGGAACTACCTTGGGCACGGTGCAGGCCACCGACTCCAACGGAGACCAAATCACGTACACCGTCGTGGGTTGGAAGTACGTCGGGACGTTCTACTTGAACCCGGCCACCGGCCTAATCTCGGTGCTGCACGTGGACCACGAGACCATGCCGTATCCCAGCTTGCATGTGAAGGCCGACGACGGCAACGGGGGCATTGCCTACGCGCGTGTGCTCATCACCGTGACCGACGCGAAGGGAAACTCTGCGCCCCGGTTCGAAAGTTCGTACCACGTCGGCGTGGCTGAGGACGCGGCGGTAGGCGCCACCGTGCACACCATGGTCGCCAGCGACCCGGACGGCGACACCCTGACCTTCACCATGCACAGTGGCAATGAGGACGGCAAGTTCGCCATCGACAGCGCCACCGGCGTAATCACCACGGCGGGCGCGCTGGACTACGATACGGAAACGGACTACGAACTGACGGTGCAGGTCGCCGACGGCAGAGGCAGCACGGACATCGCCTGGATCAACATCTCCGTTAGAGAGGTGGAAGAGCCCACCGCGGGCCCGCTGACGGGCTTCACCCTCGTCGACGCCTCGGACCAGTCGACGCTGGCCACGCTCACCGACGGGACCAGCGTGGCGCTGGCAGACCCGGACGGCGGCAGCTACGGCATCCGCGTCGATCTGGCGGCCGGCAAGACGGTGGGCAGCGTGAAGCTGGAGTTGAGTGGCGCCAAGACGCTCACGCATACGGAGAACATCGCCCCCTATTCCCTGTTCGGGGATTCCAACCAAGGCGACGAGAGCGACCTCAACGGCCAGGCGCTGCCCGCGGGTAGCTACACCCTGCAGGTCACGGCCTACGCCGAGGACAACCTGGCCGGGGCCGTGATGGGCATCCTGGAGATTTCGTTCACGATTACGCAGACCGAGTGAGGTCAGGCTGGAGGGCAATGCGACAGACTACTTGATTCGATTCGGCCGGGGGACGCGGTGGCAGTGGCAAACTGCCGATTGGGGCTTTGGAAGGGAAACCCGTGAGATCATCGAAGCAGCGGTCGAGCTGTTCCCGATGTACACGCTGAACCACTACGTCTACAGTGGCGATAACTTCAATGTCTACACCGCGCGGCCGACTCACGGCTGTGCCGCTCCGTTGGAACATGTTGCGCTTGGCAGCCGGAGGTGGTCCACCGCAACAGACCATTGTGAAAAGACGGCCTTGTATCGCCATCTCATCTTCGAGTTCGGATGGGAAGACATGAAGGCCGTCTTCCATAGCTACTACGATTCGGCCTATCCGCGCTCGATCTATGGCGGCGCGTTCGACGGATTTGCGATCCGATTCAGCGCCATCGTCAAGCGGGACCTAGTGTCATTCTTCGAGCGCTGGGACTACCCGCTGTCCGCGTCCGCGGCGAGGACCATTCGTTCCTTCGGGTTCGAGGAGTGGCTACCGCCGGGATGGTAGGTATCGTGCATTACGACAACTGTGGGTCACAGAACGCCGATGGCGCCCGGTTCTCAAGGGAATGTGAAACATGCTACGTCAAGGCTTACCCAGCGGAGACGAGGAGGTATCGGCGCTGCGGGAGCGGCTTACCAGGCTGAGCGAGGCGAGCCTCCGCATCAACGAGAGCCTGGAGTTCGACGCCGTGCTTCAGGGCGTCCTGGACTCGGCCCGCGACCTTACCAGGGCCCGCTACGGGGCCATCATCCTCCTGGACGACGCCGGGCAGGCGGAGTACGTTCTCTCGTCCGGCCTGACTCCCGAGGAGGCGGAGCGGCTGTGGAAGGTGCCCGACGCGGCGTGGTTCTTTGAGCGATTGGGCAGGATTCCCGGACCGCTCAGGCTGCCCGACCTGCCGGGCTACCTCGCATCGCAGGGGCTGGCGGAGCCGGGCCTGCCGGTGCCCGCCGGGCCCTTCCTGGGGGCTCCCGTCCGGCACCTGGGCCGGAGCGTGGCCACCGTCTACCTGGCAAGGGAGGAGTCCGGCCCGGAGTTCGGCGAGGAGGACGAGGAGACGCTGGTGATGTTCGCCTCCCAGGCGGCGATGGTCATCGCCAATGCCCGCAGGCACCGGGAGGAGCGGCGGGCGCGGACCGACCTGGAGACCCTGGTGGACACCTCGCCGGTGGGCGTTGTGGTCTTCGACGCCGGGACCGGGGCGCCGGTCTCCTTCAACCGGGAGGCGACGCGCATCGTCGACGGCCTGCGTGACGAAGACCAATCGCCGGAGCAGCTGCTCGACGTGCTGACCTTCCGCCGCTCCGACGGGCGGGAGGTCTCTCTTGAGGAGTTCAGCCTGGTCGAGGCGTTGAGCGCGGGGGAGACGGTGCGGGCCGAGGAGCTCGTTCTGCGGGTGCCGGACGGGCGGAGCGTGACCGTTCTGCTCAACGCCACGCCCATCCCCTCGGAGGGTGGCGGGATAGCTTCCTACGTGGTGACGCTGCAGGACCTTGCGCCGCTGGAGGAGCAGGAGCGGCTGCGTGCCGAGTTCCTGGCCATGGTGAGCCACGAGCTGAGGACACCGCTGGCCGCCGTCAAGGGCTCGGCCGACACGCTGCTGGAGGCGGACCTGGACCCCGCCGAGATGCGCCAGTTCCACCAGATCATCCGCGACCAGTCCGACAGCATGCGGGAGCTGATCGGCGACCTGCTGGACGTGGCCCGCATCGAGACGGGCACCCTGTCGGTCAAGCCGGCTCTTGCCAACGTGGCAGAGATGGTGGACGAGGCCAGGGGAAGGTTCCTGGACGGCAACGGAAGGGAGGACCTTCAGATAGAGCTCGCGCCCAATCTGCCCCCCGTAATGGCCGACCGGCGCCGCATCGTCCAGGTGCTGGGCAACCTGCTCACAAACGCCGCGACGAACTCGCCGGAGGGTTCGCCCATCAGGGTGAGCGTCATGCAGGAGGGCGTGCACGTCGCGGTGTCCATCGCCGACGAGGGAAGGGGCATACCCGCCGAGGAGCTGCCGCACCTGTTCAGAAGGTTCTCGCGGCGTGAGGGCGCGGACCGGGGGAGCGGCATCGCGAGCTCCGGCCTGGTTCTCGCCATCTGCAGGGGCATCGTGGATGCGCACGGTGGACGCATCTGGGCCGAGAGTGACGGTCCGGGCTTGGGGGCGCGGTTCACCTTCACCGTTCCGGCGGCGGAGGGGGAAGGCATCGACGGCGCAGAGATGCCCGCTTTCGCAGCCCGGGGCTCCCGCGGTCCGGTGCGGGGCAGGGTGCGGGTACTCGCCGTGGACGACGATCCCCAGGCGCTCAGGTACGTTCGAGACGCCCTGGACAGGGCCGGGTATGTCTCTATAGCGACCGGGAACCCCGAGGACGTACCCCGCCTGATGGATGAGGAAAGCCCCCACCTGGTCCTGCTCGACCTGATGCTGCCTGGGAACGACGGGTTCGAGGTGATGAAGGACATCCTCAAGAGCGAGGACGTGCCGGTCATCTTCCTTTCGATGTACGGCCAGGACGACGTTGTCGCCAGGGCCCTGGACATGGGGGCGTCCGACTACGTGGTCAAGCCCTTCTCGCCGACGGAGCTTGTCGCGAGGATCAGGGCGGCGCTGCGCAAGCGGGTCGCGCCCTACCAGGCCGAGCCGTCCGAACCCTACGACGCGGGCGGGCTGTCCATCGACTACGCCCAACGCCGGGTGACGCTGGCGGGGCATCCGGTGGAGCTGACCGCCACGGAGTACGCGCTGCTCTACGAGCTTTCGGTCCATGCCGGGCGGGTGTTGACCCACGACCAGTTGCTGCGCAGGGTCTGGGGAGTTGGCAACTCGGGGCTGGTGCGGACCATGGTCAACAGGCTCCGCCGCAAGCTGGGCGACGACGCGCAGGACCCCACCTACATCTTCACCGTGCCCCGCGTCGGATACTACATGGCGAAGCAGGTGACGCGGGAACAGGCGGACGAGTGAAACTAACGAACCGCTTCGGTAACCGGACTTGCTCAGATCGTTGCCATAGACGGTCTTCTTGTGGTTCGCCGCGCCCTTAGTGCGACGTCCGGAACTCGCTGCCACTGGCTATTCGTCAAAGTCCCCAAGCGGCGAGTTTGATGACGGGCCTGTTCCCGCATTCAGTTGCTTTACGCTCCTTCGAGCACGGTCCCAGCCGCGATGTCGGTCTTATGCCGCATGGGACCTGCGTTCACCGGCACTTGTACCAAATAAAATGGCCACAACGCTTGCGATGCCCACGGCCACAAGCAAAGGTACGTCCCACCACCGTCCCAACGAGCACGACATGAACATCCTCACGGCAGCCACTATAATGAGCACAGACAGGATTCTCCAGAATACGGGGCAATGCCCCTCAGGCCATTACCCCCTACGGGGACAATCGACTCCTCGATTGCTCTGTGCTTGCCCGAGCCGTCATTCTAGGTGCGTGAGGCCTGGAGGAGCGCTATCCCGATGGCGCCGGGGCCGGTGTAGACTCCCAGGACCGGGCTGAATCGCGTGATGTAGGGCTCCGCGCCTTCCGGCAGCAGGTCCCTGAGGTCGTCCGCAAGCTCCCTCGCCAGTTCGGGGGAGGTGCTGTGCATCACGGCAAGGGAAT